>CAWDFV010000005.1:0-433904 GCA_963801695.1 uncultured Acidimicrobiaceae bacterium | reverse complement strand
ATCACAAACGCCGGAACATTGTCGGCTTTCGACTGCTCCAGTCGCCAGATCTTGAGAGCGTTGTAGAGACCGAGATCAGCTTCCCTGGTTGGCCCTGCGGCGGCGCGGCGCGGCGCGGATTTTGGCGGAGCAACCAGCGTCCGGGTCTGTCCACCAACGCTGAACGTCCAACCGAACGGCAAAGTAGTCGTACGGGAGTCGCCGGTGGAGACTAGGACACCCTCGTTGATAACTTCGCGGACCGTGAAGTCGTATCCACCCCACCTGAACTTGAGTCCGACCTCCGCACGAACCGGATTCACGCCGCTCGAACCTTGGTTCGCGTCACGTCGCTCCGGCTCGCGTATCACTCTCGTGACGGCGCTTCCCGGTGCAAACAGTTCGTCTAGGAAGATTGAGGGGGACTCCACGTCAGCCGTCACCAAAAGCGAGGTCGTGCACCGAGTGATGGCCACGTGGAATACACGACGCTCCTCTTCGACGTTGATGCTCAATCGGTGGGGGAAGACTGAAAAGCTGGCGTCGTAGACGATGACGTGGGGCCACTCGAGACCTTTTACCCGGTGAACGGTCGCAAGCATGACGCCACTCCTCTGAGACGGCGTACTCAGCAAGCTCTTCAACCAGGCGTTGAATGTTGTCGGATCCGAGTGCTGTCGACCGAGAGCGACAAGACTACGAAGGCCGTCCGAGTTCGACGTGCTGTTTCGGCCTTGGTGTGATGCGTCAAGTGTCGCCAGAGCCCGATCCAGGCCAATTTCACTCCGGATGAACTCGATCAATGTCGATGTCGTCGCCGTCCGAGCGAACTCGGCCACGCGTGCGACGTCGCGAAGGAACTCGGTGATCTTCACCGACGAGCCGTCGTCCAGACGTCCGGCGAGTCGTGTGAGACCATCGCTCGAAGACTGCTCACCCATCCATCCGCGTACCCGAGGTGAGATGCCGCGGCCCGGACGACGCACCGCGAGCTCGATGTCCCTGCCAATCAAATCCTCCGGACGAACAGCGAGTCGCAGCCACGCCAGTGCCGACTCGACACCCGAACTGCGTAGGAACTCTCCCCCATCACGAACGTTGACGGGGAACCCGGCTTCAATGAGGGCCACCTGCACGGGAACCAGGTTTGCATTCACGCGCGAAAGCACCGCTATCTCTGAAGGCGCCGTGCCGGCGGACACGAGTGCTTCGACCTTTTCGCGCACGTACCCGACTTGATCGTCGACTTTTGCGATTGAGAGCGACTCAGAGACGAGCACGTTGGCGGCGCCGGGTCGGATTTCCTTCGCCACTCTCACCGAATTGCGGCTCAGAAGGTTGGATGCCGCACTGATGACCGGCGCCGGACAGCGATAGTTGACTTCGAGCGCGTGATGAACCGCGTCGGGTACGTGCTTCTCGAACTCCACCAACCACTCGGGCGTCGCGCCCGAATAACCGTAGATGGTCTGGTCGTCATCGCCAACGGCGAATATCGACAACGACGGTCCAGCGAGGAGACGCAGCAGCAACATATGCGCAGGTGTGAGGTCCTGGAACTCGTCAACCAGCAGAACCTCGGCTCGACGCTCAGCAGCGAAGCGCGCCTGAGGATCGCGTAGCAGCGCTTCGATCGCGAGATAGATCTGTTCGTCGAAATCGACTTGACTATGGTCCGCGAGATGTCTGCGATAAAGAGCGAAGAAGTCGGCGAATCCGTCAAGGTCACCTTGGTAGTTCTCCTCCACCAACACGGGCGAACGAAGTCCGAGACGGACCTCAGTGAGCGCGTCAATCCATGCCGCCACAGGATCAGTATTGGTCTTCCGAGGGAACTTGACGTAAGTGGAGATGATGTCGCGAACGTCTCGCTCGTTAATCGTCTGCACCCTCGTACCTCGATTTGCAAAGCCGTTGGTCCCGTTCAGAATCGACAGCGCCAGTGCGTTCAACGTCTGTATCTGCAATTCGGGATGATGGACCGTACGCTCGCGCATCTCTTCCTGAGCCCGTTTGTTGAAGGCAACGAGAAGAAGGGAGTCGGCAATCACACCTGATTCGAGGAGGAATAGTGCTCGCTCGGTCAACACCCTCGTCTTTCCGGATCCTGCGGGCGCGATGATGCGCGCTCTGCTCGAGGGGTCAGCAACGGCAGCGAGCTGGTCCGGAGCGAGTATCGCTGAGGGTGGTCGCGCCTCTACCGCCGTGAGGCGGCGCCGAACGAGAGCAATGCGCGGTACGACGACCGCACCTCCGAATCGTTCGTCCCCCACCTGCCAGAGGTGCAATGGCCCGCCGTCACACCAAGCCAACCTGCCGTCGGGCAGCACCACGTCGGCTCCTCCGATTGGAGCGGGTGTCGCCCCGAGAGCGAGTGCCATGTCACGTGGCGCCCACTTGGGAACGGCGACGTCGCGCGCATCCACAGAATTGGCCCTTGCGAGACGCCACGTCGCTTCAGCCACGAAGTCCGCATCGGGCGCGACGCTCCAGACCTCACGCGCATCAACTCCTTGCTCGGGCATTCCAGCGGGCAAGTCAACCTCGTAGACGACAGGTTCTCGGCGCAGGTAGGCACGTCGTACGGCGCGCAAGGTTTCCGGTCTACCGAGCGAAGTCGCGTTCAACACGATTCTCGCCGACGCAACCCAAGGGGGCGGCACATCGACGCCCGGCACGATCAGCACCGAACGGCCGAGGGCTCTCGGTCCGGCCAGGGAGGTCAAAAGTCCTCCGCTGTCGAACTTTGCCTCAGGAGCGTGGGACCGATCTGAGTGATCCATTAAAGACGACTCGACGCGATCGCCGTTCCTCGTCGACCGCCCGCCTGACGGTTGCGTACGAGAGGCATTGCAACATCATGCACTACGAGCGAAGAGAGCATCCCAATATCCTTCCGTCCCCCCAAGAGCGAACCAATGAGAAGTAGTCTCGGCCGATGACGGTGAGTTCTGCGACGTGGCCCCCCGGAATAGAACAGCTGCTCGACGAGGCCAGAGCCGACGTCGATGATCGGTTCGCTGATCGTCCAGTACGCCGAGCGGCGGCTCTCTCTCAAATGACGGGCCTCGACTTCGCGGAGTATTCGTTCCCCATGTACTTCACGGGCGACTTTGCCTCTCGGCTAGTGCTCGTACATCTCAATCCGAAACTCAGTGACCGCCTGACCCAGGTCACATACTCTGACTTTGCGGCGTACATCGACGCCCACCGCCGTTTTGGATATCACCATTGGGAGTTGGACCCAACATACCGCTCCGCATTTGACCACAAGCAGGTGCGATTCCTCCGGGCCTTTGGCGCCATCGACTTCGTCGCTGATTCCGTGCCGGGACACGCCAGGGCCAACGTAGTCCGCGCGCTTGACAAGAAACTGCAACTCGAGCTCATTCCTTACGCCTCCCCCACGTTTTCATACCGCGACTTCACTTCGGAGATGTTGGCTCCGCATTTTGATCGTGTGTTGGGAGCAGTTGCCGCGTATCCGAGGGACTTCATCATCTTCTGCGGTGTCGTGTTTGACCGATTACTCACTATCAGCGATTTGGTCATTGCGCGACGAGACCACCGCTTTCACCTGCCCACTACCAAAGGCGTAAGCGTTGGCGAGTACCGATTCTCAAACGTGACCATCCGCTACGGCGCATCGACGATTCAAGTCGGGATTACGCCATCATTCGCAACTCAAGGAATTCCGATGACCGCCTATGGCGAAAAGTGTCACGAGTTGTACATAAGGAACGTGCTTTCTGGTGAAGTTTGATCGTCGCTGCGACCTGGACTCGGTTCGAAAAGCAAGGTTGACATTCTTGAGAACGAAGTACTGTCACTGAACATGTCCTGGCAATCAAAACCTCTACGATTCGGCGGAGTTTGTGATTCGTGTGGCGAAGAAATTGCGGTGAATGCTGCTGGTTGGCACAATCCTGAGATCAAGAAGGTGCGCTGTGTCGCGTGCGGTCCGCCATCGGAAAGTGAATCGTTGACGGGAGTCTCGAGAGTTCCAAGAATTGGGTCCGGATCCTATCGGCGGCTCCGCAGCGCTACGTGAAGCGCAGTCTCGGCGCGACCCCAGATGGATGAAAGGTGCCGCCGGGGAGTATCTGATGGATCGAGACCCTTCATAGTCGACTCTCCAAGGATTCGGTGATTCTGACTGACCGTCGGATTCCCGGGACGAAGATAAACATCGACCACGTTGTGGTGGCCGGGTCTGGCGTGTGGATTATCGACTCAAAGAATTGGAAGGGTCGAATCGAGTACAAAGCTCCCACGCTAGCCAGCGTCGATACTCGACTCTACGTTGATGGTAAGGATCGGACGTCGGCGGTAGAGGCAATGTACGCGCTCATCATCCCGGTTGCCCAAGCCATACAAGATCGATCGGTGCCGGTGAAGCCTGCTCTCGTGTTCGTGAATGGAGACTGGTCACTCGCGTCTCTACCCCGTCTCATAGTCAATCGCCCCTACCAGCACCTCGGAGTCCGGATTGCGCCACCAAGAGTCCTGACGAAAATGATTAATCAGCCCGGTCCACTGGACGCCAGTGCCGTAAAACAACTCGGTCGAAGGCTCGACCTCGTCTTCCATCCTGCGTAACAGCAATGAAAGCTCGAGTCAGGCTAAGAACTGACCCTGAGATCGGGAATATCGCTCTGCGTCCACTTTTTTACAGTCATCTGCCGCACCCGTCGTCTCAATCGTTCGTTGGGCCAACTTAACGGCAGCCGGTGGCGGGCCGATGATTCCGGGACCGAGCGCGAAGGTTACAGGTCGGTTAGAAACTTATTGTCGATTCGACCGCGGTCACGACGTCGATGATGGTGAGAGGTTCACTGGGAGCCTCGCCGGAAGGAGCAGTCATGGCGCAGTATCTAGTTCTGATTTATTCCAACGAGGCATCGTGGGCCGGTACGGACGACGATTTCTCGAAGAACGTCACCGACGGACACAATCGGTTTGGCGAGAAGCACGGGGCGTCACTGCGTGGCGGCAACGCGCTCGAGCCGACGATGTCGTCGACGTCGATTCGCACCGACGCCTCGGGCAAGACGGTTACGACCGACGGACCGTTCGCGGAGACGAAAGAGGCCCTCGGCGGCTACTACGTCATTGAGGCCGACGACCTCGACACCGCGATCGCCATCGCCAAGGACATTCCGATGCCTTTCGGTGGTCTTGAAGTCCGACCGATTCGAGTGATGAACTGAGCTTCAGCTCTGACGATCAACGAACTGCGGTAACGACGGCCGTCGCGAACGCCCACCGTCATGAGTGGGCGTTCGTGCTGGCCGCCACGCTGCGCATCACACGCGACTTCGACGTCGCTGAAGAGTGTGTGCAGGACGCCTTCGCGCGCGCCCTGGCGACGTGGGTAGACAACGGCGTACCGGCCAACCCCGGGGCGTGGCTGACGACGGTCGCGCGGCGCCGTGCCATTGACCTCGGGCGCCGTCGCGACGTCGCGGTGCGTTCGCAGCATTTGCTCGTCGTCGACAACGCCGGCAGCGGCGAGATTCCAACCGAGGGCGGCTTCGAAGACGACCGACTCCGATTGATATTCACGTGTTGTCACCCCACGCTGAGCCTGGACACGCAGGTGGCGCTCTCGCTGCGAATGCTGTGCGGACTCAGCACCGCCGAGGTCGCCAAGGCGTTCCTCGTGAAAGAGAGCGCCATGGCCGCGCGCATCACCCGAGCCAAGAAGAAGATTGCGTTGGCGCGAATCCCGTATCGGGTTCCCGATCGTTCCGAGTTACGTGGCCGCATCGACGCGGTGCTGCTCGTCGTGCATCTCCTCTTCACCACCGGCCACACCGCGCCGGTCGGTGATGCCCTCTCCCAGGGCGACCTTGTCGAGCGCTCCCTCGACCTCGCGCGAATGCTGCACACGCTCTTGCCGGACGACGCCGAAGTCGCGAGTCTCTTGGCGTTGATACTGCTGACCGATTCTCGTCGGAACACGCGCCTTGGTCCAGATGGCGAGTTCCTGGCCCTCGCCGATCAAGACCGATCGAAGTGGCACCGTGACGCCATCGACGAGGGACTGGCGCTGGTCGGCGAGTCGATTCGTCGAGGACGACCAGGGCGATTCACCTTGATGGCCGCCATCGCGGCGGTGCACTCAAGCACCCCGCACTGGGACGAGACCGACTGGACCGAGATCGTCGGGCTCTACGACTTGCTACTGGAAGCCTGGCCGTCGCCGGTGGTCGCCCTCAATCGGGCGGTGGCCGTCAGTTTCGCCGACGGTCCGTTGGCCGGTCTCGAGGCCATCGACGCGCTGAGCACCGATCCCCAATTGAGCACGTATCCGTATCTGGCGGCTGCTCGCGGGAACTGCCTGGAGCGGCTGGGCCGTGTCGATGAGGCGCGCGACGCCTTTGAAGAGGCGGCGATGTTGACGGAGAACACGGTGGAACGTGACTTCATGCGCGCCCGGGCGGCTTCTCTCACTGGATGACATCCTCGTGACGGCCGACCGTTGCGTCAAGGCAGTCACGTACGATGAACTGCACCGTCGCTCGCCCGAGCGACCACCAGTCGAGGACCCCATGAACGCACGACGATTTGCCCCAGTAGTAGCCGCCGCGATCATGCTCGGAGCCACGTCGCTCCCGGCCGGGGCCTCGGCGCCAAATCCGTTCGCGCAAATGAAACTGGTCCTCGCCAACGCGAACGCGCAACAGTCGGTTCGCGTCACCACCACCGCGAATCAGTCCGGCATGAAGATCCTGGAGATCACCGACGCGGGCCGAAGCGAAGGGCGACAGTCGATCACGCTCACCAGTGGCGGAAAGAGCAACACCATCATCGGTGAACTGATTGCGGGACAACTGTTCGTCAAGGGTGACGCCGCGATCCTCACCTCCTACTTGGCGTTGTCGCAAGGGAACGCGAACGAACTCGCCGGTCAGTGGTTCGGGATTCCCAAGAGCAGCGGTTACTACGCAGAAGTCGCCCAGGGCCTGACTCTGTCGACCGGCATCGCCGAAGTGACGATGACGAGCACCGTCAAGAGCGCGCCCAACACGACGATCGACGGCACGAAGGTCGAAGTCCTCAAAGGCATGTCCGTGAAGTCGTCCCTCGAAGCCTCGTTCAAGGAGGCGCTGTACTTCACTATCGCGAAGAAGCCGCTCCCCGTTGAGGTCACGCAGACCGTTCAGGGTTCAGTCGGCACCATTGCGTTCAGCCACTGGAACGAGAAGATCGACCTGGTGGCCCCGAAGATCACACTGCACCTCAATTGAGTCGACTGAGTATTACTCCGCCATTGGGACGTCTACCATCGGTGTCATCGAGCCGCCATGTGGCGCTGAGCTTGAAACGTGACACGACAACATGAAACCTCGACTTCTTGCTTCATTCCTCGCCACGACCGCCGTGGTCGGGGCGCTGAGTGTCCCGTCCGGCGCCTCCACGACGCCGTACGCGCAGATGAAACACGTCATCGCAGACATCAAGAAGGAAGAGTCCGCTCGAGTCATCGCGACGCTGACGATGGCCGGAAAGCGTCTCGTCAACACGACCGACGCCGCGAGCATCGGCGGCCATCAGACGATCGTCCTGACTGTCAACGGCAAGAGCAACACCGTGAACATCGAGTTAGTCAACAACGGCGGACTCTACGTGAAGGGCGACGAGGCCATCCTGATCGCGTACATGGGATTCCCAAAAACCACCGCGACACAACTCAGTGATCAGTGGTTCTCCATTCCCAAGAGCAACGCGGACTACGCCGAAGTCGCCCAAGGACTGACGCTGAACACAATTGCGGCCGAACTGACGATGAACAAGAACGTCACCACGTCGGTTCACACTGGTCTCTCGGGCTTCGTGGCGTTAAAGGGAACGTCGGTCAAGTCGGCACTCGAACCGTCTTCGGCAGAGACGCTCGACTACGCGCCGACGGGATTCCCACTCCCCGTCCAGGCCTTTCAGACCTACCAGGGCTCGACGTCCACCATCGTGTTCAGTCATTGGAACGAGAAGGTCACGTTGACGGTGCCCAAGGTCAAGTTCCAACTCAAATAAATCGGAAATCAGCTGGTGGCGGTCGTGACGCCTTGCTCGGGAATCTCATCTTGACGAATTGAGTGGTGCTTTCCGCAACCGTCACAGGTGGCGCGAAACGTCTCGGGCAGCGGTATGAGCGGGATGAAGAATATTGTGAGGATCCTCTTGATGCCGACCACCTGTTGGACGTGCGTCTCACCGCACCTCGGACACGGCATCGTAAAGCGCCCGATCGCGCGCGTCCTGCGACGCATTCCAAAAAGAAAGAACATGCAGACTCCCTCTCTAGTAACCGGAGGTTAGAGCACTCTCAAGAGCGACATCGAGGAACCTGCGTCACCCGTCGACCGGTGGATTCCAGGAAATTAAGCGGACTCTCTCGGCGTCGACATAGCCGTTGTCGACGAACCACTTCGCGGAATCGAAGAGCGCTTTCGCGGCCGGGCGCGACGTGTAGCCAATCTCTACTCGCGCCCGCGAATCGTCGAATGTCATGGTCGTGGTCGCCATCTGCGCCGCTTCCAACGAGACCCGCGGCTCTCGGCCCAAGAGATCGCCTTCGACGAAACTTGAGACGTAGCCAGCGACCTTCGGGAAGATCGAAGGGAAGCGACGATCGGACCGGGGCAGACCCGTCACGTCAGAGAGTGTGCGGAGCAGCTGTGCCATGGTGATGTTCTCGCCACCGCAGATGTAGCTGCGACCCTGTCGTCCCTTTTCGAGTGCGAGTAGGTGGCCGGCGGCGAGGTCATCGACGTGGGCCACGTTCATGGCGGTGTCCACGTAGCCCGGCATCTGACCCTTCAGATAGTCGAGCACGACTTTGCCCGACGGTGTCGGTCGATGATCGAAGGGTCCGTGGGGCATCGTCGGCAGTACCAACACGACCGGCGCTCCCTGGGCCGCCAGTCGCAGTACTTCGTGTTCAGCGACGTACTTCGTCTGCTTGTAGTTCCCGTAGAGATGTGAGATCTCGGCGACGTCGTCTTCGTTCGACGGCCGGCCCTCCTTGGTCTCCCAGAGCCCGAGGGTGGCGACGGTCGAGGTGAAGACGATTCGCTTGACACCAGCGTCCGTCGCTGCGCGAACGACGTTTTGGCTGCCGCGAACGTTCACTTCATAGAAGGAGGACGCGTCCTTGGGCCAGAAGCCGAACTTGGCCGCCAAGTGAAAACAGTACGTTGCGCCGTCAAACGCACCCGCCAGTTGGCCCTCATCCGTGATGTTGACGTCGCGTCGCTCGACGTCGAGACCGTCCAGATTTGACGTCACCGCGCCGGGCTCGAGCAACGCGACGACGTCAACGCCTCGCGCGAGCAGCGCGCGTGTGACCGCTGATCCAATGAAGCCTGCCGCGCCAGTGACGACGACGCGATCACCTTTCTTCATTTTCGGACTCACGACTTAGCGACCACGCGTTTCGAGGTCGGGTTTCGCCGCAGGATGCCCTTGGTCATCGTGACGCCGAACTCGACGAGTGACGCACCGCTCTTCTCGGCTTCGCTCAAGAGTTCATCGAGTGCGTTGACGAAGAGGTCAATCTCAGTTTCACCGGCAATAAGTGGCGGCAGGAGTTTGATCACGTTGATGTTGTCGGCGGCGACCTGGGTCAAGATCCGGTACCGGTGGAACAAGGGGACGACCAGCGTCTGGGTGAACATCGCGGTCCGCGTCGCTTCGATGAGACGCCAGCGCCGACGCGCGCCGCGCGACGTCGGTCGTCCGAACTCGATGCCGATCATCTGTCCTCGCCCGCGCACGACGTGCAGGAACTCGTGGCGTGACGCGAGCTCCTCCAGTCGCACCCGCCATACGTTGCCCATGGCGCCCGCGTGTTCGACGACGTGCTCGTCGTCGAAGACCGAGAGCGTCGCCAGTCCCGCCACCATGGCCATCGGGTTGTTCTTGAAGGTCGTCGAGTGGACCATCGCGCGGTCCATCGAGCTGTACGTACCGCGCAGGATCTTGTCGCTCGTCAGCATCGCACCGACCGGGACGTACCCACCGGAGAGGGCCTTGGAGATGGTGATGATGTCGGGCGTCAGTCCGTAGTGCTCGAAGGCGTAGAACGAGCCGGTTCGACCGAGACCGGTCTGCACCTCGTCGGCGATGAAGAGTGCCCCGGCGGCGTGCACGGCGTTCTCGAGTTCTCGCCAGCGCTCGGCCTCGAGTTCGTAGACGCCCTTGCCCTGGATCGGTTCGATGATGAAGGCCGCCACGTCGCCGCGCTTGAGTTCTCGCACCAGCGTGTCGAGGTCGCCGAAGGGAATCTCCGTCGTGTCGGCCAAGAGTGGCCCGAAGCCCTCGCGAAAGTCGGCCGATCCGTTCACGGCGAGAGCACCCATGGTGAGGCCGTGATAGGCGTGCGAGTGATACAGGATTCGTCGACGACCGGTGCTGGCGCGAGCGAACTTGATCGCCGCCTCGACGGCCTCGGCGCCGGAGTTGCAGAAGAACAGTCGCTCGATCTGCTTCGGGCTGCGCGTGATCAGTTGCTCGGCCAAGAGCCCCGGCAACAGCGCGCAGTCCATCTGGACCATGCCGGGCAGGTCGGCGTCGAGGGCCTGGCGCAGCGCGTCCTTGATCACTGGATGCGAGCGTCCCAGGGCGAAGACGCCGAAGCCGCTGAGCATGTCGAGGTAGCGATTGCCGTCGTCGTCGAAGAGATAGCAGCCCTCGCCGCGTTCGTAGAAACGGTCGAAACCGAGTGTCGTCACGACCTTGGTGAGTTGCGGGTTGAGGTACTGGGCGTGCAGGGCGAAGTTGTCGCCGTGTCGCTCTTCCATCAGTTCTTTCAGGTTGAAGGTCATCGCTCCCCGCGTTGCTAACAAATCTATTACCGGTGCCCGCACGGTCTTCTTGCCACACCGCGCAGGATTCTCAGATTACGGGCGACATCCCGCCGTCAATGCTGATGCCGACGCCGGTGACGTAACTCGACGCGCGGTGACAGTAAGAACGTCGCCAGGTCCGCGAACTCCTCGGCGCGACCGACGCGGCCCAACGGGATCTTCGAGTTCTCCACCATCGTCGCGTAGAACTCCTCTAACGACACGTTCGCGTCCTCGGCGCGACGCACCCACTGTCCCGACTCGATCAGGCCGATGAGGATGGCGTTCACGCGAATGCCGCGCGGACCGACCTCGTTGGCGAGCGCCTTGGTGAGCGCGAGCCCGGCCACGCGCGACGCCGACGTCGGCGTGGTGTTCGCGTTCGGTGTGCGCGCCAGGATCGCCAGGACGTTCACGATCGCGCCCTTCGTCGTCTCGAGCGCCGGCAACACCTGACGAGCGACGTGCAGCGCCGCGATGACCTTCAGTTCGTAATCACTTCGCCACGCGTCGTCATCCGAGGTCGCGATCGGGCCGCCCGCGCTCCGACCGGCGTTGTTGACGGCACCGTCGAGTCGACCGAACCGTGTCAGTGTGGCGTCGATGAACTCATCGAGTTGTTCGGCGTTGGTCACGTCGGTCTTCGAGCACAGTGCGTCCCGACCCAAGAGGACTTGCGCGCGCGCGAGCCGTTCCTCGTCGCGGCCGCAGACCGCGACGAGCGCACCTTCGGCGACGAGGCGCTGCGCCAGAGCGAGACCGAGTCCGTCGGTGCCGCCCGTGATGAGAAATGCCCTGTCTTGAATTTCGAGATCCATCGCATGCATCCTATGAATTGACGCATCGCCGCATCACACGAGTGCGGGGTAACCACCAAATGCAGGCAACTACTCTGAAGCCATGCTGAACATTTCGTCGCGTGCGACGCTTCGACGTGTTCATGTGTTTCGCAGCACACTGTGCGCGACAATTCTGTTCAGCTCCTTGCTGATTGGCACGAGTGGCGGCGCGTCGAACGTTCCCCTCGCTCCGTTCACGTCGAGTGTCGCGCCGGTCAGCGCCGCGCAACTCGGCAAGACGTGGCGACCGGGATGCCCCGTCGGCTCCGAGCCAGCTCCGTCTGCTGCACCTTCGCTACGTCGGCTTCGACGGACGATCGCGCGTCGGCACCATGGTCGTCAACGCGACCGTCGTCACGTCGGTCATCAAAGTCTTTTCGACGCTCTACGCCAAGCGCTTCCCACTGCACTCGATGATCCCCGAGTCGAACTTCCCGGGCCAGTGACCCCGCCTCCATGGCCGCCGACAACACGTCGGGGTTCAACTGCCGCTACGCCGTGACGACCGGTCCCAAGCAGTGGTCCGTCCACGCCTACGGCGAGGCGATCGACGTCAATCCAGTGCAGAATCCCTACGTCTTCAACGGCGTCGCGCAGCCGGTCGCCGGCAAGGCCTACGTCAATCGCAGTGACGTGCGTCCGGGGATGGCGGAGTTGGGCGGCGTCCTGAACGACGCCTTCGCGTCCGTGGGTTGGTTCTGGGGAGGACGATGGAGTGGGTCGCCGGACTACCAGCACTTCTCGTCGACGGGCGGTTGAGGAAGTCACTCGCGTTCGTTCTCGTGGTCACGGTGGCGACCGCGTTGGCACCGCTCGCGACGCACTCGGTCGGTGCCGTCGAACGACAACGAGCACTCCCGGCCTGCAGCGCGGTCGCTGATGGCGTCAGCGGCGCGGCCAAGACCGGACAACTGATCACCGTCGTCGCGCCAACGATCCGCTCCGAGACGGCCACGCTGGATTTCTACGTTCGACAGCGGCGGCTGTTTCCGCCTGGTCGCCGGGCCGTACCCGGCGCTCGTCGGACTGAACGGACT
The DNA here is from genome assembly GCA_963801695.1 of uncultured Acidimicrobiaceae bacterium. Lineage (GTDB taxonomy): Bacteria > Actinomycetota > Acidimicrobiia > Acidimicrobiales > RAAP-2 > RAAP-2. Next base: position 421,199 of record CAWDFV010000005.1, on the reverse strand, counting down.
CTCGGCCCATCACGCGAGGGCGACGACACGACGCCGATCGGACTCTTCGGCTTCCAATCGACGATGTACGGCGTACTGCCGAATCCCGGCGTCGCCTATCGCGTACCACCGACTCGTCTGCGGTGACTGGTGGGACGAACAGTCTTCATCTGCCGCTCTACAACCACTTCGTGCACGTGCCCTGCGGCACGAAACCGGACTTCGGCGGCGGCTCCGAGGCACTGTGGCAGACCATCCCCTCCTACGACTACTTCGCGGTCATCGCCTACAACCGACACCCCATCGTCCCGGGACGCGGCTCGGCGATCTTCCTCCACGTCTCGAACGGACACGCGACCGCCGGCTGCGTCAGCATCCCCGTCGCCGACCTGCTCCGCGTCCTGCGTGCGCTGCGACCGAACCTGCACCCGCTCATCGACATCACGACGCGAGCGCAGCTGGCGCCGTGAGTCAGTGCGTGCGACTCATCTCGACCACGACGCCCAGACTCGAGGACACCGCACCTTGGTAGACGCCCTTGAGGGGCGCCACGTCGTCGTAGTCGCGACCGTTGCCCACGATGATGTGACGTTCCGTCTCGGGGATGCCGTTGGTCGGGTCCATGCCCGTCCAGGCCCCGGAGAAGTACTCGATCCACGCGTGACTCTGCCCGGCCACGACCTCGCCGACGTCGGCGTCGCTCAGCGGGAAGAGATAGCCCGACACGTAGCGCGCGGGGATCCCGAGTGCGCGTAGCAGTCCGATGGTGACGTGCGTCAGGTCCTGACAGACGCCCTCGCCCAGGTCCCACGCCTCCTGCGCGGTCGCGGACACCGTCGTCGCGCCGGGCAGGTAGGTGACGTGGTCGCGCACGTACGCACTGACCGCGTCGACACAGCTGTGCAGGTCCGCGATTCGTGACCACTCCTCGAGCGGCGCCAGGACGTCGCCGGCGAGCCGAGTCCGATCGGTCGCGAAGAGATACTCCGAGAAGAAGTCGACGAGCGCCGGGGCGCGCAGATCGCTCCAGGAGATCGCCGGGCGCGATCAATCCGGCGCGACTCTCGACCGTAGACCGCGCCTCGACCTCGAACTTCGGATGCGGCTCTTGGATGTCGAAGGACGGTGACGATCGTGCCGAAGTAGTCGGTGTGCGTCGACAGCGGCACGACGGGCTGCACCGCGACGTGCGTGTGGCGCACCTCCTGGCTCGCGCCGGTGATCGGCGTCATCCGCGCCTCGTTGTAGGAGGACTTGGCGAGTCCGTCGTAGTTGAAGCCGGTGTGGTGTCGGATGGTGAGGCTGAGTGACTCGTTCACAGTCCCCCCTCGCGCGACCACTCCACGTAGTCCTCGTGACGGAAGAACCGGTCGGTCACCGCGTTGTTGATCCGCACGCACGTCACTTCGAGCATCTCCAGGAGCTCCGGCAGCTGGCCGAGCAGGTCGACCGGGATCCATGAACTCGAGTTGGCCGCGACCGCGCGCGAGGCTCTGGCGCGCGATGTCGGCCGACGCGATGCGCTGGCTACTCGGTTGGATCTCGTACAGGCAGGTGTCGGCCAGGTTCAAGGAGTAAAGCACCGAGCGCGGAAACAGTCGATCGAGCAAGAGGAACGCGGCGACGCCGTTGGCGTCGTGGATCTCGCTGGTCGAGCGCATGAAGGCCTCCATCGCGCCACAGGCTCGCAGGAAGGCCAGCCAGTCCGGCGCGTGCTCCTCACTGAGGACGCGACCCCGCAGCAGTCGCGCCGTCATGTCGATGCGTTCGATGCTGCGACCGAGGACCAAGAAGTGCCAACCGTCGTCGTGGCTCAAGGTGGCGTCGGTGAGTCCGGCGAGCAACGCCGCGCGCTCGCGCACGAACAAGAGGTACTGCGACGGACCGAGGCGGCGCGCGGTGTTCTCCATCTGCGGCAGACGGTTGCGCGTCGAGTTCAGCGCGACCCACATCTCGGAGGAGATGAACTCGCGACTGCGCCGCGCGTTCTCGAACGCGCCGCTCAGGGATCCGGCGATCGAGTTGGGGTTCTCCGCGTCGTAGACGATGTGCTGGAGCATCTCGACGGTCGTGACCGGTTCGTCGGAGTCGACGTCGATCCCCAGGATCGAATAGAGCGAGCGACAGGTGGCGTCCTCGTCGTTGAACGGGTCCTCCACCATCCGGTGCACGTAGGAGTCGACGATGCGCGCCGTGTCGTCGGCGCGCTCGATGTAGCGGCCGATCCAGTAGAGCGACTCGGCCAGTCGCGAGAGCATGCCGCGCTCACTCACTGGTCACCCCGTCCCACGTTGCCGTCCTGGCGCGGACTGAAGGTCACGTTGCGCTGTCGCTGGGCCGTCGTGACGCGCGACTCACGCAGCGGCATCGACTCGTCGTTCAAGACCCAGGTGTCCTTCGATCCCCCACCGCGCGACGAGTTCACGACCAGCTCGCCCTCGCCGAGCGCGACCCGGGTGAGTCCGCCCGGCAGCACCCAGACCTCTTCGCCGTCGTTGATCGCGAACGGTCGTAGGTCGATGTGTCGCGCGCTCACGGCGTCGTCGACCAGCGTCGGGTGCGTCGACAGCGTGACCAGTCGCTGGGCGATCCAGTTGCGCGGCGAGTGGCGCTCACGGCGTCGGCGGTCTTGGCGAGCGTCTTCTCGTCGGCCTGGGGTCCGATGATGATGCCCTTGCCGCCGGATCCGTCGACGGGCTTGATGACGTACGTCGCGAGTGAGCCCAACACCTCGTGACGCACGTCATCGTCCTCGAGGCGAAAGGTCTCGACGTTGTCGATGAGCGGCTCCTCATCCAGGTAGAAGCGGATGAACGCGGGCACGTAGGTGTAGACGAGTTTGTCGTCGGCGACGCCGTTGCCGATGCCGTTCGAGATGACCACGTTGCCGGCGCGCGCGCAGTTCACCAGGCCGGCGACGCCGATGATCGAGTCCGGTAGGAACTGCAACGGATCGAGCCAGTCGTCATCGACGCGGCGGTAGATGACGTGCACCGGGCGTTCGCCGTTCGTCGTGCGCATGTAGGCGTGGTTGGATCGACAGAGCAGGTCGCGGCCCTCGACCAGTTCGACGCCCATCATGCGTGCCAGCAACACGTGTTCGAAGTAGGCGGCGTTGTGCACGCCGGGACTGAGCACCACGATGACCGGGTCGCTCACGTTCGGACGGGGCCGACGCCCGCAGCGCCGCGAAGAGGTGCGCCGGGATACGAGTCGACCGGGTGGACCCGGTGATCGGAGAAGAGCGACGCGAAGGTCTGGGTCATCGCGCGACGGTTCTCGATCACGTAACTGACGCCCGAGGGAATCCGGACGTTGTCCTCCAACACGCGAAAGTTGCCGATCTCGTCGCGCACGAGGTCGATCCCCGCGACGGTGATGCGCACGCCATTGGGCGGGTCGACCGCGAACGCCGGGCGACAGAAGTGCGGACTCGACGTGACGACCGATCGCGGGATCACGCGCTCGGCGAAGATGCGACCATCACCGTAGATGTCGGCGAGGAAGGCTTCGAGGGCGTGCACGCGCTGAGCGATCCCGCGCGAGAGCAGGTCCCACTCCAACGCCCCGATCAGGCGCGGCACCACGTCGAGCGGAAACGGCCGTTCCTCACCGCTGTGCGCGAAGGTCACGCCCCGTTCGGAGAAGGTGTGGGAGAGCTGCTCGGAGCGTTGACGCAGTTCCGCGGGCTGGTAGCGACCGAGTTCGGCGAAGAGACGCTCGTAGATCGGCCGCGGCGTTCCCGGGGCGCTGAACATCTCATTCCAGGCTGCCGAGGAGTCGTCGTCGAACACCATGCTCACCTGCGTCACGCTAGCCATCCGGATGCGTTCCACTGTTGCCGAAGAGTGAATTCAGTTCGAGGCACTCCGGTCGTCAACGGCGCATGCGATAGTGAGAACTCGTCGTCAACTACGAGGTTCGCAGTTCCACGCTTCTCGACCCTCCCTTGCGGCGATGGCGACGACGGCGAGGCTCGCCACCGGGTCCGCCCACCACCACCCCAATGAAGCGGCGAGCGCGATGCCGAGCAACGTGCTGAGACTCAAGTACGCCGCAGATGATGGTCTCGGCGGCATCGGCGTCTACCAGTCGAGCGAGGCTCCGATACTCGCTGTCTTTCAAACTTGATGCGGACCGCCACTTCAGCTTCGCCAGTGTGGCCATCGCCAGCAGCGACGCGAGACACACGATCACGCCGGCAGCATTTTCGTGGGCGTGCTGGCGGCGCGCGAGCGCCACGACGACAGACGTCAGTACGTAGACGATCAGAGCGAAGAAGAGCACCGACAGTGCTCGATGGTCGCGGTGGTGGCGTCGGGGATCAGGTGTCGCGCCCGACGCCAATACCCTCACCTCGCCGAGCACGATGAAGGCGCTCACCATCTCAATCAATGAGTCGACGCCGAACGCTTCCAGGGCCACCGAACCGGCCGCGATACCGCTGGCCAACGCCCCAATTGCTTCGGCGGACACGACCACGATCGTGGAGTACTCGAGTTTGAGTGCCCGGCCCAACAACGTGTTGACCGAAGTGCGTGCCATACGGTTCAACCTAGCCAGCGTGACCTCACCAACCATCTGGTTCGAAAGACGGCAAACTAATCACGTGATGGAGTTGAATGGTTCGTTGCGCCTGGCGACGCCCGAGGACCTCGATGCCGTGTTGGCACTGGACCGCGCCACACCGGTCGGTCGCGAGCGCAGTGAGTACCTCGCGCACGGGTCCACGCTGGCGAAGTCGTGATCTTCGAACGAGACGGTCGCCTGTTGGGATACGTCGTGCACCGAACCAATTCATTCTTCGGTCGCGACTTCGTCGATCTACTGGCGGTCGCCGTCGACAGCCGTCGTCAGGGAGTTGCAAGTGCCCTGCTCGAGATCGCGGTCGAATCGTCGTCAACGAGTCGTATCTTCACCTCGACGAACCGGTCCAACGCTCCGATGACCGACTTGCTGGAGAAGGCGGGCTGGGGATTCAGTGGTGAACTCGAAGGCATCGACGACGGTGACCCCGAGTTGGTCTTCTACCGCGACGCGCACTGAGCCACGTTGATGCCGTCGTTACTCAGCGCGCAAGTAACAACGCGGTGCGAGTGCGCGACGCGATCCGACCGGGAATCGCCGCCACGACGTTGGCCAACACGAGCGCGCCGACGATGACCAACACCACGGAACCAATCGGCACCGTGGGACTCGGCACCGCGTAGATCTCGTGGGCAAAGAGGTCCCAGAGGATTCGCCCAAGCACCACGCCAAGCGGCACGCCGATGAGCACGCCGATCGCCGTCGCCACGCTCGACTGCCAGGCGATCGCCGCCGCCACCTGTCGTCTGGTGAAACCCAGGATCTTCAGCAGTGCGAGTTCCCGGCGACGTCGACGTACCGAGGTGATGAGCGTGAGCCCCATCGCGATGGTCGCGCCGACGGCGAGTGCGGCACCCAACACGACTGGTGTCCCGCCCAGCGATCCGTAGTTGATGATCTGGGCCGGCCGCTGCACATTTTGGAGTTGTGCACCGTTGTTGTTACCGCCCAGCTTCACCAACATGGCGCTCAACGCCTGTGCGTCGGCCACGCGGTTCGTCCCGGGTTTGACCCGCACCAGGATCGCGTTCGGTCCCGGCGACACGTCGAAGAGGTTCCGCTGGCTGATGGGGATGAGGTTGTACGAGAGGATGGCACCGCTCCCCATCTCAAGATGGTTCGTGCCCCCCACGCCGATCGTCGGCATCGTCGCCGTGCCGACGATGGTGAGCGTCGTCGACACGCCGCCAACCTTCACGACGACCGTGTCTCCGACGTGCTTGTGTAGCTGGTTCAGCGTCGCGGTGCCGAGCACGATCTGATTGGCGGCGTCAAAGCCGTGTCCCGTCAGCACCGGCGGAGCGACGTTCGCGTGAGGACTGGCACCCATGACGACGACGTTCTGGCCGTCGATGTTCAAGAGTCCGAAGTAGACGCCGGACCATGCCGTCACGAACGTGCTCTCGTCCAAGAGTTTGGCCGCCGGTTTGGCCGGAATATCGCCGAGGCCTCCGCCACCGTTCATCTCGTAGGTCCAGTTCCAACCGTAGAGCGACGGCTTCGCGACCAGGGTGTGCAGGCTCGCGCCGAAGGTGATGGTTGCCGTCACGATCATCAACGCGAAGATCGTGCCCAGTATGGCCGATCGCACCGGCACCGAGTTCCTTCCGCCACCCGGCTCCAGGGCGAGTCGAATGCCCGTCACGGCGGAGACCGGCAAACTCGCGTTGGCCGCCATTCGTGCGGTGCTCGAGCTACGAACGTTGGTGATTTCACGCAGGCGCACCGTTCGTCGCGGTGCCACGAGCAGTGCCACCGTCACCGCGATCGCGAACAGCACGAGCGCGGCCGCGACCATCCCAGATCCGACAATCGCCCAGTCGACCGTGATGCCGTGCGGTACGTACGGGCGAATCGGCCCCAGCAACCCCAACGGGGAGATGAGAATCGCGACCGCCCCGGCCAGGAGTGATCCCGCCACTATCGACAACACGATCCCGATGAGTCCGTCCATCACCGTCGTCGTCCGAGTGGCGCCGAGGGCGCGCACGACCGCGAGTTCGTTCGCGTTGAAACGCAGTCGACGACTGATCACTTGGCCGGCGATCACCAACATCGCGAGCGCCGCGATGAGGCCGAAGACGAACAGCGCGATGGATTCGGGTCGGAGCGTCTGCTCTGCCTTCGCCTCGATCTGGGACACCGCGGTGAAATCGAAGGGCAGGCCCTTCGGCAACACCGTGGCGATCTCGCTCTCGACTTGGTTCTGGTGAACGGTGCCGCCATCGAGTTGCAGTGCGCTGAGTGACGTGTTCACACAGCACGTGAGCAATTGTTTCGTCAGGGCAGGGGTGAAGAGGATGACGGAGCCGTCTCCTTCGTCGACCTGGTCCTGCAACAACGTGGCCGGTTGCAACGCCCCGGTGCTGACCAACGTGAGATGGACTTTCAGCACTGGTTTCAGCTTCTAGTATCGCCTCTTGCGGGTTCGTCGTATCCAGCTGACTGCCTTCTTTGTTGGAGTAGGCCAGAAAGGTCACCACTTGGCCGAGGTGCAGGCCCATCGCTTTGGCCGACGCGGCGTCAGTGGCGAATTGGTTCACCTTCGACAGGATCCGGAAGATGCCCGTTGGTGATAATCAGGCGATCTTGCGTGAACTGTTCGCCATTGACGCTGCCGGCCATCGACACGCCGTTCGAGGCGAGATTCGGCGTGCCGTTCGGGTTCAACATGAGGAGATTGACGTCCACCTCGCTCTTCACGTCTTTGACATACCGAAGATGCGCAATCGATTTGATGAGCGCCGATGAGTAGCCGTTTTGTCCAATGGTGGGGTTGTAGACGCCCGTCAGTCCGAGCAGTTGGGACGCGTTGGACTCCGCCATGAGCGTGGCGAATGACGACTGTGTGCGACGAGCACCAGCCATCGATCCCAACGCGAGCCCTCCTAATAGGCCCACGAGCAGCACGATCGTGAGATAGCCGCTCCAGCGACTCCGCAACGTGGCGCCGAAGCGGTACCAGGCGACGCGAAAACTCTCGCTCATCACCGAGTCCTCGCCTCGCGAGGTTCGACTCTCATGCTCACTAGCGTGACAGAAAGGTCTCGAGAAAAGCATGTGGGTAGCCGCCCCGAAAAGGTCGTGGTACTACCCCGTGGATAGTGCCCCGAACGGTGATGCGAATAGCCATACATTGAGCGGCGACTAATGAGAATCGTCTTGGCTATTTCGTTGCCACTCTGACGACGCGACCGTTACGATTGCGCCATGTCAACCTACCTACCCTCTCCTGATCGTTACGACTGGATGCAGTACCGACGCTGCGGCCGCAGCGGTATCCAACTCCCCGCCATCACGCTCGGCCTCTGGCAGAACTTCGGCGACGACCGTCCGATCGACACGCAGAAGGCGATGCTGCGTCGGGCCTTCGATCGCGGCGTCACGCACTTCGACCTCGCCAACAACTACGGCCCGCCCTACGGCGGCGCCGAGGCCAACTTCGGGCGCATTCTCCGTGAGGACTTCACTTCGCTGCGCGACGAACTCATCATCTCGACCAAGGCCGGCTGGGACATGTGGCCCGGCCCGTACGGCGACTTGGGATCGCGCAAGTACCTGCTCGCCAGCCTCGATCAGAGTCTGAAGCGACTCGGTCTCGACTACGTCGACATCTTCTATCACCACCACTTCGACCCGACGACGCCCATGGAAGAGTCACTCGGCGCGCTCGACACCGCCGTTCGCCAGGGCAAGGCGCTCTACGTGGGCATCTCGTCGTACTCCGATGAGCGAACCCGCCAGGCGATCACGATCCTTCGCGACCTCGGGACGCCGCTGCTGATCCATCAGCCCTCGTACTCGCTCTTCAATCGCTGGATCGAGGACAAGCTCCTCGACGTCCTCGACGAACAGGGTGTCGGCTGCATTGCGTTCTCCCCACTGGGCCAAGGACTGCTGACCGAGAAGTACCTCAACGGCGTGGCGAGCGACTCACGCGCCGCGAAGGCCGACTCGTCGTTGGCTTCGGGAATGTTGAATGAGGAGAACCTCGCTCGCGTTCGCGGTCTGGCCGCCATCGCGCACGAGCGCGGGCAGAAGATGTCCCAACTCGCGATCGCGTGGGCACTGCGAAACCCCGTCATCACGTCGGTACTGCTGGGCGCGAGCAGCGTCGAGCAACTCGACGAGAACCTCGACTCACTGAACAACCTGGAGTTCAGCGACGAAGAACTGAAGCGAATCGACGAGTTCGCTGTCGAGAGCGGTATCGACCTCTGGCGCCGCCCCGCAACGGAATAAGTGCTCCACCTGCCCCTTAGTGGCGTGTCTAAGAACTCGCGGCTCAAGGACTACGAGGTCGGTGAGTATGTGGTCACACGACCCGCACCGCATCGACGCTGATCGTCCACCCAAATGATTGATCGCCCAAGACAGAGGTCGCAGCGCTCTTAAACAGCGGCAACATCACTTCGTACGCAGTCCTCTCCGCATCCTTCTTTTTGTCCGCAACGATACGAATGACAACCTTGGTGGTGTGCGGCCATGTCGGTTCGTCGAAACTGACGACGGAAATGTGGGGCTCTGCGGCAAGCGTCACTCGAAGCGTGTCAGGGAACGACTCGAGATCAGTAACCGACTCAATTCGGCCGCCAACCGTGACGTCCCACTCTCGATTGCGCTCCATGTTGGCAACGATAGGTGTGTCAAGGATTAATCCAAAGCGCCGCACGTGCGACGAGGTAGCGGAAGCTCGAAACTTCTCAATTGAGTACTCGAGTGAAAATCACTCTCTACGACGAGTGACAAATCGACGTCATGTCCCTTATAGGTCGAGCAATGATCGAAGGGCCTGAATCTCTGACGCGAGAGCACGCTCCCCCACGCGAGTTATTTTCACCCAGGTGCGAGCTCGATGGCCTTCATGGCCCTTTCGGATTGTCACGAGTCCGTGTTGTTTCAGAATCTCAATGTGCTGGCCCAGATTGCCGTCAGTCAGTTTGAGCCTCGATTTCAGATACGAGAAATCTGCCTGTTGCGTTTCTCGCAGTACGGCGAGGAGTCCGAGGCGCGTTCTCTGATGGACAACGTCGTTCAACTCCGAAATGTGGAACTCTGCATCATCCGAAGGCCTATTGGATTCATCTTCCTTGAGCATTGACCACCCTGACTTCGCGCCTGTACGCAATGAGACCAGCCGCCACCATCAACAGTCCCCATAAAACGTCGACGACCGCGGTCGCTCCACTGAAGTACCCGCCGGCGGATTTGAAGAATCCGAAGTAATTAGCGAGGCGGTACAGCAAGTTGTCAAACGTGAAGATGCTCACCAGAAATCCGCTCACGCCGAAAACGATTGCACAAACGGCGAGGTAGGTATTGCGTTGACGCACTGCGATCATGAGCAGCGCGAAGCCAATCGTTGGTAGCGCGATGATCCATAGAGGAATCACAATCACGAACGAAATAAGGACAACCACGCCCGTCGTCAAATACGAACCGCGGCCCGCGCCTACCCCGTTCGCGATGAGGAGGTGTTTGTACCACGCCGCACACAGAAGGAAACCGGTCGGACCGGCGATTAACCAGTAGACGAGCCTCCACAATGAGACGTCGTTCAATTCAAAGGCAGCACTCAAGATTGCGAGTGCGCCGAAAATGAAGAGTGGCACGGATGAAGGTCGACGATCGGCCCACGCCAATTTCCGCAATCGTCCGACCTCACCCAATACGTCGCTTGACTCTGAAGTCCCCATAGCGTCTTCCGTCCTCTCCGTACCTCTATAGGGCAGAGTACTCTGTGATACAGAGTTTGTCAAAGACAATGACCAGAGTTCTCGCAGGACCGAGGCCGACGCGTGAAGTGTTGGGTGTAGCGTCGGTTCGAGAGCGGCACTGCGGAACGCGATGCTCACCTACCAAGGTTCTGGATACAGATATCCATGAGAGTTGAGCGTGCAACATGTTCTTCATAATTTTCCTGGTTGCGTTCATGTGCGTGGGCGTTGCGGTGTGGGCCCTCGCCGACGCGGCGATGAAACCCGAATCCGCCTTCAGAGGTGCCGGCCTGTCAAAGACCATGTGGGTAGCGCTCATCGCCGGTTTCATCGTGGTGTTCGCGCCCGTGGGCTTCGTACTTGCAATCGTCTATTTGGCGTCGGTTCGCCCCAAATTGGTCATGGTGACCTGAGAATCCGCAGTTCTCTCGACGCGTGGTTCGAGGCGTTACTTATTTGGGTGGAACGAGATGTGCGCATTTGCGTTGGGCAAAGATCAACACGGTCACGAAGATCGTGAGTTGCAGTGTCGCTTCGAGCCAGATGCCAGTGGTGCCGTGGTCAGAGTAAAAGTTGGTCGTAACGTTGAACGCATAAATAAGGACGTTGCATGGTACGGCGATGCCGAAGAACCATGCGAAGAATCTGCCGCGATTCCCCTGAATGGTTGTCTTGAGCGTGAACATCTCTCGAATCGTTACGGGCCGCACCTACGACCTCCCTCGATGTGCCTGTCCCCACCGTAGTCAACTGAGCCACGGCGTGGCCCATACGGTTCCGGGATTTACGTCTACGTGGTAGAACACGTGGACCATTCTTGAAAGGGTCTCATGCCCGTGTTCCGCACTCGAATCATTGTGTCGGCAATCGTCCTCTGTCTGTCTTCTTCGGCGGTCGTACTGAGCGCCGGAGCGGCAGCGCCATCTGGCGAAGCGTTGCTCTCGTCAGCGCTTCACGATGCAATTGCCGGCCGCGGTGTTCACGAAGTCTCGATCGCCAGGCGTGCGGGCGAGACAATCAAAATGATCAATGACATCGCCACCAATGAGGGTCGCCAACGAATCACACTCTCTGGCGGCGCGTCAGTGGAAGTCATCGCCTTTGATGCTCAGGGGAAGGCGTACCTCAGAGGCAACAAGATCGGACTCAAGAACTACTCCGGCTTTTCCGAGTCCGCAGCCGTGAAGTACGCCGGGAGGTGGATGGCGGCCAATCCAGGGGACCACGCATGGGAAAACATCACTGGCTTCACCACTCTCAAAACTGATTTCGGGACCAACCTGGCGATTCTTCATGCGGTGCGGGACGCCAAAATAGAGACGATCAACGGGGTGGGAGCCTACGAGATCTCGGGCACGATCGCTGCGACTGTGAATGGACCGGCGGCCTCCGTGGACCTCTACGTCAGCGATAAAGGCACGGTGTTGCCGATTCGACTCACCGAACGTGCCAAGGGTGTGACGGCGACCGTGAATTGGAGTCGATGGGGAGAGTCGCTTGCGCTGCGCACTCCGCCGAAATCCGTAAAGCTCCCGTAGTGTCGGTCCCGTTAGTTGGATGAGGGTCGGTTCGGACTGGTCGTAGGGTTAGTCCATGGTTGAGAGCCATCCGTGCTGAACATCGTCGACCCGACCTCGACCATCAGTCGCGAAACGGCGCCGTTTACGTTGATCGGCAATCGCGGCGAACTCCATGAGGGTAACCGTGTTGTCCGCCACGCCAGCAGGAACGATTGGTTGTACTGCGTCACCTCGTCGTTGACCGACCCCAAGGAGTTCATGGCTCCCGGGAAATTCACCGATCTGTTCTTCCTTGACGAAGCCACGGCTCTGGCTGCGGGACACCGGCCCTGTGGCCTCTGCAATTGGGCACGGTTCGTCCAGTTCGCGAAAGCCTGGAAGATCGTCTACGGCGTGGAAGAGGTCTTGGCGCACGAAATCGACGCTGAACTGGGAATCCACCGCGTGCGCAGGAAGAAGCAGGTGACGTATCTTCACGACGCGACTGACCTTCCCGCCGGAGTGTTCCTTCGCGTCGTTGGCCGACCCGAGCCCCTTCTCCTCTTTCGATACGAACAGCCAAAGCGACGTGAACACTGGTGTGTCTATCCGTGGTCGAATCACGGCTACGGCGTGAAAGAGCCGCGCCCAGAAGGATTGGTCGAAGTCCTAACGCCGAGGCCGACAGTTGAAGTGATTCGCGCCGGCTTCGCGCCTGAACCCGTGCACCCGCTCCTTGCGTGGTAACGACAGTGCGTGAGTCGCCGCCAGACGTTTGCACGGTACGCACCGCATGCGCAGGTTCCGCACTCTTGGAGCTCCTGGAACTGCGTTCTTAGAGCAGTTCTTCGATCTGTTGGAGTACGAGCAGCTGGGCATGGCGCTCCACTTTGTCGGGCATCTTGAAGTACGGCGCACCCTTGTACCAGTACCACGCCATCGGGATGAGACCCAACGCCATCGATCCGAGTCCGACGACGAGTTCAACACCGTTGAGTCCCGGTACTGCCTTCACGAAGAGATAGATCATGAAAAGCGCGCCAAGCAGCGGCCAGAGACCGATGAAGATGAAGTTGTTGAACGATTTGAACAGTTGGCGTCGATACAAGACCACGACCGAGATTCCCGCGAGGCTGTAGTAGATGCAGATCTGGATGGCGATGGCGTTGTAGCCGTCGACCAAAATGTTGCCCACCGAGCCGACGTACTGGCTCGCAACGAAAAGGCCCAGGGACAAAATAGTGACGACCACCGTCGCGACGAACGGAGTCTTGCGCGTCGGGTGCGTCGTCCCGAGCGCCTTGGGCAGCGTCTGGTCGCGACCCATCGTGAAGAGCGTCCTCGTGACTTGAATAAGCGTCGTCTCGAGCGTGGCGATCGTGGAGAGCAGCAACGCCACGATGAGGAGCTTGCCTCCGATGCCGTGCCAGACCGCTTGACCCAAGTTGTACATGAAGTCCGCGACGTTGCTCGAGTTGGCGAGCGTGCCGGGCTTCAACGTCATGTTCGAGGCGACGGTGAACACCTCGAACAGCAAGAAGACGACGAACGTGCCGAGCAGTCCCCCGAGGCCGGAGGTCTTTTTGGCGTCTTTCGTCTCCTCGTTGAGGTTCGCGGTGACGTCCCAGCCCCAGTAGTAAAACGCCGCGAGCAGCGCGCCAGCGACGAAGGTGTTGCCGTGGTGACCGCTGAAGACCGACGGTGAGAACCAGTGCCACGAGAACGCGGTCACGTGATGGGCGTGAAAGAGCGCCAACGCCGCGAACAAGACCAGCAGGAAGACCTCGATCGACGACATGATGATCTGCACCTTCACCGTCACGGTCACGCCGAGGGCGACCGCCGTCACCATGGCGAAGAAGAACACGGCGCCCAGGATCGTCACCGGTCCGGTCTTCTGGTACAGGGAGGTCCCGAAGAGTCGCAGCACGCTCGAACCCGCCGGGAAGGTGGCGATCACCATGAAGATCAGCGCCGAGACGATGAGCGCCCAGCCGGAGAGGTAGCCCAGGATCGGGTGAATAGCACGACGAACCCACGAGTACGCGGCGCCGGCGTGGGAGTCGTCGCGACTGAGATAACTGAACGCCCACACGATGCCGAACATGAAGAATCCGCAGTACAGCAAGGCGGCCGGCCCGCCGTAGGCGACGGCGAAGAACAGCGCGCCCGTCGTGGCACCGATGGAATAGGCCGGGGCCGATCCGGCGATTCCCATGATGACCGAGTCGAAGAGTCCGAGGACCCCCGAGTTCAGCTTGTTCGGGGTTGCGGCGCTTTCGTCCCGTTCCGCGACGTCAGTCATGCCTACCTCTTTCTTGTGCGATTTCGCCCTGCAAATTGTTCAAGTGCGTAGACCGTAACATGTCATTCGCTCCGAAACCTACGCCGGTCGGGCCGTTTCGGCACTTCCGAACGCAGCGCGTTCAATGGCCGGGTCGGTCAGTGGGGTCACGTTAAATTTGTTACGCGTCGAAGGTTCTGAGGATCGACGTTCCCAGAGAAAGCATGACCGCGTGCCAGCCTTCAAACGATTCGACCTCGACGGCGAGTCTGATCAACCGGTAGTCACCGATCACGAGATGAAGCTTCGATGGGCAGCGTTCCACAGTGACATGCGACGGATGTCCGGCGCGTGGTGGCAGCAAGTCCTCGGTCAACTGCTCGGCGAAGACACCCGGCGCTACCGAGTGGCTCGCCGCTTCGGTCGCCCGCTGCTCCAGGCAGGACGACGACTGCGTGCGTCGCGGCGCAACGAGCCGTCCCGGGCGACGGCCCAATTCGCCAAGGCGCTCGACAAGGAATCCGAGAAGATGGTCTTCCCCGTCAACTACTCCCCCAAGACCGCCGTGCGTTTCATCAACCTCACCGCCTACGAAGTGTCCACTGAAGACGTCACCACCATCGTCGTGGACGAGAGCCTGCCCTCGGACGTCGCCATCGACGCGGCCAACGAGGCGCTGCGATCCTCAAACGCCACCTGGATCTTTCTGTGCGATACCTCGAGCACCGACGACGAGCGGTCGACGGCGCTGCGCGCGCTCTTCAACTTCGCCGCGTTCAACGACGACGTCGTCTTCGCCGACGAAGTCGGGGCGAATTACTTGGCACCGCTGTTCAAGTTCCCCTCGGTACCGCCGCATACCTTGCTCAGTTACAACCTGGTCGGTCGGCCCGCGCTGATACGCACGCGAACGCTGCGCAACCTCGGCGGATTCGATCTCGAGGCCGGTTGGGCGTTCGAACACGACGCGTATCTGCGACTGAGCGAGACGGGCGCGGTCTTTCACCACGTCAATCTGGTCTTGCCCGCGGCACGTCCGGCGCTCGCGTTCGAGCCCGATCACATTGACGCCGACACGTGTCGGGTGACCGAGAAGGCGTTGGCGCGTCGCGGCTGGATCGGCGTCGTGACGCCCGGCTCGGTTCCGGGACTCGCGCACTGGAAACTCGATCCGCCCTCGCCCCAACCCTCGATCGACGTCATCATCCCGACGCGCGACCGCATCGACCTCGTGCGCAACTGCATCGAGGCGCTCGAGAACCGCACCACGTACCAGAACTGGAACATCATCCTGCTCGATAACGACTCCGTCGAGCCGGAATCATTGGAGTACTTCGCCGACTCGAAGTACCAGGTCGTTGCGTGCCCCGGACCGTTCAACTACGCCAAGATCGTCAATCGCGGGGTGCAGCACTCGCGCGCCGACTACGTCGTGACACTGAACAACGACACGATCCTGATCACGCCGGACTGGCTCGAACGGATGGTGTCACTCGCGATGTTGCCCGACGTCGGCATCGTCGGCGCCTGTCTCTTGGACCAGTACGGCAAACGCGAACACGAGAGCATCGTCATCTCGCCGTACCCGCAGCACTTTCGCACCGACTCGAACTATCCCCACGTCGATCAGTTCTCACGCTCGACGCGCGACGTCGCCGCGGTGACCGGCGCGGTGCAGATGGCGAGTCGCGAGTTCTGGAACTCACTCGGCGGCATGGACGAACGCTTGGCGGTCACGATGAACGACGTCGACCTGTGCCTGCGCGCACAGAGCGACGAGGTCTACGTGCTCTACACCCCGGACGTGCAGTTCATCCATCACGTCAGTTCCTCACGCGGCTCGCTCGACCCGCTGGAGGACCGAAATCGATTCATCCGACGGTGGGATATCTTCGGCACCTTCAAGGACCCGTTCTTCCCCGAGGCGTTGCTGTTACTCGGTGAGACGATGTTCTACTTGCCGCGCTGAGCACTCAGGGCGAATCGGTCGCTCTTGTAGCCTGAAGTGGTGACGTCAGCGTGGAGCCGGTTCCTGACCTTCTACCGGCGCCTTCCACCCTCCACCTCGGCGTTGCTCCTGATCCTGTTGGCCGTCCTCATCGGTAATGGCCTGTACTTGATCGGCGAGTCGAACATCAATCCCATTTGGTGGACGGCGAACATCTCGACGATCGTCTGTCACGTCACGTGCGGGAGACCGATGATCGACCCCAACGTCGGGTTCATCACGCAACCGCTCGGCCATCTCTCGGCGATGGACCTCTTGCACGGTCATCTGCCGTGGTGGAACTACTACGAGGGTCTCGGCCAGCCGTTGGCCGGCGAGATGCAGGCCGCGTCCTTCTTCCCGTTGACACTGTGGTTCGCCCTGCCCGCGGGCCTGCTCTGGTTCCACATCAGTCTCGAAGTGATCGCCGGCTTCTCGGCCTACTTCTTGGCCAAGCGCCTTGGCGTCCCGATGATCTTCGCGACGGCCGCCGGGTGCCTCTTCGCGCTGAACGGCACCTTCGCGTGGGTGGGCAACGCGGTGCTAAATCCGATCGCCTTCTTGCCGCTGCTGTTACTCGGTATCGAGATGATCTACGACTCGACCCAGACCAAGAACAACCGCGGTTGGTACCTAGCCGCCATCGCCATCGCGCTCGCCTTCTACTCCGGATTCCCCGAGGTCGCGTACTTCAACGGACTCTTCGCTCTGGGCTGGGCCGCCGTGCGACTCTTCTCCCTGCCTCGCGACTCACGCCCTCGCGCCATCGGACGTCTCGGCATCGCCGGCGGCGTCGGCATCTTGGTGTCGCTGCCGATCCTGGTGCCCTTCGCCGACTTCTCCAAGGTCGCCAACCTCGGTCACCACACCGCGGCGGTCGACGGCACGGCGCACATCTCGATTCACGCGATACAGATGTTCTTCGACCCGTACGTGCACGGGACGCTCTTCACGAATCCCAACGTCGCGAGCGTCTGGGGCGGTATCGGCGGGTACTTCACGGCGAGCGTCGGGGCGTTGGCGATACTCGGGCTCTTCGGCTCGCGCCTGCGGCCACTGCGGATCTACCTCGCCGCGTGGACGATCATCGGACTCTGCGGCGCCTGGAACTTCCTGGAGATGCGCAAGGTCTGGAACCTCATCCCGCTCATCGAGAACGTGTCCTTCGGTCGCTACATCATGTCGAGTTGCGAACTGTCCTTCATCCTGCTGGCGGCCTTCGGCCTGATGGACCTCGCCGAGAGCGCCAAAGCGAAGCGACTCTTCACGGTGACCACGAGCGTCATGTTGCTCGGGCTCATCTGGATCGTGCTGGCGGCGAGTTCGCTGAACGACCACATCATCTACGGACACCGCGCGCGCTACATCTACGCGTTCCTCGACGCCATTCCGTTCATCGCGATCGTCGCGCTCTTGGTACTTGGACGACTGACCAAATTCAAGATCGTCCCGTTGCTCGTCGCGCTGGTACTCGTCGGTGAGTCACTGTTGATGTTCGGAGTGCCGGGCGGCGGTGCAGCGAAGGTCGTCAACGTCGACATGGGTCCGATCTCGTACCTGCGCAACCACCAGGGCCAGGACCGCTTCCTCGACTTCGCGGTCATCACGCCCAACTGGGGAACGGAGTTCGGACTGAACTCCCTCAACGCCATCGACCTGCCGTTCCCGGAGAAGTTCTCCAGTTTGATCGAACGACAGCTCTATCCCGGCCTGACGCCGTCCAACCAGTTCGTGATCCACAACGGACTGACCGGCTTGACGGCCCAAGAGAACGAGCTGGTGACACACTTCAAGAACTACGAAGCGGCCTCGGTCAAGTACCTGCTGCTCCCGGTCGCGCTGCCGATACTTCCCGCCCTGACGAAACTCGGCGTCAAACTCGTCTACAGCGACGCGAAGGCCGACATCTACAAGATGCCCGATCCACGGCCGTTCTACTCGACGACGTCCTCGTCGTGCACGGTGACGAGCAAGAACACCGACGAGGCGACCGTCAACTGCCCGAACGGTGGCACGACACTCATTCGCACCGAGCTCATGATGGCCGGGTGGAAGGCGTCGGTGAACGGACACGCCGGTGGACATCAAGGCCCGCAACGGCGTCTACCAGAGCGTCAAGGTTCCCGAGGGCACCTCGACCGTCACCTACAGCTTCTTGCCGCCGCACGAGAAGTACGCCGTGTTGCTCGCGCTGCTCGCGGCGATCTTCCTCGTCGTGATGTGGGTCCACGAACGTCGCTACCTGCTGCGCACGCGCGAACGACTCCCCTAGCGCGACCCTTGAACTTCGTCACGATCTACGGCGTCATCGCGCTGACCTTCATGATGGCGATGTACACGCTCGAACCGCGGGGTCGTCGTTTCGTCATCCTCTTCGCCCTCGGGTGCGCGCTCTCGAGTGCCTACGGCTTCGCGAGCGGCGCCTGGCCCTTCGGCGTCGTCGAGGCGATCTGGAGCGTCATCGCCGTTCGCCGGGCGGCCCGACCCAGCTGAGTCCGCGCAATCTCCGTTCGGCGGTGCCAAACTGCTTGGTGAGTGACGAAGGGTTGTCCCACTTCGATCAGGAATTGGACCGTCAAACACCATGGCAAATGGTCGACACGCGAAGAAGCGTCAACGGCGAACGGGCGCCGGTACGCACGCGACGCTGAAGCGTGTCGTCGCGACCGTCGTCATCTTGGGTTCGGCCGCCGGGTTCGCCGTGGCGACCGGCCGCGATTCCTACAGCGCCCAACAACCGCACTCGTCGACGTCGATCGCCGGGGGCACGACCACGTCGACACTGACGTCATCGTCCACGACGAGCGTTGTCACGACGACGACGTCACCACCGATCTCGACGCTCCCTTCGCGCATCGAAGACCCGTTCCACAGCGCCTCACTCGCGACGTATCTCGGCGACGCGAACCGACAACGTCACCGCCGCGCTCTACAACGTCTCGACCCACCAGATCTACCTCTACCGGCCGGGGATTCTCCAAGTGACCGCCAGCATGGAGAAGATCGACATCCTCGCCGTGCTGCTCTGGGAGCACCAGAACGCGCACACGCCACTCACCAAACAAGAACTGTCGCTCACCACCAAGATGATCGAGTACTCGGACAACACGGCGGCGGAGTCATTGTGGGTGACGATCGGACAGCTGCCGACGGTCACGGAGTTCAACAAGGACCTGAAATACACGCAGTCGATCACCAATTGGGACTGGGGCAAGTTCGATACCGACCCGCGCGACCAGATCCAATTGCTCAAGACGATCGTCCTGCCCAACAACTATCTCGATCCGGCGTCACAGGCCTACGAACAGAACCTGATGGAGAACGTCGTCGACTACGAGCACTGGGGCATTCCGACCGGTGTTCCCACGGGCGCCACGGTCGGGGTGAAGAACGGATGGTATCCCGAGAAGGCGACTGGGTGGCAGGTCAACACCGCGGGTTACGTACGCATCGGCAAGACCTACTACCTCGCGTGCGTGATGACCGGTTCCAATCCGAGTGAGGCGTACGGCATTCAGGTCGTCGACCGAGTGGCCCAGGCGTTCTGGAACTTCGAATCGAGTCGCGCCAATCAATAATCCCTCAATCGCGCATTCAAGCGACCGACTGACTCAACGGCTACGTGACGACGCGAGGTGTACTGTCCGGACGTACGGACGAACTCGGAGATGGACGGCCGACGACCAACGGAGCCCTCATGAGTAGTCAGTTCAACCAGGCGCTTAAGTTCGTTGTTGCACTCGTTCTCATCGTGGGGGCGGGACTGCTCGTTGTGAACAGTCATTCGCCGACGCAGAAGAACCAAACGGCAGCTAGAAAAGTGACCGTTCCGACGACGCTCGCGCCCGTCGGAATCTGGCAGGGTAAAGCGATCGTGGCGACACAGGGCACGTTCTCTGGGAGTGAGGAATTGGGCACACTCCCCGCGAACAGCGGCTTTACCCTCGTCATGGCGTGTTCAGCCCCGGGAACTCTTCGAGTTTCCGTTGGGGGTGTGTTGAGCAGTGGAGGCCCGTGTAACGGTAAGGCCACTTCCTTGATTTCGTGGTCGATCATGAAGTCCGCACTGATCGTACGAGTATCGGCCACCAGTTCACTCTGGCGTGTCGCCATATATCCGACGAAGCAACCCCAACCGATTCCTACTTTTGAGTGGACGAATACCTAACGTGCTGAACGGTCGAACGTTCTACGAGAGCGTCACTCGGATACGAGAAGAGTACGGCGCGAACTGAGGAAGACCGTTGGTGAGCACGACGACGTGATACATGCCCTTGGGCAATGCGGGCGCACCTCCTTTGGTGCAGTGCGGTAATTGAATGGTCCCCTTCTGTGGTCCTTGCTCGCATGTGTCGTAACTCGTCGACACTGTGATGGGTACCCGATTGGCACCCGGCTTGAGCGTGACGGAGTTCGGGCAGGCGGATATCGGGACCGCCGGATCGTACGCGACTTCCTTGCTGGCCAGTCCGACGAAGAGCCACTGGTCGCATGACCACCCTTGTACGAGTATCGACTTGGAACTGGAATTCGTGATGATCGCCGTGCCGTGGATTGAGTGACCCGCACGAATCGTCGTCACATTGAGTTTGACTTGCACTGATACCGGCGTCTTGTTGGCGGCGCTCGACGCACTCGCCGTGCCGGCGATCGACAACAACGCCGCGGCGACAACAACGATCACACGCCGTGCCCACATGAGCGAAGAGTACCGCTGCAGTTGGTTGCGTCGCGTGTCAGTGCTCTTACGATTGATGAACTTTTGACCTTGACCCGTTCATGCAGTTGATGAATGCAGCGATTCCGACGATTATCAACTTCTTTCGAGATTTTCAAGTACCGAAGTACGATTGAGAAATGTCGAAGCCTCGCCACGCGGCTCCTCACAAGTCCTGGCGATGGCGGCCAGCGGGCTTCGCGAGGCTCGGCGGCGTGCTGGTAGTCATCGCCCTCATCGCCTTCGGCTTCAACTTCGCGTTCTCCAGCAAGGGCAACTCCGACGCCACCACGACGACCTCGACCACTTCCACGACGGCACCAAGCGTGACCACGACGACCACGATGCCCACTCCCCTCAACAAGATCGTGCCGCCCGGACCCAAGGCGTCCTCTCGTCGGCTCTCGCTCTACAAAGTGATCAGCGGTGACATCTCGCCCAAGTCCGTGATGTCGACCAACACCGGACTGGTGTTCGCACAGAACATGATGTATCGCCACACGATGACGGTGTATAACTCCGCGGGCACACTGCTCAAGACGATCAGCGACGGCGTGGTGCTGTCACACTTCGGCGTCCACGGTCGACCTGGTCTCACCCACGGCGCACCGGTCGAGGCCGCGGTCACGCCCGACGGTAAGGACGTCTGGGTCTCGAACTACTCGATGTACGGCACCGGCTCGGGTCCCGAGGGATCGGACACCTGCACGCCGCAGTCGGCGTTGGACGCCGGCGACACGCCGAGTTTCCTCTACGAGGTCAGCACGAAGTCGCTCTCGGTCGTCGGCGTCGCCGAGGTCGGCATGGTGCCGAAGTACGTCGCCGTGACGCCGAACGACAAGTACGTGATCGCGACCAACTGGTGTTCGTGGACCGTCAGCATCGTCAATGAGGCCACGCACCACCTCGTCGCGACGATCCCGGTCGGTGCCTACCCGCGCGGCATCGCGATCTCGCCCGACTCGCATCTCGCCTACGTCGCGATCATGGGTTCGGACGTCATCGACGTGATCAGCCTCTCGACCTTCAAGGTCGTCGGACAGATCGGCGGCGTCGACAACGTGCGCCACGTCGTGATCGATCCGCAGAATCCCGACTTCCTCTACGCCTCGTTGAACGTGCCGGGTGACGTCGTCAAGATCGATCGACTGACCGGCAAGATCCTCGCCGAGGTGCACACCGGTTCGGACTGTCGTTCACTCGCGATCTCGACCGACGGCACCGCGCTCTACGTCGTCAACTACTTGTCGAACACCGTGACCGAGTTAGCGGCGAGCAACCTCAAGATCCTGCAGGTGGTGCCGACCGGCACCAATCCCGTCGGGGTGACCTACGACGGGACGACGGGACGCGTGTGGGTCGCCGTCTACACCGGCGAGATACTCGTCTTTAATACGAAGCCGTAATTCGATTCCGCATCCGCCGCGACAGGTGAATGGCGCTCAACTGTTTAGACGTCAATCTTCGGCAGAGCGAACGGGTCGGGCGCGGCGATAAGAAGATCGACCACCTCGGTGGGCAGCAAGTTGGCGCCGCGCAACGAATCTTGATCGACTGCAAGAACCTCGACGAAGTACCGATTGTCGGGGTTTGCGTTTTTCCATTCGGGACCGGAACCTCCGTTGAGCGAGAAACCGTGCAATCGGCAAAGGTAAAAGTTCTCCCGCATGTGTTCGCCGGTTGACATGGTCCGTTCGTGCGAATAGATGAGTTGACACACCGTGGTGTTGCCTGAAATCTCCTCGTCGAGCTCTCTCTGAAGTGCCGAGATTTCGTCCCGATCAGATGCTTGCATCCCGCCTCCGGGAAAGACTCGGTACACCGGCTGCCCGGCACGCTCGCGCCGAATCACGACCAACGTGCCGTCATCGGTAATGGCCACTGCCCGGACTCGTATATCCACGCACTCGATTGTGTCAGGGTGGGTCGACGCCCATTCGGCTACTTTTCACAGGGTGAACGTTCCCTACTTCGATCGGTCATTTGAATGACGAACCGAGTGGATGAAGTCGATCTCTCGCTGACGATGGACAAAGCGAAGTCGATTGATCGCGTGGCCGCGGCACAGCATCGACTCACGCAACTGCGTCTCTTCACGGCCGGACTGCTCCAACCTGAAATCGTGGCGCCGGGACTCGTCGTGCTCTTCGAAGGATTCGACGCCGCCGGCAAGGGTGGCGCGATTCGTCGCCTGACCGCCAGCATCGACCCTCGGCACGTTCGCGTCGTTCCGATCGGTCCCCCGACGGCCGATGAACTCCGTCACGTCTTCTTGTGGCGCTTCCAGCCCTTCATTCCCGGCACCGGCGGCATGACCGTCTTTGACCGTTCGTGGTACGGGCGTCTGCTCGTCGAGCGAGTGGAAGGTCTGATCGACAAAGTCGACGGCGAAGCGTTCGGCCCAAGAGATCGTGCAGTTCGAGCAGTTGCTTGACCGACAACGACGTCACCCTCGTCAAGATCTGGCTGCACATCTCCGACGAAGAGCAACTCAAGCGATTCAACGACCGCGAGAAGCGATCCGCTAAAGCAGTGGAAGCTCACGCCCGACGACTGGCGCAATCGCGAGAAGCGCGGCGCGTACCTGGACGCGCTCGAGGACATGGTCGAGATGACCGACAAGTCGCACGCGCACTGGGACCTCATTCCCGCCGAGAGCAAGCACTACGCGCGCGTCGCGGTGCTCGAGACGATCATCGACCGCTGGACGCACGACCTCGAGCGTCGAGGTCTCAAGGTGCCCAAGCCGCGTGCCGGCGACTACCTGAGCTAGACCGACCACTGCTTTGACCCACGTGACGACGAGTATCTGAAACACTGACTACATGGACTCTCGCTACGGCATCACGATCCCCTTCGACGGCGTCTCACTGCGCGACCACAAGGAGTGGTTCCACCGCATCGCCGACCTCGGCTACACCGACCTCTGGTCGGCCGAAGTCGACGGCGCCGACGGCTTCACGCCGCTCACGCTGGCCGCGGTCTGGGAACCGCGTCTGAACCTCGGCGTCGCGGTCACGCCGGTCTTCACGCGCGGCGCGGGACTGATGGCGATGAGTATCGCGGCGATGGCCGAAGTCGCCGAGGGCCGTTTCATCATGGGGCTCGGCGCCTCGAGCGAACCGGTCGTCCAGCGCTGGAACGGCGTGGCCTACGAGAAGCCCTACGCGCGTACGCGCGACGTCCTGCGCTTCGTGAAGCGCGCGCTCGACGGCGAGAAGATCGACGAGGTCTTCGAGACCTTCGAGGTCCACGGCTTCAAGCTCTCGCGACCGGTCCTCGTCCGCCCGCCGATCCTGCTCGGGGCGTTGCGCCCGGGCATGCTGCGACTCGCCGGACGCGAGGCCGACGGCGCGATCCTCAACTGGCTCGGCGCGAACGACGTCGCGCAGTGTCGCGCCGAGGTCGGCGAGGGCAAGCTCATCGCGGCGCGACTCTTCGTCGTGCCGACCGCCGACGCCGACCTCGCGCGCATGATCGGTCGCCGCATGATCTCGTCGTACCTGACGGTGAACGCCTACGCCGAGTTCCACCGCTGGCTCGGGCGCGGCGAGGCGCTCCAGCCGATGTGGGACGCCTGGGCCGAGGGCAATCGCAAACTCGCCAACGAGGTGATCCCCGACTCGGTCGTCGACGAACTGATCATCCACGGCTCGTACGAGGCCTGTCGCGAGCACGTGCTCGCGCTACATCGAGGCCGGCGTCCAGATCCCGACGCTGGCGATCGTCCCCTTCGGCGTCGACCTCAAAGAGGCCGTCGAGGGACTGGCGCCGCGTTAGACGGTCTCGGACTCGAGGAACTCCAACATGTCGGCGAACTTCTCGCGCGCCGCCGCGGTCCGTCGCGGGGATGAACTCACTCGGCACCTCGCTCGGCGTGTAGTTCTTCAACGCGTGGCGCGCCACGGTCTGACGATGCACCTCGTCGGGGCCGTCGTAGATGCGTGCGGCGCGCGCCCAGCGGTACATCCGCTCGAGCGGCAGGTCCGTCGAGTAGCCCGAGGGCGCCGTGGGTCTGGATGGCGCGGTCGATGACGTTGTGCAGCACGGCGGCGCCGTAGTACTTGATCATCGCGATCTCGTCGCGCGAGGCCGACGCGCCGACCTGGTCCATCTTCCACGCGGCGTGCAGCGTCATCAGTCGCGCCGCGTGCATCTCGGCGCGCGAGTCGGCGATCCAGTTCTGCACCGTCTGCTTCTCGGACAGCAGCGAGCCGTGCGTGAAGCGACTGACCGCGCGCTCGCACATCATGTCGAAGGCGCGCTGGGACTGGCCGAGCCAGCGCATGCAGTGATGGATGCGGCCCGGCCCGAGTCGCGCCTGGGCGAGCAAGAAGCCCGAGCCTTCGGGACCGATGAGGTTCTCGGCCGGGATGCGCACGTCCTCGTAGCGGATCTCGGCGTGGTTGCCGAAACGGCCGTAGTGGTTGTCCGGGTCGTCCATCGAACCGACGTCGCGGATGATGTTGACGCCGGGCGTGTCGGCGGGCACCACGAACATCGACGATCCCTGGTACGGGTGGATCTCGGGATTGGTGACCGCCATGACGACCAGGATGTCGGCGACCGATCCGTTGGTCGTGTACCACTTGTGACCGTTGATGATCCACTCGCCGCCGTCCTTGACGGCGCGCGTCTTGAGCAACCGCGGGTCGCTGCCCGCGGTCTCGGGTTCGGTCATCGAGAAGCCCGAGCGGATCGTGCCGTCGAGCAGCGGCTGGAGCCAGCGTTCGCGGATGTACTCCTGGTCACCGGTCATCTCCATGCCGGCGGCGAGTAGTTCGGCGTTGCCGCTGTCGGGCGCGTTGTTGCCGAAGACGACCGGACCGTAGGGCGTCTGGCCGAGGATCTCGTGCATCAGACCCGAGTCGCACCTGTCCGAAGCCCATGCCGCCGAGCTCCGAGGGCAGGTGCGCGGCCCAGAGTCCGCGCTTGCGAACCTGGTCCTGCAGCGGCTTGATGAAGGTGAGTGCCTGGTCGTGACTGAGGTCCAGGGTCTCGATGGGCATGATCTCTTCGCGCACGAAGCCGCGCATCCAGACCAGCTGTTCTTCGAACTCCGGTTCAGTCTCAAAGTCCCACGCCATGATCCACCTTCCGTTGAGCCAACTCTACGCGGCACAAAAACATGGTCGTCGAGGCGCGCCGCGTCGCTCCCTACACTGTGTGTGCGAACGATTGGAGCGCCGTGGCGAAGAAGAAACCGACCCCCAAGCCCAAGCCCGAGAAGGCGCGACGCATCGGCGTCGTCGACACGATGTTCGCCCGCTTCGACATGGGCGCCTCGGCGCGCGCCGAACTCGAGAGCTGCTCGGGCTTCGGCGAGTCCTTCACCGTCGTCTCGCGCACCGTCCCCGGCTTCAAGGACCTCGCCGTCGCGGCGATGAACCTGATCGAGCAAGAGGACTGCGACATCGTCGTGGCCCTCGGCATGCCCGGGTCGGCGCCGATCGACAAGCAGTGCGCCCACGAAGCGTCCCAGGGCATCATGCTCGCCCAACTCATGACCGCGACGCCGATCCTCGAGGTCTTCGTCCACGAGGACGAGTCCGACGACCCCGACGTACTGGCCAAGGTCTTCGACGACCGATCGCGCAAGCACGCCCGCAACGCGTACTGGATGCTGTTCGACCCCGACCAGCTGCGTCGACGCGCCGGTCAGGGTGTTCGTCAAGGCTTCGACGACGCCGGTCCGCTGAAGGACGAGTAGCAACTCGACGGCGCGCCGCCTTGGTTACACTCCACTTACCTTGCAGTAATCATTAGGAGGACACTATGCCCGAAGCCGTCATCGTCGCGACCGGACGAACCCCCATCGGTCGAGCCTTCAAGGGCTCGCTCGTCGACATGCGACCGGACGACCTCACCGCGCTCGTCATCCGCACGGTCCTCGCCAAGTTGCCCGAACTCGATCCCCAGAGCGTCGAGGACGTGATCGTCGGCTGCGGTCAGCCGGCCGGTGAGTCGGGCTTCAACGTCGCGCGCGTCGCCGCGTTGCTCGCCGGTCTGCCCGACGTGCCGGGCGTGACCGTCAATCGCTACTGCTCGTCGTCGCTGCAGACCATTCGCATGGCCGCGCACGCCATTCGCGCCGGCGAGGGCGACGTCTTCGTCGCCGCCGGCGTCGAGACCGTGTCGCGCTTCGGCAGCGGCGCCTCGGACAGCGGCAAGGCCACCAACGATCTGTTCTCCGAGGCGATGGAGCGCACGGCCAAGCGTTCGGAACGTGCTGGCGAGCCGTGGTCGCCACAGCCCGGACTGCCCGACATCTACATCGCCATGGGCCAGACCGCCGAGAACGTCGCGGAGTACGAGAAGGTCAGTCGTCTGGAGATGGACGAGTTCGCCGTGCGCAGCCAAGAGCTCGCCGTGGCGCACCAGGAGAACGGGTTCTTCGAACGCGAGATCATCCCCGTCACCCTGCCCGACGGCACCGTCGTCACCAAGGACGACGGTCCGCGCGCCGGCACGACGCTCGAGCGTCTCGCGACCTTGCAGCCGGTCTTTCGAGAAGGCGGCACCATCACCGCCGGCAACGCCTGTCCCCTCAACGACGGCGCCGCGGCGGTCGTCGTGATGAGCGACACTCGCGCCAAGCAACTCGGCATCAAGCCGCTCGCGCGCATCGTCGCCAGTGGCGTCAGTGGACTGAACCCCGAGATCATGGGCCTCGGTCCCATTGAGGCCTGTCGTCAGGTCCTGAAGCGGGCCAATATGACCATCGACGACATCGACCTCGTCGAGATCAATGAGGCCTTCGCCGCACAGGTGATCCCGAGCGCGAAGCACCTCGGCATCACGCTGGACAAGCTCAACATCCGCGGCGGCGCAATCGCCCTCGGTCACCCCTTCGGCATGACCGGTGCGCGCATCATGACGACGCTGCTCAACTCGCTCGAAGACGCCGGCGCGCGCTTCGGTCTGGAGTCGATGTGTGTCGGCGGTGGCCAGGGCATGGCCATGATCGTCGAGAAGTTGGACTGAAAACTTCATCCTCCAACTAGAGGAGTTCAAGATGTCTGAACAACCCGTATTGACCCGTCGCGACGCCCAGCCCTACGTCGCGATCGCGACCGCCGTCACGATTGATGGATTCGACGACGTCGAAGGTTTGACTGACGAGATGTTCGCGTGGATGGAACAACACGGCGTCGTGCGTTCCGGTTGGCCCTTCGTGCGCATCGTGACGAGCGACATGTCGGCGGAGTTGGACATCGAAGTCGGCGTGCCGGTTGACAGTGCGACGAACAGTGACGAGCGCTTTGTCGTCGGCTCGATTCCCGAGGGCACCTACGTCACGCTGTTCTACACCGCCAAGGATGATCACGACCACTATCAGGCGAACGTCGACCTGCAGGCGTGGGCCGAGAACGGAACATCTGGAGTGGGACTTCGATCGCAGCAGTGGTGTCGACGTGTGGATCGGACGATTCCAATTCGATCGCCCCGACCTGTCGAGTGACGACGCAATGGTCTTTGAGCTGATCTACAAGGTCATCGACCCCGCCGGCTGATCGACCGGGCCGCGCCCTCGCCGCGACCCGACCCTCGGTACACTGACGCCATGTCGCGCCGACACGTGCCGCACCTGACACTCGCGGTCGTCGGGATCGTGACGCTCGGCGCGATCGCCCTGTCGCTCCACACCGACAAGGCGGCCCCCCTCACGACGTCGACGCATGCTCCGAGCAAGACCAACCCCTATGGCGGTGCCGCCTACGGTTTTGGTGGTTACACGCTGTACCGCTTCACGTCCGAGATCGGCGCCGAGTGGCGCGTGCCGGCGATCAATTCCCATTCACCCGACGGCGACGCGAGCACGTGGATCGGCGTGGAAGACGCGAATCGCCAGTTCATCCAACTCGGAACGACCGAGGACAAAGTGAACGGCGTCACCACGTACGGTGTGTTCTGGAGCGACGTGACGGTCAACTTCAACCCCCAGCAGCTCCTCAACGTCGCCCCCGGTGACCTGATCAGGTTCACGATGCGCCAGACCACGGGCGGTTGGCGACTGAGTTTCGACGACGTCTCCGACGCCACGCCCGAGACCATCACGGTCCCTTACGCGCGCGGCGCGTCGTTCAATCTCGGCCAGTGGATCCAGGAGGATCCGACGGAGGGCGGGCTCTCCCAGCACCTCCCCTACCCGTCGATGCAGGCGCCGACCTTCAGTCACCTGACGCTCGACGCGTCGGTGCCGAAGGTCCACGCAAGCGTGACGCGCAAGTGCTCTCCACGACCGAGCGGCGTGCACCTCGTCCCCACACGGCGACACACAATCAGTTCACCTTCCAGCAACGCCACCGGTGCCGCGCGCCAGTATCTCAATGACGTCTTCGCCTACGACGTCGCGCTCTATCCGCTCCAGGTCGACGTGTTCCTCAAGGAGTCACCGAACGCCGCCACGCTCGCACGTCTCGAGACGACCTCGCGAAACTGCGCGAACAGTGGCAGACCCAGACGTGGCCGGCCGGCCTGCGCGGGGCGATCCAGGACGACGTGAACCAGATGTCCGAGTACCTGACGTTGTACAAGGAGTTCCCGAGCTTCGCCCAAGAAGCACCCGATGTTCCTCGCGCGCTTCAACTCGTTGAACGCCCAGAACTCGCTCCTCTACGTCGACGGGTCCACCACCTGCTCGGTCTGCCACCGCTCTAGTGCGCCCTGCGCAGCAGTGGCAGAATCGACCGATGAAAGTTGAACTGAATCGAATCGGTGGACGAGTTCATCGCCAGGTCGACGCGCCTTTCGCGCGGCCGATCCCTTGCGAACGAACGTCATCGGCAGCGTGTCGCTCGCGGTCGCCAACGGTCGACCGGACCTACGACGACTACCACTGGTGGATCGTGCGAGACGATGACGGCGAGGTCGTCGGCATCGCGATGCGCACGAGTCCGTTCAACATGATCGATCTCGTCCGATGCCCCGAGACGCCGCGCGTGCGCTCGGGCGCAGCGTTGGGCGAGTTCGACGACGGCCTGCCCGGACTCTCGGGGTCCACGGACATCATCGACGCGCTCGTCGAGGGCTACGTCGACGTCGAAGAGCCCCGGCTCGACGCGTGTCCTCGTCGAGCAACGTCGGGACCTCCTCTACGAGCTGGAAGAACTCGTCGAGCCGGACGTCGACGGCATGGGGCGACCGGCGCGCAGCGAAGAGATGCGAGTTGCTGGCGCGCATGTTCGTGCGAGTTCACCGATGAGGCGTCGGTGCCGTCGATGTCGCTGGCGGAGGCCCACGACGCCGCGTCGATAGGAATCAGGGACAGCTCGCTCTTCTGCTGGGAGGTGGACGGAGACGGTCGTCGCCATGGCCGGTCACGCACCGCTGGTCACCACCGGCGAAGTCGTCATCGGTCGAGTCGGACCGGTCTACACGCCGCCCGTCTATCGACGGCCGCGGCTACGGCAGCGCGGTGACGGCGGTCGTGACCCGCCACTTCATCGAAAAGAGGTGCGCGCGTCATGCTCTTCACCGACGCCGCGAATCCGACGAGCAACGCCATCTACCAAGCAGATCGGCTACCGGCTCGTCGATCGAACTGGTCCAGATGCGCTTCGTGGACAGGCTGAGCGCTTACTTGCCCGGTCTTGATGACGCTCGGGTCGCTCGTCCAGGCGTCGTGCTCGGCGTCGGTGCACGGGCTTGGCCTCATCCGGCAGCAGTACGGCGATGGTGTCGCGCACCTCGTAGACGACGCGCTTGCGCGGGTTGTAGAGCACGTTCTCACTCGGCACGTAGAGCAGCTCGCCGTGATCGACCGGGTCTTCGAGCAACGCCAGTAAGAAACTGTCGAGCGCCATTGCTACTTCCCTTCCACAACTGTCCCAAGAAACCGTAGTCGCCGCCGAGGCGTCGTCAGGCCGCAACAGTCCTCGACCGCGGGGTCGTCGTCGCGCGCCGAACGCGACGGCGGATGTAGAAGAAGAGCGTGACCAGCGCCGGCCAACGCCATCAGGTCGCTGATGTAGTTGCTCACCGTGAGCAGTGGCGTGCTGCCGTAGACCATGGAGACGTCGTTCGACGGTCGGGATCACGACCATCAGGTTCGGGCTCACGCGGTACGGCCCGGTGGCGCCGGTCGCGTGCCAGCGCGGGAAGTACGAGATCTTGACCAGGACCGGGACGCCGATCCGACTGACGTGGAACGAGATCGACTGCAGTCCGACCTTGATGTCGGTGACCGTGACCTTGGGCAACGTCGTCTGCGTCGTCCATCGTGGTGATGCTCGTGGCCGTGGGCCAGTTCGACGGTCCGGTCGTCGCGGCGACGGTCCCCCACAGTTTGGGATTGAGCCACCAGGTCGTGTTGGCGTTGAGCCAGCCGACGCGGCTCGTCGTGTTGGCGACGACGTTGGGCAGGCGTCGTGAGCGGCACGACCATCGGACTCGAGGCGATCTTGTAGATGAACCACTGGTCGCCCGGTGACGGCCACTTCTTGGTCTTGGCGATCAGCGTCAGCTCGGGGTCGAGGTTGGCCTGCTTGATGACGGCCGGCGAGAACGCGATGAAGTAGCGCACGCCGAGCATCTGGAGGTGCTCGACGCCGAAGGCGACGTCGAGTCCGCCGTAGGGCAGGCCGACCATGGGGTCACTCGGCGAGACGCTCAGCTCGGCCTGATCGAGGAAGTGATACGGCGTCGTGGCCGAGGACTCGAAGTACAGACCCTCCATCGAGTCGATGCAGTTGTTCGTCCAGTACGGCAAGAGCATCAGCGCCTCGGGCGTCCCGAAGCGGTTCTGGTTCGGCGTTGTACTCCCACATGGCGCGCCCGCAGCCGTACTTCTGCGCCGACCTTGGCCATCGTCTGCATCAGGTCGTTGTACTCCGGCCACGAGGCCTTGGCCTGATAGCCCGAGTAGTTCCACTGCGCCCAACTCGAGACCTGGTTACCGGTCGTGTTGAGCGACAGGGCCGAGGCGACCGGGGAATGAGTCCGGGCACCGTCGTGAGCAGTCCCAGGATGAGGATGATGACCGTCGCGCGCAGTCCGCGGCGCGTCGCGCGCGATTCGTCGTCTTCTTCCTCGTCGTCCGCGCGATACGACGACGCGACGAAGGTGTCCTCGCTCGCAGCGTGACGATTCGCGTCGACCGGCTGCGGGACGTCGACCGGTTCGGCCCCGGCGACCGGTTCGTGCGCGAAGCTGAAGCGGCTCTCGCCGATCTGCACCGAGAAGCGACCGAGTCCGCTCCGAGCGCCGCTTCGCCCAGCGCATGAGGACGTAGCCGAAGAGCCAGCCGGCGCTCAGGTGGATCGTGATGAACCAGAACGGGACGAGGCGCTCGTTCCAGATGACGTTCTGGGGGTCGAAGACGAAGGCGCCGATCGAGAGCACCGTCAAGGTCGTGAGGATCATGCCCAGACGGTCGCGGACCCAGAAGGCCACGATCAGCGCGATGATCGCGAGCACGATGACCCAGCGATCGCCGGCCGCGCCGCCGCCCGACGTGAACCAGCCGAGCGTCGTGAAGATCGAGTGCAGGGTGTTGACCGGGTCGTTCGTGTAGCCCATGGAGTTCGTGTACTTCTGGGTCGTGACGAAGGACGTCAACCACCACGCCGACAGACCGACCGAGATCAGTCCCGCCACGATCGCGAAACGCAGCGGTCGCGCGTAGTCACCGGTGATGTGCTCGTCGTTGGGGTCGCCGATGCCGCGACGTTGCAGCAGCTCGAAGATGACCACGACGATGACGGCCTCGATGGTCCAGAACCACGGCAAGATGTGCGCCGCCAGCGTGAGGCTCAGCGCGATCGCGGCCAGCCAGTAGCCGCGACCGGTGCGCACGCCGCGCGCGAACAGCCCGATCGTCAAGTAGCGCCAACGCGAGCGAGAGCGCGAAGGCGTACTCCCCCGCCATCGACGAGAAGAGGTTGCCGCCGTCGATGGTGAACGAGGCGTCAAAGAGGAACGGCAACGTCGCCACCGCCAGCGCCGCCGGGATCGGACGTGGCGCCTTGAAGAGTCGGCCCATCATGTAGGCGGTGATCGGCATCAGCACCGAACCGAGGATCGTCGCGAGCTTGAAGGCGACGGCGAAGCCGATGATGTAACTGCCGAACCACGCCAGGATGTCCGGCAGGACGAAGTAGTAGGTGTAGGCCGGCATGCCGGCGAACCAGCCGGGATACCACGGCGTCAGGTTGAAGGGGTTGCCGACCGACTTCAGGTAGGCCGGCACCGCGAGGTGCGAACCGGTGTCGCCGCCGGTGATGAGTGCTGTTGGAGAAGATGAGCGACGGGTGCAATTCCCAGACGGTGATGAAGATGACCGCGAGGATGACCAGGGCGTCGAGGCGATTACCCGGGGTGTTGTGCCGCCTGAACCACTCGCGCATCAATGCACCGATCGTTGATGGATCAGCGCGGCGACGGCGACGCCGTTAAAGGACATGTGGGTCACGATGCTCGGCACCAGTCGCTTGGTGCGCCACACCAGCGTCGCCAACACGAGGCCGAGGAAGAAGAGTCCGGCGAACTGCAACGGCTCGCCGTGGGCCAGGGCGAAGAGCGCGGCGCTGAGTACGACGCCGAACACGACGCCGGCGCGCGTACCACCCTTGGGGCCACCTTCACTCAGGGCTCGAAAGAGCACGCCACGAAAGAGCCACTCCTCCATTATGGGCGCCAGGAACGTCGTCATAACTATCAGCAGGACGAAACTCGCGCCGACGACCGCCGCCGAAGAGATGGTTCACCGGGCCGTTCAGGTGATGGCACGCTGAAGAGCCAGTACGCGCCGTCGACCAGGTACTGACAGGCGACGCCGAGCGCGACGTAGCATGACGTCACTCGGTCGCGGCCGCCACTGGTTCGGCAGCGCACGCAGGTTGCCGTAGTTGTAGGCGTAGTAGATCGCCCCGCCGAAACCGATCCACAGACCGAGCAGGCCGAACGCGTTCGCCCACCAGGGCGGCGACGGGTTGTTCCCGAGCGCGCTGAGACCACCCGGGTAGTGCGTGAGCGTCGCGCCGATGAGTTCGAAGACCGAACCGAGGATCTGACCGGCGAGGAATCCGACGAAGCCCGCCAACACGATTGCCGACTACTCGCGGGCGGTCGACTGTTTCGGCGTCGATCAGAGAATCCACAAACAATTACCCTAACTCTGGCCCGACTTTTCCACAGGTGCAAGACGAACTGTCGTCGTTCACCTCTAGTCTGGTCTCGTGAGTATGCCTCCTGAAGAACCGTCGGGCTACAAGAAGTACATGCCGGGCGGCGACAAGCCCATGGCGCCCGACGCCCGTCGACGTGTCTTGACGATCGCCGCCATCATCTTCGTCATCGGCATCTTCATCATCCCCTCACTCTTCACGCACAAGGACGTGAAGACGATCTCGTACTCCTCGCTGTTGCGCGACGCGAAACACCAGAAGGTTGACACCGCGGTCATCAACACGACCTCGGGCGTGATCACCGGTCAACTGACCAGCGGCGTGAACTACACCTCGCACGGCCCCTCGCCGGTCATCGGCAACGACATCACGACGCTGCGCACCACCGACAACGTGGCGGTCACGTTCGCGAACCCCTCGAGCCTGCTCGGCGCGCTGCTGCCCTACATCATCTTCATCCTGATCTTCGTCGCCTTCATGATCTTCATCTCTCGCCAGGCGCGCAACCAGATGACCGGCATGATGTCGGTCGGTCGCTCCAAGGCCAAGCAGTTCAACCAGGATCGACCCAAGACCACCTTCGCCGACGTCGCCGGTTACTTCGGCGTCAAACAAGAGATCAGTGAGATCGTCGAGTTCTTGAAGACGCCCGGTCGCTACAAGGAGATCGGCGCGTTGATCCCGAAGGGCATCTTGCTCGTCGGTCCTCCGGGCACCGGCAAGACGATGCTCGCGCGCGCGGTCGCCGGCGAAGCGGGCGTGCCGTTCTTCTCGGTCTCCGGTTCGGACTTCATGGAGATGTTCGTCGGCGTCGGTGCGAGTCGCGTGCGCGACCTCTTCGCGACGGCGCGCAAGCAGGCGCCGGCCATCGTCTTCATCGACGAGATCGACTCCATCGGTCGCAAGCGCGGCGCCGGACTCGGTGGCGGCCACGACGAGCGCGAGCAGACGCTGAACCAGATGCTGAACGAGATGGACGGCTTCGACCCCTCCGAGGGCGTCGTCGTCATCGCCGCGACGAACCGACCCGACGTCTTGGACCCGGCGCTGCTGCGACCGGGCCGCTTCGACCGCCAGATCGTGGTGCCGCTGCCGGACCTGGACGAACGCCTACCGATCCTCGAGGTCCACTCGAAGAATAAACCGCTCGATCCCTCGGTGTCCTTGGAGATGGTGGCTCGCGGCACGCCCGGCATGAGTGGCGCGGACCTGGCGAACCTGGTCAATGAGTCCGCGCTGCACGCCGTTCGTCGCCACTCCTCGACCATCGGCATGGAGGACTTCGAGTCCGCGCGCGACCGCGTCATGATGGGACAGCTGCGCGACACCATGGTCCTGATGGACGACGAGCGCGAGCGCGTCGCCTACCACGAGAGCGGCCACGCCCTGTTGGCCTACGTGCTCGACAAGACCGATCCCGCTGCACAAGATCACGATCATCCCGCGCGGGATGGCGCTCGGCGTGACGATGACGTTGCCCGAAGAGGACCGCCACATCGTGGCGCGTCAGTACCTCGAGGACTCCCTGTGCATGCGCATGGGCGGTCGCGTGGCCGAGCTCCTCGTCTACGGCGACCTCTCGACCGGCGCCGCGGACGACCTGCAGCGCAACACCGAACTGGCGATCCGCATGGTGCGCGAGTGGGGCATGTCCAAGGAGATCGGGCCGATGGCCTGGGGTTCGAACAACCAGGTCTTCCTGGGTGAGGACCTCATGCACACCCGCGACTACTCGGACCACACGTCCCAGGTCATCGACGACGAGGTCGAGCGCATCCTTCGCGAGCAGGAGTCGCGCGCCATCGAGGTCCTGACGCTGCACCGTCGCGGCCTCGAGGCCTTGACGCACGCGCTGCTCGAGAACGAGACGATCGACGGTGAGACCGCCGCTCGACTGATCGACGAGGCGCACGGCGAACAGGTGCACCCCGAGGGCACGAAGACCGTCAGTTCACTCGCCGGCGTCGGCGCCGCGTCCGCGTCGAAGAAGAATCCCGCACCGGCCGCGCCGGTCGCCGCCGGTGACGCCGCCACTGCCTGGTTGGCAGCCGCCGACGTTACCGGCCGTCTAGGGCCGACACCACCGTCATCCCGGCCGGTCGGGTCGGCAACGTCAGCGTCACCACCAACGTCGGTCGCGACGCCTTGACGATCATCACGACGCCACGCAGGTTCGTCAGACCGGGCAGCGCAGCTCTTGACGCTCTCGCTCGTGTTGCCGTCCACGTGCACGACGACGTTGTTCACGTGCGGCGGTGCGACTGATGGGCAACGTGGAGATACTGAGTGCGATCGAGTGCGGTGACGTGTTCGTCAACGTCGCGGCGTCGAACCCGTCGCCGGTGAAGTCGCCGACCAGATACTCGGGCTCGGCTCGACGGTGGCGCGCTCAACGCGACGTCGTCGCCACTCCCGGTCGCGAGCGCCGCGATGACCGGCGCGCTCGCGCTCATCGACACGCTCGCGTAGCTGGCGGCCGGGATGGCCGAGTTCGGCGTGATCGACGCGACGGCGTTGCCGTAGGGCGCGAGGGTCAGCGTCTGATTCGGCACGTGATACGGCGCCAGCGTGACCGCCAGCGTGACCTTGATCGACGTCGGACCGGGATTGGCGAAGCGGATCTGCGCGGTGGCGTTGTTCGCCGTCGTCACCAGCGGGAAGATCGCCGAGGTCGCCGGTTCGCTCACGCCGGGATTGAACGAGACGGTCGGACCGGACTGTTGGAGACCGACGATGTCGAGCGCACCGCGCAGTACGCGCACGTGCACCCCGATGTTCTGCAGGTCGACGATCGCCGTGCCGAGGTTGATCTCGGCCTGGGAGTGCGGCCCGACCGCGTAGCCCTGGAACTTCGACGGGGCGACGTAGCCGGAGGCGGAGAACGTCGAGACGTTGAAGACCGCCGGCGTGGCGGTCGGGTTGTAGACGGAGAGGACGGCCGAGGAGCCGACGGTGGTGTCGAATCCCGCCGCGAACCAGTTCGTGACCCCGGTCGAGATGCACGGCGCCTCACTGGTGTGGTCCTTGGTGACCTCGACCCCCACGACGCCGCCACCGCTCACCTGGGCGCCCACCCCGAAGTAGTCGCCACCGATCTCGACGTTCGGATCGAACCCGTACTGCTGATACGGGCGCAGTGTCACGTGCGTGGACTCGGACAGTCCGAGGTTCGAGACGTCGTCGATCGTGACCTCGTGCGACTGATCGGTGGTGTTCAAGAAGATCACGCGGCCCGGCGCACCGATCTTGGTGCTGGTGAACCCGGTGCAGTACAGCGCCGTCGACTCGGCGCGGCCGTTGAGGGCCAGCGCGCTCGGCAGTTGCGAGGGATCGACGCTCTTGGTCGTCGAACTCAACACACCCACCACGATGAGCGCCACTGCTAACACGATGAAGAGCGGCAGGCGGCGAAGGTCACTCATCGGGATCCTTCGCGTGACGCGGATGCGCGGGCTTTCGTCGTCCGGTGAAGAGCCACTCGAGTCGATGGATCCATCCGAAGCCCAGCCACACGAGCAGCCACATCACCAAGGTGAACGCCGCGAGCACCGCGTTGAGCGGCAGTCGCTGCACGACGAGCTGACCTTGCACCGGGACGACGACGGTCGACGGACCGCCGACGTGAACGCCAACCTGATAGATCGGCGTCCAGGTAGAGCTCTTGACGACGAACCGCCGCGAGGCCATTGAGATCGAGCCCGAAGGCACTGGCCGGCGCGAAGCCCGCTTGCACCGTCGCGCCGGGATCGATCGGGCCGGAGTTCGACGTGTTCGAGAAGAGGGCTACTGGCGTCTTCAGCGTGGGTCCTATTTGGGCGACGACACCGTGGAAGAGCGAGTTGGAGAACACCTCGACCGATTTGGTCTGCAGTTCGAGCGCGAGGTCGCTTTGGCGTCCGAGCGCGGTCAACAACACTTTCGGGACCGGATGCAGTGGCACCGACTGGACGCCCGTCAACTCGGGCGCCGATGAGTTCATGACCACGATGGTGGAGATGCCGGCCGGTGCGAGCAACTGGCCCAGTCGAACGGTCTCGCCCTCCAGTGCGGACTCAACGGCGTCCAAGATGACGTTGCTGGTCCCCGAGTCGGGGGTGCTGAAGAGCGACGTGCCACTCGGGTAGGCCGTTCATCGACGTCGCCGCGGCGAGACCTGGCGCGATCGACCACCCCGCGAGGGGCAACACCGACGGGTCAGCCAACCACAAGACGCGATAGCCCCCCGACGACTTCGGCGCCAACGTGCTCAAGGACTCGGCGACGCTCGACGTCGGCAGGTCGAATCGGCCGCCAGCGAAGACCGCCATGAAGGGAAACGCGGCGACGACCAACGCGGCGACCGACAGACCGGCCGCGACCTGGCGCCACCCGAATCCGGCTTGGCGCAGGTCATTCTCGAGGGCGCTGACGCCGAGGCCGATGAGCAACGCGAGCATCACCATGTAGAGCGCGAGCAAGACGTCGAGGTCCGGCGCGAACGAACCCATCCAGTGACGAACGTCCAACGCCGCGACGATCAATGTCAGGGTCGCGATCGACGCCGCCTTCGTCGCGATGCGTCGACGCTCGCCGCGACAGAGCAACAGACCGAGCAGCGCGGCACCCGGCAGCAACCACCCGGCCCACGAGAGACCGAACCCGCCGTCGGCACCCTTCAACAAGTCGGCGAAGGACGGCACGGACCACGGACCGCGCGCCAAACCGAAGACGCCCAACGCTCGACGCCCGGCGATCGCCACGTCGACGGTCATCGGCAACAGGAGAATCGCCACGTTGAGCCACAGCGAGCCGATGAATCGCCACGGGTGCGACGTGTTGACACCTTCGTCGCGTTCGAACAGTCGCGACAGAAAGACGCCGAGGATCACGATCGTGACGACGATGATCGTCGCCGGCGCCATCGCCGTGAGCAGCGCGATCAACATGACGGCCACCATCCGCTGGCCGGCCAGGGTCGTGCGCCACCCCCGGTGTCCGAAGGCGACGGGTTCGGAGTACGGCTCGGTCCGAAAGCCCGGCACGTCCATCAACTCGAAGAGACGTCGAACGACGAAGGGAAGACCGGCCACGACCACGAGCACGTCGATGCGACCCTGGCTGATCATGTCGAGTCCGAGCGGCAACGCCAAGTACGCGATCGAGGCGATCACGCGGGCGCGATTGGAGACGCGACCCTTGAGCAGACGACTGACGCCGATCGCGCCGATCGGCATGGCGAAGATCAACGCCAGGCGCGGCAATATGCCCATACGGCCGAGCACGAAGGTGCCGGCGAAGGCGATCACGCCGTAACCGGGCATGCCCGGGGACCCGGTCCCGACGCCGTTGGGCGACCACGACGCGAAGAAGTGACGCCACGTCGTCCACCACGAGTCGAGCGGGCGCGAGGCGCCCGATCAGCGGCAGGTGCGTCACGACGAGGTTGCGTGACCCGATCAGCCACAACACGAAGACGAGCGCCACGACGGCGGCCTGCGAGCGAAACGAGGTCAGGACCCGTGACGGTTGACGACGCAGCTCCATCATCGCGACTCTCGGGGATCTCGTCGAACTCCTCGTCTTCGGAGAACGCGGCGGCGAAGCCGACGGCGTCGGCGTCCAACTCGTGGTCTTCGAGCGCCTCGGGCGGCAAGATGCCGCGGGCGCGGTCGAGTCCCTCACGCACCAACAAGACGAAGAAGCGCTTCAGTCGACTCGCTCCCCCGACCTGGAGACGTCGTAGCTCCTCATCCGAGAGGACCTGGATCTCGTGGCGCTGACGACGCCGTTCCCGGATCCGACGGCGGTGGTGGAAGAGCCAACGCCAGGAACCGAGGATCGCGCCGGCGCGGTCGCGTGTCGCGACCGACGATCGAGAGGACGAACTCCATCGAGTCCATGGCGAAGAGGGCCGAGAGCGTCGTGAAGGCGTAGCGCCGTCCCCAGCCGGTCGAGACCACGAGGAGTTGGTGGCGGCGCTGGAGGTCCTGGCGACTGGCGCGTCGCGTGCCGATGGCGGTGACCGGACGCTCGCCCGAGGCGATCGTCTCGCGGTGCGCGACCTTGGCCGTCGGCGCCACGACGATGCGCGCGCCGGCGATCTGGGCGCGCCAGCAGATGTCGAGGTCTTCCCCGAGCGCCGTGATCAACGGGTCGAAGCCGCGCAGCGTCGCGAAGAGGTCGCTGCGCACGAGCGTGACGCCGCCGGGTGCGACGAAGACGTCGCGCTCGAGGTCCTGTTGGCCGTGGTCGATCTCGCCCGGTTGGATCCGTTCGTGCACGACCCCGAAGCGGTCGCTGGTCTGGCCCACGTGCAGCAGCACCATCGGGTCGTCGTAGGAGACGACCTTCGGGGTGACGATGCCGGCGTTGGTGCGAAAGGCCGACTCGACCATCATCTGCACGGCGTCGGGCTCGAGACGGACGTCGTCGTGACAGAAGAGGAAGAAGGCCGAGCCCTCGACCATCAGCGCCGCTTCGTTGCAGGCCGCGGCGAAGCCGCGGTTCTCGTCGAGCAGTCGCACGAAGGCGTTCGGGGCGACCGCGGCGACGCGCGCCGGTGACGTGTTCGGTCTCCCCGTTCGCGACGACGAGCAGGCTTAGTTCCTCGTAGTTCTGGACCGCGAGAGAAGCGACTGCGGCTTCTAGACCCGGCCCGGAACCGGTGGTAACGACGACGGCAACAACGGCCGGAGCACGAGATTCCATCAGTCCTTCAAGGCTACTTGGACGCCACGAGAGCCGCCTCGGGCTGCTTTCGCCGAAGCTCTCGACGCCATTCGTCGTCGATTCTCTACGAATCGCCGCGACGACGGCGCATTTCTTCGATGACGTCGTGCAGCGACGTGTCGAGCGTGATCGTCGGGACGCCACTTCGTCGCTCGACGGAGTTTGTCGTAACTGCCGCGCGACACCGGTACTTCGACCGGTCGAATGCAGTGACTCGTCGGTGACGAGTGCGAACGTCCGGCGCGATCGCCGCGACGAGACGTTGCGCGATGTCGAACAGTCCGACGTCGACGCCGGACGCGATGTTGTAGACCTCACCACTGACGCCGCGTTCGACGAGCAGCCGATACGCGCGCACGACGTCGCGCACGTCGCTGAAGTCGCGACGCGTCGAGAGGTCACCGACGACGATCTCGTCGGCGCCGTCATCGACGCGCCTGCAGCAGTCGACTCACGATCGCCGGCACCACGAAGTCCGTCGACTGACCCGGGCCGACGTGATTGAACGGCCGCGCGATGACGACGCGTTGGCGTGCTCGCGCACGGCGTCGTGTGCCACGTGTTCGGCCTCGACCTTGCTCGACGCGTAGGGATTGGCCGGGGCCACGCGAAACGACTCGACCAGCGGCAAGGTCCTCCGGTCGCACGACGCCGTAGACGTCGGCCGAGCTGACGACCACGACACTCGCCGACGGAACGACATCGTGCGCGGCGTCCAGGACGTTCTGCGTGCCGAGGACGTTCACGCGCGTGTACTCGACCGGGTCCGACCACGACGCGCCGACGGCGGTCAGGGCCGCCAGGTGATAGATCGCGTCGGGTCGCACGCGTTCCAGCACGGCCCGCACGCTCGCCGCGTCGGTGACGTCGCACTCGCGGTCGACGCCGATCGGCCTCGTCGCCGTGGGCGCGAAGATGCTCGAGGAGGTGACGCCCGACGAATCCGTCGCCGCCGGTGACGAGCGCCTTCACCGTCGCGCCGCCATCTCGTAGGCCTTCACGTGTTGGGCGACCGAGTGCGTCCCACGTGAACATCCTCGGCGCGCGCACGTCCAGCGCGGGCGAAGCGCGGCGCGTTCGTCGTCGTTCATCGCCAACGCCGTCGTGAGCACGTCGGCCAGCTGATCGGCGTCACCGGCGCGAGCCAGCAGTGCGGCGTCGCCGGCGATCTCGGACATCACGGTGTCCGGCCGACGTCTCGACGACCGCGCCACAGGCGAGCGCCTCGATCACCGGCATTCCGAACCCTTCACCGCGCGAGGGATAGGACACCACGCGAGACTGACGAAGGAGCGCGGGCAGCACGGTCTCATCGACGAAACCTAGGCGACGAATCCTCGAGCGCGCGTCGTGATTCGCGATGCGCGCCTCGATCTCCTTGACACCCCAGCCCGGCTGGCCGGCCAACCAGAGTTCCACGTCACTGTCGCGCCGAGCGATCTCTTCGAACGCGTCGAGCAGGACGTCGATGCCCTTTCGCGGTTCGAACGTACCCAAGTAGAAGATGTACGGTCGATCGACTGTCGAATCCGTTGCGCGCGCAAGAGTTCGGCGTCGTCGCTCGCGTCGGTCGTGAACTTCTCGAGATCGACGCCGAGGGTCGCCACCACCACCGGCGCGTGTTCGGGCACGTGTTCGTCCAACTGGCGCGCGGTGAACTCGCTGATGGCCACGAGCACGTCGGCGTGCGTCGCCGCGTAGGAGATGGCGCGTCGAAAGAACGGCACCTTGCGATCGTTCGTGCCACTCGGGATTGGTGAAGAACATGAGGTCCAGGATCGTCACGACCGTCGGCGTGCGAGCAATGGCGCGGCATCGTGTAGTGCGGCGAGTGCCAGACGTCGACCGATCGAGCGGTCGAACTCCGACCGGCGACGACGGCCTCGTAGAGCAGTCGCGACGGCCGCGCGTTGGGGACGATCGACGGCGAC
Organism: uncultured Acidimicrobiaceae bacterium; assembly: GCA_963801695.1. Lineage (GTDB taxonomy): Bacteria > Actinomycetota > Acidimicrobiia > Acidimicrobiales > RAAP-2 > RAAP-2. The sequence continues at coordinate 378,663 of CAWDFV010000005.1, read as the reverse complement.
GTGCGCGTTCGGTCGACCAGTCGTGCCAGCGCGGCGCGTCATCTCGTCGCGTGACCAACGTCGTGTCGATGCCGGTCGCCGGCACGCGACGCGCCAGCTCGCCGATGTAGCGACCGGCGCCGGCCATGCGCGGCGGCACCGCCGAGACGTCGAGGGCGAGTTTCATTGCCACGCCGCCAGGTGATCGAGCGCGACGTTGCGCCACGTGAGATCGGCCACCGACGTTCGTCGAGCAGCGCGACTGTCTTCGTCGACGCCTTCGTGTAGCGCGGCGAGCAGACCTTCAGCGATCGACGCCACGTCGAGGGGATCGACGCGTGATGACACAGTCATTGTTCGCGACGCTCGGCGTCGTCGTGCTCGCGACGACGCGCGTGCCGGCGTGCAGCGCCTCGACCGGCGGCAGACCCCACCCTTCGGCGCGCGGCACGTAGGCGAAGACCGTGGCGTCGCGGTAGAGACCGAGGAGCATGTCGCGCGGCACCGAGCCCGAGCACGACGGCGTCGCCCGTCGCGACGCCACCCCACCCACTCGGGCCAGCGAGGACCAGTGGGCCGAGGTCGCGATTCGTCGGCGTACGCGATCGTGTGCGCCTCCAACGAGACGTTCGATGTTCTTGCGCGGTTCGCGCGTGCCGGCGTACAGCGTGAAGGGACCGGTGCACGCCGTGCTCGGCGAGCAGTTCGCGAACCGACGACTCGGCGCCGCGTTCGACGATGTCGTCGTCGACGCCGAGTCGCACGGAGTGGATCCGCGACTCGTCGATGCCGTCGTCGACCAGTCGTTCGGCCAGACCCGGCGACGTGACGATCACGCGCAGGTCCTTGCGATCGGCGATCAGTCGGAGTCGGCGGTCGTGGAAGCGAATACCGCCGGGCGTCGAGATCCCGGGTTCGTCGCGCCACAGCAGGTCGTGCATCGCGACCGAGTGCACCGCGCCCTTCGATCCCTCCGCCGTAGGGTCCGGCCATCGACGTGGCGTGCACGACGTCGGAGTCCTTCGGGACGCCGAGCGGCCAGAGCGGCCAGAGCGTGGTCAAGAGACGCACACCGCACGGAGCGTTCACGCGCCGCAACGGCAGCGTCGCTTCGTCGACGGCACCTCGGGCGCGCGAGTCCGACGACGTCGAGTCGACGGATCGGCGAGCGCGTGAAGTCCCGCCGCGAGACCGCGCACGTAGGTCGCGATGCCGCCCGGGCTGGGGTCGGTTGAGTTGCTCGATCGAGATCGTGATCGTGCGCGTCACGCCGTCCAGCCTCGCACGACCTCGTGATACAGCGAGAGGTAGGCCCGCGCCGCCGTGTCCGGCGCGAAATCGATCGCCCGCGAGCGTCCGGCCGCGACCATGATCGAGCGCCGCTGACCGTTGGTCCACACCTCTTCCGAGCGTGTCACCAACCTCGCGGTCGTTGGCGAAGAGCGCCGCGGCGCCTTCGAGCAGCTCGCGGTTGATCTCGGTCGCGCGCGCCAGCGTCGGGACGCCGGCCGACAGCGCGGCGATGGCGAAGGACGGGAAACGCGCGCCGTCCGAGAGGTGCATCACGACGCGCGCGTTCGCCAGGGCGTCGCGCGCGTCGTGGCGGGCTCGAATCGTGACCGCGAGACCGCTCGAGCGGATCTTCTGACCGGCGGCGGTACTGGCGAGCGCCACGACGCGCGAACCGTGTGCCTTCGGTGAACGCGATCAACTGCGGCGCGAGCTCGATGAACAGCTGCGTCGACGCCCGTGATGTTGACCACGAGGTCCGTGCCGTCGTGGGTCTCGTCGACGAGCGGCACCGCCGGCGGCACGACGACGACGCGACTGCGCGCCACGCCGAGGACGCTGATGACCTCGTGACTCGCGCTGCGACTCGACGCGACGAGCGTCGCGCCGCGTTGCGACCGCGCGACGCAGTTGGGTGATGCGCAGGTGGGTATGGGTCTCACCGCGCAGCGGTCGCAGGTCGTCGACCGAGACGATCAGCGGGATCTTCAGCGTCGGCGGCGTGGCGATGCCGGCCACGTGCACCACGTCGACCGAGGGCAGCAGTCCGTCGATCGAACGTCCGAGGCTGCGGCGCCACAGCGGCGACCAGAGCGCGCGCAGCGCGAGATGTGTTTCGTTCTTCGAGCGCGACGACGTTCGCGAGCGAAAGCGAACGAGCTCGCATTCGCCGGTGCGATCGAGCGCGTCGGCCAGGTCGGTCATCGAGTTGCCCAAGCGACTCGAGCGAACCGTCCAGGTCCAGTCCGACGCGAAGACTCGATAGGACTCACGAACCAAGGGCCAGCGTTCGCATCGCACTCGTCCAGGTCGGCCAGAGCTTCGTGGCCCAACCCGCCGAACGGTTCGGTGCTCGTCGCCACGAGTCCGATCTGCTCGTCGGCGTTCAGCAACAGCAACGCGCCGCTCTTGCCGAAGTGTCCGAAACTCGTCGCCGGCCACTCCCCCATCCAGTGATGCTTGTCGCCGCGCACCTCGGGACCGAGTCCCCAGGGACAGGGTGAGAACTTTCCGAACCCCGGCACGAACCCGTTGAGCTGCGGCGCGTAGGGCCTGATGAGTCGGTTACGCGTCTCCTTGGCGACGGCGTCCGGTCGCAACCACGCGACGGCGAACGTCGCCAGGTCGTTCGTCGACCCGACGACGCCCGACGACGGTCGGTCCACGAGCTTCGTCGAGTTCATGCCGAAGGGCTGAAAGATCCGTTGCTGGAGCCAGCTGTCGGCCGTGTTGTCGCCCAGGATCGAGTCCACCGCGAGGTCGATGCCGTAGTTCGAGTAGATCCGCTGGGTCGCCGACGGGCACGACGGGGTCACCCTCTTCGAGACCGAGGCCGCTACTGTGCGACAAGAGATTCGCGAGCGTCGACCCCGGTGGTCCGAGCGGCATGTCGAAGCGATTGAGTTCCCAGTCACTCTCCACGCCGAAGGCCAACGAGACCGCCATCTTGGAGATCGAGGCCCACGGTCGCACCTCGTCGAGGTCGCCGGCCTCGGCGATCCGGTCGCACGAGGCCGTCCCTCACCGACAAGAGCACCACCGCGGGCGCGCCGGGCCACCCGTCGATTAGGGAGTTCGTGCTCACAACACTCGATGTTACCCACGGCCCCGTAGAGTCTCGAAGGTGATAACGGTTCTGAGCGGCGGCGTCGGCGCGGCGCGACTGCTCGACGCGTTAGTCCAGGCCGTCGAGCCGAACGAGCTCACCGCGATCGTGAACGTGGGCGACGACCTCACGATGCACGGGCTCACGATCTGCCCCGACCTCGACACGATCATGTACACACTGGCCGGTCTCAACAATCAAGAACTCGGGTGGGGCCTCCAGGGCGAGAGCTGGCGCGTCATGGACGAGCTCGACGCCCTCGGCGGCGAAGCCTGGTTTCGTTTGGGCGACCGCGACCTCGCCACGCACCTCTACCGATCCCAGCGTCTCAGCGACGGCGCGACGAAGACGCAGGTGACGCGCGAACTGTGTGAGCGACTGGGCGTGACGGTACGACTGTTGCCGGTCACCGATGACGCCGGTCGCGACGTGTTTCGACACCGAACTGGGCCGTCTGAGCTTCCAGGAGTACTTCGTGCGACACCACCACGGCGTCGCGGTGTCGGCGATTCACGTCGTGGGTGCCGACGAGGCGACCGCGACGGACGAGGTGCTCGAAGCACTTCGCACGGCGTCGCGCATCGTGCTCGCGCCGTCCAATCCGCTCATCTCGATCGATCCGATCCTGCGCATCCCGGGTGTGCGCGACGTCCTCGAGCAGCGTCGCGACGACGTGGTCGCCGTCTCACCGATCATCGACGGTCACGCCCTCAAGGGTCCGGCCGATCGACTACTCGCCGAACTCGGACACGAGGTGTCGTGTCTCGGTGTCGTCGACTTCTACAAGGGTCTCGTCGGCACGTGGATCATCGACGAGGCCGACGCCGATCGGGCCGACGACGTGCGTAATCGCGGCGTCCAGGTCATCGTCACGACGACGATCATGGCCGAGCGCGAGAACGCCGCGCGACTGGCGGCGGCGGTGCTGTCGTGAACGAACTACGAGTCATTCCACTGCCGTCGGTCGCGATGGTGAAGGACGGTGACGACCTCGTCACCATGTTCCTCGATGCGCGTCGCGGCCGCGGGACTCACGCTCGAAGCGCGCGACCTCGTCATCGTCACCAGCAAGGTCGTGTCGAAGTCCGAAGGACAGGTCGTCGACTTCGACGGCACCGAAGAGCACAAGGCCGCGTTGATCGACGGGAGTCGGCGCGCGTCCTGCGACGTCGCGGGCCGCTGCGCATCACCGAGACGCACCACGGATTCATCAACGCGAACGCCGGTATCGACCTCTCCAACACCGACGACGGCACCGCCGTCTTGTTGCCGAAGGACCCCGACCGTTCGGCGCGGCGATTCCGCGCCGAGATCCAACGACGCTGCGACGTCGAGGTCGCCGTCATCATCACCGACACGTTCGGACGCGTGTGGCGCGTCGGCGTCACCGACGTCGCGATCGGTTCGGCCGGCGTGAAACCAATCCTCGACCTACGCGGCACGACCGACGCGACCGGACGGGTCCTCGAGGTCACCGAGGTCGCGATCGCCGACGAGATCGCCGAGCGCGGCGAACCTGGTGCTCGGCAAGGCCGAAGCGACACCGTTCGCGATCCTGCGCGGTCTCGATGACTCGTACTTCGGTGACGGATCGATCAAAGAGAACGCACTGCGCCGAGCGAACGAAGACCTCTTTCGCTGATCACACGCCGCCGAGGCGAACCTCACCGGAGAGTTCGGAGGCGGCCGCCACGTGTTCATTGGCACCGACCACGCACGTCGCGCCGAGTTGTGAGTAGCGACCGATGACCGCGCCGGGACCGATGATCGACGAGCGGATCACGCAGTCGGCCTGCACGATCGCGCCGGGCAACAGGACCGCCTCATCGAGGACCACGTGGGCGCCGACCACGCAGTCGCTGTCGACGACCGAGTTCGTGAGGGTCGCCGACGCGTCGACCGTGCTCGTCGCGTGACGCCACGAACAGTTCACGATGTCGGTGAACTCGTGCATGCCCTGACGGCCGTTCAAGATGTCGACGTTCGCCTGGAGATAGGCCTGGGGCGTGCCGGTGTCGAGCCAGTAGGCGCCGTCGACCATCGCGTAGAGCTCGCCGGCCGCCGCCAGCGCCGGGAACGTGTCGCGCTCGACGCTCGACGCGACCTTCGCTCGGCGATGCGCTTCAAGGCGCTCGGCTCGAAGATGTAGGTCCCGGCGTTGATGTTGTTCGTCGGGGCCTGGTCGCGCGGCGGCTTCTCGACGAAGGCGATGACGCGACCCTCGGGCGTCGTCGGCACGACGCCGAATCGCGAAGGATCGTCGACCGGGTGCAGCGCGATCGTGGCCTCGCCTCCGTGTGCGTGGTGGAACGCCTTCAAGCGTCGTGATGTTGAGGTCGGTGAGGACGTCGCCGTTGACGACCAGGAACGTCTCGTCGAAGCCGAACTCGGTGGCGGCGAAACGAATCGCGCCGGCGGTGTCGAGTGGTTCGGGCTCGACGGCGTAGTCGACGCGCACGCCGGCGATCACGTTGTTCGGGTAGGCGTCGGTGAACTGTTCCGGCAGATAGCCGAGCGACAGCACCGCGTCCGTGACGTCGTGACGACCGAGCCACTCGAACACGCACTCGATCATCGGCACGCCCACGAGGGGCAACATCTGTTTGGGCGTCTCGTACGTGAGAGGACGAAGTCGCGTTCCTTTGCCGCCGACCAGAATGATCGACTTCAACCTCAGCCCTTCGACGTCGTCGTCGTGGTGGGCACGGTCGTGGTCGTCGCGCCCGTCACGGTCGTCGTCGTGGCCGGCGCGCGTCGTGACCGTCGTCGTCGGGGTCACGAGTCGCGTCGGCGACCATCGCGCTGGTCGGTCTCGGCCAGCGGCGGCGTGCGGCGTGACGCCCGACGGGCTCGAAGGCCGATCGAGATGCGCATGTCCGGCGCGAACTTGATCGTCGCGGGGTTCGTCGTGATCGTCGGCTTCTTCTGACCGAACGTCGTCCAGTAGGCGTAGGTGACCTTGCCGACCTGACCGCGCGTACTGCGCGCCCTTGCTCGACGGGCAGGTCTGACCATTGGTGTAGGACGTCTGCGGGTTCGCCGCGTCCCAGCACGTTCTTGGGCACGTTCATCTGGCTGGTGCTGATCGATGAGACCGGGGTACTCGTCACCGAACTGCGAGAGCGTCGCGTTGTTGCCGGAGTCGGCCGCCGAGGCCGGACTGATCCGGATGACGTCGGCCGGGAGGACGTACATGCCCTGACCCTTCAGGGTCGTGTCGGTCGAGAGGTACGGCAGGTCCTTGCCGCAGGCCTGCAATCGAGAGCGCGGCGTACCAGGTGGTGCCGATCTTGGGCTGCGATGCCGGCGGGGTTCTTGGGCGGGTGCTGGTACTCGTAGCGTGCGCAGACCGTCGCGACCAGGCCGAGGATGACGATGACCGCGAGCGCGCCGTAGAAGTTGCCGGGACGCGTCTTCTTGTACGCCTTGCCGCCGCCGGACGCCCCGACCCTACTTACCCATCTGCCTGTTGCGCTTTTAGCCACGGAGGCAACGCTACTAAAGATTTATACGTCGAAATACCGCACTGAGTAGGGGCGGAGGGACTCGAACCCTCACTGGAGGCGGTTTAAGCGCCTTGCCTCTGCCAATTGGGCTACGCCCCCGTGCACGCATGATGCGTTGTAACCGTAACGCAAATGCATTGTAAAGAGTTTCTAAACTCCTTAATTTCGCGACACGCTAACTAGGCTTGAACTCATGATTCGCGTGCGTCGTCGGGGCACGACTCGATCAACTCCCCTCGTAGTTCTGGCATTCACTGTCGCCACGTTGATCATCACGCCCGCGCCGCGCACGCCGTCGAGCATCTCGCAGACCCAGGCGATGATCGCGGCGCTCACCAACCGGCTCGTCGCGACTCGAGAGGACCAGCGAAACCACGTCGAATCAGTACGACGCGGACAAGGTCAAGTTGGCGACGATCACCGCGAACATCAAGACGGCTCCAGGGCAAGGAGCACGACAAGCGCGCCGCCATCAAGGTGACCTCCAAGGAGCTGGTGCACGGACATCGTGCGCGCCTACGTGCTCGGCGCCTCGGACGCCCAGATCCTCGCCCTCTTCAATCAGAGCGCCTCGCAGAGCGACGCGCGCACGGTCTACGAGAACGAAGTCATCGGCAACCTGAACCAGCTGAAGCACACGTACCAGAAGGAGAAGACGTCACTCGACACGACGATTCGACTCGTCGGCGTCCAACGAAAGGACGCCGGTCAACAGACCTACGCGATGTCACAGTTGCTCGCACGAACATCTACAACACCAACACGACGCAGAGCACGCTGCACAAGATGACGATCGCGTTGAAGGGCGAGATCATCGACTACGAGATCTCACAGGGCGTGTTGGCCGCGCGCGAGCCACAACCTCGCCGGCGAAGAGACCGCGATCACCGCCGCCTCGGCGGTCGGCGGTCAAAAGGCCGCGAACGAAGTGACCGAAGCGATCGAACAGGCCTCCCAGACCGTCACCCTGGTCGACGTCGGCAGTAGCGCGCAGGGCCTGGCCGCCGTGCACGCCGCCGAATCCCAGATCGGCGTGCCCTACGTCTGGGGTGGCGAGACACCGGGCGTCGGTTTCGACTGTTCCGGGCTCGTCCAGTGGGCCTGGGCCCAGGCGGGCATCAAGATCCCGCGCACGACCGAGTCCCAGTGGCCCGCGCTGGTCCACGTCTCGCTCAGTGACTTACAGCCGGGCGATCTGCTGTTCTACTACAACCTCGACGACGACGACTCCATCGACCACGTCGTCATGTACGTCGGCAGTGGTCCCTACGGCGTCGACACCGTCATCGCGGCGGCGTACACCGGCACGAACATCGGTTTCGAGCCGGTCTTCACCAATGGTCTCTACGGGGAAGCGCGCCCGTAGACCGCTTTACTTCGCCTGGACCGAGTTGGACTTCGCCGAGAGCGGGCTCAGACCGTCCTTGTTGGTCGCGCGCACCTCGAAGGAGTAGTGGATCTTCTTGTTGAGTCCCTTGAACGTGCACGACGTCGACGTCGTCGTGCAGGTCTTGGCCGTGGGCAGCGACACGACGGTGTAGTTGGTGATGGCGGCGCCGCCGTTGCTCGCCGGCGCCGTCCAACGCACGGTGACGACACCTTTCTTGTCGACGGCCGTCACGTGACGCGGTGCCGAGGAGATCGTGGTCGGGGCGACGACCGACGAGTTCACGACGAAGAGCTGGGTGTTCTGACTTTCGTCGGTGTAGGTGCCCTGGACGCCGCAGCTGCCGTCGCCGCTGCACGACACCTGGTTGACCTGCGCCGCGCCGCCCTTGTTGAGTGTCGCGGATCCCGGTACCTCGATGGGCGAGGACCACGATCCGGAGGTCTCGTTGACGAGGAAGGCTTGGGTCATTTGGGCCGAGTCGAGGTACGTGCCCCCGGCGCTGCAGACGCCGACCGCGCTGCACGCCAATTCCGTGAACGTCGAGCCGGCGTTGTCGTTCAGTGCCTGCACGCCCGGAATCTCTGAGGCGGCGTCCCACGTGTGATTGGTGTCATCGACCACGAACGGTTGTGAGTTGCCCTTCGCGTCGGCGAACGCGCCGATGGCCGTGCAGTTGCCGGCCGAGGGACAGGCGACGGCGTTCAACGTGTTGCTCAGTCCACTGCCCAACAGTTGCGTGGCGAAGAGTTGCGTCGCCGTGCCCCAGACGCCGCCCTGTTCACTCGCGACGTACGCCTGGGAGTTGCCCGAGCTGTTCAAGTAGTCGCCGCCGGCGACGCAGTCGCCGTCACTGCCGCACGACAATGCGGTCAGGCTGGCCGCGTCTTCACGACTCAGCGCGGCCACGCCCGGAATCGCTGCTATGGGACCCCAGACGCCGTTCGTCTCGCTCACCAGCCACGGCTCGACGTCCGCGCCGGTGGAGGTCACCACCACGACGTCCCCACCAGCGGCACAGTTACCCACCGACGTGCAGTCGAGCCCACCGGGGAGCGCCAGTCCGTTCGTGTTGAACGCGGCGGAACCCTGGACCTCAACCGGTGTGGCCCACACGCCATTGGTCTCGGTGTAGATGATCGGCTGGGCGACACCGGTCCACGTGATCGACGTAGGTGCCGAGACCCACACACGTCGTCGTGGACGAACACGACAACATCAACATCTGGCTGGCGTCTTGCGCGGTCAACGTCGTGAAGTCCGGCACCTCGGTGGGGAATCCCCACGTCCCGTTCACCTGATTGATGACGAACGTGTGGACCGCATTTCCGAGGTCGGTGTAGTTGCCCTCAGCGGTGCAGTTCCCCGCGCTCGGACACGAGATGGCGACGATTTGGCCGACGCCGCCGATGTTGAGCGCCGCGCCCACTTCCATGGCACTGGACCACTTGCCGTTCGTCTCTTGGGACAGGAAGGCCTGATCGGCCTGATTGCCGTCGGTGTACGCTCCGCCACTCACGCAGTTGCCCGACGAGGTGCAGACGATGGGACCCGGTGAGGCGGCGAATTGATTGATCGTGGAGAGTCCGGGGAGTCTCGATGGCGTTCGTCCAGTACGGGTCGGCATCCGCCGCGGTGATGGAAAGGAGGTTGAGACTGAGCACCGCCGCGACCGCCGACAACACCATGACCGGGCGCGCGGAACGCAGGAAACCCGGCACGAATTTCTGCGATTCCACGCGATTCACTCATTACCGACTCCTCGCGTGCACGCCTGTTTGGCCCCACTGAACGCGACACTAGCAAACCGTTCTCGCGCAAAAATCCACGCGTCGACTGCTCGTGATCGCTCACCCACTACTTCGCTACGGAGGGCCTACGGATGACGAACGAGTTTGGATCAGTCTCGGAAACGCTCAGTCGCGACGCGGCAACAGCCAGTCGGCGACCAACTCCGGTGCGCGGTCGCCCCACTCCTCGGCGGTGATGGCGTAGCGCGCGTGGTCCTCCCACGCGCCGTCGATCTCGAGGTAGCGCTCGGCGATGCCCTCGAAGCGGATGCCGAGTTTCTCGACGACGCGGCGCGACGCGGCGTTGCGCGGGATGATGTTGACCTCGATGCGGTGCAACTTCAACGACTCGAACGCGTACTGCAAGAGCACCACGACCGCCTCGGGCATCAAGCCCTGGCCGGCGACGGCCTCGTCGATCCAGTAGCCGACGAAGGCCGACTGCAACGGCCCGCGCTGGATCGACGACAGCGTGATCTCGCCGAGGAAGCGACCGTCCTGGAAGATGCCGAAGCCGAAGCCGGTGCCCGAGTTGGCGTTCGCGTTCGCGGATGGCGCAGCGACTCACGAAACTGCGCTGGTCGTCGGCCAGGTGCGACGAGTGCGCCGAGCGCGGCTCCCACTTCAAGAGCCAGTCGCGGCACCGCGTGCGCACTTCGTACCAGCCGTCGTAGTCCTGCTCGGTCATGGTGCGCAGCACGATGCGTCGGCCGTGCAGGGAGATGGGTGAGTAAATGGCCGTTCGCGTGCTCATCGTGATCGAGTCCTCACCCACCCATCGTTACAGGTCGCGGCGTAGCGCGCATTTCACCGGCGCAGCAGCGACGCGGTGATGCCGTCGAGGATGTCGTTCTCCGAGGTGAGCAGTTCGTCGGTGCCGAAGTCGCTCCATGACCGCGGCGAGCACGTAGAGACCGGCGTGGAGCACGTCCTCGCGTCCGCGCACCATTCCCGGGCGGCGCCAGGCGCTCCTCCGGCGTCTCAGCCGAGAGCCGATCACGCCACCGCTCCACGGTCGTCGAGCGACAGCAGTCGGTGATGCACCGCGTCGCGGTCGTAGACCGCGAGTCCCGCGTCGAGTTGGGCCAGCGTCGAGACCGAACCGGCCAGCCCGACCAGTCGCACGTCGCCCGACGAGTGGCGCGAACGTCCGGCACCGCGGCCCACGCCCGATCGAGTTCGGCCGTCGATCATCGCGCGCGCCGCGGCGTCACGCTCGGCAGTGACGACGCCCTTGCCGAGGGCGCGCTCGGTCACTCGCACGCAACCCAACTGCATGGAGTAACTCTCCAAGACGCCGTCGACCTTGACGGCGAGTTCGGTCGAACCTCCGCCGACGTCGACGATGACGGTGAATCGCTCATCATCGGGCAGTCCGGTCGTCGCGCCCGCGTAGGAGTACGTCGCCTCCTCGTTCCCGTCGAGGATCCGTCACGTCGACACCGGAGCGTCGTTCGACCTCCGTGAGGAACTCCTCGCCGTTGTGTGCGTCGCGCACCGCCGACGTCGCCACGAGCAGTCCGCGCTCGACGCCGTTCTGCGTCCATGATCGCCCGGTACTCACTCACGACGTCGAAGGTGCGCGCCATCGCCTCGGGCAGCAACGTCCCCGACGCGTCCACGCCCTGAGCAGAGTCGCGTGATGCGCATCTCTCGGCGAAGGGTCTCGTTCTCACCGTCGACGATCAGGAGTCGCGTCGAGTTACTGCCGCAGTCCAGTGCCGCGACGGCGTCAGTCACGGACGTCGTCGATCACGAGTTCGGGGAGCTCCACTTCGCCGGCGACCAGTTCGCCGACGGGATCGATCGCGCCGACGAGAAAGTTGGCGAGGTGCGCGTGCAGACACTTCACGCCGACGCGCGTGCCTCCCGACGCCGCCACTCGGTTGCGCGCCCTCGGTGCGCACGGTGGCGCGGCGGCGGCGCTCGGCGTACGCCTCGTGCGTCGCGGCCAGCGCGTCGGCATCGACGAGGTCTTCGAAGCGGTGGACGCCCCCGGCGCCCTCGAGTCGACTGACGGCGTCGTGGAGTTCGGGGTCGACCAGCCAGAAGAGCGTCGGCATCGGTGTGCCGTCGCGCAGGTGCGGTTCGTTCTCGATGACGACCGGTCGTCCGTCACTTCGTCGCACGACGACGGCGCAGCGTCCCGCCAGCGGTCGACCGAGATACAGCTCAACGTCGGCGAGGTCGGCGGGCGACGCGTCGCGGAAACTCAACGCCAGAACTCGAGGGTGCGCGCGAGGCGCGAAATGAATGCCTTCGTGGCGGAGTCACGATGCTTCGCCGCCGTCTTCGACGACGCCACCAGCGAGGAGACCGACGACGGTGAGACGAGCGGCTGCAGTCCCGGGTCGCCGGTGTCCGGGTTCGCGTTGTTCGCCCCCGTGCCGGGCAGCACCTGGATCAGACTCTGACCCGGGGAGACCAGTTGGTACTGCTCGCGCGCCAACAGGATCGCGGCCGACTTGGAGTCGATCGACTTGGCCTGGGCCGTGAGGGAGCGTTGTTGATTCTTGATCGCGTTGATCTGCGCGGTCGTGGCGTTGAGCTCACTCTGCTGGTGCCAGATCGCGGTCGCGGGGAACCAACCGACGAGCATCGCGACGGCCGTCACGACGGCGAGGGGCACCATCCAGTGGTTGCGATCACGAGATACGGATTTATTTGAAGCTGACACCTGCCGCCCCCGACAAAGACGTTGCACCAAGAAAACGGGCCTGATCCCCGAGTTGTTCCTCAAGTCTCAGCAACTGATTGTACTTCGCCACTCGGTCCGTACGCGCCGGTGCGCCACTTTTTATCTGTCCCGCGTTCGTCGCGACCGCGACGTCGGCGATCGTCGTGTCTTCGGTCTCACCCGATCGGTGCGATATCACAACACTGTAACGATTTTCAATTGCCAAATGAACTGTGTCGAGTGTTTCGGTCAGTGATCCGATCTGATTCAACTTCACGAGGACCGAGTTCGCGACACCGAGGTCGATGCCCTTTTGCAACAACGTCGAGTTCGTCACGAAGTTGTCATCACCGACGAGTTGCAACTTCTCGCCGAGTCGCTTCGTCAATGACGCCCAACCGTCCCAGTCCTCTTCGGCCATGCCGTCTTCGAGCGAGACGATGGGATAGCGACCGACGAGATCGACCCAGTAGTCGACCATCTCGTCACTCGAGAGCACGCGACCCTCGCCGTCGAGGTGATAGGCGCCGTCACGGTAGAACTCCGACGTCGCGGGGTCGAGCGCGATGGCGACGTCGCGACCGGGCGTTCGACCGGTGGACTCGATGGCCTCCACGAGCACCTTCACCGCGGTCTCGTTGTCCGGCAGGTCCGGCCCGAAGCCACCCTCGTCGCCGACGAGCGTCGAGAGGCCGCGCTTGGTGAGCAGACTCTTCAGCGCGTGATACGTCTCGGAGCCCCACTGCAGGGCCTCGGAGAACGTCGCGGCACCGATCGGCATCACCATGTACTCCTGGAAGTCGATGGAGTTCTTGGCGTGGGCGCCACCATTCACGACGTTGAACATCGGCACCGGTAACACGTGCGCGTTGACGCCGCCGAGGTATCGAAAGAGTGGCTGGTTCGATTCCATCGCCGCCGCCTTCGCGGTGGCCAACGAGACCGCGAGGATCGCGTTGGCGCCGAGGCGCGCCTTGTTGGGCGTGCCGTCGAGGTCGATCATCGCGAAGTCGACCGCGCGCTGGTCTTCGGCGTCGAAACCCTCGAGCAGGTCGCTGATCTCGCCGTTCACGTAGTCGACGGCGTTCTGCACGCCCTTGCCGTCCCAGGCCTCTGCCCCCGTCGCGCAGTTCCACCGCTTCGTTGATGCCGGTTGAGGCGCCCGACGGTGACACGGCCCGCCCCGAGGCGCCCGATTCGAGGTGGACGTCGACCTCGACGGTCGGATTGCCCTCGCGAGTCAAGGATTTGGCGTCCCAGGACAATTTCGATCGCACTCATGACGCTGCTCCTCTTGGTTTTGACCCCAAGGTTACTAGGCGACAGATTTCACTCGGGAGGAAGTGCCTCGACGTTTCGTATCTCGTCACGCAATGATCGCGCGCGATCACGCAACACGCCTTCGAGATCGACGCCGGCCCACTGCGCCATCTCCACGAGCGCCGCGACCGCGTCGCCCCAGTTGGTCTCGACGTCGGACGAGGACTGCGCGTCATCGACACCGTTGCGCTCGAGCGTGACGTCGCGCAGCGCGTCGAGCGCGACCGCGCGCGACGCTTCCGCGTCGCGGCGCAGTTCCACCGACGTGGCCTTGCGCAACAGTTTCGTGTAGAGGATCAACGCCGGTAGTTGCCACGCGATGCCGTCGGTGACACTCTCGCGGCCCTTCTCGTCGCGCTTCAGTACTTCCCAACGCGCCGCGACGTCATTGGAGTCGTTCACCTGGACGTCACCGAAGACGTGCGGGTGACGCCCGATCAACTTGTCGCGCACGTTGTCGGCGATCGTGGCGAGGTTGAAGAGCTCCTCCTCGTCGCCGAGTTCGGCGTGAAAGACGATCTGGAACAGCAGGTCGCCCAGTTCCTCTTCGACGTGGGCCGATTCATCGGACGCGACATCGTCCTCGACGCGCACGAAGGCTTCGAGCGCGTCGAGCGTCTCGTAGGCCTCTTCGAGCAGGTGACGCGTCAACGACGCGTGGGTCTGCTCCTGGTCCCACGGACACTCGGCGCGCAGTCGTCGCATGAAGGCGACGAGGTCGTCCATCGCCTCGCCGGCCGTTCGTAGTCCGTCGATCCAGAGCGACGTCAAATGGTCGACGTCACCGAAGGTCGTCAGCTTCTCCGCCGGCAGCTCGACGATCACTTCGTCACTGAGTCCGACGTGGTGCAACACCGTGACGAGCGTCGTCGTCGGCAGGCGATCGGCGACGCTGGCAAGCACTTCACTGGAGTACGTCTGCAGGACCAACAACGGACCGGGACCGCGCAAGGGTTCGGTGTTCGCGAGCGCGTCGACGACGCGCAGTCCGCTCGCCATCGGGTCGCGTCGCATCGCGGCGCACGCGACGTCGATCACCGACACCGCCGGTTCGAGGATCGTCTCGACGTCCGTTGACGCCAGCAAGAGCTCGACGGTTCGTTCGGCGACGATCGGGGAACCGGGCACGGCGTAGAGGACCTCGCCACCGGGAGCGCTGCGCGCCAGTTCGATGAGGTCGACGACGATCGCGTCGTAGAGCGCGTCGAAGGACTCCGCGCGCTCGTACAGGTCGTCGTAGCTCGCGAGGTCATCGAACGCCGCGGCGGCCGGGTGCACGCGTGTGCGCAGGCGCACGACGGGCGCCGTTGTCAGGAGATCAAAGGTGCGTCGCGTGAGCAGCGTGACGTCACCGGGGCCGAGTCCGACGACTCGAACGACGGGCGTCACTTATAGGTGGAGGCGCCGACGGCGAGCGCGGCGACGGTCTGCGTACCGACGACTTTGCTCGACGGCAGGGCCGGCGCGAAGACCTGCGGGCCCTGACGAGCCGAGGCCCCAGCGCCCGAACGCCGGGTCGACCGAGATCGCCGAGTAGTACAGGATGCTCTCCTTCTCGGTGTTGGCCGCGCTCGCGTTGGCGCTCTGGATGTCCGTCAGGACGGCGCTCTCGGCCTTGGCGAAGGGCGTCACCGTGCGCTTGGTCGGGGCGACGAACAGCGCGGCCTCGGCGTTGTTGTAGTTGATGTACTCCGGCGTCTTCGGGAACGTGTTGAGCGGTGTCGAGATCGAGGCGGAGCGCACGCCGCTCGAACGACTCACTGTCGGGAGCGAAGCAGCCGTAGGCGCCGCCGGCCTGGGCCGAGGAGTCCTCGGAGAACTTCTTCGCCAGTTCCGCGACGCTCATGCCCTCGGCCTGGGCCTGGGCGAACTGCGTGAGTTGCGACGGATCGACGACCGCCACGCTCACACAGATCGTGTCGTAGTCCGCGGTGTGAGCGGCGTAGTACGTCCTCGCCGACGCCGTCGTCAGCGGGATCGTCGTGTCGAGCTTGGCGACCAACTCGAGCGACGCCGCCTGGGCTCGGACTCTCGAAGTTGCGCATCTCGGTCGGCATCGCGGCCAGCGCCTGGGCGGGCGTTCCGGTGCAGGGCGTCGTCGCACTCTCCGACGCGTCGCCCAACTCACCCTCGAGGGACTCTTGCGCCTTGGCCAACGTCGCGGCGTTGGGGTGGAACTTCAAGGTCTTCTTCGCGTATTGGTCGATGGCAATGCCTTCGACGCGCAGGTTGGCCCACGCCGCGGCGCCACTGGCGACCATCGACGAGCCGCCGGAGCCCGGCGCGAAGCTCGTGGGATCGAGCGCCGCGACGTAACACGCCAGCGTGGCGTTCGAGGAGATCGCCGCCAGCTCCGTGCGAAACGTCGAACTCGAGAAGCCTCGCGCCGTTGACCGACAGACCGGAGGCGAAACTGCTGACGCCGTAGAGGGCGGCGATGACGAGAGCGACTACGAAGAAGAAAATTATGCGGCGCACGACGTAAAGCCTACCGAACTCAGGCATTGGCCTCTTCCGCCACTTCGACCAGCGAACGCACCATGTCGAGCAGCGCGCGCGGGCTCGCCCCGTCGTTCGAGACCTCGACGCGCAGCTCCTTGGTCCCCTCGTCATAGACCCGCGAGCCGAGCGTCCGACGGACCCGCAGCTGCTGGCTGAGCGACAACTCCAGCGGGCGAGATCTTGACGACCGGCTTGGTGCGGATGCCGACGCGCGCGGGCAACACGACGACCGAGCGCACGCCGAGCTCGATGCACTCGAGGCGCAGTTCGCCCAGCTCCAACAGGCCCGTGGCCGGTGCCGGCAGCGGTCCGTAACGGTCGAGCCACTCGTCGCGCAGGTCGTGGAGCTCGTCCATCGTGGTGACGCCGACCAGTCGGCGGTAGGCCTCGAGCCGCGCGTCGTCGGCCTCGACGTAGGACTTGGGCAGGTGGGCCTCGCCGGGCACGTCGAGGGTGATCTGGATCACGTCGGGCACGACGAAGCCCTTCGCGTCGGCGACCGCCTCGGCGACGAGCTGCACGTAGAGGTCGTAGCCGACCGCCGCCACCGGACCGGACTGGTCGTGACCGAGCAGGTTGCCGGCGCCGCGGATCTCGAGGTCGCGCATGGCGATCTTGAAGCCGCTGCCGAGCGCGGTGTTGTCGCCGATGGTGCGCAGGCGTTCGTAGGCGGTCTCGGAGAGGACCTGATCGGCCGGGTGGAAGAGGTAGGCGTAGGCGCGCTGCCCACTGCGACCGACGCGTCCGCGCAGTTGGTGCAACTGTCCGAGACCGAGCCGCTCGGCGCGGTCGACGATCAAGGTGTTGACCGACGGCAGGTCGATGCCCGACTCCACGATGGTGGTGCACACCAACACGTCGAAGCGGCCCTGCCAGAAGTCGACCATCACGCGTTCGAGCGTGCCCTCGTCCATCTGGCCGTGCGCGACGGCGATGCGCGCGTCGGGCACGAGTTGACCGAGCCGTCGCGCCACCTGGTCGATGTCCGAGACCCGGTTGTGGACGAAGAAGACCTGGCCCTCGCGCAGCAGTTCTCGGCGCATCGCCTCGACGACGGCCGCCTCGTTGAACTCCCCGACGTGCGTGAGGATCGGCCGGCGGTCGGCCGGCGGCGTCGTGATCATCGAGAGGTCGCGGATCCCGACGAAGGCCATCTCGAGGGTCCGCGGGATCGGACTCGCGCTCAGGGTCAAGACGTCGACGCCGATCGAGCGCGACTTGATCGCCTCTTTGTGCGTGACGCCGAAGCGCTGCTCCTCGTCGACGACGAGCAGACCGAGGTCCTTGAAGGCGCACGTTCTCCGAGAGCAGCCGGTGCGTGCCGATCACGACGTCGACGCTGCCGTCGCGCAGTCCGGCCAGCGTCTCTTTGGTCTCGGCGTCGTCGACGAAGCGACTGAGCATCGCCACCTTCACCGGGAACCCGGCGAAGCGATCGCTGAAGGTCGCGAAGTGTTGACTCGCGAGCAGCGTCGTCGGCACCAGCACCGCGGCCTGCTTGTTGTCCTGCACCGCCTTGAAGACGGCGCGGATCGCGACCTCGGTCTTGCCGAAGCCGACGTCGGCGCAGACCAGTCGGTCCATCGGTCGCGCCAACTCCATGTCGGCCTTCACGTCCTCGATCGCCTGGGCCTGGTCGGCGGTCAACGTGTAGGGAAAGAGGTCCTCCATCTCGCGCTGCCACTCGGTGTCGGCAGCGAAGGCGTGACCGACCGCGACGGTGCGCTGACGATAGAGATCGACCAACTCCTGGGCGACCAGGAACGCCGCCGCGCGCGCCTTGGCCCGGGTCTTTTGCCACTCGGCGCCACCCATGCGCGACAGCGCCGGGTGCTCGCCCCCCGAGTACGGCGTCAGGGCGTCGATCATCTCGGTCGGCCAGTAACTGCGGCCGTCCTTGAACTCGAGGATCAGGTAGTCGCGCGTCGTGCCGTTGATCGCGCGCGTCGTCGTACCGGAGAACCGCGCCACCCCGTGTTGACGGTGCACCACCAACGAACCGACGGCGAGGTCGTCGAAGAATCCGTCGACGTTGCGCGTGCGCGTGCGCGCCGCGCGGTGCACGGTGCGTCGGCCGGTGAGGTCACTCTCGCTCCACACCACGATCTCGGGATCGTCGACGCTGAAGCCCGACGCCAGCGAACTCTCGAGCACGCTGAGGCGCACGTCGAGCACCTTGGTCGCGTCGGTCGAGACCTCCAGTCCCTCGCCGCGCAGCTGATCGGCCATGCGCTCGACCGCCGCGGCGTTCGACGTGAGCACGACGCCGCGTCGGGTCGTCGACCACCCGCGCACGTGCGCGGCGATGCGGGCGGCGTCCCCCTGGACGATCGGCGGCGACGTGAGGTTGATCGAGCCGCCCGGCCCCGGCGAGTGACGGCGTCGAGCGCGACGTCGATCCGGCCGTCGAGCACGTCGCGACCACTCGCGGTGCAGCAGTGGTATCGCGGACTTGGCCTGCCACGTCGCGGCGACGGCGTCGGTCAGTTCGCGCTCCTCGTCGAGCAGGTCGGCCAGACGAGCGCGCACGCGGTCGGGCTCGACCACGAGCACCGTCGCGCCGACGACTTCATCGAGCAGCGTGCGTGGCTCGTCGACGAAGAGCGGCATCCAGCCTTCCATGCCGTCGAAGAGTTGGCCCGTGGCCAGGCGGTCGAACGTCCCTCGGCCCCACGGCATCGCGTCGATCATTCGTTCGGCCCGGCGGCGGGCGTCCTCGCTCAAGAGCCATTCGCGCGCCGGCGCCACGACGGCCTCGTCGAGGTCGTGCAGCGAACGCTGATTGGCGATGTCGAAGGAGGTCAGTCGTTCGACCTCGTCGCCGAAGAAGTCGAGTCGAATCGGCTCGTGACCCTCGCGCGGGCCAGACGTCGACGATGCCCCCGCGCACGGCGAACTCGGCGCGGTGCTCGACGAGGCTCTCGCGGCGATAGCCGAATCGAGCGAGCGACGCGATGAACTCGTCGCGGTCGAGCTCAGCGCCGCGTCGGACGATCAGTGGCGCCGCGAGCGGCTCGGGCGAGAGGATCTGGGCGATCGAGCGGGCCGAGGCGACGAGGACGCGCGGCGCCAGGCCTTCCGCGATGCGCCAGCGCAGCAGCGCGCGGATCGCCATGGACCTCGTTGTCGGGACTGACGCGCTCGAGCGGATGCGTGTCCCAACCCGGCCACAGGGCGACGTCGTCCTCGGGACCGAGCAGCGCGGCGACCGAATCGCGTAGCTGTTCGGCCTCGTTGGACGTCGCCGTGACCGCGATCGTGAAGTCGTGTTCGAGCGCGTAGGCCGCGACCGAGAGCGGCGTCGCGAAGGCGCTGGGTGAGAACGTGCCGCGGGCGTTCTCGGCGCGGACGGCGGGCGCGACGCGTTCGAGGACCCGACGAAGGCCGGCGGCGTCACTCACGAGCGGTTGACGCGTTGTTGGGCATCCTCGAACTCATAATCCAGGAGGGTCTCGACGGCGTCGGCGGCCGCCGCGACGTACTCGGCCATCGCGACCTTGCGCGCCCCGGTCGGACGCTGCAAGACGTAGTCGGCGCCCTGTTCCTTGGTCGGCGGTTTGCCGATCCCGATGCGCAGTCGCGAGAAGTCGTTCGTGCCGAGGGTCTTGGCGATCGAGCGCAATCCGTTGTGCCCGGCGAGTCCCCCACCGAACTTGAGCTGGAGCCGTCCCGGCTCGAGGTCCAACTCGTCGTGGGCGACGACGAGACGCGAGAGGTCCTCCAGCGACGTGCGCGTGAGCAGCGGCGGCAGCACGGCGCCGGACTCGTTCATGAAGGTGGTCGGAACCGCCAGCGTGACCGGTCCGCGCTCGGTGGGCACGGTGGCGGTCAGCGCGCGCTGGCGACTCTCGAGCACGAGTCGTGACACCGCGACGTTCGGCGACGAGGCGCACGGCGTCACCGCCGACGTTGTGTCGTGATCCTTCGTACTCCGTACCGGGGTTGGCGAGTCCGAGAATGACCAGTGTGCTCGCACTCCCGCGTCGGTCGTGGTCGCGAAAGCGCCGCAGCGCCACGACGAACTATTCCGTCGGGACTTCGGCCTCCACGGCCGCCTTCACGGGGGCCGTGGTGCGACCGGGTCGAGACGTCACGACCGAGACGGTCGGGTCGCCGCCGGGCTCGACGCCCTTGGGCAGTTCGAGGTCCTCGACGCGAATGGTGCCGCCGACCTTGAGTTCCGAGATGTCGAAGTCGATGTGCGTCGGGATCTGGTCGGGGCGAGTGCGCACTTCGATGGAGAACAGCTGCTGGTCGACTTCCCAGTCGGCGTGTCGCACTTCGACCGCGTCACCAATGATGTGCAGCGGCACCTCGACGACGACGGGCTCGTTGGGGTCGACGACCTGGAAGTCCACGTGCGACGACGGTGCCGCGCACCGGGTGGCGCTGGATGTCACGGGCCATGACGAGGAACTTCTTGCCGTCGGCGTCGAGTTCGATCAAGGAGTTGATGCCCTGCTCGCCGGAGACGGCGGTGCGAAAGGACTTGGCCTCGACCGCGATCGGCAACGGGTCGACGCCCTCGCCGTAGACGACGGCCGGGATCGAGCCGGAGGCGCGCAGGCGTCGGGCGTTGCGCGAGCCCTTCTCGCGGGTGGCGGTCGCGTTCAAAGTGGCGTGTGACATCGAAACTCCTATTGAATGGCTGGCGCAAAGGCTGCGCGCACGAGGATTTACAGTCTAGCGGTCAGAACCGACAGGCTCCAGGGCTAGAGCAGGTTCTCGCCGCCGAAGATGTCCGAGACCGAGGCGTCCTCGAAAATCGCCGAAATCGCGTTGGCGACAATCGTCGCGATCGAGAGGATCTCGAGGTTCTCGAAGCGGCGCTCGGGACCGAGCGGCAACGTGTCGGTCACGATCACGCGACTGATGGGCGCGTTGAAGAGCCGGTCGACCGCCGGCGGCGAGAAGACCGCGTGCGTCGCCATCACCCAGATCTCCTCCGCGCCGTGCGCCTTCAAGAGGTCACAGGCCGCGACGATCGTGCCCGCCGTGTCGATCATGTCGTCGATCAGGACGCAGTGGCGGCCGTTCACGTCACCGACGATGTGGCGCGCCTCGGCGATGTTGGCCTGACCGCGCGGTCGCGTCTTGTGGACCAACGCGAGGTCACAGCCCAGGTGCTGGGCGTAGCGCTCGGCGACCTTCACGCGACCGGCGTCCGGGGCCACGACCACGAGGTCGTGCGGGTTCTCGGCGTTCGCCTTCAGGTACTCCTCGAAGACCGGCGCGGCGACCAGGTGGTCGACCGGGATGTTGAAGAACCCCTGGATCTGGCCCGAGTGGAAGTCGACCGAGAGCACGCGACTCGCGCCGGCCGCCTGGAGCATGTCGGCGATCAGTTTGGCCGTGATCGGCTCGCGACCGGCCGACTTGCGGTCCTGTCGGGCGTAGCCGTAGTTCGGGATGACCGCGGTGATGCTCTTGGCCGAGGCGCGCTTGGCGGCGTCGATCATGATGAGCTGTTCCATCACCGCGTCGTTCACCGGCGTGGCGTGTGTCTGCACGATGAAGACGTGCGCGCCACGGATCGACTCGTCGAAGCGGCAGTGGATCTCCCCGTCGGCGAACTCGCGCAGGTTCGCCTCGGTCAGGGTCACGCCGAGCTTCTCGGCGATGTCCATCGCGAGGGCTGGATGACACCGTCCCCGTCACCATCACGAGGCGTCGTTTGGCGAGTGTCTCCACGGCGCCAGCGTATCCGGTTCTAAGCGAGTCACCTAAGGGGTGCGGTAAGTGAATGGCGTCACGACTTCGCCCGACGCGATGACCGCGCCGGGCGCGAGCACGACGAACGACTCGACGCGTGCCTCGGACCCGATGCGAGCGTTCGTCGCCTCGACCGTCGCCACTTGGGCGAACTCGCCGACGATCACGTCGCTCAGATATGGCGTTCGGTCCGATCCGCGCGCCACGCTCGATCACGCAGTGACCCTTCAGGACCGTGCCCGGCAACAACGAGACCTCGGGCGCCAGTTCGACGTCGGCGTCGACGTAGGTGTTGAGCGGGCTCCAGATCACGACGCCGCGGTGCAGCCACTTCTCGTTGATCCGTCCGCGCAGCACCGACTCGGCGCCGGCCAACTGCACCAGGTCATTGACGCCGGCCGCTTCGGTGGAGTCCTCCAGCAACAGCGCCTGCGTGACGTGGCCGGCCTCGTGCAGCACGGCGATGAGGTCGGTCAGGTAGTACTCGTTCTTGGCGTTCTGTCGACCGACGCGGCGCAGCGCCGGGCCGAGCAGGCTCGCGCGCACGACCATGATCGACGTGTTGATCTCGGTGATCAGCCGCTCGTCGGCACTCGCGTCGCGCTCCTCGACGATGCGCGCGATCCCGCCGTCCTTCGAGTGCACGATGCGTCCGTAGCCCGACGGGTCCTCGACCTCGGCGGTCAAGACGGTCAGGGCCGCCTGGCTCTCGCGGTGCACGTCGAGCAGTCGCGCGACCGTGCTCGGTCGCAGCAGCGGCGTGTCGCCGGGCAGGATCAGGACGTCGCCGTCGCTCGCGCCGAGTTCGTCGTCGATCGTCGGCAGCGCCACCGAGACCGCGTGGCCGGTGCCCAGCTGCTCGCTCTGCTCGACGAAGATCAGGTTGACGTCGGCGCGGGCCCGCTCGGTGAGGGACTTCTCGACCCACGTGGCGCCGTGACCGACGACGACGACCGTCGCGCGCACGTCCTCCTGGACGGCGGCGTCCAGGACGTAGAGCACCATCGGGCGTCCGCAGAGGTGGTGCAGCGGCTTGGGGCGGGTCGACTTCATCCGCGTTCCCTCGCCCGCGGCGAGCACGACGACACAGGTTGGACGACTCACACTCATATCTTTATCCGATTCACCCTACGATTCCAACCATGAGTGATTTTCAGTACGACGAGTTCTCGTATTTCCACGAGAACCTCGACGAATGGGACATCGGCGCGTCGGTGCCGAACGTGCGACGCTTCTTCGTCAGCGTCGACGGACTGCGTCAGCTGAGTGGACTGCGTTGGGGTGACGGTGATCCGGAGTTGATATTGCTCCACGGCGGCGCGCAGAACGCCCACACCTACGACACGGTCGCGCTCGCGCTGTCCGATCACTCACTGATCGCGCTCGACCTGCCCGGTCACGGTCACTCCGATCCGTCGATCTATCCGGCGAATGCGGCCGCGAGTCACGCGCACGACGTCGCGAGCGCGCTCGAACAACTCATCACGTCGCCCACGCCACTCGTCGGCATGTCACTCGGCGGACTGACGGCGATGCTCGTGGCGCACGACCGCCCCGACCTCGTGAGCGCGTTCGTGCTGATCGACATCACGCCGGGCGTCAACGCCGACAAGGCCCGTCACATCACCGACTTCGTGAACGGTCCGACGTCCTTCGACGACTTCGACGCGCTGCTCGAACGCACGAAGGAGCACAACCCGACGCGCTCGGAGTCCTCACTTCGTCGCGGCATCTTGCACAACGCGGTGCAACGCGCCGACGGCTCGTGGGTCTGGCGTCACCAGCAACACGGCAAGTCCGACCTCGAGGCGCCGGCCACCGGCGACCTCTGGGAGAAGCTCGCGGAGTTGACGATGCCGGTCACGCTGATACGCGCGATGGGACCGGGCTCCGTCGTCGACGACGACGACGAGGCCGAGTTCGTGCGACGACTACCGGAGGCGACGATCGTGCACGTCGCCGACTCCGGTCACTCGGTGCAGGGCGACCAGCCACTGGTCCTCGCGGCACTGCTCGAGCATCACGCGTTGGGGGTTTGACTGGCTGGCGGGGGAGGGCTCGAACCTCCAACCTACGGATTCAAAGTCCGTCGTTCTGCCGATTGAACTACCCGCCACCACTGATGCGAAGGACAATCTTCAGAGATTCTTAGCGAATGTCTGGAGACGCTTAACACCAACCAGCAACACTAGAGCCTGACACACTGAACTGAGAAAGTCCGCATGACCACCGCACCATCACCGAACTCCTACATCGCGATCGTCGACGACGACGCCGCGATTCGTAGCGCCCTCGGTCGTGCCCTGCGCATGGAGAACTACGACGTCGAACTCTTCGAGGACGGCGTGAGCGCGCTCAAGTCGATTCAACTGCGCGCGCCCGACGCCATCGTGCTCGACCTGCAACTCCCCGACATCGACGGACTCGAGATCTGTCGGCGCATCCGACGATCTGGCGACTCGACGCCGATCCTGATGCTCACCGCGCGCGACGCCGTGAACGACCGCGTCGCGGGACTCGACGTCGGCGCCGACGACTACCTGGTCAAGCCCTTCGACCTGGCGGAGTTGCTGGCGCGGCTTCGCGCGCTGCTGCGTCGTCACAACCTCATCGAAGGCGACGGCGCGGTGCTGCGCTTCGAGGACCTCTCGCTGAACCCCCAGACGCGCGAGGTGCACCGCGGCGCGCGCTCGGTCGAGCTCACGAAGATCGAGTTCGACCTGTTGGAACTGTTCTTGCACCACCCGCGTCAGGTGCTGACGCGTGACCAGATCCTCGACCTCGTCTGGGGCTACAACTTCGACTCGGGGACCAACTCCCTCGCGGTCTACATTGGCTACCTTCGACGAAAGCTCGAGGAGGCCAACGAAGTGCGGCTCATCCAGACGGTGCGCGGCGTGGGTTACGCGCTTCGCACCACGTGACGTTTCGCTCGCGCGTCATCACCGCCACCGTCGCGGCCGCGGCGATCGCCGTCATCCTGGCCTGCTTCGCCTCCTTCTTGACGACGCGCAACTCACTCATCCACTCCGTCGACGAGTCGCTCAGCGCCGAGGCGAACCAGATGCGCAGCAGCGGGCACGATCATCCACATCGGCTCGTACCTCATCCTGCCGACGGGTCAGGTCGTCGGCGCGGACTCGTCAGCTATTCACGTCGACGCGACGGTGCTCGCCGTCGCCAAGGGCAAGAGCGCGGCGATCTATCGCACGGTCTCGATCGGGTTGAACAACTACCGCGAACTACATCGTGCCGCTGCCCGCCAATACCGTCGGCACGTGCCCGAACGGCCAGGCGTGCATCATCCACACCACGTCGGCCGAGCTGTTCATCGCCGACATCGACGGGCAGGTGAACGAACTGCGCAGCCTGGTGCGCACGTTGACGCTCGTCGCGACGGGCGGACTGCTCCTCGCGCTCGGACTCGGGCTCTTCCTCGCGCGCACGGCGCTTCGCCCGCTCGAAGAGGTCACCAACGAAATCGAGAACGTCGCCGAGACGAACGACCTGGGTTACCGACTCACCGAAGGTGACGACGACGAACTCGGTCGACTCCGACGCGTGTTCAACCGACTCGTTGTCGACGGTCGAGAGCAGCCAGATCTTGCAGCGTCAGTTGGTCGTCGACGCCAGTCACGAACTGCGCACTCCCCTGACGTCGTTGCGCACGAACGCGCAGGTCCTGAGTCGCGCCCAGGAGTTGAACCCCGACGACCTTCGTCAACTCACCGACGACATGGTGACGCAGGTCGATGAACTCGCGGCGCTGGTGACCGACCTCGGTGAACTCTCGCGTGGCGAACGCAGTGAAGGCGCCATCGAGTCGCTGCGACTGGACGAGTGTCTCGATGAGTGCCTCGACACCGCGCGCACCTACGCGCGCATCAAGGAGATCACGATCGACGTCCACGTCGAGAGTTCCACCGTGCTCGGACGACGCGATCGACTCGAGCGCGCCATCTCCAATCTCCTCACCAACGCGATCAAGTTCACGCCCCAAGGCGGTCGCATCGTCGTCGACTCGCGCGCCGGCATGATCTCGGTCGGCGACAGTGGCCCCGGCATCGATGACGTGGATCGACCGTTCATCTTCGACCGGTTCTGGCGTTCCCCTTCCGCGCGAGCCCTCCCGGGCTCGGGACTCGGTCTGTC
Source organism: uncultured Acidimicrobiaceae bacterium (assembly GCA_963801695.1). Classification (GTDB taxonomy): domain Bacteria; phylum Actinomycetota; class Acidimicrobiia; order Acidimicrobiales; family RAAP-2; genus RAAP-2. Next base: position 352,523 of record CAWDFV010000005.1, on the reverse strand, counting down.
GATCGTCGCCCAGGTCGTGCGCCGAACTCCAGGGCAGCGTCTCGGTCGACCGCGACCCGACGCTCGGTGGCGCGAGGTTCACCATCACGTTGCCGATTGCGGAGAATCCCGCGACCTGACACAACAGAGCCCCAAATTTATGGCGGTTCTTAGGGTTATTTTTTCATCTCCTTATGGTGGGATGCGAGACTGCGTTTTAAGGAGATCGATGACCCCCGCTCAACGCACCCCGCAACAGCGCGATCGACGATTCGCGCGGGTACGCCACGTCACGCAAGTCATCTTCTTGGGTTCGTGTGCGGCGTCCGCACTCTTCGTCGGCTACGCGGCGAACGCCGCGAAGGTCACGACGACCTCTCTCCCTACCTCGACTCCCTCGACGACCAGCGGAGTGACGACCACCGAAGCACCGACGACGACGTCGGTGACCACGACGACGATTCGCCGGACCCCAACGACGACCGCGTCCGACAACTGCGACCACGGCGCCTCGAAGCGTGACGACCACGCCGAGGACAGCGACCACCGTGCGCTCGACGCCGACCACCGTGAAAAGGGTCGCCCCGACAACTGTCTACACTCCCCCCACGACTGCTCCGGTCACCACGACGACGACGTGTGCCTCGACTCCGTCCGGTCGGGTGTTCTGTTTCTAGGGCCATGAAGTTCGAGATCTGGGGACTCAGCGGTTCGCTCACCACCGAGCACGAGCATCAGATGGACGAGCGCCACCGAGCGACTCTGGTACTGGTTGGACGCGCTCGACGCGGCGTGCAACCGATTCCGCGTCGACTCCGAACTCTCGCGACTCAATGAAAGCCACGGCGCGCCGCACGGCGATGAGCGCCACCTTGGAACTGGCGCTGGAGGCGGCGTTGCGCGCCGCGGACGCGACCGACGAGCTGGTCGATCCCACTGTCCTTCCCGCGCTGCTCGCCCTTGGCTACGACCGGGACTTCGACGAACTCGCACACGGGGACCCGGTACTCGAACACGTGGCGCTGCCCGCCATGGGAACTTCGGCGATTCACCTCGATCTCGAGGAGCACACCGTCGTGCTCGACCCACCATGTCGACTGGACCTCGGGGCGAGCGCCAAGGCCCTGGCGGCCGACCTGATCGCCGACGACGTTGCCGACTCGGGCGGTGTCGTCGTGGAGATCGGCGGTGACGTCGCCGTGCGCGGCGAAGGTCCCGAAGGAGCATGGGCGATCGCCATCAGCGACACGCTGTCGCTCGACGGCCACGAACCACGCGTCGCCTTCGGTCACGGAGGGATCGCCACGTCATCCACGAACTCGCGCACCTGGCGCGTCGGTGATCGTACGGTCAACCACATCATCGACCCACGGACGGGACACTGCGCCCGCGGTCTCTACACGACGGCGACAGTGAGCGCGAGTGACTGCGTGCTGGCCAACGCGTTCGCGACGGCCGCGCTGTTATGGAATGAGGACGCCGGCTACCACATCGCCCAGGCCGGATGGTCGGCGCGACTCGTGCGACGTGACGGTTCGCTCGACTACGTCGGTGGTTGGCCGGAGGACGAGGTACATGATGCTCGCCTATACCTCGCCCTACCTCTGGTACACGACGCGCGCGACGGGACTCGTGGCGCTGGTCCTCTTCACGATCGTCGTCTGTCTCGGCACGTTCGTCTCGAATCGCGTCGGCGGCACGAGAGTCGGCCGCTTCGAGTTCAATGAACTCCACCGTTCGCTGTCGATAGTCGCGATGGCCTTTCTCGTCGTGCACATCGTCACGACGATCGTCGACAGCTACGTCCCGACCGGCTGGCTGTCAGCGGTCGTCCCGATGACCTCGCACTACGAACGCCTCAACGTCGCGCTCGGGACGGTCGCGTTCGACCTGATGCTCTGCGTGTGGGTCTCGAGTCTGATGAAGACTCGTATCGCCAACGCGTCCTGGCGGTTCATCCACTGGTTCAGTTGGCTGGCCTTCGTGGCGGCCGTCGTCCACAGTTTCTTGACCGGCACCGACGCTCGCTCCGGCATCGGACTCGTGGTCGTCACGGCGTGCGCCGTGCGCGGTCTTCGTCACCGCGATCTGGCGCTACGTCAAGCGACCGACGCGCGCGTCGGGTCGCACCGCGCTCTCACCGATCGCTCGCCCCGAAGACTCGGCGTCCTCGGGCGACGCGGGAGTCCGACGGTGACGATGACCGTGTCGCTCCCGCGGGTGCTGCACGGCGCCTCGGGTCGACCGCTCACGCTGCGTGAACACGAAGCGACCTTCGGCGCCGCGCCCCAGACGCGGACTGTTCGAACAGCTCGACGCCTCGGGACTCGCCGGTCGTGGTGGCGCCGGCTTCACGACGGCGACAAAGGTGGACTTCGTGCGTCGCGAGCGCGGACGTCAAAAGGTCGTCGTCGTGAACGCCATGGAGGGTGAGCCGATGGGTCACAAGGATCGCACCTTGCTCTCGACGAACCCGCACCTCATGCTCGACGGCGCCGAGTATCTCGCCTCGATGATCGGCGCCACGCACATCGACGTCTGCGTGTCGCGCAACGACGCGGCCGTCGTGCACCACGTCCGACGGGCGTTGAACGAACGCGACTCGACGTCGTGGCGCGGAGTTCGCCCTGCGCACGCCACCGTGGCGTTACGTGGCCGGCGAGGAGTCCGCGCTCGTGCACTGGCTGAACGACAACGAGACGATGCCGCAGTATCGACCGAAGCGACCCGACGTCTTGCACGTGGGACGCGCGGCCGCACTGGTCGTGAACGCCGAGACCACCGCGCAGGTGGGACTCATCGGTCACTTCGGCGCGGCGTGGTTCCGCGAGATCGGTACAGCCGACCAGTCCCGGGAGCGCCTTGGTCTCGATCTCCGGCGCCGTGGCGCACCCGACGGTCCATGAAGTGCCGCTCGGTATGCCACTGCGGGCGATCCTGCACAACGCCGGAGCCGACGACGATCCCCAGGCCGTCCTCACCGGTGGGTACGGCGGCGTGTGGCTCTCGGCCGAGCACCTGGACGTCGCCTACTGCGACGAGGTGCTCCATCCGCTCGGTGCCCGAGTCGGCGCGGGCGTCCTGGTCGTCGTGCCGAAGGACGCGTGCGGACTGGCCGAGACGCACCGGGTGGTTCGGTGGATGGCGAATGAGAGTTCGCGCCAGTGCGGCCCGTGCGCCTTCGGACTTCCCGCGCTGGCCGAGGACCTCGCCGCGCTCGTCGCGGGTTCGCCCGACGCGACGTCGGTACTGACGCGACTGCGAGAACGCTGCGCGATCATCGACGGTCGCGGGGCCTGTCGCCACCCCGACGGCGTCGTGCGACTGGTCGAGTCGGCGTTGAGCGTCTTCGCGGCCGATATCGAGTCCACGTGCACGGCACACCGTGCGTCGCGGCGACGTCGAGGAAGCACTGGGTCGCGGTGCCCGAGATCGAACACGAGTCCGAGTTGGTGTGGGAATGACACGCCGGGGCGATCACTTCGTGTTGAAAGTGGATCCGATCCTCTGTGACGGCTTCGGGCACTGTCACGAACTGGCGCCCGAACTGGTGCGCATGGATGAGTGGGGCTATCCGATCCTGCGGCCGGGATCGACGTCGATGAACGAGCGAGCGAACCTACGAATCGGCACGACTCGCGGTGCGCGGCTGCCCCCGTCAGGCCCTGCGAATCGAGCGCGTCAGCGACCCTTCCTAGGGACCGACGAGGGCGTCGTTTTCTGGGCGTAGGGGCGAAACCTAGTAAGTTGGTCCGAGCCATGGGATCACTAATCAAGAAGCGCCGCAAGCGCATGCGCAAGAAGAAGCACAAGAAGATGCTGAAGCGAACCCGCTTTCAGCGTCGCGCCGCCGGTAAATAGCCTTCGTCGACGCCTTATCGTGGCGTCGTAGTGAGCGTGGACAACTGGAGAGGGCCCTCGGGACCGGTCATGTCCCAGCGACTCTCGCTCGAGCTCAAGTGCCCCTCGACGAACATCGAAGAACCTGATCCGGCGAGCTGTACGTCTGGTCCGATCTCCGCGCGCAGCCAGGCCAACGTGGATGCCAGTCGCGGCTCGACCCGCCCGGCCGGCTCTTCGAGGTGATTCGAACCACTCGGTGACCAGCCGTCGGCGCGCATCTCGTCGTAGGCCCGGTAGGAGTCGCCGGTCGAGACGCCGAAGTCCGGCACGATGAGCGTCAGTGCTCGCGCCTCGTAGGGCAACTCCGTCAGCCGCTCGCCGACGCCTTCGACCAACGCCCGACCACCGTGTTGGCAAAACGGCACGTCACCGCCGAGGGTGACGGCCAGTTCGTTGGTCACTCCCCCGGCCCATCGAAGGATGACCGCGGCGTCCGCGCTCCCGCCGCCGAGTCCGCCGCCGACGGGGATCGACTTCTCGACGCGCACGCCGGCTCGTCGACCGACGAGTCTCAGCGCGCGCTTCGACCAGGTTGGTCTCGTCGAGTCGCGACCTCCATCGAGAACGGATTGAGGATCTCGAGGTGGTCGCCGCTCTCGTCCACGAAGAGCACGTCGTGCAGTCCGATCGTGGTCATCTCGCTGCGCAGTTCGTGCAGACCGTCCTCGCGCCGTCCGAGGATCTCTAGGTTCCACGTGAGTTTGGCGTGGGCCATCAGTTCGATCATTTGGCGGCCGCCAGTCGCGCGAACTCCTCGATCGTCAACTCTTCGGGCCGTCTCGTCTCGGCGACGTCGGCGCGTTCGAACACGCCGTCGCTCGACCACTCGGCCAGCGACCGGCGCAACATCTTTCGTCGTTGACCGAAGGACGTGCGGATGACCTCGAAGAGCTCGGCTTCGCTCACGAGCGACGGGTCGACACGAACGCTCGGACGTCGAACGATCGAGACCAGGGCCGACTCGACGTTGGGTCGCGGCAGGAAGACCGTCGGACTGACCTTGCCCACGACGCGCGCGTCGGCGAAGTACTGGACCCGCAGTGACGCGGCCCCGTAGGCCTCGTCGCCGGCGTGTGCCGCGAAGCGCTCGCCCACTTCCTTTTGCACCATGACCAGCATTCGACGAACCAGCGGTTCACTCTCGAGCAGGTGCAAGACCAACGGCGTCGCGACGTTGTAGGGCAGGTTCGCCACGACGACGGCCTCGCGGCCCTGGAGGATCTCGGCGTAGTCCGCGTGCAGGGCGTCGGCGTGGTGCACGGTGACGCCGTGAGGACCGACGACCGAGCGCAGCGGTTCGAGCAGATAGCGATCGACCTCCATGGCGTGCACCTCGGCGCCGGTCTCGACGAGGGCCAGCGTGAGCGAACCGAGTCCGGCGCCGATCTCGAGGACCAGGTCGCCCTCGTGCACGTCGGCCAGGCGCGCGATGCGGCGCACGGTATTGGGATCGACGACGAAGTTCTGGCCCAGGGCCCGCGACGGTTTGAGTCCGTGCTCGTCGAGCAGCGCCCGAAGTTCGGTGCGCGTATGGGTCACCACGAGACTTTAACGACGATGACTCCTTGGGACGAGGGGGGCTAACTCGGCGAACTGCTGGGTGTCGAGGTCGACCACGCGGTTGCCGTGGGCCGCCTCGCGGTCCGACGCGATGCAGTGGATCACCTTGCCGGTCTTGAGGTCGCGCACCGTGATGCGCGTGCCGCGCGGCAGGTACCACGTGGCGCAGTGATTCGGGATGTAGCGGTACCACGTCGCGTCGCCGATGCGGTACTTCACCGGCTTCTTCTTTGGTGGTCTCGTCGTCGTCGTCACTGGCACCTTGCAGATCGTCGACGTCGTGACCGGCGGCGGCGCGGTAGTGGTGGTCGTGGTCTCGCCGGGGATCGTCGTGGTCGCCACGGTCGTCGTGGTGGGCGCCGTCGTCGTCGGCACCGGCGTACAGACCGGTTTGGGTTTCTTCACCGTGGTCGTCGTGACCGGCTTCTTGACCGGCTTCTTCGGGCGCTTCGTGCTGACGACGAGCGAGATCGTGGCGTGCCAGCGCACGCGGGTCCCGGCCCTGGGCGACTGGCGAAGGACGACGATCCACTTTCCGTTCGTACTCCCTGGTCCGCGCGTACGAAAGAACAGTTGCGCGCGCTTCATGACCGCGTAGGTCCGGGCCCGCGAGAGACCGATCAGCCGGGGCACGCGCCGTCGCTGCGTGCGGGTTCGCGGTCGACACCCGCACCGTCGCCTGGAAGTGCCACGGCACGACCGTGCCCGCCTTGGGCGACTGGCCGACCGCCTCTTTCCAGGTGCCGTTCGAGCTCCCGGGTCCGGTCGTGACGAAGTACAGCGCGTCGCGGCGCATGACGTTGTAGACCTGGCCGCGCGTGAGACCGACCAGATTGGGCATGTGACGGCGCGCGTGGGTCGAGGCGTCGGCGGTCACGGGCGCGACGAGCACCGCGGGTGCCACCAGTGCGACGATCATGATCAGTACCGACACCGGACGCCACAGCGCCCGTGGGTTTGATGCCCTCAGATCTCCACCCTCCGCCACAACACCGGGGTATAGGCAATCCCCCCGGCCCACAACGCTAGGAGAGCGCGGGTCTCGCGGCAACTCACGACCAAAATGGTCGCTGAACTTCCTGATTAGATACTGTTTATTCCGACGGCAGTCGGAAAAGTCGGGCCGTATTCGCCCTGGTCGCCTCGCGCACCTCGACGAAGCTCTCGCCGCGCAGTTCGGCGACGAACTCCCCCACGACCGTCACGTAGGCCGGTTCGTTGGCCTTCCCCCGATACGGCACGGGCGCGAAGAACGGGCTGTCGGTCTCGACGTGGAGTCGCTCCAACGGCACCGAGCGCACGGCGTCGCGCAACAGCTCGGCGTTCTTGAACGTGACGACGCCGGAGATCGAGATGTCGCAACCCAACGCGAGGCAGGCCTGCGCGTCGTCGGTCGTGCCGGTGAAACAGTGCACGACGGTGCGCTCGGGGACGCCCTCGCTGGTGAGCACGTCGAAGAGGTCGTCGAAGGCGTCGCGGGCGTGGATCACGAGGGCCAGGTCCAGTTCGTGGGCCAGGGCGATCTGCGTGGCGAAGGCCCGGCGCTGGTCGGCCCGCGGCGAGTGCTCGTAGTAGTAATCGAGGCCACACTCGCCGATTCCCACCAGTTTCGGGTGGCCCCGGCGAGCCAGCGCGAGGACCGGCTCGATGTCCTGGCGAGCGTCGTGTGGGTGCAGGCCGACGGTGGCGTAGATATCGACGGGGCCGTCGACGGACGTGATCTCGAGGGCCTGGGCCGAGGTCGTGGCGTCGGTGCCGATCACGACGACGCGGTCGACGCCGCCCTCGAAGGTGCGCGTCAGGGTGTCGAGCAACTTCGCCGTCGTCTCCTCGTCACCGAGGAACTGCTCTTGGAGGTGACAGTGCGCGTCGGTCCAGTGACTCACTCGTCGCTCTTCATTCGCGGGAAGAGTGGCTCGCCCTTCGTGATCGTCGCGTCGCTGCGGTAGCGACCCCAGGTCGTGCTCTCGGCAAAGACCATGTCGGTCGGTGCGCCGTCGAGTCCGATGCGCCGCCAGATCTCCTCACAGACCGAGGGCATCGCGGGCGTGGCGAGGATCGCCACGAGTCGGATCGCCTCGAGGGCGTCACCCATGACGGCGTTGAGTTCGTCACCCGGTTCCATCTTCCACGGCGCCAGTTGTTCGAGGTAGGCGTTGGTCGCGCCGATGAGCTCCCACGTCGCCACGAGCGCGCTCTGCGGAGCGAAGTCGTTCCACGCCGTCGCGGTATCGGCAATCGCCGACTCGGCCGGTGCGCGCAGCGGTGAGTCGTCGCGAGGCGACGGCGCGACGCCGTCGCACTTCGTGGCGACGACCGTCGTCACGCGCGCGACGAGGTTGCCCAGGTTGTTGGCGAGGTCGGTGTTGTAGCGCGCGAGGATCCCCTCGTGCGAGAAGTCGCCGTCGTTGCCGAGCGCCGTCTCGCGAAGTAGGTAGTAGCGAAGCGGATCGACGCCGAACTCATTGGTCAGTTCGATCGGCGCGATGTCGGTGAGGCGCACCTCGCCTTCGGCGGCCATCGTCTTGGACAGCTTCTGTCCGCCGAGCAAGCAGCCACCCGTGCACCTGGACGTGACTGACCGGACCGACGCCGGCCGCCATGCACATCGCCGGCCACCACACGCAGTGGAAGCGGATGATCTCCTTGCCGATGATGTGGTGCGAGTTCGGCCACCACTTCTCGACCTCGTCGTCGTCGCGTCCGTAACCAATGGCGGTCAGGTAGTTGATCAGCGCGTCGTACCAGACGTAGAAGACGTGCTCGGCGTCCCACGGGCACCGGCACGCCCCACTTGATCGACGTGCGGGTGATCGAGATGTCGCGCAGGCCGCCCTTGATGAACGACAGCGCCTCGTTGCGCTTGGTCTCGGGCGTCACGAAACCGGGGTGCTGTGCGTAGTACTCGATCAGCTGGTCCTCGAAGGCGCTGAGCTTGAAGAACCAGTTCTCCTCTTCCATCTCGATGAGCGGTCGACCGTGGATCGGGCAGTTGCCGTTGACGCTGGTCTCGATCGTGTAGTAGTCCTCGCAGCTCACGCAGTAGAGGCCCTTGTAGATGTCCTTATAGATGTAGCCGTTGTCGTAGATCGCGGTGAGGAACTTCTGCACGCTCTCGTAGTGTCGCGATTCGGTCGTGCGGATGAAGTCGTCGTACTGGATATTGAGCGCCGCCCAGGCCTGGCGGAACTGTTCGGACTTGAGGTCGGTCCACTCCTGGGGTGACTGCCCGTTCTTGGCGGCGGCGTCGGCCACCTTTTGGCCGTGTTCGTCCGTTCCGGTCAGGAACTTCGTCTCGTCCCCGATCAGCCGGTGCCAGCGCGCCAGAGCGTCGGCGTTGACCGTCGTGTAGGCGGTTCCGACGTGTGGGGCGTCGTTCGCGTAGTAAATCGGCGTCGTGAGATAGAAGCGAGCCATCAGTCAAGGATAGTAAGGCGAATGCTTTGCGCGACTCGTCCAAGGTGTCTCGAAGAACTCGTTACGTCCGCGGCGGAGCCAAGAGTTCGTCGAGCAACGCAACCACCCGTGCTTCGATTTCGTCTCGAATGGGACGGACTTCCTCGGGTGTGAGCGTGGCGGGATCAGTGAGCTCCCAATCGAGGTAGCGCGTGCCGGGATAGACCGGGCACGTGTCACCACAGCCCATTGTGACAATGACATCCGATTCGAGTCCCATCGCTTCGGTCAGTGCCTGCGGCGCGAGACCAGTGAGGTCGATACCTCGTTCGCGCATGACATCGACGACGGCGGGATTCAACCGCTCCCCCGGTGCCGTCCCCGCTGAGTGAACGATGACGCGTTCCCCGCCCAACTGCGCGAGCGAAGGCGGCCGCCATCTGTGATCGGCCGGCGTTGTGCACGCAGAGGAAGAGTATCTCGGGCTTCTTGGCTTCGGTCATGGTTCGATTCCCTTCGCTACGACTCGAGTTCGTGCAACACGCGCGGTGCGAGTGGATACAACGTCACGATCGCGACGTAGCCCAGGGCAGCGCCGATGAGTTCGGCGACGATGAAGCCCGGTGCCGATGCCGGCGCGATGCCGGCGAACGTGTTGGAGAACATTCGGCCGACGGCGATTGCCGGGTTGGCGAAACTCGTCGAACTGGTGAAGAAGTACGCCGCGCCGATATAGGTCGCCACAGCAGAGGCACAGAGATGGCCACGATTCGATCTCGTGAGGCTGAAGATCACCAGGATCAAACCGGCACTCGCCACCACCTCTGCGAAGAGGTGGGCGATCGACGCACGGTGATGGGTCGAGATACTGACGGCACTGTGTGAGAACATCACATTCGCGACGACCGCCCCACTCGTGCAACCCACCACCTGGGCGCTCACGTACCACGGCACGTCACGCCACCGCAGTCCGCCCGTCACGGCGTCGACGAGAGTGACGATTGGATTGAAGTGCGCCCCCGAGACCGGACCCATCATCAAGATCAAGACGTACAGACCGCCAGCCGTGGCCGCGGCATTCTCCAAGAGATCCAGACCAGTCAGGTGCGGCGACAGGGTCTGCGCGGCGATACCCGAACCAATGACGACGGCACTCAACAGGAGGCTCCCGAGGAACTCCGCAAAGACGCGGCGCCCCAGGACCGGATGACCTGGTGTCGCCACAATTGGGGGCGTCAGCAGCAAGTGTCTGCCCGTAGTGCAGAACTCGGAAGCGATGACGTCGAACAGCAGGCGTCACCGTCGTCAGTCTCGGCCGCCACGGCATCGGCCAACACCGTGTAGACCTCCCAGCGAGCGTCATCGGGACCGTCGACCCAGACCTTGTCTTGCAGTGCGTGGCAACAGACCGTGCCGTCTTCGATGTCGGTGGCAAAGCCTTGGGCCGCGAGGTACTTGGTTGCGTCGACGACCTCATCGGTCGAGAACACTTCGACGCCCAGGTGATTGATGGTGCCGGCGACGTCGGGATTCTCGAAGAGCACGAGCTTGAGTGGCGGCTCGGCAATGGCGAAGTTGGCGTAACCCGATCGAATCTTCGCGGGTTCGGTCTTGAAGAACTTGGAATAGAACTCGATCGCCTCGTCGAGATTCGAAACGTTCAGCGCCAGTTGAAGTCGTGACATTGCTACCTCCGTTAGATTGATATACGTCGATATAAAGAGTAGCCATCACATTGATGACTGTCAATACTAGAATGAGGTTCATGGTTCAGCGAAAGACAATCACGATCGACGATGACCTGGTGAGTTGCTGTAACCCGCTATCGGGAACGGCGCTCTCCGAGGCCGAAGCAAACGACCTCTCGCAGATCTTCTCTGCGCTGAGTGACCCGGCCCGTCTTCGCATGCTGTCACTCATCGCCTCCGACGACGAAGTGTGCAGTTGCGCTCTGGAAGAGCCGCTCAACAAGAGTCAGCCCACGGTCTCACACCACACGAGGATCTTGGCCGCCGCCGGTCTAATCGAGGGTGAGAAGAGGGGTCGATGGATGTGGTGGCGCGTCGTGCCAGAACGACTGAATGACGTGGCACGAATATTGACCGACTGAGCGTCCGCAGCACCCGCTGCGCTGAGTCCGATTAGATCGAGTCGTCCGCCCGGAGCTCGAGTGCCATCCGGTAGACGGTGCGGTGCGCGACGCCCAATGATTCGGCGACGAAGGCGACCGCGTCGCGAGTACTCGTGCCCTCGTCGATCTGGTCGCGCAGCGCCGCGCGGATGAGTTCGTCGTCGATGACCTCGACCTCGTGCATGCCCTCGAGCACGACGACGATCTCGCCCAGTACCTCGCGACCGCTGAGGTAGTCGGCGATCGCCTCGAGCGTGCCGCGCAGCACCTCTTCGTGCAGCTTCGTGATCTCGCGCGCGACGGCGATGCGCCGAGTGCCGAACTGCACGACCATCTCGGCCAACGTGGCCGCCAGTCGCTGCGGCGATTCGTAGAACACGATCGTGCGTGGTTCGTTCACCCACTGGGCGTAGAGCAGTTCTCGTTCGCCGAACTTGCGCGGCATGAAACCCTCCATGGCGAAGCGCTCGGTCGGCAGTCCACTGATCGTCAGCGCCGCCACGACCGCCGACGGTCCCGGCGCGGTGGTGACGCGCAGCCCGGCCGCGGCCACGGCGGCCACGGCGCGCGACCCGGGATCGCTGATGCCCGGCGTGCCGGCGTCACTGATCACGACGACGGTCTGGCCGCTCGCGACCTGCGCGACGATCGTCTCGCTCATCGACGCCTCGTTGTGCTCGTGCAGGGCGCGTAGTCGTCCGTTGACCGCGATGTCATGCGCGCTGAAGAGCGTGCTCGAACGTCGCGTGTCCTCGCAGTAGATGACGTCGGCCGTTTCGAGGAGTTCCAACGCACGACGCGAGATGTCACCGAGATTGCCCAGGGGCGTCGCGACGAGGACCAACTGACCAGTGACGACTTCACCGTTCTCCATGCTGATCTCCTCGTTTGGCTCGGCGTTGCACCAATCAACTAACATTGTCACCTATGTCAAAGCGAACCGTGAAGCGCAAGATGCGCGCCAAGAAGAAGGCCAACCACGGTAAGAAGCCGAACTGCGGTCGCGGCTAAGGCTTTTCGCTGTTTCCCCGTCCACGCCTATAGCGAGGGGATCTCACTATGAGTTCTTCAGTTGAGTTGAACGTTCCCGACGTCGGCGAGCTCGATGAGATCGTCAACGCGATGCGCGAATGGCAGACCGACGGCTTGCCGGTCCAATTGCATCCCGGCGATCTGGGCTGGAACTGGCAGCACGGACCCGAGGCACTGGCCGCGGTACTGAGGACGTGGCGTCACAACGGAGCGGTGCTCGCCGTCGGTCTACTCGACAGTCCCCAATTGATACGGATGGCAATCGCGCCTGGATACGAGGACGACGCAACACTCGCTCACCAGTTGCTCGGCGATCTGCATCCGGATCGGGGCGTGTTGCCGCGCGGCGAGGTGCGCGTCGAAGCGCGTTTCGGCGAAACGTTGCGCTCACTACTGCGCGAGGTCGGGTGGGTCCCCGATGAACCGTGGACACCCCTGCAGCGAGACCTCACTGCGCCCGTCGAGGACTGCGGTCTCCGCGTCGAGGTCGTCGGACCAGAGTTAGCCGACGTCCGCGTTGCGGTGCAGCGTGCGGCCTTCGCCAACTCGACCTTCTCGCGTGAGCGTTGGAACGCCATGGCCGCGGGAGTGCCGTACGAATCGGCGCAGTGTCTGCTCGCCTACGACAACGACGACACCGCTGTAGCGGTGGCGACCGTGTGGTCGGCCGGTCCAGGTAAACCGGGACTACTCGAACCGGTGGGCGTGCATCACGAGCATCGCGGCCGGGGCTACGGCACTGCGATCAGCATTGGCGCCGCGGCCGCGCTGCGCACTTTGGGATCGTCATACGCGACAGTGTGCACGCCAAGCGCGAACGTCGGCGCTGTCGCCACCTACGTCGCAGCGGGGTTCCAACAACTTCCGGAAGTCCCGGACCTACGACGAATCGCCTGGACGGTGCGCGGTTAAAGGACGCCGTCCCAGGCGCAGCGCGTTCGCGCAGCACCTGGACCAGTGGCGTCGGTCGGTCGCTGATCAGCCCGTCCACGCCCACGTCGAGCAGTTGGTGCATCTCGCCCGGGTCGTTGATCGTCCATACGTGCACCGCGATACCGGCGTCGTGGGCCGTCTCGACGAATCGTTCGTCGACGACGGTGACGTCGCCGTAGACGGCGGGCACCTGAAAGGCGCAGACCGGCGGCACGCTGGGCACGCCCTCGAGCATCGAGAAGTAGAAGGTCGCGGCCTCGCCGGTCGCGGCCGACGTCGCGACCTCGGGTGCGAACGCGCGGAACTTCTGCACCGCGAGGTCGTGGAACGAACCGACGATGACCGAGTCCAATCGGTCCAGGCGGCGCAGTTCGTTCGCCAGTAACTCTTCGTACGGCTCGACGTCGGGTTCGGTGCGCTTGAGATCGAGGTTCAACAGCACGCCGGGAAAGCGTTCGACGACCTCTTCGAGCGTCACGATGCCGTAGTCGCGATTCGCCGGTGCCTTGCCGCGCTCGACGTACTCCTCGGGCGCGTGACCGGGCGTCACCGTCGCGCCGGCGATCCACCAGTACGCGTTGTCCATCTCGCGCAACTGGGCCAACGTGTGATCGGCGATCGCGCCGTGGTGATTCGTCGTGCGATCGACGGTCTCGTCGTGACAGACCACGATGTGGCGATCCGACGTCGCGTGGACGTCGAGTTCGATCGCCGTCGCACCCTCGGCGAGCGCGTGCTTGATCGCGGCCAACGTCGAGGACGGTCCCTCGTAGGAGCCACCCTGGTGCGCGAAGGCGATCACCCGGCGTTCGAGCCAGGGACTGCTCACTTCGCGGGCAGACCGTTCGGGTAGAGCCGCAGTCGCATGCGGTGCTCGAGGTAGAACGCGACACCCGGCAAGAACCCCGCGAGCAACATCAAGACCAACAGCACGAGGGGCAGGCGGAACTTCAAGCACCATGTTGAAGCTGGCGATCATGTAGAGCGGGTACATCACGATGCCGTGGGCGATGCCGTCGATCTTCACCAGAATCTCGATGTGCTTCCAGAACGTCAGGTCGACGGTGTGCAACAGCAACATCACGAAGAGCGTGAGCAGCGTCGTACCCGTGACGAAGGACATGATCCGGTAGCGCCGGAATGCGACTTCCATCAGTGTCCCCAGAGCCTCTTCTTCGGACGCGTCGCGATCTCGGCCAGATGGTCGTTGTAGGCCGCGAGCGCGGGGTCCTCTTCTTGCTCGACCTGGCGCGCCAATCTGCGCCTCGGCGCGCATCTTCTCCTCGTACTCCTTGCGGGCCTTTTCCTGGTGTTCGGTGATCTTCTCGGCGTTGAGCAACGCGTACCACCCGAAGACGCCGAGCACCGCGAAGGACGGCCACTCGATGGTGTAGAGCCAACTCAGCGAGTTGCCGAGGATCGCGGCGTCGACCTGCCACCACGCCGCGGCGAGGCAGATGATGACCCAGGCGACGAGCGCGAAATGTAGGCCGATCGCTCGGCGAGAGAGATACTTCGACTTCACCGAGCCAGTGTACCGGGCGAATTTTCGCGCGTTAGGGGCGGTTCTAGAATCGACACGTGCCTGCCATGTCGTCGTCTCGCCCGCAGTTCTCGTGGCACGACTGGAACCAGTGGCACCTCGGTGTGTTACCGCTGCTCTTGCTCTTCGGCGCGCTCGTGCTTGTACATGATTGGCGCACAACGCGTCGCGAATTGGTCCGCTAAGCGAACGGTGTCGTTCCTCGCGGGACTCATCGTCACCTTCATCGCCACGCAGTCGGTCATCGGCGTCTTCGACATGGAGTACTTCAGCGACCACATGATCCAACACCTCTTGTTGATCATGGTGGCGGCCCCGCTGTTCGCCCTGTCCGCACCGCTCGACCTCGCCTACGACGCCGGCGGCGAACGTATCCGTCACTTCCTCGACGGACGGTTCATGACGATCGATCACGCACGCCGCTCTTCGGCTTCGCGGCCTACTTCGTCTTCATCCCCGTCACGCACCTGACCGGACTGTTCAATCTGATGATGGAGCACGAGTGGGTGCACCACCTCGAACAGATCGGCTTCCTCGTCGTCGGGCTATCTCTTCTTCCGCGTGGCCTTCGGGCTCGAGCGCGGCACGACCATCCACCGCGGTCTGCGCCTCGTCTTCGTCATGGCCGCGGTTCCGGTCGACACGTTCACCGGCCTGGCGCTGTCGATGTCGTCGCACACGCCGTTCCCCGCCTACGCCGCGATGGCGCCGCGCGGTTCGACGAAGGCCGGCATCCTCTCCAACATCCACCTGGGTGGCGCCATCATGTGGATCGGCGGCGACGCGCTGATGTTGCTCGCGTGCATCCCGATCGCCATCGCCTGGGTGAAGTGGGAGACGGTGCACACGCGCGAACTCGACGCGATCCTCGACGCGCAAGGAATCTAGCTACAGCAGTCCTGCTTCGATCGCGAGTTCTTCGAGGTCGTTCTCGGGCCGCGCGCCGAGGTGCGAGATGATCTCACCCGCGCACAGCGATCCCAGCTCGGCCGACTCGACCGGATCGGCGCCGAGCGCCAGCCCGTAGAGGAAGCCCGAGGCGAACATGTCGCCGGCGCCGTTCTGGTCGATGACGTGCTCGACCTCGTGCGCGGGCACGCTCACGACACCCGTGACCGTGAGGACGTCGGCGCCGATCGGACCGCGCGTGACGACCGCGAGGATGCCGAGTTCTTCCAGGTTCCGAAAGGCCTCATCGAGTGTCGACACTTGGAACAGCGAACAGACCTCGGTCTCGTTGCAGAGCAACACGTCGACGTCATTAGTGACCAACTCCAAGAAGTCGCGACGGTGACGGTCGACGCAGAACATGTCCGACAACGACAGCGCGACCATCGAGTCGTAGTCGTGGGCGAAGTTGACGACCTTGTGGATCGCCTCCTTGGCCGGCGGGCAGGTCGAACAGGTAGCCCTCGACGTAGGTGATCTCGGAACGCGAGATCAGGGCCTCGTTGATGTCCGAGACCCGTAGTTGGTTGGACGCGCCGAGGTACGTGGCCATGGTGCGCTGCGCGTCGTCGGTGATGAACACGTGACACCGTCCCGTCGCGCCCTCACCGGGTGCGGCGATCGCGAGGTCGACCTCGACGCCCATCGACGTGAGGTCGTGCGTGAAGCGATTGCCGAAGTCGTCGTCGGCCACCTTGCCGATGTAGCCGCAGGTCCCGCCGAGGGCGGCCACGCCGGCGATCGAGTTGGCGACCGAGCCGCCGGACATCTGGATCGTCGGACCCATGGCGTTGAAGAAGGTCTCGAGCTGGTCCTCTTGGATCAGCGACATCGCCGCCTTCACGAGACCGAGCTTGCTTGTACACCTCGTTCGAATCCTGCGAGATGATGTCGAGCATCGCGTTGCCGATGCCGGTCACCGCCAGGCGATTCGGACCGGGTTTCACGCGCAGTGAAACCGGCGTGGGGCTATCGGTCACTTAGCGAGGATAGTTCGCCGCCAAGTACGGTTGTTCCATATGACCACTGAAAACAACCCCTATCGTCTCGGCCGAAATGTCCTCCCCTCGGCCTATCGAATCTTCATCACGCCGAACCTCGAGAGCGCCACGTTCGCCGGTCGCGTCGAGATCGACGTCGAGATCGCCGAGTCGACGAACGAAGTGAAACTCAACGCCATCGAACTCGACCTCGGCGCCGCCACGCTGACCGCCGGCGGCACGGCGCACCGCTCGATCGACCTCGCGCTCGACGAGCAGTACGAGTTCGCCACCTACACGTTCGACTCCAAGCTGCCCGCCGGTCCGGCCGTCCTGGAGATCGCCTTCGACGGCATCTTGAACGACCAGCTGCACGGTTTCTACCGCTCGACGTTCACCGACCCCTCCGGCGTCAAGCACACCATCGCCACCACGCAGTTCGAGAACTGCGACGCGCGACGGGCCTTCCCCTGCTGGGACGAGCCGGCCTTCAAGGCGACGTACCAGGTGAACCTGACGGTGCCGAGTCACCTCGCCGCGTACTCCAACTCGCCGGTCGCTTCGGACACCGACCTCGGCAACGGCCAGCGCACGGTCAGCTTCGCCCCGACGATGAAGATGTCGACGTACCTCGTGGCCTTCATCATCGGGCCCTTCGAAGAGACCGAGGCGCTCGACGTCGACGGCGTGCCGCTGCGCATCGTCTTTCCGATCGGCAACGCGCACCTCGCCGGCGCACGCCCTCGAGGCCGGCGCGTTCGCGCTGCGCTACTTCTCGGAGTACTTCGACATCCCCTATCCCGGCGACAAGTTGGACATGGTCGCGATCCCGGACTTCATGCAGGGCGCGATGGAGAACCTCGGCTGCATCACCTACCGGATGCCCGACCTCTTGATCGACCCGGCCAAGGCGTCACTGGCCGAGATGAAGCGCGTCGCCAAGGTCGTCATGCACGAGATCGCCCACATGTGGTTCGGCGACCTCGTCACCATGGAGTGGTGGGAGGGCATCTGGCTGAACGAGGCCTTCGCCACGTTCATGGAGGTCATGTGCCAGGACGCCTTTCGCCCCCAGTGGAAGGTCTGGGTCACCTTCTGCGCCGAGCGCGACCTGGCGCTCGACATCGACGGACTGCACGCGACGCGACCGATCGAGTACGAGGTCATCTCGCCCGACGACACGCAGGGCATGTTCGACCGCCTCACCTACGAAAAGGGCGCGGCGATTCTGCGCATGCTCGAGCAGTACCTCGGGCGAAGAGACCTGTCGCGACGGCATCCGCAACTACCTGCGCAAGCACAGCTACGCCAACACGCGCACGACCGACCTGTGGGACGCCATCGAAGAGGTCTCCGGCGAGCCGGTGCGCGACGTCATGAACACCTGGATCCTCCAGGGCGGCTACCCGCTCGTCACGCTGAGCGACGGCCTGATCACCCAGGTCCCCTTCGCCTACGGACCGGCGAGCGGCGCGAGCTCGATCGGCTCGAACTGGAAGGTCCCGGTCGCGACGCGCTCGCTGAAGGGCGAGGCGACCAGCGTGCACCTCCTGGAAGACGAGCCCATCGCCATCACCGACGAGGCCGCCGGTCGTGCTGAACGCCGGCGGGTCGGGCTACTTCCGCTCGCGCTACGGCGTCACCGAGTCCAAGGCCCTCGCCGATCACATCGACGAGCTGAGCGCCGTCGAACGCGCCGTGTTGCTCTCGGACAACTGGGCGCTGTTGTTCTCGAGTCAGATCACCGTCGATCAGTTCCTGACGATCGCCGCCGGTCTCGGTGACGTCGATGAGCCGACGCCGTGGGGCACGCTCGCCGGCGCGGTCGCCTTCATCGATCGGGCGCTGCCCGACGGACAGCTTGACCGCTTCGCCGTGCGCGTGCGCGAGATCTTCGAACCGCAGTTCGCGCGCCTCGGCTGGGACGCGGTGCCGGCGAGAGTGAACTCACGCCGCAACTGCGCGCGCTCGTCTTGTCGACGCTCGGCACGAGCGGTGGCAACGAGGAGATCCAGGCCGAGGCGGTACGCCGCTTCGAGGCCAATGACATCGACGGCGACCTCGCCAACGCGATCCTGCGCATCGTGGCCAATCAGGACCGTCCCGGCGACTACGAGACCTTCCTCGAGCGCTACCGCAACGGCGCCAGTCCCCAAGATGAGCAGCGCTACCAGCGCGGGCTCTCGGGATTCAACGACGAGCGCTCGGCCCTCGACGCCGCCGACAGGTGCTTCGACGAGTTCCGCACCCAGGACTCCTCGGGCACGTTGGGACTGCTCTCGATGAACGCCACGACCGGACCGAGCGTCTGGCGACTCATCGCGTCGCGCTGGGACGAGGCGCTCGCGAAGTTCCCGCCCAACACGCTGTCGTATCTGACGCTGGGCATCCGCACCTTCATCAACGACGCCGCCTTCGCCGACGAGGTCGAGGCGTTCCACGACGCGCACCGACTCCCCGGCGAACAGAAGACGGTCCAACAGAACATCGAACGGATGCGCGTGGGCCTGACCTTCTCCGCGGCGATGCGCGAACAGCTTTAATGACCGCATGAACGTAGGGACGTTCGTGGGCATCATGGCCCTCATGTTCGTCCTCGAGTTGCCCGACAAGACGTTCCTGGCGACGGTCATCATGGCCACGCGGGCACGGCCGCTCATGGTCGTCGTCGGTGGCGCGTCGGCGCTGGTCATCCAGATGGGCATCGCGGTCGGCGCCGGCTCGCTGCTCACGCTTGTTCCCGGTGCACTGGAAGGACCTGATCGTCGGCGTGCTCTTCCTCGGCGGCGCGGCCTATCTGTTCTTCGTGCCCGAGTCCGAAGAAGAGGAGAAGGGTCGAGCGCGAGGCGGCGATCGAGAAGGTCGCCGACGCGCTGGAAGGAGATCACGACGGCCTTCGTCGTGATCTTCATCGGCGAGTTCGGCGACCTCACGCAGATCCAGGCCGCGAACTTCGAGGCCAAGCTGCACCAACCACTCGAGGTCTTCCTGGCCTCGTCGCTCGCCCTCGTCGGCGTCTCGTTCCTCGGTGCCTACAGCGGCCGCGCCCTGCAGAAGCGGATCTCGCTGAAGCACATTCGGCTCTTCGGCGGCGTGGTCTTCGCGGGACTCGGCCTCGCGACGCTCATCGCGCTGGCGGTGTCGGTCGGATGAGTCGCCGCGACGACCTCCTCGCCTACGCCGACACGGTGAAGGGCTTCATGCCGCGCGACGAGGGCCTCGCGCTCTTCGAGTTCGCGCTCGCCCACGGCGAGCGCAGCGCACCGCGGCACGTGGCTCGAGATCGGCGCGTGGTGCGGCAAGTCGGCGGTCTACCTCGGCGCCGCGGCCGAGGCGACCAACTCGGTGCTGTACTCCCTCGACCACCACCACGGCAGCGAGGAGAACCAGGCGGGCTGGGAGCACTTCGACGACTCGCTCGTCGATCCGCGCGACGGTCGACTGAACACGCTGCCCTCGTGGCAGCGCACGATCGCCGAGGCGGCGTCTGGAATCGACGGTCATCGGTCTCGTCGGGACCGTCGACGACCGTGGCCGCGCACTTCAGCCAACCGCTCGACGTCCTCTTCATCGACGGCGGCCACGGCCACGACGTCGCGTGGGCCGACTACGAGGCGTGGACGCCGAAGGTCGTGGTCGGCGGACTGCTGCTGATCCACGACGTCTTTCCGAACCCCGACGACGGCGGTCGACCACCCTATGAGATCTACCGCGCCGCGCTCGAGAGCGACGACTTCGTCGAGCGCGCCGAGCGCGGATCGCTGCGCGCGTTAACGCGCGTGCGCTAGCGAGCGGGCAGCCCGGCTCCGGCGAGGTCGATGGGCATCGGCAGCGAGTCGTGGCGGAACAGTCCCGCGGCGGCCGAGGACGACGTGAGCGCGTCGGCGGCGAGGATGATCGCCGCGGCGGTGTAGGACGTCGTCTCGCGGTCCGGGAACGTGACCTCACTCGGGTAGGCGATGCCGGTCCAGTACGCGCCGTCCTCGCGACGGTGGCGCCGGGTGTAGCTGAAGAGGTCGAGCGCCTGACCGGTCTGTCCGAGCGCGTCGAGGGCCAGCACGCACTCGGCGGTCTCGGCCGCGGTCACCCAGTCGCTCGTCGACACGCAGCGCACGCCGTAGCCGTCCATGACGTGGCGTTCCCAGCCGTCATCGATGCGCTTCAGCCCGGCGTCGCCGAACAGCGCGCCGGAGAAGATCGGGTAGTACCAGTCCATCGCGAACTCGTTCTTCGGCGCGAAGGCGCCGGGGTGGTGCGCGACGGCGTGACCGAGTCGACCGGCCGCGAGTTCCCACTCCGGCTTGGCGACGCCGACGCGTTCGGCGAGCGCGACCGCGCAGCGCAGCGAGTGGAAGATCGAGGACGAGCCGGTCAACAGGGCGTAGCTCTCGCGACGACCGATCGCGTCCAGCGACCACGCGATCGTCCCGTCGTCGTGTTGGTAGCGCAGCACGAAGTCGAGGGCGCGCTCGACGACCGGCCACAGCGCCGCGCAGAAGTCGACGTCGCTCGGTCGCCACGAGGTAGTGGTAGAGCCCGGCCGCCACGTAGGCGCAGACGTTCGTGTCGAGGCGCGCGTCCTTCACCTGATCGCCGAGGTAGTAGTTGAACCAACTGCCGTCGCCGAGTTGCGTGTCGGCGAGCCACCGGTAGGCCGCCCTCGCCTCGTCCACGTAGCCGGTCACCGTGAGCGCCATCGCCGCCTCGACGTGGTTCCACGGGTCACAGTGTCCGCCGACGAACCACGGCACCGCGCCGCTGCGCAGTTGCAGCGACGCGAGGTGACGCGGCGCTGTCGGCGATCTCGCCCTGGCTCAAGAGACCCGGGACACCGGCGACGGTGCCGATGGTCGTGGTCACGCCGGCTTCACCAGGTAGACGACGATCGACTTGCCCATCAACGGTGCGAGGACGCGCTCGGCCAGTCGCGTCGGCCACGGCGCCTTCATGATGTCCCACACGAGGAGCCGGTGGTAGAGCTTCACGAACTTGTTGGTGTCGTTCGTCGTGCCGACGAGACACTTCAACCACCAGTACGGACTGTGCAGTCCGTGGGCGTAGTGGTGACCGACGTCGGTCAGGCCGACCGAGCGAAGTCGCTCCTTCAAGATCCGTTTGCGATAGATGCGGATGTGGCCGCCGGGCACGTTGTGGTACTCGTCGGAGAGCGCCCAGTTGATCAACTCCGGACCGAAGCGCGGCACCGTGATCGCCATCGTGCCGCCGGGCTTGAGGACCCGCGCCAACTCCCCCATCGCGCCGAGGTCGTCGGGGATGTGCTCGAGGACCTCCGAACAGATCACCCGGTCGAAGGCGGCGTCGGGGAACGGCAGGTGCAGCGCGTCACCCTGCACGGCGACGGCGTGCAGGGTCGCGGCGTCGAGTTCGCCGGCGGCGACCATCGCGGCGAACATGTTCTTGACGCCCTCGACCTCGTCGCGACCGGCGTCGAGCGCGATCACGTCGGCGCCGCGCCGCGCCGCTTCGAAGGCGTGTCGACCGAACCCGCATCCCAGGTCGAGCATCGTGTCGCCACGTTCCAGGCCGAGCTGTTCGTAGCGCGCGGTGAGCATCAGTCGAAGTCCATCGAGTCCGGCAGCGGCTGCCCGGTGAGGATCGGCGTCGTAACAGGCCGCCGTGCCGCGCGCGGTCACCTCCCAGGTGAAGCGCTCCATCACGCGCGCGCGGCCCGCGGCGCCGAGTCGCTCGCGCAGCGCCGCGTCATCGAGCAGTCGTCCGATCGCCGCGACGAGCGCCTCGGGGTTGTTCGGTTCGACGAGGAGTCCGGTCTCTTCGCTGACGCCGACGACCTCGGGCAGCGCGCCGCCCGTCGTCGCCACGACCGGGACGCCGCAGCTCATGGCCTCGATCGCCGGCAGCGAGAAGCCCTCGTAGAGACTCGGCACGATCGCGACCTCGGCCTCGCCGTAGAGTCGCGCCAGTTCCTCGTCACTGACGCCCGTGATCGTCGTCACGATGTCGGTGAGCCCGAGGCGCTCGAGCGCCGTCGCGACGCGGCCCTTCGGTTGCGGCTTGCCGATGACGATGAGGTCGATGTCGCGCTCGGCGCGCAGCTTCGCGATCGCCTCGAGCAGCGGCACGAGTCCCTTCATGGGCACGTCGCTCGAGGAGGTCACCATCAGGCGGCCCTTCTTCTTGACGACGTCGTCGTACGGGCGAAAGACGGTGTGGTCGACGCCGACCGGCACGACCGTGAGCCGCTCGAGCGGCACCTGCATCTGCGCGTTGATGTCGATCTTGGAGTTGTGCGAGACCGTCAGGACCGCCGGCAGCTGCTTCACGGTGCGCACCTGCATGCGCAAGAAGCCGAACCAGCGCTTGGTGGCGTAGCGCTTCCACGCGGTCTCGGCGTGATCGAGCGCGATCGAGCGATCGACCGTGATCGGGTGGTGCAGCGTCTCGAGCAGCGGCCAGCCCTGCTGGTGCAGTTTCAAGATGCCCGGTCCCATGCACTGGTTGTCGTGGATGATGTCGAAGTCACCGCGTCGGTGTCGCAGGATCTTCTCGATGCGCAGTGAGTACGCCAGCGGCTCGCCGAAGCCACCGGTGAGCATCACGCCGAACTCCGAGAGGTCGGCCAGTGACGTGAACTCACTCGGCGCCGGGATCCGAAACGGGTCGGGGTCGCGGTAGAGGTCGAGCCCGCGCACGGCGCTGAAGCCGACGCCCTCGTCGAGTTCCGGCCACGGCGGACCGGAGAAGACCTCGACGCTGTGGCCGAGGTTCACCAGCTCGCGCGTCAGGTGGCGGGTGTAGACGCCCTGGCCGCCACAGCGCGGGTTGCCGCGGTAGATCAGGAAGGCGACGCGGTACTTGCCGGGCTCGGGCGGTCGCGCCACGACGTGGGGCGGCGTGACGATGGTTTTGGAGCGGGCCCAGGATGCCTTCGTCTCGTCGATGGTCTGGCGCAGGGTACGGGACAAGGGGCAACTTTCGGTTTCGCGAGTCCTCCATTCTCGCCGATATCGCCGAAGGGCCACAAATGTCGGTAGAACGAACGGGTTTCATGGTTACAGCGTGTGTCCTATTTGGACCCACCGGTTCGCCTTGACCAACTGAACCAAATTCGCTCAGCAGTGCTTGCTCACCGTCCGAACTCCTAGACGATGCTTCGTCGGAGTACTCGGTTCCGACCCAGGACCCTCATCACGTTGTTGTGATGGTTGTGCGGGTGACGATCGGCTCTTCCCGCGTGCTTCGCGGTGCAGATCCCAGCGGGATCAGGCTGTGGAGAGAAGCGGCACGCGCGTTGGGTCCAAAACTGTCACGGCGGTCGGTTCTCTGGGTTGCCAGCGCGCGAGGTTGATTGCCGCGTTGAGGTCGCGCTCGATGACCAAACCGCAGGATCCACACGAATAGGTCCGAGTCGACAGGTCGAGGTCGTTCTTGACCTCGCCACAACCCGAACACGTCTTGGAACTCGGGAAGAATCTGTCGGCCACTCGAACCTCGACCCCGTGCCAATCTGGCCTTGTAGAGGAGCTGGCGGGAAAGTTCTCCCATGGCGGCGTCGGAGATCGCCCTCGCCAAGTGGCGGTTCCTCACCATTCCCGCGACGTTGAGGTCCTCGATCACGAGTACCTGGCAACGGTCCACCAGGGCCGTGGAGGCTTGGTGGACGAGGTGTCGTCGGGTGTTGGCGACCTTGCGATGTCGCTTGGCGAGCCGGGCCCTCGCTCGTTGGCGACCCTTGGACCCCGGTGTGGTTCTGGCCAGGGCCTGGTTGGCCGCCTTGAGCGACGCGTGTGCGTGCTTCAGTGTTTTCACCCCCTCGAAGCTCTCGAAGGGAACACCGTTCGCGTCGGCAGCGACGCAGAGGGAGATGATCCCGCGGTCGACCCCGACGGGGACGGCGTGACGGTTGGTGCGACTGCGCTCGGCCTGGTGGAACTCGGCCGCTACGCCGGTCAGTGACACCGTCCAGCGACCGGCGCGCTGGGTCAGCGTCGCCGAGTACACGTGGAAGCGACCGGCGTCGATCATCCGGCGGACCTTGCGGGTCGGTCCGAAGAGCTTCACCTGCCCGATCTTCGGCAGTCGCAGGTGTGAGGGATCGGTGAAGCGGATGGGCTGGCTCGAGGGCACCTGCGCTGACGTTGCGCGGTTGCGCAGTCGAAAGCTCGGCGTCACCTTCCCCTTGGCCTGGAAGCGGGGGAACCCGACGGGCGTTCCGCTGCGTTCGCCACGTCTCGACGCCGAGAAGTTCTCGAGGCCCGGGCCGCGTCCACGCTCGCGCACTCGAAGACGTCGCCGGGCAGTTCGTGACGCCAGGCAAGGCCCCGGTCCCGTCTTCGTTGACCGGCGAGTCATCAGACTGTCCGTTCTTCCAGGCGTTGAATTCGTTGATGAAGGAGAATCCAGTCCAGGAGAGCGAGGGAGTCGATGGTTCGCACGGATCACCACGCTCCGACAGGATCTCTCGCTCGGTCGATCTGGCGTCCAGATTGGCTTTCACCCTCGCCAGGTGGTGGTTCACGGTGTAGCGCCGAGCGCCCGCGCACTTGGCGAAGAGGATTCTCTGTTCCAGGTTCGGGTCGAGGGCGAACTGGAACGTCACGACGCGCGAGAGCACCTGTCCGGTGTGCGAGATCGGCGCTGTCGTTGGTGGAGGGGCCACGCCTTGATCCTTGACGCGACGTGTGACATGTCGTGGGGCGATACTGATGTCGTGGACGACCAGACGCCGACACCCATACTGACGGACGGCGTCGTGATGCTCAGACCACTTGTCACGGATGACGCTCCGGCATGGCTCGCCGGCGAGGATGAAGAGCAACGGAGATGGTTCGAAGCTCCACGGCCTTCGCAACTCGACGATGTTCAAAGATTCATTGCTCAGTGTCAAACGTCGTGGCGAACACTGGGAAGTCTTCGCCATTGGGGGATTTGGATCCTTGACCCATACGTCTTGGTCGGCGGCGTCGAACTGAGAGAACTGGAGAGTGACGAGGTGAATCTCTCATATCTGGTGTTCCCTGGAAAGCGGCGACGCGGCTTCGCCTTCCGAGCAGCACAACTCGCATTGGAGTACGCCCGCGCATCACTGGAGCGCCCAGGCCGTCGTCATCAAGATGTTGACGGGGAACGAATCTTCGCGCAACCTCGCTCTCGCGCTTGGGGCTCACCACTTCGGCGAAGAACCGTTCAGACAGCGGCGCCACGTTCGACGTCTTCAGATTGTGGCTTCACGACACACCGAAGGAGGAGTGAGTCGTCTGTCGGAAGTCGGACTCAGCAGAGCGCCCGAAGGTCCTCGGCGATTGAGGCGACGTGCAACCACCCCGTGGCTGAGGTCACGGTGTTCTCGAAGCAGCGTGCCAGACGTCGCCGACGCACGAGATGGCCGTGGGCCACCTCGACGCGCCAGGCATGACGGATGGGGCGAAAGACCTTGGCCCCGTGCTCGTTGCGTGGCGGCTCGTCCCATCGCACTCGGCGAACTTCGTAGTTGAATTTATTCGAGAGTCGCTGGGCCGCCGACTGCGCAGTGCCCCTGTCAACGAGCACGAGCTCCAGTCGTTCGTCCGCGCCGGAGCGGGCGAGGTCGTTGAGTATCTGTTCGACGGCACTGGCCTCGGACGTCGAAGCGGGCACCACTCGCACGCAGAGTGGCAGGCCCGTGACGTCGACGCAGACGATACGTTTGGCGCCGTTGGTCCGACCGTAAGGGCCGCCCTGGTTGTGAAAGGTCACACCTCCGTTCGAAGTCCCGCGTGCGAGGTGCGTATCGATGACCACCATCGAAGGATGAGGGTCCTTGCGACCAAGAGCCGTGCGCGACGACGCGTGCAATGCGGCGAGTACCTGGGTCCAAGTGCCATTTCTCGACCACCGTCGAAATTGCGACCACACTCGCGTCCAGGGGCCGAACTCATCAGGCAGGTAGCGCCATTGGCACCCGGTGTGGGAGATGTAAAGCATCCCGTCGACGACCTTGCGCAGGTCGTTGCCATGTTTTGGTCCTCGTTTGGAGGGAACGAGCAGCAGGGGTTCAAGAAACTTCCACTGGGCGTCCGTCAAGTCACTTGAATAGGCCACGACTTGACAGTGTCGATCGTGGCTTCCAGCGCACTCGCCAATTGGGACACACGCTCTTAGTACATTGTGAGCATGGACCTCACGTACCCCGCCGAAACCGAACCATTCCGCAAAGAAGTGCGCTCGTGGTTGGAAGAGAACCTGCCCGACGGCTGGTTCGATCCCGACTTCTCGATGACGCCCGAGGAGCGTCGCGCGTTCAACGCCGGCTGGACCGACAAGCTCTTCGCCGGTGGCTGGATCTGTGCCGGCTGGCCCGTCGAGTACGGCGGCAAGGGTCTCACGCTGCTCCAACAGGTGGTCCTCAACGAGGAGTTCGCCAAGGCCGGCGCGCCCATGCGCGCCGACTTCTTCGGCGACACCTTGGTCGGTCCGACGATCCTGCAGTGGGGCACGGACGAACAGAAGCGCGAGTTCATCCCCGGCATCCTCCAGGGCAAGATCGCGTGGTGCCAGGGCTTCTCCGAGCCCGACGCCGGATCGGACCTCGCGAGTCTCAAGACCAGCGCGGTCCTCGACGGTGACGAGTGGGTCATCAACGGCCAGAAGGTCTGGACGTCCCAGGCCCAACATGCCGACTACGTGTTCTTGATGGTGCGCACCGACCCCGACGCGCCCCAGCACGCCGGCATCAGCTACCTGCTCGTACCGATGCACCAAGAGGGCGTCGAGGTCCGTCCGATCGTCCAGGTCGACGGCTCGGCCGACTTCAACGAGGTCTTCTTCACCAACGCGCGCTGTTCGAAGAACAACGCCGTCGGCGGTGTCAACAACGGCTGGAAGGTCGCGATGACGACGCTCGGTTTCGAGCGTGGCGCGAGTTCCACGACCAGTTACCGACGATTCCTCAAGGAGTGGGAGGAGATCGTCAAGGAGGCGACGCGCCTCAACAAGAACCACGACCGACTCGTGCGCGACGGACTCGTGAAGGCGTGGGAGAAGGTCAAGATCATGGAGATCAACGGCTACCGCTCCCTCACCGATTCACTCAACGGCACGCACAACACGGCGCTCTTCGGCGCGTGCAACAAGATGTTCTGGTCCGAGACGCACCGCGCCACGATGGAACTCGCGCTCGACGTGCTCGGCATGGAGGCACAGATCCTCACCGGCACGGGCGTGAACGACGGATCGCTCGCGCGCATCCACCGCGGCCGCGCCGACTACCCGGTGTCGGATCTGCAGGGCTCGTTCTTCTTCTCGCGTTCCGAGACCATCTGGGGCGGCACCGCCGAGATCCAGCGCAACATCATCGGTGAGCGCGCTCTGGGACTGCCGAAGGAACCGAAGCCGCAAAAAGTTTAGTTACGCCTAACACGACGCGAAAATGTTTAGTTACGCCTAATACAAATTCGCCGATACAGTCACAATTATGACAAGTACTTGGCAGCGCATGAAGGACTTTTGGACGATGCCGCGATTCAGCGCGGTCGTGCTGGTGGTCATGGCGGTCTTCGCGTTCTCGTTCATCGCGCACGACCCGTCGTCGGGTCCGACCTTCAGTCCCACCCTCGACAAGACCTCCGTACTCACCGTCGCGGGCAACGTCTATGACGGCACCGAAGCGGAGAATCGTACCAACGGTCTTCCCATCCCTATCGCTCGCACCGTGGCGGACATGCGCAAGCAATACGCCGGCGAGCACGGCGTGCACGTGTTCGTCGATGGCGCCAACATCAAGGTCACGTTCCCGAAGGAACCGGCGGTGTGTGTCTGGGTGCCGGTCGTCGTCTACGGACCCAAAGAACCAGCCATCGTTTCCTGCTGAAATAGGTCACCAAACTACCTAAATGTACCAATCACCCACGACATTGGTATGATTAGTACATTCTATGAGGAGTTTCCAAGACACAAAAACGCTCGAACCTGTTCCAGGCGCAATTGTCGCCCTTCTGCGACAGATTGACCGGTCTGCCGGAGCCCAAGCCCAGAATGCGGACCAGCTACCCCAACTTCTCCAGGCGTTGCGAGAACAGGCCCGCGTCGAGTCGATAACCGCCTCAAGCGCGATTGAGGGCATCGTCGTCGACGACGCTCGAATTTCAAAACTTATCTCGAAAGCGACTGGCACGTTAAGAAATCGCAGTGAAGAAGAGTTCGCTGGTTATTCCAGTGCGCTCGATTATCTCATGCAAGAAGAAACGTCAGGGTTGACCGTAGGACTCGTGCTGCATCTGCACCGGCTACTTTTTTCGCACGCTGAGGGTGGGGGTGGTCAATTCAAGACGCACGACAATCTCGTCATCGACCGGTTCCCAGATGGATCACGCGAAATCCGCTTCACGCCAGTGAGTGCCAAGGAGACACCGTTCTTCATGGAGGAGCTGGTCGTTCGCACCAACGTCGCCCTTGAACTCGGCGAGGTCCATCCGCTGATCATCACTGCTGCTTTCATCCTTGACTTTCTTTGCATTCACCCGTTCGGCGACGGCAATGGACGTGTTGCACGACTCGCCATGTCGTACCTGCTCAACCACAACGACTATGGGGTCGGTCGCTACGTCAGTCTGGAGCAGCTGATCTACGACACGAAGGATGACTACTACAGCTCTCTCGGCGAGTCCACGATTGCCTGGTTTGATGACGGGCATCACGACGTGTGGCCGTGGACTCGCTATTTCCTTCAGCAGGTTTGCGGCGCCTACGAGCGATTCAACGAACGCATTGCAGCAGGTACGAAGGGTGGCACGAAACAAGACCGGGTGCGCGACTTCATTCTCCTCAACGGGCCGGCCACGTTCAAGATCAGCGATATCCGTCGCGCCTTGCCGGGAGTGAGCGACAACACGATTCGCATCGTTCTCAATGAACTCAGGGACAGTGGCGGCATTGTCAATGACGAACTCGGTCGCAGTGCCACGTGGAGGCGTACCTAAACCAGCGTTGAGCTCCGATGTCAACTGCAAAGGCGTCCGAACTGCAGTTCGCCTCTCACTTTCGAACGCAACGGTGCTGAAGTACAACTGAAATCGTCGCCAGCGTCAAACGAATGTGGTCTCCAACACATGACGGCGCCGGTCCGCGTTCAAAGACACCACAGAAGTACAGTCGGAGCGATGAGGTCACTGTGGCAACGCGTGCGTGACTTTTGGACTGTGCCTCGATTCGTGGCACTCCTTGTCGCGGTTTCGGCGATCTTTGCGATCAAGTTCATTGCGACCAAGCCCTATACGGGCCCTCTGAATGTGACGCAGGACAAGGCGACGGCACTCTTCGGGGCAGGATATGCCTATCTCCAGGAGCAGGACGAGCTGAACATCGCTCACATTCCCGTGACAGCGAGCGTCGCGATCATGCGACAGTACTTCCAAGACGAAGGGCAGCCCGTGCGCGTCGTCGCCCATGGCGCGAACATCATGGTCACGTTCCCGAACCAGCGCGCCGTGTGCATCTCGATGCCCGACGTCAACGGAACCCTGGAACACCCCGCGGCACTCGCTTCATGTTGAGTGAGGGTCAACATGTTGTGACGTAATCCGCTGCTTGTCGCGCTAGCGCTCTACGTGTTACTCATTCGCCGCGAAAGTACCACTTGATCTTGGTGAACAGGCCCGGCTTCAGGTAGTACTTCTCGCGCTCTTCCTCAGTCATTGCGTCGTAGCGCGCGTCCTCTTTGTTGTGCACTTCTTCAATCTTTTCTTGTTCCGCGTCAGCGGCATTCTGTTGTTGTTCCGGACTCTGCGGGTCAGAGCCCCCAAGTCGACTACCCCATCCGCCGCTGTCGTCTCGTCGTGTCTCTTATTGGCCGCGAAAGAACTTCTTGAACTTGGTCAACGGTCCGGGCTTCAGGTAGTACTTCTCTCGCTGCTCATCGGTCATGGCGTCGTAGCGCGCGTCTTCTTGGGCGAGGACCTCGTTCACTTTTTCTTGCTCGACCACCGCGTCATTCATCGCTTGTTCGGGCCTCGGAGGTATTCGCGATGGTTGCGAGGAAGCCTCTACGAAATGGTGTGGGCGGCATTGTAACGCCCAGGTTACAACTGTCGATAGCGCGGCACGTAGCCGCCGACGCCGAGGGACATCGAGTCTTCCGGATCGATATCCTCATCCACGCCACCGACGACGTCGGTGACCCACGCCAGGCGGTCCTTCAAGATCCGGGTGACGCCGCCCTGGAGCGTGTCCGACGAGATCGCGCAACTCGAGCACGCGCCCTGCAACTGCACCTCGACCACTCCGGTCTCGACGTCGGCGCGAATGAGCACCAAGTCGCCGCCGTCGGCCTGGACCGACGGACGCATCAGGTCCAGCAGCGCGTTCAGCGCCTTGAGCCGCGTCGCGCGCTCTTGGTCGGTCAGTTCTTCCATACGTCCAGTCTGCCGTGAATTCGAGGTCGCGTGACGTCGCGTTCCAATCGGTACCATTTGGCGATGGAACCTAACTCGAACCTGAATGTCGATTCGATCAACCTGTCGGACATGGAGTTCTGGCGCCAACCGTGGGCCGAGCGCGAGACCGCGTTCGCGACGTTGCGTCGCGAGAGCCCGATCACCCACTACGACGAACCGGTGATCGAAGGCACGTCCATCGAGTTCCCGGTCGGCAACGGCTTCTACGCGATCACGAAGTATCGCGACGTGCAGACGGCGTCGCGCCACCCCGAGACGTTCCTCTCCGGACCGGGCGCGGTCTCGACGATGGACCTGCCCAGTGAGATGGTCGAGTACTTCTCGGGCATGATCTCGACCGACGATCCCAAGCACGCGCGCCTTCGTCGCATCGTCTCGCAACGCCTTCAATCCCCGCAACGTCCGCGCGGTCGAGGACTCGATCGAACGCAAGGCCGACGAGATCATCGAACGCTCCCAGACCAGCGGCACCGGCGACTTCATCACCGACGTCGCCGCACCGTTTCCCGCTCGAGATCATCTGCGACATGATGGGCGTCCCGCCGAGTGAGTACGCGACGGTGCTCCATCACTCGAACATCATCCTCTCCAACGGCGACCCCGAGTTCATCCCCGAAGGTCAGGACCCCGTGCTGGTGTTGTTGGACTCCGGCGCGGCCCTCACGGGCATCATGGAGGAGTTGGGCAAGTACCGCATCGACAACCCGATCGACGACATCACGAGTGCGCTCGTCAACGCCGAGATCGAGACCGAGAAGCTGACGCAACAGGAGTTGGCGTCGTTCTTCGTGCTCCTTGTCACGGCCGGCAACGAGACGACCCGCACGGCGATCGCCCACGGCCTGCACGCGCTCACCGAGCACCCGGACCAGAAGGCGCGGCTCCTCGACGACTACGAGGGACTGGCCAAGACCGCGACCGACGAGATCGTGCGCTGGGCCTCCCCGGTGATCTGGATGCGCCGCACGCTCGCCGAGGACTACGTCCTCTCGGACTTTCAACTCACCAAGGGCGACAAGGTGCTGCTGTTCTACAGCTCGGCCAATCGCGACGAGGACGTCTTCGCCGACCCCTACGTCTTCGACGTCGGACGCACCCCGAACGACCACTACGGCTTCGGCGCGCCGGGGCCACACTTCTGCCTCGGGGCGCACCTGGCGCGTCGAGAGATCACGGTGATGTTCCGCGAGCTACTGCGTCGCTACCCCGACATCCACTCCACGGGCACGCCGGACCAGTTGGCGTCGAGTTTCATCAACGGCATCAAGCACCTGCCCTACAGCGTCTAACTCTTTCGCGCGGCCACCGCTTCGTCGTAGGCGCGAAGGGCGCGCGGTCCCCAGACCGTGCCCGGACCGCCGTTGAGCGCGATCAACACGCCCATCGCTTCGGCGATCTGTTGACGGGTGGCGCCTTCGCGAAAGGCACCCCTCGCGTGCGCGACGATGCAACCGTCGCACTCGCGCGTCGCCGCGATCACCAACGCGAGCAGTTCCTTCGTCAATCGCGAGAGTTCGCCTGCTTCTGACGACGCCTTCGACAGCGCGGCGTAACTCTTCATCACGTCGGGGATCAATTCATGCAGGTCCTTGGCCGGTTGACGAAGCTCTTCGCGAATCTCATGACTGGTGTCCATAGAAACCTCCGCGGATGAGCGTAGCGACCTCAGAGGTCGCTCCCCCGCTGCGTTCCCGTAGGATTGACCGATGTCCGTCATCGATGAACTCGTCGCCCACAACCGCGCCTACGTCGATCGACACGGCCATCGCGAGATGGCGACGCGCCCCCAACTCCACCTCGCCGTCCTGACCTGTATGGACTCGCGACTCGACCTCTTCGGCGCCCTCGGGCTCAACCTCGGTGAGGCCCACCTCATCCGCAACGCCGGCGGCATCGCCAGCGACGACGCGATCCGCTCCCTGCTGCTCAGTCAACGACTCCTCGGGACCAATGCCGTCATGGTCATCCACCACACGCGGTGCGGACTTGAAACGTTCGAAGAGGACGCGCTCGCGGACGAGATCGAGACCCTCGTCGGCGAGCGGCCGCCGTTTCGACTGGGTGCCTACAAGCGACGTCGACGAGGACGTGCGCTCGACCGTCGCGACGCTGGTCGCCAGCCCCTTCCTCGACTCGACCGAGATACGTGGCTTCGTCTTCAACGTGGACGACGGTGACCTGCGCGAGGTCAGTCAAAGAACTTCTTGAAACCCTGACTGGTCTGGCCGTACCCGTTGGTGCGGTAGAACCGGTGGGCGTCCTCGCGCACGTTGCGACTGGTCAATTGGATCCGGTAACACCCACGTTCCTTGGCGAGCTCCTCGGCCGCGTGGAGCAGCTCGGTTCCGATGCCGTGACTGCGCAGGTCGCTGCGCACGTGCACGCTCTCGACCTCGCAGCACCAACCACCGGCGTGCTGGAAGTGCTGGAAGACAATGACCTGGCACACGCCGACGACGTCGCCGTCGACCTCGGCGACCAGGACGTCACCGCGTTGGCGACGGGTCTCCTGGACGGCCGCCCAGTAGTCATCGACCCGTGAGACGTCTTCGAACTCCGGCATCAACGAGCCGCCGCGCAGCAACTCGATGGCCGCGGCGACGTCCTCGAGGCGAATCGGGCGAACGTTCGCCACGCCTACTGCCGTGGATCGATCGGCGTCAGGACGCCGACGACGTGCTCGATCGCCTCGGCCGCGTCGAGACAGAGGTCCTCGCGAAACGGCGTCCCCATCACTTGGACCCCGGTCGGCAGTCCGTTGGCGACACCGGTCGCGACGCAGGCCGCGGGCAGGCCCATGAGGTTCGCGGGCATGATGAACCGAAAGAGCTCCATGACCTTCATCGCGGTCTCCACGCTGATGATGTCGTAACCGAGCTCAAACGGTGGCTGAGTCCAGACGGGCCCGACGACGAGCGGATAGGTGTCCATGAACTCGCGCCACGCCTTGGCGACGCGGTAGCGACTCTGGTGCATCAGCGCCATCGACTCCGGCGTCGGCGGCGGATACTCGACCGTCGTGAGCTCTAAGAAGCGTTGTCCTTCAGTGCCCAGGACCGCATTCAGCAGCGGCGCCGCGACCGACAGGCTCGACCACATCAACTCGGTCCACGCGAGATAACTCTCGAACACCATCGGTGGCTCGATCTCCTCGACCTCGTAGCCGGCCGCCTCGAGGGCGCGGCCCGCGACGCGAACGCCCTCCGCGACGTCGGCGTCGGTGTCGCCGCCGAAGGGCTCGGGCACCAGCGCCACGCGCTTGGCGACCGCCGGTCCGCCGAGGGGCGCGTCGATGGACTGCGGATCGAGATGGTGCGAACCCATCACGGCGCCGAGGCCGAGACGCACGTCCGCGACCGTGCGGGCCAGCACGCCGTTGACCAAGAGAAGTCTGGGCGCTGATCGGCATGTCGAGCAGCGACGAGGGATTGCCCTGGGCGACGCGACCGCGAGACGGCTTGATCGACGCGATCCCGCAGGCGTAGGCCGGATTACGCAGTGATCCGCCGATGTCGTTGCCGAGTCCGATCGGGCTCATGCCCGAGGCGATCGCGGCCGCTTCCCCACCGGACGAGCCGCCGGCCGTGCGCCCGTGCTTCCAGGGATTGTGCGTCGCGCCGTAGAGCGAGGACACGGTGTTGATGCGCAGCCCGAGGTCGGGCATGTTGGTGCGCGCCAGCGCGACGGCACCGGCCTTGCGCATGAGTTCGACGGGCGGAGCGTCGGAATCGGCCATGAAATCCTTCAGCGTCTCACAGCCCTCATTGGTGGCGTAGCCCGCCTGGTCCAGGTTGACCTTGATCGTGAACGGCACGCCGTGCAGGACGCCGAGTGGTCCTCCCGCTTTCAGCTTCGCGTCAGCGGCGTCGGCTTCAGCACGCACCTCGTCGGGCCGTACTTCGACGACGGCGTTGACCACCGGGTTCACCGCCTCGATCCGTTCCAGATGGGCCTCGACGACCTCGCGTGACGTCGTTGTCCCCGTTCGAATCATGTCCGCCAGCGACGACGCCGACTCCTGCCATAACTCTTTCGCCACTCATCCCCCAGTCGAAAACTCTCTGGGTAGTTTGGCACGGCGCCGAGGCGCCGAAATCAGCCGAAGCGGCCGAGGGTGTAGTCCAGCGTGCGCGGGTCGATGGGGTTGTTGAAGATCTTCTCGGTGGTGTCGAACTCGATCAGTTCACCGGCGCGGTCCTCTCCCATGAGAAGAAACGCGCAGTCATCGGAAATGCGCGCGGCCTGTTGCATGTTGTGCGTCACGATGATGACGGTGACGCGCTTCTTCAGTTCGGTCATCAACTCTTCGATCTTCAACGTCGCGATCGGGTCGAGGGCCGACGTGGGCTCGTCCATCAAGAGCACCTCGGGGTCCATCGCCAGGGCGCGCGCGATGCACAGACGCTGCTGCTCGCCGCCGGAGAGGTTGTTGGCCGCGACCTTGAGTCGGTTCTGCACGCTGTCCCACAGGGCGGCGGACTTGAGCGACGTCTCGGCCGCCTCATCGAGGATCGACTTCTTCTTGACGCCGTTGAAGCGCAGACCGGAGACGGCGTTCTCGTAGATCGACATGGTCGGGAAGGGATTCGGGCGCTGGAAGACCATGCCGACGCGCGTGCGCAGTTCGGTGACCGTGATGTCGCCACGGTAGATGTCGGTACCCTCCAAGAGGATTTGGCCCGAGACCTTGGCGCCGCGCGTCAGGTCGTGCAGTCGGTTGAGCCCCCGCAGCAGGGTCGTCTTACCGGATCCGGACGGCCCGATCAGGCTCGTCACGCGATTCTTGGTCACGTCGAACGTGCAGTCGCGAACGGCCGTGCGCCCGTGGAACGAGACGGCGACGTTCTTCAACTGCATCGCGGCCGCGCCGCGCGGCGGTTGCTCGGTGGGTGCCGCGACCTCGACTTTGGTCTCGACTTCGGTTACGTATTCCTGGTCCATTGGTTACCTTGCCTGTTGCTTTCTCGATGCCCATATTCGGGCGGTCAAACTCAAAACGAATACAAATACAACGAGTACCAGCGCTATACCCCACACTTCGGTACGCAGACTGGGCCACTGCGACTTGGCGTTCTCATAAATCGAGAGCGGCAAGGCAGAAACAGGGTCCAACGGCTTCCAGGAGTTAATGTAGCCGCCCCCGATGACCAGGAGTACTGGTGCGGTCTCGCCGATGGCCCGAGAGATCGACAGGATGATGCCCGTGACGATGCCGGTGATCGCCGCCGGCAGCACGATCTTCATGGAGACCTTGTGCGGCTTGGCCCCGAGCGCGAGCCCGGCCTCACGCAGCGTGTGGGGCACGCCGCGCACCGCGATCTCAGAGGAGATCACGATGACCGGGAGCATCAAGACGGCCAACGCGAAGGATCCGGCAATGGCCGAGAAGCCGACGTGCAGGTCCTTCAAGATGAAGGAGAAGGCGAAGAGGCCCATCAGGATCGAGGGCGCCCCGGCCATGGTCTGGGCCGTCACGCGCAGACACGCCGCGAGCTTGGAATCGGACTCGGCGAGGTAGATCCCGACGAGCACGCCGATGGGAATCGCCATGACCGACGCGTACAGCGTGAGCGCCAGGGTGCCGATGATGGCGTTGGACACGCCACCCGTGGCGTTGGGCGCGATCAATGACGGCGTCTGGGGCAACTGGGTGAAGAAGGACGCGTGCGACACGACCGGGAGGCCCTTGGCGAACAACTGGAAGAGCAGGAGCAACAGCGGTACCGCCGTCGCGCAGAGGGCGACCGCGCACAGGATGACCATGATGCGCGAGCGCAACACTCGCCCCGCGCGGTGTTGATCCGAGATCCGACGGATCTCGTCGCGCATTGACGTGTCGGGCGCCTGCGTCGGCTCGGTGAGTTCGATCATGTCGCTCATACGACCGCCAACACCTTTCGCTGACGAGAGACCAGCCATCGACTGATCAAGGAGAGACCGAAGTTCACGAGCATCAACAAGACGCCGAGCGCCATCAAGGCCGCGATCTCGTTGCCCTGGGCCTCACCGAACTCGGTGGCGATCCACGACGCGATCGACGTGCCCGGATAGAGCAGGTGGAACTGCACGTTGGCGACGCCGCCCGCGATCAGCGCGACGGCGACCGTCTCACCGGTCGCTCGCGCCAGGGCGAGGAACGTGGCGCCGAACAGTCCGATCTTCGCCGTCGGCAAGACGACCTCGCGGATGACCTGCCAGCGCGTCGCGCCGAGCGATCAGGCTCGCCTCGATGAGGTCGTTGGGCACGACCGAGATCACTTCACGACTGATCGCCACGAACGTCGGCAGGATCATCACGCCCAAGACGACCGCGGCCAACAGCAGTGATTGCCCGTCTTGCTGCCCGGCATTGCCCCAGATCTGCTTGGCGAAGGGCCAGCTGTCGAGCCACGGGATGACGGTCTTGATCATCCACGGGGCGAGGACGAGGTAGCCCCAGAGTCCGTAGACGACGCTGGGCACGGCCGCGAGTAGTTCGACGAGCGTCGCCACGATGTTGCGGAATTGGTGCGGGAGAAGGAAGACGATCGAGATCGAGGTGCCGAGTCCGATGATGACCGCGATCACCAACGCGACGATCGAGGTCTCGAGCGTGCCCACGATCATCGCCAGTCCGCCGAACGGCCCGAGCGGCGCCTGCCACCCGTCGCCGCCGAGGAGCGTGCCCGCGTGATGGCCCCACTCGGGAAGCGAGTTCCAGAGGATCGTGCCGATGAAGCCGATGCTCACGGCCGCGAACACGAGGCTCGCGAGGATCAAGAGGTAGTGATACCACGTACGAGAAGGGGTGCCGGAGTTGAACTCCGGCACCTCCTCATCGTGCGTTCCAAAATCCGGAGGTGGAGGTATGACGATTGACATCGCTGCGCTCTACCTCTTTCGTTGTGTTGGTTTAGTGGTTGTTACGACGACTTTGTAAGCAGTACTGCGCCGCCGGACGTGACGGTCTCCAACTGTGCACGTGCGTAGGCCTCGATGGCAGAGGACAGCGGTACGTAGCCCTCGGCCTTGGCGATCGCGCTCTGGCCGTAGTGCGTCTCCCAGTCGAGGTACTTCACGACGGCCTCGCCCATCGCCTCGTTGGTCTGGTTCTTCGCCACGATGGCCCAGCTGTAGGTCGCGAGCGGCCATACGTTCTTGCCGCCCTCGTTGACGATCGAGAAGTTGTCGGGCGTGATGTTCGTGCCGGCGGCAACACCCGCGGCGGCGATGTTCGCCAACGTCGGCTGGAGCCAGGTCCCGTCACGGTCCTGCAGCGACGCCGTCTGGATCGCGGCGTTGCCCGGGATCAACAGGTAGCTGTACTCCACGTAGCCAATGGCCCCGGGGTTCGAGTTGATGTCCGTCGCCATCGCCGCGTTGTTGGCCGCGCCCAGGATGTTCGAGGCGTGCCACGCGTTGCCGCTACCTTCCATGACGTTGCCGCTCGGGTTGTGCGTCGAGCCACCCGAGGAGTGCAGCCAGTCGGTGAAGGCGTAGGTCGTGCCCGATGACGCGTTGCGGTAGACCACCTTGATGGTGTCGCTCGGTGAGTTACCGGTGTAGAGCGCCTGGAGCGCCTTACCGGTCGTCGAGGAGAGTCCGCCGTTGGTGTTGATGATCGCGAGGTTCGACCACTGCGTGATCTGGCCGTCGTAGATCTTGGCGATCTCGTTGGTCGTCAACTTGATGTTGGTGAGGCTCGAGCCGAGGTTGTAGCCGACGACCGCGCCACCGAGGACGTAGGGAACCTGTACGTAGTTCGCCTCCACCGCGCCGGAGGGCAACGTGCCCGCCGCTGGGGTCATGGGCTGGTCGGAGAAGCCGATGTTGACCGCTGCCGCCGACGATGGCGGTGCGACCGGTACCGGATCCCGCGGCCGGGTACGAGCTGAAGCTCACCTTGCCGCCGGCCGAGTAGGCCGTCGATCCACTCGTCGTCGCGCCGACCATTGGCGCGTCGAAGGAACGAGCCGTTGATGGCGATCGTCACGCTGCTCGGGACGACGATGTCGATGTCACCGGCCTTGTTGGATCCCTGAAGACTGCCGACGGGTGCCGTTGACTTGGGCTTGGGCTTGTGCTTCGACCAGCCCGCCGGGCAGACGCCGCCCTTGGTCTCGTAACGCTTGGATTGGACCTTGTTGGACTTAAGTCGGTAGCAGACGACCGACTTATTCTTCGTACCGGCACTTGCCGGCGCTGACACGACGGCGAGCAGACCTGCAATCACCAGTGCCACGGCCGCGAACGACCTGAATAGATTCTTC
Source organism: uncultured Acidimicrobiaceae bacterium (assembly GCA_963801695.1). Classification (GTDB taxonomy): domain Bacteria; phylum Actinomycetota; class Acidimicrobiia; order Acidimicrobiales; family RAAP-2; genus RAAP-2. Next base: position 313,461 of record CAWDFV010000005.1, on the reverse strand, counting down.
ATTCTGAACTTTCCTCCTAAAGAAAGTGATTCATTAACGACGCGACGAATCGACATTCGAACGTTTTGCCATAAGGAAACCTAGGAATCGAAGGTAAACAGAATGTGAGCGGAAGGGTCGCTCAGAGTGAAAAATTAAGGATTTCTTGAAACCTTCATGCGGCTGTACTTAGTCGCAACAACTATCGCGCCAGCCGCACGACGTGCACCGGAAATGCGCGTGCTCGGGATGCAGTGATCCGCCGCAATGAGGGCACTCGGAGAAGACGGCGAATCGGTTCGCGCATTCCACGACCGGCGTGGCGAAATCATCAACGGCGTTCAGCGGCTCAGACATCACACCATTGTGCTGCCCCGGTGTCACCCGAGCGGTGATAGCCGAAGCCTCAGGCGAGGTCCGGTTCCCAGTAGACGACCGGCGGCCATCCCGCGACGTTCGCGGGCCTCAGCCAGAACCTCGGCGACGAACGCGGCCTTCAACGCCGTGTAGCGCTCGGCGTCGCCGTCGGCGAGCACCGCGTTCTCGCGCTTGATCGCGGCGTAGCGATCGATGAGGTCCGGATCACCGGTCAGGGCGTCGCGCAACAGCCAGTGATCTGCGTGCGCCCGATTGTTCTCGACCACGAGATACAGGTGGTGCACCGGCAACGGCGGCGCAGTGATCGGCTCGAACGCTTCACGGCCGCTCACCGTCAGGTCCCCCACCCACCGGTAGCCCGCCGATTCGATTCGTTGCAGGACGCCGCGTACCTGCGACTCGTCAGCGACGACCACGTCAATGTCGATGATCGGCTTGGCGGCGAGACCGGGCACGGCGGTCGATCCGACGTGTTCGATGCGCAGGACCGACCCCCCGAGGAACGGCCTGAGGTAGGTGGCGATCTCTTCGAACTGTTGCGGCCACGCCGGATCGGCGTCGACCACGACGAGGCGCTCCATTCAGCCCTCGGCGCGAAGCTGACCCGAGCGGTAGTGCGTGCGACACAGGACCTGATAGTGCACGACGCCCTCGTTGACGTCACCCGTGAAGAACTGATTGCCCTCGCGCGCGACGACGCCGTCGACCACGCGAGCGTTGCACCGGCCCTTCTGACCGCACCAGCACGTGGAGGTCAACGGCAGTTCGTGCGCCCAGTCCGAGATGGCGAAGAGCCGCGCCGAACCCGGAAAGAGATTGAGCAAAAAGTCGGCCGAGAGACCAAAGGCGTGCACGTCGATGCCGAGATCGTCGACGACTTCGGCGAGAGCGTCGATCTGTTCGACGCTCGCGAACTGGGCTTCGTCGATGACCAAGATGTTGATGCCGTCGCGACGCAGTCGGGCGACGTGCGCAGCCAGGTCGCTGACCCGGCGCGACCGCCTCGGCGCTGGGCTTCGATGCCGATCCGACTCGTCACCATCCCGGCGTCACTGCGATCACCGAACGTCCACAGCGCGACGTCACTACGGCCCTGGCGCAACTGCCAGCAGAGTTGCAGGGCCAGCGTCGACTTGCCGGCCGCCATCGTTCCGTAGGTGAAGGTCAGTTCTGGCATGGGCCTCTCGTGGTTGACGCGACGACCAACGATACCCCCGGCCCCGTCACGTCTCGATGGTCCGCGCGGCGAGTCGGAGCAGTAGTGCGCGCTCGGTAGATTGGTGCCATGGACTACACCGTTCGACCGATCGCCTACATCCGCAACGACCGCGCTGAGGTCCTCGACGACAACTGGGACGACATCGTCAGCACTGTCGAACTGGCCCAGGACGTGCCGAGCGAGTCGCTGCGTGGGCTCGAGGAGTTCTCGCACGTCGAACTCGTCTTCTTCGCCGACTGGGCCGAGGACGTTCCCCCGGGACCGTGGCACCGACGCCCGCGCGGCAACGCGCGACTGGCCCGACGTCGGCATCTTCGCCCAGCGCAACAAGGACCGGCCGAATCGACTACTGCTCTCGACGGTCGAGATCGACGAACTCTCCGAGCGCTCCTTCAGCGTGCGCGGGCTCGACGGCATCGACGGCACGCCGGTGCTCGACATCAAGCCCGTCTTTCGCTGGAGCGTGCCCAAGGGCGAACTTCGCGTGGCGCGTGGAGCGAAGAGCTCGGCGAGAACTACTTCTGATTCCAGGCGATGAAGTCGATCAGGATGCCGGCCAACTGCGGACCGTTCTCTTCTTGCAAGAAATGTGCGCGGCTCTCAATCGTCGTGTGTGCCTGGCCCTTCGCGCCGGGCACCAGCTCGAATGAACTTCGCCTCGGCGCCGTGGGTGATGGCGTCGTTGCTGTAACAGCAGAAGAAGGGCTTGGTGAACGTGCGCCAGCACGGCCCACGCCGCGACGTTGGCGTCGTGCGCCGGGTCCTGTGGTGTCGTCGGCACCAACGTCGGGAACTGTCGCGCACCCTCTTTGAAGGTCTCATCCGGGAACGGCGCGTCGTAGGCCGCGACGACCTCGGCGCTCAGTCGTTCGTCGCAGCCGCCCGAGACGATGTTGCCGATGTGTAACTCCGGCGTCGTCTGACTGAAAACTCCTGCCACGACCTGAAGGCGTCGCTCATGCGCTCGTCGCCGGTCGGCAGTCCCCCGTTGCCGATCGCCACTCGAGCGAATCGTTCCGGATGCTCCCCCACCAGGCGCAGACCGATGAGGCTTCCCCAGTCCTGGCCGAAGAGCGTGACGTCGTTCAGTCCCAGGCGGTCGAAGAGCAGCTCCCTCGTCCACTCGACGTGTCGCGCGTAGGTGTACTCCTCGCGCGCGCTCGGCTTGTCGGAACGACCGAAGCCGACGAGGTCGGGGGCCACGACGCGAAAACCGGCCGCCACGAGATCCGGGATCATGAAGCGGTACAGATACGACCACGACGGCTCCCCGTGCAACAGGAGGACGACCTGGCCGTCGCGCGGCCCCTCGTCGAGGTACGCCATGCGAAGCGCCTCGCCACCGGTCGGATCGGCCACCGTCGGCGTAGTGCGGCTCGAAATCGAAGTCGCGCAGTCCCTCGAATCGTTCGATCGGGTGTGCGCAGTCGTTCCATGTCTATTGTCGGGCCATGCCCTCGCGGGCGGCCGTCTCCTTTTCGTCTGCGCTGTCGTGGGAGATCAGCTGGATGTCCACGCGCTCAATGCTTCCTTCGAAGACGAAGTCGTCGACGTAGCGCTTCGAGACCGGCGAACCGTGGTCGCGACCGATGCCCATGGCGATCGTGGAGAAGATCCGCATCACGAAGGGCAGATGCAGCGAACCGACGTCGCGGCCGTCAATCGTCAAGCGTGACGTCGGCGTCACGTCGACCTCGCCGAAATCGTGCGCCGAGCACTGAAGCGCCGTCGGGTATCTCCTCGGTCGATTCCAGGACGTGATGCTCCATGAAGATGTTGTAGTCGAAGACCAGTCGATTGTCCTGCACGAACAGTGCGACGCCGGCGTTCTCGGTGCCCATCGCGAGGATCACCCCGCCGCGATCGCGCTTGCGATCGACGCGCGCCTCGAGGTCCCAACTGCGCCCACCGATCCCGGCGGCGGCCGACGGCGGGATCGGACTGAGCGGCGGTAAGTACGTGTAGTGCCGCGAACTCGGGTGCGGCGAGAAGTCGTGGAACCTCGACGCGAAGAGCGCGAGGCCGCGGTCATCCAGTGGCAGGACGCCGTACTCCTCGGCCTCGTGCCACCAGAGATCGATCAGCTCTTTGAGCTTGCTCGGGTTCGCTCGTCGCGAGGTCGTCGACACTCCGACGGGTCCTCGGCGACGTGATACAGCTCCCAGCGGTCGTCGTCGAAGGACACGCCGTGTACGATGGCGCGTCACCGCCTTCCACCCCTCGTGGTACATCGCGCGGTGACCGCCCATCTCGAAGTACTGCGTCGTCTTGTGACTCGGTTCCTCGGGCTGGTCGAAGGCGTAGGCCATCGAGGTGCCGGCCATCGGCATCTGTTCGAGTCCGCGGTAGGTCGCGGGCATCGTGACGCCGGCGACCTCGAGGACCGTCGGTGCGACGTCGGTGACGTAGTGGAACTGGCCGCGCACCTCACCGCGCGCGGCGACGCCGTTCGGCCAGTGCACCACGAGCGGCACGTGCACGCCGCCCTCGTGCGTGTTCTGCTTGTACCACTTGAAGGGCGTGTTCCCGGCCTGGGCCCAACCCCACGGGTAGTTCGAGTGACTCGCCGGTCCCCCGATGTCATCGAGGTGCGACACGGCCTCGTCGGGGCTCTCCATCACCATGTTGAAGTACTTCATCTCATGCAGGACGCCGAAGGGACCGCCCTCCTGGCTGGCGCCGTTGTCACTCATCAACATGATCAGGGTGTTGTCGAGTTCGCCGATCGTCGCGAGGTCATCGACGAGGCGACCGATCTGTGCGTCGGTGTGCTCGAGGAACGCGGCGTAGGCCTCTTGGAGACGCGACGCGAGTCGACTTCTGGACTCTCGGGCAGTTCGTCCCACGGCTCGACGCCCTCGTTGCGCGGCGCGAGCTCGCGTGAACTCCGGGCACGATGCCGAGTTCCTTCTGGCGCGCGAACCACTTGTCGCGTGCGACGTCCCAACCCTCGTCGTAGCGACCGCGGTGTCGCGCGAGATACTGCGGTGGTGCCTGATGCGGCGCGTGCGTCGCGCCGAAGGCCAGGTACGTGAAGAACGGGCGGTCGGGACGAATCGACTTCGCGTCGTGGATGAAGCCGATGGCGTGATCGACGAGGTCCTCACTCAGGTGATAGCCGTCGGCCACGCTCTTCGGGCGTTCCACCCGGTGATTGTCGTAGGTGAGGTCGGGCGCGAACTGATCGGTCTCGCCGTCGAGGAATCCGTAGTAGCGGTCGAATCCTCGCTGCAGCGGCCACTGGTCGAAGGGACCGGCCGATGACGAGTTCTCCATCGACACCAGGTGCCACTTCCCCACCGCGAACGTGGTGTAGCCCTCGTCACGCAACACCTCGGCCATCGTCGCGGCGTGATTCGAGATCTGCCCGCGCATGCTCGGAAAGCCCGTGCTCCAATTCGAGAGTCCGCGCATGCCGACGCTGTGGTGGTTCCGGCCGGTCAGCAGCGCCGCGCGCGTCGGCGAACACAGCGGCGTGACGTGAAAGTTCGAGAAGCGCAGTCCGCCGGCGGCGAGTCTCGTCGATGTTCGGCGTCACGAGGTCCGAACCGAAACAGTTGAAGTGGGAGAACCCGAGGTCGTCGATGAGGATCACCAAGATGTTGGGCGCGTCGTCTTTCGGGATGCGTCGGTGTGGGCCACCACGGCACCGACTCAGCGACCGTGTTGCCGATCGTTCCCTCAAAGCGCTTCGTACGCTTCACCGCTCCCCCTTCGACCACAGCTCACGCTAGGCACGTTTCGCCACGACTACGCCGAACGACTGATCATCGACGTGACCACGTCGCGCTCGGGACACGACGCCGGCCCGAGGACCGAGATCGCCACCGCCGCCGCGGCATTACCTCGTTGCGCCGCTTCGATGACCTCGGTACCTAGCGCCAGTTCGGCGAGGAAGACACCGGAGTGCGTGTCGCCCGCGCCGTTGGTGTCGACGACGACGACGCTCGAATCCGGCGACGTGCACCGGTCCGCCGTCCTTGACGAGCACGGTGCAGCCACTCGCACCGTGGCGCACGACGACACCGCGTCGACCGGTGCGCGCGGCGAGGGCTCGCACGGCGTCGTCCAACGACGTCCTCGCCCGTCAGCGACGTCGCCTCGGTCTCGTTGCAGAGCGTCCAGTCGGCGCGTTCGAGGACTCGACGCAGGTTCGCCTCCGGGATGTCCATCACGCGTATTGCCGGATCGAAGGCGACGACGACGTCGTCGCTGAGCTGTGCGATCCACTCGAGGACCATCTCGGCCGCGTCGGGGTACATCACGTTGTAGCCCGACACCAACACGTAGTCACCGCTGCGCGACGTCGAGCGACGAGAGGTCCGTGGAGCGCAGCGAGGCTTCGGATCCGGCCGACGTGATGAACGTCCGCTCGCCGCCGTCATCGATCATCGCCACGCAGAATCCGGCGTCATGGTCCCCGTCGGCCTCGATCGGTTCGTCGACGTCGTCGTGGTCGAAGGAGGTCCGCGCGATCGTCGAGAATGGTCCGCGACCGAGTCGTCCGGCGTAGACCGCAGCGACGCCCTGGCGCGCGGCGGCACTCATCGCGTTGTAGCCGCCGCCGGTCGCGATCAGATGCTCTGAGGCCAGGACGTCGCCGCCGCTCTCGGGGATTTGGTCGATGCGAACGACGATGTCGATCATGACCGTGTCGAGACAGAAGAGACGGGCCGAAGCACTCATCCGTTCACCATAACGACCGTCGCGTTCGTCCGAGAAGGTGCGAAGAGTATTTGACGCCGCGGGCAGCGACGTGCCCGAATACAATCGAGCCCAAGCGACACGAGGTGTCACGAAAGGGGTGCGGTGAGCGAAGTCTCCGAGGTACTCGGCACCGGCAGCGCCGGTGCGTTGCGCATTGAAGAGAACGGCATCAACGTCATCACCGAGAGCGAGCGCAAGGGCCAGCCCCGTGAGCTCTTCTGGCCTTGGTTCGGGGCCAACGTCTCGGTCCTCGGACTCAGTTACGGCGCGTACATCCTGGGCTTCGGCATCTCGTTCTGGCAGGGCCTGATCGTCGCGATCATCGGCATCATCGTCAGCTTCGTTCTCTGCGGCATCATCGCGACCGCCGGCAAGCGCGGGTCGGCCCCGACCATGGTGCTGAGTCGCGCCGCCTACGGTGTCCGGGGCAATCGCCTGCCGTCGTTCATCTCGTGGCTGCTCTGCGTCGGTTGGGAGACCGTCCTCACGGTCATCGCCGTGCTCGCGACCTCGACCGTCTTTACCCGTCTCGGATGGGGTGGCGGCGACGGCGTGAAGGCCGTGTCGATGATCGTCATCGCGGCGCTGATCATCGTCGGCGGCGTCATGGGCTTCGATCTGATCATGCGGATGCAGGCCGTCATCACCGTGATCACCGGCGTCCTCACGGTCATGTTCATCATCCTCACCTTCAAGCACGTTCACTGGCACGTCGTCTCGCACGTGTCAAGCGGACACTTCCAGGCCCTCATCGGGGCGCTCGTCTTCGTGATGACGGGCTTCGGTCTCGGGTGGGTGAACGCCGCGGCCGACTACTCGCGCTACCTGCCGCGCAAGGCTTCGACTGGTGGTGTCGTGTGGTGGACGACCTTCGGGTCCTCGATCGCGCCGGTCATCCTGGTCTTCTTCGGTCTGCTCCTCGCCGGCTCGTCGGCCTCGCTCAGTTCGGCGATCGGCGACGACCCGGTCGGCGCCTTGGCGCGACTGTTGCCGACGTGGTTCCTGGTGCCCTTCGTCATCGTCGCCGTCCTCGGACTCGTCGGCGGCGCCGTGCTCGACATCTACTCCTCGGGACTCTCGTTGCTCTCGGCCGGTCTCAAGATCCCGCGATTCGCCGCCGCGCTCGTCGACGGTGTCGTCATGGTCATCGGGACGATCTACATCGTCTTCGTCAAGGCCAACTTCCTCGCGCAGTTCGAAGGCTTCCTGATCACCGTCGGCGTCCTCATCGCCGCGTGGTGCGGTGTCTTCCTCGGTGACCTGCTCCTTCGAAAGAAGGACTACGTCGACGCCGACCTCTTTCGCAACTCGGGTCGCTACGGCGACATCCGCCTGGTCCCGGTGCTGACGACGATCGTCACCAGCGTGATCGGTTGGGGCCTGGTCACGAACACCGGCGCGTCGTGGCTCACGTGGCAGGGCTACCTGCTCGGGCCGTTCCACCTCGGCGGCAAGACCGGCGACTGGGCCTACGCCAACCTCGGGGTCTTCGCGGCGTTGGTCTTGAGTTTCCTCGTCACGATCATCTTCACTAGCGCCCAGGTTCGCCAACAAGAAGACGCCGTCGAGACGCCGGTACCGGTCGCGTAAGGCGCAACCGACGCCTCACGAAACGTCGCGCACCATTCGTGTGCCCTGACGCCCCTGGTGAGAAATCGCGCAATGATTGGGACAAGAGCGTTGAGTAACCCTGCGTAGAATTGGGGCGGTTGGGTTCAAGGGAGTTGCATTGCGTATCGGTGTTCTCACGGCGGGTGGTGACGCGCCCGGACTCAACGCGGCTATTCGGGCCATCGGCCAAATGGCCATACGCGACGGTCACGAAGTCATCGGCATCGCCAACGGCTGGGCCGGTCTGGCCAGTGAGTACGCCGGTCGCCCCCTCGTCGCCAATGACCTCCAGGGCGTCATCGCCCAAGGCGGCACCCTCCTCGGCACCGCGCGCTACAACCTCGACAATCCCGCGGGCGGTCGCGAACGGGTCCTCGCCGCCATCGACGAGCACCTCGACGCGTTGGTCTCCATCGGCGGCGACGGCACGCACCGCATCTCGTCCTGGCTCGCCGATCACGGGGCACCGATCGTCGGGGTGCCCAAGACGCTCGACAACGACCTGCTCGGCACCGACTACTGCATCGGCTTCGACACCGCCATCAGCATCGTGGCCGAGTCGATCGACCGCCTCTACACGACCGCCGCGTCGCACCACCGCGTCATGGTCGTCGAGACGATGGGCCGACTCACGGGTTGGGTCGCCGCCATGGGCGGACTCGCCGGCGGTGCCGACATGATCGTGATCCCCGAGTTCCCGGTCACGATGGATGACATCATGCGACACCTCGCGCGACGCGTGGACGCTGGGTTGGCCTTCTCCATCGTCGTGGTCGCCGAAGGCGTGAATCTCGCCACGCTCGGCGGTATCGAGAAAGATGAACTCTCGACCGAAGGCATCGGTGGCGTGCGACTCGCGACGCGCGGCGTGGGACAGTTCGTCGCGTCAAAGATCGAAGAACTCACGGACATCGAAGTTCGCACCACGGTCCTCGGCCACTTGCAGCGCGGCGGCAGCCCGACGGCGCACGACCGCATCTGGGCGACGCGCGTCGGCGCCGGAGCCTACGACGCCGTGGTCTCGGGCAAGTTCGGGACCATCCCCGTCGTGCGCGACAACAACGTCGTCCTCAGTCCGATCGCCTCGGTGATCGGTGGCCAGCGTCAGGTGCCGCGCGAGATCTACGAACTCTGCTCGGTGTTCTTCTAGCTACCGAGGAGTGTCGCGAGTAGAGGGCCTCGGCGCATTGCGGTCGAAGACTTCCTCGGTTTTCAAGTACTGGTCGATTCGATGCTGTTCAGCAGCGCGGTCCGCGTCGGCTGTTGCGACTGCCTTGACGTCGTCATCGGTCGTGCCCACGTCAGCGGGCTGGTTCAGGAAACCTTCAAGGTAGTCGGGTAACTCAGTCGTCTCGTCGACCTTGTTCCTGTGACGTCTCATAGGACTCAATGTACTCAGGGTGCTCGCGCCGGCGCGGGGTCGACACCGTCGAACCCTGACGTCTCGCGGGATCCGGCCTATGGACGACTATCGCCTTTCTTAGTGTATGCAATAATTAGTGTATGAACACACTAAAAGCTGACTCCCCCGAATCATTGATCGACGCCGTGTTGTCAGCGAGTCGAGTCCTCGTGGCGGTCGCGGCGCGTTCGTTGTCTGACGTCGCCGAGGAGGTCACGTTGCCGCAGTACCGGACGCTCATCGTCCTCGCGTCACGGGGCCCGCAGAATCTCGTCGGCCTGGCCGAGGCAGTCGGAGTGACGTCGGCTACGGCCACGCGGATGTGCGACCGTCTCGTGAAGAAACAGTTGATTCGGCGTCAAACCGAGAAGGACGATCGCCGACAGGTTCGCCTGGCCTTGACGACGAAAGGGCTCGGACTCGTCACCACCGTCACCGATCGACGCCGGGTCGAGATTGAAGCGATTCTTCACGCGCTCGATCCCTTCGATCAACACACGCTCGTGCAGGCGCTGAACCAATTCGCGACGGCGGCCGGAGAGGTCCCCGAACAAGACTGGTCGACTGGCTGGGACCTCTAAGTGTCGAACCTCGAACGCGCTGCGTCACAGCGCTGGCGTCAGCGGATGCGCGCGCTCCACGTGCGCGCCGGCCGGTGGCTCGCCTCGGCAACCTACACGCAGAAGTGGCTCGTGCTCGGCACGATTGTGGGCGTCATCGCCGGACTCGGCGCGGTCGTGTTCTACGACGCCTTACGCCTCGCCACCCACCTCTTTCTCCAGGACCTCGCCGGGTATCGAGTCCCCCAACCCGCGAGCGAAGGCGGGACGGCGGCGTCGGCGCACTTCGCTCGGCCGTGGGCGATTCCACTTATCGCGTGCGCGGGGGCGCTGTTGGGCGCTATCTTGGTCTTCCTCGTCGCGCCCGAAGCCGAGGGACACGGCACCGACGCGGCTATCGCCGCCGTGCACCACAATCCCCGCGGCGTTCGACTGCGCACGGTCTTCGTGAAGATCGTGGCCTCCGCGCTCACCATCGGTTCGGGTGGTTCGGGTGGGCGTGAAGGGCCGACCGGTCAAATCAGCGCCGGCTTCGGCTCATTCCTCGCTCGATTCTTCGACCTCAGCCCGGCGGACGCGCGCATCACCGTGGCGAGTGGGATCGGTTCGGGCATCGGGTCTATATTCGGCGCGCCGCTCGGCGGCGCCGTCCTCGCCACGGAGATTCTGTACCGCGACGACTTCGAGGTCGAAGCGCTCCTCCCCTCTTTCATCGCGTCCATCGTCGGCTACGCCGTCTGGGGCTCGTTTGAAGGTTTCGGTCCGCTCTTCGGCTACGTCGGTAACTATCAGCTCACCAGCGCGACGCAGCTCATTTGGTTCGCCCTCATCGGCATCCTTGGCGGTCTGACCGGTCTCCTCTACGCCAAGAGTTTCTATGGCATCGCCGCACTGTTCGGCCGCCTCACCCTGCCGCGCTGGATCCGGCCGGCAATTGGTGGTCTGATCGTCGGGTGCATCGCACTAGCTATTCCCGAAGTACTCGGGACGGGCTACGGGTGGATACAGGCCGGACTCGGGAGCCAGCTCTTGCATGTCCCACTGTGGATCGTGCTCGTCTTGCCCTTCGCGCGCATCGCGTCGACCGGACTGTCCATCGGCTCGGGTGGTTCCGGTGGCATCTTCGGTCCCGGCATGATCATCGGCGCGTTCGTGGGCGCCGGGGTGTGGCGCCTGCTCGAGCCAGTGGTGCCGAGTCTCGGCCACGACCCGGCCCCGTACGTGATCGTCGGCATGATGGCCTGCTTCGGCAGCATCTCGCGTGCGCCGCTCGCGGTCATGCTGATGGTCGCCGAAATGACGGGCACGCTGTCGCTCATCGTGCCAGCGATGCTGGCGGTCGGCCTAGCGACGCTCATCGTTCGACGCAACGATGACACCATCTACCGCAGTCAACTGCGTAGCCGTGCCGAGTCACCGGCCCATCGAATCCTCACCGGTCTGCCCTTACTCGCGATGGTGAGGGCCTCACAGGCGATGGCACCGGCACGCTGCGTGCTGAGCGAACCCGGTACGAGCACGACGTTCAAGACCGAAATGGATTTCGACGGGGTCAACGCCGCACCGTTAGTTGATGCGCAGGGTCGATACGTGGGAGTGGTCACTATGGAATCGCTCGCGCAGGGTCTCAAGGTCGACGCTCAGGGAGTCGAGACCCTGGTCGACCCGATGTTCGCGCCAATCCACGAATCGGTCCATCTGGACGTCGTGCTCGACACCCTGACGTCCACGCCGCAAACCTGGGCCGCGGTCATCGACGATCAGCGACGGGTCATCGGCACCATCGCCATCTCAGACATTGCGCGCAACTACCGGCGCACGATGCAGGACTACCTGCGAAGCGTCGCCGAGATTGGTGGCGCCACCGGCATCTCAGAGATCACCGTGACCTCGGACTCAACGCTCGTGGCCGTGACGTTGGGCTCGAGGGCCGTGCCGCGCGGCGTCTTGATCACCGCCATCGAACGGGGACGCGACATCATTCGACCGACCGGCGCGACCGTCATTGAATCGGGCGATCGCCTCATGGTCCTTGGCGCGACGGACGATCTGGATCAGCTCGGGCGACTCGCCTCGCCTTCGTAGTCGCGCCGCCCGTGAGCACAGTCGAGAACACCGTATCCAACCGCCTACCGCTGCGACAGTAGAAACTCGTCGAGTTGTTGCAAGGTGGGACCCGTGGCGGGTCCCACCTCCGTGACCGACCACGCCGCCGCCGCGTTCGCCCAGTGCGCCGCCTCGACGGGCGATTGTCCTCGTGCGAGTCCCGCGGCGAACGCTCCGAGGTGAGTGTCACCCGCACCGTTGGTGTCGACAACGTTGACGCTGAACCCCGGTACGACCTCACTGCGCGCCGCCGATTCGGCGACGAGACAGCCCGCGGCGCCGACGCGCACGATGGCGCCGCCTCGACTCATCCGAGACCGAAGGAGGCGCGCTGCGTCGCCGGCGTCGTCGGCAGTCGGTGAGCAGTCGCGCTTCACGTTCATTGCAGGAGAACCAGTCGACTCGTTCGAAGACCGCGTCGAGGAACGACGCCGCGATGTCGCTCACAAGTGGTCCGGGGTCGAAGAGGAACGTCGTCGACGAGGGAATGCGCGTGAGGAAGCCCACTAGTGCTCGCGAGTTGCTCTCGTGCAGGAGCGCGTACCCGGAGAAGTACACGTAGTCGTTTTCGTTGACGTCGAGCTCGTCGAGTTGGGCTGTCGACAGCGTCGCTTCGGCGCCGACACTTGAAAGGAACGTCCGCTCCCCGTCGTCCTCGACCAACGCGACGACGAACCCCGTATCGAGTTCGTCGTTGGGTGCCGTGGCGACGACGATGTCCTCTTGTCGCATCGCCTCTTGGGCGATCGTGGCGAACGGTCCGAGTCCGACGACGCCGCCGTAGACCGACGCGAGTCCGAGTCGCGAGGCGGCGGCCATCACGTTGAACCCTCCCCCGGCGAAGGAGTCGCTGTGCTCTGCGAGCGTGTCGGATCCACGCTGCGGCAAGGTGTCGACGTTGAGGACGATGTCGACGACGACGCTATCGACGAGTATCAGTCGCGGCGCAACGCTCACGCGGCGCTTTGCTCGGAACCGTTTCGCAGTTGCAACAGTCGTCGCGCCATGTCGTCGAGTTCGAGTCCGTTCACGCGTGCCACGGTCTCTCGCGCTTCGAGCGGGAAGACGTTGAGACCGCAGCGCGATCCGACGATGGCACCGGTCATGGCCGCGATGGTGTCGCTGTCGCCACCGAGGGACGCGGCGACCCGACAGGCCAACCACGGCTCGTCGCTGAAGGCACTCGCCACCGCGAAGGCCGCCGGCACCGACTCCCACGTCGCGAGGCTCGTGCCGACGAGGATCGGCAACAGGTCCACGACGCCCTCGGCGTCGAGTCCGTGCACGAGGTCGATCGCCCAACGGATCCGCACCGCGACGTCCGCGCCGGCGATCCAGTGACCACGTCGCGATCCCCGCACGGCGGCGTCGCACGCGGTGTCGATCATCACGTCGAACGTGAGTCCTTCGACCCCGGCGCTGACGGCACCGGCCACCGCGGCCGCGCCGGCGAGCGCGACACTCGTGTTGTGCGTGAGTCGACTCGCCTGGGCCACGCGCGTGACGAGTTCGTCGATGTCGAGGGAACGCACCGCGATCGCGACGGGCGTGATGCGCATCGCCGCGCCGTTCGTGTCACCGCGACGACCGACCTCTTCGGGATCACCGCCGGCCATCAGCGCGTTGATCGCGCGCTTGGTCGACGGGTCCGAGGAGATCGAGCGAGCCCTTGGCCTTCATCGACTCTTCCCACGCGATCAACGTGTCGGCCCAACTATGGATGTTGACCTCGCCGTGGCCGTCGATGAGTTCGGTCGCCAACAACACCGCCTGTTCGGTGTCGTCGGTGATGCGTCCGGCGGTCATGCCTTCGGCGATCGGGTGATCAGTCGGCGCCGGTTCGAAGTCGACGAGCACCTTACCGAAGACGCTGACGACCTCTTCTCGCGACATCATCTGCGTCGGCATTCCCAGCGCGTCGCCGATAGCGAGACCGTAGAGGGCTCCGGCGGCGCGGTCGAACTGCGTCACTTTCTCCACCCCCTCAGACTACGAAAGCAAACCCGCGTTTGTGCTCCATTGGTGCCTCGGCCGTGAAGAAATTGATTGCCGTAGGGTGGACTTCGCATGGAACACGTCGCACCGCTCCTTCGTGCGTAGCGCTCGAGACGAACTCGTGATCCCGCTACTGTCCACGGCCCAGATGCGCGACGCCGACGCACTCGCCGTGGCCAAGGTCGGGACCGAGGCCCTGGTCGCCGCCGCGGGCACCGCCGTCGGCCTCGAGGCCCAATCGATGCTGGGCTCGTGTTACGGATCGCGCGTCGCGGTCCTCGTCGGACCCGGTCTCAACGGTGCCGACGGACGCGTCGCCGCGACGTGGTTGCGTTCGCGTGGCGCCAAGGTCGACGTCATCGACGTGGCGGACCAGCCCAAGGAGTTGCGGGGCTACGCGCCTGGTCATCGACGCGGCCTTCGGTCTCGGCTGCTCGCGTCCCTACGTCGCGCCGCGCCGTCGCGGTCGGCACCTTGGTGCTCGCGGTCGACCTTCCCTCCGGCGTCGACTCCGACACCGGCGATCTGCTCGGCTCACCGATGAGCGCCGACGTCACCCTCGCGTTGGGTGCGCTGAAGCCGGCGCACGTCACCGGTCCGGCGGCCGCGATCTGCGGACAGCTTCGCTTCGCCGGTCTCGGTATCGTGCAGCGTTTCGACGACGGCTTGATGGAGGACAGCGACCTCGGCGTGCTGGTCCAGCGCGAGACGAGTGACCACAAGTGGACGCACGCGATCCAGGTGCTCGCCGGATCGACGCTGATGCCGGGCGCCGCCGACCTCGTCGTGCGCGGCGCACTTGGCGGCGGGCGCGTCCATGATCCGACTCTCCAGTCGCGGTGACGTCGCCGAATCGGTTGACCTCCCGGCCGAGGTCGTGCGCAGCGAGTCGACGACCGTGGAGCCACGCGCTCGATGCGTCGTGGCCGGTCCCGGCCTCGGCACCGATTCACTCGAGTGGTTGCGCGAACGCTTGCGTGACCTGTCGATGCCGGTCGTGCTCGACGCCGACGGACTCGACCGAGATCTGGTCCCGTCGAAAGACGTCGAACGAGGAGCGCTGGGTACTGACGCCCCACGAGGGCGAGTTCGTGCGACTGACCGGCGAAGCGCTGCCCGCGAACCACCTGGACGCCGTGCGCGCGCTCGCGCGCGAACTGGACTGCGTTGTTCTCCTGAAGGGCGCGACGACGACGATCGCCGACCGAGACGGTCGGGTGCGCATCGTGCGATCGGGCACGCCCACGCTGGCCACGGCCGGGAGCGGTGACGTACTCTCGGGCGTCATCGGTGCCACGATCGCGCGGGGTCACGATCAGCTCGAGGCGGCCGCGCTGGGCGCCCACCTCCACGGACGTGCCGGCGCGTCACTGCCGGTCTACGCCAGTGCGTCGGACATCCCGCTGGCCATCAGTGAGATCATCGCGTCGCTCGAGTAATCCTTCGCGCATCTCGTCCTATGCCCATCGCGTCACCGCTCGAGAGCGACGGTTCTGCATCAACTCGACGAGACTACGTTGGTTAGGGAGGTTTTCATGGAGAAGTCGCCGGAGGCGGTGCTCGAGGTCGAAGAAGAAGGTCGCGGCCTCCTCGCGCCGATGACGGTGACGATCGACGACGAGGGACTCGACGAAGACGACCCGCGACGTCGCTCGATTCGCGAGTGGCTCGCCTCGCACCCGAATCCCACGCCGGTCGCAACTGGCCGAGGCCGGGCTCGTCGCGCCGCATCTGCCCGCCGCCGTGGGGACTCGGTGCCGACGCCAACCACCAACTCATCATCGACGACGAACTCAAGCGCGCGAACGTTCGCCTGCCCATCAATCCCATCGGCATCGGATGGGCCGGGCCGACCATCCTCTTCGCCGGCACCGAGGCGCAACAACAGCGTTGGTTGCCGAAGCTCCTGAGCGGCGAGGAGTTCTGGTGCCAGCTCTTCAGTGAACCCAATGCCGGCAGCGACCTCGCCTCGCTCACGACCAAGGCCGTGCGCGACGGCGACGAGTGGGTCATCACCGGTCAAAAGGTCTGGACCAGTTACGCCCACCTCGCGACGTGGGGCATCTTGCTCGCGCGCACCTCCGACGAGGGCGCGCCGCAGAAGGGCATCAGCTACTTCATCTGCCCGATGAACGCACCGGGTGTCACGATTCGTCCGATCATCGACATCACCGGTGACCACGCCTTCAACGAGGTCTTCCTCGACGAGGTGCGACTCCCGGCGGACTACCTCATCGGTGACGTGAACGACGGGTGGCGTCTCGCCAAGGTCACGCTGGGCAACGAACGCGTCTCGCTCTCCGGCGAGGGCGTCCTCTGGGGCCGCGGTCCGACCGCCGCCGACTTGGTCGAACTGGTGCGGACGTCGTCGATTCCGCACGACGCCCTCGAGCGCGACGAGCTCGTGCGGTGTTGGTCGCACGGTGAGATCTTGCGACTGCTGCGACTGCGACTCGTCGCCGCGGCCCAGGCCGGTCGAGAGCCCGGCGCCGAAGCCAGTGTGCGCAAGGCGCTCGCCGACGACCACGGCCAAGAGGTCATGGTCCTCGCCAACCGACTCGCCGGCTCGGCCGGCATGCTCGACGGACGAGGACCGGGCGGCATGGACGGCGCCGACGGCGGCGCGTGGGCCTTCGGATTCCTCTACTCCCAAGCGCTCACGATCGGTGGCGGCACGTCCGCGGTGCAGCGCAACATCATCGGTGAACGAGTGCTGGGCCTGCCCAAGGATCCCTCGGCCTAATCCCCGCGACGTCGACGGAGATCACTTACTCTTCTGCGGCTCCCACGTGAAGTTCCGCATGGCGATCGCGAAACTCACGACGCCCCAGATACCCAGCACGATGAACGGTCGCGCCTGGAGCCCCGAGCCGCCGGGTAGGGCGATGGCGTGTTGCATCCCCCCGACGATCGGCTCGAGCGGCAGGTACGACGAGAGGTTCAACAGCCAGTGGGGCAAGAGGTTCGGCGCGAGAAAGACGCCACTGACGAAGCTCAGGATCACGACGGTGAACGGACCGACCGAGCCCGCCATCTCCGACGTGGTGATCACTCGGGTGAGGGCGAGTCCCATCGCCGAGAAGGCGAACACGCCGAGCACGGTGTAACAGAAGATCGCGAGATACGCGTGTCCCGGCAGCGACAGGTGGTAGCCGACGCGCGACACGGCGATCATCACGATGATCAAACCGAGTGACGTCACGAAGAGATACAGGATCTCGCCGGTGAGAAAGACGCCCGACGGCATCGGCGTGCCACGAAAGCGTTTCAGCCATCCGGCCTCGCGCGCCCCGACGATCGCCACCAGGATGCCGGTGAAGGTGCCGAGCATCACGCCGTAGGTGGTGAGACCGCCGGTGTAGAAGGCGATCGTCGAGATGTGGTGGCCCTCGACCAGGATGTACTTCGACTTGCCGCCGAGCACGGAGTTGAAGAGCATCAAGAAGCCGACGGGCATCAAGACGCCGAAGATGACGGTGCGCGCGCTGCGCGTATAGGCGACGAGGTTGTACTGCGCCTGACGAAGTGAGAGTCGGATGAATCTCACGTCGTCTCTCCCGTCACGCCGAGGAAGACGTCGTCGAGCGTCGGGCGCACCACGCCGAGCCCGCGCAGCGCAATACCTTCGCGCTCGGCGTGCTGGAGCAGTCGAAGCAGTTCGCGTTGGGCGTCGGGGATCGCCGCCGAGACCACCTCGCCGACGACACGAAACTCGATGCCCGTGTCGCGTGACAGCGCCGCGACGTCGAGCCCGGGGACCACGTCGAAGCGCAGCGTCGTCTCGCCCGCCAGGGCGATCAGCGTCGTGGACGTTCCTTCGGCGACGATGCGACCCGCGGCGAGGATCGCGATCCGATCACACAGGTGCTGGGCCTCTTCCATGTAGTGCGTGGTCAACAGGATCGACGTGCCGGCCGAACGCAGTCCCTCGAGCATCGTCCAGAACTCTCGACGGGCCGACGGGTCGAAGCCGGTCGTGGGTTCATCGAGGAAGAGCAGCTCCGGTGAACCGACGATGCCGAGCGCGACGTCGACACGGCGCCGTTGTCCCCCGGAGAGTCGGCCGATCCGCGTGTTTGCCTTGTCGCTAAGACCGACCAGTTCGAGGGTCTCGGCCACGCTCTTCGGCTTGGTGAAGAAGCCGGCGAAGAGCTTGACCGTCTCGGCGACGGTGTGGCTCGGGTCGAAGTCCGAGTCCTGCAGGACCAGGCCGATTCGGTCCTTCCACGCACCGCCGCCTCTTTTCGGTTCGACGCCCAGCACCGCGACGCGTCCCTCGTCGGGTGTTTGATAGCCCTCGAGAATCTCGACGGTCGTCGTCTTGCCGGCACCGTTCTTGCCGAGGAGGCCGAAGATCTCGCCGCGCTCGACGCTGAAGGACACGTCGTTCACGGCGGTGAGTGAGCCGAAGCGCTTGGTGAGCCCGCTCACTTCAATGACGCTGGCCATCGAACCCCCTCCGTTGGCACTAGTTCTACCAAAGACGGTTCATCGAAATCGCGAAGCGGCGAGTACTGCGCGTGCGATCAGTTGTCGCGGGCCAACTTCTCGAGCGCCGGCAACGCCGCGTCTACACGGGCGCGCTCGGCGGGCGTGAGTCGCTCGAGTCGAGACCGCATGCCAATCGTTCGTTCGCTCACGAGCGCGCTCAGCACCTCGCGACCATGGTCCGAGAGTTCGACGAGCGAGGCCCGCTTGTCGTCGGGGTCCTCGGTGCGAATCAGCAGATCGAGTTCTTCGAGACTGGCGACGACCCTCGTCGCGACGGGGGCGCCCACCGACTCGAGGGTCGCCAGCGCGCTGATGCGCAGCGGCCCGAACTCATCGACGCTCGCCAGCGCCGAGACCTGTGAGGGCGACAGCACCGTGCTGCCCTGGTGGCGCAGCGCGCGCGCCAGTCGCAGCATCACCAGTCGCAGTCGCGCGGCGGTGTCCACGGCGCGTTCGGAGTCGACCACGACGGACTTCACTGCACGACCTCGGTCTCGAGGGCGATCTCTCCCGGTACGCCGCTCGAGGTCGAGGCGGCGTCACCGAGGTGCTCGAACAGTCGATTGGTCGTCACGGACGTAGCGCTTGCCACGCAGCGCCGAGGCGAGCGCGCCGATGATGGACATCACGATGGCCGCGCCGAAGACGATCTCGAGGCCGTGGTGGAAGGAACTCTCGATCAGGTCGGGGAAGAAGTGCTTGCCCGTCAGGACCAGCCACTGTGCGTGACTGACGTGCGCCGTCGCCTGGGAACCGAGCAGCTTCTTGAGCGGGTTCTTGCCGAGGAACGCGGAGAACAGACTGCCGACCGGCGGCAGATTCGCGATCGAGTGCGCCTGGCTCGCGGCGACACCGTGCGCGCTCAGTCCCTTGAACATGGCCTTGGGCAGCGTGTTGGTGAGGCCGATGATCATGAGCGAGAAGAAGATGCCGATCGAGAGCACGAAGCCGGTGTTCAAGAAGGCGGCCTGGATGCCCGCCGCGCCGCCACGTTCATCGGCCGGGCACGCTGTTCATGATCGCCGCGGAGTTCGGCGCGGAGAACATGCCACCGCCGACCCCGTTCAAGAAGACCATGAGCGCGAAGACCCAGTAGCTGAAGTTCGTCGGCAACGAGCAGCAGTCCGACGAAACTCGCGCCGAACACCAACATGCCCGGACGTCGAGAGTATTCGCGCGCCGTGGCGGTCCGAGAGGTAGCCCGAGATCGGTCCGGCGAACAAGAAGCCGGTGGTCAGCGGCAACAGGTAGATGCCGGCCCACAGCGGCGTCGCGGAGTAGGCGTAGCCGTGCAGCGGCAACCAGATTCCCTGGAGCCAGATGATGAGCATGAACTGCAGACCCACCGCGCGAGATCGCCGCCAAGAACCCGGCCGCGCTGCCCGTCGAGAAGGCGCGCATCTTGAAGAGTCGCAGGTTGAACATCGGCGACTCCACGCGGTGTCTCGATGACGAAGAACGCGATGAGGAACACGGCGCCGATCACGAAGGCCGAGAGGACGCGCGGCGACGTCCATCCCATGGAGTGGTGCAGGTACGGCTGGATGCCGTAGACGATGCCGACGAGGATCGACGTGAGTCCGACCGCGAAGGTGAGGTTGCCCCACCAGTCGATGCGTGGCGGCGGCGCGCTTGCCGTTGTCGCGCAGACTGAAGTAGCCCCAGATCGTCCCGAAGATGCCGAAGGGCACCGAGACCCAGAACACGAGGCGCCAGTCGACGACCGAGAGCAGTCCACCGGCGATCAGACCGATGAACGAACCGCCGATGGCCGCGACCTGGTTGATACCCATCGCCATGCCGCGCTGGTCCGACGGGAAGGCGTCGACGAGGATCGCGCTCGAGTTCGCGAAGAGCATCGCGCCGCCCACGCCCTGGACGAGTCGCCACAGCACGAGCCACAGCGCGCCGGTCCCGCCGTGGTAGGGATCGAGGGCGAGCAACACCGACCCGAAGGTGAAGACCGCGAAGCCCAGGTTGTAGATGCGCACGCGACCCACGATGTCGCCGAGACGACCGAGGCTGATCACGAGCACCGCGGTCACGAGCAGGTAGCCCTGCAAGAGCCACAACAGATAGCCCACGTTGCCGGCCGAGAAGGGATTGATGCCCGAGGCCACGGAAGATCGCCGGCAGCGAGATCAGGATGATCGACGAGTTGATCGTCGCCATGAAGACGCCCAGCGTCGTGTTCGTGAGGGCGATCCATTTGTAGCGATCGCCATGCACTGCGTCCAAGGTTTTGGGGGCCATCAGTCCACTTCTGTCGTATTTAGTTGCTTGACTTCAAGCAAGTATATCGGGACCCTCCCCCGACGCCGACAGTGGCACGGAGCGTCTCGTCGGCGCTAAGTTGTCTGTCACAACTTGCACGAGAAGGGCATTGCATGGCACACGCCAAACTCACGGGACACCACCTGGTGACGGCCGAGAAGATCTTGAATCATCCCACCAGCCACAACATCGAGTGGCACGACGCGGCGGCGCTGTTGGTCGAGATCGGCACGATCACCGAGGGCAACAACCATCGATTCACCGTGACGCTGGGTGACGAGACCCAGATCTTCGATCGACCCCGCGGCAAGGACATCGACACCCAACAGGTCGTTGACCTGCGACGATGCTGCACGCGGCCGGTTTCACGCTCGAGAACATCCACGAATCACCCTCGAGCGATTAACTCGCTGGCGACGAATCCTCGAGCCCGCTGAGTCGCGCTATCGCCGCTCGCACGTCGTCGCGCAGTGCGACGCGATCACTGAAGTCACTCCCGGCGCGCCGCGATCGGCTCGCCGATCGTCACGTGGACCGCACCGCGGTGCGGTCGGTAGCTCCCCGGCGGCAGCACCTCGCGCGATCCCCGTATGCCCACCGGCACGACCGGACAGTCCGACGACGTCGCCGCCTCGAAGGCACCGAGGTGAAAGACGCGTAGTCCCGGACGAGCGCTGATCGAACCCTCGGGAAAGATCAGCACGTGATGCCCGCTGTGGATGGTGTCGGTCAACTTCTCGACCGAGGCGGCGCTGCGTTCAGCGCGGCCTCGCTCGACGAACACGCAACCGAATCCCCGCATGATGCGGCCCAGCAAGAACTGGTACTCCATGTCGGTGCTCGAGACGAAGGTCACGGGTTCGTTGAGGAACACGTAGAGGACCAGCCCGTCGAGGAAGCTCGAGTGGTTGGCCGCGATCACCGCGGGATGCGAACTGTCCGGTAACTCGCCCTCGACGCGTCACCGTGAGTCCCAGGGCCCGACTCGTCACTCGAGCGACGGCGCGTCCGGCGTCACGTCGTTGCGGCAACGACAAGGGAAGCACCGCGAGCGTCCAGATGGCGACGGCGAAGGGCACGAGCAACGTCCACGCGTAGAGCGTGTAGAGCAACTCGCCGGGTTCGCCCGATGCCGAACTTGACGTGGCGATATCACCACGTGTTGCGCGCTTTCGCCATTGATCACGCGCGATGCCGAAAAGTCGCTTGGAGAGCGCGGACACTCGTTCACTGGCGCTGGAGCTCGTCGTCGGGACGTCGGCGCGAGGTGCGTAGGTGCCCGTCACCGTGCCACGAGCGGCATTAACGGCCGCCAACCAGTCTTGCGGCGTCGCGGCGCTCAGGAAGACTTCGTCCGGCAGGTTGACGCCAAAGGTGCGCTCGAGTTGGTCGCACAACTCGACGAGGGCGAGGCTGTCGACGCCGAGGTCGTCGGTCAGCTTGCTCTGCATCGTCAGTGAGCCGTCGCGGTCCAGTTGCAACTGATCCAACAACGCTCGAACGTCGCGCAGCACGAGTTGCTCGTCAGTGGCGTGCGCGTCGTCGCTCATGAACGTGTCCTTCGGTGTCTGGTCACGCCGTCACGTTCACTCGGGTGTCCATGGGCCATCTCGATCCTCTCTGACAGCCTCACTCGCTCCATGATGCAGCAGCCCGCGCGCGATTGCCACGCGGCACGACCAAACATGATCGGTGACCCCAAAACTATTGGCTAAAGGACTTCGGTCGTTCAACGAACCCTGCTAAACCCCAATGGATGGGAGAGTTCAACGCCACGATCTCCGCTGGGCCGTACTGGGCGTGCGTTTTCGCGTTGGCCTTGACCTGCGTCGTCCTGTGCACGTGGGGCCGACTTCGTCCCGGACATTGGGGACCCCGAGCCGCGAAGGTCATCGGCGTGGTACTGCTCTCGGACTGTGTGGTCGACACGATTCGTCAACTCGCTGAGGGCACGTGGCACGTCAAGACGTCGTTGCCGCTGGCACTCTGCAACTTCGCCCTCCTGGTCGCGGCCGCGGCGTGTTGGTGGCGGCTACGACTCTTGATCGAAGTCACCTACTTCTGGGCGCTGGCCGGAACCGTGCAGGGACTCCTCACGCCTGATCTCAACGTTCCGTTTCCCCACCTTGAGTTCTTCGAGTACGTGATCGGCCACACGCTGATCATTGTGGCGGCTCTGTTCCTGGTGGTGGGTCTGCGACTGGAGCCGCGACGAGGTTCGGTCCTTCGCGTGACGATCATCACCTATATATACGTCGCGGTCGTCGGACTGGTCGACGCGTTGATCAACGCCAACTACATGTTCCTTCGCACCGCGCCGCACCAGTGGACGCTCCTTCGACTCATGGGACCCTACCCGTGGTACCTGGTCACGGGAGTCGTCATCGTGCCGCTCTTCTTTGCGCTCCTCTACAGCCCGTTCTGGGTCACGCGCCGTCGCGAGCAGTTCGCCGTGCGACCGATCAGTGCGTCGATGAGAACTCGCTGATGACCGTGTCCCCCGACCCGACGTCACTGCCCGCCCCGCGCCTGTACAAGTGGAACTCACGCGTCGTGTGGGGCGCCGTCATCGCGTCCTTCGCCTCGGGCTTCGGACAGTTCGGCGTCGTCACCGCACTCGGCAGCGTGGCGCGCACTTTCGGCCACTTGGTGCATGGCGCCACGCTCGCCGACCAGGCCGGTCTCTCCGGGACGAAACTCGGCGTGGGACTCGCGATCATTCGATTGGCGTCGCTCGGTGGCCTGCCACTCACGTCGATGGCCGACCGCTTCGGTCGCCACCGGATGCTGGTCTTGACCGTCGGGCTCGGGCTGACCGCGACCGTGCTGGCGGCCGCGAGTCCCGGCTACTGGTGGTTCGTCGTGATCTTCGCCTGCGGACGACCACTCCTGAGCGCGACCAACGCGCTGTCCGAAGTCATCGCCGCCGAGCAGACCGACACCCAGAGCCGCGCCAAGGCGCTCGCCTTCGTCGCCGCCGGCTACGGCGTCGGGGCCGGCTGCACGGCGATCATCCACAGCTTGGCCTCGAAGACGCTGGGGTTTCGCGGACTGTTCTTGTTGGCCGTAGTGCCGCTGGCGTTGCTGCCGCTCATCAGTCGCTGGGCGACCGAACCGGACCGCTTCGCCTTGGCCGAGGTGGCGTCGGACCACGTCGTACCCGTGCTCGGCATCGTTGGTCCCCAGTTTCGCAAGCGCCTGATCCTGCTGTCGGTCCTCGCCTTCGCGCTGTCGTTCATCACGGGACCGGCGAACAGTTTCATCTTCCTCTTCGCCCAGAACATCGATCACCTCTCCGGCGCCACGACGGCGCTGATGGTCGTCGGCGCCGGCGTGACCGGCCTCGCGGGACTGTTGATCGGACGCTGGATGGCCGATCGATTCGGACGTCGCGTCACCGGAGCGCTCGGCATGGTCGGGCTCGCGCTCTTCGGCGTGCTCTCCTACAGCGGACCGCACATCGATTTGATCGTGGGCTACGTCCTCGGCGTCATGTTCGGTTCGATCTTCGCGCCCGCCGGCGGCGCACTCGTGAACGAACTCTTCCCGACCTCGGTCCGGGCCTCGGCGTCGGGCTGGTTCCTCGCCGCCGGTGTGCTCGGCGCGGTCGTCGGACTCGTCGTCTTCGGCGCGATCGCCGACATCGGCAATCGATTCGCACTCGCGGCCGATCTCACGTTCTTGCCGGCGATGGTGGTCACCGCCCTGTTCTGGACGCTGCCCGAGACCAAGGGCCGCGAACTCGAGGACCTCTGGACGACGTAGCTCAGTTGAGCGGCGTGGTCACGCTGGTGCCGGTGACGAGTTGTTCGCGACCTTCCTTGCTGAGTCGCCACGCCGACGAGCGACCCTTCACGGTCCAGTAACTCGGACCGCCGACGATGGCGGTCTCTTCGTCGATGCCCAACACGGTGACCGACGGGTCGTCGGGCAACAAGAAGCGCGTCACCATGTCCGGGATTCGCGCGGCGAACGCGTCGAAGTGCGGGATGACGCGCAGGTGCGGCAACAGACCCAATCCTTCGGTACCGCCCTCACGGGGGTGGCGAAGTGAGGGCACCCACGACGAGAACGCCATCGCGCCCGCGCTGCACCCGGCGAGCGCCGAGCCGGCGCGCCAGGCGTCCACGATCGCGTGCCACACGATTGTCTCGCGCAGCGTCTCGGCCAGGAACGCCGGGTGGCCACCGGACAGGTAGACCAGTCCCGCGCCTTCGACTTGTTTCGCGATCGCCGCGTCGTTCGCGTCGCGACGATCGTTGATCTCGAGGATCACGGCTTCGACGCCGAGACGCTCGGCCTGTGCGCGGCCCAACGAGTGCCACCGCTCGACGACCGGCACACCATCGGGCACTGCCGCCGTCGCGATCTGCACGTAGCGCGGCGGTCGACCGGCGATGAGCCCGCCCTCGATTTCGGCCATCTGGGGCAGGTACTCGCCCGAACCGACCAGGGCCAACGGGCCCGGGCCCTGATTTTCGCTCATCACTTCCCCGGCTTCACGATTCGCAGATTTCTCAGCGTCCAACTGGCGCGACGCCAGTCAAATGCATGATTCGATTCACAATAATGGCGGGCCCTGCGCGATGAGCGCATACGCAGTCCACCGCTGGAGGGAACCCGACGCGCGCGCCGCGAACTTACGAGCCGTAGACCGGCACCACCTGCGCGCGGGCGATCGCGTGAAAGCGAAGGTTGAAGCCGGCGATCGCCGGCGCCGAATCGCCCTCCACGTCAAGGCGCTCCACGTCGAGCGCGTGCACCGTCGTCACGTAGCGGTGCGGCGTGTCGCCGGCCGGTGGCGCGGCGCCCACGTACCCGCGGGTCCCGGCGTCGTTGCGGAGTTGCAAGACGCCCTCGGGCAGATCGTCGGAGCCTTCCGCCCCGGCACCCGACGCGAGTTCGTGCACGTCGGCCGGGATGTTCACGGCGACCCAGTGCCAGAACCCACTCCCCGTGGGTGCGTCGGGGTCGTGCACGGTGATCGCGAAGCTCTTGGTCTCGGCGGGAAAGCCGGACCACGACAGTTGCGGTGAGAGGTTATCGCCGCTGTAGCCCATGAAGTTCGCGACCTGCGCGTTGGCCAGCGTCTCGCCATCGGCGACGTCACTGCTCGTCACGTCGAAGGTGGCGACGTCGGGAAAGAAGGCGAAGGTGAGCGGCGGTCGAGTGGGATCGGTCATGAAGTCCTCCTGGTCGAAATGGTCAACGACCTATGACTGTAGCCACGTCACGCGATGACGTCACGCGCCACGTTTCAACGCGTGGTGCAAGGTTGAGTGAGGCTCGTTCGTGGACAAACGGTCAACGTGGAGTCGTCGCAACACAACTTTCACATTGTGTGGTTCGCATCACATTCGGTCACTGTCGCGCTCGTCTCGCTGACGCTTGTGAGCGGAAGTTCAATGTGCTTGTGCACGAACCACGTGCACGCATCCCTTCCAATCAACGGCGTTCGTGAAGTATTTTCGACACTACAAATTAATTGTCGATTACAGAATGCGCTGTGCACAACTTTTCTTTTCGGCTTCGTAACAATCTCGTAGCACGCACGAACTTGCGACAACATCTCTCGGATCGCACTTTCAGCGACAAACCACATGTGGCGCCGGTTACCGTTGTTGTAGGTAGCAACGAACGAATCTATGGAGTTAGTC
The DNA here is from genome assembly GCA_963801695.1 of uncultured Acidimicrobiaceae bacterium. GTDB lineage: Bacteria > Actinomycetota > Acidimicrobiia > Acidimicrobiales > RAAP-2 > RAAP-2. The sequence continues at coordinate 287,082 of CAWDFV010000005.1, read as the reverse complement.
ATGCACAAACAAAAATCAATCGGTTCACGACGTCACGTCGTAACACGATTTCTCGTCACCACCGCACTCCTGGGATCGACGTTCCTCGTCGGCCTCGCGACGACCGCGTCGGCGGCTCCGCCGTACCACCTCGTCATCGCCACACCACTTCCTTCGACCACCGACGCGAGCGGTGCCGCGCTCGCGGTTCAACCCACCATCGACATTGACAACACGGGCGGAAATCCGGATCCGAGTGCCGTCGGCAACGTCACCGCGACGGTCACGTCGGCCGCAGGTTCCCTGGTCGGTACGACCGTCGAGGCCTCGACCGGTGGCGTTGCTACCTTCACAAATCTCGGATTGAACGAGTTGGTCGGTTCGTACACGTTGACCTTTACTGACACCACCGACTCCGCGACGCCCGTAACCTCCGCCTCGATCACCGTCACCGTCGGAGCCGCGGCGAAGCTCGCCTTCGCCACCGCAACCCCGCAACCCGCGGGCGCCGTGAACGGCGTCGCGCTTGACGCCACAACCCATCGTCGACGTCGAGGACTCCGGTGGCAACATCGTGACGGGTGACACGTCAACCGTCACCGCGACGACCTCCGCAACCTCGATCGCAGGAGCCACCAAGGCCGCCGTCGCCGGTGTGGCGACGTTCAGCGCACTCGCGATCACCAACGCGACAATCGACACGAACGTAACGCTGAACTTTGCAGACGGCTCACTGACACCAATCCACATTGCGACACTGGCGATCACCGGTGCGGCGACCAAGTTGGTTATCACGACGCAACCGTCCGCGGTCGCCGTCAGCGGCGTCGCCCTAACGACGCAACCAGTTGTCGACGTCGAAGACGCCAATGGTGTCGTAGTGAAGGCCGACACGTCGACCGTCACCGCGGCCCTCGTTAGTGGCCCCGGTGGCTCGTCGATTACGAATGCCACCAAAGCCGCCGTCGCCGGCGTGGCCACCTTCGTGGGCCTTGCGGTCAACGCGACACCGGGTAACTACAGCATCATCTTCACCGACGGATCATTGACGTCGGCAACCACGACTGCACCTACCGCGAGTCGCCTCAAAACTCGTTATCGTCACGCAACCGTCCACGACCGCCGCCGCGGGAGCCGCGCTGGCGGTTCAGCCCGTTGTCGATGTCGACGACTCGAGTGGCACCGTGATCCCTTCGGACACCACGACGGTCACGGCCACGTTGACCTCCGGCAGTGGCACCGTCGCGCACAACACCGCGGTTGCGGTTGCCGGCGTGGCGACGTTCGTCGGTCTCGCGCTGGATACTCCCACCGGGCCGTACACCTTGACCTTCACCGATGGACCACTGACTGACGTCGTCTCGACAACCATCACGGTCGGCGCGGGCGCCGCGTCACAGTTGGCCATCGTCACTGAGCCGTCGGCATCCGCCAAGAGTGGCGCCGCACTCGCGGTTCAGCCCATCGTCAAGGTCGAAGACGCGGGTGGCAACGCCATCGTCGGCAACTCCTCGACGGTCACCGCCACCGTCACCTCAGCCGTCGGTACGGTCACCAACGGCACCGCAACGGTCTCGGCCACCACGGGCCTCGCGACGTTCGCGGGCCTCGCGCTGAACGAACTCGCCGGTCCCTACACGTTGACCTTCAGTGACGGCACGTTCACGACGGCGATCTCGACGCCGATCGCGGTGAGCGCTGGTGTCGCGACGCAACTCGTCATCACGACCCAACCCTCCGCGACGGTCGCCAGCGGTGCGCCGCTCGCCCAAGCGCCCGTCGTGAAGGTCGAAGACGCCGCCGGTAACGTCGTCGCGTCCGACGCCTCGACCGTCTCGGTCAAGATCACCACCGGTGGCGTCTCCGTGACGCCGTCGACCAAACTCGTCGTTGCGGGTGTCGCCACCTTCACTGGCCTCACGCTCAACGCGTTGGTCGGTCCGTACACGCTGACCTTCAGTGACGGCGCACTCGCTCCCGCGACGTCGGCGAGCATCGCCGTCACCGCGGGCACCGCCTCGAAGTTGGTCGTCGCGACCGAGCCGAGTACGTCCACCGCGTCGGGCGTCGTCTTGGCCCAACAGCCCGTCATCAAGGTTGAAGACTCCGGTGGCAACGTCGTCACGAGTGTCACCACCGGTGCCGTCACGGCGGCGATCACGACCGGCGCCGGTGGCACGTTGAGTGCCGGCGCCAGCGCCAACTTCGTCGCCGGTGTCGCCACCTTCAGTGGTCTGACGTTGACCGGAACCCCGGGAACGGTCTACACCTTGACCTACACAGGTGACTCCTTGATCGTCGTCGACACGACCCAGATCGACGTCGGCCAGGCGCAAGCCGCGCTGGTCATCTCCAGCGTGCACGCGACCTACGGACGCACCTTCGCGCTGAAGACGACCGGTGGTTCCGGTACGGGTGTGCTCAGCTTCACGGTCGCCAACGGCACCGCGACGGGTTGCGCGCTCTCCGGTACGACGCTCAAGTCGGCCACCGCGGGCACGTGCATCGTGACCGCGACCAAGGCGAATGACGCGACGTACGCGGCCATCTCTTCGGCGGCCACGACCGTCACCTTCGCCAAGCTCGCGATTCCCGGTGCGGTGCGAATCAAGTTCGCGACCAACAGCGCCGCACTGCCGGGTGCTGGGCGTACCGCCATCGTCGATACTGATCAGGAAGTTGACCGTCCACTCGGTCGTCTCGATCACCGGCTACGCCAAGGGCAACACCGCGCTCGCCCATCGACGTGCGCAAGTCGCCGAGACGTACCTGGTCCAGCGACTCCACGTGCACGTCCAACTGCACTGGAGTTCTGCTGCGTCGGCCACTCAAGGCGTCATCATTGCCACCAAGAGTCAATAGAGCATCACCGCGCGTTCACGCGAAAGGACCGGCCCGCCGCTTTGGTGGGCCGGTCCTTTCGCGTGCGACCAGTCATTCCCTCGACGAAGGCCGAAACGATAGGTTGGGCAAGGTGGCCCGTGATGAGTAGTACCTGGGCAGTTCGGACCGCGCGCACGCGCCGTGCGCCACGGTTGGCGTGGCGCGCGGATTACTTGGATTGGCCCTTTGCGATGTCCGATGAGCGTGCTTGCCCAGTCCCGACCTGAGTGAGTACTTCCGCAACTCCGTCGACCTGCTCTCGGTGTTCAAAGTCGGGGGAAAGTTCGGCGTCACGAACCCCGCGTGGGAGCGCGTGCTCGGGTGGACTCCGGAGGACCTCAAGAACCGGGCCTTCATCGAGTTCGTCCATCCCGACGACGTCGGCGCCAACCATCGCCGAGAGTGTCGCCGAGTGGAACGACTCGGCACCGACTCGTTCGGGTTTCGAGAATCGGCTCCGCTGTCGCGATGGTTCGTACCGCTGGATCGAGTGGACGTCGCAACGACGGGGCGACCTGATCTACTCCACCGGTCGCGACGTGACCGTGCGCAACACCGAAACCGCCGAACTGGCGGCCTACGTCGAGATGACCAAGGCGATCTTCGCCGCCGCGGCGGACCTCATCGTCATCGTCGACCGCGACCTGATCATCTCGCGCAACAGCCCGCGCGGACAGAGTTTCTTCGGCTACGACGACGACGTCGCCATGGGGGCGAGCGTCTTTCAGCTCATGCACCCCGACGACCGCCCGGACGTGGAACGCACCCTCAAGAAGATGTTCGAGGAGAACTCGCACGAGATCGTGAGCCTGCGCTACCGCGCGCAGCACGCCGACGGTCACTGGATGGTGGTCGAGTCCCGGGGCCACGCCCTCGGCGTCGGCGGTGGACCGGCCGCCGAAGCGGTCTTCATCGCGCGCGACCTCACCGACATCAATTGCCGTCGAGGCGCAGCTTGGCCGAGAGTCGTGAGACGACGCGCGCAATCCTCGACGCCGCCATCGACTCGATCATCGTCATCGACCGAGACCTCACGATCCTCGAAGCGAGTCCCGGCACGCAGAGCCTCCACGGCGTGTCCGCCGAAGACCGCATCGGGCGAAAAGTGACCGAACTGTTGAACGCCGAGGACCGCGAGATGGTGCGCGAGGCGTTCACGCACGGCGTTCGAGAACGACGGCGCGGTCAGCTTTCGAACGCGGATGAACCACGTCGACGGCCGCCTCGTCACGATCGACGTCCGGGGAAGGACGCTGCGCGACTCCGAGCGGCCGCCGACGCGACTCGTCTTCATCGCTCGTGACATTTCGGACACCGTGGCCTGGGAGATGGCCCTGGCGCGCAGTTTCGCCAAGACGAAGATCGATCCTGGACGCGGCGCCGGACTCGATCGTCGTGATCGACCAAGACCTCACGATCATCGAAGCCAGTCCCGGAACCGAGCGGATCTACGGCTTCCCGAAGTCCGAGCGCATGGGCCGCAGCGCGATGACCATCGTGCACCCCGACGACGTCGCGATGGTCACCGACGAACTGAAGCGACTGTTCGCGCGCGGGGGCGACGAGCTGTCGAGTTACCGCTTCCGGGCTCGTCACGCCGACGGGCACTGGATGATCATCGAGACGCGTGGCCGATTGCTGGAGGACGAAGACGGTCAGACGCCGAACGCGGTGCTCGTCTCGCGCGACGTGACCGAATCGGTCGAGTTCGAAGAGACCCTGGCGGCGGCGAAGGATGAGGCCGAACGTGCCAACGCCGCCAAGAGCGAGTTCATGTCGCGCATGAGCCACGAACTGCGCACGCCGCTCAACTCGGTGCTCGGCTTCGCGCAGATCCTGCAAATGGAGCTCACGTCCAAGGAGGACCTCGAACTCGTCGATCACGTCTTCAAGTCCGGTCAACATTTGCTCACACTGATCAACGAGGTCCTCGACATCTCGCGCGTCGAGTCGGGCAACATCGGACTCTCGCTGGAGCCGGTTCGCCTCCAGGACCTCGTGAACGAGTGCCTCGACATCATCGGTCCCCAAGCCAGCGAGCGCGGCGTCGGCATCGGCTACAGCGACTCCTTCGACTACGTCGTGCTGGCCGACCAACTTCGGCTGAAGCAGGTGATCTTGAATCTGTTGTCCAACGCGATCAAGTTCAACCGGAATCAGGGCAGTGTCACCCTGCACTGCGCGACGCGGCCGGGAGTCATTCGACTTCTCGGTCGCGGACACCGGTCACGGCATCGCGCCCGATCTGCGTGAGCGTCTCTTCACCGCCTTCGATCGTCTCGACGCCGAGACGCGCGGGATCGAGGGGACCGGACTCGGACTGACGTTGTCCAAGACCCTCATCGAAGCGATGGGGGGCACGTTGGGTTTCGAGACGGTCGTCGACGAAGGCTCGACCTTCTGGTTCGAGCTGCCACAAACCGAGAACTCACGAGCGGCGTCACTAGTATGACGACTGACCCGACTGATCACTGAGACGAGGGCGAACGACTCATCATGCCGACAATCCTGTACATCGAAGACAATCTCTACAACGTGCAGTTGGTCGAGCGACTCCTCCTGCAACGACCCAACATCCAGCTGCTCACGTCGGTCCAGGGAAGTCCCGGCATCGGGATCGCCCAGGTGCGCCACCCGGAACTGATCCTCCTCGACGTGCACCTACCCGACATCAACGGCTTCGACGTCTTGGAGAAGTTGCGCATGGACCCCGCGACCGCGAACATCCCGATCGTCATCCTCTCGGCGGACGCGACGCCGGGCCAGGTCCGACGCTTCCGCGACGCCGGCGCCAACGAGTACCTCACGAAGCCGCTGGACCTGAAGTTGCTGCTCACGCTGATCGACAACTACCTGGGCGAAGGCGGCGGCGAGCCGTCCGTCGAGAGTTAGACGTCGCGCGACCCACTCCCACGAATGTGGACGCGCAATTAGGCTCGAACGCGATAGGCGTGAAGGGATACGCGTGTCAGAGTCGTTCCAATTCATTCTCAGCGAGCGCGAGCGCGACACCGTCACGATTTGGCTGAATCACCCCGAACGCCTGAACGTCCTCTCGCTCGCGCTGATGGAAGAACTCACGCAGGCCTTCGTCGACGTCGGCGAGAGTGACGCGACGGGAGTGATCCTCGCGGCCAAGGGTCGACTGTTCAGCGCTGGCCACGATTTCGCCGAGATGGCCAATCAGGACCTCGACGCCGTTCGCCACCTGTTCGGAGTGTGCACCGCGATGATGCAGACGATCCAGTCGATTCCTCAGCCGGTCGTCGCTCGCGTGCACGCCCTCGCGACCGGCGGCGGTTGTCAGTTGGTCGCGACCTGCGATCTCGCGGTCGCCGGCGAGGAGGCGACGTTCTGCACCCCGGGCGGTCGGGGCGGACTCTTCTGCACCACGCCGATGGTGGCCGTCGGGCGCTCCATCGGCCAAAAGCGCGCCCTCGAGATGGCGATGACGGGCGACGCCGATCGACGCACGAACGGCCGAGGCGTGGGGACTGGTCAATCTCGTCGTGCCGATGAACGAACTCGACGACGCGAGCACTCGACTTCTGCGGCGAGCCACCCGCGGCAGCGCCATCTCCAAGGGAATCGGCAAGCGCGCGTTCTACGAGCAGATCGAGATGAGTCAGGATGACGCCTACGCCTACGCCACGGACGTGATGGCCGAGGCGAGTCTCCTCCCTGACGCTCAGGAGTCCATCGCCGCCTTCATCGAGAAGCGACAACCCCACTTCGGTTCGAAGTCGCCGAGCTAGAAACCGTCGACCTCGACCACGTCAGTGGGCTGCAAGACGAAGAATCGGTCGGCGTAGAGCGCACTGAGGACGGGTGCCGGATCGCTCCCCCATCCCAAGGATTCGGCCTGCGCGCGGCTCATCCGACCGGTCGTCATCCTCATGAAGGTGTAACGCGACGTGTCGAGTGAGATCGGATCCGCACCCCCTTCGGCGAGGTTCGTGCCGTCTTCGGTGGTGACCCGCACCCCCGGGGCGGCCGCTTCGCTGAGCATGGCACTCATCCGACCGAGGGACCGCTCGGCACCGACGCGAACCGACGCACTCGAGCGGTCACCGGCGACGCCCAGCGCTTGGTAGAGATCGAACTCGTGGGTCACGGCGTCAAAGGACAGTGACGCCATCGACGGCGGACCATCGGCGTCCGCGCTCAATACTTCGGTCCACGTGTCGAGCACTGCCTCGATGGGCTCGTTGCGGTGCCGAGCCACTTGCGCGGCGGTCCACTCGTCGAACGTACCCGTCGGCATATTGCCGGCTCGGCGATCTTCGAGGACACCAGTGAGATGACCAATGAGGTCCTTGACACTCCACAGCGGACAGCACGTCACCACGGTTGAAAGTTGCTCATCGTTCAGTTTTCGAACCAGCGCGGCGATTCGTTCGTGCGACGCGCGGTACGCGTCAACTTGCTCTTCGACGGAGGACATTGCGACAATGTACTTGCGCGTCGCGACATTTTCAATCGAACCTGTCTTGGGAACAGTACCGGTCGTCGTAGTTACAGCGGACTCTCCGGAGGCGCTGTCGGCTGAGCGTTTTCATTTCGGCGGTACTTCATGACGATGAACGTCGTGCGGAAAATTGGTTCGATGACGGCGAGCGATATCAACGCCGTGAGGACGAGTGACTCAACGCCCCTGCGATTGTGCTTGACGGAGTCTTCGATAAGTCGAAGGACGATCAGGAGTCCTAACAGCGCGTACTCCGTCGGGCTCCGGCGCAAGATCACGCTCTTGAATTCGTGGACCGCGCGAACGAACATGACCTTCGCCCGTGCCCACGCGATGACCACGCCCACGACGCCGCCGACGACCGCGAGGATGACGTGGTTGACGTTGGTCGTGGTCAAGTGCCAGAAAATCGGCCCAATGATGATCAAACTCACTACGGGATCCAGCAGGGTGATCAGGAGTGGCCGGATCCGCTCACCCTTGGCGAGCGCGACATTGCCCGTGTTCATGCGGCCTCGTCGAACCAACACCATGATCACGATGAGGATGCCGAGGACGACAATCGATCCAGCGCCACCGTTATTGGACGAAGAATTCACTCAACGACCCTAACCGCCGAGCCCAACGGCGAAATGCGCTCGCGCGTACCGGCTAGAAAAGAGGAACCATGCCGGTAGCTCCCAATCCACACGACGTCTCCTCCCTTCGTGGTCCTGAAGCTCAGCGCATTGGGGGCCGATTCTGGTTCGTCGTGTGCGTTCTCGTCTTCATCGTGATCGCTGTCTTTATCGTCGTGAGTTTCATCGCCGCCGTCAACGACAACGCGCGCACGAATCGATTGAAGACGAACGGTATTCCAGTCGTCGTGACGATCACGAACTGCACCGGTCACATCGGCGGGAGCGGCAGCAACGCCGCCGGCTACACGTGTTACGGGAAATACCGAGTGCACGGTGTCCGGTATCAAGAGGTCGTTGGATCAAAGACGACGTCGTCGCCAACCGGAACGACCGTGCGGGGCGTCGCCGATCCGTCGCACCCGAGCACCATCGAGTTGGCGTCCGCGGTTGCCGCGTCATCGTCCTCCGATTCGGCCTTCGTCGTTCCGAGCATCCTCGCCGTACTCTTCGTGGCGTTGTCGCTCGTGGCGGCTCGCGTTCGCCGATCTCGTTCGAGGCGCCGCCGAGAGGCGCGGCTTTAAATCTTCTAAGAGGTCGAGACGATAAGCCCGAAGGGCTTGATCCCCGCGGGCTCGTCGCACGTTGAGGGAGCAATGTCCATTGTTTGCACCGCAACCACGCCCGCGATTGTGAGCTCGTTGTGGTGCGCCTCTCTGGCACTGGAGCACACCCTTCGCGTCGTCAGTTCCACCGATACCATTGGCCCTCATGGACGCCTTTAGAAGTAGTCGTCGCAGTAATGGCGGTTCTCGCCCTGAACAGGGTGTCGCGATGCTGGGATTACTACTCACCGTCATCATCTTGGGTGTGATGGTCGTGATCATGCTCAAGACCCTGGGCGGCTCGCCTTCAGCAACCGGCGCCACCACCACGGAGCCGGGTTCTTCCGCGACTCCTGGAACGACTGCAACAGCACCGGTCACACCCGAGAACGGCGCGCAAGAAGCCGCTGTCGCGGCCTGCCAAGCGAACTTCCTAGCCATCGAGACGGCGCTCACCGACTATCGATCGCTCAATGGTTCGTCACCCGCAGCTGGAGCCGCGTGGGCAACGGCAACGGCGAACGGCGGGCCCTATTTTCAGGCGTGGCCCGAGAGCGCGACCTACTACTCAATTACCTGGAACGGAGTGCAGTTGAGCGTCATTCCCGTGCGGGGTGCGCCGTCGCATGGATCAGACGGCACCAGTTCTCCCAAGACCGGTTGCTTCGCGGCGTGAACTTCTCACGGCTTAGGAAATCGCTGACTCCGTCAATACGATGGGGGCGCCGTTCGTAACCACCATCGTGTGCTCGAACTGGGCCACGAGACTGCCGTCACTGGTTCGGAGGGTCCAGCCATCGTCACCATCTACGACGTAGTTCGCCGACACCGACAGAAACGGCTCGACAGCTAACACCATCCCCTCATGCAAGATCAGCCGTTGGTGGTCATCGAAACTCGGCACCGAAGGTTCTTCGTGAAGTCCGCGGCCGATGCCGTGTCCGTAAAGGTTTCGAATGGAGCGGAGTCCGTTTCGACGAGCATGAGACTCGACGACTTTGCCAACGTCGCGCATCCTGTTGCCTGCCTGCGCCGTCTTCATCGCGTCGCGCTGAGCGAGTTGAGTCGCGTCCAACAGGCGCCGAGCGATCGTCGTGACCACTCCGACAGAGGTACTCACGCCGGTATCGGAGAAATAGCCATCAAGCTCCGCGGACACGTCGATGTTGACGAGATCGCCCTCGCGAAGATGTCGATCATAGGAAGGGATGCCGTGCGCCGCCTCGTCGTTAAGACTGATGCAGGTCGACCCAGGGAAGTTGTACGTCACACGAGGAGCAGACCGTGCGCCGTGGCGTCGAAATGTTTCGCGACCAATCGAATCGAGCTCTCCGGTGGTGACGCCGGGACGGACCGCGTCGACCATCGCGTCTCGAGCTTCCGCGACGACGCGGCCCGCTCGTACGAGACCTTCGAGTTCTTCGTCGCTGTCAATCGTCACGGTGAAATCTTATGTTGCCCACCTCGTGCCCCCGGCAGGATTCGAACCTGCGCTCACGGTTTAGGAAACCGATGCTCTATCCCCTGAGCTACGGGAGCGGGACTTCCGCGCGAAGCTCTTGTTAGGCTCCGCGCACAAATCACCTTTGAGCCTACGACGTGAGCAATCAGCCAGTGCTGCAACTCAGATCTCGAGAGTATGCCGATGACAATGAGATCTTTGTTCTTTACTTATGCGGAGAAAATACTGGGCCGTCAACCGACCAGGGGAAATTGATCCATTTATCAGTTCGTTTCCAAGAGTAGTCAGGCACTATGACTGAATGCGGCTTTGCGTACAGCACAGCAGATCGAACCTCACGGACCGAGCCCGCGCAAAAGTCCATCACCATTTTTAGGGTGTGACCGGAGTCAGCAACATCGTCCGCAACGAGAACCATCGCTCCTGAGAGGTCCACTTTGTTGGGTACCGGTGGCAAAACGATTGGCATGGCGAGTCGTTCGTCGACACCGGTGTAATACTCAACACTCATCATGAATGCGTTCTTCACTCCCAACGCATAACCGAGTCCCGCACCCAAGAAAAAACCACCACGTGCGATTGACAAGACAATGTCTGGCGCGAATTCTGAGTCATGTATCCGTTGAGCAAGCACCCTTGTCGCTCGTCCAAAATCCTCATAGGTCATCACTTCACGAGATTCCATGGAAAATACGGTAGACGCAAAGCCGCGCTCCAACCGCCTGGACAATATCCTGGTCATCGCCAATTCGCCGAAGTCCCACGGGAACACTACCTTCGCGACTCTTGCGAAGGTAGTGCTCGCTCCAGCACCGCCTCAGCACCACATACACGAAACGCCGCACAACTCTTACTTACTGCACCTCTCCATCCAACGATGACGTATGGCTCGCGAACGATGAAGACGTGAGACTTCCAAAGAGCAGAACCAATTTCGTGGCTAGATCTTCGGGGGATTCGCTGGAAGTGTCAACCTCGAAGTCGTAAATGAGTCCGGCGTGAACGGCTACGTAGTCTTCGAGCGGCAGATCGATTGGTCCATGTCTGCGATCCGTCCTGTCGCTTTCTCGTTGAACAGCCACCTCCCGATCGCAACGCACGCCAACCAAGACGATGGGCATTTCACCGAGCGAAGATGCATAGAGCGATTGGCGAGATGGTGTAATCACTGCCTCCGCCAGAATGTCGTGGCCCAACAGAGCCATCTCACGTAGCGAAGCCAAATAGCCAGCTAGTACTCGGTCGAATAAGTCAGCGTGGTCGTTGGCCCACGTTTGTTCGGAGTAGCCGGCGCGAAAGTCGTCAAGCGATAGATGAAACCATGGGTCAGCAAGTGACTCACGTAGTGAATTCACCAGACTGGTCTTGCCAGAGCTCGGCGGCCCGTTAAAGAACGCGATGTGACCATTCGAGATTTCTCTATGCGTTCCATCTCCCATTAATGGGCAGATTATTTCATTTATCTGATGGCGTGTGTCAGTCGCGCTGCGAGAAATCATGCAACGTACTATGGGCCATGGCCAACTGGGTAATGATCTCAGCGATCACGACCGGTGGCGGAACGTTGGTGCTCGCAGGTGCCACATTCGCGTCCGTGCGTTCGGCCAATCGAGCCTCGCGCGCCGCTGAGCAGTCACTACTTTCCGGTCTGCGCCCACTTCTCATGACGTCTAGAGCCCAGGATCCCGCGCTCAAGGTCGGGTTCGCCGACAATCACTTTGTCCAGCTCCCCGGAGGGAGCGCAACGGCAGAGGCAACGGACTCCGCGATCTATCTCACCTTGTCGGTAAGAAACGTGGGGAACGGCATGGCCATACTCCATGGTTGGCGCGTTGAACTCTCACGAGAGACTACGAACATGTCGCGTCCCGACGTGAGGGCGTTTCACCGGCTGACCCGAGACCTCTACGTGGCAGTCGGCGACGTGTCATTTTGGCAAGGCGCGTACCGTGATCCAACTGAACCAGAGTTCTCCGAAGTGACCTCCCGCATTGTGGGGCGAGAGAGGCTGTTCTTGGACATTCTCTACGGCGATCACCAAGGTGGTCAGCGCGTGATTAGTCGATTCACCATCATCCCGCGCGACGACGGCGGTTGGTCGCGTCGGTGGTGCGGCATTGGAACGTCGATCAACCCGATCCCCGATAGCTTTCAACGCACAAGTTCGCAATCGTTGCCAGCGAGTTAGAACCACTTGATGGACGTCAATGGCCAGATTCGCACGAACACCTTGCCGATCAAATCCGAGCGCGGCACAGTGCCCCACGTGCGACTGTCACAGGAGTTGTCGTGCGAGTCACCCATCATGAAATAGTGACCCGCCGGCACCGTGGTCGGTGCGATCGGCTCTCCTAAAGTGCGCCACACAGTCCACTTCTGATCGAGTACCTTGCCGTTCACGTAGATCAAGTTGCCTTTGGAGTACAGACGATCACCCGGCAGACCAATGACGCGCTTCACCAGATCGGTGACCTTGTCGCTGCAGTCCTTCGCGACATCCGGCGGTGCTTTGAATACCAGAATGTCACCGATGTTGATCGTGCCGAACTCCACACTGAGCTTATTGACGACGATTCGGTCTCCCTTCCACAGCGTGGGATTCATTGAGCTGGAGGGGATGTAGAAGGTTTGAAATACGAAAGTTCGAACCAAGAATGACGCCAGTACCGCAACGACAATGATCAGTGTCCACTCGAGTGCGACACGACGTTTCCTTTGCGTCGGCTTGGGATTGGGTTCGGTCCCCGACGCGTCGGCGCCGGCATCGAGCGCGTCATCCACTCCGGTCATCGAACAAGCGACCGTTGCGCGATGTTGGGTCTACGAACATCCATCGGCGTCGCTGAGGCCCCAACCGTCACACGGACGCTTCCCGAGTAGTGGAGGGGAATCACGAGTCCGACGACACAGCCCGGGCGGCCATCGTTGCACTGACCGTCGACCTCTCGTATCGCCCCGGCATTGTCATTCGCGGCGTGTCCTGTCCGGATCGAAAGGATCGAACCCACAACGTCAGTCACGACCGACCGTTCGACAACCGCGAACTTGAAGTGGTGGTCAGCAAAGGCCGTTTCCAGTTGTCGAGCCGCGTCACCGGGCTTCGAGATGAGAATCGTGACGTAGGTGCCTGACGCACTCGCCGGCGTCAGTGACGCGAACAGGGCCACCGGAGCCGCAACGAGAACGAGGATGAGTGCCGCCATCGCCGGTCCGATTCGCAAACGCGGCTTTCGACAGACTCGCTCCTTCGCTGCTCCATTCAGAAAACTCCCCGCGATTGACCACCACGGCGTTCCATCTTCCAGAAGAGACGTGGCGAGCGCCGCGGCTTCGTCGCCATGTCGAAACCGCCAACGAGCCGGGTAACAGCGCAGTACGGCAGCGATGACTCGGCTCTCTCGGGATCGTCGCACTAGACAGTTCCAAGTCCCAGACGAAGACGACCGGTCATACTCACACGCTCCAGCGCATCAAGGTGTGATCGCAACGCAGTCACACCAGCCGCGGTCGCGCGGTAGGGATGCCGTCGATCCGAAGAGGGCAGTTCTGCGATCAGGCCAAGCCGCTCAAGACGGTCAAGCGCGCCGTACAGCGTTCCGGGTCCAAGCTGCACACCGGAGAAGACTTTTATATCTTGGATCAACGCGTAGCCGTGTTTCGGGCCGTCCGCGAGGCTCGTCAAGATCAGGACTGACGCGTCGCCGGCCCGCCGCAAAACGTCGGGCGCGACACCGGGGTCTTTCGAAGCCATGGAGTCCTCCTAGTACGATGGCCAATATATCAGTCAACGTAATAGTAGGACAATCCGGGTCCGATCGCCACAGCATCGCGAACGAACCCGCAGACGCTCGCGTCAAACGATGACGATGCCGCCTGTTAACTGTCAGCGTGGAACAAGTGTGGTTCATTACCGGCTCGTCGCGCGGACTTGGACAGGCCCTCGCGCGAGCGGCATTAGAAGCTGGCGACTCGGTGGTTGCCACCGCTCGCCAGCCAGCCCAACTGCTCGACCTCGTTGAGGAGTACCGAGAGCACGTCCTCCCTCTCGCCCTTGACGTCACCAATATCGATGAGGCCCATTCCGCGATCGCCAACGCCCGCGAACACTTCGGTCGGCTCGACGTCATTGTCAATAACGCCGGATACGCCAACGTCGCGCCCATTGAAACGGCTGATGACGATGACTTTCGCGCCCAGTTCGAAACCAACTTCTGGGGTGTGTACAACGTCTCCAAAGCCGCCATTCCCATACTGCGCGCCCAGCAACACGGGCTCATCATGCAGATTTCGTCAGTCGGTGGACGAGTGGGCGGTTCTCCCGGCATTGCCTCGTACCAGGCCGCCAAATTCGCAATCGATGGATTCAGTCGTGTGCTTCGAGCCGAGACCGCCCCGTTCGGAGTGAAAGTAGTCGTCGTGGAACCAAGTGGCTTTCGCACCGACTGGGCGGGCGCCTCGATGACCGTGCACGAAGTTCCGGAAGCGTATGGCCCGACGGTCGGAGTGTGGAATTCACGCATGCGCCAAAGTTCCGGCGGCCCGGCGGGCGACCCCTCGCGCGCCGCAGAGATTCTCGTGAGGGTCGCCAAGAGAGATGACATCCCCGACCACCTACCCTTGGGCGTCAACGCGGTCGAGATGTCGCAGCGACTGGACGAGCGACTACTGCTACAAGATCGAAAGTGGGGCGACGTTGGTCGTTCGGCTGACTACAACGAGTCGTACCCGGTCGAGTTCCCACCCGATACGACTGCGTGATCGCGTTGGGGCTTTCGACGCACGAACTTCGCGGCGATTCGTAGTCACACTTCGCGCGGTCAAACAATGTCTCGCTGCCACAAGGATCATTTCATTCCTTTGAAAGGGATCCACATGACAGCGAGACGCACTTAGAGTATCGGTTTTCTTTCGCGTGTCAAGAAGTTGTAACAGTCGCCCTATTTCTCTTGGCGTGTACCCTGCATTTCTTTCTTCTAAGTAGTGTCCAAGGCTTTCGAGCACCTTCACGCGGTACCGTCGGGTCATCAATTTTGCAACGTCGTTGACTCGCGGTGAGGAGCGGTAGCGAAGCAACGATCAAGGGCAGCACCGCTCTGAAAGTTGACGAGACCCGTGAGCACTGACACCGAAGTCGCCGAGCCTCAAACAATCAAGACACTTATACCTGCTCGCCTGGACCGGTTGAAGTGGTCGGCATTCCACACGCGCATGGTCATCGCGCTCGGCGTGGCGTGGATCCTTGACGGCCTTGAGATCACGTTGGCCGCGGACGTCGCTGACATCTTGGAGAAGAAGAGCACGCTCCACATGTCAGCCCGAGCTGTCGGGGATATCGCCTCGGTCTACCTGATTGGCGAGGTGGTCGGGGCACTCGTGTTCGGTCGACTCTCTGACAAGTTGGGGCGACGCAAGCTCTTTCTCGTAACGCTCGGCGTGTACTTGATCGGCTCGGGTCTGACGGCCGCGACGTTCGGCCACGGCGCCGGCTGGGTGACGTTTCTCTACGGCACGCGTTTCATCGCCGGTATGGGTATCGGCGGTGAGTACGCCGCGATCAACTCCGCGATCGACGAGATGATCCCGAAGAAGTATCGGGGACGCGTCGACATCGGCGTCAACGGCACGTACTGGGGCGGCGCACTGCTCGGGACGTTGGCCGAGCTCTACATCCTCAACCACTTCTCCTACGGCGTGGCGTGGCGATTGGGCTTCTTGATTGGCCCGGTCCTGGCCCTCGCGGTCATCTACGTGCGCCGCAATCTCCCGGAGAGTCCGAGGTGGCTCATCATGCACGGACGAGAGGACGAAGCCGAAGCGGCGATCAAACGCATCGAAGAGATGTCCCACGAAGAGAACCTGCCCATGCCCAGTGAGGATGAGGCCATAGAGATCAAACCTCGCAACGACATCGGATTCTTCACGCTGGCCTGGGTCCTGTTCCGGGACATGCCGAAACGCAGCGTCTTGTGCGCCTGCTTGATGATCTCGCAGTCGTTCCTCTACAACGCCATTTTCTTCACTTACGCCCTGGTACTCGGGACGGTGTATCACGTCAGCGGCGGATCGATTCCCCTCTACTTCATCGCATTCGCCGTCGGCAATCTGGTCGGTCCGTTGGCCCTGGGATGGATGTTCGACGCCGTCGGTCGCCGGTTCATGATCAGCGCGACATACCTGCTGTCAGGGTCACTACTCGCGGTGACCGCGTTGCTCTTTGACGCCAACCAGTTGACGGCGTTGTCCCAAACGATTTGGTGGTCGGTGATCTTCTTCTTCGCGTCGGCGGGGGCGAGCGCCGGCTATCTCACCGTGAGTGAGATCTTCCCATTGGAAGTTCGGGCCAAGGCGATCGCCGTCTTCTTCGCGATCGCCCAAGCGTTCGGCGCTCTCGGTCCGAACATCTACGGC
This sequence comes from uncultured Acidimicrobiaceae bacterium, assembly GCA_963801695.1. GTDB lineage: Bacteria > Actinomycetota > Acidimicrobiia > Acidimicrobiales > RAAP-2 > RAAP-2. The sequence continues at coordinate 270,660 of CAWDFV010000005.1, read as the reverse complement.
AGTCTGGTGAACTCTCACCACGGACTTTTCGTCGCGTACCTGGTCGGCGCGGGCGTGATGATCGTGGGTGGACTCGCCGAAGTATTCCTCGGCGTCTCGGCCGAACAACAGGCGCTGGAGGACGTCGCCACGCCTCTATCAGCGGCCAATCAAGGTTCTCGACGGGTGCCCGGCGCACCCCGGTCCGGCTTTTCGCGTGGCGCAACGCTGGACGCCCGATTATCGCCGCACCTGGCCGACGATGGGGACACGACGCGCGACCGCTCAACTCAACCGACACGCCAGTGACGAAGCGACTACGGCGCTGGCGTCGATGAACGCGACGCAGACTGTCTCGACGCATTCGCCAGTTGCAACAGTTGCTGGCGGATCTCGGACCACGGGAGCCCATCGCGACGCAAGAGGGATTGGCGAATCGGATCGGCAAACCCGTTGAAGTCGATGTCTTCGGTCGCCTTGGTGACGGTCGAGAGAAAACTGGTCCCGAGTGCCAGCGCAATGATGCCGCGAATCATTCGGCGCAGTTCGTTCTTCTGATCGTCGTCGATTCCTTCTAGGAGCGGCACCAGCAGTTCAAGACCCTGCATCTGAGTCTGCACCGCGGCTCGAATCTTGTCACTGTGCGCTGAAGCGATCGCGATCTCCAACGTGAAGCTCTTGCGCACGGAGTTCTGTTCACTCGCCGCTGAATAGAGGAGTTGCGCCAGCACACCCGTATCCAGCACTTCGGCCAATGTCGTGATCGAGATCCACGGTGCCTGCATGATTCGTCGCGTCGCAGCAATCACAAGGTCCTCTTTGGAGGGGTACAACTTGTAGATGGCACCGGGCGAGCAGTTCGCGCGACGCGAAATGCGCGAAATGGTCGCGCGCGTATAGCCACTCTTCCCCACCGCACTGAACGTGTGATACGCCAACTGCGAACGGAGTTCGCTGCTCGGGAGCGGAATGATCCGATCACTGGCATCTTGGAGTTCAACCGGTTCGGCCTCACCCGCGGCGATGGCGAGCGAATCGAGGATGACGGATTCTAAGAATTCAAGATCGTCAACGTCCACGCCGAACAACGACTTCTGCAGAATCTCCACCATGACCAACGCGAAGAGCAGCAATGCCCGCGACTGGTGCTCACTCGTGCCCGCACCGATCGTCTCCAGGTGGTCACTGATGAACGACTCGACATCTTCATGCAGGATCACGAATCGTCGTGACGTCAGCAGGACTTGCACCATTGCGGCGTCGGCCGACGAGGAGTCTCGAACGAAATCGAAGAGTTCGTGGACCGACTGTTGAGTGGGATTCGATGCCGCGTCACCGGCCGCCTTGAACAGGGCGATCGCACGCAAACTGAGGACCTCACCCCACAAGTCGACGAGGAGCTCCTCGACGTCTTCAAACCTCGCGTAGAGCGCTCCGTGGGTCAGTCCCGCGATGCGACCCACGTCGCGAAACGAGATGGCGTCGATGCCTTCACTCAAGACCAACTCGACCGCCGCGTCGCGAATGGCAGCGTCATTTATCAGTGCCCGTGTACTTCGTCGCCTGGTCAACTTTCGTGTACCTTTCGATCGATACTCCGTTAGCAATTGAACGAATTCGCCCTCGACCAGGTGCCTTTAGATGGTGGCAGCGTAACACTTGATGACAATAATCTCAACGAACTTCATCGTCCAATGTTGAGTGTTGCAACGCTCCAATACGAAAATGGGACGCGAACACAATGAACGCGGGTTGAGTGACGGCTTGTCAACTTCTCGTTGACCATGACGACGTCGACACTGCAGTCAGTTGATGACTCTGACGTCGTCCAATGTGACGTTTTCATGACACCAACCAACCGTCAGTGCGAACCGACGCGCGCTCGTTCCTTCACGAGACATGGCAGCACTTCGGTGCGATAGGTCTCGAAGAACCCGTCCAGGTCATCGCCAACTTGTTGCACGAAAATCTCGTCGAATCCGTCATCAATCCGGCGCTGAACCGCAGCGACGTGGCGATCCGGGTCTGCGCCACAGGTAAAGCGTTCGGCAACCATTTCCGGAGTGACGAACGACGCCGCACTCTCGATATGGTGCGGCTGCGCTAACTCGCGATTCAGTTGGCCCGGGTTGAGCTCGGTGGCCCACAGTCGATGGATCATTCCGACCGCGAGTGCTTCGTCGACGTCAAAACAGACCTTGAGGGCGGTCTGCGCTTGGCCGGTACCGCCAGCGCGACGGTACTGATCCAGTGACTCGCGCGAGAAGGTCACGAAGCCGTCCCCGATCTCCGCGGCCAGTTCGGTCGAGTGCGGGCCGAGACCGGAGACGTAGACCATCGGTGGTTCGTCTGGTACTGAGTAGAGGCGAGCGTTGACCGCGCGGTAATACCGACCATCGAAATTGACGTTGTCGCCCGTCCATAGAAGTCGCATGAGTTCTACGGATTCGCGAAGTCGCTCGAGTCGTTCCTTCACTGGTGGCCACGGAGCGCCCCACACGTGTTCGTTCAGATTCTCGCCCGTTCCCACCCCGAAGATGAAGTGGCCTTCGAGCAACAGGGAGGCCGTCGCTGCCGCCTGGGCGAGGATCACCGGATTGATGCGGATGATCGGACAGGTCACCAGTGTTGACAGGGGCAACTCGGGCGCGATCTGTGAGAGCGCCCCAATCATCGACCAGACGAAAGGGCTGTTGCCTTGCGCCTCATTCCACGGATGAAAGTGATCCGAAATCGCGAGCGACTCGAAGCCGGCATCGCGGGCTCGTCGCGCGTGGTCCAGTATTTCTTCCGGAGTGAATTGCTCAGCTGAGAGTGAATACCCGATCCTCACGACTCCTCTTTCCGCGCATTCGACGGAAGAATCGCCCATGACCGCGCATGCGTCTTTTCGTGTGGCTACTTTGCGTCGACTGCTTTTTCGAGTGCCTTCTTATTCATCTTGGAACGTCCCTTGATGTTCTTGCGGCGAGCCTCTTGGTAGAGCTGCTCGAAGGTTCGTCCCCCAGGTCCTCGATGCGACCGAAGACCGCCTCGTCGACCCGACGAGATGTCGTCCGTCGACGTCTTACTCGCCGTTCGCGACTCGCCCTTGCGGGCTCGCTCCTTGTTGACGGTGCGCGCAGCGATCTCTTCGGCGACCTTCTCGGAACGACCTTCCTTGCGCTCGCTCTCCTTGATGTGCTCGTACTGGCGCTCGCGCTTCTTACTCCAAGTCTCGGTTGGCATTCGCTGTTCCTCTCTTGCTTGATCCCCGATCGAGGGGGTCCGATTCCCTCGACCACCGCTGTGTCGGCGGAGAAGTGGTCGAGGGAACCGGCGGGGGCCTAATTGGCGATGACCGCCACGAAATTGAGCATGACCTCGGCGTGTTCTTCCTCGAGGGCACGAATCTGGTCGAGCATCTGACTCGATATCGGATCGACGTCCGCGAGCCACCAGATCATCTCGGCGTACGCCGTCGCGGCCACCTGCTCGGCCACGAGATCGGCGCGGATGATCTCCTCGAACTCACGCAGCGAGTCGCACTCGAAGTGTCCTCGGCTGGTGACCGAGTCGCGCTCGTAGACCGGCTCGCCACCAAGTTCGCGAATGCGCGCCACGATCAAGTCAGAGTGCTCGGACTCGCGAACGGTGTGCTCGAGGAACTCCTGGGCGACGCTTCGTGCGTCGAACCGGTCAGCCGTGACGAAGTGTCGCATGTGACGAAGGACACACACCATGTTGAGCGCCAGCGCCTGATTGAGAACGAAGATCGTCCTCGAGTGCTCGCGCCCGACGCCGTTCGGCTCACGGTCGATTTCCTCGAGCACCGTCTTTCGCAGAGTCTCTACATCGGTAAGAAACTGTTTCATGATTCCGCCCTTTCAGTAAGTACTGAACTCCTCAGATTCGGATCCATCAATGTCACATCCGGATGCCGGGTGATGACACCCAGGCCTTTTCGGACTCCGTGTCGTCGTCCTCTTCTTCGTCCTCTTCGTCCTCCTCGAGTTCGGGCTCGTCGTCTATCCCATCGACGGAATCGTGGAGCTCGCGCACGTCGAACTCATCGGATCCGAAGTCGGGGCCGTCAAACGAGTAACGCCTGCTCGGTGAAACCGGTGTCCACACTCGTGAAGCTCATTGTCTCCTCATTCCTCTCAGACCGGCCGCAATGACGGTCGTGGGATGCCTCTGGAAATCATTTTGTGTAGTTCGAAAATCGATGTCAAGTGTTTATTCGTATCAAGCGCACTCTCTAACTTTTGGATACTTTGACTAATCGTCGCGTAAGAATCAGTGCGCGCATAGCGTTTTTCAATTCACAATCTCGCGCGCACGCAATACACGATGCGTCGCACTCTCTAACTCACAGTCTTTTCTAAATTTGCGACGCAGATATGAGTCAGATATTCACAAGATAGGAACACGTGTGCCTATCCACATTCTTCACTCATTCTTAAGTTCGCCAGCCGGTGAACGGCACTTTCACGATGCACGACGCTCCCGAGGGAACTAATCGATCCCGAGTAACGATTGGCTTACTTCAGTGTTCGACAAATTATGTGCGCGAGCGCAATGAGTTTTCCCTGGGACGCGAGTGCTTGACCGTCGATGTAGACACAGTGCGTGCCAGACGTCAGGATCAATCCGAAGTCGCCCCCGCCGTAATTAGCGAATATCGCGCCTGCCCCGAGACCACCCAGTCGGTGAGCGGGTTTTAGGTCGACTTCCTTGCCGACGGCCGCCCGGTCGCTGGCCGGATACAGGTACAACGTGACCTCAATGTCGCCGCCAACCAATCCGCATTCGTAGCTCGCCGCCGTGATCGCCACTTTGCCGAATTGCGGTCGCAGCGACGCGACGGTCAGTCCCATCGTGGCGCACGGCGTTCTAGCGACGCGAGCAGTGGTGGCACCGGCGATTCCCGGACCCGACACCGCGATCGCCATCGTGATGCTCGCGCAGACGAGCAACGAAGTCAGTACTTTTCTCATAGCGGCCGGCGGTACACCGGTACGTCGAGTTCGTCAATGGTCGACGGAAGGCAGATCCTGGACCGCTGTAGCTACCGCTCGCGCAGGTACTCGTCGAGCTGGTTGAGGAAGTTCTGAAGGTCAAGAGGCTTGGTCAAGTAGTCGCGCGCGCCGGCATCGCTGAATCGTTGCACTTGCTCGTTGGACGCGTCAGCCGACAACATCACGACCGGAATTGACGCGGTGCGCTCATCGCCCTTGAGCAGCGCGAGCACTTCGTAGCCCGAGAGGTCGGGCATGTGCACGTCCAGCAGGATCAAATCAGGGCGGTGCTCGAGCGCTAGTTCGAAGGCCTGAGCTGCCCTGCATCGTCGTCACTAATTCAATGGACGGCCGGTGGGCCAGTAGTCGCTCCAGGAGACGAACGTTTCCGATGTTGTCTTCGACGTACAAGACAGTCGCCAAACGCGCTTCGTTGTCGGGCGTCGTGGGTGTCACGTCCAATTCTGACTCGGCGAAGTTCGCAGTAGTCGTCGCCAGGGGCAACTCGAGCCAGAACGTTGATCCGGCTCCCGGCTCGCTGATGACGCCGAGAGACCCGCCGATAGCCTCCATCAAACCTTTGGAGAGCGCCAGTCCCAGGCCAGTGCCCTCGATACCCTTAGCGTCGGCATCGAGCCGGTCGAAGGGCGCGAAGAGCCGTTCGTGAAGGTGGGGTTCAACGCCGGGCCCGGTATCGCTGACACTGAGTCGAACACGACCGGCATCTTCCTCGCAGCGTCAACGTGACGGTCCCACCAACCCGGTTGTACTTGATGGCGTTCGAGAGCAGGTTCACCACGACCTGCTTGAGGTGTTGCGGGATCGGCGCGCACCATTCGCTCGCTCCCGCAACGGTCGATGATCTCGACGCCGGCGGCGAGCGCGTCGTCGGTGACGAACTCGACGCACTCAGTGACCAGTGCGTCAATCGAGACCAACTCGAGCGAGACGGCGATGCTTCCGCTCTCGACGCGCGAGATGTCGAGCACCTCGTTGATCAGTTCCAGCAGGTAGCCGCCCGATTTCACGATGTAGCCGATCATCTCGAGTTCACTCGGCGACTGCAGTTCCATCTGGAGGATCTGGGCGAAGCCGAGCACCGAGTTGAGCGGCGTCCGCAGTTCGTGGCTCATCCGCGACATGAACTCGCTCTTGGCGACGTTCGCCTGCTCCGCCTCGATCTTGGCTTGTTGCAGCGCCCGCTCCGCCTCGACCGAGTCCGAGACGTCGCGCGAGATGATCACGGCACCGGTTGGCGCGCCCTCGGCGTCACGAAGGACCCGACCCCGCGATTCGATCATCACCCAACGACCGTCGGTGTGAAGGCCCCGGAATCGGACGTTCATCACTTCATCATTCACGAACCCGCGCTCGAGGGCCTCGAGTATCAAGGCTCGGTCCTCGGGGTGCACGAAATCGAGCGCCGCTCGGCCCTCGGTCTCCTCGCGCGAGAAGGCGAACGTCGAATCACTCGACGGGCTCGCCTCGATGATCTTCAGGTTCGCGTCGATCACGATGATCGAGTCCACCGCCGCGTCGAATATGGCGCGCGACTTCTCCATGCTGGTGACCAGGGCGTCGTAGGTCTCTCGACGTTGGGTGATGTCGTGACCGACCGCGTAGTAGAGGTCGTTGTCCTTGCGAATCGTCCACTTCATCCACCGGTAGGTGCCGTCGTGACAGCGTTGGCGAAGGTCCAACTCGGCGACGTTCGGTACGACGCCATTGATGGGTGCGAAGGCGGCCGTCGCTCGCTCGAGGTCGTCGGGGTGGAAGTAGTCCCGACAGGACTGCCCGATCAACCCCTCGGTCTCCCAGCCGAGGATGTGGCGATAGGCCGGATTGACCAGCACGAAGTTGGCGTCGAGGTCGACGACCGACATCAGGTCCGACGAGCTCCAGAAGAACTGTTCGAAACTGACGGTCGAGACGTCGCGGTTACTCATTGGTCATCGAGTTTGGCCCGTGACCGGCCCACGAAGAGGTGGTGGAAATTGCCATTTAGGAGAGTATTGCACTTTTTGTATGGCACGAAGGTGAATATTTCGAACCGCGTTCGGTCCAACGAAATGTGCTGCCACAGAACCATTTTCCCTTTCGCACCCTGACATTTCAGGTGGCCGGCGCGACTGGAATCGAGGTTGCGTGGATGGTGACAGGCCACGAATCGACCAGGGCGCAACTCGACGAACTGTGGCTTTTCGTTGGTGCACAACTCCGTTGCCGCCGGACACCTCGGGTGGAACGAACAGCCCGTCGGTCGGTCCGAGGGATCGGGCACGTCACCGCTGATGATGATCCGCTCTCGTCGCGGCGCGTCGGTGTCGTTCAACTCGGGCACGACCGACAACAGCGCTTCGGTATAGGGGTGCATCGGCGTTCTCGTAGAGCGCCTCGGCCTCGCCCAACTCGACGATCTCGCCGAGGTACATCACGCCCACCCGGTCCGACACGTGGCGCACGACGCCGAGGTCGTGGGCGATGAAGAGATACGTCAGCTTGAACTCGTCCTGCAGGTCGGTCATGAGGTTCAGGACCTGCGCCTGCACCGAGACGTCCAGCGCCGAGACCGGTTCGTCGGCCACGACGAGCGAGGGGTTCAACGAGAGCGAGCGCGCGATGCCGATGCGCTGGCGTTGGCCGCCCGAGAACTCGTGGGGGTAGCGTCGCAGCGCCGCGGGGTCGAGTCCGACGGTCTCGAAGAGTTCGCGCACTCGAGTCCTGATCTCGGCGTCGCTCCCGGTCTTGTTGATGCGCATCGGATCGGCGACGATGTCGCCGACGGTGCGCCGCGGGTTGAGCGACGCGTACGGGTCCTGGAAGACGAGTTGCATCTGACGACGATGAGGACGGAGTTGGCGACGAGACAGTCCGGTGAGTTCCACGCCATTGAACTCGACGCTGCCCGACGTGACCGGCAGCAGCTGCACGAGACACCGGGCCAACGTGGACTTGCCGCACCCGGACTCGCCGACGATGCCGAGGGTCTCGCCGCGCAGCACCTCGAGCGAGACACCGTTCACGGCGGTATTGAGCGTCCGGACACCCTTCACCCGGCGTCGCGACGCGTAGTTCTTCACGACGTCGGTCGCACGCAACAGGACGTCGTCGCTCATGGCTCCCCCCGCGTCGTCGCCGTCGATCGGATCGTGAGGCGCTGCTCGTCACTGAGCCAACACGCGTCGAGGTGGTCGTTCGCACCACGCAGCGGTGGGCGCTGCACGCAAATGTCCATCCGGTACGCGCAACGCGGCGCGAAGGCACATCCCACGGGGACCTCCAGCGGCGAGACGGCGTTGCCCGGGATCGTGACGAGGCGCCGGGTCTTCACGTCGGCGCGGGGCACCGCCCCGAGCAGCCCCCAGGTGTAGGGGTGTCGAGCAGCGCGAACGACGTCGAGCTCCGGGCCGATCTCGGCCGGTCGTCCGGCGTACATGACGACCACACGGTGCGCGATCTCGGCGATGACGCCCATGTCGTGGGTGATGATCACGATGGAGGATCCGTGCGTCGCCTGCAAACGACCCATCAAATCCAGGATCTGCGCTTGGGTCGTGACGTCGAGCGCCGTGGTCGGTTCGTCGGCGATCAGCAACTTCGGGTTGCACGAGAGCGCCATGGCGATGACGACGCGCTGACGCATACCACCAGAGAACTCATGGGGGTAGTGGTTGACGCGACTCTTGGGGTCGGGGATGCCGACCTCGGCCAGCAGTTCGACCGCGCGCTCGTAGGCCTGCTTCTTGGTCATGTCATTGTGCGCGCGCAGTTGCTCAGCGATCTGCCAGCCGACGGTGTAGACCGGCGTCAGCGCGGTCATCGGGTCCTGGAAGATCATGCCGACCTCACCACCGCGCACGCCCTGCATCTCGGTGTCGGAGAGTCCGAGGATCTCGCGACCCTCGAACAGCACGCTGCCGGTGATCTTGACGTTGGCGTCGCGCACGAGCCCGAGCATCGAGTACATCGCGACGCTCTTGCCCGATCCGGACTCCCCCACGATGCCGAGGACCTCTTTCGCCCCGACGTCAAAGGACAGTCCGTCGACCGCCTGCACGACGCCCTGGCGCGTGGCGAACGAGACCGAGAGGTCGCGCACGCGCAGCACGGCGTCGGTGGCGTACGTCTCAGGCGACAACGCGGATCCTCGGGTCGATGTAGGCGTAGAGGACGTCGACGACGGCGCTGGCGAGTACGACGAAGAACGCGCCGTACATGACGCAGCCCATGATGAGCGGCAGGTCGAGGTTCTGCAGTCCCTGGTACGTGAGCCATCCCACGCCCTGGAGACCGAAGACGACCTCGGTCAAGAGCGCGGCGCCACCGACGAGGACGCCGACGTCGAGGCCGAAGAGCGAGACGATCGAGATCAACGAACAGCGCAGGGCGTGTCGATAGAGGATTCGTCGTTCCGAGAGGCCCTTGGCGCGCGCCGTGCGGATGTAGTCCTCGTTCATGTTGTTGATCAACTCACCGCGCAACACCCTCGCGTAGATCCCGGCGTAGAGACTGGCCAGCGAGATCCACGGAAAGAAGAGGTGCAACGCCCACTGCCAGGGATTCTGCGTCAACGGCACGAAGCCCCCGTTGGGGACCCACGAGAAGATCGATCTATGCAATCCGCCCTGCGTGACGAGTAAGACCATCTGGCAGAGCCAGTACACCGGGATCGAGATCGCAGCGATGCCGAAGAACATGACCAACGGATCGATGAACTTGCCCTTGTTCTTGGCGGCGACGACGCCGCCCGCGATCCCGACGACCAGCCAGATCACGACCGCACCGAAGATGAGCGACAGGGTGATCGGGGCCGCCGCGGTGATCTGGGGAATGATCTTGTCGCCGATGTTGACGTACGAGGTGAGGTCCTGCTTGATGAAGAGGTGGTACATCATCAACCCGTAGCGAATCGGCAGGGGTCGATTAAGACCGAACTCCTTGGAGACCTGTCGCAGCACGGCCGGCGACGCGCTGCGTCCCGCGATGCGCGACGCTGGATTGACCCCGGGCGTCGCGAAGAAGATCAAGAACACCAGCACGCTGATCGTGAACATCACCAATATCGCCGACGCCAGGCGCTTGATCGTGAATCGGATCACCTATATCGATCCCCGCAGTTTGGCTCGGGGGTCGAACGCGTCGCGCACGCCGTCGCCGAGGATGTTGAGCGCGACGCACACGATCACGATGCAGATGCCCGGGGCGATCGCGACCCACGGACGCGTGTAGAGGAGTTGGAGCCCGTCGTTGATGATCGTGCCCCAACTGGCCTGCGGCGGCTGCACGCCGATGCCAAGGATCGAGAGGGCGGACTCCGTGAGGATATTGAGCGCCACCATCAACGGGAAGAACACGATCACGCTCGGCGCGACGTTCGGCAGGATCTCTTTGCGCAAGATGTGCCAGTCTGACGCGCCCGACGCAATCGCGGCCTGGATGAAGTCGCGCTCCTTCAAGGAGAACACGATGCCGCGAACCGGTCGCGCGACGTACGGCACGTAGACCGAGGCGATGATCAGGATCGGTAAGAGGAGCGATCCAGCGCCGATGTGGATGATGCCCAGGTCCAGGCCGCTCGTCACGAGAATGACCGAGAGCGAGATCGCCAGCAGGTAGATCGGGAAGGCCCACACGATGTCGAGGGCCCGAGAGATGATCCAGTCGGTCGCTCGTCCGAAGTAGCCGGCCAACATGCCAAGGACGGTAGCGACGGTGATGCAGATCAGACCCGACGAGAAGCCGATCAAGAGCGTGACCCGGCCGCCGTAGAGGATTCTCGCGAACACGTCACGACCGAGGGAGTCGGCGCCCAGGAAGTACTTCGAGAAGTCCCACGTCGGTCCGATGGGCGTGACACCCAGTCCGAGCCCTTGCGTGTTGGCCTGCATGACGCTGCGGTAGTGCCCGCCGATCTTGATGCGGCCCTGCAGGTTCGAGACGAACGGGTTGTCGTGGGCGATGTCGTGCGCGTAGACGGGCGCCAGCAACGTGACCGCCACCATGAAGAGCAGCACGCCCAGCGCCACCATCGCCGCCCGATTTCGACGCAACTGTTGCAGCGATGACCGCCATGGACTGTCAGAGTCCATGGCGGTCAGGGCTACTGCATTGATTTCGCTGACCTCCAGGGCCAGGAGAGGTTCTGCTATTTCACCCACAACTGGTCCACGTACATGTAGAACTCCAGCGAGAACTTATAGTTACCCACTCGCTTGGCTACGAAGTCGACCAGTTTCGGGTTGAATAGCGGCACCCACGGCGCGTCCTTGGTCATGATCGTCTGGTCGATCTGACCCCAGAGTTTGTTGGCGGCCGTCGGGTTCGTCAGCTCCTCGGTCTCGGCCGTCGCTTCTTGCGCGTCTACCGCCTTGTCGCAGAGTCCGGAGATGTTGATGCTGTTGTCGCTGCCCTTGTGGAAGCCGCTGCAGTTGAGCAAGACCTTCAAGAAGTCCGACGCCGCCGGGTAGTCCTGGAACCACTGGGTGACGCTGATCTGCACCTTGTTGTTCGTGTTCTGGATGTAGTTGAACTCGATGTTCTGGGACAGCGGCTTCAACGTCGCCTTGTAACCAATCTGGTTGAGGACACCTTGGATGTACTCACCCACCGACTCATCGACCGGGTCGTTTTGCGCGACGACCGCGACCTTGTCACCGAACGTGCCCGACGCCTTCACGAGCGCCTTGGCCTTCTTGAGATCCGGTCCCGCGTACGTCGAGGAACTGTTGGAGTTGTAGGCGCAGTACTTCAAGTACCCGGGGAATGCCGGCGGCAGGATCGTGCACGTGGGCGTCGCGAGTTCCTTGCCGCCGTACAGCTCGACCAGCTGATTCTTGTTCAGCGCGTAGTTGACGGCCTGACGGGCCTTCAAGTTGTTGAACGGGGCGATGTTCACGTTCATCGGCGCGTACCAGTCAGCGGTCAACGTGTGCACGTGGACCTGACTGGCGTACTTCGTCGAGATCTCACTCAGTCGGTCAGCCGGGATCGGGTCGAAGATCCAGTCGGCCTGACCGTTCTCGACGGCCGTCACCTCAGACTCGACGGGCAAACCGAACTTCATCTCGATCTCGTCGGGGTATCCCTGCGGCTGTGCCGGGGCACTCCAGACCTTGAAGTACTTGTTGCGCTTCATGATGAGCGCGGAGTTCGGGTTGTACGACGCGAAGTAGTAGGCACCGGTACCAGGAATCGGCGTGTCGCCCTCATCCTTCGCCGGTGTGTTCGCCGGCACGATCGTGCCGAAGGGCACGGCCAACTGGTCGAGGAACTCCGCGTCCGGGGTGATGAGGTTGAACACGACGGTGTTGGTCGCCGCGTTCACGACCACGCCACCCTTCAACGTGCAGGTCGCGGGCGTCGTGACACAGGCCGGGCCGCCGACGATGTCGTTGTACCACGAGCCGGCGTTCGGGTTCGAGACCTTGAAGAGTCGCTGGAACGACGCCAAGACGTCATTGACCGTGACGGTCTTGCCGTTGGAGAACTTGATGCCCTTGCGCAGGGTGAAGGTATAGGTCTTGCCGTTGTTGGTCACCTTGGGCAATGCCGTCGCGAGGTCCGGCACCACGTCGAAGGAGGGATCGCCGTCGACCTTCTGGAACGCGACCAGGCCGTCGTAGGTCGCCTGGTACAGCTGCCAGTACTGCAACGTGTAGTTGACCTGCGGGTCGAGCGTGCCGCCGGCCGCCGTGGCGTCGAGGATCAACGTGCCGCCGGCGTGCTGGGACTGGTACCCCGAGGACGCGCCCGCGGGCGAACCACTTGAGACGGCGATGATGCCGAACGAGCACATGGCCATCGCTGACAGGACCACCCCCATCCGCTTCATGGACTTGAGACGTGACATGCGATTCTCCCCTAAATAGACGCTGCTCCGTTTGTTCTTACCTCTTTACTACAAGATTTGTTACCTCTCTATTACGTCATCACCCGTCGTAATTCGCCAGGAAACTCCCGACGACCTCGAGGTAGTGCTCGGGCTCTTCGATGAAGGGCATGTGGCTGGAGTTCTCGAAGATCTCCCAGCGCACGTCGGGAATGCCGTCGAAGAACGGCTGTACCGTCGCGGGCGTCGCCTCGTCGAATCGGCCCGACGCCAGCAAGGTCGGCGCAGTGATCTTGTGAACCTCGTCGACGACGGACCAGTTGCGCAGCGTCCCGATGCAGAAGAACTCGTTGGGCCCGTTCATGACGTTGTAGACCGTCGGGTCCTCTTGGAGCATCTCGAAGGTGCGAACCACCTCGGGCGGGTTCGGCACGACGCGACAGACGTGCAGGTCGTAGTAGACCTGCTGGGCCGCGAGGTACTCCGGGTCATCGGTCGTCCCGGCCGCCTCGTGTCGATCGAGCGCCGCTTCGACCTCGGGGTCGAGTTGACCGCGTAAGACCTTCGCCTCGCTGGCCCACAGCGCCATCGACGCCGGCGAGTTGCTGATGACGAGCGCCTTCAGGCCAGCCGGTTGGCGGATGCCGTGTTCGGCGCCGAGCATGCCGCCCCAGGACTGTCCGAGCAAGAAGTAGCGATCGTTGATGCCGAGGAACGTGAGCAGATTCTCGAGCTCGTCCAAGAACAGGTCGACGGTCCAGAAGTCGCCACCCTTCTCGGGCATGTGCGTCGATCGCCCGCCACCGAGTTGGTCGTAGTGCACGACGGGTCGCCCACCTTCGGCGAGTTTGGCCAGCGCGAGCACGTAATCGTGCGTGCAACCCGGTCCGCCGTGCGCGACGACCAAGGGCGTCGGACCGGACTGCAGGTCACCGGTGACTCGATACCAGGTCTGCCACTCACGAAAGGGCGCGAAGCCCTCGACCACGTTTGTCGTTTCCATGGACCGACAGTAGAGTGCGACGGCGAGGTGACGCAAAACGATCCTGAGCGCGAGGTCGACGAATCTGGTCAATGGATTGCGCGACGCACTTCGTCGTCGCATGCGTTCGGTCTGGGGCAACGTCAAGGGTGGTCGTCGAGGTTCACCCGGCTAGCGTTGAACGTCCATGGCACTCTCAATCGGGATCGTCGGACTTCCCAACGTCGGCAAATCAACGGTGTTCAACGCCCTGACGCACAACAACGTGCTGGCGGCCAACTACCCGTTCGCCACCATCGAACCCAACGTCGGCGTCGTGTCGGTGCCCGACCCACGGCTCGCCAAACTGGCCGCGATGTTCTCGTCCGAGAAGATCATTCCCGCGGCGGTCACCTTCGTCGACATCGCGGGCATCGTCAAGGGCGCCTCGGAAGGTGAGGGCCTCGGCAACCAGTTCCTGGCCGCGATCCGCGAGTGCGACGCGATCTGCGAGGTCGTGCGCGTCTTCGTCGACGACGACGTCATCCACGTCGACGGTCGCATCGATCCGGCGAGCGACGTCGCGACCATCGAGACCGAGTTGATCCTCGCCGACCTGCAAACGGTCGAGAAGGTCGTCGACCGCGACTCGAACGCGAGGCCAAACGCGGTGGCGGCGACGCGCAGGCCCGACTGGCCGAGGTCAAGAAGGCACAGGCCGCGCTCGACCAGGGCCTGGTGATCTCCAAGGTCAAGAACCTCGACCGCGACGTCCTGGCCGACCTGCACCTGTTGACCGACAAGCCGTTCATCTACGTCTTCAACGTCGACGAGGAGACCCTCGGCGACGAGACCGCGCCGCGCGGCGCTCGCCGCGTCGGTCGCGCCGTCGCCGTCGGTGATCCTCTGTGCGAAGGTCGAGGCCGAGCTCTCGGACCTCGACGAGGACGAGGCCCTCGAGCTCCTCCAGTCCTACGGGCAAGAGGAGTCCGGCCTGGCGCTCCTGTCGCGCGTCGGCTTCGCGACGCTCGGTCTCCAGACGTTCCTCACCGCCGGACCCAAGGAGACGCGCGCGTGGACGATCCACCAGGGCGCGACCGCGCCCGAGGCGGCCGGCGAGATCCACACCGATTTCCAGAAGCACTTCATCAAGGCCGAGGTCGTCTCCTACGACGACCTGATGGCGCTCGGCTCCATGGCCCAGGTGAAGGCCGCCGGCAAGGCGCGCATCGAAGGCAAGGAGTACGTCATGCGTGACGGCGACGTCGTGGAGTTCCGCGTCGGCGTCTGACGCGATACGATATTTCCAGGCGTGAGCGACAGAGGTCGGCGCCTGGAAATCGCTAACTCCTAGGAGAACCATGACCTCTGCCACCTTTAACTTCAAAGTTGCCGACCTCTCGCTCGCCGATTTCGGTCGCGCCGAGATCACGCTCGCCGAGCACGAGATGCCCGGCCTCATGGCCATGCGCGCCGAGTTCGGCGCAGCGCAAGCCCCTCACCGGATCGCGCATCGCCGGCTCGCTCCACATGACGATCCAGACCGCGGTGCTGATCGAGACCCTCGTCGCGCTCGGCGCCGACGTCCGTTGGGTCAGCTGCAACATCTTCTCGACCCAGGACCACGCCGCCGCCGCGGTCGTCGTCGGACCGAACGGCACGATCGACGACCCGCAAGGGCGTGCCGGTCTTCGCCTGGAAGGGCGAGTCGCTCGAGGAGTACTGGTGGTGCACCGAGCAGATGCTGCGCTGGCCCGGACACGCCGGACCGACGATGATCCTCGACGACGGCGGCGACGCCACGCTGCTCGTGCACAAGGGACTCGAGTTCGAGCGCGCCGGCTTCGTACCGGCGCCCGAGAGCGCGGACTCCGAGGAGTACCGCGTCATCCTCGCGCTGCTCGACCGCATCGTCTCGAGCGGCGAGACCGCTCTTCGGTCCGATGGCCGAGGGCCTCATCGGCGTCTCGGAAGAGACCACGACCGGCGTGCACCGCCTCTACGAGATGGAGCGCGACGGGACGTTGCTGTTCCCCGCGATCAACGTGAACGACGCCGTCACCAAGTCCAAGTTCGACAACAAGTACGGCTGTCGCCACTCGCTCATCGACGGCATCAACCGCGCCACCGACACGCTGATCGGCGGCAAGGTCGCCGTCGTCTGCGGCTACGGCGACGTCGGCAAGGGTTCGGCCGAGTCGCTGCGCGGCCAGGGCGCGCGCGTCATCATCACCGAGGTCGACCCGATCTGCGCGCTGCAGGCGGCGATGGACGGCTTCCAGGTGACGACGCTCGAAGAGGCCCTCCCCTACGCCGACATCATCATCACCGCGACCGGCAACCGCGACATCGTGTCGGTCGACCACATGCTGATGATGAAGCACCAGGCGATCCTCGGCAACATCGGTCACTTCGACAACGAGATCGACATCGCGGGACTGACCAACCTGCCCGGCGTCGAAGCGCGAGAACATCAAGCCCCAGGTCGACAAGTGGATCATGCCGAACGGCCGCGCCATCATCTTGCTCTCCGAGGGACGACTATTGAACCTCGGCAACGCGACCGGTCACCCGAGCTTCGTGATGAGCAACTCCTTCACGAACCAGACGATGGCCCAGATCGAGCTGTTCGTGAACAACGCGAACTACGAGAAGAAGGTCTACGTGCTGCCCAAGCACCTCGACGAGAAGGTGGCGCGACTGCACCTCGACGCGCTCGGCGTGAAGCTCACGACGCTCACCAAGAAGCAGGCCGACTACATCGGCGTGCCGGTCGAGGGCCCCTTCAAGCCGGACTCGTACCGCTACTAGGACGATAGCGCGCCGCAGTTGTACGGTGAGAGAGGACGGCATACTCTTCGCGAGTGAGAGGTGGTTCCGATGGCTGACGTCATGATCACGTGCCCGAACTGCGGTGAGGTGCAGTCCAACACGGACTTCCGGTGCGCGCGCTGCGGCGCGTCGTTGGAGACCGGCGAGCAACGCAAAGCAACGGCTCCGCGACCTCGAGATGTCGCGGCGCGAGGCCGAACGAAACGACGTCTCCATTCAGCGAATCACGGGCGGCGTCAACGGCAATCAGCGCGCGTCGTTCTTCTCCCAACAGTTCTTCGCCGAGATGTCGAATCAGATGCGCCGGCGCTACGCCTACGTGTTCGGCGGCATCATCGTGCTAGTCATCGTCATGATCACCACCAAACCGTGACGTGGGCGTCGACACCATAAGGTGACGAGATGACGCTGCGACTGCAAAACGTGAGCTTCGACTGCCGCGATCCGGCGCGGCTCGCCGCCTTCTGGGCCGAAGCGCTCGGCTGGCGCGTGACGTTCGCCGACGCCGATGAAGTCACCCTCGAGCCACCGGCCGGATCGCCCGACGAAGGTGTCGTGCCGGACTTCGAGTTTCTCTTGGTCCCCGAAGACAAGGTCGTGAAGAACCGACTGCACCTGGACCTGCGACCGAGTGACCAGGTCGCCGAGGTGGAGCGACTCATCGGTCTCGGTGCCGCTCACGTCGACATCGGACAGGGTCCGGAGTGCACGTGGGTGGTGCTCGCGGATCCCGAAGGCAACGAGTTCTGCGTCCTGCGCCCCTTCACCGAAGAGAGATGGCGACGCTGATCGCTCGCTGACGCGAGACCGTTTTAGCGGTAGCCCGCGAAGATGTCGTCGACGTTGCCCTCGACGTGCATCGGATTCGTCACGCGAACGAACCACTCGGTGCCCATCACCTCGGCGAAGCGTTCACGACCCATCTTCATCCAGAAGGAGTCGCCCATCTGTGAGACGTGCGCCTCCAGCGCGTCGAACTTCGCGCCGGCGACGTCACGGACGTCGATGGTCGCCGAGATCTCGTCGTCGGGCGTGCCCATCTCGAACTCCTCTTCCGTCGGGGTTTCAGGTTCCGGCTCTCGCACGATGCCCTTGGCGGCGTCGGCCTCGGCGCGTTCTCGGTCCTCTTGTTCCCAACGCGCGCGCCAGGTGCGCGAAGACCGAGTCGGGGATCGCGTTGAAGTACAACGTCGGTTCGTAGTCGATCATCGTCGAGTGCCGCCAGGGTGATGCGGTGGGCCTGGATGTGATCGGGGTGACCGTAGAAACCGTGCTCGTTGTAGGTCATGATGACCTGCGGGCGCTCTTCCATCAAGACGTCGGCCAGTTTGGCCGCCGCCACCTCGACCGGCGTCGCCCAGAACGACTCGGGGTCGTCGTTCTGCGGCCAGCCCTTCATGCCCGAGTCGCGGTACCCGAGACGCACGAGACGACTGATGCCGAGTATCTTCACCGCGTTGTCGAGCTCGACCGCGCGGATCGCCGCGACCTCGTCGCCGTCGTGGTGATCGGCGTCGGGCTTGGCGCCGTCGGGCGTGTCGCCGCACTCGCCGTTGGTGCACGTGACGAGCACCGTGCGCACGCCCTCGTCGGCGAGCAGGCGGTAGAGGCCGCCCGAGGAGCTGGCCTCGTCGTCCGGATGGGCGTGCACCGCGAGAAAGGTCAGTTGTGTCCATTTACAGTCCTCCAAAGAGATCAGTTTCGTCGCCGGTTGTCACATCACGGCTCCACGCGAGTTGGTAGTACTCGATACCAAAGAGCAGCGTAAAGAGTTCTTCGTCCATCGTGACGAGGTCCGCATTGTCGACCTGCGAGGCGTGGGTCGCGATTGCCCGGTGCTTGCGTGTCGCGAAGGACGCGCACGTCCATGGTCGACGCGACCATGTCGTCGCTCACGGTGTGGGCAGCGTCGACGATCCACGCGGGCAGGAACACGCCCTTGTCCGTGGCGCCCGGCACGAACGCGTCGAGGACGCCCCGCGGGACGACCGGATAGTAGAGGCGCTGCGGACTCGCGGCGAGTTCGATCGCCGCGCGCGTCACGACGTTGGCCATGATGTGATCGGGGTGACCGTAGAACCCGTTCTCGTCGTAGGTGACGACGACGGTCGCGTGCTCTTCGTCCAGGATCGCGGCGATCGTGCGCGCCACCGCGGCGACGTCAGCGTTCATGAAGCAGTCCGCCAAGTCGTTCTGGGGCCAACCCTTCATGCCCGAGTCGTCGTAGCCCAAGGTGACCACACGCGTGAATCCGGCGACGATCGCCGCGCGCTGCAACTCAGCGGCGCGCGTCGCGCGACGTGACTTCGTCGTCGTGCAGTGGGTCCGATCCCGGTCGCGCGTGATCGTCCATACCGAGTTGACCGTTGGTGCACGTGATCAAGACGACGCGGTAGCCGAGGTCGCCGTAGTGCGACGTGATGCCGGCCGTGAACAGCGCTTCGTCGTCGGGGTGCGCGTGCACGCACACCAGCGTGGGGGCGAACGTCACCATGAAAGACTACGAGGTCGCCAATTGGATGATTCGCACGACGAGCAACGTGCCCGCGACGCTCAGATACGTCCCGATCGCCGACCAAGAGCCACTGGCGCGCGCGCGAACGCTTCGGTCGCTCCAACAGCGCCAGTCGCGGCATGCGCCAGTCGAGGCGATCGACGTCGTGAGGGATCGCGCGGTCCTTGGCGATGTAGTCCGATGGGCAGGCCGATGATGACGCCGACGCCGACGACTGCGCCGACCCATTCGAGCATCGCCACCACGTCGACGGCCGTGAACAGCGTCGAGACCATCATCGTCGACCGACAGCACCACGAGGATGGCGATGATCACGACGGCCAGCGCGTTGAGCCAGCGCGCGTTGACCCACGGACCGAGTGCCTCGCGGTCGTTCGCCATCAGCAAGACGAAGATCGACGTACTGGGCAACATCAGTCCGCACATCGCCTGCACCGCCAACGTGATCAGTCCGAGCGGCGCGTGCGGCAACAGCACCACGATGCCCGCGACGACCAACAGTCCGCCGAAGACGCTGTAGAAACGCTTTCGCGTCGCGCAGTCGAACGTTGAGTCCCTGATTGAAGCGATTGGAGAGGTCGCCCACGGCGTAACTGCTGGCGAGCGTGACCGCGGCGGCGCCGATGATCGACGCGTTCAACAAGACGATGGCGAAGAGGTCGCCGGTGCCGTGTCCCACGAACTTCGTGAGAC
Organism: uncultured Acidimicrobiaceae bacterium; assembly: GCA_963801695.1. Classification (GTDB taxonomy): domain Bacteria; phylum Actinomycetota; class Acidimicrobiia; order Acidimicrobiales; family RAAP-2; genus RAAP-2. The sequence continues at coordinate 250,852 of CAWDFV010000005.1, read as the reverse complement.
TGTGCGCGACGGTGAGCGCGTTGACGTAGCCGTTCGTTCCGCCGTGATGCGACAGACCGGCCGCGGTGATGCCCATCAAGCAACGCCGCGGTGATGACCACGATGAAGGAACCGAGGATCGTGTCGATGCGCTCGTAGTTCATCCAGCGCGGCGAGATCTTCTTGTCGACGATGTTGCTCTGCTGGAAGTACAGCTGCCACGGCGCGACGGTGGTGCCGATGATCGAGATGATGAGCAACACCGCGGCCGAGGACGTGCCACCGCGAATGCCCGGGCACGGCGAGGTCGCGGAACAGCGAGTGCGAGGCGACGTGGGCGCGTAGCACCAGCGGGATCATCACGACATTCACCGCGACGAAGAGCATCATGAAGCGTTCCCAGCGCTGGAACGAACCGGTCGCGGTGACGCCGAAGAGCGCCACCACGGCGATGGGCACCGACACGAAGGCCGAGACGCCGAAGTACTCCATCGAGAGCGAGATACCGATGAACTCGGTGACGATGATCAAAAAGTTGAGCAGCAGGATCGAGCTGATCGAGACGTTGCCCCAGCGACGTCCGATGCGCTCTCGAATCAGTCGACCGTGACCGATGCCGGTCACCGCGCCGAGGCGCACGACCATCTCCTGGTTGACGATGAGGACCGGGATCAGCAGCGGCAGCGTCCACAGCAGCGTGTAGCCGAAGTTCTGTCCGGCCTGGGCGTAGGTCGAGACGCCACCGGCGTCGTTGTCGCCCACCATGACGATGAGTCCCGGTCCGATGATCGCCAGGAGCGTGAGGAGGCGTGCGCGGGCGCCGCGTCGGGTGCCCGGTTCGTACTCCTTGACGGTGCCGAAGGCACCCTTGATCTGATCCTTCGTTGCTTCGCTCACGCTTCCTCCTTTCTGATCTCGTAGTGGTGCGGCACGCCCACGACGAGATTCGAAGGAGGGCTAGTGGCCTACCGAAGAGTTCGTGTGCGGTCGTGCCGGGACGCAATGAATGAAGGTTGTACTAGGGGGTTTCAGTGAGCCCCCTTTGAACGTGACCCCACGGGATACGGCGCGTCACTCTTCGACCGCCGTCATGCCGAACTCGCGACGCCAGCCCTGCGGCAGCAACTCCTCGAGTAGGTCATCCACTGTTACAACACCGATCATCGTCGAATGGTCCTCGTCGAGCACCGGCAAGACCGTCAGGTTGAAGTCACTCATCATGCGCGACACCTGGTGCAGGTCCCAGTGCGGGTGCACGTGGGCCAGGTGCGTGCGCGAGACGCTGAGCGCGAGTTCGTGTCCCGGGGCGCGCACGAGCGGCGCGATCGACGCCGCGCCGATCGGGCTGGCCGCTCTCGTCCAACACGAAGACCGCGTGCAGCGCCTCGGCCGGCACGCGCGACGTGCGAATCGCCTCGAGCGCGTCGGCCACGGTCGCGGTCGCCGGCACCGACACGAAGTCGGGGTTCATGAGACCGCCCGCGGTGTCGGCGCTGTAGGAGAGCAGTTGGCGGACCTTGGTCTTTTGGATGTCGGGCAGGCGTTCGAGGATCGGGAGGCGACGGTCCTGGTCGATCTCGCTGATGAGGTCGGCCGCGTTGTCGGGCTCCATGCGCGCGAGCAGCCGCGCGGCGTCGGCGTCGCTGCGCGACTCGAGGAACTCGAGCTGGTGGGTCGTGTCGAGTTCTTCGAAGACGTCGGCCTCGAGTTCGCGGTCGGCGCCGACGGCCTCGATGATCTCCTCGCCCTCTTCGTGACTGGCCTGCTCGACGAGGTCGGCGATCTGGGCGGGGTGCAGCTTCGAGAGTTTGCGATACGGGAATGCGAAGCCGCGCCGTCGGCACGTGCGAGACGAAGGGCTCGATGGAGGCGAAGTCCACGATCGCCTCGGACTTGACGTGCTGGCCGACGTTCTTGCCGAGGACTCGTCGCAGCAACGGTCGCTTGCCCGGGTCGACGCCCGACCACCTCCCACTTGTTGTCGATCTGGGCGATCTCGATCTCGTTCGCGGTGATCAGACGGCCGCGCACCAGGTTGATCAGGTGTCGCGCCAGGAGGTCCTCGGCGAGCAGGAGTTCGCCGGGTCGGCGCTCGAATCGACGCAGGTCCACGCGCTTGCCCTCGAAGGTCATGCGACCCTCGCTCAAGCCACCGATCTTTCGAATCGGCACGAAGAGGTCACGGCCCTCGATGCGGATGACGGCGCCGACGACCGGCGGGTGCGAGTTGTCGCCGAGGCGCGCGACCAGGTCTTGGACGCGACCGATCCGGCCGCCGTCCGAATCGAAGATCGGTCGGTGCAGAAACGTGGAGAGGTGGAGAATTTCAGTCATGCGATGCCTTTATGAGTCCTCTCAGCCTACCCGCAGGTCGCGTCTGTGCTTCTGGGAACCCCAGTGACAACTGGGCGAACGACGCGCGATGGGTACGCGCGTTAACGCAACGTGGGCTTGAATTTCGCGAGGACTTCGGCGGTGTACGTGACGTCGTCGTCATCGACGCCGCGTGCGTCACGAAGCGAGCGCGACGCGGTCCGACGGTGCCGCCTTCGACGCCGAGGTCCGTGAGTTCCTCGACCAGTTGACGAGCCTGGGGATGGTTGAAGGCGACGATGTTGGTGCGACACGTCGACGGGTCGTAGTCGGCCTCGGGAAACGTCGACGCGAACAGTCCGGCGAGGATTCGCGCGCGCGCGTGATCCTCGGCCAATCGATCGACCATCTCGTCGAGCGCCACGAGTCCGGCCGCGGCGAGGAAACCGGCCTGGCGCATCGCGCCGCCGAGTCGCTTGCGCTCGACGCGCGCGCGTTCCATCACGTCACTCGGTCCGGCGAGCAGCGAACCGGCCGGGGCGCAGAGACCCTTCGAGAGACACGTCATGACCGTCGTCGCCGACGCGGCGTACTCGGCCGCGCGTCGTGCCGGTCGCCACGACGGCGTTGAACAGTCGAGCGCCGTCGAGGTGCACGGGCCGACCACCGATGGCGCGCGCGAGCGACGTGATGTCGGCGACGTCCAAGCGGCGTGCCGCCCGAGGGCATGTGCGTGTTCTCGATCGCGACCATCGCGACGTGCGGCTGGTGGTCGTCTTCGGCGTCGATGATGTCGAGGACGTCGCGCAGGTCCAGCGCACCATTCGTGTCGTCCACCGTGGCGAACTGGATCGAGGAGTTGCGCGCCGCCGCGCCCATCTCGAAGCTGACGACGTGCTGACCACGTCCCGCGATGACGAGGTCCCCGGGACTGGCGAGCACCCGCACGGCGATCTGGTTGCCCATCACGCCCGACGGCACGAAGAGCGCCGCTTCTTTCCCCACGAGCGCCGCGAAGCGGTCCTCCAGCTCTCGAATCGTCGGGTCCTCGTTGTAGCCGTCGTCACCGACGACGGCCGTGGCCATCGCGTCGCGCATCGACTGGGTCGGTTGCGTCACCGTGTCGCTGCGTAGGTCCACTCGTCGAGTCATTGACAGAGGCTATAGGTCGACTTCTACACTGTCCCAATGCACGAGGACCGGATCAAGCGACTCAACGACGAACCCGAACGTCCACACCGCAACTCGGCGTCGAGGTCGTGGAAGTGACGCCCGAGAAGGTCGTCTTGCAAGTCGAGGTCGGGCCCGAAGGTGCACCAGGCCTACGGCATCTTGCACGGCGGCGTGTCGGCGCTGTTGGCCGAAGGTGCGGCCTCGATCGGCGGCGCCGTGAGCGTGGGAGCCGACGAGATCGTCGTGGGGACCGAACTCAACTGCTCGCACCTGCGCTCGATGACCAGCGGTACCTTGACCGCGACGGCGACGCCGATCCGCAAGGGCCGCAACGTCCACGTCTGGGGAATTGACCTCACCGACGACGACAGACCGGCATGATTTGCGTCGCGCGCTGCACGTTGCAGGTGCTGAAAGCACCTACGGCGCCGAGTACCTGAGACCTAGACTTGCCGAAGGCAATCCAGTCGAAGGAGTTGACCAATGGGCGTTCGTTTTAAGGGTTGGGGCATCGCCCTACCGGACCGCATCGTCACGAACGACGAACTCTCCCAGACGCTCGACACCTCCGACGAATGGATCGCCGAGCGCACCGGCATCCGTGAACGGCGCGTCGGTGGCTCGGCCGTCTCACTCGGCGTCATCGCCGGGCGTAACGCGATCGAGGACGCGGGACTCCTCGTCGGCGACATCGACTTCCTGGTCCTCGCAACGACCACCCCCGACCGGCTCGATCCCGGCGTCGGCGCCGATGATCGCCAATGAACTCGGACTGAACTGCGCAGCGATGGACGTCAACGCGGCCTGCAGCGGCTTCATGTACGCCGTTCGAGTGGCCCAGGGACTCCTCGAGACCGGCAATCGACGCATTCTCGTCATCGGTTCGGAGCACCTCTCGCGTTGGGTCGACTGGAGCGACCGCAACACTGCGGTCCTGCTCGGTGACGGCGCCGGTGCCGCGGTACTGGAGTACGACGCCGACGGCACCGACGTGCTGTCCTTCGTCCTCGGCGCCGACGGCTCGGCCGCCGACCTGCTGACGTGTGAGCACGGCGGCTACATCTGGATGGACGGCAAGGAGATCTTCCGACGGGCCGTGCGCGTCGTCGTCGATTCGGCCGAAGAAGCCATGAAGATCGCCGACGTCAGCCCCGACGACATCTCACTCGTCATCCCCCACCAGGCGAACGTGCGCATCATCAAGGCCGCGACGCAGCGCCTCGGCATTCCGATGGAGCGCACCGTCGTCACCTTGGACCGCTACGGGAACACGTCGAGTTCCTCCATCCCACTCGCCTTCTTCGACGCGCGCGAGAACGACCGGATCAAGTCCGGTGAGTACGCCCTCATGACCGGCTTCGGCGCCGGCATGACGTGGGCCTCGGCGGTCGTGCGGTGGTCTCGTTGAGCGGACCGTCACTCATCATCCTCGCCGCCGGTCGCGCCCGGCGCTACGGCGGGGTGAAGCAGTTAGCACCCATCGGCAAGCACGGCGAGGGTGTCATCGACCTCCTGGCCTCTGACGCGTGGGCCTCGGGCTTCGACGACATCGTCATCGTCGTCAATCCCGAGACCGGTCCTCAGATCGAACAGCACGTCGCCGCGCGCTGGCCCAAGGAGCACAAGGTCAGCTTCTCCGTGCAGACACGCCTGCGCGGCACCGTCGAGGCCACGCTCGCGGCCGAAGACAACCTGGACCTCTCGAAGCCCTTCGGTATCTCCAACGCCGACGACCTCTATGGTCGCGCCGCCTTCATCTTGCTCGGCGAACGTCTGGCCACCAGTCCGAACAACTGCCTGGTCGGATTCGAACTCGACCGCGCGCTCGTCGGCGACCTCCCGGTGTCGCGGGGCACCTGCATGGTCGAAGAAGGCCGACTCACCGAGATCGTCGAACGGCGCAACGTCCACGCGACACTCGAGGGTTACGACGCCGACGACGGCCTGGAACCAGTGTCGCTCTCGCCGCTCACCACGGTCTCGATGAACCTGTGGGGATTCCAACCCTCGATCATCCCGCTCATGCACAAGTCCCTCGCGCATCACGACTTCGAGACCGACACCGAACTGCAATTGTCGACCTTCGTCGGCCAGGTACTGGAGACCACTGATCACGTCTTCGAAGTCCTACCGACTCGTTCGCGCTGCATCGGCATCACCCACGCCAAGGATCTGCCGGTCGCGCAGCTGCTCGTTCGGCTCGAGATCGAATCGGGCCACCGACCGGAATACGCCTTTATCTAAATTGACCACGCCACGTCTAGACGCCGACGGTGACCACGTCGCTCGGCGGTCCCTGCGTTAAGAGTCTCTCGAGGAGGTTCGCCAGATCGCTCGGCGCGAACTGTTCGTCGCTCGCACGAATCTCTGACACCGTCCACCAGCGCGACGCCGTCAGACGCTCGGCCAGCAACTCCTCATGCGAAAAGGACGGGTTGATGTCGCTCGTCGACGTGCGAACGAAGAAGAACTTCTCGTATTGACCCGAGAAGTCCGCGAACGGGAAAATATGCGTGCGCTCCCAGATAATCGGTCCGAGTTCGACGTCGACGAGACCCACTTCCTCGTGCAGCTCGCGCCGGATCGCCGTGTCGAGAGACTCGCCTGGCTCGACGCCTCCGCCCGGCGTCGCCCACCCCGTCCAGTCGGAAAACTCGAAGTGAACGAGAAGAACCCGATCCTCGCCGTCCACCACGACCGCTCGAATACCTTCACGCAGAGGCAACGTCACGTTCGAAGGCTATTGCGTGGATCTACTGCGTTGCGACTCGGTACCGCAACGCCCTGCGCCCATTCACAGAAAACGCGCCACGCTGTGACACGATGAATCGGTGTCCACGATGAGTTCCAGCAGAGGTCGACGGAGCCTCCAGGTCACGTGCGCACTCGTCGCCTGCATCCCGTTCGCGTCGGGTCTGGTCTCAATTCTCAAGGGTCCCACCGCGTTGCCCGGAGGCGCTCGGGATGTGACGCCCTCACTCGACAGTGAGTACCGATTCATCAACGTGTTTTGGATCGCGGTGGCACCGATTGTGTGGCTGGCCCTGCCCAACATCGAGAAGAGGAATCCAGCACTGCGACTGGTCTTGGTCACCGCGTTTCTCGGCGGTTTCGCACGGCTGATCTCGTGGCGCAAGACCGGTAAGCCGCATCCAGTCTTCGTGGCCGCCACTGGACTTGAGTTGGTCGGGATGCCCATTCTCGCTATCTGGCAATACCTGGTCGCCACCAACAATGAGTGACTCACTAGCTCATCGATAAGACGCGTGATTTAGCCGTTTGGTCGGGGCCACGCCCCTGACTCCATTGGCGTGACGTCAAGTCCATTACACGGGGAGAGATCGAGAGGGAACTCTCCCGAGAAACTTCCAATCCCGCTCACCAGCTGAACGTCTGCTTTGACCACTTTGGGACACGACTCGTTGTTCACTGGATTGTCGCCGAAGGACACGCCAAAGGTCGCGACAGCGCTCGGTGCGAGCGTCACCAGCGACTCCCTGGGTTCAGCAAAGAGCATCGAGGAAGTGTGCGCATCGCGACTGAAGACCGCGCGACCCTTCGCGTTTAGAAACTCAACGCTGGGATAACCCTTCACTTGGCAACGCGCACCAGTGTTGACCACGTCAAAGGCCATCGCGCCGTTGCCGGCTGCGGCCAGCCACTCGCTGTCAAGGACCTGCAAGTGATCACTGGTGCATGCTGGCACCGGACTCTTCGCCGCCGAGGCAACCGCGGACGGCATGAGTAATGGAGTAAGTGCGGCAACAAGTCCGGCCGCGAGAAGCAAGCGAGTTCGGCGCACGACGTTGTCCTCCTTACGTCTTCGGACACGTGAACGTATTGTTCGCCGATTCATTGAGCACGATCGTGTGCGTGAACCACAGGATTCGGTACGTCACGGGGAACGAGACGGTGCCCGCGAATGAGCCCGCGCCGGTAGCGCAGTGGTAGTTGTACTGCACAACGATTGGTCGATTCGTGTCGGTGGTCAGGCTGAAGGGGTGGAACTTCTTGCCGACGATGAGTCCGGTGGACCTGTCTTGCGGACAGTCACCACCGCGGGGCGACTCGATAGGACAGATCATCGTGGGAGTGAGAAGAGTACGAGCACGAGAGGTCGAACGTTGATAGTCACCCCGGTTGAGCCCTACGACCGTCACCCCGACCGGACCGGTGTTGCGTAGCCAAAAGTCTTGCGTGGTGACTTCCTGGTGTCCTCCGATGGGATGACCGACCGCCCACCCGCCGGACACCTCAATTGGTTGGTAGTGACTCGCGAGCACGTTGCCAATGACGAGCAGCAGCACCAGAATGGCTGCGATGACGAAGGCCCACGTGGGGCGTCGTCGCGCTCCGACGGTCCCCACGGTGTCGGGATCATTCGGTTCGACATCAACGGTGGTTAACGTCATTCGATCTCATTTCACGAAGGACGAGTTGCCAACCTCGTACGGAACTGAACCTAGTCCTGGGTGGTCGCGAGAGCCTGACCTACCTAGTGTCCGACGTGCCACTTGTCGCACGTGCCGCACTTGTACGCGCTCATCGACTCGCCGTCACGCTGCTGCATCCGTTGGGCTTGGGCTTGGGCCTCTTCGCGACTGGCGTACGCCTTCTTCGGTCGACCATTGCGCGTGGTGTGCGCGCTCGCGCCACGGTGCAGTGACGTACCGGCGTTTCGCTTGGGATCGCCGTGGCGTCCCGACCAGTACAGGACGAAGCCGATCACCCCGACGACGAGGACCAGCACGACGACGGTTGCCATAACCGCGAAGCCTATTGGTAACGCTGCGAAGGTTCGCTGATGAAGACTCTCGCCGTCTAGTGAGTCGACTGTTGGGTATCGGACGTGATGGACCCGTCACGAATCTTGATTCGACGTCGCGTGTGCGCGGCGACGTCGTCATCGTGGGTGGCGATGATGATCGTGACGCCGAATTGGCGCTGCAGATTCTCCAGCAGCGCCATGAACTCACCCGCATTGGTGGAGTCGAGGTTGCCCGTTGGTTCATCGGCGATGATCACTTCGGGCGAGTTGACCAACGCCCGGGCGATCGCGACGCGCTGTTGCTCGCCACCGGAAAGTCGCGACGGCAAGTGCTTGAGTCGATGGTCCAGTCCGACCTGTGCGAGCAACGAACCCGCCCGCGCGATGCGCTTCTCGTGGGACGACTCGCGCGGCACCATGGCGATGGCCACGTTCTCTTCCGCGCTCAGGGTCGGAATCAGGTTGAACTGTTGGAACACGAAGCCAATCTCGCGAGAACGAATGTCGGTGAGGACGTTGTCCGTCGCGTCTTCGAGCGAGCGTCCGCCAAAGCGAATCTGACCCGACGACGGCGTGTCGAGCGCGCCAAGGAGTTGCAACAACGTCGTCTTCCCGGATCCGCTCGGACCCTCGAGGGAGACCGTCTCCCCGCGCGCGATCTGCAGGTCGATTCCCCGCAGGGCGTTGACCGCCACGCCGCCCTTGGTGTACGTGCGGGTCACTCCCTTTAATTCATAGAGCGGAGTCCCCGCAGTGGAGTCCGTGTTCTCGCCAATAAGGGCCTGTGTCATGAGTAGTGCCTTTCGAGTCGTTGCGACATCAGCCGATGTCTCGTAGTGCCGACGCCGGTGAGAGTCGGGCGGCTCGCCACCCACCGACGGCGCCAGCGATGAGGCCACCGAGCAGTGCGCCGCCGAACGCGATCAAGATCGTGAGGGGGTGGATCGGGGCGGTCAGATGGACCGTCCGCGCCACGGTCGCCGAGGTTGTCTGTCCCAAGAGACCGCTCACCTTGGACGCACCGACCGCGAGGCCCGTACTCGTCACACTGAGCGCCGGGCCCACCGCGCCGATTATCAGACAGATCACCGCGCCAATGGCGACACCGATCACGCCCCCGACGACGCCGATGCCCAGCGTCTCAGCCATGATCTGGCGAACCACGCGACCGCGCGACCAACCGATGGCGCGCAAGGACCCGATCTCACGGACGCGCTTGGAGACACTCGAGAGCGTCAGAAGCCCGGCGATCAGAAATGCCGCCAGTAACACCACGACGGCCAGTGCGCCGCCCAGGTCGTTGGCGAGCTTGCGAGCGTTCGAGAGACTGCCCGTCACCTGATCAGCCAGTGACGCCGCCGTTAGGACGGTCGCACCGGGCAGCGCCTTCTTGATGGCCTTGGCCACGGCGTTGACGTCATTCGCGTTGTCGACGGACACGAGCACCTCATTGATGCGGCCCGAGTTGGTCGACAGTGCTTGAAGATTGGACGTGCTGAAGTAGATGTCCGACACGTCACCGGTCAACGTGGGGTTGACCAAGCCGACGATCTTGTAACCGATCTTGTTGATGGTGAGCGTTTCACCGACGGTGAGACTCTTCTGGGACGCGTAGGACGTCGTCACCAACACCTGGGTCTTGGCGATCGACGGCGTCGTCGAGAGCCACGTGCCCTTGGTCAACTGCGCCTTCGTGACGAGACCCGACGTCGTGTTCGCGGGGTCGACGCTGCCGACGGTGTACGTCGACGTGCTGGTGTTGGTCGTCGGCGGATTGAGGACTTCGTTCACCGTTCGCTCGGGAATGACGACGTTCTGCTCGTAGGCCTTCTGGGCGGGCGAAAGACACTTCGTGAACGCGCTCGACGCGCCAGCGCCGAAGCGGAATCGTCCACCTCCGCCACCGCCGAAGCCACCTCCGCCGCCGCCGCCCGTAGGAATCGTCGTCGTGGTGGAACCCAGTTGCTTGGTGATGAGCGATTCGATGCATGAGCGTTCGGTTGCCTGTTCGGCGGCCGTGAGTACGGGAGGCTTAACGTTCGCCGAGATCGTCTCGCCGCCCGTCTTGACCGAAGCGGTGATCTTCGGCACCGTGCCGGATTCGTGCAGCGCGTCGAGAGACAACGCGCCGACGGCGCTCTTCACGCCTTTCACGTTCGCGACGGTGCTCACGGCCTGGGAGGGAAAGGTGATCAACGTGCCGGCGACGAAGAAGTCATGAGTGAACTTCGTTCCCGCAGGGCCGAGCTTCGCCAAGTCGGTGATCACCGAGGAGTTGGCTGCCGCGAGCGCGGCATCGTCAGAGGAGTTGAGTGAGGAGCCGCCACCGCCCGCGAAGAAGCCACCGCCCCCGCCACCACCGCCGCCACCACCGAAGCCACCGCCTCCGCCTCCGCCGCCAAACCTGTTGGCCGGAGTTGTCGTGGTGGTCGTTGCCGTCGAGAGCGTCGGGGCCACGGTTCGCGTCACGATGATGTCGGTGCCGACGGAATTGAGCGGCGACAGGGCCTTGTTCTGAGCGGCGCTGAGTCCCTGGGACACACCGATGATGCCCATCACCAAACCGACACCTGCGGCCAGACCGATCGCGGTGACGATCGTTCGACCGAGTCGTCGTCTTAACTCATTCCATGCGTATCCAAAGGAGAACAAGTCAACCTACCGAAGTTAAAGGTGGCCAATCTCTTTGACCACTGAGCGAACAGTAATCATTCATCCGGCGAGGATTAATGGTTTCTTAGCGCGCCGACTTCATTTTTATGATGAACTTACCGACGCCTTAATGAACCCCATCGAGTATCAAAGGGAGCGAACGTGAGCGAGGACACCGGGACCGCAATCGAATCGTCGCTGCACTCCGATGGCGCCACGGGACGCATCCGACTGGGCGCCAGCTACGGGTCGAGCACCGATGAAGTGTGGTCGGCGATCACTGACCCCGAGCGACTAGCACTCTGGTACGGGAGGGTCGAGGGTGATCTTCACGAGGGAGGTGATTTCTCGGCGTTCATCTTCGGCAGTGAGTGGGACGGCCGAGGTCACATCAACACTTGTGTTCCGTTGCGCGAGCTCTCCGTCACCGAATCAGAAGAAGATGGGCCAGAGGTGACGGTGAGCGTCCGACTCGAGCCCAATGGCGGCTCGACGACGCTCGACGTCGAGGTCAGTGGCTTGCCGCCGGAGATGCTCTTCGCGTTCGGGGCTGGTTGGCATACGCAACTGGAGCGACTCGGCGAGTATCTCGCGGGGCGCGGCCCAAAGGACCTCTCGACGTCGTGGCTCGAACGATGGGACGCGCTCGCCCCCTCCTACCGCGAAAAGGCAGTCGAACCGATCGACCGGTAGTTTCGCGTCAACCCCTCATGTCGACAGCGCGGATGCGACTGGGATTGATGCGAGCGATGACTCGCTCCTCACCCGGCTGATCCCACATGCTCATGTCGACATTGTACTTCTTTCCAACTTTCGCGACGAACGAGCCGTCGTCGGGTTCCACTTCAATCTCGCCACGTATCTCCAAATAGCGTTCCGGAATTTGGAGATCGAGGATGAGGAGTGAGCAGTGAGGATTCACGGCCAGATTCTTCACCTTCTGCCGAGTGGAGTTGAGGGACATCGCGATGGCACCGTCTTCGTAGTAGAACCACACTTCGGTGAGTTGCGGGTGTCCGTTCTTTCCGATCGTGGCCAGCGACGCTACGGAGCTATCCAACAGGTCCTCGTGCGATTGGGGGACATTTTGCATTCGAAGCGCCTCTCTTTCACGATGATTAAGGGTGTTAACGATTGGAATTCTAAAAGTCCGTCGCGCAACTTCAAACGCTTTTGTAAATAGGGCCAATGCCTAATCGACTAGACCCTGAGATCGCCATGGCGCGTGTTTCCCTAATGGTGGCCATCCATTGAGCGTCAGCCCGATGGCGCTTCAATAATGACTTGACGTCTGCTCCGCGCACCATCGTTCTTGGCACAATTTGAGCGATCACTCGACCCCTGCGCGAGATGAGAAATCGATCACCCCGATGCTCAACAGCATCAAGTAGGTCGTTGAGATTGCGTGCGGCTTCTGCGGCATCTATTTCGTTCATGTAGTCATGATTATCAGATACAGCGTTCTCCGTTAGTGCCAGTCGCGCGACGGCGTGGTCGCCCCGAGACGTAGTGGCTCGACGGATTCGGCCGTGAGAGCCAGGGTCCCCTGGCCCCGCTGCAGTGTGCCGCGGATCATCAAGGCCGGTGACTTTCGCGCGACGAGTGACCACCTCGCCCACGCACCCTTGGAGAAGATCACGTTGACGTGACCCGTCTCGTCTTCGAGGTTGATGAAGACCGCGCCATTCGCGGTCTCGGGGTGCTGACGGTGCGTCACGACGCCCGCGACGAGCACCCGAGAACCCTCAGCACCGATGAGTGCGTCGGCGCGGGTGACACCGCGCTCATTCAGATAGTCACGCACCAGCGCGATCGCCGTCGCTTCGGGCGTCAGGCCCATCGACCACATGTCGTCGGCCACCCGTTCCATCTCGTTCGTCACCGGCAACACCGGCGCCTCGAGACCGGTCACCACACCGGGCAGTCGATCGAGCGTGCCCTGCGCGGCGGCACCGGCCGACCACGCGAGCGCGCGACGAGTCGCACCGAAGGAGTCCAGCGCGCCGGCCGCGGCCAGCACCTCGAGGTGGTGTTGCTGCGCGCCGGCGCGACGCACCAGGTCCGAGGAGTCGCACCACGGCGCGCCCTCGACGATGCGCGTCGCGAACTCCTCGCCGATCGTGCGCAGGTCCCCCAGACCGAGTCGCACGTCGGGGTCATCGGGGTCGCCCTCGAGCGAGGCGCCGACGGCCGAGTAGTTCACGTCCGGTCGCTTCACGCGCACCCCGTGACGCTGCGCGTCGGCGACCAGGCTCTGCGAGGACCAGAAGCCCATCGGTTGGGCGTTGAGCATCGACACCAGGAAGGCCGCCGGGTAGTGCACCTTCAGCCACGCCGAGCAGTAGACGAGGTGCGCGAAGGAGACCGCGTGGCTCTCGGGGAACCCGAAGTTGGAGAACGCCGCCAGCGCGTCGAAGAGTTGATCGGCCGCTCCCCCGGTGATCCCGTTCTCGGCCATGCCGGAGTAGAAGCGACTCTTCAGTTTCATCATGCGCAGCTCCGAGCGCTTGGCGGCCATGGCCTGGCGCAGTTCGTCGGCCTCGGCCGGCGAGAAGCCCCCGACGGCGACGGCCATCTCCATCAGTTGCTCCTGGAAGAGCGGGACGCCGAGCGTGCGACGAAGGATCGGCTCGAGTCGCGGGTGCAGGTACGTGACCGGCTCGTCGCCGCGACGCCGTCGGATGTAGGGGTTGACGGCGTTGCCCTGGATCGGACCGGGGCGGATGATCGCCACCTCGATCACGATGTCGTAGAACGTGCGCGGTCGGATGCGCGGCAGCGTCGCCATCTGCGCGCGCGACTCCACCTGGAAGACGCCGACGGTGTCGGCCTCGCACAACAGGTCGTAGACCGCGTCCTCCTGGGGCAGCGCGCCGAGGTCGATCGTGACGTCGTAGAAGGACTCCACCTGTCGAACGCAGCGGTGCAGCGCGTCGAGCATCCCGAGGCCGAGCAGGTCGAACTTCACGAGACCGATCGCGGCGCAGTCGTCCTTGTCCCACTGCAGGACCGTGCGCCCGGGCATGCGACCCCACTCGACGGGACAGACCTCGATCACCGGTCGGTCGCACAGCACCATGCCGGCCGAGTGGATGCCGAGGTGTCGGGGACGATTGAGCATCTGGGTCGCCATGGTCGTCACGAGCTCGGGCACGTCGGGACTCGCGGTCATGGTGTGGCGATCGACACTGTCGCGCAGCGCGTTGGCCTCTTCTTCGTTGAAGCCGAAGGCGCGCGCCACGTCGCGCAGCGCCGAGCGCGGTCGGTACGTGATGACCGCGGCCACCTGGGCCGCGTGGCGCCGGTCGTAGCGCTCGTAGACGTACTGGATCACCTCTTCGCGTCGACCGGACTCGATGTCGACGTCGATGTCCGGCGGGCCGTCGCGCGCCGGCGACAAGAAGCGTTCGAAGAACAGGTTCAACTTCACCGCGTCGGCGTTCGTGATGCCCAACGAGAAACAGACCGCCGAGTTCGCGGCCGAGCCGCGGCCCTGGCAGTAGATGTCGTTGCGACGACAGAACTCGGTGATGTCCCAGACCGTGAGGAAGTAGCCGGCGAAGCCGAGGGTCTTGATGACGCCGAGCTCGTGGTCGATCTGGTGCCACGCGCCGGCGACGCGCTCGGCGTCACGAGTGCCGTAGCGCTTCGTCGCGCCCTCTTCGACGATCACCTCCAGATAGGACTGCTCGTCCATCCCCGCGGGCGTCGAGAACGGTGGCAGATTGGGCGCGACCAGACGAAGGTCGAAGGCCAGCGCGGTGGCGAGCTCACCGGCCGCGTCGACGACCCCGGGCCAGCGCGCGAAGCGACGGCGCTGTTCGGCGTCGCTGCGCAGGTGCGCGAGCGGACTGGCGTTGAGCCACCCCTCCATCTCCTCGAGGCTCTGGCGCGCGCGTAGCGCCGAGAGCACGTTGGCGCGCGCGAAGGCGTCGGGCGTGGCGTAGTGCACGTTGTTCGTCGCCACCAGCGACACGTCGTGACGCACGGCCGCTTCGGCGAGGACGTCGTTGCGCGCGACGTCATCGGGCGCGCCGTGGTCCCAGATCTCGACCGCGACGTTGTCGCGACCGAAGGCGGCGATGAGTCGCTCGAGTTCGCGTTGGGCGGCGCGCGGACCGTGGTCCATCAGTGCGCGCGTCATCGCGCCCTTGCGACAGCCGCTCAGCACGAGCCACTCGCGCTGCCGCGTTCGCGACCTCTTCCAGGGTGAAACGCGGCGCGCCTTTTTCGCCGCGGCGCAGGTGGGCCTCGCCGAGCATCGTCGAGAGCGCGCGGTATCCCTCGGGCGAGCGCGCGAGTAGTACCAGGTGCGAGCCGGACGGGTCGTGCACCCCGACGCGGTCGTCGTCGGCGTCGATCGAGATCTCGGTCCCGAAGACCGTGGGCAGACCGAAGGCCCGGGCCGCCTCGGCGAAGCGCACGACCCCGTAGAACCCGTGGTGGTCGGTGAGCGCCAGTCCCGAGAGACCGAGGCGCGCGCCTTCGGCGGCCAGTTCCTCGGGGTCGCTCGCCCCGTCGAGGAAGCTGAAGCCCGAGTGCGCGTGGAGCTCGCCGTAGAGCATCAGTCGTAGATCCCCGCGAGCCACCACCGGCTCGACTCGGCCGTGAGCAGCAACGCCTCGCCCGAGACGAGCAGGATCTGCACGTGGGCGCGGCGGCGATTGAGTGACCACCAGCGCTCGACCAGCGGCCACGGCCCCGCGTACCAGACGACCTCGCGGCGCAACTGGTGCGAGAACAACAACGTCGTGGGCGTCTCACTGAGGAATCCCCGCGCGCCCATGACGACCGGGCGATCGTTCGCGTCGCGCAATTGGACCGCCACCGGACGGTTCAGCGTCGTGGCCGGCGACGGGGCGCGCATCTGTCCCGGCCACGGCGCGACGTCGCGCACGGCGCTCTTCGGCGAACCCCACGGCACGAGCGTGGCGCGGTCCTCGGGGACCCGACCGCCGCGCAGTGACGCCACGACCACCGCGTCGGTCCCGAGACGACGGCGCACGCGGTGCGCGGCCGCCTCGGCGCGGTCATCGCCGGCCCCGCGCGAACCGAAGAAGCCCAGCTGTTCGTCGTGCCGGCTCGTCTTCACCGCGCAGTTGAGCGAAGCCGCTTGGCCAGTTTGCGGTCGCGCTGTTCGGCGAGTTCGAAGAGTTCGCCGCGCGCGACGTGGTGCAACACCAACGCGTGCTTGTTGAAGCGTTCACCGACGCGCGCGATGTCGAGGTCGGCGAACGAGCCGACCGTGTGCAGACCGAGTCGCTGACAGGTCGTCGCGACGTCCTTTCGACCGAGCGCCGACAGCGGGAGCGAGCGCCGGAACGACTCGGTCGCGCCGGGTTCGAGCACGAGCGCACGTCGCGCGCACACCTCGGCGCAGAACAGTCCGTCGGCGATGCCGAGCGAGGGCTACGTGACCCGTGAGTTCCACGACCGTCGAGCGCACGTTCTCCATCACCGCGGCCTCGCCGCCGAAGAACCGGCTCGGTCCTCGAATGGGCAGGACGAACAGACCCAGGCGCACCGACTCGGTGAAGGGGCACAGCACGCTCAGCGCGTCGAGTAGCGCCAGGTGATCGCGCAGCGTCGAGCCGTCGGGCGCCTCGTCGCTCAGCGCCTCGATCCATATCGCGAGGAGGCGCTCCACTAGTTGGCCTCGCAGCGTCCTCTTCGATTCGGGAGGACCACCACGTGCTCGCCCGCGCGAATCGCCTCGCCGCGTCCACCGATGCGCACGGTGAGATAGCGCGCGTCGAGTCGCGACGACGTCGCCCACTGCGCGTTGGTGATGTCGAAGGAGAGGTCGGCCGGCAACGGCCACAGCGACGCCGGCTCGGCGAGCACGATCAGCACCGTCCCGCGTTCGCGCACCCGGTCGACCAGTCGACGCGCCGCGCCGTGGGACGCGCGCGACGGTGGTCGCACGATCAAGAGGTCCACCCCGTCGAGCAGGTCGGCCGCGGACTCGGCCCACGCGCCGCGCGGACGCGGCACGAAGAGCACGCGACGAAGGTCCACGCCGAGGTCGGCGATGGCGACGACGCCCGGATCGTCGACGCCGACGACCGCGCTCCAGTGACCGCGCGCGCTCGACTCGGTGAGGAGACTGAGGGCGAGACTCAATCCCCCGAGTCCCGGCTGGGCCTGCACGACGACGGTCGAACCACGGCGCAGTCCCCCGTTGGGTACGAGTGATCCCCACGGCTCACCGAGGGGCAGCATCCGGCTCTTGGCGAGGGCGACCGGGCGAAGGGTCGCCACGAGATCTTCAGGCAGCGTAGGACGATTGGAGGAAAAAGCGAACATGTGTTCGTAAGATAGCCGGTTGTCGTCACACGCGCCAATGGGCCATTTTTCCCGGCAGAATGGAGCCATGTGTGGACGCGTCGCCCTCTTCACCCCGCCGGTTCGACTGGCCCGGCTGCTCGACGCCGCCCTGGCCGCGGGCCTCGATCCCGACGTCCTGCCCAGCTGGAACCTCGGGCCGCAGCGAACGCTCTTCGCCGTCGCCGAGCGCCACGAGGAGCGTCTCATGGACAGCTACCGCTGGGGACTGATCCCGAGTTGGTCCAAGGACCCGAAGATCGGCAATCGACTCTTCAACGCCCGCGGCGAGACCATCGCCGAGAAGCCCTCCTTTCGCAACGCCTTCGCCAAGCGACCGTGCGTCATCCCCGTCGACGGTTTCTACGAGTGGGACCACCGTCCCGGTCACGCCAAGACAGCCGCACTTCTTCACGCGCGCCGACGGACAGCCCATGCTCTTCGCCGGGCTCTACGAGTACTGGCGCAGTCCCGAGGAGCCGGCCGACGCCGAGATGACCAAGACGTGCACGATCATCACCACGACGCCGAACGAGGACATGGACGCGATACATGATCGCATGCCCGTCGTGCTCGAACTCGACGACGTCGAGACCTGGATCAACGTGCGTGAGCACGAGCCCGAGGAACGATTGCAACTCACTCGTACCGGCACGAAACGGCACGCTCGTGCATCACGGCGTCAGTTCGGCCGTGGGATCGGTGAAGAACGACGGACCGGAGTTGATCGAGTCGGCGGAGTCGACGCTGTTTTGATTTTAGAAAAGCCGAAAACCCCGAGTGACCAGTGAGCCGAAGCTCACCCGCCCCTCGGGGTTCCCGAAGGCACATCACTCGCTGACCCGTGTCGGACAGGCCACCGCTTGACGGCTGGCACTTCACGTCATTCGTCGTTACTGACCGCGGACCGAACTCCGCTGCCCGTTGGAGGAGTTCTGTTCCTCTTGCGAGGCCCCTCTCCCCTCCTGATCCGAATCCCCTTTCGGTTCTCCGTCTCATTCGACAGGTGCTACGTGAACTACGAGTGATACTGTGCCAGACCCTGCAAGCCCATGTCGCCTCGATTGGTGATATCAGGAACTTTTGCCCAATAGTTGTCACGTTTTCCACCGGTTTGTTCACGAAGAGCACATCTTCCCACCATTTAGACTCATGTTTTCCACAGACCGGTGACTTCGCGGGCGTATTCCTGGACACGGATTTCCCCTCTTGGTCACCCAAAATCGAGACCGTTCGTGCGATGCCAGCCAGGTTCGGCGTCCGCGAGGTGGTCCAGGAGCCGTGCCTTAACCTCCGACCTATGCCCGTCGCACGCTGCGCAGTCGTCGCACACGATCAATTCGCGTCGTCGACCAGTGCGATCGCGACCCCGACGAAGTCACCGAACGATCGCGACGTCGGTGCATTCGATAAATGACGATTCTCTTCGCGCTACTCACGTCACTCACCAACGCGCTCGCCGTCACGTTGCAACACATCGCGAGCACGAGTGACGCCGAGAAGTCGTCCGGGCTGGGCGTTCGTCAAGTATCTGTTGCGTCATCCACTTGTGGCTGCTTGGGATGGCTCGCCCTGTGTGGATCGCTCGATCTTCCAAGCGTTCGCGTTGCACTTCGGTCCGCTCTCACTGGTGCAACCGATTCTCGTGACGGAGTTGATTCTCGCGCTGGTGCTGCGTCAGCTGTGGCTCCGTCAATCGATTCGTGGCGTGACGTGGCTCGCGGCCGTCGTGACGGGCGCGGGACTCGTCATCTTTCTCGTGATCACGTCGCCGCGCGGCGGATCATTCCTTGCCCACGACCATCGGCGTGGACCGTCCCCTCGATCGTCTGCGTCGTCGGCGTTGCGCTGCTCGTCGTCCTCGCGCAGCGCGGTTCGCCGGCGCGTCGCGCGGCACTCTTCGCGAGTGCGACGGCGGTGATGTGGGCCCTCGAGGCGACCTTCATCAAGGCCACGACCGACACCATCAGCGCCGTGGGATTCGGCGGCATGTTCACTCGCTGGCCGGTGTACGCGCTGATCGTCGGCGGCATCGTCGGTCTCTCGTGCGAACAGGCGGCGCTGCACGTCGGACCGCTCAGTGTCTCTCAGACGTTCATCGTCATCGTCGACCCGATCGTGAGCGTCGCGCTCGGCGTCTGGCTCTACCGCGAACGTCTGCACCACGACGCACTGCATCTCACGATCGGCGTCGTCGCCTTCGCCGTGATGTGCGCGGGAATCGTCGCGCTGACGAAAACCGCGCCGGCGACGATGAGCGCCGACGTGCATCGCGTCTGACGATCAGGTGTCCCAAAGACGTTGCGGCGTAAATCGTTCGCCACGAGCGTCGTGCGCTCGTCGCACCGTAGATCGAGGCCGCACACGCCAACCCGAGCGCGAGGGCCATCGGGAGCCACAGGCCGTGTCGCGGATACGTCGCGAGTATTGCGCCGGCGACGTGCGTCTGATGATTCTGCACGTCGATCGCGACGCTCCATACGATGAACGCGACGAACGTCAGCGACAGTGACCACGACGTCAGAACCGAGACGGTACCGTCCGAAGCGGAGTGTCTCAGGTGGCAACGTTCGCCCGGTTCGCGACGACGGCGAGGCCCACCATCGTGAGCAGCCAACCACCGATCGCCACGACCCACATCGAGATCGCCCATCAACGCGGACAACGGAGGTGTGACCACCGATATACAACAATCTGCCCATCCGGTTGTTGGATGCGGAGTGCGATCCGTCCATCAACATCTTGCTCGCGACGCAACAGCGCGATGATCGTGAGGACGGTGGCAGCCGGCAACCACGTCATCAGATACATCGAGCGTCGATTGTGACGTCTTCTCGCGGACGATCCCGTTGCGAAACACGCTCAGTCCGACGGCCAAGAGAATCAGCGTGACCAAGAACAGGGCGTCCATCGACCATCAGCGACAGCCGATCGACCCGCGTCGACCGTCGAGATCGTCGGACGGACCCAGTGCATCCCGCGGTTCGGTCACGACTCTCGTGTGGAAGGTGGAGCAGTTGAAACGGGAAGCCGACTTCAACGAATCCCGAGCTCGAATGCAGAACGTAATCGCCCGGTGACGGTGAGTCACGAAGGGCACGATCGCCAACCACGGCAGCGTGCCGGCGGCGACCGACGTCCTCGTTCGATGTCGCGAGCAGGCCGTAGGTGCGGGGCATCCCTCGAGCCTGCAGTCGCGAACGCAGTCGCGTCGCGAAACAGTCCGAACGCGATCGAGCCTGCGCGATCGGCCCTCGTGCTTCGAGGTCGTCGATGACCGCGCGCATCTCTTCGCCGTAGCGCTCGGTCCACCACTTCGGGTAGCAGCGCAGCGCCACGTCGATCAGTGAGCGTCCCACGATCAGCCGATCGCTCCGAGACGCTTCAGACCGATCGTCGCGACCTTCATCGCGCTCTGCAGTCGTTCCGTCAGTACGGCCGAGCCGGCACCAGTGATGCGATACGGTCGACGACGGTCCTTCGAGCGGCAGCGCCGCGACGAGACCTTCCTCTTCGAGCCGCACCAGCACGCCGTAGAGCGTGCCGGGGCCGAAGACCGTGCCGGTCATCTCTTCGATGTCCTTGATGATCGCGTAGCCGTGCTTCGGACCTCCGGTGAGACTCGTCAACACCAGGATCGTCGGATCCTGCGTACGACCCAATCGTTTCGATTCCATCGTCGCCACCTCCTCGAATCTGGACCATACTACGGAATTCGTAATAGTGCGCTAAGACGACCAGAGTCTGCGTTCGCGACGAATGCCGATCGAGCGGTCGCTTCGAACGGTGTTGTCGCTCGTAAGGGCGAAGGTCCCTTCGATGGGTTAATCGACGCATCGCCGTGATGATTTATCACGCTGTTGAGACAATGTTTTGAACGCACGACAGTAAAATAATTGGTGTGCCTCATGTTTGGCCGTCGGTGACCGCCCTGCATTTCGCGTGTCGTTGTAGCGGTGACACGAGTCAAGAACTTCGTTTATCGAAAATGCAGAATCTTCGCGCTGCGCTCGCCCGGCGCCCTTCGTGAGTGACTCGATGACGTCCGGTCCCGGCCGGAAGAGTCCCGCGACGCAGTTTCTGGATCGCCATCGCCGTGGGCGTGCGTGGCAGTCGGATTCCTGGGTCCTTCTTCGGCGCCAACAACCTCGCGCCAGACGACGTGCAGAACGCGCGCGCCAAAACCTGCAGACGTCGACGGCCGAGATCGCGTCCACGCTCAACCTCGCGATCCAACACGAACAGGACCTCGCGATCAGTGCCGGCGCCTTCATCATCGAGAACCCGAACGCCTCGGAGTCCAGCTTCATCCGCTGGGTGAACAACGTTGACGCCTTCGCGCGCTATCCCGAGATCCTGGCGGTCGCTGAAGTCGAAATCGTTCGCCCGTCGCAGCTCAAGGCCTTCGCCGCGAGTGCCGACGTCAACGAGAAGGAGTCGCAACGCGCCGAGCCAGACGTTCACGCTGACGCCTCCCGGCAAGCGACCGTTCTACTGCCTGGTGGACGTCGAGCACGCTCGACCGGGACTCACCGAGATCCCCATCGGGCTCGACCTCTGTGACTCGTCACTCGGACCACAACTGCTGCAAGCCCGTGACTCGGGCCAACCCACGTACGCCCCCGACTCGCTTGGGCGGTCCGGCCGCCTTCGCGGTGGGCACGCCGCTCTATCGCGACGGCAGCCACCCCAGCACCGTGGCCGCGTCGACGGGCGACCTCATTGGCTTCACCGGCACGGAGATACTGCCCAAGACGATCCTGACCACGGCGCTGATCGGTCATCCCAGTAACGCCGTCGCGTTTCACTACAAGGGCGGTGGCTCGAACGTCACGTTCACGGCCGGCGATCGCGCGAAGGAGCGAAGCTCGGCTATCGATCAATCTCCACAACGGGTGGCACGTCCAAGTCTTCACCGCGGCCGTCGCCGGTGGCGTCTTCGGTGAGGGCGACTCCACGCTCCTCTTCCTCGGCGGAGTCCTGCTCAGCCTCTTGCTGGGACTGCTTGATCTACGTGCTCGGGCACGAGTCGATCGAGCGCCATGGAACTGGTGAAGGAGCGAACCGATCAGCTGCAACACCAGGCGCTGCACGACTCGCTCACCGGACTGCCCAATCGCGCACTGATCCTCGACCGCATCGACCGAATGCTGGCGCGCTCCCGACGCGAGCACACGGACGTCGCCGCGCTCTTCCTCGACCTCGACAACTTCAAGGACATCAACGACACCCTCGGCCACCGCGCCGGCGACGAACTCCTCGTGAGCGTCGGCGTTCGACTCGAAGAGCGCGGTACGCGAGAACGACACCGTCGGTCGACTCGGTGGCGACGAGTTCGTCGTCCTCGCCGACGGCGTCTCGCTGGAGGCCGGCGTCGACGTCGTGGCCGACCGTCTGCTCGACGTCATGGCGACGCCGTTCATCATTTCGGCGAGCAAGGTGCCGCTCTCGGTCTCGGCCAGCATCGGCATCGCCGAGGGTGATCGGGCCACGCCCGAGGAGCTGCTGCAGGACGCCGATATCGCCCTCTACCAGGCCAAGGCCGCCGGCAAACGACGGGCCGTCAAGTTCATCGCCGTCGATGCAGGAGTCGGTCGACCACCACCGACGCCTCGAAGTCGACCTCCAGGGCGCGCTCGAGGCCCAGCAGTTCTTCTTGATGTACCAGCCGACGGTCGACCTGTCGACGGGCGCCTTCACCGGCGTCGAGGCCCTGCTGCGCTGGAACCACCCGGAGCGTGGCGTCGTCCAACCCAACGACTTCATCCCCGCGCTCGAGTCGATCGGGTCTGATCGTGCCCGTCGGCGCGTGGGTCCTGCACGAGGCCTGTCGCCAGGGCGCGCTGTGGCAGAGCCGCGGTCACCGCTTCACCGTCTCGGTCAACATCTCGGCCAAACAGCTCGAGCGCGATCGACTCGTCACCGACGTGCGCGAAGCGATCGCGATGAGCGGCTTCGATCCCGACGAGTTGATCCTGGAACTCACCGAGACCGCGTTGATGCACGACTCCGGCTCGACGCTCTCGCGACTGATGCTGTTGAAGGCGCTCGGCGTGCGCATCGCGATCGACGACTTCGGCACCGGCTACTCGTCGCTCGCCTACCTGCGACAGTTCCCGATCGACATCTTGAAGATCGACCGATCGTTCGTGTCCGGCATCGCCGACTCCGAAGGAGTCCGCGGCGCTCGTGCACACGCTCGTGCAGCTCGGCAAGGTGCTCGGGATCGAGACGATCGCCGAGGGCGTCGAGACCAATGACCAGCGATCGCGACTCGAGACCGAACAGGTCGACACGGGTCAGGGATTCTTGTTCGCGCGTCCGCTCGCCGTTGAGGACCTCGATCGACTGCTGCTCGATTCGGCCGGCAAGCCCGAATGGCTGAGTGTCGCGCACCCCTTCGACGATAGGTAAGCCCGCCGCCGGCGCACCTCAGATAAATCGAAAGCCCGATACAGTGGCCTTCGAATCGTCGAAGGGGGCAACGTGCCAAAGACCAGTTCCAGAGGACGACTCCGCGTCGAGCAACATCACGGCGCGCATCAATGAGGTCGGAGGATGGCGCGGCGAGACGTTGGCGCGCCTTCGTCAGTTGATCCACGACGCCGATCCCAAGGTCGAAGAGGAGTGGAAGTGGGTGAAGCCGACTAATCCGGGCGTCCCGGTCTGGAGTCACGACGGCGGCATCTGCACCGGTGAGGTGTACAAGGAGGTCGTGAAACTGACGTTCTTCCGTGGGGCTGCGTTGCAGGACCCGAAGAAGATCTTCAACTCCAGTCTGGAAGGGAACGTGCGTCGTGCGATTGACTTTCGCGAAGGCGAGAAGATCAACGAGACGGGATTCAAACAGTTGATTCGCGACGCGGTGAAGGCTAACGCCGAGGTACTCGCGGAACGAGCCGCCAAGAAAATGAAGTGAAATCCGTCGGCACGTACATCGGTTAGTCAATCAAGATTGATCCCGCCGAGAAAATCTGCGCCGGCGGGTGATACGTCAGGTGCACGACGTGACCGGCGGCGACGTCAAACTCCGCTGTGCTTCGACCCATGTTGCTGCCGAAGAAATACCGAAAGCCGATCTCAATGACGTGGAGTCCCGGATCGAGCGCGTAATAGTTCGTTCCCCATGACACCACGTGCGTTTCGCCGTCAATGGTGACTTTGGTCTTAAACAAGAGGAACAGGAACGCAATCGGCGGAGTCTTCGTTGTGACTTGAACTCCCGAACGAGTCTTGCCATCATCGGTCATTTCGCCAAAGTAGTTCGGCGGTGCGGGCGTGGTCGGGCCCGGTCACATCGACCGGGCCCGACCAAGTTGCGACCTATCTAGAGACCGCAGGCGTCTTTTGCAGGTCCTTGACGTACTGCGCGGTGACAGCGTTGCCACCGATACCCCAGTCGCCGCTCTCGACTTCTTCGATCGTGACCCAGGTCACGCCGCGCAATGCTTCGCCTTCGATGCCCACCATCGTCTCGGTGAGCTGTGAAATCATCTCCTTCTTCTGGGTGCTGTCGAAGACACCCTTGATGACTTTGACCTGTACGAGTGGCATAACGCCTCCTTAATTGAGCCCGGTGTGGGCGCTGAGAACCAGTATCCGGACGTCGCCTGCGCGCGACCTGCAGGTTCCCTGTGGCCCTGAGTAAGCCGCTGCAAGCGTTCTGCAAGTCCGCTTGCAATAATGAACCTCATGGCGTCTGACCTCGAATTTCATGTCTTGGGAGGCATTGGGTTGGAGCGTCAAGGAAAGCCCGTCGCGGTAGGCGGACCGAAACCGCGGTTGTTGCTCGCACTGCTGGCGGCGCGGCGCGGTTCGGTCGTCTCGACCGACTTGCTGTGCGACGAGTTATGGGGCAATGACCCTCCCGCGGACCCCCTCGGGGTTCTCCAAAGTCTTGTCTCTCGACTACGTCGAGTCCTACGCCCCGAAGCCGAGATCGTTGCACGTGCGCCGGGCTACGTCCTTCAAGTTCCCGATGAGATCATCGACGTTGGCCACTTCGAGCAGTTGTGCAAGCAAGCGAACGAATCGTCGAACCAAAAGGCGAAGGCGGCGTTGCTCCAAGACGCTCTCGCGTGTTGGCGAGGCGCGGCGTTCGAGGAGTTCGCCGAACATGACTGGGCGCGCGCAGAGGCGATGCGGCTGGACGAACTTCACGTCCTCGCGCAGGAGGAACTGTTTGAAGCGCTCCTCGCGTTCGGCGACCACGGTGCGCTCGTGGGTGATCTCGAATCGTTCGTTACACGCTATCCGATGCGCGAGCGTTTCTGGCACCAACTCATTGTCGCGCTTTACCGCAGTGGCCGCGCGGGAGAAGCGCTGCGACAAGCGGAGGCGTTGCGAGTCGTCCTGCGCGAAGAACTGGGGCTCGATCCATCGCCGTCGCTACGCGAGCTCGAAGCTCGCGTGCTGAACGATGACCCGACGCTCCTGCAGGCGCCCATGGCGGCACGACGATCGCTCACGCGGCAACTCCCGGCCGAACCCACGAGGCTGGTCGGTCGAACCGACGAGCTCGAGCTGCTCACGCGCCGACTGCGATCGGATCGCTTGGTCACGCTCACCGGACCCGGTGGCGTCGGCAAGACGCGGCTCGCGATGCGACTGGCAGCCGAGTTATGGGATGAGTTCGACGGCGAGGTGTACGTCACCGAACTCGCGCCCGTGCGCGATGCCACGTCCACCGTCGGCGCGATCGCCACGGCGCTCGACGTGCAGCAGCGTCAGCACCTCTCAGTCGAGGAGACGCTCATTGAGTACCTGCGCGCCCGACGCGCGCTCCTCGTGCTCGATAACTGTGAGCACCTGCGCGGCACCATCGCGTCACTCTCTGAGCGCCTGCTCAGTTGGTGCCCGACGTTGACCATCTTGACGACGAGTCGAGAAGTGCTGGGACTGCCGGGTGAACACGTATGGCGGGTTCGACCGCTGGCGATTCCCGACGAAGGCTCCGGCGCGGCGTTGGCGGCCGAGGCGCCGGCCACTCGCCTCTTCGTCGAGTGCGCAATCGCCGCCCGACCTGGATTTGCACTCGGACCCGACAACGTGAAGAGCGTTATCGAGATCGTCGGTCACCTCGATGGGCTCCCACTGACGATTGAACTCGCGGCGGCTCGCATCCGTGCAATGGGACCGGCGGCGCTCGCTGAGCGTCTCAGGGAGGGCTTTGATCTCCTCGCCGAAGCGCAGACGTCGATGATCCCCCGACACCGAACGGTGCAGGATCTGGTGGCGTGGTCCTACGACCTCCTCAGTCCGGATGAGCGGTTACTCTTCGCGCGTTTGAGTGCCTTCGCCGGAAGTTTCGGGCTGGACGCCGCGGAAGAAGTGTGTGCGGGTCGAGACGGCAGCAAGTCCGGGACGTCCGTGCTGCTCGCAAATCTGGTCGACAAGTCAATGGTGCAACTCGCCGACGAGGACCTTCCCCGCTACCGGCTCTTAGAGACCTTGCGCGAATACGGCCGTGAGCGCCTCGGCGACACCGATGCCAACGAGGTCCAAGCGCGCCACGCTGCCTGGTACCTCGAAGTGGCCGAACGAAGTGCTCGGTCATTGGCGGGCCCGGATGAAGCGTCCGCAATCCGGGTGCTCGACCGCGACTTCGACAACTTTCGCGCCGCACATCAATGGTCGGTGGAGCACACCGACGTCGATACCGCGTTACGCCTCGTAGCCGCGCTTAGAGAATATTCCTTTCGGTGCATGCACGCCGAGATCGCAAGTTGGGCCGATGCGGCGATCGCACTCGTCGGTGCCAGCGCGCATGAACGCTTCCCGGTCGCCGTTGGCGTCGCGGCCTATGGCCGATTCGTGCGCGGCGATCTTGAAGGAGCGATCGAACTTGGCGAGTTAGCCGTCGCAGCCGCGCAGCAACTCGGTGTCGACGGGTCTGGTCTCGCCGAACGCGCACTCGGGAATGCCTGGCTCTACAAGGGAGAGTACGAGCGCGGCGCCGAGTGGACGGACCAAATGGTCGCGTCGGCGCGCAACGGGTCGCCGGCGCGCCTCGCCCACGCCCTGTACATGCGATCCGTCGCCTATACGACCGTGGGCGACAACGTGAACGGCGCACGCTTCGCTACGGAGGCCGCGCTCGCGGCGACGAAGTCTGGATCGCCCACGGCCCACGCCCAGGCTCTCTACGCACAGGGTCTCGCTCGCAAGTCGACGAGCCCGCACGAAGCCAGCGCCGAGCTCCAGCGTGCGGCAGATATCGCCAGAGATGCTGGCAACCGCTGGATTCAGGCGTTTGCACTGACTGAAGTGCTGTGGCTCGAGGCGCGTCAGGGCCGTCCGCGCGAAGCGCTCATGCGCTACATCGACGTGATCGACCTGTGGTATCGAGGCGGCGACTGGGCGAGTCAGTGGCTCTCACTTCGACACGTGTTCGGCATCTTCGTTCAACTTCGGGCCGACCTCGGTGCGGCCACGCTGCATGGTGCACTCGCCGCCGCCGGCTCTGCCTACGCCTTACCCTTCGAAGCCGCCGACGCGCAGGAAATCAATGTGCTCGTCGATGACCTACGTGAACGACTCGGCGCCGCCGCGTTCGCGTCGGCCGTGCGCCGAGGTTCGAGCTTGAGCGACGGCGAGATCATCGAGTTCGTGCGTGCCCAGATCCTCGCGCTCGCCCCTAATTCAACGCATCAGACCTGACGTCGCACGCTCATACGAGCGGTCCACTTTTTGGGATTCGAACCATCGGGTGGAGGTGATGGGATTCGAACCCACTGCCTCTACATTGCGAACGTAGCGCTCTACCAATTGAGCTACACCCCCGAAGAGGTATTAACTTTAGCCCAACGCCCGACGGGGCTGTGACTGACGTTGCCAGCCATCGTCGTCGTCATCCTCTTCGTACTCGGACTCGTAGTCGTCCTCGTAGCGCGGTGACACGACGTCGTAGAGGCGCTGCACGGAGGCCATCTGGCGCGGTTGGGGTAGTCGCAACGGCAGTGACGATTCGTTCAAGTAGCCCTGGGAGACCGAGTAGAGCGCGAGCGCGACGAACGAGACGATGCAGACCCACGACGCGACCGCCAGGTCCATGATGAACGAGTAGCTCATCGTGAAGGCGAGGACGCTCAACACCGCGGAGACGAGCACGAGACGTACGAACATCATCTGTCGACGCGACTTCATCGAACGATGGCGGATCGGTGCGTCGTAACTGCGTCGCACCGTCGCTTCGTTGGGCACCGATGAGTACGCGGCGGCGTAACGATTCGTCGACTCGCGCTCTTCGGGCTCGTCGTCGTAGTCGTAGTCACGGCTCCACTCGTCCCACGAACTTCGCGTCTCCAGTGAGCGGTACGTGTCGTCGGCGTGAACCACCGTCAGTCGAGAGCGTCGAGGCGGTGTTCTGACGCTCGGATTCGACGTCATCGGGCCGATCGAGACGGTGGGCCGGGCTCACGGCGTACTCCTGGCGGCTCAGGACCTCGTGTTCGGCGTGGAAGGACTGGATCGAGCGTTCGGCACCGCCGTCACGGAGCCGTCGAATCGCCACCGGGGCCAGTAGCGCCACCCAGAAGAGGGCGAGGATTATTAGAAGCATTCGTAATACCCCACGACACGCCACCTTGACATTGCAGTCAAAGTTACAAGCGTTTTAAGGGTTTTTGGTGGATGTCACGCCTCGTGGAGGCCGCACTCTTCCTTGTCGGCACCGACCCAGCGACCCGATCGACGGTTCCCCGGCACGAGTGGCTTCTCGGTCATCGCGGCGCAGCCGATCGACGCGTAGCCCTGCGCCCAGAGTGGGTGCTCGGGCAGGTCGTTCGACGTCAAGTAGTACGCGACGTCGTCGTCGGTCCACGTCGCGAGCGGGTTCACCTTCACGAGATGGAATTTCTCATCCCACATCAGGGTTTTCATGTTCGTGCGTGACGGCGCGTCGACTCGTTTCACCGACGTGATCCACGCCGCTTTGCCCGCGACGGCGCGTCCCAGCGGCTCGACCTTGCGCAGTTCGCAGCACCGTTCGGTGCCGCAGGGCCACGCGTCGGCCTCGGGTCCGGGCGTCGTGCGCGTCATATTGAGCGACCACTCACGCTCGATGCGCGACGCGAATTCGAGCGTCTCGGGGAAGTGTCCGAGCGTGTCCAAGAAGATGATTTCAGAGTTGGGGCGAAGTTGATGAACCATGTGCAGCAACGCGACGTCCTCGAAGGAGCACGCCATGGCGACGTCGTCGTTGAACCGATCGAAGGTCCACTCGAGGATCTTGATCGGCGTCGAACGCTCGAAACTCTCGTTCACCGACTCGAGTTCATCGAGGAGGTCACCGGTCGGTGCAATCAGGGGCATTTGCTCAACAGCCTTACATTCTCGAGTGTTTCACTAGAATATACGGAGACCACACGGACTATGACGACGACACCCTTGCGCACTTCCACCTCCACCGACCACCTCGACCTGCTGGAGTCCCACGCCATTTTCATCCTCCGAGAGGTGGTCGCGGAGTGCGAACGCCCGGTCCTGCTCTTCTCCGGCGGCAAGGACTCGGCGGTGCTGCTGCACCTCGCGGTCAAGGCCTTCGCGCCCCAGCAACTCCCGTTTCCGGTGCTGCACATCGACACCGGTCAGAACTTCCCCGAGGTCATCGAGTTCCGCGACGCCACCGTCGCGCGCGTCGGCGCGCGCCTCGTCGTCGCCAAGGTGCAGGACACGATCGACCAGGGCAAGGTCCAAGACCCCGGCACCATGGGTTCGCGCAATCGCCTCCAGACGGTGACGCTGCTCGACGCGATCAACGACAACAACTTCGACGCCGCCTTCGGCGGCGCGCGCCGCGACGAGGACAAGGCGCGCGCCAAGGAACGCATCCTGTCCTTCCGCGACACCTTCGGCCAGTGGGACCCGCGCAAGCAGCGACCCGAACTCTGGCAGATCTACCAGGGCAAGGTGAATCCCGGCGAGAGCCTGCGCGCCTTCCCACTCTCGGACTGGACCGAGCTCGACGTGTGGCAGTACATCGAGCGCGAGCAGATGGCGTTGCCAGAGATCTACTTCGCCCACGAGCGCGACGTCATCATGCGCGACGGCATGTACCTCGCGGTCGGTCCGTTCGTCGAACCCACGCAAGAACGAGACCGTCGAGCGCCACTCGGTGCGCTTTCGCACCGTCGGCGACGCCAACTGCACCGGCGCCGTGATGTCGCGCGCCGCGACGCTCGAGGCGATCATCGACGAGGTCGCGCTGGCGAACGTCTCGGAGCGCGGCGCCACGCGCGCCGACGACAAGTTCTCCGAGACCGCCATGGAGGACCGAAAGCGCGAAGGGTACTTCTAGCGTGCACCTCGCCACCAAGGATCTCCTGCGCCTCGCGACCATCGGCTCGGTCGACGACGGCAAGTCGACCTTGATCGGTCGCATCCTCGTCGACACCCGCCAGCTCTTCGACGACCAACTCGACGCGGTCGCCGAGGCCTCGGAGAAGCGCGGCGTCGGTGACCTCGACCTCAGTTTCGTCACCGACGGACTTCGCGCCGAGCGCGAGCAGGGCATCACCATCGACGTCGCCTACCGCTACGCGACGTCGCCCACGCGCAAGTTCATCATCGCGGACTGTCCCGGGCACGTGCAGTACACCGGCAACATGGCGACCGGCGCCTCGACCGCCGACCTCGCGCTCGTGGTCCTCGACGTCGCCTCGGGTCTCAAGGAACAGACCCGTCGACACC
Organism: uncultured Acidimicrobiaceae bacterium; assembly: GCA_963801695.1. GTDB lineage: Bacteria > Actinomycetota > Acidimicrobiia > Acidimicrobiales > RAAP-2 > RAAP-2. The sequence goes on along the minus strand of CAWDFV010000005.1, from coordinate 219,954 downwards.
TCTGCATCGCGGCCCTGCTCGGCGTGCGCTCGATCATCGTCGCGGTCAACAAGATGGACGCCGTCGACTGGTCCAAGCTCGCCTTCGACCGCGTGGTCGACGAGATCCAGGCGCTCGCGCGCGACCTCGACTTCACGTCGGTCTCGATCATCCCGGTCTCGGCGCTGCTCGGCGACAACGTCGTCGAGAGCTCGGTGCACTTCCCCTGGTACGAGGGGCCGACGGTCCTCGAGGCCCTCGAGAGCTCCGAAGCCGGCGCGTGGGAACACACGACGACGCGTGGCGCGCGACTACCGATCCAGTGGGTGCTGCGCCAATCCGGCGGCGGCCGCACCTACGCCGGCATGGTCAACGGCGACACGATGCACGTCGGCGACCGCGTCACGCTGCTGCCGGCGAACATCGAGACGACGATCACGGCGATCAACTTCGGCGGTGAAGCGATCATCGACGCCACCGTGGGACTGGCCGCCGACGTCGCGCTGGCCGACGAGACGAACGCGGGACGCGGCGACCTGATCGCCACCGCTCCCCTGCCCGTCGGTCGTGAATGAACTGAAGACCACGATCTGCTGGTTCGGCGAGAAGCCACTGGTGATCGGTCAACGTCTCAAGATGAAGCACACGTCCAAGGTCACGCCGGTACGCGTGAAGTTGATCAACGGCGTCATCGACATCGAGAAGCTCGACATCGACGAGTCGACGTCACTGCAGACCAACGACATCGGCCTCGCGACACTGCAGACCGCCGACCTACTGGTCGTCGACGACTACCGCGCCAATCGTGTCACGGGCAGTTTCGTCCTGATCGACGAGGCGACCAACGCGACCGTGGCCGCCGGCATGGTCGGCCACGCCAGCTTCCTGTAATCAGTACTGAATCAACATCGAGATCAGCGCCACGGCGAAGATCGCCAGCAAGATGTCGATCGACCTCAGGAACGCGCGTCCGACTCTCTGGTGGCGCCACGCCGTTGACGGCGATCACTTCGGCGAGGGCTCGTTCTTGCGGCAACGTCCTCGCCTCGAGGTGACCGGCAATCGCGAGGTAACACAGTATCCCGACGCCGATCCACGGCTTCGCCAACGATACCGATGTGCCACCACTCAGCGACAGGATCAGACCGGTGATCGGCAACACGTGAACGACGCGTACCGCCCAGTTGCGTCGGTTCGGGAAGCGTGCGCGCTGCACCGACTCGTCGGCGCCTCGCACGACCGCTTGGGCGCCACCGCGCATCACGATGAACACGATCAGGACGTCCACCGCCGCCATGATGTGAACCAAGAAGACCAAGTCGTACGTGATCGACGTCGCGATCACGCGTCGCCCAACAGTTCCTCCGCCGCGCGGTACGGGTCGGTCTCGTCCGCCAGCAATGAATCGATCTGCGCTTCGTAGGCCTCGCCGTGCGCCAGCGCGCCGACGCGCGAACGCACCACCGCGCTGAGTACCTTGTCGAGTTCGACGCGCATGCGGCTACGTCGACGTTCGTCCAGCGAACCCTTCTCGATGAACGTCCGATGCTCGACGACGGCGTCCCAGAGCTCGCCGACGCCGGTCGCGTCCGTCGCGACGGTCTCGAGGATCGGTGGGCGCCACTCGTGCGTGCCGCCGAGGTCCAGCATCTGATCGAGGTCGCGTCGCGTCTCACGCACGCCCGGCGCGGTCGGCCTTGTTGATGACGAAGACGTCGGCCACCTCGAGCAGTCCGGCCTTGTTGGCCTGCATCGCGTCACCCCAACCGGGATTGACCACGACGATCGTCGTGTCCGCGGCCGACGCGATCTCCACTTCCATCTGACCCACCCCGACGGTCTCGACGAGCGCCAGTCGAAACGTCGCCGCCCCGAGGACCCGCAGCGCGTCGGGCACCGCGAGTGACAGTCCGCCGAGGTGACCGCGTGTCGCCATCGAACGGATGAACACGTGCGCGTTCGTCGCGTGTCCCTGCATACGAATCCGGTCACCGAGGATCGCCCCGCCGGTGAAGGGCGAACTCGGATCGACGCAGAGCACGCTCACCTCGTCGAACTCATCGTGGCCGCCGAAGGAGCCGCGTTCCAGCACCACGTTGATCAACTGGTCGGTCAGCGTCGACTTGCCGGCGCCCGGCGGCCCGGTGATCCCGACGACGTAGGGCGCGCGTTCCCGGTAGACCAGGGCCGCCGTCGCGAGCTGCGGTGCTCCGCCGGACTCGACGAAGGTCAACAATCGCGCGAGCGCGGTGCGCGATCCGTCGCGCGCCTGGGCGACGAGTTCGGTCGGATCCGACGAGATCACGAGAAGCGTTCGATGTTCGCGCCGAGCTGGCGGAGTCGTCCCGCGAAGTCGTCGTACCCGCGGTCCACGTGCTCGAGTCCCGTGACGGTCGTCTCGCCGTCGGCGACGAGCCCGGCGAGGATCAACGCCGCGGCGGCGCGGATGTCACTGGCGTGCACCGAGGTGCCCGTGAGGTGGTCGACCCCGCGGATCATCGCGTGGTGTCCTTCGGTCGTGATGCTCGCGCCGAGTCGCACTAACTCGTCCACGTAGCGGAACCGTCCGACGAACAGGTTCTCGGTGACGACCGAGACGCCGTCGGCGACGCTCAGCATCGTCGTGATCAGTGGTTTGTAGTCGGTCGCCACGCCCGGATACGGCAACGTCGCGACGTCACAGGCACGCAGCACTCGCGGCCCCTGGGCGGCGACGCCGGGTCCGTGGACATCGACCACGCCACCCATCGCCTCGATCTTGCGCAGCAGCATCTCCATGTGCTCGGGGTGGGCGTCGACGACGCGCACCTCACCGCCGGTGATCAGACCCGAGGCCAGGTACGTCGCGCTGACGACGCGGTCGGTGACGACCTCGTGGCGCGCCGGCTGCAGTTCGACGACGCCGTCGATCGTCAGTCGCGACGTGCCCAGGCCCTCGATGCGCGCGCCCATGGCGATGAGTTGCCGTCCGAGGTCTTCGACCTCGGGCTCGCGCGCGGCGTTGTCGATCACCGAGCGCCCCTCGGCGAGCACGCAGGCCATCAGCAGGTTGTCGGTGGCGGTGTGACTGGGATACTCGAGCGTGATGCGCGCCGCGCGCAGTCGCGGTCGGTCGTTCGTCGCGCGGATGAAGTTGCGATCGTTGTGGAACGTCGCGCCCATCGCCGTGAGGCCGTCGGTGTGGAAGTTGATCGGGCGTTGTCCGAAGTCATCGCCGCCCGGCAACGCCATGTCGGCGCGGCCGCAACGCGCGAGGAGTGGTCCGAGGATGACGATCGAGGCGCGCATCGCCTCGAAGAGGCGCGCCGGCGCGACGGGGTTGATCTCGTGCGCGTCGGGGACGACGATCGTGAGCTCGTGTTCGGCCGGGTGCTCGACCGTGCAGCCCAGCGCTTCGAGCAGTTCGGTCATCATTCCCACGTCGGTGATGTTGGGGACGTTGGTCAGGTGGTGCTCGCCGGTGGCCAGCAAACAGGCCGCCATCTCCTTCAACACCGCGTTCTTGGCGCCGTAGGCCTGGACGTCGCCCTCGAGTGCTCCGGCGGGCTTTACGACGAGGGTTGTCACCCTACAAGTATTGCCGGTGACGAGAAATGGCCCGGGACGAGGACGAAGAGTTCGCGAACATCTACGCTGGGCCTCGTGCTGCAACCGTACCAACCGGACCGCAATATCGCGCTGGAACTGATTCGCGTCACCGAGGCAGCCGCCATCGCCGCCGCGCGCTGGTCCGGTCGCGGCGACAAGAACGCGGCCGACGGCGCGGCCGTCGACGCGATGCGCTTCGTCTTAGGCGGCGTCGCCATGGACGGCGTCGTCGTGATCGGCGAGGGCGAGAAGGACTCCGCGCCGATGCTCTACAACGGCGAACAGATCGGCGACGGTCGACCGCCGCTCGTGGACATCGCGGTCGACCCGGTCGACGGGACGACGCTGACGGCGATGGGACGTAACGGGGCGCTCTCGGTGATCGCGCTCTCCGAGCGCGGGACGATGTTCAATCCAGGTCCCATCGTCTACATGAACAAGATCGCCGTGGGTCCGCGCGGGCGGGGTTCGGTCGACATCAATGCCTCGGCGACCGACAACCTGACCGAACTCTCCAAGCGGCTGAAAAAGCCGATCCCCGAGCTCGGCGTCGTCATCCTCGATCGCCCACGACACGACCTATTACTGCAAGAGGTCCGCGAAGCCGGCGCTCGCGTCCTCTCGATCTCCGACGGCGACGTAGCTGGCGCCATCGCGACCGGCTGGCCGAACTCCGGCGCTGACATTCTCATCGGCGTCGGCGGGACACCGGAAGGCGTCATCGCGGCGGCGGCCATGAAGGGCCTCGGCGGCGAGATTCAGGCCATGTTGATCGCCCGCGACGAAGAGGAGCGCCGTACGGCCGAAGCGCTCGGGTACGACTTCACGCGAGTCTTGACCATCGATGATCTGGTCGCGAGTGAGAACTGCTTCTTCTCGGCGACCGCGATCACCGACGGCGACTTCTTGCGCGGCGTTCGATTCCACGACTTTGGCGCGACGACGCAGTCGATGGTCGTTCGCTCGCGCTCGGGCACCGTGCGAACGATCGAAACATTCCATCGCCGCAACAAACTCGAAGAGTTCACGTCCGCCGGCTTCTAATACTTGCGCGATTGTTCACGAAGTACGAAAGCGTAAGAATTCACTCACCTTGTCCGATTGCACACAAGACCTTGTCGTCGTAAGGTCCGCAGTAGAGCCCATTTGGGTTCATCACCATCGATGCAACAAGGAGGATCTCGTGCAGGTTTCCAATCTCTTAGCGAACAAGAACCAAGACGTGGCAACGATTTCCCAAGAGCGCACGGTCAACGACGCGCTGATGCTGTTGAAGGAGCGTGGGATCGGCGCCCTCGTCGTCACCGGCCCAACCCCGCCGTTGGTCGGCATCTTCAGCGAACGCGACGCCGTGCGTGCGCTGGCGACCAGTGGCGCCGCGGCCCTCGAGACGAAGGTCTCAGAGCTGATGTCCACCGACGTCCAGACCTGTGACGAGACGACCACGGTCACGGAGTTGATGGGGCTCATGACCGAGCGCCGAATTCGCCACCTCCCCGTCGTGCACGACAACCAACTCGTCGGCATGATCTCGATCGGCGACGTCGTCAAGGCTCGTTTCGACGAACTCGAGCACGACAAGAAGGATCTCCTGGACTACGTCTCAGCGCGGTAGCCACAGCACTGGCGTTACGCGTCGCGCGTCGCCATGCGCCACGCACCGAGGCCGGTCCACACGACGATCCACGCCACGATGACGATCCAAGCGACGGTCGTCGTCTCGGAGAGGATTTGTGCCCGACCATTTTGCATCCCCCCGAAGACGGCCGGCAGGCCGGCCGGTTCAATATGGGCCATCGCGAGTCCGACCAAGGCTCGCTGCGCATTGATCAGGTGCGGTATCCCCACCCGGGAGAACAGCGGCGTCAGGACTATCTCATAGACGATGAGAAGCACCACCGGGACCGTGCGTTGACCCATCAGTGACGAGAGACCCAAGCCGACCAGGAAGCCGATCACGGCCCACAGTTCGACCCACAGACCTGTCTCGATGATCAGCTTCAGTGGCGGCGAGAGGAACGTGTGCGTGTAACTCGTGTAATTGTGCTTGGCCGACTTCAGCGCCTGTACTTTCATTTCGGCCGTCGTCGCTTTCGTGGCGACGATGCCGCCGCCGGCGGTCTGCTTCACGATCACGGGTTGGTTGTTGGGTCCGCACTGGACCTGCCCACCCTTGGCCGGGCCGTTGAAGTTGTAATCGAGATTGCACACGGCGCTGCGGGGGTGACTCTCGGCCCACGAATAGAAACCTTGACGACTGAGGCCGGCCGGGATGTTGTTGATCCCTTCGAAGCTGAGTCTCGTCGGCGCGGCGGCCACGCACACCGCGCTGACGATGAAGATGCCCGCCGCGACGACCGGGACGATGATCATCAACCCGGCCGGGATTCGCGCGAAGTACAGCGCGAGCCGTGAACGGCCGGTGACGACGAGATGGCGGAACATTCCCTCGGTGAGATCGACCGAACCAGCGGTGCAGCCAAGGGTCGCGGCGACGATGAAACCGAAGATGTAGATGAGCGCGGCATTCAACGTCTCGAAGATCGAGTACCCGCCGGCCGGCCCATAGGAGTGAGGAGCGACGGCGTGGGCAACGATGCGAACCGCGAGGAAGATCGCGGGGACGCCGATGTTCACCGCGAAGAGCGCGATCATGAGCCCGCGTCGCTTTCGGAGCTCCATGAACCGCGTCATGATCATCGCGCCACTCGGTAGGGGCGAATTGCGGTGGCCCACGTTCGCCGTGGATACCGTCGCGGGGGCGCTCATTCGGGGTCTCCGAGCCGCTTGGTCACTTCGAGGAACCACGATTCGAGCGAGGCCTGATTCAGCTGCAGCCGGTAAACCGAGATGCCACCTTCGACGAGTACGCGGTTCATCTCAGCGACGAGGGACCGGTCCGACGCCGCGTCGAGCGAGATCGTGAGTCCGTCGGTCCCGACTTCGACGTGACCGCCAAGACTGGTTCGCGACAGGATCTGGCGGGCATCCTCTGGTGCAGAACACTCGATGAGGAGTTCGACGTCGGCGCCCGACAACAGTTCGGCGATGGGGCCTTGACGGATGATGTGACCGCGGTCCACGATCGCCACGGCGTCGCACGTGCGCTCCACTTCGTCCAAGAGGTGAGAGGACAGCACCACGGTTCGGCCCTCGGCGACGAAGGAACGAATCATCTCGCGCATGTCGTGCATGCCGCCCGGGTCGAGACCGTTCATCGGTTCGTCGAGGATCAAGAGTTGCGGATCACCGAGTAGGCATGCCGCGACACCGAGGCGCTGCCGCATACCCATGGAGTACTTGGCCACTTTGTCGTCGGCGCGACCGGTCATGCCGACACGTTCGAGCGCTGGGCCGATCCTCTCTCGCGCGGCCGGTCCTCTGGCGGCGGCGAGGATCCGGAGATTCTGGCGGCCGGTGAGATGCGCGTGGAACCGAGGCTCATCGACGATCGCTCCCACGTGCGAGAGGGCGACGTCTCGATGTCGCGGCACCTCGAAACCGAGGAGCGACATCGTGCCCGCGTCGGCGTGCGTCAATCCGAGGAGGACGCGAATGAGCGTTGTCTTGCCCGCGCCATTGGGACCGAGGTAGCCGAACGCGCATCCGCGCGGCACTCGGAGATCGACGCCATTGACCGCGACGCTGGTGCCGAATCGTTTCGTGAGGCCGTGGGTCTCGACGGCGAAGTCACCGCGCGACGCCGCTGCCATCGATCGTTCATCTAGTGCGGTGGTCGACAACGTGGCTCCGTTCGCGCTCGCAGTATTCGGGCGCCCTCGATTCGATCGTACGGCCACAGCCACGCGCTAAGGAATAGGGGTAAACCCCGACGACCCTTAGGTGATTCGACGTTGACGCGGATGAACGCGAGACGCGACGAGTTACTTCGCCATCGCTTCGGTGGCCTCTTTGACGGCTTTGCGGAACTTGAACCGCTCCGCGAGCCAGCACACGAGCGGGAACAGTCCCACCGTCGAGACCATCCATCCGACGTAGTGCAGGGTGTTGCCATCGGGTGCGAACATGAGTGGCAGCGCCACGATGTAGAAGGCCCACGTGACGCGCTTCCAGATCTGGGCTCGTCCGTATTGATCGGCGATCACGTCGCCGAACGTCGCGCGCTCGGTGTACTTCGCGCCCCAGCGATTGACACCGGTCTGTTCGATCTGGTCGGTAAATCGCATTAGCGCTGTCCCACGCTGCACGGTACGAGCGTCATCATGAGCGTGCCGCGCTGAGTCGAAGTTCGGCGCGCTCGAGTGCAGCCCTCGCCATCGCGCTGGCGTTGGTCTCTTGTTCGTTGCGACTGTCGGCCGCGATCTCGGCCTCGGCGGCGGCCTTGGCGGCTTGTGCGCGCGCGACGTCGATCTCATCGACCTTCTCGGCGATGCCCGCGAGGATCGTGGCGAGCGTCTGATCCGCCTCGTCACCCTTCCCCACCTGGAAGAAACCTCCGTGCACCGCGATCGAGATCTCGCCGTCGGACGTGTCGACACGAACGACACTGGGCACGACGTCACCCACCATGTCCATGTGCTCGGGCAGTACCGTGAACCAGCCCTCGGAAGAGCGCGCCACCAAAGCCGACGCCTCGCCGACCCATAGGGGTGACTCCGGCGTCACGATCTCTACCTTCAGCGTGGCCACGTCAGTCCTTCTGGAGTTCCGCGGCCTTGCGCTCGACGTCCGAGGCCCCGCCGACGTTCAAGAACGCCTGTTCCGGGAACGCGTCGAGGTCGCCCTTGACCAAGTGTTCGAAGGACTCGATGGTCTCTTGGACCGGCACGTTGATGCCGTCGATGCCGGTGAAGACCTTGGAGACGAACATCGGCTGGGAGAGGAAGCGCTGGATCTTGCGCGCCCGCGTGACCGTGATGCGGTCCTCTTCGGAGAGTTCATCGAGGCCGAGGATCGCGATGATGTCCTGGAGTTCCTTGTTGCGCTGGAGGATCTGCTGGGTCTGACGCGCAACGGCGTAGTGGCGGTCGCCAACAATTTCTGGCGCCAGGATGTTCGACGTCGAGGTCAACGGGTCGACCGCCGGGTAGATACCGAGCGCGGCGATCTGACGACTGAGTTCGGTCGTGGCGTCGAGGTGCGTGAAGGTCGTGAACGGCGCCGGGTCGGTGTAGTCGTCGGCCGGCACGTAGACCGCCTGGAGCGACGTGATCGAGCGGCCGCGCGTCGAGGTGATGCGCTCTTGGAGCTCGCCCATCTCGTCGGCCAGCGTCGGCTGGTAACCCACCGCGCTCGGCATTCGGCCGAGCAGGGTCGAGACCTCAGAGCCGGCCTGCACGAAGCGGAAGATGTTGTCGACGAACAAGAGCACGTCCTGGTTCTTCACGTCGCGGAAGTACTCGGCCATCGTGAGCGCGGCGAGGGCGACGCGCAGACGCACGCCCGGCGGCTCGTCCATCTGGCCGTAGACCAGGGCGGTCTTTTCGATGACGCCCGACTCGCGCATCTCGAGCAAGAGGTCCGTGCCCTCACGGGTGCGCTCGCCGACACCGGCGAAGACCGAGACGCCCTCGTGGAGTTCGGCGACGCGACGGATCATCTCCATGATGAGGACGGTCTTGCCGACGCCCGCGCCGCCGAAGAGGCCGATCTTGCCGCCCTGCACGTACGGGGCGAGGAGGTCGACGACCTTGATGCCGGTCTCGAACATCGTGGCGTGCGGCTCGAGCTGGTCGAAGGCCGGCGCGCTGCGGTGGATCTCCCAGTAGTCCTCGACCGGACCGATGTCGTCGGTGTCGAGTGACTCGCCGATGACGTTGAAGACGTGACCGAGGACGGCGTCACCGACGGGCACGGTGATGCCGCGACCGGTCTGGCGCACGACGGCACCGCGCACGAGGCCGTCGGTCGGCTTCATGCAGACACAGCGGACGCGGCCCTCGCCGATCTGTTGGGCGACCTCGCCGGTGACCGTGATCGTCGCGCCGTCGATGACGATGTCGACCTCGATGGCGTGGTTGATCTCGGGCAACGAGTGCGGCGGGAACTCCACGTCCACGACGGGACCGGCGATCGCGACGACGCGGCCGGTCTCGAGGGTGGTCTTTTCTGGAGCGATGGTCATTTGTTTCTCACTTTCCCGAGCGGAGCGCTTCGGCGCCGCCCACGATTTCCATGATTTCGGTGGTGATCGAGTCCTGTCGGGCCCGGTTCATGATGCGACTGAGGTTCTGGCCGAGCTCGTCGGCGTTCTCGGTGGCCGCGGCCATCGCGCGCTGCTGGCTGACGTGGAACGACGCCGCGCCTTCCAGGAGCGCCGAGAAGATCTCGCTCTCGAGGGCTTTGGGCGCGAGCGTCTGGAGGAGTTGGGCGACTTCGGGTTCGAACTCGGTGTAACCCTTCAAGACCTTCGGGCCGTCGTCTTCCGTCACCTCCGGTAGTGACAGCGGCAGCAGTTGTTGCACTTCCACGCTCTGGGTCGCCGCGGACAGGAATCGTGTCGAGACGAGGAAGACCTGTTGGGCCTCGCCGTTGACGAACGGCGCGGCGACGGTCGCGGCGATCTGTCGGGCGTCATCGAAGGTCGGGCGATCGGACATGCCGACGAAGCCGCTGGCGAGGTCGATACCCCGGAAACGGAAGAACGCGCCGGCCTTCTTACCGACACTGAAGAGTTGGACCGCGGTGCCCTCGTTCTCGAGCTTGCGCACCAGGCGCTCGCCCGCGCGCATCGCCGAGGAGTTGTAGGCACCGGAGAGGCCGCGGTCACCCGTGAGCACCAAGACCACGGCGTGCTCGACGCGCTCGGGCACCGCGAGGAGCTTGGCCGCGCCGGCCGGATCGGCCTTGGCCGCTTCGACGATGATGCGTCGCATCCCGTCGCGATAGGGACGGTTGGCAACGATGCGCGCCTGCGAGCGAGTGATCTGGGAGGCGGCAATGAGTTCCATCGCCTTCGTGATCTTGCGCGTGGACTGCACCGATTTGATGCGTCGACGCAGGATTCGTTCCTGTCCACCGGCCATTGCTCCTCCTTTCTCGCTAGTTCGTTATCGGGTTACTTCGTCGACACGGCGAAGCTGTTGACGAACAGCTCCATCGCCTTGTCGAGTGAGTTCGTCTCGGGCAGCGCGCCGGTCTCGCGGATCGCGTACAGCAAGTCGGCGTGTTGGGCCCGGAAGTTCGTCAACAGCTCGGACTCGAAGCGACGCACGTCCTCGACGGGGATCGTGTCGAGCCAGCCCTTGGTACCGGCGTAGATCACGATGCACTGTTCCTCGACCGGCATTGGGGCGTTCAGGCCCTGCTTCAGTAGTTCGGTGAGGCGATAGCCGCGGTCGAGCTGGCGCTGGGAGGACTTGTCCAACTCCGAACCGAACGTCGCGAAGGACTCGAGGTCGCGGAACTGGGCGAGGTCGATCTTGAGCGTGCCCGCGACCGCGCGCATGGCCTTGATCTGGGCCGCGCCACCGACGCGCGACACGGAGTTGCCCACGTCGATCGCCGGGCGCACGCCAGAGTAGAAGAGGTCCGACTGCAAGAAGATCTGGCCGTCGGTGATCGAGATCACGTTCGTCGGGATGTAGGCCGAGATGTCGCCGGCCTTGGTCTCGATGATCGGCAACGCGGTGAGCGATCCCCCACCGCGCTCGTCACTCAGCTTGGCCGCGCGCTCGAGCAGACGGCTGTGCAGGTAGAAGACGTCACCGGGGTAGGCCTCGCGACCCGGTGGTCGTCGCAGCAACAGCGAGATCTGTCGGTAGGCCTCGGCCTGCTTCGACAGGTCGTCGTAGACGACGAGGGCGTGCTCCCCGGATTCCATCCACTCCTGGCCGATGGCGCAGCCGCCGTAGGGCGCGAGGTACTTGAACGGCGCGGGGTCCCCGGCCGAGGCGACCACGACGACGGTGTAGTCGAGGGCACCGAAGTCCTCCAAGACCTTCACGGTCTGGGCGACCGAGGAGTTCTTCTGGCCGACGGCGACGTAGATGCACTTCACGCCCTGGCCCTTTTGGTTCAAGATCGTGTCGATCGCGACGGTCGTCTTGCCGGTCTTGCGGTCGCCGATGATCAGTTCGCGCTGCCCGCGACCGACCGGCGTCATCGCGTCGATCGCCTTGATGCCGGTCTGCAGCGGCTCGGAGACCGGCTGGCGCCCGGTGATGCCCGGCGCCTGGATCTCCATGCGGCGCTGTTTCGGATTGACCAGCGGTCCCTTGCCGTCGATGGGCTCGCCGATCGCGTTCACGACGCGACCGAGCAGAGCGTCGCCGACCGGCATGTTCAAGATGCGCCCAGTCGCGCGCACGACCTGCTCTTCTTCGATCGTGTCGACCGAGCCGAGCACGACGGCGCCGATGGTGTCCTCGTCGAGGTTCATGGCGAGTCCGAGCGTGCCGTCTTCGAACTCGAGCAGTTCATTCACCTTGGCCGACGGCAGCCCCGAGACACGCGCGATACCGTCGCCGACCTCGACGACACGGCCGACCTGCTCGGCGCCGACGGCCGGATTGAAGTCCGTCACGTGCTTGCGCAGGGCCTCGGTGATCTCGTTGGCGCTAATGGTGAGCTCTGTCATCACAGATTCCTTTTCTTAGTCAATTCGATTCAAAGATGATTCGTAGAGGTGGCCGGGTGAGACGGCCTCACGCAGGGCGCCGAGGCGCGCGCGCGTCGTCGCGTCCAGTCGCAGGTCGCCGATCTCGACCAGCACGCCACCGAGCAGTTCGGGCGAGTCGGCCACCTGCAGTTCGACGTTCTTGCCGGTGAGCGCCGACAGCGACGCGACGAGGTCCGCCTGACTCTGCTCATCCAGCGGTCGCGCGGTGTGCACGCGCGCGACGCGCCAGTCGCGGGCCTTGGCGACGTAGTCCACGAGGTAGTCCAGCGTGCCGACCACGTCGCGCGCGCGTCCGCCGGAGACGACGAACTTCGCCAGCGCCAGGGTGACGGCGTCGACCTTGCCGCCGAGGAGCGCCTCGACGGTGCCGAGACGCGAGTCGAGGTCGGCGTCGCGGTCAAGTAGCAGCCGTCGCAGTTCGAGATTGCCTTCGATAGTCCGCGCCCAGCGAAAGAGTTCGTCTTCGATCTCGTCGAAGTTCTGCGCGTCGACGTCATCGAGCAGCGCGTCGGCGAAGCCGCTCACGCGCTGGCGCGAGGCCATGAGCCCCAAACCGGCGAGCGGGAACGTGCCGCTCGTGCTGAGTTCGCGCGCGCCGTAGGCCAACTCGCCCAGGGCGTGCGGTACGTCCTGGGCCGCGGCGTTGCTCGCGGCGTAGCCCGCGACCTGCAACGTGACGTCGTGCACCTTGCCGGCGAGCAGGTCCTGCACGATCAGCCCGCGCGACACGCCGGTGATGGAGGTATCGGTGAGCACGGCTCGAAGGTCGGCGCGACCGAGGACCGTCTGCTCGAGCGACGCCAGCTCGCCGGCGACCGTCGCGAGTGCGGCGGTCGTCCAGTGAGCCCAGTCGGGCGGCGGCGTATCCTTCGAGCTTGGGCAGCATGATCAGTTCGTGGATCCCCGGGCCGCTTCGACGTTCAGGGCCGCGACGGCCTCGCGCACGAGGTCCTGATGCGAACTCTCGTCGACTTCGCGTCCGACGATCTGATTGACCAGTTCGAAGACGACCTCACCGATGCGCGCCGACGCCTCGTCGATGGCGCGCTGGCGCGCGGTGTCGACCTCGGCGTTGGCGTTGGCGATGATCCGGTCGTACTCGGCCTGACCTCGACCGGCCGCTTCGGCGCGGACCTGATCCGAGGTCGCCTGGGCGGCGGCCACGATCTCGCGAGCCTGGTCGCGAGCGGCGCTGAGCAGTTTGGCCCGTTCGTCGCCGGCCGCGGCCGCCTCGGCCTTGGCGGCGTCGGCGGCGGCGAGTGACTCGCGGATCTTCTCCTGACGAGACTCCAGCGCCTTGTTGAGGGGCGGCAGGATGTACTTCGTCATGAGCAGCAGTATCACCACCATCGTCACGAGTTCGATGAAGAACGTGCCGTTGGGAAGCAGGAAGATTGACGTAGCGATCATCTCAATGCCCTTCTATCTAGTCTGAGAACTTCGACCCGTTCGACGAACGGGTGCGGCTGCGAACTACTTGATCTTTGCGAATACGTACACGAACACGATCATGAACAACAGGTTGATGAAGTACATCGCCTCGACCAGTCCGACGGTCAAGAAGAAGTACGTGCGGGCCTTGGCCTCGATCTCGGGCTGACGGGCGATAGCCGCGATGGTCTGGCTACCGGCCAGGCCGTCACCGATCGCCGCACCGATGGCGCCGCCGCCGAGGGCGAGTCCGCCACCGACGAGTGCACCCGCAATGCCGATCGCACCTGCGACTGTTTGTCCTGCCATTGTCTATTCCTCCTGGTTGGTGTTACTGCGATGTCTCGAGTACTGCGGTCTTCTTGACCTTCTTCTTCTCGTGCTTCTCTTCGTGCTCTTCCTCGTGGCTCGTGGCCATGTCGAGGTAGATGATCGTGAGCAACATGAAGATGTACGCCTGGATCAGCCCGATGGCGAGGTCGAAGGGCTTCCAGATGACCTCGAAGGGGCCGAGGGCCTTGGAGGCGAGGGCGGCCACGACGACGATGATCAGGCCACCGGAGAAGAGGTTGCCGAAGAGACGAAGTGTCAGCGTGATGGGCTTGGTGACCTCTTCGATGAGGTTGATCGGCGTCAGCCATCCGGCCGGTTTGGCGTAGTGCTTGAGATAGCCGCCGACGCGTCGCGCGCGCAGCGACTCGATGTGCACCCACACGATGACGAACAGCGCGAGCGCGAGGGGTAGGTTCACGTCGCTCGTGGGGGCCGGGAAGATCTCGCCCGACTGGCCGGGGTGCATCGCGGTCGGCAAGAAGCCGATCCAGTTGGAGACCAGCACGAAGATGAAGACGGTGACGCCGAGCGGGATGAATCGCTTGCCCTTGTCGCCCAACGAGGACTTGACGAGGTCGCCCACGATGTCGACGACGAGGATCTCCCAGATCAACTGGAACTTGCCCGGCACGCCGTCGGTGACGTGCTTGCGCAGGTACCAGCCCATGTAGAGGATGATGAGCGAACGCCAGCAACGTCGACAGGGCGATGTCGGTGTCGAAGGTCAGGCCGAAGAGGGCGAAGTGGGGGTGATCGCCGACGTGAATCGTCTTGGCGGCGTACAGCATCCTCACCCGAATCCTCCCTGACTGGTCACCAGACGCATGACGTTGACCACAAACACGAGCTGATATAGCACGAGCCCTGACACAATACCGATTCCGAGCGGGGCGTTCAGGAGGACCGCCGCGATGACGACGACCGTCATCAGGCCCAATCGCACCGTGGTGCGCCCGCCCAGCTGGCGCCGAACCGCCTTGGTGCTCTGCTCACCGCGCATCTCGACCTTGGCCGTCTGGCCGTCGAGGAACCGAAGGTTCAAGATCGCCATGGTGACGCCGATCACGACGCCCAGGGCGGCGAGCGGCGGGGCGACGACCACGGCCACGGCGAAGCCCACGACCCCGACGATGATGGCTGAAAGTGTGGTGCGACGAAGGAGGCGCGGCAGTGTGTCGGTTGGGAGGTTTTCTAGCACGAGCAATGGGTTTCTAAAGGAAACGCCGGACTTGCTTTACCACGCTCACCACGGCGGCGACCGTTCCTAATGTTATCCCGATTAAGAGACCCCACGGCGCGGTGCCCCAGGCGCGGTCGGCCCAGATACCCGCTACTACGAACACCGCGATGATGAGCGCGACCGTCATTCCCATCGTCAGCAACGCGAACACGCCGGGCAAGTCCTTGATGCCGCTTTTATCCTGTTCAGAAGGGGTGGCCGGCTCGTGTTCGCCCGGACCGTCGCTCACTGGCGCGAGCTCTCGTTCACGCGTTTGGCGTCTTCGTTTCGGTAGTACAAACGGTTCACCAACGGGCTGAACCACGTCATCAAACCGATCAACAACAGTGCGACGCCGAGCGGGATGAACACGTTCGCCTGCGTGTCAAAGAGCGGCAGCAACACGAAGCTGCACAGCACCGCCGTCCAGAGCCACAGGATCACCACCGTGCGTCGGTGACCGTGGCCGAGACGCATCAATCGGTGGTGGATGTGGTTCTTGTCCGGCGTGTGGAATCCCTGTCCCGAGACCGTTCGCCGCACGAAGGCCCACACCGCGTCGATCAGCGGCACCCCGAGGATGAAGACGGGGATCAACAACGGCGCGAAGAAGAAGAACGTCACGCCGCTGGCCGGCGGCGTGCGCCCCCCGATCACCATCGTCGAGGCGCTCATCAACAGTCCCAGCATCAGCGCGCCGGCGTCGCCCATGAAGAGCTTGGCCGGATGGAAGTTGTCGCGCAGGAATCCCAGACAGATGCCGCAGGTCAGCGCCGCGATCAGGGGCCCCACGTTGTTGCTCGGCAGCAGTCCGAGGGCCTCGAGGCGCAGCCCGTAGAGACAGAGCGTGCCCGAGGCGATCGCGACGATGCCGCCGGCCAGCCCGTCGAGGCCGTCGATCAGGTTGACCGCGTTGGAGAGCGCGAAGACCCACACCGCGGTGATGATCGGCAGGATCGAGGGACCGAGCACGACGAAGCCCGCGAAGGGCAACTTCAGTTGGTACATCGTGGCGCCACTGAAGTACAGGATCGACGCCGCGAGGAACTGACCGGCGACCTTGGCCGGGGCGCTCATCTCGCGAAAGTCATCGAGCACGCCCACGACGAAGATCACACCGGCCGCGAGCAGCACGCCGAGCATCTCGTGCGAGGAGAGGATGATCGAGCGCAGCGTCGGGATCGCCATGGCGACCAAGAGCGCGACGCAGAAGCCGACGAGCATCGCCGCGCCCCCGCCGTAGGGCGTCGTGACCTGGTGGACCTTTCGTTCGTCCGGGGCCGCGGTGTAACCAACGCGCAACGAGATCTTCCTCGCCGGCACGTTCGCCACCATCGTCACCACGGTTCCCACGGCGATGATGGCGACGTACCAGAGGATGTTGTGCATCGACTACTTCGTGAAGTTGGCGTAGGGGTTGAACGTCGCGCACATCACGGCGACGTCGGCGCGCACCTCGGCCACGATCGCCTCGTCGTCGCGGTGGCGAAGCGCGCGCGACATCAGCGTCGCGATCGATTCGAACTCCCCCTCTTTCATGCCGGCCGTCGTCTCGGCGGCGGTGCCGACGCGCAGTCCCGACGTGACGAAGGGACTGCGCGGGTCATCGGGGATCGTGTTGCGATTCGTCGTGATACCGGCGCGGTCGAGCACCTCTTGGGCAGCCTTGCCGGTCAGCTCCTCGTCGAACTCGCGCAGGTCCACGAGCACCATGTGGTTCTCGGTGCCCCCCGAGACGTTGCGGAAGCCTTCTTTCGCCAGCGCGTCGCCGAAGGCCTTCGCGTTCGCGACGATCTGCTCGCTGTACGTCGCGAAGCTCGGCAGCGACGCTTCCTTGAACGAGACGGCCTTGGCGGCGATCGCGTGCTCCAGTGGCCCACCCTGTTGACCGGGGAAGACGGCCGAGTCGATCTTCTTGGCGTACTCCTCGCGGCACACGATCGCGCCGCCGCGCGGACCGCGCAGTGTCTTGTGCGTCGTGAAGGACACGACGTCGGCGTAGGGCACGGGGTTCGGGTGCACTCCGCCAGCGATGAGTCCGGCGACGTGGGCGGAGTCGAACATCAGCAACGCGCCGATCTCGTCGGCGATCTCGCGGAACGGCACGGGATCGATGAGGCGCGTGTACGCCGTCGCGCCGGCCAGGATCATCTTCGGTCGGAACTGGAGCGCCAGCTCGCGCACGTTCTCGAAGTCGATCATCTCGCCGGGGTTCTCGGGATCATCCGATCGCGGCGTCACGCCGTAGGAGACGAAGTTCCACCACTTCGAGGTGATCGACGCCGGTGAGCCGTGCGTGAGGTGGCCGCCCTGGTCGAGTCGCATGCCGAGGATCGTGTCCCCCGGCTCCAGGAGTGCCTGGTAGACCGCGACGTTCGCGTTGGCCCCGCTGTGGGGTTGCACGTTGGCGTGGTCGGCACCAAAGAGCGCGGTGAGACGCCGACGCGCGAGGTCCTCGACTTCGTCGACGACAGAATTGCCGCCGTAGTATCGGCGTCCCGGGTAGCCCTCGGAGTACTTGTTGGTCAAGATCGATCCGGTCGCCGCCATGACGGCCGGCGACGCAAAGTTCTCACTCGCGATCAACTGAATCGTCGTCGTCTGACGCTGCCACTCCTGGGCGAGCAGCGACGTGACCTCGTCGTCGTTCGTGATCCACGCGTCAAAGGGTGAGGAGGTCATGGATTACCTTTCATCGTCGACGAGATGCTCGTCGAGTTCGTCGAGCTTCGCGACGCGCGTCACGTGGCGACCGAGCGCCGGCGTCGCATTGAGCCACGCCTCCAGCGCCTCGACGGCGACCGACGGCGCCGGTGAGTCGCGCACCGAGGCAGAGCACGTTCGCGTGATTGTGTTCACGCGCCAAGTGCGCCGAGGTGACGTCGTGCACGACCGCGGCGCGCACGCCGGGCACCTTGTTGGCGGCAATCGAGATCCCTATCCCGGTTCCGCAGATGGCGACGCCGAGATCACACTCGCCCGAGGCGACGCTCCGTCCCACGGCGGCGCCGAAGTCCGGGTAGTCCACCGAATCGGTGGCGTTGTCGGTGCCGAGATCGAGTGTGTCGTAGCCCCAGTCGGCCAGCGACTTGGCCAGTAGGGCCTTTAAGTCAAAACCAGCGTGATCTGAGCCGAGGGCGATACGCATCGCCACAACCTTACCTAGGGAATAGGAACGACTTGAAGGTGCGGCAATACTTCTGGAGTGACGATTCCACCACGAACTCCCGTGCTGGTCGGCGTGGGTCAAGTCACCGAACGTCCCGGTTCTGGTGCGACGTACGTCGTCTCGAAAACATCCGCTCGATCTCATGGTGGAGGCGCTGGAACGCGCCGCGCTACGGATTCCGGTGCAACGTCGATGCTGGAGAACATCGACGAACTCGTGGCCGTCTCGTCCTTCACGTGGCACACGAATGACCCGGCGCTCTTGGTCGCCCAACGACTCGGGCTGAACGTCACGACGCGACTCTTGAGCGTCGGCGGCAACACGCCCCAGAAGTTCCTCAACGACGCCGCGCGACGAATCCTCGCCGGCGAGTTGCGCTGCGTCGCGGTGGTCGGTGCCGAGGCGATGTACGCGCGACTCCTGGCGACGACGCGAAGGCCGGGAACTCGGGTGGGAGCAACAGAGTGATGACGTGCCGAGTCCCGTGATGGCGTCGAACGATCCGGCACCGTTGACGGCCGCTGAATACTCTCAGGGCTTGAACCTGCCGACTAACGTCTATCCGCTCTTTGAGAACGCGCGACGGGCACGCCTCGGTTGGACGATGGCGGATCAACGTGACCACCTCGGTCGACTCTGGTCGAACTTCGCCACGGTCGCGGCGAAGAATCCCTACGCCTGGATTCGCGACGCGCCGTCGCCCGAAGCAATCACCACTGCCAGCGAACGACAACCGAATGGTCTCGTTCCCGTACACCAAATTGCTGATGGCGAACATGCCGGTCGACATGGCGGCCAGTTACCTCATGACCAGTTACGAGCACGCGACCGTCACTCGGCATCGCGCGCGATCGCATGGTCTTTCCTCAGTGCGGGGTGGACGCGAACGACCACTGGTTGATCTCGGATCGACCGCAACTCGACGACTCCCCCGCGATGCGCGCCATCTGGAACGATCTCGAGGGTTTCGGTGTCACAAGCGATGAACTCACGCAGATCGACCTCTACAGCTGCTTTCCCACCGTCGTCCAGAGCGCGTGCGACGTGCTGGGTATCGACGCGTACGATCCCACGCGCGTGCCGACGCTCACTGGCGGTCTCACCTTCGGCGGCGGACCCGGCAACAACTACGTGACGCACTCGATCGCGTCAATGGTCGACGCACTGCGCGCCGACCCGAGCGGGCAGGGATTGGTCACCGCCCTTGGTTGGTTCTGCACGAAGCATTCGTGGGGCGTGTACGCCGGCTCGCCGCCGCGCGAGGGGTTTCGCTGGACCAGTCCGCAAGACGACGTCGATCGCCAAGCCCGCTGCCCGAGCGATCAGCGAGACGGCGCTGCGACCGTCGAGAGTTACACCGTCACGCACGCCTCGAACGGCGAACCGGAACGACTGATCATCGCCGCGCGGCTAACTGATGACGTCCGGACGTGGTGCCACAACACCGACGCGTCGTTGATGCGCGACGCCGAGAACGAGGAACTCATCGGACGCACCGGCGAGATTGCGAACGACATCTTCGCGCTTTGACTTCGTCGTCAGGCGCTGGACTCAACGAACGGCTCGATGTTCGGCGTTCGCACGATGATCAAGCGTGAAAGGAGCAACAACCCAATCGTCGAGACCGCCGCGCCGATCAGTTGGAACCACGTCACGGTCGTCAACCAAAAGCCGTCTCCCGAATTGAAGGGCGTGATAATCATCAATAACAGAACCGTCGTGAAGAAGTACTGTGCCGCGAACGCGAGCAACGTGCGTCGAAGGATCACCGCGCCACTCTCGTCGCTGGCCTCGACCCGCGTCAACCACCACCATGCGATCAACACGGAGATCATCAAGAGTGGATTGAGTAACGGGATCACGATGACCTTGAACCCACTGAACTGATAGCCCCGCTGCGAGACCGTGTTGAAGTACGAAATGACACCGGCCAGCGCACTGATCACGAATCCAAGAATCACTACCGCTTGAACTGGAACTCGGGTGCTCGGCCTCATGACGTCACCTTAGGCACGTTCGGCCTGTCGCAACCGCTAGTCGAGGACTCGCGCCAACTCCGACGTCGACACAGCGCCCTCGCGCAACACCCGCCACGGCGTGACCGAGAGATCGACGACGCTCGACACGTCACCCGAGCGCTCGCCGCCGTCGATGGCACCGTCCAACTCATCGCGGTTCGCGAATCGTTCCAACACCTCGTAGGCGCTGTGACACGGCATCTCGCCGTGCTCGTTCGCGCTCGTGACGGCGAAGGGGCCGAGTACCGCCATCATCCGACGAAGGACGTCGTCATCGGGAATGCGAAATCCGGCGGTGTCGTCGTCGCCACCCAACATCACGGAGAGGTCGTGCGGGACCGTGACGATGATCGTGAGCGCCCCGGGCCAGAAGGCGTCGGCGAGTCCTTGGGCCTCGTCGGGCCAGTCGACACCGAGGAACTCGATCTGTTCGACCGAGTCGACCATCACCGGGATCGGCACGAACGTGGGCCGGTGCTTCAGCGCGAACAACTTGGCGACGGCCGACGGTTGACTCACCTCGGCGGCGAGTCCGTAGACCGTGTCCGTCGGGACCGCGACGATCCCCCCGGCGTCCAGGGCGGCGATCGCCGCCTCGACCTTCAGCAGCCTCGGCATCAGCGCTTCGCGATCAAGAAGCGCGGATTGCCGAACATGTCGTCGAGGTCCCGGACGTCGGCGAACATCGGCGTCCTGTGCCGCTTGGAGTACCGCCGCGCGATGCATATTGCCATGTTCACATATCAGCAACCCATTTGCCACGAGCCACGGGCACGATTGTCCGATTATCTCTTCGAGGTCGAAGAACCCCTCGGCCGTCGGCGTGTCCGGCGAGACCAGCGCGGCGAAGGGCTCGTAGCCGAGCACCGGGTCGAGCGTCGCGAACTCCGTCGGCCCCGACGTAGGGCGGGTTGGCGACGATCAAGTCGACGCAGCCGCGAAGCGAGCGGTCGAGCGCGTCGAACCACGAGGAGTGCACCGTCGTGACGCCGTCCAGATCGTGCTTCGCGGCATTGGCCCGCGTGACGTCGAGCGCGTCGAGCGACGAGTCGACCGCGACGAGTCGCGCGTGCACGTCCATCTGGCGAAGCTCGAAGAGCAGCGAGAGTCCGATGGCGCCCGAGCCGCAGCCGAGGTCCACGATGAGCGGCTCGGTGAGCTGGCGTTGCATGAGCTCGTCGAAGGCGAGGCCGACGAGTTCTTCGGTCTCGGGGCGCGGGATCAAGACGCGCGGGTCGAGGTCGAGGTCGAGGGAGCGAAACGGCCAGTGTCCGAGGACGTACTGGATCGGCTCGCCGTCGAGTCGTCGTTGGGCGGCGGCGCGCATGGCGGTGATCGAGTCGTGGGTCGGTCGGGCGAGAACTCTTCGACCAACCACCGGGCCTCGCGACGGTTCAACCCGGCGTCGATCAGTTCGCTCACGAAGATACGAATTAGCGTCCATCGCTCTCGCCGAGTTGTCGCGCACGCTTTTCTGCGAGCAGCGCGTCGACGTAGGGATCGAGGTAACCGGCCAGCACGTAATCGAGCGTATAGGTGGTCAAGTTGATCCGGTGATCCGTCACCCGGTTCTCCTTGAAGTTGTACGTGCGGATCTTCTCGCTGCGACCGCCGCTGCCCAACTGCGAGCGCTTCAGGTCACCCTGCTCACTCGCCTGGGCGTCCTGGGCCGCCTTGAGCAGCCGCGAGCGCAAGACGATCAGCGCCTTGGCGCGGTTCTGGATCTGGCTCTTCTCGTCCTGCATCGACACGACGATGCCGGTCGGCAGGTGCGTGATGCGCACGGCCGAGTCGGTCGTGTTGACGCTCTGGCCGCCGGGGCCGGACGATCGGTAGACGTCGATCTTGAGGTCGCTCGGATTGATGTCGACGTCGACCTCTTCGGCCTCGGGCAGCACCGACACCGTCGCCGACGAGGTGTGGACGCGGCCCTTGGCCTCGGTCACCGGCACGCGCTGGACGCGGTGCACGCCGGCCTCGTGCTGCAGGCGGAACCAGGCGTCCTCACCCTTGATCAGATAGATCGCCTCGTCCAGGCCGCCCTGTTCGGACTCGCGCTCCTCGATGACCTCGAGCTTCCAGCCCCGCAGCGCGGCGTAGCGGCGGTACATCTGGGCGAGGTCCGCCGGCGAAGAGGTTGGCCTCCTCGCCGCCTTCGGCGCCGCGGATCTCCAGGATCACGTTGCGGCCCTCGTTGGGGTCGTGCGGGAGCAGCATCGTCTCGAGGGTCAGCTCCAGCTCGGGGATCTTCGCCTCGGCGTTGTTCATCTCCTCGCGCCAGAGCTCGCGGTCGTCGCCGGTCGATTCGTTGAACATCTCCTTGGCGGTCGCGAAGTCCGACTGGGCGGCCTTCAGCTCGTTCCAGGCGGTGTTGATCTCCGGCCAGTTCCTTGTGGCGGCGCGAGAGGTCGCGCAGGCGTTTGAGGTCGCTGGCGACGTCCGGTTCGGAGAGTTGGGCTTCGACCGAGCGCAGTTCGTCCTGAAGGGCGTTCAGGGTCTCGTCAACGGAGCGCACGACGGGTGAGCGCTCGAGGACCTAAGCCCTCGGAGCGCGCGCCTTGGTCTTTTGCGCGTAGCGACGCTGGAAGCGCTCGACGCGGCCTCCGGTGTCGACGAGCTTCTGCTTGCCGGTGAAGAACGGGTGGCATTCGTTGCACAGTTCGACGGTCATCGCTGACTTGGTCGACTGGGTCGTGAAGGTGTTGCCGCACGAGCATTTGACGGTCGCTTCGCCGTAGTTGGGGTGAATATCAGGCTTCATAGGTGCTCCTCGTTGCGAATGACAAGTTTAGCGGGAAATCAACTGCGTTGACGCGGGGCCGCGCGCGATCTCGGCGAGGAACTCGTCGTTGGACTTGGTCGACTTCAGCTTGTCGATCAAGAGTTCCAGACCGGCCGCTTCGCGACCTTCCGAGGCCAGACCGTTGAGGACGCGGCGCAGCTTCCAGACCTGGGGCAGCGCCTCGCGGCTGAAGAGCAGCTCCTCGTGGCGCGTCGAGGAGGCGTTCACGTCGATCGCCGGGTAGATGCGGCGCTCGGCCAGACGGCGGTCGAGTCGCAGCTCCATGTTGCCGGTGCCCTTGAACTCCTCGAAGATGACCTCGTCCATCTTGGAGCCGGTCTCGACGAGGGCCGAGGCGATGATGGTCAGCGAGCCGCCCTCTTCGATGTTGCGCGCGGCGCCGAAGAACTTCTTCGGCGGGTACAGCGCGCCGGAGTCGACGCCACCGGACATGATGCGCCCGGTCGCCGGGGCGGCCAGGTTGTAGGCGCGGGCCAGTCGCGTGATGCCGTCGAGGATGATCACGACGTCGCGGCCCTGCTCGACGAGGCGCTTGGCGCGCTCGATGCAGAGTTCGGCGACGTGGGTGTGCTCCTCGGCCGGGCGGTCGAAGGTCGAGGCGATGACCTCGCCCTTCACGGTGCGACGGATGTCGGTCACCTCTTCGGGACGCTCGTCGACCAGCAGCACCATCAGGTGCACCTCGGGGTTGTTCGACTCGATCGACTGGGCGATCTGCTTCATGATCGTGGTCTTGCCGGCCTTGGGCGGCGAGACGATCAGTCCGCGCTGGCCCTTGCCGATCGGCGAGAGCAGGTCGACGATGCGCGGCGTGAGGTCGGTCTTGCCCTCGTTGAGCTCGAGGTTCAGCTTCTCGTCGGGGAAGAGCGGCGTGAGGTCCTCGAAGCGCGGGCGAAGTCGCGCGACCTCGGGGTCGAGGCCGGCGACGCTGTCGACGCGCAGCAGCGCGGGGTACTTCTCGTTCGAGGCGGCCGGGCGGAATCCGCCGACGATGGTGTCGCCCTTGCGCAGGTGATAGCGACGCACCTGGTTGATCGAGACGTAGACGTCGTTGGGCGACGGGTGGTAGCTCTTGGTGCGCAAGAAGCCGTAGCCGTCGTCGCGCAGGTCGAGCAGTCCTTCGATCTCGATGAGCTCGCCGGCGTAGGGCTGGTCGGCGTTGGGCATGGAGTCGCCGCCGAAGCGCTCGCGGCCGTTGCGGTTGCGACGGTTGCGACGGTTGCGGCCGGCGGTGTCGTTGCCGAAGTCGCGCGGCTGGCGGTCCTGGCGGGGTTGGGTGTTCTGACGCGGGTTCGGCGGACGCTCGGTGCCGTTCGTGCTCGGCGCGGCGGGCGCCACTTCGGTCGTCGTGGACTCGGCGTCGGCACTGGCGCTCGTGGCGGGGTGATCGGTGGACGCGTCGGCGACGAACTCACCGAGCAGGTCGTCGAAGTCATCGGTCGGGGTGGCGACGGTGCGACGCGAGCGAACGGCGCGCGAACCGTTCTCGGAGGGCTCGCCGTTGGGAGCCGGGTCGCCCATGATCGCTTCGATCAGATGAGGCCTTGGAGGCGCGCGCCGACACGTCGACGCCTTTCACCTTGGCGATGGTTTGCAGGTCTTCACGAGTCTTGGACTCGAGATCGGACCGGTCTGGGGAGGGCCTTACAGCCATAGTTAATCCTTTCGTTCCGCTCGACAAAATTGAATGAGCGAAGAAGAAAAATCGGGAAACGTCATCTCGGAAGAGTTCCTCACCCCGGGGAAAGGCCGGGCGTGGACGACCTCTCCATTGTAGCGGAGTCAGCGACAATTGCCAACATTTGATTGAATTCTTAGAAACTGGCCGTGCGAGGCGACAACGTATTACATCGGTCTCTCGGACGATCGTGCTGGCACTACGGAACATTGAAGGGTGACCTCCTGCCTCGCGTTCGCGAAATGAACAAGATTTGTCAGTGATCAGATGCCGAGACGCGAGGGGGCGACGTCAGATGAATGAACCGGGCCCGCGTCGCTGCCGCGATGAACGCCGGCGCCTCACGCGTCGGGTGGTTCTGGTTCCGCGCCAACTTCGGGCGCCGCTGGGCGAACTACCTGACGATCGTCGTGTTGGTCGGGCGCGATCGGCGGACTCGCCCTCGGTTCAGTGGCCGCGGCCGGTCGAACGGCGTCGTCCTACAACACGTTCCTGGCCAGCACGAATCCTTCGGACCTGGAGATGACGGTGTTCGCCCCCAACATCGCCAAGGACTTGGCGCGGTTGCCGCTCGTGAAACACGTCGGCATCTCGACGTACTCCGTCAACGCCTTCTCCCTCGCAAAAATGGACTGCCGCGTTTTCCAAAGCGTTGGTGAACGGTACGGTGACCAGCTCCGGGAGCCTCGTCGACGAGTACTTCACCCAAGACCGCGTCGCCCTCGTGAGCGGTCACCTGCCGAATCCGAAGAAGGCCAACGAGTTCATGGCCGACCCGGCCGCCGCCAAGGCCATGGGGTGGCACCTGGGTGAGTACATCAAGATGATCTTCTTCACCGACGCGCAATCCGACACGCCGACGTTCGGCCACAAATACGTGAAGCCGACGGTGAGTCTGACGATGCACCTCGTCGGCACGGTCATTCCCAATGACGACGTCCTGCTCGACCAGGTCGATCGGTTGCCGGAGTTCTTCTTCTTCACCCCTGCGCTGACCAAGCAGATCGTCAACAACGGCGAGCACTACAACACCTACGACCTGCAACTGGACCACGGCGTTCGCGATCTCTCGACGGTGGAACGAGAGATCATTGCGGCGCTCCCGCCGGGCACGACGTACGACTTTCACGTCACGTCCGCGGTCGCCGCGGAGGTGAATCGATCGCTCGAACCCGAGTCGATCTCCCTCGACGTCTTCGGACTCATCGCGGGACTAGCGGTACTGATCATCGCGGGAGGGGTGATCGCGCGGGGTCTGCAACGAGAGAGCAAGGACATTGAAGTGCTGCGCGCGCTCGGCGGCAGTCCCGCGATGTCACTGAACGCCAGCCTGCTCGGACCCCTGGCGTCCGTCGTGGTCGGCTCGGCGCTCGCCGTGGGTGTTGCCTACGCGTTATCGCCGTTGTCGCCCATAGGTCCGGTGCGCGCGGTCTATCCCGACGGCGGCTTCGCCTTCGACGGACCGGTGCTCGGCTTCGGCGTGCTCCTGTTGCTCGTTCTTCTCGGCGCGATCTCGTTCGTTCTCATGCTTCGACGATCTCGGCGACCCGGGAATCGAGTACGAACACTGTCCGCGCCAATGGGTTCGCGCGCCGGTCGCCTCGCCTCGGACCTCGGACTACCCGTGACCGCGGTCGTCGGCATCCGCTTCGCGCTGGAACCGCCGGTCGATCGCGACGCGGCCCCCGTGCGCTCCGCGCTCCTCGGTGCGGTCTTGGCCGTCACCATCGCGGCGGCGACACTCACCTTCGGCAGCAGTTTGAACACGCTCGTGACCCATCCGTCGCTCTACGGGTGGAACTGGAACTACGCGCTCACGTCCAACGGCAATGGCATTCCGCCGCAGGCCACGCGTCTGCTCGGTCACGATAAGTACGTCGCTGCGTATTCGGGCGATAACTACGCGAACGCGCAGATCGACGGCGTGACGGTGCCCATCATCTTGACGACCCCCAACGCGAAGGTGACAGCGCCGATACTCTCCGGCCACGAGGTCACCGGACCGAATCAGATCGTGCTGGGCGCCGAAACGATGCAACAACTTCACAAGCACTTGGGCCAGACGGTGATCGGGCAGTACGGCACGAAGAAGGACTACCCCGTGTACGTACCGCCTACGAAGTTGACGATCGTGGGCACGGCGACGCTGCCGGCCATCGGAGGGACGCTGATCGGTCACACGTCAATGGGGGTCGGCGCGATGATCCCGATCAGCATTGAACCGCCCGCCTTTCCAGAAGTTCCTTCACAACAAGAATGAGACCCTGGACGGCTACTCCAACATCTTCGTTCGATTCAAGCAAGGTGCACCAGCGTCGCTCGCGCTGGCGTCGGTGAGCAAGATCGCGCAAATCGGCGAAAGAGAGATCCAGGCCACGCCCGACGGCGGTGGGAGCGACGTCGCCGTTCAGGGCGTGCTCTACCCCGCGGAGATCGAGAACTATCGAGCGATCGGCATCATCCCGGACCTGCTAGCGCTCGCGTTGGCGCTCGGCGCGGTCGTGGCGCTCGGGCTCACCCTCGTCGCCTCGGTGAATCGTCGCCGCCGCGACCTCGCGCTCCTTCGGACACTGGGATTCAAGAGTCGACAACTCCTCTCCGCAGTCGCCTGGCAGGCGTCGGTCGCGGGTGCAGTCGGAGCAGTCTTCGGCATTCCACTCGGTATTCTCGCCGGTCGTTGGCTGTGGACGCTCTTCGCCAACAAGATCTACGCCGTCCCGCGTCCAACCGAGCCGGTCGTCTCGCTCATCGTCGTGGCGTTGGCGGCATTGGTGCTCGCCAACGCTGTCGCCGCCATGCCCGGTCGAAGCGCGGCGAGGACTCCAACGGCCCAGGTACTGCGCGGCGAATAGGGGCCGATACTCGCTACGAGAGCTTGGCGAGCAGCGCCTGCAACGTCGCGTCCACGACTTCGGGCGTGACGCTCGTCTCAACCGCGGTGTCGGGATCCTTCAGTCCGTTCCCCGTGAGCACGCACACGACCGTCGAACCCTTCGGCACGCCGTACTTGACGATGCCCGCGATCGACGCCGCCGAGGCCGGCTCACAGAAGATCGACTCGTGGCGCGCGACGAAACTGGTACGCCTCGATGATCTCATCATCGGTCACGGCACGGATGTCGCCGAGTGACTCGTGGATGACCTCGAGCGCCGGAACCCAGCTCGCGGGGTTGCCGATGCGGATCGCGGTGGCGATCGTCTCGGGGTTCGCGACCGGGTGTCCGAGGACGATGGGTGCGGCGCCGGCCGCCTGGAAGCCCCACATCTTGGGCAGGATCTTGCAGCGCTCGGCGAAGTGGTACTGCGTGAAACCGCGCCAGTAGGCCGTGATGTTGCCGGCGTTGCCGACCGGGATCGACAGGACGTCGGGCGCCTTGCCGAGCACGTCGATGATCTCGAACGCGCCGGTCTTTTGTCCCTCGATGCGATCGGGGTTGATCGAGTTCACGATCGTGATCGGCAGGTACTGGGTCAGTTCGCGCGCCAGATTCAGTGCCTGGTCGAAGTTGCCGCGGATCTGGAGGACCGTGGCCCCATAGACGATGGCCTGGGCGAGTTTGCCCTGAGCGATCTTGCCCTCCGGCACGAGCACGACGCAGTCCATGCCGGCCTTGCCGGCGTAGGCCGCAGCCGAGGCCGACGTATTGCCCGTCGATCCGCAGATGACCGCCGTTGCGCCATTGGCCTTGGCCTTGGTGATCGCCATCGTCATGCCGCGGTCCTTGAACGAACCCGTTGGATTGAGCCCCTCGAACTTGAGCCAGACGTCCGCACCCAGTCGCTCCGAGAGTCGCTCGGCGTGCAGCAACGGCGTGTGCCCCTCTTGCAGCGTGACGATCTCATCCACACCGTCGAGGTCGAACCACTGCGCGTACTCAACCAGCAGACCGCGCCACCCGATCACGCCAGTCCCCCGTCGATCACGCGCAGACACGCGCCGACCGAATCGACCGACTTGTGCTTCGCGAGGTCCTTCACCGTGGCGTTCACGCGGTCCGTCAGCGCCATGTGGGTCAAGAAGGCGAGCCGGGCCTCGTCGCCGAATCCCGACTGCTCCATTGACTGGATCGACACGCCGTTGTCGCCGAAGATGCCCGCGACCGCCGCGAGCACGCCGGGTCGGTCCAGGACGTCGATGCTGATGTAGAAGACACTCGGGAGTTCCCCGGCCTCGACGCTGTGCAAGGTCCGGTCCACACTGAAGGGGACGTCGTGGCGACCGGCGAATCGGTTGCGCGCGGCGTCGAGCAGGTCACCCAGCACCGCCGTCGCCGTCGCCTCGCCGCCGGCCCCCTGGCCGAGCCACATGAGGGGACCGCTGCGCACGCCTTCGACGAAGACCGCGTTCATCGCGCCGTGGACCGACGCGAGCGGGTGCTCGACCGGAATCATCGCCGGGTGCGCGCGCCGAGAGATCCCCGAGTCGCCGACGCGCTCGGCGACGCCGACCAGTTTGATGACGTAGCCGGAGCGCCGAGCGAACTCGACGTCGACCGAACGGATGCCGACGATGCCCTGACGCGCGATGGCGTCGCCGACCAGTTCGGTGCCGAAGGCGAGTGACGAGAGGATCTGCACCTTGGCGGCCGCGTCGTAGCCCTCGACGTCGGCGCTGGGGTCGGCCTCGGCGTAGCCGAGGGCCTGCGCCTCCTTCAGTGCCGACTGGTAGTCACCACCTTCACTGGTCATCTTGGAGAGGATGAAGTTCGTCGTCCCGTTCACGATGCCCATCACGCGGTTGATCCGTTCGCCGGCGAGTGAGGTGCGCAGCGCGCGAAGGATCGGGATGCCACCGCCGACGGCCGCCTCGTAGAACAGGTCCGCGTCGTTCTGGTGGGCCAACTGCGCGAGTTCGGTGCCGCACTCGGCCATGAGGGCCTTGTTGGCGGTGACGACCGAGACGCCGTGGCGCAGCGCGGTCTCGATATAGACCCGCGCCGGTTTGATGCCGCCGGCGAGCTCCACCAGGATGTCGAGGTCGTCATTGGCGACGAGTCCCGCGACGTCGGTCGTCAGCAGATGCTTGGGAATCCCCTTGCGACGCTTGGTCGCGTCGCGCACGGCGACGCCCACGAGTTCGATCGGACCGGTCGCGGCGTCCAGGAGCGCTTCGCGCCGAGATTCGTCGTGCAAGAGCTCGACGAGGGCGCTGCCGACGTTGCCGGCACCGATGATCCCGACTCGCACGACCGGCTTGTTCACCACCAAAGGCTAACCGAGACCTTCGCCGCGGCCGCTGTCAAACCTCGAGTCGAGCCATGTCGTCGAAGGTCTCGCGTCGCAGTACTTCGCGAGCTATGCCGTCGCGAACGAACAGCACCGCAGGGCGCGGGACGCGGTTGTAATTGGACGCCATCGAGTAGCCGTAGGCGCCGGTGACCGGCGTCGCGACGATACTGCGCACGCCGGTCGACGCCGGCAGCCACGCCTCGTCGATCAAGACGTCGCCACTCTCGCAGTGCTTGCCGACGAGTCGCACGCTCTGGGGTCGCTCGGCGAGTGGTGCGGCGACGTCGAAGGCCTCGTAGCCCGAGCCGTAGAGCACCGGTCGGGGGTTGTCGCTCATTCCCCCGTCGACCGCCATGTAGGTGCGCTGCTCGACGGGCTTCACCGCTCCCACTTCGTAGAGCGTGAGCGCCGCCTGGGCGACGATGGCGCGGCCCGGTTCGGCGAGCAGTCGCACGTTGGCGTCGAGTCCCACCTCGTGGGCGGCCACGCGAATCGCGTCGCCCCACTCGTGGATCGACGGCGCCGTCTCCCCGGCGACGTAGGGCACGCCCAACCCGCCGCCGATGCAGAGTTCGTCGAAGTCGTCCTCGGCGATGAACTCCGCCAGGATGGTGAAGCTCTCGACGAAACCGAACAGTTCGAATACCTGCGAGCCGATGTGCGCGTGCACGCCGTGCAGCGTCAGACCGGGTATCACCCGCAGTTCGTCGATCGCACGACGCGCGTCGCCCGTCGCCACGGAGAATCCGAATTTGGTGTCCTCTTGACCGGTGCGAACGAACTCGTGCGTGTGCGCCTCGACACCGGGGGTCACGCGCACGAGGCAGTTGAGCGGTGCCGACGCGCTGACGAGCGTCGAGAGCATGCGCGATCTCTTCGAAGTTGTCGACGACCAGTCGGTGGACGCCGACCGCGATCGCGCGCTCCAGTTCGTCGGCCGACTTGTTGTTGCCGTGCATGATGACGCGTCCGGCCGGGCACACCGGAGCGCAGCACGAGGTCGAGTTCACCGCCGGTCGCGACGTCGATGCAGAGACCCTCTTCGAAGGCGAGTCGCGCCATCGCGCCGCACAGGAACGACTTCGACGCGAACGCGACGCCGTCGTCGAAGGCGCCCGCCGCCTCTCGACATCGCGCGCGAAGCGTCTCCTCGTCGTAGACGAAGAGTGGCGTGCCGTAGGCGCCGGCCAGTCCGCGTAGCGAGACGCCGCCGATGAGCACGTCGTTCGTGGTGATCTCCGCGGTGTCGGGTAGCAGCGACGCGGCGATTGGCTCGGCACTCATGGATAAAGGCTACGAGGTCGCACGACGAGTCTCGAGACCGTTTTGAAAAACGTCACGTGTAGGATTCGGCTATTGCCCTCGTAGCTCAGTGGATAGAGCATTGGCCTCCGAAGCCATGTGCGCAGGTTCGACTCCTGTCGGGGGCACTTTGTTTTTCGTCTCGACACGTCCGAAACTGACCTCAACCGCCGACCATCTCGGCGCCTCGAAGGTGACGACGCACTACGCGCACCACGTCGTCGAAACGCGGCGGATCCGTCACGTGTTCCGACATTTCATTGATCCACCGACTTCGGTACCTACCCAATCGTTCGTTAAATCGATCACCGAACGACACGGGGTCGATGCCTCTGGCTACTGACTTGCGCTCGAATAATGGGCGAATTTCTGAGAAGTCAACGCCAACATCCTCCGCTAATCGATATATGTCATAGATGTCACGGCATTGAACTCGCTGGATAATGCAGCGCAACTTCTCAGCCGCGATTTCTTCAACCGAATGAACGTCGAAGGGAATCCCGGTCGGAAGATCAGTCCAGAATTCTCTGAGTATCGATCGCTTCTCCACGGACTCGACCACTTCGTCAACTGAGATGTCCAATTTGATGCGCCGAGGTTTGCTCGCTTCAAGCGAACCCACATAGAAAATGACACCGTCCTTTAGCTCGAGGAATGGAAGTCCCGCATGTTCGATCGCTGCTTCGAGCACAATCGCTAGCCCTGCTTTCGCATCGTCGACGCTCGCGTTCAAGAGAGAGAAGTCGAGATCTGCCGAATACCTGTAGTCGCCAATGTGAACGAGTCGGAGCGCTGTACCACCCTTGAATACCAGGCGGCCTTCGTTTTCAAGCGCCACTAGGTGGAGCTGAGCCACGATGTGAGCGAGGACGTAGTCCCGCTCTACGACGGCTGAACTAACCCCGTCGCGATCCGCTCGTCGAGTGATGGCGTGCGCAGTGAGCATCACTAATTCTCGACGATCGCCCGCAGTTCACTAACTGAGGTGTGCCACGCAACTCGGTTTCCATCATCCGTCCATTCGACACGTTCATCTCTAGGGTCCAGACGAATCATCGGCTGCCTGTTGCCAACCACAGGATTCAACGAAATCGGAAGATCCAGAGCGTTCGCCAGCGAGGCGAGGCGCCGTTCTGCTGCACGGCCGCGAGCCCCGAAAGCTCTTGCAAGACGCTTGATTCGTGTCGGATCCACTTCACGCGATCCGACGGCGAGTGCCTCGGCGAGTCGTTCGACGCTACCCGCCAGATCTACGCGAAGAGCGCAATCGAAGAGCGCTCTCTCAGCATTGGACTGCCATGATTTGCCGACGACCTCAGTTTCCAAATGAATCGTTTCACGCTTCTCCATGATCGAATGCAGCGGTCGACTGCCGACAGTCGCGAACCGTACCTGCTGCGTACATGCCACGAATACAGTTCGTACCGGATGGCTGACAAGCCCGAGTTCGCTCAGTGCACTCAGATATGCGATGCGGTGCTCCTTGCCCTCAAAGACAGCGCCGACAGCCGAGCTCAGGTCATTTGTGCTCGCAGATGTTTTCAATGATCCGAGCGGTCGGATCGCGTAGTGACCCCGAGTGAGGCGGTCAACTAGACCCTTCGCTGCCAATTGACGAAGGGCGTTCGCTGCGGCGGGGATAGACACCCCCAACGCGGATCTGGCCTCTTCAAACGTGAACTCATCTCGGCCGTCCGCCACGAGGTTGTCGATCATCTCAAGTTGGCGCGTCATGGCATTCTCCTTTCCATGCAATATAGCAGAAAGTCACTAAAATAATGACTTACTGCTATGTTACCCAAATTAGCGTTAAATCACTAAAATAATGACTTACTGCTATGTCAACTGAGCAATCATCGAATCACCGTGGGAGTCCATGGATCCAATGGACGGACCGGAACGAGGTGCAAATGGCTCCTAGCTCAGTGGATGGGGCATTGGCCTCCGAAGCAATGTGCGCATGTTCGACTCCTGTCGGGGGCACTCAACTCTCGTACGTAGCCAAGCGCGGAAAGTCGGACAACAGAGCCCCATATGCTCGGACTCAGCGTCGCCTGAGGTTGAATTCCAACTCAATTGGGCCCACACCCAAGGGACGAACCTGCTGCCCTTCCCCCACCGGCGAGATCTGAAACGAGGACAACAATGGCGAAGATTCTGTACACGGCAAACGCACACGTTACGGGAGGTCGTGACGGTCACGGGCGCACCTCAGACGGCGAACTCGACGTGAACCTCCGCAGACCCAAGGAGATGGGCGGCGAGGGCGGTGGCACCAACCCCGAGGAGCTCTTTGCGGTCGGCTACGCGGCGTGTTTCGAGAGTGCACTCGCGGGAGTAGCTCGTCGCGGCCACCTCGACGTCGGTGAAATTTCGATCGACTCGGCGGTGAGTTTGCTGCCGACCGGCGACGGAGGATACAAGCTGGCGGTCACGCTTGACGTGTCGCTACCCTCGATCGATCGCGATGTCGCTGCCGAACTTGTTCGCGGAGCTCATCAGGTCTGTCCGTATTCAAACGCCACGAGAGGCAACATCGACGTGGAGCTTTTGCTCGCCGGTCAACCGATCTGACCGACAGCTCGACTAAGTCGCTTTGGAGCTGGTGCGATTCGGTTAGGCACTCGTCAGGTGCTCAGCGTCGCCAGAAGAAGTGATGGGTCACACCGCTCGGGCTCGGAATCTTCTCCAAGAAGAAACGGTCGGTCAGATCATCGGGACCGTCCCACAGCCGTTCGCCGCGACCGAGTTCGACGGGTACGACCGCGAAGTGCAATTGATCGATGAGATCTGCATCGAGAAACTCCCGCACCGTTTCGACGCCACCCCCGATACGCACGTCTTTGCCATCGGCTGCTACGAACGCTTGGGTGAGCGCGTCTTGGGGCGAGGCGTCGACGAAATGGAACGTGGTGTCGCCCAACGTGATGGAAGGACGAACGTGATGCGTGAGTACGAAGACCGGAGTATGGAACGGCGTGTCGTCGCCCCACCACCCTTCCCAGTCGTAGTTCTCCCACGGACCGCGTTGCGGACCAAACTTGTTGCGGCCCATGATCTCGGCGCCGATGTTGCGGGCGAAGTCTCGCGTGCAGTAGTCGTCAAGGCCGTACGTGCCACCGGGGTCGGTCCGATTGACCCAGTTAGCGGTGGCGCCGGCCCAATAGAAGAGCTCGGCTGGATTCGCGTGGCCGAAGGGATGTTCGAGACTTTGGCCCTCGCCAGAACCGTAGCCATCGCTGGACACCATGAAGTTATGTACACGCACGCTCTGTGCCACGGCGGACCTTTCTTGATGCGTATGTCAATCGAGTAGGAATTTATCGCAACGAGTTACGAGAGGTCTCGGCGCAGTTTCGACTTCTGTCGAAGGCACTGGATCTTGTTTCTCAGAAACTTCTGGAATCCAAGTCGAGACGGATATCTTGCAAGGAAACGAGATTCTGGAGATCAAGTGATTGAGGCGTTACGTCGACTGCCGCGAGTGGGGGTTCGCCGCGGACTTCGCGCAATGTTGACGGGCAGCGGGACGTTCTCCTTCTTGTACGAAGTTGCGCACAATCCGGTCGCCGCCTTCTTTGCCGCCTTCGGCTCGATGGTGCTGCTCGTCTACGTGGAATTTGGAGGGCCGAAGCGGCAGCGGTTCGAACAGCACGTCGGCTTAATTGTGGTGACCTCTTGCTTTGTAGTGCTGGGGACGCTGTGTTCACAGGTTCTGTGGATCGCCGTGGCGTCGACGGTGATCGTTTGTTTCTGCGTCCTGATGTCCGGAATCATGAGTTCCTCGCTCGCGGGTGCGTCGTCGGCGATGCTGATCAGCTTCCTCCTTCCTGTCGCGTTTCACGGGCCGTTATCCAGCATCCCTGATCGTCTCCTCGGTTGGGCCGTCGCCAGCGCGCTCTCGCTGCTCGCCGTCGCCTTCGTGCTGCCCGCTTCCTCAACCGATCCCCTCGTCGACGTCACCGCCAACGCTCTCGATGAGTTCTCGACGTACCTTCGCGCGGTCGCAGTGGCAGACGGGGATTCACAGCCCGCCGAATCCGAATCGTCTGCCTTCTCAGAGGTCGTCGTGGCATCGGAACGGTTGCGTAAGGCATTCTTTTCTGCACCGTTTCGACCAGCGGGTCTCAGTGCCAGTGCTCGACTGCTGGTCACCGTGATCGAGTGGACGTTGGAACTTGACCTACTACTCAGCGGTGATCAATCTCATCTCGGCGTCACCAGCGACGAAGAGGTGCGTACGTTGTTGTCGTGCTGCGCCACGGTGCTCGGGGAGTGCGGTGGCGCTCTCAAATCGGTGAACGTCGACGACGCGAGATTGACGGCGGCGTTGGCTGAGCTCGAAGTAACGCGACGCCAGTTGGAGGGCTCCGCGCTGCGCTCACTCCACCGTCACGAGACGTCGGGGAATGCGTCGTCACCGGACGCGCACGACGTTGCGCTTCTACGAGTGCTCGACGAGAGTTTCCGCGTGGACAACGTGGCGAACACCATCGACAAGCTGGGCGCCGACGTCGTGGCGCTCGTCGCCTCGCGCAAACGAACGTGGTGGCAGCAGTCCCTGGGACTGGAGGCGAAAGGCTCGGACTCTCGCGTCGACGCGGCGCGTCGGCGGCTCCGGTCGCACCTGACACCGAAGTCAATCTGGTTGCACAACAGTGCGCGTGCCGCAATCGCCATCGGTCTCAGCGTTTGGGTGGCCTACGCCTTCGGCGTGCAACACGCCTTCTGGGTCGTCTTTGGCACCCTGGCCGTTCTCCGGTCCAACGCGCTGAGTACCGGCCAAACGATCGTGAAGGCGCTGACGGGAACCATCGAGGGCATCATCATCGGCTCGATCATCATCGGGCTGTTGGGGACGCACGAAGTCGTGTTCTGGATACTCCTTCCCATCGCAATATGTTTCACCGGCTTTGCACCGTCGGCGATCTCCTTCGCGGCCGGACAGGCCGGTTTTACGATGACCATTTTGATCCTGTTCAACATCGTCGAGCCGACCGGCTGGACGATCGGTGTGGTTCGAATCGAGGATGTCGCACTTGGTTGCGCCGTGAGTCTCGTGGTCGGACTGCTGCTGTGGCCGCGCGGCGCCAGCGCAACACTGCGACAGTCGATCGCCGATGCCATTGACACCAGCGTGAGTTATCTTCACTCCTCGGTCTCCTACGGCCTCTCTCGGTGTGACGCCGCCACGAGCGCGGCCGCAGATCCCGCCGTCGCTCGCGCTGGGGCGCAAGCGGCGGCACGGCGCCTCGACGACGCCTTCCGTGAGTTCCTCTCGGAGCAAGGTTCGAAGTCCGTCACGCTCAGCGACGTCGGTACATTGATTGCCGGCGTGACCGCGGTCCGAACGACCGCCGACAGCATCCACGATCTGTGGAGCGCGCACGACGTGAAGGGTTCGAGCGATCGAAAGGTGGTTCGCGAGGCGCTCTCGCAGGGAACGCAGTCGGTTGGCGATTGGTTCGCGGAACTGTCCAGCGTGTTGCTCGGCTCCCGCGCGACGCTGAGTGAGCCGAGTGACTTCGACGTCTCACTGCCAGAACTCGTCAACACCGTTCGACAGGACTTAAGCGATGTCGAGGGCAGCGGGACCGCGGTGGCCTTCAAGATCGTATGGACCGATGACTATCTGCGCCAACTTCATCAACTCCAACGCAGAATGCTTCCCGTCATTACGACGATCACGGCAGCGAGAGGTCCCGCCGCCCGGCGCGTTCTCACCACACTTTCGGGATGAGTCGCGCGCGGCTTCGTGAGAACTCTCGATACGGTTCACCGAGTGCCGCGAGCAACGCGCGCTCTTCCACGCGAATCCGCACGACCAGTCCGATGCCCGGCAGGATGACGAGCGCCACGAGGGACAGCCAGTTCTCGAGGGCCACGCCCATGCCGAAGAACGTCAACAGGATCGCCGTGTACGACGGGTGCCGGACGTAGCGATACGGACCGGTGTCGACCACCGTCTGACCTTCGCGCACCTGCACTTGCACCGTGAAGAACGAACCCAGCGCGAAGACCGACCACTGGCGTAGCGCGATACCGAGCAGCATGAGCACGAGACCGACGACGAAGATCGGCCAGCGCGCCTCGTGGAGCGCCGTCGCGTGATCGTCGCCGGCGATGGCGAAGGCCGCGCCCACTCCGAGCAGGCACGTCACGATGATGACGAAGAAGCTGCCACGGTCCTGTCGCGTGCCCCCGTGACGGCGCCGACTTCGGAATCGAATGCTCCACTCCGAGGCGGCGAACACTCCCATGAGCACGTAGAAGGCGTACTTCGCGCCGATATCCGTGTACGCGAGTGGAGCCATTGGACAAAACTACTTCTGACGATTTTCCGCAAGCGCCGGTACCGCTACTGATCGGCGACCAATCCGGTCTCGGCGAGTAGTCGCGCGACGACCTCTTCGGGTGCCAGGTCGTCGACGTCGATCACGAAGGCGGCGACCGACGCGTAGAGGGGATGACGCGTCGAGGTAGAGCTCGCGCAGTGAGCGCGCCGGATCATCGCCGAGCCGAGGTCGCGCTCCCCCGCGCTCGACCCGTTCGCTCAACGTCTCGATCGAGGCACGCAGCCATACGACGACACCGGACCGGACCAGCAACACGCGATTGGCCTCGGAGAGGACGACGCCGCCGGCGACCGCGACGACGACCGGCGCTGGTTCGTCAAGGGCGTCGTGGAACACCTTGGTCTCCCACGAACGCAGTGCCTCGTCGCCATCCGTGTCGAAGATCTCTTGGGCGCTGCGACCGGTCTCGGCCAGAAGTTGTGCGTCCGAATCGAGAAAACTCCACCCGAGTCGTTGCGCGCAGAGTCGTCCCGTCGTGGTCTTGCCAACCGCCATCATGCCGACCAGGAACAGCCGGTTGGTCATTGATCCCTCGGCGACGTGGTCATGGTCGACCCATTCTTCACGACGGCGTCGCGCCAGGTGGTCGGCGGGACGTCGTGTCCACGGCGGTAGCGTTGCTCCGTCGAACGTTTTAGGCACTTCTTAGGTATTCGCTAGAGCCTGTTCACGTTCGACCCCGATACTGAAGTTCGATTCACGAGCGTCATAAAGGAGATCCCGATGGATTGGGACCACGACAACCCCGAAGTTCCTCCCACCGCCGCAGTGCCCGTCAACGACGTCGTCGCGCCTGCCGAGCCACCCGCTGCCGCGTCGCCGAGGCACCGCCCAATACCGTCACGGTCACTCGGACCCAGTGGCGAGTTGCCCGCGGCGTCAGTGCGCTCGTACTGGTGGCGGCCGTCGCGGGCGCGGGCTTCATCCTCGGACACGACATCGTGAAACCGTCGCCGATATTCCGCAGCGCCGCGCCGAACTACACCTACCCCACGTATCCTTCGGGCGGCATCGGTGGCGGATCTCCCTCATTCCAATTCCCGTCGGTGACACCCACTCCCCAGAACACCAAGGCCGATAAGGCCGCGGCGAAGATCGCGGCCAAGGTCGATCCCGGTCTGGTCGACATCACGTCGACCTTCGCCAGTGCCAGCGGCACGGCCGAGGGCACCGGCATGATCCTCACCTCGAACGGACTGGTCCTGACCAATAACCATGTCGTCGAAGACGCCGAGACACTGTCGGTTCGCGACGTCGCGACCAACGCGACCTACGTCGGACAAGTCGTCGGCTACGACCTCTCTGAGGACGTCGCGGTGATCCAACTGGAGAACGCGAGCGGCCTCACCACCATCAAGACGGCGAACTCGAACGACGTCACGAAGGGTGAGGACATCGTCGGCATCGGCAACGCCGGAGGCGTCGGCGGCACACCGAGCTCGGTCCCGGGCACCATCGTCGCACTCGCCCAGGCGATCACCGCCGGCGACGAGACCAACCCGGCGGGTTCTGAGCACTTGAGTGGACTCATCGAAGTGAACGCGGCCATCGAGCCCGGCGACTCGGGTGGACCACTGGTGAACGACAAGGGCAAGGTCGTCGGCATGGACACGGCCGGCTCCGACCTCAACGGTGGCTTCGGCTTCATCGGATCGGGCAGCGGTGCCAACCGTGGGTACGCCATCCCCATCAACACGGCGCTCTCGATCGTGACCGCGATCCGTGACGACGACGCCGTCTCGGGACTCCACATCGGCGCGACGGCGTTCCTCGGCGTCGAATTCGATACGGCGACCGCCGCCGGCGGCACGAACAGCGCGACCGGCGTCATCATCGCCGGTACCGTCGCCAACACCCCCGCCAACAAGGCGGGACTCGTCGCCGGCGACGTCATCACCGAGATCGACGGTCAGTCAGTGACCTCGGGCAGCGCGCTGCAGACGATCTTGTTGACCAAGAAGCCCGGTGACACCATCAAGGTGACGTACCACGTCAACACCAACGCGACGCCGGTGACCGTCAAGGTCGTGTTGGGATCCGGTCCGGCGCAGTAGCCAGGGCGGCAACGAGAACGCCGAAGGTTCGCTACAGCCAGGTGGCGTGCGTGACCTGATTCGGTGGTACGGCGATGACCTCTTGGATCGAACCGTCCGGGCCGAGAATCGCGTAGTCACCGCTCGCCAGGCTCGGGAAGACCGCCGCGTAGACAACGCCGACGGGCGCCTCGCGCGGCAGTACCCACACGTGCGTGCGTGCGTGCGGTTCGGACACCGGGTGGATCTCCACCTCGATGCCCGAACGCGATGCCGCTTGACGCCAACACGAGCGCGCCGGTGTGCTCACCGACGTTGATCACGACGGCGCGACTCGGCGCCGTCGGGGCGACGGCCTCGACGTGCACGTGCGCGTCATTGACGTGGTGTTCGAAGGCGGGGTGGTCGTGCGGGTGATGATGATGCGGGTCGTCGATCGCGTGGTTATGAGAGTGATCGATATCGGGGCGCGCAACAGCGCCCCCGAGGACGTCCGGGCTGGGTCGGACGTCCTCGGGGGCGGTGTCAGATGATTCGGACAGCATCTAGCCGGCCATCGCCCGGACCTGTGTGGCCGGGTTGTCGTAACCGTCCCACGGGTCCGCGAGGTACGGGAAGTCCGAGCGGTAGTGCAGTCCGAAGGCCCCGAGGCTCGCGACCGTCTTGGGCTCGCTCGCGCCCACGTCGAACAGCGCGCCGGCGGCGGCGTCGGGCTTGTAGCTCTTCACGACGTCACCGAGGAGTGCGCCGGCGACGGCCTTGAGCTCGATGGACACGACGTCATCGAAGACGCGACGTCCGTTCGGGAAGCCGGCGTTGTCGCCACCGACGACGCCGAGGATGCTCGCCGCCGCCGTCGCGGTCGGCTTGATCGCGACGTTGAGGCGCAGCATGTCGGCCTTGGTCGTGCCGGTGTAGTTCTGGAAGCCCGGGAAGAGCGGCGGGACACCGGTCAGCAACACGGCGTCGAGGTCGGGACGCGTGTTGGTCGACACGGCCGCGTAGGCCGCGAGGTTGGGGAAGGCGCCGGGGTAGAGCACGTTCAACAACGACGCTAAGCCCGGGTGGTCGTAGTACGTCGAGTACTGCGAGTCGTTCGCCGGCGCCTGGGAGTTCCAGCGGTCCTTGTGGCCCATCGGGATGATGACCTCGTTGATCAGCGGGTTGCCGAGTCGCGAGACCTGCTCCCACGGACCGGTGTTGGTCTGTGGTGTCGTTGAGTAGATCTTGGTCTTCTGGCGACTGGCCGTCGTCCAGACACCGATCGTGGAGTTCGCGTCGGTGTACGTGGTCGGCACCGCGCCGCCCTTGGTGAGCTCGGAGATCGGCACCTGGATGGCGATCGAGTGCACGTTCGTCGCGGCCAGTGAGTTGACCCCGGCGACGGCTGCGCCCTTCAAGAGGAAGTCGGGTTGGAAGGGGCGCAGGTCGCCGAGGTCGAAGATGGATCCCAGGTCGACGTAGAAACCGTCGGCGCGCTGCCCGGCGAAGACCTTCGTCGAGCCGATCGTGTGGATCGCCTGACTGGTCAGCGCCGCGTAGTTGGGGATCGAGTTCTTGCCGACGTTGCACGGCGGGCACGCAAGCCCGCGCGCCAGGATCTTGGACGAGCCGTCCTCACGCTTGGTCACCGAGTAGAACTGCTTGCGGTTCCACGTAGTGTCCGTGAGTTTCGTGATCTGACCCGTGTTGTACAAGAACGTGTCGTTCGCGCCGGTGTCGGTGAGCTTGGTCTCGAAGCGGAACTGGAACGTGACGTCGGCTTCGCCGTCACCGTTGTTGTCCACGTGGATCTCGTAGAGCACGTCGTCACCGAACTCGAAGAAGTTCGGTCCACCGGCGGGCTGTTGACGAGGGATGTAGTTCGCGATCAGCGTCACCTTGTTGGGGCTGTCGGGGCTGATGAAGGCGTAGAGGTCCGTGCTGTCGGCGACGGGGTCCTTGGAGATTTCCGGTGCCTCGGAGTGAGAAGACATGGGTAGACCTTTCTAAAGAGTTGGTTGAAGCGCTAGAGGAAACGAGTTCGGTTGCGTGTCAGCTGACGTCGCGTACGAGTCGAGCGACGAGCGCGCGGTCGTGGCGCACGACTTCGCGGGTGCCCACCATGAAGTGGATCTCGCCGTTGCTGGGGTTCGGGACGTGAATCACGAGGTTCTCAGTCGACGAGACCGGTCGAACGGTC
This sequence comes from uncultured Acidimicrobiaceae bacterium, assembly GCA_963801695.1. GTDB lineage: Bacteria > Actinomycetota > Acidimicrobiia > Acidimicrobiales > RAAP-2 > RAAP-2. Next base: position 178,053 of record CAWDFV010000005.1, on the reverse strand, counting down.
GGCGTCGCCTTGGCGGCCTTCGGCTTGGTCGCGGCGCCCGCGGTCGCGATCAGCGCTGTTGGCGCGACGGCCACGATGCCGGCGGCCGCGATGCCGTTGCGCGCCACTTTCAAGAAGCCCCTACGAGAGATGTCTTGCATTGCCACTCCTCTATGTCGGCCCACGTTCGTGGATCCGGTCGGAGGTTCCGTTGGTCTATCTGTCCAACGTGAACCTCGGTGCTTGGCGCACTGAGGACTATTCGCCGCCACTCACGGACATGGATGTCCGCGCCGCACTTTTCTTACGAAAAGTTGAAGGTACTAAGACCTCAGGTGAACAATTGCAACCTCTGGTTAGATGGCAGGAGTGACGAACACCCTGACGAGCGACGCATCCGGTGCGACGACTGCGCGTACCCGACGCTCCGAGCATTGACCCGCGCAAGCGTCGGTGGACCATCTGGGGTGCCGTGGCCGTCATCGTCCTCGGCGGTCTATGGTTCGGGCTCTCGCGGGGCGGCGGACCGACGGTTGCTGCGACAGTGGCGGACTGCACGCAATCCTTGGGGAATCGCAGCCAACCCTTCACCGGTGACCGATTTGCAGACAGGCGTCGTCGGGGTTGGCTCGGTGGCGTCGATTGCAACTTTCGATACGCCAACGGGTCCGCTGTGGTGCTTCGATGGCATGGGCCTCGGAAGCGGAGGGATCACCAAGGCTGAGTTGCGCTCAGCGCTCTCTGCTCCGTGGCCGTCGAGGACGGAACTCTCACGAGCGACGTACTGCTGCTCGTGCACCTTGGCATGAAGACGACGTCGGTGCGTCGTAACAACCGAGGACGCCCGCTCAACCGTGCTGGCGCGAAAAGACGGCTTCGAGGTACTTCGGATCCCAACGACGGGGTGGCCGACGTCGCACTGGCACGTTCCGTGGCCCGCCACGCCGTCTCGCTCGGGCGAATCATTGGGTTTGACGCGGAGGGTCGAGTGACGGCCAGTTTGCCCTTCACTTGGTGTCCCGGCGGCATCAACAACTTCCCAGGGACTGGTTGCTGACGAAGCACGCCAGCCTTGCGAAGTCGTTCCGGACGTCCGCGCTAGACGATGAGCATGCGCACGGTGTCGGTGATCTGCGCGCCACCCGACGTCGAACCGGCCATGATCACGACCGGGTCGCCGGGCTTGGCGATGCCCGACTGCTTGAGACGATTGACGGCGACCTCGCAGAGTTCGTCGATGTCCTGGGCCGGTGAGACGTAGATCTCCTGCACGCCCCACGACGAGTGCAGCTGGCGCGCGGTGGCGTCACTCGGCGTGATAGCGACGATCGGCATCGGCGGGCGAAATCGCGAGATGGCGCGCGCGGTCATGCCGGAACGGGTGCACGCGACGATCGCCACGGCCTCTTCTTCCATCGCCGCGCGCCAGGCGGCGCCGGTGATCGCGGCGGTGACGCGCGTCGCGCGCGTGCCGGTACCGATCTGTTGGACGCCGAGGCTCGCGCCCCAGCCCTGGTAGTCGAAGTACTCCTCGGCCCGTCGCACGATGCGGTCCATCGTCGTCACGGTCGCGACGGGATCGTCGCCGATCGCCGTCTCCCCGCTCAGCATGACCGCGCTCGCACCGTCGAGGACGGCGTTGGCGACGTCGGTCACCTCGGCGCGCGTGGGCACCTGGGAGTGCGTCATCGATTCGAGCATCTGCGTCGCCACGACGACCGGGCGCGCGAAGCGCACGCCGTGTCGCACGATCTCCTTCTGCAGGTGCGGGACCTCTTCGATCGGCATGCGCACGCCGAGGTCGCCGCGCGCGACCATGATCGCGTCCGAGACCGTGATGATCTCATCGAGGTTCTCGACGCCCTCGCCGGTCTCGATCTTGGCCATCATCATCACGTCGTCGCGCGCCGAGCGCCGTGCGCACCGACACCATGTCGAAGGCCGATCGAACGAACGAGACGGCCAGGATCTCGAAGGACTCCGTGTGCAGCGCCTCCAGGCGTTCGCGGTCGTCATCGGTCGGGAGTCGGTCGTTCAGCAACGACGAGGGCAACGAGAGTCCGGGCTTGCCCATCACGTTGCCGCCGGAGGTGACGCGCGCCTTGGCCTTCGATCCCGTCTGTTCGACGAGGAGCGACACGCCGCCGTCACCGATGTGGATCTTGTCGCCCACGCTCAAGCTGCGCCAGCACGTTCAGTCGCTCGACGACGATGCACTCGGACGACGAACTCTCGATCGAAGCCTTCGCGGAGTTCGATCTCGTCGCCGACCGTGAGCGTGACCGGCGTCGTGCCGAAGGAGCCGGCGCGGATCTTGGGGCCGGGGATGTCGACCATGATGGCGCGGTCCGGCACGAGAGCGCGCAGACGTCGGAGTCGGGCGATGCCCGAGGGAATGTCACCGTGGGCGAAGGAGAGTCGAAAGACGTCCACGCCCGCCACGGCCAGGGCCTTCAGGACGTCGTCGCTGTCTGAGGCTGGTCCGATGGTGGCTACGATTCGCGTGCGTCGCACGTGGTTCCCTTCGCTACTTTCGACAAGTCTAAGTGATGCGAAAAGTGACCTTGAGAGGGTTCACGCACCGTTCACGTGGATTCGTGTCGAACGGGCACGACGACGTCGGCGCCGTCGACGTCGACGACGCGCAGGTTCATGCCGTAGTGCTCGGCCAGCTCGGCGCTGCGAATCACCGCCGCCGCCGTACCGTCGAGTACGACCTCGCCGTCGATCGAGCAAGACGAGACGGTCGGCGAACTGTCCCGGCGAGCGTCAGGTCGTGCAACGTGGCGACGACCGTGAGTCCGCACTCGTGGACCTCGCTTCTTCATCAGCTCGAGCATGTCCATCTGGTGACGCAGGTCGAGTCCGGTGATCGGCTCGTCGAGCACGACGACCTTGGTCGACTGGGTGAGCGCCCGCGCGAGGACCATCCGCTGGCGCTCGCCGCCCGAGAGCGTCGCGACGTCACGGTCGCGAAACTCCGCCAACGACAGTCGTTCGAGGACCGACTCGATGATCTGGCGATCACCGTCGCTCGCCGAGTGGAAGAGTCCGTGGTGGGCCACGCGCCCGAGGGCCACGTAGTCATAGACGCTCATGCCGCTGGGCACGACGGGATGCTGCGGCACCAACGAGACCTTGAGTGCTCGCGCGCGCTCGTTCATCTCGGTCGAGTGGCTCACCGAGGATCGACACCGTGCCCGCTCGACGGTCGCCGGAGTCCCGCGATCGTCTCGACCAACGTCGTCTTGCCCGCGCCGTTCGGTCCGATGATCGTGGACCAGGTGCCCGGCTCGAACGCCAAGCGTCACGTTCGAGATCAAGGCCTTCGAGCCCGGCGCGGACGCTGAGCGTCGACGACCTCGACCGAACTCATACCGCGACCGGTCGACGAAGGCTCAGGATGATCACGAAGACGGGCGCGCCGATCAGCGCCGTCACGACGCCGATCGGCAACTCCGACGGCGCGACGACGGTGCGCGCGATGGTGTCGGCGAAGACCAGGAACGCCGCGCCGAAGATCACCGAGATCGGCAGGATCCGCCGGTACGACGTGCCGACGAGGAGGCGCACGATGTGCGGCACGATGATGCCGACGAAGCCGATCAGTCCGACCGCCGACACGATCGCCGCGGTGCCGAGCGACGACGCCGCGATCACGATGAAGCGGATGCGCCGCACGGGCACACCGAGTGAGCGCGACTCGTCCTCGCCCACGCTCATCACGTCGAGCGCCCGACCGGCGCCGACGCAGATGATGATGCACACGACGACGTAGGGCAAGACCAACACGACGGAGCTCCAGCCCGCGCTCGCGAGCGAACCGAGGAGCCACAGGTAGACCAGCGTGATCGACTGCGCGCTCGACTGCTGTTGCAGGAACGTCTGGGCGCTCGTGAGGAGTGCCGCGACCGCGACACCCGCCAAGATCAACGTCGCCGTGTTCGAACGCATCGACCGCCCGCCGATCAACCACGTCACGATCACGGCGCCCATGGCACCGGCGAAGGCGAGCAGCGGCGTCCACGAGCGGCGTTCCGGTGCCGTGGCTGATGTCGATGATCGCGAAGGTCGCGCCAAGTCCGGCGCCCGACGCGACGCCCAGCAGATACGGATCGGCCAGCGGGTTGCGAAAGACGCCCTGGTAGGTGCCGCCCGCGACCGCCAGCATCGACGCCCGCCAGCAGTCCGATCACCATGCGCGGTGCCCGGAGTGTCCACACGATCGTCGACTGCAGCGGCGTCAGCGTGTTGTGCCCGATGCCGACGTGCGAGAACACGTCGCCGATCACTCGCCACGTGGGAACTGAGGTCGGACCGATCACCAATCCGCACACGACGGCGACGAGTAGCGCCACGACGGTGGCCGCCGCGACGAACGCCACGCGACGTGTCGTGGGCGGATTGGTGTTCAACGTGTCTACTTCCAGAGCTTGGAGTTGTTCAGCGCGCCCTTCACCGCCGCCGTGAGCTCGTTCATGAGGATGCTCAGGCGCGGTCCCCACCGCGACGCGATGTCATCGTTCAGTCCGATGACTTCGTGGTCCTGCACCGCCGCGACCTTGGAGAAACCGGGTCGCTTGGCGACCGTCGACGCGGACTGCTTGCAGCAGATCGTGTCGGCGAGGAAGATCATCTTGGGATTGGCGCTCACGATGTACTCGGCGCTCAACTGCGGGATAGCCGGCGTCGGCGGTGGTGTTCTTGGCGTCGGCGATGTTCACCACGCCGAGGGACTTCAACAGCGAACCGACGAACGTCGAACTCGTCAGTGAGTAGAACGTCGTGTCGAGTTCGTAGTACGCCGTGAGGGTCTTGCCCGGGTGCTTGGGCACCGAGGCGATGTCGGCGTTGATGGTCGACTTGATCGACGCGGCGAGTTTGTCGGCGCTCTTCACGTGACCGGTCAGAGCGCCGAGTTGCTCGATCTGGCTGAGCGCGCCGGCCAGCGTCGACGGCGGTTCTTGATTGAGCACCGACACGCCGACGGCCTTCAGCTTCTGCTTGAATCTCGTTGGCGTCATAGGAGATGACGACGAGGTCCGGCTTCGCTGACGGGTGCGCGGCCGAGGTCTTGCAGATCCCGATCGACGGCCTCGACACTCGGGCTGAGTCCGTTGATGCGCTTCTTGGGCAGTCCGGTCGTCGGGAAATCCGAGTCGGTGTCGACCGCCTGCACCTGTTTGCCCGCGCCGATGGCGAAGAGCGTCTCGGTGGCGGTAGGTGAGAGCGAGACGATACAACTGGGTTTCGCCGTGGCACTTGTAGCACTCGCGCCACCAGGCACGATGAGGGGAAGCACCAACGCACCGATGAAGAGTGCGAGGGTCAACCGTAGGGACTTGAACATGGATATCTCCTTTCCGTCGAAGTGGGTTGGGCGACGGATGGATATCCGAACGACCGCTCCTTACCTCGAGAGCTGTCTTTCACATCTCCTCGCGGAAGGCGACCTGGCTACATGGTCATGAATCTCGACCACTTACAGTTGCGGGACAGCGTTGGAATCTCACCAACTTCGCTGCCGCGAGGCACTTTCGACCTTACTGCATTCGCTCGTGGACTCGATGAGAATTTTGCGGAGTGCGACCTAATGTTGGGTCAATGGACGATGCCCCGAAGCGGTCGCTCCGCGAGACGATCACCCAACTGATCGTCATTGCCATTCTCCTGGCCCTCATCGTCGGCTTGGTGATCTTCGCGCGCCAGTACATCGACTCGCACAACTCGAGTGAGGGCATCGTCCCTAGATCCACCCCCACGGCAATGGTTCGTGGCCCGGGCGAAGTTCGACTCGGCTACTACGACCTCAAAGCGAGCTAGTGCTCGCGCGACGTTTGCGCGCTGAACGTATCCCTCACCAACTCGAGCACGGAGTACGCCGCCGCCAACTGTTGCGGGTCGACACTGTCGACGACCTCGTCGTGCATCGCGCGCAGTGTCGCGACGACGGCCGCAAGGTAGTCGCGTCCTCGCGGCGTCAAGTTGACCATGCGGCGTCGCGAATCCTCCGATGACGTCGTCACCTGCACGTAGCCCCGCTCGACGAGTCCGTTGACGACCTTTCGGGCGGCCTGACGGGTGACGCCGAGCCTGACACCCAAACCTCCGAGCGACACGTCCCCACCACGCAGTGAACGCATCACCAACGGATCGCTTCGCCGGTAGTCGTGAAATCCCAGGGCGCCGAGACGCTGGTCCATCCCCCGGATCCAGCGCTCGCGCGCCTGCGCCAGAAGGTCTCCGAAGAGCATTTTTGCCACCGGATCAGGATTCATCCCACCACTCTAGTATTTAGGCAACTCGGTTGCATATAATTGAGCGAGAGTATTCAGGATCGAAAGGAGTCGCAATGCGGCGACACCCCCGAATGGCCCGGGCCCGACGCGTCAAAGGGGTCGTCGCGTTCTCGACGTTGTCGCTGATCGCGCTCGGGGCCTTCCCCTTGAGCGTGGGGATCCCCACGGCCGCCGCCGCGCCAACCTCCGCCGGCTGTTCGACGACGTCGCCTGGTTCGACGACGCTGTCACTGAAGGTGAACGGATTCACCAGAACGGTCATCGTGCACGTGCCGAAGGACTCCACCGGTACCGCTCCCCTCGCGCTCGTCTTCAACCTGCACGGCAGCGGCAGCACGGCCCTCGATCAAGAGGGGTTCACCAAGATGGATAAGACGTCGAATCAAGACGGCTTCATCGTCGCCTATCCCCAGGCGTTGCTTCCCGACGGGACCGGTTTCGACTGGAACATCCCCGGCGTGCCGCTGATCGGCGGTCACCCCGTGCCGGCGAAGTCGGCGAACGACGTGAAGTTCCTGACCTCCCTCGTCGGCATCATGGAGTCGAAGTACTGCGTCAATCCCAAAGAGGTCTACTCGACCGGTTTCTCGGGCGGGGCACGAATGACCAGTCAACTCGCCTGCGAGGACTCCGGGATCTTCGCCGCGGTCGCGCCGGTCAGTGGACTGCGCCGACCCACGCCCTGTCCGACGACACGCGCGGTGCCGGTGATCTCGTTCCACGGCGGGGCCGACCCCGTCGACCCTTTTGCCGGACACGGCCAGGAGTACTGGACCTACTCGGTGACGACGGCCGCCAAGGACTGGTCCAGTCAGGACAAGTGCACCTCGACCAAACACTCCACGCCGGTGAACGGCGTCAAGTTGACGACGTACGCCGGCTGTTCGAACTCAGCGCAGGTCGAGCTCTACGAGATCACTGGCGAAGGACACGAGTGGCCCGGTGGCCCGACGATGCCCGCCGCGCTCACCGCGATCCTCGGACCGCAGACGACGCTCGTCAACGCCAACGCCCTGATATGGGCCTTCTTCCAAGCTCATCGCCTGTCCTAACGTCGTTGCGGCGCACCACGACGTTGCGGTAACGGTGCGTCGGTGCTCTACTACACGAATGCGTCCGAGTCCCTTCCCCGATCACACTTCGCTCAGTGATCCCAACTCTTCATGGATGAAATAATTGTCGAGTACCGGCTGTCGTGGAGCGAGTGGCGCAGGATCTATTGGGGCGCTTCGATCAAGAAGAGCGTCTCGGCATTCCTGCTGTACATCGCCTTCGTCTTCGGTGTGTCGACGCTTGTCTTTTCCGACGGCAGTCGCGTGCAAGTACTCGTAATCGCGATCTTCGCTGTTGCGTACTTCGCTTCGTACTTTTGGATTGCACCGAGGCGATACTGGAACTCCGGCGTCGGGGTGCAAGAAGCGAAGCGAGTCGAGATCGGTGACGAAGGCATCGCCCGCACGTCAGAGTCTTTGGAAGAGAGGCTCGATTGGGATCGGTTCAGGGGTTTTAAGGAGGCCAAGAAGTATTTCATCTTGATCGGGCGACCAGGTTCCGGATCGGTGTTCCTGCCAAAGCGTGGTCTCGCTACGGTCGAGGACGAAGGCGCGCTCCGGCGACTGATCCTGCGACACATTCCCTCTTCGTAATACGGGCCGCGAGCAGTCGTCTTTGCGAGAATTGGATCTCAGCCGACCGTCATGCCGCCGTCGACCGCAAGATCGGCACCGGTGATCGCTGAAGCGGCCGGTGAGCAGAGCCACGAGATCGTCGCGGCGACTTCGACCGGCTCAATGAGGCGACCGATGGGCTGTTGCTGGGCAAACTCCTCGGCGCTCGAGAGTTCGTACACCCTCGCCGACGCGTCCAACAGAGCCGTGCGCGTCGAACCGGGACTGACCGCATTCGCCGTGACGCCGTAGGGCGCCAGGTCCATCGCGGTGCCACGGATGAGTCCGACGACCGCGTGCTTCGCCGCCGAATAGGCCGCGAGGTGATACAGCCCCGTACGACCGGCGGCCGACGCGACGGCCACGACGCGTCCGTGCGCGTCCTTGCCGTTGGCGATCAACGTCGGCGCGGACGCTTCGATGAGCCGCCGGGTACCCAGTACGTTCACTGACCACACCGCGTCCCACGCGGCGTCCGTCAACTCCCAGATCGCCGCGCCGCCCGCGACGACACCGGCGCACGCGACGACGGCATCGAGCCGACCGAAGTGACGCGTGGCGGTCTCGACGGCGAGCTGCATGTCCGACGCGCTGCGCACGTCGCCGACGAGTCCGAGCACCGAGTCACCGTGACGCGCGACGACGGCGTCGAGGTCGGCCGAGGTCGCGAGCGAGTACGGCACGTCGGGGATGTCGCGACAACGGTCGACGGCGATGACGTGGTAGCCATCGTTGACCAACGCGTCGACGGTCGCGGCGCCGATACCGCGCGCGGCACCGGTGACGATGGCGACGCGACTCACTGTCCCAGCCTTCGAAAGAAGTCGTCCGGTGCCACGACGTCGCTGCGGTCCAGTTCGCTCACGTCGGACTTACCGAGCGCGAGCAGCACCGAGTCGATGCCGCCGCGCAGCACGTCGAGCACGTTCTCGACGCCGGCCTGACCTTCGGCGGCCAGTCCCCACAGGTACGCCCGACCGATCATCACGGCGTGCGCGCCGAGGGCCAACGCCTTCACCACGTCACTGCCGCGGCGCACACCGCCGTCGAGCAGGACCTCGATCTGGTCACCGACCGCGTCGGCGACCGCTGGCAGCGCACGGATCGGCGCCGGCGTCCCGTCGAGGTTGTTGCCCCCGTGATTGGAGACCGACAACGCCGTCGCGCCGAGGTCGACGACGCGCTTGGCGTCGTCGACTCGACTGACGCCCTTCACCATGAACGGACCTTCCCAGTTGGACCGCAGCCAGGCGACGTCGTCCCACGAGGGCGGAGGACTCTGCATCCACTCGTAGTAGGCGCCGAAGAAGGTCGGCGGTTTCTCCCCGGGCTTGGCCATGTTCGGCGTCAACAGCCCTGGCATGTGACCGGTCTTGGCGTAGGACCAGAACCAACGCGGTCGCGCCAACACTTCTGGGGCGAGTTTCACGACCGCCTTCGCATCGATCTTGTCGGGGATCCACGGACTCCCCCAGTCGCGTCCGTTCGCGAAGGACCAATCGAGCGTCAGGATGATCCCCTTGGCGCCGGCGTCACGCGCGCGCGCCAGACGCGCGAGCATCGTGTCGCGGTCGCCGGACCAGTACATCTGAAAGAGGACCTGGGAGTTCACCGCGCAGACCTCTTCGATCGAGCGACTGGCGAACGAGCTGAGTCCCATGGCGACACCGCGATTGGCGGCGGCGCGTGCGACCGCGACCTCGCCCTCCGGGTGGACCGCCTGGACGCCCGTCGGTGAGATCACGACCGGCATGGAGACCGACTGTCCCATCACCGTGGTCGCCATCGATCGTTCTCGTTTGTTCCCGGCGACGTGCGGCGCGAATCCGAGTAGATCGAAGGACTCCAGATTGTCCCGGGACGACAGTCCCTTCTCGGATCCGGCGATCAACGCCGCGTAGACGGACTTCGGGAGGCGTTTCTCAGCCCGCCGTTGGGCGACGGCTACCGACTCAAACCACTTGCTCGCCATCGCTTCCCCGTTCGTCAGTGCGACTTTACCCCGAGGGCTAATTTCGGTGATTCAGCGCGCGGAGATGCGCGACCGGGACCTTTCGTGAGTGATCCGGCGACGGCGTTGGTCGCAGCAGCACCTTCTTGGCCGCGAGCGCGGTCTCGCCGTGACCGAAGACACACTCGGGGTCGGGGTCACTCATCTCGAGACCGGTGAAGAACTTCGCCGCCATGCAGCCGCCGCGACACGCGTCGTAGGAACCACACGACGTGCAGGCGCCGGCGTTGCCCGGTTCGCGCAGCGTGCGGAACAGTTCGCTGTCCTGCCACACGGCACCGAACCCGGCCGCGCGCACGTTGCCGGCGCGGAACTCGTCGTGGATGACGAAGGGACAGGCGTAGACCTCGCCGACGGGATCGATGAGACAGACCACGCGGCCCGCGCCGCAGAGGTTCAGGCCCGGGAGTGACTCACCGAGCGCCGAGAGGTGGAAGAACGAGTCGCCGGTCAGAACGTTCGGGCGCGCCAGGAGCCATTGATACAGTCGTCGATTCTGCTCGAGCGTCGGGTGCAGTTCCTGCCAGGTGTCGACGCCACGGCCGGAGGGGCGAAGTCGGGTGAGTCGGAGTTCGGCGCCGTAGTGCGCCGCGAGATGCTCGAACTCGTCGAGCTGTTCGATGGACTCTCGCGTCATGACGACCGAGATCTTGAACTGTCCGAAGTCGGCGTCCTTCAGGTTGTCCATTGCGCGACGTGCGGCGTCGTAGCTGCCGGCGCCGCGGATGCGATCACTCGTCACCGCGTCGACGCCGTCGATCGAGATCTGGATGTCGAGGTAGTCGATGCTCGCGAGTCGGCGCGCGGCCGCTTCGTCGATGCGCGTGCCGTTCGTCGAGAACTTGACGCCGACGTGCTGATCGACGGCGTGTTCGATGAGCTCGAAGAAGTCGCGTCGGATCATCGGCTCGCCCCCGCCGATGTTGATGTAGAAGATCTGCATCGCGGCGATCTCGTCGATCAACGCTTTCGCCTCGCGTGTGCTGAGCTCGTTCGGGTCGCGGCGACCCGAGGACGAGAGACAGTGCGTGCACGCGAGGTTGCAGGCGTAGGTCAACTCCCAGGTGAGACAGATCGGCGCGGCGAGGCCGCGCTCGAAGCGGTTGCGCAGCGAACTCTCAGCGCTCACAGAGAATCTCCGAACGAACGAGGGACGACAGGGCCGTCACGTAGCGACCGCGTTGCGTCGCGGGCGACCAACGATTCGAGCGCCGCGTCGGCGCTGTCGAACTCCGAGAGCCGACGAACGACGTCCACCAGTTCGCGCGATTTCAAGAAGACCAACCTCCGTGTCCCGTGGTGATAGGCCAGGGCGCCGAAGGACTCGTCACGCAGCGAGACCTGCTCGTTCAATTGCCAGGGCGCCGACGTGTCGAACGCGAGCGCGGTCGGTGACGTCACCTTTAGTAGACGCCGCAGAGTCCGTCGATGGAGACCTCTTCGACGAGCAACTCCTCGCTCTCTTCGGTCTCGACTACCTCTTCTTCGATCAGCGTGTCACTCGACATCGTTCCTCCTCGGACACCTCCATTCTGGCCCGTCCGCCAGCCCTCACCGGAACAAATCGTGCGAGACTCAGCCGGTGAGCCAACTTCTCCCTCTGGCACCGCTGCCGGTCGAGGTCCCGATCCCCACGGGGACGAAGGTGATCTTGGATGAGGGCGCGAAGTTCCTCGACCGCGACCTCCTGAGCGGCGGATCGCCGTGGCGACTGCTGCGTCTCCCGGGCGGCTCGCGTGCGGTGGCCGAACGATGGGTGAACGGCGGCGTGGTCGGCGTCGGTGAGGAACGTTTCGCGCGCACCCTCGTGCAACAAGGGCTGCTCCATCCGCTCTTTCGCCACGACGCGACGATCGACGACGTCGACGTCATCGTCCCCTTCAGGGATGACGTGGACGCACTCGCCACGTTGCTCGCGTCGCTCGAGGGTCTGCACGTGACCGTCGTCGACGACGGGTCGAAGGACGCCGAAACAGTTCGGCGCTGTGCGCGTCGTTTCGATGCCGACGTCGTACGACTCGCGAACAACGAAGGTCCCGGCAGTGCACGCAACGCCGGCGTTCGCGCGACGACGAGGCCACTCCTGTGGTTCATCGACGTCGACGTGACACTCGACAACGCCGTCGACGTCCTCGCCCGGTTGCAGGCCCAGTTCGAGGATCCCCTCGAGGGCGCCGTGGCGCCACGCGTGCGCGGTGCCGCGGGACCGTCGCTACGCGACCGATTCGAAGTGCAGTTCAGTCCCTTGGACTTAGGGGACCGAAGTGCACTCGTCATCCCCGGTGGTGTCGTCCCCTACGTGCCCAGCGCCTGCCTCCTGGTGCGCCGCGCCAGCTTCGGCGACGGCTTCGACGAGACCTTGCGCCACGGCGAGGACGTCGACTTCGTGTGGCGACTGCACGACCATGGATGGCTCGTGCGCTACGTCGCCGACGTCGTCGTGACGCACCGTGCGAGGAGCACGTGGCGTGGCTGGTGGGCGCAACGCGCTCGCTACGGACAGTCCTCGAGCGAACTCGCCAAACGCCACGGCACGCGACTCGCGCCCTTTCGCGCCGACACGTGGACGTTGCTCACGTGGACCAGCGCGCTGGTCGGCAAACCGATGGTCGGGCTTCGCATCATCGACGCCGCGCGCGACCAATTGCGCGAGCGCATGCTCACCACGACCGACAACGCCGACAAGGTCGCGGGCGAACTCGTCGGACGCGGCATGGTGCGCGCCGGTCCGTTGATGGCGCGAGCCGTGGTGCGCACGTTCGGCGTGGCCGTGGTGCTGTGCGCGCTGCATCCGAAGCTCCGTCGTCGCGCCCTGTTGCTGTTCGTCGTGGGCACGGCCTACCGCTGGCGCTCGGCTCGACTCCGACTCGCCGACATCCCGATCGGCGTCGCCGACGACGTCGCCTACGGCACCGGCGTCATGAGCGGCGCCGTGCGATCGCGCTCGCTGGGCGCGTTGACGCCGCACATCACCAAGTCGACGCTCGGACTACGCAACGTCCTCGGCCTCAAGCCCGGGGCGGGCAACCTCTAGCGACGCTGCTTCGGTCAGTCGACTCATTCGATGGGCTGTCGTCCCATGACCGCGGGCTCGCGACTGGCGAAGAGCCAGCCCACGATCGCCGCGATCAACGGCATGCCGAAGAGGATGAAGCACGAGGTCACGGAACGGGAGCGTTCGTCGAGCGACGAGATGCCGCCGTTCAGCGAGTTACTCCGCAACCAACCGATCATGGCGACGTAACCGCCGACCACGCCGAGCAGCGCGCCGAGGAAGCCCAAGTGCACCGGCCGTCACTGCCGTCAGCGTGCGACGCGTGTAGCTCGACGCGCCCGTCGCCGCCAACGTACGCAGTTCGCTCGAGGTCTCACTGCGCACGAGTCCGACGGACATCGCGAGGACGCCGAGGGCGATGAGGATCCCGAAGAGCGTCGCGTAGTTGACGATGGTCGAACCGGAGGGGATGTCGTTCCTCGACTCGACTTGGAGTTGCGCCGTCGACGCCGTGAGTTGCGCGCTGCTGATCTGGGCCGCGGTGAAGCTATGGGTGCCCACCACGAGCCAGTCGCTGGTGGCCGATCCGATGTGGAACCTCTTCATCGCGTACTCGGTGATGACCGTGTTCGGCGCCGAGGTTCCGCTCGGTAGCGCACTCATCTCCTGGATCAACGGGTCGCGGAGGCTACCTGCCGGGAGCATTTTGTCCGGGCCCAAGTTTTGCACGCGGTGCTGTAGTCAAAGACGAGTCCGTTGACGCCAGAGAGGCCGGGCCGCGACGTCAAGACGAGCGCCTTCGGATCGATCTGGGACGCCTTGATTCCGAAGGCGCGCAACAGTTGCGGCGTCGCGACATAGATCTGACCGCTCCAGTTACGTCCGCCCTGGGTCGCCACTCAGCTCGGCGTTCGGAGTGTCCAGCGCGATGAGCTGGGCGTCGAGACCCTGCGGCGATCTGCGTGGCGCCCGCGGCGAGTTCGCGCCGGTGTCGCCGTCTCTCTCTTTTGACTGCTGAACCCGCACAAGTTGACCCTTGGCGTTTCGATGGCACGAGGGCTTGCGCCCTGCGGCGGGAAGCCCGTGATGGATCGCGAGCTGATTTGAAGCGAGATTCGGTCCCGCGTAGTCGAGGACGTTGCTGAAGCGCGACGCCGCCGCGAGCACCACGATGACCGAGATGAGGACGCCGATACTGATCGCCGACGAGCGCCGAACCGGAGCGCGCCCGGTACCGGGCGAGGTCGCGCAACGCGAGCTTCGCCGCGATCGGTGAGTGACGGCTGGCGCGTTCGGTCAACGACAAGAAGAAGGGCGCGAGCAAGATCAGTCCCGGCATGAGCAGCACGAGTCCGAGCAGTAGTTCCGGTGCTCCTCCATTGCCGTTCCCGCCACCGGTGCTCCCGGAGTAGCCGAGCAGGAGGAACGCCACCACGAGCAAGACGATGCCCGGCAGTGCCGAGCGATGGATCTGGCGAGGCGGCGCCGGTCGGCCGCTCAACGCGTGAACGATCGGAACCTTCGTGACGGCCCGCGCCGGGCGCGACGACGCGAAGTACGCGGCCACGACGGCGAGCACCATGGACAGAATCACGACGAGCCACGGGAGGGCGAACACACCGACGAGGTGATGGGCGCTCGCTTCGAAACTCGGGCGATACGCCAACCACGCGCCGAAGCCGACGATGAAACCAAGGATCGCGCCGGCGACACCGACGACCGTACCGTTGGCACTGACGACGAGGCGCACGTGTCGATCGGTGGCGCCGATCGACTCGAGCATGCCGATGGAGCGCATGCGGCGCTGCGCGAGTACGGTGAAGCCGCCGATCGACACGAGCGCGATGAGGAGCATGCCGAGGACGAGCGCGGCGAGTGAGATGGTCTCCGGATTCAACGGGTTCGAGGCCGCGACCGACGCGGGAGTATTGATCTGCACGCCCTTGCCGAGTGTGCGCAGCGCGCCACTCGGTACGCGAAAGAGCACGGTGACCTGTGACGGGTTCGGTACCTGACCGGGCACGACCAGCGCGAACTCATCGAGAAGGCTCTGCGGGTTCTGCACGATACCGACTACGTCGCGTGTGACGCCGCCCACCTGCCACGTCTTGCCGACCGAGAGATGGAAGGCCGTCGCCACGCCACTGGTGACGTCGACCTGGTTGGCGTTCGAGGGATAGTGACCACTGAGGAGTGAGAGCATCGGGCCACCGAACGGACCGGGTGCGGCTTGTGCCCTCAGTTGATAGGTATTGATAGATCCGGGAATCGAGAACGTCTCGTTCTCGATCACTTGGACGGTGCCAAGGTGCTGCGCCTTGGCGATGAAGGTCTGCGCTTTCGTGCTGTCGGACGCAAAGCCCACCGAATACGGCGCGGTGCCAAAGCCAGCGTCCTTCGGCGGTGGATTGTTCACCGCGACCGACGAGCCGAGGATCGTCGCCGCGACGGCGACGGTGATGAGTGCGAGGATCAGAAACTGTTGACGCCATTCGCGCTTGAAGAGGCGCCAGGCCCAGTGCGTCACGGCCCGACGCGCGGGAAGTCCCCCGTCGGAGGGTCGTCGACCCGACTGGATACGGAAGTCGTCCATGGCTACGCCGGGTTCGCGACGTCAGGGTTGAGCAGTTCTTCGGGACTTGGCGGTGGCAACGTCTCGTCGACCGCCTTCCCGTCGCGCAAGAACACCACGCGGTCGGCCCACGAGGCGAGCTTCGCGTCGTGGGTCACCACGACCGCCGCGACCCCGCCATGACAGGCCGCCAGGATCATACGCATCACCGCTTCGCCGTTGACCGAATCCAACGCGCCCGAGGGTTCGTCGGCGAGGAGCAGACTTCGCTGACCAACCACGGCCCTCGCGATGGCGACGCGCTGACGCTCACCACCGGACAACTGGTCGGGATAGTTCGCGGCGCGGTCCGCGAGACCCAGGCCCTCGAGGGCGGCCACGCCCTGGGAGCGTGCCTTCCTCATCGAGACGCCGTCGAGCTCCAGCGGCAACGACACGTTCTCGACCGCCGTGAGACCGGCGAGGAGGTTGAAGTCCTGGAAGACGTAGCCCACGGTGCGTCGCCGCAGTCGAGCCTTGTCATTGCGCGACATCCCCGCTAGGCGCGCGCCGTCGATCATGACGTCACCACTCGTCGGTTCTTCGAGACTCCCCGCGATCGTCAGCAGCGTCGATTTACCTGAGCCGCTCGGTCCCATGATGGCGACGAGCGAGCCGCGTTCGACCGTGAGGTCAATTTCCGAGAGGGCATCAACCTCGTTGGCGCCCTCGCCGTAACTCTTTGACACTTGTCGTAGTTCCAACATGCTCATCGGTGTGCTCCTGTCCTACGTCGAATACTCGGTAGTGCGCCGGTGCTCTCGGGTGCCGGTTCAAAGGTCGCGCGGTGCAGTCGACCGTCGGCGGCGTCCAGCCAGCGCACGACGGCGTCCAGGCGAAAGAGTTCGGCGTCGACGGCCAACGCAAATGCCAAGTCGAGTCGTGACTCGTCTTCCTTCAGGCGAGTCCACTGCTGCATCAACTGCACGATGTAGCGACGGTGCACTTGGATGACCTCATAGACGTCGACGTCGGGTAGTCGTGAGGCGACCAGCACCTTGATCACGAGCTCGTCCCGAGGCGGCTGGGATAGGTCGGGCGGCGTGCGGAGCCACTGTGTGAGTTCCTCGCTGCCCTGGGGCGTGATCCGGAAGTTCTTCTGGCGCTCGTCAGCGTCGACGTCGTCGGACTCGGTCAGGCCATCGCGCTCGAGGCGTTGGAGCGTCGTGTAGACCTGGCCGACGTTGAGGGGCCACACCTCGCCGGTGCTCTCTTCGAACTCTTGACGGAGCTGAAAGCCGTACTTCGGGCCCTCGCTCAATAACGCCAGCAATGAATGTCGGATGCTCATGATGTCCTCGCAGAGTTAAACATACTCAGTATGCTACTCAATATACATCTGAGCGTCAACCCAGTAAAACGAGGCTTATCCCGTCATATAGGGGAGATTCCCTGAGAAAGCGTGAAGCGACCGGTACGTCGCGGCCAACCCGTCGTACGCCACTGGTCACCCCCTCGCCAAACATCCGCATCCGTCACCCAGAAGCGTACGAGGCGACCGATTGAGCGGCAATCGGGGATGTCCACCATATTGAGGGGCGAAAGCGACGGCGCCTAAGGGTTTTCCCTCACGAATCATCGATGTGAGGCTGCGCGATTAAAAACGAACCACGCCGCGGATGTTCTCGCCGGCTTCGAGGTCGTCGTAACCCTTCTGGACCTCGTCGAGTGAGTACTCCTGGGTGACCAGCTCGTCGATCATGAACTTGCCCTCGTGGTGCAGTCGAAGGAGTCTCGGGATCTGCAGTCGCGGCGCCGTCGGAGCCGAAGACGGTCCCGCGCAGTTCCTGGTTCATCATCGAGAACATGAAGAGGTTGAGGTCGACCGAGGTCTGATCCCACGCCGCGAGTCCCGCGGCGACCACGACGCCGCCCTTGGCGGTGATCGAACGAGCCTGTTCGATGATCTCACTCGTCGCCTCGCCGACCGTGATGATGACCACGTCGCAGTTCTTGCCCCACGTCAGGTCGGGCAGGATCGTGAAGGCCGCGTCGAGGGTCGTCGTCGAGCCGTGCGTGGCGCCGATCTTCATCGCGCGGTCGACCTTCGACTGATTGGTGTCGATCGCGACGACGGCGCGCGCGCCGGCGTGCAGCGCGCCCTGGATCGCGGCCGAGCCGAGTCCGCCGCAACCGATCACGGCGACGACGTCACCGGGCTTCACGCCGCCGCGATTGACCGCGGCGCCGAAACCGGTCGAGATGCCGCACGAGAGCAGTGCGGCGGCTCGCAGGTCGTACCAGGGCTCGACGCGGATGACCGAGGCCTCGTGCACGACGATGTACTCCGCGAACGTGCCGAGGTTGCACATCCGATTGACGTTGGTCTCACCGAGGTGGTGGCGCCACGTGCCGTCCGAGATCATCGGACCGGCGAGCGTGCCGGCGGCCATGTCGCAGATATATGGTCGCCCCGAGACGCAGTACTCGCACTTGCCGCACGACGGGATGAACGACGTCGCGACGTGGTCGCCCGGCCTTGACCGACGTCACGCCGTCGCCGACGGCGTCGACGACGCCGGAGCCCTCGTGGCCGCCGATGATCGGGAACATCGACGATCGGTCCCGACGATGAACTCCAGGACCTCCGGTCGCCTGCGCGAGCGCGCCGGTCTGCAGGTGCTCGTCGGAATGGCACAGGCCGGAGAACGCCATCTTCACGCGCACCTCGTAGGCGTGCGGCTCGTCGATCTCGATCGTCTCGGTGTGCCACGGACCGTGTACTTCACTCAGCTATTGAGGCCTTGACGTCCATGACTTCCCCCGTTCAGTGGGTCCTTCGACCCGCGAGAGTCACTCTATCGACGCGCGGGACCCGATGGCGAGTCGAGGCGACTACATCTGCTCCGGCGCGTCGATGCCGAGGACCGAGAGTCCGAGCGCCAGGGTCGCGCTCGGCGAGGTCGCACAGCGCGAGGCGCTGATCGCGCAGCGCGCCCTCGGAGGCGAGGACGGGGCAGGCGTCGTAGAAGGCGGTGAGGCGCTGGGCCAGGTCGAACAGGTAGACGCAGAGTCGGTGCGGCTGCGAGCGACGCGAGTGACGATTCGAAGGCCTCGGGGAACGCGAGCAGACCCAACGCCGAGGTGACGCTCTTGGGGCGTGTCGAGCGACGAAGGCGACGTCGCCGGCGGGTCCCACGGCGCACCGAGGCGACGAAAGATCGAGCGGATCCGCGCGTGCGCGTACTGCAGGTACGGGCCCGTGTCGCCCTCGAAGGCGATCATGCGATCGAGGTCGAAGACGTAGTCGTGATGACGATCGGTCGAGAGGTCGGCGTACTTGATCGCCGCGCGCGCGATCTGCACCGCCAGCTGCGTTCGCGCCATGTCGTCGAGGTCGGTGTTTCGTTCCTGCAGCGCCGCGTCCGCGCGTTCGATCGCCTCGCCGAGCGAGTGCCGCGAGCTTGACGGTCTCGCCGCTGCGCGACTTGAACATCTTGCGGTCGGGTCCGAGCACGTTGCCGAAGGTGACGTGCTCACAGCGCACGCGATCGGGGAGCCACCCGGCCATGCGCGCGACGGCGAACACCATCTCGAAGTGCTGGGCCTGGGGCACGCCGACGACGTAGAGCATCTCGTCGGCGTGGAGGTTGTCGACGCGGTCGCGCACCGCGGCGAGGTCGCTCGCGGCGTAGCCGAAGCCCCCGTCGCTCTTGCGCACGATGAGCGGTAACGCCTCACCGTCGCGGTTGGTGAAGCCCGGCGGGAAGACGCACAGCGCGCCGTCGCTCTCGACGAGCAGTCCGGCGGCGAAGAGGTCGGCGACGACGTCGTCGAGCATGTCGTCGTAGAAGGACTCGCCGACGACGTCACTCGACCGTGAGCGTGACGCCGAGGTCCTGGTACACGAGGTCGAGGTACGCGATCGACTGATCGACGATGACGCGCCAGAGACGCAGCGTCTCCGGGTCACCCGACTGCAGCGCGACGACGCGGGCGCGCGAACGCGTCTCTGAACGACTCGTCGGCGTCGAACTTGGTGCGGGCCTCCTTGTAGAAGCCGTCGAGGTCGCCGATCGAGAACGTCGCGCCGCCGGGGCCCCGGTCGCGGTCCAGGAGATGCTCGATCAGCATCGCGAAGGGCGTGCCCCAGTCACCGACGTGATTGCGCGCGATGACGTCGTGGCCCGCGAAGCGGTACATCCGCGCGAGCGCGTCGCCGATGACCGTCGATCGAAGGTTGCCGACGTGCATCTCCTTGGCGACGTTCGGCGCGGAGTAGTCGATGACGACCGTCTTCGGTTCGGCGACGCGCTCGATGCCGAGACGCTCGTCGCCGCGCAGCGCGTCAATTGATCGCCGAGGAACGCCGGCGTCAGCGTCAGGTTCAAGAACCCTGGTCCGGCGACCTCGACGGTCGCGACGCCGTCCAGGTCGGCGTGACCGACGATCTCCTCGGCGACGTCACGCGGAGAGCGCCCCAAGCGCTTGGCGAGCGCCATGACGCCGTTGGACTGGTAGTCGCTTCGATCCGACGTGCGAAGGACCGGGTCGGCGCCCACTTCGAGCGTGTCGAACGCGCTTTGCAGGCGTGACTGGAGCGTGTCGTAGGTCGACGTCATGGCATCAAGTCTCGCACTTCGTTCACGCCACCCGCTTCCACGAGGCGAAACGGCGACGCAACGGACACGGCAGAATGGAGCCATGACCTCACTCAACTCCTTCGGCTCGCAAAAGACACTCAACGTGGGAGGCCGCGAACTCACGTACTACTCGCTGCGATCCGACGCACTCGCCGCGCTCGGCGTCGACCGACTGCCGTACTCCATCAAGGTGCTCTTGGAGAACCTGCTGCGACACGAAGACGGCGTCAAGGTCACCGCCGCCGACATCGAGGCGCTCGCGCGGTGGGGCGAGAATCCGTCGCGTCACGGTGAGGCCGCCGGCGAGGACGCGAAGGAGATCGCCTTCACGCCCGAGCGCGTCCTCATGCAGGACCTGACCGGCGTGCCCGCCGTCGTCGACCTGGCCTCGATGCGCGACGCCATCATCGCCCTCGGCGGCGACCCGAACAAGATCAATCCGCTCGTGCCGGTCGAACTCGTCATCGACCACTCGGTGATCCTGGAGCGCTCCGGTACCGCCCAGAGCTTCGACGAGAACGTCGTCATCGAGTACGAGCGCAACATCGAGCGCTACACGTTCTTGAAGTGGGCCCAGAGCTCCTTCGAGCAGTTCCGGGTCGTGCCCCCGGGCATGGGCATCTGTCACCAGGTCAACCTCGAGCACCTCGCGCGCGTCGTCTTCGAACACGACGGCGTCGCCTACCTCGACACCCTGGTCGGCACCGACTCGCACACGACGATGGTGAACGGCCTCGGCGTGCTCGGCTGGGGCGTCGGCGGCATCGAGGCCGAGGCCGGCATGCTCGGTCAGCCGACCTCGATGTTGATCCCGCCGGTCGTCGGACTTCGTCTCTCCGGCGCGCCGCGCGAGGGCGTGACCGCGACCGACGTCGTGCTCACGATCACCGAGCTGCTGCGCAAGCACGGCGTCGTCGGCAAGTTCGTCGAGGCCTACGGTCCCGGCGTGACGTCGCTCTCGCTCGAGACCCGCGCCACCATCGGCAACATGTCCCCGGAGTACGGCGCGACGTGCGCGATCTTCCCGATCGACCAGTTGACGGTCGACTACCTGGCCTTCACCGGTCGCGCCAAGGAGCAGCTCGACCTCGTCGAGGCCTACGCCAAGGTGCAGGGCCTCTGGCACGATCACGCGCGCGAGCGAGCCGATCTACTCGGAGTACGTCGAACTCGACCTCACGACCGTCGAGCCGAGCCTCGCCGGTCCGAAGCGGCCCCAGGACCGCGTGTCGCTCTCGGGCGCGCGCGGCGCGTTCCGCGACGCCCTCGGTCGCGAGCCCAAAGAGGTGCACGGCGAGGAGATGGCCGAGACGCTGCGCGAGGGCGCGGTCGTCGTCGCGGCGATCACGTCGTGCACGAACACGTCGAACCCCTCGGTGCTGGTCTGCGCCGGCCTCGTCGCGAAGCGCGCCGTCGAACTCGGACTGAGCGTGAAGCCCTGGGTGAAGACGTCACTCGCGCCGGGCAGTCGCGTGGTCATGGACTACCTGGAGCGCGCCGACTTGGTGAAGCCGCTCGACGCCCTGGGCTTCTACCTCGCGGGCTACGGCTGCACGACGTGCATCGGCAACACCGGTCCGCTGCTGGCCGGGGTCTCTGAGGCCGTCAACGAACACGACCTCTCGGTCGTGTCGGTGCTCTCGGGCAACCGCAACTTCGAGGGTCGCATCCACCCCGACGTCAAGCAGAACTTCCTCGCCAGTCCCCCGCTCGTCGTCGCCTACGCGCTCGCGGGCACGATGGACATCGACCTCGCCAATGAACCGCTCGGCATCGGGACCGACGAGCAGCCGGTCTTCCTGTCCGACCTCTGGCCGAGTGACGCCGACGTGGCCGAGGCCGTGCGCGCGTCGATCACGCCCGCGATGTTCGAGGAGCGCTACGCCAGCGCCTTCAGCGGTGACGAACGCTGGCAGCAGGTGCCGACCACGAATGCCGTCACCTACGACTGGGACCCCACCTCGACCTACGTGAAGCTCCCGCCGTACTTCGACGGTCTCACGATGGAGCCGGGCGTCGTCACGGACTTCTCCGGCGCGCGCGTGCTGGCCAAACTCGGCGACTCGGTGACGACGGACCACATCTCGCCGGCCGGCAACATCCGCGCCTCCTCACCGGCCGGAAGGTACCTGATCGACGGCGGCGTCGCCCAGGCCGACTTCAACAGCTACGGCACGCGCCGAGGGAACCACGAGATCATGGTGCGCGGCACGTTCGCCAACATCCGCATCCGCAACCAGATGGCGCCGGGCACCGAGGGCGGCGTGACGTTGAAGCTGCCCGAGGGCACCGAGATGTCGATCTTCGACGCCGCGATGGCCTATCAGGCCGAGGGCACGCCGCTCATGATCATCGCCGGCAAGGAGTACGGCACCGGATCGAGTCGCGACTGGGCCGCCAAGGGCACGAAGCTGCTCGGCGTGAGGGCCGTGCTCGTCGAGAGCTACGAGCGCATCCACCGATCGAACCTCGTGGGCATGGGCGTCTTGCCGCTGCAGTTCCTCGCCGGTGACAGCGCCGCGACCTACGGCCTCGACGGCACCGAGGTGTTCGCGGTCGCCGGACTCGACGCGCTCAACCGCGGCGAGACGGTGCCGACGGTGACGCTCACTGCCACGCGCACGAACGCAGAGGTCGTGACCTTCGACGTGCGACTTCGCATCGACACGCCGACCGAAGCTGAGTACTTCCGTCATGGCGGTGTACTCAACTTCGTGCTGCGACACCTCGCGACGAGTTAACTGGTGCGTCGTCGGTAGCTTGTGCAATGAATGACGATATGCGCGAGATCGAAGTCGTCGTCGCGCATTCGGAGCGCGTGACGCTGCGCGTCGGCGACGTGTTCCTGAAGATCGACGCGGATCAAGCGCGCATCGACCGAGAGGTCGAGGTCATCGCGATGGCACCGATCCCCACCCCCGAGGTCCTTTGGCGCCAGCCGTCGGTGCTCGCCCTCGCGGCGGTTCCTGGATCCGCGCTCGGCGTGCTCAACGAGCCTTCGCGTGCGTCTTCGGCGGCGTGGGTTGCAGCGGGTGCCGCCACTCGCACGCTGCACGACGCTCCGCCGCCGCCGTGGCCCAGTAGCCAGTGTCAGCAGCTGCCCGCCCTCAGCAGTCAGGGCACGTTCGAGTTTCCGCCAAAGCTCGACTCGGAGTGTGCTTGGCTCATCGCCAACGATGTCGTGTCCGCTGACGTCGTCAGGCGCAATCGTCAGGTCGCGGAGGCGGCGCTGCGACCATGGACGCCGGTGTTCATCCACGGCGACCTGCAGATCGTTCACGTGTTCGTCGACGGTGAAGAAGTGAGCGGCGTCGTGGACTGGTCCGAGGGCGGCCAAGGCGATGCGATGTATGACCTCGCCACTCTGACGCTCGCACACGAAGAGCACCTCGACGATGTCGTCGCGGGCTATGGCGGCGACATCGAGTTGGACGTGATTCGCGCGTACTGGTCGTTGCGAAGTTTGATGGAGATCCGGTGGCTGACTGAGCACGGCTACGGCGCGCCGTCAACGTTCCCTGAGGTCGCGGTGCTCAACTCTTTGGGAGCCAGTTCTTAGTTAACTCTTCGTCATCGCTTCGGCCGCGACCGCGGCGGCGTCGGTGCTGTCGAAGAGCTTGATCGTCTTGATCGCGGCGTTCGTCGACTTCTTGAGGCGGTCTTTCACGGTGTCATTCGCGCGCGAGAAGGCAATCGAGATCTTGTCCTTGTCGAGGTCGCCCACGACCTGGGCCAACGCCGTCATCCCCGTGTAGTCGATGTCGGCGATCGCCACGGCGTCGATGATGACGTGTTGGGTCGCGGGCTGTTTCACTAGCTCGTCGTGCATCTCGCGTCGGAAGATGCCGGCGTTGGCGAAGAACAGTTCCTCGCCGAAGAGCAGTGCGAGGATGTGATCGACCCGTTCGACGCCCTCCTCTTCTTCTGGCTCCCAACTCGTAGTGCCGTTTCGCCGGCCCAGTTCGACCATCCGCGGACGCGCCGAGCGCCAGGTCTGGTCCAGGATCGCGAGTCCGACGGCGATCGCGAGGCCCTGCTCGACGCCGATGAAGATGACCCCGAGCGCCGAGATCAGCGCCAGCGCGAACTCGTAGCGGCTCGCCGAGAGGATCTTGCGGAACTGCGCGACCTTGATGAGTCGCCCGCCGACGAAGAGCAGCACGCCGGCGAGCGCGGCCAGGGGGATCATGTGGGCGAACTTGGCGAAGGGCGAAAGGATCAGCGCGCCCACGCCGGCGACCAGCAGCACCAACTTGGTGCGACCGCCGGCGAGTTTCGTGACCGTCGTGCGCGCCGGGCTGGCGTTCACCGGGAACGCCCCGACGAGCCCGCAGGCGACGTTCGCCAGTCCGATGCCCACGAAGTCGCGACTGATGTTGTCGGCGATGGCCAAATCGTCGGCGGTCGTGCGACAGGTGGCGGCACTCTGGCTGAGGATGACGATGACCAAGGTGAGCGCCGTCGTAGCGACGGTCCCCCACTCGGATCCGCTCAACCAGTGCAGTCGCCAGGTCGGCAGCCCGGCGCTGACGGTGCCGAGCTGTTGCACGCCGTGACTCGCGAGTGACGCGGTCGCCGTGATGATGGTCGCGGCGAGGACCGCGGCCAATGCCCACGGCAACTTGGCGTTGATCTTCTCGCCCACCACCATGACCACGAGCGTGCCCACGGCGATGATGATCGACCAGGTGCTGACGTGACCGAACTGGTGACTGATCCACTGGAGTCGCGAGATGAAGGACTCTCCGCCGGACGGGACGCCAAGGACCCGAGGGAGTTGGTGGGTGATGATGATCACGCCGATCCCCGCCATGAAGCCGGCGACGATCGGCAGTGACAAGAAGTCGGCGAGCCAACCGAGCTTGAGTAGCCCGATGAGCATGACGATGAGTCCGGCCACGACGGCCGTCGCCGCGACGAGTTCCATGTACTCCGGCGAGGACGCCGGCGCGAGACGCAGCAACGCCACCGCGAACAGCGGCGCGATCGTCGAGTCCGCGCCCACCGAGACGATGGGGTTGGACCCGATTGCGAAAAAGACCAGCGTCGCGGTGATGAAGGCGATCATCGCGGTGAAGGCCGGGACGCCGGCGAGCTGTGACGTGGCGAGTTGTTCGGGTATCGCTATTGCGAGCAGCGTGATGCCCGCGAGGAACTGCGCCGGGAAGTTGGCGCGCGTGAGCCCGAGGAAGATCTGGTTGAGACCCTTGGCGACCTGACGTTGAGCAATCGGTGTGCGTTGCGTGACGGGCGCGGAATCCATTGACGACACACTAGAACGGTGCCGCCGTTTCTAACTGGTGACGACGACCTTGAAACCTTCGGCGAGTCGGCCCTTGCCCATGCCCGCGTTCTTCGCGACGGCGCGAGCCCATTCCTTCAGCATCTTCTTCAGACCTTTGTTGTCACCGACTTGTGAGACGTGTCGCTTCAACGCCGCGTGCTTGTACTTGAAGCGCTTGGTGATGTCGACGACCATCGTGGCGTTGCTGCCACTCAGCCACACGAGCGGCACGGTGTGCGGCGTGAGACCCTCACGCAACAGCTCTGGGAAGGCGTGGGGATTGCGAGCGTCGGGATAGACCGCGCGCATCGTCGCTTCGCCCGAGGCCATGTGGTCCGGGTGGCTCGCGCGCATGCGCTCCCAGTTTCGTTCGGGGCTCTGGGTGATCACGAGGTCCGGGCGGTGCGTGCGGATGACGCGCGCGATTTCACGACGGAGCAACAACGTGGGCTCCACCTGACCGTCGGGCCATCGGAGGAATGTGATATTCGTCACTCCCACTTCGCGACCAGCAGCGCGCTGTTCAGTCTCGCGAATCTCTGATCTTTCCTCGCGCGTGAGTGTCGATCCGTCGCCACCGGCGTCGCCCGACGTGACGAGGCAGTACGCAACATCTACGCCCTTACCGGTCAAAGTTGCAATCGTTCCGGCACTGCCGAAATCAACATCATCGGGGTGAGCGACAACAACGAGGGCGCGTTTTATGGACTTGTTGTACTTGAAGATCGGCAACGCGCTCTTCTTGCTCACAGTACTGAGTCCTCCCTGGTCGGATCCCAGCTGGCCAGGTCCTTCAAGTGTGGGTCATTTGAAAAGACCTCCACGATCGGCCGCTTAAGTCCAAGACGACGCATGATCACTTCAGCCTCAATAATTTGATTCCACAGTAACAAAGACACCACAACTCCCGTCGAGCCGGCGCGGGCCGTCCGCCCGGAGCGGTGGAGGTAGGCCTTTTGGTCTTCCGGGGGGTCGAAGTGGATTACGCAGTCGACTGCGTCAATATGCAGTCCCCGAGCGGCCACGTCGGTCGCCACCAGGACCGCCAGACGGTCCCCGGAGAAGTCGGCCAGGGCCTTTTCGCGCTGGCTCTGGCGCAGGTCCCCGTGGATCGCGGCGGCGTCCACGCCCTCCTTTTGGAGCTGTTCGACCAATCGGTCGGCGCCGCGCTTGGTGCGACAGAAGATCAGCGTCTTGCCGAAGGAGGAGCAGATGGTCGCCGCGACCTTGATCCGGTCCATCTGGTGGACGTTCAAGAAGTGGTGCACCATCAACGAGACCGTCTGGGAGTCGCTCGCGACCTCGTGGAAGACCGGGTCGGTGAGGTAGCGCTTCACGAGGCGGTCGATGGCGCCGTCCAGGGTGGCCGAGAACAACAGCGTCTGGTGGGGTCGTTCGGCGATGCGCCGTAGCACCCACTCGACCTGGGGCATGAATCCCATGTCGGCCATGCGGTCCGCTTCGTCGAGGACGAGCACGTCGAGGTTCTCCACGTTGACCTCGCCACGGTCACCGAGGTCGATCAGACGTCCCGGGGTGGCGATGATGACGTCACAGCCCCGGCGCAGTGACTTCACCTGGCGTTCGATGTCGGCGCCGCCGTAGACGGCGTTCACGTGAAGGCCCAGCGCGGCGCCGAGGGGCTTCAAGACCTCGTGCACCTGGACCGCGAGTTCGCGCGTCGGCAAGAGCACCAGCGCCCGGGGCCGGGCCGGGCCGCCGTCTTTGGCTTTGAAGGTCTCGCCCGCCGAGATGCGCTGGAGCATCGGCAGACCGAAGCCGAGCGTCTTGCCCGAGCCGGTCTTGGCTTTGCCGCAGACGTCACGACCAGCGAGCGCGTCGCTGATCGTGAGGGCCTGGATCGGGAAGGCCGTCGTGATCCCCTGCTCCAAGAGCACGGCGACCAATTCGGGCGCGACGCCCAGTTCGGCGAAGGTTTTATTGGTGGCGTACGAATCCGGCACTGACGGCACGGATTTATTGATTTGACTACTCACGGGACAACGACGTTTCTCGGTTGGACCCGGAACCGGCGTAGGTAAGAGTAGGCCCAAGCTCGATTTCTAGAGCTTCGTCCCTAGTCTACGACATAATGTTGGATTTTCAGCGCTCAAGAGGAGAAAGACGCATGTCACGACTGGAAATCGGTGCCAAAGCACCGGCGTTCTCACTTCCCAATCAGTCCGGAAAGACCGTCGCACTGAAGGATTTCGCAGGTGAGCGATTCGTCATCTACTTCTACCCGGCCGACGACACGCCCGGATGCACCAAAGAGGCCTGTCAGTTCAACGACGGACTGTCGGCCTTTCGCAAGCTCGGCGTCAAGGTGCTCGGCGTCTCACCGGACGACGCCGAGCAGCACGTCGCCTTTCGAAAGAAGTACGGGCTCACCTTCGATCTCTTGAGTGACCCGGAGAAGAAGGTCATGACCAACTACGGCGCCTACGGCGAGAAGATGATGTACGGCAAGAAGGTGACCGGCGTGATCCGCTCCACGTTCGTCGTCGGCCCCACCGGCAAGATCGAACACGCCTGGTACGGCGTGCGCGCCGACGGCCACGCCGACAAGGTCCTCGCCACGCTGACGAACTAAGCGGCACTCTCTCGTCGCACGGTGCGCCAACGGTGCCAGATCGCGTAGGCGAGACCGAGGACGACGATCGCGATGATCGGGTACTCCGAGGCGTGGAAGTCGCCGCTCACGTGCTTCCAGTTCGAACCGGCCGCGTAACCGAGTCCGGCGAGCAGCGCTACCCACACCGCCGAGCCGATCGTCGTCAGCATCGCGAAGCGCGCCCGGTTCATCTCGGCCATACCCGCGGGCACCGAGATGAAACTGCGCACGACGGGAATGACGCGGCCAATCAAGACCGACCACGAGCCGTAATGCTCGAACCAGACCTCGCCGCGGTCGAGGTCCTTGGTCGAGAGCAGAAGCCACTTACCCCATCGTTCGACGATCGTTCGTCCGGCGCTGCGTCCGACCTCGTAGGCGATGACCGCGCCGACGAGTGAGCCGAGCGTGCCCACGACGATGACGGCCCACAGCGAGAAGCGCACGTGACCGGTGACCGCCGCGGTACAGAGTGCCCCCGCGAAGCCGTAGGCGACCTCAGAGGGAATCGGGATGCACGCCGAAGACAGGACCGAGAGGACGAACAGGGCGAAGTAGCCGTAGTGGGTGATGAAGGACTGCACCACGTCATTCTTATCGGTGCGGCCCCGAGAGAACGGATGGGTCAATGGTGCAGAATGACCGGGGGGTTTCGCGTGACGTTGGTGCCATCGATCGACGAACTGGACGCCGCGTGGCTGTCGAGCCACCTCGGCCTGCGCGACGTGACGAACGTCGCGGTCACGTCGATTGGGCAAGGTCAGGTCGCGAACTGCTACCGCCTCACCGTCGAACACGACGCAGGCACGTCGAGCGTCATCGCCAAGGTGCCGTCGACCAACGACGTGAGCCGCGCGACGGCGGCGCTGCAGCATCTCTATGAGCGCGAGGTCTCGTTCTACCAACACCTCGCGGGGAGTATCGCGACGCGCACGCCGCACTGCTACGTCGCCGAGCGCGACGACACGGACAACTTCTTGCTGCTGCTCGAAGACCTCAGCCCGTCGGCCGTGATCGACCAGTTCGTCGGCGTCTCGATCGGCACCGCGCGCGCCGGTCTGGCCGCGTTGGCCGGACTGCACGGCCCGACGCACGCGAAGACCCCGTTGCACGACGCCCCGTGGCTGCGCGGCGTCGCCACCGAACTACGGCCGCTCTATGAGTCGGTGTTGCCACTGCTCTTCGACCAGTTCATCGATCGCTACGACGCACGCCTCGACGAGGAGCTGCGCACGATGGTGGTCGCCCTCAAGGACCGCCTCGCACTGTTCAGCGACTACGTGACCCCGTTTCCCTGCGTCACACACGGCGACTTTCGCACCGACAACCTCCTCATCGACGCCTGCGACGCCACCGTGGCCCTGGCGGTCGTCGATTGGCAGACAGTCGGCGTCGGCAGTCCGCTCCTGGACGTCGCCTACTTCCTCACGACGAGCCTGTCGCCCGAGGACTGCGCGCGCCACGAGTTCGAGTTGCTGGACTACTACCTCGCCAAGATGCACGACTACGGCGTCGAAATCCCGGTCGACGTGGCGCGCCACGAGTTCGCTCGCTACACGCTCCAGCCGATCGTCATGTTGGTTGCGGCGTCGGTGATCGTCGAACAGACTGAGCGCGGTGACGACATGTTCCTCGCGATGATCGAGCGCGCGCTCATCGCGGCCACCCGTTGGGACGCGATCAAGGAATTGGGGCGCCGTGCTGTTAGCTGAAGACGACTATCCACTCCACCAGACGGCGTTACCTCTCGCGCACGTCATGGACGGTCACCCGAACGCCTATGACCGATTCTGGTTCAACGGCTACGACGAAGAGTTCTACTTCGCCGTCGCGCTCGGTCTCTATCCGAATCGCGGCGTCATCGACGGCGCCTTCTCGGTCGTCCAGGGCGAGCGCCAGTACTCGGTCTTCGCGAGCGAGGCCCTCGCGGGTCGCACAACTGTCAGTTGGTCCGATTCGTATCGAGATCATCGAGCCGATGCGCGTGAATCGCGTGGTCGTCGAGGCGGCCGACCAAGGACTCCGCTGCGACCTCACCTACACCCGAACGACCGCCATCTCCGAAGAACCTCGACAGACCATGCACGACGGTGCCAAGTTGTTCATGGACGTCACGCGCGCGACCCAGCTCGGCACGTGGAGCGGATGGATCGAGACGCCGAATGGACGACACGAAGTACCGAGTGGACTCCTCGGCACGAAGGACCGTTCGTGGGGCGTGCGGCCGATCGGCGAGCCGTTGCCCGGCGTCGAGAGTCACCGGGCGCCGCAACTCGCGTTCTTCTGGGCGCCGCTGCACTTCGGCGAGGGTGGACTGCACTTCATGACCTTCGACGACGCCCATGGTCATCCTCTGAGTCGTTCGGCGGTGCTGTTGCCACGCGACGGCGTCGCCGAAATGACTCAGGGGGCGCTACGAGTCGAGATGCAACGCGGAACGCGCTGGATGCGTCACGCGTCGTTGCAACTCGGCGAGCGCGAGATCACGCTCACGCCGCTGTTGCGCTTCCAGATGCGCGGCGTCGGCTACAGCCATCCGCAGTTCGCCCACGGCCGCTGGCACGGCGGCCCGATCGTCAGCGGCGAGCAACTGAACCTCGAGTCGCTCGACCCCCTCGACTACGCGAACATCCACGTGCAACACGTCGTGCGCGCCACATGCGGTGACGAGACGGGAATCGGTGTGCTCGAGCAACTCGTCATCGGTCCCTACGAGCCGAGCGGCCTGCGAGGACTCCTCGACGGCGCCTAGTGGCACGACAGGCAACGTTCGCCCGTCCTCCGGCGCCCTTTGGGATACTGGATCTAGATGGGCAAATGCATCGGGAGCCATCGGCCGTCGCGTCATCGTCACCGGGATGCCCGGGTCCGGGAAGAGCACGTTCTCGAAGGCCTTGTCGACGAGGTCCGGTCTACCGCTGATCCATCTCGACCTCCACTATTGGAAACCAGCCTGGATGAAGCCGTCGGATGACGAGTGGCGGTCGAAGCAGCGC
This sequence comes from uncultured Acidimicrobiaceae bacterium, assembly GCA_963801695.1. Taxonomy (GTDB): domain Bacteria; phylum Actinomycetota; class Acidimicrobiia; order Acidimicrobiales; family RAAP-2; genus RAAP-2. The sequence goes on along the minus strand of CAWDFV010000005.1, from coordinate 147,014 downwards.
AACCTGCTCGCGGGCGACGCTTGGATCGCCGACGGCAACTACCACGAAACGCTCGATCTTCGCCTGGAGCGAGCAGACACAGTGGTCGTGCTCGCTACGCCTTGGTGGCTCTGCGCCTGGTCGGGCGTTCGTGCGCGGAGTTCGAAGGCCCAGCTGGCACCGTGATGCCCGATGGTTGCGACGACTCTGTGATCCAACGCTTACGCGACGAGTGGCGGTCGGTCGGGGTCAACTGGCGGGATCGTCGTACGCAGCCTGAGCGAGAACGCGCGATCATCTCCGAGCACGGACAGCACGCGGCGCTGCACGTACTCCGTTCGAAGCGAGCGGCCCGAGCGTTTCTCGACGAGTGCGGCACCGACTGATCCGGCCTTCGACCTGAATGCGACAGAAGAGCGCGTCTCGCGCAAGCCGCGAACGACGCAATCGTTGACGGTTAGGACACTAGATCTGGTGCTTCGAGCACCAATACGTTGTTCGACCACCGATCGTCGCCGAGAGCATCGGCGCGCCGTCGCGCGGACAGAAAGCCCCGGGATAGCGGCCCTCCATGTGATCGCCCAAGTGCGACCCACCGCGACGCTGCAGCGTTCGCATCGTGTGCGTGAAGGCCTTGTAGATCGCGGCGCGTTGTTCGACGCTCAAGAGGCCGGTCGGTGTGCGCGGATCGACGCCTGCGCGAAAGAGCATCTCGTCGGCGAGCAGATTGCCGACACCGGCGACCGCTGACTGATCCATCAGTCTCGCCTTGATGGCGCGTCCGTCGCCGCGCGTGTGGATCATCTGTTCGAACTGCTTCTTCGTGAGCGTCAACGCGTCCGGTCCGAGTTCACTCAAGTCCGGTGCGATCTCGAAGCGACCGAGACGTCGCGGATCGTGCAAGAGCAACTTGCGTCCGTCGTTAAATTCCAGTCCCCCACGGATCCAGTCGGAGCGGTAGTCGTGAGGACCGTAGAAGAGACCATCGATGCCGGCGTCGCCGTCGATCAACAACACGCCCGTCATCCCGAAGCGCATGCCGAGCCGAACGCCGTCCGTGTCGAGCAACAGCAACTTGCCCCGTCGGTCGGTCGCCGTGATCGTGAGACCCTTAACGGCCCTCGCCCACGCGCCGACGCTCGTCAGTTTCTTCGCGGCGAGCGCGTCGGCCCACCCGCGAGTAATCGTGGCGCCCACGACCCGATCGGCGAGTTGACGATAGGACTCGACTTCGAGAATCTCAGGCACGCGGCGAGCGTATCGTCAAATCGATTTCGTATCTTCGTTACTAGTGTTGACCCATGGCACTCGAGAAGCCGCAGTGGAAAGAACTCTTCAGCGAGGTCGTGACCTCGGGGCTGTGCACCGGCTGCGCGGCCTGCGTGATCGCCTGTCCGCACCCGGTGCTCGACTACGAGACCGACAACGGCGTCTACCGGCCATTCCACCTCGACATCGACGGCGGACCGGATGACTGCACGCACGGCCAGAAGGGCTGCACGATGTGCACCAGGGCCTGCCCCCGCTTTCGCAACTGGGAGTCCGAGATCGACACGCACAAGTTCGCGCGCGAACGCACCGACGACGAAGTCTCGGGCATCGGTGACGTCCTCTTGGCGCGAGCGACCGACGAGTCGCTCGTCGAGAACGGTCAGGACGGCGGCTTCGTCTCGGCGTTGTTGATCTACGCCTTGGAGAACGACGTCATCGACGCCGCCTTGGTGAGCGGACTCGAGGGCGACGGCTCGACGTGGCGCGCGGTGCCCCAGGTGGCACGTACCCGCGAAGACGTGATCGAGACCGCGAAGTCGCGCTACACCTACAGCGCCAACCTGCTGGCCTACCCCGAGGCGGCCGAAGGCGGCGCCGAGCGGATCGCGCTCGTGGGCATGGGCTGCATGGCCTCGGCGCCCGGTGCCATGCAGTCGCGCAAGGCCGGCAAACTCGCACGGCGACTGTGTCTGACGATTGGCCTCATGTGTTCCAAGACCTTCGATGACTCAATCTTCGAGGAGCTCTTCGAAGCGAAGTACAACATCAAGCGCGCCGACATCTTGAAGATGAACATCAAGGGTGTCTTCCAGATCTGGACGAAGGACGGCAACTTCCATGAAGTGCCGTTGAAGGAGGCGCACGCCTTCACCCGCGAAGGCTGCAAGCAGTGTCCGGACTTCGCCGCCGAACACGCCGATATCTCAACCGGCGGCATCGGCGCCTTCGGTGACTGGACGTTGGTCATCGTGCGCACCGATCAGGGTCGCGAACTCATGAACGCGATGAAAGAGCGCGGCCTCATCGAAACTCGACCGGGCGACGACGATCCCGGCGCGGTCGCGCTGTTGCACCGATTGGCCGTCATCTCACGGAAACGCTGGCCCGAATCGGCGGTGCCGGGTCCACGCCGAATCCCCGTCACTCTTAACTAAGCGACGGCGATGGTCTCGAGAACGCTTCGAGAGAACTTTCGTATTACTTAATCACCCGAACGAGGGAGCCGGTCGTCGCGTTGAACTCGACCAGCGCGTTGTTCGGCTGGTTCGTCACCCACACGTCGCTCGCGGAGAGCGCGATGCCTTCGGGTTGGTCCAGTTCGTCAGCCGGGCCGCGGATCACTCGCACGCGTTGCCCCGTGGTGGCGTTGATCTCGGAGACGGAATTGTCGTAGTTGGCGACCCACACGTTGGCGCGGTTCGAGGCGATAGCCCCGATGCCGTTGTGAGGCTTTGTGTCGCCAGCGACGGTACGCAGCGTGGCCCCATTGGCTGTGCCTATCTCAACCACCGTGCTCTCGGTCGCTCCCCAAAGATGTGATCCGGCCACCGTGAGCGCGTTGGGCGACGTCTCGACTTTGCCGGTTCCCTTGAAGAAGTGCGCCGACGATCCATTGGAGGCGTTGATCTCCGTGAGACCGCTGGCGCTCTCGACCCAGACGTGGGCTCCGAGGATGACGACGGAGAAGGCGTAGTTGATCTGGTACTTCGGGCCACTGATGACCCGAACGACCGAGCCGTTCGCGGCACCGATCTCAGTGACGGAGTTCCCGGTGTCGCCGTCGGCTGTCGGCGGCTGTTGCTGCGTCGCCCCGTTGGTGACCCATACGTGCGACCCGCCGACGGCAATGGCGTTCGGCTGGTCGAACCGGTAGCCCGGACTCGAGAGGACGCGTAGTAACTGCCCCGACGTGGCATTGATCTCAGTGACGCCGGCGTTCTGGCCGGTGGCCGTCCCCTTGTCGACCACCCAGAGACGATCGTGGGCGCAGCCGAGTGCCACGGGATTATTGAAGTTGTAGGAAGCTGACCCGAGGACTCGTACCACTACGCCAGTCGCCTCGTTGACCTCGGTAAGCGAGTTATTCGCGTCTATGACCCACACTCGCCCGGCACAGACGGTCAACGCGACGGGATCATCGAAGTGTCCTCGAGCGGACGCTCCGGCATTCGAGATAACGGAGAGCGCAATCACTAAACCAAGAGCGAAGCTCGTCGAAGCGAATCTGCGTGCCGAGATGTTCTTCATTGCCCTCTCTGCCGATTGACCGTCCACGTGCGGAGACGGCTACCTCTGTCTACCAAAGGCCAATTAGCGTGGAAGGGTGCCTCCTCGCCCCACGTTCACGACCGTGCTGCTCGTGCGCCACGGCGCCACGGCGACGACCGGCATCATCCTGCCGGGACGAGCGCCGGGGCTGCATCTCTCCGAGCGTGGTCGTCGCCCAGGCCGAAAACGTCGCCCAACGACTCGGTGAACTACCGCGCAAGCCCGTCGCGCTCTACGTCTCGCCGTTAGAACGAACGCGTGAGACGGCCGCGCCCATCGCGCGAGCGCTTCGCCTGCGTCCCAAGACTGACCGCGGACTGCTCGAGTGCGACTTCGGACTCTGGACCGGAAAGAAACTGAACCTGCTGGCAAAGAAGCCGGAGTGGCGCACCGTGCAGCACGCGCCCAGCACCTTTCGATTTCCTGATGGCGAGTCGTTCACCGAGATGCAACTGCGAATATGGACGACGCTCGAGCGTATTGCCGCTGCGCACCGCAACCGCACCGTCGTCGTCGTGAGTCACGCCGATCCGATCAAGGCCGCCGTCACCTACGCCCAGGGCGTGCCGCTCGACCTCTTCCAACGAACGGTCATCTCCACCTGTTCGATCAGCGCGATCGGCTTCACGAACTCGACGCCCGTCGTGTTGAGCGTCAACAACACCGCGTCGCTGAAGGACCTCGCGCCCTCATGAACTACGTCTTCGCCAATCCCGACAAGGTGATGGTCGGCGTGCGCGGCGAGGTCGGCAATCGACTGTTCCTCCTCCAGGTCCGCGAGGGTCGACGACTCGTGATCGTGAAGTGCGAGAAGCAACAGCTCGCCGCCCTCGCCGAGTGGTTGGCCCAAGTGATCGCCGAATTGGGTCGACCGGCCCATCTCCCGGACGACCTCGCCCTCGAACCGGAGTACGAGTCGGACTTCGTCGCCGGCGACATCGCCGTCGCGCTCGACGAGGAGGCCCAGACGATCGAGGTCACGTTCGAGTCCCTCGAGGGCGAGGACGAATTGGTCGTGACCCTGACGCGCGAATGGGCCGGCGGCCTGGCCATCGCCATCGCGCGACTCGTCGAGGCCGGACGACCGACCTGTCCGCTCTGTGGCGGACCGCTCGATCCCAAGGGCCACGACTGTCCGCGCACGAACGGCCACGCGCCCCCGATCCGGTAGTGCGATGAACCGCGACGAGCAACACACCTTGTTGTCGAAGGGTTCGATCGAAGTGGAGGGCCGCGTCGTCGCGTCCTCCAACCAGGCACTGTTGGTCACGGTCACACTCGACGGCCTCGAGGCCCAGGCCTGTTACAAGGCCGAGGCCGGCGAGCGGCCCCTCTGGGACTTCCCCGACGGCCTCTGGCGTCGCGAGGTCGCGGCCTACGAACTCGACGTCGCTCTGGAGACCGACCTCGTCCCGACGACCGTCGGACGCGACGACGGCCCCTTCGGCATCGGCTCGCTCCAGTGGTGGGTGGACGACAACGAAGAGGACCACTACTTCACGCTGCGTGAACATCCCGAGTTCCGCGACTGGTTCGGCGAACTGGCGGCCTTCGACGTCGTGGCCAACAACGCCGACCGCAAGTCCGGTCACGTCCTCTACGACGGTGAGCGGTGTTGGGCGATCGACAACGGCCTGTGCTTCCACGAGCAGGACAAGCTGCGCACCGTCATCTGGGAGTACGCCGGACTCGACGTGAACGCTCACCTGCTCGAGCGCCTCAGTCGCTTCGCGAACGGCGAGACCGGGCACGTCGGCGAGTGGCTCAACCCCATCGAGTTGGCGCTGGCCCAACACCGCGCGCACGGACTGGTCGAGAACGCCACGTACCCGGTACCCGACGAGGACTCGGACTGGCCGCCGTATCCGTGGCCGCTGATCTAGGTCGCGGTCGCGACGTCAGTCGTCGTAATCGGGAACGCCGGACTCGAGTAGTCCGAACGTGAGGACGGCACCGACGCCGAAGAATCCCGCCGCCCACCAGAACGCGACGGCGTAGCCGTGCAGCGTCGCGAGGACGGCGAGTGTCGCGGTTCGGAACCATCGCGTTGGATGCGGTTCGCGCGAGCCGTCACCGAGACCGCGATGGTATTGAGCAGCGCCAGGCCCATCGACCCACCGATCTGCTGGGTGGTGTTCACGAGCGCCGACGCCGCGCCGACGTCGCTGAGCCGAACGCCGGCGGTCGCGCTCGCGATCGCCGGAGCGAAGATCAACCCGAGCCCGAGGCCCGTCACGACGAGACCCGGCAACACGTTGGAGAAATAGTCCGCGCTCGGCGTCAAGCGCGTGAAGAGCACCATGCCCATCATCCACAGCAGCATGCCGGTCGGGATCAGCGGTCGTGGTCCGCTCACGGCCAACAGGCGCGCACTGGCGATGGTCGCCGAGAGCGCGATCGCGCCCACGAGCGGCAAGAACGCGACGCCGGTGCGAAGTGGCGAGTACCCGAGCGTCCCCTGCAAGTAGTACGCGAGGAAGAGCGAGATGCCGAAGATGCCGATGCTCGTGAGAAAGAGCGCCACGAGTGATCCGCCGCGCACGCGATTGATGAGAAGCCGAAGCGGGAGCAAGGGATTCTTCGAGCGCTGCTGCCACTTCACGAAGGTGACCAGGAGCACGACGCCGATCACCAGACTCCCCCACGTGATCTAGTTTCCCCAACCGGTATTGACCGCGTGCGCGAATCCGTAGACGACGAAGAAGAGCCCCGCGCTGCCGAGCAGTGTGCCGAGGACGTCGAGGTTCGCTTTGTCCTCGCGCTTGCCGCCGGCGACGAACAGCGTGACGCCGACGATGGCGATCGCCGCGAAGAAGAGATTGATGAAGAGACACCAACGCCACGTCGCCCACTGGGTCAACGCGCCGCCGAGCAACAGCCCGATCGCGGCGCCCGACGCACCGATGGCGCCGTAGATCGAAAATGCCTTGGCCCGTTCCGTGGGGTCGCCGAACGTCGTGGAGAGCGCCGCGAGCGCCGCCGGCGCCAGGACCGCTCCGAAGACGCCCTGCACGGCGCGCGCCGCGACGAGCGTCGAGAAACTGTGCGCCGATCCGCCGACCGCCGACGCGACCGCGAAGCCCGCGAGCCCGACGTAGAGCGACGTGCGACGTCCCCACATGTCCGACAGTCGTCCGCCGACCAAGAGCAGCGAACCGAAGGAGAGCGCGTAGGCCGTGATCACCCACTGACGATTGGCGAGTGAGAAGTGCAGGTCACGTTGCGCGTGCGGCAGGGCGATGTTGATGACCGTCGCGTCGAGCGCCACCATCAGTTGCGTGATGCTGAGGACTCCGAGGGCCCACCACCGGCGATCCGAGATTACGGGGCTGCTCATTGTGCCCCCAGCCTAAATAACCGGACCCGCAGAGTGGCGAACAACACGAGGACCTGGTCGATGGTCCCGAGTCGTCAAGATTCCTTAGTTTCGTGCCTTCAGTGCGGCGATCAGGGCGGGCAGCACCTTGTGCACGTCACCCACGATGCCGAAGTCCGCGATCTGGAAGATCGGGGCGTCGGGGTCCTTGTTGATGGCCACGATGTTCTTCGAGCCCTTCATGCCCACCATGTGCTGGGTCGCGCCCGAGATGCCGCACGCGATGTAGACCGTCGGCTTGACGGTCTTGCCGGTCTGGCCGACCTGGTGCGAGTAGGGAACCCAACCCGGCGTCGACGATGGCGCGACTCGCGCCGGCCGCGCCGTTGAGTAGCTTCGCGGTCTCTTCGATGAGTGCGTACTTGTCGGCCTCGCCGAGTCCGCGTCCGCCGGAGACCACGACCGCGGCCTCTTCCAGCTTCGGTCCGACGCGCTCTTCGACGTGCGTGGCGGTGATGCTCGCCGTGCCCGTCGGAACCGATGTCACCCACGGGCGCCGCGACGACGGTCGCGGGCGCACCGCCGCTCGGCTTCGGCGACGAAGGACTTGGCGCGGATGACGAAGATGCCGGGACCGTCACCGGTGAAGTGCGCCTTCACCGTCTGGGTGCCGCCGAAGATCGGGTGCTCGGTGACGAGGCCACCGTTGTCACTGAGCCCGGTCACGTTCGTCAGGACCGGTCGATCGAGGCGAGCCGAGAGTCGTCCGGCGATGTCGCGACCGTCGTAGCTCGTCGGGATGAGGATGGCGTCGGGCACGCCGACCGAGGCGACCAGCGCCTGGATCGCCGACGCGACCGGCACGCCGGGCAGCGCGCCGCCGAGGTCGCCGACGTCGTAGAGCGTCGTCGCGCCGTACTCGCCGGCGACCGTCGCGAGTGCCGGCGTCGCCGCCCCACGTGATGGCCGAGACGCTGCCGCCGAAGGTGCGCGCCTGCGTGAGGAGTTCCAGTGAGGTGGTCGTGAACGAGCCGTTCGACGGCTCGGCGACGACCCAGATGTTTGACAGTGCCATGATGACTCCTACAGGACCTTGATCGATTCGAGGAAGCCGACGATGCGCTCGGCGCCGTCGCCCTCGTCCACGTACTTCTCGCCCGCGGCGCGCGACTCGGCGACGACGACGTCGGTGATCTCTTGGCGCGCGCCGGCCGGACCGGTCTGGTCGCCGAGAGCGAGGTCAGCGACGCTCAAGACCTCGAGCGGCTTGGACTTGGCGGCCATGATGCCCTTGAACGAGGCGTACCGCGGTTCGACGACGCCGGCGGTGACGGTGACGAGCGCCGGCAGAGGCGCGCGTCACCTCGTCGTAGCCGGACTCGGTCTGACGCTCCACCGTGACGTTGCCGCCGTCGATCGTGACGGACTTGGCGAAGGTGATCGACGGCAGTCCGAGCAGTTCGGCGATCTGGACCGGCGTCGTGCCGGTGTAACCGTCGGATGATTCGGTCGCGGCGAGCACCAGGTCCGGGCTCTCGCGCTTGATGACCGCGGCCAGCACCTTGGCGGTGCCGAGCGCGTCGGTGCCGCGAAGGGCGTCGTCACTCACGATGACGGCCTTGGCGGCGCCCATCGCCAGGGCGTTGCGCAGTCCGGCGACGTCGGCGGCCGAACCCATGGAGACGACGGTGACCTCACCGCTCCCGGCCTTGTCGACCAGCTGGAGCGCCATCTCGACGCCGTAGGTGTCGGCCTCGTCCAGGATCAGCTTCCCCGAACGATTGAGATTGTGGGAGGCCTCCAGCGACTGCGGCGCGGCCGGGTCGGGGATCTGCTTTACGCACACGACGATATTCATGGCCTTCAATCTAGGCCATTACGCACTGACGTCCGTCGGGGTCCCTCTCGTCACGACTGCTCGCGCGAGTGCCGGATCGTCAGTGATGATGCACGCCACCTCGAGCGCTGTCATCCTCTCGAGATCCGCTTCGGCGTTCACGGTCCAGACATTCACGTCGAGCGCGAGGTGCGCCGCTCGCTCGACGACGTCGGCGCTGACGGTTGAGTAGTGCGGGTTCACCGCGTTGAACCCGAGCACGTGGGCCTGGACCAGCGCGTCACCTGCCTCCACGTCCCACAAGAGCCACGCCACGCTGAGGTCGCGGTTCAGCGAGCGCACGAGCGCGCACGTCGCCAAGTCGAAGCACGAGATGCTGACTCGGTCGCTCCACCCAGCGGTCTCGATTGTCTGGAGGACCTGACGGGCAAGTTCGCCGGTTTCGTCGTAGAGCTCGCCGACGCCGCGGCCGTTCTTGATCTCCACGTTGACGCGCGACACCGTCCAGGCTGTTCAGGGCCTCTTCGAGGGTCGGGACGTAGTCCGGCAGAGCCGAACGGCCTGTTTCGGCAATCGCCCGTCCGTCGATGCTCGCGTCGTGGTGCACGACCAAAACGCCGTCGTTCGTGCGCCGAACGTCCAGTTCGACGCCGTCGACCCCTAGGCTGACTGCTGCTTCAAATGCACCAATGGTGTTTTCGCGTTCGGTTATATGCAGTCCACGGTGCGCGAAGACCTCAATCACCCGATGAGTTTGTCAGGTGCGAACGTAATTACACGAGCGTTATACAACTTTTTCGTGAATCCGCCCTTGTATTACGGTTACAAATTCGTTAAAATTTGACTCCCACCACCGCCCATTTCTCGCGAAATTGCAGTGGAATTACCCCCCACCCTAAGGATTTGAAATGTCGTTGATTTGGAACCGTACGCACGCCTGGGACGACGCTGATTGGCGTTCAAACGCTGCGTGTCGCGACACTGAACCGGAACTGTTTTTCCCTATCGGCACGACCGGGATGGCGACCGAACAGATCGACTCGGCCAAGCGCGTCTGTCACAACTGTGACGCGCAGAAGGCCTGCCTGGAGTTCGCGCTCGCGACGAACCAGGAGTCGGGTGTGTGGGGCGGCACGACCGAGGACGAGCGTCGCAAGCTGCGCAAGCAGTGGTTGGCCGCGCGCCGTCGCGCCCAGTCGCTCTAGGGCTTCGCGTTGAGCGGTACCGCCACGCGCACGTAGGTTCCCCCGCCGTCGGAGTAGTTCACACTCTTCATCTCGATCGTCCCGAGTAGCTGCGCGCGGATGATGTCGCGCACGATCGACAGTCCGAGGCTCTTCGGCACTTCGAGAGAGAAGTCCTCACCGAGGCCGCGACCGTTGTCACGAATCTCGGCGACGGCGAACCCGTCCTCGAGTGAGAGATTCAACGTCACGACTCCGACTTGATCGTTGTTCGTACCACCGAAGCCAATGAACGCGTGTTCGACGGCATTCGTCAACAACTCGGCGAGCGCGACGGCCAGCGGCGTAGCGAGGTCCGTCGACAGCACGCCGAGAGAGCCGTTCACGACGATCTCGACCGGGTGCAGCGCGAGGACCGTGTCTTCAACGAGCAACACCAGCGAACGCACGATCTCGTCGAAGACGACCTCTTCCCCGGGTTCGCGACTCAGGACTTCGTGCACGACCGCGATCGAGCGCACGCGACGTTCCGCCTCACCGAGCGCGATGCGCGTCTCGATCTCGTCGCTTCGTCGGGCCTGGAGTCGCAAGAGTGACGAGATCGTCTGCAGATTGTTCTTCACGCGGTGGTGCACCTCTCGAACGGCCGCCTCCTTGTTGAGCACGAGACGGTTCAACTGACGAAGGTCCGAGACGTCGCGCAGCAAGGTCACGACGCCGGTCACGAGGTTGTGCTCGAGCAGCGGCACGCAGTGAAACAGGATCGCGACGTCGTGTCCGCGGTCGACCTCTTCCATCGCCGGGATCGCGTACTCCAGGGATCGTTCGACGACGCGTACGCGCAGTCCCAGTTCGGCGAGCGTCGATCCCTCGGCCGGGGCGTAGATGCCCATCCGGTGCAGTGCGTTCGCGGCGTTCGGCGTGGCGAACTCCACGCGTCCGTCGCCGTCGATCAGGATGATCCCGTCCCCGACGCGCGGCAGGCCCGGTCCGGCGACGCCTTCTTCGCGGAACGGAAACGTCGAGTCCGCGACCATCACGCAGAGGCGTTCGAATATGGACAGGTAGGCCTGTTCGTAGAGCGACGCCGGGCCGCGCAGCGGTCCCTGGAGGCGCACCATCACCGCCACGACGCGGCCGTCGAAGCGCACCGGTACGCACCAGACGGGGATTACGTCGTCGATCGCCTCGACGTTGACCTCGCCGATGATTCTCGTGCCGCTCTCGAAGGCCAGGTTCACGAGCGGCCAGGACGTGGCCTCGTGGGTGGTGCCGACCAGGTCGTCGTTGATCATGGTCGAGCGGTTGTTCGGCCGCATCTGGCCCAGCACGACGAAACCAGCGTCACCGTTGTCGGGTCCGTCGACGCGCGCCATCAACAACATGTCGGAGAACGAGAGGTCGGCCAACAGCGACCACGAGGCCGTGAGTCGCAAGAGGTGATCGACGACCGGATCGGTGAGCGAGGTGCGAAGCTCGGCGAGTTCGGCGAGCGTCGCCACTAGCTCGCTCGCAGCGGGATCATCTGGCGTTCACGCGAGTTGTAGGTCGCGACCTCGTGCACGCCGCGTGACTCCAAGAGATCCGCCAACTCCCCGGCCCGCGAGCCGACGCGCTCGAGTGAGTGTGCGTCACTGGCCGTGGTGAACGTGAGGCCCTTGGCCACGAGGCGATCGAGGAAGCCCTCGGCCGGATACTGCTCGTTGACTGGCTTGGTCCACCCCGCCGACGAGCACTCCATCGAGAGATCGGACTTCGCGGCCGACTCGGCCATCGCGTCCCACCAGTCACCGGGATCGGACGCGAGGTAGCCCGCGACCTTAATCAGATCCGGGTGTGCGAGGACGTCGACGGAGTTCGACGCCGCGAGCTCGTCGATCGCGCGCGCGTAATCAGCCCAACACTGGTCGACGTCGCGCACCGTCCACTCGTGCGCGTGCGTCGGGACGTCGTAGTCGTCGAACTGCCAGGTGCCGAGCCAGTGGACCGAACCGATCAGCACGTCGAAGGGATACTGCGCGAGCAGCGGCGACACCACGTCCATCTGATCGGCGTAGTAGTCGACCTCGAGACCGATCTTGACGGGCAGGCCTTCGTCCTTCGCGCGCTGGGCGAGCGTCACGTACTCCTCGAGGGAGTTGCGCGCGTGAAAATCCAGGTACTCGGCCAGGACCGGACTGGTCGGCTCGTGACCGTAGCGCAGCCAGAAGGGCCCGACGGCGCTGAGCACGTCACGAAAGCGACTCGTATGTTCGGTGAGCGCCAATTCGGTCACGCCGTGGCGCGCGGCTTCCTCGCAGTAGTCGGCGATCTGGTCGAGTTTGAACCAGACCGAGGAGTCCGAGTGGGGCCAGAGGTGCAGGTGGTAGTCGATCACCGCACGACGCCCGTCAAACTCAAGCCGAGCCGAAACCGACGATGCGCTCGCTCGACGGAGAACCCAACTCCACGTAGGCGATTCGCGCGGCCGGCACGCCAACGCGGCGACCTTTGCGATCGGTGAGCCAGAGCACCGTGTCCTCACCGAGCGCGGTCTCGATCTCCTTCATCACCTTCTCGCGCTTGGCGTCCTCAGGGAGAACGACCTCGATCTCCTTCATGGACTGCACGATACCGATACGAACTTCCATCACTGCTCCTCTGCCACGTTGGCGACATTCACATGCTAGAAGGAAGGGACTATATGGAAAACGTGACTGAGCCCCCGATCTCGGAGCGCAGCCGCCGCTGGGCCGCCACGATGGAGGGCTACGAAGGCGCGGCCGACGACGTCACCGTCGCCCACCGCGACTCCTCGGCGTCGATTGACGTCTCAGACGGGTCCGTCAACGCTCCCTGGTTCTCTCGCCGAGCGAGAAGCGCAACTCGACGCGGTGCTCGCCATCGGTGCGACGCGAAGTCACGGGGCCGGACACCGAGCCCACGAGGAAGCGCCCGACGAGTTCCGCACCTGTTTCGAGCGTGACCGCGACCGCGTCCTGCACTCGAGCGCCTTTCGCCGCCTCGCCGGCAAGACCCAGGTCTTCGTCTTCCCCGACGACCACATGCGCACGCGCCTCACCCACGCCCTCGAGGTCGCCCAGGTCGCGACCGGCGTCGCGCGCGCCGTCGGGCTCAACACGGCACTGACCGAGGCGATCGCCCTCGGACACGACTGCGGTCACGGACCCGGCGGCCACGCGAGCGAAGAGGCCCTCGACCCCTTCGTCGATGGCGGCTTCGACCACGCCGTGTGGGGCGCGGACGTGTCGCTCGTCAGTCTGAACCTCTGTGTCGAGACGCTCGACGGCATCCGCAACCACTCGTGGTCGCGCCCGGCGCCCTCGACGCCCGAAGGCGAGGTCGTCAGTTGGGCCGACCGCATCGCCTACAGCTGTCACGACTTCGAGGACGCCGTCTCGGCGGGCATCGTAAACGCTGACGAGTTGCCGGCGATCGTCCGTGAGCGCTGCGGCGTGCGACGAAGCCAACAGCTCGGCTCGTTCATCAACGCCATGATCCGCACGATCCGCTCGACCGGTGTCATCGGCATGGACGCCCGCCACGCCGAGGCACTCGCGGCGTTTCGAACGTTCAACTACGAGACGATCTATCTACGCGGTGCGTCGCGCCAACAGGCGTCATCGGTCGTGGCGATGTTGCGCGCCCTCGTCGAGTACTTCGCCATCCATCCGGCGTTGATTCCCGACGTCGTCGACGGTGACGAGGCACTCGACAGTCCCGCGCTCGCGCTCGCCCTCAGTGTCGCCTACGTCGCCGGTATGACCGACCGTTTCGCGTGTCACTGCGCCGTCACCTTGCTCGATTGGCCCATCGATCAACTGCCGAGCGGTATCGATCGTTAGTTACTTCCGCACGCGACGACACGACTTGTTGTTACCACGCCCCGTGGGAGGTCACGACCAGCGGTACGAGCGTCCCGTCTCCATCTGACTGGCATCTTGCCGTTGCCCACTGCGACGCACGTATCGTTCATGCACGACAGCGCCGTGAGTGAAGGCACCACAAATGCTCCGAGCTGAGTGAAGAGGTCGACCGACCAGTGACCCGCGCCCCGCGTCGTGGCCACGCCACTGACAAGCGTCGTGGGGTAGGCTAGTGATCAAACCTGTGCACTGGGTGTTGCTCGCGCACGAGACGGGCGACAACGCCATTGATGATTCAGGTGGGGGTGCGTGTCCGGGGATGGTGAGGACTTTGGCTTTCTTCCAGTGGCCATGCGACTCCGTCATGACCAACGGCAATGGGTTCACTGGATCGAACAGAGTCCCGCCCGTGGCAGTGCACGAGCCTTTTGCCACACACGAGACCGAACTCAGAAAGTTGCCGTCCGTCGAGTCGTGATAGCCCACGAGCGGCGTCGGTCGGCCCCACTGACCGTTCTTCATGGTCACGCTCACGGCCTGGGGCGAGTTGGACGCTTCTGCTACGTCCTGCCCTACGGCGATGCACCAGTTGGTCGAGGTGCACGAGAGTGAGGGCAGATACGCGTCTCTCACTTGCGTGCCGAAATCGGACAGGTAGAAGACGTGCGGCGCGCTCCACTTCCCGCTGTTCCACGTGAGGGCAACGAGTTGTGCTGCGCGACCGATGACTACGCACAGTGTCTTCGAGGGACATTGAACGGCGAATGCATCGAACGATGGGTGCGGACCCTCTCCAGAGAGAGGAATCACGTGTGGCGCAGACCATACGGATCCCTTTTGGGTGATCATGAAGCCCGACTCTTGACCATTGCCTACAACTGACGTTGCAGCAGTGTTATCACCGATCGCCACGCACGACCCAGGCGCCGGACACGCGAGACCAACGATGGAGTTTTCGCCATTCGTCGGTCCCACGACTTTTAGAGGACCCCACACACCGCGAACCTCAGTCGAGATGATCCCTCGCGAGTTCTTCGCATTCGGCGACGATGTGCCACCGGCGACGCACGAGCCGACGGCCCAACAACTGACGGCGTTGAGCTGGGCGTCAACGGCGCCCGGCGGAACGATTAGTTGTTCGACCGTGGGAGGCGTTGAGGTGACGTGAGAGCTACTGGCCAGGGCCGAGGGAGACCCCGCGAAGGTGCTCAGGAGTGCGAGCGCGACGCAGAGCACGATCGGCAGGCGCGAGTGGGGCATGGGCCAAAGGGTACGACGTGTCGTGTTCACGTCCCGTGCACTCCCCGAGTGACGCCCTTTACTTGTTGACGTTGACGAGTCCCGCCATCGGCGAGGGGCCACCACGCATCCACTCGAGACGCAGTTCGGTGATACGAAGCGCCGAGTGTTCGTGCGTGAGGATCCAGAACTTCTCATTGACGACCGCGTCCTCGACGGCCTTGGCCACGTCAGCGGCGTCGATACCGGCGTTCACCAGTGCGGCCGCGATCGTCTTGATCTCTTGGCTTTCCGGGTTCTCGGCGTAGCTCGCGAGTTCCTTGGGCATGTTGCGTTCGGACTCGAAGATCCGCGTGCGCACGAAGTTGGGACAGAGCACCGACACGTGGACGTTCTTCCCGGTGTTGGCCAACTCGTGGAACAGTGACTCCGAGATGCCGACGACGGCGAACTTGCTCGCGTTGTAAGGACCCATGCCGGCGACGCCGACGAGGCCAGCTTCGGACGCCGTGTTGACGACGTGACCTTCGTTCTGCTCGAGGAACAACGGGATGAAGGCGTTCATACCGTTCACCACACCGTCGAGGTTGACGCTCATCACCCAGTCCCAGATCTTCTTGGGCGTACCAATGGTGGAGCCGCCGGCGACGCCGGCGTTGTTGAAGATCACGTGGACGGCGCCGAACTCCTTCAGTGCGGCGTCGCGCAGTGCCTCGACGTCGGATTCCTTCGCTACGTCGCAGTGCACGCCAATCACCGTCGCGCCGTGAGAGCGCAGCTCCTTCACTTGTGTCTCGAGTGGTCCGTCTTCGATGTCACCGAGTACGAGGTTCGCGCCAGCCTTCGAGAACTGAATGGCGGTGGCGAGACCAATGCCACTGGCCCCTCCGGTGATCACCGCGGTCTTACCCTTCAGTTCCATCTTTTGTCCTATCTCGTCGAACGCTCGAAATGACGATAGACGTTCGTCGCGCCAACCGCTTAGTTGAGACCAAGCACCAATCTCAGTGCGTCATCGATTGCCCACATTGCGTCGCCGTGAAGAGTCACGATTGTCTCACCGAGTCGGCTCACGTCGAGGGCGGAAACTTGCTCGACCAGTACTTTCGTTCGATCGCCAAGAACCTCGATGACGGGTCGCACTCCAAAGGTCGTCGCCAGTCAGGATTTACTGACAGACCTTCAGCGATTGACTACGCGAAGCCGCCGAACAGACCCCGGGCCTGCAGCGACTGCCAGAACTCTGGTTCGTACACGTGCTCGGGGTCATCGCGCACCAACTGGTCGAGGATCACCGCGTCTTCCCCGACGAGGATCCGCCACTTGTTCTGACGCACACCGTCGAGGATTATCTCCGCGGCCGAGGCGGCGCTGAGCGGGGCGAGATCGCGGAACGCCTCGCCGAACATCGCGACGCCCTTTCGCAGGTCCTCGTCGGAGACCTCGTCGACCGGCGTGCCCTGGACGGCGAGTTGACGACGTATCTTCGAAAGCTCCTCTTCGCTCATCGTGTCCGGCTCTACGCCGTGCACGATGCCGGAGTTGATGATGATCGACGTCCCGATGTGGCCCGGCATGACGACCGAGACGCGCACGTGCGGGGCGTTCAACGCGAGGTCGGTGATGAGCGCTTCGCTGAAGCCGCGCACGGCGAACTTCGCGGCGCTGTAGGCCGTGTGGGGTCGATTGGGGCCGACCGACGCGAAGAGTCCGTTGATGCTGCTCGTATTGACGATGTGACCCTCGTCGGCCGCCATCAACATCGTGAGGAATGTCCGACAACCCAAATAGACGCCGCCCCAGTCGATCGCGAACGTCCGCTCCCATGCGTCGCGGTCGTCATCGACGAAACTGCCCGCGCCCGCGATGCCGGCGTTGTTGAAGAGCAGGTTGATCGACGTCGTCGATTGCTCGTGAGCGACGGCGTCGCGAAAGGCGAGTAACTGTGCTTCGTCGGCCACGTCGGCGACGAAGGTCGTCACCCGCGTTGCGGTCGGCGCTGTCTCGAGGGCGAGTGACTTCGTCTCATCGAGGTTCGTCGCCGACACGTCACACGTCGACACGTGACAGCCTTCCTTCGCGAGCTGTCGCACGAGCTCTCGTCCCATCCCCGTGCCGCCGCCCGTGACGACGGCGATTCGTCCTTCGAAGTTCTCCATGGCCCCCCTCAGTTTTCCCATCCTAGAAGTGCCGGTCGAGTGCGCACATGAGGCCACCGACGTCGGCGCGTGGTCGTCACGACGACCTAGCCTCGGACGATGACCGAAGTCGTCGATGAACTCGCGGGCCGCCTCTGGCCCGGACGGGTGCGTCTCGATCGAGATCCTCGCGCACGGCATCACGAACTCGAACTACGTGGTCGACCTCGGTGACGAACGCGTCGTCGTGCGGGTTCCGGGCAACGACACGCACCTGCTCGGGATCGACCGATCCAACGAGGTCGTGGCCGGCGGCCTCGCCGCGGCGATTGGCGTCGGTCCCGAGGTCCTCGTGACCGACGAATCGACGGGTTGCATCGTCTTTCGCTTCATCGACGGCCGACCGGTGTCGACTGAGGAACTCGCCGACGAGCCCATGCTCGGCCAGTTCGTCGAGACGCTGCGTCTGGTGCACCACGCTGGCACGACGCCGACGATCTGGAATCCCTACGAGGTCATACGAGACCACCGCGACGTCGCGACCGCTCGCGGCGTCGAGGCGCCCTTCGACTCGACGCTCGCCTTCGAAGTACTCGCCCGAATCGAGATCGTCCGACCCTTCCGACCCGACGGTGCTCGGTCACAACGACCTCTTGAACGCCAACTTCCTCTTCGACGATCGACTGCGCATCGTCGACTGGGAGTACGCGGGGATGTCCGATCCGTTCTTCGACCTCGCCAACGTGTCGGTCAACAACGGCTTCTCCGTCGACGCCGAGATCGCGCTGCTGCGCCACTACGTCGGCGACTTGAGCGACCCGGTCATCGTCGACGCTGCACTTGATGAAGATCGTGTCGGAACTTCGCGAGGCGATGTGGGGCGTCGTCCAGATGGCGATCTCTTCGCTCGACGTCGACTTCACCAACTACGCGAGCGATCGGGGCGAGCACGCCATTGCCCTGGCGCACCAGAGCGACCTCGACGAACAACTGCGGATGGCCAAGCGCTACAGCGACGCGGCGACTCTAGGCCCGCACCTTCTCGTTGCCCGGATCGAAGAGTGGTTCGGCCCGAACTTCGGCACCGACGTCGCGACCGAAGACGCCGACGCTCACCCGGGTTCCCGGCACCACCAACTCAGCCGGCAGATACGCGTACGCGATCGACGACTCGATGCTGTAGCCGTAGCCGCCGCTGGTGACGCGTCCGAGTGGTCGACCCTCGAAGCGCACGGGTTCTGATCCCAAGACGACGGACTTCGGTTCGTCGAGGACCAGGCAGGCCAGTCGACGCGTCGGCTCGCCGGCGCGCTTCGAGCGCCTCGCGCCCGATGAACTCGCCCTTCTTCATCTTCACGGCGAAACCGAGTCCCGCTTCGAAGGGCGAGTCGGTCGTCGTGACGTCACTCCCCCACACGCGATAACCCTTCTCCAAGCGCAACGACTCGATGGCGCGGTAGCCGCCCGGTATGAGACCGTGCGGCTCGCCGGCCGCCATCAACGAGTCCCAGAGTCCGACGCGCGTACTCGCTCGGACAGTAGAGCTCCCAACCGAGTTCGCCGACGAACGTGACGCGCACCGCGAGGCACGGCACCGCGCCGACGTTGATCTCCTTGGCGCTCATGTACCCGAAGGCCTCGTGCGAGAGGTCCGATTCCGTCAGCGGCTGCAGGATGTCCCTCGCGCGCGGTCCCCACAAGGCGAAGCACGCGTACTTCGACGTGACGTCGTCGACGGTGACCGAGTCGTCCTCGAGGTGCTGGCGGATCCAGGCGCCGTCGTGATTCCCGAACGCCGTGCCGGTGACGAGGCGGAATCGGTCCTCGGCGAGCCGCGTCACGGTGAGGTCGCACTCCACGCCGCCGCGCGGGTTCAAGAGTTGCGTGTACGTGACCGCGCCGACGCGACGCGCGACGCCGTTGGCGCAGAGTCGTTCGAGGAACGCCGCCGCACCAGGACCGGTGACGTCGAGCTTGGAGAACGAACTCTCGTCGAAGAGCGCGGCGCTCGCGCGACAGGCCCGGTGCTCGGCCCCGATCGCCGGCGACCACAGCATGCCGGCCCACCCGTCGGGGCGCGTCGATTCGTCACCCGCCGCGGCGTTCGTCTCGTACCAGTTGACGCGCTCCCAGCCGGACTTCTCGCCGAAGGCGGCGCCGAGGTCGCGGTGGCGTGCGTTGACGGCCGAGACCTTGAGCGGTCGTCCGGACTGGCGTTCGTGGCCCGGGTACTTGACGTCGTAGTACGTCGCGTAGATCTCGTCGGTGCGAATCAACGTGTAGTCGCGACTCCGGTACTGCGGTCCGAAGCGCCGCGAGTCGAGCGCCCACGCGTCGAGGCTCGGCTGGCCCTCGATGATCCACTCGGCCATCAGCTTGCCCATGCCACCGGAACCGGCGATGCCGTGCGCGCAGAAGCCGGCCGCCACCCAGAAGCCCGCGACCGCGCTCTCGCCGAGGATGAACTCGCCGTCGGGCGTGAAGGCCTCCGGACCGTTGATCAACGTCACGATCTCGGCGTCGGCCAAGTCGGGCACGCGCGAGATCGCGGCCTCGAAGAGCGGCGCGAAGCGGTCCCAGTCCGGCTCGAGCAGGCGTGAGTTGAAGTCCGCTCGCGATGCCGCCGAGTCCCCACACCGACGGATTGCGTTCGTAGCCGCCGACGACGAGTCCGCCGCTCTCGGCGCGGAAGTAGACCAGTCGCGCCGGGTCGCGCAGCGTCGGCATGTCGCGCGAGAGTCCGGTCGGCTTCGTGATCGCGTACTGGTGGGCCATCGCCACGAGCGGCACGTGCACGCCGGCCAAGAGACCGATCTCGTGGGCGTAGATGCCGCCCGCGTTCACGACGTACTCGCACTCGATCGTTCCCTGATCGGTCTCGACGGCGCGCACGCGATTGTTCTCGACGCGCACGCCGGTCACGCGCGTGTTCGTGAGGATCGTCGCGCCGCGTTGTCGAGCGCCGCGCGCCAAGCGCGAGCGTCAACTGGCTCGGATCGACGTAGCCGTCCGAGGGCAACAGCGCCGCGCCGAGCACGCCGTCGGTCGACATCGGCGGGAACATCGACTGCGCCTCGTCGGCCGAGATGAGGTGCAGCGGCAGTCCGAACGTCTCGGCCCAGGCGGCCTGGCGTTCGAGCTCTTCCATGTGCTCTTTGGACGACGCCAGTCGCAGCGATCCGACCTCGCGCCACCCGGTCTCGAGGTCCACTTCCTCGCCGAGCGTCCGGTACAGGTCGACCGAGTTCATCATCATCTGGGTGAGCGACAGCGAGTTGCGCAGTTGTCCGACCAGCCCGGCCGAATGGAAGGTCGAACCGCTGGTCAACTCGGAGCGTTCGACGAGCGCCACGTCGCTCCAGCCCAGGCGAGCGAGCCAGTAGAGGATCGAACAACCGCCAATTCCCCCACCGATGACCACCACGCGCGCTCTGTCGATCATGGTGTCCCCCCGGTCACGTCGCTGGCTAAACTGTCTATACCAAAAACAGTTGGCGTGGCAAGTGAATAGCGCCCGTTACTGTGCTTTTGAGAGGAGTAACTGTGCCGCCAAACTCCAAATGGCCACCAAAGATTTCGCGTTCCAAGGGGATGCTGCACACGCAAATCGCGAACGCCGTCGCGTCGTCGATCACGCTCGGACACTTTCGAACCGGCGACCGTCTCCCCCCGGAACGCGAACTCGCCAAAGAGTTCGGCGTCAATCGACTGACCGTGCGCCAGGCGCTCGCCGAACTCCAGTTGCGCAAGCTCATCCATCGTCGCACCGGTCGCAACGGCGGCACCTTCATCGCCGAGCCGGTCATCGAGTACGACCTCACGACGTTCGCCGGATTCTCCGAACAGGCCCGCCGTCTCGGTCACATCGCCGGCGCGCAGAGTCCTGCGCACCGAACGCGTCGAGGCCGACGCCGCGACCGCCGAGGCGCTGCAACTGTCCGAAGGCGACGAGGTCTTCGAGATCGATCGACTGCGTTTCGCCAACGACCTGCCGGTCTTGCTGGAGCACTCGAGCTTCCCGGCCGAACGATTCGCCGGTCTGCTGAGCGAGCCGCTCCACGGCTCGATCTACGAACTCCTCGAACGTCGCTACGACGCTCGACCGGTGCGCGCCGTCGAACGAATCTCGCCGATCGCCGCCAACGCCAAGACCGCTCGCCTGCTCGACGTCACGCGAGGCACGCCACTGCTGCGCGTCGAACGAGAGGCGTTCGACGTGAACGGCGTACCGGTCGAGAGCGCGTGTGACATCTTGCGCGCCGACCGCAGCCGCACGTTGGTGTGGTCCTTCGAACTACCGCCGAAGTAACTACGACGGCGTCTAGACCTCGTCGGACGGTAGTGACTCCGCCGGGAATCACCACTGGGCCGGTCTCGGCCGGTCGCACGATCTCGACCTTCGGCTTACGAACCTCGGCGAGGAAGTAGTAGAGGACGCCGATGATCAAGATGACCCCGAGCACGGTGTAGAGGATCGGCACCTTGTTCAGTTCGCCGATGCCGGTGCTGAGCGCGCCGCCCGTCTGATTCGGCGTCGGGTTGCTGTCGGCACGCGGCCACGCGAAGTTGACCAACATCGAGCCGCCCCAGCACAGGGCCAGGATGTTGACCGGGAATCCCCCACTTGCCCAGCGAGAACGGCGTCTTCTCGCGCGGCCATCCCTTGAGACGTGCGCGAAGTACCGCCAGGTTCCCGAGGAAGTACGCGAGGTAGATCATTCCCGTCGCGGCGATCGCGACGATGCCGGCGCCGGCGTACTTGAACAGCGGGATCGCGGCCAGGATCGCCACCACGATGCACGAGACGATCGGCGTGTGCAGCTTCGGGTGCACCCGCGACAGCGCCGCCGATACCGGCAGGCGGTTGTCACGCGACATGCCGAAGCACAGACGAATCGTCGCGGTCATGATGCTGAGGCAGCACACGAGAATCGCCGCCGACACCACCGCGAGGTAGATGATCGCGTAGGGCTTGGAGAAGTTCGACTCGATGATCTGCGCCGGTGTCCCAGCCGTGCGCGATGGCGTACTTGCAGGTTCGGAATCGCCATCAGGATCGCGATGAGGAAGATGCCGCCGATGATGAACGCGCCGCCGACCGACGAGAGCACGGCCTTGGGCGCGGCGCGGCGCGGGTCCTTCGTCTCCTCGGCCAACGTGGACGCGGTATCCATTCCGTAGATCACGAAGAGGCTCATGAACATCGCCAGGAAGAACGATCCGAAACCGACGTGGAGTCCGCCGCTGTTGGTGACGATCGAGATCGACTGGTGACGGTGCACGATGAGCATCACGACGGCGAAGACGACGAGACCGACGATCTCGAAGAACACGCCGGTGTTGTTCACGACCGAGACGACCTTCACGCTGTAGATGTTCAGCACCGTGATGACGACCAGCGTGATCGCGGCGACCCAGATCTGGTCGTGAGTGCGCGCCGGCGTTGAGGTTCCAGCCCATCAAGTTCAACATCGGCAGAATCGTCAGCGGCAACGTGACGACGACCGCCGTCACCGTGAGAACGCCGGCGAAGATGTAGATCCAGCCCGTGAACCACGCGTACGGGCGTCCGGCGAGGTACTTGGTCCACTGGAAGACCGAACCGGCGATCGGGAAGTGACTCGAGACCTCGGCGAAGTTGAGGGCCACCAGCATCTGGCCCGCGGCGACGATCGGCCAACTCCAGATGAAGACGCCGCCGATGGTCGTGAGTCCGAGTGCGAAGAGGGTGAAGATACCCGTCGACGGTGAGATGTAGCTGAACGCGGCGGCGAAGGAACTGAAGAATCCCAGCGTTCGGTGCAGCTCCTGTTTGTAGCCGAACGTTGCGAGGTCCTTCTGGTCGCTCTGACCCGAACCTACGCCCGCGGTGTCGGTCTCATCCATGTCTATCCCCCCGATAGCCCGAGGCGCATTTGCCCAGTGAGCGGAAAATTATCAGATGAAACCGAAATTGTCTATACCCTTTCGCGCTCCTTCGAATCGACCGACGTCATGTTCGAGTGAGACGAACATTCTGGATTGACTTAGGACAGTTTGAGCTCTTGTCGATAGACGCGCGCGGGGCCTTGACTCACGATCGTCGCCGCCAGGGCCTTGAACGCGAGCGAGACTTCGCTCTCGGGATCGTGCACGACGATCGGCTCACCGACGTCGCCGCCTTCGCGCAGTTTCGTGTCGAGGGGAATCTGGCCGAGCAACGCGATGCCGAGCTCTTGGGCGAGTCGCGCGCCGCCGCCGGAACCGAAGATCTCGTAGCGCTTCGCGTCGTCGCCGGTGAACCAACTCATGTTCTCGATGACGCCGCGCACGCTGAGCTTGAGTTTGCGCGCCGCGTACGCCGAACGCTGCGCGACGCGCTGCGCGGCGGCCTGCGGTGTCGTCACGACGTACATCTCGATGCGCGGCAGCACTTCGGAGAGCGTCAACGCCACGTCGCCGGTGCCGGGGGGCATGTCGATCAGCAAGAAGTCCGGCTCGTCCCACCACGCCTCGGAGACGAGTTGTTGGATCGCCTTGTGCAACATCGGTCCGCGCCAGATGACGGGCTGTTCGTCGGGCACGAAGTAGCCCATCGACACGCAGCGCACGCCGTGGGCCAACGTCGGGATGACGGTGTCGCCGAGCACGATCGGGTCGTTCACCGCGCCGAGCATCTTCGGCAGCGAGAAGCCGTAGACGTCGGCGTCGAGGACGCCGACGTCGTGACCACTCTGGGCCAGGGCGATCGCGAGATTCACCGTCACCGACGACTTGCCCACTCCCCCCTTGCCCGAGGAGATGCCGAGGATCCGCGTCTTGGAGAGCTTGTCGAGGAACTTGGGCGGCGTGTCACCGTGCGCGTGCTCACCCGGTCCCGGGTCACCGGCCATCGCGCCGCGCAAGAAGTTGCGCAGCCCGAGGAGTTCCTCTTCGTTCATTGGTCGCACCACGACGGTGGCGTCGGGGACGATCTGCTTGATCGACGCCTCGAGCAAGTGCGAAGTTCGGCCAGGAACTCACCGGCAGCACGAGTTCGACCCGGAGCGCACCGTCGGTCTCGACGACGTCACCGAGAAAACCCAACTCGCCCAAGCGTGCGCACCAGTTGGGGCTCAACGATGGCGCTGAGTACGGACTGGTACTGGCTGTTTGATGTCACGGAGTTCCTTTAAGAGGGCTTTTAGCAGGTTACCGGCGCGAAAGACCAGTACGGTCCTAGACTTTCTACGTGTCAATGCCATCAACGAGAACGATCTCGATCCGGCCCTCTTCACGGCGAACGTGACGAGTTTGACGCACTCCTTTGGCGACAACACCCGTCGAAAGATCTATCTCTACCTGCGCGAGAACCCCGGCGCCACGGCGACCGAACTCTCGCGCCACTGCCAGGTGCACGCCAACGTCGTGCGCCACCACCTCGAACGCCTCACCGAGTCGGGCTACGTCACCTTCGACAACGTCCACAAGACCACGGTCGGTCGCCCGGCCAAGGGCTACCGCGTGGTCGACGCCGGTCTCGTCATGAACGGCTCGATGCGTCGCGACGCGTTGCTCGTCGCGCTCTTGGAGATGGCCCTCGAGCGACTCGGACCCGAGGCGGCCGAATCGATGTCCCACGACGTCGGCGTCGAGTACGGACGGACGCTCGCTGGCACCGTCGGTGCCGGCGACTCGAGTCCGAGCCTCAAGGCCGCGATGGAGTCGATCGCCGGGCATCTTGACCGCGCACGGCTTCGCCGCCCGCGCCGAAGAGCACGACCTCGAACAGTCCGTCGTCTCGGACAACTGCCCCTTCGGCACCGCCGCCCAGCATCACCCGGTGTTGTGCGCCGTCGACCGCGGACTCATCTCGGGGATGCTCGACGGCCTCGGCGCCGAGCGCCGCAACGTGACCTTGACGTCGCGTGCCCGTGGCGACGACGCCTGTCGCGTCACCGCCTGACGATCCTTCGTCGCGACTGCCGTGGCGCAGACCTCAGCAGGTCGCGCGCGGAGAAATCGTCAGCCTGTCGATGGGCACGTTCACGGTGTGATGGAAACCCTCGAAGGTGTAGCTCCACCGGCACCGTCGTGTACGTCGTCGTCGCCGCTGCGCGGCTGACTGGCGGGACGCACTGTTGCGTCCAGTGCAGCACCACTTGCAACTGACCTTTGCTGGCGAACGTCGTCGGCGTGAACGCCGGACCGCCCTTGAAGCCGTAGGCGCCCTGTTTCGTCGTCGTCGAATCGAAGAACGCGCGCACGTCAGTATTGCCCGACGGGTTCGGCGGCGCGAGGACCTTGTCGATGGTGACCGGAAAGCGCTGATCGTTGTTCAGGGTGACGATCACTTCGACGCGAAACGAACCGCTCGGCTCGGTCCAGTCGACGGCATTGGTGCCGACGGGACGATTGAGCGCGAGCGCGCCGTTCGAGGAGAGGATCTGCGATCCGTACTCACCGTTCAACGTTAAGGAGAGCGGCTGGTAGTGACTGGCCGCGACGTAGATCACGGCGCCGATGGCGACGATGACGATGAGTAGCGAGACCACCACGATCGGCCAACGTCGCCTCGCGCGGGGCTCAACGTCCTCGTCACTCATCCACTCGTCACTATCGACGAGTGGATGATCCATCGGGTGTTCGTCCACGGCCCTCCGCTGCTCGTTCGTTTTCGCGCTTTGGGAATCGTAGCGACGATTCAAGGGGTGGAACTGACGGCTCAGCGCTTGGCGAGGATCGAGTTGACGCGCTGGGTCGTGGCGAGCAGTTGGGGAACCAACTCCTCGCGCAGTTCCTTCAGATTCGTGCGCCCGACCGGCGTCGAGATGTTGATGGCCGCCACCGTGCGGCCAGTCGAGTCGCGAATCGGTGCCGCCACCGCTCGAAGTCCGATCTCGAGCTCCTGATCATTCAGGGACCAGCCTCGTTTGGCAACTTTCTCCAACTCGGTCAAGATGTCGCTCTCGCGGTGCAGCGTGAACTTCGTGAGCGCCACGAGTGGTCTACTGCCCAAGTGTCGCTTCTGTTCGGCGACGGGCATCGCGGCCAACAACACCCGTCCGGTCGACGTGCAGTAGGCGGGCAGTCGGCTGCCGACCGAGAGCGACAGCGTCATGATGCGCGACGCCGCGACGCGACTCACGAAGACGATGTCCGAGCCGTCGAGCACCGACACCGAGACCGACTCGCGGACCTTGTCACTCAGGTCCTGGATGAACGGTTCGACGATGTCGCGAAACGGCAGTGACGTGAGGAAGGAGTACCCGATGTCGAGGATCCGGGGTTGCAGGAAGAACTCTCGGCCGTCGACCCCGACGTAGCCGAGGGTCTCCAACGTGAAGAGCAGTCGCCGACACGACGCGCGGCTGTAGCCGGTTCGCCGAGCGACCTCGCTCAGCGATTGACGGGGGCACTGTTCGTTGAACGATCGAATCACTTCGAGACCGCGCTCGAGGGACTGCACGAACATCCGATTGCTTTCTTCCACGGCACCTCACCGACTCGACGGGCTAGAACGTGGAGAGAATGTTCGCACAACGAACGACTTAGGTCAATTGCGGTTCTACGATCCGGGTGCAACAGGTCTAGTGAAAGCGCGGACGCTGCATCGCCTCGAGGCTCTCGAGTTTGTGGATCCGTTCGTCGTAGCCAATTTGGCGAAAGAGGTCGGCCCACGTCGCGACGTCCGCGTAGTCGTCGGCGAACGTACTCTCGAATGTTCGCGTCTCCCACTGCGGGTTCTCTTCGACGAGGTGCGCGTATTCGTGTTCGGCATGGTCTTCGAAATCGGCGTTGAGTCGATAACTCATCGACGGACGGATCACGTAGAGGAGCCACGACACTTGGTAGTACGTGAAGGCGATGATCTGAGGGATCACGGTGAACTTGACGACACCTTCGCGAATGCCCTCGTTGGCGATGAGTTCTTCCAGGATCAAAAGATGCCACTGTTCGTTGTCCTCTTGGCGGCGACTCTCAGCAACGCGATCGAAGATACGACGCGCGAACTCCGGTCGCGCTGACGTATGTGTGATGGCGATGTAGGCGACCTGTTCCCAGGATTGATACGGCACGCGAGCCACGAGTTCCAGGACCTTGAACTTCGACAGTGTGCGGGCCTTCCCGTAAACGCCGTCGAGCAGACCGAAGAGAACCCGAGCGGCAACGCCGTAGCTCCGACGGGGTGTCTCGAAGGTCAGGGCTTGGGACGCAACGAGTTCTTCGTGCGAGAGTTCGGCCATCGCACCTTGCGGGACGCGGTGATGCTCGCCGTCGGGGTTTGAAGAATCTGCGGCGTCGGTCATGATCTGCTCCCTCGGGGAAATGGGCTCAGGCCTTCTGAACCCGACTCTAACGAGGAATCAATGCACCCCATCGAGGATCGATTGCCTAGAGCCCGTCCAGGACTGCCCGGAGTTTCTCGGCGTACGCGTCGAGCGCCAGGCGACCGCGCGGCGTCAGGGCCACGGACGTGCGCGACGCCACGCCGGCCCCGGTCTTTTCGGTCTTGACGTACTGCGCTTCTTCTAATTTCCGTAGGTGCGTGATCAGGTTGCCGGGCGTGAGGTCGATCATCTCCTGGAGGCGAGTGAACGAGAGCGTGTCGCCCTCGTGCAGGGCCGCGAGCGTCGCCATGATCCGCAGACGCGCCGGCACGTGGATCAACGGATCGAGTTCGTCGTCACTCATCGCGCGTGGCGCTGGTAGAGCTTCACGCCGGCGCACGATAACAGCACCGCGCCACCGCCGAACCCCGAGATCGCCCACGCGTCGATCGGCCCGCCGAAGGCTGCGCCGGTCGCGACGCCCGAGATGCACAAGGCCGCGGTGAACATCGTCCAGTCGTCGCGCTGGGACGCGCCGACGGCGCCGATCAGGCCACCGACCAACAGTGGCACCGTCGCGGGATAGATCCCGTAGACCACGACGTTCGTGACGTGCGCGTGTTCGAGCGCACCCATGATGGTGAAGGTGCCGACGAGGCCCACCGCCCCCAGGGCGCCGAGCATCCGGCGGTTCCTCTTGTAGAGACCACCCACTCCCCGACTCGACCGCCGAAGAACGGTCAGCGCGAGGACGTCGATGACCAGGATGAGGACGTAGAAGAGACCGATGGCCCCCACGGTCGGTCCCTGGTACGGGTGCTGGTGTCGAACGGACCACCAGAGGATGCCGAAACCGATGGGCAAAATGAACGCGCCGAGCGCGCTCAGCACGATCGAGTTGAGTTCGAGGCCGACCAGCGCCTTCTTCTTGGTCTCAGCCAGAATCGCGGCCGCTTCGCGCGGATCGAGCGCCTCTTCACCAATTGGGGAAGCTGCCGTGGTGTCGTGTGAATCGTTCATCGCACTCCTTCATTTACTTTGTGTCGCAAAGTTATCCTACTTTGCACGGCAAAGTCAAGAGCGGATTCGAAGAATGTTCCGATTATGCCGATCAGGAAAGCACTTCATTGCAAGGCTTTTTGGCCTGCGTCGCTCGCCGAAAGGGCGGTCTAGGAAGGAATCTTGATGCCCAAGCCCTTGAGAAACGGCCTCGCGACGGCGAGCTGGCCGTTGGAGGGTTTCAGTTTCAAGAACTCCTCGAACTCATCCTTGGCCACTTTCTGATTGCCGGGCGTCGAGTCGGCGACGATCGCGAAGTAGAGCCGCGGCGCCGTCTGCTTCGGAGCCAACGCGATCGCCTTTTCCAAGTCCTTGATGCCGACTTCGACCACCGAGGCCTTCCTCGCAGCACTCCCCGCCGTGAAGTCCAGCCATCCGCTCTGGGTGAGCGCCGTCACGTTCTTCGGATCGAGGTTGAGCACCTTCTCGTAGGCGTTGAGCGCCGTGACGTCCTGCTTGTTCGACGACGTCCACTTCGGCCTGCGTGAGGAGTCGGTCGATCAACTGCGTGTGGGTGAGCTCGATGCCGCCGTCACCGGAGTTGCCGGCTTGGCGCGGCGACGTCGCCGAGAAGAGCGTGTAGATCAGCACCACCGCGAAGCAGACCGCCGCGACGACCAACCAACGCTTTTGCCGCGTGCGTCGTCGGGCGCCCGTGGCGTCGACGCTGACCATCAGCGCGCCGAGTTCGTTGCGCGCGTGCTCGAGCGCGGCGCCCTCTCGACGTTCGATGTCGTCGAACTGATCCGCGGAGAGCTCTCCGGCGTCGCGTTCACGCGTCGCGTCGCGCAGTGAGGCCTCGCGCAGTCGGATCTCATCGCGCAGCTGCGCGGCGTCGCGATTCATCGTCGTCTCGCCAATCGAAAGCCCGCGACGACCAACGCCACCAACGCCGCGAGCGGCACGATCCAGAGCAGTAGTCCCAGTCCCGACGTCGAAGGACTCAGCAGTATCGAGGTGCCGTAGGTCGCCTCCAGTGAGGTCAGGATCTTGGTGTCGGACTGGCCCTCGTGGACTCGACGAGCGATGTCGTGGCGCACGGCGATCGACGACGTTGCGTTGCTCTCGGCGACCGAGAGGTCATCGCAGGCCGGACACTTCACCATGCGACTCCAGGTGCGCGATGCGACCCTGCGTCGAGGCCGTACTCGGCGCCTCGAGCAGCACCACCGCGAGCACGCAGAGCAACGCGAGGCACCACAGTCGAAAGGACTTCACGTACTTCACGACGCGACCTTGGCGACGACGGCCGCCAGCTGTTTGACGTTCGTCGCGCCCGAGCAACGTCGCGGCGACGCGACCTTGGCGATTGATCACGAAGGTCGTCGGTGGTGAGATGACGCCGTAGCTGTTGGCGATGACGCCGCCGGGATCGATGATCGACGGGATAGAGCGAGCCGTAGTGCTCGGCGAAGGTCGTCGCCTGATTGACCGGGTCATTGAAGACGACGCCGACCACGACGACGCCGTCATTGCGAACGCTCCAGGCGTAGGTCGAGAGCTTCGGTGCCTCTTGGATGCACGGTCCGCACCACGAGGCCCAGAAGTTCACGACGACGATCTTGCCGCGCTCATCTCTTCAACGAGAACGTGCCGCCACCGAGTTCCTTGCCCTTGAGCGCCGGCGCGAACTTGCCGAGCAGCGGACTCGGCGCTACCGTCGCCGGGCCGACCGGCTTTCGCGTCGCGAGGAATCCCGACAGGGCGATCACGATCGCCAGGATCGCCACCGAGACGATGGTCACGGTGCGCTTCACGCGTCCACGTCCTCACCGTGACGTCGACGAACGAACGACAACGCCGAACCGACGCCGAGCAGCAGTCCGCCGATCCAGAGCCACGCCAGCAGCGGCTCGACGGTGACGCCGAGCACGACCGAACCGGCCGGCAGATTGCCTTCGACCTGGGCGCCCGAGGCCGCGCCGTTGCCGCCCACGGCGTCGAAGGTCATGTAGACGTCGCGCGCGAGGCTCGAGTCGATCGCCGGCGTGCCGACCGGTTGCGCGCTTCGCCCGTTGTACGTCGTGATGGCCGGCAACAACGCGTGGTGATTCACGTCGACGCGCAACTGCGTCGCGGTCTCGAGGGCGTCCTTCAACGTGCGGAATCCGTGGAACGTGATGTACTGACCCGATACCACCGTGCTCTGGCCCGTCGCGAGCGTCACTTCGTTGCGCGT
This sequence comes from uncultured Acidimicrobiaceae bacterium, assembly GCA_963801695.1. Taxonomy (GTDB): domain Bacteria; phylum Actinomycetota; class Acidimicrobiia; order Acidimicrobiales; family RAAP-2; genus RAAP-2. The sequence goes on along the minus strand of CAWDFV010000005.1, from coordinate 116,388 downwards.
CGTGTAGGACGTCGAGGTGACGATCGCGAGCGCCATCACGACGACGCCGAGGTGCACGACCATGCCCCCGGCGCTCGGCCCGCGCAGCGCGTCGTACCAGTGCTGGTGGCGACGCTTCGCCGCGACGAACGCGCCGCGCAGCGTGCGCAGCGCGGCCCCCGCGGCGGCCGTCGCCAAGAAGTAGGCCAGCAACACCATCGGACGCCGCACGCCCGCGATGACCAGCGCGACGACGACGACGAGCGACGTCCACGCGCTCGACGCGCAGTCGCGTCCACAGCACCGTGGCGTCCAACGTGCGCCATCCGACCAACGGCGCGAGCGACATCAGGACCAGCAAGACGATGCTCATCGGCACCGCGACCGTCGCGAAGTACGGCGTGCCGACCGTCACCTGTCCCCCGTTGACCGCCTCGTAGAGCAACGGGAAGACCGTGCCGAGCAACACGACGACGGCGAAGCCGACGAAGAGCACGTTGTTGGCGATGAACAGTCCCTCTTTGGAGAGTGGATGGTCGACGCCGACCGGCGAGCGCAGTCGATCGCCGCGCCACGCGAGCAGTCCCACGCCGAGCGCGACGGTGACGAAGAAGAATCCGATCAGGAGCGGCCCGAGCGTGCTCGAGGAGAACGCGTGGACGCTCTGCAGCACGCCCGAGCGCGTGAAGAACGTCCCGAGGATCGTGAGTGAGAACGTGGCGATCGCCAGCGACAGGTTCCAGACGCGAAAGAGTCCGCGTCGGTCCTGGACGATCACCGAGTGGATGTACGCCGTCGCCGTGAGCCACGGCAACAGCGCCGCGTTCTCGACCGGGTCCCAGCCCCAGAAGCCGCCCCAGCCGAGCACCTGGTAACTCCACCACGCGCCCAACACGATGCCGACCGACAGCACGCCCCAGGCGAGCACGGTCCAGCGACGCTGCTCCAGCGGCCAGCGGTCGTGGACCCGTCCGGTGATGAGCATGGCGATCGCGAAGGCGAAGGGCACGGTGAAGCCGACGAAGCCCATGTAGAGCAACGGCGGATGGATCGCCACGAGCGGATTGTCCTGCAGCAGCGCGTTCGGTCCGGCGCCCTGCAAGACCTTCGCGGCGTTGTGGATGAACGGATCGGCCGGTCCGCACATCAGTCCGAGGAAGAACGCGCTGACCCCGAAGAGCACGACACTCGCCCACGAGACCACCGCGTCGTCGCTGCGTCGTCGGTAGTAGTAGAGGACGACGACGATGATCGCGCAGAGCAGCAGCGACCAGAGCAGCAGCGAACCCTCGAGTGCCGACCACATCCCGGTGATCGAGTACAGCAGCGGCGTGAAGGTCGCGTTGTTCTCCGACACGTAGGCCAGGGAGAAGTTGTGCGTGATGAGCGCGAACTGCATGACCGCGACCGCGCCGACGATCCCGGCGAGCGAGACCCAGGCCCACCGCAGCGAACGCGACGGACGATTGGTTCGCAGTGCGATCACCTGATGGACGAGACCGCCCAGCGTCGCGAGGAAGGCGACGTAGAGCGCCGCGCGCCCGAGCCACGTCAGGGTCATCGCACGCTGCCGTTAGGCGCCTTCACCCGTTTCGGATGTTCGGCGATGTACGTCGCGGTGTGCTTCACCAGGATCTGCGTGCCGTCAAACGTCGTCGAGTGACTCGTCGTGAAGTGTCCCTCGACGACGACCGGGATGTCGGCCTGGAAGAGTTGCGGCGGCGTGCCGCGACTGACCACGTAGACCTCGTGCGTGCCCGATCCGGTCATCCAGAACGAGGCGCCGCTGGAGGTGCGCGTGATCGTGTGGGGCTTCACGACGCCCTCGAGTCGAATGGTCGTCGTGCCGATCTTGGCGCGACTGGCGAAGACCTGGTCGACGGTGTCGAAGTAGTTGAGCGAGTGCAGGAGTCCCTGACTGAGGAGCGCCAGGATCGCCACGACGAGCACCACGAGTACGCCGATCGTGCGACGGCGACTGGAGCTCTTCGTCTTGGGTGGGGCGACCGGCGTGAGGTCGAGATTCGTCTCAGTCAAGATGTCGCCCTCGCCACCAGATCGACAGCGCGTAGAGCGCGAGCCCCCCAAAGGCAAAGGAATAGCCGGCGGTGACGTAGTCCACTAGTGAACCCCTTCCGCGCGTCGTCGCTCGAGGGCGACCTCGAGCGTCTCGGTCGTCGAACTCTCGCGCTTCACCTCGAGGCGGTAGCGCGCGCGCAACAACCACGCGTAGGCGAGCGAGAACGCCACGAAGCTGAGCAGCAGCGTCCAGAGCATGCTGCCGTGGACCTTGAACTCGCGGTTCGGTCCGAGCAGTGTCGCGCCCTGGTGCAGCGTGTGCCACCACTGGACCGAGAAGTGGTCGATCGGCACGTTGATCGCCGCGATGATCGCGAAGACGGCGCTGCGTCGCGCGCGCAGTTCGAAGTCGTCGTTGGCCCGACGAAGGGCCAGGTAGCCCAACGCGAGCACGCCGAGGATCGCCGTCGAGGTGAGCCGCGCGTCCCAGGCCCACCACACGCCCCAGGCCGGTCGGCCCCAGATGGACCCGGTGATGAGCGTCAGGACGATGAAGACGAGGCTCACTTCCATGGCGCAGTGCGCCACGCGGTCCATGACGACCGAGCGCGTCCGTCGCCACAGATAGAGCGCGCTGGCGATCATCGCGGTCCCGAAGGAGAGGTACAGCGCGACCGTGGCGATCGCCGGGTGGACGTAGAGCAGGCGCGCCAGGTTGCCCTGGACCTTGTCGGGGGGCGTGACCCAGATACCCAACCAGATGGTGAGGGCCATCGTGACGATCGTGGCGGGTCCTAGTAGTCGTTGGCTGAGCTCTTTCATCACGATTCCTCGAGAACACCGTAAAGCAGAATGCCGAGGGCGAGGTATACGGCCAGCGCCACGACCGAGATGACCCACCACTCGAGCAGCGCGCCGCCGTGCAGGGCCGAGTTGAAGGAGCGCTCACCGGCGATCAGCAGGGGCGCGAAGGCCGGCAGGCGAGGACCGGCAGCAGCGTCGCCGCGGCGTTCCCCCCGCTCGTGAGGGCCCCGTAGAGCGTTCCCGCGCCCGCGATGGCGCCCGAGGGTGACGACGATGCTCGGCGTCGCCACGAGCGTCCCGTGGAGGGCCGTGTGCAGGACCAGCACACTGCCCGCGAGCAGGACAATCGCCGTCAGCCAGAGCTCGACGGCGAGGGCCGCGGCCTTGCCCAAGAAGACGCCCGCGGGATCCAGTCCCAGCGTCGCGACCGACGCCCGGGTGCCGGCCGTCGACCTCGATGGCGTGGCTGCGGTTGATCATGAGCAGCGCCACCAGCACGATGACCAGATAGAACAGTCCCGGCGCGGCCGATGGAGTGTCCGGCCTGGTTCGGGCCGAGCGCCAGACCACTAGCAGCAGCGCCATGACGCCGAAGGGCACGACCTGCCAGAGCAGGACGCGACTGCGCCGCTCGATGCGCAGGTCCTTGCCCGCGACGAGCAACGCGACGCGGATCACGACTCGCCCACGATCCGGCCGCCGGCCATCACCAGCGTGCGCGGGTGCAGCCGCGCACTGCGCAGGGGATCGTGCGCGCTGACCACGACCGTCGCGCCGCGCTCGACGACGTCGCCGAGCAGCGCGTCGAAGAACGTGCGGCCCTCGTCATCGAGCGACGCGTAGGGCTCATCGAGGAGCCACAGTTCGGGACGACGCAGCAGCAGCCACGCCAGTCCGAGTCGCCGTCGTTGGCCGGCCGACAGTTGCTTCGCGACCGTGTCACGGCGTCCCTCGAGATCGACGCGCTCCAGCACCGTCGCGAGCTCGTCGATCGGGCGGCCGAGGGCCTTGGCGGCGAAGATCAGGTTCTCGGTGACCGTGAGGTCGTCGTAGAAGGAGCCTTCGTGACCGAGCCAGCCGACGCGACGTCGCAGTTGTCGTCGATCGACCGTCGCGAGGTCCAGTCCGAGGACCGAACCCTCCCCCGCGCTGAGTCCGATCAGTCCCGCGAGCAGACGCAAGAGGCTCGTCTTGCCGGCGCCGTTGGCGCCGACGAGCACCGTGAGTGACGACGGCGCGAAGTGCCAGGTCGACGCCACTCAGCAAGCGGGAAGCCGCCGGACATCGAGACGGCACCGCGAAGGGTGACCGACGTTCCGTCGAGCGTGGTCACGGGACTAGCGCGCCAGGGCGTCGATGTCCGCGGCCACCATCATCTCGATCAGTCCGTAGAAGTCGACCTCGCACTTCCAGCCAACTGCTCGTGGGCCTTGGCGGCGTCGCCGACCAAGAGGTCGACCTCGGCCGGTCGGATGAACTTGGGATCGACGACGACGTGCTCCTCGTAGTTGAGTCCGGCGGCGTTGAAGGCCACCTCGCAGAGTTCGCGCACCGAGTGCGTCTGACCGGTCGCGACGACGAAGTCATCGGGCGTCTCGCGCTGGAGCATCGACCACATGGCGCGCACGTAGTCGGCGGCGTAGCCCCAGTCGCGCTGCGCGTCGAGGTTGCCGAGGTGCAGCGAACTGTCGAGTCCGGCCTTGATGCGCGCCGCGCCGTGCGTGACCTTTCGCGTGACGAACTCGAGCCCGCGACGCGGTGACTCGTGATTGAACAGGATGCCCGACGAGGCGTGCAGTCCGTAACTCTCGCGGTAGTTGACCGTGATCCAGTGGCCGTAGATCTTGGCGACGCCGTAGGGGCTGCGGGGATAGAACGGCGTGTCCTCGTTCTGGGGCACGCGTGCGGACCCGACCGAACATCTCGGACGAGCTCGCCTGGTAGAAGCGGATCTCCGGGTCGACGATGCGGATGGCGTCGAGCATCCTCGTGACGCCGAGCGCGGTGATCTCGCCGGTCAACACCGGCTGGGTCCAGGACGTCTGCACGAAACTCTGGGCGGCCAGGTTGTAGACCTCGGCGGGCCGATAGTCGCGCAGCACGTTGATCAGCGACACCTCGTCGACGAGGTCACCCGGAGACGAGCGTGATCTGGTCCTGGATGTGGCTGATCCGCTCGATCGTGAGGGTGGAGCTGCGCCGGACGAGGCCGATGACCTCGTAGCCCTTGGCGAGCAGCAGCTCGGCCAGGTACGAGCCGTCCTGACCGGTGATTCCGGTAATAAGTGCTCGTTTGGCCACCGACGGTCCTCCAGAAAAGGTGCCGACCAGCGGTCCGCACCGAAAGAACACCTTACTAGAGGTCATATATTCGCTTCGAAGCCGTGCCTAGCCTTGGTCGATGGCCCGGATCGTCCTCGTCAGTTTTCGACTCGGGGGCACCGACGGCGTGGCCATCGAGTCGGCCAAGTGGATCGCGGCCCTCACGACGCTCGGTCATCACGTTCGAACCGTCGCCGGCGAGGGTGACGCTGACGTCATCATTCCGAGCCTGGCGATCGACGCCACGACGTCGACCTCGATCCGCAGAGTTGACGGCCGCGATCGGCGACGCCGACCTGGTCGATCGTCGAGAACCTCGTCTCGCTGCCGCTGAACCTCGACGCGCGCGACGCGCTCTATCAAGTGCTCGAAGGTCGTCGCGCGCTCTTTCATCACCACGACCTCCCGTGGCAACGCCCGCACCTCGCGCACCTGAAGGTCCGCGCGACGCTCCCCTGTGGCACCACGTCACGATCAACGAACTCTCGCGCCTCGAACTCCTCGAGCGCGGCATCGATGCCGTGACCATCATGAACTCCTTCGACTGCGAGCCGCCGCGAGGTCGTCGCGACGCGACCCGGTTGGCGCTCGACGTCGATCACGAGCCGCTCGTGGTGATGCCGTCACGCGCACTGCCGCGCAAGAACGTCGAGGGCGCGCTCGCGACTGTGCGAGGCGTTGGGCGCGGTCTTCTGGCTGCTCGGTCCGGCCGAAGACGGCTACGAAGCAACGCTCGAAGGACTGCTCGCTGGCTCCAGTGTCGAGGTTCGACGAGGTCTTCCCGACGGCTGTCGACATCCACGACGCGTACGCGGCGAGTGACCTCGTGGTGATGCCCTCGACGTGGGAGGGCTTCGGCAATCCGGTGCTGGAATCGGTCACGCATCGACGTCCCTCGCGCTCTATCCCTATCCCGTCGCGTGCGAGATCATCGACTTCGGTTTTCGCTTCTTCGACCTGGGCGACGTCGCGGCGATGAAGTCGTTCCTCGAACATCCTGACTACGACCTCTACGCGCACAACCTCGCGATCGCGCTCGAGCACTTCAACGTGGCGACCCTGCCCACGCGTCTGAGCGACCTCTTGGAGTCTATGGACGTCCGATAGACGCCAACTAACCTCTAGCCATATGGTGATCCAGGACGATCGACCCCAACACGCCGAACGCCGAGAGCAGTTGCTGAGCGTGGCGAAGTCACTCTTCGCCGAACGAGGATTCCAGTCGACGACGATGGACGACATCGCGCGCGAAGCCGGCTTCACGAAGCCGATCCTGTACCAGTACTTCGATTCCAAGACCGACCTCTACCAAGAGATCGTGGCGCAACTCGCCGAGACGTTGCTGGCGTCCTTGAAGGTCGCGGTGAACGCCGCCGAGACGGGGCGCGCAGAAGATCGAGGTCGCGTTCCGTGTGTACTTCGAGATGGTCGTGAGCGAGACCGACGCCTTTCGCATTCTCTTCATCCACTCGCACGAGGGCGACACCGCGAAAGAACTCCGCGCACTCGAACTCGGACTCATCTCGTTCATGTTCCCGTTCTTCGATCCCTCAATGAGCGAAGACCACCGTCGCCAGTTGGCCGGGCGGCGTCGTCGGCATCGCCGAAGGTGCGGCGATCGTGTGGCTCGAGCAACAAGAGTCGAAGGGCTGGCCGACGCCGGCCGCCGGTGCGGCCGAACGACTCGCGCGAGCGAAGCGCCACGCTCGCGTGGGGCGGACTGCGCACGGTCCACCAGGACTAGTCGACGCGCTCGTCGCTGACGATCAACGCGAAGGCCTGCGCGAGATTCCACAGTTGTCGCGCGCACGCGTCGTAGGTCGCCTGGTCGCCGCCGGCCGGGTCAGCGACGTCGAACTCCGCCGAAGGTTCGTGAGCGACGGCCGCACGCAGTTGCTCGGCAATGTCTCCGTCCGACGGCGCGTAGCGATCGAACTGCGCGAGCTGCACCGCCTTGTCGGCGCTGCGTCGCGAACATCCGTGCGCACGAAGTGCACGTTGTCGGCTTCGGCGGCCAGGATCACGTCGGCCCACTCGACAGTCGTCGTCGTCGAGTTGGTGACTGCGGTGCGCGCCGTAGCGGTGATCTCCGAGTTCTTCGATCTTCATCAGCGCGTCGCGTGTTCGCCCGCTCATCGCTGAGCCTTCGGTCACGTGCGTACCCGCCGTTCGAATCGTCCACTCCTGTCCGTTTGCTTCGGCGAGTGTCGTCAACATGTAGCCGAGCATCACCGAGCGCGCGACGTTGCCCGTGCAGAGCGTGACGATGTTCATTTGGGCTCGATTCGCTTGACGCTTCGCACGCGGTCGATCGAGCGATCGAATGAAGCCACCACTCCAACACCGGTTGATTCGGCCAGTGCAACGAGGTACGACTCTGAAAAGTCGAGGCGCTCGGCGTCGTAGATCTCGAGTGCACGCAGGAGCAGATTCGCGTCGAGGACACTGACCGACTCCATGGTTATGAGTGCCTGCATGGCGTCGCGGATGTTGGATCGAGAAACCTCATAGAACGACTCGAGCACGTAGATCGTCTCGGCGAAGATCAGATCCGTCACGAGCAGCGCGCGCTCCTTACGGAGATAGGCCGTCGCGCGAGCCGCCATGTCGGGCGGGTCGCCGACGAGGTGTCGTACGAGAACGTTGCTGTCAACAAAGGCCGTCACCGATGCTGCACTGCCCTCGTCACTCGAGTGCTCTTGATTACGTGGTCCCAGGTGGCGTTCCTCTTCGTCTCAGGAATACTCAACGCCCCCGCCAGATCCAGGAAGTTCTGCGTTCGCGCGACGATGGCGCGACTGCCCTCAACTCTGAAAATAAGTGCGTCACCTTCTTGTACGCCCAGCGCGTCGCGGACCGACTTGGGGACCGTGACCTGACCTTTGGATGTGACTCTCGCCGCTACGTCCATGAGTGATTCCTTACTTTCTCCAATATGTAGGAATAACCCTAGACGCCATCACGCTCCAACGGTCGACCAGATGTGCTCGTACTTGCCCATTCCGAGCGTGACGGCAATCAGCACTCAGTTGCCGTGCGGCAAGCTTTCGGGCACCACCGTCAAGAGCGTCCCGAGGTCGATGTCCTCTTGAAACGGCAACCGTAAGGGCAGGTGCAGGGCGACGTGATAAAAGTTGCGACGACCTTCGCGCTCACTAGTCAGATAACCGGTGTCGATCAATTCCCCCACGATTCGTTGGGCTCGACGCTCCGTGATGTCCAAAGCGGCGGCAATGTCGCGCAGACGGATGCGAGGATCGCGCGCGATCAAGAGCAGCGTGTTGCCGTGGTTGGTCAGCAACCGGAAGTTGGAGATTGGGGTTGTAGAATCCATTTTCGGCTCCCGACCTCTATCTTCAGTTTCCGGAACAAGAATACTTGTTCACGAATTGATGATATTATAACGGCGATTTAAGATACCGGACATAGATATCACGTATAACGGAGTGTCGTCCCATAGGAAGGTACCGCCGCTCGGCGTGGCCTTGGCGCCTGGCGCCACCGAAGCGGTCACCGTCGATTTGGCACGGGATTTCCCCCGTGGTCCGTCATCGAGTCCGAAGTACTTCCCGGTGAGTTTCATATGACGGTGGCTCCACTCAACTTTTCGCGCGCGACGCGCTATCTCTTCGATGCTCCGCGCTGATCTCAACAAGGTTGGAAACGCTGCTTCATTCAATTCACTTCAATGAACTGCGACGACTTCCCACGCGAGATGTTCAGCGTCAAGTACAGCCGGCAATACTCCATCGGACGCTTCCCGCGAGAGCCAAAGCGTTGCGTCGAGCGCGTGCACCGCGGCCACGGCCTCAAGGTTCAGTAGATTTAACCTAGGGTGGCGCCCAGAAACCTCAACCATGATCGGTACCAATTGCCGTGTATCAGGTAGACCGATGTCCTCTGGCAGCTGGAGCATCGACCTGATCGCCCGTTCCTGTTCAAGAGCCTGCAATTCGCGGAACGGTCCGGAGAGGTGGCCGCCAGCACCAAGTACGGCCGCTCGGCATGCGCGGTAGTACCAGTAGGCGGTGGTGTGCAGAATCGCATCCGGCCTGCGAATGCCGACGAGAAGCTCCTCCACCAAAAGGCGGTCGTCGAGGACGACGTTCACTATTGATCGGCGAGATCGGGGTCGTCGATTGCTGCTAACCCGGCGTCATAGCGCGCAGTTAGGACGTTCTTCAGTTCAGCCTTGGCTCGTGCTATTCCTCCAGGTAGGACTAAGGCGGCGTCGCCAAGGTCAATGAAAGCGATCTCACCACCATCCTCGATGCCCCAGCGATGCCTGAGTTCTGCCGGAAGATTGGTTTGGCCACGCTGCGACACTCGGGCTTGACTGACGGGAGTTGACATATGTGCATTGTATCATGACGACTCTTACAAAGCGCCTAGATGTCGGAGTCCGAAGAGCTCGACAAACCCATTAGTGGGTCCAGCGATGATCTCGATGCGAAAGGTTCGAGGCTCATTTCGAGCGGCGCCAGGCAGCGACTCAGAGAGCTAAAGACCAACTATCCTTTGACTTCCCTATTTGATGTGAACGCCCGAGATCGCGCGAGCGATGATGAGTCGTTGGATCTCGGAAGTCCCTTCGAAGATCGTGTAGATACTGGAAGTACTAACGTTTCCGCTGGTCAGAACTATTATTTGGGAAGTGTAGCCCCAGAAACTAAGGATTCGCGCCGATGTACTCCCACCAGAACACCACTGAGCCCCACAATGTTCCGGCGAATTTTACTATCAGTCACACATACTATTAGTCAAACATAGTATGTGTCACTGATAGTATCTACACTATACGAATCACAAGCCCGGAGTCTCCGAGTCAAGTGAAAAGGGGATCTAATGCAAGCAACTGACGAACGACAGATAGACATTTTTCTTGACTCCGAAGTAACACGTCCCACCCTCGGACTTGTGTACGGTCGTCGGCGGATTGGCAAGTCCACGACCCTCGTGCAACGGACCTATGCCCGCAACGGCTTCTACTTCGAGGCGATCCGAGTGGAGACCTCGGTACAGCTGGATCGACTGGCGCGTGCAGTGAGCGAGCACCTCAACCTTCCTGGGCGACTCGCCTTCTCCGACTGGGAGGAAGCGGTCGAGGCACTGCTGGCACTCGGCGAAGACCGGCCGATACCGGTGGTCATGGACGAGGTCGGTCACATCCTTGAAGCGGATCCGTCCTTTGAGTCAGTGTTGGCCTCAGCGTTCGGACCTGGCGGACGTCGGGGCAAGCGCAGCCAGGCACGCATGGTCCTGTGCGGGTCAGCCATTGCCATGATGCGTGCACTGACCGCAGGTGAGGCTCCGCTGCGGGGCCGGGCGAGCATGGAGCTCATTGTTCAGGCCGACGACTTTCGAGTGGCCGCGCAGCGCCTCCCCGCTTCATGCGACCTAGCCACAGCGACGCGGGTTTTCGCGGTGATCGGCGGCGTCGTAGGGTACGCGACGGACATGGTCGGATTCGATCTGCCGACGTCGGCGTCGGACTTCGATCGCTGGGTCACCGATCGCGTACTCGTCCATGGAGCCACGCTGCACTCCGAAGCGACGACCCTGCTTGCCGAGGATCCGACCTTCGCGGGTCGTGGCTCTCTCCTTTACAACAGCATCCTGGGGGCCATCGCCAACGGCGCCATCACAGCGGGAGCCATCGCGAAAATCCTAAAAAAGACCGTCGCCAACATCGCACCAGGCCTCAGTCGACTCGTTGACGCGGGCTTCGTTGTGCGATTCGAGGACCCCATCCGTCGCCAGCGACCTGCCTACGCCTTGGTCGACCCGTTTCTCCAGTTCCACTACGCCGTACTCGAACCCCATGGAGCCCTGTTGCGCGACCGCGACCCGCGTAACTCGTGGGACACACGTTTAGAGCAGATTTTCAATTCCCAGGTACGCGGGCCCGTCTTCGAGGAGCAGGCCCGCACATGGGTACGCCGCTTCGCCGACTCGACGACACTTAGCGTTCGCGATCACGTCGGTCCATCGACGGTGAGCGTCGACGATACGATTCGCCAGATTGACGTAGTCGTCGCGTTGTCAGGCGAAGAGCCCTCCGACCGCGCGATCGCGGCAATCGGTGAAGCCAAGTCCGGCGAGACCCTCACCACCGCTCACTTGCATCGTCTCGAGCGCATTCGGGGTGCACTGGGCAAGCGCGCGAGGGACTCGAAGCTTTTGCTCTTCGGTCCGTCGATTGATGATCCGCTGCGCCGCGCGGTCGAACACCGTGCGGACGTCGAACTGATCGACGTCGAGCGCTTATACGTCGGCTCCTAAGATACGGCCCCAGTATCGGGCAAAGCGGGCAGGGCTGATGAGTCCCTACTTCCTTTTCGCGATCGCTCGGCATCGGAGCACCGACGCAGAGAGACTGCTATCGCCCGTTTGAGTCTGGCCGAGACCGTGCTGGTTCGTGTCGCCGACCAGACGTCAGCATTCTCCGACTGGCAATTGCCGGTTCGGCTCTGACTTGACCTTTAATCTGGAAAGCAATGGTTGCGGCTGTCGGCGCAGGACTTATCAACGTCATAGATGACTCCTTATGAACATCAACGTCCTGCTAGCGCAAGTTCCAATCAGCTGGAATGTCGAGGCCAATGTGTCAACCGTCTTCTCCGTCCTCCAGAACGCAAAGGCTGGAGACCTTGCCGTTCTGCCAGAGGGCATGATTTCGGGATACGACGACCAGTTGTCGGGACTGACCGAAATCAGTACTGACGAACTGGCCGGCGCCATTGAAGCAATCGTGGAGATGGTTCGAGACCGTGGCCTGCATCTCTTCTGTGGCACCCTGCTCCCAAGCGATGCCGGCTGGTACAACGCCGCTCTCTATTTCTCTCCCAATGGTGAGACCGAGGTTTATCGAAAGGTGAACCTGGCGACACATGAACGACCATTCTTGATCGCCGGCTCCAGTTTGCCCTTGATCACTCTTCAGTTCGAAGACGAATCGGTGGCAGTAAGTCCCCAGCTGTGTCGCGACGTGCGATTCCCCGATCAATGGCACGTTCCAGCGCGGAGAGGGGCACAGATTTTCGTCTATTTGACGAATGGTGTGAATCGTACGGAGTCACTGAATGTTTGGCGGAGCCACCTAGTGAGCCGAGCCGCTGAGACGCAACGTTTCGTTATCTCAACGAACGTGGCCCACCCCGACAGACACTGCCCGACCTTGGTGGTGTCACCAAGCGGGGACATCATCGCCGAGATACTCGACACTGAATCATCTGTGCTTCGAACCAAGATCGAAGTTAATGATGTCAGCAGTTGGTACGTCGATCAGCAGCGCAGCGACGTGATTGGGATCAATTACCTGCGTTGAGTAGGCGTTCTCTTATCGGAGAAAGAATCGGAGCCAAAGCAATTCGTGTCGGTGGCCCGATGTGATCACGAACTCGAATCCCCTAATCCAAATCGTGATTTGGAGGCAATCAATGGAAGACTTGTCCAATCCCCATAGGGATGCTTTTCAACGAATGTGAACTCCCGAGATAGCGCGTGAGATGATTAAACGCTGGATCTCAGAAGTCCCCTCGAAAATCGTGTAGATCTTCGAGTCACGGTGCCAGCGCTCGACCGGGTATTCGCGGATGTAGCCGTAACCGCCAAGAATCTGAATGGCCTCCTCGGTCACCTTGACCGCGGTCTCGCCGGCGTAGAGCTTGGACATCGAACCTTCGCCGTTCAGGAACGGCTTGCGCGTGGCGGCCATCCACGACGCGCGCCAGATCAGTAAGCGCGAGGCGTCGATGTGCATCTTCATGTCGGCCAACTTGAAGGCGATCGCCTGGTTGTCGATGATTGCGCGACCGAACTGCTTGCGCTCCTTCGCGTAGTCGAGCGCGTACTCGTAGGCCGCGCGCGCGATGCCGAGCGCCTGCGCGCCGACGGCCGGCCGACTGGCCTCGAAGGTCGCCATCGCGGCCTGGCTCTGGGAGCGCTTGCCCTCGCGTGCGCGCGCGATCTTCTCGTCGAGCTTCTCCTTGCCGCCGAGCAGACAGCGCCCCGGGATCGCGGCAGTCCTCGAGCACGACTTCGCCGGTGTGGCTCGCGCGGATGCCCATCTTCTTGAACTTCTGGCCCAGGCGGATGCCCTTGGTGCCGTCGGGCACGATGAACGAGGCCTGGCCGCGACTACCGAGTTCCGGCTCGACCGAGGCGACGATGACGTGCAGGTTCGCGATGCCGCCGTTGGAGATCCAGGTCTTCGTGCCGTTCAGTACCCACTCGTCGTTGGCTTCGTCGTAGACGGCGCGAGTTCGCAGTGAGGAGACGTCACTGCCGGCGTCGGGCTCAGAGACCCCGAAGGCCGCGAGCTTGATGTCGTCGGGCGTGCCGTAGCACTGGGGCACCCACTCCATCACCTGTTCGGGCGTGCCGTTGGCGACGATGGCCGCGACGCCGAGCGACGTGGCCATGAGCGCCATCGTGAGACCGGCGTCGCCCCAGGCCAACTCCTCGGTCGCGATCATCAACGACAGACCGGTCGTGTCGGTGAAGGCGTTCATCATGAAGTCGATCGAGTAGATGCCGATCTTCGCCGCCTCCTGGATGAACTCGTACGGCGTCTCTTCGCGCTCGTCCCACTCGGCGGCGATCGGGCGCATCTGGTTGACGGCGAAACCGTGGACCCACTCCTGCATCGTCTTTTGGTCGTCGTTCAGTTCCAACGAGAATTCAGCCATGAGGTTCCTTCGAGATCGTCGCTACTGGCGAGTAACGCTCGTACTTTACGTGAGGGGGCCCTACAAAGGAACAACCGCCGCCCGAAGGCGGCGGTTGTCCACTACAAGATGATTTGGTTAGTTCAAGACGACGCGCTTGGCGAGTGGTCCTCGATCGCCCGGCTCGATGTCAAACTCAACTGTCTGACCTTCGACGAGCGTCTTACGACCTTCTCCTTGAATCTCCGAGTAGTGCACAAAGACGTCGGGCTGGCCATCGACAGCGATGAATCCCCAACCCTTTTCGTCGTTGAACCACTTGACGGTTCCTACAGCCACTGTGGGCCTCCTTGTTTCTTTTGGGCCCGACTTTGCACCGGTCCCGGAGGGAACCACAACGGCAACCTCAACTCTCAAGTCTACCGGAGAACGCTGCACCCTCCAAATGTTTCTAGGGTCGTCGAATCAATGTCCCGGTCGCATGCGTCCTCGACGATCCAGCCCAATGTGACCAATTCGTTACGAAGTCGATCGGCCTCGGCCCAGTCCTTGTGCTCGCGTGCCTCATCACGCCTCCTCACCAGGTCAGCACTGTGAGAATCGACTGCATCCTCACTCGAGTGCAGAGCCAAACCCATGGCCCCGAAGAGTGCATTAATGGCATCGGCGAGATCTCGAGCTCTCGTCTCATCTCCGGCGTCGGCGGCGCTATTCGCGGCCGCGAGGGCGTCAAAGAGCAGGGCGACCGCGAGCGGTGTCTTGAGGTCGTCATCGAGTACCGCGACGACCTCGTCGTACAGCGTGGCGCCGTCACCGTCGAAATGGTGCGTCGACGCCACCTCGAGCGTGTCGCCGGCCAGCACCGGCAACTCGAAACGTCGCGCCAAGGCGTCGAGGCGCGCCAGCGCGCGCTCGGCGTCGGCGATGGTGTCGGTCGTCACCTCGAGCGGCGAGCGGTAGTGCGAGCGCAGCACGAGTAGTCGGTACGCGCGCGGGTCCGAGGTCTCGGCGAGATTGATGAGCGACGTGAAGTTGCCGAGCGACTTGCTCATCTTCTCGCCGTTCGACCATCACCAGCCCGTTGTGACTCCAGTGTCGCGAGAAGACGCGACCGGCCGCGACCGCCTGGGCCCGCTCGTTCTCGTGGTGCGGGAACTTCAGGTCCAGTCCACCGCAGTGCAGGTCGAAGTCGTCACCGAGCAAGCCGAGTGACATGACGACGCACTCGGTGTGCCAACCCGGTCGTCCGTCGCCGAAGGGCGCCGCCCAACTCGGCTCGCCGGGCTTGGCGTTCTTCCACAGGGCGAAGTCGAGGGGCGAGCGCTTCTCCTCCACGGCTTCGACGCGAGCGCCGGCGCGCAGGCTGTCGAGCGGTTGGCCGGCCAGCAGTCCGTAGTCCGGAACCCGACTGACGTCGAGGTAGACGCCGTCGCTGATCACGTAGGCGATGTCGTCCTCGAGAAACGCAGTGATCAACTCGATCATCTCGGCGACGTACTGCGTCGCGTGGGGCGCCTGATCGGGCCGCGCCACGCCCAGGTGGTCCATCGCCTCCCACCACAGGGCCTCGTAGGTGGTGACGACCTCGTCGGTCGAGCGGTCCTCTTGCAGTGAGCGCGCGATGATCTTGTCCTCGATGTCGGTGATGTTCGAGACGTAGGTGACGTCGAGTCCCCGGAACGTGAACCACCGTCGCGCGACGTCCCACACGAGCGTGAAGCGACCGTGTCCGAGGTGGGGCAGATTGTCGACCGTCGGGCCGCACACGTACATCGAAAGTCGCCCGGCGTCGCGCAGGTTGAGGTCACGGACCTCCGCGTCAACCGAATCGTAGAGGCGAATCACTGTTCTAAACTACGCCAACCATGGAAGACGCTCTCGCCCCGACGCACCGTCGAGTGCCCGAAAAGCCCACCGTCGACGGGCTCGAAGAGCGCTGGGTAGCGCGTTGGGACAAGGAACACATCTACCGCTTCAACGCCGACGCCACCCGTGAGAGCGTCTTCTCGATCGACACGCCGCCGCCGACGGTGTCGGGGACGTTGCACATCGGTCACGTCTTCAGCTACACGCACCCCGACATCGTGGCGCGCTTTTGGCGCATGCGCGGCAAGGACGTCTTCTACCCGATGGGCTGGGACGACAACGGGCTGCCGACTGAACGCCGCGTCGAGAACTACTACGGCGTGCGCTGCGACCCGTCACTCCCCTACGACCCGAAGTACCGACCGCCGGAGAAGGCCGCCAAGGACAAGGTCGCCATCTCGCGCAAGAACTTCGTCGAACTCTGCGTCGAACTGACCGCGCGCGACGAACAGGCCTTCAAAGAACTGTGGCGCGCCATCGGCGTGAGCGTCGACTGGAACTACGAGTACTCCACGATCTCCAAAGAGGCCCAGGCGATCAGCCAACGCGCGTTCCTCGAGATGCTGGCGCGCGAAGAGGTCTACTCGGCCGAAGCACCCACGCTCTGGGACATCGACTTTCGAACCGCCGTCTCCCAGGCCGAGCTCGAGGACCGCGAACGTCCCGGCGCGTACCACCGCGTCGCCTTCGACCGCGCCGACAACACGGGCACCGTCGACGTCGACACCACCCGCCCGGAACTGCTTCGCCAGTTGCGTCGCGCTCGTCGCGCACCCCGACGACGAGCGCTACCAACCGCTCTTCGGCACGTTGGTCGTCACGCCGCTCTTCGGCGTCGAGGTGCCGATCCTCGCCCACGAACTGGCCGACCCCGAAAAGGGCACCGGCATCGCCATGATCTGCACCTTCGGCGACACGACCGACGTCGTGTGGTGGCGCGAACTGAACCTCCCGACGAGGGCGCTGATCGGTCGCGACGGTCGCTTCCTGCCAGCCGATTTCGCCGACGAGAACTGGCCGGTGCGCGACGCCGAACTCGCCCAGGAACTCTACGACCGCGAAGTAGCGGGCAAGACGGTCAACCAGGCGCGCGCGGCCGTCGTCGACGCGCTGCGTGCGACCGGCGCGCTGATCGGCGACGTGCGCGAGATCACGCACCCCGTCAAGTTCTACGAGAAGAGGCGAGCGCCCGCTCGAGATCGTGACGTCACGCCAGTGGTTCGTGCGCACGCTCGAGCAACGCGAGCGCGCTCTTGGCCCGCGGCGAGGAGCTGCGCTGGCACCCGGACTACATGCGCCACCGCTACCGCTCGTGGGTCGAGGGACTCAACGTCGACTGGAACATCTCGCGACAGCGATTCTTCGGCGTGCCCTTCCCGGCGTGGTATCCCGTCGACGAGAACGGCGAGGTGAACTTCGACGACTTGTTGCTCGCCGACGACGAACGACTGCCGGTCGATCCCTCGAGCGACGTGCCCCACGGGCTACCGCGAGGATCAACGCGGTGAGCCCGGCGGCTTCGTCGGCGACCCCGACGTGATGGACACCTGGGCGACCAGTTCGCTGTCGCCCCAGATCGCCGGACGCTGGGGCACCGACCTCTTCCAGCGGGTCTTCCCGATGGACCTTCGGCCCCAGGCCCACGACATCATCCGCACGTGGCTCTTCTCCACGATCGTGCGTAGTCACCTCCAGTTCGACTCACTCCCCTTCAGCGACACGCTCATCTCCGGCTTCATCCTCGACCCCGATCGCAAGAAGATGAGCAAGTCCATCGGCAACTCCGTGACGCCGATGCCGCTCGTCGAGCAGTACGGCGCGGACGCGCTGCGCTACTGGGCCGCGGGTGGTCGTCCCGGGTCCGACACCGCCTTCGACGAAGGACAGTTGAAGATCGGTCGCCGACTCGGCATCAAGATCCTCAACGCGTCGAAGTTCGTGCTCGGTCGTCTCGACGACGACGAGATCGCCGGTCCGAGCGACGTCACCGCAGCCGATCGACCTCGACCTCCTCGCGCTGGTGTCGAAGCTCATCACCGCGACGACCGACGACTTCGAGAACTACGACTACGCGCGCGCCCTCGAGCGCACCGAGAGTTTCTTCTGGTCGTTCTGTGACGACTACGTCGAGTTGGTGAAGATCCGCGCCTACGGCGAGGCGAACGACGCGCCGACGAAGTCGGCGCGCGCCACGCTCGCCATCACGCTGTCGGTGCTGCAACGACTCTTCGCGCC
This sequence comes from uncultured Acidimicrobiaceae bacterium, assembly GCA_963801695.1. GTDB lineage: Bacteria > Actinomycetota > Acidimicrobiia > Acidimicrobiales > RAAP-2 > RAAP-2. Next base: position 98,494 of record CAWDFV010000005.1, on the reverse strand, counting down.
GATCATGCCCTTCGTCACCGAAGAGGTCTGGCGCTGGTGGCACGAGCACTCGGTCCACGCCGTCACCGTGGCCGACGTTGCAGGAGTTGCCGACGCTCGAGGTCATCGGCGCCGGTTCGACCTATCAGACCGGCGTGCGAAGTGCTCGAAGCGATTCGCCGCGCGAAGAGTTCGGCCAAGGTCTCCCAACGCGCCGAGGTCGCGTCGGTGACCGTGCGCGCGCCGGCGGAGTTTCTTGCGGCGATCGCGGCGTGCGAAGAGGACCTCAAGGCGGCGGGCGGCGTCGCGACGTTGCTGACGCGTGAAGAAACTGAACTATCTGTAGAGGTAATCCTCGCCGACGCGTAAATCGACGCGCGTACTTCTGCATTCGTCGACGTTCCTTGACCAATAGTTGTGATTGACCTGATTCGTCGCACCTATAAGTTCGATTCGGGAGGCGTAATCATGAATCGTGCCAAGGGGAATCTGTTTCGAAGTCGTATCGCACTCGGAGCAGCGGGATTAATGCTCGTCGCCGTCGCCGGTGTGCAGGTGACTCGGTGTCAGCGCGTCCTCGGCGGGCACGGTCACCAATCCGGCACTCGCCACGGTCGGCGCCGCCGGTCGCTTCACCTCAAAGATCGTGTTCGACGGCGGCGATCATCACCGTGCAGCCCGGCTCCGGCGAGCGTCCAGACACTCCAAGGTATCGGCGGCGGCGACCGCCAAGATCTGGGCCTCGGCCCAGTTGTCGGGCTTCGCGCATCAGACCCTCGGCTGGGGCTACGTGACGGTGCGCGGCACGGCCAATGGGCGAGCAGCCGACTGAAGCACCTTCTCGCGTGGGTCGGCTTCGCCAACGGCAACACCTCGAGCGCCTGTGCGAAGATCATCGGCCGGGAAGTTCCGGACGAACGGTGAAGCGGCCGTCGTCCTCGGTGACGCCAACTTCTCCCAGGCCGTGTCGTACGTGCCAGCCGGGCTGTGGCATCGCCCAACGAGGCGGCTACCGCATTCCGAGCGAAGTGGTATCCGTGCCGTGGGTGAAAGTCGGCACGGCCATCGGCTCGAGGCGTCGATCAACTTCCGAACGACGATGGCTGAGTGCGGCGCACTCGAGTGCACGCACGATCGACAAGGCGCCGAGCGTCGTCGAGGTACTGCTCTACGCCCAGCACCCCGACTGGTCGGCGAAGTCTTGTTATGCGGCGAACGTCATGTCTCTCGGCGTGCCGCTCGGCAAGACCGCGCGCCAAAGCGAACGCGACTGCGACTTACCCACGGCATTAGTGGACCGGTTCGCCAGGTCGTGAACGCCGTGACGGGCTAGCGAAGCACTTCACCGGTTTCGACGCTTCGCACGAGTACGTGGTGCTCGGTGACGTCATAGATCGCGAACTGGTCCCACGCTCGTGCGAGCTCTCGGGCGAAGTCGACGCTTTGATCGAACAGCGCGAAGCCCTCTTCGACGGGCCACGCGCCCCTCGGATCGCGACCGATGGTGTGACGAAGTTCGCACACCGCGTCGTTGCAGGTCGGCGTAGAGTTCGGTGCGGCGCTCGGCGTTCTCTTCGGCGTGTAGTTCATTGCTGAACGGGTTGTCCGACGTCAGGACCGTGAACGGTCCGAGCTCGCGTGCCGCCTCTTGCGCGTCGACCCACTCGCCGTTCGTCGACCTTGACGACGAGTTCGGTGGGCGGCACCTGGTAGCTCTTCACGAGTGACGGCGTCAACCGTGGGCGACTGCACGACCGACTCGGCGAAGGCGACGGCGGCGCGCGTCGTCGCCGACGTTCGGGGACTGGCCGTGATGTCGAAGGCGTGCTGCGTGAACGGCAGCTCCACGTAGTACATCGGAGCCGAGGCGACCGTCGCGAAACTTGGTCGACGAAGTCGCGCGCCACCTGGACGTCGACGAGCGTGTCGTTGCGACCCTGCACGATCGAAGAACGGCGGCGCGTCGGCGCTGATGCGCTCGAACGGCGACATCGCGCGATAGAGCGGCTCGTTGCCCGTCGATAGGGCACCTGCACGATCGCGACGCTCGAGCAGGCGCAACAGTCCGCGACCGAGACCGCGCCAGTGCGTCTCGTCGCCCGTCATCTCCAACACGCCGTAGAACGGCATGGCGCCGCGCACCGACCAGTCGGTGACGTCGGTCACGTCCGGCGGTCGCCACGTCGGGTCGCTGGCCGTCAGCGCCACCAGGGCCGCCAGTTGTCCCGCCGGCCGAGCCACCGGCGATGACGACGCGCTCGGGGTCGCCCCCGTAGGTCGCGACGTTCTTCTTCACCCAGCCCAGCGCGCGCGTGACGTCGCGGATCTGCGCCGGCCACGGGTGACGAGGCGCCAGTCGGTAGTTCGGCACGACGGCGATCCAACCCCGTCGCACGAACTCGTGCAGCATCGGACGGCCCTGCTCGCGCTTGTCCCCCATCATCCACGACCCGCCGTGGATGAAGAGCACGACCGGGGCGTGCAGCGGCGTCGTCGACAGTGCGCCACACGTCGAGTCGCTGACGCGGCCAGCGGCCCGTAGACGACGTTCTTCACCAGTTGCATGTCGCGCGGGTGGAACGGGAACTGCATCGCCGTTCGCCACCACGAGCCGAAGACGTCGTCGCGCGCGTCGCGGGATCGACAGCGGTGCGACCGGCGCGCTCGGCCATCGAGCGGCGCACGATCCGTCGCGCGTAGAAGGCGATGAAGACCAGCGCCAGGTTCTCGAGCGACCGACGACGCGCGGCCAGCGACGAACACGAGCAGACTCAGCCACGCGGCGCTCGGCCACCCCCACCACGCCAGCAGTCCGAGCAGCGCCAGCTGCGCGACGATGCCCTGGACCGGGAGCTCGCCGGCCGCCCAGCCGACCGGGTAGGCCAGGATCGGCCGAGAGACCCGCGTCGACCGGGCCGCAGGGCCGTCGCCGCCGAGAGCACCAGGAACGCGCTCGCCAGCGCGACGAAATAGACCATCTGACCAGTCTGCCGGTTCGACGGACGCCCCGTGTCACAGTCCCTAGGCTGACGACGATGTCGACCTGGCCCGCCTCACTCGAGAAACTGCGCGGCACCGTCGGCGTGTGGACGTTCGCCCACGAGATCACTGCCGGCCGATCGAAGCGGCGAGATCGCGACCGAACTCGAGTCCCTCGGGTACGCCGCGATGTGGCTACCCGAGGCGTGGGGTCGTGAGGCCTTCACGAGCGCCGGACTGATGCTGCGCGCCACGTCGTCGATGATCGTCGCCACCGGCATCGCCAACATCTGGGCCCGCGACGCCGTCGCCGCCACCAACGCCGCCAAGACCCTGAACGCCGCCTACGACGATCGCTTCGTCCTCGGACTCGGCGTCAGTCACCGTCCGCTCGTCGAGCGTCTGCGCGGTCACGAGTACGAGACACCCGTCGCGGCCATGCGCGACTACCTCACGGCCATGGACGCGGCTCCCATGATGGCCCCCGAGGGCTAGCACTGCGCTACGCGCGGGTCATCGCCGCACTCGGACCGAAGATGCTCGAGATCGGTGCCACGCTCGCCGACGGCGTCCACCCGTATCTCGTGACGCCGGAACACACCGCCCGGGCCCGCGCCGCGGTCGGCGACAAGTTCGTCGGCGTCGAACAGGCCGTCGTGCTCGGTCAGAGCCGCGAGGAGTTCTTGAACCGCGCGCACGTTCACCTCGGGTTCTACACCGGCTTGGAGAACTACACGCAACAGTTGGCGTCGGCTGGGATTCACCGACGAGGACTTCGTGCGCGGCGGCTCCGATCGACTCTGTGACGCCCTGGTCGTCCACGGTGACGAGGAGGCCGTGCTGGTCGCGCGTCAACGAACACCGCGACGGCCGGCGCCGATCACGTCTGTCTGCAGGTCCTCAGTGACGAGACCAACGCTCCCCCGTTCGAAGAGTGGCGCCGTCTGAGTTCGATCCTCAGTCCTAGAGACGCTCAGCGGTCCTCGCCGCCGGGACCGTAGACGATGACGTCGCCGGTCGCGCGGACCCGAAGATCCGCGCAGCAGCCGGAAGAACGAGCCGACGACGAACAGCGTGGCGAACTCGAGTCCGCCGATGATGACCCAGCCGATCGTGACCCAGAAGAGCCCGACGGCCAGTCCCTTCAAGAAGCCGTCGCGGACCATCGCGGCGATCCACAGCGGGAACCAGGCGACCATCCAACTCACGAACGGCGCGACGAACGCCGCCGCGACGCGGCGGCGAAGTCCCAGGTAGATCCCGAAGAGCGCGCGTCGCGCCAAAGCCGACCCAGAGGGCGTCGTGATGCGCGCCGTGACTCGCTTCGATCATGAAGATCACGACGGCCATGACGATCGACCAGATGATCATCGGCGCCGTGACGTTGCCGCGGGCCCGATTCCTGCACTTGGATGAACACTGCGCTCATGCCTTCAATTTAGTCCAAGGTCCTCAGACGGCACCATTTTTTTGACGGTACGCTGCGCACCTGTGACCCTGGGCGTCCTCGCACTTCTTGGCTCGGGCGAGATCGCCCCCAGCATGACCAAGGTGCACCGTCAACTGCTCAAACGCCTCGACCCCGTGCGGGCGGTCTCGCTCGACACGGCCTACGGCTTCCAGGCCAACGTGCCCCAGATGACCGAGAAGATCGTCGACTACTTCGCGACGTCGCTGCGCGATTCCCATCACGCCACTGCACTTCACCGTCTTCGAGGGGTCGAGCGAGGTCGAACGCGCCGCCTTTCGCCAGGACGTGCGCGCGGCCAACTACGTGTTCGCCGGTCCCGGCTCGCCGAGCTACGCCCTGCACCAGTGGGCGCCCTTGGGCCTGGCCGAGGACCTTCGAGGGACGCTGCAGGCCGGCGGCGTGCTCTGCTTCGCGTCGGCGGCCGCCCTCACGCTCGGTTCCCTGACCGTCCCGGTCTATGAGATCTACAAGGTCGGCACCACCACCCATTGGCTGCACGGTCTGGACGTCCTCGTCCATGGTCGGGCATCCGAGGCGCCATCATCCCCCACTACGACAACGCCGAAGGCGGCAACTACGACACCCGGTTCTGCTACCTCGGTGAAGACCGACTGGTCGAACTCGAACGCCAACTCCCCGACGACACCGGGATCCTCGGCGTCGACGAGCACACCGCCGGCATCATCGACCTCGAGCAGCGAGACCCTTGACCGTCATGGGTAAGGGCGCCGTGTACTGGCGCCGCAACGGACAGACGCGGACCTTCGAGAGCGGATCGGTGACCCCTCTGGATGAGCTGCAATCCTTCGAGCCCGACGCCGACGCCGTGACGTGCAGCTCCAGCGCCCGAAGTCAACGACGTCGACGCAGCTCGTCGCACTGGCCGAGAACGGTGGTCCGGAATCGATCGACGCCATCGCGCGGCTGGCGAGGATGGCCAGTACCGGGCGGGAGCGGTCACATCGACCCCACTCGAGCTCGTCGAGGGTCTCTTGACCTTCGAGTCAGCTGCGCGCGACGCCAAGGACTTCGCCCTCGCCGATCGGATCCGCGACGTCCTCGTGACGTCGGGCATCGAGGTGATGGACACGCCCGACGGCTCGACCTGGTCCATCAAGTAACTGACGGATTCTCGAAACGCCTTGGAGCCGACTGTAACGGCGATACGCACTGAGAAATGAAGAGACCCCCTCCTTTCGGAGGGGGTCTCTTCAGACTTCAATCCAAGTCGAACTATTTGGTGTCGTTGTACTTCACGCTCGTCTGCTCGCCATTGGCGAAGCGGATGATGAAGCGTGTGAACGCCCTTGCTTGGTCGTTCTTCGTCGTGACCCTCAGGGTCAGAATCTTGCCGGTGTCCCCAGTCACGCGAACCGTCGTACCCTTGTCGTTACTGGTGATCTTCGGCTGACCGTAGAAGTGCGTACCGACGACCTTGACACGTTGAGGTCTTACCGGTGTGCACGACGCCGACCGTGCGCGTCGCCTTTGGAGTGGGCGTCACCGTGTTGGGGTTCGGTCCACCGTTGAGCGGGAAGGTACCTGAGCCACCGTCGGGGTTGGTCAGTGTGATCGTGCTCGAGGTGCCAGAAGTGGCGTTCGAGTCGGTCGTCACGAGCAACGTAACGGTGGTCGGGGTTGAGGCGACGGCCAGGACCGTGTAGTCCGGGTTGGCGCTCGAGGCGGTGATGCCGGTCTCGAAGCCGGTGCCGTTGATGGTGATCTCGGCGTTGGTCGTGAACGTCGGTACGTAGTACGTACCCGTCACGGCCGGGACCGGGTTCACGGTGATGTCGTTCTGGAACGGTAACCGAACCGCCACCAACTGGGTTGGTGACGACGAGGCCATCGAGGATCGGCGTGCTGCCCGAGAAGCTGACCGGAGTAACCGGCACCGTGATGGTGTCGCAGGTGTCCAGGTTCCGGCGTCGCCGTGAAGCCGGTGCACTTGTCGGTTGCGGGTTCGTCGAGCTGCGAACGACAGCCGGTCCGAAGGTGTCAACACCCGCGACTGCGCCCGTAGACCACGGCGCCGGCGACGAAGCCGGAACCGGTGATCGTGATCGATGGTCGCAGTGCCATCGAGAATCGCCTTCGGCGTGACCGACCGACGGGCGTCGACGATGCTAGGCGCGGCAGTGACGGTGAACAGGTTGGCGAAGGTCGTCGCACCACCGTTGGCGTTCGTCACCGTGGCCGACTCTCCGCCTGCCGTGGCGCCCGCCGGAATGGTGAGCGTTCCAAAGATGCCGTTCGGCGTGACCGACGTCACCGTCGCAGTGCCAGCCGTTCCACCAGCGGTCGCGCTCGCCAACGTCACTGTCGCAGCGGCCAAGAAGCCAGTTCCGACGATGTGGAACGGCACGGCCGTCGAACCAGACCGCAACGTCTTCATCTGTCGCGGCACCGTCTTGTAGAAGTTGCTCAAGACGGAGCCGGTCACGATGTACGTCGGTGACCGGGTCGGACTGAACGGTGACGGCAGGAGTGCTCGCGGTCGCCGTCGGTGCTACCGAACCGTGAACACCACGGTGTCACCAGCGGCGATGGCCGTCGAGTACCCGGTGATCGTCGCTGACGTCGCCGAGACCTGAAGGCGCCGTGCAAGCTGCCAGTCGGCGTGGACACCGAGTGGGTCGTCACAGTCCAGCCACACGATGTACCCGACGTCGGGAACAGCGTGCCCGTAGTCGCCGAGACGTCGGGTCGGTGCCGAACGGAATGACCGTCGGGGTGATCGCGGTCACCGTGGGCTGACCGGAGACGGTGAAGGCTCCCGCAAGCGTGGCGGCGCCGTAGTTCGGAACGTTGGCCGCACCAGCGCCACATCACTGCCTGAGTACGTCAACGTGATCGAGTCCGTGCCGTTCAACATTGTCGGGCGCAGGCGGTGAGCGTTACCGTGGCCGTCGTCGAACTGTCCGTGCTCTCAGGGTCGACCGTACAGGTGACTGCCGGGTCGGAGGTCGACAGACATGTTCGGAGATGTTCAGCCGACCGACGAAGTTCGTACCCGTGACACCAACCGTGAACCCGGCGGATCCGGCGGTCAGGTTGCCAACTGCCGTCACCGCAGCTGATCGTCGGTCCAGCCACGATCGCGATCGTACCGGCGTAGGTCTCGAGACCATCGGTGAAGGAGATCGGAACGACTCGTAGCTGGCGCAGTACCTGCCGCGACGTTGATCGTCGTCGTGATGTTCGTGCCGGTGTCGTTCGTGATCGGACCAAAGGTGACGGCCGGGTTCGTCGAGGAACTCCGGTCCAGTCAGCCGGAGCGGAACCGTCAGTGGCCTGACTCAGCACCAGGTTGACCGTCGCGCCACTGGCGCCAGCGCCAACAGAGTTCGACGGTGCCGAACGGAGCCACGCCCGGGTCACCAGCGGTGGCGTTAGCGGTAGCCAACGTCGGTGCTGGAGATCGTGCCGCCCGTGGTGAAGCCGAAGAACGTCGGGTCGACCTCAACCATCGTCGGCCGGCGCCGTTCGTAATCGTCGCCTGGACGCGGTCGTTGATCGACTGCGGGTCAGAGTTGTCGACGACCTCGGCGCCAACGCCTAGCCGCACCACCGGTGTGGTTGTCGGCGAGAGCCGGCGTGATGCCGACGACGTCCGTCGACGTGTTGACCGAAGTCACGGTCACGGTCTCAGGTGTCAGTGTAGAACGAGTCCGCGCTAATCGTGATGGAGTCACCGACGAGGATGTTCGGGGGACCCGCGACCGAGGTGTTCACGACCGAGTTCAACGTGATCGCGTTCTGGCCAGGAGATGGCCGACACCGTCAGGTGATCGCCGGTGTCGCCTGAACGAATCTTCGGGACCGTGACGTTCAACGTGGCCGTGTTGCCGTTCACGACGGTCACGGTGCCAGTGACACCGTCGTTGTCAGCAACGCCACCAGTCGTGAAGCTCTGGAAGCTCACGGCCGCACCGGTCGTGAAACCGAAGCCCGGAAGGTAGGCGTTGATCGAGTAGGTACCTGGGTCGAGCGTTGCAAGTGTGGCACCGGTGCCCGAGGCCGTGTAGCTGTGGAGCGGGGTACGGTGTAACCACCGGGACCGGGTTGCCTTCGTCGATCGGCACGGTCGTCGAGTCTCGGTGTTGGTTCCGTTGTTGACGGAAAGAGTGTTCGCAACGCCAGTCGGCGGAGTGCCGGCCGGGAATGGGAACTCCACGGTCACACCGGCAGCGTGCGCGAACGGCGCACCGCCCGCCGTCGTGATCGTCACCGTGTTGCCACGAGCGTGTAGGCCAGGGCTCGGTCGAAGCTCCGTCCACGATCGTCGCGGTGTCGGGAGTTGAATGCCAGTTGCGTCAGTGACGGCGAACGACGTCGCCCCTGCAGTGATAGCGGCGGTCGTCGTCGAGGTGGCGTAACGCGGTACCTTCACGAGGATGCGTCGCGTTGTTCGATAGCGTCAACCGAAATCACCGTGCCGGTCGAGTGACTCACTGGTGTTCGTAACGCCGGCCTGCTTCACGCCAACCGTCGAGCCAGTCGTGATCGGGAACGTCGACGTGTCCAGCAACCTGAATGATCGAAGCCGTTCCGGGTGCGAGGTAGCCGATGACTGCGCCGAGTGCGGGTGCGTCGGAGCGGACGGGCCGGCGGCGGTGGACTTGGCAGCTTGGCCAATTCCAATGAGACCATCACCCGTGACGGTCGTCGTGTCCGGGTTGACGGACTGTCACGTCAAGTTCAGTCTGTCGGCCGCACCTGGGTCGACGGTGATCTGAGCGGTCATCGTTGTGCTGTTCACGAAGATCGGGTCAGCAATCGACACGTCCGCGCTCGCCGGTCTCGGGGGCGATCGTCAAGATGGCACCCAACTCGAAGCCGGTACCACTGACGGTCACGGTCTGCGTCGACGGGTTCGTCGTGGGGACGCCGAGTTCATTGGCGAGTACACCCGTGATCGAAGATCGCAGTTGCGGCCGCATTGACGGTGTAGGACGTCGACGCGACGCCGACGCACCAGTGGGCCACGTCGACGTGATGAGCACCGTGTACGAACCGGGAGTCGTGCCCGTGGGCTGCGCGAACGTTGAAGGACAGCGTCGTGCCCGAAGTTGCTCAATACGGTCGATGCCGCCAACGAGTGTTGGCGCGGTTGAACCGGTGACCGGCACAATCGAGACCGACTGAGTTGTTCAAGAACGTACCGGTCACGGAAACCGTGGAGGCAGCAGCAGCCGACCGTGCCAGCGTTGCCAGCAATCGTCGTCAACCTGAGGTCCGTTGTCAACGCCAAGGCCAACGGCGTCGGTAACCGTGCCGTTGTCGTCGGTCAACGTGACCGGGTAGAAGCCGGGAGTCGTCGCAGAGGTCGAGTCAATGTCCGCGCTCAAGGAGGTCGCGCTGGTCTCGTTGACGTCGTGAAGGTGACGCCAGGAGCCGTCGTGGTAAGCGTCACATTGCCGCCTACTGCCTGGTCAAAGGCTAAATCCGTGCCTTCCAGCGACGAACTGTGCCCGTCATGCCTTGACCAATGATCGCGTAGCCACTGGAGCAAGTCGGTGTGCCGGTAGTGGCAGCGACGGTGCACGCAATTGTCGGGGCGGTGGTAGCTGCGCTAGCAGTACCCGATAAGGCCATTGCTGGCAAGGCTGCGGCGACCATGACGGCGCCGACAGCAAATGTCTTCACCAATGGTCGAGATATCCGTCGCAAAGTATTCATTAAGAATCCTTCCTTCGTAGCGGCGTTCTTTTTCACTTCACTCCATTCACAGGGGCCGACTCCCATCGACCAAATTATTTTGAGGTAATGCGGCACAGCAGAATATGACATGAGGCGGACGCCCCGTGACAATCCACGGCCGCTTCCTCTGCAGTCAGTATAGATAACCCCAAAGGCGCGGAGCGAATACTGAAATGTATTCTTCATCAGGCAAAGTTCAACCAAACTCTGCGAACTTGGACGTGCGTCGAAATACCTGATTAAGAGGCATGATACGTTCCGACATGTTGGGTGCATGTTGTGGAAAAGTCCAACACCTGAAAAACGTCATAGAGTCGTAACTCCCTTATTTGTCCCGAAGTTGTTGCGCGTGCAACGCGCACTTCATCTGTGTGACGCACGTTTCGTCGTCGACATCGCGTGCGCAAAAAAATCATTTCGAAGGCGCGCGACGAGAAGAACACTTCATGACAATCGCGTCGTCGGATCCATGTTTTCGCGTTCGATTGTCGCAGTAGCGCAGACTCGGTCGAAGTGTTGACGAGCTGCCACGCGAAGGAGAGGTACTCGTTGACCCGATCACCGATCGCGAACGAGATCACGACGCGAAAGACACTATCGAGCACGCCGTTCAACGTTCGACGCGACAGAATCGGTGCGCGTTAGCGCCTATATATACGTGTGTGCCCGGCCTCCGACGTCCTCACACGAATTACGATCGTCTCCGTCGAAAACCCAGTGATTTAAAGGAAATTCAGCCGCTTCTTGGCTAGGCGACGGCGCAGCGGTTGGGACCCAGTTCCAGCTGCCTCGACTCGTCGTCGACACTCTCGCGTCCCGCGTTGATCGACACGATGTGCTGATAGTTCGGGGGCCGGTCCTTGACGTTGGCGATCGCCCACGCAACGAATTCGGACTCACTCAGCGCCAACGCCGGCAACGTGACACGAAGTTCACCGAGCGGCTTCGCGACGAACTCGTGTGCCTTCACCGACACGACGGCGCCGTAGTGCGCGGGAAAGACCATGATGTCGTCGCCGAGCGGCAACACGCGCTCGTGCAGACTTCGGTAGAGACTGTGCGCGAAGGACTCGGCGTGGTCCGCGAGGTCCGGTCGTCCGACGCTCTCGAGGAACACGGTGTCGCCGGTGAAGACCGCCGTGTGACCGAGTTGGTACATCGTGGAACCCTCGGTGTGACCCGGGACGCTCACCGCCGACACTTTCAGCTCGACGCCGGGTGCCAGGGCGACGCTGCGACCGTCCCTCAGCGGCTCGAAGTCGAACGTGAAGTCGTCTTCGGGGTTCAGCCACAGGTGAGCGCCAGTCGCGGCCACCAGATTTCGGGCGCCACTCAGGTGATCGGCGTGTAAATGGGTGTCCAGCACGTGGGTGATCGTCCAGTTGTGCGCGGCCGCCACCGCCAGGTACTGCTCCAGTTCGAGCGACGGGTCGATCACGACGCAGTCGCTGCCGGCGCCGATCACGTAGGACAGACAACCCTTACCCCGTCGGCGAAGTTGCACGACCGTGGCCGCCGCCGAACTCACCTTCGACCCTGTCGTACGTCGAGGCCCACGCGCCCATGCCGCCTTCCAGTACTGAACTCGCGATGTCGTGGCTCGCCAGGATCTCAGCCCCCTGCAGGGCACGCGTGCCCTTGGCGCAGATCGTGACGAGTCGTTCGTCGCGCGGGACCTCGTCGAGTCGTTTCTCGAGTGTGGCGAGTGGAATGTTGTGCACACCAGGGATTTTCCAGTCGGCGACCTCGTCGACGTCGCGCACGTCGAGCAGATACGGACACTCATCGGTGTCGAGCAGTGGGAGGAGCTCGTACGTCGAAATGCTGGAGATCAAGTCCGCGCGAGTCACGCGAAAAGTCTAGGACTAGATTCTGTCGAACTGGCCCAGGCAAAGGAACGAACATGGTCGAAGCACGCGCGGTCAACGTCGCCGAAGCGGTCCAACTGCTTCGACGAGGGCGCCTTCTTGTTGGACGTTCGCGAGGACAACGAATGGGAGTCGGGGCGGGCACCGTCCGCCACGCACCTCGCCCTGAACGACGTCCCGGACCACTGGGAAGAACTACCCACTGATCGAGGTGATCGTCTGCGTGTGTCGTTCGGGTGCGCGTTCCGGTCGGGCCACGAAGTTCCTCGTCGAGCAGGGTCGGACCGCCGTCAATCTCGAAGGCGGCATGCTCGCCTGGAGCGCCGAGGGCGAGCCGATCGTCGGGCGACGTCAGCGAACCAACGATCATCTAGCGTTCCGTGACTCCGTCACCCGGACCACTGCACTCGCTCTCGGCGGCGGTTCGCGAGCGGCCGTCTCAGCGCAACGACGCTGGTCACGGCCTCAATCGAACGGCTGGAAACCTTCAACCCGACCTTGAACGTTCTGGCCGATCAGGCGTTCGACGACGCCGTCGACGCCGCTGACGTTGATGGACCGAGGAGAGCGTCCGGTTGGTGCCCTCGCGGGGATTCCCACCTTGATCAAGGACCTTGAGGACTGGCGGGGCTATCCGACCCGAAAGGGGTCGCTGGCGCTACGCGACGCGCCGCCGGCGACGTCACGAACGGCGTCGTGCCCCAGCGGCTACGCGACGCGGGCGCGGTCGTCGTCGGCAAGTCGACGCTGCCCGAGTTCGCGATCGAGGGCTACACCGCCAATGAACTCACCGGCGTCACGCGCAACCCCTGGAACCTCGACTACTCGCCCGGCGGCTCCAGCGGCGGTTCGGCCGCGGCCGTCGTCGGCGGGACTCGTCGGCGTCGCGACCGCCACCGACGGCGGCGGCTCGATTCGCATCCCGGCCTCACTGAGTGGTCTCGTCGGGATCAAGCCCACCAACGGCCTCATCGGACGCTGGCCGGCGCACGACTGGATCGACTACTCGACCGACGGTCCGTTCGCGACCTCCAGCGACGACCTGCGACTCCTCTTGGACGTCATGGTCGGACCGGTCGCCGGCGATCCCACGGCACCGACGCGGGCGTTCCTCGCCCACATGACTCGGCTCGACGACCGTCCGTTGCGACTCATCGCCGCTGAGCGCACGTCGCCACTCGGTCCGCTGCCCGGCGGCGTCGCGACGGCGTTCCACGACGCGGTCAGCGCCTTCGCCGACGTGATGGGTGCGACGATCACGTGGCGAGAGCCGGAGGGTTTCTTCACCGACGGCGACCCCGACCTCGACTGGTTCACCGTGACGACGGCCGAGCACGTGGCTTCGCTCGGGCGCGCGTGGGTCGAGTCGCACATGGATGAGTTCCACGTCTCGACCCAAGAGTTTCTGTCGACGGGCTTGCACGTGACGGCCGAGGAGTATCTCAATGCTCGCCGACGTCGTTTCTTGTACGTGCGAACGATGGACGAACTCCTCGGTGACGACGGACTGTTGTTGACGCCCGCCGTCGCGAGTGACGGGTGGCTGGCCGACGGACGACTTGAGCGCCGAGAGCGACGTCCACGGCCTGCCGCCCGAGGTCTATTCGACCGCGATGCAGAACGTCACCGGACACCCGGCGATCTCACTCCCCTTCGGCATGTTGCCCACCGGACTGCCCTTCGGACTCCAGGTCACGGCCGCGCACTACGACGACTACCGCCTGCTCGACATCGCCGACCTCATCGAGGCGGCGTACCCGTGGGCGCGGACGGCGCCCGGTTATGAGTCGCTCGGCGAGCGTGCTCGAGGCTAATCAGCCCAAGACCAGGCGATATCCAGTGATCCCCGGTCCATGACCTCGACAATTGGTTCGTGAGTTGAGGGTATTTTGGACCGATTTTGAGGCAAGTGGCCGACAATTGACTTTGGTCATGGCGAGGGCAAAGCCCGTGTCGAGGATTCGTGCCAAACTCACCGGAGCACGATTACGTCTTCAAGATACCGGAAGAGCCCTGACGCCTCACAACCCTGGAGAGAGATTTGCGACGACGTCTGAATGTCTTACGAGCACTCGGAGTGCTGCTCACCGGCATCCTCATGATCGGTGCCGTCTCGACGCCCGTCGGTGCGACAGGAATCCTTCCGCCGGATAACCCCGCGACCAATCTGGTTCCCACGCCGAACTTCCTCTCGAGCGGACTCTGTCACTTGAGCGCGAAGGTGGCACCGTGCTCGAATCCCTGCGTGCGACTCGTCGGTCCGCAAGACGGCCCTTCGTCCGCAGTTCCCAACCTTCAACGGCACACCGTCGTGCACGCAGTTCGTCTTGCGCGCGCTCAACATCGCGCGCGGCGAAGAGGACCTCCCGTCGATCGTGTTGCCGACGAACTGGTATCGACCTGCAACCGCAAGAACAGTTATTCGTGCTCGTCGACCTCGAGCGAACGGCTCGCGGTCTCCCGCCGTATCTGGGACTCAACCGCAAACTCCACGCCGCGGCGCAGTCGGCCGCGGCGCGCGACAGCGATCCGTATTTCGCGCGGGGCTTCGCCGCCGGGCTCGACCCCGAGGGCGTGCGCGGGATGGGCGGCACCTTGGCGACGGGCTACACCACGCTGGAAGCCGACTACACGTGGATGTATGAGGACGGCTGGGGCGGCAGTTCTTCGTTGACGCCCAACATCGACTGCACCTTCGCCGGCGCTCTGGGCTGTTGGGGCCACCGCGACCAGTTGCTCGGCTACGACGGTACCTACAACTTCGGCGTGGGGCTGCGCTGCACGACGTGTGAGATGGGCACGGGCTTCGCGGAGGTCAACGGCACCGGAACCTTCACCAGCCTGATCGAACTACCGGCCGGTTCTCCGCCGCCGATGTACTTCACGTGGGCGAAGAACGTCGTGCCATTCCTCGCGCCGTCAGAATCCTCGACGAACTAGCGACCCCCGGCGTTCAACGCCTCCCGGCAACAGCAGTCCCAACTGGATTCGACGCCGTGCCGCCACCTTGACAGGGTGCCTACGTTAAGACGCGAATCAATGTGCCCGTGCTGCAACTGTATTCATCGAGGTATTCGCCTCCATTCGCGAGCCACAAAGTATTCCCCGAAACGGCGATGTGGTTCGGAGACAGGAAATCTTGCCTCGCCGGAATGTTGTAGACGTGGACTACCTTGCCACTTGACTTGTTCACTTCGATCACCAAGCCGTGACTGGATTGAGTTGACATGAATAGATTCGGTCCGTCAACAACCAAACTCGAAAAGTGTCCGATACCAACGAACGGGAGCTGTATTCGACGAATCACCGATCCATCTGACGTATTCAATTCCGCAATGTCAGGGGATTGGCCATTCGTAGTCCAGAGCCGGTTCCCCGAGACAGTGACGACTGAGGGAAATTGGAAACCGAGGTTCTGGGCCGCCGTGATCGTTCGTATGACCGAGCCATCGACTTTGTTGTATTCGACGATGCCCCATGTCCCGGGGGAAGACTCTGTGACCCACACGTGTCGCTTCGTCACCGCGAAGTCATCTGCCGTCCCTGCAACCGCCAACACCCTGACGAGCGTGCCGTTCGACGAATTGAATTCGGTGAGGTACGAAGAAGGAATCCCTTGGGTCAGAACCCACACGCGAGAACCTTGAACGGCGAGTCCAGCCGTGAAGCCACGATCGCCAGAAGGATTGTCGATGACGCGCACCAACGATCCGCTGGACGCGTCAAATTCGGCGACAGACTTCGGGAGTGCAACCCATAAACGCGATCCACTCACTTGGAGGTCAACGGATTCAAGATTCCGAACCTTCGAAGACGAGATATAGCGCACGAGTTGTCCGTTGGCGCTATTGAGTTCCGTAACTTGGTTGGCTTGGAGATCCCCGAGCCAAACTCTTCCGGGACTCAACGCAATCCCAGACGGAGAGAAATTCGGTTCCGCAACACCTGCAGACCCGGCATTGCTACCACTGAAACCGAATATCGAAGCTGCGAGCACCACCGTGAGGCCGCAGAGGGCCCTCACCGAGACGGTGATCAACTTTCGTCCCATGTCGCGTCTCCTCAGTCCGATGAGCAGAAATCGGCTCTTACTTGGAATTACGAAGCACCCCAACGGTATCGAGCTTCACTACACGGCGAACGCATCTGTCGCGACATAGTGGACAGCTCGTCGGAGGTGAGTCGTGGTCAACAAGTCCACTAAATCGCCAGCGAGGAGTCGTTCACAGACTTCACTCCGGAACTGCTTCGGGTATCTTCTGGGCATGACTACCCCCAGGTAGCTCACGACCAAATTCTCACAAACCTTGTCCGGGAAACGGGGTCAAGGTCAAAAAGCAGTCCCAACGGGATTCGAACCCGTGCCTCCACCTTGAGAGGGTGATGTCCTAGGCCACTAGACGATGGGACCATGAACGAAATACGAGCGTAAACGCTCCATCTCATTCGCTCGGGGGCAAGGACTCGAACCCTGAATAACTGGACCAGAACCAGTTGTGTTGCCAATTACACCACCCCCGAAGGGCTTGGAAAGCCTACCCGAGATGTCGAAGATATCGCCAGCGTGCGATCGCTCGCTCAGTCGAACCACGAGTGGAAGATGCTGAAACCCGATGATGCGACCGACGCCCACTTCGAAGGTCTCTTTCAAGTAGTACTTCCAGAGCGAGTGCTTCACCGTCGGTGAGTTGCGCACCGGCGACGGATACGGCGTGAGTCCCTGCGATGACGAGATCGCCATCGCGCGGTCCTCGTGAAAGGGATCGGTCACGGTGAGGACGGTCGTGATGTCGTGCGCCTTCAGCTTCGGCAGGACCGTCGCGACGTTCTCCCACGTGTCGGTCCCCGAACCTTTGAGGATCTTCGAGCGCCGGCACGCCGTGCGCTTCGAGATACGTCGGCCGACACGCTCGGCCTCGGTGAAGTGGTCGCCCGGGCGCTTGCCGCCGGTGACGGCGATCCACGGGGCGCGGTCGCTTGTGCCACAAGCACCAGGGCCTGATCGAGTCGGGCCTGGAGTTCAGGCGACGGCGTCCCGTTGTCCTCCGTCGTGCCGAAGACCAGGATCGCCTGCGCGTCCTTGGTCGAGTGTTCGTGACCGGTCATCCAGATCTGGACGAACGTGACCGCGAAGTAGAGGATCACGACGGTGATCAACGTCGATGATGATGCGAATGACGAGTTTGATCGGACCGAAGATCACGCGCCAGCACGAACCAACGCGCCTCGCAGACGCTCCAACACCGCCTCACGACCTAACAGTTCCATCGACTCAAAGAGCGGCGGTCCGACCGACGTGCCGGTGACGGCGCAGCGAATCGGCGCCTGACTCTTTCGCAGCGCCAAGCCGAGTGACTCCCCCAGTTGCAGCGTCGACTCGTGCAGCGCCTCGGCGTTCCACTCGACGGTGGCGAAGGCGTCGATCGCCGAGTCGCAGCAACTGCTTGGCCCGCGTCGTCGTTCGCGATCGTCTTGGCGAAGGCCGCGTCGTCGAAGGGGACGTCGTCGAGGAAGAAGAAGCTCACCATCGCCGGGATCTCGCCCAGCGTCGCGACGCGCTCTTGCACGAGGTGCGCGACGCGGTCGAACAACGCCGGAGTCGAACTGCTTGCGCGTCCACGGCACCTCGCGGTCGCTCGGTCGCCACTCGCTCGACCACGGCGCGACCCACGGCGTCGCGGCGTCGATGAAGTCCTCCAAGGACAAGCGCACGGATGTACTCGCCGTTCATGTGCGTCAACTTCTTCACGTCGAAGAACGCCGGCGAGTGCGAGACGTCCTCGAGTCGGAACTGCTCGATCAGCGTCGCGCGCGGCACGATCTCGTCGTCACCGCGCGGACTCCATCCGAGGAGCGCCAGGTAGTTCACGAACGCGTCGGGCAAGAATCCCTGGTCGCGGTAGGACTCGACCGAGACGGGGTCCTTGCGCTTGGAGAGCTTCTTGCGCTGTTCGTTCACGAGCATCGGCAGGTGCGCGTAGTGCGGGTGCGCCACGAAGGTCGACCCCCTCGCAGTGATTGAGCGCCTCCCACATCATCACCTGCTTGGGCGTCGTGGGCAGGAGGTCCTCACCGCGGATGATGTGCGTGATCGTCATGCTGCGGTCGTCGACCGCGTTGGCGAGCGGATAGAGCACGACGCCGTTGGATCGCACGACGATGAAGTCCTCGTAGCTGTCGTGGGCGAAGGTGACGTCACCGCGGATGACGTCGTGCACGACGGTGACGCCCTCGTCGGGCACGCGAAAGCGCAGCGCCGTCGCGTCGGTGCGCGCGAGATTGCGGTCGCGACAGTAGCCGTCGTAACCAGGCTTGTCGTTGCCCTTGGTGCGCTCGTCGATCGCCTCGCGCGTGCAGTCACAGGCGTAGAGATAGCCGTTGGCGTAGAGCGCCTCGGCGGCCGCGACGTGATCGCTCAGTAACTCGCTCTGGAAGAACGGACCCTCGTCGAAGTCGAGCCCGAGCCACCGCGAGAGCCGGCGATGATGCCGTCACGCCACTCGTCGCGATTGCGCTCGGCGTCGGTGTCCTCGATGCGCAGGATGAACGTGCCGCCGCTCTGGTGCGAGAAGAGCCAGTTGAAGAGCGCGGTGCGCGCGGTGCCGACGTGCATGGAGCCGGTCGGTGACGGGGCGATGCGGACGCGAGGGCCGCTCACGGGTTACTCCTCAAGGGAGAGAGCGCCGTTGGGACAACTCGCCACGGCTTCGCGGAGTCGCTCGTCGAACTCGGGTCCGGGGTTCTCGTTGAGCACGTACATGAAACCGTCGTCACGGACCTCGAAGATCTCGGGCGCGATGCCCATGCACACGGCGTTGCTGGAGCAGGCATCGTAATCAACAACGACCTTCATGGGGACTCCTTCGAGCACGGAATTCACCCCATCGTAGTTGTCGGCGCTTCAGGGCGAAAGCGACTGCCTACACTCAAATCGATTCGAAGGAGAGCACATGGACACGCGCGCACTGGGATCACTGCAGGTATCGGTCGTCGGCGTGGGGTGCAACAACTTCGGATCGCGCCTCGACCAGGCCGGCACGACGAACGTCGTACTGGCGCACTCGAGGCGGGCGTCACGTTCTTCGACACCGCCGACATCTACGGCGCCACCAAGTCCGAGGAGATGCTCGGCGTCGCGCTCGGGACTCGCCGCGACGAGGTCATCATCGCGAGCAAGTTCGGCATGCCGATCGACGACGCGCACTTCGGCGCGCAGCCCGGCCTACGTGCGCAGCGCCTGCGAGGACTCGCTGCGCCGTCTGGGCACCGATCACATCGACCTCTACCAGCTGCACTACCCCGACGACACCGTGCCGATCGCCGACACGCTGGGCGCGCTGCGCGAACTCGTCGAGGCGGGCAAGGTGCGCGAGATCGGGTGCTCGAACCTCACGGTCGCGCAGCTGCACGAGGCCAAGGCCGCGGCCGGCGACGGCCCGGCCTTCGTCTCGGTCCAGAACCAGTACTCGCTCCTCGAACGAGAGCCCGAACGCGACGGTGTGCTCGAGGCGTGCGGCGGACCTCGGCATCGGCTTCCTACCGTTCTATCCGCTCGCCAACGGACTCCTCACCGGCAAGGTGCGTCCCGGCCAACCGATGCCCGAGGAGTCGCGGCTCGCGAAGATGGCGCCCGAGCGCAGCGTGCACTGGTTGGGCGACGACACTGCAGGCCAAGGTCGCCGCGCTGCTGGCGTACGCCGAGTCGATCGACGTGCCGATCCTGTCGCTCGCCTTCTCGTGGCTGCTCAGCCACGACGTGGTCGCGAGCGTCATCGCCGGCTCCTCCAACGCCGACCAGGTGCGCGCCAACGCGAACGCCGTGCGAACGCTGAGTCCCGACGTGATCGCGCGACTGAACGAACTGACGAGTTAGCTGGCCTTGACGGCCGCCACCATCTTGGTCGAGGTGTCCTTGGCGTCACCGAAGACGAGCGTGGTCTTGGGGTTGTAGAGCAGGTCGTTCTCGATGCCGGCGAAGCCCGGGCGCATCGAGCGCTTCAAGAAGACGACGTTCTCGGCCAGGTCGGCGTGGATGATCGGCATGCCGTAGATCGGCGAGGTCGGGTCGTCGGTCGCGGCCGGGTTCACGGTGTCGTTCGCGCCCACGACCAGTGCCACGTCGGCCGTCGCGAGTTCGGAGTTCGCCTCGTCCATCTCGAGGAGCTGCTCGTAGGGGACGTTGGCCTCGGCGAGCAGGACGTTCATGTGACCCGGGCATGCGACCGGCGACCGGGTGGATGGCGTAGAAGACCTCGATGCCCTTGGACTCCAACAGCTCGGCCAGTTCGCGCAGCACGTGCTGGCCCTGGGCGACGGCGAGTCCGTAGCCGGGGATGATCACGACGCGCGAGGAGAAGCCCAGCAGGATGGCGATGTCCTCGGGCGTGCCGGAACGCACGCTGCGTCCGTCGTCGCGGGTCGTCGCGCCGCTGGCGGTCACGACCGAGCCGAAGGCCGAGAAGAGCACGTTGGAGAGGCTGCGACCCATGGCCTTGCTCATGAGGCGCGTGAGCAAGATACCCGAGGCGCCGACGAGCGTGCCGGCGACGATCAACAGGTTCGAGCCGAGCGTGAAGCCCGAGGCCGCGACCGCGAGACCGGTGAAGGCGTTGAGCAGCGAGATCAACACCGGGACGTCGGCGCCACCGATCGGCAGCACGAAGATGACGCCGAGCACGAAAGCGAGCGCGAGCAGGATCCACAGCAGGCTCGTCGACGCGGTGACGAGGATCGTCACGATCAACGCGACCGCGGCCACGCCGACGACGCCGTTGATCAGTTGCTGGCCCGGGTAGGTCACCGGTCGTCCGGTCATGAGTTCCTGGAGCTTGGCGAAGGCGACCGCCGATCCGGCGAAGGAGACGGTGCCGATCAGGACGCCCGAGCAGGACCTCGAGCATGACGTAGGTCGCCGGGTGCGATCGACTTGATGTGGATGAACTCCGTCATCGACACCAGTGACGCGGCGCCACCGCCGACGCCGTTGAAGATCGCCACCAACTGGGGCATCGCCGTCATCTTCACGAAGCGCGCCGTGGGCACGGCGACGATCGACGCCGATGAACATGGCGAGCAGGATCAGCCACACGTGGTGCAGGGCGTGTCCGTCGACGTGGTTGAAGAACGTCGCCACGATCGCGACGAGCATGCCGAAGGCGGCGACCATGTTGCCGCGCCGCGCGTGCTTGGGGCTGCCGAGTCCCTTCAGGGCGACGATGAACGTCGTCGCCGAGAACAGGTACAGCAGGTCAATCAGCGTCCCACGACTCACGGCGTCACCTCGTCACTGGGCGTCTCTTTGGCCTTGGCGGCGCGGGGCTTGAACATCTCGAGCATGCGGTCGGTGACGACGAAGCCGCCCACGACGTTCAGCGTCGCGAGGATCACCGCGAGAAAGCCGAGGACCTCTTGAAGATTCGTCGTCGCTCCCCCGAGGATCAGCATCGAGCCGACCAGGATGACGCCGTGGATGGCGTTCGAGCCGCTCATCAACGGCGTGTGCAGGATGCTCGGGCACCTTGGCGATGATCTCGGTTCCCGACGAAGGCCGTCAGGATCAAGACCGTCGCGTACTGGATCAAGACGTTGTGCATCACGCGCTCTCCTTCGCTACCGGGACGATCGCGACGTGCGCGACCCCGAGCGCCTCGGCGGTCGGCGCGTGATTGATCGCGCCGTCACGCGCGACCGTGACGCCGATCACCACTTCGTCGTTCCAGTCCGGCGCGAGCTGGCCCTTCGATCCGAAGAGCGCGAGCAGCTTCAAGACGTTGTTCGCGTACATGAAGCTCGCGCTGGCACCCATCTCGGCCGGCGGATTCGCCATGCCGACGATGCGCACGCCGTGGTGTTCCACGACCTCGCCGACCTTGGTCAACTCGCAGTTGCCGCCGCCGTCGGCGGCCATGTCGATCACCAGCGAGCCCTCGCCCATCGCCTCGACCATCGCGGTCGTGACGAGGATCGGCGACTTGCGTCCCGGCACGGCGGCGGTCGTGATCACGATGTCGGAGTTGGCGACCTCACTGAGCAGCGCCGCCTGTTGTTGCAGGCGTTCGTCGTCGGTCAGCTCGCGGGCGTAGCCGCCGGCGGCGTCGGCCGTCACGGCGAGCTTCACGAAGACCGCGCCGGCCGATTCGGCCTCTTCCTTGGCGGCCGAACGCACGTCGTAGGCGCGCACCTTGGCCCCGAGTCGCTTGGCCGTCGAGATCGCCTGGAGTCCGGCGACGCCGACACCCATCACCAGGACCTTCGCCGGTCGAATCGTGCCCGCGGCCGTCGTGAGCAGCGGGAAGAACCGGTCGAAGTTCGACGCGCCCTTCAGGGCCGCGCGGTAGCCCGACACCGTGGCCTGGGAGGACAGCGCGTCCATGTACTGGGCGCGCGAGATTCGTGGCAGGAGGTCGAAGGAAAGTATCGTCACGCGACGATCGTTCAGCGCCTTGACGATGTCTTGGGCCAGCAGTGGCGACAGGAACGAAAGGTGCGTCGAACCTTCGCGGGAGGAGCGCGACTTCGTCCAACGTCGGCGGGTTCACGCGCAGGTTGACGTCGCCGGTGGGCGCGTCCATCACCGACGCGCCGACGCCTTCGTAGGTCGCGTCGTTGAAGTGCGATCGGTCCCCCGCGCCGCGCTGCACCACGACCTCCCAGCCATCGGTGACGAGGGATTTCACCGCGTCCGGAGTGAGCGCAACCCGCGTTTCGCCCGCGCGCGACTCCTTGTAGAGCGCAATTTTCATACCTCGTTTCTAGCAGCCGGAAGAAATGGTCCCAGACGGTCCAACGTCACGAATGCGCTACCCGCGTCCGTGCGACCTCGCGCGACGACCATTGGTGACGGTAGAGAAAACATCGTGTCGCTGTGACATCACTCGACTAGAAGGGGACCATGAAATCATTCATCGCGAACGTGAAGTCACCGGTCGGGACGTGGAGCGTCGTGGGCACCGACGACGGCGTCACGCACATCCACCTGCCACAGGACGAACTGACCGCCTCCAAAGGAGTGGCGCCGAAGCCGGTCGCTGACGCCGTGCAACAACTGAAGGAGTACTTCGCCGGTTCGCGGCGAACCTTCAAGGTCAAACTCGCCGCTGCACCGGCGACCGCGTTCCAGAACGACGTGTGGGGAGCGCTGCGAAAGATCCCCTACGGCCAGGTCCGCACCTACGGTGAGGTCGCCGAGGCGGTGGATCGTCCCCGCGCGCATCGCGCCGTCGGCAACGCGAATCACGCCAACCCGTGGCCCATCGTCGTGCCGTGTCACCGAGTCGTCGGCTCCGTCGGACTCGGTGGGTACGGCGGCGGCGACCACGTGAAGCGCTACCTGCTGGATCTCGAGGGTGTGCACTACGACTGACGCGACTGCGTCAGGCCGACACGGCCACCGGCGCGGTCAGCGCCGCGAACATCGCCAACGCGCCGTCGGCCAGTTGTTGACGCTCGTCATCACTCAAGACGCGGAAACACTCGGCCATCAGTTCTGACGTCAGTTCTTCGGCGCGCACCTTCTTGGCGGCGCTCTCGGGCGTCACCTCTGGCGTTTCGTCCTCGACGTACCCGTGCAACGTGAAGATCATTGGCGCCTGCAGGTAGCAGGCCTCGACTGCGCTCAGTCCGACTTCGTTCACGGCGTCGATGTGCACACACCCACGCAGTTCGCGCATCAAGATGCAGCCGAGGTACGCCGCGTGCACCGGATTCGTCGGGACCTCGTACTGCTTGTACCCGTCGACGAGCTGGTGGTGCCCACTCTCGACCGACGCCGCGACCTTGTGCGCCGCGGCGGCGAAATCGCGCAAGACCTCGATGTCGATGTCGCCGAACGTGCGGTCAGCGAACTCGTAGGCCGCCTGCACGTAATCGGCTGCCACCGTGACCGGGTCGGCCTTGGCCTTGCCCCCGTTCCACATGCGATCGAGTATCCGCGGATGGAAGAACATGAAGGCCGACAACACGGCGTCCAGGTCGACGTCGCCCAGTGTGCCGCCACGGCCGAGTCCGTAGTACTCGTAGATGTTGAGGCCGTGTGCCTTGCCCTTCTCCCCCGTCAGGGGATCGAAGTAAAACGACATGCCCAAGGTTTGGATCGGATCGGCGAGGACGTCGGCGAGTTCAACAGAGTTCATAGCGCGCACTTTACGCCGAACGCCACGGTGGCTCGGCCGCCCTACGCCGGCTCCGCCTTACCGTCGCGTCGAACGCGCAGTTCGATCTTGGTGCCGCGTTCGGTCGTGACGAAGTGCACCGATGCCGCCGTGACGCTGGACGATCTCGGCCACGATCGCGAGCCCCAGGCCGGTGCCGCCGGAGTGACGCGCGCGGGCCGGGATCCGAACGGACGAAGCGCTCGAAGAATCGCTCGCTCTGGGCGACGTCGATTCCCTCGCCGTCATCGGCGACCGTCACCACGGCGTAGTCGCCCTCGTAGTGCGAGTCGAAACGAAGTTCTTCGGTGGCGTAGCGCGTCGCGTTATCGACCACGTTGCGGATCATCCGTTTCATCATCGCCGGGTCGGC
This sequence comes from uncultured Acidimicrobiaceae bacterium, assembly GCA_963801695.1. Lineage (GTDB taxonomy): Bacteria > Actinomycetota > Acidimicrobiia > Acidimicrobiales > RAAP-2 > RAAP-2. Next base: position 73,972 of record CAWDFV010000005.1, on the reverse strand, counting down.
GCTGACCCGCGTCGGCTGCACCTTGGTCGTGTCGACGCGCAGCTCGGTGAGGAGCCGCACGCGGTGCCCCTCGTCGAACAACAGGTCGTCGAGGTCGACGTCGACGCTACTGGATCTCGGCGCGGTGTTCGTCGTGACGCGCCAGCCACGCGAGGTCGTCGATCAGCGTCTCGAGTCGGCGGCCCTCGCGCATGACGACCTCGCCGACCTCGTTCCAGTCGGCGTGTTCGGGATCTTTCGACGCGCGTTCGGTGGTCGCGAGCAAGCGTGGTCAAGCGGACTTCGGAGTTCGTGGCTGGCATTCGAGACGAACTCCTGCTCGAACTGCGACGACGCCTCCAGACGTTCCAGCATGGCGTTCACCGTGCGCGCCATGCGCGCGATCTCGTCGTTGCCGCCCGTGGGCGTGACGCGCTGGGAGAGGTCGGTGGCGGCGATCGTGTCGACACGCCGTCGAATCGACTCGACCGGCGCGAGCGCCAGTCCCATCCCGATCCAGATCAGGCCCCCGGTCATCAACAGCAGCAGCGGGAACGAGACGACCAGGCTGGCCATCGAGCACGTTCACGCTGTGCGTGATCCCCTGACCGTAGACGAAGCCGAAGATCAGCCCGGAACCGCGTTTGGTGAAGATCGTGCCGACCTGGCCGGAACTGATCTCCGACAAAGTCGTCAACGCGGCGGGCGAATGCATGTACTTGACGCCGAGCTTGTTGGACGTGTCGGCGTCGAAGGTCTCGTGGGCCAGGATCGGCGCCGAGGCGATCGCGGCACTGGCGGCCCAGATCTGCGTCCCGGCGATATTGGTGACCTGGATGACGACGTTGCCGTGCATGGGCAGCACCACTTTGTAGTGCTGGGCCGAGGTGGCCATCACGAAGCGCTCCTGGGTGCGCAGCATCTCGCTCTGAATCTGGTTGCTGGCGTCGGTCGCCAGGGAGTTGCGCACCAGATGCACGAGCGCGAGCCCGGTGAAACTCAGAATTGCCGCGATCGCGACCACGAAGATGAGCGTCAATCGCGCGCGGATGGAGAATCTGTGCAACAGGTCCATCAGTCCGTGCGGACGCTGTAGCCGACACCGCGCACGGTGTGGATCACCGATTCATACGGGGCGAGGTCGATCTTGCGGCGCAGGTACCCGATGTAGACCTCGACGATGTTGGGGTCGCCGTCAAAGCGCGCTGCCCCAGACGGCCTGGAGGATCTCACTCTTGGCGAGGGGCTCGTTCGCCCTCCCCATGAGGTACTCGAGCAGGGCGAACTCGCGCGGCGTGAGCGTGACGTCGCGGCCGTAGGCGACGACGCTGCGGCGCATCGGATCGAGCGAGATCGGTCCGACGACCAAGCGCTGGGGACGTCCCCGGTCGTGGCGACGCAATAGCGCGTGCAGGTGCGCCACGAGAATCGAGTTCTCGAAGGGCTTGTGCATGAAGTCGTCGGCCCCGACCTCGAGACCCTCGACCTCGTCCCACTCGCCGTCCTTGGCGGTCAGCATCAAGAGCGGCGTGTCGACGCCGGCCGCGCGCAGGTCCTGGCAGACGCTGAAGCCGTTGCGCTTGGGCAACATGAGGTCGAGCACGATGACGTCGTACTCGCCTCCGAGGCCCTCGGCGAAGCCGGACTCGCCGTCGTGGCGTTGCTCGACGTCGAATCCGTCGTCATCGCAGGAGGTTCGCCACCGCTCGGGCGAGGTCGTGATCGTCCTCAATGACCAGCACACGCCGGCGGTCCCCACTCATTGCAAGTAGAGGTTACCGTTGGACCCTTCGACGATCTTGAGCTTGAGCAGTCCGTGCGGCGCCGGTCCGTCGATCACCGCTCCGGTCGTCACGGCGAACTCCGAACCGTGGCAGGGACAGACGATGATGTCGTTGGCGGCGTAGTACCCCACGGTGCACCCGGCGTGCGGACAGACCGCGTCGTAGGCGAAGAAGGCGCCGTCGGCGTGGATCACGATGCCCGGGTCGCCGGAGGACGGGATCGTGAACGCGGCGGCGTGGCCCTTCGGCACGTCCTTCGCGGCCCCGAGCAGCGTGCCCTCGGGGGCGGCGTCGTCGGACCGGTCACGGTCACCGGCGTGGTGGTCGTCGGTGAGTCCGACGACGGCAGCGTCAGTTGCGTCGTGGCGTTATTCGGTGAGCGCGCCCCGCCGATCATCTTCCCGGTGTCCGCGACCGCACCACCGAAGATCAACACGGCCGCACCGACGCCGGCGGCGACGGTGCCCCCGACGACCAGGGCGCGACGATCGACGGTGTCGATGGTGACGCGGGTCACCAACGGCGCGCGGTCCCCGAGCAGCACCGGACAGACCGTCTTGTCACAGGCCAGTCCTTCGCGCGCGGCGCACGCGCCCTCGTGGTAGTTGCCGCAGATCCTTTGCACCGTCGCGAAGGGGATCGCGACCAACTCGGGCGACGCGGCGCCCTCTTTGGTGGCGGCGCGCGTGGCGATCCACGCGTCGAGGGACAACTTGGTGCCACCGCCGGCGACGATGAAGGGCATCCACGCGAAGAAGAAGACGATGTCGGCGCCGGTGAAGTACGGCGAGGCGTGGAAGCTGATCGTCAAGAACAGGCTGAGCGACAGGATCGCGCCGCCGATCGCGGCGATGCGGGTCCACAGGCCGAGGAGCACGCCGAGACCGATCGCCACCTCGGCGAAGGCGATGACGAGACCGATCGGCTTGGCGTAGCCGATCAGGTGGATCAAGCAGGGCGTGGATGGGGCTCGTGTGCGAGGCCGCGATGAGCTGGGCCTGGATCGAGATCGGACTCTGCGAGTGGAAGAAGTTCGGGTTCGCGAGCTTCTGCAGTCCGGCGTAGAGAAACGTGGCGCCGAGGAAGAGTCGCAGCGGCAAAAGCGCCCATTCGGCCATGTTCCAGGCCCGCACCGGCGCGCCGAAGGGCAGGCGACGTTCACCTTCACGGGCGTGACGAACGGGAGGAGTTGGCGTCGCCGGCATCGCTCCATCGTGCCACAGGCCCAAAGAGTGATTATCTGCGCCAACTGAGTCTTTACTCAATACTTATCTACGAGAATGGACTCGTGCTCGCCGCGTCCATCGTCTCGTATCTGCTTGCACGAGATACACCAACTGCCGGGCGCGCTGGTCTACGGACTCGTCACGGTGCTCGTCTTCGGCGAGGCGGCGCTCTTCATCGGCTTCATCCTCCCCGGTGAAACCGCGGTCCTGGTCGCCGGCGTCGTCGCCTCCCAGGACCACGTCAACGTCGGCGTCGTCTGCGTGCTGGTCGTCGCGGCCGCCATCACCGGCGACTCGGTGGGCTACGAGGTCGGACACCGCTACGGCGAGTCGCTGATGAAGTTGTCGATCCTGAAGCGTCGACGACCGGCGCTCGAGCGCGCGTTGGAGGGTCTTCGACGACGTGGTCCGATCTACGTCTTCATCGGGCGATTCACGGCGTTCTTGCGCGCGGTGATGCCGGGACTGGCCGGCATGAGCGGCATGAACTACCGGCGCTTCTTCATCGCCAACGCCCTCGGCGGCACGATCTGGGGCGTCACCTTCACGCTTGCTCGGCTACTTCGCCGGCACGGCGCTGACGCGGATCGAGAACTACGCCAGCTGGGTGGGTCTCACCGTCCTGATCGCGATGATCCTCTTCTTCATCATCTTTCACTTCGTGAAGAAGAGCCGCGAGACCAACGAAGACGTCACCTACGACGGCGGCGACTCAACGCAACAGACTCGAGTAGCGCCGCGTCGCGGCGAGCTGCCACCCGTCGGCGTTCTTGCGCAGCAGTCCAGCGACCTTGCGTCGGACCGTGTCCGCGATACCAGCGACCGGACGTACAGTTCGTCGCAGTCCCTCGAAGAGGCGGCGCTGATCTCCGACGGGTCGGCGCCCGCGGACACGCTCGCTCGTCGAGCCGACGATCTTCGGACCGACGATCGGATCGGCTCGAAGTGTCGCGGTGATGGTCTCGATCTGCGTGCGCGCAAACTCGGCGTCGACGCGCGCGCCGCGTCGCCACGGCGGCGCGCTCGAGTCGCAGGTAGCCGTCGACGAGCCGCTGCGGATCGGCGAAGACGAACGACGCCGCTCGCCACGTCAACCGTCTCCACGACGCGCTTCGCGTGTTCCAGCGCGAGGGGCACGACCCACGGCAGGAGCCACGCCTCGAGACCGAGCCACGCGGGCCACGCCGCGTCGACGATCACCGACGGTGACGCCGAGTCCGAGCGACGTGCGCGTAGCGCGCGACCTCGGCGTAACGCTCGAGCGCCGCGTCGTCGATCTGGCCGCGACGCGGTTCGACGCGGGCCCACTCGACGCTGAGTCGCACGCCGTCAAAGCCCAGCGACGGGCACGAGGTCCAGCACGCGCTCGTAGTCGTGCCAGAGGTCGTCGGCGTCGCCGGGACCGACGTGGCGACCGAGCGCGATCGTCGGCCGATAACAGGTCGACGGGCTGATACGGTCCGTCGAAGTCCGCCCTCGACGGCGTAGCCCTCGAGGGTGACGTAGCGCCGCGGTCGTCTCTCCATCCGGTTCAGTTTCGCACGCCCGGTTTCACCCAACTCCGGTATCGTTCCACTCGTTGCCCTTCGGGGCCGTTCGAAGGAGCACCATGGCTGACGAAGTACTACGCGAACGACGCGGGCACGTCGAGATCCTCACCATCAACCGCCCCGAGGCGCGCAACGCCATCAACCGCGCGACCGCCGATCGCGCTGGACGAGGCGCTCGAGAGCGTGCGAGAGCGACGACGACGTCTGGGTCGTCGTCTTGACCGGAGCCGGTGACAAGGCCTTCTCCGCCGGTATGGACCTGAAGGCCTTCGCCGCCGGTGAGTTCCCGGCCACGGACAAGGGTTTCGGTGGCATCACCCAACGCGACTTCTCGAAACCACTCATCGCCGCCGCGAACGGCTCGGCCCTCGCGGGGGGCTTCGAGATCTTGATCAGTTGCGACATGGTGGTCGCGGCCGACCACGCCAAGTTCGGCATCCCCGAGGCGTCGCGCGGTCTCGTCGCGGGTGCCGGCGGCCTCATCCGCCTGCCCAAGCGCATCCCGCTCGCCGTCGCCTACGAGATGGCGCTGACCGCCGAGCCCATCGACGCGCAGCGCGCCTACGAACTCGGACTGGTCAACCGCGTCGTGCCGGGCGAGCAGGTCCTCGACGAGGCCATCGCGCTCGCCGAACGCATCGCGAAGAACGCCCCGCTCGCCGTGCGGGTCTCGAAGGACGTCATGAAGAAGTCCCTGCGAGCTCTCCGAAGAGGAGTCCTGGACGCTCAACACCGAGGCCTTCGGAACGATCGCGCGCAGTGCCGACGCGATCGAGGGCGCGATCGCCTTCGCCGAGAAGCGCGCAGCCGAACTGGCAGGGCAAGTAGCCCACGTCGCACTCTCAGTGCAGGTGGTAGACGAGCGCGGAGGTCGCGGCCGCGGCCACGACGACCACGGGGAACGGTGCCTTCGCCAGTAACGCCGCCAGCGCGACCGCGAGTCCGGCGAGTCGGTGGTCGATCACGACGTGCGTCTTCACGACGACGCCCTGGGCGACCACGAGGGCGCTCAGCAGCGAGATCGGGATCAGCGCGTTGATGCGCTGCAGTCGAGTCGTTCGCCAGCCACCGTTCGGGGACCAGGTGACCGAGCAGTTTGATCGCGAAACACAACGCGCTCGTCGCACCGAACACGATCCACAGCGTGAGTGCGTTCACCGCGACCACCATCCGAAGGCCACCGCGACGACCGTGGTCGCGATGATCGGCAGACCGGCCGGCAACCAGCGGCGTGACGAGAATCGCGAAGACCATCGACGCGACCGCGACGACGCGCATGATAGTTCGTCTGCAGTCGCGGCCACAGCAGTCCGAGGAACGCGGCCGGCACCGCGGCGTCCAGTCCCCACGACGCGGGATTGCCGAGCGCCTTGGCGCCGAGCGCGCCGAGCAACGTGAAGATGTTCCAGAAGACGAAGACCCCGGTGCCGGTGATCCAGAAGCCCTCGCGCATCGCCTTCAGGCCCTTCGGGGCTTGGGAGAGCGCGACGCCGGTCGACTCGTCGATCGTGATCTGCGCCGCCACCACGCGACGCCAGCCCTTCACCTGCAGGACCGGCGCCATCTGGATGCCGTAGAGGGCGTTGCGCGTGCCGAGCAGCGCGGCGGTGGCGACCGCGCTGGCGGCCACGCCCCCGGACGCGACGACACCGACGGCGGCGAACTGGCTCGCGCCGGTGAAGGTGAGCAGGGAGAAGAGACAGCTCTGCAGGACCGAAAAGCCGGCCGCGACACTCGCCGCGCCGAAGGCCACGCCGTAGGTTCCGACCGTGATCGCCACGCTGAGCGAGTCGCGAACAGTGCTCCTGGTCAGGTTCGACATCCGCACAGTCTTGCCGAATCGAATAATCAACTGATAGGGGCGCCTTCGCGAAGCTACGCGACAGCGCACTACTCTGGAACTAAGCACGTCAAAGGAGAAGGCAGTGTTCTTAGGCGAAATTTTTGGGCCCGATCTCTTGATCGTTGTCATCGTTGTTGCGGTCCTCGTCTTCGGGGGCTCGGCCATTCCGAAGTTGGCCAAGAACCTCGGCTCGGCCAAGTCCGAGTTCGAGAAGGGACTGAAAGAGGGCAAGAACGCGGACGGTTCGCCCGACAAGCCATCGACGACCGCCGAGACCAAGGCCCCCGACACCGACAGTTAGTCCATCGCGGTCACGGCTCGACGCGAGCCTCGACCCGGGCACCGAACGCCGCTCGGAATCCCGTTCTCCCAACGGAGTTGCGACGCGTTTCGCGACGGGTCACGACGGATATTTTTGAGTAGTGTCGTGACGTGGAATCACCTACCCTGCCCCCACAGGGTGTAACAGTTCGCACGCGTCGTTGGCGCCGCGTGCGCACGCTTCGTTGCACTCCCACTCGCGGCACTGGCCCTCTCTGGATGCACCGTGCCCTCCTTCGGGGCCCACAAGGGAGCGACGACGGAGTCGAGTTCCGTGTACCACCTGTGGCAGGGATTCTCCATCGGCGCGGTCATCATCGGTGGGTTCACCGCCGTGTTGTTCGTCTACGCGATCATCCGATTCCGACGCAAGGGTGTCAATCAAGGCGACCACAAGAACATCCCGAGTCAAACGCAGTACCACCTACCGGCCGAAGTGCTCTACACCGTCATCCCGATCCTCGTCGTCCTCGGTCTCTTCGCGGCCACGCTCGTGGTCGAGAACAAGGAAGTGGCCAATCCCAAGACCAACGTCACCGTCGACGTGAACGCCTTCCAGTGGGGCTGGAAGTTCACCTATCCGCACACCGAGACCGTCGTGATCGGCCAGACGACCCAGGACCCGACGATGGTCATCCCGGTGAACACCAACGTCCACATCAACCTGACCTCGACCGACGTCATCCACGGCTTCTACGTGAAGGCCTTCAACTTCTCGCGCTACGCGCTGCCGGGCGTGCTGAATCAGTTCACGCTCGAAGCGGTGAAGACCGGCAACTTCTACGGTCAGTGCACGCAGCTCTGCGGTCTCTACCATTCACTTATGTTCTTTAACGTGAAGGTGGTGAGCAAGTCCCAGTACACCGCGTGGCTCGCCAGCACGGCGAACCCCGCGGCCTACGCCGCGGCGCAAAAGACGACGAGTCAGCAAACGGCCACGCAGGTTCCGACCAAGCCGGCCTCGAGTCACGGGGACAACTGATGATTGACCTCATCACGCCGCCACCGGTCGTCATCGACGACGACCACGACGAGCACGAGGAACACGAGCACCACGGTCCGACCGGGATCCTGAAGTGGATGACCTCGACCGACCACAAGGTCATCGGCCTGTCCTACACGATCACCTCGGTCGTCATGTTGCTCATCGGCGGTCTGTTCGCCGAGATCATCCGCGCCCAGCTCGCCTCGCCGAACGGCACGTTCGTCTCCCTGGCCCAGTACAACGAACTGTTCACGATGCACGGCTCGGTGATGATCTACCTCTTCGCCGGACCCTTCGCCTTCGGAGGACTCGCGAACATCATCGTGCCGATCCAGATCGGCGCGCCGGACATGGCCTTCCCGCGCCTCAACGCGCTCTCCTACTGGCTGTACCTGATGGGCTCGATCACCATGTTGATGGGCTTCTTCACCGCCGGCGGCGCGGCCAACTTCGGCTGGGTCGCCTACGCGCCGCTGTCGAACTCGATCAACACGCCCGGTGCCGGTGCCGACCTCTGGATCGGCGGCCTGTTGCTCACCGGCTTCTCGGCGATCTTCACCGGCGTCAACCTGACCGCCACCATCTTCTATCTGCGCGCGCCGGGCATGACGATGTTCCGCATGCCGATCTTCACCTGGAACATGTTGGTGACGGCGATCCTGATCCTGCTGGCCTTCCCGGTCCTGACGGCGGGCCTCATCATGCTCTACTGCGACCGACACTTCGGGACGCATATCTTCTCCGTTGCTGGAGGAGGTGTTCCGGTGCTGTGGCAACACATCTTCTGGTTCTGGGGCCATCCGGAGGTCTATATCCTGGCCCTGCCGTTCTTCGGCATGGTCACCGAGATCATCGCGGTCTTCTCCAAGCGCCGGTCTTCGGCTACAAGAGCATGGTCTTCGCCACGCTCTCGATCGGCGCGCTGTCCCTCGGCGTGTGGGCGCACCACATGTTCACGACCGGCGTCGTGCTGCTCCCCTTCTTCTCGTTCATGAGTCTCATGATCGCGGTGCCGACGGGCATCAAGATCTTCAACTGGATCGGCACGATGTGGAGAGGAGAGCTCTGGTTATCCACCGCCATGTTGATGGCAATCGGCTTCCTGATCACGTTCCTCATCGGCGGCATCACGGGCATCTACCTGGCCAGTCCCCCGCTCGACTTCTTCACGCACGACACCTACTTCGTCGTCGCGCACTTCCACTCCATCGTCATGGCCCTCGTGCTCGCGGGCATGGGCGGACTGTACTACTGGGGTCCGAAGTTCACCGGGTACATGCTCAACGAGAAGTTCGGCAAGATCCAGTTCTGGTTCCTCTTCATCGGCACCCAGGTCTTCACGTTCCCGCAGTACATCTTGGGACTCGACGGCATGCCGCGGCGCATCGCGATCTATCCGCACTCCCCGCAGTGGAAGACGCTCAACGACTGGAGCACCTTCGGCGCGGTCCTCATCGGCATCTCGATGATCGTCTTCGTCGTCAACGTCGGCTACAGCTGGAAGAAGTACCCGGCCGGCGACAATCCGTGGGACGCCCAGACCCTCGAGTGGTTCACCACGTCACCGCCGCCGCACCACAACTTCTACCGCCTGCCGCAGATCCGTTCGGAACGCCCGACGTGGGACTACAACCACCCCGAGCACCGCTCGTTGGCGCACGGCAGCGCTGGCGAAGGCACGCATCACGAACCACCGCTCGCGAACGCGCTCGCCGGTGCGCTCGAACATGACCAGGATCACGACGCATGAGGGTCGAAGCCAAGATCCTGCTGAGCCTCGGCACGTTCTTCGGCATCATGTGTGCCGTCTATTGGAACTGGAGCCTCGAGAACGCGGGCGGCGTGATGATGTTCGCCGGCATGCTGCTGTGCTTCTTGCCCGGTAGTTACTACTACTGGTGGAGTCGTCGGATGAAGGCCCGACCCGAGGACGACCCTCAGGCCACACAGGCCGAGGGCGCCGGCGTCATCGGTTCGTTCCCCGGTTCGTCGATCTTCCCCTTCACACTCGGCATGGGCGCGTTCTTCACCGTCCTGGCGTTGGTCTTCGGCATCTGGTTCCTCGTCCCGGGCCTCGGCCTCGCGGCGTGGGCGGTCTTTGGCGCCACCGCCGAGGGACGCCGCGGGGGCCACGTTTAATTCAGGCTCTCTTTGAGGGTGGCGAAGGATAATCGACGTACTTCCGGTGATATCGTCACGCACGATGTCGGGCCATTGGGAAAAGAGGACGGTACGCCGCGTGAGAAAAGCCGAGTGGCGGGGACGAATCCAGCTGTTCCTCGCGAGTGCGCTTGTTCTCACCCTCTCCGCCAGCAGTGCCATCGTCTCCGATTCGGCCTTCGCGACCGCGACCGACGTTCAATTTGGCATTCCGATCGTGAGCTCGCCGAATGGCATCGCTCGAGTGAGTTGTCCCAGTACGACGCTGTGCGTGGCGGTGCAAGTCGGCGCCAACGACCAGGAAGTGGTCGCCACCGGCGTCGATGCGGCCGGGGCGTGGACGTGGACGGATTGGACGGTCCCGTTCGACGCGTCGGGAGCAGGTGGATTGAGGGGCGTCAGTTGTCCCAGTACGACGCTCTGCGTGGCGGTCGGCACTGACGCGAACACGCAGGAGATCTATTCGGTCGGCACGTTCGCGAGCAACACGTGGAACTGGTCGACGTCCACGATCATCCCGCCCGACGCGTCGACCGAGGGCGAACTCTTTGGGATCAGTTGCGCCAGCGCCACGACGTGTGTCGCCACGGGCGTGGACTCGGGCGGCACGTCGATCGTTGTAACCGGGACGGTATCAAGTGGCGCGGTGACCTGGTCAGCCACGACGCCCATCGGTGTCGGCTCGGTCGGCTCCGATGAGTTCTTCAACATCAGCTGCCCCAGCACCACGGAGTGCGTCGCTGCGGGCATCGGTACGGCGAACAACGAAGAGGCGGCCGTCGCCACCGGAACTTTTGCCAATAGTGCGTGGACGTGGACGGCGGCCACTGAAATCACGCCGGACAGCAGCAACAAGACCAACGTGACCGACGTCAGTTGCGCGTCGACGACGGCGTGCGTCGTCGTCGGTTGGGACGCGAATGGGCAACCTGCGTACTCCAGCGGGTCGTACGCGAACAGTTCATGGACGTGGTCCGCCGTGGCGCCCATTTCGATCGGCGCACTTGCGAACGCCAATCTGTACGGCGTCAGTTGTGGCAGTGCGACGACGTGTGTCGCCGTCGGCGACAACATCAGCATCACGGCAAACCTCGCGTCGGGAGTTTGGACGTGGAACTCAGTCGACCAGATCGCGTCAGATGGTTCGGGCACGTCGGACGTCATAGGTGTGTCGTGCGCGAGCGCCTCCACGTGTCTCGGCGTCGGCAGTGACGGCAGTTCGCGCGGAATCTACGCTCCGTCACAGGTCCTTCCCGGAGCACCGACCATTGGCGCGGCCACGAGTGCGTACACGGCGGCGAACGTTTCATGGACCGCGGGGAGTACCGGTGGCGGCACGATCACGGGCTACACGCTCAACGCGTTCAACGAGACCACTAGTCAAACCACCACGAACGCGTGTCCTGCTTCGACCACGAGCACTGCCACGTCGTGCACGGTCACCGGTCTCACGGAAGGTGACAGCTACACCTTCACGGTGGCCGCGATCAATGCCGTCGGTCAAGGACCCTTCTCGAGTCCATCCACGACCGTGATTCCGGCGCCGACGCCACCCGCGCCACCGACCAGTGTGACGGCGGTCGCGACGGGTAGTTCGGCGACGGTCAACTGGAGCGCCGGTGCGACCAACGGAGACCCGATCACCGGCTACGTGGTGAGCAGCTCGGCCGAAGGAGTCGGTACCTCCAACCAGTGTCCTACCTCTGATACCAGTACGTCGACCAGTTGCGTTCTTTCGAATCTCATCAATGGCGACTCGTACACGTTCTCCGTCCAGGCGCTCAACGCCGCGGGTGCCGGTGGCGACACCGCGGCCACTCCAGTGGCGATTTCATATCCGCCGCTCGCGGAAGCGCAGAGTCCGTTGACCATCACGTCGCTGACTGGACCAGCGTTCAATGGTGCGTCCTCGTCATCGCTCCCACTCACGACGTCGGGCGGGAGCGTCGCGGGACTCGACCTCTACGGCGTCGGCGGCCAGGAACTTCTGTCCGTCCTCAACACGAACACGAACTCGGCAACGGGCCTTGTCAACACCGGCGCCAACGCCGATCTTCCCTCGGCTGTCGCAGTGAATCCGGCGGGCACGTTCGTCTACGTCGTCTATCAAGAGACCGACAACGTGCAGGTCATAAATACGACCACACAACAGATCGTGTCGACGATCCCTGTCGGCGATACACCGACCTCGATCGCCATCAATCCAGCGGGGACATTCGCGTACGTTTCGAATTACGATGCGTCGAGCGTCTCGGTCATCGATCTGGCGAACAACACCGTCAGTGACACTGTCCAAGTCGGGGTGAATCCCAGCAAAGTCCTCATGAATCCCTCGGGTTCACTCGCCGTGGTGGAGTGCGGAATCGATCTCTCGCTCATTGACACGACCAATGACTCCGTGACGAACGTCACCCTTCCCGCACTGTCGAGCGGCTTCACGTTGAACCCCTCTGGCACGACCGCCTACGTACTCTCGGGCGAGTGGCAGGTACAGGTCATCGATATCGCAACCGCCGCGATCACGGCGACCGTCAATTTGGGATCGGGCGTCGTGCCGTATTCGATCACGGTCAATCCCGCCGGTACCGACGTGTTTACCGTCAACAATGTTCACGGTTCCATCTCCGTCATCAACACGTCGACTAACACGGTCACCGCTTCGATGTCCATCACCACTGCGGGAACGGCCCTAAATCCCGTCACGGTCAACATGTTCATTGACCCATCGGGAAACTACGGCTTCCTCTCTGACGACCAAGTGGTCGATCTGAACACTGGCGCCGTAGTCACGAACATTCAAGGCTTCGGTGGAAATGTCTATTTCAATGGGGCTGGAACGATCGCGTATTCGACGAATCGGAACGATGCAGGTGACGGACCAGGAGAAGTCACGTATTTCGATCTGTCGGCGTTGCCGAGCATTCCTGCGATGTCCGCTCCTTTCGGCTCCATTCCGTCGGCTGCGGAACCGGACTACCTGGCGTTCGACGCTCCGGCAATCTCGTACGTAGCCTCGAATGGAACCGCAACGGGCTGCTCCATGGACGGTGATGTACTTTCGGCGACCGCACCCGGCACGTGCATGGTCACGGCCACCATGGCGGGAGACCATACGTTCGCCGCCGTGTCGTCCAGTGCAACCACCATCACGTTTCCTTCGACCGGTGGTGGCGGTGGTGGCGGCGGCGGTGGCGGCGGTGGCGGTGGCGGCGGTGGCGGCGGTGGCGGCGGTGGCGGCGGCGGTTCGACCGTCGGACCAACGAATGCCCCTCCTCCATCGGGACTCCCGGCCTCGGACTACGGATCACCCGTGTCGATTCATATCGCCGCGACCGGCACCAACACTGAGAGCGCCACGTTGGGATCGGCGAACGCAACCGTGACGGTGGCGCAAGGCGCAATGCCGACGGGCACCACGCTCAGCATCTATCCGGTAGCCGATTCGCCGGCGCTGGACACGATGTTCCCGTCAGGTCACAGCTACGTGACGTCGTTCGCAGTGTCGTGGGAAAATCCGGACGGCGCCTCGCTCACGTCAGTGACGCCGGTGACACTTACGATCACCGATCCGAACATCGTGGCTGGCGAGACGATCTACGTGCTGACGTCGACCGGGTTCACGCCAGCGGGAACGGCGACCGCGAACGGCACCGTGACGTTGACCTTCTCGACCGACCCCGTGTACGCGATCACTTCGTCGCAGGCCGCCCAGGCACCGCTCAGCATCACGTCAACCTCCGGTCATTTCGGTACGGCACTGCACCTCACGACGAGCGGCGGTTCCGGGACCGGAGATCTCAGTTACAGCGTCAGCAACGGCACTGCCACCGGATGTGCGGTGAGCGCAGCAACACTGACCTCGCAAAGTGCCGGTACGTGCATCGTCACGGCAACCAAGGCCGCCGACTCGAACTATGGCGCCATCTCAACCGATGCGACGACGATCGAGTTGGCGCTACCCGCACTACCGTCTCGGGTGACGACGACCTTCGCTGCCGGGAAGAGCACGTTGAGCAGAGCGGCGAGGACGGCACTTCGTGCGCTGGCGAAGAAACTTGTTCGTGGAGCATCGGTGACGGTGACCGGCTACGCGCCAGGTCACTCGACGTTGGCGAAGCGACGAGCCACCACAGTTGCTGACTACTTGAAGACCTTGGTGAAAGTCACAGTCGTCGTGAAGGCCGTGTCGAGAGGATCGCTCAACGCAGCGACGGTGATCACGACCAAGCAGTAGGCGACGGCAACTTGTCGTCACGGAGACACGCCTCAAGGCGCTAGTGCTCTAACTCTGCGCTTAGCGCTTCACCACCGTCTTGGCAACCTTGTCGTGAATCGTTTGCTTGCGCTTGTCCCACAGCATCCAGAGGTTGTCCAGCAGCTCCGGTAATGCGAAGAGCAACAGAAGCCCCAGGTTGTGTATCTCGTGTCGCTGCTGTGCGGGCGTCGGGTGGGAGTACGTCTTACCGCGGTGATACAGATCAGAGATCAACAACAAGGCACTGTAGAACGCGGTACGGATCGCGGCCTGGTTCCAGGTGACCTTCGCGCCGTCCACGCCCTCGACGCGCAGGCGCGTGACCATCATGCCGAGGGTCTGTGACCTGGTCGCGATGAACGCCGTGCCGTAGACGAACGCGAATATGACCGCGAGCACGACGCGCCCGTCGGTGCTGAGTGACGCGGCCGAAGCGATGACGGCCACGACGATCCCGAGGATGATGACGTCGATCAGATACGCCAGGACGCGCCACCAGAACCCGGCGTAACTTTGAATCTTCTCCAAGTTCTCCGTCGGGAAGTACGGCATCGCCGCGAGCGGGGCTATCGGCGCCGCCACTTCTTTCCCGCACGTCGTGCAGTACGTCTGACCTTCGGCGGCCTGCGTGCCACAACTGGCGCAGTACGGCATGGCAACTCCTCCTTTGACGGCGCCGCGGCGCCTATTTCAAGATCTGTATCGAAAACAGAATCGCGTCATAGAGAAAGTGCGCCATGATCGGACGATTCAGTTTGTGATGCTTTTGGAACGACCTCGTCACAAAGTAGCCGAGGGGAATCGTGAGGAGAAAACCGATCCCGTAGTAGACGTGATAACTGGTGCGCAGCGTCAAACTCAACAGCAACGATGCCCGCGGTGACCAGCCCAGTTGGTAGAGACGGGTGTTGAGGTACCCGTTGACCAGGACCTCCTCGGTGATCGCCGTGGCCGCGGACATGAAGATGCCTTCGATGAGGTAGTACTTCGGAACGTTGCCGGTGCTGACGGTGTGGATGAGCTTCGAGTGTTCGTTGATGAACGGCGCCAGGGGAATCAACATCAGGATCTCCACGCCGAACGCCGCGGCCCCGATGCCGAGTCCCGGGAACACGTCGCGGGTGAAGCTCGGCATGCCCAAGCCAAGTTCCTTTCGTCCTTGACCCGTGCGCCAGAGCAGGAAGAGGGCGATCGGCACGATGGCGAGGATCGGGACGTAGGCGAGCATCCCGAGCAGGAGGTTCGCGACGTCGTTGTGGACGATGCTCGGAAATCGCTGCTCGCTCACTCCGCCGTAGGACTCGGAGAACGACAGGATGGCGGCGATGACGACGGGCACCAGGAACGCGATCATCACGAACCAGGTCTCGAGGACGAGTTGGCGACGACGCTCCCCCGTCGGATGATCGACCACTGACGGCGGAGGTGGCGTCCACAGCGCCGCCATCGGCGCGCGTCGACGTCGGTGTCGTCCACCGACGTGGCGTCTCCTGGAGACTCGGCGACGCTGAGGTGAAACGTCCGACGCCGGCGTCGCAGTCAATTGTCGGCCGCACGTGCCGCAGAACGCGCCCACGGCTCTGGTACCGCAGACCGGGCAATAGTTCATTCGCTACTGCGCTCGGCGGTCCTCATGCGCAACAGTTTGACATTGCCCTCTGTCAATCCGCGCCATTTACCCCTCGCCTTGACGCGGTCAGAGACCAGCAATCATGACAGCAGAACTAGAGGAAGCCAATCCTTGACAAGGGCCATATCCGGAAAAATGCCTTGCCGATGATGTCCGAGTGCGGGACCGTGCCCCAGAAGCGGCTGTCACAGGAGTTCGCCCGATTATCACCCATGACGAAATAACTGTGCGCCGGCACTCGGGTCCGCTTGATCGGCGGACTCAGCGTCGGCCAATACGACCACGGTTCCTTCAGTGGGTGATTGTTGATGTAGACGACGTTGCCCTTGGAGCTGATGATCTGATTCGGCAGACCGATCACCCGCTTCACCAAATCGGGATAGTTCCCGTCACCGCAGTGCTCGGACGACGGCGCCTTGAACACGATGATGTCGCCGGTATTGATGGTGCCGAATCGGACGCTGAGCTTGTTGACCAGGATGCGGTCGCCCACGTGCAGCGTCGGCTCCATCGATCCCGACGGGATGAAGAACGTCTGCACCGCGTAGAGACGCACCAGGAACGACGCGGCGACGGCGACGACGAGGATGACGCTCCACTCGATGATGACCTTGCGACGCCGTCTAATCATTCAACCGCGCCTGGCAATTAGTGCTCAACGGCGACGAACAAAGGTGCATTCGGCGCTGACGAGACATTGTTCAAATCTAGCGAAGCCGACAATGGTGAAAAGTAACACCGGTCTAAGGATTTGACACCGCTGACGCTCAGAGCCAAACAGAATTACGCGTCTCGCTTCTGCAGTAACGAACCACCGATCACCAGCAGCAACGTCGCCTCCAGGGCGAGGACGAGTATTCCCACCCACGGGGAGAACGAACCAGTGTCGACGTTGGCATGATTCGTGGTGACGATCTGGTTCGCGATCTCCTCGGGCATGAAGCGACGAAGATTGTTCGACAACGACTGTGGTAGTGCCTGCGCGATCAACGGGATTATGAGGAGGATCGCGACGAAGGCACTGATGGCGCCCGCCGTGTGACGAATGATCGTCCCCAAACCCAAGGCCAGCAAACCGAGGAGACAGATGAAGACCCCGCAACCGAAGACGGAGCGAAGAGCCCCCGGGCTCGAGAGCGTGGCGTGCGTGGCAGGCGCCGAGAGGAGGAACTGACCCAGAAAGAAGGCCGCGAACGTCGTTACCTCGGCCACGATGAATGACAGCACGCCGAAGACCACGATCTTGGCGCCGTAGACCCGCTGTCGGTTCGGTGCCGCAC
This sequence comes from uncultured Acidimicrobiaceae bacterium, assembly GCA_963801695.1. Lineage (GTDB taxonomy): Bacteria > Actinomycetota > Acidimicrobiia > Acidimicrobiales > RAAP-2 > RAAP-2. Next base: position 56,959 of record CAWDFV010000005.1, on the reverse strand, counting down.
TGAACGTGGCGCGAATCGTCCCGGTGCTGTACTCGGCGCTCACTGCGAGCACGCCGAGGACGCCGATGGTGAACTGGGCGAACAACAAGCCGATGAGACTCGTGGCCGGGGCGTCGAAGGTCTGACGACTGAACGCACTCATGGAGTTCCAGTGACCGCGGGTGACGGCGCAGACGAGCGCTCCGATCCCAATTCCCAAGATGATGGTGAGGCCGACGGTCCACATCGTGGAGCGGACGGTTCGGATCTTCGTCCACTCGGAGCGCACCAGGTCGACGAAGCTGTAGTGACTCGTCGGCAACGGCCTTGAGCGTCACTTCGTTCGTTGTGGTGGTGCTCACGACTTGGCTCCCGTCGAATTGGTCAGACCATCGACGTCGTCCCGCGATACTCGATGCTGTCCTCGGTCAGTTCCATGAAGGCCTCCTCGAGCGACGCCAGCTGTGGCGCGAGCTCGTGCAGGACGACCGGAATCGTGGCCGCCAACTCCCCGATGGCCACTTCATTCGCTCCTCGCACCGAGAGCGATCCGTCGTCTTCGAGGACGACGACGGCACCGTCGCGCTCGAGCGCGGTCTTCAACTTCGCGGCTTCGGGCGAACGCACCCGAACGAAGTTGTCGGTGCTCTGAGAGAGCAGCTCTTCGATCGAGGTCTGTGAGATCAACTGACCCTTGCCGATGATGACGACCTCGTCGGCGGTGAGCGCCATCTCGCTCATGAGGTGACTCGACACGAAGACCGTGCGTCCCTCGCGAGCGAGTCCCTTCAATAGATTTCGTACCCACCGGATGCCGTCGGGGTCGAGCCCGTTCACCGGTTCGTCGAACAACAAGATCTCGGGATCACCGAGCAACGCCGCGGCGATGCCGAGTCGTTGACCCATTCCCAAGGAGAACTTCCCGACCCGCTTACCCGCGACCGGCGTCAGTCCCACGAGGTCGAGGAGTTCGTCGACGCGTGCACTCGGGATGTGGTTCGTCTGCGCGAGCATCGTCAGGTGCGCTCGCGCACTGCGTCCGGGGTGGATGGCCTTCGCCTCCAGTAGCGCGCCGACCTCTCGAAGGGGCCACTGCAGGTTCTTGAAGTGCTTGCCCTTCACGGTGACGTCGCCCGCGGTCGGCGCGTCGAGGCCCATGATCATTCGCATCGTGGTCGACTTGCCCGAGCCGTTCGGTCCGAGGAATCCGGTGACGACGCCCGGTCGAACCGTGAAGCTCAACTTCTCGACGGCGTGTTTGTCGCCGTAGTGCTTCGTCAGTCCCTTGGCCTCGATCATCGGCTTCTCCCGTCGCGGCCGCGACAGTTGCAGCCACCCCTAACTTACGGGCAACCCAAGAAACTCGAAATCGGTTAGAACCCTCAGTGCGACCCGACACGTGCCCTCGGTCTCAGGGTTTTCCCTCAGACGTTCACGCGGCCTTCACCGTGTGCGTCGCTACAGAGATGATTACTCTCCGGTAGCGCCCGACTCGACGTAGCGACGCAGGGCGTTGACGTAGCGCCGCGTGACCGATCGCTGCACGACACGACCAGCCGGACCGGCGAGACGAGCCAGCGGATCGACCGGTTTGGAGAACGCGCTGACGGTGAAGAACGTCGCGCCGTCGCGCCGTTCGACGACGAAGCTCTCTTCCCCGCTCTCCGGGTGACCGGGCAACGTGCCGTAGGCGAAGCCGAACGAGTCCGGATCCTTGAACACCGCGACGATGCGACACGGCACCACCACACGCATCGGACCGATGGTCGTGACCGCGATGATCGTCGCGTCCGGTTCGACCGGATCACTCGGGAAGACGCGCAGACCGGCGCCCTCCTGGACCGCCCACGTGCGCAGTCCGGTGACCGCTCGATCGAAGTCCGACGCCTGGCCGATGCGCTCTCGGCGACGAACGTGGTGATAGCCGTTCGGCAACTTCTCATCGCGTGACGCACCCACTTCTGGGTACGTCAGCGACGCCCGCTGCGCGGAGGCCAGAAGCGCGGCAATCTTCGCGGAGTCGAGTCGGCGCAGTGAGATCACTCCACCGTGCTACCAGAGAATCGCCCCCAGCTCAGACGGTCAGATCCACTGTGTCAGCACTGTTGTGCGTTTCGTCAGGGACGGTTGACGTCGAGGGCCTGTTTCGAGACGGCAGCTGAACAAGGACGACCGATCCGAGTACCAGGGACGCACCGATGACTTCGTGCAGCGTGAGGTGTTCGCCTAAGAACATCGTGCCGGCCAACACCGCCACGACCGGGTTCACGTAGGCGTACGTCGACACGGTGGTGAGCGAGAGATGCGAGAGCGCGTAGTTGTACGCGGTGAAGGCGAGAATCGATCCCGGGCCGATCAGGTAGGCCAGGGCGATCCAGGTCGTCGTCGTCATCGACGCGAAGTGGAAGTCGGTCACCTCGCCGGATCCGGAGGCGACGACGAGCAACACGACGCCGCCGACCACCATCTCGATTGCCGCGGCGAAGAGAACATTGCTCGACAGCGTCAGTCGATGACCGAGGACCGATCCGAAACCCCAGGCCACCGACGCACCCAGGACGATGACGATGCCCGACGCGCGGCCCGACCACGCGCCGCCGCCCACCAGGATCGCCACGCCCCCCAGACCCACCATGAGACTGAGCGCCTTCCGCCAGGTGATGGGTTCACGCTCCAACACCCGAGCGAACACGATCATCCACAGCGGGACCGTCGCGACGAGGACCGCGGCGAACCCCGACGGCAGTGAGGTCTCGGCGACCGAAAGCCCGCCGTTGCCCGCCACCAACAACACGACGCCGATGACGCCGCCGGCGATCCACTCGTTGACCGTGGGCCGGCGAGCGGGTGCGGCGCCACGGCGCGAGGCGATCCGCACGGCGATCGGGTACAGGATCGCCCCGGCCGCCACGTACCGAACCCCGGCGAACAGGAGCGGCGGGACGTGTCGAACACCGACGCGAATGGCCAGATACGTCGTCCCCCACACGACGTAGACGACGCCCAGCGCGACCCATCCCAAGAGTCGCGGACGAAGTTCAGGAGCGGTATTTAGTGTCATGACTCAACTCTGGGCCACAGCGTCGGCGGCTACCAGTGGCAGGACTGTCAACTCACGTTATGATTCTGCCATGCACAAGGTCGCGATTCCCATCACGCCGGGACTGCCGATGTTCGAGTTGGCGGCACCCATGGAGGTCTTTGGAGGTGTCCGCAAGGACTTCCCCGTCCCGTGGTGGTACGAACTGCAGCTCTGCGGCATCGGCGACGGTCCGGTGCGCACCGGCGAAGGCTTCTTGTTCGACGGCGCCCTCGGGCTGGAGGAGCTCGTGCACGCCGACACCGTGATCGTCCCGGCGTGCGCGGACTGCCAGGACGAGCCGTCGCCGGCACTGTTGGACGCACTGCGCGAGGCCTATAGACGCGGCGCGCGAATCGCCTCGATCTGCACCGGCGCGTTCACGCTTGCCGCGGCCGGACTGTTGGACGGGCGACGGGCGTCCACGCACTGGATGCACGCGGACGAACTCGCTCGACGTTGGCCCGCGGTGCACGTCGAAGCGAACGTGCTCTACACCGACGAGGGGCAGATTCTCACGTCCGCGGGCTCAGCCGCGGGGCTCGACCTCTGCCTGCACATGGTCCAGCGTGATCACGGCACCCGCGTCGCCAATGCCCTCGCTCGACGCATCGTTGTGGCGCCGCATCGCGACGGTGGTCAGGCGCAGTTCATCGAGCAGCCGGTGACCTCCGAGAGCGACACCAGCCTGGGACCCCTCGTCGACTGGGCCCGCCAGAACCTGCAACGGCCGCTCACCGTGGAGATGCTCGCCCAGCAGGCGAACATGAGTCCGCGAACCTTCGCGCGCAAGTTTCGCGACACCACGGGCCTGACGCCCATGCAGTGGCTCAGTGCCGAACGGGTCCGCGTCGCCCAGGACCTCTTGGAGAACACCGACAAGTCCATCGATCTCGTCGCGTCACTCAGCGGCCTGGGATCGGCGCAGGTCCTGCGGACCCACTTCACTCGCGTCAACCAGGTGACGCCCCACGAGTTTCGACGGACGTTCCGAGCCAACGCGGGCGGCTGACCACGTCGCGGACGAGGGATCGACCGGACCGTTCACCGGACCCATACGTCAGAAGAATCCTCGATATCGATTCGTGAGATGGGCCGTATTACACGCGATTGCGAAGCGCGAAACGACCGACGCACTATCAGGAGCGGTTCCTATTGCTGCCTAAGATTGGCGAGGCGCTTGAATGCGGGCCGGTAACAGGGAGAGTGCGTGACTGCTGTAGAGAGTTCGACGAAGGTGGTGCTGGGCGGCACTCGAGGTGGACCGGAAACTCCAACCCTGCGCCAAGACCGTTGGTGGATCCAGCCAGTCGACCATCGTGTCGATCCTCACCGCGTTCATCATCTACTCGACGTGGGCCGCGTTCCAGAACCGCTACTACTTCGTGGGCGCCAGCATGCACCGCGACCTCATCAGTCCGTTCTACTCACCCTGCATCGGCGGCGTGTGCGTACCGGGCGCGAAGGCGGGATTCACCCTCAACTGGTTCCGCCTCTCGCCGGCGCTCCTGATCTTGATCTTCCCGTTGGGCTTTCGCCTGACCTGTTACTACTACCGGCGCAGTTACTACCGCGCGTTCTGGTGGTCGCCGCCGTCGTGCGCCGTCGCCGACGCGCACGGCAAGTACTCCGGTGAGACCCGTATTCCCCTCGTCATGCAGAACCTCCACCGTTACTTCTTCTACGCCGGCCTGGTCTTCAACGTCTTGCTCACGATCGACGCCGTCGAGGCCTTCCGCGAGCCGGGACTCGGCTGGGGCGTGAGCGTCGGCACGATCGTGCTGTGCGTGAACGCCGTGCTGCTCTGGATGTACTCCCTCAGTTGTCACGCCTGTCGCCACCTCTGTGGTGGCCAGGTCAAGAGTTTCAAGGCGCACCCGATTCGCTACCGATTCTGGAAGATCCTGACGCCGCTCAACGCGAAGCACATGAACTTCGCGTGGGCCTCGCTGCTCTTCGTCGCCTTCACCGACATCTACGTGCGCCTCGTCGCGTCGGGCGCCATCACCGACTACAAGACTCTTCTAGAAGGACAGCGAGTGACCGACTCCCCCTACGAACACCACGTCTACGACGTGCTGATCATCGGCGCCGGCGGCGCCGGACTGCGCGCCGCCATCGAGGCCAAGCAGCGCGGCCTCACGGTCGGCATCATCACCAAGTCGCTCCTCGGCAAGGCCCACACCGTCATGGCCGAGGGCGGCATCGCCGCGGCGATGGGCAACGTCTATCCCGAGGACAACTGGATGGTGCACTTTCGTGACACCATGCGCGGCGGCAAGTACCTCAACAACAACCGCATGGCCGAACTGCACGCCAAGGAGTCGCCGGACCGCGTCTGGGAGCTCGAGCAGTGGGGCGCGCTCTTCGACCGCACCAAGGACGGCAAGATCCTCCAGCGCGACTTCGGCGGTCACCGCTACGCGCGACTCGCCCACGTCGGCGACCGCACCGGCCTGGAGCTGATCCGCACCCTCCAACAAAAAGTCGTCTCGATGGACACCGACGTCTTCATGGAGTGCAAGGTCCTCAAGCTCGTCCACGACGACGACGGTCGCATCGCCGGGTGCGTCGCGTACTGGCGCGCGTCCGGTGAGTTCGTCACCTTCGAGGCCAAGACGGTCATCATCGCGACCGGCGGCGTCGGCAAGTCCTGGAAGTTCACGTCGAACTCGTGGGAGGGCACCGGCGACGGTCACGCCATGGCGCTGTGGGCCGGCGCGAAGTTGATCGACATGGAGTGCATCCAGTTCCACCCGACCGGCATGGTCTGGCCGCTCAGCGTGCGCGGACTCCTCGTGACCGAGAGCGTGCGCGGCGACGGCGGCGTGCTGCGCAACTCCGAGGGCAAGCGCTTCATGTTCAACTACGTCCCCGAGATGTTCCGCGCCGAGACCGCCGACACCGAAGAAGAGGGCGACAAGTGGTACGACGACCACAGCGCCGGTCGTCGTCCGCCCGAACTGCTGCCGCGCGACGAAGTGGCGCGCGCGATCAACTCCGAGGTGAAGGCCGGCCGCGGCAGCCCCCACGGCGGCGTCTTCCTCGACATCGCCTCACGACGGACGCCGGAGTTCATCCGACGCCGCCTGCCGTCGATGTACCACCAGTTCATGGAACTGGCCGGCGTCGACATCACGAGCGAACCGATGGAGATCGGTCCGACCTGTCACTACATCATGGGTGGCGTCCAGGTCATCGCCGACACCGCCGCGACCGTGGTCCCGGGACTCTTCTGCGCCGGCGAAGCGGCCGGCGGCATGCACGGCGCGAACCGCCTCGGCGGCAACTCCCTCAGTGACCTCGTCGTCTTCGGACGTCGCGCCGGCATGGGCGCCGCGGAGTACATCGAGGCCGGCGACGTCGCGACGTCCTTCAACATGGACGAGGCCGAGGCCGCCGTGAAAGAGGCGCTCGCGCCGTTCGACCGATGAAAACGGCGAGAACCCGTACACGATCCAACACGACCTCCAAGACATGATGCAAGAACTCGTCGGCATCATCCGCACCGGTCCCGAGTTCGAAGAGGCGATGGCCAAGCTCGACGAGCTTCACCGAGCGCGTCAAGAACATCTCGGTCAAGGGCGGGCGGGCCTACAACCCCGGCTGGAACCTGACGACCGACCTGCCGGCGATGCTGACGGTCTCTCGTTCCACGGCGCTGGCGGCGAGCCTGCGCAAGGAGTCGCGCGGCGGTCACACCCGAGAGGACTTCCCGAACCCCGATCCGGAGTTCGCGAAGTTCAACTTCGCGCTCTCGAGCGAGGGCGGCAACTGGGACAGCCCGATCACGGCCGCCGAGTCACCGCTGCTGCCGATGCCCGACGAACTGAAGGCCCTGCTCGAGGAGGCGCACTGATGGCTGACGTGACGATGCGAATCTGGCGCGGCGACTCGACCGGCGGCGACTTCGAGAACTACACGATCTCGCCAGAACGAGGGCGAGGTCGTCCTCGACGTCATCCACCGCATCCAGGCGACCGAGGCCCCGGACCTGGCCTGTCGCTGGAACTGCAAGGCCGGCAAGTGCGGCTCGTGCTCGGCCGAGATCAACGGCAAGCCGCGCCTCATGTGCATGACGCGCATGGACCAACTGCCCGAGGGTCCGGTGACCGTGACGCCGATGAAGACCTTCCCGATCATCCGCGACCTCGTGACCGACGTCTCGTTCAACTTCGAGATGGCCAAGCGCGTGCCGGCGTTGCTGCCGCCGCCGATGCCCGAGGGCGGCTACCGGATGTTCCAACAGGACGTCGAGCGCGGCCAGGAGTTCCGCAAGTGCATCGAGTGCTTCATGTGCCAAGACGTCTGTCACGTCATCCGCGACCACGAAGAGAACAAGGTGAACTACGCCGGTCCGCGATTCTTCATCCGCTACGCCGAGCTCGAGATGCACCCCCTCGACACCAACGACCGTCGCGAGCTCCTCAAGGAGGACATGGGACTCGGCTACTGCAACATCACCAAGTGCTGCACCGAGGTCTGCCCCGAGCACATCCACATCACCGACAACGCGATCATCCCGCTGAAGGAGCGCGTCGTCGACGCCGACTACGACCCGATCGCGTGGCTCGGACGCAAGATTCGCCGCAAGGCGAAGAAGACGGCCGCCGAAGCCGCCGTGCAGCCCGCGCCGTAGGACGTGGCGGACTTCCTCTCGACCGAGTGGTTCCAGAGCCTCAACGAATCACTCGAACACGCCGATCCCGTACCGTTCGACGCCGATGCCGCGACCGTGCGCGTCGTGATCGAGTTCCCCGACGCGCCGAGCAACGGCCCGCACGCGATCACGTTCTCGATCGGCACCGACGGCGCGCGCGTCGAGCCGGGCGACCATCTGGCGGCCGACGCCATCGTGCAGACTCGCCTACGCCGACGCGTGCCGCGCTGACCGACGGTGACGTCGACAGTGCGTCGGCGTTGCGCGACGGTCGCGTCAAGGTGCGCGGTGACATCAACGCGATCGTGCCGCTGCTCAGTTGGCTGCAACGAGCGCACCCGAACGCCCACTAGGTTCGCGCGATGGACCTGCCGCTGCACGAAGACGACCTCGCCGAGCCGGGCGTCCTCGAAGCCCACATGCTGCATCGACACGGCGCCGACATCTCGCCGGTCGCGGTGCTGTGTTTCTTCAACGAGCTCCTCGAAGCAACTCGCCGCCGAGGGCGTGCTCGAGACGAAGTACGTCCTGCGCAGTGAGATCGGTCGCAATCCGGTCTACGAGTTCCTGACCGACGAAGGACCGGTGTCGGTGATCCACCCCGGCGTCGGCGCACCGCTCGCGGCCGGCTTCGTCGAAGAGATCGCGTCGCTCGGTGTCACGACGCTGGTCGCCTGTGGGGGCGCCGGTGCGCTGGTCGACGATCTCGACCTCGGTCACGTCATGGTCGTGGCGTCGGCCCTGCGCGACGAAGGCACGAGCTTCCACTACGCCGCGCCGAGTCGGATCATCGACGCCGATCCGCTCGGCGTTCGCGTGCTCGGTGAGGTGTTGGACGAGCACGACGTCGAACACTTCGTCGGACGTACGTGGACGACCGACGCGTTCTTTCGCGAGACGCGCTCACGCGTCAATCGACGAATCGACGAGCACTGCTCCGTCGTCGACATGGAGTCCTCGGCGTTCATCGCCGTCGCGAAGTATCGCGGACTTCGTTTCGCCCAACTCCTCTACGCCGGCGACTCGCTCGCGGGCGAGGAGTGGGACAGTCGATCGTGGTCGCAGTGCACGCAGCGTCCGCGAGGAACTCTTTCGCGTCAGCGCACTCGCCGCTCGACGATTACACATCGCGACCGCGCAGTAAGCGACCTCTTCACACTCCAAAGTCAGTGCCAGAATTCGGAGAGTTGTTCGCCAAGAGCTCGGCCCTGGGCGTAGCCGGCTCGCGCGGCGGGCGGTCGCGCCGAGGGATTCATCATGTTGTCGCCGAAGGCGTCGAGCGAGTCGCTGTCGGGAAAGATTGTCTCGACACTGCTGCCGCCCGCGCGTAACTCGTCGACCTGCGTCGCGAGTTGCATGCCCCACTCCACCGGATGCCGTGATCGGCCACCGAACGGTGACAGCACTAACACGCGCCCGTAACCGGCGGCGAGATCGGCATTCTCATTACGCCGATAGCCACCGTCTATATAGCGGCTGTCACCGATTGTGTAGGGAGCGACACCGAAGCCATTGGCACAACTGGCGGCCACGGCGTCCGCCAAGTCGACGCCGCTGTTCCGGTCGAACACCACCGGCTCACCGCTGAAGGCGTCGACCGCCACGATGAGGAGCGGTTGTGGCGGCCAGTCCTGATTCGGGAGCCGAGCGGCGACGGTGGCCCGCCACTGCTGCTGCCCAGCGTCGTCGGTCGAGCCATCCAGTTCGAGCGCCGCGGCGCCTAGTTTCCGGCGCATGTCGGATGCATCCGCGGCCGCAGCGATGATCGCGTTCGTCCGTTCCATGTGGTCCGCCACCGGCACGTTGGCAGCACGTCCACGGTCGGGTCGCGCCTGACCGGTACGCGGTGGGGTCGGAGCGTCAAGGATGCTGGCCAATAGTTCGCTCGGCGAGGTCCCGCTCGTGATCTGTGCCGCGGCCGTCGATCCGGCCGACGTCCCGACGATTAGGTCGGCCTCGGACACGTCCAACCCAGCGTCGTACAGTCCGGCGATGACGCCGATCTCCCAGGCGTTGCCCGCCGATCCACCGCCGTGGAGGACCAGTGCTCGCTCGCTCGAGTTAGCCAACGGAGAGAACTTCGATCACCGTGTCCAACCCGGTATTGGCAATCCAAATATGGCCGTTGGCGTACGTCAACGCATTCGGAGCATCAAGTCCGTAACCGGGACCGGACATCGCTACGACGAGCGAGCCCGTTGCCGCGTCGAACTCTGAGACCGCTGTCGGATTTTGGGCGACGCCGAGACTGGAGACCCAGACGTCGTGCCCGTTCGAGACGATCGCCGTCATCACACTGAGGTCGAAGTTCTTGCCCTGGATGAAGCGGACGAAGGCACCAGTTTTGGCATTGAGTTCGCTGAGCGAGTCGGTTCGATCATTGCCGACCCAGACATTGGTGCCGTCTGAGGTGATGGGCACGGGTCCATCAAAACGGTACGGCTTCCCCTTCAACACCTTCACCAGGGCTCCCGATCCGACGTTCGACCTCGGCCACGGCGTTCTTGATGGCAGTCAACGACCCAGAGGTGGTTGGCGTCAGACGTCAGTGCGTTGACCTGCGTGAGTCCGAGTTTGGAAACGTTCACGTCTTTGATGAAGTTCCCCGACGTGGCGTTGAGTTCGGCCAACGTCGTGCCGCGAAGATTCGAGATCCACACGTCGACGCCGTTGGACGTGAGGTGCGCCGTCCCGTGCAACTTGTACGTCGAGCCCTTGATCACGCGCACGAGCGCGCCCGTCGTGGCGTTCAGTTCAGTGACCGAGTTTCCGCCGGCGTTGACCACCCAGAGGTCGGTCCCGTCGTCACTCAATCGATTGGCGGCCCGTGAAGCCGAACTTCGCGTTCTTGAACAGATTCAGCTTCGTCGCCGGTGGCTGGCGTTGATCTCAGTGACAGAGTTGCCGGCGCTGTTGGCGACCCACAGCACGCTTGCCGTTGGAGGCCATCGCGGTGTCGGCGTCAAAGCCGTAGGACTTGCCCTTCAACGATCTTCGATCGCGATACCCGTCGCGGCACTGGCGCTCACGACGCCGTCAGACCACTCAGGACGAGTACCACGGTGATCGCCGCGCGCGTTGGAAACTTCATCGGACTCTCTTTCGAGGTGTGCGAGGTCACGGAGACTCGTTCTTCGTGTCGCCGACCAGATATCGCGGAGTCGGCGTCCATCAATCGTAGGGCAGGTGGCGTCACCAAAGTCATCGGCAACGTACGAGGTCAGCGCACTTTTTGGTATCAGTTTGCCGCGACCAGTCCGAGATTAACCTTTGCCCATGACGAGAAGCGGTGGCTGATGCACGGTTTCGACTCCTTCCTCCACCATCTCTTTGGTTGGACCGGCACGTTCAACGAGCCCGGCAGTTGGTACGGCTTCTGGTCGGGCTTCGCCGGTGGATTCGGCATCCTGACCATCGTGATCATCGGCTATCGCAAGATCAACTGCCACACCAAGGGCTGTTGGCGCATTGGTCATCACGATCTGATCGTCAAACACTCGCCCGACGATCCCGGGACGACGTACCGCGTCTGTCGGCACTGCCACCCCGAGATCCAAGGCAAGCGATTCTCGAAAGAGGAGACTGCACAAGATGCACCGTGATCACGTAGAAGGGAGTTCGCAATGACCTGGTGGGATCGATGGGTATGGCCGGCCGGCGGATCCGGTGGCATCCCGGGCGACATCGTCGCCACACTCATTTGGGTGATCTTCGCGGCGATCGTCACGGTTATCGCGTGGCCGCCGCTGCGTCGCCTTCTCTGGAAGGCGCTCGGCCTTCACGCCCTCCACGCAAAGCTCGACCACATCATCCTGGAACACCCGTCCATCGCGAACGAGATACCGGGCCTCGAAGCCGAGTTCCAGCCAAAGCGTCAGCCGTTACCCGACGGGACACCGGCACCGCCGCCCACGCCGCCGGCGCCGGCCAGTCCCCCGAGCTAAGCCGCGTTCCTCGATATGCCGAGGGGTGAACGAGGAATCGGGGGCGAGACTCTCCCGCCCCTCGTCCCTCGAGCGTTGAACAAGCTGTGGGCGCCACGCAGCGCACCGATGCCCGTGTTGCGATTCCATCAATGGATCTACGTCGTCAGTGATGGTCGAATCGGTCCCGGCATCATCGGGTCATGGACGTTGCTGCTGCGTACCGTGGGGCGCCGTAGCGGCCAGACCCGTTTGAACGCACTGGCGTTCATTCGCGACGATGGACGATTCATCGTGGTGGCCTCAAATAGCGGCTATGACGACGACCCGGGATGGCTGCACAATCTTCGAACCAACCCAGACGTGGAAGTGCAGGTGGGTCGTGAGCACATCGCGGCACGCGCCACTGTGATCGAGTCCACGAACCTGGAGTACCCGCGACTGTGGGAGCGCATGAACGAGTCGGTCCACGGACGCTATGACGTCTACCAATCGAAGACATCTCGACCTATTCCAATCGTGTCGATTGTGAGGGCCGTTCACCCTCCGCCGGTGAAGTGAAATCCACGCGCGCAACCATTGGACTCCACGTTCAAGAGTCCGACCTGCCACCATGGTCCGCTCAGGTGAAAGTTGCACGAATCCGGCAACGGAGGATATCCCCGTAGGTACGCAAGACCCGCCTCACCCGCGCCCGGACCCTCACTGGTTACGAAGAGCACTGCGACCTGATGTCCCGAGGCTCCTTTGTCGACAACGATGTTGACGATCATTCCGACGCCGGGGATATCGCGAAGCGGTCCGCTCGGGAGGAGTGGTCCGACCGGTTTGCTCTCCGCGATTGCCAGCTTCACGTCCGACGTCCACGTTGCGCTGTTCGCTCCCACTGAGTACGGGTGCGCCGGACGGTTGTAGAGGATCCACCCCACGACGACGACAACCACGCAGATGAGAATGACAACTGCTACTCGAATCCGAACACGTCGGGTGAGCGGTCCACTTCCGTCATAGACCGGTGCATTCAGGTCTGTCAATGGAATGGTCACTGCCCCAACGGTAATCCGACCGAGTCGACTAGATCTGTCCCGTGCAGTAATCGTGCTTCAGTAGGAACGAGTGCAGGTACGGCACGAATGAATGGTGTGTCATCGTCGCTTGGTAGTACAGGGCGTTGCTCAGTTTGCCCTCACGCGAAAGCTGTTCGACCCTCGCCCACGCACTCGCGCCGTGGCCGAGCGCGCACTCATCGGCGACCCACGGTGCCACGAAACCGAACGGATACGGGATCGTCCGCGGATCGGCAGCGCCCTCGGACTTGACCGCTCCCACGACGTACTTCCACATCTCGGCCGCGTTGGCTGCGACCTGTGTTGGGTGCTGCAGCGTGACGTCGGTCAACCCATGGACACCGACCGAGTCGAGCACGATTGGATCTATGCCACACGCGTAGCAACTGAAGACGTAGTCGAACGCGTCGTCACCGGTCTGCAGCAGCACCCGGTGGCCGACGACCTTGGGGATGAATCCTCCGTTGCTGTCGAAGGCGTGAGGATTCTGAAAGTCGATCGGACTGAAATCCACCACCTTGACGTAGCGATTCTCCGCGTGATCGAAGAGATAGATGACCGGTGTCTCACAGCAGTGCGCTCCGCCAGTGAAGCCCTCGATCATCACGCCCGGGTCGACCTCGGGTTGGAACGCGATGACGCACATCTCATTGATTTGCGACATGTAAGGACTGTCCGGTTTGGCCAGCGTCCACGTCGTGCTCCCGTTCGTCACGGTGAGCGTGCCGTCGAACGGCGTGCCGTTATTCAGACCCGGCGTGGTGGTTGCCGTCGACGGCGAGGTCGCGCGGTACGTGGCCGTGAAGGTCCCGTACGAAGTCGACATCGACCCGGACTCGCCGGGCTTCAGTTGGGGAATGAGTGCGCCGGGCACACACTGGTAGCTCGCGGCGAGTTTCGTCGGACCCGATGAACCGGAGAAGACCGTGATGCCAAAGACCACCGCCGCGACGACGACCATGACCGCGAGGGCGATCGTGAGCTGGTTCAGCGACCTGCGGCTCTTCGGCGACGTTCCTTCGATGCTCACGACGACTCCCGTCATTCAGTTGCGACCGATAGTAGCGACGACGACGCGTCGCGAAGTGTCGCTGACTAGATCTGTCGAGAGCCGTGACTTTGTTACAGAAGTTCAGAGCGGTCCGACGAGACGAGCGGTGTCGCTCTCTAAATCAGACCGAGGGCGGTGACCTCGTCGCGCTCCGAGAGCAACTCGTCGGTCGTGATCTTGATGCGGTCCTTGGCGAACTCGTCGGACGAGAAGCCTTCCTTCACCTTCCACGAGCCGTTGCCGTCGGACACGATCGGGAATCCGAAGGTGAGGCCTTCGGGCACGCCGTACTCTCCGTGACTCGTGACCGCGACCGACGTGCAGTCGTCGCTCGGCGTCGCCGTGACGAGACTGGCGACGGTGTCGACAGCCGCGTTGGCGGCGCTGGCCGCCGAACTGAGACCACGCGCTTCGATCACCGCGGCGCCTCGCTTCTGCACCGTCGTGATGAACTCACCCTGCAGCCAGTCACGGTCGGTGATGACCTCCGTCGCCACCTTGCCGCCGATCGTGGCGTTGGCGAAGTCCGGGAACTGGGTCGCCGAGTGATTGCCCCAGATGGCGACGTTCTTGACGTCCTTCACCGGGGCGCTCGCCTTCTTCGCCAGCTGCGTCATCGGCGCGGTTCTGGTCGAGTCGCGTCATCGCGAACCAGCGGTCATCGGGCACGTCTGGCGCGTTCGAACGCGCGATAAGACAGTTCGTGTTGCACGGGTTGCCGACGACGAGGATCCGCACGTCACTCGCGGCGTTGGCCGAGATCGCCTCGCCCTGGGGCTTGAAGATCCCGCCGTTCACCTTCAGTAGGTCGCCGCGCTCCATGCCGGCCTTGCGCGGGACCGAGCCGACGAGCAGCGCCCAGTTCGTGCCCGCGAAACGCCTCGTTGACGTCGCTCGTCGCCTCGATGTCGGTGAGCAGCGGGAAGGCGCAGTCGTCGAGTTCCATGACGACGCCTTCGAGCGACTTCATCGCCGGCTCGATCTCCAACAGGTGCAGCACGATCGGCGTGTCGGGTCCGAGCAACTGGCCCGAGGCGACGCGAAAGAGCAGTGAGTAGCCGATCTGACCGGCGGCGCCGGTGACGGTGACGTGGACGGGGGTGGTCATTGTTCCTCCAGGTGGTTAGAGACGGTCGACGATCGCGGCGCCGAACTCCGAGCACTTCACTTCGGTGGCGCCCTCCATCAGGCGCGCGAAGTCGTAGGTGACGATCTTCTCCGAGATCGTCGCCTCCATCGCGCGCACGATGTCGTTGGCCGCGTCGGTCCAGCCCAGGTGCTCGAACATCAAGACGCCCGACAGCAGCACCGATCCGGGGTTGACCTTGTCGAGGCCGGCGTACTTCGGCGCCGTGCCGTGGGTCGCCTCGAAGATCCCGTGGCCGGTCATGTAGTTGATGTTCGCGCCCGGGCGCGATGCCGATGCCACCGACCTGGGCCGCCAGCGCGTCCGAGAGGTAGTCGCCGTTCAGGTTCATCGTCGCGATGACGTCGAACTCCGAGGCGCGCGTGAGTGACTGCTGGAAGCAGATGTCGGCGATGACGTCCTTCACCAGCAACTTCGAACCGGGCTTGCCGTCGCAGTCGTTCCAACTCACCGCGACGTCGTCGAACTCGTCCTTCACGAGTTGATAGCCCCACTTCATGAAGGCGCCCTCGGTGAACTTCTGGATGTTGCCCTTGTGCACCAGCGTGACCGACTCGCGCTCGTGCTTCAGCGCGTAGACGATGGCGGCGCGGATCAGTCGCTCCGAGCCCTCCTTCGAGATCGGCTTGATGCCGATGCCGCTCATGTCGCGAATGTCCCAGCCGAAGCTGTCCTTCAAGAAGCGCGCGCAGCTTCTCGGCGTCGGGCGTACCGGCCTCGACCTCGAGCCCGGCGTAGACGTCCTCGGTGTTCTCGCGAAAGATCACCATGTCGACCAGTTCGGGCTGCTTCACCGGTGAGGGCACGCCCTGGAACCAGCGCACCGGACGCAGGCAGACGTACAGGTCGAGGATCTGGCGCAGCGCGACGTTGAGCGAGCGAAAACCCCCGCCGATCGGTGTCGTCAGTGGGCCCTTGATCCCGATCAGGTACTCGCGAAAGTCGGTGACGGTCTGCTCGGGCAGCCACTCCCCGACCTCGTCAAAGGCCTTTTGTCCGGCGAGGACTTCCTTCCACTCGATCGTCTTGCCGTACTTCTTGGCGGCGGCGTCGAGCACGAGCTTGGACGCCGGCCAGATGTCGACGCCGATGCCGTCACCTTCGATGAAGGGGATGATCGGGTTGTCCGAGACGTTGAGTTCGCCGTCGGCGTTCTGTGTGATTTTGTCAGCCATAAGGCCATCCTACGAGGATTTTCGAGGGCCCTTTTCTGGCGAAAACGCAGCGTGGCGCGTGCGAAAACTACTCGAACAACGCGTGATAGATCTCACTCGTCGTCGTCGAGCGATTGAGCGTGTAGAAGTGCAGACCCGGTGCGTTCTCGTCCAACAACTCGCCACAGAGCCCGATCGCCGCACGAATACCCTCGGCGCGAACCTCCGTCGCGCCACCGCGCTGATCGGCGGCGAGAAGGCGATCCACGAGCGTCGGCGGCACCGCCGCGCCCATCGTCTTCATGCGCTCGACGCCGGTGATCGTGGTCACCGGCATGATGCCCGGCAGGACCGGCTTGGTCGACGCCGAGTTCGGCGAGCTCGTCGACGAGGCGCGTCCACTCGCTCGCCTCGAAGAAGAACTGCGTGACCGCGAAATCGGCCAGTGCCAGTTTCTCGGCGAGGTAGCGCCGGTCCGACGCCAGGTCCGGCGACCTCGGGTGTCCGGCCGGGTGGGCCGCGACGCCCACGGAGAAGTCGCCGATCTCGCGCGCCACGCGCGATGAGGTCGATCGCGTGCTCGAACTCGGAGTTGGCGGCCGACGGGTCCTTCGGGATATCACCGCCGAGCGCCATGATGTTCTGCACGCCGGCGTCGGAGTAGTTCTTCAGGAGGTCGCGCATCTCGGCGCGACGTGTGACCGACGCAGATGACGTGGGCCATGGCGGTCACGTAGCCGTCGCGCTCGATCTGGGTGACGAGGTCGTAGGTGCGCTGGCGTGACTCGCGCCCGCCGCGGTACGTCACCGAGACGAAGGACGGCTGCAGCGGTTGGATGTCTTCCAAGGACGCCGCGAGGGTGGCGCTCTCCTCGTCAGACTTGGGAGGAAAGAATTCGAATGATCGGGTGGGGCCAGCTGCGAGCAGCTCGTCGATGCGCACCGAGTTAGGTCGCCCGTCCGAAGTCGTCCTCGAGGCGCACGATGTCGTCCTCGCCGAAGTACGTGCCGTGCTGGACCTCGATGAAGACGACCGGCACCGTGCCGTAGTTCTCGCAGCGGTGCGCCTGGCCGATGGCGATGTCGATGCTGCCGCCGGGCCCGAGGTCGTGCTCGACGCCGTCGAGGATCACCGTCGCCTGACCGCTCACGATGAACCAGTGTTCGGCGCGCTTGGCGTGGAACTGGTAGCTCAGTCGCTTGCCGGGCGTGACCACGATCCGCTTGACCTTGTGGTCGAAGACCGTGTCGTCGAGCACGGTGTAGCTGCCCCACGGCCGCTCGGAGTACTCACGGCCCTTGTCGTCAGTCGTTTCTATGGTCATCGCATCTTCTCCGCGGCTAGGACGGCGTTGCGTAACAGCATGGCACGGGTCATGGGACCGACGCCACCGAGACGCGGCGTGATCCAGGCAGCTTTCTCAGCAACGTCGTCGGCGAGATCGCTCAACAGTTTCTTGCCGGCAAAGGACGTGCCCGCGCCGACGACCGCGGCGCCGGGCTTGACCATGTCGGCGGTGACGATCCCCGGCACGCCGGCGGCCGACACGATCACGTCGGCCGTGCGCGTCAACGCGGCCATGTCCTCGACGCCGGTGTGCACCACGGTCACGGCGGCGTTGCAGTTCGGACGCTTCATCGACATCAACAGCGCCAGCGGTCGACCGATCGTGAGTCCGCGGCCGATGATGACGACGTGCTTGCCCTCGACCGGCACGTCGTAGGCCGCGAGCAACTCGACGATGCCGTTCGGCGTGCAGGGCAGCGGACCGGGCACGCCCATGACGAGCCGTCCGAGGTTCGTCGGGTGCAGTCCGTCGACGTCCTTGGCGGGATTGACGCGAAGCAGGACCTGTTCTTCGTTGATGCCGTCGGGCAACGGGAGCTGCACGAGGATCGAGTGGACGTCGGGGTTGGCGTTGAACTCATCGACGACCGCTTCGATCTCGGCCTGGGTCGCGCTGCGAGGCGAGGTGCACGTCGAAGGACTGGACGCCGATCTCCTTGCACTCCTCGACCTTCATCTCCACGTAGCGCGCGCTCGAGGGGTTCTCGCCCACGAGCAGCGTGCCGAGCCCCGGCGTGCGACCGTTGGCGGTGAGTCGCGCCACGCGTTCGGTCAGTTCCATCTTGATTCGCTGGGCGAGGCGTTCGCCGTCGAGTAGTTGGGCTGTCATGAGACTCCTTAGTGTCGGAAGTGACGCTCACCGGTGAGCATCATCACGATCCCGGCGGCGTTCGCCGCGTCGATCACCTCTTGGTCGCGCACCGAGCCGCCCGGTTGCACGACCGCGTCGACGCCGGCGCTGGTCAGCGACTCGAGTCCGTCGGCGAAGGGGAAGAACGCGTCCGACGCCGCGGCCGCGCCCTCGGCGAACTGCCCCGGCCTTCGTGGTCGCGATGTTGGCCGACACGACGCGCGACTGTTGTCCGGCGCCGATGCCGACGGCGACGCCGTCACGCGCGATCACGATCGCGTTCGACGTCGTTCGAGCACAGACCCGCCACGCGATGACGAGGTCCTGCAGTTGCTGCTCGGTCGGCGTCGCGGTCGTGACGCACTTCCACTCGCTCACCGGCACGAGCAGCTCGTCGGCGTTCTGCACGAGGCCGTGTCGCCGAACGTGCGAACCGAACGACCCAGCGGCTCGGGCGACGGAGCACTGAGCAGCCGCGTGGCCTTGCGACGCTTCACGAGGATGTCGATCGCGTCGGGCGCGATCGACGACGCGATGATGACGTCGGCCTGAGGTCCCTCGGCGATCAGCGACGCCAGCGTGGCGTCGAGTTCGCCGCCGACCGCGATGATCCCGCCGAAGGCACTCTGCGAATCGGCCTGCGAGCGCCTTTTGGAACGCGTCGGCGAACGTGGCGCCGACGGCCGCGCCGGACGCGTTGGCGTGCTTGATGATGGCGACCGCGCACTGACCGGGCACGTCGCTGGCCAGCTCGTGCACCAGTCGCCACGCGGCGTCGGCGTCAAAGAGGTTCAGGTACGACAGCGCCGAACCGGCGTGCTGGGTGACGCCGTCCCACCACGGCGTCGTGCCCGCGAGGCGGTAGCGCGCGCCGATCTGGTGCGGGTTCTCGCCGTAGCGCACGACGCTGGCGCGCTCGAGCGTCAGGTGCAGTGTCGACGGCACGACCGCGTCGACGTCCGACGGGGTCTCGCCCGATGGCCCCGCCGCCGTCGAGCCACGCGACGATCTGCGCGTCGTAGGCCGCGGTGTGCGCGAAGGCCGCGCGCGCCAGCGCGTGGCGCGTCGCGTCGGACAAGCGTGCCGGTCGAGATCGAGCTCGTCGAGGACGGCGTCGTACTGACTCGGACTCGTCAACACGGCGACGTGTTCGTGGTTCTTCGCCGCCGCGCGCACCATCGACGGGCCGCCGATGTCGATCAGTTCGATCGACGGATCGCTCGAGAACGGATAGAGGTTGCTCACCACGAGGTCGATCGCCGTGATGTCGTGCGCCGCGAGGGCGGCCAGGTGTTCGGGCTTCGAGCGATCGGCGAGGATGCCGGCGTGCAGTCGCGGGTGCAGCGTCTTCACGCGACCGTCGAGCATCTCGGGAAAGCCCGTGACGTCGGCGACTTCGAGGTGCTCGATGCCGGCGTCGCGCAGCGCCGCGGCGGTGCCGCCCGAGGCGACCAGTTCGACGCCGTGCGTGCGCAGTCCCGTCGCGAGTTCGACCAGTCCGGTCTTGTCCCAGACGCTCAGTAGCGCCCTCACTCAGTCCTCCAGCGTTCCCGCGATTGACGAGGGCTCGTCGCCCTCGCGCATTGCCGCCATCACCCTACCGACCACCAGCGGGTACAACTCGCGCTCGACCAACTTGATGCGCTCGTGCAGCGTCTCTTCGGTGTCGTCGGGCTCGATCGGCACGCGGCGTTGGGCGAGGATCGGACCGTCGTCGAGCGCCTCGGTCGCGATGTGGACCGTGCACCCGGTCTCGCTCGCGCCGGACTCCAGCGCCTGGGCGACGGCGTGCCAGCCCTTGAAGGCCGGCAGCAGGCTCGGATGCGTGTTCAGCACTCGTCCCGGGATAGGCCACGTGGAAGGGCGCGGTCACGATCGTGCCGAAGCCGGCCATGGCCACCAGGTCGACGTCGCGCATCTTCAACGCGCTCGGTGAGTTCGTCGGTGAAACCGTCGCGGTCGAAGGACTTCGCGAAGCCGCCGAACTCCTCGCGCGAGACGAGCAGCGTCTCGATGCCCGCCCCGAAGGCGACGTCGAGTCCGCGACAGCGCCGGTCCGACGGCGACGAGCGCGACCGTCGAGTCCGGCGCGCATCATGGCCTCGAGGATGGTGCCCGTGCCGGACACCAGGACGCAGAGTCGAACGTCGTCCAACCTCTACAGCGCCTTGACGATCTCGCCCATTTTCTGGCCGGCCTCGGTCGGGTTCAAACAGACGTGCACGCCGGCCGCGGCGAGCGCGTCCATCTTCGCCTGCGCGGTGCCCTTGGAGCCCGAGATGATGGCGCCGGCGTGTCCCATCTTTCGTCCCGGCGGCGCGGTGACGCCGGCGATGTAGGAGACGACGGGCTTGGTCATGTTGGCCTTGATCCACTCGGCCGCGCGCTCCTCTTCCGAGCCGCCGATCTCGCCGATCATCATGACCGCCAGCGTCTCGGGGTCGGCCTGGAAGGCGGCGAGGCAGTCGATGAAGTTCGTCCCCGGCACCGGGTCGCCCCCGATACCGACGCAGGTCGTCTGACCGATGCCCTGCTGGCTCAGCTCGTAGAGCGCCTGGTAGGTCAGCGTGCCCGAGCGCGACACGATGCCGACCGGGCCGCCGGCCAACGCGATGTCGCCCGAGGTGATGCCGATGTTGCACTTCCCGGGGCTGATGATGCCCGGGCAGTTCGGTCCGAGCAGTCGCACGCCGGGGAAGTCCTCGACCAGCCGGTTGTAGGTGATCGCCTCGTCCTGGGCCGGGATGCCCTCGGTGATGCAGACGATGAAGGTGATCCCGCCCTCGGCCGCCTCGATGATCGCCGCGGCGGCGAACTTCGGCGGCACGACGACGAAGGACGCCGTGGCGCCGGTCGCGGCGACGGCCTCTTTGACCGTGTTGAAGACCGGGATGCCGTCGACGTCGCTGCCGCCCTTGCCGGGCGTGACGCCGCCGACGACCTTGGTGCCGTAGTCGCGGTTGCGCAGTCCGTGGAAACGGCCCTGTCCCGCCGGTGAGTCCCTGGACGATCACCTTGGTGTTCTCATCAACGAAAATGCTCATGTCTCTTCCTTTAGGCGTTCGCGAGGGCCACCGCGCGTCGCGCGGCGTCCAGCATCGTCGGTTCGGTGATCAGTGATTCGTTCAGGTGCGGCGCGAGGATCGCGCGACCCTCGACGGCGTTGGTGCCGTCGAGTCGCAGCACGATCGGCGTCGAGATGTCGACGCGCTGCAGCGCCTCGAGGACGCCGTTCGCGACCTCGTCGACGCGCGTGATGCCGCCGAAGATGTTGACGAAGATCGCCTTCACCTTGGGGTCGGTGTTGATCACCTCGAGCGCCGAGGCCATCACGTCGGCGTTCGCGCCGCCGCCGATGTCCAAGAAGTTCGCCGCCGTGCCGCCGACCTGGTTGACGACGTCGAGCGTCGACATCGCCAGACCGGCGCCGTTGGCGATGATGCCGACCGTGCCGTCCAGACCGATGTAGTTGAGACCCTTCTCCTTGGCCAACTTCTCGCGCGGGTCCTCGAACTCGTCGGCCCGGAACTCCTCCCACTCCGGGTGACGGAAGGCGGCGTTCTCGTCCAGCGTCACCTTGGCGTCGAGCGCGTGCACCTTGTTGTCCGGCGTCAGGATCAGCGGATTGATCTCGGCGAGGTCGCAGTCGCCCTTGGTGTAGCACTCGTAGAGGTGCACGAGCAGTTCGGCGGCCTGTTCGCGCGCGACCTCGTCGAGTTCGGCGTCGGCGACCCAGCGACGCGACGTCTCGAGGTCGAGCCCGCGGACCGGGTCGATGGCGAGGAACGCGATCGCGTCGGGGTTCTCCTCGGCGACGACCTCGATCTCGACGCCGCCCTGGGCGCTCAGCATGCCGAGGTGCGTCTTGTTCTGACGGTCCAGCGTGAACGAGGCGTAGTACTCCTTGGCGATGTCGCTCGAGCGCTCGATCCACAGTCGGTGCACGACGTGACCTTTTATATCCAGTCCGAGGATGTTGCCGGCGTGCAGTCGCACCTCGTCGACGTCGTGGGCCAGCTTCACGCCGCCGGCCTTGCCGCGGCCGCCGACCTTCACCTGGGCCTTCACGACGACGGGATAGCCGATGCGTTCGGCGACCTCGACGGCCTGCCTCGACGGTGTCGGCGATGTCGCCCGGTGACACCGCGATGCCGTAGCGCGCGAAGTACTGCTTGCCCTGGTACTCGAACAGATCCATCAACTTCTACTTTCAACTAGAGGACTGTCGGGTGACAGTCACATCGATTCAGTGCAGGTGCTCGCGCGCGTCCAGCGTCGACTCGAGCCACGTGCCGATCTCGGCCAGCGACGCGCCGGGCGTGAAGACCCGCGCGACGCCCGAGGGCTTCCAGTCCGGCGATGTCGTCGTCGGGGATGATCCCGCCGACCAACAACAACACGTCCTCGCGGCCCTCGGACTTCAAGAGGTCGATGACGCGCGGGACGAGGACCAGGTGAGCGCCGGAGAGCAGCGACAGCCCGAGCGCGTCGGCGTCTTCTTGGATGACCGCCTGGACGATCTGCTCGGGCGTCTGGTGCAGACCGGTGTAGACGACCTCGAAACCGGCGTCGCGCAGGGTTCGCGCGATGACCTTGGCGCCGCGGTCGTGTCCATCGAGACCGGGCTTGGCGACGACGACGCGGTACGTGCGATTCATGGAAATCCACATCTTATTGAACATTCGAAGCGGCATTTTCGAGGTCCGCGCGTCCATCGACCGAGCAAAACGCCCTGAAGTAACGTCACTCGATCGAGAGGTCGAGCGGTTCGACCTCTCTCACTGATTGGACCGCGACCCATGGAAAACAATCCTTCGGACAGCCCCAGAGCGTCGTCGTCCTCGGCGGCAGTTCCGACATCGCCCGGGCCCTCACCAAGCGGCTCTGCGCGGCGCGCGCCCACACCGTCGTGCTGTGCGGTCGCAACCAGAAACTGCTCGACGAAGCGGCCGAGGAGGCGAAGGACTACGGCGCGAGCACGACCGACACCGTGATCTTTGACGCCGAGGACGTCGCGGACGCCGAGCGCGTCGTCACCGAGGCCTTCGAGAAGGTCGGCGGGACGTCGACCTCGTGGTCGTCGCCGTGGGACTGCTCGGCGACCAGTTCGCCCAGGAAAACGACGCCGCGGCCGCGGCGCAGCGTCGCGCTCGTCAACTTCGCCTGGCCGGTCGCGGCGCTGGCCGAGGTCCGTCGACGCCTGGTCGACCAGGGCCACGGGCGAATCCTGGTGATGTCCTCGGTCGCCGTCGATCCGCGTCCGTCGCAACGCCTACCTCTACGGCGGCGCGAAGGCCGGGCTCGACCGGCTCTGTGACGGGCTGGCCGACTCCCTCGACGGGCACCGGCGTGCGATTGCAGTTGCTTCGACCGGGCGTCGTGCGCACGCGCATGACCGAGGGTCAGGCGCCGATTCCCTTCACGACCGGTCCCGAAGAGGTCGCGGGCTACGTGATGAAGGGTCTGGCGACCGAATGACCTGGTCATCTGGAGCCCGCCGATCCTGCGCTACGCCTTCGCGATGTTGCGCCACCTCCCCAAGCCGATCTGGCGAAAGGTCGCCGACCGCTAGCTCGGGCGTGCGTCGTGGTCGTCGTCGTGGTCGTCGACGTGGTCGACACCGTGCGTCGCAGTTCGTTGTCGCGCAGCGACATGGTGAAGAAGTCGTGCTGCCCAGAACGACCCGAAGTACCGATCCGGCGCGCCGGGCATCGACGACAGGAGGCTCTGCCCGTTGGCTCGCGTCGATCACCGTGCCGGGCACGCCGGTGTAGGTCGAGAGCTGCACCCAGTCGAGGCCGTAGTCGAGCTCCATGCCCTCTTCGACGCCGGCGCGCAGCATCACGTTCGGCGAGGTCGCTCAGCGACATGCCCGGTCCGCCCACGTAGACCAGGGCGCCGGTCGGCGTGATGCCGAGGCCCGAACGCCACACGTCGTCGTTGGGGTTGACGACGGTCCCCCACTTGGTCGACTTGGGATTCCTCAGTCCGGGGACGGCTTTGGAGTTATCGACGATCAGGTCCAGGTTCTGACGCACCGTCGCGATCTGATTGGTCATGACGACGTCGCGGCCCCACTTGGCGACCGTCATGCGCCCGTTCTTGAAGATGACCACCGACGCCGCGCCGTTGCGCAGTTTCTTGTAGGTCTGGTCGTCGGTGAAGTACCCGCCGTGCGGCGTTCTGCATCAGGAATCCCGAGTTGAAGGCCGCGACCAACGTCTTGGACTTGGTCGGCGCTGATCGGCGCCTGGTGCCAGAACGGTCCCCCGCCGGGGATCTGCGATCCGGAGTACAGCAGCGCCGTCAAGAGGTTCGTGTCCATCCACACGACGCCGACGACGTAACTCGTGTGCACGCGCGTCGGGACGGACGAACGCCTCGTACATCGTGGGGATGCCGTTGGCGGTCGTGCGACCGACGACGTGCCAGACGCCCTCGCCCGGGAAGCGCGTACTTCGACCGGTGGCACGATGTCGACCGGCGGCGCCAGCACGTTCGGTGCCTTGTAGGTCTTGGTGAACGCGCCAGTGCCGAAGGACCCGGCCGGCGGGGTACCGCCCTTTTTGGGCAGGTCCCAGTGATAGGACTCACTGGCCCCCCAGTTCACGACACTGGCCAGACCGTGCTGGCGGCCCCACTGGGAGGCCCGGGTCGAGAGACTCGACCCGTAGGAGGGGTTGAGGAGCGCGAAGAACAGGGTGATCACCAAGTACGCGATGAAGGTCACGACGGCGAGCGCGAACAGCACGACCGCGCGTCGGCGCCAGTAGACCAGGCGCGGCAATCGGTGCTGGTGTGGTCGGGGCGCCGACGGGAGGTCGATAGGCCGGGCGCACGTAGGGCATGAAACCTCATTCTGGCACCTGGGAGTCGTGAAACTTCAGTTCTCGACTGATGATCCTCGATGAAGCGATACTTAGATGATCATGAATATACGAAGAGCCATCCCCGACGACGCGCTGACGGTCGCGACGCTCGGCGCGGTCATTCAGGCGTCGCACGCGCCAGAGCGACCCGACTGGTTCAAGCCGGCAAACCCAGCCGGCGCCGTCGAGATGTATCGCGAGATGTTGTCCGACCCCAACGTGACCGTGTTCCTCGCTGAGGAGGGCGATGACGCGCTGGGCTTTCTCATGGCGGTCACGCACCGCCGGCCCGACACGCCGTTGAGTTTCGCCCAGACCGTTCTCGAGATCGATCAAATCGGTGTGGATCCTGCGGCGAGGCGACGTGGGGTGGGTCACGCACTGTTCGAAGCTGCGCGAGAGCTCGCCGATGAGGTCTCGGCCTACCGCCTCGTGCTCACGACGTGGGTGTTCAACCACGGCGCGCATCGATTCTTTGAATCTGAAGGGTTCGCTATCGAACTGCACCGCATGGCATTGCCCTGGCCACCGACAGAGTGATGACGTAGCCGCTCAGGGCTGCCACAGTTCGATTCGATTGCCCTCCGGATCAGTGACCCAACCAAATCGACCGACACCTTCCATCTCCTGGGTCTCTTCATCGACGTTCGCCCCTTTGGCGCGCAGCTGCGCGAGCATCGCGTCGAGGTCGCGAACTCGGAAGTTGAGCATCGTCTGTTGGCTGCGCGCCCCGAAGTAGTCCGTCTCGGCTTCGAACGTCGCGAAGACGGTCATGCCAGGTCCCTGGGTCCAGACGCCGTTCTCGTCAGCGTCGAGGCCTAAGCAGTCGCGATACCACGCTCCGAGAGCAACGGGATCCGCGGCGCGAAGGAAGTATCCACCGATTCCGTCCACGCGTTCCACGGCTTTAAGTTACCCAGCGTCCTAGGCGCGGTGCAGTGGCGTCATCGCGAGGACCAACTGCTTCGTGCCGTGCTGGTCGAAGTCGACGGCCGCCCGGGCGTGGGCACCCGTTCCCTCGACCCTGGTCACGACGCCGGGACCGAAGCGGTCATGCACGACGCGCTCACCGACGACGAGTCCGAGTTTCTCGGCGCCGGTCGAACGGACCGGCGGCGCCGCACCCGTGCCGAAGGCCCGACCCTCGGTGAACTCGGTGCCGCGACCGGTGAAGCCGTCGGCGTCGCGGTAGTCGATGCGTCGAAGCGGCATCGTCGCTGAGATGTCGTGGATCAACTCCGCCGGGATCTCTTGGAGGAAGCGACTCGCGAGTGCGTCTTGTCGATTACCCCACATCGTCCGCGTCCACGCGTGCGTGAGGACCAGGTGGCGCATGGCGCGCGTGATCCCGACGTAACAGAGTCGACGCTCTTCCTCGAGTTCGTTGTCGTCCGAGAGGGCGCGTCGATGCGGGAAGACCGTCTCTTCGAGTCCGGTGATGATGACCGCGGGGAACTCGAGACCCTTGGCGACGTGCAACGTCATCATCGAGATCGCGCCGGCACCACCGTCAAGCTGGTCGGAGTCCGCGACCAACGCCATGCGCTCGACGAAGTCCATCAACGTGTCGTACTGACTCGCGGCCGACGCGAGTTCACCGAGGTTCTCCAAACGCGAGTACGCCTCGTCGGTGTTCTCGGCGCGCAACGCGTCGCCCATGCCCGACTCGCGCACGATCGCGTCGATGATCTCTCGCGGCGCGAGGTCATTCGACAGCGCGCGCAGTTCGTCGAGCATGAACGAGAACTTCTGTGAGCCACTGAGCGCCCGGCCGGTGAGACCGGCCTCTTTGGCGTAGTGCGTCGCCTCGGCGAAGGAGAGTCCGTGTTGCGCGGCGTACATGCCGAGCTTGGCCTGGGCCGCGTCGCCGATGCCGCGCTTGGGCTCGTTGATGACGCGCCGCGCCGACGCCTCGTCGCGGGGATTGACGATCAGTCGCGCGAAGGCCAGCGCGTTCTTGACCTCTTTGCGGTCGTAGAAGCGCATGCCGGAGATGACGCGATACGGGAATCGAGGCGCGCAGCATCTCTTCTTCGAGCACTCGACTCTGGGCGTTGGTGCGGTAGAAGACGGCCATCTGATTCCACGAGAGTTTCGTGTTCGGTCGCCAGGCGTCGCAGTTCGGTCGCCACCCAGCGACCCTCGTCGTACTCGTCACCGGCGCGGTAGAGACGGATCTTCTCGCCCTGCACGTCGTCGGTGAAGAGGTTCTTCGCGTGACGACTGGCGTTCTTCGCGATGACGGCGTTCGCCGCGTCGAGGATCGTCTGGGTCGACCGGAAGTTCTGTTCCAGCAGGATCACCGACGCGTCGGGGAAGCGCTGTTCGAACTGCAGGATGTTGCGCACGTCGGCCGCGCGGAATCGGTAGATCGACTGATCGGAGTCGCCGACCACGCAGAGGTTGCGATGCTTCTCGGCGAGCATCATCACCAACTGGTTCTGCACGCCGTTGGTGTCCTGGAACTCATCGACCAGCAGATACTTGAACCGGTTCTGATAGCTCGCGCGGACCTCGTCGTCCTTCTTCAGCATCGCGACCGCGTTGAGTAGCAGGTCGTCGAAGTCCATGGCGTTCGCCAGTACCAGCCGCGCGTTGTAGAGGTGGTAGATCTCGGCGATGCGTTTGAAGTGCGGATTGCCGTCGCCGCTCTCGGCGTAGGCGTCGGGTGAGAGCATCTCGTTCTTGGCCGCCGAGATGGCGGCCGTGACGCTGCGCGGCGAGAGTCGCTTGGTGTCGAGGTTGAGTTCCTTCATGATGCGCTCGACCGCGGTCTCGGCGTCGCCGGCGTCGTAGATCGTGAAGCCGCGCTGATAGCCCAGGACGTCGGCGTGAGCGCGCAGCATTCGCAGACACGCCGAGTGGAAGGTCGAGACCCACATCTGCTTGGGCGTCGGAGCCGACCAGGTCGATGACGCGACGACGCATCTCGTCGGCCGCCTTGTTGGTGAAGGTGATCGCCATGATCTCCCACGGTCGCGCGTCGCCCATCGCCAGGATGTGCGCGATGCGCCTCGTGAGGACTCGGGTCTTGCCCGATCCGGCGCCGGCGATCACGAGCAACGGTCCTCCGCGCTGCACGACGGCCTCGCGTTGGGGAACGGTCAGTCCCGACGAGCAGTGAATCAGGATCCAGTCGCTCTTCGGCGAACGCCGTCGGTTCCCCAGAGCGATTCCTCGGAGAACGAGTTCCGACTCACTCCCACTCAATGGTGCCCGGTGGCTTGCTCGTGACGTCCAGCGCGACGCGGTTCACGCCGTCGACCTCGCGGATCAGTCGGTTCGCGATCTTCTCGATGACGTCATAGGGCAGGCGCGCCCAGTCGGCGGTCATGGCGTCGTCACTCGTGACGGCGCGGATGATGATCGGGTACGCGTAGGTTCGTCCATCGCCCATGACCCCCACCGTACGCACGGCCGGTAACACCGCGAAGCTCTGCCACAGCTCGCGGTAGAGGCCCGGCCTTCTTGATCTCGTCGACCACGACGTAGTCGGCGTTGCGCAGGATCTCGGCGCGCTCGCGCGTCACCTCGCCGACGATCCGCACGCCCAGCCCCGGACCAGGGAATGGCTGGCGCCAGACGATCTCGGCCGGCAGACCGAGCTCCTCGCCGACGTGGCGGACCTCGTCCTTGAAGAGGTTGCGCAGCGGCTCGACGAGGTCGAAGGAGAGGTCCTCAGGCAGTCCCCCGACGTTGTGGTGGCTCTTGATGTTGGCGGCGTGTCCCGAGCCCGACTCGATGACGTCGGGGTACAGCGTGCCCTGGACGAGGAACCGCGGTCCGTCGCCGCCCTTGCCGAGTTCTCGCGCCACGGTCTCGAACTCGCGAATGAACAGCTCGCCGATGATCTTGCGCTTCTGTCTCGGGGTCGGTCACACCGGCGAGCGCGTCGAAGAATCGATCCTGCGCCTTCACGTGGATCAGCTCGACGCCGAACTGACGAGTGAACGTCTCTTCGATCTGCTCGCCCTCGTCCTTTCGCATGAGTCCCGTGTCGACGAAGACGCAGGTCAGTTGCTGCCCGACGGCCTTGGTGACGAGCGCCGCCGCGACGGCCGAGTCGACGCCGCCCGAGAGCGCGCAGAGGACCTTCTCGTCTGCCGACCTGTTCGCGGATCGCCGCGACCTGGTCTTCGATGATCGAGGTGTTCGTCCAGGTCGGCGGGATCTCGGCGACGTGGTGCAAGAAGTTCGCGAGCAGGTCCTGACCGCGTTCGGTGTGCGCGACCTCGGGGTGGAACTGCACCGCGTGCAGTCGACGCGCGACGTCCTCCATGACCGCGACCGGCCCTTCGGGCGACGAACCGGTGACGACGAAGCCATCGGGTGCCGTCGCGATCGCGTCGCCGTGACTCATCCAACACGTCACGCTCGCGGGCCACTCGTCCATCAGGACCGAGCGTGCCCTGGCGCGTCATCGTCGTGCGACCGTACTCACCGATGCCGGTGTTGGCGACGTCGCCGCCGAGTTGTTGGGCCATGAGTTGCGCGCCGTAACAGATGCCCAGCACCGGGATGCCGAGTTCGTAGATCGCGGGATCGAGCGACGGCGCCGGCACTTCGTAGACCGACTTCGGACCGCCGGAGAGGATGATCGCGGCCGGCGCCTTCGCGCGCACTTCGTCGGCGGTGATCGTGCTCTGGACTATTTCGGAGTAGACGTGTGCTTCGCGCACGCGTCGCGCGATCAACTGCGCGTACTGGGCACCGAAGTCGACGACGAGGACGTTCTGGGTCAATGTCCCATGCCGACGCCCTGGGAGCGCTGCAACTGCTTTCCCTCAGTCTGGAGTGAGGGCGCGAGCATGATCTCGGCCTTCTGGAACTCCTTCAGGGTCTCGTAGCCACAGGTGGCCATCGAGGTCCGCAGTGCGCCGAACAGATTCAGTCGTCCGTCGTTCTCGTGCGCCGGTCCGAGCAGGACCTCTTTCAGCGTGCCGCGCACCTGGGTGCGCACGCGCGTGCCGCGCGGCAGCGTCGGGTGGAAGGTCGCCATGCCCCAGTGGAATCCTCGGGCCGGTGCCTCGACGGCACTGGTCAACGGCGAGCCGATCATGACGGCGTCGGCGCCACAGGCGATGGCCTTGGCGATGTCGCCGCCCTTGCTCATGCCGCCGTCGGCGATGACGTGCACGTAGACACCGGTCTCGTCGAGGTGGCGCATGCGCGCGCCGGCGACGTCGGCGATCGCCGTCGCCTGGGGAACGCCGATGCCGAGCACCGCGCGCGACGTGCAGGCGTTGCCCGGGCCGACACCGACCAGAACGCCGGCGGCGCCGGTGCGCATGAGGTGCAGCGCGGCCTGGTAGCTCGCGCAGCCGCCGACGATGACCGGCAGTTCGAACTCACGGATGAACTTCTTCAGGTTCAACGGCTCGACGGTCTTGGAGACGTGCTCGGCCGAGACGACGGTCCCCTGGATCACCAGGATGTCGAGGCCGGCGTCGAGGATGGTCTTGGCCATCCAGTCGGTGCGCGCGGGCGTCACCGAGGCCGAGGTGGTGATGCCGGCGGCCTTCATCTCCTTGATGCGCTGGGCCACGAGTTCGATCTTGATCGGCTCGAGGTACATCTGTTGCATGCGCGCCGTGGCCTTGTCGTCGTCGAGTTCACGGATCTCTTCGAAGAGCGGCATCGGGTCTTCGTATCTCGTCCAGAGACCTTCGAGGTTCAGTACGCCCAGTCCACCGAGACGACCGAGTTCGATCGCGGTGTCCGGTGACATCGCGCCGTCCATCGCCGAACCGAGCACCGGCAGCTCGAACTTGTAGGCGTCGATCTGCCAGGAGATGTCGACGTCCTCGGGGTCGCGGGTGCGACGAGACGGCACGATCGCGATGTCATCGAAGCCGTAGGCCTGTCTCGCCGATTTGTAGATGCCGATCTCTACTTCTGCCATGGTGACCTCCGCCTAGAGAAATAAACAACCCAAAAATGGATTGCGATTTACCAAAATTCTACTGGACAGATCTACGGCCAAGACCTCTTCGCTTCGGGCCATTCGACGCCGGTGACGACGCAGAGCAGTTCGGTCACGACGCGCGCGGTCGCGCCCCAGATGAGGTCACCGGGCACTCGATAGAAGTAGATCGGGAAGTAGCCGTCTTCATCGGCGCCGGGTCGCGGCTGTGCGCGACGCCACCGCTCTTCGAGGAACGTCCCCTCGGTCAGCAGATCTGTTAGCGACACCGTGAAGGCGCGATCGACTTCGACCGGGTCGGTCACCATCACCGGGCGCTCGTCGAGGAATCCGATCACCGGCCAGATCGCCGATCCCAGCGCCAGCGTCACGATGGGACTCAGCCACCCGACGACGCGCACGGTACTTTCGTCGATGCCGACCTCTTCGCGAGCCTCTCGCAGCGCCGTGGTCGATGGGCGTCTCGTCGTCGTCACTTCGACCACCGGGTAGCGCGATCTCGCCGCGGTGCTCGCGCATCGAGAACGACCGCCGCGTCAGCACCAGGTGCGTCTCGCCGGCTTCTTCGAAGAGCGCCACGAGCACCGCCGAGCGACGGGTGATCGGCTGACCTTCAATGATCGGCCACGACCATCGAACTCGGATCGCCCGGGATCACCGTGTCGTCAAAGTGACGCAGCGCGTCTCTGATCCGCGATTCGACGAGTTCCAGCGTCAGTCCGGTCCGGTCCTCGGGGCTCAACGTGCTCCACGGCGCCTGCTCGCCGGCTTGGATGTCGTCCGGTTCGGGGAGAGTCTGGGGGTACTCGTGACCCTCGAAACGCGCCGGCCTCGTGCCGTCTGGCGCCATGGTCAATCTCCCCTAATGTTTGAGTTGAAAATTACTCAACGTCACCAACTTATTCGGCCCCCCACTCGTCCATTCAGGAGAACCTGCCTTCATGAAGTCGCTCGCCCGATTTGCCTATCGACGTCGCTGGCTGGTCCTCGCGCTGTGGATCGTCCTCTTCCTCGGCATGAACACGCTCTCCCAGTCCTTCGGCACCGCCTACGCCAACACGTTCACGCTGCCCGGCACCAACTCGACGCACGCGCTCTCGCTCTTGCAGTCGGGCTTCAAGAGCAAGTCCGGTGACGTCGACGAGATCGTCTTCCAAGCCAAGTCCGGCACGATCGCGAGTCACCGCAAGGAGATCCTCGCGATGGACAAGAAGGTGGCGAAGATGCCCTCCGTCGCCAGCGTCGTCTCACCCTTCGTCGGCAGCTCGATAACCGTCAGTCCCAACGGCAAGATCGGCTACACCGTCGTCTACTTCAAGACCCAGGGCTACAAACTGAAGAGCAAGCAGATCCAACCGGTCATGAACGCCGGCATCACCGCGCGATCGTCATCGCTCAACGTGCAGTTCGCCGGCAACGCGTTCGAGCAACTCGCCGCGCAAAAGGGCAGCCCCGACGTGATCTTCGGTTTGATCCTGACCGCCATCGTCCTGGTGCTCGCCTTCGGATCGTTGTTCTCGATGCTCCTGCCGTTGTTGGTCGGACTCGTCGCCGTCGGCACGGCGACCGCCGTGACGACACTCCTCAGTCACGGGCTCTCCATCGCCACCTTTGCGCCCATTTTGGGTTCGCTCATCGGTCTGGGCGTCGGTATCGACTACGCCCTCTTCATCGTGACGAGAACTCGACAGGGCTTGAAACGCGGCTTGAGCTCCGGAAGACGCCGTCGTCACGGCCATCAACACCTCGGGTCGCGCCGTGCTCTTCGCCGGCTCGACGGTCTGCATCGCCTTGCTCGGCATGCTCGTCCTGCAACTCTCGTTCTTGAACGGCGTCGCCATCGCCGCGTCCTTGACGGTGCTGATCACCATGGCCGCGTCCCTGACGTTCCTGCCGGCGCTGCTCGGTTTCTGGGGCACCCGCGTCTTGAGTCGAAAGGAACGACGTGCGCTCATCGAACACGGTCCCGAGCCGATCGTCACGAACTCCGCCTGGCAGCGCTGGGCGAACACCGTGTCGCGCAATCCGCGCAAGCTCTCGCTCGTCGCGCTCGATCGCCATCGTCTTGGTCTGCGTGCCGTTCTTCTCCCTGCACCTCGGCAGTTCCGACGCGGGCACCGACCCGGCGTCTTCGACGACCCGTCAGGCCTACGACCTGCTCGCCAAGGGCTTCGGCCCGGGATTCAACGGCCCGCTCCAGGTCGTCGGTGCCATCCACAACGCCAAGGACTTGGCGACCATGGAGGCGCTGGATCAGAAGCTGCAGGGCAAGCCCGACGTCGCGGTCTCGGCGCCGTTGCAGGTCTCGCCGAGCGGCAAGGTCGCCGTCATCTACGTCGTGCCCAAGACCAGTCCCGATTCGACGGTCACCGAGAATCTCATCAGCACGATTCGCAACGACTACATCCCGGCCGTCAACGCCAAGACCCATACCGGCATCTACGTCGGCGGCCTCACGGCGATCTTCGTCGACTTCGCCCAGGTCTTCACCTCGAAGATCCCGTTGTTCGTCGGCGTGATCGTGCTCCTCGGGTGTCTGTTGTTGATGGTGGCCTTCCGCAGCATCGTCATTCCCTTGACGGCCGCGGCGATGAACATCTTCGCGGCCGGCGCCTCCTTCGGTCTCGTCGTCGCCGTCTTCCAGTGGGGTTGGGGTAGTTCGTTGATCAACGCGGGCACGGGTCCGGTCGAATCGTTCTTGCCGACGATCATGATCGCCATCCTCTTCGGACTCTCGATGGACTACCAGGTCTTCTTGGTGTCGCGAATGCACGAGGAGTGGCTGAATACCGGCAGCAACGAAGAGGCCATCAACCGCGGTCAGGCCAACACCGGACGGGTGATCTCGGCCGCGGCGCTCATCATGATCTGCGTCTTCTTCTCCTTCGCCTTCGGTGGCCAGCGCATCATCGCCGAGTTCGGCATCGGCCTCGGTGGCGCGGTCTTGATGGACGCCTTCATCCTTCGCACGATCCTCGTGCCGGCGCTGATGCACGTCTTCGGCAAGGCCAACTGGTACTTCCCCAAGTGGCTCGATCGCATCACGCCGCACTTCGCGGTCGAGGCGACCGAGGACGTCGCGGTCTGATCCGTTAAGAAAACCCTAATTACTCAGGGTTTTTGACGAAGTCGACACCGATCATGCTCCGGCACGCCAGTAGGTTGCTACTTAGGTCACAGAAGGACAAGGATCGCAATGTCAACAAGTCGATTCACGTCGGTCCCAACGGTCCGATCATCGGTCCCGGTCGAGGTCCATTCGGCCGGTTCTACATCAACGGAGGCCCATTCGGTGGCTTCGGTATTGGAAGGTTAATCATCATGATCCTGTTTCTTCTCTTCATCGCCGCGCTCGCGTATGTGGTCATCCGTCATTTCGACCACGCGCAGTCACACCACCACCCTCATCCACACGGCGTCGTCACGCCAGCGGGTACGTCAACGGACAGCGCCGCCGCGGACGTCTTGAAGATGCGCTTCGCCAAGGGTGAGATCGACGAGGACGAGTTCACGCGACGCATGAACATCTTGAAGGACCATCAGTCCGTCAGCTGACGGCTCACTCGCTCTTGTCCTCTATCTCCCACGCGTGATCGAGCACGTGCCACGCGAGTCGCGCCAGCGAGTATCTCGGTGGCCACTTCGCGCCGGGAGATCCGGCGAGCAACGTCGTGGTGACGACCGCTCGTTGTTCGGCCCACGGCGTGCGCGGCGGCACACGCGTACCCAGCGCGGAACAGTAGTGACGCTCGGCCTCTCGGACGTGCGCGACCACCGCGTCGCGGTCACGCCCGCCGCCGCGCGGACCTTTTCGTAGTGTCGACGGCGCCGAGTCGACGACGCCGTCGAAGTACGTCCAGATGTCCTCCAAGACGGTGAGTTGACGTTTGAGTTCGCGCGACGTCATCGGTTCGGAGTCCCACGGCGACTCGACACCGGGCGCACCGAAGTCCGTCGTCGCGTTACCGGGAATTGCGCCGACGACCTCGAACTTGCCGGGCTTGAAGGGAACCGAGAGGACCGCGGCGTAGCGGTCGTGGTACTCGAGCAGCGCCTCGAGCGCCAGGTCGTTGGTCTTCGCACGGCGACACCATCCGGGCCAGCCGATCGCCACGGCGAACACCGAATGCTTGCCCTCTTCGAAGTAGACGCGTGTCGGCACGCTGCCGCTATCCCTTCAACCACTGCGTCGTCGTGGCGTTGAGCGACAGGTCCACCACGACGTCACTGTTGGCAGAGGTCCACTCGACGCCACCCCCGTCCAACAGTTCACCCGACACCGCAGCGCTCGACCATCGACCGCCATTCCACTCAGAGACCACGGCGCGCTCGTGCTGTCGCTCCCGGGGATGTCGTCGAAGGTCAAGCAGCGTGACGCGGAGTACAGTCGATCTGGTAGAGGTACAGGTCGCTCGTCGCCGAGTACGTCGGAGCGGCGATGACGTGCCACGCGTTGCTCAGCCCACTTGATGACCGCCGACGCGGAAGCCGAGGAGCCAATCGCCAGGCACGTGGAACCGAGAACGCACGAGATACTCGTGTAGCTCGCCGTCGTATCGGGGTTGGTCGTCTGGCCGGGAACGCGACACTAGACGCCAGTGCGCCCCGTTCCAGACGGCGGATGAACTGCCGACCGCGACACAGAACTTCGTCGTCGCGCACGAGACGTGGTCAATAGCGACGCCTTGCAGGGTCGTGGCACGGCCCCACGTGGTTCCGTTCCACTCGATCGAACGTCGTCGCCGACTTCTCGGATTCCTGGAACCCGCCACGACTTGATCGTTGTCACTGCCCGCGGCCATGCAGAACGACGAGGCCAGACACGTGATCGACATCCACCCATCGGAACTGTTCGTGATGCTCGACAGCGGCACGGGCGGGAACGATCGGCGACGGCGAAGGAATGGGAATCTCCTTCCAGCCACTCTGCGTCCAGCGAAAACTCGTCTTCGACGCCGAACCTTGACCGACCGCCATGCAGAAGCTCGCGGGGGCGCAGGACACGTGGCTGAGCCCGCCGCTGTCATCGAGCGCCTCGAACGTGGCGCCGGGAATCTTCGGTCGGCGTCGACACCTTCGTACCGTTCCAAATAGTCGAGTAGACCGACCCGCCGTTTTCCGTCGTCGGTCGACCGAGCGCCAAGCAGAAGAACTGCGACGTGCACGACACGTCGAGAGGAATCAAACGTGGCGTCGTCGCCACGAGCGAGGGGCGAACGAGGTCGCTGACGGCGCCGCCCGCACAGGACTGGCGACACCGACCGTCATGAGGAGAGCGCACACGCGACGAGCACCAACCGTGCGAACCCGCACGCGCGTCCGACCGCGAGAACGACGAGTTCGCTCCATGATCAACGCCACCTTCCCTACTGCTTCGCGGCGACTTCACGGCCTTGTTCCAACGAGGCCACGTGCCTCTCCGTCACGTTAGTGAGCGACTCTGACAACCCGTGCTAAGGTGGCGTTCGATCACCGCGGAGGGACCCGGTGTCACGAGTGAAGGACGATCAATGGCGACAACCCGTAACGCACGAGCCCACTGGGAGGGCACGCTTTTTGAAGGTGAAGGAACGGTCGAACTGACCTCGAGCGGCATCGGCACCTACCCCATCTCGTGGGCCTCGAGGGCCGAAGAGGCGAATGGCAAGACGAGTCCCGAAGAACTCATCGCCGCGGCCCACGCGTCGTGCTTCTCGATGGCGCTCTCGAACGGTCTCGCGAAGACCGGTAACCCGGCGATCTCTCTGAACACCTCGGTCGAAGTCGACTTCGTGCCCGGTACCGGGATCACGGAGATCCGCATCACGCTCTCCGGCGAAGCCGAGAACCTCGACGCCGCTGGTTTCAAGGCCGCCGCGGAAGACGCCAAGGCCAACTGCCCGGTCTCCAAGGCGCTCGCCGCCGTGCCGTCGATCACGTTGACGGTCGTCTAGAGAACCCGAGAGCGATGAGCGCGCGCGACGACGGGAGTACCACCGACGCCGACGCACAACGCGCTGCATCGCTCAACGAACAACGCGACGGGTACAGCCTTCGCCTCTTCGTCGCGCAGTTCCTCGGACTCGTCGGCATCGTCCTCTACAACTGGTGGGTCTACGTCATCGTCGCGACGAACCTGCTCATCAGCACCGACGAGTTCTTCAGTGACCTCGAGGCGACCGGACGTCCCGACGCGACGCTCTTCCAGCACTTCGATCTCGCGGCCGGCATCGTCATGCTCGTCGCGTTTCTGGTGCGCGGGCCCTGGGGACCGAACGGGAAGCGCAAGGAGTGGCGATGGCTGTTGCTCTTCGCGGTCGCGGGCGCGGTCGGGGGCCACTACGGCTACGCCTGTCCCGAAGGGTTGAGCGCCGCCTGTCGCAGCGCCGAGTGGCACCTGAAGCTGCCGCTGCATCACTACCTGCACGTGATCTCCGGCATCATCGAGTTCGCCGCGATGACGACCGCCGTCTACCTCGCCTGGAAGCGCACGAGAGACGACTCCGGTTGGGTCGCCACCGGTGTCAAGGCGACGGCGATCACGATGTTGATCGGCTATCCGCTCCTGGCCGTCGCGTACCTCACGGACCGATTCGGCGCCTTCGTCGAACCGATCTTCTTCGTCTGCTTCTCGGTCATGGTCGCGATCGAACTCTTCGAGCCGCGACGACGACCGAGCAACGTTGACGAAGTGTCGCTCAGCTGATCGCGGGCGTCGGCACGTGCAACGGTTCGACGTAGTCGACCAACTCCGTGCTCTCGGACGTACCCGTCGTGTAGGCGACGCCGGCCGAGACGAGCAGTAACAGCGCCGAGGCGATGAGGGCGATGTCGAGTCCGTGCTGGAGCGCGCCGTAGGCGGCGTTGACGACCTTCTTGATCAGCACCGCGAACTGTTTCCTCGTCGCCGGATTCAGACCCGCCTCTTCTTGCTGCGTCTGGCCCGTCGTCACGGCGGTGATAACGAGTTGTCGGAAGGACGACGGGATCCCGAGTTGCACGAGGCGCTGCGTCAGATTGACCGTGAGTTGTCCGTTGACGATCGATCCCAAGATCGCGACGCCGGCGACGGCGCCGAGTTCACGACTCGTGTTGACCGCCGAGGACGCCATGCCGGAATTCGCCGCCGGCAGACTCGAGAGCGCGGTCGCGTTCACCGGCACGATGACGATGCCGAATCCCACGCCGGCGAGCCCCATGGTCCAGCCGAGGGTCACCAGACTGACGTTGGGTCCGATGGCCCAGTACGTGAAGAGCACGCCCGATCCCGCCAAGAGGCAGCCGACGGTCATCGGAATTCGTGAACCGATTCGTCCGACCCATCGACCAGTGAAGAGTGAGGCCACCACGATGCCGCCCAGCAACGGCAAGAAGTCAAGGGCCAACCCGTAGGCACTGACGGACACGACGACCTCTAAGTACAGCGCGACGAAGAAGAAGATCGAGAAGATCGAGAAGTAACTGGCGAAGGCGATGAACGCCGACCCGCTGAATGACTTGCGTCGGAAGAATCCCATCTCCAACATCGGATCCTTCGCGTGCTTCTCGGCGAGATAGAAGATCGGGACCGTGAGGAAGCTCACGAGAAACAAGGTGATGACCCAGCCACTCTTGTAGCCGGACAGTTCGCCTTGGATGCACGCGAAGGTCGCAGTGCCCAGGACGACCGCGCCGAAGAAGAAGCCGGCGAAGTCGACCTTCTTACGAATGTCATTCACGCTCTCCGGGAGGGCGATCGCCGCGACGATGAAAGCCAGCGCGCCGAAGACGAGGTTGAACCAGAAGACGGCGCGCCACGACCAGATACCGACGAGGATGCCGCCGAGGATCGGTCCCATCGCGAGCGCCAATCCAGTAGTCGCGGCCCACGCACCGAGCGCGCGCGCCCGAGCCTTGTGGTCAGGGTAGATGTGACGGATCATCGAGAGCGTCGCGGGCTCGGACGCCGCCGCGCCGATGCCCATGATGATGCGGCCGATGACGAGCTCACTGGGGTTGACCGAGACCGCGCAAATGATCGATCCGCCGCAGAAGATCGCGACGCCCGTCAGCATCAGCCGCTTACGACCGAAGTTGTCGCCGAGCGCCCCGAACATGAGCATCAGGCTCGCGAACGCTAAGGCGTAGCCACCGACGACCCACTGCAACTGGGACACGTTGGCGTGGAGTTTTGCCTGCACGCTCGTGAGGACCGCGCTCGCCACGGTGTTGTCCAGAAAGGTGAGAAAGAGTATCGCGAGCAACGCCGCGAAACTGAAGTGCGCGCGGATCCCACGCACGATGACGCCGCCCGTTTCATTCGGCTCTCGAGATGACTCGGACAGGGAGGTCACGTCGTCGCTCATGCTCCCCTTTCGTCTCCGTGCATCTCAGTCACGTGACCCGTTGCAATCGCAACGAGTAGTTCGTTCCATGCTGTCAAACCAATTGCTCGGACCAATGTATGGTCCCCGTCCACCGATTCGTGCGCCCGCGAGCCACCATCACTCACCTGACCACGAGGCCGAAGTGGCCTCCGGTTACCTCACGACGAAATGACTGCTACTTCTTGGGAGCGGCGAAGACGATCTTGAATACGGCGCTGTCGCCTCCGGATGCGTTGCCCACGCTCACGGCACATTTTTTGAGATTCGACGCTACGGTGCCGCACTTACCGTTACCGATCGTGCCGGTCGCGACCTTGAACTTCGTCTTCGGCAGCACGCCCGCGGCGGTGATCTTCACCGGCGTCGCGAGGAAGATGTCACAACCGGCCTCGCCCTTGGCGTTCGCCTGGCACTCGGTGATGTACACCTGATCCTTCGGTTTGAAACCCGTACCCGACACGGTGACGACCTTGTGATTCGTGAGTCCCGTTGAAGGTGTCACGACCAACTTCGGTTTTGCGGCGGCGTTGGCATTCGTGACGCTCACCAGGCCACTCGTCAATATTCCGGTACTGAGCAATGCAGCGACGGCAACTACTCGGACCGTTCGGGTTGATAGCACGTTGTCTCCCAATCTCTTTAGTGAATCGAACATTCACCGCCCGTCGACGCCATCGCTATATATATGGCACCGATCATGGACATCAATCCACACGTGCATGCATGGTACCAAGAGAGCGTCAGATAAAGGACACAGGGATAACCCTGACGTAGTTATTCCGACCCGGTCGAGCAGATTCTTTCAACCCTGTGTTATTGACTTCTTCTGCTCGACCTTCGGGCCGTATTGGATCGTGGACTCTCTGAAGGCGCCACGCTCCCCTGCCCTTGCGTTCTAATGAGCCGTCACATTCAACTCGAATGATTGACTCGTGCTACCAACTGAATTCGACGCGGTGATCGTCACGTAGTAACTGCCAGTCGTTCCGCTCGCCGGCGTACCCGACAGTACGCCGGTCGCGGCGTTGAACGTCACACCGTGCGGCAATGGACCGGAGAGCGAGTACGTGATGGTTGCCGATCCCGTGGCCGTCACTTGCAAACTGAAGAAGTGCCCAACTGCAACGCTCACGTAGCTGGTACTCGTGAACACGGGCTTGCTCCCGACGACCTGCGAAAGCGAACTTGAACTCCCTGAAAAGTTCGCGTCATTGGCGTACGTCGCCGCAATCGTGAATGTCCCGCCCGTCGTGAAGTGAACCGAGCAACTCGCCTTGCCGGAAACGAGCGCCAGGTTCTGGCAACCCGCGATGGCCGCACCATTGTCCGTGAAGCTCACCGTCCCTGAGAGAGGCCCGGAACCTGACGTCTCGACCACTGTGGCGCTGTACGTCACACTGGCACCGACGGCTACCGTCGACGAGGGCGAAAGACTGAGTGACGTCGTACCCTTGTTGACGGTCTGCGAGACGCTGGTTGAAGAGCCGTTGAAGTTGGAACTTCCGGAGTACGTCGCCTTGATCGCGAAGCTGCCCGCGCTTGGGAAGGTAACGGAACACGAAACGGTTCCGCCGCCTACCGGCAAGTTGATGCAGCCAGTGATGTTGACGCCGTTGTCCGTGAAGGTCACGGTCCCGCCGAGTGCTCCACTTCCTGACGTCGCGGTCACGGTCGCGCTGTAGTTCACGTGGCCACCGAAAGTGATCGATGACGTGTGGCCCAAGCTGACCGACGTGTTGCCCTTATTGACAACCTGCGTGCTCGAGTCCGTTGAACCCGTGAACTTGGGATCGTTGGCGTAGGTCGCAGTGACCGATACCGAACCGGCGTTGGCAAACGACAACGTGCAGTACGCGAAGCCAAAGAAGAGGCTCTCGTTCTGACAACCAGGAACTGCGACACCGTTCTCGTAGAAGGTGACCTTGCCGGTGAACGACCCGCTACCGGACGTCGCCTGGACGTACGCGACGTAGGTCACGTTCGAACCAACGACGACCGGGGACGGGTTCTGCGGGTAAAGCTGCGAGGCCCGTCGTACCCTTTACCGCCGGGGTCACCGTCAAGACCGCCGTCGCGGTGTCGTTGAACGTGTAGTTCGTCGACGTCCCGCCCGAGCAGGTGATGGTGATCGGCGTGCCGGCCGGTGAGGTAGCCGAGTAGGTGCTCGTGCACACCGGTGCCGTCGTGACCGTCGGCGTCACCACCGGGCCCGTCGCCGAGCCAGTGTGGTAGGTGAAGGTGTAGAACGAGCTGCCCGGTGCGGCCGAGCCAGCAACGATGGTCTGCGCGTTGGGCACGACGTAGAGCGTGGCCTTGGTGACCGTCAAGACCGCCGTCGTGGTGTCGTTGAACGTGTAGTTCGTCGACGTGCCGCCCGAGCAGTTGATGGTGATCGGCGTGCCGGCCGGTGAGGTAGCCGAGTAGGTGCTCGTGCACACCGGTGCCGTCGTCACCGTCGGCGTCACCACCGGGCCCGTCGCCGAGCCAGTGTGGTAGGTGAAGGTGTAGAACGAGCTGCCCGGAACGGCCGAGCCGTAGACGATGGTCTGCGGGTTCGGCACGACGTAGAGCGTGACCGGGTCGCCGGAGTCACCGTCAAGACCGCCGTCGTGGTGTCGTTGAACGTGTAGTTCGTCGACGTCCCGCCCGAGCAGTTGATGGTGATCGGCGTGCCGGCCGGTGAGGTGGCCGAGTAGGTGCTCGTGCACACCGGTGCCGTCGTGACCGTCGGCGTCACCACCGGGCCCGTCGCCGAGCCAGTGTGGTAGGTGAAGGTGTAGAACGAGCTGCCCGGAACGGCCGAGCCGAGACGATGGTCTGCGGGTTCGGCACGACGTAGAGCGTGGCCGGAGTCGCCGGAGTCACCGTCAAGACTGCCGTCGTGGTGTCGTTGAACGTGTAGTTCGTCGACGTCCCGCCCGAGCAGTTGATGGTGATCGGCGTGCCGGCCGGTGAGGTAGCCGAGTAGGTGCTCGTGCACACCGGTGCCGTCGTCACCGTCGGCGTCACCACCGGGCCCGTCGCCGAGCCAGTGTGGTAGGTGAAGGTGTAGAACGAGCTGCCCGGAACGGCCGAGCCGTAGACGATGGACTGCGGGTTCGGCACGACGTAGAGGGTCTCTTTCGTGACGGTGATGGTGAGCGTGGCCGAGCCGGCCGCGTAGTTGGTGGTCGCGGCGGCGTCGACGGTGATCACGCAGGGCGAGTTGGCCACGCCGCTGAAGACCAGGTCGGAGCCGTTGGCGGCGATGCTGCAGCCGCCGCTGGCGCTGTAGGTGAGCTGACCGCCGTCACTGGCCACGGCGTTGAAGCTGTAGCCGGTGCCGGGGAAGACGACCGTGTCGGTGTAGACGCCGTTGGCGCCAGCGATCGCCGTGCCGCCGGTGAGGGTGACGCTCTGCGCGGCGCCCTGGGTGACGGTGATGGTGAGCGTGGCCGAGCCGGCCGCGTAGTTGGTGGTCGCGGCGGCGTCGACGGTGATCACGCAGGGCGAGTTGGCCACGCCGCTGAAGACCAGGTCGGAGCCGTTGGCGGCGATGCTGCAGCCGCCGCTGGCGCTGTAGGTGAGCTGACCGCCGTCACTGGCCACGGCGTTGAAGCTGTAGCCGGTGCCGGGGAAGACGACCGTGTCGGTGTAGACGCCGTTGGCGCCAGCGATCGCCGTGCCGCCGGTGAGGGTGACGCTCTGCGCGGCGCCCTGGGTGACGGTGATGGTGAGCGTGGCCGAGCCGGCCGCGTAGTTGGTGGTCGCGGCGGCGTCGACGGTGATCACGCAGGGCGAGTTGGCCACGCCGCTGAAGACCAGGTCGGAGCCGTTGGCGGCGATGCTGCAGCCGCCGCTGGCGCTGTAGGTGAGCTGACCGCCGTCACTGGCCACGGCGTTGAAGCTGTAGCCGGTGCCGGGGAAGACGACCGTGTCGGTGTAGACGCCGTTGGCGCCAGCGATCGCCGTGCCGCCGGTGAGGGTGACGCTCTGCGCGGCGCCCTGGGTGACGGTGATGGTGAGCGTGGCCGAGCCGGCCGCGTAGTTGGTGGTCGCGGCGGCGTCGACGGTGATCACGCAGGGCGAGTTGGCCACGCCGCTGAAGACCAGGTCGGAGCCGTTGGCGGCGATGCTGCAGCCGCCGCTGGCGCTGTAGGTGAGCTGACCGCCGTCACTGGCCACGGCGTTGAAGCTGTAGCCGGTGCCGGGGAAGACGACCGTGTCGGTGTAGACGCCGTTGGCGCCAGCGATCGCCGTGCCGCCGGTGAGGGTGACGCTCTGCGCGGCGCCCTGGGTGACGGTGATGGTGAGCGTGGCCGAGCCGGCCGCGTAGTTGGTGGTCGCGGCGGCGTCGACGGTGATCACGCAGGGCGAGTTGGCCACGCCGCTGAAGACCAGGTCGGAGCCGTTGGCGGCGATGCTGCAGCCGCCGCTGGCGCTGTAGGTGAGCTGACCGCCGTCACTGGCCACGGCGTTGAAGCTGTAGCCGGTGCCGGGGAAGACGACCGTGTCGGTGTAGACGCCGTTGGCGCCAGCGATCGCCGTGCCGCCGGTGAGGGTGACGCTCTGCGCGGCGCCCTGGGTGACGGTGATGGTGAGCGTGGCCGAGCCGGCCGCGTAGTTGGTGGTCGCGGCGGCGTCGACGGTGATCACGCAGGGCGAGTTGGCCACGCCGCTGAAGACCAGGTCGGAGCCGTTGGCGGCGATGCTGCAGCCGCCGCTGGCGCTGTAGGTGAGCTGACCGCCGTCACTGGCCACGGCGTTGAAGCTGTAGCCGGTGCCGGGGAAGACGACCGTGTCGGTGTAGACGCCGTTGGCGCCAGCGATCGCCGTGCCGCCGGTGAGGGTGACGCTCTGCGC
Source organism: uncultured Acidimicrobiaceae bacterium (assembly GCA_963801695.1). Lineage (GTDB taxonomy): Bacteria > Actinomycetota > Acidimicrobiia > Acidimicrobiales > RAAP-2 > RAAP-2. The sequence continues at coordinate 12,722 of CAWDFV010000005.1, read as the reverse complement.
GGCGCCCTGGGTGACGGTGATGGTGAGCGTGGCCGAGCCGGCCGCGTAGTTGGTGGTCGCGGCGGCGTCGACGGTGATCACGCAGGGCGAGTTGGCCACGCCGCTGAAGACCAGGTCGGAGCCGTTGGCGGCGATGCTGCAGCCGCCGCTGGCGCTGTAGGTGAGCTGACCGCCGTCACTGGCCACGGCGTTGAAGCTGTAGCCGGTGCCGGGGAAGACGACCGTGTCGGTGTAGACGCCGTTGGCGCCAGCGATCGCCGTGCCGCCGGTGAGGGTGACGCTCTGCGCGGCGCCCTGGGTGACGGTGATGGTGAGCGTGGCCGAGCCGGCCGCGTAGTTGGTGGTCGCGGCGGCGTCGACGGTGATCACGCAGGGCGAGTTGGCCACGCCGCTGAAGACCAGGTCGGAGCCGTTGGCGGCGATGCTGCAGCCGCCGCTGGCGCTGTAGGTGAGCTGACCGCCGTCACTGGCCACGGCGTTGAAGCTGTAGCCGGTGCCGGGGAAGACGACCGTGTCGGTGTAGACGCCGTTGGCGCCAGCGATCGCCGTGCCGCCGGTGAGGGTGACGCTCTGCGCGGCGCCCTGGGTGACGGTGATGGTGAGCGTGGCCGAGCCGGCCGCGTAGTTGGTGGTCGCGGCGGCGTCGACGGTGATCACGCAGGGCGAGTTGGCCACGCCGCTGAAGACCAGGTCGGAGCCGTTGGCGGCGATGCTGCAGCCGCCGCTGGCGCTGTAGGTGAGCTGACCGCCGTCACTGGCCACGGCGTTGAAGCTGTAGCCGGTGCCGGGGAAGACGACCGTGTCGGTGTAGACGCCGTTGGCGCCAGCGATCGCCGTGCCGCCGGTGAGGGTGACGCTCTGCGCGGCGCCCTGGGTGACGGTGATGGTGAGCGTGGCCGAGCCGGCCGCGTAGTTGGTGGTCGCGGCGGCGTCGACGGTGATCACGCAGGGCGAGTTGGCCACGCCGCTGAAGACCAGGTCGGAGCCGTTGGCGGCGATGCTGCAGCCGCCGCTGGCGCTGTAGGTGAGCTGACCGCCGTCACTGGCCACGGCGTTGAAGCTGTAGCCGGTGCCGGGGAAGACGACCGTGTCGGTGTAGACGCCGTTGGCGCCAGCGATCGCCGTGCCGCCGGTGAGGGTGACGCTCTGCGCGGCGCCCTGGGTGACGGTGATGGTGAGCGTGGCCGAGCCGGCCGCGTAGTTGGTGGTCGCGGCGGCGTCGACGGTGATCACGCAGGGCGAGTTGGCCACGCCGCTGAAGACCAGGTCGGAGCCGTTGGCGGCGATGCTGCAGCCGCCGCTGGCGCTGTAGGTGAGCTGACCGCCGTCACTGGCCACGGCGTTGAAGCTGTAGCCGGTGCCGGGGAAGACGACCGTGTCGGTGTAGACGCCGTTGGCGCCAGCGATCGCCGTGCCGCCGGTGAGGGTGACGCTCTGCGCGGCGCCCTGGGTGACGGTGATGGTGAGCGTGGCCGAGCCGGCCGCGTAGTTGGTGGTCGCGGCGGCGTCGACGGTGATCACGCAGGGCGAGTTGGCCACGCCGCTGAAGACCAGGTCGGAGCCGTTGGCGGCGATGCTGCAGCCGCCGCTGGCGCTGTAGGTGAGCTGACCGCCGTCACTGGCCACGGCGTTGAAGCTGTAGCCGGTGCCGGGGAAGACGACCGTGTCGGTGTAGACGCCGTTGGCGCCAGCGATCGCCGTGCCGCCGGTGAGGGTGACGCTCTGCGCGGCGCCCTGGGTGACGGTGATGGTGAGCGTGGCCGAGCCGGCCGCGTAGTTGGTGGTCGCGGCGGCGTCGACGGTGATCACGCAGGGCGAGTTGGCCACGCCGCTGAAGACCAGGTCGGAGCCGTTGGCGGCGATGCTGCAGCCGCCGCTGGCGCTGTAGGTGAGCTGACCGCCGTCACTGGCCACGGCGTTGAAGCTGTAGCCGGTGCCGGGGAAGACGACCGTGTCGGTGTAGACGCCGTTGGCGCCAGCGATCGCCGTGCCGCCGGTGAGGGTGACGCTCTGCGCGGCGCCCTGGGTGACGGTGATGGTGAGCGTGGCCGAGCCGGCCGCGTAGTTGGTGGTCGCGGCGGCGTCGACGGTGATCACGCAGGGCGAGTTGGCCACGCCGCTGAAGACCAGGTCGGAGCCGTTGGCGGCGATGCTGCAGCCGCCGCTGGCGCTGTAGGTGAGCTGACCGCCGTCACTGGCCACGGCGTTGAAGCTGTAGCCGGTGCCGGGGAAGACGACCGTGTCGGTGTAGACGCCGTTGGCGCCAGCGATCGCCGTGCCGCCGGTGAGGGTGACGCTCTGCGCGGCGCCCTGGGTGACGGTGATGGTGAGCGTGGCCGAGCCGGCCGCGTAGTTGGTGGTCGCGGCGGCGTCGACGGTGATCACGCAGGGCGAGTTGGCCACGCCGCTGAAGACCAGGTCGGAGCCGTTGGCGGCGATGCTGCAGCCGCCGCTGGCGCTGTAGGTGAGCTGACCGCCGTCACTGGCCACGGCGTTGAAGCTGTAGCCGGTGCCGGGGAAGACGACCGTGTCGGTGTAGACGCCGTTGGCGCCAGCGATCGCCGTGCCGCCGGTGAGGGTGACGCTCTGCGCGGCGCCCTGGGTGACGGTGATGGTGAGCGTGGCCGAGCCGGCCGCGTAGTTGGTGGTCGCGGCGGCGTCGACGGTGATCACGCAGGGCGAGTTGGCCACGCCGCTGAAGACCAGGTCGGAGCCGTTGGCGGCGATGCTGCAGCCGCCGCTGGCGCTGTAGGTGAGCTGACCGCCGTCACTGGCCACGGCGTTGAAGCTGTAGCCGGTGCCGGGGAAGACGACCGTGTCGGTGTAGACGCCGTTGGAGCCAGCGATCGCCGTGCCGCCGGTGAGGGTGACGCTCTGCGCGGCGCCCTGGGTGACGGTGATGGTGAGCGTGGCCGAGCCGGCCGCGTAGTTGGTGGTCGCGGCGGCGTCGACGGTGATCACGCAGGGCGAGTTGGCCACGCCGCTGAAGACCAGGTCGGAGCCGTTGGCGGCGATGCTGCAGCCGCCGCTGGCGCTGTAGGTGAGCTGACCGCCGTCACTGGCCACGGCGTTGAAGCTGTAGCCGGTGCCGGGGAAGACGACCGTGTCGGTGTAGACGCCGTTGGCGCCAGCGATCGCCGTGCCGCCGGTGAGGGTGACGCTCTGCGCGGCGCCCTGGGTGACGGTGATGGTGAGCGTGGCCGAGCCGGCCGCGTAGTTGGTGGTCGCGGCGGCGTCGACGGTGATCACGCAGGGCGAGTTGGCCACGCCGCTGAAGACCAGGTCGGAGCCGTTGGTGGCGATGCTGCAGCCGCCGCTGGCGCTGTAGGTGAGCTGACCGCCGTCACTGGCCACGGCGTTGAAGCTGTAGCCGGTGCCGGGGAAGACGACCGTGTCGGTGTAGACGCCGTTGGAGCCAGCGATCGCCGTGCCGCCAGTGAGGGTGACGCTCTGCGCGGCGCCCTGGGTGACGGAGATGGTGAGGGTGGCCGAGCCGGCCGCGTAGTTGGTGGTCGCGGCGGCGTCGACGGTGATCACGCACGGTGAGTTGGCCACGCCGGTGAAGACGAGGTCAGAGCCGTTGGTGGCGATGGTGCAGCCGCCGCTGGCGCTGTAGGTGAGCGTGCCGCCGTCACTGGCCACCGCGTTGAAGCTGTAGCCGGTGCCGGGGAAGACGACCGTGTCGGTGTAGGCGCCGTTGGAGCCAGCGATCGCCGTGCCGCCGGAGAGGGTGACGCTCTGCGCGGCGCCCTGGGTGACGGAGATGGTGAGGGTGGCCGAGCCGGCCGCGTAGTTGGTGGTCGCGGCGGCGTCGACGGTGATCACGCACGGTGAGTTGGCCACGCCGGTGAAGACGAGGTCAGAGCCGTTGGTGGCGATGGTGCAGCCGCCGCTGGCGCTGTAGGTGAGCGTGCCGCCGTCACTGGCCACCGCGTTGAAGCTGTAGCCGGTGCCGGGGAAGACGACCGTGTCGGTGTAGGCGCCGTTGGAGCCAGCGATCGCCGTGCCGCCAGAGAGGGTGACGCTCTGCGCGGCGCCCTGGGTGACGGAGATGGTGAGGGTGGCCGAGCCGGCCGCGTAGTTGGTGGTCGCGGCGGCGTCGACGGTGATCACGCACGGTGAGTTGGCCACGCCGGTGAAGACGAGGTCAGAGCCGTTGGTGGCGATGGTGCAGCCGCCGCTGGCGCTGTAGGTGAGCGTGCCGCCGTCACTGGCCACCGCGTTGAAGCTGTAGCCGGTGCCGGGGAAGACGACCGTGTCGGTGTAGGCGCCGTTGGAGCCAGCGATCGCCGTGCCGCCAGAGAGGGTGACGCTCTGCGCGGCGCCCTGGGTGACGGAGATGGTGAGGGTGGCCGAGCCGGCCGCGTAGTTGGTGGTCGCGGCGGCGTCGACGGTGATCACGCACGGTGAGTTGGCCACGCCGGTGAAGACGAGGTCAGAGCCGTCGGTGGCGATGGTGCAGCCGCCGCTGGCGCTGTAGGTGAGCGTGCCGCCGTCACTGGCCACCGCGTTGAAGCTGTAGCCGGTGCCGGGGAAGACGACCGTGTCGGTGTAGGCGCCGTTGGAGCCAGCGATCGCCGTGCCGCCAGAGAGGGTGACGCTCTGCGCGGCGCCCTGGGTGACGGAGATGGTGAGGGTGGCCGAGCCGGCCGCGTAGTTGGTGGTCGCGGCGGCGTCGACGGTGATCACGCACGGTGAGTTGGCCACGCCGGTGAAGACGAGGTCAGAGCCGTTGGTGGCGATGGTGCAGCCGCCGCTGGCGCTGTAGGTGAGCGTGCCGCCGTCACTGGCCACCGCGTTGAAGCTGTAGCCGGTGCCGGGGAAGACGACCGTGTCGGTGTAGGCGCCGTTGGAGCCAGCGATCGCCGTGCCGCCAGAGAGGGTGACGCTCTGCGCGGCGCCCTGGGTGACGGAGATGGTGAGGGTGGCCGAGCCGGCCGCGTCGTTGGTGGTCGCGGCGGCGTCGACGGTGATCACGCACGGTGAGTTGGCCACGCCGGTGAAGACGAGGTCAGAGCCGTTGGTGGCGATGGTGCAGCCGCCGCTGGCGCTGTAGGTGAGCGTGCCGCCGTCACTGGCCACCGCGTTGAAGCTGTAGCCGGTGCCGGGGAAGACGACCGTGTCGGTGTAGGCGCCGTTGGAGCCAGCGATCGCCGTGCCGCCAGAGAGGGTGACGCTCTGCGCGGCGCCCTGGGTGACGGAGATGGTGAGGGTGGCCGAGCCGGCCGCGTAGTTGGTGGTCGCGGCGGCGTCGACGGTGATCACGCACGGTGAGTTGGCCACGCCGGTGAAGACGAGGTCAGAGCCGTTGGTGGCGATGGTGCAGCCGCCGCTGGCGCTGTAGGTGAGCGTGCCGCCGTCACTGGCCACCGCGTTGAAGCTGTAGCCGGTGCCGGGGAAGACGACCGTGTCGGTGTAGGCGCCGTTGGAGCCAGCGATCGCCGTGCCGCCAGAGAGGGTGACGCTCTGCGCGGCGCCCTGGGTGACGGAGATGGTGAGGGTGGCCGAGCCGGCCGCGTAGTTGGTGGTCGCGGCGGCGTCGACGGTGATCACGCACGGTGAGTTGGCCACGCCGGTGAAGACGAGGTCAGAGCCGTTGGTGGCGATGGTGCAGCCGCCGCTGGCGCTGTAGGTGAGCGTGCCGCCGTCACTGGCCACCGCGTTGAAGCTGTAGCCGGTGCCGGGGAAGACGACCGTGTCGGTGTAGGCGCCGTTGGAGCCAGCGATCGCCGTGCCGCCAGAGAGGGTGACGCTCTGCGCGGCGCCCTGGGTGACGGAGATGGTGAGGGTGGCCGAGCCGGCCGCGTAGTTGGTGGTCGCGGCGGCGTCGACGGTGATCACGCACGGTGAGTTGGCCACGCCGGTGAAGACGAGGTCAGAGCCGTTGGTGGCGATGGTGCAGCCGCCGCTGGCGCTGTAGGTGAGCGTGCCGCCGTCACTGGCCACCGCGTTGAAGCTGTAGCCGGTGCCGGGGAAGACGACCGTGTCGGTGTAGGCGCCGTTGGAGCCAGCGATCGCCGTGCCGCCAGAGAGGGTGACGCTCTGCGCGGCGCCCTGGGTGACGGAGATGGTGAGGGTGGCCGAGCCGGCCGCGTAGTTGGTGGTCGCGGCGGCGTCGACGGTGATCACGCACGGTGAGTTGGCCACGCCGGTGAAACGAGGTCAGAGCCGTTGGTGGCGATGGTGCAGCCGCCGCTGGCGCTGTAGGTGAGCGTGCCGCCGTCACTGGCCACCGCGTTGAAGCTGTAGCCGGTGCCGGGGAAGACGACCGTGTCGGTGTAGGCGCCGTTGGAGCCAGCGATCGCCGTGCCGCCAGAGAGGGTGACGCTCTGCGCGGCGCCCTGGGTGACGGAGATGGTGAGGGTGGCCGAGCCGGCCGCGTAGTTGGTGGTCGCGGCGGCGTCGACGGTGATCACGCACGGTGAGTTGGCCACGCCGGTGAAGACGAGGTCAGAGCCGTTGGTGGCGATGGTGCAGCCGCCGCTGGCGCTGTAGGTGAGCGTGCCGCCGTCACTGGCCACCGCGTTGAAGCTGTAGCCGGTGCCGGGGAAGACGACCGTGTCGGTGTAGGCGCCGTTGGAGCCAGCGATCGCCGTGCCGCCAGAGAGGGTGACGCTCTGCGCGGCGCCCTGGGTGACGGAGATGGTGAGGGTGGCCGAGCCGGCCGCGTAGTTGGTGGTCGCGGCGGCGTCGACGGTGATCACGCACGGTGAGTTGGCCACGCCGGTGAAGACGAGGTCAGAGCCGTTGGTGGCGATGGTGCAGCCGCCGCTGGCGCTGTAGGTGAGCGTGCCGCCGTCACTGGCCACCGCGTTGAAGCTGTAGCCGGTGCCGGGGAAGACGACCGTGTCGGTGTAGGCGCCGTTGGAGCCAGCGATCGCCGTGCCGCCAGAGAGGGTGACGCTCTGCGCGGCGCCCTGGGTGACGGAGATGGTGAGGGTGGCCGAGCCGGCCGCGTAGTTGGTGGTCGCGGCGGCGTCGACGGTGATCACGCACGGTGAGTTGGCCACGCCGGTGAAGACGAGGTCAGAGCCGTTGGTGGCGATGGTGCAGCCGCCGCTGGCGCTGTAGGTGAGCGTGCCGCCGTCACTGGCCACCGCGTTGAAGCTGTAGCCGGTGCCGGGGAAGACGACCGTGTCGGTGTAGGCGCCGTTGGAGCCAGCGATCGCCGTGCCGCCAGAGGGTGACGCTCTGCGCGGCGCCCTGGGTGACGGAGATGGTGAGGGTGGCCGAGCCGGCCGCGTAGTTGGTGGTCGCGGCGGCGTCGACGGTGATCACGCACGGTGAGTTGGCCACGCCGGTGAAGACGAGGTCAGAGCCGTTGGTGGCGATGGTGCAGCCGCCGCTGGCGCTGTAGGTGAGCGTGCCGCCGTCACTGGCCACCGCGTTGAAGCTGTAGCCGGTGCCGGGGAAGACGACCGTGTCGGTGTAGGCGCCGTTGGAGCCAGCGATCGCCGTGCCGCCAGAGAGGGTGACGCTCTGCGCGGCGCCCTGGGTGACGGAGATGGTGAGGGTGGCCGAGCCGGCCGCGTAGTTGGTGGTCGCGGCGGCGTCGACGGTGATCACGCACGGTGAGTTGGCCACGCCGGTGAAGACGAGGTCAGAGCCGTTGGTGGCGATGGTGCAGCCGCCGCTGGCGCTGTAGGTGAGCGTGCCGCCGTCACTGGCCACCGCGTTGAAGCTGTAGCCGGTGCCGGGGAAGACGACCGTGTCGGTGTAGGCGCCGTTGGAGCCAGCGATCGCCGTGCCGCCAGAGAGGGTGACGCTCTGCGCGGCGCCCTGGGTGACGGAGATGGTGAGGGTGGCCGAGCCGGCCGCGTAGTTGGTGGTCGCGGCGGCGTCGACGGTGATCACGCACGGTGAGTTGGCCACGCCGGTGAAGACGAGGTCAGAGCCGTTGGTGGCGATGGTGCAGCCGCCGCTGGCGCTGTAGGTGAGCGTGCCGCCGTCACTGGCCACCGCGTTGAAGCTGTAGCCGGTGCCGGGGAAGACGACCGTGTCGGTGTAGGCGCCGTTGGAGCCAGCGATCGCCGTGCCGCCAGAGAGGGTGACGCTCTGCGCGGCGCCCTGGGTGACGGAGATGGTGAGGGTGGCCGAGCCGGCCGCGTAGTTGGTGGTCGCGGCGGCGTCGACGGTGATCACGCACGGTGAGTTGGCCACGCCGGTGAAGACGAGGTCAGAGCCGTTGGTGGCGATGGTGCAGCCGCCGCTGGCGCTGTAGGTGAGCGTGCCGCCGTCACTGGCCACCGCGTTGAAGCTGTAGCCGGTGCCGGGGAAGACGACCGTGTCGGTGTAGGCGCCGTTGGAGCCAGCGATCGCCGTGCCGCCAGAGAGGGTGACGCTCTGCGCGGCGCCCTGGGTGACGGAGATGGTGAGGGTGGCCGAGCCGGCCGCGTAGTTGGTGGTCGCGGCGGCGTCGACGGTGATCACGCACGGTGAGTTGGCCACGCCGGTGAAGACGAGGTCAGAGCCGTTGGTGGCGATGGTGCAGCCGCCGCTGGCGCTGTAGGTGAGCGTGCCGCCGTCACTGGCCACCGCGTTGAAGCTGTAGCCGGTGCCGGGGAAGACGACCGTGTCGGTGTAGGCGCCGTTGGAGCCAGCGATCGCCGTGCCGCCAGAGAGGGTGACGCTCTGCGCGGCGCCCTGGGTGACGGAGATGGTGAGGGTGGCCGAGCCGGCCGCGTAGTTGGTGGTCGCGGCGGCGTCGACGGTGATCACGCACGGTGAGTTGGCCACGCCGGTGAAGACGAGGTCAGAGCCGTTGGTGGCGATGGTGCAGCCGCCGCTGGCGCTGTAGGTGAGCGTGCCGCCGTCACTGGCCACCGCGTTGAAGCTGTAGCCGGTGCCGGGGAAGACGACCGTGTCGGTGTAGGCGCCGTTGGAGCCAGCGATCGCCGTGCCGCCAGAGAGGGTGACGCTCTGCGCGGCGCCCTGGGTGACGGAGATGGTGAGGGTGGCCGAGCCGGCCGCGTAGTTGGTGGTCGCGGCGGCGTCGACGGTGATGACGCACGGTGAGTTGGCCACGCCGGTGAAGACGAGGTCAGAGCCGTTGGTGGCGATGGTGCAGCCGCCGCTGGCGCTGTAGGTGAGCGTGCCGCCGTCACTGGCCACCGCGTTGAAGCTGTAGCCGGTGCCGGGGAAGACGACCGTGTCGGTGTAGGCGCCGTTGGAGCCAGCGATCGCCGTGCCGCCAGAGAGGGTGACGCTCTGCGCGGCGCCCTGGGTGACGGAGATGGTGAGGGTGGCCGAGCCGGCCGCGTAGTTGGTGGTCGCGGCGGCGTCGACGGTGATCACGCACGGTGAGTTGGCCACGCCGGTGAAGACGAGGTCAGAGCCGTTGGTGGCGATGGTGCAGCCGCCGCTGGCGCTGTAGGTGAGCGTGCCGCCGTCACTGGCCACCGCGTTGAAGCTGTAGCCGGTGCCGGGGAAGACGACCGTGTCGGTGTAGGCGCCGTTGGAGCCAGCGATCGCCGTGCCGCCAGAGAGGGTGACGCTCTGCGCGGCGCCCTGGGTGACGGAGATGGTGAGGGTGGCCGAGCCGGCCGCGTAGTTGGTGGTCGCGGCGGCGTCGACGGTGATCACGCACGGTGAGTTGGCCACGCCGGTGAAGACGAGGTCAGAGCCGTTGGTGGCGATGGTGCAGCCGCCGCTGGCGCTGTAGGTGAGCGTGCCGCCGTCACTGGCCACCGCGTTGAAGCTGTAGCCGGTGCCGGGGAAGACGACCGTGTCGGTGTAGGCGCCGTTGGAGCCAGCGATCGCCGTGCCGCCAGAGAGGGTGACGCTCTGCGCGGCGCCCTGGGTGACGGAGATGGTGAGGGTGGCCGAGCCGGCCGCGTAGTTGGTGGTCGCGGCGGCGTCGACGGTGATCACGCACGGTGAGTTGGCCACGCCGGTGAAGACGAGGTCAGAGCCGTTGGTGGCGATGGTGCAGCCGCCGCTGGCGCTGTAGGTGAGCGTGCCGCCGTCACTGGCCACCGCGTTGAAGCTGTAGCCGGTGCCGGGGAAGACGACCGTGTCGGTGTAGGCGCCGTTGGAGCCAGCGATCGCCGTGCCGCCAGAGAGGGTGACGCTCTGCGCGGCGCCCTGGGTGACGGAGATGGTGAGGGTGGCCGAGCCGGCCGCGTAGTTGGTGGTCGCGGCGGCGTCGACGGTGATCACGCACGGTGAGTTGGCCACGCCGGTGAAGACGAGGTCAGAGCCGTTGGTGGCGATGGTGCAGCCGCCGCTGGCGCTGTAGGTGAGCGTGCCGCCGTCACTGGCCACCGCGTTGAAGCTGTAGCCGGTGCCGGGGAAGACGACCGTGTCGGTGTAGGCGCCGTTGGAGCCAGCGATCGCCGTGCCGCCAGAGAGGGTGACGCTCTGCGCGGCGCCCTGGGTGACGGAGAGGGTGAGGGTGGCCGAGCCGGCCGCGTAGTTGGTGGTCGCGGCGGCGTCGACGGTGATCACGCACGGTGAGTTGGCCACGCCGGTGAAGACGAGGTCAGAGCCGTTGGTGGCGATGGTGCAGCCGCCGCTGGCGCTGTAGGTGAGCGTGCCGCCGTCACTGGCCACCGCGTTGAAGCTGTAGCCGGTGCCGGGGAAGACGACCGTGTCGGTGTAGGCGCCGTTGGAGCCAGCGATCGCCGTGCCGCCAGAGAGGGTGACGCTCTGCGCGGCGCCCTGGGTGACGGAGATGGTGAGGGTGGCCGAGCCGGCCGCGTAGTTGGTGGTCGCGGCGGCGTCGACGGTGATCACGCACGGTGAGTTGGCCACGCCGGTGAAGACGAGGTCAGAGCCGTTGGTGGCGATGGTGCAGCCGCCGCTGGCGCTGTAGGTGAGCGTGCCGCCGTCACTGGCCACCGCGTTGAAGCTGTAGCCGGTGCCGGGGAAGACGACCGTGTCGGTGTAGGCGCCGTTGGAGCCAGCGATCGCCGTGCCGCCAGAGAGGGTGACGCTCTGCGCGGCGCCCTGGGTGACGGAGATGGTGAGGGTGGCCGAGCCGGCCGCGTAGTTGGTGGTCGCGGCGGCGTCGACGGTGATCACGCACGGTGAGTTGGCCACGCCGGTGAAGACGAGGTCAGAGCCGTTGGTGGCGATGGTGCAGCCGCCGCTGGCGCTGTAGGTGAGCGTGCCGCCGTCACTGGCCACCGCGTTGAAGCTGTAGCCGGTGCCGGGGAAGACGACCGTGTCGGTGTAGGCGCCGTTGGAGCCAGCGATCGCCGTGCCGCCAGAGAGGGTGACGCTCTGCGCGGCGCCCTGGGTGACGGAGATGGTGAGGGTGGCCGAGCCGGCCGCGTAGTTGGTGGTCGCGGCGGCGTCGACGGTGATCACGCACGGTGAGTTGGCCACGCCGGTGAAGACGAGGTCAGAGCCGTTGGTGGCGATGGTGCAGCCGCCGCTGGCGCTGTAGGTGAGCGTGCCGCCGTCACTGGCCACCGCGTTGAAGCTGTAGCCGGTGCCGGGGAAGACGACCGTGTCGGTGTAGGCGCCGTTGGAGCCAGCGATCGCCGTGCCGCCAGAGAGGGTGACGCTCTGCGCGGCGCCCTGGGTGACGGAGATGGTGAGGGTGGCCGAGCCGGCCGCGTAGTTGGTGGTCGCGGCGGCGTCGACGGTGATCACGCACGGTGAGTTGGCCACGCCGGTGAAGACGAGGTCAGAGCCGTTGGTGGCGATGGTGCAGCCGCCGCTGGCGCTGTAGGTGAGCGTGCCGCCGTCACTGGCCACCGCGTTGAAGCTGTAGCCGGTGCCGGGGAAGACGACCGTGTCGGTGTAGGCGCCGTTGGAGCCAGCGATCGCCGTGCCGCCAGAGAGGGTGACGCTCTGCGCGGCGCCCTGGGTGACGGAGATGGTGAGGGTGGCCGAGCCGGCCGCGTAGTTGGTGGTCGCGGCGGCGTCGACGGTGATCACGCACGGTGAGTTGGCCACGCCGGTGAAGACGAGGTCAGAGCCGTTGGTGGCGATGGTGCAGCCGCCGCTGGCGCTGTAGGTGAGCGTGCCGCCGTCACTGGCCACCGCGTTGAAGCTGTAGCCGGTGCCGGGGAAGACGACCGTGTCGGTGTAGGCGCCGTTGGAGCCAGCGATCGCCGTGCCGCCAGAGAGGGTGACGCTCTGCGCGGCGCCCTGGGTGACGGAGATGGTGAGGGTGGCCGAGCCGGCCGCGTAGTTGGTGGTCGCGGCGGCGTCGACGGTGATCACGCACGGTGAGTTGGCCACGCCGGTGAAGACGAGGTCAGAGCCGTTGGTGGCGATGGTGCAGCCGCCGCTGGCGCTGTAGGTGAGCGTGCCGCCGTCACTGGCCACCGCGTTGAAGCTGTAGCCGGTGCCGGGGAAGACGACCGTGTCGGTGTAGGCGCCGTTGGAGCCAGCGATCGCCGTGCCGCCAGAGAGGGTGACGCTCTGCGCGGCGCCCTGGGTGACGGAGATGGTGAGGGTGGCCGAGCCGGCCGCGTAGTTGGTGGTCGCGGCGGCGTCGACGGTGACATCACGCACGGTGAGTTGGCCACGCCGGTGAAGACGAGGTCAGAGCCGTTGGTGGCGATGGTGCAGCCGCCGCTGGCGCTGTAGGTGAGCGTGCCGCCGTCACTGGCCACCGCGTTGAAGCTGTAGCCGGTGCCGGGGAAGACGACCGTGTCGGTGTAGGCGCCGTTGGAGCCAACGATCGCCGTGCCGCCAGAGAGGGTGACGCTCTGCGCGGCGCCCTGGGTGACGGAGATGGTGAGGGTGGCCGAGCCGGCCGCGTAGTT
>CAWDFV010000004.1:0-148699 GCA_963801695.1 uncultured Acidimicrobiaceae bacterium | reverse complement strand
CGTCCACCGATTCTGCCCGAAGTCCATAGTCGACCAGAAAACGTGTGAGATTCTTGCTCGACCTTCTATTCCCAACGAATCGATGATTCCCAGTCCTGCGAATGCAAGCGGTGATGATCAATCGTCTTTTTGCACGCGTGAGCGAAACATAAAGCAGACGCCGCATTTCGTCTTCTTCTAGGCCAACGGCTTCACCAGGCAAGACCTCGTCTTCGGCCTGGAGGATGATAACAACATCAGCGCTCAGACCTTTCGCGCCATGCATCGTTGTCAGCGTGACTTCGCCTGTTTTTCTTGGCGGCTTCGTATCGCCAACCAACGTCATCGCGCCCACCACAGCACTCAAAAAATCAGACTTCAGGGACGATACCTCATCACTCTTTTCAAATTCTTCAAGAAGTGGATCCAATACCTTGTCCAATTCTTCTCGCTTGTCAGCCGAAAGTCCAATGACTGTGAGTACTCGTTCGATCCAATTTAGGAAGCCTTCATCTTCACTTGGAGACAAATCGCGACCAGTCGCGACGATCGCGTCGAACTCGGTCAGGAGCGAACTGAGTCCAACTCCAAAAAACGCAGTCGGATTCTCGCGAAGGGAATGTAATGCGTCAGTAATTGTACTCCTTCTATCCAGACTGATGCGAGTACTTTTGCAATGCGGTCGCTTCCAATTCCATTGGCTCAAAGTTCGAGCAGAGCTCGAACGGCTAAGTCATCTATACGGTCTTCTTCAGCCAGCAACGCCGCGAGGACAAGGAATTCGAATACTGTCTGCAATTCTGGTACGTTTCGTCTTGGCTGCTTGCCTGGGTAGGTAGGTGGCATGCTCCCGCATTTAGCGATCCAACGAGACCCTTCGTCATTTTTCCGTTCTTGTCTGACTAGCGAGAACGAGTATCTCCTCGGGCGGGGTCCCGTCGAAGATCTCTCGGCTAATCAGGGCAGCGAGCTCCCGAGATTCCGCATCTTGATTTGCAAACCTTATGAGATGCACACTGGCATCCCATGCAGTTTCAGAACGCAGCACCTTCGGTATTCGTCCAAGCTCCTGCTCAATCAACCAATTGGCAATCTCTACAAACAGCTGGCCCACAGCGCAGGCATTCGACGAGCAAATGTCGAGGTGCTCCAGGATACGTCTCGTCGAATTCTCTATTCCACAGGAAGGGCGTGGCGAAATGAGTAGATGGACTGATCATCATCCCCGGTCGCGAACACTTCGGCCTCATTTCGTATGGCAATGAAATGAATCGTTTCGAAGATCACAGGAATTGAGATCTTGATATTCATCTACCAACAAAACTTTGAGCGAACCTCCGGGGACAAAATGGGTCAGACCTCAGTTGACATAGAAGTTGATAGACGAGTTCGGCGCGCAACGTGTAACCATAAACCTGGCGATGACGTCTCCAAGCTCCCAAAAAAGCCGGGTCAGGATATCCGTCCTCCCATCCTTGGCCGTCCGCGTCAAGTGTGTCCCAATCGTCAGCCAGTCGAATAAGGGCGTCTGAATGTCGTAGACGTTCCGACCAAGCAAAGTCGCCAACTCTTCGACAACGATATTTCGTTCTTCCCAGTCACCGACGACGCGAACTGGGTCTGTCAGTGCGGTGGAATCCGCTCTGAGCAACTCCCTTAAGGAAAAGGAATGGAGGGTTGATATTCGAACCCGATCTCCTTTTTCGCCGAAGTCGCTCCTTAAGTCGTTCGCGCATTTCACCTGCGGCTGCTCGCGTGAACGTCAGTGCTGCGATTTCACCCGAAGCGAGACCATGAATGTCGATTAGGAACTGAATTCTGCGAACCAATACGAACGTCTTCCCAGAATCCTGGGCCAGCCAAGATTACGCTGTCGCCGCGTTCGCAACTTGCCACAGCGGATTGATCCTCGCGGAGTCCCATGTCCCAGGTCGGTGTCCACTCATCTGTCATTGGTCACGACACTACGGTACGAAGCTTTCGAATGGCTTGTGATCGTCGCTGGAACGCCGAGGCAGCTTTATTGATACGTATAGGACCTTTCATCACACTCGCTTCTTCAAGTCCCTCGTCTTGTTAAGTCCTAATGCCCGAGGACGGCGGGCGCGAAGCGCCAAGCCGTCCGATCGGGCTACCTGGGTGATCATCAAAATCAAATAATCCTTCGCAAATTCTGAAAATATTTGAGACTCCTCTCAAAGTTTTTGTTCGAAAACGCGGAAATGGGTGTGGCTAGTTCTTATAGAGGGCGAAAATATCGCTCCTCTGTAAGGAGCACTATGAGACTGCCCATTGACACGGAAGAACTCTCGAGGTCGCAGATTGGGAATCCAGTGCTGGTAACGGTCGAAGAGGCGGCGATGCTGTTGCGGATTGGTCGGACGACGGCGTACGAACTCGTCATGAGCGGCAAGCTTCAGTCGGTCAAGGTCGGTCGACGTCGTCTCGTGGTCCGAGACGGTGTTGGAACGTACGTTGACGAACTCCTGCGAACGCAGAATGCGTCTGAGCTCTAATCGTCGCTCCACAGCACTGTCCCCATTGCCTCGGCAGCTTCCTTTCGATCGGGATCGAGGAGGTGTCCGTAAACATCCGCAGTCATTCGAATCGACGAATGACCCAAGACTTGACTCACGACTTGAATCTTGACGCCCTGGGCCAGCATGAGACTTGCCGCAGAGTGGCGAAGTTCATGAGGATGCCAATCTCCAAGACCGGCGATTCGACAAACCTTCTGAAACTCTCGGTACAAATTTCTTGGGTCGATGGGTGTTCCGATTGAGGAAGTGAAGATGTACCCCGAGTCGACCCAGGACTGTCCCTAACTGCTCCTTTTGGCTCGCCTGTCGAGCTTCATGCTGGAGAAGTGTCTTGAGCATCGGTTCGGGCAGATTCACCGCACGCCGGCTCAGTGACGTCTTTGTGTCCGTCGTGACGAGTCGAGATCCTTCGCGTTTGAGTTGTCGCGAGACCCTGAGAACTCCTGTGACTCGATCAAAATCGTTCCATCGCAGGCCGAGCGCCTCGCCTCGACGAAGTCCCGTCGACAGCATGAGGGCGTACAGCGCCTCGTTGTGGTGCCCTTGCAGCGTCTCGAGGAGGTGTCGCGCCTGCTCGGGCGTGAGCGTTCGACCTTCGCGGCGATTCATCTTTGGCGACCTAGAGAGCGTCGCGACGTTCCGATGAACGAGTTCCCACCGGATCGCCTGATCGAGGCACTGAGCCAGCACAGCTCGAATCCTTCGCACTGTCGAGGGGGAGAGACCTCCGTCCGTTTTGAGGGAGAGGAGCTTGTCGACGTCACTAACGGTCAGTTCGACCAGCTTCTTCCTCCCAGGATCGGCAGGACATGCATGCGAACAACCGTCTGATAGTTGCTGAACGTGCTGGGCGCGATTTGGTGGCGCATGACGTCGTTGAACCATCGCTCGAAGAGTTCGGACACGTTGACGTCACTCGTCCTTGAGAAGCTGACCATCGTCGATCCTCCGGCGCAGTTCCTTGAGCTGCCTAACGACCTCCGGCCGCTTCTTCGACGACACGTACTTTCGCAGTGGTTTGCCCGAAGAGTCGTAGCCGACATGCGCAACGCCCATCCAAAGACCATCGGACTTGCGTTGGTAGATCGAGCCTTCATGATTTGATCGCCGCGGTGTCATCAGATTCCCCTCAGAAGAACTGCTGAAGTAACTGCTGAACCAACGGTCGCGAAGTACGAGTATGAGGAATTTCGAAAACTCGAAAAGCCTTATGAAATAAGGCTCAAATTTGTGGAGGTACGGGGATTCGAACCCCGGACCCCTTGCATGCCATGCAAGTGCTCTACCAGCTGAGCTATACCCCCAAAGGAATAACGATGTTACCAGTTGTCGGGGAGTGGGGCCGTTTTCGACGTGGGTGAAAAATGACTGAAAACGGGGCACGATGCAAAGTATTTGCACTGCTCAAAAGATGAATGGAGATTCCGGTGAAAGATGATTGCGCTTACATTGACCCCACTAGGTAGTCCCGGTACGGTCGCGGTCACTGTTTCAATCTGGATTGCCAGTTTCGACGCTTGACTGATTAAGCGGCGCCGATACGCTTCGTCGCTTTCGTCGGTATTCCTTGCGATTTGAGGTCGTGAAATTAGATTCTTCGCCGCGGTTAGGACTGCTTCGTTGAGCATCGCTGACAATGCAAACGCAGAGTTAACTTCTTGGTTCGCACGAAGTATTTCAATTTTCGCGTTTGAGGCAGTTCCTGAATCATCTGCCACCAGAACCATGAGCGAAGTTTGTGTTGTATTGAGTAAGTCAAATAGTCGAATTGCTGCTTCACGTTGCGCATTTTCAATTGCCAAATTGCGGTCATTTTCGTGTCGCTTAATCGCGTCCGAAAGATCCTGTTCTCGGCGGACTCGAGCGACTTCGATGTCTGTGTTTCGCTGCAAGTGGAACTTAGATTGTTCGGACGCGTTTTGTTTGTTGAAAAGAT
The DNA here is from genome assembly GCA_963801695.1 of uncultured Acidimicrobiaceae bacterium. GTDB lineage: Bacteria > Actinomycetota > Acidimicrobiia > Acidimicrobiales > RAAP-2 > RAAP-2. The sequence goes on along the minus strand of CAWDFV010000004.1, from coordinate 144,244 downwards.
GGGAGGCTGCGTACAACGCACCAATGACGCCAACTACTGATCCGAGAAACCCGCTCAATACGATTGACAACCAACTTGTTCCGACAACGACATGATAAATGCGACTCGCGGCGATCACTCTGCAGATTTAATCAGAAACGCCAAATTTGTGCGACTTGAAATCAAAGACGTTGACCAGACCCACGACCACTGAATTAACGCCAGAGCAATGCCTGTGAATCCGAAGGCCTAAATGGCGCTGGAGCGGTCACGCTCTCATGACAGTATCGCTTCACAAAGATTCGTAGGTTGCGACAGAAACGGTGAATGGTCACTCGCGAGATCGAACACGATGTCGCAACGCTCGGACATGTGTTCCTGGAGCAGTGGGTCGAGTGCTCGATCGAGGGTGCAACGAATATAGAGCGAGTCAACGTCGACGTCCGGCGACGTCCTCTTGGCGCGGAAACTCGCGACTGTTTGCGACGAGAGTTTGTCGACGGCCCAACTCGCGATGGCTGCCGGGCAGTCGTTGTAGAGCGCGGCCGACGCGATGTTGTGGTTCAGTCGTAGGTAGTCGCCGTCAACCTCAATCGCCTCATCGAGTTTCGTGGGCACTCGCACGACGCGCGCCGTCTCCGTTGCGCTCTGGCCTTCTTTCGGCACCAACGCGGCGACGTAGACGATTCGTTCGAGGTTCGGGATTCGTGGTGCGACCTCCGTGACGACCGCTCCGCCGTAACTGTGCCCGACGAGTATGTAATGACCATCTCTATGAACGGTCGACGCAACGGCCGCGGCGTCGGCAGCCAAGTCGGTCGATGGTTTGGCACCGTTCTTGGAACTTGGCAGGTCGATGGCAATCCACTTGATGCCACGACGGTCGAACTCAGCGGCGAGTTTTTGCCAGCACCAAGCCCCACTCCAACCGCCGTGAACGAGAAGGTATGTCGTAATGCTCATAACGTTACCGGTCGATATACCTTGCAATCCCGAGAATGAATGTGCGAACGCGGCCTTTTAATGTCGTGGAAACAGTGCCGAAATGCAAGTCCGTTCAGCGTCAGCATTTCATTGTTAACGCGTCGAAGAACCAGCGAGATTCGAGAGCGCGTCGCCGGTGAGACGAAACTCCGTCCACTCGTCCATCGCCTCAGCACCGAGCGATCAGATAGAAGTCGATCGACGGTTGATTCCAATCGAGTACCGACCATTTGAGTCGGTGATAACCCTTCGCGACGCACTCTTGTGCGAGGTGGACCAAGAGGGCTTTGCCGTAACCGTGGCCGCGAAACGTCGGTCGGATGAAGAGGTCCTCGAGGAAGATGCCGTGCGTCCCGGTCCACGTCGAGTAGTTGAGGAACCACACCGCGAATCCGGCGACATCGCCGTCGTCGGATTCCACCAAGTCACAAAAGACGTTGGGGGAGTCCGAGAAGAAACTCTCGCGCAGCTGTTGCGGCGTCGCTCGCGCGGAATCGAGTTCTCGTTCGTAGTGAGCGAGGTCTCGAATGAGTTGGTGAATCGTGGGAACGTCCTCGGGCACCGCTCGTCGAATTCTCATCGCGACGACCTACGCGAGTGACAACGAGCATTGCGAATCCGTCGTAGCCCTTGCTTCCCACGGTTTGGATCGCCGTTCCTTCGATTCGATCATTCGACGCCGCCATCTCCAGAAATCGACGGACCCCCTGAACGAGTTCGTCGGTGCTGGACGCATTGACCACTTCGCCGCCTCGCACCACGTTGTCGGCGACGATGACCGTGCCCGGTCGCGACAGTTGCAGCGAGAGCTCCAGGTACTTCGGATAGCCATCCTTGTTCGCGTCAATGAAGATGAAATCGAATGGTTCCACTCGTTCGTCGATCAACTCTTGCAGCGAAGTCGCGGCAGGGCCAATTCGAATCTCCACCACGTCACCGAACCCGGCGCCGTCGAGGTTCTCACGGGCCACCGCGGCGTGGCGAGGCTCCAGCTCGAGCGTCACCAGGTGTCCGTCGTCAGGAAGGGCGCGCGCCAACCAGATGGTGCTGTACCCGCCGAGGGTGCCAACCTCCAAGATGCGTCGCGCCCCTTGCACCGTGGCGAGGAGCTGCAGCAGTTTGCCTTGGTTCGGTGCCACGGCGATCGGAGGGAGATCCGCATCGGCACTTCGCGTCACCGCCGCCTCAAGTGCCGTGTCAGTCGGTAAGAACAGCCCGACGAAGTACTCATCGACATTGGTCCACTGATTTTCGCTCATTGACAAAGTCTCGCATTTCGGTCAGGACGCGGTGGTCGCGTCACCCACGACGTCATCATTCACGACGGGGGGAGTGGTGTCCAACTTCTAGAATGGATAGATGGCGCGGCCTTTTGACGTAACGAAAATCGAGAAGAAGTGGCAAGACCGCTGGCTCGAAGACGGCACGTACGAGGTCGACAACGACGATCAGCGCGAGCGCTACTACGCCCTGTGCATGTACCCGTACCCGTCGGGCTCGGCCCACCAGGGCCACGTGCGGATCTACACCTTCGGCGACGTCAACGTGCGCTACCGGACCATGCTGGGCAAGGCCGTCCTCTCGCCCTTCGGGTTCGACTCCTTCGGACTGCCGGCCGAGAACGCCGCCATCAAGGCCGGCACGCACCCCCGGATCTTCACCGAGGCGCGCATCGTCGAGCTCAAGTCCTCGCTCCTCCGACTCGGCGCGGTCTACGACTGGCGCCGAGAGGTCCGCAGCCACGATCCCGAGATCATCCGCTGGTCCCAGACGATCTTCCTGGCGTTCTTGAAGGCCGGCCTCGCGTACCGCGCCGAGGCGCTCGTCAACTGGTGTCCCGGGTGCGGCACGGTCCTCGCCAACGAGCAGGTCCTCGCCGACGGGACCTGCGAACGCTCCGGTGACCTCGTCGAGCGCCGGAACCTCGAACAGTGGTTCTTCAAGATCACCGACTACGCCGAGGAGTTGTTGAACGAACTCGACAATCTCGAGTGGCCCGAACGCGTCAAGACGATGCAGCGCAACTGGATCGGTCGCAGCGAGGGCGTGGAGTTCGACCTGGCGTTCGCCGGCGACCCGTCGAAGGCCATTCGGGTCTTCACCACTCGACCGGACACGGGCTTCGGCGTCACCTACGCGGTCGTCGCCCCCGAACACCCGTTGCTCGACGAGCTGACGACGGACGAACAGCGAGCCGACGTCACGGAGCTCGTCGAACGGGCGACGAAGGAGAGCGAGATCGTTCGCACGGCGTCCTCCGAGGGCGGCGCCGCACTCGAGAAGCGTGGTGCCTTCACCGGCAGCTACGTCATCAATCCCTTCAACGGCGAATCGGTGCCGGTCTACGTGGCGGACTACGTGCTCGGCACCTACGGCACCGGGGCGATCATGGCCGTGCCCGGGGAGGACGAACGCGACTACGCCTTCGCCGCTGGCCTACGGACTGCCGGTCGTGCACACGACGCAAGTGCCCGACGGATTCGACGGCGGCGCCTTCACCGGCGACGGCGCGAAGATCAACTCCGGCTTCCTGGACGGACTCGACGTCGCCGAGGCGAAGACGCGCGCGACGGAGTTCCTCGCCGAGCACGCGAACGGCGTGGTCAAGGTCAACTACCGACTTCGCGACTGGTTGATCTCGCGCCAGCGCTTCTGGGGCTGTCCGATTCCGATCATCTACTGCCCGAACGACGGCATCGTTCCGGTGCCCGACGACCAGTTGCCGGTCCTCGCGCCCGATGACGTGGTGATGGACAAGACCGGTCAGTCGCCGCTCGCGACCCACGACGAGTTCCGCAACACGACCTGCCCGATCTGCGGCGAGCCGGCCTATCGCGAGGCCGACACCATGGACACCTTCTGTGACTCCTCGTGGTACTTCTTGCGCTACACCGATCCCTGCACGCCGAACCGGGCCTTCGATCCGGTCGAGGCGGCCAAGTGGATGCCGGTCGATCAGTACATCGGCGGCATCGAGCACGCGATCCTGCACCTGCTCTACGCGCGCTTCTACGTGAAGGCGATGATCGACATCGGCTTCGCGCCGGGACTGCCGCGCGAACCGTTCAAGAGGCAGTTCTCCCAGGGCATGATCCGACTCTCGGGCTCCAAGATGTCCAAGTCCAAGGGCAACCTCGTCGCGCCCGAGGAGTACTACGAGACCGTCGGGGCCGACGGCCTTCGCCTCTTCCACCTCTTCGTCGGACCGCCGGCCGACGACATCGACTGGACCGACCAGACCGACGAGGTCATCGACGGCTGCGGACGATTCCTCGACCGCGTCTATCGACTCAGCCAGTACCACGAGGTCAACTTCCACGACGGCGTCGACGACAGCGACGTCGAGATCCGCCGCGTCGTGCACCGCACCATCGACAAGGTCACCGACGACCTCGAGCACTGGGGTCACAACACCGCGGTCGCGGCGCTGATGGAACTGTTCAACGCGATCTCCAAGTGGGCGCGGAGCGACCACGGGGCCGAACGCGCCACCTTCGACGAGGCGATCGACACGCTGGTCATGTTGCTCGCGCCGATGGCGCCGCACGTCACCGCCGAGATCTGGGAGGAGCGACACCCGGGCGAGAAGAGCGTGCACGTCCAGCCGTGGCCGGTCGCCGATCCCGAACTGGTGAAGCGCGCCAAGGTCACCATGGTCGTGCAGGTGAACGGCAAGGTTCGCGCGCGCCTCCAGGTCCCGCCGGACATCTCGATGGCCGACGCCTCGACCGAGGCGCTCGAGGACGCCGCGATCAGCGCCGCGCTGGCCGGCGCGACGCCGCAGCGGATCGTCTCGCGACCACCCCGACTGGTGAACATCATCGTCTGATGAGCAAACACTCGAACAAGGACTCCGACACGACGATCACGATCGAGCCGCCGCGCTTCGATCGTCCCGAGGTCGAGATTCGAGCCTCCACGCGGCGCAAGAAGACCGGCACGGCGCACTGGTCGGGGAGTCGGATCGTCGTTCTGATCCCGGCGCGGATCAAGGGACGCGAACGCACGACGTTCGTCGACGACCTCGTGGAACGACTCATGACGCAGCGACCGCAGAACTCGACCGGCGACGCGTCGCTCGAGGATCGAGCCGAAGAACTCGCCGATCGCTACAACGACGGCGTCATGCCGAGTTCGGTGCGCTGGGTGAAGAACCAACAGGCGCGCTGGGCGTCGTGTTCACCGGCCAGCAAGGAGATTCGACTCTCCAATCGTCTGCGCCAGTGTCCCGGAGTGGGTGATCGACGCGGTGCTGGTCCACGAACTGGCCCACCTCCAAGAGGTCGGTCACACGCCGCGCTTCTACGAGATCGCCAACCGCTTCGAACGCCAGGAAGAGAGCGGCCTGTTCCTGGAGGGCTACGCGCTTGGGACTCGGACTGCGCATCGAAGAGGGCGACGTCGACGTCGACGCCGGACTAGTCCGAATCGACTAGGTCGCTTCGCCCCGAAGGAACTTCTCCAATTCGGCGGCCAGTTCGTCGCCGCTCGGCAGCTCGTCGCCGAGTGACACGCCCTCGACCTCGTCGGCGGCCTGTTCGAGTTGTTCGACCATCGTCGTGTGATCGGGATTGTTCGTCACGAGGTCATCGACGCGCTGGCGGGCCTCTTCGGCGGACGCGCGCAGGGCGCCCGCGTCCAACGTGAGTCCGGCGATGCTCGCCAGGCCGTCGATCAACGCGGCCGACGCCTGCGGGTACGGCATCGAGGCCACGTAGTGCGGCACGCGGGCCCAGAGCGTGACGATCTCCATGTCGACCTCGGAGAAGCCGAGCTCGAGGGCCGAGCTGATGCCGGCCGGCACCTCGAGCTCCCCGGAGACCGTGCCGACGCGTGCCAGCAGGTTGGCGCTCGTGGCCGGCGCGGTGCCGATGATGCGCACCGGTCGGGTGTGCGGTGTCGGCGCGGGGAAGGCGCCGAGGCCGACGACGAGTCGCACGTCGAAGCGTCCGGCGGCGTCGGTGACGACGTCGACGAAGTCGCTCCAGTGGAAGTCCGGCTCCGGACCGACGAGGAAGAGGATGTCCGCGCCGTCGCCGTCGCGACCGAAGCGCAGCTGGATCTCGGGCCACGTCAGTTCGGTCGTGACGCCGTCGACGATGCGCGCGATCGGTCGACGGGCGCGCTGGTCGATGAAGTACTCGGTGTCGAAGGTGGCGAGCACTTCGGTGTAGATGGTGTCGAGCATCGTGCCGATGGCGTTGCTCGCGCCGAGGCCGGCGTCGATCCAGCCCTCGAGCGCGACGACGAGGACCGGCTCGTTGAGGTCGGGGTCCGCGAGGAAGATGATGTGGTCGTAGATTTCGTCGTCCATCAATTCCCCTCCAATGTCATCTTCGCACTTTGCGCGAGCATCAAAATATGTGTCGGGTACTCCGTGACGCTGCCCTGGTCACCGCCGGCGGCGCCGGCGCTGTAGCGAGCGAAGACCCCCTGCATGATGCAGGCCAACTTCCAGTAACCGAACGCTTGATAGTAGGCGACGTGGCTGAGATCGAGTGATGAGTGCGACGCATACGCCTTCAGAACCTGATCACGAGTGGCGAAGCCCTTCGCCGTCGTCGGAGCGACGCCGAGCAACGACGCCGTCGCGTCCGCCGGCTCGGCCCAGTAGACCATCAGCAGTCCGAGGTCGGCGATCGGATCGCCCAACGTGCAGATCTCCCAGTCGAGGATCGCGCGCACGCGGCCGTCGTCGTCGAGCACCGTGTTGTCGAGGCGGTAGTCACCGTGCACGACCGAGACGCGCTGCTGGATCGGGATCTTCGCGCTGAGTTCGTCGCCGACGGCTTCGATGAGACCGCCGTGGTCGACGCCCTCGACGTGCATCTGCTCGTACTGGGTGCGCCAGCGACGCAGTTGGCGCTCGATGTAGCCGTCGTGGCGCGCCAGTTCGCCGAGTCCGGCGGCGTCCACGTCGACGTCGTGGAGTTGGGCCAGCGTTGCGGCCAGGTGGTCGCCGATGACGCCGCGAATGGCCTCGTCGAAGGCCGCTTCGGCCTGGGCGCGGTCGCGCAGGATCGCGCCGTCGACGAACTCCATGACGTAGAACGGTCGCTCGTTGACCTCCTCGTCGACGCAGAGTCCGAGCGGTTGGGCGACCGGCACGCCGAGGGGGTAGAGGGCCGAGATGACCGTGTACTCGCGCACCATGTCGTGCGCCGTCGGCAGCACGTGACTGGTCGGCGGACGGCGCAGCGCGAAGGCCGTGCCCTCGGCGTCGACCACGCGGTAGGTCAGGTTCGAGCGGCCGCCGGCGATGAGTTCGAAGGTCGAGCGGCGCGACGGCGCCGACGTGTTCGCCCATCCACGCCGAGACGTTCGCTTCGTCGATTCCGACGACGACACTGTTCATAGTCGATGAGGCTAACAGCGCGTTGTGACCCCTTCATTCACGCGAACGCGCCGTTATGCTGACCGTCGTGACTGACGTAACCGACGCCACATTTGGCACCGCCGTCATGGAGCGGTCGATGACCGTGCCGGTCGTCGTGGACCTCTGGGCCGAGTGGTGCGGTCCGTGCAAGACGCTCGGTCCGATCATCGAGAAGGTCGATCGACGAGACCAGCGGCGCGGTGGAACTCGCCAAGGTCGACGTCGACACCAACCCCCAGATCGCCCAGGCGTTCAACGTCCAGTCGATTCCGGCGGTCTTCGCGATCGACGAGGGCAAGATCGTGGACTCCGTTCGTCGGGGCGTTCCCGGAGTCGACGGTGCGCGCGTTCGTCGAGAAACTCGCGCCCGGGCGCGTCGCAAGGTCGACCAACTCGTCGACGCCGGCGACGAGGCGTCGCTGCGCGCCGCGCTCGAACTCGACGCCACCAACGTCGACGCCGCGGTCGCCCTCGGCGACCTCCTGCGACGCGACGATCGACTCGACGAGGCCGACGCGGTCCTCAAGCCGTTCGAGAACGTCGTCGCGGCCAAGACCATCCTCGCGCGGATTCGACTGCAGCGAAGCGGCGTCTCGCTCGACGGCGACCTCGACCTGACGCTCGAGCACCTGCTCGAGCAGTCCGCGAGCGCGAGCAGCGCCAAGGACTCGCTCCTGGAGATCCTCGACGCCCTCGGACCCGAGGATCCGCGCTACGTGTCGTACCGACGAAAACTCGCCAGCCGCCTCTACTAGTGCGGGTCTATCAACCGGCGGCGCCGATCATCGCTGTCGCTCGGCGCGACGACGTTCGACCTCACGTCGCGCGCGCTGGTGATGGGGATCCTCAATCGCACGAGGGACTCGTTCTACGAACCGGCCGCCACGTTCGACCTCGACGCGCTCTTCGAGCGCGCCGAGCGACTGGTCGACGAAGGCGCGGACCTCTTGGACATCGGCGGCGTGAAGGCCGGACCCGGCGACGAGGTCGACGAGGCCGAGGAACTCGAGCGCGTCGTTCCGGTCGTCACCGAACTCGTGCGTCGATTCGACGTGCCTATAAGTATTGACACGTGGCGCGCCTCGGTCGCCCAGGCGGCCTTCGCCGAGGGCGCCTGCGTCGGCAACGACATCAGCGGCTTCGCCGACGACGACTATCTGCCGGTCGCCGCGCACGGCCGGCGCGACCGTCGTCGCGACGCACATCCGTCTTCGACCCCGCGTCGCCGATCCCGACCCGCACTACGACGACGTCACCGCGACGGTCGCGCAGTTCCTGATCGATCGACGACAGCGGGCCCTCGACGCCGGCGTCGCGAGGACCGGATCGTCGTCGACGCGGGGCTCGACCTCGGCAAGACGGCCGCCCAGTCGCTGCAGCTGCTGCGCGACTCCGACCGGCTGGCCGGGCTCGGCGCGCCGCTCCTGCTCTCGGCCTCGAACAAGACCTTCCTCGGCGTCCTCTTCGACCTGGCGGTGACCGAGCGACGTGAGCCGTCGCTGGCCGCGACGGCGCTTGGCATCGCGGCCGGGTGTCGTATCGTTCGGGTGCATGACGTCCAGGGAACGGTTCGGGTGCGCGACGTGATCGCGCGACTGCTCGAGGAGAGACGCTCGTGAACTCGAGCGTCTGCGTCGTGGGTACCGACGCGACGATGGTCTACGACGCCGTGCACAACGTCATCGCCGAGGCGTTAGGCGAACTCGATCCCTCCTTCGCGCTCCAGGACTTCACCGCGAAGGACGTCACGACAGCCGGGGGAGAGCCGATCACGCCGCGCGTGATCGAGGCGCTCAACACGCCGCCGTTCCTCGTCGATCGTCGCGTGGTCGTCGTGCGCGACGCGCAGTCGCTCCTCGCCGACGAGGTCGCCGACGTGCTCGCCTGGATGAACGACCCGGCGCCGGACGTGACGCTCGTCCTGGCGGTCGTCGGCACCAAGGCCAACAAACTCGTCAAGGGCGCGGCGGCCGTCGTCGAGGTGAACGTCGGCTCGCGCACCGCGGACCGCGTCACCTTCGTCGAGGCCAAGCTGGCCGAGTACCGCGTCAACGTCGATCACGACACGGCGATCAAGATCACCGACCGACTCGGTGACGACGTGGCCCGCGTCGACGCGCTCGCGCGGACCCTCCAGACGATCTACGGAACGGCGCCGCTCAACTTCGGCCACGTCGAGCCCTACCTCGGCGACGCCGGCGACGTCCCCGAGTGGGACCTGACCGACGCCATCGACGCCGGTGACGCCACCAAGGCCATCGTCGTCGCGCGTCGCATGCTCGGACTCCAAGGGTCGCGCCGGACTGCAGATCGTCAACATCCTGCAGCGCCACTACCTGCGCATGGCCAAACTCGAGGGCAGCGGCGTGCGCTCGGGCGACGAGGCCGGCGCGCTGCTCGGCATCAAGGGCTTTCCCGCGACCAAGGCGTGGCAGATGTCCCAGCGCCTCGGCACCGAGCGGATCTCGACGGCGGTGCACTGGATCGCCGACGCCGACGTGGCCCTGAAGGGTGGCGTCAGTTACGGCGGCAAGGACCTCAACACCGACATGGACGTGACGGAACTGACGGTCGTGGAGATCCTGGTGGCGCGACTGGCCAAGATGACCCAGGGCGCCCGGCGCCGCTAGGTCAGAACGCGAAGGCTTAGGCGTTTTCCTTCAGCGCGGCGATCCGCTTCATCAGGCCGCTCTTCTTGTTGGCGGCCTGGTTCTTGTGGATGATCTTCTTGGTGGCGGCCTTGTCGATGCGCTTGATGGCCATGCGCAGGGCGCGTCTCCTCGTCCTCGGTGCCGACGGCGGCGACGGCGTTCTTCACGCGGGTGCGGACCTCGGACTTGACGGCCTTGTTGCGCTCGCGCGCGACCACGTTCTGCTTGTTGCGCTTGATCTGGCTCTTGATGTTTGCCACGAAAATCCTCGTTCTAGTGCGCGGACATCGCGTCCGACGGGCTTGTTAAGGATAGCAGGCCGGTTCTGACGGCTCTTTCGGCGAAGGGATTGATCGAGAACGCAGGTAGCCTTGATGGACCGTGGCTGCTCCCTCAACGACCGTCGATTCCGCCAAAATCCGCACCATCAGCATCATCGCGCACATCGATCACGGCAAGTCCACGCTGTCGGACCGGATCCTGGAGATCACCGGCGCCGTCGACCCGCGACTCATGCGCGCGCAGTACCTGGACTCGATGGACATCGAGCGCGAACGCGGCATCACCATCAAGGCCCAGAACGTCCGGGTCAACTACGACGGCTACATCATCCAACTGATCGACACGCCCGGGCACGTCGACTTCGGCTACGAGGTGTCGCGGTCCCTGGCCGCCTGCGAGGGCGCCGTACTACTCGTCGACGCCAGCCAGGGGATCCAGGCCCAGACCCTGGCCAACTGCTACCAGGCGCTCGAACACAACCTCGAGATCGTCGCGGTCCTCAACAAGATCGACCTGCCGGCGGCCGACCCCGAACGCTGCATCGAAGAGCTGGAGCGCGTCCTCGGGACTTCCGGGCGACCAGATCCTGCAGATCTCGGCCAAGACCGGCGAGGGCGTGCCGGAACTGCTGCACGCCGTCATCGACCGGATCCCGGCGCCGCAAGGGCGACCCTGACGCCGCGCTGCAGGCGCTGATCTTCGACTCCTACTACGACCAGTACCGCGGCGTGATCAGTTCGATCCGCATCGTCGACGGGACGCTGCGCGGCGACGCGCGGGTGCGGATGCTGCAGGCCGGTGAGAACCACGAGATCGAAGAGATCGGCATCCGCACGCCCGACATGATTCGCGTCGAGCAACTCGGTCCCGGTGAGGTCGGCTACATCGTGGCCGGCATCAAGGACGTCGGCGGAGCGCGCTCCGGTGAGACGATCACCGAGACGGCGCGTCCCGGCAAGGCGTTGAGCGGCTACCTCGACCCCAAGCCCATGGTCTTTTGCGGGATCTACCCGATCGACGGCGACGACCTGCCGGACCTGCGCGACGCGCTCGACAAGCTGAAGCTGAACGACGCCTCGATCACCTACGAGCCGGAGTCCTCCAAGGCGCTGGGCTTCGGCTTCCGCTGCGGCTTCCTCGGCCTCTTGCACATGGAGATCGTGCGCGAGCGACTCGACCGCGAGTTCGACCTCGGCATCATCGCGACGGCGCCGTCGGTCGTCTACCGCGCGTTCCTCACCGACGGGACCGAGTTGCTCGTCGACAATCCGACCGAGTTGCCCGACCTCGAGTCGACTGGACCACATCGACGAGCCGATGCTCGACATCACGATCCTGACGCCCGACGGAGTACCTCGGCGCGGTGATGGACCTCTGCCAGAGTCGTCGCGGCGAGATGATCAAGATGGACTACATGTCGACCGACCGCGTCGAACTGCGCTACACGATCCCGCTCGCCGAGGTCGTCATCGACTTCTTCGACGCGCTGAAGAGCCGCACCAAGGGCTACGCCAGTCTCGACTACGAGCCGAGTGGCTACATCACGTCCCAACTCGTGCGCGTCGACCTGCTTGATCAACCACGAACCGGTCGACGCGTTCTCGACGATCGTGCACAAGTCCAACGCCGACTACTACGGACGACGGATGGCCGAGCGACTGAAAGAACTCATCCCGCGCCAGATGTTCGACGTGCCGATCCAGGCCGCGGTCGGCGGTCGCATCATCAGTCGCGAGACCGTGAAGGCCCGTCGCAAGGACGTCCTCGCCAAGTGTTACGGCGGTGACATCACCCGAAAGCGCAAGCTCCTCGAGAAGCAAAAAGAGGGCAAGAAGCGGATGAAGAGTCTCGGACGCGTCGAAGTGCCCCAGGAGGCCTTCGTCGCGGCGCTGAAGCTCGAAGACTGAGCAGCGCGTCACGAATGGTTGCATGCGAGGATGTCGTGTGAAGACATGTGAATGCGGAGTCGTCGAACCGCGACGGACGCGATCTACTGCGACTCGTGCGGACGGCGTCTGGACGCGCAAATCGAACCCGCCGTCGGCGCCGGCGCCGGTCGATCGTGTGGACGTCGTCGCGCACGCAGCGATCCCACCGCAAACGAATCGTCAGGCATCATGGCGAGCTTCATCGCCGTCGTCCTGGTCCTCGCCATCGGCCTCACGTTCGCCCTGCGGAACGTTCATATCGAGATCTCTTCCAACAATCTCGTCTCGGTGCAGCTGCCGCTGAACGTGTGCAAGACGTCCGTCGGAGACTCGAGCGAGACGCCCGTGCAGCCTGCCGACGAGCGTCAAGGTTGACGTCGCCGAAGGAGTCGCCTCGAAACTCGCGCTCTACTCCGACGACGAAGGCGTGATCGAGGTGTTGGCGCCGACCGGATGGACGTGCTCGGCGCGCATTGGCGCCGACGGCTCGAGTTCAGTGACGGTGCAGCCGGCGGGTCTACCCGCCAACGCCGTCGCCGGTCACTACCGCTGAGGAAGATCAGCGCCTCACAGACGAGCGCCTGCGTCGGTTGTCGCGAATCGCTGGCCTGCCCGCTGTTCGTCAGCGCCGCGAACGACTACCTGCAGCAGTTTCAGCAACGCTGTCCGTCGCGGCGTCCGACCTCGGAGCGTCGTGACCACGATCAATCCGCACGTCGTGGACTTCACTGACCCGCCGGGCGTCAACGGCGACGCCGATCCGTCGGGTGGCGCGTACTGCCGCCATGGGGGTGATGACCTACTACGACGATCTCACGAGCGACGGCAGTTGGACCGAGACGTGCGTACTGCCGCCGTCGGACAGGTCGCTGTGCACGGCGATACTCGGCAACTTCGAATCCGCGTACGGGAAGCGCTGAACTACATTGTCCTGACGCATTGAGTCACGTCGCCGGATTGACTAGTAGCCCGTCGTTCCCGTCCACCAGCTCCCGCAGGATGTCGGCGTGACCGCAGTGCCGCGCGTACTCCTCGATCATGTGGAGATAGATCCAGCGCAGGTCGACCGGTTCACGGTCCTTTCCCGGCTGCGTAACGAACTCCTCGAGTTCGTGACCGCGAGCGAGCTCGTCGGAGGTCTCGCACGCCCGTTGGAAGTTGGCGACGACTTCATCGAGTGTCGCGGAGTCGAGTTCGGTCCACTCGACCTCACGGTCGTCCGGTCGTTTGTAGTACTCGACGACGTCGTTGCCGGCGAAGCGGGCGTCGAACCAGACCTGTTCGACGAACGTCATGTGGCGCAGCATGCCCAGCAGCGACATCGTCGAGCTCTCGACCGGACGTCGACGGAGGTCCTCGAAGGAGAGTCCGGAACATTTCTTCAACAACGTCGCGCGATAGAACGCGAGCCACGACTCCAGTTGCTCGCGTTCTGGGCCGGACAGAAGGGGCTTGGGTCGTTCAAACCTAGGGATTTCATCCATGGAGTGACCATAGCCAGCCATCACATCGTCGTTAGCACTCGGTAGAATTGACTGCTAACAAGGAGAGGCATGGCCCGTCGCGTAGTGCGCAAACCCACGAACGTGGTGGTCGACCTCGACGCCCGCAAGGCGACGATCCTGAAGGCGGTCGTCGTCGAGCACATCGACACCGCCCAGCCGGTCGGTTCCTCGGCCGTCGCGGCCAGGCCGACCTCGACGTCTCCTCGGCGACCGTGCGCTCCGAGATGGTCGCGCTCGAGCGCGAGGGCTACCTCGCCCAGCCGCACACGTCGGCCGGTCGGATCCCGACCGACAAGGGCTATCGCTACTTCGTCGATCACCTGCAGTCCGGCGTCCTCGGCTCGGTCCAGCAACATCAGGTGAAGGAGTTCTTCGCCAGCGTGCGCGGCGAGGTCGAAGAGGTCCTGGAGCAGACCTCGACGCTGCTGAGCCAGATGACGAACTACACCTCGGTCGTCGTGAGCGCCAGTCACTCCCACGCCACGATCTTGAGCGTGCAGCTCGTGAACCTGGACGCGCACCATCACCTGCTCGTCACGCGTGTTCTCCGACGGTTCGGTCGTCAAGCACAGCCTCACGCCGAACTTCGAGGCGACGCCCAAGGAGGTGATGGAGGCGTCGCGCCAGTTGAACGCGCTGCTCATCAATACGTCACTCGAGACCCGGGTGCAGGTGCCGTCGCGCGGTGACCACGTCGCCAACCTCGTGCGCGAATCGGTGAGCATGCTGCACGCCCAACAGCCGGTCATGGAAGGCGAGCAGGTCTTCATCGGTGGCTCCTCGCGCGTGGCCGAGGTCTTCGACGGGGTCGAGACCGTGCGCAAGGTGCTGGCCATCCTCGAACAGGAGCTCCTCGTCGTCAGCCTCGTCCAGGACATCCTCGACCAGGGACTCTCGGTCGCCATCGGCTCCGAGCACGGCTTCGAACCGCTGTCGACCTGTGCGCTCATCGTCGCGCCGGTCACCATCGACGGCGTACCGGCCGGCGCCGTCGGACTGCTCGGACCGACGCGCATGAAGTACCGCGAGGCGATGGCCGCGGCCGAGGTCGTCTCGGCGCAACTCACGCGTCACTTCGCGGGGGCGGACGATCGTGGCTAACACCGACCTCTACGCCGTGCTCGAAGTGCGAGTCCACACTGCACGCAGGAAGACCTGAAGCGGTCCTACCGACGACTCGCGCGCCAGTACCACCCCGACACCAACGACGACCCCGCGGCCGAGACACGCTTCAAAGAGGTCTCCCAGGCCTACGAGATCCTCTCGGACCCCGAACGTCGCGCGAACTACGACCGCTTCGGTTCTGACGTCGGGGCCGGCGGCAACCCCTTCGGCGCCGGATCGGTCCAGGACATCTTCGACATGTTCTTCGGGGGACTCGGCGGCCACGCGCAGCAGCGTCGCGGCCCACAGCCCGGACCGGACGCCGAGATCTCACTGGACATCACGCTCGATGACGCCGCCTTCGGCGCGACCAAAGAGGTGACGGTCACGCTCGCGCACCGCTGCACCACGTGTGACGGTTCGGGCTGCGCGCCCGGGACCTCGCCGACGACCTGTCTGGAGTGCGCCGGTCAGGGTGTCGTGCAGCGAGTGCGCAACTCGATCCTCGGCCAGATGGTGACGACGTCGCCCTGCACGCGCTGCAACGGCATGGGATCGCGCATCGACACGCCGTGCGTCGACTGTCGCGGTGACGGGCGCCGCAACGAGACGACGACGTTGACGATGCAGGTGCCGGCCGGCGTCGAGGACGGTTCGACGATGCGCCTGAGCGACCGCGGCCCCGCGGGACTGCGCGGCGGACCGAACGGCCGCCTGTTCGTGCACCTGCGCGTGCAGAACGACAGCCGTTTCGAGCGCCACGGCGACGACCTGCACCACGAGGCGCACATCGCCTTCACCCAGGCCGTCCTCGGCGCGACCATCGAGGTGCCGACGCTGCGCGACGTGGTCAGCGTCGAGGTGAGCGCCGGGCAGCGCCAACGGCACCGTGCACAAACTGCGACACCAGGGCGTCGAGCACCTGCACGGGCGGGGTCGCGGCGACCTCTTCGTGCACCTCGTCGTCGACGTGCCGACCGAGCTCGACGACACCACCGAGGACCTGCTGCGCCAACTGGCCGAGCACCGCCACGAGCCGGTCCTCGAGAGGCGGCGGACTCTTCCGACGGCGCAAAGCGAAGAAGTGACGCTTGCTCGAATGGCCACGTCGCGTGGCCGCCGTCGCGCAGTTCCGTGTCGATGACCCGGGCCAGCCCACGCTCAGCGCCAAGGACGACCATCACCTGCGCACCGTGCTGCGGGTTCGCAACGGCGAGGAGATCGTGGTGACCGACGGCGCCGGCTCGTGGTCACTGTGCGAGGTCGGTGACCACGCGCTACATCGCGTGACGCCGGTGCACGTCGATCCCGACGTCGCCGCAGACGACGCTGTATCCTCTCGCCGCTGAAGGGCGACCGCAGCGAGTGGACGGTGGTGAAGGCGACCGAACTCGGCGTGCACCGCATCGTGCCGCTGATGAGCTCGCGCGTCGTCGTCAAGTTTCGCGGCGAGGTGCGCGACAAGATCGTCGCGCGTTGGCGCCGCGTCGCGAACGAGGCGAACGGCCAGAGTCGCCGGACCTACGACGTGCTCATCGACGAGCCGCTGCACGTCCGTGACGTCCCGGTGAACGTGGCGTTCACGCACTTCGACGGCGGCAGTGACTGGAACGGCGTGCACAGCGTGTGCGTCGGTCCCGAAGGTGGCTGGGAAGAAGGGGAGTGGGGCGAGCATCCGCGGCTCTCGCTCGGACCGACGGTGCTGCGCGCCGAGACGGCCGGCGTGGTCGCGGCGTCGCTCCTCGCCTTTGGCGCTGGTGGATGGGGATTTACCCTCTCCGGCGAGAAATCTCGGTAATGATGAGGACAACACATGAGTGACTGCCTGTTTTGCCAAATCGTCGCCGGGGAGATCCCGTCGAAGCCCGTGGCCCAGAGTGAACGGGCGTACGCGTTCTACGACATCGCACCCCAGGCGCCGGTCCACGTCCTCGTCGTCTCGCAGAGAGCACATCACCAGCGCCGACGAGATCGCGAGCAGCCACGGCGGCATCGTCGACGACATGATCCTGCTGGCCCAAGAGGTCGTCGAGCTCGAAGGGCATCCGCGAGAGCGGCTACCGCCTGGTCTTCAACATCGGCACGCGACGGTCAGATGACCGTGCCGCACCTGCACATGCACGTCCTCGGCGGACGTCGAATGGAGTGGCCACCCGGGATGACCTTTGATGCCACGGCCCAAGAGGCCCTCACGGCGACCACCTTCGTACCGAATACGCACCTGATGTCGGGACTGCTCGGGCCCCGCGACGAGCACCTGCGCATCATCGAGGCACTCGTTCCCCAAGTCCAAGATCCGCGTGCAGGGCAACCAGATCGCCGTCACCGGCCCCGACGCCGCCAAGGTGCTGCGACTCTTCGACGAACTGGTCCTGGTGCTCGAGAGCGGCCAGGCACTCGACACCGCCAAGATCGCGCGCACGATCGACATGGTCGACGACGACCTGCGACCGAGCGAGGTCCTGCGCCACGAGGTCGTGCGCGGCGCCAAGGGCAAGGCCGTGCGTCCCTCGACCGCCGGCCAGAAGCGCTACACCGACGCCATCGACTCCTCGATCATCACCTTCGGCATCGGCCCGGCCGGCACCGGCAAGAGCTACCTCGCCGTCGCCCAGGCGGTGCAGGCGCTGCACCGCCGTCAGGTGCAGCGCATCGTGCTTGACGCGTCCGGCCGTCGAGGCCGGTGAGCACCTCGGCTTCCTGCCCGGTGACCTCATGGCCAAGGTCGATCCGTACCTGCGACCGCTCTACGACGCGCTCTACGACATGGTCGGCCCCGAAGGCGCGCAGCGCCTCATCGCCAACGGCACCATCGAGGTCGCGCCGCTCGCCTTCATGCGCGGGCGGACGCTGAACGACTCGTTCATCATCCTCGACGAGGCCCAGAACACGACGCCGGAGCAGATGAAGATGTTCCTCACGCGCATCGGCTTCAACTCCAAGGCCGTCGTGACCGGCGACGTGACCCAGGTCGACCTCAACGGACGCCACAGCGGGCCTCGCGACGATCGAGAAGATCCTCGGGAACATCGAGGGCATCAGCTTCATCCACCTCAGCGCGAAGGACGTCGTGCGCCACCGCATCGTCGCCGACATCGTCGCCGCCTACGACCAACAGACGTCATGAGCATCGACATCTACGCTGCCGACGAGCAGCACGACGAGACGATCGACCTCGAGGCCTGGGTGGCGCTCGCGAACGGCGCCCTGACCGACGAGGGCGTGCGCGGTCTGGCCGAGGTCTCGCTGATCTTCCTCGACGAGCCGGCGATCGCCGCGCTCAACCAGCAGTTCATGGGCAAAGAGGGTCCGACCGACGTCCTGAGCTTTCCGATCGACAACGAACCGGAGCCGTCCGGCCGGGTCCCCGACGCCGGCGGCACCGGTCCCGGCGAGCCGCCGATCCCCGAGATCCCGCAACTGGTCGGCGACATCGTGATCTGTCCGGCCGTCGCCGCGCGCAACGCCGTCGAGCACGAGGTCGCACTCGAGGACGAGCTGGCGCTGCTCGTCGTGCACGGCGTGCTGCACCTGCTCGGCTGGGACCACGCCGAGGACGACGAGGCCGAGCGGATGGAGGCCCGCGAGCGCGAGTTGTTGGCGCGCCACTACAAGAAGGCGACGTCGTGATCGCCGACGACCTGGTCGGCCAGCGACACCTACCTGGTCGTGACCGTCGCGGTGCTGCTGATCCTCTCGGGTTTCTTCGCGGTCGCCGAGACGTCGCTCGTGCGCATGAACAAGTCGCGCGCGCGGTCGCTGCGCGACCAGGGTCGCCACGGCGCCAAGGCGCTCGTCGAGCTCTCGGAGTCACCGGAGAAGTTCCTCAACACGATCCTGCTGCTGGTGCTGATCTGCCAACTGGTCTCGGCGACGATGGTCGGCGTGCTCGCCGGTCGACTCTTCGGCGCCGCCGGACTGTTCATCGCCACCGTCGGCGAAGTCGTCGTCATCTTCGTCGTCTTCGAGGCGATCCCGAAGAACTACGCGGTGCAGCACCCCGACTCGGCGGCGCTTGACGGCCGCCCCGGTCGTGCGACGGATCCTGAAGTTCTGGCCGATCAAGTGGATCTCGAACTTCCTGCTCTCGATCGCCGACACGGTGATCGGCTGGTTCGGACCGACGGGCCGCACGTCGCGCGTCACCGAGTCCGAGGTCCTCGCCATGGCCGACGTCGCGCACGAGGACGAGGCGATCGAGTCCGAGGAGCGCAACTTCATCCACTCGGTCATCGAGTTCGGCGACACCATCGTGCGCGAGGTGATGGTGCCGCGCATCGACATGGTCGACATCGCCGACTCCGCGACCGTGCGCGAGGCGCTCGACCTCTCGGTCGCAGTCCGGTCGATCGCGACTGCCGGTCCTCGGCGAGGGCGTCGACGACGTGGTCGGCATCGTGAACCTGCGCCACCTCGCGAACCTCGTGGCCAACGGCCTGGGCGCACGAGATCCTGCGCGACCACATGGGCCAGGCCCACTTCGTGCCCGAGACCAAGCGGGTCGCCGCGCTGCTGGCGGAGTTCCGTCGCGTCAAGAGTCACCTCTTCGTCGTCGTCGACGAGTACGGCGGCACGGCCGGGTCTGGTCACCCTCGAAGACGTCCTCGAAGAACTCGTCGGTGAGATCACCGACGAGTCCGATCCGACGTCGAAGAGGATGACGACGAGCAGACGATCGAACAGGGCTTGGAGCTGAGCGGTCGACTCAACATCGACGACGCCAACGTCGAGTACGGACTGGCGCTGCCGAAGGACGGGTGGGACACCGTCGGGGGACTCGTCATGGACCTCGCCGGCGGCGTGCCCGACGTGGGCGACGTCTACTCGACCGAGCACTACCGCCTGACCGTGCTGCGCCTCGACGGTCGTCGGGTCGAAGAGGTGCTCGTCCAGCCGCTCGTCGAAGTCGAATGACCCGCTCCGGCTTCGCCGCCATCATCGGCCGGCCCAACGTCGGCAAGTCGACGCTGCTCAATCAAGTCGTCGGCACCAAGGTCTCGATCACCGCGGCCTCGCCCAACACCACGCGTCAGGCGATCCGCGGCATGCTCACCGAGGGCGACACCCAGATCATCTTCGTCGACACGCCCGGCATCCACCGACCGCGCACCACGCTGGGCGGTCGACTGAACGACACCGCGCGCGCCGCCGCCGACGGCGTCGACGTCATCCTGGCGATCATCGAAGCCGGGCGCCGCTATCGGACCCGGCGACCGCAACGTCATCGAGACGATGCTGCGCAACGCGCGCGGCCGCAACGCGCCCGCTGCCCGTGCGTCGTGGTGAACAAGATGGACAAGTCCGGTCGCGAAGCGGTCGTGGCGCAGCTGGTCGCGGCGACGCGGGCCGTCGAGGAGATCGCCGACGGAGCTCGACCTCGGTGACGTCGTCGAGCGCGTCGAGTACTTCCCGGTCTCGGCCAAGACCGGCGAGGGCACCGCGGAACTGATCGCCTACGTGCGCGCGGCGATGCCCGAGTCGCCGTTCCTCTTCCCCGAAGACGAGGTCTCCGACGTGCCCGAGGCGATGTGGGTCGCCGAACTCGTGCGCGAGCAGCTGGTGCGCAAGACCAAACAGGAACTGCCGCACTCGATCCACACCCGCGTCATCGAGTTCGAGTGGCCGCACATCACCGTCGAGATACTCGTCGAGCGCGAGTCCCAAAAGGGGATGGTGATCGGCAAGGGCGGGGCGCTGCTTGAAGGACGTCGGCATCGCCGCGCGGCGTCAACTGCCCGAAGGGTGTTTCCTGGAGCTAAAGGTCTCCGTCGAGCCCGGTTGGCAGAAGCGTGACGACACCCTCGACCGATTCGGGTACTGAGACCGCAGCGAGTTCGCGTCGCGTCCGTCGCCAGTGACGAACGTGAGGAACGTGATGAGCACGATCTCGAGGCCGCCGATGATGCCCAGCCAGTCGGTCGGCACGCCGACGTACTTGAGACCGCTGAGGAGCACGACGCCGGTGATGATGCGGCGCAGCAGGTAGCCGTTCGAGCGAGACGACAGGAGCGACCCGACGATGACCGCCGGCACGCTGCCGATGACGATCGAACTCGTGAGACCGAGCTCGACGTGACTGAACAACAGGGTGCCGAGCGTCGCGGAGAACGTCAGCGGCAGGGACTGGGTCAGGTCGGTGCCGACCAGCTGCTTGTTGCTCAAGGTCGGATAGACCATCACCAACAGCACCAGGATGAGCGAGCCGGCGCCGACCGACGTGAGTCCGACCATGAATCCGCCGACGACGCCGAT
Organism: uncultured Acidimicrobiaceae bacterium; assembly: GCA_963801695.1. Classification (GTDB taxonomy): domain Bacteria; phylum Actinomycetota; class Acidimicrobiia; order Acidimicrobiales; family RAAP-2; genus RAAP-2. Next base: position 123,183 of record CAWDFV010000004.1, on the reverse strand, counting down.
CAGCACCGTCGGCAGCGGCCGCACCTTGACGTGCTCGTCGCCCGACGCGGGCGACTCGACGAAGACCGAGCGATAGAAGATGGCGACCGAACCGATGATGAGTGCCGAGCCGAGGAGTGATCTCGAGTCGATGTTCGGCGAGCGCGCTCTGGCCCAGCAGGTGCATCACGTAGGTGCCGAGGAACGCCGCGGGCACCGAGCCGTAACAGAGGTAGCGCACGATGCCCGTGTTGACGGTCTTGCGCCGCCAGTGGATCGCGACGCCCGCCGGTTTCATGAAGAGCGCGGCCATGAGGTCCGAGGCGATCGCGGCCGACGGCGTGACGCCGAAGAGCAGCACCAGCATCGGCGTCATCAACGCGCCGCCGCCCATACCGGTCAGACCGACGAGGAGACCGACCACGGCACTGCCCAGGACGAGGTAGACGTCAATGTGCACGGCGAACTCCAAAAGACTATTTCGAGTGAATAAGTAGTTTATTCGCCCGTGCGACCGTAGTCGCTCGGATGAGTTGGCGAAGCCTCGAGCGCAAAGGGCTTACGCGCGCAGTTCGCGCAGGAACGCGAGCACCTGGTCGCGGTCGCGCGTGCGCTTCATCGGCGGCAACTTGCGGAACATCGTCGAGCGGTAACTCGACTGCGGCGAGTCGCGTGTCGAGCACCGCGACGACGCCGCGGTCGGTCTTGTTGCGAATGAGGCGACCGACGCCCTGGGCGAGCAGCATCGTCGCGCGCGGCAGGTCGACCTCGTAGAACGGTCGTTCGGCGTTCGCGCGACGCGCCTCGGCCAGTGGATCGTTCGGCACGGAGAACGGCAGTCGGTCGATCGTGACGAGACTGAGCGAGTGGCCCGGCACGTCGATGCCCTGCCAGAAGCTCGCCACGGCGAACAGGCTGGCCTCGGCGTTGTCGCGGAACTCCTCGATGATGCGCTGTCGCGACCGCGTGCCCTGGACGAGGACCTCGGTCTCGAGTCGCGGCGCGACGGCGTCGGCGACGCGGTTCATCACCGAGCGATTGGTGAAGAGCGCGAGGGTGCGGCCCCCGGCCGCGGTGATGAGTGTCGACCAGCTCTTCGATGATCGCCGCCTCGGCGCCGGCGTCGTTGCGCGCGGGGAAGTTCTCGGGCACGTAGAGCAGTGAGTTCGCGGCGTAGTCGAAGGGACTGTCGAAGTGCTCGATCGGCGTGCCGCTCGAGACCGAGACTCTTGGGCAGGGTGTCGGGGATCGTCGCGCTGGTGAGGATCGCGGTGACGTTGCCCCAGAGGTCGTCGGCGAGTCGCGGTCCGACGTCGACCAGCGAGATCTCGACGTCGACCTCGCGGTCGCGCTTGGAGATGAACAGCAACTCGCCGGTCCGGACGTTGTTGCACGCGCGCGAGGTCATTGGCGAGGTGAATCGCCGGTCCGAGTGCGCGGATCTTCCTCGCCTCGGCGTCGGCGCCGCTCGTGACGAGCGAGCGAAGCCCCTCGACGAGGGCGACGACGAGTTCGTTGGCGCGACCGAGTTCGCGCGCACAGTCCTCGTCGAGTCCGGTGAGTTCGTTGCGGTCGTACTGGATCTGGAGTGACGCGGCGAAGCGGTCGGCGACCGTGACGAGGTCGAGACAACGCTCGAGGAACTCGGTGCCCGAGCAGCGGTCGGGCCACGCCGGCGAGCGCGCGCAGTCGCGTGGCGTTGAGCGACGTGCCGAGCAGTGAGGCGAAGATGTCGACGATCTCGTGGGCCTCGTCGAAGACGACGAACTCGTGCGCCGGCAAGAGCGTCGAGCCCGACGCGAGGTGCGACGCGTAGAGGTGGGTGTTGACGATGAGGATCGGAGGACTCGGCGGCGCGGTCCTTGGCCAGTTCGGCGAAGCAGTTCTGACCCTGGGGACAGTTGACGCGGTGCAGACACTCCTGGGGCGTGACCGACAGTCCGCGCCACGCCCGCTGGTCGACCTCGAAGGGCAGCTCGTCGCGGTCGCCGGTCTCGGTCTCGTTCGACCACTGCACGATCCGCCGCATCTGGTCGGCGACGCCCTTGGGGACGTCCGAACCGTCGTCGAAGCTGAGTTGCGCCGCTCCGCCCACGCTGTGGACGTCGATTGCGACAGAGGTAGTTCTGCTTGCCCTTGAGGACCGCGACGCGCACGCCCGGCGGCGTTCGCCGCGACCGTCGGGGCGTCCTTTTGGGCCAGTTGGTCCTGCAGGTTCTTGGTCGCCGTCGCCACGACGACGCGCTGTCCGGACATGACCGCCGGGATCAGATAGGCGAGTGACTTGCCGATCCCGGTGCCGGCCTCGATGACCGTCGTCTCGTCGACGCGAGAACGCCGCGGCGACGCTGCGCACCATCTCGCGCTGACCCTCGCGACTCTCACCGCCGCCGGGAAGTTCGTGCGTGATGCGGTCCAGCAGCGCCAGCGCGCGCTCGGCGTCGATCTCGACGACGTCGTCGTCGAGTTGCACGCCGTCGTCGATGTCCGGTTCGACGTAGACGCTCTCGTCGTCGGGATCGAAACTCTTGCACCCGTCGACCTTAAAGGGTTCACCCTGACTGATTCGTGAGTCCAACGAACTAGGTTTGATAAGTGCCCGATCCGCGTCCGCGACCGATTCCGACGTCCCTCGACGGCTCCAGCGTGCCGCATCACGTCGCCATCGTCATGGACGGCAACGGTCGCTGGGCGCAGCGTCAGGGCCTGCCGCGCACCGTCGGTCACGGCGCCGGCGAGGAGTCGCTCCTCGACACCACCTACGGCGCGCTCTCGATCGGCGTGAAGGTCCTCACCGTCTACGCCTTCTCGACCGAGAACTGGCGACGGCCGGTCGACGAGGTGCGCTACCTCATGAACTTCAACAGCGGTCTGTTGCAGCGTCGTTCCCAAGAGCTCCACGAACAGGGCGTGCGCATCACCTTCTCGGGACGACGCGACTGGCGCGTGCCCAAGAAGGTCCTCGCCAACATGGACAACTCCTCCGAGCTGACCAAGAAGAACAAGAAGATGACGCTCAACATCGCCTTCAACTACGGCGGGCGCGCCGAGATCGTCGACGCCGTCGCCCAACTGGTCGCCGACAAGGTGCCGGCCAACAAGGTCGACGAGAAGGCGCTGCGCGCGCGTCTGTATCACCCGGAGCTGCCCGACCCGGATCTGGTGATCCGCACCTCGGGCGAGTACCGGATCTCGAACTTCCTGCTCTGGGAGATGGCGTACTCCGAGCTGGTCTTCACCGACGTGCTGTGGCCGGACTTTCGACGCGAGAACCTCTTCGAGGCGATCGAGGAGTACCAGCAACGCGAGCGACGCTTCGGAGGTCTCGACAAATGATCATGACCAAGACCATGATCGTGGTCGGCCGTCCTGTTCTACGCGTTCCTGTGGGCGCTCTACGCCAACGGGGACTCGGTGCTGCTGGCGCCGCTGCTCATCCCGGCGATCATCGCGGTCATGGTCGCCCTCGGCGTCGCGCTGCAGCGCTTCATCGGCATCGAACCGCGCAAGCAGCACTTCGACGACTCGCGGACGAGACCGAACAGTGAAGGAGCTTCGCGACGACGCCGTCGTGCTGCGCACGTACAAGTCGGGCGAGGCCGACCGCGTCGTCGTGCTCTGGACGCGCCACTACGGCAAGGTGCGCGTCCTCGCCAAGGGCATCCGCAAGACGACCAGTCGCCTCGGCGGCAACCTCGAGACGCTGGCCTACGTGAACGTCGACCTCGTGAAGACCCGCGGCGAGTTCTACATCGCGCGTCACGTCGCGCACCGCGAACGACTCACGACGCTGCGCGCGTCCTACGCGCGGATCAACGCCGGCTACGCCGTCGTCGAGGTGATGGACGCCATCCCCTCGGACGACGTCGCCGACGAGGACATCTTCGACCTGCTGACGCGCGTGCTGCTGACCCTCGACGACGAGACCTACGACCCGATGCTGGTGCCGTCGTCCTTCTACTTCAAGCTCCTCGCCCTCGACGGCTCGGGACCGGTCGTCGACGACGTGCGTCAACTGCGGACGTGACGTGCCCCTCGTCGCCTTCGACGCCGAGGTCGGCGGCACGCTCTGTGCCGACTGTCGCTCGGGCACGTCGATCTCGCCGGCCGCGCTGGCGCTCATCCGTCGCATCATGAGCGGCGACCTGGCGGCGGTGCTGCGCGACGGCGTCGCCGGCCGGGGCCGGCGAGGTCATGGCGATCGCGCTGGACTCGATCGAGTCGCACTTCGGCAAGCAACTGCGCGCGACGCGCTCGACGCCGCCGCTCTCGCCGCCGTCACCGGCCCGGTAACGTGCCGACACGATGACGAGCGACACCGCGGAGACCTTCGGGGTCTACGTCCACGTGCCGTTCTGCGCGCATCGCTGCGACTACTGCGCCTTCGCGACGTACTCGGACCGTGACCACCTCATGGAGGAGTACGTCACGTCGGTGCTGCAAGAGATCGCAGTGGGCGCGCGACGACGGTCTGCCGGTCGCGACGTCGGTCTTCTTCGGCGGCGGCACGCCGTCACGACTCCCGGCCGAGCAGCTGCTGCGCATCCTGGACGCGATCCCGAGGACCGACGACGCCGAAGTGACCGTCGAGTGCAATCCCGAAGACGCGTCGCTCGAGCGACTTCGCGCCTACCGCGCCGGGGGAGTGAACCGCATGAGCTTCGGCGTGCAGTCGACGCAACCGGCCGTCCTGGCCGACCTCGGTCGTCGTCACGGCACCATGGCCCACGAAGAGGTGTCGCGCGCCGTCACCGCGGCCGGATTCGCCACGTGGAACATGGACCTCATCATCGGCTCGCGCGCCGAGTCACTCGAGGACGTCGCGCGCACGCTGGACGACCTGCTCGGACTGGAGTCGCCGCCGCCGCACATCAGTTGCTACGTCCTGACGCCCGAGCCGGGCACGCCACTCGGCGAGGACCCACGACGTCACCCCGACGAAGACGAGTCGGCCGACGCCTACGAACTGGTGAGTCGCACGCTCGACGCGAACGGCTACCAGTGGGAGGAGATCTCGAACTGGGCCAAGCCCGGTCACGAGTGCCGCCACAACCACGTCTACTGGGACCAGGACGACTACGTCGGCTTCGGCTCGGCCGCGCACTCGCATCGTCACGGTCGGCGATTCTGGAACGTGCGCACGCCCGATCGCTACATCGCGATGGTGCGCGACGGCACAGCGTCCGCTCGGTGGCGAGGAGACGCCTCGATGAACGCACGCAGACGATTCGAGCGCGACTCGCTGGCGCTGCGCACCGCCAAGGGCGTGCCGCTCGAGGCCTTCGGCTCACTCGACGAGATCGCGCACCTCGTGTCGGTCGCGGACGGCCGCGTGACGCTCGCGCCGAGCGGTCGACTCCTCGCCAATCAGGTGATCCTTCGGCTGGGGAGCGCGGACTGAACCGGTAGAATTCGACGATGAGTTCGACGCCGGAAACCATTCCCGACCTGCTCGAAAAGGTCACGAACCTCGCCAAGCGGCGCGGGTTCATCTTCCCCTCGGCCGAGATCTACGGCGGATTCCGCTCGACCTACGACTACGGCCCGCTCGGCGTCAACATGCTGCGCAACGTCAAGCAGGCCTGGTGGCGCTCGATGGTCCAGATGCGCACCGACATCGTGGGCATCGACGCCGCGATCCTCGGCCCGCCGGCCGTCTGGGCCGCGTCGGGCCACCTCGAGACCTTCACCGATCCGCTGGTCGACTGCAAGAAGTGCAAGGAACGCTGGCGCGAGGACAAGATCGACGGCGTCTGTCCGAACTGCGGCTCGACCGAGTTCACCGAGCCGCGGGCCTTCAACCTGATGTTCAAGACCCAGGCCGGTCCGGTCGAGGGCGAGGGCGCCACGGCCTACCTGCGACCCGAGACGGCCCAGGGCATCTTCACCAACTTCGCCAACGTGCTCTCGACGGTGCGAAAGAAGCCGCCCTTCGGCATCGCCCAGGTCGGTAAGTCCTTCCGCAACGAGATCACGCCCCAGAACTTCGTCTTTCGCACGCGCGAGTTCGAGCAGATGGAGATGGAGTACTTCGTGCCGCCGACCGAGGCCGACGAGTGGTACCGCTACTGGATCAAGACCCGTCTCGACTGGTACCTCGACCTCGGTATCCCCGAGGAACAGCTGCGCCTGCACGAGCACGCCCCCGAGGACCTCTCGCACTACTCGCGCGGCACGACCGACGTCGAGTTCGCCTACCCGTGGGGCTGGGACGAGCTCGAAGGGCGTCGCCAATCGCGGCGACTACGACCTGACCCAACACGCCAACGCCTCGGGCGTCGCGCTCGACTACTTCGACCAGTCGACGAACGAGCGCTACACGCCCTTCGTGATCGAACCGGCCGCCGGCGCCACGCGCGCGATGATGGCGTTCCTGCTCGCGGCCTACCACGAGGACGTCGTCGAGGGCGAGAGCCGGACGGTGCTGCGACTCGACTGGCGACTCGCGCCCTATCAGGTCGCCGTCCTGCCGCTCTCGAAGAAGCCCGAGCTGGAAGACGGTGTCGCGCCACGTCCTCGAGGTGCTGCAACCGCACTTCATGTGCGACTACGACGTCACCCAGTCGATCGGTCGTCGCTACCGGCGCCAGGACGAGGTCGGTACGCCGTACTGCGTGACCGTGGACTTCGACTCGCTGGAGGACCACGCCGTGACGGTGCGCGACCGCGACACGACCGAACAGGTGCGCGTGCCGATCGCCGAGTTGCTGGCCTCGCTGCGCGAACGAACGGGACAGTCCTGACGTGACCTACGACGGGCGGGGCCTGCGCTTCGGCACCGTCGCCGAGCAGTACGACCTCTATCGTCCGTCGCCGCCACCCGAGGTGACCTCGATCCTGGGCGACGTCGACGGCGTGGATTTCCTCGAAGTCGGTGCCGGCACGGGCAAGTGGACCCGCCTGCTCCTCGAACTCGGCGCCACGGTCACGATCGTCGAACCCGACGATGACATGCGTGCAGTGCTCGTGCGCCGCAGCCCCGAGGTGCGGGCGGTCAAAGGTGCCGCCGAAGCACTGCCGCTCGAGGACGCTCTCTTTGACGCCGTGTTGGTCTCGTCCGCGTGGCACTGGTTCGAACAGCCGGCTGCGACGAACGAGATGGCACGGGTGCTGCGTGACGACGGCCGGCTCTTCGTCCTGTGGAACGGGTTCAGTCGGAACGTCCCCTGGTTGGAGGAGGTCACGGCACTGCGCGAGCGGCCCAACGACGAGTTCAAACGTGCCCCGAGGTTGGAGTGGCGACTTCGGACCAGAGTCGGAGTTTGTCATCGAGTCCGAGGTGGCCCTCGACTGGACGTGGCCACGGACGATCGATGAGCTGGTGGCGGTCTTCGGGACGTACTCGGGCGCCATCATCCGCACGAAAGACGAACGCAATGAGATGGAGCGCGGAGTGCGCGCACACCTCGAAGCCCGCGCGGTTGACGGTGTGGTCGAGATCCCGATGACCGTTCGGGGCACCGTCGCTCGCCGAAGGTCCCGCTGACGCCGAACGGCCTCGCGGCTATTGGCGCCGACTCAGGTACTCGGCGCGGGCGGAATCGAGTACGTGACCTGCGCCTTCGCGACGAGTTCGGTCTCGCCGCGCGAATACAGCTCGACCTCGACGACCGCCAGTCGTTTGCCGAGTTTCAACATCCGCGTTCGCGCCATCAAGTCCGTGAGTTGCGGCTTGCGCAAGAAGTCGATGTGCAGGCTCGTCGTGACGGCCAACACGACCGGACCGATCTGGGACATGATCGCGATCCAGGCCGACGTATCGGCGAGTGACATCATCACCGGACCGGCGAGTGTGCCGCCCGGACGACCGTGACGGTCATTGACCGAATAGCTGACGATCACCGAGTCGTCGGTCACCGCTTCGACGTGCGGCACGTCGGCGGCGGGGAAGCCACCGGTGAGGATCTCCTGCAGCTCGTCGACTCCGAGTTTCGGCATCGGACCTAGGCGATCTTGCGGAACTGGTTCACGGCGAGTGGTGCCAGCACCGCGACCAGTCCGATTGACCAGAGCAACGAGACCCACACGGAGTTACCCGCCGGCGTGCCCGTCATCAGTGCTCGAACGGCGTTGGTCGTCTGACTGACGGGTTGATTGTTCGCGAAGCCCTGGAGCCACCACGGCAGTTTGTAGAGCGGGATGAAGACCGTGGAGGCGAAGGTCAACGGGAAGATGAGCGGGAACGTCATCGCTTGGGCGGTCTCGGAGTTCGGTGCGGCCAGGCCGACGAAGGCGAAGCCCCACGAGAGGCAGTAGGCGAAGAGCAGCATCACCAGGCAGGCGGCGATGTAGGAGAAGAAGCCACCGTGTGGACGAAAGCCGACCAAGAAGCCGACGCCGGTGATGATGATCGAGCACGATGACGTTGCGTGCCGTGTCGGCGAGCGTTCGACCGGCGAGGACCGCCATGCGTGCCATCGGCAGCGCTTTGAACCGTTCGATGAGACCTCGCTGCAGGTCTTCGGCCAACCCGATGGCGGTGCCGACGGCACCGAAGATCGTCGTCTGCACCAGGATCCCCGGCACGAGGAAGTTCACGTAGTTGCCGTGCGTGAAGGCACCCAACGCGCTGGAAGATGTAGCGGAACAACAGCACGAACATCACCGGCTGAATCACCATGAACACGAGGGCCGTCGGCACACGAATCAGCGCCAGCAGATTGCGGCGGGCCAACGTCACGACGTCGCGCACTGCGTAGGCGACGGAAGAATGCTGGGCCATCGTCGTTGACCTCGCGACGGGGGTCGTCGTCATACCTGTTCCTTTCGTCGGGCACGTCGCGACTTCTTTTCAGTCACGACGGCCACGTCGTCTTCGGCCTTATGTCCCGTGAGATTCAAGAAGACGTCATCGAGACTGGGCTCGCGGAGCTGCAACCCGGCGACGATGATCTCGGCGGCGTCGATGCGACGAAGTGCTTCGGCGGCGGAGGCCGGACCTTTGTCGACCGTCAACTCGATGACGGTGCCGTCGACGTTGGCGGGCTTCGACGAGAGATCCGAAATCAAGTTGATGCGCTTGCTGCGAGTCGCTGGTCGTTGCGAACGTGAGTACCAGCACGGTGTTCCCGAGTGAGCTCTTCAACTGCGACGACGTGCCCTCGGCGATGATCTTGCCGTGGTTGAGTACGACGAGTTGTTTGCACAGCCGGTCGGCCTCTTCGAGGTACTGCGTCGTGAGGAGCACCGTCGTGCCGTTCTCGACGAGACCCTCGATGATCGCCCACAGGTCTTGACGGGACTGCGGGTCCAGTCCGGTCGTCGGTTCGTCGAGAAAGAGGATCGGGGGGTCGGCGACGAGAGCGGCCGCGAGGTCGAGGCGACGTCGCATGCCGCCGGAGTACGTCGAGGTCAACTTGTGCGCGAATTCGGCCAGACCGAAGTCGGCGAGCAATTGTCGCGACCGGTTGACGGCCGTGGACTTCTCCATGTGATTGAGGAAACCCACCATTCGCAGGTTCTCGTATCCAGTGAGGTTCTCATCGACCGCCGCGAACTGGCCCGCCAGGCCAATGACGCGACGCACGTGCGCGGGCTGCTTCACGACGTCGTAGCCGCCGACGATCGCTCGACCCTCAGTGGGCGCGAGGACCGTCGAGAGAATCCGCACCATCGTCGTCTTGCCCGAACCGTTGGGTCCGAGGAGTCCGAAGACCTGGCCGGTCGGCACTTGCAGTGAGACGCCATCAAGGGCTCGAAACTCGCCGTTGTTGAACGTGCGGACGATATCGGTCGCCTCTACCGAGAATTCAGACATGGCGCAGAGTCTAGGCAGCCCCCGTTACGTGTCCGATGTAGGAGCAAAGCAGAACCGGTACCGTCTTCCTATGGCCATATCGGAGAGTGAGATCGCGCAAGTTCGCTCCGCGACCGACATCGTGGCCCTCATCAGCGAGACCGTGGCCCTGAAGAAGTCCGGTCGTCGTTGGACCGGACTGTGCCCCTTTCACGGCGAGAAGACGCCGTCGTTCTCGGTGAACGCCGAAGAAGGTCGCTACTACTGCTTCGGCTGTCGGGCATCGGGAGACCAGATCACGTTCGTGCGCGAGATCCAACACCTGGACTTCATGGACGCGCTGCGTCAACTCGCGGACCGCGCCGGCATCGAGCTGCACGACGACGCGAACGCCGGTCCGGCGCGCAAAGAACGCCAAGAGGCCATGGCCGCCATGGATAAAGCCGTCACGTGGTACCACGATCGTCTGCTGAATGCTCCGGACGCCCGTCCGGCGCGGGAGTACCTGAAGTCACGCGGCATCGGCGGCGACATCGCGCGCCAGTTCAAACTCGGCTGGGCGCCCGACGAGTGGGACGGACTCGCCAAGGGTCTCAAGTTCACCGAGAAGGTGCTGATGGACACGGGACTCGGATTCGTCAACAAGGGCGACCGTCGGCAGGACGCCCTTCGCGCGCGGGTCATCTTCCCGATCTTCGATCCGGCGGGCAAGGCGATCGCCGTCGGTGGGCGAATCCTGCCGCCGCCGTACGGTCCGGCCGCTCGGCCTGACGGTCGCGTCGAGGCGAAGTACAAGAACTCGCCCGAGACGTCGATCTACTCCAAACGCCGCACGCTCTACGCGCTCAACTGGGCCAAGGACGACGTCATCAAGTCCGACGAGATCATCGTGTGCGAGGGCTACACCGACGTGATCGCGTTCTTCGCCGCCGGGATGCCGCGCGCCGTAGCGACCTGCGGCACGGCGCTCGGTGAGGAGCACTTCAAGACGATGCGCAACTTCGCCAAGCGCATCGTCCTCGCCTACGACGCCGACAAGGCCGGCCAGAGCGCGGCGGCCTCGGTCTACCAGTGGGAGCGCCAGAACGAAGTCGACGTCTTCGTCGCGCACCTGCCCAAAGGCTCGGACCCGGCGGACCTGGCCCAGAACGACCCCGAGGCGCTCCGAAAATCCGTCGCCGAGGCGGTACCGTTCTTGCGGTTCCGACTGGACCGCGTCCTCGAGAGTGCCAATCTCGCCACGGCCGAAGGTCGTGGCCGAGCCGCGGAGCGCGCCATGGACGTGCTGGCCGAACACCCGAGTGAACTCGTGCGCGACCAGTACATCATGCAGGTGGCCAGCACCCTGCGAATCGAAGAATCGCTCTTGCGACCACGCGTCGCCGAACTCGCTCGCAACCCCAAGCCGCGAACCGCGAACGAACCGCCGCCGGTCGACGGTGACACAGCCGCGCGCGCCACGAGGGCCGATGCCGCGTCCCGGTCTCGAGGCGCTTCGTCTGCGCGTGCACTTCCCGAATGACGTGAAGGATCGACTGGTCGCTCCGTACTTCGTCAACGACGTGCAGCGAGAGATCTTCGAAGGACTGTCGAGCGACAAGTCCCTCTCCGAAGTCATCGATGAACTCGATCGTCGTGGCGAAGAAGAAGCCGCGCACGTGCTGAGTCAACTCGCGGTCGACGAACTCGATCGCGAGTACACCGTCGAAGACGTGACCGCCGTCGTATCCCAACTCATCCGCAGCGCGGTCACCGTCGAATTAAAGAACGTGGCTCGCGATCTCAACGAAGGACTATTGGCGCCCGACGTGGCTGACGTCACTGTGCGCGACGTGAAGGAACGACTCGTGCTGCTCGAAAGCGCGTCAGGTCGTCTCGCCGAGGACGAACTTCGAGAGTGGCTCGTTGAGCGCACGTCGTCCAGGTCGTCGTGACCGGACAGAGCCTGGGCGTCATCGGCGGTCTCGAGATGACGGCGCCGCTGAGCGTCGAAGAAGAACGCAGTCTCTATCCGCTCATCCAGCAGGGACGTCGAGCAGAGCAGTTGCTCGAACGCGCGACGTCGGATCAGACGGAACGACGACGACTGCTGCGCCAGCGTCACGCCGGTCAAGAGGCCGAATCGAAGCTGCTGCGGGCCACGTTGGGACTCGTGCGAACGCGCGTCGTTGAACGCGGCTATCGATTCGGCAACGACGAACTCGAAGCCGCTGGCGTCGAGGCGCTGGTCAACGCACTACGACGCTTCGATCCCGAACAGGGCAATCGATTCTCCACCTACGCCAACTACTGGATCATGAAGTTGGTCAATCAGGCGGTGCAACAACAGGCGGGTCTCACCGATTCCGAAATGCGATTGATCCTGAAGTTGCAGAAACTGATCCGGGCCAATCCCACGAAGCATCTGACAAAACGTGACGTCGCGCAGGCGCTCGACATATCCCAGGCGAAGGCGCACGAAACGATGCAGCTCAATCGTGAACTTCAGTCCCGTCGCTACGGAACCACGGAGCTCGATGACGATACCGACTTCCGTGTTCGTCGTGAAGTCAGCGATCCACCGTCGTGGGTGATTGACGCGCTCCGACGAATTTGTGGCGACGACTTCGATGCCTTCTGGCAGTTCACCTTTCGAACGATGTCGATCGACGAGATCGCCCGTACGGAAGGAATCTCTCGCCAGGGCATGACGAAACGCATCGCTCGATGTCGACGACTGGTCCGCGAAAGTCCGGACGCGGAGCGTCTCTTGCAGTGGTTTGCTCGACAATGACGCAAAGGAGCGGGTGATAATGTTGCTCTGCTTTCAATATCCATTCCCAGATAGCTCAATTGGCAGAGCAAGCGACTGTTAATCGCTAGGTTGCAGGTTCGAGTCCTGCTCTGGGAGCGCTAGGTCACGATGGTCAAAGGGTCGTAGCTCAGTGGTTAGAGCAGGGGACTCATAATCCCTCGGTCGTGGGTTCGATCCCCACCGGCCCTACTGTTTGTAAATCGGTTTGCTGTTATACCTGATAAGGGGAGTATATTAACTCCTATATAGAGTTGGTGATACCTAAAAATACTAGTTGCAACTAGAGAAAATTATAGATATTTCTAGTTGTAACTAGAGAATGATCCTTGATATTTCTAGTTGTAACTAGCATAATTGAGGAATGCCTACCGAAAATAGAGTCCAAGCACGCCGTCAACTGGATAAACGATTTACACGACTACGACCGATACTTGAAGAACCTCGACCACACAAAGGATGGATTCGAGCGATTCGCGAAGCACTCGGGATGTCAAGTACGGAACTTGCAGCTCGCATGGGAGTAGTCCATCAGGCAATCCGTGAATTCGAAAATAGTGAAGTTCAAGAAACCATCAAACTTGAGACATTGCGGCGAATCGGCGAAGCTCTCGACTGCCAACTCGTCTATGCGCTAATTCCGCGCACGACACTCGACGAGGCTGTTTTGTCCCAGGCTCGCCGCAAGGCCAAAATTCGGCTGGCTCGCGTATCTCATCACAGCAGGCTCGAAGATCAAGAAGTTGGAGTAGACGATACCGAAATACAAATCGAGGACATTTCGAAAAAGTTGATCGATCGACGAGGTCTCTGGACGAATACCGATGACTTTCAATGACGTTCGAGATTCTTCCAATCGGTGATGGTCATACTGAGCTCAGTGCCGATGATATTGAGGGGCTCATTCCTTCATTTATTTCGACTAGGGGTGAGCTGTTTGAAGCAGAACAGAGAAACATCGCCAACGCGCTTGGAAGAGTCAATCCGACAATCGATCGCTTACTTGACGACGACTATCTGCGAAGTATGCACAAATCCATGTTCGACGAAGTTTGGAAATGGGCGGGGAGACATCGCGTTCGGGAAACCAACATTGGAATCGACCCAATTGAAATCTCGACCGCTGTCAGAAATCTTGTTGAAGATGCTCGAACATGGATTGAGGCCGGCAACGAAGCTGATGATGTAGGCGTACGATTTCATCATCGATTGGTTTGGATACACGCGTTTCCCAATGGCAATGGCAGACACGGAAGGATTTATGCCGATCTTCTCGCGAAGTCGTTGGGAAGTCCGTCCTTTACATGGGGATTCCATCTCGGTTTAGATACGGAGAATCTGCGCGCCCAATACTTGAAAGCTTTGCGCCTTGCGGATAGAGGGGACCTCGACGACCTTTTGAGATTCGCCCGCAGCTGAATTGGTAATGCCTAGTCCACTGAGAGATAATGGCCACTCGGTTAGCCAACTTGAGCAATAGGGAAATCCCACGCTTCATCCCACAGACCAAACCGACGCCACCGGACCAATACGACACCATCGGACGAAGAACCCAGTCAATATCGGACCAATCCGACCCGTTCGGACTAGTCCGACCGTGTGCTCCCACCTCATAATCCCTCGGTCGTGGGTTCGATCCCCACCGGCCCTACTAGATAGAACCTCATAGATGTCAGAATCGCAAGTTCGCAGTTTCTGATTTGGGATTCGAGTGCTTCAACCTCGCGGTTGTTTGCGCTCTCGTCGTGAGCGAACCTCTTTGAGGAATGGCTTTACCATCCTCTGCCTCACAATGAAATAGCCCGCCATCACAGCGAGCTCGAACACTATTCCCACGAGAACTTGCCCGTTCAGCGAAATAACATGGCCCACGATCATCAGCGCCGAATAGACAAGAATCACCAGCGTGACATTACGACGTCGCCGCTCGAAGGTCACGGAATGTATCTACCACGCCAAGAAATTGATGGCCCTTCTGACAGAATCGGAGGATGATCCGTGGTCACCCCTTGAGTTCCGAAGACTGATGACACTTGCTCGAGGTTGCAGTGAGTCCGATGCCCGTAAGGAGTTGGAACGCAATGGAACACGAATCCCGTTGGAACACATTGCGATCCCCGCGCAAAGTGGCGAAGGCTGGCTTTTCCGGCCAAGAGAAAGTTCGTATCTGCACAACGCAGTTTTGGCGATTGCAGGAAACTCCTATACAAAAGATGAAGATGTTCCGATTCCCGATCTCCACTTGCTGGGTGAATCGCTTTCCTCAGTCCGAGGAGGCGAGTACTTCGCTGCGATGGATTTCGGGTCCGACGTTGAGTGCAGATTACTGATCGAAGGACGAGTTTCGATTTCGCCAAGTTCTTCAAAGCCCGATCACACGGGGACCACCCCATCGGTGACAGTTGTCCCCGCGCTCGATGACTTATCCGAGATTCTGGCGCCTTCACTTGGTCGAACGGTATCGAGATGCGAGATCGGCGCGGAAGGAAGTCTGACGCTTGAGTTGGGTAATCAACTGCGGATCATCGTGGACGCTCATCCGAAGTATCAAGCCTGGACCTTCACGGGGTCTCAGCAAGTAATCGTTTGTATTCCAGGTGGGCGGGTCGCAATCTTCGGACCGTGACTCTTGGTCTCGATCCCGCTATCGATCACGCAATGAAGAAGACGGTGGTGCGTGAACGGGTTGGACGGGTCTTGCTACTCCCTTGCTACTCCAATCCGAGGACCCAGCGAACCTCCGAAGGCATCCATGGATTTTCGTCGGAACACTGAAGTGCGTAATGGATCCAAAAGAATGCAGAGGACTACCGCCGAGCCCCTCATAATCCCTCGGTCGTGGGTTCGATCCCCACCGGCCCTACTTAGTCGAAATCGACATGTAGCTTGCGGCTGAGTTACTTGGAGCGCACCCGCTGCTCCATCTGCCCCACTCGGGCACTTATGGTCTAAACCGAGCAGCACCGGGAGTTCCGCCGATAACCGGCAATATGCGCCATTGGAGGGGCTCGTGGCTGTAAACCGACCGATCGGTATGTTTTAATATGGGTGATGCCGACAAGCAACACGGGGGTCCGTCAACAGCGCGCCGAGCAAACCCGCTCGCACATCATCGACACCGCAGCACGGGCGTTTGCCGAGGTCGGCTTCGATGGCGTTTCTCTCAACGATCTGATCTTGGCCAGTGGGATGAGCAAAGGCGCGTTCTACTTCCACTTCTCGAGCAAGGGAGAGCTCGCACTTGCCGTATTTCGGGTCAAGCAGCAGGAGTTGATCGCTCGGCTCCTGGCAGATGCGGAGCCCAGCGTCTCGGCGAGCGACGAGCTGCGTAGTGCATTGCGTCGTCGGGCGCGACTGATCGCCGACGACCCGACGATGCACTGCGTCGTGCGGCTGGGCGCCGACTTGAGCGTCCGTTCCGGCCCCGGCTCGGAGTACGCGTCGTTCCAAGAGCTGGGAGTGCGCTCCATAGTGGAACTGATCGAGCGAGGGGTTCACTCGGGAGAGTTCGGGGCGCAACTCGATCCTCTCACCACCGCTCGGGCGATCTTTGCCTGGATCGTCGGGATGGACTCGTTGTCGCTCCTGGACTCCGGTGGCAAGGACCTCGAGGAACGAACCGAGGAGGTTTTGGCCTTGCTGATTCCGGCGCTTGGAGTTTGGCATCCCACCAAACCAGCACACCGGGCCCGCCCCGCCGCAAGTCGAAACAGGACAGCGAGCACCAAGAACACAAAAGCGAGGAAGCGATGACCAAGAGGACCGATCTAGCCACGGGGAGCGAGAAGTTGCCGCCGCTCATCCCCAGAACGATGAACAGGCTCACGACTCCCAAGAGTGCGCCAGCGGCAATGTTGCGGCTTCACCGATGGATCTACATTCGCAGCGATGGTCGCTTCGGTCCCGGCATGATCGGTGCGTGGACATTGCTCCTGCGCACAGTCGGGCGCAGAACTGGTCAACCTCGGTTGACGGCACTGGTCTTCGCTCAAGACGGGGAGAGGATTATTGTGGTCGCCTCGAACGACGGGAAGGATCACGCACCGGCTTGGTTCCTCAACTTGTGCGCCAGGTCGGATGTCGAGGTCCAGGTGGGTCGCAGACGGTTCGCCGGAATCGCCACCGTTATCGACTCGACGGATGCCGATTACCCGCGGCTCTGGCAACTAATGAACGGAACCAACAACAGGCGATATGCAGCGTACCAATCGAAGACCTCTCGACCGATACCGCTGGTTGCCATTGTTCGAGACGCGGGGACACCTGCCCAGTAGTCCATCCCCAACGTGCCGATGCCGTGCGGGAGCGAAGGGGCCCCCATTCCGCCGGTTCGATGGCGGGCCGCACTTTCGCCGCTCCCGCCACGGTCCCAAGGGGCTGCGGTTCGGGGCAAGATCCGACCGCCCCTCGTCACCGGCTTCGCCAGCAACGGGTCCTCGCGGCGCACCGGATCCGGGCCAACCCCAGGTACCGCCTCCTCAACTAGTTTGCACAGCAATCTAGAGGCACCACCAGAGACGCACCATCCGGTAGGGATTTCAGTCTTTCCCCCTCTGGCACGAACCAGCACGGTTCAGGTAAGTCTCCAATGGGAGTAGCAGAGTCACGTCGGGTCACTGAGGTGAACTTGCACGCGACGTAAGTTGGCCTCAGAAATCGCACGTTTCATCCCACATACCAAACCAACACGACCGGACCAATCCGACACCATCGGACGAAGGAGTCAGAGATTTTCGGACCAATCCGACACCACCAGACCAGTCCGCCCGTTCGCAGCCACCTCATAATCCCTCGGTCGTGGGTTCGATCCCCACCGACCCTACTCTCGTGATCAGGAAAAATGCTATGGATTAGAGGTACTTGGAGCCGCTCGCCGTTGCCTTCCTCTTGATTGCAAAATCGCCTCTTCGCGAGTAATCCTTACCGGTATGGAGAAAGTAAAGAAATCCAATCGTGGAGCGAAGATTAGTTCCAAACACCAGGTGACCATTCCTCAAGACGCAATGCGCAACGCCGGGCTCGAGGCAGGTGAGCGCTTGACGGCTCGAGCTGATGGCCCCGGTCGTGTGATCCTCGAACGCGAGGTAGATGTTCTGGATCAGTTTGCAGGGTCCTTAACGGGCGTGTATGAAGGCGAGACGCTCGACCAACTGCGCGACGAATGGGATTAACTGTCATCGACGCTGGCGTGCTCATCGGATTCTTGGATGAGAGTGACGCTCACCACGACACCTCCATCAAGGAGTTCGAAAGTGCGCGCCGTCGGGGAGTAATAGTGATACCAGCGTCCGCCTTGGCGGAGTCAATGGTTGCACCGGCCCGACACGGAGACGCTTCTTTGGATGCGGTGCGAGAATGCGTCGAGCGACTTCCATTGGGTGTCATGGAACTCGATGCTGAAGTTGCAACCATTGCCGCCCAAATTCGCGCTCAACTCAGTCCGAAGTTGAAGTTACCCGACGCTTTGGTCATTGCTACTGCCGTCCACTGGGAAACCGATGTCTTGGTAACTACGGACCGAGGTTGGCCTTCGGCCGCGACGCTTGGATTTAACGGTGTCATCGTGACGATTTGAATAAGACGAGCGATCTCCTCCCGACTCACCACTATCGTGCGCTCGGTAAAGAAGATGCAACCAGGAAGCTGAACCGTGGCAAATGAAAACAATCGGATCGAGACGTCTCGCCGGATTGACGCATCGGCGAACCACATCTTTGAGATTCTTGCGGACCCGCAACGTCATGCGGATTTCGATGGATCCGACATGCTCAGGGGAGCCGTCGAAGACGGTCGAATCTCTGGCGTTGGCGACACGTTCACCATGAAGATGTATCGGCTGGGAGACGATTATCTCATGCTCAACCACGTGGTGGAGTTCGAACCAGGTCGTCGAATTTCTTGGGAACCCGCTCCCGGAGACCCGTCTCGGACTGAGGGCAATGATCCATCGAAAGTCGGCATTGCCGCGGGCTACCGCTGGGGCTACATCCTCACCCCGGATGGTGACTACGCCACCATCGTCACCGAATTCTTCGACTACTCCGCTGTGTCGGATGATCTGCTGCGTGATGGCGGCAGTTGGATCAACGGGAGCACTTCGGTGCTTGAGTCCATGGCGGGCAGCCTGGAAATGCTCGAGAAGATCAGTATCGAGTAATACGAGGATGGCCTTGGCGGGGCCTTTCCTCTGGGCGGTGCGAGATCCCTGGCGCTGAAACTACTGTCCGAAGAGCACGTGTGCGTTTCCCCTGGAGTGGTGCTGAGAAAATGAGGCGAGAATAGTTCGCGTTTCATCCGGCATACCAAATCGACATCTCCGAATAGCTCGAATTCAGTGACCTGGGTGATCCCAACTTTGAGCAGTCGACGACATTCGACTTGTCAAGCGAGTCGTTGTAGTTGATCAACAACGTCCATCAAGGGGGCCGTCGTATCGATTTCCATCGTGGCGGTAGCTCGAAGTCGCGGTTCAACCTCTGAAAGATATCGAAGGATCTCGCGTCTCTCTTCGCTGTTCTTGCCGTACGGATTCGTCGTGCGATTGGTCACTCTTTCGAGAATGACGTCCGCCGGCGCAGAAAGCAGTACGACATGGTCGAATCTTGGATAGAACCGGCCCTGATTGGTCTTGCAACCCCCGACGAAGAGTTGGCCGTGTCGGTACTCGTCAAGCAGCGTGGAAATGGCGTCTTCTCTCCAAATCCAGTCGAGAGTGCCATCTGACTGCGTCGACCAGATGCTCCACTCGGCTGTATCGGTGTCGACAGTTTTGTAACCGCGCGAATTGAGGAGTTCCAAGCAAGCGGACTTACCCGTTCCGGACATTCCGGTCACCAGCACCTTGGCCATTGAGCCACGTTACCGATGGGATTGGCGCTTGGAAGTTCTGTTCACGCGCGCGACGAGGTCGCCGCACGAATACCGGCGCGAGATCAGAGCGCGGTAGTCGTCACAGTGGCTCGGTTGAGTGATTTAGTACTTACCGAGACCACCCTCCAGAAGACCTTGACTTTCGAGAAGAGGTAGTCGGCCGTCGAGAGTGCGCGATTACGCGCGAGACTCGGATTGGAGCGTGCGTAACCCGTGATCGTCACCCTCGCGTTTGCCTTGAGTTTTCGGGCCAGCGCCTGAAGTTGCGACTTGTCCGACGCGCTGAGCGCGAAGCTCCCCGCCGCGAAATTGAGGTTCACCGCGGCCGGTAATTTCGGTTTTTTCGCTGGAACCGTAGTGGTAGGACCTGACGCCAGCGTGAGCGCGAAGGTCAGTGTCGCGTCCGCTCCGGCTGGCTCAGAGGGTCCCGTCTGCAGCAGGCAGCACAGCCACGAGGTTCCTGTTCCGCTCCAGTAACCGTTGTTCAGACTTGTGAACGAGGGTGCCGAGAGCGGCGTCCCGCCAAAGACATTCAACGAGAAGCCGTTGTTGGCGGGCAACGACACCGTGACATCGACATCCATGTTCGACACGAGGGGAATGGTCACGACGCACTGGGCCGCGCTCGTGGGGACGCACGTGACAGGCAATGAACCCTGGGCCGAGGCGGTCGTCACCAGCGTGGACGCGCCGATGGTGGTACTCAGGAGCGCGGCCACAGCCAAGCGCGTTGAGATCCCTTGCCACCGCATGTGAGCATCATACGGAGCGACGGAAACGAGTTCAGTGGTGTTACTACGAAGATCGCGCCCAGCAATTGGCCGCTCGGGAGTGACAGTAGGGCAGGGCCAGTTCCAAGGTCCGCACCAGTAAGACTTGTTACTGCTTCGCCACTCCAAGCGCTACGAAACGGCCATTCGTAGTCTGAAGTAATGATGCACGCAGTTGATGCCGAGAAGGAGAGAATGCGATGACGGAGCCTGTGACGACGTTCGACGCTGTTTACAGACGGTCGACCACACGTCACACCGGTCGTCGCCGCGCGGGCTGAAGACGCGCTCTGGTTCTCAACCGGGACCGGTGAGCAAAAGTTCTCGAACCTACAAACAAACTCTCTCATGTGGTTCTGACGACCGGTAGTAATGCGTGGGATTCGGGCTTGGACGTAATCGTCGAAGGTGAAGCAGTACAGGTCATGGATGACGTGGTGCTTGGGCGCATTGCCGGAGCGTTCTCGAACAAATGAGACGGTCGCTGGCAGTTCACGGCTCGCGACGGCGGCTTTCGTGATCCCGACGGCAACGGCGGAGCGGAAGTGTTTTGCGTCACACCAACCAAGGTGTTCGCGCATGCCAAGGGCGATCCCTTTGGCGCGAAGGCGCATCGGTTCCGCGACTAGGGCGCAAGCGATCAAAGGTCGCGTTCTAGAAACTGCTCGTCACTCACACATCGAATGGCTTACGAGCTTCAATCAGAAATCGTTGCGAGTGTGAGTGGAAACTGCCGTATCTTGCGATGTGTTCGTGCATCGCAAGGAGTCGCTCTTTGTAGCGTTCGACGGTGAAGCCCGGAACCGTCCAAATGACCTTTCTCAAGAAGTACACGACGGCACCAACGTCGAAGAAGGAAATGGGCAATGACTCCTCTCGCAAATCGACGACGTCCAATCCCAACGATCGTGCCGTTGAACTTGCACGCGACGCACTTCGAGTATCTGAGATCGGCTGTGGACCCATCATGAAATCCGTCAACTCACTATTGGTGCCCGCTCCGACCTGTTGTGAGAAATACATTCCACCGGGACGTAGGACTCTCGAAATCTCACTCCACAACGTACGGGTTGGATGCCGACTGGTCACGAGTTCAAATGTGTCGTCCGGGAACGGGAAATCGGACTCGTCCGCGATCTGAATGACCGACGCACCGAAGCGTTCCAGGTTTTGCTTGGCAAGGTTGACGTTCGGTTCCCAGGACTCGGTTGCGCTGACGAGTCGAGGTCTGTTCTCGATCTGAGAAAGTACTTCGGAAAACCGCTCCCCTCCACCGGTCTGCACGTCCAAGACTGCGTCCACATTTGCCAACCGCGACACGAGTGCTTCGGAGAACTTCCATGATGGTCGCTGCTCGGTCGCTCTGTCGTTGAACCATGTGAAATCCCATCCTTCCGTGGGCTCAGAATCTCCTTGCGCCACTAACTGTTCAAAGGTCGGAACTGAAGTCACTCGATCAACGTCATGACGGCGACGCGAGCTCCGGTTACGGGACTCGAAGCTCTTGGAGCGAGGAGAGCCTGCGCTCGAGGAGTTCCAACTGGCGCGCTGGTGAAACGGATTTCGGGAAGTGCACACGCTCGACGCTGATGCCGTCGATCAAGACGATCAGTTCTTGCGTCGCAAGTTCGAGGTCGAGATCGGAACGGACCTCTTTCGCCTCCAGGGCCTCCAGCAAGTGGCCCCGGAGTCGGTCATGGAGTAGATCGACTTCACGTCTTCCCAGGTCGACGAGTCGAGCATCGCCGAGCATTCGCCCCCAGAAGCTCACCTCGATGCGCGCTTCGAGTTCGCGCTCGGCGTCGAGGGGAAGCGCCTCTTGCATCGCGATGCGCAGGGCTGCGATACCTCGAAGGTTCTTCACCTTCTTCTCGGTGCGCTCACGAACCCGACGGTGCGAAAGCAACAGTGCGGAGGCAAGGATGTCTAACTTGTCGTCGAAGTAGTGCGAGAGGATCCCCTGCGAACAGTCGGCCTCTCGCGCAATTGCGCGCACGGTCGTGTTCGCCAATCCGTCACGTGCGATGACGCGCCACGTCGCTTCCAGTATTGAATCCTTGCGGACCTCCCAATCGACGATCTTGGGCACGGACTTCCTCGCATCATTCGCAGTAGTAGAGCCCTACGATATCGGGCACCCGCTTGCAGATTACCGAGTGGAGATTGATTTTTGTCGGTCATCCGTATAAAATCCGGCGGTCGGTGCGCGTGCACCGAGCGGAGGATGGGGGATGCGCCAAGTGGACGTTGACGAGCGTGCGCTGGACCTCGCTCGACACGAACTGGTGGCCTACGGCGTTCGAATGCTCGACGACGGCCTCGCCGTCGGCACGGCCGGCAACCTCAGCGTGCGCGTGGGTGACGTGGTCGCGATCAGCCCGAGTGGGATCCTCTATCGCGAGATCACCCCAGAACACGTGTGCGTGGTCTCGCTCGACGGCGAGAAACTCTCCGGCGACGCCAACGTCTCTTCGGAGTGGCCGATGCACTCCGGCATCTACCGCAGCACCGACGCCTGCGCGGTGGTGCACACGCACTCCGCCGAGGTGGTGGCGCTCTCGATCTCTCGCTCAGAACTTCCGGCGGTTCACTACGTGATCGCCGGGTTGGGTGGACCGGTGCCGGTCGTCGACTACGTTCGCTTCGGCTCTGACGGATTGGCAGACGGCGCCGTCTCGGTCATGGCGAGTCGCAACGCCGCCATCCTTCAAAACCACGGGGCGGTGACGCGGGGCGCAACGCTCCAGCAGGCCTACGAACGAGCACTCCTACTTGAATGGCTGGCCAAGGTCTATCGCCTCGCACAGGCCTACGGTGATCCCCGCATTCTCAGCGCGGAGGAGTTGGCCGAGGTGGAGGCCGAAGTCCGTCGACGTCGCTACGGCGGGCCGGTGATCCAGGACCAAGCGAAGTGAACGATCCCAAGGGTCTCGGGTCCGTGGTCTGTCTCGGTGTCCATATCCTCGACATCCTGGGCCGACCAGTCACGACGATCCCGCCCGGACAACGATCGATACTCATCGACGAGATTCGCGCGACCGCGGCCGGAACGGCCGCCGGTACGAGCGTCGATCTCGCGAAGTTGGGCCTCGACGTTCGAAACGTCGGTGCGATCGGCGACGATATCCTCGGCGACTTCGTCCTGCGACTGCTGAGCGACGCCGGTGTCGACACGTCGCTACTACTGCGACTCGCCGGGGCGACGTCGGCGACGATCTTGCCGATCCGTCCGAACGGGGAGCGCCCGGCGCTGCACGTGCCCGGTGCAAATGCACTCTTTAGCGCCGAGGACCTGACTGAAGGCCAACGTGGCGCCGTCGTGTCCGCCCGGGCCGTCCACGTGGGCGGTCTCGACGCGATGCCGGCCATGGACCCCGAAGCGATTGGCGACCTGGTCTCGGCGGCGCGACGTAACGGAGCGCTCGTGACGATGGACGTATTGCGCAACGGGGACCACCGTTCCCTTGACGCCCTCGGTCCCGTGTTGCGCCACACCGACTGGTTCTGTCCCAACGAGGAGCAACTCCTCGGGCTCGCCGAACGCGACGACGTGTTGGACGCCGCGCAGGTCGTCCTCGACGCGGGTGCCGGTGGTGTCGCTGTCACCCAAGGTGAGCAGGGATGCCGCGTGATCTCTCACGAGGTCGACGTGTCCATCCCGGCGCTCGTCATCGACGTCGTGGATACGACGGGGTGCGGAGACGGATTCGATGCCGGGTTTCTCTTCGGACTGCTGAGCGGGTTGGATCCGACGTCAGCGGCGTGGGTCGCTACCGTTTGCGGTGGGCTCGTGGCGACCGGACTGGGCTCCGACGCGGGCATCACCGGGCTCGACCAGATCGTCGAGATACTGAGTACGAAGAGCGATGAAGGGGCGAAGCCCGCTGCCGTTCGACTGAGTGAGTTCGTCGACGCGTGAATCGATGGAGGAGGAGACAGACATGACGTTACGAACGAGTGGACTTACGACGGAGGTGGCGACGACCGCACGGCCGAAGGACGCGGAACTGCGAGTAAGGGCGAGGGCCGTGATCCCCGGAGGCATGTACGGACATCTCAATATGAACGCCTTGCCGCCGGACTATCCGCAGTTCTTCGCCAGCGGACGCGGCGCGCGCGTCGTTGACGTCGACGGCAGAGAGTTCGTCGACTCTGATGTGTAGCTGGGGCCCCGTGCTCTTGGGCCACCAACACTCGGAAGTCGAAGAAGCCGCGGCACGTCAGTCAGCGCTCGGTGACTGCCTCGACGGGCCCTCAGAGCGCATGGTCGAACTCAGCGAGCGACTGGTGGAGGTCGTCGATCACGCCGACTGGGCCATGCTCCAGAAGAACGGCACCGACGCCACCACGCTGTGCTGCACCATCGCACGCGCGCAGACCGGCAAACGCAAGATCCTGGTCGCCAAGGGCGCCTATCACGGTGCGGCACCGTGGTGCACGCCCGTCGAGACGGGGACGACCAGTGAGGACCGCGCCAATCTCGTTCGCTACGTGTACAACGATCTCGCGAGTGTCAAGGCAGCGTTCTCCGACGACGTCGCGGCCGTACTCGTCTCGCCGTTTCAACACGACGCCGGCTTCGATCAAGAGCTCGTCGACCCCGCGTTCGCGCGCGGACTTCGTGAACTCTGCGACGCGTCGGGTGCGGCGCTGATCTTGGACGACGTGCGCTGCGGCATGCGCCTCAACTTCGGTGGGAGTTGGGAGCCGATTGGCGTCGCCCCCGATCTCTCGGCGTGGAGCAAAGCCATCGCCAACGGTCATCCGCTCGCGGCGGTGCTCGGCAACGACCGACTGCGCGACGCGGCCGCCTCGCTGTTCACGACCGGCTCGTTCTGGTTCTCATCCGTGCCGATGGCCGCCAGTCTCGCCACGCTCTCGGTGCTCGAACGCGACGACTCGGTCGCTCGCATGGTCAAAATGGGCGACGCGCTGCGAGTGGGATTGGCCGAGCAGTCCGAGCGCTGGGGCATCGAAGTCCTCCAGAGCGGACCATCACAGATGCCGTACATGAGCTTCGTCGGCGACGTGGACAAGGCAATGGCGAATCGCTTCGCCGCGAGCACGTTGCGCCACGGCGCCTACCTGCACCCACGCCACAATTGGTTCATCTCGGCAGCGTTGACCGACGCCGATCTCGAGCTCGCCCTGTCGGCTACCGACGCCGCGTTCTCCGAGCTTCGCGCCGCGAACTAACGCCGCGTGGCCCCGAGTCCGACGTATGACGAATTGCCCCGCGACATCTCAGGGGCCGGGAGCGCGTGGGGACTCTACGGCGACGAGGACTCGATTGGCCGCCTGAATCTAGTGACGCCCGAGGTGGTGCGCGACGCCGTCGGGCTGGTTCGTCGTGGCGTGACGTTCGGCCTCGACACGCCCGTGTGGGCCTTTGATCCTCCGCTGGATTCGACGAGGTCGAGCGCACGGCACCGGGTGTTGCGCGGCGGCACCCAGGCCGTCGAGGACCTCGACGACGTCCTCGATGACTACTTTCCGCAGATCGCGAGCCAGTGGGACTCGCTCGCGCACATCGCGGCCCGCCCGGGCGTCTTCTATAACGGTCGGACGCTCGAGGACGTCCTCGAGCGCGGACTCAACACGATCGATCACTGGTCGCGCCGCGGTGTCGTGACGCGCGGCGTCTTGTTGGACGTCGCGCGCAACTACGCGAGGACCGGGCGCACGTTGACGGGTGACGGTCCCATATCGGTCGCGGACCTCGAGGCCGCGCGCGAGGCCGCGGGTCTGACCTTCAGCGAGGGTTGCGCGATCGTCGTGCGCACCGGTTTCGTCGCGAGCTACTCCCAACTCGACGACGCGGAGCGTCGCTCGCTGGCCGCGGACCTCAAGGCGCCGGGGATCGAACACAGCGAAGCGATGGCGCGCTACCTCTGGGACAGCGGCGCGGCGGCGATCGTGTCGGACTCCTTCTCGACCGAGGTCTGGCCGGCAGATTTCTCCGACGCGGCTCGGCCCTTCGGCTTCTTGCACCGTGTGTTGATCGGACTGCTCGGCTTCGCCATCGGCGAACTCTGGAACCTCGAGGACCTCGCAGCGGACTGCGCTGAGGACGGCGTCTACGAGTTCCTCTTGACGAGTGCGCCACTCAACATCACGGGCGGGATCGGCTCGCCGGCGAACGCGCTGGCGATCAAGTGACGGTGACTGTTTTTTATTGGACGTCCGGCTTGCGTTAGCGGCACCGTTCACGTATGGTTGCCCAAAGATTGCAGCACCGGATCCGGGGTCGCGGGGGCGTCGGACCTGTCGATGGGGGGTCATCGTGTCCAAAGTGAAGCAACTGAGCCACCGGGCAAATTCGAGACTCGTGGTCTCCGCCGTCCTCGCGACGTCACTGGTCGCGGCGTTGGCCGTCGCGCCGATCGCGCTCACGTCAACGGCGACCGCGTCCCAGGCCGCGTGTAGCACGACACCGGTGAAGGGCGGCAACCTCGTCTACGCGCGTCAGGCCGGCCCCGTGACCCTCAATCCCTTCTTCCCGACCAATGGCAACGGCGACATCTTCGCCGACACGTTGCTCTATCAGGGCCTGGTGATGCCGGACCCCACCGGTAAGACGCAGAACATCGTTCCCGCCGTCGCGAGCAGTTGGACCGAGTCGGCCAACGGCATGAGCTACACCTTCCACATTCGTCCCGGCATCAAGTTCTCCAACGGACAGCCGGTCACCGCCGCCGACGTGGTCTTCTCACTCGACTACTTCGCCAATCCGAAGTTGGATGAGACCGCGGTCCTCTCCAGCGGCTTCAAGAGCGCGACCGCGATTAACAGTTCGACCGTGAAGATGACACTCACGGCACCGACGCCGGGACTCATCTACAACATGAGCATCTTCGACGCGTTCATCGTCCCCAAGGCCCTGGTTCAAAAGGAGGGCACCAAGTTCTGGAACAACCCCGTCGGCACCGGTCCCTTCAAGCTGAGCAAGTGGATCCGCGGCTCGTCGATCACCTTCGTGCGCAACCCGTACTACTGGCAGCCCGGCCTGCCGTACCTCAACTCGGTGACGTACCAGTACGCGCTGAACGACAACACGCGACTGCTCGACGTCGAGAACAACCAGGCCCAGATGGCCGACGGGATCGCCTTCAACCAGGTGGCGACCGTGAAGAACAACTCGAACCTCGTGCTCCAGTCCGTGAAGGTGCCGTACTGGGTCGGCCTGTGGATGAACTTCAAGCGCAAGCCCTTCCAGAACCTGGACGTACGCAAGGCCCTGGAGTACGCGATCAATCGACCGCTGATCAATAAGACGGTCTTCGACGGGCTGGGCACCATCCCGAACAGCGTGCTGCCGCAATTGAAGTATGACGCGCCCGACAGTGTCGTCAAGCCCTACAGCTACGACCTGAGTCTCGCCAAGCAGTACATGGCGAAGTCCGACTACCCGAAGGGCTTCACGATCACGTTGCAGTACCCGAGCGGCTACGTGGAGTACACCAACCTCGTGCTCATCCTCCAAGCCGAGTGGGCGTCGATCGGCGTGCACGTGAAGTTGCAGGCCGAGGACGAGGCGACCGAGACCTCGCTGTACATGAAGGGTCAGTACGACATGACCTTCCCGTACGCGGAGTTCACGAGTGACGTCACGGTGCCCGAGGAGTACGCGACCTTCGTCACCACCTACGGTGGCGGCGGCTACAGCTTCTACTCGTGGTGGAACGACCCGACCATCGCCAAGATGGTGACGACGTTCGACCACACCGCGAGTGAAGCGACCCAAGAGGTCCAGTGGCCGAAGATCCAAGCCGCGATGCAGGATCAGACGCCGTTCATCAACGTGATGGACCTGCCGTTCTTGAACGCACACCGCAACAACGTGTGCGGCACGCTGCTCGACCCATTGGGCGCCGACTCGTTGCAGTACACGTGGATCGCAAAGTAGAAAGAGTCAATGCTCCAGGTTGACCCCAGGTAGTCCGACATGACTAGCGCCGTGGCGTAGCGATGGGGGCCTACGTCGTACGCCGGATCGGCATCAGCGTGGTGCAGCTGCTCGGCGTCGCGTTCTTCTCGTTCATGCTGATCCACTTCGTGCCGGGCAACCCCATCGCGACGATGCTCGGTCCGCGCGCGACGCCGCGCGAGATCCATCTCGTCAGCGCGCGACTCGGACTCACCAAGCCCTTACCCGAGCAGTTCTGGCTCTTCCTGGGTCACCTCGTGACGTTCCACTTCGGTCAGTCGATCACCTTCAGCCAGAGCATCTCCTCGCTCATCTCGCAGCGTGCCGTGCCGAGCATCGCCCTGATCAGTTACGGGACGATCGTGGCGATCGTGCTCGGCGTGCCACTCGCGGTGATCGCGGCGCTGAAGGCCGAGACGGCGACCGACCACGCGGTGCGAGTGTTCACCTCGGTGAGTTTTGCGATGCCCACCTTCTGGTCGGGGCTGATACTCGCGATCATCTTCGGCCTCCATCTCGGGTGGTTACCGGTCTCGGGCTACGGCACGGGATTTTTTGGGATCGTGCGGTCACTCACACTGCCGGCGATCGCGCTGGGACTTTCCCTGTTGGCGGTGATCGTGCGGACACTGCGCTCGAGCATTCGCCACACGATGTCCCTCGAGTACGTCGAGGCGGCGCGGGCGCGCGGTTTCTCGACTCGGCGGGTGCTCGTTCGACACGTGTTCCGAAACGCCGTCATGCCGACGGTGACGGTGCTCGCGGTCAGCATCGGCTTCTTGATCGGCGGGACCGTGGTCTTGGAGCAGGTGTTCCAGATACCGGGCCTCGGGACGCTCTTGTTCGAGGCCGTCGAACAGCGCGACTACCCGCTCGTCGAGACGCTCGCGGTCCTCGCAGGATCGTTGGTGGTCCTGCTCAATTTGGGAACCGACCTGTTGCAGGCGGCGGTCGACCCCCGTGTTCGACCGGGAGCGAAGGTTGTCTGATCTCGCCACCCGTCCGGTCATCAAGCGACGACGACTGCAACGCCTCTGGCGCACGTTCCTCCGAGCGCAGAACTGGGAGCTCTCGACGGGACTCGTCGTCATCGCGGTCATGGTGGCGGCGGCGCTACTGGCGCCCTACATCGCGCCGTACCATCCGAACCAGATCAACATCGTCGCCTCGCTCCAGCCGCCGTCGTGGCAACACTGGATGGGGACGGACTTCGTCGGGCGCGACATCTTCAGCCGTGTGCTCTACGGTCTGCGTGTCGACCTACTCGTCGTCGCGGTCATCACGTACATCGGACTGATCCTCGGCGTCACCCTGGGGACGATCTCGGGCTACATCGGCGGCTGGTTCGACGCGGTGCTGGGTCGCGTGGCCGACACCGTCATCGCCTTTCCGTTCATCGTGCTGGTGCTGGCCGTGGTGGCGATCGTCGGTCCCGGCCTCAAGGGCGTCGGCATCGGCATCGTCATCGTCGGGTGGGCGCTGTACTTCCGACTGGCGCGCTCCGAGATGCTCGTCATGCGCGAACAGCCCTTCATCATGGCGACCAAGGCGCTCGGCTTCTCGCACCTTCGGGCGATCTTTCGCCACGCGCTGCCGAACCTCATTCGCACGAGCCTCGTCTACTCCACGGTCGACGTCGTGGTGAACATGTTGGTCATCGCGGGACTCTCGTATCTCGGCCTCGGCCAACAGGCGCCCGGGGCCGACCTGGGATCGATCATCGCGAGCGGCCAGAGTTACCTCACCTCGGCGTGGTGGATCACGACCATCCCGGGCGTCGTACTGATGCTCTTCGGCATCGGCGTCAGCCTCATCGGCGACGGCATCACGCGCGGTGACTTGACCTTGGGGTCGCTGTGAGTCTGTTGACGATCGAGAACCTGCGCATCGCGTTCCCTTCTCGCGGCGGGATGACCGAGGTCGTGCGGGGGGTCAACCTCGAGGTGCACGAAGGCGAGACCGTCGGACTCGTCGGCGAGTCGGGATCGGGTAAGAGCCTCTCGTGTCGCTCGATCATCCGACTGATGCCGTCGCACGCGCAGCTCTCGGCGAACGTCCACTTCGACGGTCGTGACGTCATGGCCATGACGCGAAAGGAACTCCGCGATCATCGGGCCCACAACGTCGGCATGATCTTCCAGGACCCGTTCAGTTGCTTCAACCCGACCAAGCGCGTCGGCGAACAGGTCGCCGAGACCCTGCGCGTGAACGCCGGGATGGACTCGTCGGCGGCGCGCGAGCGGGCGATCGAACTGCTGGCGAACGTCGAGATCGACCGACCGGAACAGCGCTACCGTGCCTTCCCACACGAACTCTCCGGTGGGATGCGACAACGGGTCATGATCGCCATCGCGATCTCGGCCGGTCCGCGACTCTTGATCGCCGATGAACCGACGACGGCGCTCGACGTCACCACGCAGGCCCAGATCCTCACGCTGATCGAACAACGTCGCCGCGATCTCAACATGGCGGTGCTACTGGTGTCCCACGACTTCGGGGTGATCGCCCAGGCCTGCCAGCGCGTCGCCGTGATGTACGGCGGCTACGTCGTCGAGGCCGGACCGGTCGACGAGATATGCGCGCGACCACAGCACCCCTACACCCGTGCGCTACTCGAGTCGATCCCGAGTCTCGAGTCGGCGGGACATCACGTTCGACGCGCCGGCATCCCGGGCCAGCCGCCGACGGCCGGCGAGATGGGTCCGGGCTGCCCCTTCGCCGTGCGCTGCGCCTTCGCGAGACCGGAGTGCGCCGGGGTCGACATGAGCCTCGAGGCCGTGGGCGACGCCCACGTGACGGCCTGTCCCTTCGTGCGCACCGTCGCCGTGAGTGAAGGGAAGGGCACGTGAGCGAGACACTGTTGAGCGTCCAGGACCTCACGAAGCGGTTCAAACTTCGCCGTTCACTGGGGGAGTTCGTGACACGCCGGCCGAGTGACAGCGCGCTCGCCGTCGATCACGTGAGCTTCGACCTGGCCAAGGGGGAGATCCTTGGCCTGGCCGGTGGCTCGGGGAGCGGCAAGACGACCCTGGCGAGGATGTTGATCCGCTTGGTCGAGCCGGACGAGGGCGTGATCACCGTCGACGGTCGCAGCGTGCGCGACGCCCGCGGTCACGAACTGCGTGAGATTCGTCGGCGCATGCAGATGGTCTTTCAGGATCCCTACTCGTCACTCAATCCGCGCATGACGGTCGGCACCGCGATCCTCGAGGCCGGCCGCGTCCACCACCAACCCGGCGCCGAGGACGGCGACGCCTTCGTCGCGAAGTTCCTTGACCTCGTGCGCCTTCCTTCGTCGATGGCCGTACGCCACCCGAGCGAACTCTCAGGGGGGCAACGCCAGCGCGTCGCCGTGGCCCGCGCCCTGGCGATCGGACCCGAAGTCCTCATCGCCGACGAGGCGGTGAGTGCCCTGGACGTGTCGATCCAGACCCAACTACTCAATCTCTTCCTCGATTTACGTGACGAGTTGGGACTCGCCATCCTCTTCGTTGCCCACCAGTTGTCCGTGATCGCCGAGGTCGCCGACCGCGTCGCGATCATGCATCGCGGCGTCATTGTCGAGATGGGTCCGACGGCGGACGTGTTCCACAGTCCCCAGGACGACTACACGAAGTCGCTCCTCGCGTCGCACCCACAACCCGTCCCACTCGACGAGTCGCGCGAGGTTCGAATCGGCGAGTGACCCGACGCTACGACGGACCGGGTGCTCTCCCGTAGCGGACCGCGTCCCTGACCTCAGGGGGAGCACTGGCCGCTAGTTCAAGGTCCGGTTGAGCGCCCAACGCGTCGTTGATCGTGGAAAAAGCGAGTCGAACAGCCACGAACCCAGTGATCGCAAAAATTTGGACCTCACTGAAGCCCACGTCGCGAAGTTCGGCGACGTCGCTGTCAACGACTCCGTTGGGATCGGACACCACCTTGCGCGCCCACGCGGCGAGCGCTCGCTCGCTTTCATCGAGTCCGGTGTCAACGCCGCTCAGCACGTTGCCCGCGATGACGGCACTCGACGCGTCGGCCAATCTC
Organism: uncultured Acidimicrobiaceae bacterium; assembly: GCA_963801695.1. Taxonomy (GTDB): domain Bacteria; phylum Actinomycetota; class Acidimicrobiia; order Acidimicrobiales; family RAAP-2; genus RAAP-2. The sequence goes on along the minus strand of CAWDFV010000004.1, from coordinate 91,084 downwards.
GATCCCCACGCCAGCGAGCAGTAGGCGTCGCCGAGCGTCGAGGCGGTGGCCGCCACGAGGATGGCCCGATGACGAAGGCTGAGCGAACCGAGTCGCGCGAACGTGCTCAAGACACCGAAGAGGTCATCGACGGCTTGGGGTGCGTAGGACCACAGGCGGGAGACGTTCATGACGAAGCCGTGCTCCTCGAGGTCATCGTCGTAGAGACGTTGGGCTGCGGGGGAGTGCTCGGGCATGGCGAGGAAACCGATGCGAGAAGGGGCGTCGTCCGCGCCTCGAGTAGGGGCGTCAAACGGCTTCGTAGCCGTGTAGGCGACGATGGCGATCACCGCGCGCAGGGGCAGTCCCTCACGCAGTTGTTGCCGGGCCGTGTCCTCGGCGACGCGCAGGAACTCCTCTTCGCCGACACTCTGGATCGCTTCGAAGGCGGGACCGGTTGTCGCCAGCGCGCGAGCGTAGGTCGCGGGATCGGCGAACTCCCAGACACTGGAGATGTCGTTGCGAGCGACGTCCTCGAATCCCTTCTCCTGCAGGAGCGCCTCACCGACGCCGGGGCGACCTAGGGACACCATCGAGGCCTGATTCTCCACTTTCGTTTCGCTCGCGAGCAGGAATGGAAAGAGCGCCCAGGCGCCCGGGGAGGCTTTGATGTGGCCCCAAACCGTGATGCCCAGTCGGCCGCCGGGCTTGAGCACGCGCCGCGCTTCATCCAACGCTTCGGGGGTGGTGCCCCAGATCCCACGAAAACTGGTGACCACGTCGAACGTCTCGTCCTCCCACGGCAGCGCGAACATGTCACCCACCCGAATGTCCGCATTGGGCGAGCGGTCCTGGGCGACCGCGATGAGTCGTTGCGACGCGTCGATGCCCGCGCACGTGGCTCCTCGAAGCGCGGCGAGTTCCAACGCCAGACCGGCACCGCAGGCGATGTCCAGCACTCGGTCGCCTGGCGCGACGCCGAGGAGTTGATGCAGCGCCAGGTACTCTCGGCAGTTCGCCGGCTCGCTCAAGGTCGCGAACTCGACCGAACGTCGCCCCCATCCCTCGTCGACCACGGTCCAATCGTTCATGACGCCTCTCTCACAACTCGTCGATATTCGTGACGTACCTTCCGGATGGACTCCGGACAACCCCACCAAATGTATGACGTCAACCGTCGAGGCGGTAATCGAGTGTCAAGTAGCCCGCCGGAGACACCACGTGGCGGATCAGCGTCAGCCGGGTGGGTAGTCCCTTCTCGAAGAGTTTGCGGCCGTGCATATGGATGACGGGCGCGACCACGAGCCGAAGTTCATCGACGAGACCAGCCTCCGACAGTGACTGGACCATCGTGATGCTCCCGCCCACGCCGATGTCGTTGCCGGGTTGGTGCTTCAGGTCCGAAACGAACTCGATCATGTCACCGTGGACGACGGTGGCGTTCGTCCACGTCGTTTCGAGCGGCGTGGAGCTGAACACATATTTCTCAACCGGGTTGATGAAACTCGCGAACGGTTCGATGTCGCTGCCCGGCCAGAACGCGGCCCAGTCGTCGTAGGTCCGGCGTCCGAGCAAGACGGTGTCCTGGCTCGAGATCGTGCGAGTGAAGTCCTCTTCACTCGCACCATCAAAATCGCTGACGAACACAAACTGGTCCGGTTGCTCGGCCACGCCGTCGAGTGACAAGTACTCGGAGACGACTACCTTGCGCACTGCGTCATTTCCTCAATCTGGACGAGCCTCGTACCTGACTTACGACACGGTGGAACAGGAACTCACTCCGACGTACGGACCAGGTGTCGTACCGGTGGGTACCGCGATCTGCAACGTTCCGTCGAGACGCGAGGCTGTACGCGTAGTGAGGATCGTTGCTCGGCCACGACTGGATGTACGGGTTCATGCCGTTTTCCGTCGTGCCGCTGGTGAGCGCGTTCGTGGTCGCCGGGACGCCCGGGTTCTGGTTGTTGTAGGCAGAAAGCGCCGTTGACACCGTCGCCCCGTCGGCTTCACAGGCCGCCTGCGCACTCTGACCGGTGACGCCACCGAGTGCAAAGATCACGACCGCCGCCAGGATTCCGAGCACGACGATGACGATCAGGAGCTCGATCAGAGTGAATCCGTCGATCTCTCCCGCGTCACGCCGATGCTTCAACCTTTGAATGGTGTTACTCGTTCGTTGTGTGCTCCCAAAAGGAGTACCAACAGTTGGGCTTTTCATATGCCCTTACCCCCTATTACATTCCGATCCGCCTGACCGGGTACATACATTTAGCACCGCGTGGTTTTTCATGCCACCCGATAGAGAAATACCCAATATTGTGGGAAAATTGCGCTCATGTTGACGTGAATTCCGTCGGGGCGAAGAGCGAATGTGATCGGCGAGAGGAAACCATTCTTCCAGCCGTCTGGATAAATGTGCACTGCCGAAGGACTGCGATCGCCTTACGACTGACGTGGTTTTCGGCATCGGTCTTGACTTTCCCATTAGCCGTGGTTCATGGAGATGCGGGTGCGAGGTCTGACGTCAACGGGGTGGCTCTCATCTGGCTTCCGAGCGCGCGAAGTCGAGACTCGTTCGGGTCACCGAGTAGACACGATTCGCAAGAGCGGCGAGCGTCGGAAACTGTTACCTTGAGCGAATCGAGCCAACTCCTGGCTCGAAGGAGGCAAGGCCATGGCGCTGGGAATCTATTTCGTACATGAGGGATTTACGCCTGACAAGTACGACGAAGCCATCAAGAAGCTGAATGCCGCGGGCGCCGGCCACCCAAAAGGACGTTTGAATCACTTCGCACTTCGAGACGACGGCGCGATTCAGGTCTTTGACGTATGGGAGTCACACGACGACTTCGAGGCCTTTGGAGCGACGCTCGTTCCGATCCTCGCTGAACTGGGCGTGAAACTGGGAGAGCCGTCGATCGCCGAGATCCACAACTCGATCACGGGATAGCCGATCGGAATTTCATTGTGGTGGGCCGTCGAAGGAACGTCGCTGCTGTTCGGTCATAGGAAAGGATGACGGCATGACTGAAGAAGATGATGAAAAAGCCGCGCTGCTCGAGTTTCTCGAGATCCAGCGGTCATCGGTTCGTTCGATTGTCAGTGGTCTGAGCGAGGAGGACTGGCACCGTTCCGTCGTCCCTTCGGGCTGGACACCAGCGGGGTTCGTTGAGCACTTGGGCGGCGCTGAGTATCACTGGTTCCAATCGGTGATCAGTGGCGTGGAGTTCGTGCCGCCCGAAGACGAGGACTTCGAACCCTACGACCCGAATGCGGCCTTCACCTCTGATCTGCCCTCGGCCGATATCCTTCGCAACTACCAAGAAGAGTGCGACCGATCCGACGAGGTGTTGGCGCGAGTGACGGTCTTGACCAAGCCTGTGGGACGGCACTTCGACCAAGAAGTGCCCAATGTCCGTTGGGTCATGCTCCACATGATCGAAGAGACGGCGACGCACTCGGGGCACCTCGAGATCGCTCGCGAACTGATGGACGGCGAGACGAAACTCGGCAATCGCTAGACACGCTGTACATTTCGTCGCGACAGTTCGTTCCCGCAGTCTCATCGAGACGTCTCGGGGTTAGTTTGAATCCACGATGCAAACTCATCTCCCTCGTGCAGCGTCGCTGCGTCTAACGGCGGCCGGCATCGCGATACTGGCGTCAACAGTCGTCGGTGTGGCGTCGAACTCAGCCACCGCGGCGCCGAGTGACACGTCCTGGACCGTGTATCACGGCGACGCAGCCGGCACCGGCGTGAGCACCGCCTTTCGGGCCGTGGACACGGCGAAGACAGCGTGGTCATCGCCGGCGCTGAATGGACAGATCTACGGCGAGCCGTTGGTGTACGGCAATGACGTCTACGTGGCGACCGAGAGCGACACCGTCTACGCGCTCAACGCCACGCGCGGATCCGTGGTGTGGTCGCGACATTTCGCCAACGCCGTGCCGTCGTCGGATCTACCGTGCGGGAACATCGCCCCGACCGTCGGGATCACCGGCACGCCCGTCATCGATCCCTCGCGAAATGAGATCTACGTCGTCGCCGACGAACTCGTGAATGGTGGTCCGCAACACTTCCTCGAAGGCCTGAGTACGAAGAATGGCGCGATCGAACTGCGTGAACGAGTCGACCCTCCCGGCTCGGTCCCGGCGGCGTTGTTGCAACGTACCGGGTTGAATCTCGTTGACGGGCGCGTCGTCTTTGGCATGGGCGGCAACAGCGGCGACTGCGCGACGTACCGCGGTCGGGTCATCTCGGTCAAGGTGACCGGTTCGAAGCCCGCCATCTTCACCGTTGACAACTTCCCGGGCGACAGCCAAGGGGCCATTTGGATGGGTGGCGCGGCGCCGGTCGTCGACGCGAAGGGCAACGTATGGGTCAGCGCCGGCAACGGATCCGTGTACAACCCCAGTCAGGGCTACGACGACAGCGACTCGGTCCTCGAGCTCACGGCGACCGGTCGACTTGAGCAGTACTTCGCGCCCTCGACGTGGCCGGCGAACAACGCGGCCGACCTCGACATGTCCACGGCGCCGGTGTTGCTCGCCGACGGACAAGTCTTGATCGCCGGCAAGTCGGCGATCGCCTATCTCTTGAATGGCGCGCACCTGGGCGGTATCGGGCATGAGCAAGCAAGTTTGGCGTCGGTGTGTGGGAACAACGTCGACGGCGGCATCGCCGTCGTGGGATTCACGGTGTACCTGCCGTGTCTCAACGGGACCGTGGCGATTCGCGTGACGAAGTCGCCACCGTCAATGAGAGTGCTGTGGAGTGCGGCCATCTCGGGTAGTGGCCCGCCACTCGTGGTGGCCGGTCTGGTGTGGACCGTGGGCAAGAACGGCGTCCTCTACGGGCTCGACGCGGCCACGGGACAGGTGCGTCGTCAGGTCAACATCGGCGCGGTCGCCAACGACTTCACGACCCCGAGCGTGGGTGACGGATTCATGTTGGTCGCGTCGACGAACCAAGTCTTGGCATTCAGAGGGACGCCCTAAGTCCTTCGGCGCGAGGGTCGATTCACGTCGGCACGACGTCGCAGAAGACGAAGCCATCGCGGGTCACGATTTCACCGGTCTTGACGTCGATGCTTGATGAAAAATCTGGCGCGTCGAAGACGAAGGTATGGAACTCACCTCGTTCTCCGCAGGGATCGACGTGCGGCGGTAACTCTTCGAGTAACTCGGCGTCGAACTGTCGACCAACAAACGATGGTGACAACTGGTTCGGATCCACGCACGTGATAACCGCCCGCACTCCGTCGTCGATAAGTGACCGCGCAAGGGCATCAGTGGGCGTGCCCCAGAGAGGGAAGAGTGGTGTGATGTCGGTGCCGTCGAGTTGGATCTCGCGGTAGCGCCGCACGTCCTCTAGGAAAAGGTCGCCGAAAATGAACTGCTCCACGCCGTCATCGCCCGCGGCACGAATCGCCTGCGTCATCTTCTCCTCGTAGACCTCGTTCGAGCAGTGTTCTGGTAGATCGATGAGGTGCAGGGGCAACCCCAATCGGTCCGCTTGGGTCTCGACGAGCGACCGACGAACTGCGTGCATCGCGACCCGGTCCGCTGAGGCGTTCATCGTCGTGAGGAGACCGACGACCTCGATGCCCTCATCGCGCCGAGCCGCGTTAAGGGCCATTGCGCTGTCCTTGCCGCTGCTCCAACTCATCCACGCACGGCGGCGACTGCTCATCTCGAACCAGTCCGTCCAAGAGTCCGCGGGCCGGTGAGCGGCTGATCCGGCCACGGGACGAAGTAATCCGGTGAACGGCCGTCGACCACTCGAATGAAGCGCAGTAGTTCGCGGATGATGCCGGCGTTACCCATCGCCCAGCCCGTCCTCGGTTCCAAATCACTTGGCGTCGCGCGATGCTCGACGTTCGACCAGCGAGCGCCCTCCGCGTCAAGCGTCGCGCGCGAGCAGAGGTCGTCAACCAGGACCTGCGCGAAGTCCAAGCCCTCGTTGCGTTCCACGTAGTGATCGCACGCGAAGGCGAGGACTCCCGCGGTTCCACAACAACGGCCACTGTTGTCCCAAAATCCAGGTCGCAGGCGCTGGGGCAGGCCCGAATGCGTCACCGTGTACCAACATCGATCGCTCAGTGTCATCCACTGGCTCTCGCCGGTCACCGCGGCGAGCAGGCGGAACACCTGGGCGTCGCCGGCCGGACCATGACACCACCCGTAGCTGTAGCGCTCGATCAGCTCCGGGCGGTGCTGCGGATCAGAGTGCCGCACGAGAAAACCATCCTCGACTTCCTCGTTTCGACTCACGACGTCCGCCGCGCCGGCGAGGGCGAGTGCGACGAGGTCCGGTCGGGCGAGCTCGGCGCCCACCGCGGCGAGCGCCTCGACGATGCCGAGCGTGCCGTGGGAGATGTGGTGAAGGCGTGCGGGAACTCCCGAACGGTGCTCCCAGTGAACGCCGGCGCTCGTGGCTTCGGCGCGTTCGACGTACGGCGTCACCGCGGTGAGCGCCAATTCGTGATCACCGACGCGCAGCGCGCCAAGGGCAATGCCGGCGTTGCCGCCCAGTAGTTCGAACTGGTCACTCCACCGTTCACCATCGAAGCGCGCCTCAACGATATCGAGTGCTCTTTCGGCACTGGCTCGCGCGGTGGCATCACCGAGTACGTCGTCGATCGACTGCAGGGCGACGGCCATGCCGGTCAGGCCGAAATACAACGAACAGTGGTCCCAGGTCTCGACGAACGCTCCAACGCCACGACCCGCCGCGAGCGCGAGTTCCGCGTAGCGCTCGTCGTCGTAGTGACGGTACGCCTCCAGTAGGGCCATCACGATCCCGGCGCCACCGCTGTAGAGCATCGGGTTGAGTTCTTCCGACGATCGAGTATCGGCCCACGCGAGGCCCTCGTCGGTGACACGCGCACTCGCGATCAGCCACTCCAACGCCCGTTCGGCGACGGAGTCAGGATCAACGGTGGCCGCACTCACGATTCCAGGTTGCCACAAGGCCCGAACTTGCTCGAGTTCGATCCATTTGTGAAGTGGGTGCTAGCGAAGCACTACCTTGGACTCACTCGCGACTGCGAGAGAGCCATTCGAAGGAGCGTGTATGGGAGAAGCCATCGGTCATTTTGGACCACCGGTGTTGTTCATTGGCGACCTCGAACGATCGAAGGCCTTCTACGTCGACGCGCTGGGTTTCAGGCTTGCCTTCGGGGACTCGACGTCGGCCGGTCTGTTCTTGGGCGACGAGATGTTCTTGTTGGTCACCGTGCCGTCGGCCGAGGACATGCTCGCGGGAGAGACGCTGGGGACCCCGAAGGATCAGTTGGCGACCGGACTGTTCAACATCTTCGTCGAGAACGTCGACGAGACCTTCGAGCAATTGAAGGTCGAAGGGCATCGAGTTCATCGTGGATCCGATGGACCGCGAGTGGGGACGCCGGACGGCGCACTTCAAGGATCCCGACGGCGTCGTGTGGGAGATATCGCAGTCGATCGAGTGAGTAGAGTGGTCGGTGGCTTACGCGGTGTCGGCGAGTTCCTGGGGTCCAGCGCTCGGTGATCGGGACGATCTCGGCTCTCGGCAGGTCGTCGTCGGACTCCTGATCGAGCCGCACGGTGACGTCCAGGGTGAATCCGATCTTGTTCTCGTCAATCGAGACGGGCGCCTCGGCCGGGAGGGCGTGAATCGTTGCCCCCTGCGACGAGGCATCGTCACTTCCCATGAGGAAATGAACGCTCGGATCCATAGTCCAAAAATACTTCGTCACCATGTCGTTTTCGGTGACCGCTGTGCAAATTCACGATCGTCGGCTCATGAATCACCGGCTCACGCATGTCCGCTCACGTCATTGCGGTACTTGGTACATTGGCGGCGTCGTCATTTCAACGACACACTCGCACCGAGCACTCGGTCCAATTGATTAGTGAACGTAGGTTCTCGGCACCATGGCAGTCCAATTCACCGACGACGAACTTCCCCTCGAGTCGGCCTTCAATCCCTTCGACACGGGCTTCATGACCGAACCCGACGCGGTGCTGGCGCGTGCGCGTGACGAAGGGACCATCTTCTTCAGTCCGATCATGAACGCCTGGATCGTCACGCGCTACGACCACGTGGTCTCGGTCCTGCGCGACCCGGAACTCTTCTGTTCCAAAGAGATCCTCAGCATCACCGAACTGCTGTCACCCGAGGTGATCGAACTCTTCGGCGACGAGATCCCCATGGAGGGCACGCTCATCGGCGTCGACCCGCCGGATCACACGAGACTGCGCGCGGTCATGGAGTCCTCCTTCACCCCGAGCAGTGTCGCGTCGCACGAGGCGATGATCCGCTGGGCCTGCGAGGAGCTCGTCGACGGGATCGAACAGGGCGCGAGCGCCGACCTGCTTGAGTCAGTTCTCGTATCCCTTGCCGTTGCGCGTCGTCGCGCTGCTCCTCGGCATGCCGAAGAAGGCGATGCCGTCGCTGCGCCGAGGCGTGAAGGACTGGCCGGACCTGGCGATCGCGCTCCTCATGGGCGTGCCGCTCGACCAACAGCTCGCGATGGCCACCAACATCCTCGAGATGCACCGGATGATCACGCGCCTGATCGACGAGCGCTACGTCCGTCCCCAGAACGACCTGCTCACGCTCATCGCGCGCGGTCGCGACGAGTTCTCGCTGAGTGAGCGCGAGATGCTCTCACTCGTGCCGGGGCTCTTCCTCGCGGGTCACGAGACCCTGGCCCACGAACTCACCAACGTGCTGTGGCGACTCCTGTCGGTGCCCGAACGGTGGCGCCGCTCGTCGAGGACCCGAGTCTCGCGCCCACGTTCTTCGACGAGGCCCTGCGCTGCGATCCCTCGGTCTACGGCATGTGGCGCATCGCGACGCGCGACACCGAACTGCTCGGCCATCATGTCGGCGGCCGGGCAGAGGCTCTTCCTGGTGTACCTCGCGGCCAACCGCGACGAGCGCTACTACGACGACGCCTCGACGTTCTCCATCGAGCGCGGACGCGTCGCGCCGAACCTGGCCTTCGGTCGCGGCATCCATCACTGCATCGGCGCGCCGCTGGCTCGTCTCGAAGCGCGCGTCGCGCTCGAGGTCTTGGCGTCGCGCCTGCCGACGCTGCGACTGGTCGACGGCTTCACGCCGATCTACCAGCCCCACCCGTTCTTGCGGGGCATGGCGGAGTTACCGGTCACTTGGTGAGATCCCTCGTCGGATAGGTTGCTCGGGGGAGGCCTCATGCTGTGCACGAACGGACACAACAACTACAACCACGTCACGTCGTGTCAGCTGTGCGGCGTCACCACCTTCATCGCGCCGTCGACGTTCATCAAGCCGCTGCCCGACTACTGCGGGTTCGCCATCGCGTCGATGGTCCTGGGCATCGTCTGGATCGACGGCCTCGGCGCGGTCCTGGCACTCATCTTCGGCTACATGGCCAAGCGCGAGATCGCGCGCACGGGTAAGCGCGGAGAGGGTATGGCGACGGCCGGCATCGTGCTCGGTTGGGTCGGCATCGCCGGGGCCCTCATCCTCGTCTCGATCTTTGGCGTCTTCATCACGCATTTTCACTTTCCGACCTGTCAGAACAACGTCTGCACGAACTGATCGCCACCTCAACGCGAGAGAGGTTCGGCAACGACGAACGCCGATCGAACCGCAAACGGTGCCGTTCGTCTCTCCACAACATTGGAACAATCATGCCGTGAACAGGTGCTTTACGCTATACAGATTGTCGAAGGTTTGAATCATCCGGTTAATATATTTTCATGGCGAAACAGAACCGATCGGCGCCGGTGATGCAAGCCGTCCTCGACGCGGTGGGCGACCGGCTGATGAAGGCCGACGAATCGCTCATCCGTATTCCCGAGATCTGTGAAGCGACCGGCGTCAACTACGGGTCGGTCTACCACCACTTTGGATCGCGCGAAGGTGTCATCGACGCGGCCTACCACCAGATGTTCACGAAGCTCGCCCAAGAGGACCTCGCGGTCCTGCAGTTAGTCAGCGTCTCGTCCAAGACCTTCGAGGAGTACCTGATCGCGATGCAGGGACTGATCGGCACCTTCGCCTCGAGTGACCTGCGTCGCGCCCGACGCGCGTTGCGCGCCCGCATCGTCGCGGCCTCCATGATGCGTCCGGAACTACGCGAACTGATCGGTGAGACGCAGTCGCGTCTCACCACCGAACTCCAGACGATCGTGGAATACGGCCAACAGCGCGGATGGTTGAATCGTGAGCTCTCGGCCCACGCGGTCGCGGTGCTCATCCAGGTGCTGCTCGTCGGACGCACCCTGGATGACATCTCGACCACGCCGATCGACAACGTGGAGTGGGAGTCGTCGATGGCCATCTTGTTGAGTGTGATCATCGGTAGTTCGCAGCCCTGAATCTGTGATGTAGTGCAAGGGTGAAACTCGTTCGACTCGTCGCGGCCGCGGCCATCCTCATCGCGCTCGTGGTGCTCAGTTTTCACAGCGACCTGCACGACGGCGTCAGCCGTGCCGCCGGTGCCGTGCACGACGACGGCACTCGGTGACGGCCTTCGACGGCCAATTCCATCTCGCGTCGATCCAGAACTACGGCTGTGAAGCCCAGTGGGCCTACGTGTGGGCGACCGTCGGCACCGGCGAAGAGGCGATCGGCGTCACCGAGGTCCTGGCCTACGACGCGCGGAGCGCTCGATGGGCCATCGTCTCACGCGCGACCGACTGCAAGGCGACCATCTTGCCCAGCGTCATCTACCGCCAGGGCTGCTTCTCTAACTGAGTCAGTCCTTTCGTGGTGGCCACGGGATGAACGAGCTCGTGGTCGCGACGTACTCGTCGTAGCCGGCGCGGGTCTTCGTGAGCTTGCGTTCGAGCATCGGCTTGCCCGACAGTGACGTCAACAGGTAGATCATCGCGACCGGTGAGAGGATCGTGAGCCAACCCCAACCACTCGAGGCGGCCACGACGTAGAAGCCGCACCACACCACCGCGTCGCCGAAGTAGTTCGGGTGACGCGTGTAGCGCCAAAGACCGTGGTTCATCGTGGTGCCGCGCGTCGCGGGGTCCTTGATGAAGCGACGCAACTGTTCGTCACCGGTCGCTTCGAAGAAGACGCCGATCGCGACCAGACAGAGTCCGGGGACGAAGAGCGCATCGAACTCCTGGTGAAAAGCGATCCACTGCAGCGGCATCGAGACGAACCACAACAACAGTCCCTGGAGTCCGTAGATCATGCGCAGCGCGTAGAGCGTCTCGTTGCGGCCGCGCGCGCCCTTCATGATGAAGACGTAACGCAGGTCTTCCTTGGCGCCGCGCTGTCGCCGCGCGAGATAGAACGCGAGTCGAAGTCCCCACGCCGCGACGAAGACCAACACGACGTCGCGAGCGCCGAACGACGCGCGCGTGAGCGTATCCGGCGTGCGCGACCAACAACGACTCGAGATAGACGACGACGAATCCGGCGCCCCAGAACACGTCGACGGTGGCGTGGCGATGGACGACGCGACCGACGAGAAACGCGACAAACGTCCACAGCCACGCGACACCGAGGGCGATCGGCAGGTTCTCCCAAAAGGACCAGTGCACCGAGACGGTCTAGCAGAGCGCGATAGCACGCGCTCTTGGTCCGCGCGCTCTTCACCTACGCTCATTGACGTGCGACGACGGGGATTCGGTTCCCTCGCGTGGGCCTCCGCGCAGGAACTTTTCGATCAACGAACGGCCTTCGGCCGGCTCGCGCTCGTGCACGTCATCATGATGGCGGGCGACACGCTGGTCACCGTCTCACTGGCCGGTTCGCTCTTCTTCTCGGTGTCACCGACGGAGGCCAAGAGTCGGGTGCTTGCTCTATCTACTCTTGACGATCGCACCCTTCGCCGTCGTGTCGCCGCTGCTGGGTCCGTTGATCGACAAGTCGGCCAACGGCCGACGCCTCCTCGTGGCGATGTCGGCGCTCGCGCGCGTGGTGCTGTGTTGGATGATGAGCCAACACCTCAACTCGCTCTGGCTCTTCCCGTTGGCCTTCCTGGTGTTGATCTCCTCGAAGCTCTACGTGGTCACGCGCGGAGCGCTGGTGCCCGAGATGGCTCGCACCGACCAGCTCCGCGAGCACTCCGACCACGTCGGCCTGGCGGGCTGGCCGACGACGGCGGTCCAACAGGAGAAGGGCTACTCCGGTTTCAACGCGCAACTGACGTTGCTCGGCACGCTCAGCGGCCTCATCGTCGGTTCGATCGGTGCCGGCATCTTGAAGGGTCTCGGCGCGACCAGTGTGCTCGTGACGGCGTCGTTCGTGTTCATCTTGGCGACGGTGGCGAGTTTTCGTCTGCAGCGCCCCGCCAAGGTCGTGCGCGACGAAGTCGTCGGGCTCACGCAGGCCGAACGCGACCGCAACGCGCTGAATCCGATGGGTGACGTCGAGGTCGTGTGGGGACTCGCGCGCCGCGGCGTTGATGCGATTCACCGTGGGCTTCGCGACGTTCCTCCTCGCCTTCGGACTGCGACGCGACAACGCCGGACTCGGCTACTTCGCCTTTGCCCTGGCGCTGAGCGCGTTCGGCGCGCTCATCGGCTTGGCGCTGGTCACGCGGGTGCGCAACGCCGTGCCGGAATCGACGTTGCTGACGTTGGCGTTGCTCGCGACCGGTCTGGGCTCGGGCCTGGCGTCGTTCCACGCGACGTTGATCGCGCAGGTCATCTTGGCCGGGTGGCTCGGCCTGTGCGCGGCGGTCGCGCAGCCGACGTTCGACGCGATCACCCAGCGCAACGTGGCACCCGGCGCTCAGGGACGGACCTTCGCGCGCTTCGCCGTCCGTCAGCAGTTGTTGTGGGTCGTCGGCGCGCTCATCCCCGTCGCCATCACGCTGCGCTTCTCACTCGGTGACGGCATCCTCGCGGTGCTGACGATCGTCGGCGGCCTCGTCTACGGCCTCGGTCGACGTCACGCGCACGCGTGAGAGGTGCCGTAGTCGCGTAATTAGGATGGCCGTGACATGGCGACTTCCCCGCGCACCGTGCCTCAGACCCTCGCGTCGCTGCCGCACGTCGTCGTCCTCGGGGGAGGCTTCGCCGGGGTCGCCACCGCCAAGGGCCTGGCCGGTCGCGACGTGCGCGTGACCATCGTCGACCAGCACAACTTCCATACGTTCCAGCCGCTGTTGTACCAAGTGGCGACGGCCGGACTCGAACCGGCCGACGTCGCCTTCCCGATTCGCACGATCTTCGGCCACGCGCGCAACGTCCGTTTCCGTCACGGTCGCGTGCGCAGCGTCGATCAGACGCGCAACGTCGTCACGCTCGGCGACGGTTCAGAGATTGCCTACGACCACCTCGTGATCGCGACCGGCGCGACGGTGGCGTACTTCGGCATCCCCGGCGCGTCGCAGTTCGCGATGCCGCTCTACACGCTGGGCGACGCCCGACGCCTCCGTAACCGACTGCTCTCGGTCCTAGAAGAGGCCGAGGTGCGAAGCGAGGGCGAGCACACGCAACCGTCGCTCACCTTCGTCGTCGTGGGCGGCGGACCGACGGGCGTCGAGACGTCGGGCGCGCTGTCGGAACTGATTTCGATCGCGATTCGCCGCGACGGACTTCGACTGGAGCGCAGTCGCATCCGCGTCGTGTTGGTCGACGTGGCGCCGCGGCTGTTGACCGCGTTCGTCGAGCGCGCCGGTGTCTACGCGAAGCAGAAGCTCGAATCGAGTGGTGTCGAAGTGCGCTTCGGTCGCTCGGTCGTGGCCATCGACGCGACGTCGATCCATTTCGACGACGGCGAGCGGCTCGAGTGCGCCGTCGTGATCTGGGCGGCCGGCGTCTCGGCCGGCGACGCGCTGCCCGAGCACCTGTCGGCCACGTCCGGTCCCAACGGTCGGGTTCGCGTCAACCCGGACCTGCGACTCCTCGACAGCGACAACGTCTGGGCCGTCGGTGACGCCGCGGCCATTGCGCTCGGCGCGACGTTCTGCCCGCAGCTCGCGCCGGTCGCCATCCAGAGTGGCCATCACTGCGCCGAACAGATACTCCACGTCATCGATCACGAAGCGACGACGCCGTTCCACTATCACGACAAGGGCATCATGGCGACCATCGGCCGCAACGCCGCGGTCGCCGAGCTGCCGCACGGCGTGGTCGTCAAGGGTCGTCTCGGGTGGCTCGCGTGGCTCGGACTGCACCTGTGGTACCTGGTCGGTTTCCGCAACCGACTGCGCGTGTTGATCAACTGGACCTGGCGCTACTTCGACTGGCCCTCGGGGCCGCGCCTGATCGTCGCCGACGCCGAGACGGTGGACTAGCGACGACTACAGGTCGGGGAGTTGGAAGTCGAGATTGGGGATGTCGATGCCCCCGTCGATCTCGAAGACCTTGCCGGTGACGTAGCCACCGGCGGGCGAGGCGAGGTAGACCACGCCGGCCGCGATCTCCTCGACGTCGCCGATGCGACCGAGCAGCGTCATCTCTTCCATCATCGATTTCAGTTCCGGCGTCGTCATCACGATCTCGAGCGCCGAGGTGGCGATCGAGCCGGCCGCGATCGCGTTCACGCGGATCTTCGGTCCGAGGTCCTTGGAGATGAGGCGCGTGTAGTGCGCCATCGCGGCCTTCGCGGTGCCGTAGGCGGCGTAGCCACGACCGGCGACGCGTCCCATGACCGAGGAGATGTTGACGATCGCACCGCCGCCGCGCTCGAGCATGATCGGCACCGCCGCCAGGTTCAGCGCGTGCGCGGTCGCCACGTTGAAGTGGAACGCCTCTTCCATGTACTCCGGGGTCGTCATCTCAAAGGGCAACGGGACCGCGCCGCCGACGTTGTTGACGACGATGTCCACGCGTCCGAATTCGCGACGCGCGATGGTCGCCAGTTCGGCGATGGCGCCGAGGTCGCTCAGGTCACAGGGCACCGTGACCGCGCGACGGTCCAACGCTTCGACGGCGTGGGCGACCTCGTCGAGGTCCGACGCGGTGCGCGAGGCGATGACCACGTGGGCGCCGAACTCGGCCAACGCGACCGCACTGGCGGCCCCGATGCCGCGACCGGAGCCGGTGATGATCGCGACCTTGTCGTCGACGCGAAATAGATCCTTGATCACCGTCGCCTCCTCGAGACGTCGCCGACGGCGACGCTTCGATTGTCTAGCACGACGCCCGAGGCGTCCAGCGCGGACTACGCCAGTTTGGCTTCGAGTCGATCGACCTCGTCATTGAGCGACGACGGCAGGTCATCACCGAACGTGGCGAAGTGCTCGCGAATCCTGGGCACCTCGTCGCGCCACTCCTCAGCGTGGACCGTCAACAACTCGGCCATGTCGGCCTCGGTGACGTTGAGTCCCTCGACGTTGAGCGCGCGTCGTCGTGGGCACGAAGCCGATCGGCGTCTCGACCGCGTCACCGCGACCGGCGGTGCGTTCGAAGACCCACTCGAGCACGCGGCTGTTCTCGCCGTACCCGGGCCAGAGCCAGCGTCCGTCCTCGCCCTTGCGGAACCAGTTGACGTAGAAGATCTTGGGCAGCTTGCTCTCGTCGAAGCGCTGGGAGAACGTCAACCAGTGCGCGAAGTAGTCGCGCCATGTTGTAGCCGCAGAACGGCAGCATGGCGAAGGGGTCGCGACGCAGTTTGCCGACCGCGCCGGTCGCCGCGGCCGTCGTCTCCGAGGACAGGATCGATCCCAAGAAGACGCCGTGGTTCCAGTTGCGCGACTGCGAAGATCAGCGGGATCACGCTCGCGCGTCGACCGCCGAAGAGGATCGCGTCGATCGGCACGCCGGCCGGGTCCTCCCACTCGGCGGCGATCGCCGGGTCCTGGGACGCCGGCGCGGTGAAGCGCGAGTTCGGGTGCGCGGCCGGTGTGCCGAGGTCCTTCGACCACAGCTGACCCTTCCAGTCGATGAGGCCCTCGGGCGGTTCGCCCATGCCCTCCCACCAGATGTCGCCGTCGGGCGGTGATCGCGGTATTGGTGAATATGGTGTTGGCCTCGACCGAGAGCATCGCGTTCGGGTTGGTCTGCATGTTCGTGCCCGGGGCCACGCCGAAGAACCCGGCCTCGGGGTTGATCGCGCGCAGGCGTCCTTCGGCGTCGGGCTTCATCCAGCAGATGTCGTCGCCGACCGTCTCGACCTTCCAACCCGGCAGTGACGGCACGAGCATCGCGAGGTTCGTCTTGCCACAGGCGCTGGGGAAGGCGCCGGTCACGTAGCGCGACTCGCCCTGGGGGCTGGTGAGCTTCAAGACCAGCATGTGCTCGGCCAGCCAGCCGTCGTCGCGCGCCAGCACCGACGCGATGCGCAGGGCGAAGCACTTCTTGCCGAGCAGTGCGTTGCCGCCGTAGCCCGAACCGTAGGAGATGATCTCGCGGGTCTCGGGGAAGTGCACGATGTACTTGTCCTCGGCGTTGCACGGCCACTTGACGTCGGCCTGACCCTCCTCGAGCGGCGCGCCGACCGAGTGCAGGCACGGCACGAACTCGCCGTCCTCGCCGAGCACCTCGAGGGCGCCGGTGCCCATGCGCGTCATGATCTTCATGTTGACCGCCACGTAGGCCGAGTCCGTCACCTCGACGCCGATGTGGCTGATGTTCGATCCGAGGGGTCCCATGGAGAAGGGCACGACGTACATCGTGCGGCCCTTCATCGAACCGCGAAAGAGGTCCTTCAGGACCTCGCGCATCTCGCTCGGCTCGCGCCAGTTGTTGGTCGGACCGGCGTCGTGCTCGTCCTTGGAGCAGATGAACGTGCGGTCCTCGACGCGCGCGACGTCACTGGGGTCCGACGTCGCGTAGTAACTATTGGGTCGCTTGGTCGGTGAGAGTCGTTTGAAGGTGCCGGCGTCGACGAGGAGCTGACACAGTTCGTCGTACTCCTTTTCCGATCCGTCGCACCAGTGGATACGATCAGGGGTTGTGAGCTTCGCTATCTCTTCAACCCACGAGATGAGTTTCTTGTGTCGGGTCGGGTACGTCACGTTGGGTTCCTTTACTCATAACGAGTCGCGACGGTGCAACTCTCACCTGGCGCACCAGGTTCATGCCCACACCGACTGACCCAACAGTCCCCAACGGGGTTTACTCCCGGCGTGAAGATGACGTCATTGAGCGTATCGCCCAAATAGTCGGACAGGCACAGATCCCGAAGGGCGAACGACACATCGGTGACGACGCCGCGGTCCTCGCACCCTTCGTCGGACAGGCCGTGATCAGCACCGACGTCGCGGTTCTCGACGTCCATCTGGATTCCGAATACTTCCCATTCGAGGACCTCGGCTTCAAAGCCGTCGCCGCCGCGGTCTCAGATCTCGCCGCGATGGGCGCGCGTGTTCGCGGTGCGGTCATCGCCGTGACCGCACCACCGGGTACGGACTTCGAAGAGTTGCACCGCGGCATCGCCGACGCCTCGATCGTCACCGGCTGTCCGATCGTCGGCGGTGACCTCGCGCAGGGTCGCGACGTCACGGTCGCGGTGACGGTCTTCGGTGAGTGTCCCGGCCGCGGCGCGGTCTATCGCAGCGGCGCCAAGCCGGGCGACGAGACTGCTGGTGACCGGTCCGCTCGGTCGCTCGGCCGCCGGACTTCGTCGACGCCGTGGCGGCGCGTCGCTCGCCGATGAACTCGTGGTGGCGCACCGACGTCCGTGGCCGCGACTGGCCGAGGGCATGGCCGCGCGCGGCGCGGGCGTGCACGCGATGATGGACCTCAGCGACGGTCTCGGACTCGACCTGCACCGTTTCGCCGACGCCTCGGGGGTCGGTTTCGAGTTGAGTGACGTGCCGGTCGCCGAGGGCGCGACGCTCGACGAGGCCATCAGCGGGGGAGAGGACTACGAGTTGCTGATCGCGACCGACGACGCGGCGCGACTGCGGTCTGGTCTTCCAGGACCGGGGACTGCGCGCGCCGCTCACCATCGGCACGGTCGTGTCGGACGTCGCGGTGAGGACGTTACGGGGCGAGGAGTTCGAACGACGGGGCTGGCAACACCAGCTCTGAGTTAGGCCTCGACTTTGCGCGGCGGCGCTTGGTGACCTTGCCCGAGCGGATGCAGCCGGTGCAGACGTTCATGCGCTTGGGCGTCCCGCTGACCACCGCGCGCACGTGCTGGATGTTCGGGTTCCAACGACGCTTGGTGCGACGGTGCGAGTAACGAGACGTTCATGCCGAACGACGGCTTCTTACCGCAGATTTCGCAGACGGATGCCATGATGAACGTTCTCCTTGGTTGAGGGCGCCTCGATGGCGCCACCGGTCTAAACCGAGCGTCCATTGTAGCATTTCGACCAATGACCTCTCCGTTGACGCTGTCCGCGCGCGAACTGCGTTCAACGATCGCCACCTACGCCGATCTCCTGCGTTCCCATAAAGACGTCATCAATCGCCTGAACGTCTATCCGGTGCCCGACGGCGACACCGGGACCAATATGACCCTGACCATCGAGTCGGTCGCCGCCGAACTCGGTCCGCTGGCCGACGACGCCGAGATGTCCGAGGTCTGCAAGGCCATCGCGCACGGGTCGCTCATGGGCGCGCGGGGCAACTCCGGCGTCATCCTCTCCCAGATGCTGCGCGGTCTCGTGGCCAAGTTCCCCGTTGAATGGCGACGTTTCGGCCGATCTGCTTGGCCGACTCCCTCGAGAACGCCGACGTCCTGGCGCGTCAGGCCGTCGTGCGCATCGTCGAAGGCACGATGCTGTCGATCGCGCGCGCCGCGGCCGAAGGCGCGCGCGCGCACTGCGAGACCCTGATCGAACTGGTGCGCTCGGCGCGCGACCGCGCCAAGGACGCGCTGGCCTTCACGCCCGAACAGCTCCCGGTCTTGAAGCAGGCCGGCGTGGTCGACTCCGGCGGGCACGGGACTGTTGTTGCTCTATCGACGCGCTCTGCAACGTCGTCGCGCACGATCCCGCTGCCGGTCGCGCCGTCGGCCGACTCGATCACCGTGCACGTGCACGAAGAGACCGAGGTCGCGCGAGTCGACGATCGCGGACCTGCGCTACGAGGTCATGTACTTCCTCGACGCCGAGGACGACAAGATGCACGCCTTTCGCGAGGTCTGGTCGGGCATCGGCGACTCCATCGTCATCGTCGGTGGCGACGGTCTCTACAACTGCCACATCCACACCGACAACATTGGCGCCGCCGTCGAGGCGGCGCTCGACGCCGGACGACCGCGCGACATCCGCGTCACCGACCTCACCGAACAGGTGATCGAAGAGCGCTGGGTCCGCGAAGGAAGTGCCGACCAGCCCGACGAGCGAGCTGGACGCGGCCCCGACGACGTCGGTCGTCGCGGTCGTCGTGGGCGACGGCGTCGGTCGCATCTTTCGCTCGCTCGGCGTGCGCGTCCTCGTCGCCGGCGGTCAGTCGATGAACCCGTCGACCGCCGACCTCGTCGCGGCGGTCGAGGCGACCGGTTCCGCAACAGGTCGTGCTCTTGCCGAACAACAAGAACATCCGACCGGTCGCCGAACAGGTGAACGACCTCGTCGAGCAGACGGTGACCGTCGTGCCGACCGATTCGATCGTCGAAGGCTTCGCCGCGTTGCTCGAGTACGACCCCGACGCCTCGGCCGAAGAGAACGCGGCCTCGATGAAGGCGTCGGCCTGCAACGTGGTGGCCGGCGAGGTGACCCAGGCCGTGCGCGACACCGACGACCGACGTCGGGCGAGGTGCACGTGGGTGACTGGATCGGACTCTCCCCGACGGGCGTGCGCTCGATCGATCACTCGATCGCCGGGGCCAGCAACCATCTGTTGGCCGAACTCATCACGCCGTCGCACGAACTGCTCACCATCATCGAAGGCGAAGGGTCGTCACCGGCGAACACTCGGCGGATCACCGAGTTCATCGCCGACGAGTTCCCGCAGCGTGGCGGTCGAAGTCCATCACGGGGGCCAGCCGCTCTACCCCTATTACTTCGGCGTCGAATGAGTGAGACGGCGCCACGCCGGCTGCGCGACCTCGTCGAGATCCCCGTCGATCGCCTCCGCAACATCGGCGAGAAGCGCACGGCCGCGCTCGGCTCGATGGGCATCGACAACATCTTCGACCTGCTCACCTGGTATCCCCGTCGCTACATCGACCGCACCAAGCGCGTCGACCTCTCGGACCTCACGGTCGGCGAGGAGGCGGCCGTCTTCGGCGAGATCACCCGGATCAAGGGTCGTCGCATGAAGAACGGCAAGGTCATGGTCGAAGCGAACGTCAGCGACGACAGCGGCTCGTTCAAGGTCGTCTTCTTCAACCAGAGCTGGCGCGAGAACCAGCTCCCGGTCGGCGTGCAGGCCCTGTTCTTCGGCAAGGTCACCGACTACAGAGGGCCAGCGCCAGATGACGAACCCCGTCGTCGACGTGATCGTCGGCGCCTCGGGTGACGAGCGCGACGCCTCGCGGATCGGTCGCGTCGTGCCGATCTATCCGGCGTCGGGCAAGGCCGGGCTCACCAGTTGGGAGGTCGGTGGTTTCATCGACGAGAGCCTGCGCCGCACCGGGCCGATGCTCGACCCGGTGCCCGAGGCGGCGCTGCGCGAACTCGACCTCGTCGACCGCACCGCGTCCTACAAGGGAATCCACCTGCCCGAGGAGTGGGGCGTGCAAGACGTCGCGCGACGACGACTGGTCTTCGACGAGTTCTTGCGGCTCCAACTCCTCCTCGCCCTTCGTCGACGCCGGATGGAGGCGTCCTCGGCGGGCATCCGTCACCCGATCGACGACGCCGACCTCGACGTCGGAGCCGGACGCCGTGGCCGACGAGACTCGTCGACGCTGGTGCGTCGATTCTTGGTCGGTCATCACTTCTCCTTGACGACGCGCCCAACGTCGCGTGCTCGGCGAGATCGCCGCCGACCTCGCCGCGCCGCTGCCGATGCACCGACTCCTCCAGGGCGACGTCGGATCCGGCAAGACGGTCGTCGCGTTGACCGCGCTGCTGGCGTCGATCGACGGCGGGCGACAGGGAGCGCTGATGGCGCCGACCGAGGTGCTCGCCGAGCAGCACCTCGCCTCGCTGCGCAAGGACCTCGAGGGTCTGACGAAAGTCGACGACACCGTCTTGGGCGGCGAACGTCCCTTGTCGATCCAACTGCTCACCGGACGCCTGCGCGCGAAGGATCGTCAGAGCGTGCTCGACGGACTGCGCACCGGTGCCGTCGACATCGTGGTCGGCACGCACGCGCTGTTGACCGACGACGTGCGCTTTCGCGCCTTGGGCGTCATCGTCATCGACGAACAGCATCGCTTCGGCGTCGAGCAACGCGCGGCGTTGCGCGACAAGGGTCGCGAGCGCTCGGACGAGGCGGCCGACCCGGATCTGCTGGTGATGACCGCCACCCCGATACCGCGAACCGCGGCCATGGTCGTCTTCGGCGACCTCGACCGCTCGGTGCTGGACGAGATGCCCCAGGGCCGACTGCCCATCGAGACGTACTGGGCGACCGAGCCGCTCGAGGTCGCGAGTTGCTGGCAGCGCGTGCGCGACGAGGTCGCCCTCGGGCGACGCGCCTACGTCATCTGTCCGCTGGTCGAGGACTCGGAGAAGGTCGAGGCGACGAGCGCGGTCGAGGAGCGCACGCGCCTGGCGCTCGGCGAACTGCGCGGACTCGCCGTCGGGCTCCTGCACGGCCAGATGAAGGGACCGGAGAAAGAAGAGGTGATGGACCAGTTCCGCGTCGGGCGAACTCGACGTGCTGGTCGCGACGGTCGTCATCGAAGTCGGCGTCGACGTTCCCGAAGCGAGCGTCATCGTCATCGAGGACGCCTGGCGATTCGGTCTCGCCCAACTGCACCAACTGCGCGGTCGCGTCGGACGAAGCGACGTCCAGAGTTACTGCTACCTCTTGGGCACGCCGCCGAACGACGACGGCGCGACCCGCCTGCAGGCGCTGGTCGACTCCAACGACGGCTTCGCCCTGGCCGAGATCGACCTCGACCTACGCGGTGAGGGCACGCTGCTGGGTTCGCGCCAACGGGGTCGCAGTGACCTGCGACTGGCCTCCCTCCGTCGCGACGAGGAGTTATTGATCGCCTCTCGCCGCGTGGCGGCGTCGATGGTCGAAGGCGACGGCCTCGAGGGCGAGCCCGAGATGGTGGACGAACTGCGGCTCTTCGTCGACGACGAAGAAGCCGACGTACTTGTTCAAGTCGTGACGAGCGCGCGACCTACCCTTGAGGAATGCGAGTAATTGGTGGGTCGGCTCGGGGGCGCCCGCTAAAGGCGAAGCTGCCCGTCCACGGTTCGCCCGACGACCGATTACGCGCGCGAGGCGATCTTCTCGATGCTCGAGAGTCGCGGGGGACTCTACGACCTCGTCGTCGCCGACCTCTACTGCGGATCGGGCGCGATGGGCATCGAAGCGATGTCGCGCGGTGCCGCCAAGGTCTACTTCGTCGACGACGACCCGGCCTGTCTGGCCGCGGTCAAGCTGAACCTCGAACCGCTCGAAGCTTCGACGCCGAAGCCGTCTTCGTGCGCGCGATGTTGCCGGTGTGGTCGCCGCCGGACGACCTCGACCTCGTGCTCGCCGATCCGCCCTACGGTCCACTGGACCTCGCGAGCGTGTTGCGCGGCGTCGTCGCGCGGCGCGTGATCGTCGAGAACGACCGTCACATGGAACCGCTCGAGGGCTGGATCGTGACCAAAACCAAGCGCTACGGCACTACGCTCGTAACGATGTTGGAACCGGACGAAGGTGGCGCATGACGACGGTTGGTCTCATCCCCGGCTCCTTCGATCCCTTCCACAACGGGCACCTCGAGGTCGTCGAGCGCGCCTCGCACATCTTCGACGAGATCGTCGTGGCCGCCATCCGCAACCCCCAGAAGTCCGAGGCGCTCTTCGACCTCGACGAGCGCCGCGACATGATCGCCGAGAGTCCCTGGCCCACGTGAAGAACGTCCGGATCGTCTCGATCTCGACGCTGCTCGTGAACGTCGCCAGGGACGTCAACGCCACGGCCATCGTGAAGGGCCTGCGCGCCGTCTCGGACTTCGAGAGCGAGCTGCAGATGGCCCAGATGAACCACTCGCTCTCGGGCGTCGAGACCCTGTTCCTCCCGTCGAGTTCGACCTACTCGTTCATCGCCTCGCGACTGCTGCGCGAGGTCGCGCGCTACGGCGGCGACGTCTCGCCCTTCGTGCCCGCCGCGGTCGCCAAACGCCTGATCGGCAAGTTTCCAGGAGGTGGGCAATGACGTCCTTTGACGGATACGACGACCCCGAGGAGTTCCAGGAGCCGACCGGGCGCCACGTGCGCCGCGACATCGAGTCGGACCTGCGCGACCTGATCGAACTGGTCGCCAACGCCAAGCAGATGCCGCTGTCGAACTCGGCGCTGATCCCGCGCGACGACGTGCTGGGACTGCTGGAGCAGGCCCTGCGAAGCCTGCCCGACGAGATCCGCGAGGCCCGCTGGGCGCTGCGCGACCGCGAGGAGCTGATGGCGGCCGAGCTGCAAAAGGCCCAGCAACTGATGGACCAGGTCCGCGCCGAGGCCGCGCGCATGGTCGACAAGACCGAGATCGTGCGCCAGAGCCGCCTGATGGCCCAGCAGATCATCGCCGAGGCCCACGCCCAGTCGCGCCAGATGATCAACCAGTCCGAGGACTTCATCGACGGCAAGCTCGGCAGCTTCGAGATCGTGCTCGAGCGACTCCTGAAGACGACGCACTCGGGTCGCGAACGCCTGAGCGCCCAGGGACTGCCGACGTCGCTGATCGAAGAGGCGCGGTGACCGACGAGCAGCTCTCGGGCTCGCCCCGGACTACAAGGAACCGACCGGGCTCGAGGACACGACGTCGTTCTTCGACCAGGACGCGTTCTAGGCAGTGGCTCCTCGCCGTACCTCGTCCCGGTCGCGCAACTGCTGCGTGACGTGCCCTCGCGCGCCGAGGTCGCCTTCGAGGCGCTCTTCGACGAGCCCCACGAGTTCGTGCCGCGCGGACCGGCCGAGACCGACGTCTTTCCCGAGGCCGACGGTGCGCCTGCAGCTGCGCCTCGAGAGCTTCAACGGGGGCCTGCGCGCGCGCGGCCAGGTCGAGGCCCCGTGGCACGGGGTCTGTCGACGCTGCTCGACGCCGGTCCTGGGCGTCAGCAGCGTCAGCGTGAACGAGCGATTCGTCGACGACCGCCGTCGAGGGCGACGAAGAGGTCTATCTGATCGAGGACGACTTCATCGACCTGGCGCCGCTGGCCCACGACGCGATCTTCCTGGACCTGCCGCTCGCGCCGCTCTGTCGCGAGGACTGCAAGGGGCTGTGCCCCTTCTGCGGGATCGACCGCAACGAGGCGACGTGTGAGTGCCAGGCGCCGATCGATTCGCGCTGGGCTACACTGGACGGACTCCGATTCACGGACCTAGAGACCGGCGAATCAAAAGAAGTGTGACGGGCCCGCCCGTTCAACTGAAAGAGAAGATCGATGGCCGTCCCGAAGCGCAAGACCAGCAAAGCCAAGACCCGCAGCCGCCGTGCGGCCAACTGGACCCTGGAGCGCCCGGCGCGCAGCGTCTGCCCGCAGTGCGCGACCTCGAAGTTGCCGCACGTCGTCTGCCCCAACTGTGGCTGGTACAAGGGTCGCGTCGCCGTAGAGGTCAACTAAGTTGAGCCTGCCCATCGCCCTGGACGCGATGGGTGGCGACTTCGCTCCCAAGGAGATCATCGCCGGGGCTCGCGCCGCCGTCGACGAACTCGGCCTCTCGGTCATCCTGGTCGGCGTGCCCGAACTGCTCGGTGACCCGCTCGGTCTCGAGGTCTTTCCCTGCACCGAGGTCATCGCCATGGACGACGACCCGGCCGCCAGCGTGCGAAGAAAGAAGGACTCCTCGCTCGTGCGCGCGGCCGAACTGGTGCGCGACGGCGAAGGCCAGCGCGATGGTGTCGGCCGGCAACACCGGCGCCACGATGGCCTCGGCGCTGCTGCGCATGGGACGTCTGCCCGGGCGTCGTGCGCCCGTGCATCGCGACGCCGATCCCCAATCCCGGGCACACGCCGATGGTGCTCGTCGACGCCGGCGCGAACTCCGAGTGCACCGCCGAGATGCTGGTGCAGTTCGCCCTGATGGCGAGCACGTTCGTCACGGCGCACTACGGCGTCGAGCGTCCGCGCGTCGGACTGCTCTCGATCGGCGAGGAGTCGACCAAGGGCACGCCACTGGTGAAAGAGACCCACCAACTCCTGCTCGCACAAGCGACACTGAACTTCGTCGGCAACGTCGAGGGCCGCGACCTCGTGCCCTCGCCGGTCGACGTCGTCGTCACCGACGGCTTCACCGGCAACGTGGCCCTGAAGACGCTCGAGGGCGCGCTGAAGTTCATCTTCGCGACCGTCCTCTCGGTCGTGGCGACACCAACGACGCCACCAAGGCGGCCGGTGACGTGTTATTCGAGTACCTGTTGCCGCTGGCGGCGGAGTTGACGCCGGAGAATCAGGGTGGCGCCCTGTTGCTGGGCGTCGACGGCATCTGCGTGATCTCTCACGGTTCCTCCAACGCCACCGCGATCAAGAACGCCCTGCGCGTCGCCGCCGAGATGGACGCGGCCGACGTGGTCCAGAAACTGCGTCTCGCTATCCGACCTGATCAGAGTCTAATTTCTCGGGCCTACATGCCCCCTGGCTCGGTAAACTCGAACAGTCACAACAAGGGAGTGGGCAATGGCAGACGCTGTGGATCCATCATCACTGGATAGGGCCACCATCTTGGGCATCGTCCGTGATCAACTCGCGGAAATTCTCGAGAAGAGCCCCGACGAGATCGCCGAGGACGTCCCCTTCACCGACCTGGGTGCCGACTCACTGGCCCTGATCGAACTGGTCGAGGCCCTCGAGGAGTCCCTGTCGACGTACTCCGCCGGATTCCACATCGACGACGAGGACCTCGAAGGTCTCCTGAGCGTCCGCGACGCCGTCAACTACGTCGCCGACAAGCTGCAGGTGACCTAACGAGGCACGTGAGTCTGTTGCTGTCGCCACTTGATGCGTTAGCCGAGCGAGTGGGACTATCGCGCGACGAGTGAGATCCTGCTCCGTCGCCCTGACGCACTCGAGCTACGCCGCCGAACACGAGTGCGAGTCGAACGAACGACTGGAGTTCCTCGGCGACGCCGTCGTCGACCTCGCGGTCGCCGACCTCATCGTCACGGCCTATCCCGAGCTCGAACGAGGGCAGCGGCTCGCTGGCGCGCTCGCGCGTCGTGAACGAATGCAGTCCCTCGCCGAGGCCGCGACGCGCCTCGACCTCGCCGAGCGCCATGCGCGTCGGCACGGGCGTGAAGAAGGAGACACGGGCTGGAGCGGCCGTCGCTGCTCGCCGACGCCTTCGAGGCGCTGGTCGCGGCGATCTACCTCGAGAACGGCTACGACGCCGCGAAGTCCTTCGTGCACGAGATGCTGCGCGACGCGGTCGCCGACGCGGCCTCGCGCCGCGGCGAACTCGACCCCAAGACGCGACTGCGCCAGTGGTCCGAGGCCAACGGACTGGGCACGCCGCGACTACGACGTCACCTCGTCGCGGTCCGAGCCACGACGCGACCTACGCGGCGGTCGTGCGCATCGCCAACCGGCCTCGTGGGCCAGCGGCGAGGGGCGCTCGAAGAAGAGCGCCGAGGCGAGCGCCGCCGAGGACGCCTGGGGGAGGCGCGATGCCTGAGCTCCCCGAAGTCGAGACCGTGCGCGCCTCACTGGCGCGCGACCTGATCGGCAAGAAGGTGAAGTCCGTCTCGGTCACCAACGGGCGCCTGGTGCGTCGACACAAGACGGCCAAGGACTTTCGCGCGATGATCGAGGGCCACTCGATCCGCAGCGCGCAGCGCCTCGGCAAGAACCTCGTCTTCGCGCTGGAGAACGGCACGCACCTCGTCATCCACCTCGGCATGAGCGGCCAGTTGCTGCGCGCCAAGGGTCCCAAGGACCCCAAGCCCAAGCACACGCACGTCGTGTTCACCTTCGTCCAGGGCGGCGAGCTGCGCTACGTCGACCCGCGCACCTTCGGCGAGCTCTATATCTCGACGCCCCCGGTCGAGGGCGAGGCCGGTCGAGATCTCGAAGTTCGCGCGGCTCTCCATCGGCGGCGACGGCCTGGCGCTGCGAAAGGCCGTGCCCGAACTGGCGCACCTGGGCATCGACCCGTTCGAGGACCAGATCGGCTGGGACCGCTTCGCCGCGATCCTGCGCAGTCGCTCGACGTCGCTGAAGGTCGTCCTGACCGACCAGGACATCATCGCGGGCATCGGCAACATCTACGCCGACGAGATCCTCTTCGCCGCCGGACTGCGCTTCGACCGCGAGTCCGAGTCGCTCTCGACGATCGAGATCCGCCGACTGCACCGCGCGATCTCCGAGACCCTGACCGAGGCGATCAAGCACGGCGGCTCGACGCTCGACGACGAGCAGTTCGTCGACCCCGACGGCGTGCCCGGCACCTTCCAACAGTTCCATCAGGTCTACAACCGAGAGGGTCAGCCGTGCTTCCAGTGCCGCCAACCCATCGAGCGAGAAACGGTGCGCGGGCGCGGCACGTTCTTCTGCCCGAAATGCCAGTCGTAGACCACCGGCGCGTCGCTCGAACGTTGCTAGCGTCGTCACGTGTTTCTTAAGCGATTGACGATGAAGGGCTTCAAGTCCTTCGCTGACAACACCGTGCTCGAATTCGAGACCGGGGTGACCGCGGTCGTCGGTCCCAACGGATCGGGAAAGTCCAACGTCGTCGACGCCGTGACCTGGGTCCTGGGCGCCCAGAGCACCCGGGCGCTGCGCAGCGCGAAGATGGACGACGTCATCTTCATGGGCACCGCGAATCGCCCGGCGCTCGGACGCGCCGAAGTGGCGCTCACGCTGGACAACTCCTCGGGCAAACTGCCCATCGACGGCGCCGAGGTCACGATCTCGCGCACGCTCTTTCGATCCGGCGACTCCGAGTACGCCATCAACGGCACGACCTGTCGACTGCTCGACGTCCAGGAACTGCTGAGCGACTCCGGCGTCGGTCGCCAACAGCACATGATCATCGGCCAGGGCCAGCTGGACTCGATCCTCAACTCCTCGTCGGAGAACCGTCGCGCGGTGATCGAAGAGGCGGCCGGCGTCTTGAAGCACCGCCGTCGCAAGGAGCGCGCCGAACGACGACTGGCCGCCACCCAGGAGAACATCGAGCGCCTCGGGCGACCTCGTGCGCGAGGTACGTCGTCAGATGCGTCCGCTCGAGCGACAGGCCGTCTCGGCGCGCAGTTACTCCGACGTCGAGGCCGACCTGCGCGCCGCGCGCCGCGCGCTCTTCTCGACGCGGCTCCACGGCTTCGAGCGACGACGCGCGACGCTCGAGAGTGAACTCGTCGGGTCGACCTCGCGCGAGCGCGACCTGCGCCTCGAACTCGTGACCCTCGACGCGCAGGCCTCCAACGCCGCCGCCGAGATGGCGAGTCGCCGCGAGGAGATGCTGGCCTCGACCCTCGGGACGCTGCAGGGACTGGCCGAACGGGCCCGCGGCACCGCGTCGGTCATCCAAGAACGCGACCGGTCGCTGCGCCAGGCCCTCATCGCCTCGGCCGACGAGAACGTGATCGCCACGCTCGAAGCCGACGCCGCGAAACTCACCACCGACCTCCAGAGCGTCGACGACGAGAACCTCGCGCTCGCCGTCCTTCGCGAAGCCGTGGCCGTGGCCCAAGAGGAACTCGACGCCGCCCAGAGCGACGTTCGACGAGACGTGGGGCACGGGTTCGAGCGAAGTCGACGAAGCGGCGCTGGTCGCCGCGCGACAACGAATCGCGCTGCTGGAGCGTTCGCTGAACTCGCTGCGCGAGAGCGAACGTCGCGCCTCGACGCGGCTCAGTGACTCGCGAGCGCGCGTCACGCACGCGCACGGCTCGAACACGAGACGATTCGCCACGCACTCGACGAGGCGCGTCACGCGCACTGGAGACACGCGACAGGAACGACTGGACGCCCAGCACGCCGCCGACGAGGCCGAGGTCGAGACGAACGTCGTGCGACGAAGAACTGCGCGAGGCGACCGACTGGGCCGCGCGCACCGAGGCCCACGCCGAAGCACTGGCGCGAGCGCTCGATGAACTCTCCGGCGCCGGTGGTCGCGCCATCATCGGCGACCTCGAAGGCGTCCTCGGTGCGTTCCTCGACCTCATCGAGATCGAGAGCGGATGGGAGCGGGCCGTCGAATCGGCCGCGGGCGCGTCGGTCGGGCGCGATGGTCGTCGACGGACGACGCTCGGCGCGCGCGTCGCTCGAGGCGCTGCGCCGCGAAAAGGGTGCTGGCCTGATCCTGCCGGTCGCCGAGAGTGACGTCGCCGCGCCGCTCACCCCGATCGGGCTGTGAGCCGCTGCGGCCGCTCGTGCGCGCACGACGCAAGGCGCCCGCGCACGTGACGCGCGTGCTGGACGCCCTCTTCTCGCGCGCCTTCATCGCCCGCCGACTGGGAGTCGGGCATGGACGTCGCGCTGGCCAATCCCGAACTGATCATCGTGACGCGCGACGGCGACCGCTTCGCGTCCTCCGGTTGGCGCATCGCCTCGGGTCGCGCCGTCGTCACCCGTTCGGCCGTCGAAGAGTCACAGTCGGCCGCGCGTGACGCGATCGACGCCGTCGCGCCCGGTGCGCGAGCGTCGAAAGAACGCCGACGCGACGGCGATCGACGCTCGACAACTACTCAACCGCACGACGTCGCGCGAAGCCCAGACGCACGCCGAGTGGAGCGACTCGAAGGCGAAGAACGCCGACTCAGTGCCCTGATCGATCAACTCAACACGACCGAGGAGACGTTGACGCGACGACCTCGCCGAACTGACCGAGCAGATCGTCACCAACGACGAAGAGCTGCTGACGCTGCGCGAGCAACTGCCGGCGCTCGAAGAGGCCGTCGCCCAAGCCGGGGAGCGCGCGGCGCGCGTCGCCGAGGCGCGCGAGGGCCTGGAGGCCCTGCGCACTGCGCGTGAACGAAGAAGCGACGGCGCTCTCGCGTCGCGAGGCGGAGTTCTCCGAACGACGACGACTGCTTCGAACAGCGTCGCGGCGAGATCGAACAACGGCTGGAAGGTCGTTCGAGTGAGCGCGCCGAGGCGGCCGGTCGACGTGAGTCGTTGGAGTTCGACCTCCAGGTCCTGGAGCGACTCTCGAGGCTGGTCGAGCGCAGCGCCGAGGAGATCCGCGTCGCCCAAGAAGCGATGGACTCGTCCTACCGCGAGCAACTCGAGGCCACGCGCGCCGGCGCCGAACGCCTCGAAGAGGTCCGCCGCGAACGCAAAGGACGCCGAGTCGAAACTCGCGGAGTTGAGTGACGCCGTTCGTCGCAGCGAGATCGAGCAGGCCGAGTTGGTGGTGAAGATCGCCAACCTGAACGAACTGATCCGACACGACCTCGGGATCGAACCGGGTGACCTCGGCGACGTCGCCCCACCGGACCTGCCCGAAGGCGTGACGCTCGAAGGTCGGGTCGCCGAACTCGAAGCGCGCATCACGTCCCTCGGTCCGATCAACCCGTTGGCGCTGGACGAACTGTCGTCGCTCGAGGAGCGCTACAAGGACCTGGACGCGCAGGTGAGCGACGTGCGCCACGCGCGCCGCGAGATCCAAGAGGTGATCCGCGCGCTCGACCAGGAGATCATGGAGACGTTCTCGAGCGCCGTGGCCGACGTCAACGAACACTTCTCGGCGCTGATCGCCATGCTCTTTCCCGGGGGACAGGGTCGTCTCATCCTCACCGAGCCCGACGATCCGCTGAACACCGGCGTCGAGATCGAGGTGCGACCACTGGGTCGCAACGTCCGACGACTCTCGCTGCTCTCCGGCGGCGAACGGTCGATGGCCGCGCTGGCGTTCCTGTTCGCCGTCTTTCGGTCGCGACCGTCGCCGTTCTACATGATGGACGAGGTCGAGGCGGCGCTCGATGACGTCAACCTGCAGCGCTTCCTCAGCCTCGTCGACGAGTTCCGCGACGAGGCGCAACTCTTGATCGTGACGCACCAGAAGCGAACCATGGAGGCCGCCGACGCGCTCTACGGCGTGACGATGGGTCCGGGCGCGTCGTCCAAGGTGATCAGCCAGCGCGCCCAGCGCACCCGGGAAGTCGAATCGGCGTGATCATCGCCATCATCGTCGTCGCGGTCGTGCTCGTCGTGGGCACTCGGCGTCGCTCGTGGTGCGGCGTCGTCGTCGCGGCCGCGTCGCGATCGCCGGCGCCGCCGCGCGCGGCGATGCCAACGGTCCTCGTCACCGAGTTGGCCGAACGTCCGTCGCTGGACGGTCCCGTCCCTGGCGCAACGCCTCGGATCGTCGCGCAGCGTCTTCGACCGCGTGCGGTCGCTGTCGGGCGTCGGCGCGCTGAGCGACGAGCAACTCGACGTCGTCGAAGAGGTGCTGCTGCGCAGTGACGTCGGCGTCGCGACGACGAACATGATCCTCGACAACCTGCGCGTGAACGGCGCGCCCGACGGGGTGGCCGCCGCGGTGCGCGCGTCAACTGCTTGGATTCACTGACGGCCGATCGAGCGGTCACGACGACGCGCGCAGAGCGGCCGCGTGCCGGTGTGGCTCTTCGTGGGCGTCAACGGCGTCGGCAAGACGACCACGATCGGCAAACTCGCCAAGCGCCAGATCGACGCCGGTCGCAGCGTCGTCCTGGCCGCCGGCGACACCTTCCGCGCGGCCGCGGCCGACCAACTCGAGCAGTGGGCGACGAGAACCGGTGCCGACATCGTGCGCTCCGCCGAAGGCGCCGACCCCGGTTCGGTCGTGCACGACGCGCTGGGTCGCGCCGCCGCCAGGGGAGCGGACATCGTGCTCGCCGACACCGCCGGACGACGCTCGAACAGCACGAACCTGCTCGATGAACTGAGCAAGGTCCGTCGCGTCGCCGACCGCGAACCGGGCCAAGTCGTCGAGACCTTCATGGTGCTCGACGCGACGACGGGACAGAACGCGTTGAGTCAGGCGCGCGAGTTCCTCGCCGCGGCCGACGTGACGGGCATCGTCCTCACCAAACTCGACGGCACGGCGCGCGGCGGGATCGTCGTCGCGATCGAACGCGACCTCGGCATTCCCGTGAAGTTCGTCGGCGTCGGCGAGGGCGTCGAGGACCTGATCGCCTTCGAACCCGAGGCCTTCGTCGATTCGCTCCTCGACACCTAACGGTAGCGTTGAGCATCATGTTTGATGCCCTGAGCGAACGATTCGAACGTCTCGGCACGTCGCTGCGCTCGCGCGGACGCCTCAGTGACGCCGACCTCGACGAGGCGCTGGGCGAGGTCCGCGCGGCGCTGCTCGAGGCCGACGTCGAACTCGGCGTCGTTCGCGCGTTCCTCGACGCCGTGCGCGAACGCCTCAGCGGCGAGGCGCTCAGCCAGAGTCTCTCGCCCGGCCAACAGGTCATCAAGGCCGTGCACGAACAGCTCATCGAAGTGCTCGGCGGATCGGCCCTCAAGGTCACCTACGCCTCGAAGCCGCCCGACGGTCATCTTGTTGGCCGGACTCCAGGGCGCCGGTAAGACGACGACCGCGGCGAAGCTGGCCGCACTGGTTCAAGCAGCAGGGTCGCCAGCCGTATCTGATCGCCGCCGACCTTCAGCGACCGGCGGCCGTCGAGCAGTTGCGCGTCCTGGGCGCGCAGATCGGCGTCGACGTCTTCTCCGAACCGTCGCGTCCGATCGACGTCGCGCAAGCACGGTCTCAAAGAGGCCACGCGACTGGGCCGCGACGTCGTCATCATCGACACCGCCGGTCGACTCTCGATCGACGAAGCGCTGATGGACGAGGTCCGTTCCATCAGCAAGGCCACCGATCCCGCACTACACCTTCCTCGTCATCGACGCCGTCACCGGCCAGGACGCCGTCGTCACGGCGCGCGCCTTCCACGAGACCCTGGCGCTCTCGGGCATCATCGTCACCAAGCTGGACTACGACGCGCGCGGCGGCGCGGTGCTGTCGGCGCGCGGCGTGGTCGGCCGACCGGTCGTCTTCGCCTCGACCGGCGAGAAGCTGGACGACTTCGAACTCTTCCACCCCGACCGGATGGCGGGTCGCATCCTCGGCATGGGCGACGCGCTCTCGTTGATCGAACAGGCCGAGCAGCGCATGGACTCCGACGTCCTCGCCGAGGGCGCCGGTCGCATGATGAGCGGGACCTTCACGCTGGATGACTTCCTCGCCCAGATGAACCAGGTGCGCAAGATGGGTTCGCTCGGCGGGATCATGAAGATGATGCCCGGCGTCACCAAGGAGATGCGCTCGGCGGCGAGCAACGTCGACGAGGGCGAGCTCAACAAGATCGAAGCGATCATCCGCTCGATGACGAAGCGTGAACGACGCGAACCGGTCATCATCGACGGATCACGGCGCACGCGCATCGCGCGCGGCTCGGGCACGAGCGTCAGCGCGGTGAACCAACTCCTGAAGCAGTTCAACGAGATGCGAAAGATGATGCGCCAGATGGGCAGCGGCGCGATGCCCGCGATGCCCGGCGGCATGGGTCGAATGGCGAACATGGCGGCCAAGGCGCAGGCGCAACGCGGTGACGCATTACCGCCCGGATTCGAAGCCCTCGGTGCGGGAATGCGATCGGCGCAACCGGCGCGCGGCGGCGGTGGCAAAAACAAGAAGAAGAAAGGCGGGAGGGTTACACCCCCCAAACAACGCTAAACTTTGACGCTCGGGTATCTCGCCCAGTTCCAGTGAACCGGGACAAAAGGTTTGAAGGGAATTTCGTTGTGGCTGTGAAACTTCGTTTGGTACGCATGGGTAAGAAGAAGCAACCGACCTATCGCGTCGTCGCCGCCGAGAGCCGCCGGGCGCGCTCCGGGGCCTTCCTCGAGATCGTCGGCACCTACCAGCCCCGTGGCCTGTCGGCCGCCGAGCCCGAGACCGTCACCCTGATCGACAACGAGAAGGTCCTGCGCTGGCTCGAACAGGGCGCCCAACCGACCGAGCGGGTCGCCAAGTTGCTCAAGACCAGCGGCGCCCTCGACATGTTCGAGGCCGCCAAGGCCGAACGCAAGGCCGAGAAGGCCACCCAGTGAGCGACGTCAACGACTACGTCGCCGGCGACGTCAACACGATTGACGACGGCTACGACGACGAGGACATCAACGAGGACGTCAACGAGGGCAGCGACGCCGTCGAGAACGCCGCCACCGCAACCGCGGTGTTGCAGTTCATCGCCACCTCACTCGCCGAGGACGCCAGCGCGGTCTCGGTCGAGGTCAGTCGAGCGCCAGGGCAAGGTCGTGCTGTCGCTCAGTGTCGGGGCCAATGACATGGGCCGCATCATCGGACGTCGTGGTCGCACGGCCCAAGCGATTCGCGCCCTCGTCGGCGCCGCGGGCGCGCGCGACGGCGTGACGACCTCCGTCGACATCGTCGACTAATCGTGAGCGCCGACGAGCGCCCCACGCTCGAAGTCGGGCGCATCATCAAAGCACAGGGCCTCAAGGGTCAGGTCCTGGTCGACCTCTGGAGTGACCGGGTCGAGCGTCTCGCGCCGGGCAGCGAACTGCTCACCGAGCGCGGCACCACTGCGCGTCGTCGCCTCGATCGCGCACCAACAGCGCTTCATCGTCACCTTCGAGGGCATCGAGACGCGCGAGAAGGCCGAGCAGTGGCGCGGCGTCGTGCTCTCGGCTCCGCGTCTCGTCGACGAGAGCGTGATCTGGATCGATCAGCTCTACGACGCGCAGGTCTACGACGCCGGCGGCATGCTGCGCGGTGTCGTCGTAGGCGTGGAGGCGAATCCCGCGAGTGACCTCTTGGTCCTGGACAGCGGCGCGTTGGTCCCGCTGACCTTCGTCACCCGTGTGGACCCGAACGTTCGCGTCGACGTCGACGTCCCCGAGGGACTCTTCGAATGACGTTGCGCGTCGACGTGCTCACGCTGTTCCCCGACGCGATCGCGAACTACGCGTCGACGTCGGTGCTCGGTCGCGCCAGTGAGCGCGACGTGTGGGAACTACACCTGCACGATCTGCGTGACGCCACCGACGACGCGCACCGCACGGTGGACGACACGCCCTTCGGCGGGGGAGCGGGCATGGTGCTGCGCGCCGAACCGATCCTGCGCACGCTGGACGAGCACGCCGACATCGCGCGTCCGCTCATCGCCCTCACGCCGTCCGGTAGGGCCTTCACGCACGTCGTGGCCAAGGAGTTATCGGCGTTGGAGGGCTTCTCGCTGCTCTGCGGTCGCTACGAGGGCATCGATCAGCGCGCGCTGGACCTGGCGGTCGACGACGAGGTCTCGATCGGCGACTTCGTACTCGCCGGTGGTGAACTGGCCGCGCTCTGCGTCATCGAGGCGGTCGTGCGACTTCGTCCCGGCGCATTGGGCAACGACGAGAGCAGCCTCGACGAATCCTTCAGTGACGGACTGCTCGAGTACCCGCACTACACCCAGCCCGCGGACGTGCGCGGCGTGCCGGTACCCGAGATTCTGCGTTCCGGCGACCACGCCCGGATCGCGCGGTGGCGTCGCGCGCAGGCGCTGCACCGCACGATTGCGCGCCGTCCGGACCTGATCGCGGCGCGTGGGGGACTGAGCGACGCCGACGAAGCGGTGCTGGCCGAATTCCCAGTGTTGGAAGCGAACGGGCGAAACGGCTAAACTTCTAAAGCCTCAGTGATCCGAAAGGGACCGCTCCCATGAACCCGACCGACCTCATCGACCGCGATTCGCTTCGCGATGACATCCCCTCATTTCGCACCGGCGACACGCTGAAGGTCCACGTCCGCGTCGTCGAGGGCACGCGCGAGCGCGTCCAGATCTTCCAGGGCGTCGTCATTCGCCGCCAGGGATCGGGCGTGCACGAGACCTTCACCGTTCGCAAGATCAGTTTCGGCGTCGGCGTGGAGCGC
This sequence comes from uncultured Acidimicrobiaceae bacterium, assembly GCA_963801695.1. GTDB lineage: Bacteria > Actinomycetota > Acidimicrobiia > Acidimicrobiales > RAAP-2 > RAAP-2. The sequence continues at coordinate 55,331 of CAWDFV010000004.1, read as the reverse complement.
ACGTTCCCGGTGCACGCGCCGACGATCGCCAAGATCGAGGTCGACTCCTACGGCGACGTACGTCGGGCCAAGTTGTACTACCTCCGCGATCTGCGTGGAAAAGCCGCCAAGATCAAGGAACTGCGCGTCGAGCGCACGCAGTAGCGCGTGGGCGAAGAGGAACTCGACGACTACGAATCGACGCTGGAACTCGCGCTCGTCCAGGAGTACAAGGCAGTCGTCGGGACGTTCAACTACGCGGTCGAGACCGATCGACGTTTCTACCTCGCCAACGACGTGGTCATTGAGGTGCGCTCCACTGGCACGCCGACGTTGCTCGAAGTGACGCTAAACGACGCCTGGGTCTGGGACATGTACCGCACCGCGCGCTTCGTCCCGTCGGTGCGCGTGCTCACCTTTCGCGACGTGAACATCGAGAAGTTGCCCAAAGAGGACCTGCAGCCCTAGGTCATGACGCTGGTCCGACTCGACGTTCGCTTCGTCGCGCTCGACGCCCTCGTCGAAGAGGCGAACCGACGACACGTCGTCGTCGCACTCACTGACGCCGACACGATCGTCACCCTGGGATCGCTGCACGATCGCCTCACCAAGCCGCTCGGCGTCTGGCTGGAGCTCTCGGAGGACTACTCGGCCCAGATGGCCGGCGCGCGACGTCGCGACACTGAGCTGGCTGGTGCCGCTCGACACGGTCGTCGTGAGCGCCCCCAGCGCCGAAGGCAGCGCCCAGGTCGTCGAGGCGCTGCTGAGCGATGACGAAGTGAACTTCACCAACGGCGTCGCGACCTTGGTCGGTGCCTTACAACCGGCCGGCACCACCGGCACCAATCGCGGTGTGGAGTTGGGACGGGGCGTTGCTGCGCCACGGGGACGAGGCCCTTCGCGAGGTGTCCAGTGAGTCCCGTCGTGACTTCGACGAGACGACCTACCGGTAGTCGCTACTCGGGCTGACGCGTAATGCGATCGGGATGGATCTTCACCGTCACGCGGACTTCACCTTCGCGACGGTTGGGGTAGGTATCGACGTCGAGGTACTTCTTCGCCAGTCGGTCGATGACCTCATCGGCGCCGATGGTCGTGAAGACCACGACCGAGCCGCGAAGCGTGATGATCGAGTGATCGTCGTCCGGGTCGACGATCGACACCGAAACGCGCGCGTCCGAGGCGAGGTTGCGGGCTTTGGCCCGCCCCAGTGCCGTATTGATCACGAGGTCCTCACCATCGAGTTCGACCCACACCGGAGAGACGTTGGGACCGCCGTCGGCGTCGAGGCTGGCGACGTGCGCGAGGACTTTCTTGGCGATGAGCGCTTGCGCGGCGGGTGTGAATGATTCGGCCATTGGCGTCCTGACGTGCGGCGGGTAGTTTTACTGTAATGAACATAGGTGCACACGTACGCGGTGGGGGCAAGCTCGTCCCATCGTTGGAAGAAGGCGTCAATATCGGCGCCACGTCGATTCAAATATTCGTGCAGAGTCCGCGTATGTGGAAGCCGTCGCAGTACGCGCCGGCCGTGCTCGAGGCGTATCGCGAGGCGCAGGCGAATCATCCCAGCGTGCGCAACACGTTCTGTCACGCGACGTACTTGATCAATCTCGCCACGCCCGACAAGGACCTCTACGAGAAATCCGTCGCGTGCTTGATCAGCAACCTCTCGACCGCGCGGGGCATGGCGTCATCGGGCGTCGTGTTGCACGTCGGCTCGCACAAGGGGAGTGGCTTCGAAGAGGCACTGCCGCAGATGGCCGAGGCCTTTAAGCGCGCCCTCGACACCGCCGACGCGGCGCCTGAGGGTGTCAAGGACTGTCCGATCCTGATCGAGAACGCGGCGGGGAGCGGCGGCACGGTGGGGCGCAGTTTCGAAGAGATCAAAGCCATCATCGACGCCACGGGTGGCGACGAACGGATCGGCCTGTGCATCGACACGCAGCACCTGTGGGCGAGCGGCTATGACTACTCCAGTACGCACGCGACGAACAAACTCGTGCACGATCTCGACATGGGCATCGGCCTCGGAGCGTCTCCGATGCTTCCACTTGAACGACTCGAAGACCGAGTTGGGTGGCAACCGCGACCGTCACGCGAACATCGGCGAAGGGACGATCGGCACGGAGGGTTTGGCGGCGCTTGTCGGTCACCATGATTTCCGAGACCTGCCACTGCTCCTCGAGGTTCCCGGAACGGGTGAAGGACCACGTTGGGAAGACGTCATCGCGGCCCGCAAGGTCGTCGTCGAAGGCATCAAGCTGTACGACGGGGAAGTGTCGGCCGAACTCGAAGCATTCGTACTCGAGCTGCCTCCCGCCGCGACGCAGACACCGGCAAAGAAGAAGCCGGCCAAGAAGTCGGCAGCGACGAAGACCGCAGCCAAGAAGGCGCCGGCGAAGAAGGCGCCGGCCAAGAAGGCGGCGGCAAAGAAGTCACCAGCAAAGAAGTCATCAGCGAAGAAGTCTGCCGCCAAGAAGACGCCTGCGAAGAAGGCGCCTGCCAAGAAGACGCCGGCGAAGAAGACCGCGGCGAAGAAGTCACCAGCGAAGAAGTCGTCAGCGAAGAAGTCACCAGCGAAGAAGTCACCAGCGAAGAAGTCACCAGCGAAGAAGTCACCAGCGAAGAAGACCGCTGCGAAGAAGTCAACGCGCAAAGAAAGCGCCTGCGAAGAAAGCACCGGCAAGGAAGCCCATCAAGAAATCCGCCAAGAAAAGGTAGCGAAGCCGCGATGAGTGACGTGAGAGTGGAGTCCGATTCGATGGGCCCGATTGAAGTGCCGGCGAATCATTATTGGGGCGCCCAAACCGAACGAAGCCTCCACCACTTTGCCATCGGTCACGAGACGATGCCCACCGCGGTGATCCGTGCATTTGGCGTCCTGAAGTTCGCTTCGGCGCAGGTGAATAACGACCTCGGCAAGCTTGATTCAGAACGTGCGTCGCTGATCGAACAAGCCGCTCGAGAGGTGGCCGACGGAGCACTGGCTGACGAGTTCCCACTTCGCATCTGGCAGACCGGTTCGGGCACGCAGACCAACATGAACGTCAACGAAGTCATCTCGAATCGTGCCATCGAATTGGCGGGTGGCGTGATGGGGAGCAAGGATCCGATTCATCCGAACGACCACGTCAACATGTCCCAATCGTCCAACGACACGTTTCCGACGGCGATGCACATCGCCGCGGTCCTCGAGATCACCGACCGCTTGATCCCGTCCGTCGCTCGTCTGCGTGACGCGCTCAACATAAAAGTCGACGCGTTCGCGGGCATCACGAAGATCGGACGCACGCACTTGATGGACGCCGTGCCCCTCACGCTGGGTCAGGAGTTCTCGGGCTACGTCGCCCAACTCGACGCCGACCTCGCGCGACTCGACCTCGTCTTGCCGGGGCTCTATGAGTTGGCGGCCGGCGGGACCGCCGTCGGAACGGGCCTCAATACCCATCCGGAGTTCGGCGAGCGCGTGGCCGTGGCCATCACCGCCCTGACCGGCAAGCCGTTCGTCGCGGCGCCGAACTACTTCGCGGCCCTGGCGGCGCACGACGCGCTGGTCTTCGCCCACGGTGCGATTCGAACGCTGGCGGCCAGCCTGGCGAAGATCGCCGACGACATCCGGTGGCTCGGATCGGGTCCGCGTTCGGGACTCGGCGAACTGAAGTTGCCGGAGAACGAACCCGGCAGTTCGATCATGCCCGGGAAGGTCAATCCCACGCAGTGCGAGGCGATGATCATGGTCGCGGTCCAGGTCTTCGGCAACGACGTCGCCGTCACGTCCGCTGGGTCGCGGGGCAACCTGGAGCTGAACGTCTGCAAGCCGGTCCTCATCCACAACTTCTGCAACTCGGTCGATCTCTTGAGCGACGCCTGTGACCGGTTCCGCGAGTTCTGCATCGATGGACTCGAACCCGACGAGAAGCGCATCGCCCAGCACCTGCACAACTCACTGATGCTCGTCACGGCGTTGGCGCCGAGTATTGGCTACGACAAGGCCGCCGAAGTCGCGAAGAAGGCGCACCACGAGGGCACGACGTTGCGCGAGGCGGCGCTCACGCTGGGACTACTGAGCGGCGAGGAGTTCGACGCGGCCGTGGTGCCCGAGGACATGACGCACCCTTGACCCGGCCGGCACGCCTCGAGGCCCGCTGTCGTCGAAGAGTGGACTACCGCGCATTCGCGCTGGCACGTCACCGATGGTCACTTGGTTCGCCACGTTCGAACCAGTGACTACGCGAGTGGCGCCAGGATCATCGAGGCGCAGGTCGCCCTGGCGGAGCACTTGGATCATCATCCGGTCGTGACCTTCGAGTATCGACGGCTGCGCTTTGAACTCTGGACGCACGACCGCGATGGTCTGACGCAGTTGGACCTCGACTACGCCGAAGGGCTCGACGAACTACTGGACAACGAGTTCGTGGATTTCGTTCGCTAGGTGACCGGGAGGTTCCAGAGCGCCATCCAGCGCGCGAGGTTCTTCTCCATCGGCAGGTCGTCGCCGATGAAGGAACGCACGCGCAACTCGAGTTCGTTGTCGCGCTGTTCCGGTCCGGTCGGCGCGAACGGGTAGAAGGTTCCCTGCTTGAGGAGATAGACCATGCGAACCGCGCCGTCACCCGGTGGCGTCTTGGGGACGAAACCGAAGACCGCGCACAACAGTCGCGGACCGAGTCCGTGCTCGACCATCGTCGTGTTCGCGCCATGGATTCGCGTGACCAGCCCGTCCAGTTCGGGGTCGGTAACGACCAGCCACTTGAATCCCAAGTCGTCGGTCGTCACCTTCACGGTGCCGGTCTTGTCGTCGAAGTTGAGCAGGGCGAGGATGTCGTCGTCCGTGGTGATCGTGGTCTCGCCGCTGCCGGCCTTGAAGCACAGTCCGGCGTTACCCGAGGGCACGAGGTCGAGTTCGCTCTGCAGGGTCAACGCCGCCGACGGCAGCGCGAACAGTCCGTCCAACTTCGGCGCGACCTGCTTGGTGCGACCGAAGAGAGTGTCGCGAAGGCCCACTAGCCGTTGAGTTCGACTTCGAGCTTCTTCAACGCGTCCAGTCGCTTCTCCAGCGACGGGTGCGTCGAGAAGAGCGACGCGGCGGTGTTGCCCGCGAGCGCCGGGGCGAAGAAGAAGGCGTTCATGCCTTCGGACTTGCGAAGGTCGGTGCGCGGGATCTTGCCCATGTCCCCGGTCACGTGCACCAGCGCACTGGCCAGCACGCTGGGCTTGCCGATGAGGATCGCGCCCGAGCGGTCGGCGGCGAGCTCGCGGTAGCGCGAGAGCGCCATCGTCAACAAGAAGGCGATGATGTAGATCACGATCGACACGACGAACGTCAGCAGTTCGAGGATCACGAGTTGCTGGCCGTTGCGACTGCGCCCGCCGCCCGACAAGATCGTGCTCCACAGCGCGATGCGACTGACCAGACCGGCCAGCATGCCGACGCCCGAGGCGATGGTCATCACCGCGACGTCGCGGTGGGCGACGTGGCTGAGCTCGTGCGCGAGCACGGCTTCGAGTTCCTCGTCGTTCAGGCGGTTCATCAGATCCTCGGGTGGCGCAGATCACGGCGTGCTTGGGACTGCGTCCGGTGGCGAAGGCGTTGGGGATGTCCATCTCGGCCACACCGACGCGGGGCTTCTCCATGTTCGCGAGCAGACAGAGCCGATCGACGATCTGGTGGAGCTTGGGCTCTTGGGCCGGCGTCACCTCTTTCGCGTGCATCGAGAACATCGCGATCTTGTCCGAGAAGTAGTACTGGCAGAACAACAGCCCGAAGCAGATCACGATGACGAAGCCGAGTGCGACCCCGACGCTCAAGAGCACCGAGAAGATGATGACGTAGAGGATGACGAGTGCGAGGCCGGTCAAGAACATGCGAACGTTCAGTCCGTGGTCGCTCTCGATCTTCGACTTGGCCATTACTTGGCCTCCTCGGGGCTCGCCGCGGCGTCGGCGGCCGGAGCGGCCGCGGATGCAGTGCCCGAGGGGAGTTCGGAGGTCGCGCCACTGCCGACCTGGGTCTTCAGCGCGGCGATCTGCGCGTCGATGTCCGACGTGCCCTTGGCCTTGTCGAGTTGCGCCTGGATGTCGTCGTTCGTGCTCGTCAGGTCGGTCAGTGCGCCCGAAGCGAGCAGTTCATCGAGCGCGCCACTGCGGGCCTGCATCTCGGCCACCTTGTCCTGGGCGCGTTGCATCGCGGCACCGGCGTCGCCCATGGACGACGAGATGCCGCTGACGGCTTCGGAGATGTGCGCCGACGCCTCGGCCGCGGTGTACGTCGCCTTGATGGTCTCTTTCTTGGTGCGAAAGGCCTCGACCTCGGTCTGGAGGCGCTGGGCCGTGTCGGTCAACTTCTGTTCCTGATCGACGATGGTCGCGTGCTGGGTCTCGAGGTCCGCCAACTGCACGGTGATCGCCTGGCGGCGCGTCAGGGCCTCGCGCGCGAGGGGCTCGTTGTTCTGGGCCAGCGCGGCCTTGGCCTGCTCGGCCAACTTGTCGCCCTGGCTCTTCAGCTGCTCGGCCTGGATTTCCACGCGCTTGCGCGCGGTGGCGACGTCGGCGACGGCGCGCTTGACCTTGGTGAGGTTGTCGAGTTGCTGTTCGTAGGAGAGATCCAGTGTCTGGCGGGGGTCCTCAGCCTTGTTCAGGGCCGCGTTCGTCTTGGCCTGAAAGATGGTGCTGATGCGCTTCATGATTCCCATGGTGGGCCTCCTTAGTTACGAGTCCACACTAGGGGGCGACGCGGTCCTCCGGCGAACGGGTGACCGGTCGTCGAATTCTAAGAAAGTCGTTAACTCCGCGGCAGTTCGCGGTCCTGCTGGTTCGCCTGCGACGCCAACTCGTGTCGGTACTCCTCGAGCGCGTTGGCCAACGCGTCGTCACCGAGTGAGAGGATGCGCGCGGCGAGCAGACCGGCGTTCGTCGCGCCGTTGATCGCGGTCGTCGCCACCGGCACGCCGCGCGGCATCTGGGCGATCGAGAGCAGGGAGTCCAGGCCGTCGAGTTGGGCGAGCGCGACCGGGACGCCGATGACCGGCAGCGTCGTCACCGCGGCCAACATGCCGGGCAGATGCGCCGCACCGCCGGCGCCGGCGATCAGCACCTTCAGTCCGCGCTGCGCGCGCGGCGAGTCCGTACTCGATCATGGCCTCGGGCGTGCGGTGTGCCGAGACGACGTGTGTCTCGCTCGCGACGCCGAAGCGCTCGAGGATCGCTTCGGCGCCCTTCATGACCTCGTGGTCCGAGGAACTGCCCATGACGATCCCAACGAGTGGCTGCACTATGTCTCCCGTGTCCCCGTGCCGTACGCCCGCGCGCTCTCCCATGCTGTCACGTGCGCCGCGCGCACGTCGTCGCCCACGACGGTGACGTGACCGAGTTTGCGTCCCGGGCGCCACGACTTGCCGTAGTCGTGCACGTGGGCGCCGGGGACCGCTTCGGCGTTCTCGAGTCGAACTGGGTTCGTTTGCGCCCACGACGTTCACCATCACCGCGGCGCGCACGATCGGGTCGGTGGGTCCCAGGGGTCGACCACTCACCGCCAAGAGATGATTCGTGAACTGGCTCGTCGCGGCGCCCTCGATCGTCCAGTGTCCCGTGTTGTGCGGGCGCAGCGCGATCTCGTTCACGAAGAGACCGCGGTCGCTCACGAAGAACTCGATCGCCAGCACGCCGAGCGCGTTCACCAGATTGGCGATCTTTCGCCCGAGTCGATTCGCCTCGTGCGCCGTCGTCTCGTCGACCTCGGCGGGGTAGCGGGTCTCGATGCACATCCCCTTGGACTGCACCGTCGTGACGAGGGGATAGCTCGCGTAACCCTGGAGGCCGCGCACGACGACGAGCGCCATCTCACTGCGCAGATTCAGTCGTTCCTCGACCACGACGCTCGTCGTGGCACAGAGTTCGTCGATCAACGCGAGTGTCTCGACGCGACTCTGCGGAAAGAGCACGCCGCGTCCGTCGTAGCCGCCGCGCGCGGCCTTCAGTACCGGCGTGCCGACACTGTCGAGGAAGCCCTTCAACATCGGGATCGGACGTTGACGTCACGACGATGAAGCGCGGGACCGGCACGCCGGCGGCGTCGAAGGCCCGGCGCTGGTGCCCCTTGTCCGCGGCGAATCGAAGGGAACGCGCGTCCGGTCGCGCCATGACGCCGCGCTTTTCCAGCGTCGCGATCTGATCGAGGTCGACGAGTTCGTGGTCGAAGGTGACGACCTCGACGAGCGCGGCCAGTTCATCGAGTGCCTCGACGTCATCGGGCGCACCGATCACCACGGCGTCGGCGGTGGCGACGGCCGAATCTTCCAGCGAGGTCGCGAGCACGGTCAGCGTGACGTTGGCGTCGCGAGCCGCCTCGCCCATCATGCGGGCCAACTGGCCCGCTCCCACCACCCCTACTGATACCGGACCAGTAAGTTGGGATTCGATCGACACGACCGTAACGCTATCGGTCGACTGAGGAGGCCCCTATGGACATCGCCATCAATATGGACGTCGACGGACCCCTCGAGAAGTCCCTCGAGCGCGCCGCCGGTCTGCGCGAGCGCGGCTTCACCCGGATGTGGTCCTCGCAGATCTTCGGCCCCGACACGCTCACGGTCTTCGCCGTGCTCGGTCGGGCCTACCCGGACCTCGACCTCGGCACGGCCGTCGTGCCGATCCAGACGCGCCACCCGACGATGCTGGCCGCGCAGGCGCGCACGGTCCAAGAGGCCATCGGCGGGAAACTCTCCCTCGGCGTCGGTCTGTCGCACAAGGCCGTCGTCGAAGGAATGTGGGGGATCTCCTTCGAGCGGCCCGCGCACTACATGCGTGAGTATCTGGAGATCCTCGCGCCACTGCTTCGCGGCGAACGCGTCAGTACCTTCGGCGAACGGGTCAGTGCCTCGACGATGGGTACGTTGGGACCGCGCGAGACGCGAACGCCCGGACTGCTCGTCGCGGCCCTGGCGCCGAAGATGCTCGAGATGGCCGGCGCGCTGACCGACGGCACGCTGACCTGGATGACGGGCGTGAAGACCATCGCGACGCACGTCACGCCGACCATCAATGCCGCCGCGGCCGCCGCCGGTCGACCGGCCCCGCGCGTCGTGTGCAGCCTGCCGATCTCGGTGACCGCTGACGTGGCGGACACGATGACCAAGACCAACCAGCAACTCGAGATCTACGGCACGCTGCCGAGTTACCGCGCGATGCTCGACCGAGAAGGCGCCGCGGGTCCGGCCGACGTCGGGCTCTTCGGTACGCGAGCACAAGTGCTCGAGAAGTTGGATGCGTTGGCCGAGGCGGGCGTCACGGAGTTCGCGGCCGCGATGGCCGGGGAGGCCGCCGACCGCGACGAGACCTTCGACACGTTGCTCGAGTACCAGTCGAGGAAGTAAGTCAGCGCGGCAGCTGCGTGTGCTTGAACTCGTTCAAGGCCGCGCGGTTGGTCATCATCGCCAGCAGCGACGTGATGAGTTCGACTGACGTGGCCGGGTCGTCATCGGGTTCGCTCATGTAGCGAACGAACGTCGCGTCGTCGTTGACGACGAACGTGGGTACGCCGAACGCCTCGAAGCGGTCGAACTCCTTGTGACTCGCGGCGATGACGTCGTGGGGTCGACGTGAGGCGACGTCGGCGGCGACCTTGGCCATGTCCACCCCGAGTGGCGCGAGGACGTTACTGATCTCGTCGAGTGTGACGAGTCGAATCGCGCGGTCGTGACGAGCGCGGAACATCGCCTCGTGCGCGTCGAGGAAGTACTCGCTCTGGTGGTCGCGTACCGAGACCGCGGCGGCCAGTGAGAGGAGGTCGGCGTCGTAGGCCGGATCGTTCCACACGTCCGGTGCGCCCTCGGCGCGGCTGCCCTGACTGAGCGACCACGGCGCGAAGTTGACGTCGAAGTCCGCACCGGCGCGCAGCGCGGTGAGCACGTGCAAGTGGATGTTCTTCGCGAAGGGGCAGCGATAGTCGAAGGAGAGGTCGAACGAAGTCATCACGCCACCCTAAAGGTCCTTCAGACGGGAACGGCGATACCTTCGGCGCGACAGAGGTCCTTGTAGGAACAGAAACGACAGGCACGCACCGACGGCGTCGCCGGGAACTCGCCGTCGCCGTAGAAACGGTTGATCTTCTCCCACGCGTTCGCCGCGGTCTGGGACCGCGCGCGCACGTTGACGTCGCTCACGTTGCGTTCGATGCTCTCGCCCTCATTGACGTACATCAGTCGGATCTTGGTGGGCTTCTCACCGAGGCCGACCTGGCAGAGCGCGGCGTACAGTTCGGCGTTGGCGAACGTCTGCGTGTCGAAGTTGCGATTGGGTAGGCCGCCGGTCTTGTAGTCGACGATCGTGAGCGACCCGTCGGCGTCGCGGTCGAGGCGGTCCAGGATCCCGAAGAGCGGCGCGCCGTTGATGGTCACGCCGAGTCGCATCTCGACGCCCTCTGAGTTGACCGTCGTCGGGTCTTCCATCTCGAAGTACGTCGTGATGATGCGTTCGGTCTCTTTGAGGAGTTTCGTCATCATCGCGTCATCCATGGCGATCTCACTGCGCACGTCCTCGGTGAGGATCGCCTCGACGGCGGCCGGGACGAACTCGCGCGCCCGTTCGATGGTGCGATCCTCGGCGGGGAGGAGGAAGAGTTGTTCGAAGACGAAGTGCGCGAAGCGACCCTTCGCGCTGGCGTAGGACGCTGGCTGGGGGATTCGTTCGATCGAGGTGTACTGGTAGCGGCGCGGGCAGGCCTGGAAATCCGAGAGACGAGAGGGGGAGAGCGAGTGCGGCAGTTCCTGCGTAAAGGTCATAGGTCTACGGTACGACAGCGATGTGACGTCCAGCGACCACAGAACCACCGACTAGAACTGGAGGTATGAGAACAACGCGCCGAGGTGACCCGTCACGGCCACGTGGTGCGCAACACGCGTTGGAACGGCGTCTCGGCCGGGGACGCGGTCGTCGTCGACGGCGTCAAGGAACGCCGTCAGCACTGGGTCTTCGTCGCCCACGTCGTCAATGAGTCCACCAACGATGAGTGGGTCGAGGTTCGCGGCGGGCGCGTCGGCGAGGCGAAGGGTCGGTCGTTTCGACCGGACGCTATATACCCAGGTTCTGCGAAGAAGGGTTCTCGCCTAGTGGGGATGTCACTGGCGGAGGCGCCGCAACTACCGATCCCTTGACACGGTCCTTGTCGATCGCGTTGATCTTGCGCGAGAACAAGATCCACACGCCCGGCGCGCTCGCCGCGAGGCTCATCACGACGAAGTAGGTGCGCACGCCCCACTCGGTCGCGAGGAAACCCGCCAGGACGATACCGAGCGGGGCCAAGCCCAACGACATTGTCCAATCGACGGAGCTCACCCGACCGAGCAGTTCTCGCGGCACCTCGGACTGCATCATCGACTCCCAGATGACGTTGCCGAGTAGTAAGAGCGGCGAGGCGATGACGGGAAAGATCATGACTTCCCAGAAGTTGGTCGCGAAGCCGATGATGACTCCCGCGAAGGACGCGATCGTCCAGTAGGCGATCATCACTCGGATACGTCGTCGCGGTATCTTCAGATTCGAGGCGACCAGCGCGCCGATCGCCCCCGAGAGACCCATGACGGCGAAGGTGTAACCCACGATCACTTTGCTGTCGTGCAGGGTGTGACGGAGCAAATACGGCAACAAGACCGCCAGGGGACTGAACATCACGGCATTCACGATTCCCGCGACCACCAAGTTGGTACGGAGCCATCTCGTGTTGCGAACGAAGCGAACGCCCTCTTTGATCTCGGCGAGCATCGAGGTCCCGGGCGTGCGGCGCGGGGTGGGCGTGGGCTTCATCAGGAACAGCGCACTCGCCGACACCAAGAATGTCGCACAGTCGACACTGATCGCCCACGAGGTACTCGCGGCCGCGATGACACCACCGACGGCCGGTCCGATCATGTTGCCCATCAAGTTGTTCGACAACGGGCGCACGGCGTTCATCGCCGGCAGCAAGTCTTCGGGCACGATCTCCGGCGTGAGCGCGGTGATACAGGGCATGAAGACCGCGTCGAACGTCCCAAAGAGCACGGCGAAGACGATCAACTCGACGTAGTGCAAATGGTCGGTGGCGATCAGGACGACGAGGACGGCCGTCAACGCCGCTCGGACGCAGTCCGAGATGAGGAGCAGGATGCGCCGAGAGAAGCGGTCGACGATGGCGCCGCCGACCAAGAGGAAGATCACCAGAGGCGTCATTCGCGCCGCGACGAACCATGCCAACTTCGACGCGCTGTCGCCCGTCGTGTCGAGGACCAGCAGCGTCAACGCGACGAGGGCGACACCGTCACCGAACTGCGACACGGTCTGACCCGTGACGAGCAGTCTCGGTTCGCGATGTTTCGCGAGTTGGACGAGCGCAATCTTCTTCTTCACCGAGACGACCTTAGAGTGCGTCACAGCCCCGTGAACTTCACGAAGTGAACGGATGACCCGCGTTTCTCGGCGCCTTCACTGGGTATCGTGCTCACTATGGCCGTGGACCTCGAGGACGCGCGACGTCGCTACCACTTCGCATTCACGCCCGAGGATCACGCCCGACTGCCGTTCTACTCCGCGTTGATGATCGCGCTCGAGGGTGACGTGGTGGCGCAAGAACTATTGGCGGGTGTTCGTGTCGAACAGAGAAATCCGATGTTGGTACTCGCGTCACTGCACCTCGCCGCGTTGCGGGGGCATCCGGTATTGGCGCCGATCTACTCCGATGCTCGACACGGACTCATCAGCGATCCCGCAGCGGCCGCGGGTGACGTCGTCGATGTCCTCAACGCCGAACCGGCGTTGGTACGTGACGAACTCCACCGCTCCACGCAGACCAACGAGCCCGGTCGCTCCGCCGTCTTCCAGGCGGTCATCGCGCTGATCGCGCGACGTGGATACCCGTCGATCAATCTCATCGACGTGGGGACCTCGGCCGGCATCAATCTTCACTTCGATCAGTTCCCAGTACGAACGACCGATGACGACAATCCGTTGACCCTCGTCTGTCGCGACGAGACGCCGATCGACCGTTCGCTGCCGTTACCCGACGTCGTCTCGCGCGTCGGCATCGACCCGTCGCCACTCGACCTCTCGGTCGACGACGACCGGCTCTGGCTCGAGGCGTGTCTGTGGCCCGAAGAACCGCGTCGCCTCGATCGACTCGACGCGATCATCGCGCGGCGTCCGTCGTGGCCCGAAGACCACGGTGCTGCGCGGCACGGCCGCGGACCGTCTCGGTGACGCGCTCGCGCTCGGTGATCCTTCGGCGTTGACCGTCGTACTCAACAGCTACGTCGTGGCGTATTTCCCCGAAGAGGACCAAGTGGCCTACTTCGAGGACGTATCCGAACGCTGCGCCAACGGCAACGTCGCCTGGATCTCACTCGAGTCGCCGTTCATGGTGGACTGGCCGACGTCAGTTCGATCGAGCGAGGGCGCGAAGTCAGGCGGCACACAGGTCCTCGTCACGTTGCCCGGTGCCACGCCGAGTGACTGGGGATGGTGTCATCACCACGGTCTCTGGACGCGACTCGACGTGCCGCACTAAGTCGTCACGAACGCGATCGAGAGGTGACGATCTACGGCGCTTCGGACAGGTGATGCAGCTGAATCGCGACGCGACCGCGTCCGGCCGTGATGGCGCGAAAGTCCAGGCCGTATCGATGCAGTCCGTCCTCGGGGATGTAGGACGTCACCGTGACGAGGTCGCCGTTGTCCTGGTTCGTCGAGACGACCTTGCCGCGACGACCCTTGAGGTCGTTGAGCACCTCGCCGAGGTACTCAGTGGGGAACGTGGTCGTGACCTCCATGATGCGCTCGAGCACGACCGTGCCGGCGGCATCGAGCGCCGCGCGTAGGCCGAGTGAACCCGCGGTGTCGAAGGCCGCCTCGGAGGAGTCGACGCTGTGGAACTTGCCGTCGAAGAGCGTGACGCGGATGCCGACGACCGGGAATCCGGCCGGACCGCCGCGCGCCATCGACTTCTCGATGCCGTTGCGCACCGCGCTGATGAACTGGCGCGGGACCGCACCACCGACGATGGCGTCGACGAACTCGAAGGGCTCATCGGGTTTGATCGGTTCGACCTTGAGATTCACGACCGCGAACTGACCGTGACCGCCGGTCTGTTTCTTCAGTCGACCCTCGCACTCGCGAGCCGACCGGATGGTCTCGTAGCGCTGGACGTCGGGGGTCGCGGTCGTGACGTTCACGTTGAATCGGCGGCGCAGTCGCTCGAGTGTGACCTTCAGGTGCGTGTCACCCATGGCGTCGACCACCAGCCGACGTGACACCGGGTCATGTCGTATACGAAGTGACGGGTCCTCCTCGGAGAGCCGGTGCAGCGCCGTGGCGATCTTGTCGTCGTCGTCGTGCGACGCGCTGAGCAGCGCCACCGAAAGGGCCGGCGCGGTCGCCGGGGGTGGGAGCGTCGCTAGGTCGACGCCCCGCTTGGCGAGGACGTCACCGACCGCGACGTCGTTGAGTTTGGCGACCACGACCACGTCACCGGCCACCGCGCGCGTCATCGGCACGAGCTTCGAGCCGAAGAGGTGGTGCAGACCGTGCAGGCGCTCGTCGCTTCGGGTTCGCACATTGACCAGCGTCACGTCGGGCGTGATCGTGCCCGAGATCACCTCCATCACGACGATGCGACCGACGTAGGGGTCGACGATGACCTTGAAGGCCCGCATGATCGGCTCGCCGTCGGGGTCACGGTCGAGGAACGTCTCGTTGCCGTTCATCAGTGCCGGTATCGGGCGAGAGACCGCGATCTCATCGAGCAACGTGGCCAGGCGGTCGACGCCGACGCCGCGCGTGGCCGAGCCGCACGTGACCGGGACGATCCGTCCCTCGATCATCAGCTCGGCCAGGGCCGGCTCCAGTTCATCCATGGTCGGCACGTCGCCCTCGAGGTAGCGCTCGGTCAAGGTGTCGTCGGCGACGACGATTGCCTCGATCAGACTGGCGCGCACCCTCGACTCCAAGTCGGCCAACTCGGCCGGCACCGGGGCGTGGCGCGGCGCGCTGCCGTCATAGAAGATGGCCTCGTCGGCCAGGAGGTCGACGACGCCCTGGAGTGACGGACCCTCGCCGATGGGCAGCTCCAACGGCGCCAGCCGGGGCCCGACGACCTGTTCGAGTGAACCGAGCGTCGATTCGAAGTCGGCGCGTTCGGCGTCGAGCGCGTTCACGAAGATGACGACGGGCACGTCGGCCCCGCGCGCGAGGTCCCAGGTCGCGACGAAATCACCTTGGATGCCGTCAACGGCGCTGACCACGAGGACCGCGACGTCGGCGACGTCAAGGGCGCGTTCCACCTCACCGTGAAAATCGATCAGTCCCGGCGTGTCGAGCAACGTCAATTTGTCCTCGCCGATCCACACCGGCGCCATGGAGATGCCGAGGGACATCTGATACTTGCGTTCTTCGGGATCATTGGCACCGAGCGTGGTGCCCGCGTCAACCTTTCCGGCTCGTTCCAAGCCGCCGGTGGCGACGACGAGCGCTTCGAGTAGTGACGTCTTGCCGACGCCGTTTCGACCAATCAGGGCAACGGTCCGGGCCTTCGGGTGGGCGGGGGCGATTGTCAATGGCACCTCGATTCACGTGCTGCTGCCCATAACGTAGTCCTCGCTCGCGCCCCCCGCACGGGCCATCGTCACGAAGCGTAAGGGTTACGCGCTGCGGAGTCGTTTGACCCGCCCTTGGGCGATCGTCACGCCCAACAAGACGATCACGGCGCCGACCGGTTCGTACCAGTAGAGGTGTTCGCCGAGGAATAACGTGCCGACGATGACGACCGCGATCGGCGAGAGGTACGCGACGCCAGTCGCGGTGGAACTTCCGGCGGCGTCGATGACCTGGAAGTTCAAGATGTAGGCGAAGCCCGTACTGAGCACGCCCAGGGCCAACATGCCACAGACCGTCCCGAGTCCGAGGTGGCCACGATGCTGGGGCGCGGCGACGATCTCGGAGATGATCAGCGCTGGAATCAGGAACGCCGCGCCGAGCATCACCTGACCGGTGGCCTTCGCAAGCGTCGCCTCGGGATCATTGGAGAGGTGCCGACGCGCATAGGGGAAGGCGACGCCGTAGCAGCAGACCGCACCGACGCACGCGAGCGTGCCAATGAGTTGTCCGTTGCGCAGTCCGTCCCACACGCCGAGCACCACCAGCACGCCGAGGAAGCCGAGGATCAGACCGATGACGCGCTCGCGCGTCGGTTTCTCCTCGGGGAACGCGATCAACAAGACGGCGAGTGTCGCGAGCGGGGTCATGGCATTGATCAGTCCCGCAATGATCGATGACACGTGGGTCTCGCCGAAGGCGAAGAGTGAGAACGGGACGCTGTTCAGCAAGATTGCGACCACCGCCAAGTGACGCCACGTCGAACGTCGTCGCGGCAAGTGCGTCTTGGTCACGACGCACGTAATCAGCAGGGCGAAGGCGCCGAGGGCGATCCTTCCAAAGGCGACCTCAACGGGCGAGAAGTACTCGAGGCCGAGTTTGATCCACCAGAACGAGCAGCCCCACGTGGTCGCGAGCAACACGAACGAGACCTGCCAGGGGAGCCAGTAGCGCCGCGACGGTAGCGCGTCGTGACCGTGCGCGATGCTCGACACGCGCTACGCCGAGGTCGCCAGGACGTACGTCGCGATCTCTCGAGCCACGTCGTCGGCCGGGCGCGACGTCGTGTCGACGACGAGGTCGTAGTGGACGCCGTCGTGGACGCGACGCCACTGCTGCTCGGCCTCGCCGACAACGCGGTCACCTCGATCGCGCTCGCGCTGGGCGAGGACGTCGAGGTCACAGGTCACCCCGATCCACGCCACGCGGTGCCCGGCGAGTGCTTGGCGCAGTCGGACTTGGGAGGGCGCGCCGTCGAGGAACACTTCGTCGAGGATGAAGTGCACGCCTTGTCCGGCGACCGTGGCCAGTCCCCGGAGCCACGCGGACTCCAGTCGTCGAAACTCGGCCCCGACGGTGATCGCACCGACCGCATCGAATGAGATGCCTCCGTCGCGCACCAAGTGCTCCCTCGGGTGTGCGCCAATGGTGGCGTCGCGGTGAATGTCCAGCAATGACAGAGGGAGCGAGCTGATCAACGTGTCGATGCCGAAGACCAGCCACGTGTCCTCCAGAACGTCTTGGAGGGCTTGCGCGAGTGTCGTCTTGCCCGAGCTCGACGGACCGTTCAGCACGATGACGTCAACGCGCTCGGCGCTCGGTGGTGGCAACTGCGCACTCATCTTCGACCTTTCGCTGTCGACCTCGGATACCACTCAATCACACGCCGGTGACGGCGCCGCCGCCGTCGAGTGGACACGCTCGTCATCGAGCGGCCCAACACGTCCCCTACACTCGAGCGCTATGCGAGTGTCAACGTCGGGTGTCACGATCAACGCTCCTCGAGACGTCGTGTGGGCGGCCGTGACCTTGCCGGAGTACGTGCGACTGTGGCAGTACAACAGCGAGTTGAGGACCGACTGGATCGTCGGTCACCCAATTCGATTCAGCGCCGAGTGGCAGGGCCAAACCTTTGAGCAGTGGGGGACGGTGCTGGAAGTCGATGAGCCGACTCGACTGCGCTACTCGCTCTTCGCCCCGCGACCCGGTCTCGACGACCTTCCCGAGAACTACTTCACCATGACCTACGAGCTCACGGACGTCGACGACGGAACCCGGGTGACCTTCATTCAGGAAGATCCTCGCGAGTCCGAGGTCGACGGGGACGACGCCGACGAAGACAATCCCGTCTTGGTGGCGCTCCGAGACCTCGCCGAAGGTATTACGAATCAATGAGACGAAGTTGTTTTACGGATTCTGGAAGTTGTACGTCGTGTGGTGCACGCTGGCGGCCAAGATGATGAACAGGATGAGTGTGGCGGCCCCGACGCATCCCAAGACGATGCCCGCGATAGCCATTCCGTCGCCCTTTTGTCCGCGCTCCTTGATCTGCTTGCGCGCGACGAAGCCAAAGATCAGGGCGAGAATCGAGCCAATCCACCACACCCACACGATCCCGAGCACCATCGAGGCAATGGCGAGACCGTTGGTCGACTGCGTCTGAAACTGTTGGACGTAGGTGACCTGGGGCATGGGTGGCGGCATTGCGCCCAGCGGCGGCGGCGCCGTGGCACCCATTGGTGGCGCCGTACCCACGGCGACTCCGCACGTCGGGCAAAACGCCACATTCTCTGGGCATTGATGTCCATTCGAACAAATCAAAGCGTCCCCCTGGCTTGAGCAGTCATGGGCAACCTATCAGTCGATCTTCCTTCGACGAGGTACCGAATGGGAGTTGAGCGGAGCGTCATCGGCCCTTCGCTGAGTCCCTCGAATCGATAATTACTCGAGTTTGATCAGGCCGTCGAGAATGGACGAGGCCTCCGAGGGAGCTTCGACGCGGAGCCAGACTTCATCGGGGAGAAGCTCAAGTTCGAAATCAAAGAAGGCACAACATGCTTTCTCGCGTCGGGCGAGGTCGACGGCGACCACGATGACCTCGTTTCCATCCCTCAACCGCAGTCGTGCGGACGATTCGGTTCGAACGGTTTCAACGACGTTGGTAGTGAGAAACTGATGCCACTCGTCGCCACGATCTGACTGTTCCGTCGCGGAGAGCGTGCAGGCAATCGGAATCTGCGTCACCGTATGAAAACTAATGGGAGTCTCGGCGCTTCGGTCACACTCCGACCCGACAGACTAGCCCTTTGGCCGCTTCGAGAAGGGAGAATCCATCCGTGATCGTTACATTCCCAGATGACACGTTCGTCCTGGCACAAGGACGACTCGACCTAGTGCCGTCGGAGCGATTTCGAACTCCCGACTTCGCGGTGTACATGGATGAGCGATGGGCCACGGATCCAGACGTCACGTGGCCGTATCAATTGATCGCATGGCCGGACTTCGGTCTGCCGGAGACCGGCGCCGAAGTCTTCGACCTTGTGGGCGAAGTTCATCGTCGAGCGAGCGCGGGTGAACTCGTTGAAGTCGCGTGTTACGGCGGCCTAGGGAGGACAGGAACATTCCTCAGCTGCCTCGCCATCGTTGCGGGTATTGAAGTGGAAAGTGCCGTGGCGTGGGTTCGTGAGCACTACGACCAGCGGGCGGTAGAGACCGACGACCAGCAAGCGCTCATTGCACGGTTTGCGCGATCGCTCTGATGTCAGTGCCCTGGAACGGCGCCAACTTGACCACTAATCTCAGCAGTGATGCCCAGGGTTAGCGGTGCGACGAGACGTCTCGTGATTCGTCCAATCGTCAGCGTCATTTCTGTGGCGTTGCTTCTCTTTTCGTCAGCGATTACTTTGGCTTCACAACCTGCTCCTTCAGCCGCGGCAACGACGGCACAACCGACGAAATCGACCCTTTCCCTGGAATCGTTCGCTTTCTCGAACGCAACAAACGGATTCGTCGTCTTCACTCGAGAGTCCCTTAGCGGAACGACGTGCACTGACCTCGTTGGCAAGACGACCGACAGCGGCACTGTAATCGCCGCACTGGTCAAGGTAGTGACGTGGAACTGCGCCACGGGAGATTTCACGTCACTCCTCGCAAATGACGGTGAGGGCGACGTGTTCCTCTACGGCCCGGGACTTTACGTCAGTCACGACAACGGAATCTCGTGGTCGATCAGTCCACAGTCGGGCACAGTGCTGAATGTTGAGGCGCTGGGCGAGTCGGTATGGATGGTGCTGTCGGCGTGCACACACGCGGAGTCGGTTGCCCATTCGCCGTGTTCGGTGCAACTGCGCGAGTCCAGCAACGGCGGACGCACGTGGAAACCCTCAGCAGCAAGTCCCCCTGGGTTCAATGGCGGCGTCTCGAGCGGTGCCAGCGGACGAACGTCTCTTGTTCGTCTCAGTCGTTCGCGCGCGTATCTGATGCTCGCGCCACCGTTCACTAGCGATAACCATTCGAAGAGTGTTCCCTTGTGGTACACGTCGAGCGCCGGCGCGACGTGGTCGAGTCGCGCGGTGCCGTGTCACCTGAGGACCTGGTCAGCGGTCCTTTCTGTGGCACCGAACGGGACGCTCATGGCCGTGTGTGCGTCGGAACCAAGTGTCGGCGAACAGCTGAAGTCAGTACTCGAATCTGTCAATGGTGGGCGCACGTGGGTATTGAAGACTGATTCGAGTATTGATATCGGCTATTTGGGTGCTATCGATCTGTTGAGTCGTCGTCACGTGTTCTTGGTCGGCGTTCGAAGTTCGTTGATGGTGACGCATGATGGCGGCGAACAGTGGCACGCCGTGACACCGTTGATTGGCAGTTCGGCGGGCGGTACTTTTCAAGTGCAGTTCTTCAATGACGAACACGGCCTCGTTCTGGGCAATAACGACAATGACAATGAGAAGTTGACTCTGTGGCGTACGTCAGATGGCGGTGCTCACTGGACCACGATCACGTCGCGGATCGAAGGTTAGGTTTACTTTTTCGCGGTCGACTTACTTGCCGCGGCGGACCTTGTTGCGGTCGGGGCGCTGCTGGTCGCGGCTGCTTGGGAGTCCTGGTACTTCTTGTACTGCGCAAGAATGTCTTCGATCTTCGCCCCGCCGTTCGGTACGTCGGGGTGGTGTTTCTTGCACAAGTGGTACGGAGTTCCCTCCAAGGGGTGGTGACCGATCCGCCAACACCGCCACGAGTGACAGTTGACTTTTCGGACGCCGGTGTAGATGCCGACGGCGATGGCGAACTCACTTATGTCGGAACCGAATCCCGACCAGAAGCCGTAGAAGGGACCGGACTCGTTGATGGAGCCGATGTGAATGGCGGTCCAGTGGCGAACCGGGTCCCAGTTCACGAAGAGGAGCACCAGCGCAGCCACGACGATGAGTCCAGCGATTGCGGCCGCGGACTTCTTCGCGGATGGACTTGTTGCGATTTTGGAAAGACTCACCGCGCACGCTTTTCTTGACAACCTGACCGACGATCAGGTGATAGGGCTGCGGGGTCTCGACGTCCTATTACCGAGTGTAAGTGCGAGAACTGGTCGTCGATTCCTCAACGGATTGCTAAACAACGCCGGAAAGTAATCGGCGTTCGCGACAGTACCAAGCGTCAGTGTTGTACCAACGGTAATTTGAACTCTGAATGGGAGGTCGGCCGTGTTTCGCAAATACGTGATGGCCTTCGCCGTGTTGGTCGCGGCCGCCGTCCCGATGGTCATCGATGACTATCCGTCGGGATCCTCGACGCCGACTCAGAGTTCACCCGTATCTGCCTTTTTCTTGTCCTCGGGCGAGGGTTGGATCGTGTCGGCCCATCACTGCGCGAAGAAGATTTGCGCCGAGCTTGAGCGCACGCCCAACGCCGGTGCAACGTGGAGCACGGTTCGACTTTCGAGTTCGATGCAGAAAGTGATGAACGCGTCAATGGATGGCTACTTCGCCGTTCCTCCTCAATTGAGTGTCTACTTCGCCAATGCTCGTGATGGATGGCTCTATGGCTTGACGCAGGGCACTTCCGCTACTTACCCGGTGATGTGGTCGACGCTCGACGGGGGCCAGAAATGGACCGTGGTTCCAACGGCGTCACTCGGCATGAAGTACGACATTCTCGCGATGACTGCGTCCAAGGGCTGGGTCTACGCCATTGGAGGGAAAAGCGACGACACCTTTGGTCTCTGGCGCTCATCGATCGCGACCGACACCTGGCACCGCGTTCACACCCCCACGCTCTACACGGCCGCCGGCGGGACCAACATGGAAGGCGCACTGATCTTCAAGGGCGCGAGCGGTTGGTTGATGGTCGGCAATGACCGCGGCGTCACTGGGAGCGCGCAACTGTCGCGTACGGGTTCGTGGGTGAAATGGAACGCGCCGTGCGAGAAAGTGGGTGGGGGATACGCCGTCCCCGTCGCGATCTCTCCGTTGTCACTCCTCGACGTGTGCTCGATCGGCGGCTTCGGAGAGTCCGTTGCGCCCGGTACGCCGCGCAACCTCAAAGTGGGAACGAATTGGCTCTTCTCATCGAGCAACGGTGGTCGGACCTTCGTTCCACTCAGTCATTTTGGCAACGAGAACACTACCCAGTGGCTCGATGGTGTACCCGGTCTTCCCGCATCGCCGTCACCGGGCGTGATCTTCATCGCTCAGACGTACCAGAAGGGCCAGTCCTTCGTGGAACACCTCCTCTCGACGAGAAATGACGGGAAGACGTGGAACACCGTGTACGCCCCGAAGTCACTTTCGATGGACTCGTTTCAGTATCTGTCCTTCGCCTCGCCACGCCTTGGTTTCGGAATTGTCTATGGCGGGTCATCGACGTCGATGCTCATCGTGTCCACGAACGGGGGCCGGACGTGGCACTGATGAACTCGTCGGAAGGAGGCTTCCATGAATAGTTTGGAGAGGTCACTTCGACGATTGCTAAATCCGCTGTCGACCGCACTAACTCGAGTGTGGTGCGAATCGCGTCTCTTTCGATGGGCAGTTCGAAGAAACGTCAGCCTCCTCTCCGAAATGCCCGGAACTCGTCGCCGACGCCGATCGGCAAGTCGCGGGGACTGAACGTTGAAAGAGCAGCGTTCGTTTGCATGTTCAGCGGTCAGTGCGTTAACACACAGTTTCCGGAGCTCAGGCTAAGGGGAGCGGGTGACGGGAATCGAACCCGCATGGCCAGCTTGGAAGGGTGGATCATGCTGCATCATGTCCGGAGTAACAATGCTGATCAAGACTCACTTTCAATTGATCCCTTTTGCCGTCCGAAGCATTTGGGCACTCCATGGGCACTATCTCGGCGCAGGCGAATCTGCATTGTGAACGGAGTGACGGTCCATTGCAGCGAGTTGACGTCGGTCGAGTGCGACAAGTCCACCGCTCCGGCTATGTCATCGCCGCCATCCGGGTGTACGGCGTAGGTCGTGGAGATGGGACCGTTGTGTCGCGCGCCCACGACGGAACCATCGTCCAGGCGGCACACCAAGAGTCCGGGACGACGTGATGAACCCATTCGAGTACGACGTCGAGGACTACCTCACGTACCTTGCTGCCCACGGATACGCTTCGACCACAGTGCGTGGGCGGCGCTATCACCTCAACGAGCTTTCTCGATATCTCGAGGCCCGCGGCATCACCGATCCGCGCCAGGTCACACCTTCGGCCCTCGAGTCTTACCAACGTCACCTCTTCCACCACAAGAAGCGCGATGGCACTGCGCTGTCCTTTGCCACCCAGGCCCAACGCCTCGTACCGGTTAAGAGTTTTTTCTCCTTTCTCGTCAAGACCGGCGCCTCTAACTTTGATCCCGCGCTTAGTCTCACTTTGCCTAAGACCGAGCGCCGTCTGCCTGAAGCGGTCTTGAGTGTCGACGAAGTCGATGCGGTCCTCGCTGAACCCGACACGACGACACCGCTTGGACTTCGTGACCGGGCGATACTCGAGGTCTTTTACTCAACTGCCATTCGTCGAATGGAGCTGATCAACCTGCACGTGGGCGACATAGACGTTGAACGGGGCTCGCTTTTCGTACGCCAGGGTAAGGGCGCTCGCGACCGATTCGTGCCGATCGGCGAAAGGGCCCGCTACTGGGTCACTCGGTATCTCCAAGAGGTGCGTCCCCGACTACAACGCGACAACCGCCAAGTCACCTTGTTTCTCTCATCGACGGGACTATCTCTCGCGAGTGACGTAATGACCAGACTTGTCGGTGCGTATGTCCGCTCGGGCACGGGCAAGAAGCGAGGCAGCTGTCACCTGTTTCGCCACACAACCGCAACTTTGATGCTCGACGCCGGTGCTGACGTGCGTCACGTCGCCGAGATGCTCGGACACCAGAATCTTGAGACGACCATGCAATACACGAGGGTGTCGATGGCGAAACTCCAGGAAGTTCACGCACGGTGTCATCCAGCGGAGCGCAAAACGTCGGGCGTTTCGTGGGGACTATCAGTCGTTCTTTCCTCTCAAAGGCCAAGGGGCGTCAGTAGAATGGAACTCGTGGAATCCGAACTTCGATTGAACTCGCGACTGGGCGCTCTGGTGCTGGAGCACCGTGACGCCCTCCTCGCGATTTCGGCGCGTCATCACGCTAAAAACGTTCGTATCTTTGGCAGTGTTGTCCGGGGCGAAGATTCATTTTCGAGTGACGTCGACTTTTTGGTCGAGTTCGAAGAAGATGCCCATCCGCTCGACATCCTTGCCCTGGGGTGTGACCTCGAAGAGGAGTTGGGCGTGAAGGTCGACGTCTGCACGCCAAATGGACTTCGCTCCGTCGTGCGTGATGAGGTCTTCGCCGAGGCCGTCCGTTTGTGACGAGACGCAACCAGGAGCGACTTAGCGACATTGAAGACGCCATCGGGGCCATCGATGAATACCTCGCGGAAGGCGATTTACACAGAGGTGTTATCTACGATGCGTGCCGTGCACGCCTAATGGAGATAGGCGAAGCGGTCAAGCACATCGACCCAACCTTGCTCGACCAGCGACCTGAGATCGAATGGAAGCAGATCGCGCGAATGCGCGACGTACTCGTCCATCACTACCACGACACGGACTTCGCGGTTGTGGAGGCGGTGATTGGCGAACGTCTGCCGCTTCTTCGTGTAGCCGTGGCCGAGCTGAAGAGAATCGACACCAGCACGAAATAGCCACGAAGATTGAGATGAAGTCGTTTCTGTAAGTCGCCGTAATTCTTAATAAACCGCTACTACGATCCGGTGACGGATGAGTTCTTATCGATCGACCCCGATGTCGCCGACACTGGTCAACCATACGTATTTGCGGATGACAATCCTCTCAACTCAGCGGACCCGCAGGGACTTTGTGGTTCTGGCTCCGAAGGATGCGGCCAAGGGAACTTGAACGTACAACTGCTCGTGAAGAAGCTCGTGAAAGTGCTGAAGAAAGCCGAGCGAAAAGCGATTAAGGGGGAATCCGGTGTAGGGCAAGGATTGTCGGCTGCAGCCAACTTCTTTGGAAATATCGGTTTGGTGATGGATAATGCCACGATCGTGGATTCAGGCAGTATCGTTCTTGCGCCGGCCGACCTGGTCACAATCCCTGGTTCAGCCTTGGTAAACGTGGCTTCCACTGGACTCAGTTGCGGAGCTGACTTCGTAAACAAGGGCTTTTCGATAAGCGCTCAGGCTGAATGCGCAGAAGGAGGGACCTTGTTAGCTATATCATTTGGACAGTTCAGTACTTCCAGCGAAAAGAAGTTCGCCCAGGAGTTAGGTGATCTCCAGCAAGCGTTCACTGATGCGGGTGCAACTTCGGGTTGGCTGAATGCTGAGTTGCACAAGTTGATAACCGCCGGAGGGATGGGATGACGAATATCAGTCAGGGGATTGTTGCTGCCTCAGGCTCAGAATCGTTCTCTTCGGTCATGGTGATATTGGGATTCACCGTAATAGGAATCTCATTTCTTACGGTGTGTGTTGGATATCTTCAAAGGCAAGCTGCCGCCAACATGGATGACAATCCTCTTGAAGACAGTTTGCAGAGCGATTACGTTGCAAATTTCAAGAAATACTTCAAGAAGTCTGCCAATTCGAATGTTTACTACTACTTTGCGATTGGGGAAGGTGTACTCGGCGTTGTCCTACTTCTCGTCGGATGGTTGGCTCTCGCGTTCAAGTAGATCTTGAGTCTTAAATGGTAGGACTTCGCCCTTGACAACGTAAAGAAGAGTTACTCAAATCGACGCTTTGCCCCTTGCTGTACTGGAATCCACTATCCCGCGGCCGGCGGGCGCGCAGCGCCAAGACGGCCAAGCGGGCAGGTTAGGCAACTCTCAAAATCGTTGAAAAGGGTCGAATGAATATTGAAGTCTCCGAAGTCGAGTCCCAATTGATCAAGTTTGAGGAACCTTTGGGCAATACGCGAAACACGTTTGCATTGGGGACTCAATGGTCACGCCGGGAAAAGGAATGCAGACACACGTCGTATCGGAGCGAATTGAAATCAACTTCGTTGACGAAGGTCAATTGCATTGCGTCGCGCCAATCGATTTGCGAGATCGCGCGTGAACGCGGAGGAGATATCACGGCTGCTCCGTGAACTTCAAGGCTCGAGCAACTGCTCTCATCCGATTCGTCTTCGCGGTGAGATTGTAAATACCGCGACCGGTGAAGTATCAGAACGCGATCTTCGAGTCGCTTGCAAGGACAGACGAGAAGTTATCTGTCCGGCGTGCTCATATCTCTATAGGGCCGACACCTGGATCCTTGTTTCCACAGGACTTGTGGGCGGCAAGGGAACCCCAGACGTTGTCAGTACGCATCCGAGACTCTTCATCACGTTGACCGCCCCGTCATTCGGCGCCGTCCATACGATTCGCGACGGCGGAGGTTGCGTCGCGCGAAATCGACGAAGTCACAGTGTCGCCACCTTCGTTCCACTTCCTGTGCACGTCGGCACAGCGACAACGACGCTGACCTCGGCCGTCCACTGTGCGAGAAGTGCTTCGACTATCGCGGTGCCGTCCTGTGGAACGCGCACGCGTCGAGATTGTGGAACAACACGATCCAACTCATCCGGCGCTTGTTGGCTGCCGAGGGCGGGGTAGGTCAGCCCAACTTGAGCGACGTTGCTCAATTGCACTACCTAAAAGTTGCCGAAGTACAGCGCCGAGGTTTGACTCACTTCCACTGCGTGCTGCGACTCGATGGTCCGGAGTCAGTTGAGATAGAGCCGCCACCGTGGGCGACTGCTGATCTTCTCGAGCGCGTAATTCGTACATCCATCGAAAGAGCGTCCGCCCCCGATCTTGATGGACGCTCGATTCGGTGGGGCCGGGTTTACGACATCCAAGACCTCGCGCAACGCGCGGAGGAAGCAGTCAAGGTTGCCGCCTACGTGGCGAAGTACGCGGCGAAGACGACCGACGGGTCGAAGGAGCTCGCGCGACGATTTCGTTCTCGACGCCAGATCGTGTCGCTCGTCGACGATCCGCACCTACGCCGCTTGGCGCTCACCGCCTGGGACTTAGGCGGTGAAGCCAAGTACGAATCGATGCGCCTGCGCGAACACGCACACACATTCGGCTTCACGGGACAACTGATAACGAAGTCGAGGGGTTTCTCCACGACCTTCGAAGCTCTGCGAAGAGCGCGGACGGATTTCATGGCCGGCGAACGAGATGGTGACCCCGTTGAGGGCACGTTCCACTTCGAGGGTCGCGGATACGACGATCCCCGAGGGTCGAAGCTCGCCGAGTTCTTCTTCACGTCCGAACGCGAACTCCGCGAAGAGGCTCGGACAAGGAAACTCGCTTTGGAGATCGAGCCCGAAACCGGAGATGCTGTCGCGGAGTAAGCCCGATTGGTTGGAAAATCAAAGGATCGCGACCGTTGGACAACTGTGCAGAAGGTCTCTCCGTCGATTAGCAATCCACCAGTGACTGAGTGATGGCAAGACGTCACTTCGGGACCGTGAGACAGCGTGCGTCAGGACGTTGGCAGGCTCTCTACTTTCACGAAGGAAGGTTGCGATCGGCCGGTACATTCAAGACGAAAGCCGACGCACTCGTGCGTCTGTCAACGATTGACGCGGACCTCCATCGCGGCGCATGGATCGACCCCAATGCGGGAAAGACGACTCTCGATGAATACGCCGGACGGTGGCTCGAGCAGCGGAACGAACTCGCCTTTCGCACGCGCGAGCTCTACGGCTACCTCCTTGAACTTCACGTCCTGCCGACTCTGGGTCGAACCGCGTTGATCAATCTCGCTCCATCGACAATTCGAAGTTGGCACGCGAGCCTCGCCCAGATGCACCCATCAACGGCGGCAAAGGCGTACCGTCTCCTGTCGGCGATTCTTCGGACGGCGGTCGTCGATGGATTTCTCGTCTCTTCGCCGTGCAAGGTGGACGGAGCGGGGGTTGAGCGTCCCGCTGAGCGCCCCGTTGCAACGATCGCCGAGGTGGGTGCCTTGGAAGCTGCGATGCCCGAGCATCTGCGCTTGATTGTTGATCTCGCCACTTGGTGCCAGCTTCGGCGAGCGGAACTACTGGGACTTCGAAGGAAGGACGTGGATTTGGATCGAGCGTCAATCCAGATCGAGCAGAGTCGAACGGTGACGATGCATGGAAAATCGCTGGTCAAGGCACCGAAGACGCAGGCCGGCCGGCGCACCATTGCGGTCCCGGACTCATTAATTCCGAAGATACGCAATCACTTGGAGCGATTCGCCGGCCAAGAACCAGACGATCTCGTCTTCATGGGAATCACTGGAGTGCCTCTCACAGCCAACGTATTGCAGGTGGCTTGGCAAAAGGCGCGAGCGAAAGTTGATCGGAATGACTTGCGTCTTCACGACCTTCGACACACAGGACTCACGCTGGCGGCCGCCACCGGCGCGACAACAGTGGAGTTGATGCACCGTGCCGGTCACTCGTCGTCAGTCGCTGCCATGCGGTATCAACACGCGACCAAGGAGCGAGACAGAGTCATCGCTGACGCCCTCGGCGGCTACGTCGAAGTTGCGAACAAGGAATCGGCCAAACGAAATCTGTCAGATTCTCAATAAGAATTTCGTCCGATATCGGATTTCTTAGTGTTGCCCCTCTCTCCGTGGGCGAAAGAGACGCGCCGCCTCCGTGGACCTCGGGCAAAGTTTGGGCAACATCGGGCAAAGTTTGGGCATGTAACAGTGGACATTCGGGGTCGCTCGTGGTCACTCGTGGTCACTCGAAAGTGCTTGAAACTCTTGCACTTTCAACGAAAAACGTGAGAGCGGGTGACGGGAATCGAACCCGCATGGCCAGCTTGGAAGGCTGGAGCTCTACCATTGAGCTACACCCGCGCGTCTCACTTGAGACTGGATGAAGTCTAGGGCACGTCAATAATGGGACTTCGATGTCCGTCGCCCCACAGATGAGGGATGATGAACTGATGGACGCCCAGCGACCCGGCTCGCTTCTTATCGATCGCGCCGTAGGGACTGTGATCGGCGGCGCGATGGGCGACGCACTAGGCGCCGGTTACGAGTTCGCCGCGGCCCCCGAGCCCGACGAGGTCACCATGCTTCCCGGTACGTTGACCGGGGAACCCGCCGGCCACTGGACGGACGACACGGCGATGGCCATCGCCATTCTCGAAGTCGCCGCGCGCATGGGAACGCTCACGACGCCGGCGGCGGCAACCGCAGTGGGCGTGCGCTTCTTGGATTGGTTCGACTCGGGACCACTTGACGTCGGGATTCACACGCGAAGCGTGTTGTCGCGCGCCACGTCGGGCGCCCACGTGGCGGAAGCCGCGGCCGAGGTGCAGGTACTTCACCCGACCGCGGCCGGTAACGGCTCACTGATGCGAACGGGCCCGGTCGCCCTCGTCCATCGCGGCGACGACGAGCAACTGGTCATCGCGGCGGCCGCGATGTCCGAACTCACGCACCCGCATCCGGACGCCGTCGCCGCGTGTGTGCTGTGGACCGTCGCGATCGACCGGGCGATTGCCACGGGCACCATCGAGGGTCCCCGGGCTGGACTACACCTGATCGACGAGTCTCGACGGGCGTTCTGGGAGCAGACGATCGACGACGCCGAAACGAAGGATCCTCGTGCGTTCACACCGAACGGCCACGTCGTCGTGGCCCTGCAAGCGGCGTGGGCCGCCATCCACGCCACTCGACAGGCGGATGACCACCTCGTCGCGGGTCTGCGCCGGGCCGTGTCGATCGGCGACGACACCGACACGGTGGCCGCGATCGCGGGCTACCTGCTCGGAGCCTGTTACGGGTTCAGTGCCGCGCCGATCGAGTGGAGTAGTGGCCTTGCCGGTTGGCCGGTCACCTACGGTGTTGACGACCTCGTTCAATTGGCGACCTCGGCTGTGGAACTCGGTGTCGTTGACGCCGATGAGTAAGCGTCGACGGTCCCTCTCGAACGATCGCTATCGCCGCCACGTCTCAAAACGAAAGCTGATGTCGTTTTCGACGTGAGGTCCGTCAACGTTGTCCAATTCGAAAGTGTCGGCGAATTCCGGGAAGAACTTGGTGCAGTGGAAGTCAGCGTCGAGGTGCGTCAGCACTAACTCACCCGCGCGCGCCAGCGAGGCGCTGAAGAGTGCGGCGCCACCAATGACCCACACCAACTCGTGCGCATGCAGGTCGAAAAATCGGTCCGCATCAGGGACTATCACGAATCCCGCTCGCAACGCGCCGGTGTCGGGACGCGACACCACGAAGTTCTCTCGATCGTGAAGCGGCTTGTCGTACTCCTTATAGGTCCCGTACCCCATGACGATGATTCCATCGGAGGTCGCCTCGTGGAACCGTTTCGTGTCCGTCGGGATCTTGCCCTGCCACGGAATACCGTGTTCGTCGGCAATCCCACGTTGTGTGTCCATCGCGGCAATCAGTCGGATCATCGAATCTCACATTATTCGGTGGGCCATTCCCAGGTGCGTGGTACGCACGATGAAGGGATCGCCTAATCGCCCTCACACGCCGCCGGCGTCGACAGCTCGGGCTTACGCGCGACGAACTTCACGTCGTAGTCAACCGCAATCGTGAGTTGTTGGAAACCAACCGCCTGAAGCCGAACGAGGAATGAGGCCGGATCGACCGGGTTGTAGTCGTCTCCCTCGTGGAAGTGATGAAGACCGTTGCTCGACAAGCTGTCCGAACCGAAGAAGGCACCTCCCGGCTTGAGCACCCGAAACGCCTCTTGCAAGAGGAGTTGTTGACTCCAGAACGTCGGCACGTGGTGGAGCATCGTGAGCGACGCGACCGAATCGAAGGTGTCCGATGGGAAGTCCAGTTGCGTGGCGTCACCGACGACGACGTCTACGTTCGTGCCGGCGAACCGCTCCGCGAGTCGACCCGCGGCGTCGACGTCTGACTCGACGGCGACGAGTTGGCGCACGCGATGACGCAGCCAGTCCGTCGCGGCACCCGGACCGGGTCCGAGTTCCAAGATGTAGTCGCCGAAGGAAGTGATCGCAGCGAGGTAGGGGAGCACCTCTTCTTGGATGTGCGCCGCCCATCCGGGACTGGGACAAAGTTGTGTGTGGTTTTCGTTCATCGCACCAACGTACGCATCGAACCACGCGAAACCAATACCGTAGGCTGACAATCGATGTCGTCAGACGGACAAAGTGACGCACGCACGACCGATCGGGCAACCGGTTTGGAAGTGTGCACTTTCGCGATGCCCGCGGGCACCGTCTTCGACTGGCACGTGCACGACGAACATCAACTCGCGTGGGCGCCGAGCGGTGTGCTCACCGTGCGCAGTGGCGACGAGGCATGGGTGCTGCCGCCGACGCGGGCGCTGTGGATACCCGCGGGCGTGCGCCACGAGACGCTGACCGACGGCGTGGCGACGATGCGAGCGGCCTACGTGCCGCGCGAATCTTGTTCGATCAAGTGGACGACGTGCACGCCGGTCGATGTCTCGCCGCTCGTCGCCGAGTTGTTGGGTCACTTGGAACGTCGGGATTTGGAGCCCTCGGCCCGGTCGCACGCCGAACTCCTCTTGGTCGAACTGTTGGAACCCGTCGCGACGTTCTCCTTTGAGGTGCGAATGCCGACCGATGATCGGGCGCTCCGCGTCGCCGAGATACTCAAGGACAACCCCGCCGACGACCGAACATTGGCCTCGTGGGGGGTCGACGTCGGAGCGAGTAGCCGCACGCTCGCGCGAGCCTTCATCGCCGAGACCGGACTGCCGTTCGCTCGTTGGCGCACGCTCGTTCGCCTCCAACGCGCGATGGAGGCGCTGGGTCTCGACGAACCAGTTACCGATGTCGCTCGACGAGTCGGATACGAATCGGCGAGTGCATTCGTCGCGGCCTTCCGCCGTGAGACCGGCATCACACCCGCTCGTTACTTTCACCAACAGCGCTGACGCGATCGAACCGGCGCAGTCCGCAATGGCAAAGTCATCGTCTCGATCGTGCCCCTTGACCGCAGTCTCCACGTGACCTATACAGAGGTCTGAAAGATGAGGAGGAACCATGACTGATTCCATGGGACGCGACGACCAGGTTGACTCGGACGACATCAACGCGGACGACACGGTCGACGAGGACACCGTTGGTGGCGCCGACACCACGGACTCCGATGCCGTCGGCGGCGGTGACACCGGCGACGGTGATCTCATGGGCGGTCCCGACGCCGCGGATAAGGATGCGTTGAGTTAAAGGCCGAGCTGACGGGAGTGTCGTCTCGTTGGCTTGCTGGGAACGACGCGTTCGACCTTGGGTCATATCGGCACGTCTCCATCGAGAGCCGACGAAGTCGCGCCGTTAACGTGAAGAGGTGGAGACGACGTTCTACGACCAGGTCGGTGGTCACGAGTTCTTCGCTCGATTGGTCGACGAACTTCTACGCCGAGGTCGAGAAGGACGAGCTCCTTCGACCGATGTACCCGGAGGACCTGGCTGAGTCCAAACGCCATTTCGAGATGTTCTTGGAGCAGTACTGGGGCGGCCCGAGGACCTACTCCGAAGAGCGCGGTCACCCGCGCCTGCGAATGCGCCACGCGCCCTTTCGCATCACTCGCGCCGCGCGTGACGCGTGGCTCAGCGCGATGTCGACGGCGCTCGAAGCCGAACGCAACCACGTGAGCGACGAGCAGATGCAGGAATTGAAGGAGTACTTCGACATGGCCGCCCACCAGATGCGCAACGTCTGACGCTTAATTCACACGACATTCACTGGGAATGTTGTGCTTTGTTGCCCCAGAGTCTTTACGCTTGAAGTGTGGCACCACGAATGATTTTGCGCGAGGGCGAGGTGAAGATCATCTCGGTGACGCCCGTCGCTCGTGGCCTCGTTCGTCCCTGTCTCGTCGCGATCGTCATGCTGGCGCTGGTGATCTTCGGCGCCAAGCACGTGCACTTCATCCACCAACACGAGATGCTCCTCGGACTGATCTTCGCCGGGCCGTTCGCCCTCGTGGCACTGACGCAGGACGTGGCGCTGGCGTTCGCACAAGGTGCACGTCACGAACGAACGCGTCGTGGTCGAAGGCGGCGTGTTGCACCATCAGCGCAGCACGGTGGACCTGCGTGACGTGGTCGCGCTGCGCGTCGATCAGCGGGTCGCCGAGCGACTGACGAGGCGCGGTCTCGTCGTCCTGGAAACGAACGCCGGGTCGATACTCATCGGCAAGCTGCGCCACCCGGGCGCGCTCGTTCGTCTCATCGAGGCCGAGCGGGCCAACAACCAGATCGACCCGGTACCCTTCGACACGGTCTTCGGCTACGAGGATCCTGAGCCCTTCGATTACGAGGTGCGGCCCCGACGCCATCGGGGCGACGCGTTTCATTGAATGAGTCGCGAGATCTCCAAGTACCGTGACACTGTGACTACTCGCTACCGATGCACCGCGTGCGGGAATCTCACCCGATTCGACGTCGTCGAGACGACGTCGATCCGTTCGTTCCATCACTACACCGTCGGCGGCGACCTGACCGTCGAGGAACCCGAGATCATCGCGAAGAACGTCGACTCGGTGACCTGTCGATGGTGCGGCCACGGACGCGCGGTCGAACCCATCACCGAGTCAAGTGACGTCTGAGTTCAACGCTCGTTCATTCGACCGACCCCGTGAACGTGTCGCGCCGACTTCGCTGCGCGGTCACTGGTCCGACGGCGACGAGGCGATGGTCGAGCTCACCGAAGTGACACTCGTCGTCGCGATCAAGTCGCACTGTGACGGCTGTCGAGAGTTCATCGCACGCGGACCTCGACGAACTGCACGTTGCCGGTGCTCGTCGTCAGTGCCGAGGACGACGAATCGTCGGAGTGGCGTGACGCTCGACAACCGGTCTTCGTCTCGCCCGACGCGCTTCGCCCTCCTCGACGTGCGATCGGCGCCGTTCTACGTGTTGATCGATCCGATCGCCGGACGGGTCGTAACCGAAGGCGTGCTCTTCGGCCCGTCGCAAGTGGCCAAGGAGATCGCGCCCTATCTCGCCTGACGTGTCACAGGCACGCGGCAAAGTTGAAGTAAGTGAAGGGTGCCACCATGAGCAACGAGATCGAACTTTCCATTAGTTGTAACGACTGCGTGCGGCGCGGCACGCCGGACTGCGCGGACTGTCTCGTGAGCTTCGTCCTCGGTGAAGAGCCCGACGAACTCGTGATGACCGCCGAAGAGGCCGACGTCGTCCAACTCTTCACGTCCCAGGGCATGATGCCGCGACTGAAGTTTCAGCACCGCGCGACGCTCACTGAGTAACTGCGGCCAAGGGCCGTTGACTAGGTTGGTTCGGATGGCTCGTCACTTGTTGGTGACCAACGACTACCCACCAAAAACCGGCGGAATCCAGGTCTACCTCCACGAACTGTGGCGACGCCTCGAACCGGACCGCGCGGTCGTGCGTGACCGCGACGTCGGCGCCCGGACGACCGAGGCCTTCGACGCGACGCTCCGAGATCGTCATCGAACGAATTCCGAGCGAAGACGCTCTTCTTGCCCACGTGGCGAGCGAAGCGTGTCATCGAGTCGGCGATCAGGCGTCACCAACCGGACCTGGTCCTGCTCGACCCGGCGTGGCCCCTCGGGCTGCTCGGTCCGCGGCTCTCCGTGCCCTACGGCGTCGTCGTGCACGGCGCCGAGGTGACGGTGCCCGGGACGCATTCCCGATCGTCGCCTCGTCGCTTCGCTACGTGTTGAGGCACGCCGCGGTCGCCGATCTGTGCCGGCATCGTACCCGGAGTCCGAGGTGCGACGGATCACCGCCGAGTACGCGCCGCCGATCATCCAGGTGACGCCCGGGGTCGACACGCTGCGCTTCACGCCGCTCGCGCCCGCGAGCCGCGCCGAAGTTCGTCAGTCGCTGGGACTGAGCGAGCACGCGTTCCTCGTCAGTTCGTACTCGCGCCTCGTCCCGCGCAAGGGCATGGACACGCTGATTCGCGCGGCCACTCGACTGAAGACGCAGTATCCGAAGCTGCAGGTCGCCATCGGCGGTGCCGGTCGCGACGAGAAGCGGCTGCGCGCACTCGCCGAGCGACTCGCCGCGCCGGTCGTGTTCCTCGGTCGCGTGCCCGACGAGGTCTTGCCGCGAGTGGCTCGGCGCGAGTGACCTCATGGTCATGGACTGTCGCAGTCGGTGGTTCGGGCTCGAACAGGAGGGCTTCGGCATCGTCTTCGTCGAAGCGGCGGCGACCGGCATCGCCCAGATCGCCGGGCGGTCCGGCGGTAGTCACGAGGCCGTGCAAAACGGCGTGACCGGCTTCGTCGTCGGCGATCCGAGCAGCGACGATCTGCTGGCGAAGGCGATTCGAACGTTGATGGTGGACGATGAACGTCGTCTCGCGTTCGGGCGGGCCTCGCGAACGAATGCCGTCGAGCAGTTCGAATGGCACACCTTGGCCGCACGACTGTCGAGTGAACTCGCGTCCTACGACCACTTTGGGCACCCAAACCGTCTGCCCTAAGGTGAGAGCGAGGAGGTGCGGTGCCACAACGAGCCACGGAATCGATCACGGTCAGCGCGTCGCCCGAGACCATCTACCGAGTGGTCACCGACTTTGAGCACTACGCCGACTGGGTCTCGGACCTGAAGCGGATCGACGTCCTCACCCGCGACGATCAGGGACGAGGTCTCGAAGTCGAGTTCCGTGCCGCGGCCTTCGGTCGCTCGACGACCTACACCCTGCACTACGACTACGCCCACGCGCCCGGCGAGCTCTCGTGGCACCAGGTCCAGGGTGACCTCACCGAGACCCTGAACGGCCGCTACAAGTTCGAGCCCGTCGGCGACGAGACGTTCAGTCACCTACGACCTGGAGGTCGAATTGCTCGTGCCGATCCCGACGTTCATCAAGTCGCGCGCCGCGTATCGGATCCAGACCCAGGCGCTGCGCGAGTTGAAGGCGCAGGCCGAGCGAAGCGAATGATCGACGTCGCGATCGGCGTCGACGTCGGGGGCACCAAAGCGCTGGCCCTCTTGGTGGCTCGCGACGGACGCGTGCTCGCCGAGGCGCAGGCGCCGACGCCGCACCTCCACAGCGACGACGTCGGCGCGCCGACGGCCGCGGTCGTGACCGAGTTGATCAAGGAACTCAGCGCGCACCAGGGACTCGATCCCTCATCACTGCCGATCTGCATCGGTCTGCCGGGCATGATGCGTCGCGACGGACGCTTGGTCTACGCGCCGAACCTTCGCTCGGCCTCCGGGCGCGGACCTCGGCGCGTTGCTCAGCGTCGTCACTCGCCAGCTCGATGGTGTTCTGTGAGAACGACGCCAACTGCGCCGCACTCTGCGAACACGAGTGGGGTGCCGGTCGTGGTATCGACGACTTCGTCATGGTGACGCTCGGCACCGGTATCGGTGGTGGCATCATCGCCGACGGCCAGCTGATCCGCGGTCACAGTGGCTTCGCCGGCGAGATCGGTCACATGGTCGTCGTGGCGCGTGGCGCCGCCTGTCTCTGCGGAGGTCACGGGTGCTGGGAGCGCTACGCCTCCGGCGGGGGACTCAATCGACTGACGCGCGAAGCGGCCATCGACGGGCGCCTCCCGACGCTGGTCGCCCAGCGGGGCAACGCCGCGGCGGTACGGGCCGAGGACGTCACGGCCGCTGCCGCGCAGAACCTCGACGAGGCCGTCGTGTTGATGAGAGAGATCGGTTGGTGGCTGGCCCTCGGTCTGGCGAACCTGGCCGCGATCCTCGACTGCGGCCACTTCGTGATCGGCGGCGGACTCTCCATCGCCTCGGATCTGGTGCTGCCCGCCGCGCGTGAGTACCTCGTCGACCTCGTCGAGGGGTACTCGGCGCGCCCGGCGATCACCGTGACGTCGTCGATGTTCGGACCGCGTTCGGGCGCGATGGGCGCCGCCCTCGTCGCCTTCGAGCGAACGCAGTGAAACTCGGCGTCTTGCTGCCGACGTTTCGAAACGGCGCCGAGGACGCCCTCGCCTTCGCCGCCACGCGCTGTCGACGCCGGCATCGACGGCCTCTTCGCCTACGACCACCTCTGGCCCATGGGTTCACCGACGCGACCGTCGCTCGCGCCCTTCCCGCTCCTCGCCGCCGTCGCGCGACGACACGACGTCGTGGTCGGTCCGCTCGTCGCGCGCGTCGGACTCGTCGGGACCTCGCACCTCGTCGAAGAGTTCCTGACGCTTGAACGCGTCGCGCCGTCGCGCGTGATCTGCGCGCTCGGCGCCGGCGACAAGCTGTCGGCCGCGGAGAACGAGGCCTACGACGTCACGCGGCGCGGCGCCGACGAGCGACGCGCACTGATGGCCGAGACGGCACGCGCGTTGCGCGACCGCATGCCGATCTGGTTCGGCGCCGGCAACGACGAGACGAATCGAGTGGCGCGCGACGTCGGCGCGACGATCAACCTCTGGGACGCGACGGCCGCAACGAGTGCGCGACATGACGTCGACGGGCGACGTGAGTTGGGCCGGTCCGGCGCCGGACGACCTCGACGCGACGCTGAGCGCCGTGCGTGACGCCGGCGCGACGTGGGCGGTCTTCGCGCCCGACGTCGACGTCGAGGCGCTGCGACAGTGGCGCGCGGAGCACGACGAGTAACGTTCGTAGATGGAATTCCGTCGCGTCAACGGCCTGCCGCCGTACGTCTTCGCGCAGATCAACGGGCTGAAGGCCGACGCGCGCTCCCACGGTCGCGACGTCATCGACTTCGGCTTCGGCAATCCCGACCTGCCGAGTCCCGACGTCGCCGTCGCCAAGCTGGCCGAGGCGGCGAACAACCCGCGCAACCATCGCTACAGCGCCTCGCGCGGCATCCCCAACCTGCGCCTCGCGATGGCCACGCGCTACAAGGCGCTCTTTAACGTCGACCTCGACCCCGACACCGAGGTCGTCACCACCATCGGCGCCAAGGAGGGTCTCACGCACCTGATGTGGGTGCTGCTCGGGCCGGGTGACAGCGCGCTCGTCCCGAGTCCGAGCTACCCGATCCACCTGGCCGGTCCGGGCTTTGCCGGCGCGACGGTGATCACCGTGCCGATGCTCGACCCCGGGGCGACGACGAACGATCCCGGCGACGACTTCTTCGCCGGACTCGTCGACGCCTGGGAGAGCGCCGAGGTGAAGCCGCGGGTACTCGATCTGCTCGTTCCCGCACAACCCGACGAGCGCCTGCGTGGACCTGGCCTTCATGACGCGACTGGTCGAGTTCGCACTCGAACGCGACCTGATCGTCTGTCACGACTTCGCCTACGCCGACCTGGGCTTCGACGGCTACAGGCCGCCGTCGATCCTGCAGGTGCCGCGCGCGAAGGAGTGCTGCGTCGAGCTCTACACGCTCACCAAGTCGTTCTCGATGGCCGGGTGGCGCGTCGGGATTCCTCGTCGGCAACGCCGAGATCGTGGCCGCGCTCACGAAACTGAAGAGTTACCTCGACTACGGCACGTTCCAGCCGGTGCAGATCGCGGCGATCGTGGCGATGAACGAGGCGACGGACTACCCGGAGCAACTGCGCGTCATCTACCAGTCGCGACGCGACACGTTGATCGAGGGACTCAATCGAATCGGCTGGGACGTGCGAGCCGCCGCGCGGCTCGATGTTCATCTGGGCGCCGATCCCCGAGCCCTACCTCGAGATGGGATCGCTCGAGTTCGCGCGGTTCCTCATCGAGTCGGCCGACGTGGCGACGAGTCCGGGCGTCGGCTTCGGCGAGGGCGGCGACGCGCACGTGCGCTTCGCGTTGATCGAGAACGAACTGCGCACCGCCCAGGCGATCCGCAACCTGCGCAAGGCGCTGACGAAACTCGGCTGAGCCTACGGCGTGCCGGCGTCGCGCGACGTCGACCCGCACCGACTCGATGCGGCCGTCGGTCTGGTCGGCGATCTCGAAGCGGTCGCTCGAGCGACAGGTCATGACGAAGAGCGTCCGGCCGTCCTCGCCGCCGAGCATGCAGGCGAAGGCGCGCTGCGAACATTTGACGGTGCCCGGTGACCTCGCCGCCCTCGCGCACGCGAAGGCACTCGCGCGAGATGGCGTTGGCGAACCAGATCTGACCCTCGGCGTCGAGACACATGCCGTCGGTCACGGCCCGTCGAGTGGCGCCCACACCCGACGATTGGAGAGCGTGCCGTCGTCGGCCACGTCAAAGGCGGTCTGTTTCGAACCGAAGGTCTCGCCGACGATGAGCGTCGCGCCGTCGGGCGTGATCACCGTGCCGTTCGGGAAGTCCATGTCGGGCACGACCTGGACGATCTCGCCCTCAGCGTCCAGCACGACCAGGTTGGTCGAGGGCGGCGGTTCGGCGAGGAACCGCTCGACGCCGAGCTCTTCGAGCCGGGCGTCGAGGTCGAAGCCGAAGTTGCCGACGTAGCTGTACCCGGTCGGCGAGACGACCATGTCGTTGGCCCAGAACTCGCAGTACTCGCTGATGTCGGCGAACGTGCTCGACCTTGTCGTCGTGAAAGCGCAGCACCTTCTGATCGGTCATCGAGACGCACAGGAGGTCGCCGTCGGGCAGCCACCCGAGGCCCGACGGCTGCGTCGGCCACCTCGTGCTCGAGGACCTCGTCCGAGCCGTCTTCGGCCATGGAGATAGATCGCCGTGGCGATAGAAGTCGGAGTACCACAGACGACCCTCGTGCCAGCGCGGTGCCTTCGCCGAAGCCGAGTCCTTCGCGCACCACCGTTGCGGTGTACTCCTTCATGGTCCTCCGATCGACGTCCGGACGAACCTACTTCAGGCGTGCTCGAGCGCGCGGCGCCACTGGGCGTAGCCGAGGTCGACGAAGAGCGGGTCCTCCGGTTCGAATCGTCGGTCGTAGGTCCAGAGTTCGTCGAGTTCGTCGAGCGACGACCACAGGCCCGCGCCGAGTCCGGCGATCGTCGCCGCGCCGCGCGCGGTCGCCTCCAGTGACGTGCTGCGCAACACCGGCAACTTCGAGTTCGTGGCCTGGAGTTGCATCAAGAGGTCCATCGCCGCCGCGCCGCCGTCGGCGCGCAGTTCGTGCAGCGCGATGCCGCCGTCACGAAGGCGTCGGTCATCGCGCGCACCTGGTAGGCGAGTGCTTCGACGAGCGCGCGCGCGATCTGACCGCGACCGACGCCGCGACTGAGTCCGGTGATCGATCCGCGCGCGTCGCTGCGCCAGAACGGCGAGCCGAGTCCCGTGAAGGCCGGCACGAACTGCACGCCCGCCGCTGTCGCGACGCTCGTGGCGAGCGCTTCGAGCTGCGACGACTCGTCGATGAACCCCATCTCGTCGCGCAGCCACTGCACCGCGGCGCCGGCGACGAAGGCCGAACCCTCGACGGCGTAGGTCGTCGCGCCGTCGCCGAGGTCCCACGCGAGCGTCGTGATCAGTCCGTCGAAGACGCCGGGGTTCGTCGTCGCCGACGTTGGCGAGGATGAAGGCGCCGGTGCCGTAGGTCGCCTTCACGACGCCCGGGTCGAAAGCAGGCCTGACCGAAGAGCGCGGCCTGTTGGTCGCCGAGGATCCCGGTGATCGGCGACGCCGGCCAGTTCGGGGACCACGTCGCCGCTGACGACGCCGAAGGTCGACCGCGACGGCTGGATCGTGGCGAGCATCGCGCGATCGACGTCGAACAGGTTCGATCATCGGCTCGGACCATTGCGCACGTCGCCAGGTCCATCAACATCGTGCGCGACGCGTTGGACGGCTCGGTCGCGAAGACGCCGCCGTCGACGCCACCGGTGAGCCACCACGTCAGCCACGAGTCGACCGTGGCGAAACTCGGTGCGCGCGAGATCGTCCATGGCGCCGTGGTCGAGGAACCATCGCATCTTGGTCGCCGAGAAGTACGAGTCGAGTACGAGTCCGGTCGTCGAGCGCACCAGGGGCGTCTCGCCGCGCGCGTCGAGTTCGTCGGCAGTACGCGGCGGTGCGTCGGTCCTGCCAGACGATGGCGCGGTGGGGAAGTTCGCCCGTCGCGCGGTCGAAGGCGACCGTTGTCTCTCGTTGATTGGTGATGACCGAGCGCGACGACGACGTCGCCGTTCGCGCGGGCGCGTCGCGCGACGTCGCGCAGGGTGGCGACAGCAGAGAGCAGCGATCTCGTTGGCGTCGTGTTCGACCTCGCCCGGGTCGCGGGAAGTGCTGGGTGAGCTCGCGGTAGGAGGAGTCGCGGACCGTGGCGCGTGGCGTCAAAGGCGACGCTGCGCACGCCCGAGGTACCGGCGTCGAGGGCGAGAACCAGTTCCATCGGGGTCACGCTACGAGGGTTACCGGGTGGTTTTCGGGTAGATCACTGGGTCAAAAATAATTGTTTCAAAAACACTCAAAATTGAGTTGACGCGGTGTAATTACAGTGCTGTAATGACACAGCATCTTGCGACGAGAAGTGGTCTGACCACTACATCTTGTGGCCGAGGGGGAAAAGGGTAGTAAACTGGACCTCCCGACTCCGGCGTCGCGAGAGGCATGTTCTTAGTGTCGGTTTCGGCAAGAAAAGAGAGATTGAAATGGCTATCGCACCTCAGCGACTGGGAATTGGCATCCGCCGCTACTTCACCACCGACGACCGTCACCCCTACGACGAGGTGACCTGGGACCGTCGTGACGCGCGGATCTCGAACTTTCGCGACGGCTCGGTCGCCTTCGAGCAACTGAACGTCGAGGTGCCCTCCAGCTGGTCGTTCAACGCCACCAACATCCTCGCCCAGAAGTACTTCCGCGGCACCCTCGGCACCAACGAGCGCGAGACCAGCCTGAAGCAGGTCGCCGACCGCATCGTCGACACCATCACCGCCTGGGGCGTCGAGCGCGACTACTTCGTCGACGACGAAGAGGCCGAGGCCTTCCGCGCCGAGCTCAAGCACCTCCTGATCACCCAGAAGGCCGCCTTCAACTCCCCGGTCTGGTTCAACATCGGCGTGAAGGGCGTGCCCCAGCAGGGGAGCGCCTGCTTCATCCTCTCGGTCGAGGACTCGATGCGTTCGATCCTCAACTGGTACACCGAAGAGGGCATCATCTTCAAGGGCGGCTCCGGCGCCGGCGTGAACCTCTCGAAGATCCGCTCGAGCGCCGAGATGCTCGAAGGCGGCGGCACCGCGAGCGGTCCCGTCTCGTTCATGCGCGGCGCCGACGCCTCGGCCGGCACCATCAAGTCCGGTGGCAAGACGCGTCGCGCCGCCAAGATGGTCATCCTCGACGCCGATCACCCGGACATCGAAGAGTTCATCTGGTGCAAGGCCAACGAGGAGAAGAAGGCGCGCGTCCTGCGCGACAACGGCTTCGACATGGACCTCGACGGCAAGGACATCCACTCGATCCAGTACCAGAACGCCAACAACTCCGTGCGCGTCTCCGACGAGTTCATGGACGCCGTGATCGCCGACGCCGACTGGGACCTCAAGGCCCGCCACGGCGGACGCGTCGGTCCAGACCGTGAAGGCGAGGGAACTCTGGCGCCAGATCGCGCGCGCCGCGTGGGAGTGCGCCGACCCCGGTCTGCAGTTCGACACGACGATCAACAAGTGGCACACGTCGCCGAACACCGATCGCATCAACGGATCGAACCCCTGCTCGGAGTACATGCACATCGACAACTCGGCGTGCAACCTGGCGAGCCTCAACCTGATGAAGTTCCTCCAGGACGACGGCAGCTTCGACGTCGACGCCTTCAAGCACGCGATCGAGGTGCTCTTCAGCGCCCAGGAGATCATCGTCGGCGCGGCCGACTACCCGACCGAGAAGATCGCCGAGAACTCGCGCAAGTTCCGCCAGCTCGGCCTCGGCTACGCCAACCTCGGGGCGCTCCTCATGGCCTCGGGCCTGGCCTATGACTCCGACGAGGGTCGGGCCTGGGCCGCGGCGATCACCGCGCTGATGACCGGCCACGCCTACGCCGTCAGCGCGCGCACCGCCGGTCGCATGGGACCCCACGAGGGCTACGAGGAGAACGCCACGCCGATGCTCGACGTGCTGCGCATGCACCGCGACGCGTCGTACCGGATCGACGAGGCGCTGGCGCCGGCCGAGATCCTCGACGCGGCCCAGCACGCGTGGGAAGAGGCCGTCGACCTCGGCGCTCGTCACGGCGTGCGCAACGCCCAGGCCTCGGTGCTCGCCCCGACCGGCACCATCGGTCTGTTGATGGACTGTGACACGACCGGCATCGAGCCCGACCTCGGACTCGTGAAGTTCAAGAAGCTCGTCGGCGGCGGCAACATGGCGATCGTCAACCAGACCGTGCCGCGCGCGCTGCGCCAAGCTCGGCTACACCGACGACGAGATCGACGGCGATCGTCGCCTACATCGACGAGAACAAGACGATCGTCGGCGCGCCGGGACTCAAGCCCGAGCACCTGCCGGTCTTCGCCTGCTCGATGGGCGACAACACGATCCACTACCTCGGTCACGTGAAGATGATGGGTGCGGTCCAGCCGTTCATCTCCGGCGCGATCTCCAAGACCGTCAACATGCCCGAGGACGCCACGATCGAAGACGTCGCGAACCTGCACATGGACGCCTGGAAGCTGGGCGTGAAGGCCGTCGCGATCTACCGCGACAACTGCAAGGTCGGTCAGCCGCTCTCGACCGCGAAGAAGGACGGCGACGAGTCCTCGTCGTCGGTCACCGCGACCGACTCGGTCGCGGCCGAGCTCTTCACGCGCATCGATCAGCTCGAAGCGGCGCTGGACCTCGCCAAGTCCGAGGG
The DNA here is from genome assembly GCA_963801695.1 of uncultured Acidimicrobiaceae bacterium. Lineage (GTDB taxonomy): Bacteria > Actinomycetota > Acidimicrobiia > Acidimicrobiales > RAAP-2 > RAAP-2. The sequence goes on along the minus strand of CAWDFV010000004.1, from coordinate 11,838 downwards.
TCAGCACGTCGTCGTCGGCGCGATGCGCGAGCGCATGCCGCGTCGTCGCGTCTCGACGACCTTCGCCTTCCGCGTCGCGGACTGCGAGGGCTACGTCACCGTCGGTGAGTACGAGGACGGTCGACCGGGCGAGGTCTTCATCAAGGTCTCCAAGCAGGGTTCGACGTTGGCCGGCATCATGGACGCCTTCTCGATCTCGATCAGCCTCGGCCTGCAGCACGGCGTGCCCCTGGCGACCTACGTGCGCAAGTACGTGAACATGAAGTTCGAGCCGTCGGGCATGACCGACGACGCCGACCTGCGCATCGCGACGTCGCTGGTGGACTACATCTTCCGTCGCCTGGCGCTGGACTACTTGAGCCCGAGCCGACCGCGAAGAGTTGGGCGTGCTCTCGACGAGCGAGCGCATCCAGCCGACGCTGCCCGAGGTCGCCGAGCAGGCGACGCCGACGGTGAACGCCGAGCGTGCAGCCGACGCTCGTCGATCTGAGCGAGAAGCCGACGCAGCAGCCCAAGTTGCTCAGTCGCGACCAACAGCGTGACGCGCCGATGTGTTACCAGTGCGGCAACGCCATGCAGCGCGCGGGCTCGTGCTACGTGTGCTCGAGTTGCGGCGCGACGAGCGGCTGCTCGTAACAGTTAGCAACTCTTCCCGTGTAGGGATGATCGCAAAAGAAAGTGGCGCCGCAAGGCGCCATTTTCTTTGTTAAGTGACTCATTCGATTCGTAGCTCGTCAATCCTTGTAATACTAATGTGAACTGTATATAGTGGTGAAATGACTAAAGAGATGAGAGAGCCGACGTTCCTGGTCTTGGCCACATTGGCCGAGGGCAAGAAACACGGGTACGCGATTATTCAAGGAGTGGCATCGCTTTCTGAGGGCGAGGTGGAGCTCAAGGCGGGGACGCTCTACGCGATGTTGGACCGGTTGACGTTTGACGGGGTCATCGAGTTAGTGGGGGAGGAGATCGTCGACGGGCGTCTCCGCCGGTACTACCAACTCACGTCCAATGGAACGACGTTGCTCGCTGAGGAGTCGAAACGGCGCGTCAAGGTTTCTCAGATCGCACTACGTCGACTTCGATTCGTGGGAGGTTTCGCATGACGACCGGTTCCGAACGTTCACAGAACCTCTTGAAGTTCTATCCCAAGGCCTACCGTGAAGAGCGTGGCGAGGAGATCGTCGCCACGTTGCAAGAAGCCGCCGAAGCTCGCGTACCTCGTGCTTCGCTCGGCGACCAGATCAGCGTGGCGCAGTACGGACTGCGCATACGACTCGGTTTGACGAGTGAGACCATGTTTGGCAAGGCACTGGACGTCGCGGCGATCCCGGGCCTCGTCATGGGAGCATTCTTCGGCATATTCCTCTTGATCTCGGCCGAACTACCCGGTGGTCAACTCGCGCTTCTTCTACCCCCACTTTGGACCGTTCCTCACCTTTGCCCCATTGATCTATCTGATGTGGGTGTTGGCCGTCGTGGTTGTTCTGGAGTGGCCGCAGTATCGGCGACGCATCGCCATCGCGGTCATGACGCTCACCGTTGTCGGTGAGATCATCGCCAAACTCCTTCATCGCAATCCGAACGTCTGGGAGATCGCAATCTTGGTGAGCCTCGGCCTTCCGAGTCTGCTGGCGCCGGACGTGTTGGTGACGCGGCGCAAGGTGTGGCCTATGTTGAGCGTTGGGCTGGCCACGTTCGTCGCCCTGTATTTCATCACTGATTCGCATGCCAAACCGGGCTTCTTTACGAGTTTCTACTGGTACGGCACGTACGAGATCGCTCATCGTCAGCCCTACGTCGACGCAGTACTACTGGCGATGTTCGCGCTGCTCTGGGTGACGAAACGACGTGAAGTTGCAAGTGCCACCCTGATCCTCAGCAGTCCGTGGATCATCGTCGGTGTGGCCTACCCGCTGTCACTCGAGAATCTGCAAGTCAGCGTGCTGAACGTGATCGCGCTGATCGCCTGGGCCGTGGGCATGACGCTCATCGTGACCACGAGTCGCTACCGTCCACGACCGCCGGCATCGATCGAACTCTCGGCGTTGAACACCGGTTCGTGACCGAGCGAAGGGATTGCGACATCAGCGTCATTGCGCGATCCCGAGTAACTGGAAGTGAACTTCGCACTCATCGGTGTCGGCATCCGATACTTCGTCGCGCTGGCCGCCGCCAGTGCGAGCAGCACTATGAGTGGTCCCGAATTCGGATCGGTCGCCTGCCCCGACGTCAGGTCGCCCAGTCCCTGAAAGAGGAGCCAACCGGTTAATGCGATGATGGCGCCGATCCCGACGGAGAGTCGACGTGTCGCTCCCGGTACCAACGCCCAGACCCCGACGAGCACAGAGAGAGCAATCACGACCGCCGGTACCCAGCCCGGAATTGACAATCGAGCAAGGCGGCCATCAATCGCCGCCAGCCATTCCGGTGCGCCTGACTGTGCGCTACGCAGCATCATGGTGAAGGACGCCGGGGAATTGTTCCCACTGAACAGTTGGAGTGCGGCACCGGCGAGCCACAACGCGCACCACGCAGGTATCGCCAACCACGAGGGTCGATCGTCGCACCGCGCGTTGTTTGTTGGCCATGCGACGACGGCGATGACCGCGTAAAGGAGTGCGCCGCCGGGCGCCCCAGAGAGGAGTGGTTCGCCAGTTGCGAGACCGCCGAGCCCTTCGCCAATGATCCACACCAAGAGCGCCCATGCGATGGATCCTGCGAGGAATGGGCGGGCGAAGCGTCGAGAGAGGAGCCCGATTCCGAGGGCGAGTTGAATGAAGGCGAATCCACCGTTGGCGACCGCCGGGTGCATCGACACGAGTGCCGTGATGCCGTGCAGTACTTCAGCCAGCATCGTTGGAAGTCCGTCGCGGGCTGGCCGCAGGACCCGGCGCGCAAAGCGAGCGCTGAACATGAACGGCTGGCACTGAAGAAGGCCGTCGAGCAGCCACAGTGCAGCCAGGCTGACCTGAAGTTGGCGTCGGGTTATCCCCACGGTGCTCCTCGAGCAATCAAAAGTGTCACGCCGCCGATCGTCGCAATTGCAACGATCGGCGGCGTGACGTCATGAACACCGACTAGTTCACCGAGAAGTACAGGAACAAGTTCGTCGGGATGATCGCGGTGGTCAACTTCTTGCGTGACCTGCTGGTTCAAGAACGCGAACGACTTGTGCGCGACGATCGCGTTCCACTCCTTCAAGCTGGTGACACCGATCACTTTCGACGTCCCACCACTCAGCCTTGCCACCGTTCGTGGTCGTGATGAAGTGCTCGTGACCAGGAGTCGCGGAGTTCTTCAACGCAGCCGTGAGCTGTGCGGCCGTGTAACTTCGGGTAGAGCGCCTTGAGGTCTGGCTCGAGTCGACTCAGGTCAATCGTTCCCGGGTGATCCACGCAGACCAGCGCGGTCGGGCACTCCATCGACATCGAGGGAACCGTGAAGCCGAGTGGCACCGCGATGTACAGCGGGTCGAAGTTCTTGGCCGGTGCCACTTTGTAGTTCGCACCCGCTTCGCAACCAGAACTTGCGCCGCAGAGTGACGCTCTTGTCGCAGTAGTAGCCCTTGGAGTACGTGAAGCTGACGGTGCCGCCATTAAAGAACGACTTGCGTCATGCCGTACTCATTGATTCCCATACCTTTTTGCATCGCATTGCTCGCGGGCGCTGCGTGTGACTGCGGCAGCCGCAACCCCGACGCCACCAGCGACGAACTATCGCCACGGAGGCTGCGAGCACTCGCGCACGTCTTGTGAAACTTCTCATGATGTTTGTCCCTTCTCTCCCGACCACGTTGATCGGGCAATGTACTTTATTCGTCACCGAGAGAACTCAAGGATGTTGTTCGGAAGATAAGTTTGCGCAACGCATCGGTCAGCGCCAGTTCGGTCCGCGACCGGTACCCTTGAGGACGATGGTGACAGATCGCTCCGCACAGAACGATGAAGTCACATCGGACGATTGGTCGCGAGGACTCATTCTCACGGTTCGCTCTCCCGATCGTGCGGGTATCGTTGCGAATCTCGCGTCCGGCATTCAAGCGTCGGGCGGCAACATCATCGAGCTGGATCAACACACCGACGTCGTCGAGGGCGACTTTGGGTGCCGCATCGAGGTCGCGAGTGGCGTTGATGCCGCAAGACTTGCGAAGCGACTTGACGATCTCCGTTCCGCGCTCGGCGATAGATTTCACCATGTCACCACTGGCGCGCCCGCGCGCCCGCGTCGTCGTGTTGTGCTCTTCAACGCTGCATTGTCCGAGCGACCTGATCGCGCGAAGTGCGATTGGGCAACTCGATTGTGACATTGTCGCCCTGGTCAGCGATCAGACCACTGGCAAGGAACTCGCGGAGCGCTACGCCGTCCCGTTCACGTACCTGCCCATCGGAGAGGACCGCACGGAGCAGGAACGTCAACTGGGCGACGTGTTGAGCGCATTGAACCCTGATCTGATCGTCCTCGCCCGCTATATGCGAGTTCTTCCCGGGTGGTTAGTGGAACGGTACGAACATCGGATCATCAATATCCATCACTCATTCCTGCCGGCGTTCATCGGCTCCAACCCGTACGCGCGCGCCCACGAACGTGGCGTCAAGATCATCGGGGCGACGGCGCACTACGTCACCGCCGAACTGGACGCCGGACCGATCATCGTCCAAGACGTCGTGCATATCTCGCACCGCGACGACGTCGCCGACATGACGCGCCGCGGCGCCGACATCGAACGTTCGGTCCTCGCTTCTGCGATACGACTTCACCTCGAACAGCGTGTCATCGTCTTCGGTACTCGAACCTGCGTCTTTGACTGAGGAGTCGAAGTTATTCGGCGTTGTTGAAGCGGTAGTGCAGGTGTACGGAGCCACCATCGAAGCGTCGTAGATCCAGGAGCGTGAGGTCGGTCCGTTCCTTGCCGGGGTGCGCCGCCTTCCCGCCACCCAGTGTGACGGGAACCACGAACAGATGCATCTCGTCGACCAGTCCGGCCTCGATGGCTTGGCTGGCGAGGTGCGGACCCGAGATTGACAGGTCGCCGCTGGAACTCTTCTTCAACGCACGTATCGCGTCGGGGACGAAGGACCGCTCGATCGTCGTCCTCGCACTGGCGACGCGTCCCAGCGTCGTGGAATAGACGATCTTGTCCTGGGATCGCCATTTGGCTGCAAAGTCGCGCTCAAAGGGAGAGTCGTCCTCGGATGAGCCCTCGGTTTCCCAGTAGACCATCGTCTCGTACGTGAGCCGGCCGTAGAGAACTGTGTCGGTTCCTCGTTCGAGGTCGTTGATGAAGGCGAAGAGCTCGGCATCGGGCACCCCGAAATCGATGTTGCCGTCCTCATCTTCGATGTAGCCGTCGAGTGACGTATTCGTCGAATAGATCAGTTTTCCCATCGGGCTCACGATAGTTCCGTGAGCCGTGACGTCACCTTCTCGTCACGTTCGAAGCGCACGGGTGTGGCCTTCCTCCCTATTTCCCTCGGCGGTGAATCGGCGCACGGAGATTTTTCACAACAATCTCATCCGAGGTCGAGAGGACTACGGATAGTCGAAAGACCCTTAAGGAGGAGCAATGAAAGAAGTCAGTAGGAGGATGTTCTTCAAGCAAGCCGGCACGGCCGCCGCAGTGGCCGCAGTCGCCACCAGCGTCGCGGTTGGACCGCTAGGTGCGGCCGGCGCCGTGGCGGGAGCAGCCGAGACACCCAAGGCCGCCGACATCTCGCCCCAGGACGACCTGCGTGCCGGAGAACACCTCGTGGCGCGCGTGAAGAACGCCCGCACCGGTGAGATCAACCTCTTCATCGGCCAAAAGGAAGTCACCATTCACGACCGCAAGGTCGCCGCTCGTCTCATGCGCGCAGCTCGTTAGAAAGGTATCGACCAATGTCATCACACCGCGAAGCACCAGAGATCTCCAAGGACCCCGTCGCTGACAGCACCGACCTCTACGCCTTCGTCAGTCCCGACAAGGCCAGACACCGTGACCCTCATCGCCAACTACATCCCGCTCGAGTCTCCCGCGGGCGGTCCGAACTTCTACGAGTTCGGCGACGACGTCCTCTACGAGATCCACATCGACAACAACGGCGACGGCGATCGCCGACATCACGCTACCAGTTCCGCTTCGAGACCGTGAACACGATTCCCGACACGTTCCTCTACAACGTCGGGCCGATCGAGTCGCTCAACGAGCAAGAACTGGAACCGTCGGCAGTTCTACTCGGTGACGCGCGTCGACGGCAACGGTCGACCGAAGCTCGTCGGCACAGAACCTTCCCTGTCCACCGTGCAACATCGGTCCGCTGTCGACGCCGAACTACCCGGCGCTCGCAGGCCGCCGTCCACGCAGTCGGACGGGCCGCATGGTCTTCGCCGGTCAGCGGGCCGAGGCGTTCTTCGTCGACCTCGGCGCGATCTTCGACCTCGGCGACCTGCGACCGATCGCGAACCTGCACGCAACCTTTGGGCTGCCGGCCCTTGCAGCGCGGCAAGGGCGTGAACTCACTGCGTCACGTCAACGTGCACAGCATCGCGATGCAGGTGCCGATCACCGACATCGCTGCCAACGGCGTCGCGCCGACCAACTCGAGCCCGACCGCGGCCAGCGTCGGCATCTGGACGACGGCGAGTCGCCAGAAGGCCCGGGTCCTGGGATCCGAGCTTCGGGCTGAGCGTCGAGATGCGGGCCGTTCGTCCAGGTCTCGCGACTCGGCAATCCACTCTTCAACGAGGTGCTCGTGCCGCTCTCGCAAGAAGGACTACTGGAACGCGTCAGCCGCCGACGGAGGACAAGCAGTTCGCCGACGGTGTCGCGCACCCCGAGCTCGCGGCGCTGCTGAACGTCCTCTACCCGGGTGCGTTCCCGAACCTGGCGGCGTACTACCAAGCCGCGCGCGGACCTCGAAGCGATCTTGCTGACGGGCATCCCCGCGGGTGTCGTGACGTCCGACGTTCTCCACGTTCACCGGCGCGACCCAGGCGGACATGCTGCGACTCAACCTCGCGATCCCGCCGGCCAGCACGCCGAAGTCCGATCGGCGTGCGTCGGTGGCGACGTCGCCGGCTTCCCGAACGGTCGGCGGGTCACCGACGACGTCGTCACGATCGAGTTGCAGGCGATCGCCGGCGCGACGATTCCGCTCGTCGACAAGTCCTACACGCCGGACAAGGCGATCGCGGACGTCAGCGACGGCGACACCGGCGCCGGACTCACGTTCCTGCCGAGCTTCCCGTACCTCGGTACGCCCTACAGCGGCTACAACACACCAGCCTGATCGTCGCGACGACGCAGAGATAAAGGAGCAATACATGTTCGTAGGTGAGATATTCGGGCCCGATCTTTTGATCGTCATCATCGTGCTCGCGGTCCTGCTGTTCGGAGGTGCGGCGATTCCCAAGTTCGCCAAAAGCCTCGGATCGGCGAAGACCGAGTTTGAGAATGGCCTGAAGGCGTCCAAGTCAGTCAAGGCGGACTTGGACGGGGCCATCACGCGAGTCACGACGACGGATTCCAAAAACTGAGCAGTGGTACGACGGTTTCGTCGACGTCATCACGACGTCGTCGAAACCGTCGTGCTGCGTTTTCTTGCCCGAAGTCGTCGCCTTAGAGGAAGGGCGCGGGAATCGTCGGACCGGCGGGGCCTAAATTGGCTCGCTCGCGAATGAGGGCCTCGACGCGGTCGACGTCATCGGGCGTGACGAACGCCTTGACCCTCTTACCCGTATCGATCACCAGGCCCTCCTTCTTGGACATTCGATTGGTGTCTAAGTTCGCCCAGTACTCCATGTTGGCGGTACCCCAGATGCGGGCCTTGCCTTTGAGCGCTGACAACGTCACGCGTTGGACGCTGGTGATGGAGCTGTAGGGCACCTTCTTGGATCCCCAGAGGTAGTAGTGACGAATCTCCAGGGTGTGGTCACCGCAGATGATTCCCTTTTCCCGGTAGTTGTCGACCATTTCCTTAATGTACCGTGACTCCGAAGACGCTCGACGTGCGACCGCGCGACGGCGGTCTGCGTTATCGTCCGATGAGGCAGTCGAGGTGGCGGGGGATCGCGATGAGTGCACAAGAGGAGTCGGTCGAGGTCCTGAGCGACCAGGACACGATGGCCGGTGTCTTGCGCGGTGACGTCTTCGTCTCCTTGGACGAGTTGATGTCGCGCGCTCGTCGCGCCGCGACCGGACTTCGGGCACTCGGCGTCGAGCCGGGGGGATCGGTCGCGTTGTTGTTGCGCAACGACCACGAGTTCTTCGAAGCCGCCTTCGCCGCGTCGGCACTCGGTGCCGCGACCGTGCCGATCAACTGGCACGGCAGCGCCGAGGAAGTGGCCTACGTCGTGAATGACTCCAAGGCCAAGGTCCTCGTGGCCCACGCCGATCTCTTGCGCCACGTGCGCCACGCCCTCCCCGCGTCCGTCAAGGTCCTGGGCGTCCCGACACCGTCGAGTATCGCCGAACGCTTTGAGATCGACGACGACGACGCGACGCTGCCGAGCGACGTGACGGCGTGGTCCACCTGGCGCGACGGCTTCGAGGAGCTCACGGACACCTATATCGGTGATCCCTTGTCGATGATCTACACCTCCGGCACGACCGGTCACCCCAAGGGCGTGCGCCGTCTGCCGGGCACGAATGACGGTTCACTCGCGATCGACTACATGAGCGAGGTCTCGAAGTTGTTCGGGGCCTGGCCGGGCATGCGCACGATCATCGCGGGGCCGATGTACCACTCGGCGCCTTACGCCTACGGCCTGGTCGCCGCGCGCGCCTACGGTGCGTTCCTGGTGTTGGAGGACCGCTTCGATCCCGAGGAGTTCCTCTCGTTGATCGAACGTCACCAGATCACCTCGATGTACATGGTGCCGACGATGTTCGTGCGACTACTGCGACTGCCACCGGAGGTGCGCGACCGTTACGACATCTCGTCGTTGCGTCACGTGTCCCACACGGCCGCGCCGTGTCCGCCGGACGTGAAGCGCGCGATCATCGAGTGGTGGGGACCGATCGTCGACGAGTTCTACGGCAGCACCGAGGTCGGGTTCATCACCGGGTGCACGAGCGAGGAGTGGCTCGGCGCATCCGGGCACGGTCGGACGTCCGCTGCCGTCCAGTGACGTGCGCGTCATCGGCGAGGATGGTCCCGTCGCGGTCGGGGAGTCTGGCGAGGTCTTCGTCCGCGCGCGGGCGAACTCGGACTTCACCTACTTCGGCAAGGACGAGGCGCGCGCCGAGGTCGAGCGTGACGGACTTATCACCTGTGGCGACATCGGCTTCCTCGACGCCGACGGCTTCTTGTATCTCTGTGACCGCGCGCGCGACATGATCATCTCGGGCGGCGTCAACATCTATCCGATCGAGATCGAGGCCTGTCTCTTGAAGCTTCCCGGGCATCGCGGACTGTGCGGTCTTCGGCATACCTGACGACGAGTTCGGTGAGTCAGTCGCCGCCGCGGTGAAGCTCGACGACGGCGTCACGCTCAGCGCCGACGAGATCCGCGCGCACGTGCGCGAGCACCTGGCCGGCTTCAAGGTGCCCAAGGTCGTGACGTTCCACGATTCGTTGCCGCGCGAGGACTCCGGCAAGATGTTCAAGCGCAAACTGCGTCAGCCGTATTGGGAAAGCGCTGGTCGCTCGATTTAAACGCGAGCGTAATAATGACCTAAGTAATGGCGCGTCGTCCCGGAGCGTTGTGGCCGCGTCAGTAAAATCGCCGTATGTCGGATTCTGGTACACCAACCCCGCGCGTACCGAATCAAGACCGACTCGAAGCACTCGGACAGGCCGTCGAGGCGCGTCAGGGAGGTCCCGGTCCGCGCCACCGACAACGCGCCCGTCGGTCGCCCACCAAGATCATCCTCATCACGCTCGCCACGGTCGTCGTGGTGATCGTGGCCGCGGTCGCGGGGGACTACTGGTACATCAACCACTTGATCAGACGTGTCCAGGTGACGACGATCTCGCCCCAGACCTACAACAACTCCGAGAACATCTTGCTCGTCGGCTCGACCACGCGCTGCGGCCTCAAGGTCCAGAATAAGGCGTACGGGCTGTGCTCACAAGGTGTGACCGGTGTCAACAGCGACGTCGTCATGATCTTGCACCTGAACCTGACGACCAATCAGGTCTCGATACTGTCGCTGCCCCGTGACATGTTCGTACCGAACGCGCGCATCGATGGCGCGAACAAGATTGACGCCGGACTCTACAACGGACCGATCGCAACTCGTCGCGGCGATTCAAGAGGACTTCGGCATTCCGATCAACCACTACGTCGAGTTGAACTTCGACACCTTCGCCGACGTCGTGAACGTGCTCGGCGGCATCAAGATGTACTTCCCGATGGAGGTCTTCGACGCCTACTCCGGTCTCTACGTTCGTCATCCCGGGTGCATCCAGCTCGACGGCACGCGCGCGCTGCAAGTCGTTCGCGCGCGTCACCTGCAGATCCGTATGCCCGGTGACGGCACCGACTACCGCGACTGGCCGCAGGAGGGTCTGTCGGACCTGGCGCGGATCCGCCGCGACCACGAGTTCTTGAAGGTCCTGGCCGACGCGGTGAAGGCCAAGGGCATCGCGAATCCCCTTACCGACGAGCGACTCGCGACCTCGGTGGCGCGATATCTAACCGTTGACCAGGCATTTAGTACGAGCGACCTACTCAACCTCGCCGAACACTTCCACGGTGTCTCGGTCGGCTCGGTGCCGGAACTCACGGTGCCCGTCGTGTTGGTCGAGACGCCCGATGGCACTGGCTATCTCTACCAGGGCTACTACTACGGCGACGTCGAGTTCCCGATCGATCCAGGCGTCGAGCAGACCATCGATCGCTTCCTCGACGTCGCGCCCAGCGTCAACACGATGGACGGCGAGCCGCTCTCCGAAACCCTCGACGTTCACGGTCTCGGTGGTCGACGGAACCGGCATCGCGAATCAGGCGCACGTCATCGCCGCGGGCCTGCGGCGACGTGGCTTCGTCATCCACGGCGTGGGCACCGCGACACCCTTCGGCGTTCGCGAAGAGACCGTCGTGTATCACGCCACGAACTCCGTCGCGTCCCTCGCCGCCGCCCAGGCGGTCATCCACACGATTGAAGGCCCGGCGGTGATGGCGCTCGGCCGCACGACGGCGGGCGCGACGGTGACGGTGTTGACCGGGTCGGACGCCTCCGTCCTTCCTCCGCCGCACAAGACGACGACCACCACGACCACGCTGAAGAAGCATCACGGTTCAGCAACGACCACCACCACGAAGCCCCCCACGCAGATCGCCGTCGTCGACCCGTCAGCCGTCAAACGCGACAAGGATCTGTCGGCGCCCACCCTCGTCGTCCAGGCACTGCAGCCGTGGGATCCGCGCTCGTGTGGTCCGAACGGAACCGAAGGCCCCTGAGCCCCGTCGGGCGCGGTGGCGCCGCGGAACGTGACGCGGTCTGCACTACATTCCCCATTCATGAAGAGAGCCGCAGACGATGCCGAGCGCCTCATGCGCCGTGCTGTGATAGTGATGGTAGGCATAGATCCCGGCGCGCCACCCCCCGCTCCAGTCATTGGCGGCGAACCGCGCCTCGCAGGCGGCGGCAGCACCCGGCCCGGTGGCGAGCGCGCCGCGATAGACGAGCAACGGCAGGTGCTGATTGTTGGGAACCCGGCCATCATCGGGGAACAGGTGCTCCTTCGACTTGGCGAGGCGGAGACTGGCGGAGCGGGTTTTGCGTTGGCCATCGGCTGCTGCCTTTCGCGGGCGGGTCTGGGCAGGATAGGCCCGTGGGCAAAGCCCGGCCAAGTGAAAACCGCCAGCCACGCCGAATGACGAGTGCGTGGCCTCAAGTCGCCGCCGCGACCT
>CAWDFV010000003.1:0-46034 GCA_963801695.1 uncultured Acidimicrobiaceae bacterium | reverse complement strand
CCCGACCTTTCAGCGATGCTCAACTTCCTGGGGTCGCCCCCTCACTTCCCGGAGGTGTCGGACACTAGAAGCGGGCGTCAATGCGTCACATTTGTGCAACCCATCTAAACCAGGTCGACGCGAATCGGCACTTCCCATGCGATCGCAAGTAAAACAACCCTCATTACATCCCTCATTTTTCCCAAACACCATTTGACGATATAGACGTTTGCACCACCAACTTCCCTTAAAACAAAGGACTTTTCTGTGCATTACGAACCTTCAAAACACGCCACCTAGACCTCTTAATCAACAGGTTCCGGGTTCAAGTCCCGGCCGGCGCACTGGATAAAACTCCTGGCGCGAGCGGTGACCTCCATCACTCAATACGTCACCCGGATGTTGCCGGAGGGTGACCCTCCCTTCTCATTCGAAGTAATGCGATCATCTCGTCGTTGCTTAGATCGCGGCCGGCACTAATAGCGGTATTCCATGCTTCAGACGAGACCGTCGTCCGAGCACGAGCGACATAACCATTGATCTCCGCTTGCGAGCGCTCGTCGTTCGGCATCGATGCTTTGCGTCGCAGATCTTCCGCCGCGCCGAATAATCGGGCTGCCCGAAGCGCGTCGCCAAACTCCGTAGAGATGCACGCCGAAATTTCCAGCGTCGTGAGATAAAACTGGACGTCACCGGAACGGGCGAGATAGTCGAGCATGGTCGACAACAGTTCGTCGGCCCGATGTATGTTGCCGAGACGCAGGTTGGTGGCGGCGAGGGATTGGCGATCGAGCGCGACGCCGAGCATGTCCCCCGCCTCCTGGTCAATCGTGAGCGCTTCTTCCAAAATCTCGAGGGAGCGAGCATAGTTACCGGAGTAACTCTCGACGTGCCCAAGGTTCGTCAGAGCAGCGGCGAGTCGGAAACTGTCACCGTCGGACCGGGCGATGGCGGCGCTTTCTTCAAGCAGTGAGCGTGCTCGATCCAAATCACCGATGGCGTCGTACGTGATCCCCAGGCTGTTGAGCTCGCGTGCCTGTTGATCTCGATCGCCGAGTTCGCGAGCAATCGCGAGACTACGTTCCAGGTATACCAGCGAGTTTTCGGTCTCTCCTTGTTGCTGCATTAAGACGCCGAGCCAGTGGGCAATCTTGCCGAGGCGGGGCCGCGCCTCGTCCGGGGTCAACTCGAATGCCCGCTGCAGCCAGCGTCGACCTTCGGTGGCGTAGCCGTGGCGGTACCAGAAGTACGACAGCGCTTCGACGAGACGCAACCCCGTGTCAATGCCCTCGTCATGCGAAAGGGACCAGTCGAGGGCCGCGCGCATGTTGTCGTGCTCTGCCTCGAGCAAGTCGAACGCACTAAGACTTCCCGAGCCACGGGCCTGCACGTCCGCCCCTTCAGCGACACCGGCGTAGTGAAGGGCGTGCTGAAGGCGAGTCTCTTCGAACTCGCCCGCCGCGCTGAGGCATTCGAGTGAGTACTGTCGAATGGTCTCCAACAAGTCGACACGGGGATCGCCGTCGAAACCCTCCCCGATGGTGATGAGACTCACGTCGAGCAGTTCTTGCGCGAGCTGCAGGGCATCAGCGGCATTGTCTTGGATGGCTACCGCGGCGAGCGCCTCGAGATCACAGCCGCCCGCGAAGACGCCCAATCGTCGCAGGACCTGCGCGGTCCCCGGGGTCAAGAGCTGGTAGCTCCATTCGACGGTCGCGTGCACCGTTTGCTGGCGCGACGGACGGCCGACGTCACCCGCGGAAAGCTCGAGGCTGCTCGTGAGCCGCGCGAGGAGCGCCTTCGGGGTCAGGAGCCTGACGCGAGCCGCCGCGAGCTCGATCGCCAGTGGCAGACCGTCCAACGAACGACAGATGCTGGCGATATCGGCTGCGTTACCTGCGTCGAGTGTGAAGTTCGGCCGGACTAGTCGCGCCTGCTGGATGAACAAACGCACCGCGCTGGAGGCAGCCACCGCGTCGAGATCGGCGCCCTTCGGGAACTCCAGCGGCAGCACCCAATACTCGTGCTCACCCACAAGATGCAGCGGCCCCCGAGACGTCGCGAGCACCACCAGCGGCGCGCCGGCGTCGAGCAGCGTGGCGACAACGGCCGGCGCGGCGTGGATCTGTTCAAGGTTGTCGAGTACCAGCAGTGCCTGAAGGTCCGCCAGATGAGCAATGACAGCATCGGCTTGCGAACCCTCGCTCGAGATATTGACCGTGTCAGCGATCGTCGACCACATGGCCTCTTCGTCCTGCACCCCGGACAGTGAGACGAAGTACACACCATCTCGAAAGGCGTAGCCCAGAGAAGTCGCAGCCGCGAGCGCGAGCCGTGTCTTCCCTACGCCGCCCGGGCCGGTAAGTGTGACGAGCCTGACGTCAGGCGTCTGCACGGTCGCACAAAGTTGCTCAACTTCGCTACTGCGCCCGACCAGCGGTGTTAGACGTGTTGGAAGGTTGGTCTCGGCGCCCATGCTCTTGAGGGGCGGGAAGTGCTCGTCAAGCCCGTCGGCCAAGAGTTGATAGATGTGTTCCAGCTCCTCGAGGTCTTTCAGGCGATGAAACCCCAGGTCTTTCACCGAAACGTCTGCGGGTAGTTGGAGCTCGACGAGCTGTCTCGTGGCTTCGGACAACACCACCTGCCCGCCGTGGGCAGTGGCTGCGATGCGCGCCGCCCGATGGACGTCCACGCCTACGTACTGGTGCTGCTCCTCATACCCCACTGGTTCACCGGAGTGAAGACCCATTCGCACTCGAACGCTGTCGCCTTCGGGCCAGTCGTGCATTGACAAGGAGCGCTGCGCTGCCACGCAACATCGCACCGCCTCGATCGCCGACTGAAAGACGACAAAGAAGCTGTCACCTTCGGTTCCCATCTCGAGGCCGTCATTGGCCACGATGGCTGCCCGTATCAGAGCGCGCTGGCTGAACAGCGCCTCCGCGTACTGCTCACCGAGGCGATGCAAAAGTGTGGTCGACCCCTCGATGTCACTGAACATCATCGTCACGGTGCCCGTAGGGAGCCCCACCATTTGCAAACATTAACCTTCGGCCAAATGGCACCCTTTGGTGTATTCATAGGTACGACATTGAGAATTGCCTGAGACATCGCGTCGCTGCCGATTTATTGTGGCGCACCGGCCGTAGGGTCGAGATAACCCTCAGTCACGAGGGTCTTTGCGATAGGTAGCTGCGCTCGGGGCCCCGGTGCAGTCGCACTCCTCGCGAATGAAGCAAGCACACTGCGTCGTCAGATCGACGATTGTCGTGAACAAATGGAGGTCCAATCATGGATCCGACTACCCCTCGTCCAAGGCTCCGCGCGCTTGGCCAGTGGCTACTCCCACCACTGCTCGTAGCGTCGGGATTAGTACTCGGGTTCGCGGGGCCGGCCAGTGCCGCCGCCGCGAACGGCACCGGGACCATGACGACCAAGACCACCAGTGTCACCTATGGCTCGACCGGCCACGTCATCACCTTTACCTACACCGCCGCCACCGGCGGCGTGTCCAACGGCGGCGTCCACCTCACGGTCCCCGCGGGCTGGTCAGCTCCCTCGACGACGGGTACGTCGGCCGGCTACACGACGGCGAGCACCGGTACGGTCTCGATCGACGGACAGACCATCGTCGTGCTCGGCGTGACCCTGGCCGCGTCTGCCACTCTCACCATTGACTACGGCTCCAAGGCCGCCAAGGGTCCGGGCGCGACGGCGACCACCGGTGTCGGCGCCGCGACGTGGACCGCGACGGAGAAATCAACGTCGGGCGGAACCGAGACCAACCTCGCCAAGTCGCCGGTCATCACGGTGACCCAGACCCTGGCCACGCCAGCCGCGCCGTCGGTCTCCCTCGTCTCACCGAGTGCGATCGTCGTCAACTTCACGCCCGAACCCTCTACGCCAAGTCGAGCACCGTCACCGTTCGGTTGGCGAAGGACGGCTCCTTCGTGAAGGCCGTCGAAGGCGACACCACCGGCTCCGAGACCGATCAGCGGTCTCACCCCAGGTGACACCTACTACGCGACCGATCACCTCGGTCGGCAACGGCACGGACTACTTCACGTCCGCCGCGGGCGCGCACTCCGGTGTCATCACGCCAGGCGTGCTCACGATCACGGCGAGAGCCACGAACGTCACCGTCGGTCACCCCGTCAACATCGTGGCGGTCGTCACCGGGCTCACCGCGGCCGACCGAGCCATCGGTCACCAAGGACACCTTCACCTACACCGGCGTCGCCCCGACGGTCTACGCGACGTCCACCATCGCACCGTCGGCCATCGGTACCTACGTGGTGCTGCCGGCGAACGCCACCGTGGTCGTCACGCCCAGCGCCGATCAGGGCGTCTACGCCACCACCTACAACTACGTCGCGGGCTCACTCGTGATTTCGGCGGTCTCCAAGGTCCCCCTGCGCGCGACGAGCGTGGTCGGCGGCGCGTGGACCGGTCGGACCGTCACCGTGACCATCGTCGGATCCGGCTTCTATCGGTCAACCGAAGATCATCAGCAGCACGGGTCGACGCACCACGGCGCGCGTGATTCACGACACCGGAAAGCGACTGACCGTGCGCGTGACCGTGCGAACCGGCACACCCAGCGGTATTCACACCTTCCGCATCACGTTGGGTAACAACAAGTCCTGCAACGTGCACTACAGCCAGTTCTAAGACTCGGACACCCTCGGACCGAGCGGTCCGAGGGTGTCGGCGGGTTCAACGAACGTAGTCTGCGAGAGTGAAGAAGAGCGCGTCGGATGTCGTGTCGTGGACGGGTTGGGACCTGCGTACCGGTGCGCGAGCAGTTGCTGACGCGATGGCGACGTTCGAAGGCACCGCACCATCGTTTCCGAGCTCCGATTCGCGATACGAACTGTTGGCCGTTGCCGCCCGGGGATTTCGACCGCCGCAGGCACTCGCGTGCCAAGTGCCGGGAATGACGACAGTGGCGCGAGTCGCGACACGGACGAGTTCCCGGGGCTTCGACAGGTGTGGTCCGTGTTGTATCGACAGATTGCTGAGACTGCACCGGCGACACAACGGCCCTACGCGATCTACCTGCTGGGCGTGAACCCACCCAAGGACGTCAGTGACTCGGAGCTGGTGACGTTCAACGACTTCTACACGAACGTCCATCTGGTCGAGGTCGCCGAGCGCCGCCACGCGCTCCGAGCGGTGCGCTACGAACTGGTCGAAGAAGTCAAGCCTCCCTATCTGGGAGCTCCGAGATTTCTCGCCGCGTACGAGGTCGACGAGTCGTCAGCCTCGCAACGCCGTCATATCGGACCGCCCTATTCAAAGGGACCCGACGTGTGGCAGCGCCACTCGACCCCGTGGCGGCTCTGGTACCGACGTCTCGGCACCTGACACCACAACATTGGCAAAACAAACGTCGTTCCGGGTCACGATCGCGTCATCTGCCGGTAAATTACTTGCATGCCGAAAGCAACTTCTCTCACAGCGTCCGAGGTCGTGCCTTTTTCGTCCGACGAACTTCGTCGAGTCGCCGCGAGCATGTCAATCCTGTCCCGCTCGTTCACCCTCTCGCGCCCCCACGAACTTCTGCTGCAGGAAGCCGGCGTACGACTGGATCGCGCCGGTTCGGCGCTGCTCTTCAAACTCCGTTCCTACGGAGAGCCGGCGCGCGTAAGTGATCTCGCCGAACTGCTCGGCGTCGACACGCCGACGGTGACGCGCAAGGTTCAACAACTCGAACGACTCGGGTACGTCGCGATCGAGCCCGACGCCGAGGACAAGCGCGCCAAGCGTGTCACTCTGACGAAGTCCGGCGAGAAGACCATCGAACGGATCATGGTCGCGGTCAATCATCGCCTCTCGCGCCTCTTCGAAGGCTGGACCAAGGAAGAAGTGACGGTCTTCTCAACGTCACTGGACAAGTTCGCACACGCCTTAACGAATGAAATGGAGAATGACCGTGACTGATGACCTCGACAGCGTCGTCGCTGCCGCGCCCGAGGAACACGAGTTCAGCCCGGAGGAGCACCGCCGCATCCTGGTGATCCTTTCGGCCCTCATGCTGGGCATGTTCCTCGCCGCCCTCGACCAGACCATCGTGGCGACCGCGCTGCCCACGATCTCGGCTGACCTGCACGGCCTCAACCACCTGTCGTGGGTCGTTACCGCCTACTTGATCACGTCGACGATCACCCTGCCGTTGTGGGGCAAGTTCGGTGACCTCTACGGACGTAAGAGGTTCTTCCAGATCGCGATCGTCATCTTCTTGGTCGGATCGATCCTCTCGGGCCTCTCCCAGAACATGCTCGAACTGATTCTGTGCCGCGCCATCCAGGGCGCCGGCGCCGGCGGATTGATGGTCGGCTCCCAAGCGATCATCGGTGACGTCATTCCCCCTCGCCAACGTGGCCGTTACATGGGCTACTTCGGCGCGGTCTTCGGTCTCTCGAGCATCCTGGGACCACTGGCCGGTGGCTTCTTCACCCAGCACGTCTCATGGCGCTGGATCTTCTACATCAACGTGCCGATCGGCATCGTGGCGCTCTTCATCATCGCGGCGGTGCTGCACATCCCCGTGCGCAAGGTGCACCACAAGATCGACTGGTGGGGCACGACGTTGCTCTCGGGTGGCGTCGTCGGCTGGATCCTGGTCACGACGTTGGGCGGCACCAAGGGCTGGGCCTGGGGCTCGCCCACCATCGTCGCGATGGCCGTCATCAGCACGGTCCTGCTCGTCATCTTCTGCTTCGTTGAGGTGAACGTGGCCGAACCGATCATCCCGCCGAGCCTCTTTCGCAACCGTACGTTCTCCGCGGCGTCGGCGGTCAGCTTCGCCATCGGTTTCACGATGTTCGGCTCGATCGTCTACCTGCCGCTCTACCTGCAGATCGTGCACGGCGCGACGCCGACGTCGTCGGGCCTTGAACTCCTGCCGATGGTGGGCGGCATGCTCATCACCTTCATCGTGAGTGGCCGCTTGGTCTCGCGAACGGGCCGCTACAAGATCTTCCCGATCATGGGCCTCGCCGTGACGACCGTGGGGCTGGTCTTCTTGGCCCAACTCGGACCTCACACCTCCTACGGCTTCGCGGCGATCGACATGTTCGTCGTCGGCCTCGGACTCGGACTCGTCATGCAGGTGCTCGTGGTCGCCGTGCAGAACTCGGTGCCGCACTCCCAACTCGGTACCGCGACCGCGACCGCCACGTTCTTTCGCACCATCGGCGGCGCGTTCGGCGTGGCCATCCTCGGCGCCGTCTTCAACAGCCAGTTGCTGAGTCACCTACGCCAGACGGCCTCACCGGCCTTCATGAAGTTGATCGGCGGCTCCGACATCTCTGAGAATCCGGCCCAGATCCACAAGTTGCCGCCCGCGGCGCGAGAACTGGTCATCAACGCGTTCAGTCATACGCTCCAGACCGTGTTCATCGTGTCGATCCCCTTCGCGGTCGTGGCCTTCATCGTCGCATTCTTCATGAAGGAGATCCCGCTGCGTCTGCAGGCGCACATCTCCGTGGAGGAAGAAGTGCCCAGCGAACTGCCAGGCTTCTAGGTCGTTCTCGAGCTCTCCGTGATGTCGAGTGACTTTGACGCGCAGTGGCAGCGTTGGCACCGACGTCACGAGGAGCAACGTGCTCGCCCGCTCGGTTTCCTCGCGATCACCGGGTTGCACTGGTTAGACGTCGAGCCTCAGCGCTTCGACGACGTACCGGGTGAATGGTCGCACGACGACACCGGCGTCCGTGTGGCCCTCAACGACGACGAAGAGCTCGTCGTCGATGGCGAACGCGTCCGCGGCGACTACACCTTCGGTGACGTCGACGAACGCGGCGAACGCGCGAACTTTGGTGAGGCCGTGGTGGAGGTCGCCCGACGCGACGGACACTTCATGATCCGACCTCGCCATCCCGACCACGTCGTTCGTACCCGCTACGACGGGACGCCGACGTACGCCCCGAGCACGCACTGGGTCGCGCGCGGCACCTTCATCCCCTACGACCCACCGCGTTCCATCACCGTGGGCGCGAGCGTCGAAGGTTTGGAGCACGTCTACGAGTCGCCCGGTGAAGTCGAGTTCGAACTCGCGGGACGTCAGCATCGCCTCATCGCCTTCAACGACGAGGATCCGGACGAACTCTTTTTCGTGTTCAGCGACCTGACCGCGGGCACCGAGACCTACGCGGCGTGCCGGTTCCTCTCGGCGAAGGTCGCCAGGGACGATGGCGCGGTCCTGCTCGATTTCAACCGGGCCACGAATCCCCCGTGTGCGTACACCGACTTCGCGACCTGTCCGCTACCGCCGTCGACCAATCATCTTCAGATACGAATGGAAGCCGGAGAAAAGGCGCCGCAGGTTTCCCTCTAGGCCTTTACGGCGAGTCAGATCGACCCACCATCAGTCGGTCGTCGGAGAGTAGTGGTGAATCCCCCGGCACTGCGCAGCAGTTCACTCGGGCTTCCAACAGGTGGCGTCTCGGGACAGTTGACGAAGTCGTCGCTCGTTCGCGCGATGCAGAACGCGTAGCGTCCGGTCGTCCCCGGCACCCACAACAGCCCCCAGCGCGGCTGGTACTCGACGGCACTTCCCGTCCGGGCCACGGTCTCTACCAGTCGTTCGCACTCGTGATTCCAGAGCGCGAACTCTCGACCGTCCACTTCGACCGTGATGGAAGTGGCCGAGAGGAGACCGAGCAGTCGACCCGACGCGGGCGGGTCCTCGCGGTCTTCGACGGCTTTACCCATCTGAATCCAATGTGGGGTGTGACCTGGCTTGAACAGTCCACACGTTGTCGCTGGGCGAATATCTGACATCGGACCTCCATCGCATGGCATTCGCACCTTGCTGACGCAGGTTGCGGCGATGTCGTAGGGCCATGTCCCTCGATCGCTCTGGATGTTGAGAGCGAGTCTAGGTTGCGTTGCTTGGAATCCGCAACGTATAGATCTGTGCCGTCGGCGCGCTCTGTGCACCCGCGCCGTTGGCGGCACAGTCATCGGCACTGGGACAACTGATGTAGGCCGCGCTCTCGAATGCCTGACCTTGATAGTTCGTTGCGCCGCTGGGGACGCTGAACTGCACCCTCGACCACGTCGTACCGGCGTCCGTGGTGCCGAGCAGCACCGATGAACCACCGTCGTCAGCCGTTCCGACTTTTTGCGCAATCGCGTTGGATCCCGAGGCCCAGCACTCGGTGTCGCTGGGACAACTGATACCCGAGAGTTGGGGCTGCGGCACGTCGCTCGGCAGGAGTTCGGGAGTCCACGAATGGCCCCCGTCAGACGTCGAGACGATATCGGAGATGATCGAGTAGTTAGCGCCGGCCACGCACGAGAAGGAGTGCACGCTGGCACCCTTATACGCGGACATCGCGTAGGCGTATTCCTGTTTCGAAATGGCCCGAAGCGAGGGCGACTGGTCAAGCGGCGCCGACGACGTGGGCTTGGGTAGCGGCGGCGTGAGCTTCGCGCACCCGGGAGGATTCGCGAGGGGAATCTGGATGTTGCCGATGACCGAGCAGTGCAGCGCGTCGGCGCACGAGATCTGCGACAAATAACTCAGTCCGAATCCGACGGGGAGACCACCGGCGGTCCACGACTGACCACCGTCCGTGGTGATCGCGGAGACGCCTGAGGTCCAAGGATTGCTTTCGGTCGCGTCGTTGACGCCGACGGTCGTGCAGTCCTCGACGGTGGAACACACCACGTCGTACATCGAATCGCCCGCGACTATCTGTGCGTCAGAGAACTGCACTCCCCCGTCACTGGTCGTCAAGAACGTGGCGTCCTTCGGTTGGTTGTTCTGATCGGCGGTGGTGGCGGCGAGTCCGGCACAGAATTGGGCCGCCGGACAGGAGAGCGAATAGAGCGACCCGACGCCCGAGGGCAGCGGATCGACGACGAAGGAGTGGCCACCGTCACTGGTCGTGATGAGAACTGGCTGTGCGTTGTAGTTCCCTGCGGCGGCGCAGTCCGTGGCATCACTACACGCCAGCGGGCTCGTCGACACGAACCCGCTCGGCATCGGATAGTCGGTCCAGGTCGAACCGAAGTCAGTGCTCGAGTAGAGCGAGTCCGCCGTCGGGGCACTGGATGCGTCACTGGCGTAGGTACCACTCATGACGAAACACGTCGACGAATCGGGACACGTCAGATAGCCCGGTGGCGGTCCGGCCACGTTCTGTTGCCACGTACCGGACAGTTCATCGTCCATGAGCGCCCACGTGCCGTGGCCCGAGTGACCAGTTGAAGTTCCCGTGCCCGCGGTGAGCGCGTGTCCGGCCTGCCACGACGTGGTGATCGGCGACGTCAGTCCGCCGCCACCGGACGTCACGATGACCGCGGCGACCACCACCACGATCGCGGTGACGAAGGACGCCACCAACCCTCGGTGTGCGCGCAGTGCACGTGGTCCACGTGTCCGAGCACTTCGTGCCGTGCCACCTACCACCGTCTCACTCGACGCCCCTTCGAGCGCCGCCGCGACGCGCGCCGCCACCATCAGGTCCGGTGGTTCAACGGCGCCTAATCGCTCGAGCAGTTCGAAGTCATCCACGTTAACTCTCACTTTCCTGGTCAAACACCTGGGCGTCACCATCGAGACGTCGCCGCATGATCATGCGGGCTCGATGAAGACGATTTCGAACCGTGCTGGCTGGTACGTCCAGCATCAGTGCGATCGACGCGGCGCTCATCCGCTCCCACGCCACCAGCAGTAACGCTTCGCGCTCATCATCCGTCAGCGCCTCGAGCGCGTCCATGAGATCGGCCCGGCGCTCGTTCAGGTCGATGTGTGCTTCGAACTCGGGCCACGGATCGCTGACCGCGACGGGCAGCAGCGGCGGTGCTTTCGACATCTGGCGCCAATGACCGTTGAGGACGTTTCGCGCGATGCCATAGAGCCACGGACGAGCGTCCGCGTAGTGCGGGTCGAAGTTCGCGCGATCACGAAACGCTCGAAGCCACACTTCGGCGACGAGATCGTCCGCGGTGTCACGTCCTGCTCGACGAGCAAGATACCCGTGGACCGTTCCGTTGTGGCGCCAGAAGAGTTCGCCGAACGCCTTGGCGTCGCCGTTCGTCGAGCGACCAACGATCTCGGCGTCGCTTTCGTCCACGTCAGTCCTTCAACTCGTCCTACCTCACTATTGTTCGCGCGAGCGAAAAGTGTCCGCGGCCGAAATGCGCCCTCGACAGTTCGTGACCCACCTGGAATTTCACCAGTCGCACGCGCGAAAGTCGTGGCACCAACGAGTCGTCGTCGAATTCGCAACTTTGAGACAATCGCTGAATCTGAGGTCTAGGTTCAGTTCGTGAAGGCCCTCGTCAGGTTCGTGATCGCGATTCTCCTCGTGCTCGTGGTGTCAGTGGTCGTCATCGGACCAGGACGATTGGTCGCCGGTGCCGAGTACCCAATGGGCGTCGGGCCCTGGGGCTCGACCGGTCGTTACTGCCAACACATGTACTCCCTCACGCAACTCATGAACGACAAAGGTCAGCCCCTCACGACCAAGGTGAAGACGACGTTTCGTGCGCTGGAGAAGTCGGTGACGATGACCGGGCCGGAGGTGCCCCGTGCCGATTTTTCAGCGTTCTTCAAATCAGCCGTGAAGGCCATGAACCGAGAGACCGCGCTCCTCAACAAGTGGTGGGATCAGAATTGCACCCAGATGTGGATGGAGGCGCCGTCGTCGCTGAATCGCACGTGGTCGGGAATGATCGGACACGAGAGCTTCACGCATTACCCCAAGAACGTCGTCCGGTTGGAGAACTTCTTCCGGATCACCGGT
This sequence comes from uncultured Acidimicrobiaceae bacterium, assembly GCA_963801695.1. Lineage (GTDB taxonomy): Bacteria > Actinomycetota > Acidimicrobiia > Acidimicrobiales > RAAP-2 > RAAP-2. The sequence continues at coordinate 34,293 of CAWDFV010000003.1, read as the reverse complement.
TGACGTCATTACGCAGCGACATCAGCTCCAACGCCGGTCGCGATTACTTGGCAATCACTGACGCGTACGGGATTGTGTCCGCAACGGGCACCGACGGCTCAGTGACGCGCTCATTCCACTTCGAGAACGTCGTCGTGCCACCACCGGAGGTTCCGGTGATCACTTCCTTGACCGGCAGCATGAGCGAACCCGACGAGATCGTCAAGACGCTCTTCGTGGCGGGGCCCGATTGCGTGGCCGCGGTCTTCCAGGACAGTTGATAGTCCTTGGAGTTCTTGCCCCCACCGACGCTGAACTTCGTCCCCTTGGCCGCTGGCAGAATGCTCGCCAGGACGCCGGTGGTGAGGTTGCCCTGGAAGCTCGTGTAGGGCGCGGTCCCGGACTTCATCACGACGGAGCGCGAACCGACCTTCTTCGCCTGGGCGGCGGTGAGCTGCATGATCGCCGTGAGACCCGTCGGGCTGCCGCTCAAGTAGGCGTCGGTCGGGGTGACGGTGATCTTCACGTGTTCCTTGCCGGCGACGATCGTCTCTTGACCGTAGGTGGCACCGATGTCGACGATCACGACGCTGGAGTCCTTGCCGGTCGTGGACAACACGTAGATGTGGACGCCGGTGACGGTGGACATGGCCTTTTGCGTCGCCTTGAGGACCGACTTCGTCGTCGGATTCTTTATCGACGCTTGGGCCGCGGTGGGCGCCATGGCGAGCGCGACGCTGACGCCGAGGGCGAGGGAGAGGAACTGAAGACGGCGACGGGGCGAAAAGGACATGGTCTCTAGCCTACGGTGGATTGTCGCCACCTTTCGTGCAGCGCTCTTTGCGCAAGCCCCTCGCCACCGTGGTCCACAGGCGCTCAACCTATGCTGACGCCAGGACAGAATGTCCGGAGGTGACCAGATGACCCGCTCGGCCTACGACCAGTGGCTTGCACTCTTTGAAGCGTCCGCCACGCGTGACGCCACCTTCACGACGATGTCCGGCGTCCCCCTCGCCCCGGTCTACGGGCCCAAGGATGCAGCCAGCGACGCGGAGTTCCCGGGACTCTTCCCCTACACCCGCGGCGTGCACGCCTCGATGTACCGCATCTCGCCTCTGGACGATGCGGATGTTCGCCGGTTTCGGCACCGCGCTCGACACGAACCAGCGCTTCAAGGAGATCATCGCCGCGGGCGGCCAGGGCCTCTCGACGGCCTTTGACATGCCGACGCTGCTTGGGCCTGGACTCCGATGACCCGATGGCCCTGGGCGAAGTCGGCCGCTGCGGCGTCGCGATCGACAGCCTGGCCGACATGCGCGACCTCTTCGCCGACATCGACCTGGCGACGCATCACGACGTCGATGACCATCAACTCCCCCGCCGCCGTGCTGCTGGCCCTCTTCGTCGCCCAGGCCGAAGAGAGCGGCGTGTCGCGAAGCCAACTCGGCGGCACGCTGCAGAACGACATCTTGAAGGAGTACCAGGCGCAAAAGGAGTTCGTCTTCCCGCCGCGCGCCTCGATGCGACTGGTGCGCGACACGATCGCCTTCACCGCCAACGAGATGCCCAAGTGGAACTCCATCTCGGTCTCGGGCTATCACATCCGCGAGGCCGGCTCGACCGCGGCCGAGGAGTTGGCCTTCACGCTGGCCAACGGCTTCGCCTACGTGGAACTCGCGCGCTCTGCCGGTCTCAGCGTCGATGAGGTCGCGCCGCGGCTGTCGTTCTTCTTCAACGCCCACATCGACTTCTTCGAAGAGATCGCCAAGTACCGCGCCGCGCGGCGCCTCTGGGCCACGTGGATGCGTGACCACTACAAGGCCACGAACGAACTCAGCTGGAAGCTGCGCTTCCACACCCAAACGGCCGGCGTGTCACTGACGGCCCAACAGCCCGAGGTCAACATCGCGCGCACCGCGATCGAGGCACTCGCCGGGGTCCTCGGCGGCACGCAGTCACTGCACACGAACTCGATGGACGAGGCGTTGGCGCTGCCCTCAGAGAAGGCGGCGCGCATCGCGCTGCGCACCCAGCAAGTCATCGCGCATGAGACCAACGTCACCAACGTCGCCGACCCCCTGGGCGGCTCCTACTTCGTCGAGGCGTTGACCGACGAGATGGCCAGTGAGGCCGAGGCGATCTTCGCCGAGATCCTGGCCATGGGGAAGGGCTCGATGCTCGAGGGCTGCGTCAAGGGCATCGAGGAGAACTGGTTCCAGGGCCGCATCGCCGAGTCGGCCTACAAACTCGAGCGCTCCTTCAACGATGGTCAACGAATCATCGTGGGCGTGAACGACTTCACCGAGGGCAACGACGACGCGGACCTAGAGATCCTGCGGATCACCAACGAAGACGAACGCAAGCAGATCGGACGCCTGAATGACGTGCGCGCCTCGCGCGACGACGAGAAGGTCCTGGTGGCGTTGGAGGAGTTGACCAAGGACGCCGAGGACCCGGAGGTCAACCTCATGCCGGCGCTGATCAACGCCGCAAAGGCCAACGTGACCGTCGGCGAGATGATGGGCGCCATGGAGAAGGTCTTCGGTCGCCACGTCGAGGTGCCGTCGCTGTGACGACCCGCGTACTGGTTGCCAAGGTCGGACTCGACGGACATGATCGCGGCATCAAGGTCGTCGCGCGACTACTGCGCGACGCCGGCATGGAGGTCGTCTACACCGGACTGTTCCAGACACCCGAGAAGGTGGCCAACGCCGCGATTCAAGAAGACGTGGACGTCGTTGGTCTCTCGATGCTGTCGGGCGCGCATTTGACGCTCGCCCCGCTGGTCGTCGAGGCCCTGCGCACCAGGGGTTCGGACATCCCGGTGATCGTTGGCGGCATCGTGCCGAACAACGACCTCGAGGACCTTCGCGCCGCGGGCGTCGCTGCGGTCTTCGGACCCGGCGCCAGTGCCGATGAGATGGTCGCGTCGATCAACGACGTCGTCGCTCGAGCGCGAGCGTAGTTTCCTCGCGCGACGCGAGAAACGTGTCGCCGCCTAGGACGTGGGAACAGTCGTCGTTGTCGTTGTCGTCGTTGTCGTCGTCGTTGGCGCCGGCCCGATGAGGTCGAGTTTCGTCTTCCAGCCCGGCAATACGGATGCGGCTTCGGTCCCCAGGACGTCTTCGAGCATCGAGGCGTAGACGTCGCGGAAGTCGACCACGACCGCGAGGTCGCCCTGATTCAGTTTCGTCAGTGACGGCTGCTCACCATAGAAACCGCCTTTCACGCGGTTGCCCGCAACGAAGACCGGCGCCGAGGTCCCGTGGTCGGTGCCACCACCCGCGTTCGCTTGGACGCGGCGTCCGAACTCCGAGTAGGCCATCACCACGACGTCATTGGCGCGCGGCGTCCCGTCGATCTGGGTGAGGAATGCCGTGATCGCGTCCGACACTTGACCGATCAACACGTTCTGGAGCGCCAACTCATCGGCGTGGGTATCAAAGGAACTCAGCGACACGGAGTACACGCGAGTCGGCACGTTCCCCGTGATCATGTTCGCGACGACGTCGAGTTGTTGTGCGAGCGGCGTGGCGCTCGTCGGCGGCGCGGTCGCCAAGACCGGGGACAACGTCGCCCCGAGTGCGAAGAGGTCGCCGATGGAACTCGCCGCGTCAGCGACCAACTCGGTGTCCTGCTTGGAAGGGTTCGCGAGCAGTTGCATTTGCGTGGCCATTGAACCCCACGGCATCTGCAGTCCGCTCACCGGCACCATCGATCCGACACGCTTGTTGCCCGCGAGGAGTGGCGTCAGCGTCGAGTCGACACCGATCGCGCGGAAGGCATCGTGCGGCAAGGCATCGAGATAGCGACCGATCCAACCGCTTGAGATCTCTTCGACGGGTGAAGCGGTCTGCCAGATCGCCATCGACGAGAAGTGCGACAGATTGGGGTTCGGATAGCTCGTGCCGAGCACGATCGCCAACTTGTTCGCGTTCCAGAGGGACTGAAACCCGGTCATCGTGCCGTTGAGCGCGAGTGAGTCACTGAGCGGCAGGACCTCGGACGCGGTGAGCGACATCCCCGGCCGATTCGACGTATACGCCGGATCGAGATACGGCACGACGGTGTTGAGTCCGTCGTTGCCGCCGTAGAGCGTGACGATCACGACGATCGGCGTGCCGACCGGCAACGGCGTGACGCTCGCTGCCTGGGCGATCTCCTCGAAACTCAGCGTGGCAGCCATCGTCGCGGCACCGGCCGCGCCGGTGTACTTGAGGAACTGTCGGCGGTTGAAGTCGCAGCCGCTCATGCGTTCACCAAGTACTCAGGTGCGTTGATGGCCAAGAACGCCAGCCGCGACGGATCCGTCAGGGCCTGGTTGAGCGCGCGTTCCGTTCGAGTGCTCCACTGCGCCACGCCGAGCCAGTCCGCTGCGGCCTGCACCATCTTGGACTTGGGCACCGACGTGATCGGCGTGAGGTCACCCTTTTGCACGAGGGTCGACGCCAGGTTGACGCGGTACTGAATCGCGGCTGCGGTAAGCCACGCCTCGTCGTAGGGCCAACCACCAACGCTCGGCGGATTGAACGGGAACTGGCCCATCGACGAGAGGAGCCAGGACAGGTCCGACGGGTTCCCCAATTTCGACGGCGTTATGCGCAGCGCTCGACAGGCTGACACGAACCACTCGACGGGCGATTTAGCCTGCGAGTACTGGGGCCGGCGCATGGCCGGGTCACGGGCGATGGCACTGATGAGCGGTGCGATCTCACGACTCTCGAAGATCTTCGCGAGGGTCGTCGGCGGTGGCACCGTCGTGGAGACGAAACGAAACCACATTCGACGAGCGATGAATTTGGCGTTCTCGGGTCGTGACACGATCCAGTCGCTGAGTGTGCGCGAATCAAGGACCGCGCGCTTGCCCAACACGCTGACGGGCTTGTCGTAGTGCTGTTTCGCCATGAAGGTGCTGGTACCGGCCGTCAGGTCGACGTTGTAACCGCTCAACGCCAAGGCCGCCTGGTGCACGTCGGTCTGCGAGTAGTTGCCCACACCGAGCGTGAACAGTTCCATGTACTCGCGCCCCAAGTTCTCGTTCGGGGAGTACGAGACGTTCTCCTCCCCGTCGAGCCAGTAGATCAACGCGCAGTCCTGGACCATCGCCCGTGACATGTCCGCGAAGTTGCCCAGCGCGTGGCTGCGCAGCGTGTCATTTTGAATCTTCATCGGCCGAGCGAAGGACACCTTGGAGATCGACGTCGCCCAGTGACCGTGCCAGAACCAGGTCATGCGTTCGATGAAGGGATAGTCGGCCAAGACCATGCGGTCCATCCACCAGACACCCACCGTGAGCGACTGCTCCCACACTTCTGTCCAGTACTCCGAACTGGCGGTCGGGTCCGACGGCGCCTGCCCGAGGTCCTTGTACTGAGGTGTCACCAGTGCCTTCAGTCCCGGGTCGGCGCGGTGCGCGAGGATCCGGGTGCGCGCTTGGGGGACGCCAGCGTTGAGTAGTTGGAGGTACTCACCGGGCTTGGGACCGAGGCCGAAACGGTGCACGAGACGCGACAGTTCAAGTCGATCTGAGGCGGCCGTCATGACCTGCAGGCTAGGACGCCGGTGCGCGAAAAAGGTTTACATTCGTGTGAATTGATGCAAATTGTCCGAGATTTGTCATGGTGTCGCGGCCCTCAGAAGCACGCGGCCAGGTCGAACAGCAACGATTGCAAGGTGCGCACGTAACTCAACATTTCCGCGTCCGCGGCCGCCAGTTGTTCGTCCGTAAGCAGGCCGTTGGTTTGGGCGGTCGAGCGAAGCGCGACCTGCAAGGTCGTCAGCCAGACCCAGGCTTCGCCGTCATTGAGGAACTGCTCGTCGACGGTGAGACTCGCCAACTCGGCGTTGGTCGAGGTCTCGCTCTGGCGCGCGAGCACTGAGACCGGATTGTCGTGATCGAGGCTCGGATCGATCGGACCGGATAACGAGACGTGCCACTCGTGGTCGGGGTCGCGCTCGGCGGCGAGCACGTTGGCGAAGGCACTGCGCACGACCGAACGTCCGTAGTCGTTGATGCGCACTTCGACGCGACCGTCGCGACGACGAGTGAAGACCTTGCCGCCGGCCACTTAGTTGTCCTGTTCGATCGTGCTCTGTAGACCCGAGACCTGCAGCTTGACGCAGTAACTCTCGGCGCGTTCGCGGTGCCCCGACCACACGAGCGCGCGGCCCTCGTGGTGTACCGCCAACATCAACTGCGTGCACTTGTTGTTCGAGTAGCCGAAGATCTTGCGAAAGATGACGACGACGACGGTCATGGGCGTCACGGGGTCGTTCCACACGATCACGTTCCACGGCTTCTTGGTCTCGACGGCGTCTTCGGTCTGGACGTCACCCTCGGTCGTCGTTCGACGAAGCGGTTGTGTGGAGGCCATACTCCAGTGTCCCAGAACCATGCACGGATTGAAAGGCCCGACCGTAGTCTGGCGTGACGCTCGAGAAAGGTATCCGACACGGTGGCCAGTGAAGCCCGGGCGCGGCTCCAACGCCGCGTGAATCGCAACATCCGCAGCGCCGTCGGTCTCTCGAAGGATCCACCTGCACGCTGCACCGATCCCGACGAGGCGTACTTCGCGCTCGACAGCGTCGCGCGCCTCATCCATGGCGACCTGCCGCCCATGCTGGTCGGCGGACTCGGCTCGCTCTTCATCCAGATGTTGCATCCGCACACGATGGCCGGGGTCGCCCAGCACTCGCGCTACCGCGAGGACCCGCTCGGTCGGCTCTTGCAAACCGCGAACTTCATCGGCTTCACGACCTACGGCACGAAGGCCCAGGCCTACGCCTCCATCGAACGGGTCCTCGCCGTGCACCAGGTCGTGCGCGGCACCGCCGATGACGGCGTCCCCTACTACGCCAACGACCCGCATCTCTTGGCGTGGGTGCACGCCGCCGAGACCTCGATGTTCCTCAGCGCCTATCGCCGCTACGGCACGGTTCGCCTGAGTGACGCCGACGCGGATCGCTACGTGTCCGAGATGGCGACGTTGGCGATCGACCTCGGCATGATCGATCCCCCGAGGTCGGTCGCGGCGTTGGAGGCGACGATCCAGCGCTTTCGCCCGGAACTGCGCCTCAGCGCCGAGGGCGCGACGGCGCGCGACTTCGTGATTCGCGGCGTCCAACGTGGTGTGCTGCATCGCTCCGTCAACTGGTTGCTCGTGCGCGCCTCATTCGCGCTGATGTCCAGGTGGGAGTTGGAACTCCTCGGCATTCGACACCGTCCGCTGCGCAATCGGTTCTTCGTGCAGCCGGCGACGGCCGTGCTGTGTCGGGCGTTGCGACTCTTCGTCCCGCCGCCACCTAGGTAGCGAGCCCGAGTCCTCCGTCGACGACGACGACCTGACCCGTCACGTAGGGCGTCGAGGCGAGCGCGACGATAACGTCGGCGACATCCTCGGGCGTGGCGCTTCGCTTCAGCGGCGCGACGGCGCGCACGAATTCGCGCACGGTATCCCAGTCCTTCGACCACGGCGTGTCAACAAGTCCAGGAGCAACGGCGTTCACCCGTACCTCGGGCCCCACGACCTTCGCGAGCAACTGCGTCATGTGATTGACCGCGGCCTTCGAGGCGGCGTAGGGAATCGACGAGCCCGTTGGGCGAATGCCCGCGAGTGACGAGACGTTCACGATCGCCCCGTGACTCGCACGCAGTGCCTCCATCGCCGCAACGCAGAGGCTCCACGTGCCAAAGACGTTGACCTCGAAGATGTCGCGCCACACATCGAGTGACGCGGCCGCGAGGTCGCCGTGAGGAATCACCTTCGTCGTCCCCGCGTTGTTGACCAACACGTCAAGTCGTCCGTAATGCTCAAGTACCGAGGCGACGAGGCGAGTGCAGTCCTCACTCTTGGCGATATCGGCCTGCACGTAGAAGGAGTTCGGCGTCGTCGAGGCGAGTCGTTCACCGGCCTCGACGCTGCGAGCGGAGTTGAAGACCACGCGGTCGCCCGAGGCGGCGAAGCGCAGTGCGGTCGCCTCGCCGATGCCACTCGTCGAACCAGTCACCAGGACGACCCGGTCGCTCACGGTTACCTCCGGCGCAGTCGCCACGAACCGGCCCAGTGCTGCCCCGGTTCGAGGACCACGATGTCCTTGCCGCTACGAAGGGCGTCGGGCGGGCAGGTCATCGGCTCGACCGCCACGGCGGTGCGCCGTCGACCCTTCTCGAGGTGGTCGCCCGTGAAGACCTGCAAGTACGGGAAGTTGCGATCGACGCTTAATTCGATCTCGCCGCCGGTCGAGTCCACCAGCACGACGGTCGCGAGACCCGAATCGTCGCGGACCAGTTCGGTGAACGTCGTGTCGAGCGTGTGACCGTTGACCGATTTGCGCTTCGTGAAGTCGAGGTCGCCGCCCGCGACCGGCAATATCTCGCCGGTCGGCAACTGACGGTCGTTCACGGCGACGTAGGCCGTCGCCGGGACCTCGAGTTCCGCTCCCTCGATCGTCGGCGTCGTGACGGCGAGGTACGGGTGGAAGCCGACGCCGAAAGGAATCGGCACGTCATCACGATTGGTGACCGTCGTCGTGACGGTGAGACCCATGCGTCCAAGGTGATACGTCACGTTGATCTCGCTCAAGAAGGGATAGGCCGGCGACGGATGCAGGAGCAGCGTCAGTGAGCAGCGGTTCTGATTGACCGAGTCGATTTGGAACGGGCGCCAGCGCACGAGTCCGTGAATGGCAGTCGCGTGCGCGACGTCGTCGATGGTCGGTCGGGCGGTTCGATCCGAGAAGGACCACTCCCCGTCGCCCATCCGATTGGGCCACGGGTAGAGCACCTGGCCCCGGGCGCCGGTCGGCACCTCCTCGCCGGCGAAACCCTCGATGACGGCCAGTCCGCCCTTGACGAAAGTCCGCAGCGTCGCGCCGACCTCGGTGATCACCGCGCGTTCATCGCCGTGGGCGATGGCGATCTGTTCACCGGATGGAAGCATCAGCCACTTTTCCTTTTATTCACTGACCTGTAACCATTGCAAGTTATCGTACGCCGTATGCGAATCCTGATAACGAACGACGACGGCATCATGGCCCCGGGCCTCGAAGTGCTGGCCCGCAACGTCGGGCGTTGGATCGACGAGGCGCCCGACAACGAAGTTCGCGAGGCCATCGTGGTCGCCCCGAGCAAGAATCACTCGGGCATGTCCTCAGCGGTCGGCGACGTCTTCTCGCACCCCAGTGTCAAGTACGAACGCCGCGTCATCCCCGGGGCGGAATCACTGGTCGCGTACTCCCTCGAGGCTCCGCCGGCCCTGTGCGCCATCCTCGGTGCGGTCGGTAGTTTCGAGTTCCAACCCGACCTGATCCTCTCGGGTATCAACGCCGGGGCGAACGTGGGACGCAGCGTCCTGCACTCCGGCACCATCGGGGCGATCCTGACCGGGGCGCAACTCGGGCTCTCGGGACTCGCCGTCTCGGTGCAGTGGGGCGAGGACGTCCACTACGACACCGCCGGCGAAGTCGCCATCGAGGTCTTGCAAGAACTCATGAACGCACCGTCTCGCACCCTGTTCAACTTGAACGTGCCGAACCTGTCGGCCGCCGACATGAAGGGCGTGCGGCGCGGTCGAATCTCCGGCGCCGGCGTGGTGAAGTCCGCTCGACCGTCGATCGAGGGCGCGAGCCTGGGCGACGCCGGTGAACTGTCACTGCGACTCGGCGCGGCAACGCCGGACATCGGCGACGTCAGTGACGAGGACGCCGACGAAGACGGCGCGCTGCTCGTCGCCGGGTACGCGTCACTGACGCCGCTGCGCGGACCGCACGAGGACGCCGATCCGGGACTCGATGGCCTCGTGCACTCGGCGCTCGAAGCGATTGCTCGACATCTCAACAAAGTCCGCTAGCTAGTCATCCGTCGGTCGTCGACGTTGTTCCTTCACTCGACTCCGCGCCTTCTTGTCATCGACGCGACGAATCTTCGATCCCTTGGTGGGCTTCGTCGCGCGCCGTGGCGGCGCTCGGGTTAGCGCGACGGCGATCTTCTCCGCGAGCTGTTCCAGCGCGGCGCCGCGATTCTGTCCCTGCGAACGGAATCGACTCGCACTCGATCGCACGACCGGACCGACCTTCTCCAAGAGCAACGCGCGGTCGGCGTTGGAGAGGACGGCAGACGCTTCTACGTCGAAGGACGCGACGACGCGTGTCAGTGAGCGATTGGCGTGCTGACCGCCGGGACCGCCCGACGTGGTGACACGAAGCGCGACCTCGTCCGAAGGAATGATCAGGCGAGAGCGAATGAACAGTGATCCGTCGTCAAGCGCGCGCGCACTCATCACTCGTCGCGGTTCGGAAAGCGGACCATCGCCAGTTGGCTGGACGTGGCGACCAGTTGGCTGCGCTCGTCGAACAACTCGCATCGCTCTTCGACCACGTTGTCGGTGATCACGACGCACCACTGACGGGCGCGCAACCACTCGCCCACCGGCATCTGGTGCACGTAAGACGTCAACTGCAACGTGGGCACCCACCCCGAGGAACCAAGCGGAAACGTCGCCGGCGGGAGACCGTCGCTGGCGAAGAGCAGCGTCCAGGAATCCCAGGTCCCCGCGCCGTCATTGAGTCGAAGCCAGCCCTTCACTTCGGCGAGGTCGCTCGCCACCCCGTCCAGCCACGCCGCAGACGAGGGATCCAGTCGAAAGTCAGCGACGCGCATGAGTTTGATCTCCTCGACCACCGTGCGAACAATGCAAGATTCCACCGGCGCCAGGTGGGGCGGGGCGGCGTGGAGGTAGCGGACCGACGGGTTCTCGGCCAGCGTGCCCAACGCGACCAACGACTCGGACGTCACCGTTCCGTCCTGGACGAGTTCGACATGGACGAACGAGGCGCTGCGTCCCACTCGCCGCACGGACGTGCGGAGTTCGACGGGGCCAACGTTCGGCGCGGTCGCGTAATTCGTGGTCACGGCCGTCGCGTGCACGTGCGGCGAGCCTTCGTCACTCGCCGCGGCGAGCGCGGCGTTGGACAACAGGCATTGCAGGTAACCGCCGTTCGGGTGCCCGGCCACGGTGTAGTCGTCTGAGATCGCGGCCGCGTAGCGCCCGGGACCGCGCGGCTCGACCGCCGCGGCATCGCGCAACGACCGACTCTCTGGCACGGCGCTCATGGAGAAAACCTTAACTGCGCAATCGAGGCCAACCGTTAGATTGGCGGGTGAGAAAGAGGTATCGATGAGGACCATTCCCTATTTCATTAACGATGAGCGCGTGGAAGGGGCCGGTGACCTCCTAGTCTTCAATCCCGCGACCGGCGACGTGAACGCGCACGTCCCCATCGCCGACGCGAAGCTCGTCGATGACGTGGTTGCAATCGCCCGAAGGGCCGCCGAGTCGTGGCGCAACTCGACACTCTCTCAGCGCACGAACGTGCTGTTCACGTTACGTCAGCTCCTCGTCGAGCACGCCGACGAACTGGCGGCCCTGATCACCCAGGAGCACGGCAAGACGATCGCTGACGCGAAGGGCGAACTGGCACGCGGTCTCGAGAACGTCGAGTACGCCTGCGGGCTCACCGAGCACATGAAGGGCGACTTCTCCAGTCAGGTCGCCGACGGCGTCGACGTCCATTCGGTGCGCGAGCCGGTCGGTGTCGTCGCGGCGATCACGCCGTTCAACTTCCCCATCATGGTGCCGCTGTGGATGACCGCCAACGCGCTCGCGACCGGTAACGCGGTGATCTTGAAACCGTCCGAGCGCGACCCGTCGGTGTCGGTGCGACTCGGTGAACTCCTTCGCGAGGCCGGCCTGCCGGCCGGCGTCTTCAACGTGCTCCACGGCAACGCCGACACCGTGAACCAATTACTCGAACATCCCGGCATCGACGCGGTGAGCTTCGTCGGCTCCACCCCGGTCGCTCGTCACGTGTACCTGACGGGTACGGCACACGGCAAGCGCGTGCAGGCACTCGGCGGCGCGAAGAACCACATGGTCGTGTTGCCCGACGCCGATCTCGACATCGCGGCCGACGCGGCTATCAACGCCGGGTTTGGATCGGCGGGCGAACGGTGCATGGCGATCAGCGTCGTCGTGGCGGTCGGTGACGTCGCCGATGACTTGATCGTGCGGATCACCGACCGACTGGACAAGTTGATCGTGGGCCCCGGGGACGACCCCAACAGCGACTTCGGACCGGTCATCACCAAAGAGCACCGCGACCGCGTCGTCGGCTACGTCACCTCGGCGCCGAGCGACGGCATCACGGTCGTGCGCGACGGCACGTCGTGGTCCGAGAAGCCCGGATTCTTCGTCGGTCCCTGCCTGCTCGACGGCGTCGAGCCGGGGATGAAGGCCTACGACGACGAGATCTTCGGTCCGGTCTTGGGGGTCGCGCGCGTCGCGAACTACGCCGACGCCGTGTCGATGGTGAACGCCAATCAGTACGGCAACGGCGTAGCGATCTTCACGCGCGACGGGAACGCGGCGCGGTTGTTCTCTCGCGAGGTGAGCGTCGGCATGATCGGGATCAACGTGCCGATCCCGGTACCGATCGCCGCCTACTCCTTCGGCGGTTGGAAGAACTCGCTCTTTGGCCACAGCCACATCTACGGCCCCGAGGGCTTCGCTTTCTACACACGCGCGAAGGTCATCACGACGCGTTGGCCGCAACCCTCGGAGTCCCAGATCGACCTCGGCTTCCCCACGACGCGCTAGGTCGTGATCGCCTCGGTGCATTCTGTGTTCCACGGCGTCGGCGACGGCCTGCGCGAGGCCCTGGCGATGCTATGGATCACGTGGTGGCCATTGGTCTTCGGCCTGACGATCTCTGGGATCGTCCAGAGCCTGTTGCCGCGCGACGGCTTGCGCAGCCAGTTCGGTCGTACGAACGCGACCTCCGTGGCGAAGGCGTCGATCCTCGGCGTGATCTCCTCGTCGTGTAGTTACGCCGCGAGTGCCATGTCGCGCGCGCTGTTCGCGCGCGGCGCGTCGTGGACCAACTCGCTGGTCTTCATGGTCGCCTCCACGAATCTCGTCGTCGAACTCGGCATCGTGTTGTACCTCTTGCTCGGGTGGCAATTCGTGGTGGCGCAGTTCGTGGGCGGAATCGTGATGATCGCGCTGTTGTCCTTCGCGACGCACTACGTCTTCTCGCAGCGCTATCAGAACGTCCTGCACGAACGCGTGCTGCGCGATTCGCCACCCGTCATGACTGATAGTGGCAAGAGCTGGCGTGAGCGGACCCGTGACTCGGCGTCGTACCGTCGGGCCGCGAAGTTCAGCCTTGGCGACCTCACCATGTTGCGCAAGGAATTGCTGGCCGGTTTCGTCGTGGCCGGCTTTCTTATGGTCGACGTGCCCAACCGTTGGTGGACGCATCTCTTCCTCAACGGTCACGGGATATGGACCGTGCTCGAGAACGTGACCATCGCGCCGTTGCTCGCCGTCATCTCCTTCGTCTGTTCAGTCGGCAACATACCGCTCGCCGCAACGCTCTGGGCCCACGGCGTCGCCTTCGGTGGTGTGATCAGTTTCGTCTTCGCTGACCTCGTCACCTTCCCGCTACTCCTCATCTACCGCCGTTTCTACGGCACCCGTGCGGCGATTCGACTGTTCGGCTTGTTGTGGTTCGTCATGACCGTCGGCGGCTTCCTCGTCGACCGACTCTTTCACCTGACGTCGTTGGTACCTAAGTCGCACCACGTGCGCTTCGCTGGCGGCAACTTTGCCCTCGGCTGGACATTGGCGCTGAACGTCGCGGCGACGTTGGTGCTAGCGACCCTCTGGTGGCTCGCGCGTTCGGATCGCTCCGGATCGCTCGCGACCGATCCCGTCTGCGGCATGGCGGTCGACACGTCGGCCCCGGGCGCGACGCGTCACTTTGAAGACGTCGACTACTACTTCTGCTCACCACGCTGTGCCGAACGATTCGATCAGCGACACGTCCCGACGCGGTAAGTGGCCACAGGACTGCGTCGCCTACTATTTGACGAACGAAGACCGCCGGACTGCACCACCTCTCGGGGTCGGGTGCAGCGAATCCCGGCATCGAGCGAGGACGTCAGCAACACCATGAGTAAGCAGCACACCAGTGTCCGTTCCTACGGCGTCCTCATCGACGCCGGACGCGTCGCGCTCGTTCGGTCCTCCAACCCCCGCCACATCCCGCCGCTGTGGTGGTTGCCCGGCGGCGGCATCGACTTCGGCGAGGCGCCGGAAGACACGCTGATGCGAGAGTTCCGAGAAGAGACCGGCCTCGAGGTCGGCCATCCCACGCTGCTCGGGGTCACGAGCGACGTGCGACGTCGCGACAACGGCGACAAGATCCACACCGTGCGCATCCTCTTCACGGTCGAGTTGGCCGGCGGCGAACTCCACCACGAGGTGCACGGAACGACGGACCACGCCGCGTGGTTCGACCTCACGGACCTCGACTCGATGAACATCGCGGAGTACGCGCAAAAGGCGATCGCGTCGGCTCAGGGGAAGTAGATCTCCGGCATCTCACGCTTCAAGAACTTGCCAGCGGCGTTGCGCGGCAGCGGCGCGTCGGTGAACGCCACGCGAGTCGGGACCTTGAAGTTCGCGATTCGGGTTTGCAGATGAGTGCGGAGCTCGTCCTCGGTGAGTTCCTGGCCCGGCTTGAGCATCACGATGCACGCGACGACCTCGCCGAGGCGCTCGTCCGGTAGTCCAAAGACCGCGGCCTCGTAGACCGCCGGGAGTTCGTAGATCGCGGCCTCCACCTCGGCCGAGTACACGTTCTCGCCCGCGCGCAGGATCATGTCCTTCACCCGGTCAGAGACGAAGAGGTACCCGTCGTCGTCGATGTGGCCGACGTCGCCCGAACGGAGCCACCCGTCGACGATGGTCTCCTTAGTCGCCTCGGGCTTTCGCCAGTAGCCCCGGATGAGCGTCGGCGACTTCATCCAGATCTCGCCGTCCACGTTGTTCGCCAGTGGCCGCAGTTCGTCGTCGCGGATCTCCACGTCCATGACCAACGTGGGTACCGCACCGGTCGAGTTGGGATGGGCGGTGGCGTCGTCGCCCTCGATGCGCGGACCGTAGGCGTTGGTCTCGGTCATGCCGTAGCCGAGGCCACTGCGCCCGTTCTTGAACGAGCCGTCGATCCGGTTCATCAGTGTCGGTGGGGCGGGCGCGCCGCCCCCGCCGACCGAGGCCAGCGACGACGTGTCGTAGTCGCTGAAGTGCGGCGACTCCATGAGGTCCCAAGATTGGGTGGGCACACCCACGAAGTTCGTCACCTGGTGGCGTTCGATCAACTGCAGCGCGCGCTCCGGCTCCCAGCGGTACATCATCACGAGTTTCAGGTGGACGCTGAAGCACGACATCATGACCGGGATGCAGCCCGTGACGTGAAAGAGCGGGACGATCAAGATGAAGACCGGGGGCAGGCCGGGGCCGGAGGACACCTCGGGCCCGCGAAGCGTGACCGAGACGGCGGCGCCTGAGGAGAACGCGTAGACCGTTTGACAGATCGTGCCGTGCGTGGTGAGCGCACCCTTGGGGAAGCCCGTCGTGCCCGAGGTGTAGAGGATCGTGGCGTCCATGTCCGCGCTGAGTTCGACGTCGGGCATCGCCACTCCACGCACGACGACGTCGCTCCAGTGTTCGACGTCCGCCGCGAGCGGGGCCAGAGCGTCCAGACGCACCCCGAGGATCCGAACGTTGGCTCGATGACACGCCTCGGCACCACGTTCGATGCGCTCGGTGTCGGCGATCATGACCGTCAGTTCGGCGTCGTTGATCGCGTACTCCATCTCTTGCGGAGACCACCACGCGTTCATCGACACCGAGATGGCCCCGATCGAGAGAATCGCGGCGAACGAGATGATCCACTCGGGATAGTTGCGCATGGCGATGCCGACCCGGTCCCCGGGCTTGACGCCGTAGTGGTGGACCAGCGCGTAACCCAGCGCGTCGACCTCTTCCATCACCTCGGCGAAGGTCCACTCCTCGTCCTCGTAGACGATGAACGTCTGGTCGAGTCCCCTCGCGGTATCGAAGATCTGACGCAGCGTGGACGGCGCGTTCTTGAAGATCCGATTGGAAACACCGTCGCGTTCCACGGTGGTGATCTCGAACGGACTGCCAGGTCCACCGACGACGGCGTTGGCCTCTTGAAAGCTCAGTCCCACCGGACCCTCCTTAGCGTTGCCAAATAATAGGCAGAGCCTGAGGCAGTGGTGACGACATCGCGTCGGGTTGATTTCCTATACGAACGTGAGACGCGTTAAGCGAGGAGCGCGGCGGCGGCGGCCTTTTGCGTCATGCGTTCGACGCCTTCGCCCAACTTCGCCACGAACTCGCTGAGGTCCTGACGAGCCTTCTCGGCCTCGGCGCTCAGTCCGGCCAGGTGGTCGACGTCCCACAGACCGAGGACCGGATCGAGCACGTCGCGCAGGAACTGCTTGAGACCGTAGATGCCCTCGCGCGCGATGCGCACCGCGTGTCGCGTGAAACTCGGGATACCGGTGCCGGGCATCGCGAAGTCGCGCGCCTGTTTGGCGACCGCGATCATCATCGTCGAGGGGTCGATCGCGAAGGCCGCGAGCGTGAGGTCGCGGTAGAAGAGGTAGTGCTTGGTCTCGTCGCCGGCGATGAGTCCCAGGACGTTGCGACCGATCTTGTCGTCCTTCGGCAGCTTCGCGCCGGTGTTGCGGTGCGCGATCTGCGTGGCGCGCTCCTGGAACGAGACGTAGGCGATGAGTTCGGCCATGTCCTTGGGCTGGGGCACCTCGCCCTTCTTCATCTGCACGCGACGGCCGTCTTCCAACAGCGTCGGGTCGATGCAGCGACTGATGTGCACCCAGTCACGCATGACCATCGCGTGGCGGTTCTCCTCCATCGTCCACTGGTGGTTCCAGTCGAGGATGGGGTGACCCTTGGGGGCGTGCGAGAGCAACGTATGCGTGTAGTACGGAAGGTTGTCCTCGGTCAAGAGATTCACGTAGATCGAACTGCGCACGCCCTCATTCAGGGGGTACTGCGACGGTTCCCACGGCGTGTCGGCGAAGTTCTCGCCCTCACCCCAGTTGATCTGCTCGTGCGGATACCAGAGGCGCGGGGCCTCGAGGTGTCGGTTGTAAAGGCGCTCGACGTCGGGCGCAATTTCACAGAGGAGATCGGTACGGCTCTTCGGGGAACTCTTAAGGACCATCAACTGCCTTTCGCTCACCCAAAGGGGTGAGTTACGTCTTCAAGCGTAATACTCCGTGACATCGGTCAATCTACATTACTTGTGATTCGCTGCACAAGACTACGGGGCACTCGCGACCCAATCGTCGTGGCACGTCACAGACCCTCGCTACGTTGTCGTTGTGCCGGCCGTCCGGTCGTCGCTCGTCGATGGATCTCCTCGAACGCGCGACGTCGGATCGGTCGGCTCACGAGTTGACCTCTGCACCAAAGCGATCACCCATCGCCAACTATCCTGACTATCTCGTGAAATTGATCGAAACACTCGTTCCTGCTGATTTTCGCAGCAAGATCACCGGCCCCCTGCGCCGGTTCTACACCGGCACGTTCGTGTCGTGCATGGGTCAGGGTCTGACGCTCTCGCTCTTCGTCATCTACCTGCACAACGTGCGCGGATTCTCCACCGACTTCGCCACGCTGCTGCTCTCGGCGGCCGCGCTCGTCGGCATTTGCAGCAGCCCGTTGTGGGGCACGCTGACCGACCGCTTCGGCCCGGTTCGCGTCATCATGATCGCGGTCGTCGCCGACGCCGCGTCACTGATTCTCTGGGCGCACGCGCACACCGAGACCCAGGCCACCGTCGCGGCACTCCTGCTCGCGTTCTTCGGCGGCGCCGGTTGGGGACCGAGCAGCACGTTGCTGTCGCGCATCGTGCCCGTCCGAACATCGCCAGCGAGCCTTCGGCTTCAACTTCATGCTCGTCAACCTCGGCATCGGCTTCGGCGGTCTCGTCTCGGCGAGCATCGTCAATCTCCACCACCCCGGCGTCGTTCGTCCTTCTCTACACGTTCAACGCGGGCATCACCATGTTGGGCGGAATCATCGTCCTCACGCTGCTGGCGCTACGGCGGACCGATCAAGGAGCACCGCGAGGACGAGCAGTTGCGCGAAGAGGGTTGGCGCGAGGTCTTGAGGGACCGGCGACTGCGCCGCTACGTGCTGGCCGCCGTCGTCTTGATGATCGGCGGCTACGGCTCGCAAGAGGCGGGCTTCAGCCTCTTCGTCGTGAACAACCTGAAGCTGCCGGTGCACGTCATCGGTGTCATCTTCTTCTTCAACACCACGACGATCGTGTGCTCGCAGCTGTGGGTCCTCAATCGCATCGAGGGTCGAGAGCCGCACCAAGGTGATGGCCACGGTCGCACTGTTCTGGCTCGTCTTCTGGGTGATCCTCGACGCCGCGCTCGCCCTGCCCAAGTTCCTGGCAATCGTGTCACTGTGCATCGCGATGGTCATCTTCGCGCTGGGCGAGACGATGCTGTCCCCCGTCGGTCCGGCACTGGTCAACGAGATCGCGCCCGAACACCTGCGCGGTCGCTACAACGCGGCCGCCGGTCTCGCGTGGGGCGTCTCGGGCACGCTCGCTCCGGCCATCACGGCGTTCTACTTCAACGAGCACCTCGGCAACTGGTGGCCGCTCGGTACCGGCATCACCGCGCTGATCGGTGGCGCGCTGATGCTTCGTCTTGCGCCACCTCCTGAGCGACGAGTGAAGACGGTCGCGAACCCCACGTCACTCCCGCCACCGCTGAGTAGTCGCGATGATCTTCGATCGCATCGACGCGAACGATGACACGCAGTTCGACGCGTGGTTCGGTGTCCTCCAGCGCTCCGAGCAGGCCCGCGACGGCGAACGCGGGTCAGGGCTGGCACCCCGATGAGTGGCGGGCGCGCTCCGTCGACGAGACGGCGCCGCGGTACTTTCGTCTCTACTCCTACGGTCCGTCACTCGAGCACCCCGTCGCCGTCGGCGCGCTCGAGGTCACCCGCGACGACAACCTCGCCTTCATCGAGGGCAACCTCTTCGTCGACCCGACCGAACGTCGCCGGGGCTACGGCTCGGCGCTGCTCGCCGAACTCGAACGGTGCGCGCGCGAACTCGGCCGACCGACGCTGCTGATCTTCGTCATCGAGGGATCGCGCGAGATCGGCACCGGACCGAATCGCTCCTTCGCCGCGCGCCACGGCTACCGCGTCGGCGAGGAGAACGTCCGTCGCGACCTGGCGTGGCCGCGACCGGACGGCGAACTCGATCGCCTCTGGGATCGAGTGGAGTCCGCTTCGCGAGCGGACTACGAGATCATCTCGTGGACGAACGCGCACGCCCGAGGACCTTGTCGACGGCCGCGCGCACCTGTCGGCGATCATGCCGGCCGAGGCGCCGCACGTCGACCTCGACGTCGAGGCCGAACACTGGGACGCCGCGCGCGTTCGCCTGCACGAAGCGACGACCGACGCAGATGGGACGCGACCTCCTCGTCGCCGCGGCGCGCCACCGCGCCACCGGTGAGCTCGTCGGCTACAGCGAACTCACGGTGTCGCGCGATCAGCCCCAGACGGCCTACCAGTGGGACACGCTGGTCGTGCGGTCGCCACCGGGGCCACCGACTGGGCGGACTCTTGAAGGTGACGACCATGCGCCTGCTCGAGGCCGGTGGCTACGCGACGCACGAAGATCACGACGTTCAACTCCAAGTTGAACGGCACCGATGATCGCGGTCAACGAGGCACTCGGAGCGCGAGTCGCCGGCGCCATGGTGGCGTGGCGCAAGGACCTCTAGAGGGTCGATCGCCCTCGGGCCTTCGACGATCATCTCGTGCACCTCGTCGAAGTCCATGTGATACGGACCGATCCAACTGAGGAACCAGTCGACGCCGGCCTTCGCCCACGGCGAGGGATCGTCGCCGATGAAGCCACTGACCACGACGTCGAAGTGCTCGAGGTCGGCTCCGTGCGTCGATGAGTTGCTGGCGCAACGCGGCGACGTCGCTCGGGTCCTTCATCTGGATGACGAAGACGCCGCCGTAGTGCGCGGCGCGGCGAATCGGTGCGGCGTTCGGCCAGCGCGCGGCGAGCCAGATCGGGATCCCGCCCGTCGCGCGCGGCCGTCGGGAGGAAGGTGACGTCGTCGGCGCGGTAGTGCTCGCCCACGTGATGCACCGGCTGCCCCGAGAGCAGTCCGGTCAGCACCTCGAGTCCTTCGCTGAGCATCGCGTCCGCGCTCCTTCGCGTCGATCGACCTCGCCGAACTTCGAGAGCTCGCCCGACCTCACCGTCGTCACCGATACCGAAGCCGAGCACGAGGCGACCGCTGCGAGAGCAGGTCGAGCGGCGACGGCCTGTCGCGCCACGACCTGGGGTCGACGACGAATCAGTGGCGTCACCATGGCGCCGAGTTGAATCGTCGTCGTCGCGGACGCGATGGCCGCCAGCGCGATGTACGGGTCGAGGATCTTGGTGACGTCGCCGTCGTAGAGCAGGTGGTCCCAGAGGAAGAGACCATCCCAGCCGCTCGCCTCGGCGACCTTCGCCAGTTCGACCAGCCGATGGGGGTCGGCGACGCCGTCAAAGGCCGGGAAGAAGAGGCCCTGGCGCACGTCCGGTCACGCTTCCTGACGGAACGAGCGTCCGAACTTTCGCGGGCCGACTACGGACGGCTTCTTGTTCTCCCACGGCACTGACTCGCCCGACGCCTTGAAGAGACGGAAGGCCAGGATCACCTGCACGACACCGGCGAGGATCGTGAGGTACATGCCGAACTCGGGACCGTAGCTGTAGCCGGGACCGAAGCTGCCCTTGGGGATCGTGATCCACCGCAGGATCACGATGATCGTGCCGATCGCCGAGAGCCCGAGCACCGTGACGCCGGGACCGTAGGAGATCTTGGGAACGTTCGAACCGGAGCGCAGGGCGGCGAGGTAGCCCGCGGCGACGATGATCAAGATCGCGCCGAGCCATCCGTAGCTCGTAGAGAATCCACTGACCGACGCGCTGTACGGTCCGGACGAGACGCCGTACCACGGCAGGAACAGGCAAATCAAAGTGAGCACGCCCATACCAACAACGATCTTGTCGGACGTGTCAAGTTTCTTCATATCGAATTGGGCCATTGGCTCCCCCTGGGTTTGAGTGCCTTTATAGATACCACATTGTGCCGCTCGTTGCACGGAAATCGGACCGAAGGGCATTGGCCGGTACCTCGAGGGTCAAGGGCGGTGACCACCACGTGAATGGTTCCGTCAACACCGTGTCGGCACGCTCGCTCGTTACACTCAACGACGTGAGCGCCGGCTACTCAGGGACGCCGTTGGCCGCGAAGATCGGGCATCAAGCCCGGGCAACGCCTCACGTTGCTCAGCGCGCCCCGTGACTGGTCGATCGAGGACCTGCCGCGCGACGTTCGCGTCATTCGTCGTCGAGGTGGCGCGCCGTCAGACGTGGTCATCGCGTTCTTCCATGACGCCGCGTCGTTGGAACGAGCGATCGCGTCACTGACGAAAGCAATCACGTCCGACGGGTCACTCTGGATTGCCTGGCCGCGCAGAGCCGCGGGGCACACGCTCAGACATCACTGACAATCTCGTTCGTACGACGGTACTTCCGTCAGGTCTCGTCGACGTGAAGGTCGCGGCGCTCGACGATGACTGGTCCGCGTTGAAGTTCATGTGGCGAAAGGAACTGCGCGCGGATCGTCGCTGACAGTAGTTGTGCCTGTCGCTTCCTAGTTGCAGGCCGGGTAGTTCTTGAGACCCCAGAGATGGGCGACGACCGAGGGGACGTCCTTGGCACAGAGCGGAAAGCCCGGCGAACCGGTCATCACCCATTTGCCAGTGCCGACCTTGTTGAAGATACCCATGCTGCCCCCGTCCTGGAACGAGACTTCCGCCTTGTAGCTCGCGGGCAGGATCAAGTTGAATGACGCGATCGCCCAGTCACGATGATCGATCGCGTCATAGGCGATGACCGGTCTATTGGGACCGGACGGCGTGATCACTTGGGCCCACTTGATTCGGTCCGTGCTCAGCATCTCTTTGTTATGAACCTTGAACTTGAGGAAGGCCGCCTTGAGTTCGGCCATGTTGGTCGAGGTCGCGTTGATCGTGTGCGAGACCGCGGGCGGTGCCGCTTTGGCCGGCGAGTGTCGGGTCGCGACGATCACGATCCCTGCGACGATCACCGCCAACACAACGAGCCCCAGAAGCGACCGCTTCATATGACAAGGGAATGTAGCGCGTTCAGCACGTCGCGAACGTATCCAGTCCCCAAAGGTGCGCGACGACCGCAGGAAACTCCTTGGCGCACAGTGGGATTCCCGGCTCACCGATCATGTACCACCTGCCCGAACCGACTCTATTGAAGACGCCGTAACTGCCCCCGTCTTGAAATGAGATTTCCGCCTTCATGCTCGCGGGACGAACTAGTTCGAAATTGGCAAACGCCCAATCGCGGTGATCCACGGCGTCGTACGCGATCTCGGCCCGCACTAATCCGTGGAGCGACCTCACTCGACCGTACGTGACTCGGTCAGTGCCGAGCATTTCGTTGTGGTGAATCTTGAATCGAATGAACGCCGCTTTCAACACCGCCAAGTCGGCCGACGTCACGGGGATCGAGTGTGAGACGGCTGGAGCGGCCACTGCGGCGGTGTCACTGGCTTCGATGACTGTTACCGCGACCACCATCGCAATCGCGACGAGGAATCCGAGGAACATTCTCTTCACAATGGGGAATGTAGTGCACACCACGCCAGTTCCTCAGCGGCACCGGTCACGACGTGCGCGCTTAGGGGCCCTCGGTTCCGTTCGGACCACACGAGCGTGGGTCCCACGGCTGGAGTGCCTGGACGACGTCGGTCGGCGCCGAGAGTTCGGTGTCGCGTTTGACGGCCGACGGGTCGACCACGGTGATCTGCGAAGGGGGCTTGGTCGTCGTAGTCGTTCCCGTTCCGTGATGCTTCTTCTTGAGCGTGGTCGTCGTGGTAGTCGCTTTGTGTGGTGGAGGAAGGACGGAAGCGTCCGAGCCCGTCAACACCGTTACCGTCGCGCCCGCCGTCGTACGGCCGAGCGCCATCACCGCCGGGCCTTCAATCGTGTGGATGACCGCCTGGGCCGCGGCGAGCGACGTTGCCGAGTTGTTGGCGTGATAGACGACGGTCTCTTCGCGTACGCCGAAGGGTGTCGCGGTGCCCACGCCGTGGATGACGAAACCGCGTCGTCGTAGTCCCGCGGCGATGACGTGCGCCTGGTTCGTGATGCCGGTGCCGTCGACCACCGAGACCGTGAAACTCGTGGGTTTCGGCAGCGGTTCGCCGTCCATCGTGTTGACACTCGGCGCGACGTCGAGGAAGCGATCGATCGTCTGCTCGACGCCCGGATCGATCGGAAACTCGACGTCGCCGTAGGAGTAGCCCTGATAGAGATAGCCCGTGCCACCCGGCGTCTCGACCAACACGACGGGCACCGTCAACTCCGGCACCGAACCGACCGAGACACCGTGGAAGTGCTCCGCGAGATTCAGGAGATCACTCGTGCTAAATGCCTGGTCAACGGTTAGATATCGCGCCACGGACGTGGCGAGTCGTTCGTCGGTCAAGGGATTGGCGATGCCCTTGGCCTTCACCGCGTCGGCCAGGACCTTCAAGAACTCGTGGTCGCGGCGGATCCGCGCCAGGTCCGACAGGGCCTCTTGTGGCCAGTCGCGGTAGTCGGTGCCATCACCGGGCATACGGATCTGAAGGTGGCGCGCCCGTACGACCTGCAGCGCCCGGATGCCGTTGAGTTGGATGCAACCGGGATGGCGAACGTACAGTCCGGAGTACGCGTCAAAGACCTCCATCGGGAAGTACATCTTGATGCCGCCGAGCACGTTCACGACGTCGGCGAACGTATCGAAGTTCAACTCGACGTAGTGGTTGATCGGAATGCCGAAGTCCTCTTGAATCGCCGCGACGAGTTGCGAGGGACCATTGAAGAGTCCCGCGTCGATCTTGTTCGCTCCGTCCTTGCGCGCGTTCGGCACGAACATGTCACGGGGCAGCGACAGGATCGAGACCTGCATTGGTCGTCAGGTTCAGGTGCAAGATCATGACGACGTCGCTGTTGACACCGGTCGACGCCTTGGGGTGAACAAATGCCGTACGCCTTGTTCTGGACCTTGAGGCCGCAGCGCGTGGTCGAACCGACCAACAAGATGTTCTCGGAGTTGTCGTAGGTCTGGGGCGAGATGGTCGTGACCTGGACGCGCTTGATCAGGTGGTTGATGTACCAGTAGTCCCCCGCGACCGCGGCCACGATCACGACGGCGACCGTCGCGAGCGTGATCAGGATGATCTTCTTCGGCGACCTACGGGCGCGCTGTCGGTGGCGCGGCCCGGGACCACCCTGGCGCGCCTCGACGGCCTGTCCCAGTGCTTCGAGTCGAGACTGATTCGGTACGCGCGGGGTTGGAGTACCGGAATCCGACATAGGTCGATTTTACTTACGGGACCTCAACGTCCCGAGACGACGCGTACTTACTTAAGTCATTCTTAGGTCGCCGTTTAGATCGAGCGACCAGCGTTTTCCCAGTACGGCTGGCGCAGCTTGCGCTTGAACATCTTGCCGGAGTCCTCGCGCGGTAACGATTCGTGGAACGTCACGACCTTGGGTACCTTGAAGCCAGCGAGGTGCGCGCGCACGTGCGCCTCGAATCTCGTCGGCGCTGAGCGTGACGCCGTCGTCGAGCTTGACGGCGGCGGCGATCGACTCGCCGAACTCGTCGTCGGGGATGCCGAAGACCGCGCAGTCCGCGATGCCCGAGAGCTTCAAGAGACAGGCCTCGATCTCGATCGGATAGATGTTGACGCCGCCCGAGATGATCATGTCGCGCGCGCGGTCACAGAGGTACAAGAACCCGTCGGCGTCGAGGAAGCCGATGTCGCCACAGGTGATGAGTCCGTCACGCTCGACCTCGGCGCGCGCCTCGTCCTTGCCGAAGTACGTGAAGTCCGAGTTCGCGCGCGCGCGAACGAAGACCTCGCCGGACTCCCCGAGCGGCACGGGACCGTTCGCGCCGATGACTCGCACGTCGCTGGACGGCAGCGGACGTCCGACGGTGCCCGGATGGGCGAGCCACTCCTCGCTCGTGCACCCGGTGATGAAGCCGACCTCGGTGCTGCCGTAGAACTCGTCGACGATCGGTCCCCAGCCACTCGATGATCGCGCGCTTCACGTCCGGCGGACACGGCGCGGCGGTGTGCGACACGTGACGCAGCGACGAGATGTCGTAGCGGTCGCGAACCTCCGGTGGCAGTCGCAGCAGTCGCACGAACATCGTCGGCACCATGTACATCGACGTGATCTGGTGACGTTCGATCAACGAGAGGAACTCCTCGGGATCGAAACGGTCCTCCAACACCAGGAACGCACCGTAGGCGCGCGCGGCGACCAAACCGTAGGCGTACGGCGCCGAGTGGTACATCGGCCCCGCGATGATCGTGCGCATGCCCGGCCAGGCCCCGAACAACTTCGAGACCTCGCTCATGTAGTCGATCGCCAGTGATCCGTCGTTCGTGCCCGGCAGACGGCGCACGCCCTTGGGGTGACCGGTCGTGCCCGAGGTGTAGATCATCGACAGGGGATCACCGATGTAGGTGTCCGTGAGCTCCTCGAAGCCGTCGCGCCAGGTCGACCACGCCGTGACGTCGCCTCGGCAGAGTCGCGTCGTCGTCGTCGATCTCGAAACGTTCGGCGATACTGCGCGGCGTCGGACGCCCAGGACCGTGACCGACGACGGGAGCGCGTGACGCACGTGGGCTAGGAGGTCGGCGTGCGCCACGAGGACCGCCGCCTTGGAGTCGTTCACGACGTAGGCCACCTCCTCGGCGCTGCCGTGCCAGTTGATCGGCACGGTCGCCGCGCCGAGCGCCGACGCGGCGAAGGCCGCTTCGAAGAACTCGTGGTCGTTGCGCAAGCAACAGGGCGACCGATCCCCCGGGCTCACGCCGAGGCGCGCGAAGTCCGGTCGCGGCGCGACGAGCGCGCGCCATCAACTCCTCCAGGAGACGAAGACGTCGCCGCGCAAGACGCCGGCGATCGTGTCCTCGTCGCTCAGGTGCTCGATCGACTCCTTCGCCTGACTCATCGTCTCCCCCGCGACCTCCACTGCCTCCACGGACGATAACGCAGTCCGGTCGAAGTGACCGCGGTCGCCAACGGAGTCTGATTCGAGGGAACGGTACATTGAGTCGATGGTCGACGAGCTACCAGGACAAGGGAATCATCTGCGGTCAGCGACGCCGTGGAGATCCGTCACTACTACCTGTGGGGATCCAAGAAGGTGCCCTACAGCTCCATCGTCGCGGTGCAACGAGTGACGCTGACGGCCTTGAAGGGACGGCTACGTATCTGGGGCACGGCCAACATGGACTACTGGGCCAACCTCGACACCAAGCGACTCGTCGAAGAAGGAGGGCCTGGTCCTCGACCTCGGCAAGCGCGTCAAGGCGTTCATCACGCCCGACGACGTCGACCGCGTCGAATCGCTCATTCGCGAGCGTGCCCATCTCGGTCCCGCCGGACCGACGATTCCCGCGCCCTTCCTGTAACGACGAGTTCCTCGGGATCGTCGAGAGCTCCGAGACGATCCGAGTCGAGTGACGTCGTCGGAGTCTCCGGGATCCATCGTCGGACTTGAGTATCGCCGCTTTGACGTCCGCCTTCCGCTTGACGCCTTCAGGCCGTTCTCGAACTCCGACTTCGCCGATCCCGAGATTCTTCGCGAACTTGGGAATCGCCGCACCGCCGAACAGAAGCACGGCGAGCACGATGACCACGATCAAGTAGATCGGGCCCGAATATCTCACCTACGAACATGTTGCTCTCCTTTGTCTCAGAGTTTCGTCGACGACCGATCAGGCCGGTACGTTGTAGCCGCTGTAGGGCGTGCCCAGGTACGGGAAGCTCGACAACAGCGAGAGACCGGCGCCGGTGACACCGTCACTGACGTCGGCAATGGCGCCGTCTCTTGATACGTCCTGTCCACGAGGGAGATCGTGATGCCGGCGATCGCCTGCAACTCGATGGTGACCACGTCGTCCGCTGACGCGTCGACCGTTGGGGTAGCCCGGCGACGTCGCCACCGAGGATTCCCATGGGCTCGGCGTCGTCGCCGGAGGAATCGCGAGGTTGAGTCGCAGCATGTCGGCCTGGGTGGCGCCCGTGAACGTCGAGTAGGTCGGGACTTACGACGCCGGCCGGAATGCCAGTGAGCAGAATCGCTTCGAGGTCCGCGCGGGGCTTCGTGTACGCCGCCAGGTTGGGTGAAGAAGCCCGGGTAGAGGACGTTGAGCAGTCCCGCCAGCTCGGGGTGCGCGACACCGTTCGCGAAGAACTTGTCCTGGGACGGCGGTGACGCGTTCCACTGGTCCTTCTGGGACGAGCGGCACGAGCACCTCGTTGAAGAGCGGGTTGCCCAGTCGCGAGACCTGGACGAACGGCCCGGTGTCGTCGTTGCCACCGTGGTCCGAGTCCCAGCACGCGCGCCTTCTGTCGACTCGCTGTCGTCCACACGCCGACGCTCGAACTGGCCAACGCCGAGTTGGTCGGCGCGACGCCGTCGGCGGCGATGTCGGTGATCGGCACCTGAATCGCGATGCTGTGCACGTTGGAGGACGCGAGGGAGTTCACGCCGGGCGCCGCAGCGAGCGTGAGGTTCGGGATCATGAAGGTGTTGTGCAGATTGGCGATCGGTCGAAGGTCGCCGAGGTCGAAGATCGCACCGAGGTCGACGAAGAACGCCTCGGCGCGCTGACCGGCGAACACCATGCGGCCGTTCGACATCTCGGATACACCGCCGCACTCGCCAGCGTCGGCGTAGTTCGGTGTCGACAGCGGTCCGATGTTGCACGGCGGGCACGGGACGTTCTGGGCCAGCACCTCTGGGCATCCGTTCGGCGTCACGCGCGTCACCGAGTAGAACTGACGTCGGTTCCAGTTCGGGCTGGTGAGCGACTCGATCGGCCCGACGTTGTAGAGGAAGGTCGTGGGAATCGTGTTCTCGGTCTCAGAAGTTGAACTGGTACGTGACGTCGGCGTAACCGTCGCCGTCGTTGTCGATGTGGATCTCGTAGAGGACGTCGTCGCCAAACTCATAGAAGTTCGGACCTCCCGCGGGAGATCTCGAGCGGTATGTAGTTGGCGATCAGGGTCACCGTGTTGGCCTTGTCGGGACTGATGAAGGCGTAGAGGTCCGTGCTGTCGGCGACGGGGTCCTTGGAAATCTCTGGTGCTTCGCGGTGTGATGACATGGTCGGTTACCTTTCTAACGAGCTGCGCGAATGAGGCGGGCGGCGATCTTGCGATCGTGGATGGTCACTTCTTTTTGACCGATGAAGAGATTGATCTCACCGGTACGGGCGTTCTTCACGCGGGCCACGAGGTGCTCGCCGGCGCGAAGATCGTCCTGGGGCGAGATCGTCGGCCTCCTTGGGCGTCTCGGCTCCCGCGACGGCGCCGGCCGCACCTACGGTCCAACCGCGATGCTCGTCGCGACTGCGGCGACCGCGGCGGCCGCTGCCGGCTTGCTTGAAGAACACTCTCCTGCTGACTTCTTTCATTACGTCCTCCTTAAGGGTTCTTTCGACTATCCGTAGTCCTCTCGACCTCGGATGAGATTGTTGTGAAAAATCTCTGCCGATCCGGATTCGTCGCCGAAAGGCGGGAGCGTCACGCGCATCCGGAGCGCGTCGAACGTGACGCGAGGGTGAACGTCCGCGACTGGCGGAACTAGCGTGACGCCGTGGCGAAGTTGATCTATTCGACGAATACGTCACTGGACGGCTATATCGAGGACGAGGACGGCGACTTCGGATGGGGCGTGCCTGATCCCGAACTCTTCACGTTCATCAACGAACTCGAGCGAACCACCGGCACGTCGCTCTACGGTCGCAGGATGTACGAGACGATGGTCTACTGGGAGACACAAGGCTCATCCGAGGACGACTCGCCTTTCGAACGCGACTTTGCGGCGAAATGGCGTTCCCAGGACAAGATCGTCTATTCCACGACGCTGGAGCACGTGTCCAGTGCGAGGACCACGATCGAGCGGTCCTTCATCCCTGACGCGATACGGCAGTTGAAGAAGAGTTCGAGCAGCGACCTGTCGATTTCAGGTCCGCACCTCGCCAGTCAAGCGATCGAGGCCCGGTTGGTCGACGAGATGCATCTGTTCGTGGTTCCCGTGACGCTCGGCGGCGGAAAACCGGCACATCCCGGCAAAGAACGGACCGACCTCACGTTGCTGGACGTCAGACGCTTCGACAGCGGCACGCTGCACCTGCACTACCGATTCAACAACGCCGAATAACTGCGACGCCTCAATCGAAGACGCAGGTTCGTGTGCCGAACACGATGACGCGATGCTCAAGGTGAAGTCGTATCGCTGCAGCGAGGACCGAACGTTCGATATCGGCGCCGCGGCGCGTCATGTCGGCGACGTCGTCGCGGTGCGAGATATGCACGACGTCCTGGGCGATGATCGGTCCCGCGTCCAACTCGGCGGTGACGTAGTGCGCCGTCGCCCCGATGATCTTGACACCACGCTCGTGGGCTCGCGCGTACGGATTGGAGCCGATGAACGCCGGCAAGAACGAATGATGAATGTTGATGATGCGGTGTTCGTAGCGATCCACTAACCACCCGGGCAGAACCCGCATGTAACGAGCCAAGACGATCAGGTCAGGATCCAGCTCGCTCAACACTTCGCCCAGTTGACGTTCTTGGTCGGCGCGGTCCTCTCCGACCGGGAGATACGTGAACGGGACGGCGTAGCGCTCCGCGAGCTCCTCGCCGGTGGTCTGATCGCTCACTAGAGCGACGATGTCACAGTCGAGTTGTCCAATGGCACTTCGCGCAATCAGGTCGCTCGGACAGTGCAGCGTCGAAGAGCACAGCACGACCACGCGTGCGCGCGGCCTCGCCAGCGGCGTCATGGTGAAGTCCATCGCCAGCGTGGAACGGAGTTCGTCGAGACGCCGCGTAAGTCCAGCGGCGTCCACGCCCCCCGCGACCTCGATGCGGCATCCGAAGTCGCCCTCGAGGACGTCGGTGTGTTGGTCGAGTTCGATGATGTTGCCGCCCGAGGCCTGAATGCCCGCCGCGAGATTCGCGACGATACCCGCACGATCGGGAGAGCGAACGGTGAGGATAAGTCCGCGCGACCAGTCCATTCCCGTGGGGCCGTGGCCGTCAGCGGAGGGAACGGAGGTGGTCATGACACCTACGTTAAGTGTCAGAGTCCCGTTGCTCGGTCACAAACCGGTGTTCAAAGCCGAGAGTTCCATTGACGCCGGCGGTCGCGGACGGTAGCGACTCGTGGTCACGATGAGCGTCATGCCGACGGCCCAGGCAATCAACGCGATCACGTTCAGAACGTTGACTTGCAAATTCTGGAGCGACAGCGGGTACGCCACACCAACGATGATCCACGGACTGGCGAGGATCAGCGTGGCGCTGGCCACTTCACGTCGCTTCGTAACCCAGAGCAGCGCAAACATCGCTAGAAGTACTGCATCGACGTAGGGCTGACGATGGACGATCTCGTACGTCCCGTACCAGTAGAAACTGGTGAAGAAGCCGGGTTGGGCGTGCGAAGCCGTGATGAAAAAGAGCGCGACGAACGTGACCAGCCCCACGCTCAACATTGGCAACACCTTGCGTCGCGTCACCATCACGTCCGGTGCGAGCAAGCTCGGCAGGCCGAGGCTCACCAAGATTGCGATCTCCCAGATGTTTGGGTTGCGATGAATGAGTTTGGCGATGATTTCGCCGACGATGGTGAGCGACATGCACACGGCGGCGATGCGTCGCCGATACTGCGGCCACTCCAGAACGACGACGACGGCCACCACCCAGATCAGATAGATCAACGGGGCAAAGGTAAGGAACGGTCCAAAGTGCGGGTAGAAGAATCGCGAGTTGACGACCGGCAACTCCGCTGAGATGACCAGGAACAACCCGAAGAATGCTCCCATGACGAGGCCGGGGATCGCGGCGACGTCCAATGCCTTGCCAAACATGGTCTCACTCGTCAAACCGAGCCGGATGCGCAGTCCGTACTGCGCCACGCTGATCTGGTCGCTGAGCGAGGCTCGAGGGATCCGCGCTTCGGCCGCTTCTTGCAAGGTGGCGACGATCTCTTCGCCGCGCTCGTCACGGTAGGCCTTGGGATAGAACTTCAAGAGATTCTGTGAACGTTCGGTGCCGGACGTCATGCGAAACCTCCCACGAAACGAAGTCGACGTAACGCAATCTGGGAAACCTTGACTCGCCGCTTCGACTCCTCGGCGAGGAGCGTCGTCCCGTCAGACGTGAGTTCGTAGTACCGGCGAAGTCGTCCTTCGACGATCTCCTCCCCCACCAACTCGATGACGCCGTCGAACGTCAAGCGGTCCAACATTGCGTAGAGCGTCCCCGCTTTGAGTTCCACTTCGCCCTCAGAAAGCGACGCCACTCCTTGAATGATCGCGTACCCGTGTTTCTTGCCCTCGGCCAACGTGGCTAGAACAAGGAACGTCGGCTCCCTCATCTCTTTAATCATATGAGCAGTATATACAGTTCACATGTGTATTACAAGGATCGACGCCGCTCGCATAAAACAAACGAAGCGGCGCCTTGCGGCGCCACTTTGTTTGCAATGAGTTGGTAGCAGTTACGTGTCAAGTTGCATCCGAGATGCAGTCCAAGTTGCATCCGAGATGCAGTTACCTCTTTTCCAATTTGATGGCGCCACAGGGAAGTTTCCCGTGCCGCCCGGCTCTACCTCTCAAACCTGCGCCATTGTCGATAGGCGCTTGCTGGCACTCGCTGGAGATCGACCAGATCAATGTTGACCGTGTAGCCACTGGCAGCTAACCGCTTCATTCGAGTTAGAAGTGCTGTTTGAAGTTGCTGGCGCGCCTTTTCGAGTTCGCCGGCTAGACGACCGATGTCCTGTGCGTCATATTCGACCGAACTATCCACCTGCTCCTGACTCCAACCGTGACGCAGCAGCGAGTCAGGCGAAAATACACCGATCAAAAGGATGTCAAGTTCAGTCTGCTTTACGTACCATTCCGAAACGGATGGCACAAGCCGCTCAATTGCGGTTCGACTGCCGACAGGCTTCGGGGATCCGGACCTGGCTTTCTCGTCAAGCACAGCTGAAAAGGGGTCCAGTACGAACTCGATCAAGTCGTCTGGGAACGGTACTCGCGCGCTGCGCCGACCGAGCCAAGCCGCTAGTTCACGCCTCTGCGGTTCCGTGAACACTCGAAGATACATGACCTTCGGGTCTTCGAGTGACAGCTTCAGCACGCTCGTGCGCCACGCGAGGTCAATCACAGCTTGCTTGCCTTGAGGGGTGCCGGGAACGCTGTTCTCAGGAAGAGTCAGGTACCGGGCTAGGTATTTGTGTGCCTTCCAGACGTTGTACTGAATGGCATCAACAAATTCCACGACGCTGATTTCAACGGTTGGCTCTGCCTCATCGTCACTCACAAGATCGCAGTCTTGGCTCAAGATGACACACCACCCAGAAGGAGGGGCCAGCGCCGCGCTCCAGTACTTACCTTCCCCAACAACCGGAACATCGAGTGTCGAGGCGAGTCCCTCTGCAGCTGGCCCGACTCCTGTTATCGAGAGAGCGAGTCCCGCAACCAGATCGCCCTGCTGCAAGGTTCCAAACGACGAGCGTGATTGTGCTGCGGCTTTCGAGGACCTGGGGTTCGCCACGACTATTTCAGGACAGAGAATGCCGCGACAGGAGCGCCATCGAAAACGTGCGTTGCTCTCTGCACGGCCGCGCGCCTCTCGTCAAATGACGGCTCACGTGGCGCGGGCGTCACGGTGACCGTTATCTTGTTCCTCCGCTGAACTCGGGCCTCGCGTACAAAGCCGGTGAGAGATTCCCTGCTTGCCGGATCGACTTCAATCGATTCAGCGCTACCACGCACCAAGAACGACCCTCCCACAGCGGGGTCGATGAGCCGCGAAGGATGAAACTGGGTGACTCGTGAAGATGGGAAAAGGACACTGCGCACCTCATCAAGGTCAAAGCGATACTGTCCACCCGGAGTCTGTGTCGCTGGAATGCGGCCCTCTCGCGCGTACCCTTGAACGGTGACGGCAGCCAGTCCGAGTTCGCTCGCGATCTCTCCTGACCGAAGTGTCCTCTTAGTGTCTTTGCTCATTGGCTCGATCCTCCTTGGCTCTGAAGTCATCATAGCAGACGAATCTAACGAAAATGACGGAAATACTGGAAATAACGAGTCTAACGGTACTCAAACACGCCAGTCGTGCACTGAGCCGTGAAGTTCGATGAAATACCACTGAAGATCAGATGCAACTCGACTGAAGTTCGGATGAAACTCAACTGAAGTTCACGTGCAACTCAGCTGCATGTCGCCCGCAATTTCCGCTGAACTTCAGTTGAAACTCCCCAGTTACGAGCAGCCGCTCGTCGCGCCGCAGCTCGAGCACACGTAGCACGAGCCCGCGCGCTGCATGGCGTTGCCGCACTGGTAACACATCGGTGCGTCACGCTGTTGGTCGCGACTGAGCAAGGTGGGCTGCTGCGTCGACTTCTCGCTCAGATCGACGAGCGTCGGCTGCACGTCGGCGTTCACCGTGGGCGTGGCCTGCTCCGCGACCTCGGGCAGCGTCGGCTGGATGCGCTCGCTCGAGGAGAGCACGCCCAACTCTTCACGGTCGGATCGCGTCAAGTAGTCCAGCGCCAAGCGACGGAAGATGTAGTCCACCAAGGACGTCGCGATGCGCAGGTCCGCGTCATCGGTCATGCCCGAGGGCTCGAACTTCATGTTCACGTACTTGCGCACGTAGGTCGCCAGGGGCACGCCGTGTTGCAGACCGAGGCTGATCGAGATCGAGAAGGCGTCCATGATGCCGGCCAACGTCGAACCCTGCTTTGAGACCTTGATGAACACCTCGCCCGGACGACCGTCTTCGTACTCACCGACGGTGACGTAGCCCTCGCAGTCCGCGACGCGGAAGGCGAACGTCGTCGAGACGCGACGGCGCGGCATCCGTTCGCGTTCGGCCTTGAGCGTGATGTGCTGGGCCTGGGACTTGGCCAGGTCCAGCGCCTTTTCGAGGTGATCGATGCGCGTGATGAGCTCCGCCGCGACCGAGTCCGTTGCCGTGACCGACGACGACGACTCGTCGCCGTCCTTCTTCGCGGTGGAGAGCGGCTGACCGACCTTGCAGTTGTCACGGTAGATCGCGACCGCCTTCACGCCCAACTTCCAGGCGTCCATGTGCAAGTTCGCGACGTCTTCGATCGTGGCGTCCTCGGGCATGTTGACGGTCTTGGAGATCGCGCCGGAAATGAACGGCTGGACCGCAC
>CAWDFV010000002.1:0-1172914 GCA_963801695.1 uncultured Acidimicrobiaceae bacterium | reverse complement strand
GGGGCACGGACGTTCACGTCGTCCCACACCCAAGCACTTGCCACGAGCACCGGCCGCACGCCAGTGGCCGCAGAGATCAGGGCGGCCATTTTGGCAAAGAGGCCACCTGATCGTCAGGTGGCAATTTGGGCTGATCGGGAAGCACCACAGTGGTTACACCCCACTCGAGACAGCGCTCGTTAAACCGCCGCGAAGTCAGAGCGGGTCAGGTTTGGGGTGGAACCGTATGCGAACGTCACTTGGGTGATGACATCTTGGCCTCGATTCTCCCCGGACAGGTGTTGAACCCCGGTGCCCAGTCCACCGGGTCCGACCATTGGGAAGCGTCCCGCTGAGGCCTGCCACGTCATGGCGTTTTCCGGAAATTGTAATGCATACTTTTCACCGTTCTTGGCTTCCCACGTCAGACTCGGTGTGGCTGTTGTGAAAGGCGCGGGCAACGCGAGAACAACGGGGTGTCCTTCGAGCACGGCGCGCTCTGAAACCATGTTGGCAAGACGACCTGTTCAACGGTGATGGGAAGACCTTGGGCTAGATACGTCGCTGGAGGGACGATGGCGATATCGCGGCAATCGCCACGGCGGCGAGCCGCGCCAACCCACTGCGCCAGCGTGCCTGGTGTTGCGGCGCCTTCTGATAACTGCCGCAAGCTGAGGGTCAGCGATTTCGCGACAGCATTCTGCGTGTGGTCGACAACGACGCCCAGTACTACGGCAAGTGACAGATAGGCAAACAGCACAAAATGGAACGGGACGATGTTCTTCACCACAGGGAGCGAAGCCAGTGAAGAGCCAGAAGATGTCGCAAGCAGTAGAAACGAGCGCGATAGCACCAAAGAGCCAGAGAAGAAGGTCTTTGCGCCAAATGAGGATTCCGGCGACGCTGACGGCGACTATGCCGAGCCCGAAATATTCCGGGGAGAGCACCGGCCCTTGGTACCCGCCCACGACCCGAAAGAATGCCTCGCTGAATGCAGCGTGCGTCGAGACCGGAGCCGGAAAAAGAAAGTCGCTGGGTGATCCGACATATGTGCTCAGCTTCAAGCCCGGATGAATCGTTCCGGAAAAATGGGCAGGGCCGGCGATCGCAGAACCAAGCCGGGTACGCGAGCACCGCTGACGTGGCCGAAGCAACGCTCAACCCGACCAAGGAAGAACCACGCCCGCGCACGCAACATTCCTGGGTTTTGGTATGCGATCAACGCGACTATGAGTGACAAAGCAATGGCCACGATCACGAGCATTATCAACACTTCAGTTCCGACAAGAAACTGAAGGCTGACCAAGGCGCCGAACCGGCCCAACAACCCGGTGACAGCCGGCGGCCATTTTACCATCTCGGCGATTCGTCGAGAAAAAGAGGATGATCAGAGGAGGGATGGCGAGCATTCCAAGATCAACGTGAGAGGAGGTGAGATTGGTCACTATGAACGGCGAGAATCCATAGAACAGCCCGGCTGCGATAGGTGCGATGATTCGGGATGTCCAGCGACGTACTAGAGCGAACATCGCCAACGCTGAAACGGCAGGACTTAGCGTCAGAAGGATGTTCAGAGCAGCCACCGGTCCGAACAGCCAGGTAAGCGGCGCAAGCACGACTCCAAACGAGCGAAGACAAGATTGACTCCGCTCGGGTACCCGAGGTTCGAGGAATACAACGGGTTGAGCCCATGGGAAATCGCATAGGCTGGCCAAGACGTGTACCAAATCGATGCGGAGGAGTCGCCACACCCGCAAATGGTGGACGAACTCGGATGACTGCTCCAACGTGCCACCCCATCAGCACCGAGCGCAAAAGGTAGCCGCCGCCAACCACCAAGAAGGGGAGAAACTTGTGCGCACCCCTAACGGACATTCCCGCGTCAGGACTCTCGGCAGCAGTCGAGCCGGCTCGAACTGCCCGTGATCCCTCCTGTATCTGTCGAGGTCAGTGATCCGGTGGGGTCCATGGCTGCAGCATTCTAGAAGTGTGCGGAGACAGCATGGGAGTCATGAACGATCCAAGTCCCAGCGTCGAGTGGAGCATTCTCGCTTTTCGAGCTGGGACTACACGAATGAAGTTGCGACTCGCAAGTTCCGCGGAACCAAGGTAAGCAAGTGAGCTCGCGGTTATCCGTCCGCTCCACGTCCTCACGACACCCAGTCGACGGCGAAAGCAGCCGCTCACCGGATTGGGCCTGAAGTGTCCTCGTTGCGGAGCAAACCCCTTGCGTTCACCCAGACAGACTCCTACAGCATGGTGGGCCTTCACCAATCGGGCTCTGCACGAGTCTCAACCAACGGAGCAAGCGTGCGTAAACAGCGAGCATAAGACCGACGTGCGTATTGTTTCCGCCGCCATGCGACGAGTTCCAGTGAGTGTGCTCGTTCCAAGCATTGCGTGGCAGTACCAGTATTACGAGCCAGAACTCCGAAAGCTGAACGATTTCGTGCCACACGACAGAGGCGCGGTCGACGTTGGTATGTGGTGGGGACCCTGGTCGTGGTGGCTGGCTCGGCGAACACCACGAGTGGACTCCTTTGAGGTTAACGTTGAGCTCGTCTCTCGGATTACCCCGGCAATGCCTTCGAACGTCTTCGTTCACCGCGTGGCGCTCAGCGATCGAACGGGTCAGGCAGACCTGTGGATACCTTCAGGAGGTCCGGGTTCGGAGGTTCGCGGTTCGCTCGAGCCCGGATACCGGGCCGAAACAGAATGGAGACGCAGATCTGTGGCAACGAGCCGGCTTGACGACTTCAAATTGACCGATGTCGGATTCGTAAAGATGGACGTCGAAGGTCACGAGCTAGCTGTATTACACGGAGCCTCACATCTGCTGGAAACGCAACGACCAACTGTGTTGGTGGAAATAGAACAGCACGGTCATCGGTCCGGGGTCTTCGATTCCGTCGTCAAGTATTTCGGTGATCGCTCCTACACCGGCGAATTTCTGCGAAAGGGTCGCTGGCATCCAATTGGTGACTCGATCCGCGGCACTAATGCGGCCCTCGCCAATCGCGCCGCGCGGCGGGGTTACGGCGCAAACTTGTTCCTTTACGCCCGTCGGGTACGTTCACAACGTCGTGTTCAAGCCGCGCTGAGACCTCCAGAAACACACTGATGGCGCGGCTTTGGTTCGCCCATCGTTCGCCCTAGGGGACTTGGTTTGTGGCGACGTGTTCGGCGTTGACCCAATGCCCAGCACCCCTTCGTCCGTGATTGCTACCATCCAGGACACAATGACCCGGTG
The DNA here is from genome assembly GCA_963801695.1 of uncultured Acidimicrobiaceae bacterium. Classification (GTDB taxonomy): domain Bacteria; phylum Actinomycetota; class Acidimicrobiia; order Acidimicrobiales; family RAAP-2; genus RAAP-2. Next base: position 1,169,685 of record CAWDFV010000002.1, on the reverse strand, counting down.
GACGAAAGCGCTCTTCGCGAATGACCTTTGAAACTCCGCCGCAGGTGGACCCCCCTCGTGCGGCCACTGATCTCTACCTTGACCTACTCGCTGGGTCGCTAACTCGGGCACTGTACGAGGACAGCGACCGGATCGTGGGAATTCCGACTATCGAACCGGCGCCGATTTGGGTGCGCTTGCTGGACCGGTTAGCTCCCGCCTTTCGCCGGTCGAACATTGAGATCAGCATCAAACGCCCGTACGACCACAAAAAGCGCGAGAACGGACGCGACTGGCCAGCAAGAGCAGAAACGATGACTGGGTTGAAGCGACTCGCGAACGCTCGCTTCTGCGTCGAAAATGTGCTCGAAGACGACATCCCCGGCGATCTGATCGAAACGGGAGTCTGGCGCGGTGGCATGTCGATATTCATGCGTGGCGTTCTCAAGGCTTATGGAGTTACAGACCGGAAGGTATGGCTCGCTGACTCCTTCCAGGGGCTACCCGCCCCGGATACCGCCCGGTATCCCTCTGATGCGGTATTGGACTTGAGCGAGTGGGACATCCTGTCGGTCGGAGTGGACCAAGTCCGGCATAACTTCGAGCGATACGGCCTAATGGACGATCAAGTCCAGTTCATAGTGGGCTGGTTTCGAGACACCCTCGCCAACGCACCCCTCAACGATCTGGCGGTGCTGCGATTGGACGGAGATTTGTACGAATCGACAATTCAGGCTCTTGAGCCCCTTTATCCGAAATTGTCGGTGGGAGGCTACTGCATCATCGACGATTACGGCACAATGAGACCCTGCAGGACCGCCGTCTCTGACTACCGTGACGCACATAACATCAGCGACCCGATCGTAGACATTGATGGCGTAGGGGTTTTCTGGAGAAAATCATCTAAGAGCGCGTGCATTAGGCCGCAGCCATGGAGTCCCATCTCTTTGCCCACTTCACCAGCTTGACGGTGATGATCAGCGCGACGGCCGAGGCGAATTGCGCCAAGCGGTGGGTGTTGAAGCGGTCGGTGTTGCGGCGCAGCTGACCGAAATTGCTGAGCCACGAGTTGGTCCGCTCGACGGGCCAGCGCAGTCCCATCGGCTGGTGCTTGGGGCCCTCGGCTGATCCCCTCCTGCGCCTCTTGGCGATGACGGCGTCATCGATTCCCCGTTCGACCAGGCGGGTGCGGGTGACTTCGGAGTCATAGCCACGATCAAGCCAGATGGTCTCGACGTCGCCGAGCAGTCCGCGCCGGGCGATGTCGTCGAGGGTGGGAGCGAGCAAGATCGAGTCGTTGCGGTTTGCGCCGTCGATGACCCAGCCGATGGGCACGCCGTTGGTGTCGGTGGCGAGTGACCATTTCCATCCGGTCTTGCCGCGGTCAGTCGGGTTCGGTCCGGTCCCTTCGCCTCCCGCCGGGGCCTTGTGCAACGACCCGTCGATCGACACGTCGGAGAAGTCGAGCCCGATCATCTTGTCGAAGGCACAGATGGCCTCTTCGACCAGGTGCGCGAACGCGCCGGCGGCCACCCACTCGTCGCGCCGGCGCCGCAGGGTGGTCTCGCTCCTCTTTGCCGAGGTGCCCGGCCATGTCCCAGCTGCACCCGGTGACCAGGCGGAACAAGATGGCCTCGAAGCAGTCGCGGTCAGAGATCCTCGGCCGGTGACACCCGAGCGGGTGGGTGCATACCCCTTGTTCGGGCAGGTAGGCGCCAAAAGACGCCCAGATGGCGTCGACGACGACTGGGTCGAGTGCGAGCATGGGACCTCCACTGGTTCGTTGGTGTTCCGACGCTGCGGGATCATGTCGGCTCCGACACCACGACCGGTGGACCTTTCTCCCTGGCCAGAGACGGTCCACCTCCTTCTCCGACGAGACGGAGATCATGGGCGCGAGAGGAGGTCACCATGGCCAAGATCAAGCGCAACGGACCCTGCCCGTGTGGGAGTGGCAACAAGGCCAAATCGCACGCCATCCAGTGCGCCGGCCGGGACTTGAACCCGGAACCTGTTGATTAAGAGACGTACGCGTTTCGCTCTGAACGCGACTCACGTTTCGGCAACGGCCGAAAGTCAAGTGCGCATCGTTCGTAACCGCGCAACTGGCGAACATGGTCCCTGATCGGAGGTTTGTCACTTCGTTAGTCCTGGCGTTGGCCCTCAACGCCAAGGGGCTATGGAGGAGTTTGTGAGGACTAGATCGCTGACTTTGACAAATGTAGGTGCCCGACTGAGGGCTCGTTGACAGAACCTCATGTGATGCTCGCAACGGTCCCCGCTCGACGCGGCGATGACGCCGTTGCGCTGCATCAAGGGGTCGGCTCGGATTGTCAACTTCGCTAAGGCGGACCTGATCAGGAGGACATTCCGCTCACCGTTTGACAGGTACCTTGTCGTCTGCGAGGATTCGACACGTCAGCACGTTTGGGGGCGCGTTTCATCAGCACCCCACGGCGGCTCATGGGGTGGAGGGCAAGGGTGAAGTACTTCAGAGGCTCGCCATTTGTGTCGACTCTTGCGGTCTTTTTCCTGGTGATCGCCTCGTTTGTGGTCGGGTTGACTCCCGTTTCCATTACAGCTTTGTCAGCAAGCGCCGCCCCTGGAACTGGTCTCTTCGAACTCGTGGCGACGTCGCAGACGACGTTGTACGCCATCAATCCAACGTCGAAGGTCGTGACGATGGACTTCACGACTCCGTCCGGAGATGTCATTTCCGGAATGGCCGTCGGTTCGACGGGTATCGCGTGGGTGGTCTACGCCGCCAGCACGTGTTCCACGGGAACGTCGTGCCCTGGTTCGGCTGTGTCGGTCGACCTATCGACGGGTGTCACAGGCACTCCTGTGGCCGCGGGGACTGGCCCCGCCAGTGCGGCGCTTAGCCCCGACGGCTCGACGCTCTATGTCTTGGACTGCGGTACCGCGAATTATTGCCCCGACGGGGAGGCGCATGAGGTCACGCCCATCAATACGGCGACTGGAACGTCGTCAACGCCGATTCCAGTGACGGCTGACGGGTGCCCGGTTTTTGGTGGCACGCAAAACAATGCCCAGACGTCTCCGGACGGGGCGGACCTTCTTGTCGGCGGCGAGGGCGACGGGACCGCGGTGGATCTTTCCAACGGGACCGCGCAAATGCTCACGCCCCAAGGCGGTCCTTTCGCGCAGGACTTCCTCACCTGCCCGTTGGTGCTCAATGCCAACGCGACCGAGGCGTACGGTTTCATTGACGAACCATCGCCGTCGGTTGACTACGGCATCGACACCCTTGACATCGCGACCGGGGCGGACTCGACTACGCCGGTCGCGACCTCGCTACTCGATACGGTATCCATCAACGGTGAGGAGTCGCAAGGAGCCGGGGCGTACTCGGCACTCTCTCCTGATGGCGGCACACTGCTGGTCGATGGGGCTATTGGCGAGGCGACCTCCGATGTTAGTGACGAGTCCGTCGGTTTTCAGTCCGTGGGCCTCAATTCGAAAGCGGTCGTCTCGTCGCTTGTCACCGTGTTGGGTGCGGGCTGGGAGGCATCGGGGTTGGTCGTATCTCCCGATGGTCTGACCGCCTATGTCTCGGCCGACAATGCAAGGGACGCCAGCGGTACAGTCGAGTCCGAGATCGTCCCAATCACGCTGTCAAACGATTCGGTAGGAGTTCCCTTTGGTTCGGTGACCAGTGGTTCGCTCGACACGAAGTGGAACACGTTCGTACCTGTCGTACTTCCGGAGGCTTCTACGGGCGCTTCGACATGCACAGCCAGTCCGAATGTAGACAACGCCGCTGGTTTCACCTGGGCTACGGCATCCGCGACGTCGGCCAACCAGGCCGACGTCAACTACACCTTGTCCGCCTGCAGCGACACCCCGGGTGACACCTACACCTGGAGCGTGCCGGGCTACAGCGATTTCGTCGATGTTGGTCCACTCAACGTCGGTCTCCCCGACGGTAACAACCAGGTCACATTGACCGTCACTGATTCGAACGGTGCCGTGGTCGCCCAGTTGAGCCAAACGATCAACGTGGTGCCCGTGCCCAGCGTGGTCATCGTGCCCAATTCAGAAGTGCCTTCACCGACGTCCCCGCTCGATGTTCGATACACCCTCGACGATTGCGATACCCAGGGGGCTACGAGTTACGTGGTCTCGGTCGATGACGGCACCGTTGGTTCGACTGCCACCTCGTGCGACGATGAGTTCACGGTCGACGTTCCGGCCGGTGCCCATACGGTCCAGCTCAGTACTTCTGACGCCGAAGGCGACGAGGTCACCACCAGTGTCACCCTCGACGCCATGCCGATCCCCGCCCTAGAGGTCAATGAGACGGCCCTCGTATCGGGGGCCACGTTAGATGCGGTCGTCCTGAATGCTTGCGGCTCGGCGGGCGGGACGAAGTTCTATTTCTCGGTCAACGATCCCACGGGCGACACCGTCATTGGTGGAAACATTGGCGACGACAGTGTCTGCTCTGATACCTTCGACGTGACGCCGAACGCCACCTACGACTTCAGCGTCCAAGTCACTGACGCCACGGGTTCGACGAGTGAATTTCAGAGCAGCATCTCTCAGTCCTACGACGTCAACCCACCCCCGGCGCCCGGCAATAATGGCTGCACCTGGAACCCCCTCAGCGCGGAGTCGTGCATCTATAACATCGAGGACACGGTCGCCGACGTCTTGTTGGGCGGAACCCCACGACCCCCCGATTTCATCGTCGCCTCGGGATCTGTCGCGGATGTCTTCGAAGGCGATGCCGGAGTGGAAGTGACCTGTGACGGCAGTGTGTTTGAGAGCATTGGCGCGGGCATCGGCACCCCCGGAATTAGCGCAGTGGTTGGTCTGGGCTGGGTCGGCAGTCCCTACGGTCCCGAGCCCAGCAACGGCGAGATCGACAGCTTCCTCTCCGGACTGAGCGAAAACGTTCAAGGTGGTTTCGTCGGAGGTCTGGAACTCGAAGCCGAGGGTGGCCAGATCGCCTACGTCACGAGCCTCGGCTACCAGGCGGGAGCGTCAGTGACAATCACTGACGGCCTCCTTCAGGGCAAGGTCAGTAACGCGCCGACGACGCCAACCGACTTCTGTGAGCCCGCGTGGCTGGAAAGCGAGGTGGGCCTGTTGACGCCGGCCGGACTTCCTTCGTCGTTGCCCACGAGTGCCGCGTCACTGCAAATTACGGTGGGCGATCCGCCACCCACGGTCACGGGCAACGAAATCGTCGCCATTTCTGGGGTCGGCGCAGAACCGGACTCGGTGGTCATCGCTGGAATCGGTGATCCGGCGTACTTTGGACGAGCCGTCGCTGACGCCAACGGAGACTTCACCATTGTCGGAACCATCGACCCGAGTCTGGCGCCAGGTCCAAACACGCTCTACATCGAAGGAACGTCGCCTGACGGTCAACCCCTCGCACTGTCGACGCCAATCACGGTCGCTTCTGGCGTAAGTGGTGGCCCGGTCTTCACGGCCGACTCGCCGGACCTGACCGGCATCGTGGGCTCGAACTACGCCTACACATTCGTCGCCACGGGCAACCCCACGCCCACTTACGCCTTCGCAGGCACCGAGCCGACCTGGCTGAAGATCAACGCGACGTCGGGCACCGTCTCGGGCGTACCGCCCGCGGGCACCACGAGTTTCACCTACAGCGTGGTCGCGACGAACGGCGTGACACCCAACGCCACCTCTGGTCCATTCACCGTCGTTGTGAGCGCCGTCTCGGTGGCCCCGGCCTTCACGGCCGACTCGCCGGACCTGACCGGCACCGTGGGCTCGAACTACGCCTACACATTCGTCGCCTCGGGCAACCCCACGCCCGTCATCACTGAATTCGGTCTGCTCCCTAGAGGATTGAGGTTCACCGCCAATGCCAACGGAACGGCCACGATCGCAGGCACACTGCAAATTGGGAGCATGGGAATCTACGTATTCACTTTAAGGGCTAAGAACTCGGCGGGCTCCGTTTTCAAGACCTTCGTTGTGTGGGTCAAGGGCGTAAAACGCAAACGATTTGGTGGACCGGATTTCTGGTTTGGTCGACGTTTAATTAAGTTTCGATGAGAAGACTGTTACATCGTTTTGATCTTCTCCGGAGTGTCGGCCGAATTGTGAGGGATTGTTCTTGGTCCACCACTCAATGGTTGTCAAAAAAAGATCACTAGTGCGCCGGCCGGGACTTGAACCCGGAACCTGTTGATTAAGAGTCAAATGCTCTGCCAATTGAGCTACCGGCGCGTGACGAGTCTAACCACACGTCGGCACCGCAACGGCCTAACTGTGCTGGACGGCCTTCACCTCGAGGAACTCCTCGAAGCCGTACTCGCCGCGCTCGCGGCCAAAGCCCGACTGCTTGTAACCACCGAAGGGCGCCACGGTATTGAAGGCGCCACCGTTGATGTCCACCTGACCGGTGCGCAACTTGCGCGCGACTTCGACGGCCTTTTCTTCGCTGCCGGCCCAGACGCCGCCCGAGAGTCCGTAGGCCGAATCGTTGGCGATCGCGATGGCCTCTTCCTCGGTGTCGTAGGGGATGATCGAGAGGACGGGACCGAAGATCTCCTCTTGGGCGATGGTCATGTCGTTGCGAACGTCCGAGAAGATCGTGGGCCGGATGTAGTAGCCCTTCTCCAGTCCTTCCGGCGGCTCGACGCCACCGCAGAGGAGCCGCGCGCCTTCGTCGATGCCCTTCGTGATGTAGTCGCGGACGCGCTGCTGCTGGACCGCGCTGATGAGCGGGCCGAGCATGCTCGAGCCCGTGATCGGGTCGGCGGGCGCCAGCCCCTCGGCAGCCGCGACCGCGAGGTCCTCGACTTCGGCGAGTCGCGAACGCGGCACCACCATCCGCGTCAGTGCCGAGCAGGTCTGACCGGAGTTCATGTAGGCCGCGAAGACACCGCTGCCGACGGCCGTCGGGAAGTCCGCGTCGTCGAGGATGATGTTGGCCGACTTGCCGCCCAACTCGAGGGCGACGCGCTTCACCGACTCCGAGGCGAGTTGCATGACGCGCTTGCCAGCGCGCGTCGACCCGGTGAAGGAGACCATGTCGGTCTTCGGGTGCGATACCAGGGCTTCGCCGACGATCGGTCCGAATCCGGTCACCATGTTGAACACGCCCTTGGGCAGGCCAACTTCGTCGATGATGTCCGTGAGGATGAACGCATTGATCGGCGCCACCTCACTCGGCTTGAGTATCACCGTGCAACCGGCCGCCAGTGCCGCCGACACCTTGAGAGAGATCTGATACAGCGGGTAGTTCCACGGCGTGATCGCCGCAACGACGCCGGCGGGCTCGCGCAGCAGCGTGGAGTTGCCGAGTTCCTCTTCCCACTGGAACTCCGCCGCCCGTGCCCCGTTCTCGGCAAACGCCATCGTCGGCAGACCGACCTGGATGCCCTTGGCCAGCATGAGTGGCATACCCACCTCGTTGGCGATCACGAGCGCGATCTCGTCGTCTCGCTCGGCCAACTTCTCCGAGATCCGTGTGAGGTACTCGCCGCGCTCCTTGGGACTGGTGTTGGCCCAGCCGGTGAAGGCTGCGGCGGCCGCCTCGACGGCGAGATTCGCCTCCTCAACGGTGCCCGCGGGAACCGTCGCGAATACTTCGCCGGTGCCCGAGGTGGTGACTTCGATGGTCTCCGAGGAGCGAGCCTTCACCCACTCACCATTGATGTAGAACGAGTCACGAACGATTGTCATTGGTCTCTCCAGTCGAACCTCGCGATGAGGCTGCTATCGCGAAATCTACTAGCCGGTACGAGACGACGCGACAAGAAAAAACACCCGACTCCAGCGGATGAACCGGGGGAGTCGGGTGTTGCGTGGGGTGAGCGACGGGGGTCGAACCCGCGGCCTCCAGGACCACAACCTGGCGCTCTAACCAACTGAGCTACGCCCACCAAGTCAGTCCAGTATTGCACAGGGCCCTTCGCGTGAGCCAAGAATCCATCGGGTCGTTCAGTACGCTTGGCCGTGCGCCCCTGTAGCTCAACTGGATAGAGCAGACGGTTTCTACCCGTCAGGTTGCGGGTTCGACTCCTGCCGGGGGCACTAAGCGCTTCGCACACGGTCTCGCCACGCTCGCGTCCACGCTTGAAGACGTCAGCCGACGATTCCTGGACGTGAGGTCACACCACCTTTGCGCGCGAACGCACGTCACACTGTGCGGCCCTAAGAAAGTTGTAATGATTCATCGAGTTGCACGCTGGACTTCGCATTCAAAAAGTATGGTCCTCGGACGGGTCAGAAGATCGATCCATCGCCTTCGTACCGACGAAGGAACGACAACAGCGAGGGATTGTGATGATTCTGAAGGGGCGGCGGACTCGTCGAGGAAGTGCGCCACGTGCGACGTGCGCCCTCACCCTCATCGCGACGCTCTGTTTCGTCGGTGCCGTTCCTACCGTCGCCGGTGCCGCGGACTACCGATTTGGCGCGCCGGTCAATGGCTTTTCGACGTCGAGCTCGTGCCCGTGGGTGGCACAGTCGCGCGACCACGCAAAGAGTGACGCGGCCCTGGCGAATGAGGTCTGTCGCGAATGTCGCTTTCGCAACGGGTCTCCTTCGCAGTGTTGTCGACGTATCCGCCACTCGAGAACCAGAACCTCGGCGTGCCGTCACTGTGCATACCTCCGCTCTCTCTTTCCGATGGTCCAATGGGACTCGCGAACCGACTCACCGGCGTCACGTCGTTTCCCGCGGAACTGGGGCTCGCGGCGAGCTTCAATCCGTCATTAGTGCGCGACGTGGGAGCGGCGATCGGTCACGAAGCGCGCACCAAAGGGATCTCGGTCATGCAGGGTCCGGGGCTCGACTTATTGCGCGTGCCGCTCGACGGTCGCGGCTTCGAGACCTACGGCGAGGATCCCTACCTGGCGAGTGTGCTCGGGGTCGCCGATATAGAAGGTATTCAATCGACCGGCGTGATGGCTGAGGCCAAGCACTTCGGCGCCTACACCCAAGAGACGGCGAGGGCGCGACTGAATCAAGTGGTCTCACGGCGCGCCCTCGCCGAGATCTACGACGCGCCGTTTCGCGCGGCGGTCGAACAGGGCCACGTGGCCGGCATCATGTGCGCCTACGGTCGACTCAACGGCGTCGACACCTGCGCCAACCCGTACATCTACGCGACGTTGCACTCGTGGCACTTCGATGGCTTCGTGCGATCGGACCAGCGCGCGGCCCACAGCGTCGCCGCGGCCTTCGAAGCCGGCATCTCACTCGTGAAGCCCGCGTCCTTGGACCGCCTCGAACAGGACGTGATCTTGGGTGAGTTGCCGAACAGTGACCTCAATCGAGCGGTCCGTTCGGTACTCACGCAAATGTTCCGTTTCCACGACATTGGCCGGCCGATTCGCCACTCCATCTTCGCAACGGCCTCAACACCGGGGCACGTGGCGGTCGCCCTGCGCGCGGCCGAGGGCAGCGTCGTGCTCTTGAAGAACGACGGAGTGTTGCCACTCGCGAGGTCCGCAGCATCGGTGGCCATCATCGGCTCCGACGCCAACCTCGGTGTCGTGGACGCCGGCGCCGGCAGTTCGATGGTGATCGCGCCCTACGTCATCTCGCCACTCGCCGCACTGCGCAGGACGTTCGGTTCGCGTCACGTGCACTACGCACCGGGCGGCCCGATCACCCAGGACCTCGACGCGTTTCAGGGTTTGCACGTCGTGCGAGGGCGACCACTCAAGCTGGTGACGCCCCTACACCAGTCGGGTGAACCGGGCAAGGCCGACCTGAAGATTGAAGAGGAGCCGAACGTGACGCCCTACGTGGTCACGGCCGAATCGCCGCGTCGGGGACACTTCTGGATGAAGTGGAAGATGACGGCGCGCGCCACGGCGAGCGGTACCTTCGACCTCGCGATGCAGCAGTACGGCGACACGTGGCTCTACTTGGACGGACAGCGCCTGCTTGGATCACCGGGACTGCACGCGCGCGATGACATGTCGACTTCGGTACAACTGACGCGTGGTCACACCTACACCTTCGGCGCGCGGTGGTACGCCGTCACGCATCACGTACCACCGAAGTTCTCCATCATTAACGTGACCCCGCAGATCAAGGCGGCCGTGGCGGCGGCGAAGGCGTCGAGGGTCGCGATCGTGTTCGCCGGCGACGAGGAGACCGAGGGCGCCGATCGTCCGAACCTGAACCTGCCGGGCGATGAGAACGCGCTCATCGACGCGGTCGCGGCGGTTAACCGGCACACCGTGGTCGTGCTGAATACGGGTGGCGCGGTGTTGATGCCGTGGCTGGACCACGTGGCGGCCGTCGTCGAAGCGTGGTACCCGGGACAGGAAGACGGTGCAGCGATTGCTGCCGTGTTGAGCGGCGCGGTCGACCCGTCGGGACGGCTTCCCATTACGTTTCCGGCCAGCAACACTCAGACGCCGCAGCGTTCGGCGAGCATGTTCCCGGGTGTCGACGGCACCGTGGACTTCGGTTCGGACCTCGACATCGGCTATCGGTGGTATCAGGCGAACCACGTGACGCCGTTGTTCCCCTTCGGCTACGGACTGGACTACACCAACTTCACGTTGTCCGATCCAACCTTCATGACCACGCCAAATGGCGTTGACGTCCGCGTGGCCGCGACCAACGTTGGTCTACGCAGTGGCGACGACGTCGTGCAGGTCTACGTTCGTGACCCGCTCAACGCCGATGAACCACCCGAGCAGTTGCGGGCATTCGCGCGCGTGCAGTTGTCACCGGGTCAAAGCAGCGTCGTGCGTCTCGCGATTCCGTGGTCGCAGTTGCAAGTGTTCCAGCACGGCGCCTTCACGTTGGTGGCCGGCAACTACGGCATCGGCATCGGACAGTCGTCGGCGGACATCCTGTACCAGTCGAACGTACGCACCACGGCGTAGCGGCTCATCGCCGCCGCCATAGGGTTCGCCGATCGTTGGTCACGCCGAGTGGGTCGGAATCGACTGCGCAAAGGAGAACAGGTCGTCGGGGTCGTGCGCGCTCTTGATCGAGACCAGCCTCGACAGGTTCGTCCCGTAGTAGGCGTCCTGCCAATTCTCGAGCGTCGGATCGATGTAGTTCTGGTACGCGCCCGAGGTCGGATCGAAGACGTGTGTGCCCAGCCAGGTGAGCCACTGCGCACCGGCGGCGATCACCGACGGCGACGTGTAGCTCGACCAGGAGTACGTCGCCTGGATGCAGGCGAGTTTGTCGCGATGGACGAACGCAGTCGCGTCGCTCGCGACACGATTGATGGCGCCGCCGTAGGCGTCGAAGGCGAGTCCACCACCCACCGTCGGGGCGTGCGCGTGCAGGTTCTCGACCGCGGCGATGAACGAGGCGACCGACGCGTCGTCCAATGGACCGTTCACGTAACTTGACTTCGCGGAGTACGCCTCGCGACCCAGTCGACCGGCCGGGTTCTGCGTCGTCAAGTGGCAGGCCGCGATCGAGAGTCCCGAGCAGCCGGCTTCGATCTCCATCGCACTCAAGTAACTGTTGGCGCCGATGAACGAGTACGACGGCGCTGAACCGATCATCGACTTGAGCGGCGCGAGCACACTGGCGAGTTCGGCCGGCGAACCGCAGTACACGCCGGCGATCTGAGGCAGGTACCCGTAGGTCCCCTGGGAGAGCAGTTGGCAGTTGGACCACACTTCGTCGGGCGCCGTGTTGATCCACAGACTCCACGCGCTCAACATCGTCGACGCCGCGGCCCACGGATACTGCAACGTGAACAGCGTCACTTCGGGCATGGCATGGACGTTGAACTCAAAGGAGGTGACGACACCGAAGTTTCCGCCACCTCCACCGCGACAGGCCCAGTAGAGGTCGCTGTTGGTACTCGCGTCGGCGGTGACGATCCGGGCGTCAGCCGTCACCATCGTGAGCGACCGGATGTTGTCGGTGGTGAGACCGAACTTGCGGCCGAAGACGCCGATGCCACCGCCGAGCGCGAGCCCGGCGATGCCGACCGTCGGACACGAGCCACCGGGGAGGAGTCGTCCGGCGTTGCCAATCGTGTTGTACACGTCGATCAAGTGCGCTCCGGCGCCGACGCGCGCGGTGTTGGCGACCGGGTTGACCGCGACCGACGACATCCGACTCACGTCGATCACTAATCCGTCGGAGTTCGAGTAGCCGCCGTAACTGTGGCCGCCGGAGCGCGCCGCCACGGCGAGGCCGTGTGACGTCACGAAGTCGAGACATCGTGCGACGTCCTGTGACGAGGCGCAGTAGGCGATGGCGCGGGGGTGGAGGTGAACGAACTTCGAGTTGTAGAGCAAACGATCGATGCCGTAGCGAGGATTCGACGGGAGTACCAGAGATCCGGTGAGTGACGCGCCCAGTTGCGACCACGACGTCGACGTCGTGGGACCGGTCGTGGTCGTCGACGATGGCGCGGTCGATGTCGTCGTCGAAGACGAGTGTGACTGGTGTCGATCCTCGAGGTAGAGCGCGCCAACTGCCGCGACCGCGACGATCGACCCAACGCCCAGAGTTCGACGGAGGAACGATCGTCGATCGTGTTGGCGCTGTCCGTTGAATGAATCGTGCTCAAAAACCGGCGGGGGAGCATCGCTCATCGCAACAATCCTGACAGTCGCGGCGACGACCATGGTGGCGTGCGGTCCAGGGTCGAAATAGCCGCGACGTCATCACACAGCAAAGACGCGGGTCGCTGATTCGCGACCCGCGTCTTTGCTGTGTGCTTACAGACTGTTGGAGGAGCTAGAAACTGCCATCCCATGTGACCGAGAAGTTTCCTCCGAACGCATTCGTCGGACCGCATGGTGAGCCCGGGTCGGATCCGTTGGTTTCGATGGCCGTGGCCGTCGCCAACGAGAGCTCCAGCAATTGACCTGGAGGTGAGTTCTGTCCCGGGCAACCCAGCACGTAGCCAATCGAGTCATCGACCATCTGAATGTCATTGACCGTGCCTTGGTAGCGGTCAATCGTCGTGACCCTGTTGCCGACCCCGACGGTACCGTTCGTGAAGCCAGTCTGTCCGTAATAGGCCTGCGGGAGAATCTGTGCTCCAAAGGGCAATTCGAATGCGGGCCGCTCGACGATCCATTCCGCACTCGTGTTCAGACATTCACTTGCGGGACATGTCAGATTCGGAACGTAGAAACTCTCATCGGGTTGGTTGAAGTCAGTGAGCTTGAACGTGTAGTTGTTGTTTCCGCCGGTTCCAGGAGTCTCCACGACTGACGCCGCAATCCGGTCCCCAGGTCGCGGGCAGTCCACGTTGTTGTTGATGCACTGCGTGGTGCCATATTCCACGGTGTTGGCCGGGAACATCTCAACCCAGTCGTAGTAGTACTCGACGCCCTCGTAGCACTGCGTCGCCGTGCCGAGTTGCTCGACGGTGTCTGACGTGTAGCCGTCAAGTCCCACCCAGTTCGCGAGGAACGCGTCTTGGTTGCGGTACTGCCCGGAAAGACAGTTGACCTGCGGAATCGTCCAATCGGCACTGACGGAATCGACGGAACTTGCGGGTCCATTGGTGGCGGTTGGCGTGTCCGCGAATCCCGACCAGTTGATCGAAGCGTTTCCGACTTCGCCGCCGGGGCTCACCGCCGAAGTAGGCGGTGACACTGTTGCGCGCATGTCGGTCGCGTGCGACGACATGTACTTCACGAAGAGTGCGTGAGCGGCCATCGTCTGATCGTGTTGTCGAGCGGATGCACTGAGCGAGCCCGTGGCCGAGAGTCCGGTCAACATCGTTGCTCCTAGCGTCACGGCCACCAACAACGTGGCGGAAGCTACGAATCGTTTCTTCATCTGATACTCCTCCTTAGGGTTTGCATGAAAACATACGTCATTGCACGGTTGTCCGCTCGCGTGGGTTCATCGGGCAAAGATTCATTGAACTCCCGAGGACGTCCTCGACGCGTAACTCAGAATCCGCCGACTTTGTGCATTTGTGAATGACGAAGATTGCATCTCTCTGATCATTTATCTCGTCTTCGTACAGCGCCAAAACCCTGTCGCCTGACGCACCGCTCCAGGGAGGGCCACCCCCGCACACTCCTCAGGAATGGAGTGCGTCCATTCATTTCGGCTGTGACTAATGCACGGGTTCGCTTCGGCCCACGGCGAGGTCGTAGATCCGGTTCGTGTCGAGCCTTTTGCCGAGGACAATCGCTCGCTCGTACTCGTCCCCGCCGAGGGCTTCGCGCAGCAAGATTCGGTTGTTGTCGCGAGCGTCGGTCTCCGCCTTTGACCACAGTCCCATCAGTGGCTCGTTCGCACGATCTTCGATAACGTCGTGGGCTCCCGCCAATCGGGCGCCATCTCGAGGGCTGCGGCCACGCGGGCCCTCGCCGCGGAAAAGGCCGCGAAGAAGGCATCACCCTGTGTGTCCTGCTCCTCGCCGTCGTCATCGTCGAGCGCCGTGCGATTCAGTCGTTGGTGATCGGCCAGCACGCCGGCGTAGACGTCGTCTCCGAGACGGCGCAAGAGCGCGGTGGAACCCTCGATGTCGCTGAAGAGAAAGGTGAACATCTCGATTGCAGCATCGTACGAGACGCTCAACCTCACTGCGTCGGGGCGCCGGGATTCGAACCCGGGACCTCCTGGTCCCAAACCAGGCGCGCTAACCAAGCTGCGCTACGCCCCGTGCCCACCATCGTTACACATTCCATGAATTCGACATTCGCGCGTGCGACGCTTCGTAGTGCTGTTGATGAGAACCAGTGGAGGTGCCGTGGCCTACGAATGGATCGTCGATGCCCTCGACACGACGTGGGGTTCGATCGATCGCTTGGTCCGACCGCAACCGCCCGAGAGCTACGACGCACCGACGCCGTGTCCCGGCTGGAGCGTGAAGGACGTCCTCAGTCACCTCGTCGGATTCGAGAAGATGCTCCACGGCGAGCCGGTCCCGACGCATCACGGTGCGTGGCCGAACTACGTGCACAATCCGATCGGTGAGTTCAACGAGGCCTTCGTGCAGGCCAATCGTGACCGACCGGGTATCGAGGTCCTGGACGAGTTCCGAGCGCAGTGCGCGATCTCGATCGCGGCGCTGCGCGCGCTCGATGACGCCGGCTGGGAGAAGGTTGGCTGGAGTCCCGAGGGGGAGCGGCCGTACCACCGGTTCCAAGAGACGCGCGTCGTCGACAGCTGGATCCACCTCCAGGACATCCGTGACGCGCTGTTGCAACCGGAGGACGACCACGGGCCCGGCGAAGAGATCGTCGTGAACCGCTTCGAGTCGGGGCTGCCCTACATCGTGGGTAAACGCATGAAGTCACCCGACGGCACGTTGGTGCGGGTGAACCTGAGCGGACGCCTCGCGCGCTCGGTGCTGATCGGCGTCGTCGACGGTCGCGCGGTCGCGATGAGTGAGAGCGCAGAGACGCCGACGCTCGAGATCACGACGCCGGTCGCGCTCTTCTGGCGCCGCGCGGCGGGACGGATCAGCGCCGCGGCCTTTCTCGCGGCGTCGGCGACCGACGTACGAGGGAGCCACGCCCTGGCGAGCGCCTTCGCCGACGCGCTGGTCATCATGATTTAAAGCAATTGCAGATGCACGGTTAGGATGGCATCTCTTATGCGCGCCACGACCACCCTTTTAGACAACAACAAAGTCATGCTCACCGTCGAAATCGACGACGCCGAGATGGACGAGGCCATGGATTCGGCGGCCAAAGTGCTCTCCAAGCAGGTGTCGGTGAAGGGATTTCGCAAGGGCAAGGTCCCGAAGAACGTGCTCATCGCCAATATCGGGGGCACCGCCGTGCTGCGCACCGAGGCGATCCGCGAGTCGCTGCCCGATTTCTACGCCCGTGCCGTCGCCGATTCGCTCATCGATCCGATCGGCCAGCCGGAGATCAACATCACCGCCGGCGAAGAAGAGGGGCAGTTGACCTTCGAAGCGGAAGTCGAAGTTCGTCCGGAGATCTCTATCAAGGGCCAGCGTGAACTGCGCGTCACGATTCCCTCGCCGGTCGTCACCGACCAAGAGGTCGACGCCCAGATCAACCGCTACCTCGAGACCGACGCCGTGCTGAACCCGGTCGACCGACCGATCGTCACCGGTGACCTCGTGACCATGGACGTACACGTCCAACAGATCGCGACCGACGCTGAACCGCTCGACATGACCGACTTCATGTACACCGTCGGCACCGGCTCGATCGCCGAAGGTATCGACGAATTAATACTCGGCCTCAAGGCCGGAGAAGAACTCAAGATGAACGCGCCCGTGGGCGACGGCGTCACCGCGACCTACGAGTTGCAGTTGAAGCAGGTCCAAGAGCGCGTCCTGCCCGAGTTGACCGACGAGTGGGTCGTGGAGAACTCCGAGTGGGCAAGCGCGGAAGAGATGCGCGACGAGATCCTCACCCAGATGCGCCGCCGCAAGATCGTCGAGGCACAGATGTCCCAGCGTGACGCCGCGCTCATCGCGCTGAGCGAACTCGTCGCCGAAGAGGCCGCACCCGAAGTGTTGATCGACGCCGAGACCAACGAGCGGCTCCATGACCTCGGCGAACGCCTCGGCGCGCAGAAACTCACGCTCGAGATGTTCCTGCAGGTCACGAATCAGACGCCGGAGGATTTGCTCGCGACGCTACGTCAAGACGCGCTGCGCGCGGTGCGCGTCGACCTGGCGATGCGGGCACTCGTCGCGGCCGAACACTTGGAGGCGACGCCGGAAGAGATCGAGGAGGAACTCGAACGCACCGCCGCGGCCATGGGTGTCGAGGCGGATCTGTTGCGCGAGAACCTGCGCAACTCGGGACGCGTCATCAGTTTCAGCGCCGAGGTCTCGAAGATGAATGCGTCGAAGTGGCTGAGCGAGAACGTGACCTACGTCGACCCTGACGGTGCCGAGATCGACGGTGCGATGTTACGCGAGGACCAGTCCGAAGAGGGCGACGAATCCGTCGACGAGTCGACCGACAGTGGCGAGGACACCGACGAAGCGGCTGACACTGACGCCTAAGGGGCGGTGTTCAATTGTCGGGCGCGTCGCCCCGCGCCATGTGACAGCTTCGACTAAGAATGCCTGTCATGGCAATAACTTCAGACGTGTCATCGATCGCACACAGTGGCCAGGTGCTTTCGCGATCGGTGACGTTCCAGTTTGCTCTTGATCCCAACGAGTAACAGCGCGCCTTGCTCGCCAAGTGTGCCGGAGCCCGTCGCTTCACTTTCAATCATCATCTGGCTCGAGTGAAAGCCAATCTCGAGATCTGTTCAACTGAGAGTGAGTCGCCTGCAAAAGGTGAGCGAACGGACGAACCCACCGAGTCGCTCTCGTGGTCGGCCTTCTCCTTCATAAACGAATTCAACGCGTGGAAGAACGGAAAAGCCGACAACTCGCCGCTCAACGAAGACGAAACGAAAGGACTTCACTGGCGACACGAAATACCCGGCGATGTCTTCGAGTGCGCCAGCGTTGACGCGGCACGCGCCCTTGAGAACTTCGCTGCATCGAGACGCGGCGAGCGACGAGGTATTCCTGTCGGCTTTCCCCACTTCCAAGCCAAGGGAAGGGTGCGTCCGAGTTTTCGGCTACGCAATCGAGCGACTCCAGTTAATAAGTCGCCATTGACCGATCGCATCCGATTCAGCGACCCGACCCATGTGCGGCTACCGAGTTTCGGTCCTGTCAAGCTTTTCGGACCAACCCGCAGGGTCCGTCGCATGATTGATGCCGGTCGCTTTCACGTGTACTCGGCCACACTCAGCGAACGAGCGGGCTGCTGGACGGTCTCGTTGACAGGCGTGGCCACAGAACTCCACCAAGCGGAGCGAAGTCGCTCGACTCGTCACGATGTCCCCGTCGGAGTCGACCGCGGAATCACTTCACTCGCCGTGGCGGCCGACGCGAACGGAACTCTCATGCAGAACTTCGAGGGGGTGAAAACACTAAGAGAAGCTCAGCGCTCGCTCAAAGCGGCCAACCAGGCCCTGGCCAGAACCACGCCGGGGTCCAAAGGCCGCGAACGAGCACGGACCCGACTCGCCAAGACCCATCGCAAGGTCGCAAACACCCGACGGCATCTGGTTCACCAGGTTTCTAGAACGCTCATCGATCGTTGTCAGGTGCTCGTGTTGGAAGATCTCAACGTCGCGGGAATGATGATGAACAAACACTTGGCGAGGTCGATCTCGGACGCCGCGATGGGCGAGCTGTCTCGGCAGATTCTCTACAAGGCCAGATGGCACGGGGTGCAGGTTCAAGTAGCAAACCGCTTCTATCCGTCGTCCAAAACCTGTTCCGGTTGTGGTGAGGTCAAGGACGTGTTCAGTCTGTCCCAGCGAACTTTCGAATGTGGCGTCTGTAATCTGTCAATCGGCCGCGACCTCAACGCAGCCATCAACCTGGCTCGTTGGAATGCCAAGGTTCCAAGACCGAGCAAACCGAATGCTGCGTCGCGCGAATTGCATCTCTCAACAGCTTGATCTATTAGATCTGCACCGCGAAGCGCGCGGGAAGAGCCGATCGCCACCTGCACAGATATCGCGGAAACGTGATGAGGCACTGGGTCGGAACCGAGGTTCCAGATGGTTACCTATTTGGGGATTCGGACGGTGAGCAAGCACCTCTGAGAAGTTTGGTTCAGTTGGTCAAGGTGAACCGGTGCGTCCAACTAGGACGCACGCTTTAAGGTAGTCGGGTGAACGAATACTTCAGAGCCCAGAACTACCTCGTCCCGACGGTCGTCGAATCGTCGAACCGCGGCGAGCGCGCCTACGACCTCTACAGCCGACTGCTGCGCGAGCGCATCATCTTCCTCGGTACCCCGATCGACGACACGATCGCCAACCTGATCTGCGCGCAGATGCTCTTCCTCGAGTCCGAGGACCCCGACAAGGACATCAACCTCTACATCAACTCACCCGGTGGCGACATCACGGGACTGCTCGCGGTCTACGACACGATGAAGTACATCAAGCCCGCGGTGTCGACGTTCTGCTTCGGTCAGGCCGCCTCGGCCGCCGCGGTCCTGCTCGGCGCCGGCGCCAAGGGCAAGCGCTTCGCGTTGCCGCACGCGCGCGTGTTGTTGCACCAACCGTGGGGCGGCGTGGGGGGACAGGCCTCGGACATCGAGATCCAGGCCCGTGAGATCTTGCGCATGAAGGACATGTTGAACGACATGCTCGCCCAGGACACCGGTCAGTCGGTCGAGCGCATCACGAAAGACACCGACCGCGACTTCATCATCAGCGCCACCGAGGCCGTGGAATATGGACTCATTGACGAAGTAATTACCGCCCGGCCGTAGGTGCCCAGAAATGACCTTGTTGCCTCGTAGGATGGTCGCGGCGGAGGTCATGTCGGAGGAAATCAGTGGCGAAGTTCGGTGAAAGCAACGACCTTATTAAGTGCAGCTTCTGCGCGAAGGGTCAAAAGCAGGTAAAGAAGCTCATCGCGGGACCCAGCGTGTACATCTGCGACGAGTGCATCGACCTGTGCAACGACATCATCGCCGACGAGTTCGGTGACCGCCCGGAGTTCGTTCTCGATGACCTGCCGACGCCGCGTGAGATATCGGCCTTCCTCGATGAGTTCGTCATCGGACAGATCGAGGCCAAGAAGATCCTCGCCGTCGCGGTCTACAACCACTACAAGCGGATCCAGACCGGACCACTGCACGATGACGACGTCGAAGTCGCCAAGTCGAACGTGCTGCTCTTGGGTCCGACCGGTTGCGGCAAGACCTTCCTCGCCCAGACGCTGGCGCGCATGCTCAACGTCCCCTTCGCCATCGCCGACGCGACCGCGCTCACCGAGGCCGGCTACGTCGGTGAAGACGTCGAGAACATCCTGCTCAAGTTGTTGTCGGCGGCGGACTTCGACGTCAAGCGCGCCGAGCGCGGCATCATCTACATCGACGAGATCGACAAGATCGCGCGCAAGGCGGAGAACCCGTCGATCACGCGCGACGTGTCGGGCGAGGGCGTGCAGCAAGCGCTGTTGAAGATCCTCGAAGGGACCGTCGCCAGCGTCCCGCCCCAGGGTGGACGCAAGCACCCGCACCAAGAGTTCATCACCATCGACACCGCGAACATCTTGTTCGTCGTGGGCGGTGCCTTCGCCGGCCTCGAAGAGATCATCGAACGTCGACTCGGTACGAAGTCGATGGGCTTCAACCAGCCCGTCGAGTCCAAGCGCAAGGGTGACATCGAACTGTTCCGTCACGCGCTGCCCGAGGACCTCGTCAAGTTCGGACTGATACCGGAGTTCATCGGACGCTTGCCGATCGTGAGCGCCGTGCAACAACTCGACCGCGACATGTTGATCCGCGTGTTGACCGAGCCGAAGAACTCGCTGGTGAAGCAGTTCCAACAGGTACTCGCGATGGACGGTGTCGAGTTGGCCATCGACGAAGGCGCGCTCGAAGCGATCGCCGACCTCGCGCTCGAGCGCGGCACCGGCGCGCGTGGACTTCGTTCGATCCTCGAAGCGGTACTGCTCGAAGCGATGTTCGACGTCCCCGGACGCACCGACGTCGTGCGTTGCGTGGTTACCGCTGAATCGGTTCGCGACAAGGTCGCCCCCGAGTACGAATTGCGAAAGGCGACGCGCACTCGTCGCGCGAGCTAAGGCGTGCGATTCACGTCGTACGTCGACGCACTGACGTGGCTCGAATCGCACGTCGACTACGAACGCGTCGCTCCTAACCGACGCGAGATCCCGACACTGCAACCGATTCGCGACACCTTGGCGATGCTCGCGGACCCGCAGCACGACTATCCGACGATCCACATCACCGGCACCAACGGCAAGGGCACGACGACGACCCTGACCAGCGCGCTCCTCAGCGCCACCGGACTGCGCGTCGGCGCTTTCACGAGCCCCGACCTACACGCGGTCAACGAACGAATCGCGGTCAACGCCGAACCGATTGACGACGAGGAGTTCATCGGGCTCTTCCAGCGACTGGCCGACGTCGAATCGGTGAGCGGCATCGCGCTCACGAGGTTTGAGCTCTTGACCGCGGCGGCGTTCCTGCACTTCTCGGACGAGGGCGTCGACGTCGCGGTCATCGAGGTCGGCATGGGCGGGACCTGGGACTCGACGAACGTCATCGACGGCGTCGTATCAGTACTGACCAACGTCGACCTCGATCACACCGCCGTGTTGGGCACGACCATCGCGGCGATCGCCAGCGACAAGGTCGGCATCTTTCGTGCCGACGGGATCGCCATCGTGGCCACGACGAACGCCGTCGTCGTCGAGATCGCCCAACGTCGCTGTGACGAACTCGGCGCCGACCTCTGGCTGCTGGGGGAGTCCTTCACGCTGGAACAGAACGAGCTGGCCGTCGGCGGACGCGCGATCACCCTGCGCACGCCCTTCGAGCGTTACGACGAGGTCCTCGTCTCCCTGCACGGCATCCACCAGGGCGTGAACGCCGCGACGGCAATCGTCGCGGCCGAGGCCTTCCTCGGTCGAGCGCTCGGCGAAGAGATCGTCACGACCACGCTCGCGAAGGCGCGAATGCCCGGACGAATGGAACTGATATCGCGAAAGCCGATGATCGTCGTCGACGGCGCGCACAACCCCGCGGGCGTGAAGGCACTGGTCGCCACGCTCGACGGTGCGTTCCACGTCACCGGTCAACGACGCTGCGTGCTCGGCATGTTGAGCGGTCGTGACGTCGACGACATGGTCGAGCCGCTCGTCGCGCTCGGCTTCACCGAGTTCCACTGTTGCGCGCCGCACTCGCCGAGGGCGGTCCCGGCGAGCGAGGTCGCCGACGCGGTGCGTCGACACGGCGGCGTCGCGTACGAACACCCGAGTGGTGTGTCCGCGTTGGCGCACGCGCGCGAACGATCGACCGACGAGGACCTCATCGTGGTCGCGGGCAGTCTCTACCTCGTCGCCGAGGTCCGCGGCGAGGTGCTGCGGGTGCGCTCCCGTCACCTCACCTAGCGACTGTTAGATTGCTTCGTCGTGGATAGAACGCTCTTCATCGTGAAGCCCGATGGCGTCGAGCGCGGTCTCGTCGGTGAGATCCTCTGCCGTCTCGAGGCCAAGCAGCTGCACCTCGTCGCGGCCGAACTGCGCACGATCGATCTCGCGACCGCCGAGCGCCACTACGCCGAACACCACGGCAAGCCGTACTACGAGAAGCTCGTCGAGTTCATCACGCAGGGACCGTCGCTGGTCACGGTCGTCGAGGGACCCGAGGACACGTGGCAGGTCGTGCGCGCGCTCATGGGCGCGACGAACGCGAAGGACGCCGCGCCGGGAACGATTCGTGGTGACCTCGCGATTGGACTGCGCGAGAATCTCGTGCACGGTTCGGACTCCGCCGAGAGTGCGCAACGCGAGATAGCAATCTTCTACCCTCATCTGGCCTAACGACGTTTTCTGGACCCGAGTGTGTCTCGTGTCCTAGCCTTAGAGGTGAAGAGGGCTTCGTCGTCACTACTTAAAGGGTCTTTATGGTTGATAGTCGTTTCTCGCTTTTAGGCCGTGACATGGCTGTCGACCTCGGAACAGCGAACACGCTGGTCTACGTGCGGGGCCGCGGCATCGTCTTGAACGAACCGTCCGTGGTCGCGATCGACGTGAAAGACGGCAAGCCGCTGGCCGTCGGCGCCGAGGCCAAGCGCATGATCGGTCGTACCCCAAGCAACATCCAGGCCGTGCGTCCTCTCAAGGACGGCGTCATCGCGGACTTCGAGATCTGCGAGAAGATGCTGCGCTACTTCATCCACCGCGTCCACCAACGTCGCTTCGCGAAACCGCGCATGGTCATCTGCGTGCCCTCGGGCATCACGGGCGTCGAACAGCGCGCCGTCATGGAGGCGGCGGAGTTCGCCGGCGCGCGCAAGGCGTACATCATCGAAGAACCGATGGCCGCGGCCATCGGTGCCGGACTGCCGATTCACGAACCGACCGGCAACATGGTCGTCGACATCGGCGGCGGCACGACGGAGGTCGCGGTCATCTCGCTCGGTGGCATCGTGACGAGTCAGTCGATCCGCGTGGGCGGCGATGAGCTCGACGAGGCGTTGATCGCGTACGTGAAGAAAGAGTTCCAGTTGGCGCTCGGTGAGCGAACCGCGGAAGAGATCAAGATTCAACTCGGCTCGGCCTACCCACTCGAAGAAGAGTTGCGCGCCGAGATTCGCGGACGGGACCTCGTCACCGGACTACCGAAGACCGTGATCATCTCGACCGAACAGATTCGAAAGGCCATGGAAGAGCCGGTGCAGGCCATCGTCGACGCCGTCAAGGTGACGCTCGATCGAACCCCGCCCGAACTCTCATCGGACTTGATGGAACAGGGCATCGTTCTGACCGGCGGTGGCGCGTTACTCGCGGGCATCGCGGCGCGACTCGAGTACGAAACCAATATGCCCATCATCGTGGCGAACGACCCTCTCAACTGCGTGGCGTTAGGAAGCGGCATGTGCCTCGAAGAACTCGATGTCTTCGCGCGCATGTTGAAGACCAGCCCTACGCGCTAACCCGTGGCCACGGATCGGACGAGGCGTCGTACGTGGACGATCGGCGCCACCGTCTCGGTTCTACTCGTGGTGCTCTGGCTCAGCGGCGGCGTCGTCTCGGGCCTTCGCAGCGCGGCGAACTTCGTCACCTCGCCCTTCACGTGGACCGTCAATGAGATCGCGCGACCCATCGGTCACATGTTTGCCGGCGCCATCAACTACAGCGACGTCGTTTCCCAGAACCAGAAGTTGCGCTACGAACTCGGGCGCGCCGAACTGAAGGCCAACGAGACCTGGGCCGAGAACCGACAGCTCGAACAACTCAGCACGCAACTCAACGTGACCTTCGTCGGTTCCTTACCGACGGTGGCGGCGCAGGTGACCGCGCTCTCGCCGACGAACTTCGCCGCGACGGTCGATATCTCCAAGGGCCGTGACAACGGGGTCATGGTCGGAATGCCGGTCGTCGGCAACGGGGGACTGGTCGGCACCGTCATCCAGACGACGCCCCACGGCGCGACGGTCCAGTTGATCACCGACGTGAAGTCCCTCATCGGGGTGACCTTCGGATCGGGCAAGACCACACTCATCGTCAACGGGCAGGGCGTCAACAACGGACTCGGCGCCACGGCCGTGCCGCTGACCTCCTCGGTGCGCTCGGGCACGGTACTGGAGACCAACGGACTCGACGGCGGGCTCTATCCGCCGGGACTCCCGGTCGCCTCGGTCTCGAAGGTCACCCTCACGCCCGGGGCCGCCACCTACAACCTCTCGTTGCACCCGCTGGCCAACCTGCGCGACCTCGTCTACCTCGACGTCGTGCTGTGGGAGCCCTCGACGTGACGCGTGCGCTGATCCCGGTCACGGTGGTCACCATGTTCATCGTCGGCGTTCAACTCTCGGTCTTCTCGACGTGGCGGATCGCCGGCGTCGTGTTCATGCTCGTGTGGCTGTGGCCCTTCACGCTCGGCCTGGCGGGTTTCACGACGCTGGGGCTCTGGGCGGCGGTCGTGGGCGGCGTCTTCTTCGACACGCACACCTCCACGCCCTTCGGCCTCACCGCGATGGTGGGCGTCGTCCTCGCCTTCGGCGCGTCACGCCTCGGCAAGGAGGGAGTCGGCGACCTGGACTCCGCGGCCTGGTGGGTCACGCCGATCCTCGCGGCCGCCGCGGGCTTCGCGGCGCCCGCGATCTACACCGCGGGCGGCGTCGGCGTCTTGAACTTCTCACTGTGGCACGGCAGTCTCGTGAACTCCATGATCGTGAACGCGATTGCGTTCTTCGTGTTGGCCCGTCCGGTCACGCGCCTCGCGCGACGCGTCGGTCGTGTCGGCGTGCGGGCCTATCGATGAAGGGCTCCTGGCGCGACCGACCCTCGGGCTCTCGCTTCTCGCGCCTGTGGCGACCGTGGGAGACACTGCATCCGTTCCGTGGCAAGGGCCGTTCGATCAACGAACCCAAGTCGGTCGGCATTCGCGACCTCGTCGCCCCACCGGGTGAGGTCAAACTCCGTCCCGAACGTCGCTGGTACGTCATCGGCGGATTCTTCTTCTTGTTGTTCTTGCTCCTCGTCGGTCGTCTCTACGTGCTGCAGGTGAAGGACTACAAGCAGTCGACGGGTGAGGTGACCAGCAACGCGATCCACAAAGCGTCGATCCCGGCGGCGCGAGGACTCATCCTCGACCGCACCGGTCAGCCGTTGGTCAACAACGTGACGACGGTCGAGATTCGACTGTCGCGCGCCGAGGCGACGCTGAACCCCTCGATCGAGGGCACGCTCGCGTCGCTCACCGGTCTCAAGGTCGGCCAGATCGCCCAGGACCTCGCCAACCAGGCCTACAACCCGTATCAACCGGCGCCGATCCTGGCCAACGCGCCGGCGACCGTCGTGCAGTTCATCAAACTGCATCCGTCGGAGTTCCCGGGCGTGTCCGTGCTCGACGTCTCGCAGCGCTCCTATCCGCTCGGCGGCAACGTCGGTTCCCAGATTCTCGGCTACGTCGGTCCCATCACCAAGAACGAGATCAAGGCTCATCCCGGCGCTGGCTATCAGACTGACTCCACCATTGGCAAGACCGGCATCGAAGCCTTCTACGAGCAGTATCTTCGCGGCCACGACGGCACGCAGTCGATCGACGTCGACGTCAATGGCAACGTGATCGGCACGTTGAAGACGACGCAACCGCGCGTGGGCGACTCGGTAGTGCTGAACATCGATGGGGGACTGCAAAAAGCACTGGACGGCATCTTGAAGTCCGACATCTTGCACGACCGAACGGTGCCCGATCCACGATCCGGAATCTTGCCGCAGGCCATCAACGGTGCCGCCGTCGTACTGGATGTCAACGACGGTGCCGTGCTGGCCATGTCCAGTTATCCCTCGTACAACCTGTCGTCATTCGTGAACGGACTCTCCGACAATCAGTTCCACCACCTGTTGGCCGTGGGTGCGTTCAACAACTACGCGATCCAGGGTCTCTACACGCCGGGCAGCACCTTCAAGATGATCTCGGCGACGGCCGAGCTGCAGACCGGCATCCTCTCGCCGGACTACACGATCGATGACACCGGTAGTTTCCGGGTGCCGGGATGCAAGTCCAACCCGAGGGGCTGCGTCTTCCACGACGACGAGACGACCGGCAACGGCGACGTCGACCTGGTCTCGGCGCTCACCAAGTCCTCGGACTACTACTTCTACAACCTCGGCTATCTCTTCTGGTCCCAGCAGGCGAAGTACGGTCAGACGCCGATCCAAAACGTCGCGCGCGAGTACGGACTCGATACCTACACCGACATCGACCTGCCCGATGAGGTCGAGGGCCGCGTCGACTCTCCCGAGGTGCGAAAGGAACTTCACGCCGAGGCGCCCAAAGCGTTTCCGAACGTGAGTTGGTACACCGGGGACAACATCGAGATGGCCTTCGGCCAGGGCACCACGGCGCTGACACCGATCGCGCTCGCGAACGCCTACGCCACGTTCGCCAACGGTGGCACGCGCTACGCGCCCGAAGTCGCCGCCGCCATCGTCAACGCCCACGGCCAGACCATCGTGCGCTACGGCCCGCGCGTCCTCGGTCACGTCAGTCTGCCGCCGCGCGTGCGCGACCCGATCCTCGAGGGCCTCGAAGGCGTCGTGATGAGCCCCGAGGGCACGGCGTACCTGCCCTTCAAGGACAACATCGACTTCTCGTTGTCGACGTTCCCGATCGCCGGCAAGACCGGCACGGCCACCAACGGTGGAATCGGCATCGAGCCGAACTCGTGGTTCGTCGGCTTCGGACCGACGACGCACCCGAAGTACGTGGTGTTGTGCGTGATTGACGAGGGTGGCTACG
The DNA here is from genome assembly GCA_963801695.1 of uncultured Acidimicrobiaceae bacterium. Classification (GTDB taxonomy): domain Bacteria; phylum Actinomycetota; class Acidimicrobiia; order Acidimicrobiales; family RAAP-2; genus RAAP-2. The sequence continues at coordinate 1,142,986 of CAWDFV010000002.1, read as the reverse complement.
GCGCCGACGCCGCGGCACCGGTCGTGGCGAGGACCTTCAACTATCTCGTCGCGCACCCGATCGGCGCTTTGAAGCTCAAGCACATCCTGACGACGCCCACCACGACGACCACCAGGCCCAGTTCGTCGACCACGACCACCTCGTCGACCACCACCACGACGCTCAAATAAGGCGCGACGGTCACCGTCGTTGGGACTAATCGGTGTGAATCGACCGTCACGTCACCGACTGCGGGCGGCGAGTCACCGCAGGTAAGGTCAGGCTATGGGGCCGGCACTCCTACGAGTGGCGCTGGATGGCACGGTGGGCGACCGCGACACGCCTCTCGCGCCGCCCCCGCTCGGCACGTCGACGTAACTCGACCATGGGTCACCTGTACGTCGATCGACCCCACGCACGCACGACGTCGAGTGTGAACCGCCCGCTACGAACGAACCACGCTCGTCGAGCCGTCACGGCCGCCCTGGCACTGGTCGTGTGCGGTGGGATCGTCGTCGTCAACGTATCGACCGGCAGCGCCGCCGCGCGGTCCAGTGGGCCGACGCGAAAGATGATCGTCATCTTGCGCGATCAGAACAGTGCACTCGCACCGCGATCGGCCGCACGTAACGCTGCCGTCCGCACCGAGCAGGCGCCAATCGTGAAGTCCTTGCGCGAGAGCGGCGCGACCGACATCTCCTCATTGACCGTGATGAACGCCCTGGTCGCCAGGATGTCGGCGGCAGAGGTCCGGCTACTCGCCGCCGATCCCGCCGTCGCCCATGTGCTGACCAATGCTGTCGTAGCGGGACCGACGGCAACGTCGCACCCCGTGTCGAGTGAACGCGGTGCCAAGGTCGTGCACGAGCCGACGTCGAAAGTGACCGTCAACGGCCTCTGCGGGAGCGCCCACGATCCGCAGTTGAATCCCGAGGCGTTGACCAATATCGACGCCACGCCGAGCGAGTTGGGCGACAACGACGGCTCCGGTGTGACGGTCGCCTTCCTCGCTGACGGTCTCGATCCATCCGACACGGACTTTCAGCGCAACGCCGCCTACGGCACACCGGGCCAACCAGTCGTGCGACAGTACGACTTCTCAAGCGACGGAACGAACGCCCCGACCCAGGGCAACGAGGCGTTCGGCGACGCCAGTTCGATCGCGGCCCAGGGCAACGCCGTCTACGACCTCTCCCAGTACGTGTCCTCCGCGCATCCGTTGCCGAGCGGCTGTGACATCAAGATCGTGGGCGCCGCCCCTGGCGCCGACGTCGAGGCGCTGAAGGTCTTCGCCACGGACAACGACACCACCGAGTCGGGCATCCTCGAGGCGATCAACTTCGCCGTCGCGAGTGGGGCCAAGGTCATCAACGAGTCCTTCGCGTCGACGAGCTTTCCCGACACGGCGCTCGACGTCACGCGTGAGGCGAATGATGCCGCGGTCGCGGCTGGCGTCACCGTCGTCGTCAGTGCCGGCGACGCCGGCAGTGCCAGCACCATCGGCTCGCCAGCCGCCGACCCCAACGTGATCAGTGTCGGCGCCACGACGACGTTTCGCGCGTACACGCAGTTGACCTACGGCGGGATCAACGATCCCAACGCCAGCGGGGCCTACGTCGACAACAACATCTCGAGCCTCTCCTCCGGCGGTTACACCCAGGCCGGCAACACGGTCGACCTGGTGGCCCCGGGCGACCTCAACTGGGCGCTGTGCAGTCCCAACCGTTTGTACGCGGACTGCTACAACGAGAACTTCGTCGGTTCGCCGATCCAACTCTTCGGCGGTACGAGTGAGGCGGCCCCGTTTGCCGCGGCCGGGGCGGCCGACGTCATCTCGGCCTACGCCTCGACGCACGACGGACAAGACCCGACACCGGCACTGGTGAAGGAGATCCTCATGAGCACGGCCACGGACATCGGCGCGCCGGCGACCGAACAGGGCGCCGGACTCCTGAACGTCCTCGCGGCCGTCAAAGAGGCCAAGTCCGTCGACGACGCCAGCGCTGACACCACCGCGTCCAAGACCACCGGCGGTGGACTGCTCCTCAACCCCGGACAGATCAACGTCGTCCAAGGTCCCGACGACACCGCCACCCGATCGGTGCAGGTCACGAACACCGGCGCCGATCCGGTCACGGTGAACCTCTCCACCCGGATGCTGTCGTCGACGCCGGTCGGCTATCAGACCGGCGACTTCTGCCTGGAACCCGCGACGCCCAAGCCGTCATGTCCCGCGAACACTGGGACCTTCACGACGTGGAGCGGCGCCGACGATGCCTATCAGGACGAGCACTTCACCGTCCCTCCGACGACCGGACCCTCGAGACTCGAGTTCGCGGCCGACCACACCTATAGCGGCCCTGGCGCGTTGCTCAACTTCGCGCTCATCGAACCCAACGGCACCTACGCCGCCTACTCACTCCCACAGGGACTGGGGGACTACGGCGAGGTCGAGGTGACGAATCCGACCGGCGGGGAGGTGGACCGCGGTCTTCTTCGCCGAGGGCGACGGTATCGGGACGAGCGGGATGATTCGCTGGAGCGCCGAGACCGTGAACTACGTCGCGGGCAGCGAAGTCGTCCCGTCCTCGATGACGATTGGACCGGGCAAGACCGGTGTCGCACAGCTCTCGCTCTCGAGTTCGAACCTCTCGGGCGACACCAGCCAGTCCGTCGTCATCTCGAGTCCCTACGGCACGACGACGGTGCCGGTGACGGTGCGTACGACGGTGGCGCTCAGCAGTCACGGCGGGACGTTCAGTGGCGTCCTCACCGGTGGCAACGGTCGCGGCGCCTTGGCCGCTACCAACACCTACGGGTTTGACGTCCCGTACGGTGTGCGCGACCTCGACGTGAGCGTGGCCCTGGCCGACGACCCCCAGGACGTCTTCATCGCCGAACTGATCGACCCGAACGGCCTGACGGTGAGCTACACGACGAACGCCGCGCGAAAAAATGCCAGCGGCGTTATGACCGCAAGTCTGTCGGCGGACCTCTACGCGTTAAGTCCAGTGAGCGGGGAGTGGTCACTCATCGTTGAGTGGCTCAATCCCGTCTCCGGTCTGGAACTCAACGAACCATTCTCGGGCACGATTCAGTTCGACCAGGTAAACGTCACGAGCGACCTGCCGAACGACGCGTCGATCGCGAACGGCGCGACGCAGACCTTCGACGTCAAGGTCACCAACTCCGGGGACGCGCCCGAGGAGTTCTTCGTCGACCCTCGGTTGAACCAGAGCGCCACGATCGACCTTCGGGACCAGAACTTTCCGCCGACGGCCGCCAACATGACGCTGCCGCTGTCCCCGGGCCTGCTCTTCCCGTACTACGCGGTGCCCTCAGAGACGACGCAGTTGCAGGCGAGTGTCAACGGCACTGGTCCCGTCACCTTCGACCTCCAGTACTACTCCGGAGACCCCGACGTCACACCCGGGCTCAACGACGGGTTCGAACACCTCGGGATCGATTCAAGGCGACAGCGCCAACGTGACCCTCAGCGAACCAGAGATCAGTTCTGGGACGTGGCTCCTGAACCCCGGCGAGATCGGTCCGTACCCGAGCACGGGGGCGCCGACGATCACGGCGAGCGCGTCTCTCAGCGCGGTAACCCAAGCCTTCGATCCGTCGATGACGTCCTCGACCGGTGACCTGTGGTCCGAGCTCAACGGACTGTCGAGCGGCTTTTCGCCCGCCTACGTGGCGCCGGGGGCGACGGCCACCATCACGGTCACGGTCGCTTCGACCGGCACGCCGGGGACCCACGTCACCGGAACCCTCTACGTCGACGACTACGTCCTGGGCACCGTGTTCTTCGACGGCCCCGTGTCATCGGACCAACTGGCCGCGATTCCCTACAGCTACACCGTCACGCACTAACGCCCAAATAGGTCAAATCGCCGGTCGGAGCGGCTTGGCGAGTAACCTGAAAGCGTTGGGCGTTTCTGTGCAAAATGTGCAGAGCGCGAAAAGAACGCAGCAGTTGCGCAGTGCAGTCGCACTCCGCTCTTGCAGGCATTGAGGACTACACGTGGTGCACGGCAGTGAAGTGACCCTATTTATTACCGGAATCGTCACTCTCTTGTTGACCCGTCACGCCACCTCTCCCAACACCCACGTTGTCCGATATTCCGGGCACGTTTCCACCCCCGTAAGCGCGGCGCGTTGCGCCCCCCTACCTAAGAACTCAAGGAGTACCCGTCGTGAGCGACGAAACCAACACTCAACCCGCATCGTCGTCTAGCCCCCGAATAGGCGACACTCGACCAGCACCTCAAATCGGCGACACGCGACCAGCCAACGCGCCGAACCAGTCCAACGGCCAAGCGCCCGCCCCGGCCCGTCAGGGCCAAGGTCAAGGCCAGGGCGGTGGCAATCGACGTCGACGCGGCGGCCGCGGTCGCGGTGGTCAAGGCGGTCAGGGCGGACAGGGCGGACAACCGCGCAGCCCGCGTTCGTTCGACTCACCGGTCGAAGCGTCAGCCCCGGAAGCGGCCGGCGACGAGAGCATGGCCGGCCGCGGCAAGAACAAGCGACGTCGCGGCGGAGAACGTCGCACGCGCGCCCAGGGTCGCTACCTCATGTGCGTGCACACGACCAAAGAGGCGACGCACATCGCGACGCTCGAGGGCCGCACGATGGTCGAGTACACCGTCGCCAAGGCGGCCGACGAGACGAACCAGATCGACGGCAACATCTACGTCGGTCGAATCCAGAACGTGCTGCCGGGCATGGAGTTGGCCTTCGTCGACATCGGCATCCCGAAGAACGCCGTGCTCTATCGCGGCGACATCTCCTTCGACATGGACGACGTCGAAGGCACCTCATCCAACGACAAGCGCATCGAACAGATGATCAAGTCCGGTCAGACGATCATCTGTCAGGTCACGAAGAACGCGATCGGCGCCAAGGGTGCGCGCCTCACCCAAGAGGTCTCGCTGCCGGGACGCTTCGCGGTGCTGGTGCCGAACTCGAGCACCATCGGGATCTCCAAGCGTCTGCCCGACGGCGAACGTCGTCGACTGCGCAAGATCATCGACGACGTGAAGCCCGAGCGCCACGGCATCATCATCCGCACCGCCGCCGAGGGCGTCACCGCCGATGACCTCGCGCGCGACGTCAGCTCACTGGCCGAGAAGTGGGCCGCGATCGAAGCCGAGGTCGCCAAGTCCAATCAGCCCCGTCTCGTCTACCGCGACCTCGACCTCGCGGTGCGAGTACTGCGCGAGGAGTTGAACGACGACTACCGCGGCGTCTTGATCGACGACCAGGTGCTCTATCGAGAAGGTGCGCGAGTACGTGCTCGCGGTCAACCCCGAGCTGGCCGACCGCATCGAGTACTACGACCGCTCGACCGAAGAGCTCCCGCTCTTCGAGCGCTACTTCGTCCACGAGCAGCTGCACCGGGCCCTCGACCGCAAGGTCTTCCTGCCCTCCGGCGGCTCCTTGATCATCGAGCGCACCGAGGCCCTCACGGTCGTCGACGTCAACACCGGCAAGAACGTCGGCACGACGAACCTCGAAGAGACGGTCTTTCGCAACAACCTCGAAGCGGCCGAAGAGGTGGCGCGCCAACTGCGCCTGCGCGACATCGGCGGCATCATCGTGATCGACTTCATCGACATGGAGTCCAAGGTCAATCGCGAGGCCGTCGCCTCGGCGCTGCGCCAGGCGCTCTCGCGTGACAAGACCCGCACCCAGGTCTTTGACATCTCGGAACTCGGCCTCGTCGAGATGACGCGAAAGCGCGTGAACGAGGGCCTGCTGGAGTCCGTGTCCAAGGTCTGTACGGTCTGTGACGGACGTGGTTTCGTCGTCGAGACCGGACTGTAAGGAACGAGCGACTTCGTCCATCGGCTACTATTGAATCCCTATGTACGCCGTTATCCGTGTAGGCACATCTCAAGAGCGCGTCACCGAGGGCCAAGTCGTCCGCGTTGACCTGCGCCCCGAAGAGACCGGTGCCGAAATCCAGTTCGAACCCGTCCTCTTGGTCGACGGCGACTCCGTCACCGCCGGACCGGGACTTCGTGGGGCGCGTCGGTGACCGGCACGATCCTCGGTGAGGAGAAGGGCCCGAAGATCCGCGCCCTCACCTACAAGGCGAAGTCCATCCAGCGCAAGCGCTGGGGTCACCGCCAGCACTACACGAGCGTCGAGATCACGAAGATCTCGCCCAAGGCCTAGGAGAGAACGATGTCCAAGACCAAAGGCGGCGGTTCCACCAGGAACGGCCGCGACTCCAACGCCCAGCGCCTGGGTGTCAAGACATTCGACGGAACTGCTGTAAAGACGGGGAGCATCATCATGCGCCAGCGCGGAACCCAGTTCCACCCCGGTCGCAATGTCGGGATCGGCAAGGATGACACCCTGTTCGCGCTCGCTGAAGGAACCGTGAAATTCGGCTACCGAGGCGGCAGAAAACTGGTTGACGTTCTCGTCGGCTGAGTTTTCCTCCTAAATCAAGAAACCCCCGGGCATTGCCCGGGGGTTTCTTGATTACGACGGGTACTACGCGCCCTTGACGGCCTTTTTGAACGTTGATCCAATGGAAACCTTTGGAGCATTGGAAGCCTTCACCTGAATGGCTTCGCCAGTCTGGGGATTACGGGCCGTGCGGGCCTTACGGGCCACACGCTCGAAAGAAAGGAAGCCCGACAGAACAATCTTCTCACCCTTCGAAACATTCGATACCACAACATCTTCTAGGGCCTTGAGGACCTCAGCCACCGTGTTCTTGTTTGCGCCGCTTTCGGCAACAATCGCATCTACCAACTCGGCCTTGTTCACCGGTCGACTCCTTACTCTTCGTTGAAACGGACTGGGAGTGTTCCCAGCAACCGGAGCCATCTTTACGCAAAACGAGGGAAATATCGGTCTTTCCCATAAGAATTCACCGTTTTGAGGCGATTCGAAAATATAAAAGTGCTGGTCAACTGCTATTTCACAAATTCCCGTGTAAAAGAATCGTAACGTTTTTGACCTCCAGGAACCGCCCAAAAGTGGCTAAATCACAATGAAATCAAGGGGTTTTTTCGCCACTCACCATCTCGTTGCAACCCTCAACGACCGTGGTCTTTCGCGTGTCCGTAGAGTGACCACGTGACGACTTCGTGTGCGCAGTGTGGATGTGTCGGGGTGCGCGTTCATTTGCTCGAGAAGTGTGCTGATCCATCGTGTTGCTGCGTCGACACGCCGATTCAGACGATGCAGTCACTCGCCACGCACGTGCGCTACGCGATGGAAGCCGTCGATCTCGGACGTGATGCGAGAACTGCTCGCGCCAAACGCGCGTTGGGGAGCGCCAGAACAAGACGTCCCGACGTGTCGCAACGCGACCGAAATCCTTGCGTGGTACGAGTTGGCGCGCGAGAACGGCGTGCGCGCCGAGATCACCGAAGTCACAGTCGTGAAGGACACCATCCTCGTCGGACTGAAGATTCTCGCCAATCCGCAAACGAAATCCAAGGTCAACACTCGTTGGCAGGTGCTGAGCGTCATCGACGGTCGAATCGCCGAGATCCGAGGGTATGAACGCCGTGGTGAGGCGAAGAGCTTCGCCACCTCGGGCGTGTCGCACTGGTCGACCTGAGCAACGGTGATCACTCGACGCGATTTGTCAAGCGAGAAAAGAGATTTCGAAGCCGAGCCGTAGGATAGACGGGTGTCCACGTTCGTCGATTTCGCTCAATTGCACGCCAAAGCGGGCGACGGCGGGGCCGGCTGCGTCAGTTTTCGCCGTGAGGCCCACGTCGCCAAGGGCGGTCCGGACGGCGGCGACGGCGGCAAGGGCGGCGACGTCTGGATCGTCGCGGACCACAATCAGGCCTCACTCCTGGGCTTTCGCGACCACCCCTTTCGACGCGCGACCGACGGTCAACACGGCACGTCCAAGCGCCAGCACGGCTCGCGGGGCAAGGATCAGGTCGTCATCGTCCCGGTCGGGACCATGGTCTACAGCCGCGAGGGCGAACTCCTCGTCGACCTGAACGGACCGGGGGACCGCTGGTTGGCCGCCGAAGGGTGGACTCGGTGGTCAGGGCAACAACCGCTTTCTCTCGAACAACCGACGAGCCCCGGCCTTCGCCGAGCAGGGCGAGCTCGGCCAGGAGAACTGGTTCAACCTCGAGTTGAAGTTGCAGGCTGACGTCGCGCTTGATCGGTTTTCCCAACGTCGGCAAGTCGACGTTGATCGCGCGGGTCTCGGCGGCACGACCGAAGATCGCGGACTATCCCTTCACGACGTTGGTGCCGAACCTCGGGGTCGTGCGCGTCGGGGAGCGCAGCGGCCGGCGGAACGACGCCACGGAGTTCGTGATGGCCGACATCCCCGGACTGATCGAAGGCGCGGCCGAAGGCCGCGGCCTGGGTCACGACTTCTTGCGCCACGTGGAACGCGCGAGGGTGCTGTGCGTATTGCTCGACCTCTCGGAGCTGGCGCCGATGTCGCCGCAGGATCAACTGGACGTCTTGTTGCGCGAGCTCGGCGACTACCAGGCGGACCTGCTCGAGCGGCCCCGCGTGATCGTGGGGTCCAAGGGCGACGTCGCGGCCTACGAGATGCCCGACGTGCTCACGATCTCCTCGATCACCGGTGAGGGCATCGACCAACTCGTCAACCAGTTGGCCGCGCTCGTGGTGCAGGTACGAAAAGAAGAGATCGGAGCGCATCGAACACGACGTCGTCGTGCACAAACCGCTACCCGATGAGATCACCGTCGAACGCGCGGGACCGAACGACTGGGTCGTCGCCGGGCGGCCGGCGATCCGCGCCGTGCGCTTCCAGGACCTCACCGACGACGAGGCCCTGGCCGAGATCGTGCGGCGCCTGCGAACGCTCGGCGTCGATCGGATGCTCACGCGCGCCGGCGTGCGCGACGGTGACGTCGTCACCATCGGACCGCTCTCCTTTGAGTGGTGGCGCGACGACGTGAGCGCGGGACTAGACCGCGGCGACCATCACCGCGCGTCGCGACGTGAACGACTGGCCCGACACGGCCGCCTCGACCTGGGCGACAGTGATGGCGACGCGTAGTCTCGTCGTCAAGATCGGCACCTCCTCGGTGACCGACGCCCAAGGCGGCGTCTCCTTCGGGGCGCTGGTGAGCGTGGCGCACGACGTGGTCGACCTGCGCGCGAAGGGCTGGACCGTCGTCGTCGTGACCAGCGGCGCGATCACGGCCGGATGGTCCGAGGTGGGTAAGGGTCGGCCCCGACCGACCGACAGCGTGGCCCTGCAGGCCGTCTCGGCGGTAGGACAGCCACTGCTTGATGCACGCGTGGCGCGACGCCTTCGCCGAGGTCGACGCGAGCGTCGGTCAGGTCCTGCTCGCGCCACTCGACTTCAGTCACCGCGGTCAGTACCTGCACGCGCGCGGCACGCTCGAGGCGCTGCACGCGCTCCACGTCGTACCGATCGTGAACGAGAACGACGCCGTGGCCGACGAGGAGATCCGCTTCGGCGACAACGACCGTCTGGCGGCGCTGGTGGCGAACCTCGTCGGCGCGTCGCACCTCGTGCTCTTGACCGACACCGCGGGTCTCTTGACCGCGGACCCACGACTCGACCCGACCGCGACGTTGATCGAAGAGGTGACCGCCTTCGACACCGAGCTCGTCGACCTCGCTGGCGTCAGTCGCTCCGGCGTCGGCAGCGGCGGTATGGCCTCGAAACTCGCGGCCGCGCGCATGGCGACGTGGTCGGGCATCACGACGGTGATCGCGCCGGCCCACGCCGAGCACGCGTTGGTGCACGCCGTGAGCGACGCCGGCGGATTCGGCACGACGTTCCATCCCCGACCCGAGCGCCTGTCGGCGCGCAAGTCGTGGATCGCCTTCGCCGTCGCGAGTCGCGGTGCACTGTTCATCAATCGAGGGCGCGATGCAGGCCCTCGAGCACCACGGCCGCAGTCTCTTGCGCGTCGGCGTCGAGTCCCACGCCGGGAACTTCGCCGAAGGCGACGCGGTCGAGATCAAGGGACCGGAAGGACAGGTCGTGGCCAAGGGATTGGTGCGCGTCAGTGCCGAGTCGTTCCACGAGAGTGATGACGTCGTCGTGCATCGCGACGACCTGGTGCTCCTCCGTCGCTCCTGATGCCAACCATTACGATTGCTCCATGTCAGTAGGTGCGTTGAACGCGCAAGGCCGCGCCGTGAAGGAGGCCGCGGTGGTCCTCGCCCAGGCGACCAACGAGCAGCGCTGCGCCGTCTTGCTGCACGTGGCGGACCGCCTCCAAGAGACCAGTGAGGAACTGCTGGCGATCAACGCCCGCGACGTCGCGGCCTATCAGGAATCCGGCGCCGGCGTCGATCGCTTGACCTTGACGCAGGCGCGCATCGACGCCATGGCCGAGGCACTGCGTGAGATCGCCCAGTACCCGGATCCGCTCTTCGAATCGGTCGACCAGAGCGTGCGACCGAACGGACTGCGCGTCGAGCGAGTGCGCGTCCCGCTCGGCGTGATCGGCGTGGTCTACGAGAACCGTCCCAACGTGACGAGTGACGTCGCCGGACTGTGTGTGCGCAGTGGTAACGCCGCGTACCTGCGCGGGTCGTCGACGGCCTTTGCCACGAACCAGTTCATCGTCGCGCTCTGGCGCGACGCCCTCGAGAAGGAGGGCCTGCCCGCCGATGGCGTCGCCCTCGTGCAGGACACGTCGCACGAGACGGCGACGGCGTTCATGCAGATGACCGACGTGCTCGACTGTCTCATCCCGCGCGGCGGGAAGAGTCTGATCGCCGCGATGCGCGAACACGCGCGCGTGCCCTACGTGCTCGACGGTGACGGCAACTGCCACGTCTTCGTGGACGACACCGCCGACCTCGAGAACGCCGTCGCCATCGTGCGCAACGCGAAGACCTCGCGACCGGGTGTGTGCAACGCCGCCGAGACGGTGCTCGTGCACCGCGCGGTTGCCGGTGAGTTCTTGCCCGCGCTCGCGAGCGCGATGCCCGAAGTCGAGTTGCGCTGCGACGAACGAGCACGACAGTACCTGCCGGAGGCGACGGCCGCGAGTGAGGAGGACTTCGAACGCGAGTTCCTCGATTTGATCCTCGCCGTCAAGGTCGTGGACTCACTCGACGAGGCCGTCGCGCACGTCGCGCGCTACGGCACCGGCCACAGCGAGGCGATCCTGACGCGCGACGACGCGAACGCCGACGCGTGGGTGAAGCGGGTGGACGCCGCCGCGGTGCTGGTGAACGCCTCGACGCGTTTCATCGACGGTGGCGAGTTGGGACTCGGCGGCGAGGTCGGCATCTCGACCCAGAAGTTGCACGCCCGGGGCCCGATGGGACTACGAGAACTGACCTGTCTCAAGTGGGTCGTACGAGGAGAAGGACAGATCCGATGACCGCACTGGACCCGCGCGAGGAACTCGCCAAACGTCTCGGACTCGACGAGATCCCGCCGGTCCGTTTCGACTCGGCCAAGGACGTCCTGCAACGCCTGGGCGAGAACGACTACCTGGCGGACGACGCGATCGCCTCGGTCTGCTTCCTCGCCGATCGTCTCGCCAAGCCGGTCCTCGTCGAGGGTCCCGCCGGTACCGGCAAGACCGCCCTGGCGCGCGCCGTCGCCGACGCCATCGGCGCTCGACTGATCCGGTTGCAGTGTTACGAGGGCCTCGATGACTCGAAGGCGCTCTATGAGTGGAACTACCGCAAGCAGTTGTTGCGTATCCAGGCCGGTCGGCCCGAGGGTGAGGGCACCGAGGACTGGGAGCAGCTCGAAGAGGACATCTTCGGTGAGGAGTTCCTCCTCACGCGTCCACTGCTCGAGGCGATCTCGGCGAGTGACCCGGTCGTGTTGTTGATCGACGAGGTCGACCGCGTCGAACTCGAGACCGAGGCGTTGCTGCTCGAGATCCTCTCGGAGTACCAGGTCTCGATCCCCGAGCTCGGCACCGTGCGCGCCAAGCAGATACCGATGGTCTTTCTCACCTCGAACAACACCCGCGAGCTGTCCGAGGCCCTGAAGCGTCGCTGTCTCTATCTCTACATCGGCTACCCGAGCGTGGAGCGCGAGCGCGACATCATCGTCTCGCGCGTGCCCGGCATCACGAGCACGTTGGCCGAGCAGATCGCCCAGGTCGTGCGGTCCCTGCGCACACTGGACCTGAAGAAGGCGCCGTCGGTCGCCGAGACGCTGGACTGGGCGCGCACGCTCGTCGTGCTCGGACGTTCCGAGATCGGGGACGAGGACGCGGCCGAGACGTTGCACATCTTGTTGAAGTACCAGAGTGACATCGAGCGCGCCACGAAAGAGCTCCTCGGTCGGCCCAAGTCCGGTGCTTAAGCTCCTCGGCGATTTCATCGGCGAACTGCGCGCCGCGGGCATACCCATCTCCATGAGCGAGCACGTCGACTCGGCCAAGGCGATGGAGGTGATCGACCTCTCGGACCGCTCTCTGGTGAAGAACTCGTTGGCCGCGACGCTCGTCAAAGACGGTGATCACATGCCGGTCTTCAACACGGCCTTCGAGGTCTTCTTCTCGACGCGCTCGTGGGACGCCGCGTCGGGACTCATGGACGACGTCGACACTGGTGAGCTGGACCGCGAGGGTGCGGCCGGCGCGACCGGACCGGGCCAGTCGCGCGGCGAAGGCGGCGGCGCGACGAGTTCGCTCAGCGCGCAAGAACTGGCCGAGTTGCTCTTTCGCGCGCTCCGTGACGGGGACCGCGAGGCGTTGCGCCTGGCGGCGAATGAATCGGTGACGCGCTACGCCGGGATGGAACCCGGCCGACCCGTCGGCGGCACGTACTACCTCTACCGGACGCTGCGCAATCTCGACCTCGAGACCTTAGAGCAGCGTCTGACGCTCGGCACCGACGGCGGCGACCAGCTCGCCGAACGCCTGGCACGCGAAGAGGCGAGGGCGCGCATCGAGATGTTGAAGGCCGAGATCGAACGCGTCATCCGCGAGCGTCTCGTCGAGGACCGTGGGTCCGAGGCCTTGGCCAAGTCCGTGCGCAAGCCGCTGCCCGAGGACCTCGACGTCATGCACGCCAATCGCGACGAGATGGCGCAACTTGAGCGCGCCTTGCGACCGCTCAGTCGCAAACTCGCCGTGCGACTCGCGCGTCGGCGACGTCGACGACGTCGCGGTCCGGTCGACCTGCGTCACACCGTGCGCCGAAGCCTCTCCACCGGTGGCGTGCCGATCGACCTCCGCTTCAAGCCTCCGCACCCGGCGAAGCCCGAGATCTTCGTCATCGCCGACATCTCGGGGTCCGTGGCGTCCTTCGCGCGTTTCACGCTGCACCTGGTGCACGCGATCAGTTCCCAGTTCTCCAAGGTGCGCAGCTTCGTCTTCGTCGACGGACTCGATGAGGTCACCGCGCTGTTCGAAGGGGTCGATGATCCGGCCGAGACCGTGGCCAAGATCAACGCCGAGGCCGACGTCATCGCCTTTGACGGCCACTCGGACTACGGCCGGGCGCTGATGAGCTTTCATGACCGCTTCGCCAAGGACGTCACGCGGCGCTCGACGATCCTCATCCTCGGTGACGCGCGCAACAACTATCACCAGGCCCACGCCGAGGTGATCGCCGACCTCAAGTACCGCGCGAAGGCGGTCTACTGGCTCAACCCCGAACCGACGGCCTACTGGAACAGTGGGGACTCGATCGTGAACCAGTACGCGCCGTACTGCGAAAAGGTCATCGAGTGTCGCACGCTTCGCCAGCTCGAACGCTTCGTGGGAGAGCTGGCGTGAGCGATTCCGAGGACCAACGCCTTCCTCCGACCGGCTTTCGTCAACGCGGACCTCGGCCCACGGGCACGCGACTGTTGCTGATCCGTCACGGTGAGAGCTACGCCAACGCCGACGGACTGGCCGGGGGACCGATCGGCGACGGGGGACTGACCCCGCTCGGACGTCGTCAGGCCCAAGCCCTCGTCGATCGAGCTGTCGATGAGTGGCGAACTCTCCACGACCACCGCCTTCTACACCTCGGCGCTGCCGCGCGCGATCGAGACCGGCGAGATGCTGCGCGCGGCCCTGCCGAAGGGTCTCACCCCGGTCGTCGACGCGGGACTGAACGAGATCAGCGTCGGGGAGGGCGACGGGCTGCCGTGGGCGCAGTACGTCGAGAAGTACGGCGCGCCCGACTGGGACCTCACGCCCGACGCGATGACCGCGCCCGGCGGTGAATCACTCCTGGGCTTCTACGAACGCTGCCGCGACACGATTTTTCGCCTCGTCGCGCGCCACCCCAAGGAACTGGTGGTGTGCGTGTGCCACGGCGGCTTCATCGAACAGGCCATGAAGATCTACCAGGGTGTCGGGCCGGCGGTGCGACTACGACCGCGCATCGAGAACTGTTCGATGACCGAGATCGAGTTCCGCGAGGAGTGGCGGCGACTCTTGCGCTACAACGACCGGGCGCCGTTGCCGGCGGAGTAACGCTGCAAGAACTCGGCGACGTGAAAGGCCATGTCGAGGCTCTGGGTCGCGTTGAGGCGGGGATCACAGATCGACGTGTAGTTCAGTTCGAGGTCGACCTCGTTCAGCCGTGAGCCACCGCCGAGACACTCGGTGACGTTGTCACCCGTGAGCTCGACGTGGAGTCCACCGGGCCAGGTACCGAGACTCGAGAGCGCCTCGAAGAACTTCGAGGTCTCGGACAGCACGTCGTCGAAGCGACGGGTCTTCTGTCCGCCAGAGGCGACGAAGGTATTGCCGTGCATCGGGTCACAGGCCCACACGACGTCGCGGCCCTCGGCGCGCAGCATCTCGACGAGCGGCGGGAGTTTCTCTTCGACCAGCGCGTCGCCCATGCGCGCGATCAACGTGAGTCGTCCGGGACGATTCTCGGGGCTGAGTACGTCGACGAGGCGCAGCAGTTCGTCGGTGCCCATGGTCGGACCGACCTTGAGGCCGAGCGGGTTCGAGACGCCGCGCAAGAACTCGACGTGCGCGCCGTCGAGTTGACGCGTGCGGTCCCCGATCCACAGCATGTGCGCCGAGCAGTCGTACCAGTCGCCGGTGAGCGAGTCGCGACGGGTGAGGGCCTGTTCGTAGGGGAGGATGAGCGCCTCGTGGCTGGTGTAGAAGTCGACGCCCTGCAGGGCGCCGTCGTCGTGCAGGTCGATGCCGCAGGCCTTCATGAACTGCAGCGCCCGCTCGATCTCGTCGGCCACGACCTCGTAGCGCTTGCCCTCGAGTGAGTTCGCCACGAACTCCTGGTTCCAGGCGTGCACGCGCGAGAGCGCGGCGAAGCCGCCGGTGGTGAAGGCGCGCAGCAGGTTCAGCGTCGCGACGCTCTGGTGATAGGCCGAGAGGAGACGCTCGGGATCGGGTCGCCGTGAGGTCTCGTCGAACGCCTCGCCGTTGACGATGTGGCCCCGAAAGGCCGGTAATCGCTGGCCGTCGCGCTCCTCGAACTCATCGCTTCGCGGCTTGGCGAACTGTCCGGCGATGCGTCCGACCTTGATGACCGGCACGCCCGCGGCGTAGGTCAGCGCCACGGCCATCTGCAAGATGACCTTGAGCTTGTCGCGGATCGAGTCGGCGGAACCCTCGTCGAAGGACTCCGCGCAGTCACCGGCCTGGAGGAGGAAGGACTTGCCGTGGGCGACGAGTTCGAGGTGCTCGAGGAGTTGGCGGGCCTCGCCGGCGAAGATCAACGGCGGCTTTCGCGCCAGCGTCGGCCTCGACGCGCGCCAGGTGTGCCTCGTCGGGCCAGGCGACGCCCTGGGCGGCGTCGCGCGTTCGCCACGTACTCGGGTTCCAGTCGAGCGAGGACTTCTCCATCCATCAATGGTAGAGGTTCCCCGAACAATCCATCGATCGCGCCCTAGTCTTGGCGCGTGAACATCCGTCGAATTGGTCTCTTTGGTGGGACCTTCGACCCGCCGCATTTCGGTCACGTGGCCGCGCTCGAGGCCGCGGTCGCGAGTGGTCGTTACGACCTTATCGAAGTCACCGTCGCCGGTGATCCGTATCGCAAGCGACTCGAGGGCGACGTGGACAGTGCCGGCGTTCGTCTCGCCATGGCGAGGGCCGCGTTCTGCGACCTCGACCTCGTCGAAGTGTCGGACCGCGAGATCCGTCGCGACGGGCCGTCCTACACCATCGACACCGTGCGCGAACTGTTGGGTGAGTGTGACGCGGTCGACCTGATCGTCGGCGCCGATCTCGCCGAACAGTTGAATGGTTGGCACGAGGCCGACGCACTACGAACGTTGGTTCGCGTCGGTGTCGTGCCGCGCCCAGGCGCGATGGCCATCGTGCCTGATGGTTGGGTGAGCTACGAGATTCCGATGGACCCCGTTGATCTTTCGAGTTCCTACGTGCGCGGTCTCGATCCGATGTCGTCGGACCTACGAGATTTTCTCCCGGCGCAAGTTATTCCGCTCTACCAGAGCGCGCGAGGCTAAAGTACGAGCCATGGCAGTGCGACTCTTCGACGTGACCGAACCCCAGCCGACGAGGCTACGAGGTTTGGAAGCAGCGCCGAGGAGTCGAAGAGAAGTTCGTCGCCTGAAGCATCGATACGCAATCATCGGCGTGGTGTCACTTGCCGTCCCCTTTGCCGCCGCGCTCGTCGTACTCGGGGTGTCCCACTGAGTGTCTTGGTAGTCACTTGGTAACGAACGGCGAGAACGCTCGCGGCCCCTTCTCGGGATACGTGGCCGCGCTCGTCAACGCCGCGGTGATGGCAGCCGAGGACAAGCTCGCACGCGACACCGTCGTGCTGGACCTTCGAGAACTCGTCGACTCCTTCGACGCGCTCGTCGTCGCCTCGGGTCGCAACGACCGTCAGGTGCGCGCCATCGCCGAAGAGGTCGAGCGACTGGTCGAGATCGCGCTCGACGTGAAGCCGCTACGCGTCGAAGGTTGGACCAGCGCCGAGTGGATCGCGCTCGACTACGGCGACGTCATCGTGCACGTCTTCGATGAGGCCGCGCGCGAGTACTACGACCTCGAGCACCTCTGGAGTGCCGCGCCGGCCTTTCGCACGGAGAGCATCGCCTAGCTGTTCGTGAGTCGTTGGAAGTCCGCGGGCGTCACGAGGTGCTCCTCGTGGCCACCCGGTATCGGCAAGACCTGGGGCACGCCCCCGACCGTGATCTCGATCCCCTTGAGCGCGATGCCGACCGTGAGACCGACGTCCTTGGCGGTCAGGACGATCTGACCGACGGCCAGGACCTCCTGGCCACGGGGCAATTTCGAGAGCGACGTCGCGAGGTCGACGTACCCGATGTCGCCGCGAAAGCTCGCCGACAGAACGATCAGGTTCTTGGGCAGCGCCGAGGTGTAGCCGGCGAAGGACTCGATCTTCGTAGGCCCGATGATGAGTTGGCGCAGGACCGACTCCAGCACCGGCGGCGAGGGCACGATCCGGCTCGACGGCGCGAGGTGCCCGGTGGCGTCGACGATGTAGACCGGTTGGGAGATGAAGTGCACGCTGCCGTTGTTCGTCCCCGGGATCGTCTTGCAGCGCAGACAGAACGGAACGTCCTTTGGCGTGATGCTCTGCGGCGATGGACGTCGTCGACACGAGCGTGCATCCCGAGAGCGCCACCGCGCCGACGAGTAGTCCGAGAAGGACGCGCACTCGTCTCATGAGGCTCGTCTCGCCACGATTGGTAGGAGGATCTGGAAGCGAGCGCCGCCCTCGGGACTCTCGGCGACGGTGATCGTGCCGCCGAAGGCGCGCACGTGGTCGCGCACGAGCGCGAGTCCGAGACCGGTGCCTCGCGCGATGCCGCGGTCGTGTGCCGCGCGTCCCCGAAAGAACCGCTCGAAGACCTGTTCGTGCTCGTCACGCGCCACGCCCGATCCGGCGTCGTCGACGTTGACCGCGAGCAGTGTGCCGTCGACGTCGATGCGCAACGCGACCGCGCCCTCGGCGTAGCGATGCGCGTTGTCGACCAAGTTCGTGATGACGCGTTCGAACCGACGTCGGTCCACCAGTACCAACGGATCGCCGACGCCGTCAGCGATCTCGATCGGCGGTTCGTCGATGCCGTGACGTCGCGCGGCCGAACGCACCGACTGGTGGACGAGTTCGATCGCCGAGAGCGTCTCCATGACGAGCGGCACGGCGCCGGCGTCGCTGCGCGATATCTCGAGCAGGTCTTCAACCAGTGATTGGAAGATCGAGAGGTCGGCGATCAAGAGATCCAGACTCTCTTGTCCGGGGGCCGTGAGGTCATCGCGGTGTTGTTGGAGGACCGACGCCGTCGTCGCCAACGTCGTCAGTGGTGAGCGGAGTTCGTGACTCACGTCACTCGCGAACCGGGCGTCGCGCTCGAGTCGCTGCACCAGTTGGCTCACCATCTGATTGAAGGACTCGGTCAACTGACGCACTTCGCGGTCGGCGCGTTTCACCTGCAGTCGCGTCGAGAGTGCGCCGTCGGCGATCAACGCCGCGGCGAAGGAGACCTCTTCGAGCGGACGAACCGTTCGTCGCGACACCCAGATGCCGCCGCTCAAGCCGACCAACGAGGTGAAGAGCGCGCCGAGCGTGAGCACTAATGCCAACAGCGCCAGCGTGTGCTCGAGTTTCTTGAGTTGAAAGACTTCGAAGACCTGGGTCTCGACCGAAGGAATCGGCACGCCGACGACGAAAATGATCTTGCCCGCGGTGTCGATGGTCTGTTCGGTCGCGTGATCGTCGGCCACCAGCTTGATGGTGTGCTGGGAAACGTCGAGCGTGGAGGCGCTATTGGACCGCGCGAGCCACTGACCGTGGGTCTGGACGAGGACGTTGGAAGAGGTCGCCTTCTGGATCGAATTCAAGAGGTTCGAGAGCACTTCGGTAGGCGAGGAGTAGAGCGTGCTGCGCACGAGTGCCGCGTTCACGTAACTCTGGCGCAGGTCGGTCTGTTGCTGGTTCGAGATGAGGATTCGCTTCACACCGAAGTAGGTGAGTGAGGCGAAGAGCGAACTGAGGATGAAGGCGCCCAGTCCGAAGGTCACGAGGAGGCGAAGTCGCAGACTCCGTCGTCGCATTAGATGACCAGCTTGTACCCGGTGCCCCGAACGGTCACGAGGAAGATCGGGTTCGCCGGGTCCGGCTCGATCTTCATGCGGAGCCGGCGGATGTGCACGTCGACGAGTCGGCTGTCGCCGAAGTAGTCGTAACCCCACACGCGCTCGAGCAGGTCTTCGCGCGAGAGCGGCTTGCCGTTGTTGGAGGCGAGGTCGGTCAGGAGTCGGAACTCGGTCGAGGTGAGGTGGAGTTCCGATCCGTCGCCCTGGCGCACGACGCCCTCGTCGGGGATCACGTGCAACAGACCGAGTTGGAACGCACCGGTGCTCTTCTCCGGTCGACGGCGCAGGTGCGCGCGCACCCGCGCCAATAACTCTTCGGGCACGAAGGGTTTGGTGACGTAGTCGTCGGCGCCGGATTCGAGTCCGAGCACGACGTCGGCGGTGTCGTCGCGCGCCGAGACGATCACGATGGGCAGGTCGCTCGCGCCGCGCAGCGACTGGCAGGTCTCGAACCCCGACATGCCCGGCAACATGATGTCGACGATCGCGACGTCCGAGGCCATGCGCGTGAACATCGCGATGCCGACCTCGCCCGACGGAGCGTCGTCGACGACGAAGCCTTCGCCTTCGAACATCAGTCGCAGCGCGCTGCGGATGTGGTCGTCGTCTTCGACAATCAGGATTCGCGACACTTGGTCCCCCTCGGTACCTGACCACCTTAGTTACGTCCCGAAGTGCTTCCGAGGTCGTCGTTAGGCTTACTGCGTGTCATCAATTCGTAACGAAGCGCGCGTCTGGCACCTCAAGGACTACGCGGTGACGCTGCGTGCGACCGATCGGGCCGAGGCGACCCAGACGGCGTACTTAGGCGACGTCGACGCGTTCATCACGTGGGCAAGTGGACGAGGCGTCACTCGCCCGCACGACGTCACGATGCGGGTGCTGCGCGACTACCTGGCCTTCATGACCGAGCGCGGTGACGAGCGGACCTCGATCATCCGACGCCGCGCGTCGCTGCGCGGGTACTTCGCGTGGATGGTCCAGCGGGGTCACCTGGAAGAGAGCCCGGCCTCACGACTCTCGGCGCCGCGACCGAATCACCGCTTGCCCAAGATCGTCGTTCGCGAGCAACTCGACAACCTGCTCGACGACGACTGGGGTGACGACGACTGGGCGACGTCGGACCGCGCCGTGTGCGAGGTCCTTTACGGCGCGGGACTGCGCGTCAGCGAACTGTGCGGACTCAATCTCAACTCCGTCGACTTTCGCCAGGGTCTGCTGCGCGTGCTCGGCAAGGGACGCAAGGAACGCATCGTGCCGTTGCATCGCCGCGGACTTGACGCGGTGCAGGTCTGGATCGAGGACGCCCGCGAGAACGTGATGCGCGCGGACTCACCGCCCGAGGCGCTGTTCTTCAACCGACGCGGTAATCGGCTCGGATCGCGCGACGTGCGCCGAATTCTCGACAATCGGATCGCTCGCGGTCACGTACACCCGCACGCGTTGCGCCACACCTACGCGACACACCTCCTCGAAGGCGGCGCCGACCTGCGCGTCGTCCAAGAACTGCTCGGGCACGAGAGCCTCACGACCACGCAGATCTACACCCACGTCTCGAAGTCGCGACTGCAGAAGGTCCATCACGACACCCACCCGAGGGGCTGACGGCTCAAACCGCTAGGATGGTCCGGCCTTCCCGCAGTGGGCGGGCTATTGAGAAATCGCCGTGGTTTCGTACGGTCGCCTTCGGGTGCACCACGGGGATCGAGTAACCGAACGGAAGGAATTTGACGTGGCCCTTGTCACCCTGCAGGAACTACTGGACTCCGGAGTCCATTTCGGACACCAGACCCGCCGTTGGAATCCCAAGATGCGCCGATTCATCCTCGGCGAGCGCAACGGCATTTATCTGATCGACCTGCGCAAGACGCTCCTCGGTATCGAGACGAGTTACGCCTACGTGCGCGACCTGGTCGCCGACGGGGGAGTGATCCTCTTCGTGGGCACCAAGAAGCAGACCCAGGGTCCCATCGAGGACTACGCCAAGGCCTGCGGCATGCCCTTCGTGAACCAGCGCTGGCTGGGCGGCATGCTCACCAACTTCGCCACCGTCGCCGGTCGCGTGAAGCGCATGGTGGAACTTCGATCCATGCAGCGCGCCGGTGACTTCGACAACATGCCCAAGCGCGAGGCCCTTCGCCACAGCCGCGAACTCGAGAAGCTCGACCGCAACCTCTCGGGTATCGCGAACCTCGACCGCGTCCCCGACGCGATCTTCGTGATCGACACCAAGAAGGAACACATCGCCGTGACCGAGGCCCGCAAGCTCGGCCTGCCGGTCGTCGCGGTCGTCGACACCAACTGCGACCCCGACGTCATCGACTACGTGATCCCGGGCAACGACGACGCCATTCGATCGGGCGCACTGCTCTGTCGCTTGATGGCCGACGCCGTCACCGAAGGTCGCTACATTCGACAGAACCGTCCGGTGATCTCGAAGCAGTCCTCGGCCCCGACCAATCGGGCCGCCCTGATCGACGAGCCGGCGAGCACGCAGGGCACCGCGGCCCCCGAGACGCCCGACGAGGTCCTGGCCGACGTCGCCCCCGAGGTCGCGCCGGACGACGCACCGGAGTTGGTGGAGGTCAGTTCGACCGTACCGGAGGCGGAAGCCGCACTACCGGTGGGCGAGGACACACCCACGACGGACGAGCCGTCGGCAAGTGAAACCACGACTGACGAGACACCGGCAGTTGAGGCCACGACTGAGTCCGACGAAACCGCCAACGCCTAAATTTTCTAGCTGAGAATCAAAGAGGAGATCAAGGTGGCAATCACCGCGAAAGATGTACAAACGCTGCGCCAGGCGACCGGGGTCGGGATCCTCGATGCCAAGAAGGCGCTCGAAGCCAACGACGGCAACATGGAAGAGGCCACGAAGTGGCTGCGCGTGCAGGGACTGGCCTCGGCCGCCAAGCGCGCCGAACGCGAAGCCAGTGAGGGCGCCGTCGCCGTCGTTCGCGACGGCAACGTAGCGGCGATGGTCGAGATGCGCTGCGAGACCGACTTCGTCGCCAAATCCGATGAGTTCGTCTCGCTGGTCGATGAGATCGCCGCGCGCGTCTGCGCCGAGGGCACGGACGCGGTCGCCCAGTTCAACGACCAGATCGAAAAGATGCTCACGACACTGAAGGAGAACATCTCGATCGGTCGCGTCTATCGGCTCGAAGCCGGCGCGGACGAAGTCGTCGACACCTACATCCACCACCAGGCCGGCCGTGGCGTCAACGGCGTGATCATCGTCGTGAAGGGCGCCTCGGAGGAAGTGGCGCACGAGATCGCGGTGCACGCCGCGTTCTCCAAGCCGCAGTACCTGAACCGCGCCGACGTCCCCCAGAGCGAGATCGACAAAGAGCGCGCGACGGTCGAGGAGATCTCGCGCAACGAGGGCAAGCCCGAAGCCGCGCTGCCCAAGATCATCGAGGGCCGGATGAACGGTTGGTTCAAGGACCGCGTCCTCACCGAGCAGAGTTACGTGAAGGACGAGAAACAGACGATCGCGCAGTTCTTGGGCAGCGCCTCGATCACGGCGTTCGCCCAAGTGGTCATCGGGGGCTAGGTCATCACCGTGCGCCGCGTGGTCTTGAAGCTGTCCGGTGAGGCCCTCGCCTCGGCCGCGAGCGACGAGACCATCGACGCGTCGACCGTCGACTTCTTGGCCTCCGAGATCGCCAACGCGATGGAGCGCGGCAACTTAGAGCTCGCCGTCGTCGTGGGCGGCGGCAACATCTGGCGCGGCGCCACGGGCGCCATGGCCGGGATGAACCGCGCGAACTCCGACCTCATGGGCATGCTCGGCACCGTGATCAACGCACTGGCGTTGCAGGACGCGATCGAGACGCACGGGCGCCCGACACGCGTGCTCTCGGCGATCGGCATGGACCAGGTCGCCGAACCGTACATCCGTCGACGCGCCGTGCGTCACCTCGAAAAGGGCCGCGTCGTCATCTTTGCCGCCGGCATGGGCAATCCCTACTTCACGACCGACACCCCGGCGGCCCAGCGCGCGGCCGAGATCGAAGCCGACATCGTCTTGAAGGGCACCCACGGCGGTGTCGACGGCGTCTACTCCGAAGACCCGCGCATCAACCCGAACGCCACCAGGTTCGAGGAGTTGTCCTTCGACGAGGTCATCGCGCGCGACCTTCGCGTCATGGACATGACCGCCATTACGTTCTGCAAGGACAATCACTTGCCCATCCGCGTTTTCGACCTGATGGCTGAGGGAAACTTGGGTCGCGCGCTCGACGGTCAGGCCGTCGGTACGCTGGTGAGGTAATGGACAACGAACTCGTCGAGCTGGTGATGCAGGACACCCGTGAACGCATGGCGAAGGTGATCGAGCACGCCAAGGCCGAGTTCTCCACCGTGCGCACGGGTCGCGCCTCCTCGGCGCTGATCGAGAACCTGATGGTCGAGTACTACGGGACCGAGACCCCGCTCAAGCAACTGGCCAACTTCTCGGTGCCTGAGCCGCGCCTCCTGGTCGTCTCACCCTTCGACAAGGGCTCGATGGCCGCGATCGAAAAGGCGATCTCCAACGCCGATTTGGGGCTGAATCCCTCGAACGACGGGGTGGTCATCCGCCTCACGTTCCCGTCACTCACCGAAGAGCGTCGCAAGAGTTTCGTCAAGGTCGTGCACGCCAAGGCCGAAGAAGGTCGCGTGGCCCTGCGCGGGTGTCGCCGTCACGCGCGCCAAGAACTCGAGGCCCTGGAGAAGGACAAGAGCATCTCGAGTGACGACCTCGAGCACTACGAGAAAATTCTTGACAAGATGACCCAAGAAGAAGTAGCCGTAGTGGACGCGCTACTCGCTCACAAGGAGCAGGAACTACTTGAAGTCTGACGACGACGACGGCACGCTCTTCGATGAGCCCACGGGTGAGTTGCCCGTCGTGAGCTCGACCGACTCGCGCGTGACCATCACCGGCGCCGAGATCGCCGCCGACGCGGCCGACGAGACGATGATCATCGACCCGACGACGTTGTTGCCGCACTGGACCGACGCGCCCACCGGGCAGGTACCGATCGTCGTGGCGCGCGAAGCGGCCGACAGTGACGACCCGTGGTCGGCGATCCCCGCGCCCGCCTGGCGTGAAGGCGAGGCCGACTGGGTCGCTCACGAGGACCAGTTCGACACGGCGATACTCGCCGGTGAACAACGTGAGGACACCGCGCGACCGTGGGAGTTCACCGAGACCGAAGTGGTACCCGAGGACGAGGTCGTGACCGAGGCGCCGCGTCCCGAACCGGACCGCATCCAACGCACGCGTCGTTCGATCTCGAGCAACCCGCTGGCCGGTCGGGCCGTTCGCCAGAGCAACGACCGCAACTTCTCTCGCGCCCTCGTCACCGGTGTCGTGCTGGCGGCGGTCGTCTCGGGCGTCTTCCTCGGCGGCGCGCTGCCGGTCGCGGTCATGGTGCTCGTCGTGCTCGGACTCGCCGGCGCCGAGGCCTACGCCGGCTTCCGTTCGGCCGGCGCGCACCCCGCGACCGTGCTCGGCATCGTCGCGATACTGACGCTCGGCGTCGCGGTCTACAACAAGGGGCTGACCTCGGTCGGCGCGGTCAGCGTGCTCCTCATCATCTTCGGCTTCGTGTGGTACCTGAACGCCGGGCGCCAGGTCGACGTGCTCGACGGACTCGGCGCGACGGTCTTCGTCTACGTCTGGATCGGCGTCATCGGGTCCTACGCCCTGCTCTTCGTGGCGCCGCGCAACTTCGTCGGCGGTCACGGACTCTCGTACCTCTTCGGCGCCATGGTGTTGACGGTCGCCAACGACTCCGGCGCCTTCATCGTCGGTCGCCAGTACGGCAAGCGGCCACTCAACAAGTTGCTGTCCCCGAACAAGACCCTGGAGGGCACCGCGGCGGGCACGATCGTCACCATCATCGTCGGCGCGCTGGTCCTGCCGATCATGAGCGTCTGGACGCGCAAGGCCGGCATCGAGGCGGCCGTCGCGATCTCGATCGTCGTGCCCCTCGGTGATCTCTTCGAGTCGATGGTGAAGCGCACGATCGGCGTGAAGGACCTGGGCCGACTGCTCCCGGGACACGGCGGACTGCTCGATCGCATCGACGGCCTGTTGTTCGCACTGCCCACGATGTACTACCTCTGCCACGTTCTCAAACTGGGCTGACGATGCCGAGCGTGCGGCGCAGCGTCGCGCTCTTGGGAGCTACCGGATCGATCGGGACCCAGACACTCGACGTACTGCGCGCCGAACCCGAGCGGTTCGAACTCGTGGCGCTCTCCGGCGGCGAACAGTTGAGCGAACTCGCCGCGATCACCAATGAGTTCCACGTCGACGCGCGTGGGCGTCATCAGCGACGCGCACCGCGACACGCTCGCCGCGATGGTGTCGGGCGGACGTCGACATCGTGGTCGGCGACGACGGCCTGACGGCACTCGCGGCCAGTGCCGACGTCGTGGTGAACGCGGTACTGGGCTTCGCCGGCCTGCCGGTCACGCTCTCGGCGCTGGCGGCCGGCAAGCGACTGGCCCTCGCCAACAAGGAGTCGCTCATCGCCGCGGCGCCGCTGGTGGCTCGGGTCCGCTCGACACCGGGCGCGACGTTGCTGCCGGTCGACTCCGAACACTGCGCGATCCACCAGTGCCTGGCCAGTTCACCGGGCGAGTCGGGCTACCCCGACGTTCGTCGACTACTGCTCACCGCCTCGGGCGGACCGTTTCGCGGTTGGTCGATCGACCAACTGCGCACGGCGACCAAGGCCGACGCGCTGAACCATCCGACGTGGTCGATGGGACCCAAGATCACGATCGACTCCTCGACACTGATGAACAAGGGTCTCGAGGTGCTCGAGGCCTCCGCGCTCTTCGGCATCGACGTCGAACGCGTCGAGGTCGTCGTCCACCCCCAGTCGATCGTGCACTCGATGGTCGAGTACGTCGACGGCTCGGTGCTCGCGCAACTGTCGCGCCCCGACATGCGACTGCCGATCGCCTACTGCCTCGGTCTGCCCGAGCGCTTGGATCACGGCTACGGCGCGATCGACTTCACGAAGGACCTGGAGCTGACCTTCGAGGCGCCCGACCCGAAGGCCTTCCCGGCGATCGGCCTGGCCTACGAGGCGTCGCGACTCGGGGGCGCGGCGCCGGCGTGGCTGAGCGCCGCCAACGAAGTCGCGGTCGCCGCGTTCTTGGCCGACGAGATCGGCTGGTGCGACATCATCGACGTCGTCGCGCGCGTGATGGACGGCTACGTCGCCGATCCGCTGGATTCGTTGCAGGACCTGGTCGCGAGTGACGCGACCGCACGAGCGCGAGCCCACGGTATTCTCAACCAATAGTCATGGAATCGAACACCGAGACCCGTCGGTCCCTGCTACTGCTCCTCGTCGGCACCGTCGCCGTGGTGACGCTGCTCACCTTGTGGGTCGGCTGGGCGCTGCCGCTGGTGATCTTCGCGATCATCTTCATCGTGATGGCCCACGAGTTCGGACACTTCATCACCGCCAAACGCGCGGGCATGAAGGTCACCGACTTCTTCGTCGGCTTCGGTCCGGTGATCTGGTCGACCACCATCGGCGAGACCCGCTACGGCGTGCGCGCGATCCTCGCCGGCGGCTACGTGAAGGTGCCGGGGATGACCTGGACCGAGGAGATCCCCGAGGCCGAAGAACGGCGCACCTACCGTTCGGCGTCGTACCCGAAGAAGGTGCTCTTCGCCTCGGCCGGTTCACTGATGCACGTCGTGATGGCGTTGGTGCTCGCGTGGGCGGCGCTCACCTTCGTGGGTGTCCCGTCGACGAGTCACGTCGGCGTCGGGTCCTTCGAGAAGTGGCAGGGCCACAAGGAGAACGCGGCGCAACTGGCCGGGTTGAAGGTCGGCGACCAGATCGTCGCCGTGAACGGCGTCGCCATCTCGAGTGACAACCAGCTGATCAATATCGTGAGCCACGCCTCCGGTCAGCGACTCACGCTCCTGGTCGACCAGGGGGGTCGTGAGCGCACGTTGCACGCGACACCCGTGAACGGTCAGCAGATCGAGTTCGCCGGGACGAACAAAGCGGCGAGCAAGACGCCGCACGGCTACCTCGGCGTCGTCGTCGCGAACCTGCGCGGTGAAGGACCACTGGTACAGCGCGATCCCCGGTTCGGTCACCGAGGTGTGGTCGCTCCTCGGCACGGCGCTGCACGCGATCGTGCACGTCTTCTCGCCGGGGGAGTTCTCGAGTCTGTTCCATCAGGTCGCGTCGCCGACGGCGGCCAACAAGGCGTCGAATCAGTTGACGCGACCGGAGTCGATCGTCGGCGTCGTGCGCATCGCGGTCCAGAGCACGCAGAACGGACCGGGCGACCTGTTGCTGATTCTGATGGCGGTCAACATCTTCGTCGGCGTCTTGAACATGTTGCCGATGTTGCCGCTCGACGGCGGCTACGTCGCGATCGCGACCTACGAACGGCTCCGTTCTCGTCGCGGCGTGCGCTACCACGCCGACATCAACAAGATGGCCCCGTTCGCCTACGCCTTCATGGGCGTGCTGCTCGTGCTCTTCGCCTGCACGCTGTTCCTCGACATCGCGCACCCGATCGCCAACCCCTTCCGCTAGCGCTTCGAGTCCTGCGGAACCGGGCAGACTGGTCGTGTGGACGTCACCGCCAGCCCCCTCAGTCCTCGCCGAAAGACCCGCCAGATCGCCGTCGGTTCGGTGAAGGTCGGCGGCGACGCGCCGATCTCGGTCCAGTCGATGACGACGACCAAGACGGCCGACGTCGAGGGCACGCTCCAGCAGATCTACGCGCTGGCCGGCCGAGGGTGCCGACATCGTGCGCTGCACCTGCAACGAGGTCGCCGCCGCCGAAGGACTCGCGCAGATCGTCCCGCGCTCGCCGGTGCCGATCGTCGCCGACATCCACTTCCACGTCGAGATGGCGCTCGCGGCCCTCGAGGCCGGCGTCCAGGGACTGCGCCTCAATCCCGGCAACCTGCGCAAGCCCGAAGAGATCAAGCTCGTCGCCTCCGAGGCGCAAGGACCGCGGCGTGCCGATTCGCATCGGCGTGAACGCGGGCAGTCTGCACCCCGACATCTACGAACGCTTCGGCGGCGCCACGCCCGAGGCGCTCGTCGAGTCGGCGCGACTGGAGTTGGCCTACTTCGAAGAGGTCGGCTTCGACGACGTGAAGATCTCGGTGAAGGCGTCCTCGGTCGCGACGATGATCGCGGCCTACCGACTCGCCTCTGAGACCTTCGACCATCCGTTGCACCTCGGCGTGACCGAGGCCGGTCCGCTGCCGGGCGGACTCCTGAAGGGCACGGCCGGCATCGCGACGCTGCTCGCCGAGGGCATCGGTGACACGCTGCGCTACTCACTGACCGCCGATCCCGTCGAAGAGGCGCGCGCCGGTCGCACCTTGCTCGAGGTGCTCGGACTGCGCGAGCGAAAGGGACTGGACCTGATCGCCTGTCCGAGTTGTGGTCGCGCCGAAGTCGACGTCATCAAGATCGCCAACGAGGCGCAAGCGGCGCTGCAGGCGCTGAACCTGCCGATCCAGGTCGCCGTCATGGGCTGTGTCGTCAACGGCCCGGGCGAAGCGCGTCACGCGGACCTCGGTATCGCCGCCGGCAAGAAGCGCGGTCACCTCTTCATCAAGGGACAGATCGTGCGCGTCGTCAAAGAGGACGAGATGGTCGAGGCGCTCGTCGAAGAGGCGACGAAGATCGTCGCCGAGGGCGTCGAAGCGCGACTCGCCGCGCGCGACAAGGGTGCCGAGGCCGAGGCCGAGGCCGACCGCGCGATGCTGCTCGATGACCGCGGCGCCGACGTGAATCACGCGAGCGAACGCATCGAGAAGATCCGTCGTCGCGCCGAGGGCTAAATCGTCGCTTGAGTAGGCTGTCGCCACGAATCAAAGGAGAATCGTGGCCCCGAGCGTGCTGACCCCCCAGAGCGAAGACTTCCCGCGTTGGTATCAAGACGTGGTCGCCAAGGGCGAGATGGCCGACAACGGCCCGGTGCGCGGCACGATGGTCATCCGCCCGTACGGGTGGTCGATCTGGGAGCGCATGCAGTCCGAGATGGACGCGCGCATCAAGGAGTCCGGCGCGCAGAACGCCTACTTCCCGCTCTTCATCCCGCTGAGCTACTTCCAGCGCGAGGCCGAGCACGTCGAGGGATTCAGCCCCGAACTGGCCGTCGTCACGCACGCCGGCGGCGAGGAACTGGCCGAGCCGATCGTGGTGCGCCCGACGTCCGAGACGGTGATCGGTGAGTTCATGGCCAAGTGGATCCAGAGCTACCGCGACCTGCCGCTGCTGCTCAATCAGTGGAGCAACGTCGTTCGCTGGGAACTGCGCCCGCGACTGTTCCTGCGCTCCTCGGAGTTCCTCTGGCAGGAGGGCCACACCGCGCACGACAGTTACGAGGACGCCAACGCCTTCGCCCAGCAAGATCCACCTCGAGGTCTACAACGACTTCTTGGAGAACGTGGTGGCCGCGCCGTCGCACCTCGGTATCAAGCCGGCCAGCGAACGCTTCCCGGGCGCGATCAACTCGATGACCGCCGAGTCGATGATGCGCGACGGCAAGGCGCTGCAGATGGCGACGACGCACGAACTCGGACAGAACTTCGCGCGGGCCTTCGACATCTACTACCAGAGCGAGGCCGGACAGGCCGAACTGTGCTTCACCACCTCCTGGGGCGCGTCGACGCGCATGGTCGGCGGACTGATCATGCTCCACGGCGACGACGACGGACTCGTCGTGCCGCCGCGACTCGCGCCGATCCAGGTGGTCGTCATCGCCGTGCGCGACGAACCCGAGGTGAACGAGGCGTGCGAGAAGGTGGCGGCGTCGCTCAAGGCGGCGGGCGTTCGCGTCCAGATCGACCGCGGTCGCGGCAGCTTCGGTCGACGCGTCACCGACTGGGAGATCAAGGGCGTGCCGCTGCGCGTCGAGGTCGGGCCGCGCGACCTCGAAGGAAGGTCTGGTCACGGTCGTGCGCCGCGACAACGGCGCGAAGTCGCCGGTCGCGCTCGACGCCGTCGCCGCGACGGCGCCGCACTGCTCGAAGAGATTCAACGTCGACATGTTCGACGGCGCCAAGGCGCGACTGGCCGACGCGACGCACGACGTCGCGAACATCGCCGAGGCGATCGAGGCGGCCGAGACCGGATTCGCGCGCCTCGACTGGTCGAAGGTCGGCGAGTCCGGTGAGGCGCGAGTTGAAGGTGCAGGCGATCACGGTTCGCTGCCTGCAACGTCGCGACGGCTCGATGCCGCTGAACGACACCGAGGACGACCTCGTGTGCATCGTCGCCAAGTCGTACTGATCGACTACGTCGCTAGTTGCGACAGCGACGCCACGAGCGGGGAGATGGCGAGGTATTGGTGCGTCGACCCCGCGCAGTAGTCCACGGCCCGCACGCTCGTGCTGGGGCCGTGCACGTGTCCGACCCACGGTTGACCGGTCGTGTAGGGCGCGAGGACGTAGAAGAACGACGCGACGTAGCGCACACCCTTCGTGCACGTCGTTGCGTGGGCCACCACGAAGTAGGCGTTGTCCTGCGGCGCGAGTCGCAGCACGTGCGGTGACGTGCGATGAAACATCACGCTGGTGTGCACGTAACCGAACGTGAGTAATCGCCCGGCGCTCGTATAAAAATGCACAGTGGGATAACCGTGGATGTCACACAGGTGCGCACTGATGTTCGTGATCGAGATCGAAAACGCTGTTTCGCCACTCACACCAGAAAAACTTCCAGTGACGCCGTAGTGACAGCTGCGTCGCGTTGCACTCGATTGAATTTTTCGTCGTCGTTGTCGTCGTCGACTTCGAAGTGTGCCGCCGATGCTCCAGCCGCGGGGCCGACGAAGACTGCGACCACGACAAGGGCTGCCAGGTAACCAATCGGTCCACGCGGACGCGGAGCGATCGGCGGCATGCGACGAATCTAATGGCCTCGCCGGGCCCCCGGCAGGGCGGCTCGAAGATAAGAATTTTCGATGAATTTCGGCGTCGCGCGCGGCGGATTCCGATTGTCATCAGGGGCGAGAAATGCTATAATTGTTGGCTACAGTCCGCTCAGGACGTATGGACTCGTTTAAGCGCGGGCCTCGGGCCCGCGCTTTTTCTTTGTCCGAACGTCCGAACGGCGCGAGGGAGAGGAGACGGTCGTGGACTTAGAGACACCACTGCGCTCCCTCCTATCCGAACTCGGCCTGGACCTCTACGACCTGGAAATGGTCAAGGGGACCCTCAACGTCGTCGTGACCAAGCCCGGTGGCGTCGACTTAGAGGCCCTCACCAAGGCCAATCGCGCGATCTCGGAGTGGCTGGACGTGAACGACCCGATTCGCCGGGCGCTACACCCTGGACGTCTCGAGCCCGGGTCTGGAGCGCAAACTGCGCACGCCGGCGCACTTCATCTCGACCATCGGCGAGGTCGTCACGCTGCGCGAACTCCGCGGTGACGAGCCCGACGCGTCGACTCGAGGGCACGGTCGTTGCGGCCGACGAAACGTCGGTCACGCTCGAGGACGCCGAACACGGCCGCGTCGTCGTGCCGCTCGACGCGATCGAACGTGCGCGCACCGTCTTTAAGTGGGGCGCCGAAGCGAAGCCCTCGCCCTCACGGGCGAAGTCCGATGCTTCATCGACGAGGAAGGCGTAGGCATGGCGAACTTTGAATTCCTAGAGGCGTTGGGACAGATTGCTCGTGACCAGAACATCGACGAAGGGGAGTTGCTGATCGCGCTCGCCAACGCGCTCCTCGCCGCCTACAAGCGTCGTCCCGACTCGGCCGAGGACGCCGAAGTCGAGATCAACCCCGAGACCGGTGAGATCAAGGTGTGGGGCCTCGAGCTCGACCTCGAGGGCAACGTCACGCGCGAGTGGGACGCGACGCCCGAGGACTTCGGACGCATCGCGGCCCAGACGGCGAAGCAGGTCTTGATGCAACTCATCCGCGACATCCAGCGACGACAGATGTACGAAGAGTTCGCGAACCGCGAGGGCGACATCGTCTCGGGCACCGTGCAACAGAACGACAACCGCTACACGCTGCTCGACCTCGGTCGCGTCGAGGCGTTGTTGCCTCAAGCCGAACAGATCGCCTTCGAGCGCTACGAGCACGGCGCGCGCATCAAGGTCTACATCGTCGAGGTGCGCAAGACCAACAAGGGTCCCCAGATCGTGGTGAGTCGCACGCACCCCGCGTTGGTCGCGAAGCTCTTCGAGATCGAGGTGCCCGAGATCGCCAACGGCATCGTCGAGATCAAGGCGCTGGCGCGCGAACCCGGTCACCGCAGCAAGATCGCCGTCGCCTCGAACGACCACATGATCGATCCCGTCGGCGCGTGCGTCGGCGCGCGCGGCAGTCGGGTGCGCAACATCACGAACGAACTGCGCAGTGAGCGCATCGACGTCGTGCCCTACAGCGACGACCCCATCGAGTTCATCCAGGCCGCCCTGCAGCCGGCGCGCGTGCGCGAGGTGCGCCTCGACGAGACCGAGGGCATCGCGACGGTGATCGTGCACGACCAGCAGCTCTCGCTCGCCATCGGCAAGGAGGGGCAGAACGCCCGACTGGCCGCGCGACTCACGGGCTGGCGCATCGACATCCGTTCCGAGAACGAGGGCGTCGAAGAAGAAGTGGTCGAAGAGGTCTGGACCGACGGCGACGTGGTCGTCGACGAGACGATCGTGGTCGTGCCCGGCGAGGACGGCGAGAGTGCCGCGATCGTGATCGACGAGGTCATCACCGACGCCGAGGGCCACGTCGAAGAGGTCATCGTCGTCGAGGAGATCGAACTCGTCGACGACGACAGTGCCGAAGGGACCGACGAGGCGCCAGCCGACGTGGTCGTGGAGGACGAGGCATAGCGCCCTACCGCACGTGCGTGGTCTGTCGAAGGAGCCGTGACGACGCCGAGATGACCCGGGCCGGACGGTTCGACGGCATCGCTGGTACCTCGGACGAGGCCCGGGACGCGGACTCTGGTGGTGCGACGAGGAGTGTTCGAAGGGTCTGCGCGTCGGACATCTCGCGCGGGCCCTAAAGTCCGAACGCGACCGAGGATGACCTCGAGGCCGTGCGCGCGTTGGAAACGGGTCGCGGACTGCATTAGCGGTGATTGTGGAAGAATAGATAACTGTGCTCGCGAAAGCGGGTACGAGAAGCAAGGGAAGGTTTTGGCCCAGAAGAAGATCCGTGTGCACGAGCTCTCCAAGGAGCTCGGTCTCACGAGCAAAGAGCTACTCACGCTCGCCCAAAAACTCGGCATTGGTGCCTCGAGCCCCTCGGCGTCGATTGAGGACGCCCAGGCCGACCGGATTCGACGTCGGGCCGACGCCGACGGTCTGCGTCGCGAGGTCCAGCCCGAAGAGGCCGCCAAGGCCGCCAAGGCAGCCAAGGCCACCAAAGCCGTCAAGGCCACCAAGGCGAGCGGCGCCACGAAGGCCGCCGCCGTCGTCGCCGAACCCGGCCGTCGTCGAAGCGCCGCCCGCGCGCGTCAGTCGCGTCACGAAGCCGGCCGAACCGGCGACAACACTCGACGACACCGGCGCCCGAGGCGCCCGTCGCGCCAGCCGCCGGCGAACCCAAGGTCGTGCGCAGCCGCGCGCCGATCGTGAAGCCCGCGCCGTCGCGCACGCCTCACCGAGTGGCCCGACGACCATTCGTCCCACGCAGCGCTCCGTCTCGGGCGAAGCCGGCGAGGGCGGTTCACCGTCGACGCGTCCGCCACTCAGTTCGACGGGCCGACCGATCCCGCCGCCGCCCGGTCGTCCGATGAGTGCCACCGGCCGACCGATCCCGCCGCCGCCCGGCGCGCGTCGTCCGATGGGCGCCGCCGAGTGCTCGACCGTCCGGTCCCGGTGGTCCGCGGCCGATGAGTCCTCGACCCAATCCCGCGTCACGTACCGGTGGCCCGACGTCGCGACCCGGTGGTGCCGGTGGTGGCTTCGCCGGATCAGCGTCCCGGTGCGCCGACGAGTGGTGCTCCCGGTGGTCCGAACCGCGGTGGCCCGCCGAGTCGCGGCACCGGCGGACCGCGCGGCTCGCAGCGCAAGGCCACGCGTCGTCGCCGTCGCAACGTCGAAGAGCTCGAGCCGACCCAGATGACCACGTGGCAGCCGAGCAGTCTGCCGGTCCCCGACGGCGAGGTCATCATCGAGCGCGGCTCGACCGCCAAGGACGTCGGTCCGAAGCTCAATCGCAGCGCCGCCGACATCATGCGCTTCCTCTTCTTGCAGGGTGAGATCATCACCGCGGTGCAGAGTCTCAGTGACGACATGATCGAGCTCTACGCGGCCGAAGTCGGCGCCAGCGTGCACATGGTCGATCCCGGTGAGCAACAAGAGGCCGCGCTCCTGGCGAAGTTCTTCGACGAAGACGACCAGGACGACGAGATTCCCGCCGCGCCGCGACCGCCCGTCGTCACCGTCATGGGTCACGTCGACCACGGCAAGACACTGCTGCTCGACAAGATCCGCCAGACCGACGTCGTCGCCGGCGAAGCCGGCGGCATCACCCAGCACATCGGTGCCTACAAGGTGCAGTGGAAGGGCAAGGCGATCGCCTTCATCGACACGCCCGGTCACGAAGCCTTCACCGCGATGCGCGCGCGCGGCGCCAAGGTCACCGACATCATCATCCTGGTGGTCGCGGCCGACGACGGCGTCATGCCCCAGACCGTCGAAGCGATCAATCACGCCAAGGCGGCCGACGTGCCGCTCATCGTCGCGGTCAACAAGATGGACAAGGCCGACGCCAATCCCGACCGCGTGCTCCAACAGATCAGTGAGTACGGGCTGGTGCCCGAGAAGTGGGGCGGCGACACGATCGTCGTCGAGATCTCGGCGCTCCAGGGCACCGGCATCGACGAACTGCTCGAGCAGGTCCTGCTCGTGGCCGAGGTCGCCGAGCTCGCGGCCCGTCCCGAC
Organism: uncultured Acidimicrobiaceae bacterium; assembly: GCA_963801695.1. Taxonomy (GTDB): domain Bacteria; phylum Actinomycetota; class Acidimicrobiia; order Acidimicrobiales; family RAAP-2; genus RAAP-2. The sequence continues at coordinate 1,108,096 of CAWDFV010000002.1, read as the reverse complement.
CGGTCGCGCCGTCGGCACCGTCCTCGAAGCCAACCTCGAAGTCGGCCGCGGCCCGGTCGCCACCGTCATGGTGCAAAAGGGCCTCCTCGCGGTCGGCGACCCCGTCGTCGCCGGCGCCGCCTTCGGCAAGGTCAAGGCGCTCATCAACGACCAGGGCAAGCCGATCAAGTCGGCCGGTCCCTCGACGCCGGTGCAGATCCTCGGCTTCAGCGAGCCACCGTTCGCCGGTGACGAGATGCGCGTCGCCCACGACCTCGCCCACGCGCGATCCCTCGCCGAGGCGCGCGCCCAGCGCGCGCGACTCATCGGGCACCAGCCCGTCGCCTCGACCAGTGGGGCGCGACTCGAGGACCTGTTCGAGCAGATCCAGCGCGGCGAGACCGCGACGCTCAACATCGTCTTGAAGGCCGACGTGCAGGGTTCGCTCGAGGCGTGCACCGAGTCACTGCGCAAACTCGAGCGCGACGACGTGAAGCTCGTCATCGTGCACCGCGGCGTCGGCGGCATCACCGAGAACGACGTGCAACTGGCCAAGGCGTCGAACGCGACGATCATCGGCTTCAACGTGCGACCGGACAAGCGCAGTCGCGACCTCGCCGAGAGCCGAAGGCGTCCAGATCCGTACCTACGAGATCATCTACAAGTTGATCGAGGAGATCGAGGCCGCCATGCTCGGCCTGCTCTCGCCGGTCTACGAAGAGATCGTCACCGGCGAGGCCGAAGTGCGCGAGGTCTTCCGCGTGCCGCGCATCGGTGCGATCGCCGGTTGCTTCGTGCGCGACGGCGTCATCACCCGCGGCTCGAAGGTTCGCTTCCTTCGCGAGGGGACGATCATCTGGAAAGGCTCGATCACGTCGCTGCGTCGCTTCAAGGACGACGCGCGCGAAGTGGCGTCCGGATTCGAGTGCGGTATCGGGCTCTCCGACTACCAAGACCTCAAGGCCGGCGACATCATCGAGACCTTCGAAGAGCGCGAGATTCCCAGAACGGCCTAACGCATGGCCCGTTCATCTGGATCACACCATCCCTATCCGCGCTCGGCACGCGTCAATCAGATCCTGCGCGAAGTGATCTCGGACGAACTGACGAGGATCTCGGACATCGACGACCGCATCGGCATCGTCACCGTGACGGGCGTCGAGACCACGCAGGACCTTCGCCAGGCAATGGTCTTCTTCGACTCGCTGTCGCCCGAGACACGGCTCGCGCTCGAAGAGCGCCGAGCGCAGATCCAGTCGGCGGTCAACGTGCAGACGCGCTTCAAGCGCACGCCCAAGCTCTCGTTCATGGCCGACCCGGCCGTGGCGAGCGGTGAGGCCGTCGAGGAGATCATCCGTCGCCAAAACCATGACGACGAATAACGGCCTGCTCCTCGTCGACAAGCCCAAGGGACTCACGAGCCACGACGTCGTGGCGCGCGTGCGTCGAATCCTCCACGAGAAGAAGGTCGGACACGCCGGCACGCTCGACCCGATGGCGACCGGACTCTTGGTCGTGGCCGTCGGGCCCTCGACGCGACTGCTGCGATTCGCCCAGTCCGAGACCAAGCACTACGCCGGCGCGGTCAAGTTCGGAGTCGCGACCGACTCACTCGACGCCGACGGTGCCGTGACGACCAGCGACCGGTCCCGCCGTTGGATGCGGATCAGGTCAACGCCGCGGCCGCGGCGATGGTCGGTCCGCAGTGGCAGACGCCACCGATGGTCTCGGCCATCAAGATCGACGGACAGCGCCTCCACGAACTCGCCCGACGCGGCGTCGAGGTCGAACGCGTCGCGCGAGAGATAAACGTGACGAAATTCTCGCTCAGTGCCACCGACGACGACGCCGTCTGGCGCTTCGACGTCGAGTGTTCGGTCGGGACGTACGTGCGCGTGCTCCTGAGCGATCTGGCCGAACGACTCGGAACGATCGGCCATCTCGTCGAACTGCGACGTCTGGCGAGCGGATCACACTCGGTCGAGGACGCGCTCACCGTCGAGGCGTTGCAGGACGCCGTCGAAGCGGGTCGTGACGTGCTGGCGCCGCCGGCGGCGTTCGTGACCGCGCTCACGCACGTCACGCTGAGCGACGAACAGGTGCGCGCCGTGCGGATGGGACAGCGCGTCACGATCACCGCCGCGGTCACCGAAGAGATCGCCGCCATGGACGGCAGTGGCGATCTCGTGGGCATACTGCGTGCGCCGCGGCGACTCGTGGAAACCAGAGTTGGTGCTGTCGATGCCCGGTGAATCGACGCACGGATAGGTTTGCGCACATGATTGTCGTACGAGACGGCGAAACGTCGAAACTCTCAGATCGTGATTCGGTCATCGCGATCGGTGTCTTCGATGGTCTGCACCTCGGTCATCAAGCGGTCATCGACATGTTGCTGCACCTGGACGGTGAACGCGCCAGCGACGCCGTGCCGACGATCGTCACGTTCGATCCGCACCCCGCCCACGTCCTCGCGCCCGACCGCGCGCCTCGTCTGCTCGGCACGCTCGAACAGCGACTGGAAGGGTTCGAAGCGCTCGGCATCGAACAGGTGCGCGTACTCACGTTCGATCGGACCCTCGCCGATGAGACGGCGGGGGAGTTCATCGCCCGCGTCTTGGCCGGTGAGTTGCACGCGTGGGAGATCGTCGTCGGGGAGGACTTTCGCTTCGGTCACGACCGCGCGGGCGACGTCGCGCTCTTGAGTGCGGAGGGACAGCGTTTCGGCTTCGGGGTCTACGAAGCACCGATCCTTCGGCGAGCCCCGGTGGAGTTCGACCGCGGTGCGAACGGCGCTCGACGTCGGCGACGTGACGACAGCGACGGCGCTGCTCGGTCGCCCGTTCGTACTGCGCGGTCACGTGGAGCACGGCGACGCGCGTGGGGGAGAGTTGGGCTTCGCGACGGCGAACGTCGCGACCGCGCCGCAGCAACTCGTACCGCTCGAGGGGGTCTACGCCGGCGCGGCGAAGACGCCGGACGGGGTGTGGCGTCCCGCGGCGATCTCGATCGGTACGCGTCCGCAGTTCTACGACGACGGGCCTCTGTTGGTCGAGGTCCACGTGATCGGCTACGAGGGCGACCTCTACGGCACGGTCCTTGACGTCGCGTTCGTCGAGCGACTACGTGATGAAGCGGTCTTTTCCGACGTCGCGGCGTTGGTGGCCCAGATCGGTCGCGACGTCGATCAAACCCTTGAGATATTCAAGAAGTTCTCGACGTTCGACGCGACACTGCTAGAATAGATATTCGGTCAGCGACGCTGACTATGTGGGTCGTCACGTTGGCGACTTGCTACGAGACATCCGACTCATAAGGCAAATAAAACGTTATGGCTGAGAAGCAGCAGATCATCAAGGACTTTCAGGCTCACACGACGGACACGGGATCTCCCGAAGTCCAGGTGGCGCTCCTGACGGACCGGATCGCCCACCTCACCGAGCACCTCAAGGTCCACAAGGGCGATCATCACACGCGCCGTGGACTCATGAAGCTCATCGGCCAACGACGCCGCCTGCTCGACTACGTGCAGCGCGGAAATGTCGAGCGCTACCGCGCATTGATCGGCCGTCTCGGCATTCGTCGCTAGCCGAAGGCACGTTGACGCCGTCAACGTGCTCAACACATCCGATCTTCGGAGGCCAGTGGAGAACAGTCGCGAGTACGCGAAGGTTGCCCACTGGGGTCCGGGCGGAGTGTTGCTAACTACATAGGAGCAATACCAATGACTGACGCAATCCGCGTAAGTAGCCCAATCACGGGCACCGAAAAGACTTTAAGTTTTGAAGCGGGCCACCTGGCCCAACTGGCCGACGGAGCGGTCGTCGCTCGCATCGGCGACACCATACTGTTGGCGACCGTCGCCGCGGCCAAGAGCGTGCGCGAGGGCATCGACTTCTTCCCGCTCACCGTCGACATCGAAGAGCGTGCCTACGCCGCCGGCAAGATCCCCGGGGCGTTCTTTCGCCGCGAGGGCAAGCCCTCGGACCAAGCGGTCCTCACCTGTCGTTTGATCGACCGACCGCTGCGTCCGTCGTTCCCGAAGGGTTTCCGCAACGAGGTGCAAGTCGTCGGCACGATCTTCAGCGCCGACCAGGAGAACCCGTACGACGTACTGGCCATCAACGCCGCCTCGGCCGCGCTGATGATCTCGGGCATCCCCTTCGAGGGTCCGATCGGCGCCGTGCGCATGGCCTACACCACCGATGGTGAGTGGGCCCCGCACCCGACGTACCAAGAGGGTGACGCCGCGACGTTCGAACTCGTCGTCGCCGGTCGCGCCCTGAGCGACTCATCCGACGCCGACGTCGCGATCATGATGGTCGAGGCCGGCGGTACCGAAGGGTCCTTCGAGAAGTACGCCGACGGCGCACCGAAGGTCTCCGAAGAGGTGCTCTCGGCCGGACTCGAAGCCTCCAAGCTCTGGATCCGTGAGTCGATCAACCTCCAGCGCGAACTGGTGAAGGACTTCGTCGCCGCGCGCGGCGCACTGACGCCGATGGAGTACCAGACCATCGCCGACTACCAGGACGACGTCTACGAGAGCGTCGAGAAGATGGGCGCCACGTCGCTGTCCGAGGCGAACAAGCTCACGACCAAGGCCGCGCGCAACGAGGCGCTGGACGCCGCCACCGCGTCGATCATCGAGCACCTCAAGGACGAGTTCCCGAACCGACTGAGCGAGATCAAGGCGGCCGTTCGCTCGGTCACCAAGAAGATCGTGCGACGTCGCATCGTGGACGAGGGTGTTCGCATCGACGGTCGCACCGTCACCGACATCCGTCCGCTCTCGGCCGAGATCGACCTGTTCCCGATGACCCACGGGTCGGCGCTGTTCCAGCGCGGCGAGACCCAGGTCGTCAACGTGACGACGCTCGGCATGCCGCGCATGCGCCAGCAGCTCGACACGATCGGTCCCGACGAGTGGCGCCGCTACATGCACCACTACAACTTCCCGCCGTACTCCGTTGGTGAGACCGGCCGCGTGGGCATGCCCAAGCGCCGCGAGATCGGCCACGGCATGTTGGCCGAGCGCGCGTTGATCCCCGTACTGCCGAGCGAAGAGGACTTCGCCTACACGCTGCGCGTCGTCTCTGACGTCTTGCAGTCCAACGGCTCGACGTCCATGGCCTCGGTCTGTGGTTCGACGTTGTCGCTCATGGCGGCCGGTGTGCCGATCAAGGCGCCCGTCGCCGGTATCGCGATGGGTCTCGTCTACGACGAGGGCAAGTACGTGACGCTGACCGACATCCTCGGTGCCGAGGACGCCTTCGGCGACATGGACTTCAAGGTCGCCGGCACGGCCGACGCCGTCACTGCGCTCCAGCTCGACACGAAGATCGACGGCCTCCCGGCCGAGGTCCTCTCGAACGCGCTCGACCAGGCCAAGACGGCCCGGTTGTTGATCCTCAACGTGATCACCAACACGATCGCCGAGCCGCGCGCGCACGTCGCCGAAGTGGCGCCGAAGATCGTGTCGCTGCAGATTCCGATCGACAAGATCGGCGAGGTCATCGGTCCCAAGGGCAAGGTCATCAACACCCTGCAGCAAGAGACCGGGGCCGACATCGCGGTCGACGACGACGGCGTCGTCGGCACGGTCACCATCGGTGCCAAGGACGGTCGCGCCGTGGAAGAGGCACGTCGACGCATCGCCATGATCCTCGATCCGCCCACGCCCGAGATGGGTGTGACCTACCAGGGTCGTGTCGTGAACATCGCGAAGTTCGGCGCGTTCGTGAGCATCATGCCCGGACGTGACGGACTGCTCCACATCTCGAAGATGGCCCCGCTCAACGGCGGCAAGCGCATCGGACAGGTGGAAGACGTCCTCGAACTCGGTCAGACGATCGAGGTCAAGGTCGACGACATCGACCCGCAGGGCAAGGTGTCGCTCTCACTCGTCGGTGACTTCCCTGAATCCGAGGAAGGCGACGCTCGTCCGCCACGTTCGCGTGACAATGATCGTGGCGATCGTGGCGACGTGGCGACCGTGGCGACCGTGGTGGTCGTGACCGCGACCGAGGTCCTCGCGAGCGCACTCCTCGTGAGAACGCGCCGCGTGAGAACGCGCCGCGTGAGAGCGCCAGCACTCGACCGACCGCGTCGTCCTCGTCCTTCGAGGCGGCCTTCGAGGCCGAGCTCGCTGACGAGATCGGCGACTTGGGCCCCGGTGGTCCCGCCTTCGTCGATGGCGACTCGTCACGCCGTAGTCCTCGACCGCGTCGCCGTTAGTCCTTCGAAGCCCGTGTTGTTCGGTCCTCGCGACCGTGCCGCACGGGCTTCGTGCTTTTTCGTAGCGTGGAGCCAATGAGTCTCGTCACGCCCTCTCATTCCACGAGATGGTGGCGACCACTCGCGACGGGTGATCGTCGAGCGCTCTACGTCATGTTCGTCGTTCCGACGTTGCTCTTCGTCGTGCCGGCGCTGCTCGGTCACCCCGCCATTGACGGCGACAACCTGATCCAGAACTTTCCGCTGCGAGTCCTGGCCGGACAACAGATCGCCTCGGGTCACCTGCCACTGTTCAACCCGCTGGCGAACTCCGGGACGCCGCTACTCGGAGGACTCAACGCCGGGGCGCTCTATCCGTTGACGGTGATCTTCGCCTTCGTGCCCGCGATCGCCGCGTGGATCATCAACTGCGTCGCCGTCTACGTGATCGCCGCAACCGGCATGTTCGCTCTGTTGCGCTGGCACGGCATGCGTACCCTGTCGTCCTTCGCGGCCGCGATGAGTTTCGCGTACTCCGGTGCGATGATCGGCCAACTCGTGCACCTCGGCGTCGTCCAGGGTTTCGCGTACGTCCCGTGGGCCGCGCTGATCCTGGTGTCGCTCTCGCGTCGGTTGTCGCTCGAGCCCACGACGACCACCTGGCGCCACTACGCGCGCATTGCCAAACCCTGGGTCTGGGGCTACGCGCTGCTCTGGGGGTTGACCTTCCTCACCGGTGAACCCCGCGGGATCGCCGACATCGAACTCTTGACCTTGATCGTCGGTCCCTCGGTGCTCCTGGTACGCAGTTCGTACTGGATTCAGACGTGGCGCGGTCGCGTCGCCTACGTGGTCGCGCTCGCGGGAGGACTGGCCTGGGGCATCGCCATCGGGCTCGTGCAGCTCTTGCCGGGGTGGTCCTTCATCGGGGTCTCGCAGCGTTCGTCGATCAGCTACAGCTTCTTCGGCGCCGGTTCGCTCGTCGTGCGCTGGACGTCGCTGCTGTTCATCCCCGACATCTTCGGCGGCAACGGGGCGCTCGGCCAGCCCTACTACTTCGCGCACTACAACCTGCCCGAGGTGACCGGTTACGCCGGACTGCTCGCGCTGATCGCGACGTTCGCGTTCCTCGCCAAAGTGACGCGCCGGGGTTGGAAGGGGGAGGACCGCGACTACGTCCTCTACTTCGTCATTCTCGTGGTGGGTCTATTCGCGACGTGGGGTTCCTACACGCCGCTCGGCCACGTCTTTCGACACATCCCCCTCTACGGCAGCACACGACTGCAGAGCCGCAACGTGATCCTCGTGGACTTCGCGATGTCCGCCCTGTTGGGTTGGTGGTTCCATCGTCTCCAAACCCATCGCATAGCGGAGGCGGGCCTCGAGGGCCGCCGAAAGTGGATCACGCTCGCGCCCGCACTCGTAGTGATCGCGCTGAGTGCCGGACTGTTCGTGTGGGGAGCACGGATCGTCTCGTACCTCGGCGTCTTTCCCCAACAAGAGGACCTCGCGCGCGACATGTTCCTCTCCTACGGTCTGCACCTCGTCATCGCCGCCGTCAGCAGTACTCGCGCTGCTGCGCTGGCGATCGTCGAAGAACCTCATGAAGATCGTGCTGGCGGTACTGAGCGTCGACGTACTGGTCTTCCTGATCTTCAGCGCGACCGCACTGTTCGGTGGCAGCGGTCCGACCGAGCCGTCGGCCGCACACGCGGTGGCGGTCCTCGGTACCGACGGCCGCACCGCGCTGGTCGACCAGGGCGGTGCCCACCAAAACCAGTTCCGCGCGCTCGGCGTGCCGAACATGAACGTCTTCACGAAGCTGGCGAGCGTACAGGGCTACGGCTCGCTGATCTCGACGAACTACGACAACTCGACCGGTACGCATCCCCAAGCCGCGATCGATGCTTGTCGACTCGCCGACGGGACGTTCGCGCAACTTCGCCTCGCCACCCTCGCAGTGTCCTACGCGCAGTTGACCCACAACGTGATCGTGCCGGTCCCGGCGGTGCCGAACTGTCGTCAGGCACCGGCGACGACGACGGCCTATCGCTACTTCGGTCAGATGCTGAACGTGCAGTCCTTGACCGTCCACGGACGAGGTGGTCGTCGTGTGGCCAATGGCATGGTGACGGTGACGTTGCTCGGCGCGAACGGGCGAAGTGACGGCGACGTCCAGCGAGAGGTTGGTGCCGCCGACATGGTGTTCCCGATGCCGGAGCGAACGAACGAGGCAGCAGGCTTCAAGTTGACGGCCCCGACGGACGTCTCGATCGGCAACGCCGAAGTGACGCAGATGAGCCCGGTCAGCGTCACCTACGAAGTCGACTCGCCGTTGCAGGAGGCGCTCGACAGTTCTCAGTGGCATCTCGTGAGCACCATCGGCACGTACTCAGTCTTCAAGGCGGTGACGGTGCGCCCGAGCATGTGGTTGACGGATCCGTCTCTCGGCACGCTGACGCACGTGAAGAACGCGGCCTACGGGGACACCTGGGTGGACCTGGACGCCACGTCGGCCGTGACGTTGGTGCGCTCCATGGCGTACCTGCCGGGATGGCGCGCCGTCGCGCGCAACGTCACCACGGGCAAGAGCGTCGCCCTGCAAGTTGACGGCGAACGGTCTCGTCCAACAGGTCTTCGTTCCGAAGGGGGAGTGGACGATCCACTTCCACTATCACGCGCCCTACATCGGTCTGGGACTGACCTCGTCGACCACAGGTGTCGTGCTGATCATCGGGGTCGGTGCGTACCTGGTACTCGAAGACCGTCGCCGGCGCGCGGATAAGGTGCGGTCGTGAAAGCACTCGCGATCAATGGCGGCGCAGGGCGCATGGGACAGATCATGGCCGCCGCGCTGCACGCGTCGGGAGAGTTCTCGATCAGCGCCCTGGTCGACGCGCGCGAACCGAGTGAACTCTTCGGCGCCACGTACGCAGCCTCGTGGGACGACGTCGACGCGTCTCGTGTCGACGTCGTCATCGACTTCTCCTCGCCCGAAGGCGTCGTGGCGTCGGCCCAGTGGTGCGCCGCGAACGGAAAAGGTCTGGTGATCGGCACGACGGGACTCACGAGCGAGCAACGAAGCGCGGTCGAGGACGCCGCGACCAAGGTCGGCGTCGTCATCGCGGCGAATTACTCGGTCGGCGCGGTGTTGTCGGAGAAGTTCGCCGCCCTGGCCGCGCCGTACTTCGAGCGCGTCGAGATCATCGAACTGCATCACGACAAAAAGGTCGACGCGCCGTCGGGAACCTCGATCGCCGCGGCCAAGGGCATCGCCGCGGCGCGGGCCGAGGCCGGACTGGCGGAGATCAATGACCCGACCGTTCGCCACACGGTGTCCGGTGCACGTGGCGCCGACACCATCGGCGGCATCAAGATCCACTCCGTGCGACTCCCCGGGCTGACGGCCCATCAGGAGATCCTGTTCGGGGGACCGGGTGAGGGCCTCACCATCCGTCACGATTCGTTCGATCGACTGAGTTTCGTCCAGGGCGTGGCGCTCGCGGCCAACGCCGTCGACGCGACGCCGCGACTCATTGACGGGATCGAATCGCTGATTTAACTGGCGACGCACTTCTGTGGATTTGTCGTGTGCTGGTAACTTCGAAGTATGACCACTCCTCGTTTCGGTCGCTTGCTCACTGCCATGGTGACGCCCTTTCACGCCGACGGTTCGATCAACTTCGACGTCGCGATTGAACTGGCCACGTATCTCGTGGGCGAAGGGTGCGACGGTCTGGTCATCGCCGGTTCGACCGGCGAGGGATCCTCACTCTCGGATAAGGAGAAGTTGGAACTCTTCGCCTGCGTCGCGGGCGCGGTCGAGGTGCCGGTGCTCGCTGGCTCCACCTTCGCCGACACCGCTCGATCGGTCGAGCTGACGCGCCAGGTCCTCGAGACCGGCGTCTCGGGCGTGCTGGCGACGACACCGGCCTATGCCCGGCCGAGTCAAAAGGGCATCGCGGCGCACTTCGCGGCGATCGCGAACTCGACCGAACTGCCGATCATGCTCTATGACATTCCGATCCGCACCGGTCGAAAGATCGCCGCGACGACCGTCATCGACCTCGTCTCGTCGCACCCGAACATCGTGGCCATCAAGGACGCGTCCGGGGACCTGGTGAGCGCGGCGCACTACAAGTCCGTCCTCGGTGACGACATCGACCTCTACAGCGGGGACGACTCCGTGGTCCTGCCCTTCTTGGGCGTCGGCGCCGTAGGACTGGTGTCGGTGGCCGCGCACTGGGCCGCACGCGAGTTCGTGGGGCTGATCCAGAGCGCCGTGGGCGGCGAGTGGGCGAGGGCCCGGGCCTTCAACGAGCGACTCGCGACGAGCTACGCCTTCGAGTCGGGCGACCTCTATCCGAACCCCATGCCGTCGAAGGCGGCCCTGCGCTACCTCGGTTTTGACGTCGGTCAGTGCCGACTGCCTCACGCAGAGAGTGACGACACTCTCGACGCGGACGCGGCGAAGGTCGTGGCCGCGCTGCAGGCATCGCGTGGCTAAGGACAGCGTCCGCGTCACCTTCCTCGGCGGTCTCGGCGAGATCGGTCGTAACTGCGCGGCGATCGAACAGGACGGTCGCATCGTGATCGTGGACGCCGGATTGATGTTCCCGGAGCCAACGATGTACGGCGTCGACCTGATCCTGCCGGACTTTCGTTGGCTGATCGAGCGCAAGGACCGCGTCGACGCGATTGTCTTGACGCACGGTCACGAGGACCACACCGGCGCGCTGCGCTACCTCGTGAAGGACGTCAACGTCCCGATCTACGGCTCGGCCCTGACGCTCGGCTTCGCGCGTCACCGTCTGACCGAGGCCAAGGTCGCCAAGGACCTGACGTTCATCGAAGTCAGCGACGGCGAGAAGCGCAAGATCGGTCCCTTCGAGGTCGAGTTCATCCCCGTCACCCACTCGGTGCCGAGCGCGATGGCGCTGGCCTTTCGCACCAACGCCGGGATCGTCGTGCACTCGGGTGACTTCAAACTCGACCTCACGCCGATCGACGGACGCCGAACCGACATCTCGCGACTGGCCGCGCTCGGCGACGAGGGCGTCGCGCTGTTGTTGGCCGACTCGACCAACGCCGAAGAGCCGGGCTTCACGGCCTCGGAGCGCTCCGTCGGGGGCGCGTTGCGACGACTCTTCTTGGAGCGTCCGGAGCGTCGCATGGTCGTCGCGTGTTTCGCCAGTCACATCCACCGCGTGCAACAGATCATCGACGTCGCCTTGGAGCAGCACCGCAAGATCGTCTTGATGGGTCGCTCCATGGAGGCGAACGTCAAGCTGGCGCGCAAGATGAACCTGTTGCACGTCGGCGCCGCGGACCTCATCGATATCGAGAACATCGACCGCTACACGCCGGGTGAGGTCTGTGTGATCTGCACCGGCTCCCAGGGTGAGCCGCTCGCGGCGCTCTCGAAACTCTCGCGCGGTGACGCCCGGTTCTTGAAGGTCGGCGCCGACGACACCGTGATCCTCAGTTCGCACCCGATTCCCGGCAACGAGTGGACGGTCGGGCGCGTCATCGACGACCTGCACCGGGCCGCGGCCGAGGTGATCCACTCGGGACACGAGCCGGTCCACGCGTCGGGTCACGCCCGTCAGGGTGAACTGCGAACCTTCCATCAGTTGCTGCGTCCCCAGAACTTCGTCCCGGTGCACGGCGAGTATCGCCATATGGTGCACCACGCCGAGTTGGCGCACTCGATGGGGCTCAGTCCCAAGCACGTCTTGATCTGTGAAGACGGTGACCAGATCGAGGTCAACAAGACCGGTATCAAACGAGCCGGTCAGGTGCCGGCGGGCTTCCACTACATCGACGGCAGCGCCGGTGATCTGGACGAGCGACCCCTCGAGGAGCGCAGGATGCTCGCGGAGTTCGGCGTGTTGCAGATCTCCGCCGGCATCGACAAGGACCACGGCACGATGATTCAGCCGGTGCGCCTCACGGCGCGCGGTTGGTTCGAGGGCGATCAGGACCGAACGGTGCTCGACGCCGTGACGAACGAAGTACGCAGCGCGCTCGAAGTGGCGCTGCGCGAAGGCCAGCGCGATGAAGAGGCGCTGAATAAGGTCGCCCAGCGCGCCGCCGGTCGACTCTTGGGACAGAAGTACCGACGCCAGCCCATACTGCTCGCGGCCGTCGTCGTCCTCTAATCGCCCTTCTCGGGCTCCCCGTGATCGGCGTTGTTGCGTCCGACGCGCCAGAACGCCTTCATGCTGATCGCGTCGTCGTCCAGTCCGCGGTCGAGCAGCGCGGTGCGCGCCGCCTTCATCACGTGGAACTCACCGAAGAGATAGGCGTGGCCGCGATCCGGCGGAATTGCAAAAGCCGCCAGGCCGTTCAGTAGGCCCGTGGGATCGTCCTTTGCGCGGCCCATCCGGTCGACGAAGATCCCGGTGACGGCTATACCGTCGTCGAACGTCGTCGTGAGCGCGTCATCGGGGTGGTCGGTCTCGACGATGAAGATGACGTTGCCCGGGGCCTCGACGCCCTGAGCCATCCGGTAGGCCGAACCGAGGCACGTGATGTCGCCCATGAAGAGGTGCCAATCGGCCTCGGGATCGACCACGATCTTGCCCCGAGGTCCCACGATGTCGACGTCATCGCCCGGTTGGGCGTTGCGCGCCCAGATACTGCCCGGCCCTTCGTGGGCCGTCGTGATCCACAGCGCGAACTGGTCCTTTTCTTCGTCGACGGCGTGCACGCTGTAGCGGCGACGCACCAGCTTGCCGGCCGGATTGGTGAGTTGCACCATGACGTCGTTGCCGGGGACCCCGCACAAGAGTGCGGCCTCACCTGCGAGAACGACCTCGTTGATCGAGGAACTGAGAGGGGTCGAGGAGACGAACTGACAGACGCGAGCATTGGAATCCAGACGCGTGGCGAGCTCGATCGAGGAGTCGTGGGGAGTAGTTGGCACCGGTTCAGCATAAGGGGATGTGCACCGAATACGAAAGAATGTTCGGTAGCGTTGATGGTTGTGGCACAGGCTCGACACAAGAAAAAGCCGGTAAAGAAGACGGCTCGCACTTCGGCGGCGGCGAACCCCAGCGTCTGGGAGCGCCACACCCGCGACCTCTGGATCTTGCTGCTCGTCGTGATCGGCGCGTTCTGCGCCCTGGCCGAAGCGGGCGCCCTCGGACCGGTCGGACGCGGCATCTCCAAGGGTCTGGCCATCGCCTTGGGCGTGGGACGCTTCGCGCTGCCCATCATGTTGCTCGCCCTCGGCGCGGCGTTGATCGCCGGGCGCATCGAAGTCGAACGGCCACGGGTCATCTGGGGCGTCGCGCTGGGACTGGTCAGTATCTGCGGCATCGGCGACCTCGCGGGCGGTCGACCAGGACTGCACGCGACGACCGCCAAGTTCGCGCACGCAGGCGGGTGGCTGGGCGCCGTCATCGGCGGGGGACTCGAACAAATGGATCGGCATCGCCGGTGCGCTGGTCGTTTTGCTCGCGCTGTTGGTCATCGCGATCATGATCGGCACCGGCATCGGACTACGTGCGCTCTACGGCGGCACGCGCGACGTTCCTTCGCACCGTCGGATCGTGGCTCGCGCGCTGGTGGTCGAGTCGTGAGCGACCCGACGTGCCGGAAGAGGACGAGGTGGAGCCGGCGCCGCGACGACTTCGCGTCGTGCCCGAACCGCCGAGTCTTCGAGCCGCCCGTCGAGGACGAAGAGGAATACGAAGAGGAGTACGAGGAAGAGGGCGAGTACGAAGAGGAGTACGAGGACGAAGAAGAGTCTGAGTACGACGACGTCCCGGTCATGGAGAGTGACTGGGAGTTGCCGTCACCGTCGCTGCTCGTGCGCACCAAGGACGTCAAACAGGACCGGGCCGCGATCGAAGACCTCGGTGGGGAACTCGTCGAGGCCCTCGGCGCCCACGGCGTCGACACCACGCTCGTCGGCTTCACGGTCGGACCGACCGTCACGCGCTACGAACTCGAACTGGGACCGGGCGTCAAGGTCTCGAGCGTCACGTCACTGCACAAGGACATCGCCTACGCCATGGCCTCGCCGGACGTGCGCATCCTCGCGCCGATCCCCGGTCGCTCGGCCATCGGCGTCGAGGTACCGAACCGCCAGCGCACGCTCGTCGCGCTCGGTGACCTCCTCGCTTCGGAGGAGGCCGCGAACCACACGCACCCCCTCGACGTGCCCATCGGTCGCGACATCTCGGGCAAGACGCTCATCGCCAACCTGGGCGAGATGCCCCACGTCCTCATCTCGGGCGCGACGGGCGCGGGCAAGAGTTCGTTGATCAACTCGATCGTGACCGCGTTGGTGATGCGCGCCACGCCGGACCGGTTGCGCTTGATGTTGGTCGACCCCAAGCGCGTCGAGATGGGACAGTACAACGACCTGCCGCACCTCTTGGCGCCGGTCGTGGTCGATCCGAAGAAGGCCGCCGGGATGCTCGCGTGGGCCGTCAAGGAGATGGAGCGCCGCTACGACATCCTCGCCGAGAGCGGCGCGCGCGATATCACGAGTTACCAGCAGATGATCGCGCGCGGCGAGCTCGAGCCCGAAACGACCGACGACGAACGCGTCGCCGAGATATTCGAACGCACGACTGGTCTCGAGTCCGACGTCGAGCGACCGTCGGGTCCCGAAGAGCTGCCCTACATCGTGATCGTGGTCGACGAGTTGAACGACCTGATGATGGTGGCGGCCCGCGACGTCGAAGAATCGGTCGTGCGCATCGCGCAGATGGCGCGCGCCGTCGGCATCCATCTCGTGTTGGCCACGCAACGCCCGAGCGTCGACGTCATCACCGGCGTCATCAAGGCCAACATCCCGAGTCGCATCGCCTTCGCGGTCTCGTCGCTCGCCGACAGCCGGGTCATCCTCGACCAGGCCGGCGCGGAGCGTCTCATCGGCAAGGGTGACATGTTGTTGGTCACCGCGTCGTCCAACGTCGCGCGTCGCTTGCAGGCGCCGTGGGTCTCGGAGAACGAGGTAGCGCGCGTGGTCGAGGCGTGGCGCGCGCAGGGCGGTCGTCGCGAGAACGTCATCGCGCTCGACGTGCCGGCCGGTCGCGGCGGCTCGGCGGGCGGCGGTTCGGGTGACGACGACGATGAGATCCTCGCGCAGGCACGTGAACTCATCATTCGCACGCAGTCCGGCTCGACGTCGATGCTGCAGCGAAAGCTGCGCGTCGGCTTCGCCCGGGCCGGGCGCATCATGGACCAGCTCGAGCAAGAAGGCGTCGTCGCCGCGGGTGACGGCTCGAAGGCCCGCAAGGTACTGGTGACGGCCGAAGAGTACGACGAACAGACCTCGCTGTAGTTCGTGAGCCGATCGTCCCGTCGTCCGGCGCGCCGTGGTCGCGGTCTCGTAACTCGGTTCTTCTCGATCGTGCTCGGCGCGATCGTGGCCAGCGCGGTCATCGTCTCGATGCAGTTGCCCTTCGTGCACGAACAACCGGTGATCCACCTCTCACTCAGTTCCTACGACAGCTTCGACTACACGCCACCGCCGCTGGCGTGGCCGAGTCAGGGCAGCGCGGCGATCGACGTTCCGGCACTCGGCATCACGCGCGTCTGGCACAACCGGGTCGTGCCCATCGCCAGTCTCACCAAGTTGATGACGGTCTACGTGGCCCTCAAGCGATTCCCGCTGTCGATTGGCCAGACGGGTCCGTGCCTCACGGTGAGCGACGCGCAGGTCACCAGCTACCAGGAGGACAAGTCCGAAGACGACTCCGCGGTCATCGTCGAAGAGGGCGAACAACTCTGTGAGATCGACCTCCTCGACGGCGTCCTGGTGCACTCGGCCGCCAACTACGCCGACATGCTGGCGTCGATGGTGTCGCCGACGCCCCAAGCCTTCGTGGCGCGGATGAACGCGACCGCGCGGTCCCTGGGACTGCACAACACGCGCTACGCCGACGACACCGGCGTCTCGGCGAGATCGGTCTCGACGCCGCTCGACCAGGCGAAGCTCGCGACGATGCTCATGCGCTCGCCCCTCGTGCGCTCGATCGTCGACCAGACCCAGGTCGACCTCCCGGTCGCCGGTTTCGTCAACTCCTTCACGCCTCTAGTGGGATCTAATGACGTGGTCGGCGTCAAGTCCGGACGTACCGCGGCGGCCGGCGGCTGTGACCTCATGGCCCTGGCCTATCGCTTGAACGGTCGACGTCACCTCATCTACGCGGTCGTGCTCGGTCAACGTGGTGGCAACGTGCTCGAGAAGGCCGGCGCCGCGGCCTATGACCTCGCGACGTCGGCCGAGGCCAGTCAGGCCAACGTCGTCTTTCAGAAGGGTGCCGTGTTGGGCACGATCGGTTTCGGCAAGGCCGTCACCGAGTTCGGTCTCGCGCAACGCTCTCACGTGTACTGGTGGGATCAACAGAACGCGCATCCACTGACGGTGCGACTGCGTCACCTGGGCGAGACGATCCATCGCGGCGAGATCGTCGGCTGGATCGAAGTGCACAGCATCGAGCGGCCGGTACCGCTCGTCGCGCTGCGTTCGGTCGCCGCTCCGACGCTCTGGCACCGCATACTGTAAAGCCATGCTCGCGCGCGTTCCCGCCAGTTCAGCCAACCTCGGACCCGGATTCGACTGCCTCGCCGTCGCGCTGACGATGTACCTCGAGGTCTCACTCGAACTCGGCGACGACTTCGCGATCTCGAGCGAGGGCTGTGGCGCCGGACTCTTCGACGACGAGAACAACCTCGGCGCGCGCATCGCCGCCGACGTCCTCGGCCACTCGAACTTCTCGATGCACGTCAAGTCCGAGATCCCGCTGACGCGCGGACTGGGCTCGTCGGCGGCGCTCGCGGTCGCCGCCGCGGTCGCGGCCGGTGCCACCGACCCACTGACCATCAGTTCACGGGTCGACGGTCACGCGGAGAACGCGGCCGCGTCGCTGCTCGGCGGACTGGTCGTCGCGACCGCGGACGTCGCCGATGACGTCGTGGCGCGTTCGCTCGCGCTGGACGCCGAGTGGCGCTTCGTCGCCGTCATCCCGGACGAGGAACTCTCGACGGTCGACGCGCGCGCCGTCTTGCCGACGCGCGTGCCGTTCGCCGACGCGGTGCGCAATCTCAGTGCGATGGGTCTGTTGCTCGCGGGCCTCGCCGATCACGACGCGTTCGTCGACGGCGCGATGGACGACTACCTGCACCAGCCCTACCGGATGGGTCTGTTGTCCTTCGCCCAACCACTGCTCGACACGCTGCGCGAGAGTGGCGCGGCCGGATCGTGCTGGTCGGGCGCCGGCTCGACGATGCTGGGACTCTGCGTCGCCGACAAGGCCGACGGCGTCGCGGCTGCGGCGCGGTCCTTCCTCCACGACCAGGGCGTCGCCGGCGTCGTGCACGTGCTCGAGGCCGACCGCACCGGCCTGGTGACGCGTTGAGCCCAGAGGGCGAGCACTCGAAGCCTCAAGCGGTGCGCGGTGCGGGCTACATGTTGCTCGGCGCGTCGCTCATCCAGTGGTCGGCGGCGATCGTGACCCACGTCTTCGGCCAGATCGGACCGTCGGCGACGAGTGCGTGGCGTTTCTTCCTCGGTGCGGTCGTGTTGTTGGCCTTCACGCGACCCAACCTGCGGACCTGGACGAAGCAGCAGTGGCTCGGGGCGCTGGCCCTCGGCATCTCGGTCGCGTTCATGAACCAGTGCTTCTACCAAGCGATCGCGCGCATCCCCCTGGGGGCGGCGGTAGCGATCGAGTACCTCGGGCCGTTCATGGTCTCGGCGCTCGGCAAGCGCTCGGCGCGTCACTTCGCGTTCGTCGTCCTCGCCGGACTCGGTGTCCTCGCGATCGCGCGACCGGGCGCGGGGCTCAACTACGAAGGCGTCCTCTTCGCCGCCGGTTCCGGCCTCGGGTGGGCCTCCTACGTGTTCGCCGCGCACCGCGTTGGGGGACAGGCCGAGGGATTCGGGGGACTCGCGGTCTCGATGTCGATCGCCGCGCTCGTGACGTTGCCCTTGACGATCAGTTCGTCGCACTACGTGGTCGACGCACCCCGCGACGCTCGGGCGCCTCGCGCTGGTCGCGGTGATGGCGATCGTCCTCGGCTTCGCGTGCGAACTCCAGGCGCTGCGCCGACTGAAGCCATCGACGGCCGGTGTGCTGTTCGCGCTCGATCCCGCGGTCGCCTTCGCCATCGGGCTCATCGTGCTGAGCCAGAGCATCCATCCGTGGGACCTCGTGGGAATGGTCTGTGTGGTCATCGCCGGCGCCGGCGTCACCTACGACGCCGCCAATTCGAAACCGACCCTCGTTCAGTAGGATTGCGTGGTGGAAACGCCCAAAAAATTCGCCATTCGGACCTTCGGGTGCCAGATGAACGAGCACGACTCCGAGCGCCTCGCCGGGCTGATGGTGGCCGAGGGCATGGTCGCGGTGACCGACGAGGCCGAGGCCGACGTCGTGATCTTCAACACCTGCACGATCCGCGAGAACGCCGATCTGAAGCTCTACAGCGCGCTCGGTCAGATGAAGGCGCTCAAGGAGCGGCGCCCCCAGATGCAGATCGCCGTCGGCGGGTGCATGGCCCAGAAGGACCGTCACCAGATCCTCGAGCGCGCCGACTGGGTCGACGTGGTCTTCGGCACCCACAACCTCGCGTCGGCGCCGCGCCTGCTCGAGCGCGCCCGCACCGAGGGTCCGATCGTCGAGGTCCTGGACGCGCCGGACCCCGAGGCGAATCGCGACATGGCGCCGGCGCTGTACGCCGTGCGCGAGTTGGCCTTCGCGGCGTGGATCACCATCCAGACCGGCTGTGACAACACCTGCGCCTACTGCATCGTGCCGTCGGTGCGCGGCGAAGAGATCAGTCGACCGTTCGGCGACCTCGTGATGGAGGCCGAGATGCTCGCCGCGACGGGCGTCACCGAGATCACGCTGCTGGGCCAGAACGTCAACTCCTACGGGCGCGACATCACCCGTCGCCGGCCGCTCTTCGCCGACCTACTGCGCGCGGTCGGTCGGGTCGAGGGCATCGAGCGCGTCCGCTTCACCAGTCCGCACCCCAAGGACCTCAGCCCCGAGACGATCGCCGCCATGGCCGAGACCGCGACGGTCTGTCCGCAGTTGCACCTGCCGCTCCAGTCGGGATCGAACCGCGTCTTGAAGGCGATGCGTCGCGGCTACAAGGTCGAGCGCTACGTGGAGCGACTCGCCCAGGCCCGAGCGGCGATTGACGACCTCGCGGTCACGACCGACCTGATCGTCGGTTTCCCCGGTGAGACCGACGCCGAGTTCGACGAGACCCTCGAGGTCGTGGCGGCCTGTGAGTTCGACTCGGCCTACACGTTCATCTTCTCGCCGCGCGAGGGAACGCGCGGCGCGTTGATGACGTCACAGTTCGTCGCCGAGGACGTGATCAAGCGTCGCTTCGAGCGGCTCAAAGAGGTGCTCGACCGCTCCGCGTTGCGCAAGCACGAGGCGCGCGTCGGCCGTCGCGAAGAGGTACTCGTCGAAGGCCCGTCGCGCCGCAACGAACAGATGCTCTCGGGACGTACGCGTCAGGGCAAGCTGATCCACTTCGCCCAGGTCGATGAGTCCCTGCGCGCCGGTGCCCTCGTCGAGGTCGACGTCACGCACGGCGCGCCGTATCACCTGTTGGGTGAGTACGTGTCGACGCTGCGCGCTCCGCGACACAAGGTTCGGATTCCTCTCCTCCACTCGTGAGTACCGAGCACGTCGCGGTCGCGCTGGTCGGGCCGACGGCGTCGGGCAAGTCGGCGCTGGCGCACGCGGTGGCGTTCGAACAGCACGACGAAGTCGAGATCCTCTCGGTCGACGCGATGACGGTCTATCGCGGGATGGACTTAGCCACCGCCAAGCCGACGCGCGTCGAGCGCGCCGAGGTGAGCTACCACCTGCTGGACCTCGTCGAGCCGAGCGACGAGTTCACCGTGGCGCAGTATCAGCGCGCCGCACGGATCGCGGCCGCCGACGTGTGGCGCGCCGGTCACAAGGTCCTCTACGTCGGCGGCACCGGACTCTACGGTCGCGCGGTCCTCGACAACCTCGCGATACCCGCGCAGTACCCGCACGTGCGCGCGCTGCTCGAGGAACGCGCGCACGACGAACTACCCGCGCTCTACGCCGAGCTCGAAACACTCGATCCACTGGCGGCCAGTCGCATGGAGGCGACCAACGCCCGCCGAATCGTGCGCGCGCTCGAGGTCACGCTCGGCGCCGGTCGACCGTTCTCCTCCTACGGCGAGGGTCTCGTCACCTACGGACCGGCGCGTGTCGTCCAGGTGGCGCTGCAGAGCGACTTCGAACAGCTGGACCTGCGCATCGCCAGTCGCTTTCGCGCGTGGATGGACCAAGGTCTCCTCGACGAGGTCGTCGCCCTCGCGAGCGCGCCCGGCGGACTGAGCCGCACCGCGCGTCAGGCCGTGGGCTACCGCGAACTGTTGCGCCACGTCGAAGAGGGAGCGGACCTCGATGCGTGCGTCGAGGACGCCATCATCCAGAGTCGCCGACTGGCGCGCCGACAGCGTTCGTGGTTCTTGCGTGACCCGCGTATCGAGTGGTTCGACGATCCGCATGAGGCCCGATCGCGACTGCTCGCCGTGCTGAATGGTCCTGACGGACACGTGCGAGACTAGAAGAAATGGCCTTGCGATCTCTCCAGAAATGGCACGGAGCGGGGAACGATTTCCTCGTCGAAGTCAGCTGAACACGGCACCGCGCCGTGGTGGGACGCGTCACGCGCCCGCGCGGTCTGTGACCGCACCACCGGCATCGGTGCCGACGGTCTATTGCTGGCGACGTTGGGTTCTGAGGTCACGATGACGCTCTACAACGCCGACGGTTCGGAGGCCGAGATGTCGGGCAACGGTATCCGGTGCCTCGCCGCTGCCGTGCGGCGCACGACGAACGGGACCTGGGACACGCTCGAGGTCCAGACGGTCGCCGGTGCGCGCACGGTGACGCTGAAGATGGAAGACACCTCGGGCTACGGCAGCGTCTCGATGGGCGACGTCACCTTCGGCGAGACGCTGCCCGGCACCCTCGGCGTGGCCTACGTCGGCAATCCCCACGTCGTCGTGCGCGACGACCTCAAGTGGACCGACGCCATGCGCGAAGAGCTCGCCGAGGAACTCTCGCTGGACCTAGACGGCGTGAACGTCGAGTTCCTGACGGTCGACGCGGACGATCACCTGTCGATCAAGGTGATCGAACGCGGCGTCGGTTGGACGCGCGCCTGCGGCACCGGTTCGGTCGCCGTCGCGGCGATCGCGCACCGCGACGAGATGTGCGGTACCGACGTCACGGTGGACGAACCCCGGCGGCGCGCTGCACGTGACGCTCGACGGTGCCGCGGCCACGCTCAGCGGACCGGTGCAGTTCGTGGCGAACGTGGAATGGCTCGAAGCGTGACCTATATACCCAGCACCCTCATCGATCGCACCATTCGCGAGAAGATCGTCCTCGTCGGCGTGCAGTTTCCCGGCGTCACCGAAGACGAACTGAACTATCAACTGGACGAACTGGCGCTGCTCGTCGACACCGCCGGTGCCGACGTCGTCGCGCGCGTCGTGCAGCGCCGTGATTCACCCGACCCCGCCACGTTCCTCGGCTCGGGCAAGGTACAAGAACTCCGCGAGATCTGCCTCGCGGTCGACTCGGACACCGTCGTGTTCGAACACAACCTCTCGCCGGCCCAACAGCGCAACCTGGAGAAGATCCTCGGTCGCACGGCGATCGACCGCACCGCGGTGATCCTCGACATCTTCGCGCAGAACGCCCGCACGCCCGAAGGCAAGGCGCAGGTCGAGTTGGCGCTGCTGCAGTACCGACTGCCTCGACTTCGCCGCGCGGGGGGATCGTTCTCCCAACAGGCCGGTGGTATCGGCACGAGGGGACCGGGTGAGACCCAACTCGAGACGGACCGACGTCGTCTGGTCAATCGCATCCACGCGATTCGACGAGAACTCAAGGACATCGACCGCACGCGCGGCGTGCAGCGTCAGGGACGCCGCGCGGGGACGTCATCGTGAAGTGACGCTGGTCGGCTACACCAACGCCGGTAAGTCCTCGATGCTGAACGCCATCACCGACGCCGGCGTGGAGGCCGAGGACCGTCTCTTCGTCACGCTCGATCCGCGCACGCGCCAGCGCCAACTCGCCGGTGGCGAGACGGTGCTCTTCACCGACACCGTCGGCTTCATCTCGAACCTGCCGCACGACCTCGTCGACGCCTTCATGTCGACGTTGAAGTCGGTGCAACTGGCCGACCTTCTGGTCCACGTCGTCGACGGCGCGAACGACCACGCCGAAGAACAGATCGCCGCGGTGCGCGAGGTGTTGCGCGAGATCGACGCCGACGGCGTGCCCGAGTTGCTGGTCTTCAACAAGGCCGACGCCCCGGGGTCGCGCGCGCGCGAACTCTCCAAGATGCACGAGGGCAGTGTGTGGGTCTCGGCCCTGACGCACGAGAACCTCGACGCGGTGATCACCACCATCGGCGACCGACTGCGCGTGAACGACCGCGTGGTGACGCTGCACCTGCCCCTCGACCGCGGCGACCTCTTGGCGCAAGGCGCACCGCGAAGGCGAGGTCGTCGACACGTCGATCACCGATGACAGCGTCGTCGTTCGCGTCTTGCTCGACTCGGTGAGCGTGGCCCACTTCGACGAGTGGCGGGTTCCGGCGTGAGCTTTACGCCGCCGCCGTATCCCTACGAGCGACTCGACGTCTTGCGAAAGCTCGCCGCCGCCCACGACGGCGGTCCCATCGAGTGCTTCCATCGGCACGCCGATTGACGCGCCGCCGGCGGCGGTGCTCGAGGAGCTCGCCAAGGGCATCGGCGCTCGGGGCTACCCGACCTCGCAGGGTTCGCCCGACCTGCGCGCCGCGGCCGCCGGTTGGCTGCAGCGTCGATTCGGCGTCACCGTCGCCGAGAGCGACATCGCGGCCTGCATCGGCACCAAGGAGTTCGTCGGCACCATGGCCGGCTATCTGCACCTGCGTTCACCGGAGCGCGACACCGTCCTCTATCCGGCGATCAGTTACCCGACCTACGCGATGGGCGCGATCCTCGCCGGTCTTCGACCGGTGCCGGTCACCTTGCGCGACGGGCGCCTCGACCTGGAGTCGATCAAACCCGATGACGCGCAGCGCGCGCTGGTGTTGTGGTCGAACTCGCCGTCGAATCCGACCGGATTCCTCGACGACCTCGAAGCGGTCGCGGCCTGGGGTCGCGAACACGACGTGCCGGTCGCGAGTGACGAGTGCTACGCCGAGTACACCTGGTCCGGCCCACCGAGGTCGATCCTCGAGCACGGCAGTGACGGCGTGCTTGCCGTGCACTCGTGTTCCAAGCGCTCCAACCTCGCCGGCATGCGCGCCGGCTTCTACACCGGTGACGAGGAGTTGGTGGGATTCCTGAAGTCGGTGCGTCAGCACGCCGGCTTCATGGTGCCCGCGCCGGTGCAGGCCGCCGTCGCCGTCGCCTACAACGACGACGAGCACGTGAACGTCCAGCGCGAGCGCTACCGGTCGCGACTCGTGATGATGTCCGAGGCGCTGCGCGACTTCGGCGTGGACGCCCCGATGCCCGAGGGCGCGTTCTATCTCTGGTGCTCGAAGGCGGGCCTCGACGGATGGGAACTCGCGAGTGAGATCGCCGAGCGCTCGGCACTCGTCGTCAGCCCCGGCGAACTCTACGGCGAGGACGGCCGGAACTTCATCCGTCTCGCCGTCGTCCAGAGCGACGAGCGCCTCGCGCTGGCCGCCTCGAGGCTCCGAGGCGCTTGAACCTCACCAGTACGATGGGCTGATGAGCGATCTCGAAACGCGCATCGATCACTGGTTCGATTCCATCGCCGAGATGTCCCCGGATCACGTCGAAGCGCGTCGCGACGTGGAGTTGGTGATCACCAAACTCGACGACGGACAGTTGCGCGTGGCCGAGATCGGACCCGACGGCGAGGTCATCGTCCACGAATGGGTCCGCAAGGCGATCCTCCTGCTCTTTCGCCTGCGCGGACTCGAAAAGATGGAAGTCGGTCCGTTCGAGTACCTCGACCGGCTGGAACTGAAGCGTGACTACGAACGCCGCGGCGTGCGCGTGGTGCCCGGCGCCTCGGCCCGTCGCGGGAGTTTCCTCAGTCGCGGCGTCATCATGATGCCGAGTTACGTCAACATCGGCGCCTGGGTCGGCGAGAACACGATGGTCGACACCTGGGCGACGGTGGGCAGTTGCGCGCAGATCGGTGCCAACGTGCACCTCTCCGGCGGTGTCGGGATCGGCGGTGTCTTGGAGCCGGCGAACGCCGTGCCGGTCGTGATCGAGGACGACGCCTTCATCGGCAGCCGTTGCATCGTGACCGAGGGTGCGCGCGTCGGTCGCGGAGCGGTCCTGGGTGTCGCGACGGCGCTCGGACCGACCATTCCGGTGATCGACGCGGCCACCGGTGAAGAGGTGTCGCGCGGCTACGTGCCCGACTACTGCGTGGCGGTCTCGGCGAGTCGCAAGCGCGAGTTCGACGGCGGCGAGTTCTACTTGCCGTGCGTGCTCATCATTCGACGCCTGAACGAGGGTGAGCGTCACAACAAGGCCAAGCTCAACGACATCTTGCGCGAACACGGCGTCGCCACGTGAGTCGACTCGACGACGCGCTCGCGCTGGTCGCCATCGACTCCGTGAGTCACGGTGAAGCGACGATCGCGCACCACGTCGCGGTCGTCTTGGGTCGAAATCCCGACCTCGACGTCGAGCGGATCGGCGACAACGTCGTCGCGCGAACGACCGGTCATCACGCGACGCGCCTGCTGGTCGCCGGTCACCTGGACACCGTCCCCGGCGACGCGAGTGCGGCGGTGATCGACGGCGACGAACTCCGTGGGGTCGGTGCCTGTGACATGAAGGGCTCGTTGTCGGTGATGCTCGAACTCGCCTCGACGCCGACGCCGCGTTCGGTCGAGGTCACGTGGGTCTTCTACGCGCGCGAAGAGATCTCGCGGAAGGAGTCGGGGCTCTTGGAGATCGCCGAACTGCGACCGGAGTTGCTCGACGCCGACGCCGCGATTCTCGGCCGAGCCGACCGACGGACGAGTCGAGGCCGGATGCCAGGGCACGCTGCGGGTGTCCATCGAGATGACCGGCGCGCGTGCGCACACCGCGCGGCCCTTCACCGGGCGAAACGCCATTCACCGACTGGGCGACGTGATCACGAAGGTGGCGAGTTACGAACCGCGAACGGCGGTGATCGACGGCATCGAGTTCACCGAACAGCTCCAGGTGGTCGACATCTCCGGGGGAGTGGCGCACAACGTGGTGCCCGATCGTGCACAGTGCACGCTGAACCACCGAGTCGCCCCGGACCGAACGAAGGATGAAGCCTTCGCGTGGCTCGTCGAAGTTCCTCAGTGACGTCACCGACGAAAGTGACACCGTGGCCTTGGTCGACTGGGCGCCGTCCGCGCCGCCGTCGATGACGAACGAACGCCTCGCGGCGTTGGTGGCGCTCACGGGCGAGTCGCCCAAGGGGAAGGTCGGCTGGACTGACGTCGCGACGTTCGCCGAACTCAAGATCCCGTCGACGAATTTCGGCGCCGGCGATCCGTTACTCGCGCACCGCAGCGATGAGTTCGTGACGCTCGCGCAGTTGGATCAGTTCGCCTCGGTACTGTCCGCCTGGTTGCAGTAGACGCCGACGCCGACCGCTCGCCTCTGAAAGTGTGGCTCGGTCTAGTAACTCCGCAAGACCGAGATGACCTTGCCGAAGAGGAACACGTCGCGGGCGTCGAACTCCATCGGCTCCATCGTGGAGTTCTCCGGCTTCAGGACCACACGAGTGCCTTGCGGGAAGTAGCGCTTGACCGTCGCCTCGCCGCCCGGGAATCTCCGCGACGACGATCTCGCCCTTGTTGGCCGTGGTCTGACGCTGCACGACCACGTAGTCGCCCGAGAGGATGCCGGCTTCGATCATCGACTCACCGCGGACTTCCAACACGAAGCTGTCGCCGCGACCGGCGAACTGCTCGGGGATCGACATGAGTTCGTGCGCGATCTCCTGGGCGAGGACGCCGGTACCGGCCGCGACGTCGCCCACGAAGGGGATGTAGCGGATCTTCTGATCGGGCGCGGGATTCTCGACGTCAAGGCGCACGGTCAGTGTGCGCGGCTGCTGCGGGATTCTTCTCGATGTACCCGGCTCGCTTCAAGACTTCGATGTGATTCGCCACGGTCGCGGGCGACTTCAGTCCGACGTGGTCGCCGATCTCTCGGATGGTCGGGGGGAAGTTGCGCTCGCGCTGACAGGTGATGATGAATTCGAGGATCTGGCGACGCATGGGAGTGAGGACTTCGGCCATGGGCTTCCTTTCAGTTACGAACAGTTGTTCGTAGAATAACCTCAGGCTCGGAACGAAATCAAACACCTGTTCGCATAATCATCTGCGGAATTGGACCGTCCGGCTACGTTTTTCGAGTGATCTTGAATGAAGACACGCATCATCTCTTGGACGGTGGCGAAACGACATGTCAGAGATTGAAGAACTGCATCCGAGCGCGCGGCGAGTGGCCGAGGCA
Organism: uncultured Acidimicrobiaceae bacterium; assembly: GCA_963801695.1. GTDB lineage: Bacteria > Actinomycetota > Acidimicrobiia > Acidimicrobiales > RAAP-2 > RAAP-2. The sequence continues at coordinate 1,081,380 of CAWDFV010000002.1, read as the reverse complement.
CTTTCGGTCCGTGGCGTCGCGGGACCGTTCAAGGAATTTGAGGCTTCGACGAAGACGGCGGCCGACGCGGCCCGAGCGCTCGAGTGCGAAGTGGGGGCCATCGCGAGCTGTCTGGTCTTCGTGTTGGACGGCGAACCAGTGGTCATCATCAAGAGTGGCGCCAGTCGAGTGGACACCAAGAAGTTCGCCGAACTGGCGCATGGCGACATGGTGCGACAAGCGACACCCGATGAGGTTCGCACCGCGACGGGACAACCGATCGGCGGCGTCTCGCCAATCAATTGGCCGGCGGACCTACGAGTGTTCATCGACGATGATCTCGAGCAGTTACGGACGAATCTGGGCGGCGTGCGGCACGCCGAATGCGGTCTTCGCCACGACGTTCGCCGAATTGCGGTCCTTGACCGGGGCCACCGTCCTCACATTGCACTGAGCCGCCGAGGTCCATACTTTGTTGTTTGGAGGCAAACCGTTTTGGGTCCGTTTCCCAATAAGGGCGCCATTTACTTGGCATTTGATACTGCTAACGTTCTACGAAAGTCAGATTGACTTGGGTGTTGTCGACAGATTTCTTACGTGACTCTTAGGTGACGGGTGGATGTCGGCGACGAGAAGTGAATCTATCTAGTTAAGGAAGGACGTTGCGCATGAGTCAACGTTGGAATAAGGCAGTATCAATACTGTCGGTTGGGGCTTTGGCCATGACGGTCGTGCCATTGGCGATGGGAGCCGCAACGAGTTCGGCCTCTTCAAAGCCGACGTACATCATTGGAGTTCAGGGACCATTCTCAGGCGCAGACGCTGAGTACGGTAACTACGACTTCGGCGGTGCGTCGCTGGCTGCTCAGCAGGCGAACGCGAGTGGCAAGGACCCGTTCAAGATTGAGATCAAGAAGTTCGACGACCAGGGCAGCCCGACGCTGTCACCGGCGGCCGCCCAGCACGCAACGGGCACCAAGAACCTCGTGGCCATCATTGGTCCGGCGTTCTCGGGAGCTTCCGAGGCTGCGGCCAAGTACTACAAGGCTGCGCACGTCGCTGAAGTGAGCCCCTCGGCAACCGCCGTGGCGCTCGCCACCAGTGGTAACACCAGTTGGTTCCGTGACGTTGCGGACGACTCGGTCCAGGGCTCGGCTGACGCCAAGTTCCTCGTCTCCACCAAGAAGGTCACCACGTTGCTCGTCATCGCTGACGGTTCGTTCTACGGCACCGGCCTCGCGGCTGTGGTCGCGGCGGACGCCAAGAAGCTTGGCGCGACCGTGACGACCGAGACGATTGACGCGGTCAACAACGGTGGTAGTGGTGTGGCCACGGAGTACCCGACCGACGCGACGCAAATCGCGAGTGCGGACCCGTCAGCCATCTTCTACGGTGGCTACGACGCGGACCTCGGTCTGTTGCTCGGTGCGCTCGACAGTGCCGGTTACTCGGCCTCGAGCCACGTGATCATGTCAGGTGACGGTTCGAACGTTTCGGCGCTCTACTCCACGGACACGACGCCCCAGACGGCTGCCAATGACGTCTACCTGAGTGAGTCGGCGACCGGCAAGGTGAGCTTCTTCACCGGCAAGCTGGCCACGTCAGTTCAAGGCGTTGACGCACATCAAGGCTTCGACCGCGATCTACGCCGCTCAGGCGTACGACGGTACCAACGCGATCATCAAGTCACTGTTGAAGCTGAAGGCCGGTTCGTCGGTCTCGACGCTGCGCAAGGGCATCATCACTCAGCTCCACAAGGTCAACTTCAAGGGCGTCACGGGGACGATTTCGTTCGCGGCGAATGGCAACCTTAAGGACGACAGTGGTGCAGTGGCTGTCTCGCAGGTGCAGAACGGTGTGATTACCTTCGTAGCCAACGTCGGTTAATAACCTTTCGTCCACTTAGTGGGCTCGCCAGGGCCGGGGTATTCTTACCCCGGCCCTGGTGCCGTACACCGACGAGTTGAGGAGCACATTCGCATATGGGATTCGCCCACTTCTGGCTCAGCGGGTTTGACCAGATCCGTGTCAGCTTTTGGGCGTACCTGTTCGTCGGTCTCCAAAACGGTGCGCTCTACGCGATGATCGCCGTGGGCTACACGCTCGTCTACGGTGTCCTCGGTCTGATCAACTTCGCCCACGGTGACGTCTTCATGTGGGGCGGCTTCGGCGCGGCGTTCTTGACCCGCGGCATACTCGGCTCAGAGCGTGGCGACGGGCTGGGCGACCGTCGGATTGATCTTCGCCGGTATCGCCGTCGGTGGTCTGGTCAGCGTCTTCGTCGCGGTCAGCGTCGAACGCGTGGCCTATAGACCGCTGCGGCGAAGACACGCGCCAAAACTGGCGTTCCTGATCAGTGCGATCGGGGCGTCGTACTTCTTGGAGACCCTCGCCGGCAAAGAGTTCGGCTACGGCGAGAACCTCTTCCCGGCGCAGATCTTCCCGGTAGGCCAGACGTTGTTCCACGTCTTCGGATCACCCGTGCGAACGCTCACGATTATCACCGTCGTTGCCGGTACCGCGACGCTGATCGTCGCCGACCGGTTGGTACGCGCCACGAAGCTCGGTCGCGGGATTCGCGCGGTCGCCCAGGACGCCGAAACCTCCTCGCTGATGGGCGTCAACATCGAAAAGACGATCACGCTCACGTTCATCGTCGGCGGGGCGCTCGCCGGTGCGGCCGGTTTCCTCTACTCACTCCAGAGCGGCATCGAGTGGAACTCCGGCGTGGAGCTCGGTATCTACGCCTTCACCGCGGCCGTGCTCGGGGGCATCGGCAATCTTCGCGGCGCCGCGTTGGGCGGCATGGTGATTGGTCTGTTCGGCTCGTTCGCGGTACCGTTCGCCTTTGAGGGCAATACGCAGTGGGTGGAGATCTACACCTTCCTGATCCTCATCGGGGTGCTGATCTTCCGACCGACGGGCATATTGGGTGAGAAGCTAGGGAGGACCGCGTGACCTTCGTGCGTCACCCTCAGGTGAAGCGAATGATGACGATCCTCGTCGTCATGGCGGTCGTCGAACTCATGACGGGCGAGTCCGGTAACGCGACGACTCCACCGACGACGGGACCTCACGGCGCGTTCTTCGAAAAGGTCTCCTACTTCGGACTGTTCAAGTGCCGACGTTGGGAGGTCTTCTTAACCCTCGCGGTCATCGTCTACGGCATCGCCTTCCTCGTTACGCGCTACGGGCCAGTTGTCCGGGGCACAATCCGCTCACTCGGCGCTGCTATCGTCCGGTGGGCTCAACGACCGGCCTATCGATTCATTGCGTACGGCGTCATAATCGTGATCGCCGTGTTGATTCCACTCCTCGGAGAGCGCAAGTATTGGATGTACCTGATATTTCAACTCCTCGGCGTCTGGATTCTCCTCGGCGAGGGTGCCAATTATGTTTTCGCTCGTTGGGGAGCCGCCGTCAAACAACGCGTGCCGGGCCTCTCGGCCTCACCGCTGCAGATGGCCAAGAAGCGCTCGAACCGTTTCGCCGTGTACGGCGTCCTGATCGTGGTGGCGCTGTCGGTGCCGCATATCGTCACCCAGTCGTATTGGATGTACCTCATCGTCGAACAGGTCGGCGTCTGGATCCTGCTCGCGGAGGGACTCAACGTCGTCGTCGGTTTCGCGGGACTGCTCGACCTCGGCTTCGTGGCCTTCTACGCGATCGGTGCGTACACCACGGCGTGGTTGACCGGCGTCCTCCCGGCGCCCCCGTTCCTCCATCACGTCATCCCGACGTTGTGGGTGATCCCGATAGGTGTGGTTGCCGCGATGTGCGTCGGCATTCTGCTCGGCATTCCGACACTGCGCCTGCGGGGTGACTACCTGGCGATCGTCACGTTGGGCTTCGCGCTCATCATCGACGACTACGTGGGCAACCAGAACGGGATCACCGGCGGCGGCGTCGGTAGTCGGCAGGTGCCGTACTTCTCGATCCACCTCGGTGCCTTGCGCATCCACTGGGGCGTCAATCCGGTGCCCTATTACTACCTCTGTCTCATCTTCGTCGTCCTCTTCCTCGTCGTCTTCTCGTTGCTCGAACACTCGCGGGTCGGTCGCGCGTGGGTGGCCCTTCGCGAGGACGAGGTCGCCGCCGAGTCCATCGGCATCAACCCGCTCAAGTACAAGGTCATGGCCTTCGCGGTCGGTGCGGCGAGTGGCGGCTTTGCCGGCGTGCTCTCGGCCGGACTGGTCGGCAATATCGGCCCGACGATGTTCCAGTATCAGGCCTCGATCAACATCCTCGTCCTGGTCATCTTCGGTGGCATGGGTTCGATCTGGGGCGTGGCGCTCGGCGCGGTGTTCCTCCAAATGATCACGAGTTACCTCGACAACTATCAGCCGTGGGGCTTCCAACTCAACGACCTCTTCATGTACATCGGCGCCCTGTTGATCATCATGATGATCTTCCGTCCCGCGGGTCTGATGCCCTCACGTCGACGTAAACGCGAGATACAGGCGTACGAAGAGACGGGCGAGGGCCACCTCGACGACGTGCTCACGGGAGATGTCATATGACCGACGAGACGACCGACAACGTGATCGCCGACGGCACACCGCCGACCGTGCCGATGACCACGTCGGAGCTGGTCTTTGACGTGCGCGACGTCACGCTGCGCTTCGGTGGCGTCGTGTCGCTGCGCAACGTCTCGATGCACATGAATCGAGGCGAGATCCTGGCGGTCATCGGGCCGAACGGCGCCGGCAAGACGTCACTCTTCAACTCCTTGACCGGTGTCTATGAGCCTCAAGAGGGGGAGATCGACTTCACGGACCGCAGCGGACGCACGATCGCGGTCATCGGGAAAAAGACGCACCGCATCGCGCGCGCCGGCGTCTCGCGCACCTTTCAAGCGTCGCGTGTCTTCAGCGCGCTCACCGTCTTTGAGAACGTCAAGATCGGCGCCGAGAGCCACGCCGGCATCGGCGTCGTGGGTGCGATGTTGCGCGGGCCGGCCACGCGACGAGGCGAACGCATCTCGGACGAGCTGACGATCGAGTTGCTCGAGTTCGTGGGCCTGCGCAAAGAGGCCAATCTACATCGCCTCGGCGCTCTCGTACGGCGGCCGACGTCGCCTTGAGATCGCGCGCGCCATCGCGACCGATCCCGACGTCATCTTGTTGGACGAGCCCGCGGCCGGTACGAACCCCTCGGAGAAGCTCGAGCTCGCCGCGTTGATTCGTCGCGTGCGCGACGAGCGAAAGGTCAGCGTGCTGCTCATCGAGCACGACATGAAACTCGTGATGTCACTCGCCGAGCGAATCTACGTCCTCAATTTCGGCGGCGTCCTCGCCGAAGGCACGCCGGACGAGATCCGCGCCAACCAAGCGGTCGATCGAGGCCTACCTCGGTACGTCCACGACCGAGGGAGCGGCCTAGTGCTCGACGTTCGCGACGCCGTCGTTCGCTACGGGTCCATCGAGGCACTCCACGGCATCTCGTTCTCGATCGAGAAGGGCGAGATCGTCACGTCTGCTCGGCGCGAACGGCGCCGGGAAGTCGACGACGCTGCGAATGCTCTCCGGTCTTCGTGCCCCGGTGAGCGGTTCGGTGACCTTCGAGGGCCAGGACATCACCCAGGTGAAAGCGTACGAGTTCGCCGCGTTGGGCATCAGTCACGTGCCGGAAGGTCGTCGAATCTTTCCGGTGATGACGGTCGAGGAGAACCTCGAGATGGGCGCCTTCGCGCGCCGGGGTTCACTGAGTGACGACCTCGAAGAGATCTACGTGATGTTCCCCATTTTGAAGGACCGTCGCAAGCAGTTGGGCTCGAACCTGTCGGGCGGCGAACAACAGATGTTGGCCATCGGTCGTGCACTGATGTCCAAGCCCCGCTTGCTCCTCCTCGACGAGCCGTCGATGGGGTTGGCGCCGATGATCATCGATCAGATCTTCACCATCATCAAGTCGATTCGTGAACTCGGCACGACGATCTTCTTGGTGGAACAGAACGCCGCGCAGGCGCTGCGACTGGCCGACCGGGGATACGTCATGGAGAACGGACGCATCGTCTTCGGTGAGAGCGCCGACGATCTCTTGAAGGACCCGCGCGTGCGTGCGGTCTACCTCGGTGAGACGGACGATGCCTGAGAGCACACACACGACGTCGCCACGGCGACGTCGTCACCGGAGACCCTACGGTGGGCGTCGACTCATCGCGCTCGCACTTTCCTTTGGTGTCATGGCTGGACTCCTGAGCAGCACGGTCGCGCCGACAGTGTCCGCGGCGGCGACGAGCAAGGACAAGACGCTCTTCGTGGCCATCAGTAACGCCTACAACGCGGCCGTGACCGAGTTCAACGTCGTCCTCGACGCATTCAACGCGTGCTCCGCGCCCGGCTGTGAGTCCTCGGCGATCGAGAGCACGGGTGACACCCGCTTCTACAACGCCACCGTCGCGCTGGAGAAGAAGGCCCCGTATCCCAAGGGGGTCTCGAAAGACGTCATCGAGTACGTGGGGAACCTCGTCCAAGTCCAGAAGGACATCAACGCCGTCGCCAAGGCCAAGACGTTCGCCGCGCAGAAGAAACTCGTCTCGGACAAGCTCGAAGTCGACGTGGAGAACCTGGCGTTTCGCGGTATGCAGATCCTCATCAATTTGGGCGAGCAAAAGAGCTTCTGATTGCCGTCGTCGCGGGACGGGTTCCTCAGAGGTACTTCGTTACGAAATGCTTCAGCGCGATTTTCAGTTGTGACGAGAACGGCAGTTTCTTCGTGTAGTTGTCACCGGTGCGACTCGAATCGACCTTGAGCACGTGATCGACGCCGTGGAGATGGACGAAGTCGAGATGATCGTCGAGACGAGAGGCCGGCCGCCACTCGATCGACCTCGTCGCACGTGACCTGAATGTCGTCGTTGCTGCACGTGAGCAGCACTGGGGTCGCGCGCGCGACGTGACTCGCCAACACCTCGGGATCGAACTTGTCGGTCTGAGCGAAGAAGAGCGCGTCGGCGGGATTGAGGATGTTCGCCAGTCCGTAGGGGAGATTCGCCTTGACCGTGCCCTTCGTGCGAATCTGCGTCACCGCGGCCGTGAGATCGCTTCTCGACGGTCTTCTCGAGCGACTTCGTGATGGTCCGGATTTCACTTGCGTCGCCAGGTTCGCGTCGACCTGGGCGGTGATCAGATCGAGGTAGCGCTGACTCAGGGGTTCGAAGAGTCCCAACGCGTGTATCGGCGGTGTCGCGCCGGCGTGTCCGGTCGCCAAGAGCAGCGCGAAGAGCGCGCCCTCGCTGTGACCGAAGACGCCCAGCTCGTGGTCGTTGACGTCCTTCTCTCGCGCGAGGAACTCCAGCGCACTCCGGGACTCGTGCTCGAAGACCGAGACGCCGATCGAGTCCGGGTCCAACGCGTAGGGTCCGAGTCCGGTCTTGCCGCTGCCGAGTTTGTCGTAGCGCAGACTCGCGACGCCGTCCTCGGAGAGCCAGTCGGCCAGCGTCTTCAAGGTGTCGACAGGACCGGGTTCGATCGATGAGTTGCCGTTGCGATCGGTCGGTCCGCTTCCGGCGATGAGCAGCACCGCGGGTACCACGTCGGCTTCATTGGTGGGATGGCGAAACGTCGCGTAGATCGTCATGGTGCCGGACGTGAAGGAGACGTTCTGATCGACCCAGGAGACAGCGGACGTCTTGGCCGCCGAGGCGCTGACTGTCGGTCCGAACAGCGTGGTCAACAGTGCGACCACTGCAACGGCGACGGCGACGTGCATGGATAGCGCGTGTCCCGGGCGCCGAAATCTGACTCGAGACATTGTCGAAGAGTACCCGTCAACAGCAACTGGGTCGCCCTCGAGGGCGACCCAGTTGCAGAAACGAATCGGTTACTACGGTGTTATTTAAAGGTGATGCGTACCTGACCGGAGTCACCCTTGGTCGCGTTGGCCACCGAGATGGCACAGGACTTCAAGTTCTTCGCGGTCGTGCCGCACGTTCCGGTACCGATCTTGCCGGTGAGGACCTTGAAGTTGAACGCCGGCAAGACGCCGGTGGCGGTGATCTTCACCGGGTGCAGCGTCTTGATGTCACAGCCCGCTTCGCTCTTGGACGTCGCGAGGCACTCGATCACGTACACCTGGTCGTGGGGCTTGAAGCCGGTGCCCGACACGCTTGACCCTCGAGCCGTTCTTGAGGTTCTTGACGGGAGCGACGTGGAACTTACGCGGTCCAATCTTTACCGGCGGCGAGGTCGTCGTCGTGGTCGGACTCGGTAGCGCGAAGGTGATCGGGGCGAGCGGCGGCATCCGCACTCGGGCGATTGGTCGCTCGACCACGATGGCGCACTCGAGAGGTCGGCCGACGTCGTGCCGCACGTGGCCGCTGCCGACAACGGTGCCGGCGACGACCGTCACACGACGCGTGAAGGTGCCGGTGGCGCTCGTCGTGACGATGCTCACCGTGCTGGTGTCGCAGTCGGTCTGCATCGTGGAGGCCCGTCGTCAGACACTCAAGGGCGTACAACGTGAGTCTCGTTGTCCTGGAAGCCGGTGCCGACGACGGACCAGCGGTACCGTTCGTCAAACCCGTGTTCGGTGTCACCGTGATCGTAGGTCCGGCCGCAGACGCGACCGTGGCGACTCCGAGGGAAGTGAGGCCTCCCAGGATCAACGTCCCGATGGCGATACTCGTCATAAAACGTCTCATTGTGTACGTCCTCTCAATAGCTGTTGTCACGATCCTCCCTGTGCGAGAGTCCGCGTTGAATCAGTTACTTCGACATGCGACGGGCACTCTGTCGCACGCTGAATCGACGTCTCATCCTTCGATTCACGCCCAACGCATCTTAGATGAGGAGTCATTGGATTGAGTACGGTCGCGACGTCGTATTCGTGGTCTACTTCAGCTGCTTCGAGCAAAAAGTACCGGTCAGACCGATGTCCTACAGTACGTGGTGTGCCTTCGCTCGATCTCAGTGAATTCAGTCGCATTCTTCGCGGCGGTCAACGGGTCGAATTCGGAGCGTCGTGAGCATCGATCCCAGTGAGAACGTGTTCGTGACGCGACTCGCGGCGATCGCCGTACCGCGACGTCGACGAGGACTTCATTCGCTTTCGCGACGATCCGCTACGATGACGCCGTGAAGAGCGTCGTGGCGTCGGTCGCGGGCGAGTGATGAGTCCGAGCGTGACCGCTTTCGAACGGCGCTCGGTCCAGAAGAGGTCGACACGCTGCGACTCTACGCCAAGCGACGGACACTGCAGGCGCGACGTCGTTCGTCGATGAACCTCGTCGACGACGCCATCGAGGCGTTCGCGCTCATCCCGGAGAACCGGACGTGCCCTGGGATACCTGGCTGAAGGCCGGACTCTTCGTCGCTCGTTCGCTCGGTCGTGACATCGAGTCGATCGCCGTAGCGTTTCGGCGAACTCGCGTCGGACCGAGTCGGCCGAGCGCTTCGACGTGGCCTTTGACGCGATGAGTCGCGTCGAGACGCTGGATCAGTGTTTCATCGCCGAGGTGTCGACGACCTACGGTACGGGTTTCATCGAGACACTCGTGCACCGTGACACCAAAGCGACCGGCGCGTTCTACGGCGCGCCGCGCCAGGCCGACGACATCGTGCCGTTCGCGCCCGACCACGAACCTGGCCCAGCTGGCGGCCAGTCTCGCCGACGCCTTCGACGCCACCGAACACCTGCACACCGGTGCGATCGCGCAGGACCAACTGGCGGGCATGTCGTTCTCGCAACAGGTGTCCGGCGCGTTCTTGGAGACGACGGGCTGTCTCAGCTTCTACGCCGACGCCGCCGAGGACAACAAGTCCTTCCAGGTGTTCGTCGCGGAGTTGCCGAACGACGTCGACGTCGAAGAACTCGCGGCCGGCGCCGAGCTCGACGATCAGGCCGTCTGTTTCGACGACACGCGGTTGATCCTGTTGCTGGCGCCGCCGAACTTCGACGATGACGACGACGCGACGTTCGACTTCAGTGAGTACGTCGACACCGCGCAACAGGTACTGCGCGCGTCACTGCCGGTGGGTTGGCACAACCGCTAAGCGTCGATTACAGCGACGACGTGGAACCCAGGAGTTGCTGGATCAATGCCGGCGTGATGACCGTCGCCCCGGTAGGAACGACGACGGCGTCGCTGTCGTGCGTCACCGTGGCGCTCAGGCTCACCGTGGCATCGCCCGAACCGCTGTTACCCTCGGGCGCCGTGATCGAGACAGAACCACCCGTCGTGACCGAGCCGTTGTTGTCGAGCGTCAACGTGTAAGTGCCCGGTACCGCGCCGACCGATGAACCGGCCGACGGATCGACGCTCTCGATCGTCGGAAGGACCGCCTTCACGACTGACTCCAAGGTCCCGGTCTCGCTGTAACCACCGGAAGAAAGCGACTTGGCGTCACCGTTGTCGATCAGATTCGACAACGCGTCGAAGAGCTTGCGATCGAGCGCCTGTTCTTGTGCCGACTTGGCCTTCAGCGCGTCAGAGGACGGCAACTCCTTGGTTATCAGCGAACTCGGGATCTCGAACCACTTGCCACCAAGGAAGAGCTGCAGCGCGGCCAACTCCGACTGGTCCTGGGAAGTGATCGGTAGTCCCGGGATGGCGTTGACCGCCGAGAGGTCGACCTGGACGTACAGATTCGAATCGATCGCGCGCAGGTCGAGCAGGACCTTGTCGCCGACGTTGAAGGTGACGTCGCCATCGGTCGCGCCCTTGGACTGCGAGAGGGGAGTGCCGCTCGCACTCGCGTAGTCGGTGTCCACCGAGATGACGCTGAGCACCTTTTGCGCTTCGGCCGTGCCGGCACCCGTCACACTGGCCGTGAAGTGAACCTGCAAGTCAGACTGAGCGCCCAGGGACGCGACCGACGAATCGATGGTTGCCTTCGCGCCGCTGCCGCACGCCGACAGGCCGAGTGACGCCACCACGACTCCGAGTATCAGGACCGACTTTCGCACGATTTCTCCCTCTTTGGCGGGCCACCATCGCCTGCGGGACGCCCTAAACCCCTGATTTTGGCCTTGCGCGGAACGCTACCACCCACCCTGTGAGGTCAAGAGTCGTAGGGCCATCGGTGAGTGGTGACGTGTCAATCTCCCCGATTGCCACGTAAGTCCACCCGGTACCCGGACATACTGTTTCTGAGCGGAGCCTCACAGAACGAAGGAAGAATGAAAAAGAACTTGTCTCGAGCCACCGCGGTACTGGGCGCTGTCTTGCTGGCCGCCCCACTCATGACCCTCGGTGGCGCAGCCCTCTCGGCCGACGCCGGGGCCGCCACGTCGACGCGGTTGCTCACCTGTACCGAGAAGCCGACGACGAAGCCGTCGACGTACGTGCTCTCGTGCGCCGACGCCAACGCCGGATGGAACGACATGACCTGGTCACGCTGGACCGCCACGTCAGCCCTCGGTCGTGGGATCCTGCGCCAGAACGACTGCACGCCAAACTGCGTGTCGGGCAAGTTCATCAACTACCGCGCGACGGTGACGCTCTCGCACGTCATCGACACCAAGAAATACGGCGAACTGTTCTCCAATGCGGTCTTTCACTACACCGCAGGACGGCAAGCCCAAGACCGAATCGTTCGGACTCGCGGACTGACGCGTCACCGCGTCGTAGCGGTTGACGACTCAGTTGAGCGAGTCGATCTCGCGCTGTGGCGTCGGTCGAACGTCGCGCGCGAGTACCGTCTCGCCGCAGGACGCACACGACGTCACGGCACCGAGCGCGTGACCGCAGTGGTGCGTCAGTACCATCGGCGGCGCTTCGCCGTTCGTGAGATAGCGATCGCCCCACTGCATCAGCGAGACGATGACGGGGTAGAGGTCGAGGCCAGCGGGGGTGAGTCGATACTCGAATCGTGGTGGGTGCTCCGAGACCGGCACGTCGTTCCAACACGCCGGCCGCGACCAGCGTCTTGAGTCGCGCGGTCATCGTGTCGCGCGGCGCACCCGTGCGCCGCACCATCTCGTCGAAGCGGCGGTTGCCGAGGAAGACCTCACGCACGGCGAGTAGCGCCCATTTCTCGCCGACGATCTCCAGGGTTCGTGCCACCGAGCAGTTTCGTGGTTCAGCCGAAATAGTGGTCATTCCCCAAATATAGCAGTAAGTCCGATAACTGGACGTACTGGGTGGATTGCGTGTAGGGTACATCCAGAAATCAAACTTACTAGGAGGCGGAGATGAGCGTGGAGATCGTGTCAGGCGCCAACGCACCGGGCCAGGGCTACTCGAAGAGGCGCGTCGGTTTGATCGTCGGGGTCCTGTCACTCGCGGCCTTCATGTCGAGTCTTGACCTCTTCATCGTCAACCTGGCGTTCCCGTACATCAGTCGCGACTTCCACGGTTCGTCACTCGACTCACTGAGTTGGGTCCTGAACGGTTACTCGATTCTCTTCGCGGCGGTACTCGTGCCGGCGGGCCGGTGGGCCGACCGCATTGGACGCCGACGGATGTTCGTCGCCGGTCTCGTCGTCTTCACGCTGGGTTCGGTCTTGTCGGGTCTCTCGGACAACGTGTCGCTGCTCATCGCCGCGCGCCTCGTGCAAGCGATCGGCGCCGGCATGATGGTGCCGGCGTCGCTGTCGCTGTTGTTGGCGGCGGTCCCGGGACACTCGCGCGCCCAAGCCATCGGCACGTGGTCCGCCATCGGCGCGCTCGGTGCGGCCCTTGGTCCGGTGATCGGCGGCTTCTTGGTCGAGCTCTCCTGGCGATGGGTCTTTTGGATCAACATCCCCGTCGGTGTCGCGGCCGTCGTGTTGGCCTTCAAGGTCTTGCCGGAGAGCCGCGACGAGACGGTGAACGCTCGACCGGACATGTTGGGCGCCGGGCTCGTGGCCATGGCCGCTGGATCGTTGGCGCTCGCCCTCGTGAAGGCACCGTCGTGGGGTTGGACGTCGAAGGACTTCTTCGGGCTGCTCATCCTCGCGGTGGCCTCGTCGATTGGAGTCGTGGTTCGCTCGGCCCGTCACGACGCGCCGGTGGTCGACCTGAAACTGCTCGAGTCACGGTCCTTCAACGGCGCGATCCTGGCGTCGATCGCCTACTACGCCGGCTTCGGCGCGTTCTTGTTGGGCATGGTCGAGTTCCTGACCGGCGTGTGGCACTTCTCGGCGATCGACGCCGGACTGGCGATCGCCCCGGGACCCTTGATGGTGCTGCCCTTCGCGCGACTGGTCGCGCCGAGATTGTCAGCGAAACTCGGCGGCGCCGGGTCGCGTCGCGGTGATCGGGTGTTTCGTCAACGTGGCGGCCCAGTCGCTGTGGCTCGCATTGATGCAGGTCCACCCGGCGTACGCCACGCATCTGTTACCGGCCCAACTCCTCGGGGGAGCGGGCGTCGGTCTCACCATTCCGTCGCTGATCGGTGCCGGCACCGCGTCGATTCCCCCGGCGCGATTCGGTACCGGCAGCGGCGTGCTCAACATGGCACGTCAGATCGGCACCGTGCTCGGCGTCGCCGGACTCATCGCGATACTCGCCGGCCTCAACGTCGCCGACCCGGTCACGACCTTCCGTCACGGCACGGAACTGGTCATCGGGTTCTTCGCGTTGGCCGGTCTGACGTCGGCCGCACTGCTCAGTCGACGTGTGACGACGGGCGACTGAGCATCGATCGCTCAGCGCAACGTCACGCGTAGTTATCAGTGGCGCTTGAGCGCCATCGGATGCTTGGGCTGATAGAGAGCGAGTGTCGTGCCGCTTGGCAGGGAGAACCGCGTGACCGTGCCCCAGCGTTCGTCATCGACGGGCGAGAAGACGACGCCCTTGGCTTCGAGGCGCGCCATCTCGGACGCGAAGTCGTCGCACAAGAAGATAGAGCTCGTTCGTCGGCGCGCTCGTCAGTGGGATGAAACGCAATCTCGGACGGGGGCATCTCGAAGATCAACCACCCACCGCCGGAGTCGACGCTCTCCATCTCGAGGACGTCGCGAAAGAACGCGCGATCGGCGTCGGCGTCGGGCGTGAAGACGATGACGTGGGCTCCGAAGATCATGGGTGGTCCTTTCGTTGCGCTGGTAGGCCCAACTGTATGACGACTACATGTGGTCGACGTGAGCGTGCCGAAAGGAGTCGAGAGGGGACCGCAACACCACTTCGGGCGTACTCCTTTCGGCACGGACTCACGCTGATGCGCCCAACCGCAGTTCTACGAAGCACCGACCGACTTGGATCTCTTTCGCTTTCGAATCTTTACGGCGGCGTAGGTGCGAAACCTCGCCAACGCGGGTAATTCGGCGTTGTCAACGACAGGTACCAAGTAGGCGATTCGATTCGACGGGATTCCGTTTGAATGGGTTGGGAGGAGTGAGATGAAGAAAACCCGTAGGGTCGTTCTTCGGTCCGCGCTCATCGGCGCCACGCTCGTGGCGTCCACCGTGGTGCTATCGGGCGCCGACGCCGGTGCCTCATCGATCAGAGTGAACGACGCGGCCAACGCACTGCCGCTCTGTGGCGTCGTCAAGAGCAAATCGGTGCGCGTCAGTTCGAAGAACGAGTGCGTCGTGCGGGTACTTCTCGGCGCCAACGTTCGCTTCAAACTCGGTTCCGGCTTTCGGTGGGGTAACCCGGTCAGCTCGTCGCGCGACGTCGTCGTGACGACGATCTCGCGAAACTCGATCGGTGTCGACGCCGCCACGGTGCACGCCGCGAAAGTCGGACGCGCCACGGTGCAAGTGACCGGCATCGAGTCGTGCAAAGCCGGCGTCGCCTGTCCCGATCTCGCGTTGCTGTGGCGGCTCGACGTGATCGTCGTCAAGACGTTCGCGTCGTAGTCCGTCTCGCTACATCGCGAAGTCGAGCGGCTCACCGGTCTCGAGGAACGTCTTGAGGCTCGACAGGAAGGGCGGCCACCCTTCACGGATCGCTTCGAACACGACGCTGCCCGATTCGAATCCGTCGTGCACGACGTGGAGCCGCGTCACGCCGTTGGCGCGATCGATGTCAAAGGCCACCTTGGATCGGGTCTCGTTGGCGAACTTCAAGCGATCATCTTCGGAGTAGCCGTTGGCGCTGGCCCACTCGGGTGAAAAGGTGTGCCAGGTGTAGGCGAGTCGATTCGGCGCGTCGGATTCCAAGATCGACCTGCTCGGGGTCACGGATCGTGACGTGTCCCATCTTGACCTCCATCGCCGAGCCGACCTTCCAGTCCGTCACGAACGAGATGTTCCACCATTTCCTGGTCTTTAGCGGGTCGGTCAACGCCCGCCAGAGTCGCTTGGTGGTGGTGTCGATATAGATCGTGTACTCGAACGTGTCGTTGCTCATTCGCCCTCCATCGTCACCAGTCTGCCATGGGAGGTCGTCACACCTAGTGGTTGGGCGACCACGACGACGCGTCGTGACGCTCTTCGAGACCATTGAGCGCGACCGGCGGCAACGGTGCGAAGGAGCGAATACCGCAGGAGGCATTGGTTAGCATGACGGGATGTTCACGCGTGGCTCACTCGTCGACGGTGCGTCGCACCGGGGGTACTTCGTTCGCGCCGCGCCCATTGGCTGACTCCGTGCCCGTAAGACGAACGCCGCGCCCAAAGCCGCCCGTCGTGGAGGAAGAGGAAGAGGTACCCGAGACTCGTCGTCGACGATTCGTGCGCACGGCCGAGGGCAACCAGGTACCGGTCCTCACGATTCTCTTCGCGGTCTTCACGGTGGCCGGCGTCTACCTGTCGGGCCAGGTGATCTATCACCTGCGCGACCTGTTGATGCTCGGTCTCGTCGGCGGCTTCATCGCCCTGATCCTCAATCCCGTCGTGGTGGCGCTGCAGCACTGGCGCGTCAAGCGTCGTGGTGGCGCGGTCGCGATCGTCACCTTCGTGGCGCTGCTGGTCTTCCTCGGTCTCGCCGTCCTATTCGGGTACCCGCTGATCAACGGCATCACGCACTTCGCGCACGCCCTGCCGGGCTACGTCCGCCAAGCCCAGCACGGCAAGGGCTGGATCGGCCATCTCTTTCGCAAGTACCACGTCGAGAACTGGGTCAAGAAGAACTCCAGTCACCTCACGTCACTGGCGACCGGTCTCAGCAAACCCGCGCTCGCGCTCGGCAAGGGCGCGTTGTCGGCGATCCTGTCGCTGATCTTCGTCTTCACCTTCGTCGTCCTGTTGCTGATCGAAGCGCCGAAGATCCGGCGCTCGCTCACGAAGATGGTGTCGCCCGAGCGCGCCAAGCGCTACCGCCACATCGGTCGGATCATCTCGCGATCGGTCTCGGGCTACGTCCTGGGCGACATGTTGACGTCGATCGCCGCGGGCGTCGTCGTCTTCGTCACCTTGTTGATCATCGGCGTGCCCTACGCGTTCTTGTGGGCGCTGTGGGTCGCGCTCGTCGACTTCCTGCCCACGATCGGCGGCGCCCTGGCCGGCTTCCCGACGGTGCTCTTCGCCTTCGCCCACTCGCTCAGTCGCGGGCATCGTGACGCTCGTCGTCTTCCTCGTCTACACCCAAGTCGAGAATCACATCTTGAACCCGATCGTCATGAGCCGGACCGTCAAGATCAATCCGCTGCTCGTGTTCGTCGCGGTCTTGGTCGGTGCCGACCTCGGTTCGTGGGTCGCGGGACTGGCCGGCGGCTTCGTCGCGGTCCTGCTCGCCGTGCCGATGGCCGCCACCATTCAGGTCATCGTGCGAGAGTGGTGGCGCGCGAGCGAACCGGACTAGCGACGTCGCGGAGTGTTCTTCGCTGACTACAGCGGCGTGACGTAGGCGCCGTGGATGCCGCCGTCGACCATGAACGTCGTCGCGGTCACGAACGAGGCGTCGTCGCTCGCGAGGAAGAGCACCGCGTTGGCGATCTCCTCGGGCTCGCCGAAGCGCCCCATCGGGACGTGCACCAGGCGGCGCGCGGCGCGCTCGGGGTCCTTGGCGAACAGCTCGATCAGCAGCGGCGTGTTGACCGGTCCCGGGCAGAGCGCGTTCACGCGGATCTTCTCGCGCGCGAACTGGACCGCGAGTTCGCGGCTCATCGCGAGCACGCCGCCCTTGGACGCGGTGTAGGAGATCTGCGACGTCGCCGAGCCGAGAACCGCGACGAAGGACGCCGTGTTGATGATCGAACCGCCGCCGCGCGCTTGCAGGTGCGGGATGCCGTACTTGCAACAGAGGTAGACCGAGGTCAGGTTGACGTCCTGGACCCGCTGCCACGCCTCCAGTCCGGTCGTGAGGATCGAGTCGTCGTCGGCCGGTGAGATACCGGCGTTGTTGAAGAGCACGTCGATGCCGCCGTAGACCTCGACGGTCTTCTTCGTACAGCGCGATCACGCTGGCCTCGTCGGCGACGTTCACCTGCACGAAGTGACCGCCGATCTCCTTGGCGACCTCGGGCCCGTGCTCCTCGTCGAAGTCGGCCACGACGACGCTCGCGCCCTCGGCGGCGAAGCGACGCGCGGTCGCTCGACCGATGCCACTCGCCGCGCCGGTGATGACCGCCACCTTGTTGTCCAGACGACCCATCATTCCTCCGTTGAAATAAATACGTTCTTCTCTTCACTGAAACTGCGCAGCGCGTCGGGACCGAGTTCTCGGCCGATGCCGGACTGCTTGTAGCCGCCGAAGGGCGTCGAGTAGCGCACCGACGAGTTCGAGTTCACCGACAGCGCCCCGGTCTCGACGCCGCGCGCGACGCGCAGCGCCCGTCCGACGTCGCGCGTCCAGATCGAGCCCGAGAGTCCGTAGGGACTGTCGT
This sequence comes from uncultured Acidimicrobiaceae bacterium, assembly GCA_963801695.1. Classification (GTDB taxonomy): domain Bacteria; phylum Actinomycetota; class Acidimicrobiia; order Acidimicrobiales; family RAAP-2; genus RAAP-2. The sequence continues at coordinate 1,063,765 of CAWDFV010000002.1, read as the reverse complement.
TGGCGACGCGGATCGCTTCGGCCTCGTCCTCGAAGCGCAGGACCGAGACGACCGGACCGAAGATCTCCTCGCGAAAGGCGCGGTCCGTGCCGTCGCTCGACTCCAGCACCGTCGGCGGATACCAGAAGCCCGGCCCGCTCGGCGCGCTACCGCGAAAGGCGACGGACTTCTCGTCGACGAAGGAGTCGACGCTCGTTCGCTGACCGGCCGAGATGAGTGGTCCCATCTCGGCCGTCTCGTCGGTCGGGTCGAGCACGCGGAACTTCTTCACCGCGACCTCGAAGAGTTCCATGAAGCGCTCGTAGGCCGAGGCCTCGACGAGGATCCGCGAGCGCGCGCAGCAGTCCTGGCCGGCGTTGTCGAAGACGGCGCCCGGCGCGCCGGCGGCCGCGCGTTCTAGGTCCGCGTCGGCGAAGATGACGTTCGCGCTCTTGCCGCCGAGCTCCAACGTCACGCGCTTCACCTGCTCGGCGCAGCCGGCCATGACGCGCTTGCCCATGTCACTCGAACCGGTGAAGCAGACCTTGCGCACGGCCTCGTGCGTCACGAAGCGCCAGCCGACGACGCCGCCGTCACCGGGCAGCACCTGGAAGACGCCCTCGGGCAGACCGGCCTCGAGTCCGAGTTCGCCGAGACGAATCGCCGTGAGCGGCGTCAGCGTCGCCGGCTTCAAGACGACGGTGTTGCCGGCCGCGAGCGCCGGCGCGAAGCCCCACCCGGCGATCGGCATCGGGAAGTTCCACGGCACGATGATGCCGACGACGCCGAGCGGCTCGTAGAAGGTGAGGTCGACGCCGCCGGCGACGGGGATCTGCTTGCCGCTGTGACGTTCCGGCGCGCCGGAGTAGTACGCCAGCACGTCACGGACGTTGCCGGCCTCCCACCGGGCATTGCCGATGGTGTGGCCCGAGTTGGCGACCTCGAGTTGCGCCAACTCCTCGATGTGGTCGTCGACGACCTCGGCGAAGCGGCGCAAGAGATGCGCTCGGCGCGACGGCGTGACGTCACGCCAGTCCGAGAAGGCCTTGGCCGCGCGCGCGATGGCGCGATCGGTCGCCTCGGCGTCGTAGAGTTCGATCTCTTTGACCGTGGTCTCGGTCGCGGGATTGAGGACGGACAGCGTGCTCATAGTCGCTCGAAGCCTCGGTAGCGCTCCCAGTCGGTGACGGCGGCGTTGAAGGCGTCGATCTCGACGCGCGCGGCGTGCACGTAGTGATCGACGACCTCGTCGCCGAAGGCCGCGCGCGCGACCGCGCTGTGGTCGAAGAGTTCCGTCGCCTCGGCGAGCGTCGTCGGCACGCGCGCACTGTCGGCCTCGTAGGCGTTGCCGACGAAGGCCGGCGGGAGCGCCAGCTTGTCGTCGACGCCCTGCAGTCCGGCCGCGACGAGGGCCGCGATCGCGAGGTAGGGATTCACGTCGCCGCCGGGGATCCGACACTCGAAGCGCAGCGACGGACCGTGGCCGACGACGCGGAAGGCGCACGTGCGGTTGTCGTGGCCCCACAAGATCGCCGTGGGCGCGAAGGATCCCGCGGCGAAGCGCTTGTAGCTGTTGATGTTCGGCGCCAGCAGCATCGAGAAGTCGCGCGAGTAGGCGAGCAGTCCGGCCAGGAAGTGGTCGAAGACCTCGGAGAATCCGTGGTCGCCGTCGCCGGCGAAGACCGGCTGGTTGTCCTTGTCACGCAGCGAGAGGTGGATGTGACACGAGTTGCCCTCGCGCTGGTCGTACTTCGCCATGAAGGTGAGGCTGACGCCCTCCTGGGCGGCGATCTCCTTCGCGCCGAGTTTGAAGAGGCTGTGCTCGTCGGACTTCTCCACGAGCGTGTCGTACTTGAAGGCGACCTCGTGCTGACCGAAGTTGCACTCACCCTTCACCGACTCGACGTTCATGCCCGCCGAGCGCATCGAACGACGAATGCGTCCGAGCAGCGGTTCGATCCGCGAGGTTCCCTGGATCGAGTAGTCGACGTTGTACTGATTCACCGGCGTCATGTCGCGGTACCCGGCCTCCCAGGCCTGCTCGTAGGTGTCCTCGAAGACGATGAACTCGAGTTCGGTGCCCGTGATCCCGGTCCAGCCCCGATCGGCGAGTCGCGCGACCTGGGCGAGGAGGATCTGGCGCGGTGACGGCGCGACCGCAACGCCGTCGACCGTTTCGACGTCGGCGAAGATGATGACCGTCTTCTCGTGCCACGGCACGAGTCGCGTCGAGGAGAAATCGGGCTTGAACGCGAGGTCGCCGTAGCCCCGCTCCCACGAGGTGAGCGCGAAGCCGTCGACGGTGCGCATGTCGACATCGGAGGCGAGTAGATAGCTGCACCCCTCGACGACGCCGTCGGCCAACTCGTCGAAGAAGTACGTCGCGTCGAGGCGCTTGCCCTGGACGCGACCCTGCATGTCGACGATCGCGACGATGATGGTGTCGATGTCGCCTTCTTCGACCAGTTCGACGAGTTCGTCGCGCGTCGGTCGACCGGCGGTGGGTGTGCTCACGTCTGCTCCTTGGGTTCGTCCTCCGGGCGGACGAAGATGAGATTTCAATCTAGGTGGAGGCTACTCAATCAGCGGCCGATTCATCCCTTGAAGAACGGTCGTCCGTGTGATCGCATGATCGCCCACGCTGTTGGCGACGAGGCGGTTCTCGTGACGGCGTTCAGGTGACGCGACGAGACATCTCGGTGTTGACGAGCAAGGTGAACAGCGAGTGACGACGTCAGCTTCACCGTTCGTCAGGGCGCAACGTTTGCTCGGCGCTCGAGATCGCCGATTTCGCTTTTAACGGCGCGAACACAATTCTCCGTGCTCGGCGCGTGAAGAAGTTCTAGTATCTCGCTCAATGGTATAGGCCATTAGAATCGGGGGAGGATTTGTGTCAGACGATAGTGTCGTCATCGCACCCACTGCGCTGAGCGACGAGCAACGATTGCACCAGATGGGGTACGCGCAAGAACTCCATCGCGGGATGAGCAAGTTCTCGAACTTCGCCATCTCGTTCACGATTATCTCGATCCTCTCGGGATGTCTCACGCTCTACTCCTACGGGTTGTACCACGGCGGCCCGCCGGTGATGATCTGGGGCTGGGCCGTCGTCGGTCTGCTCGTGTTGTTCGCGGGTCTCTCCATGGCCGAGATCTGCTCGGCGTTCCCGACCGCGGGCGGGCTGTACTACTGGTCAGCCAAGTTGGCGCCCGGAAAGAGCGGCCCCGCGTGGTCGTGGTTCACCGGTTGGTTCAACCTGCTCGGTCAGGTCGCGGTCACCGCGGGTATCACCTTCGGGTGCGGGTACTCGGTGGGTGAGTTCATCTACCTGGTTTCGGGCAACGCGACGTGGACCTCGAACCGACACGTCGTGTTGCTCACGGCGATCTTGTTGCTGATCCAAGGATTGATCAACACCTTTGGCGTCAACATCGTTGCCCTGTTCAACAAGGTCTCGGTGTGGTGGCACCTGACCGGCGTCGCGGTCATCGTGATCCTGCTCTTCATCGCGCCGCACTCGCACAGTCACCAGGGCGGGAGTTTCCTCTTCGGTTCCGGTGGTTTTGATGCCTTCCGGGGTCTTTCCGGATTCACTGTTCCGTTCTACGTCTTCCTGCTGGGACTACTCGTCGCCCAGTACACCTTCACGGGCTATGACGCGTCAGCGCACGTGACCGAAGAGACGCTCGACGCGGCGGTCTCGGGTCCCAAGGGCATCGTGACCTCGATCTGGGTGTCCTGGATCGCCGGTTTCGTGCTCCTCATCGGCGTGAGTATCGCGATCCCCAAGTTCGGTCACGGGCTCGTGGCGCACATCGCCGGGACGCCGTACAACTCCTACGCCTCCTTCGCCGGCGGCGTGCCGTGGGGCAACGTCTTCGTCTATGCCTGCGGCAAGGTCCTCGGTGAGATCTTGGTGCTGGTGGTGATCGGTGCCCAATTCTTCTGTGGCATCGCCTCGATCACGGCGAACTCTCGAATGATCTACGCCTTCTCGCGCGACGGCGCCGTGCCGTTCTCGAACTACTGGCACCACGTCAGCAAGCGCAGCCGCGTGCCCGTGCATTCCGCCTGGTTCGGGGCCGTCGGTGCGTTCATTCTGGTGACGCCGGCACTCCTGCCGGGTGCGACCGGTGGCACGGCCTACGCCGCCGTGACGTCGATCGCGGTCATCGGGCTCTACGTCGCGTACTTGATCCCGGTCTTCTTGCGGCGCATCAATGGTGCGGCGTTTCATCCCGGGCCATGGAAGCTCGGGAAGTGGGGTCCAGTCTTCGGGTGGATCGCCATCGTCTGGGTCGTCATCATCTGCGTCTTGTTCATGCTCCCAGCGACGTCGCCCATCAACGCCGATGACTTCAACTACACCCCGTTCGCGGTAGTGGTCGTCATCGGCTTCGCCGGTATCTGGTACGCGGTGTCGGCGCGCAAGTGGTTCAAGGGTCCGAAGATTCAAGGAACGGCCGAGGAGTTGGCCGCCATCGAGCACGAACTCTCCGTATAGCTTCGAACGAATCCCCTCGATCGACCAGTGGTGGTGGTCGATCGAGGGGATTCGTCGCGTCGTGGTGACTACGGCGACCGTTGTCTGACTCCATTCAAGGAGTTCTGTTGTCGTTAACCGAGAGTTTTGAAGAAGCCGGATCCTGTTGGCGTGACCTCACCGACGTGTTGTCGTCGGGCATCTCGCGCGTGCTGCTCTACGGACCGTCGGGGACCGGCAAGACCTACGCCGCGTTGCACCACGGCGTCGGCACCAGTCCCGCCGAGCGACTGGTCTGCACCGAGGACCTGACGTCGGGTGAGATCACCGGTACGTGGATGCCGGTCGGGGAAAACCGGTGGGAGTGGCGTGAGGGCCCGGCGATCCGCGCCTGGCGTGGGGCCGGAGGACTCGGCGGACGACTCGTCGTCGACGAGGTCGATCGCGCCTCCGGTGACGCGCTGAGCACACTGCTCGCGATGACCGACTCTCCCGAGTCGTCGCGCTGGCGTAATCCCGAGACGAGCGAGTGGGTGCGACCGGGTCCGCAGTTCTCGGTCGTGATGACCACCAATGTCGACGACCTCGACGACATCGCGCCGTCGCTGCGCGACCGTTTCCCGGTGTGTCTGCGAATCGACCGACCACACGCGTCGGCCCTCGCCAGTCTCAGCAGTGACCTGCGCGCGCCGGCGCTGGCCGGCTCACTGGGGCCGGCCGGACGACGCGTATCGCTGCGCAGTTTCTACGCCTTCGACGAACTGCGCCGTCACGTGGGCGCCGCGCGCGCCGCGCAACTGGTCTTCGGTGACGTCGCGACCAGCGTGCTCGACGCGTTGGCCATCGCCGCGCTGTCGTGAGCGGCACCGTGCATCCGGAGCTGGTGACGGGACGTGACGACGGGTTCGCCGTCGCGCCCTGGACCGTCAAACCCGGTTCGACACGACGAGGTGAGGCCAGCTGCAACCTGACCGAGCGAATCCTTGAGGTTCCCCTCGGCAAGGACGCCACCTCACGCGTCGTACGCGCCCACGAGTTGATGCACGCGCGCGTCAGTCCTCATCGCATCGAGCACTTCGGCGCACTCGATGAGATGTCACCGCGGGCACTTGAGTGCGCCGAGGAGCTCCGGATCAACACGCTCATCGCTCGACTGGGATTCGACGTCGCCCGGTTGCACGACGGCTCGGAGAAAAGTGGTGCTCGTCGAATCGCGGAGGGTGACGACTGGTCCGAAGCGGTCTGCTTTCTCATGGCGGTCCTCGGCACCGGGGGAGAGAAGGACTATCTCGCGGGCATCCGATCGATCAAACCGACGTGGATGCCGGGACTACGGGCGGTGCGAAAACGCGCCAACGCGTTGATGGGCAGCCACGCGAATGGCGCCCTGGGCGCCACACGAGTGAATGACGACCTACTGCCGGAGGGCTACGCGAACGCCACGGTCGTGTTGGCGCGAATCCTCACGCAGTCCATGGTCGCGCGTCCGCCGTCGACGCCCGAGGAACTGCGAGCATTTCGCCGATCACTCGAGCCGGGGGGACGGCGTCCGCCAACCGGTCGATTCGCGGCGCTCAAGTTCGACGACGCGGTCGTGATGTCGCCACGACCGAGAGGCGCGGGCGTGCGTCGTGCGCGCGCGAGTACCAGTGGGGCGAGCATGCGCTATCCGAGTCGACTCTTGACCGACGAACGTAAACGCGCCTTCGCGACCCGAGCGACGTTCCACGGGGGCATCGTCATCATTGACCAGTCGGGTTCGATGGACATCGATGAAGCGTCACTGACGACGCTGTTAGCCAGGGCGCCCGACGCGCTCGTCGTGGGCTACAGCCACCGACCCGGTGACGCGGGGGCGACGCCCAACGCGTGGATCTTGGCCGACCGCGGCGCCGTCGCGCGCACGGTCCCCACGGGCAACATCGGCAACGGCGTCGATGGCGAGGTGCTCGAGTGGGTGCTTCGTCGTCGCCACGGCACCGAAACGGTCGTCTGGATCACCGACGGTCAGGTGACGGACTCTCACGACCATCCCGATGACCGGTTGACCGCGCACTGCGCCCACCTGGTCCGGCGTCACCGGATCCGACTCGTCAAAGAACTCGACGGGGCCGTCAAGGCACTGTCGGGCGGGCGAACAACCGAGCGCTCCCAGTGGACGCAGTTCGGGCGTTTGGGGCGAAAACTGTTGGAATTACAGGTGTTTTAGTCCCGTTGTCACAGTTGGAAATTACTCTTGCAACGAACACTTGTTCGCCTTACACTATACGAACAGGTGTTCGTGAAAAGGGGTCGGCCATGGCGGCAGTTGAGGTAATCGAGTTCGAGGAGTACGAGGAGTCCCGTGAGCGCCCGTACCTGCGCCTGGTGAGCACCCCCGAGGTCTTTCGCACGGGCCCCACGCTGGCCAAGCGCCGCGCCGCTCGCGCACGGATGATGAAGCGTCGTCGCCGCACGTTGCTCGGACTCGTGTTGGTACTCGGTCTCGTGATCCTGGCCTGGCCCGGTCATGCTTTCGGGGGAGAGACCGGCGCCGGCCTACCGACTGACCTGGCGAACAGTTCGGTACTCGCGTCGGGCATGAATTACGTCGTGCAACCCGGTGATTCCATCAATTCCATCGCGCGAATGATCAATCCCGTTGACCCCAACGTGGCGCGTGCCGACCTCGTTCGTGAGCTCGATTCGTCGGTGGTCGTGCCCGGCGAGCGCATCCTAATCCCCTAAATTTCAAGGGATTTGGGTGTATCCTCAAGGCATGCGCTGTCCCTTCTGTTCGGCGGACGACGACCGCGTCGTTGATTCGCGCCTGGCCGAGGATGGCGTGGCCATCCGGCGCCGGCGCGAGTGTTCGAACTGCAACCAGCGCTACACCACCTTCGAGCGGATCGAAGAGATCGGCCTCTACGTGGTCAAGCGTTCCGGGGAGCGTGAACCGTTCGATCGCACCAAGATTCTGCGGGGGATGCGCGCCGCGACCAAGAACCGCCCGGTTGACGAAGAGGCCCTCGAGGTGCTGGTGACTGCGATTGACGAGTCGATGCGATTGCTCAATCGCGACGTGACTAGTGAAGAAGTGGGCATGGCGTCACTCGAGGCCCTGCGCGACGTCGATGACGTCGCTTACGTACGATTCGCATCGGTCTACAAGGGTTTCGAAGGGACGGAGGACTTTGCGCGCGAGATCGGCATGCTCGTGAAGACCACGGCACCCAAACTGCGCGGCTGATGCGCGCGCTGAACCTCACGCCCCAGTGCGCGATGGCCATCTACGCCCACCCCGACGACGCCGACGTCGCCGCCGGGGGACTCCTCGCCCAGTGGGCGCAGGACGGCTGTGCCGTGCATCTGGTCGTCGTGTGTGACGGCGACAAGGGATCGCACGTGTTGAGCGCCGACGCCGGCGCCGTGCGCGAGGTGCGAGAAGCCGAGGTGGAGTTCGCGGCCGATCTTCTCGGCGCCGCCACGGTAACCCGGCTCGGGCGCCGCGACGGCGAGGTCGACAACGACGAGGAACTGCGCGGTGAGCTCGTCGCCTTGGTCCGTCAGTACCGCCCGGAGGTCGTGGTGGGACCGGACCCGACCGCGACGTTCTTCGCCGGGGTCTACGTGAACCATCGTGACCATCGCGAGACCGGCTGGGCGATGCTGGACGCGGTCGCGCCCGCGGCGGCGATGCCGCTCTACTTCCCGGACCGCGGGGAACCGCACCAGGTCGCCAGTTTGTTGCTCAGTGGCACGCACGAACCCGACGTGGTGGCCGACATCTCGAGCACCATCGACACCAAGGTGAAGGCCGTGCTGGCGCACAGTTCGCAGTTGGCCGGTGACGCCGACGCGATTCGTGAACTCGTCTACGGTCGCGCCGAACAGGCCGGTCGACCGGTGAACGCGCAGTTCGGCGAGGCGTTTCGCAGTGTTGAACTCGCCTTCTGAGAACCCCTCGGTCGACGACGCGCCGATCCTGCACGTCGACCTCGACGCGTTCTTCGCGTCGGTCGAGATCCTCGACGACCCGTCGCTTCGCGGCAAGCCCGTCGCGGTCGGCGGTGGCGGGGCACGCGGCGTGGTCGCCAGTGCGAGCTACGAGGCCCGCCGATACGGCGTGCGCAGCGCGATGCCGAGCGTCATCGCTCGGCGACGGTGTCCGGACCTGATCATCCTGCCCGGTCGCTTCGACCGCTACGAGGCGTACTCGCGACGGTTCCACGACATCGTGCGCGACCTCACGCCCGGAATTCGAACCACTCGGTCTCGACGAGGTCTTCGCCAACCTGTCGAGTCTGCGGCGCCTGGACGTGCGCCCACTCGAGGCGGCGGCCGGACTACGGCACCGGATCACCACCGAACTCGGACTCCTCTGCGGCGTGGGACTCGGGCGCAACAAGCTCTTCGCGAAGTTGGCCTCGAAGGAGTCCAAGCCGACCGTGGTCGACGGACAACTGGTCGACGGCCCCGGCGTCGTCTGGGTCAGCCCCGCGCTCGAGCAGCAGTGGCTGAACGAACTGCCGGTGCGTGCGCTGTGGGGCGTCGGCCCGGCGACCGCTGAGAAGTTGCAGAAGCTCGGACTACGTTGGGTCCGCGACCTGGCCAAGGTCGATGAGTCGACGCTGGCCGCGCACGTCGGCTCGGCGATGGCCTCGACCCTCGTCGCCTACGCCCACGGTGAGGACAAGCGCGAGGTCACCGTCGATCGGGTCCTCAAGTCAGTCGGCCACGACCAGACCTTCGCCAAATCACTGAGCGGGATCGAGGAGATCATTGTCGCGGCGAGGACGCAAGCGTCGGTAGTGGCGCGAGCCCTGCGCGGTCAGGGTCGCGTCGCGCGCACGATTACCGTGATCGTTCGTTTCGACGACCTCACGAGCGTGAGCCGGTCCCAGACGCTGTCATTCGGCATCGACGACGAAGTCGCGATTCTGGCCATCGCCGAGGCGTTGTTGCAATCGATCGATCTGGCGAACTCGGTCCGACTCTTGGCGATCCACGCGTCGTCGTTCCTCGAGCGCGACGCCAACAACCTGCAGTTGACGTTCGGGCTCGATCCGACGTCGAACGATCCGCGCGAACAGGCCGAGGCGATCTCGCGAGAGCGGCAGGTCTCGAACGAAGCGCTCCGAGACGCCGTCGACGACGTGCGCGAGAAGTTCGGTCGGGCCGCCGTGGGCGCGGCGTCCGAACTCGGTGACCACGGCATCGAGATCGCCACCCAGCGTGGCAGCAGTGCCTTCGGCCCCGAGGAGTTTCAACACGGTCCGTGAGATCGGTCTCGAAACGGTCGGTAAAGGGGGAGTGGCGCCACTCCCATGAGTAAGAGTGGCGCCACCGGGGAATTCATAAGGTTGTACGTTGCGGCGAGGCATTTTGGATGACTGTTCATCGAAAACCCATAGAACGAAGGGTTTCGGCGCGACATCCGTGTCCGCGCCGTCGGTGTCGAACTAGAAGTGGATACGTATGGATGACATCCGAGAGGTCAGTGACGCCCAACTGGTCACGATGATCGCGCGCTACAACGAGGTGGCGCTCGCCGAGACGTACCGCCGACACGGTGGTGCGGTGTTCGGTCTCGCCCGTCGGGTCCTCAACGGCGCCGCCGAGGCCGAGGACGTCACCCAGGAGGTCTTCCTTCGTCTGTGGAATCAACCAGAGCGCTTCGACGCCGTCGCGCGGGAATCTCCGCAGTTGGCTGTTGACCCAGAGTCACGCGCGCGCCGTGGAGACGATTCGTTCGCTCACCGCTCGTCGTCAGCGAGAGATCAACGACGCGCACAAGGCGGCGCGCGGCGCCTACGACATGCAGCACGAGGCGTGGGACGTCGTCCTAGCCGAGGACGTGAAGAAGGCGCTCGGGGAGTTACCCCCCGAAGAGCGCCGCGCCATCGAGCTCGCGTACTTCGAGGGCCATACGTACATCAAGGTTGCCGAGATCTTGAACGAACCAGAAGGCACCGTCAAGAGTCGAATCAGAAACGGGATGCGCCGGATGCGCGCCACGCTCGTGGAGTCCGGGATCGAAGGAGCGGATCGATGATGAGCCACGACGAAGCGAACGAACTGTTGGCCGTCGCGGCGCTGCACGCCGTCGACGCCGAGACCCTGGCCCAGGTCGAGGAGCACGCGGCGACCTGCCCGCGTTGTCAGAGCGAGCTCGACGCCAACCGAGCCGTCGCCGCGGCGATCGGCAACTCGGTCGAAGAGTTGCCGGAGGGTCTGTGGACCAACATCTCGAGTCAACTCTGGGAGCGCAAGGGCGACCGCGCGGAGATGCCGCCACTCGTCATCGGCGACACGCCCGCGGAGGTCGTGGCCATTGACGGTGCGAGGTCAACGCGACGTCGCACACTGTTCGCAGCGGTCGCCGTTGCCGCCGCGGCGTCGATCGTGGTGCTGGCGATCGGATTCGCCGGCGCACAGAACCACGTCAACAACTTGCAGACCGCGCTTCGCTTCGCCAATCGCAGTGCCGTGCAGCGCGCGCTCAAGGCGCCGGGACATCAGTTGGTGAACCTCACGAGCGCGTCCAATCACGCAACTCGCCGAGTTCGTGATGTTGCCCGATGGCACGGGCTACCTCGTCAAGTCCTCGATGCCGACCCTGGCGTCGACTGAGACCTATCAACTCTGGGGCATCGTGAAGGGTTCGCCGGTCTCGATCGGCGTCATGGGCGCCAAGCCGGGGCACGTGACGTTCACCATGGACTCCTCACCGGCTCCCGTCGGAGTTGGCGGTCACGGTGCAAAAGGCCGGAGGGTCATTGACGCCGGCCAAGAACTTCGTCGCCTCGGGTCCGGTCGTCGCTTCCTAAGGAACTTCCCCGACGAGGGTTACTCGGCTTCTTCCTCGCGCTCGTCCTTGTCTTCGTGTTGGTGCGCGGGCGCCGGCGCGGGCTCGTCGGCCGGTGGCATCGTCGTTTGTCGACGTCCGAGTAGCCAGAGGAACGCGGAGCCGACCTTGCCGGGCGGGTGATGGTGTTCGGACGGACCGTGACTCGCGCCCGGACCGGTCATGTCCGTCGCCGCCACCGGTCAAGCCGGCGAGGGGGTTGCCACTCGAGTCCGGATACTTCGACACGCGCGGCAGACGTCGACGTGGCTTCCTCGGTTTGTCTCCCGCTGAGCCCATGGTCAGTCCTCTTTCTCGGTTAGTGATGCGGTGCAACGAGTGTCACGGTAGTCGATGGGGTGGCGTGTCGAGTTTGCCGATGCCCGAGGCCAGGACGACCGAGTTCGGCACCTTCAACAGTCCGTCCTCGGTCTGCAGCGTCACGTAGGTGAGTCCGATACCCAGTACCCAGGCGTCGAGCGACCCCGACGGTGCCAGAGCGAACGCGGATGTGCTCGCCGACGCTGAAGGGACGAGCGAAGAGCAGGACCAACGAGGCGAAGATGTTGCCGAGGCTCTGCTGGGCCGCGATGCCGAGCACCACACCGGCCAGTCCGAAGCCGATAATGAGGTGCGCGATCGAGACGCCCAAGAGCTCGAAGACCGCGATCAGGACCAAGAGGTACCCCACGCCGGTGGCGATGAGCCGCACGATCGCGCCGGCCGCTTCGATCTGACGTCGCGCGAGGAAGCGCCCCATGCCGTCGGCCAGGCGCCCCACCGCGTAGATACCGGAGATCAACAGCACGGGCACCGCGATCCACGCGACGAAGGAGTGATGCATGGGACCGTGGCGACGATCGAACTCGGACTTGACGACGATCGCCGCGACCGCGATGGCCGCCGCGATGAGTCCGGCGATCCAGACCTGCGCCAGCGTCGGCGGCGTTCGTCGTGCTGTCTTTCTCGCCATAGACAACAACCTTAATAACGATGACTACCCGCGACTTGTTAAGTGTCCGGCGCACTCTTTCGCGCGAGAATTCATCTCACTTTTCTTCTCACATAATTTTCTCAAGTTGCTCGCAGAAACCTGTAAAGAACGCATGCCTAACGTCGTTAGTGCAGTGTGGAAGTTCCAAATGGGCGTGGAGAACGTTCACTGAACAAAGGAAAGAGACAATGGTTGTCTTCGGTTTGATACTTCTGATAATCGGATTCGTATTGGCGTTCAAGATCCTGTGGACGATTGGCATGATTTTCTTGTTGGTTGGTCTCGTGCTCTGGGCGATGGGCGCCTTGGGTCACGCCGTCGGCGGACGTAGGCACTACTACTAATCCGCGCATTCTCCCTGATCCCCGGTCGGTGCTCCCCAATGCACCGACCGGGGATATTTTCTTATGCGCAGTTAATCGAGTTGCCCTAAGGTCCGAGATAACGACTCGACACCGCGTGTAAGGACAATCGGTTCGGGTTCGCCGGAGGAGAGCGTCGAAGGAAGTGAAACACACTTGCTTCGACCTGCGCAGTACCGATTGACGCTGCAGTCGTTCGACCGAAATCTGAACGAGCTGCGGCGAGCAGGTGGAAAAGAATGGTGCACCGAGATTCGCAGATTGTCGTGTAGTTCGTACTTCGCCAGTGCGGTTGACTTAGTGACCTCTAGTGATCGGCTGTAATTGATACTGAGGGCAGGCCACAGGGCAGTGGTATTGACGCGAAGTGAAATACGACGACACTCAGACGAATCGCCGGTGGGGGAAATCCATTCATCTCCACCCGATGAGCGGAAGTGCCACGCTCCCAGACGGGGTGCCGGTCCAGGTCCGAGGAGGACACTGAGTTATCGCGTGCCGAAACAGAGTTTCGTGGAGCCGAGCCAGTTGTTAGGGTGAGCATTGAAATCACCGGACCCGAGAGGACAGCGAGTTAATGGCCAAATTCCTAAGTGACGTCAAGACGCTGCGCGAGAACGCCCGCAAGAACCTGCGCAAGGGTTCGATCACCGACGCCTACGGTGCCGACCTGCCCCGAGTGCTCGAGGTACTCAATCAATCCTTGGCGACCGAGCTCATCTGCGTGCTGCGCTATCAGCAGCACTCCTTCGCCGCGCACGGACTCGATTCTGAGGCCGTCGCCGCCGAGTTCTTGGAGCACTCGAAAGAGGAGCAGGGCCACGCCGAACTGATCGCCGCGAGAATCGGGCAACTCGGCGGCGAGCCGGACTTCAATCCCGACACCATCAGCCAACGCGCGCACTCGGAGTACAAGACGGCGTCGAGCCTCACTGAGATGATCAAGGAGAATCTGATCGCCGAGCGCATCGCGATCAGCTCCTACAGCGAGATCATCGCCTGGCTCGGCGACGGTGACCCGACGACGCGACGGATGCTCGAAGAGATCCTGGCCGTCGAAGAAGAGCACGCCAACGACATGGTCAACCTGCTCGACGACAAGAAGTAACGCGCTCGGCTACGACGTTGTCCTAGGACGCAGGCCGCGCGGCCGCGCCGAACTTGACCGGACCGTACTGCTTGCGAAAGGCGACGTACACGCCACCGCCGGCGAGGATTGGCAGCCAGTAGGTGACGAGTCGATAGGCGAGGGTCGCGATGATCGCGCTCGCGCTCCCGACGCCGGCCAGCACGAGCAGACCGCTCAAACTCGCCTCGACGACGCCGAGTCCGCCCGGCGTCAACGGTACGAGCGCGATGACCGCCGTCGCGGCGTAGGCCAAGAGCACGAGCGGCGCGTTCGGACTGGCACCGGTCGCACGCAGCGCACACAGCAGCGCGAAGTAATCGAAGCCGATTCGTCCACCGATGAGCAGTATCGCCTCGCGCCAGCGTCGTCCCAGATTCTTGCGCACGAGATTGCGCTCGGTGATGAGACGATCCGGCAGGTTCTCGGTCTTGGTCTTGCGTTTGGGAATCGCGTTCAAGAGCCGCTGGGCCGTGCGCGCGAGCCAGGTGAGCAGGCCGTTGGTCGTCAGCAGCACCGCCCCGAACGCGACGATGAGCACGAAGCCCGCGATACCGAGGTAGGCCGCGTGCTCGAGTCCGGGGCTGACCGGGAGTCCGCCCAGGATCGCCGGCAAGACGGCGACCGGCAATAAGAACAATCCCGCCAAGCCGATGATGGACGACGCCGCCAAACCACCGGCCGCGGAGTCGGCGTTGATACCGCCCATCGCGAGCATCTGATACTGGACGCCGGCACCGGCGACGTCGCCGGCGGGCAAGACGTTCGTGACGGCATTGCCCACGAGGAGCGCCGCGACGACGGTGAACCATTGCTTGGTGCGAAGCAGCAACCGCAACAGGGTCATGGCGCAGACGAAGCTGACGACCTCGGCGACCAGCATCAACGCCATCCACGTCCAACTCAAGTGAAAGAGTTTCGGCCACGCCGAGAGGACCTTGACGAACGCTGGCAGCGCGACGTAGAACGCCAGTCCCGTGACGACGACGGCCACGACGCGCTTGACGGGGCTCGACGATTTCTTGGTGGGCGCATCGTTCGTGATTGAACCACCCTACGGGTTGACGCACGTCGTAACACTGGCGACATACGAAATCGGCGATTTAGAGAGGTAGCGTCGAACACGTGCCCGATCTCGACGCGACCAGTCTCGATCACGTAGAGACCGGTGCGGTAACGGGCGACCCGACGGCGCGTCAGACGTTTCGACCGGACATCCAGGGACTGCGGGCGATCGCCGTCATTCTGGTGATCCTGGCGCACGCGCGCGTGCCCGGCTTCGAAGGCGGCTACATCGGCGTCGACGTCTTCTTCGTCATCAGTGGCTTCGTGATCACGAGTCTGCTGCGGCGTCAGCCGTCGCGACCCGTGCGACACAATCTCGCGTATTTCTACGCCCGCCGAATCCGACGCATCGTGCCCGCGGCGACGCTGACGTTGGTCGCCACGACGTTCGCGGCGTACTTCCTGCTCGGCACGAACTTCGTGCCGCAGCTGCTCGGTGACGTTCGCTGGGCGTCGCTCTTCTCGGCGAACTTCCGACTGATACGCACCGGCAGCAACTACTTCATCCCCGGCGTGGCACCGTCACTCGTCACGCACTATTGGTCGCTCGCCGTCGAAGAGCAGTTCTATCTGTTCTTCCCACTCGTCGTGTTCTCGATCGCGATGTTCACGCCACTGAAGAATCGCACGACGCCATTGGTGTCATTTCTTGATCGCGGCGATCGCGGCGTCCGCGTGGTACTCGTGGCACCTGACACCGATCAGTCCGACCGTCGCCTACTACTCACCCTTCACCCGCTTCTGGGAGATCGCGCTCGGCGCCTTGGTCGCCTTGATCCCGACGGCGTGGGTGAAACGGACGCCGCATCTCAACACGCTGCTCGGCGTGGCGGCGTTCATCGGTCTCGCCCTGGCCGTGTGGCGTCTCAATACCATGAGTGTTTACCCTGGTCTGCTGGCCTGGTGGCCGTGCGCCACGACGGCGGTACTGCTCTGGACCGGTCAGGCGAGCATCAGGGGCGGGGTCGCGACGTGGCTCTCCTTTCGACCGTTGCGCTACATCGGGGATATCTCGTACTCGCTCTACCTGTGGCACTACGTCTGGTTGATGCTGCCGCTGCAGATGGTCCATCCGCCGACGTCACCGTGGGCGCGCGAGATCGAAATCGCTGGCGCGTTCCTTTGTGCGGTGATCTCGTATCACTTCTTGGAGAACCCGATCCGTCATTCGAAGCGACTCGACCGCGATGGCGTCGCGGTTGCGTTAATGCTGTTGATCTGCATCGGACTCTCGTGGGACGCGACGCTGTGGGTCGGACATCTGGCGCACGTCACCTAGCGACGCTTAGCGATCGATGTACATCGCCGATTCGGGCGTGATCTGTACGTGATAGACGGTGCCGATCGCTCTCGTGACGAAGGTGGAGATCACGTTCTCACCCACGTAACTGAAGTGGATCCCGTCGGCTTCACGCAGCAGTGACGGGATGTTGTTGACGCGCGCGGCCTCTTCGAACTGGCCCTGGGCGTTGGCGAAGAGATCCCACGTCGGCAGGAACGTCATGCCAGGCACGTTCGTCGCGACCTTGGCGAAGACCGAGTTGATCAGCATCATGCCCTGGCGATAGCCGTTGGGTTGCATGATCGGCATGCCGACCCACAAGACGTACGCGCCGGTCTTGGTCGCCGTGCTCGCCATCTTGGTGACGACGCCGGTGTAGGCCTTCACCCACGGCGCCGAACCGAAGGCCAACACTTGACCGCTCGCGGTCTTGAGGTTCTGTTCGTCGTTCGCGCCGAAGGTGATGATGACGAGTTGTGGTTTGTACTGCGCGAGGAGCACCTTCTCTTTCTGTGCCCAGTCGTAGAACCACGGCGTGAGTAGACCGCTCGATGACTTGTCGGCCTGCACGAGCCGAACCTCGTGATCGTGACCGAGTTGTCGCGCCATGCCCCATCCGAGGTCGTTGCCGAGTGAGTCGCCGATCTCGAGCACCGTGCAGTGACCGATCGCGCGCGCGCCGACGTCCGAGGGCTCCGGGGTCGACGTCGAGGTGGTGCCGTTCGTGGGACTTGGCGCTCCGGTCGAGAAGTAGCAACCGGCGCCGGGCGGCTTAAAGGCCGTCATGTTGACGATCGGCGGCGGCAGGTTCGTCGGTTGACGCGGTGGTTGGGTGGTCGTCGGCGACGTCGACGACGGTGGTCCATTCGTTGTCGTCGTCGGAGTGTTGCTCGTGGTCGAGGACGTCGAGTGCAGCGTGGTCGTCGTGATGGCCGCGGGGGAGCGGTGCTCGTCTTTCAGTTGGAAACCGACGATGACGAGCGCGGAGACGCAGAGTCCGAGTACGACCCGCAAGGGCCAGCTGGGACCGGCACCCGTACGAGTCGACTCTTGTGGCATCTATTTCGAATGTAACAGCGCGCGAAGAAATTACAGCAAGAAAGGAGGATTACGAATTGTGAAGTTCTTCGCTACGGGTTGACCGTGACGAGCGTGCCGATCGGCGTGTACGGGAAGACGGTCTCGGCACTCGCGAAGGGCATCTCGACGCACCCGAGGCTCTGCGGGAAGCCGTAGGAGTAGCGCGGGAACTCGTGCAACGCGTCACCACCGTTGAAGTACGAGACCCACTGGATGTCGGGGTCGCTGTAGTGCGAACCGTCGGGGTTCGTACCCGACATCGTCGTCGACAAGAAACGCTCATAGACCGGGTACGTCCCGGTCGCCGTGGGTGCCGCGGAGATGCCGGTGTTGACCGGCGTTGTGAACTTGACCTTGTTCCCCACGTAAAGCGTCAGTCCCTCGGGCGTACCTTCGGAGACGCTGACGTAGTTATACGTGGTCGGGTCGACTTTTTTCGTTTGCACCGCCGTGATCAGGGCGCTCCACGTGGCCGAGTCGGCGATGCCGGTCGTCGGGAGATCGTGGACGCTCTGGAAGTTCATCAACGCACCGCGAAGGATGACGCCGGCGACACCGGGCTGCCACTGCGACTGCAGCGTCTGAGGAAGACTCGGGTACTTCCAGACGAAGGTCCCGATCGTCGGCTGGGACGGATCGCTCTGCGTCGAGTTCGGGACGAAGGCGACCGGCAGGTAGTTGAGCTCGGCCAACAACTGCTCTTCCCAGGTCGTGCTCGAGGCGACCGACGCGAGACGCGGTCGCACGCTCGTGAAGTGACACGTTGAAGTGCAGGTCATTCTCGTCGGCAGGTCGATCGTGTAGACCTCGGCCGGTTGCAGTGAACCGGTGACCACGGCTTGCACGTCGTGCGCGCTGATCTGTTGCCATTTGGTGGCCACGTGTGGCACCGTGCGCAGTGCCGGGAGGTTCTTCACCTTCGTCGCGGCGGAGAAGTGCAGTCGCAGCAGTGGTAGCTGGTTCGACAGCGAGGTTGGGAGGTTGCTCGTGATGACGTAGGAACTGGTACTGGTTATGGCCGACGCCGAGAGGGCGGGGGCCAACGTGGCCCCCAGTATCACGATTGAGAGGGCGATTGCCGCTGAGAATCGTCTGGTCACCGATACACAATACCGACTTCAAAGTGCGTTCTAACGGCGCCTACGATGGAGCTGAACGAAGGAGGGGCCATGGTCCTCGCAAAGACAATCGGCGTCCTGCTCTTGATCGGACTGGTGCTCTGGATCATCTTCGCCGTGATCGGCTTTCTCGCCGCCACCTTCTGGACCATCTTGGAGTTCCTCGTCGTCGCCGCCATCGTCGGCGCGGTGTACCACTACTTCAAGCACCAGAAGGCCACTGGAACCTGAGTTGTAGGCTTTACAGTTCTGGCGGCGTGGCCGAGTGGTTAGGCAGGGGCCTGCAAAGCCCCGTACTCCGGTTCGAATCCGGACGCCGCCTCGAGAGGGATGCATCCGGTATGGCGTTCTGAACTCGTAGATGAGTTCCGCTGCGGCCCGACATCGAAAGCGTCCAATCGAATGCAACGATTCTGTGACATTTTCGCGCGTCAGATCTGCGGTGCAGCGTGCGAAGGGCACGTCATCGAGATTCTTATGTGGGGTGAAATGAAAAATCTCTGAGGTTTGTTACCCTTGTTCGTCCCCGGTCATTGGGCGGTGTCGCGGAGCAGTGCAATCCAACAACGGCGCGAGCCTGTCACGAAATGAAGCGATGAAAAGGTTTCTCGGAGGCGCCCGCGCCATTGTGATCGCGTCGACGATGCTCGTCCTGGGCGTAGCCCTGGGTTCGGTCGGTTCATCGGCGGCGGGCGCGGCCACGCCAGTCTCAGCGTTCTACCTTGCGATCGGTGGATCCGGATCCCTCGGCGTACAACCCACGGCTGGCTATCCCAAGGGTGAACGTACTGACGAGGGGTACGCCGATTACCTCGTCGCCGCCGAAGCTACCAACGGCGTGACACTGGACCTACACGAGATCGGTTGTTCCGGCGAGACGACGTACAGCATGTTGCACGGCGGCGACCACTGTTACTCGTCGCCGGACACACAATTGAATGAGGCGATCTCCTTCTTGCAGGCGCACCAGAATGAGAACGGACTCGTCACGATCGATCTCGGATTCAACGACTTGTTGCCGTGTGTCCACGATCACTGGAGGAGTTCGACTTGCGTGGGAAGGCAACTGGGCGCGGTTCGCACTCAACTCACCGAAATAGTCGGACTGTTGGAGGATGCCGCTGGTCCCGACGTTGAGTTCGTCGGAGTGGGGCACTATGACCCGTACCTCGCCGACACACTGCGTGACCGCGAAGGCGCGCACCTGGCTGCATCAAGTCTGCACATGGTGCGTCGCCTCGATGCGGTACTCACCTCTGTGTACAGCTCCTTTGGCATTCCGATTGCCGACGTCGGAGGTGCGTTCAGGATTGACAGTACGGCGCCAGTGCTCTCGGGCAATCGCACGGAGCCCGAGAATGTTGCCGAGGTATGCCTGCTCACGTGGATGTGTCAACCGCCACCGCTCGGTCCCAACATCCATCCAAACGATGCCGGCTACCAGACGATCGCCGCTGCCATCGAAAAGGTCCTGACACCCTGGTAAGACCTCGCGCCACGATCGCACCGTTACGATGGCTGCCGTGAGCGTGACGACGGAGTCTCCGTTAGTGCTCGTGCGTCACGGCGAGAGTACGTGGAACGAGTTGCGCTTGGTCCAGGGCCAAGACGACCGCGCGACGCTGACGCCACGTGGTCGTCAACAAGCGAGTGACGTTGCTCACTCGCTCTCATCGCGCGAATTCGATCTCATCGTCTCCAGTGATCTGCAACGCGCCATGGAGACGGCGCTCCTCATCGCGGGAGTGCTCAGTCTGGAGGTCGAATCCGAGCCTGCGCTGCGCGAACGAGGATTCGGCGTCGCCGAAGGCGGACCAGTGGATCGGCTCACCTGGCGAATGTCGGGAATCAAGGACGGCGTGGTGATTGACGACGACGTCAGTCCCGACGGCGGAGAGACGTTGCGTGAATTTCGAGCCCGAGCGGGCGAATTCTTCGACATACGCCAGCGACGCTGGCCGACCAAGCGCCTCCTAGTGGTGACACACGGGGGGACCATCAGGGCGCTCCAGAGTTACCGCGCCGGGACCGTGTTCCGAGGATCGCAGTGGAATGGAATCGACAATTGCACGGTATGGACGGTGACGGCGCCAGCGTCCTGAACGCGGCACTGGCTACGTGACTTCGAGGTCTAACGGTCCGTCGCTGGTGTCCTCGTCCAATTTCGAGCGCACACCCCGGCGAGTTGGAAGATAGGTGCTCCACGAGGCTCGACTGCGCCCGGTCACCGCTCGCGCGAACGGCGATCGCGCGACGAGGGCACTGAAGATGAATCCGCACGAATAAACGATCACCACGGCGATAATTGGCCCAACAGGAAAGGGCGGTTCGAGTTTGAAGTGATTCCAGATCCGCAAGAGCAGAATGATCCAAATCAGTTGCGAAAGGTAGATGCCGTAGGAATTGTCGGCGCCGGACTTCACGGCCGCGCGCGTTCTCAAACTTCGATTGGGACTCACCAAAAAGACCCCCAATAAGTAGACGCACAGTATTGCGCCGACGGTGTAGGGAATCACCATTATCGCGAAGGGATTACCGCCCGGGCGGATAACGACGTCGAAGAACCCTTTATGACGGAAGTTGTTCAGCGCGAGTGCACCAAGGGCACACAGGACGGTCGCAACGATGATGGCTCGCGCGTGCCGCACCACCCACGCGTGGACGTCGTCGAGGTGCAGGGCCACCACGATGCCGCCAATGAGGTAGAGCGGATAGGAGAGGACCAACCGCGTCTGCCAGAATCCGGGGCGAATCGCGTAGAGCAAGTGATACGAGACGGCGATTGAGAACAGTATCTGCCACGCCAGCGCCAATACCATGATGAGAACATGTCGACGCTTCCAGCGCTTGAGATACTTCAAGAGCACCGGGAAGAGCACGTAGAACTCCATGATGACCAGCAGGTAGTAGAGGTGGTAGTAGCCCTGCAGCGTCAAGACCAGTAAATGATGTAGTCCCGTCGCGCTGAAGAAGTACGAAGCGCTGAATGAGTAAAAAGGGAATCCCTTCACTGCCGTCAGGTCGATGAAGATGAAGTAGATGAGGGTCCACACGAGATACGGAAGACCCACTGCCATGAATCGGCGGCCCCAGTACTGCTTGGTCGCGACGCGCTCATGCTCCCGGTAGCTGAAGGCCAACATGCACGCCGAGACGAAAAGGAACGCCTCTCGCGAAAAATGTGTGAGCACGAGACCGTCGATGGTCAAGAGCCCCGCGCCGACCGGTGAGAAGTAGATCAATGCATGGGTGGAGATGACGGCCGCTTGTTTGACGGGCCGCATCGCGTCGATATGGTCGAGTCGCTTTCGCGTTCCCCGGACCGACTCGTTATCCGTGTTCACGTGATCACTACTTCGCCCCTCGCGCACGTCACCTGCACCGGTGTCAGACTTACCTCGCTTCATGCGAGTTCGCACTCCACGATGACGGGGAGAGCGATCGTGGCGAGGGACTTCTTCAAGATTTTCCCGTTGGCATGCGTGGGAAATGATTCGACGACGACCAGACGTACCGGTCGACGAGCCCGCACCAGACTCGAGGTCAGCACCTCCGTGAGCTCGCGAACGAAAGCTTCGAGGATCGTTCTCGATTCGGCAGACACGAACTGCACGTACAAGACAGGTACCTGGCCGTAGACATCGTGCGCCCTTCCCACGACCGCAGCGGCAACGACCTGCGGTATTCCAAGGACCACGTCCTCAATCTCACGGGGGAGGATCTTTTCGCCGCCACGATTAATCACGTCGTCGGTGCGTCCAACGAGGTAGAGATAACCATCCTCATCGAGGTAGCCGAGGTCACCGGTCTTCAGCCATCCTTCGTCGTCGAAACGGAACTCTTCTCCCCGGGTGTCGTAGTGAGTGATCACGGACGGACCTCGAATCTCCACCCGCCCCGGCGTTGCCGCAGCCGATTGACCGATCGCGTCGGAATCGTCGAAGGGGGTGATCCGAAGTTCAACGCCCAAGGGGGGACCGACGGAGCCGGGCTTCCGAGGACCGTCGAGAGGATTCACGCAGATCTGACTCGCGGCTTCTGTCATGCCGTATGACTCGACGAGGGCGATGCCAGTATTTTTCTCGAACGACGCCATCAGTGCGGGCGCCAGCGGTGCCGACGCGGAGCGAACGAACCGTAGTCGTGTCGGCACCGATTCATCCTCATTGAGCTCGGCGATCCTGGAGATGACCGCCGGCACGGCGTTGATCCACGTCACCTCGAGGTTGTCGACCAACCGCCAGAAATCAGTTCGGTGGAACCGGTCATCGAGAACGAGCGCGGCGCCGGCGACGAGCGTCGCGAGCAGCCCGACCACCTCGGCATTGACGTGCCACAGGGGGAGAGGATTGAATCCCCTATCGTCACTCGAGAGACGGTGGTGACGGGCAATGTTGCTTGCCGCGTAAACCAGCTGTCCTTCACCCAGTGCCATGACCTTGGGGGTGCCGGTCGTTCCTGATGATGAGAGGACGATGCCACCGGAACCCGAAGACGGAACCGTCGGCTTTTCGCGCAGTGAAGAGTCTCGATCGTCGGGAATGACGATCACTGGGACAACGGTTCCTGGAATGACGCGATCACAGAGCACGGCGTCAAGGCCGAGTTCTCCCGCGCGCCGACGCAGCAGTTCATGATTGGTCACGTCGAACGTCGGATCCAACGGCGCGGCCCACGAGCCGTCACAGAGCACGGCCAATAGTGCGGTGGCAAAATCAAGGGGATTTGCGATCACGATGCCCATTCGCGCGCCCTCGTCGACGTCGGAGGACCGCAGTACGCGCCGCCACGTTGCCACTCGAACGAGGAGATCTCCATAGGTGAGCGCTCGCCCGTCCGAGGCTGAAATCAGGTAGGGCGCGTTGCCCCTCAGGGTGCCTCGATGCTCAAGAAACGATCGCACCGATCGATGCGTTGGCAACAGGTCTAGGTCACGCGTCATGACGTTGATTCAGTACATCATCCGGTGGTCGACGTAGTGCTTGAACTCCAGCAGATTCGACGACGGGTCGACGATCACGAAGGTGCGGTGCACCTCGACCAGTCCTTCAAAGCGCAGTGATTCATCGCTGAAGAAAGCGACGTTGCGCTGAAGACACAGTCGATGGAAAGCGTCGAAATCGTCGCCGTCGCGGAACGTCACACCGAAGTGACGGGGATACATCTCGAGCTGCTCAATCGGCGCGCGTTCCGTTGGTGCTGGAGAGAGGTGACAGACCAACTGGTCGCCGAAGAAGTCAAGTGTCACTCGATCGTCGTAACGGCGCGCCAGCTTGCATCCCAATTGACCCACGTAGAACGAGACGGTCTCATCCAGGTCGAAGACGGGGATAGCGAGATGAAAGACGTCGCGACTTTCCCTCATGGTGCGACGCGGTTCGCAGAGACGCCGGCGGGCTCGAACTGCAACAACGTTTCACTTCGAAGTCCGAGGCGGATCGTCTCCAGGCCGATGAGATCCGCCGGCGCGATGTTGCCGAGGTTCACGTCAGTGCCAATGCGACGAACGAAATAACTCTGAAGGACCATCGAGGGAGCCTCGAACAGCAAGGTATTGGGATCGATTCCGCTCGTGAGGATCTCTTCCAAAAGGCCGTAACGAAGTTCACCGTTGGGACGACAGATCCCGCCGTGGCCACTTTCTCGGGTCTCGAGGGTCACGAGGACGGCGCCCGCAGCAAGGTCGCCCCGGATGTAGTCGATCCAGCGGTTCGGCGCCATGTTCTCCGAGCGCACGTCGTCCTTTGAGCCGACTTCAGAGATCACCTGGAATTCGGCACTCAGCGCCGCCACGTACTCCGACTTATGTGCGTCCGCCAGGTCGATCGTGCCGTTGGAGACTTCTACGTACCGGCACTCATAGTCGCGCAGGAGTTCGATGAACTGACGGAATCGGTCCTGGATCACGTACTTCTCGAAGAGGGTGCCACCAAAGTAGAAGTCGACGTCCGCACTGCGCAGGTACGCGATCTTTTTCTCGACATTGGGTGTGACGACTGACGTTCCCCATCCGAATTTGACGAAGTCCAGATATTCGGCGCCCCCGTCGATGAGGTCGCAGAAGTAGTTCAGCGGGATGCCGTTGTCGATGGCCATGGTAAATCCGCTTTGGCGGGGCTTCGTGGATCGCTCCGGCAACTGCAAATGAGAGGTACTCATCGGGTCCAATCGTCTGTGGGGGGCGTGCTCGTGTGATGTCACTGTAGAAAGTGCACGTGTGTGATTCCTTTAAGAACACAAATGATTCACCTAAGAAATTCCTGCGAGAATCCTGTGACCTGTAACCCACGAGGTCGCCGCGACACTCACGGCCGCGACACTCACGGGCAACGGTCGGACGCGAGACGTGACGCTCTTGGCTCACCAACCGGGCGGAAGTTTCGATTCGATCTGGCTGGCGATGAGCGCGTAACCCGCATTGTTGGGATGGTCATCGGGTCCGAATGGGGGAGGAGTGCACATCCACGTGAACGTGCATTCCGCCGCGACGTTCGCCGGCACTGATCCGACTTTCGCGAGCATCGTTGCCGTGGTGTCGGCCAGCCGGTACGCCCCCGCGACATTGGCCGTGGGGATGTCGGCTGCGGTGTAGGCCGCTCGCAGCGTGTTGTCGAGCTGTGTCATGACGGTGAGCGTGGCGGTGGCGTCACCAACCTCTGACCCGCCGAGAAGGTAGTGCTGGAGGAACGGGTCGCCGTAATCGAGACCGATGAAATGGACGTTCGGTCCGGCGCTGGCCTTGAGGTCGGCCAAGATCTTTGGCATGTCCTTATGCACTTGCGCGATGCCCGCAGTGGCGCACGTGGCTATGACCTGCGTGCCCAAGAGACACGGGCGCACGTCGTTAAAGCCAAGATCGATCGTCACGAGTCCGTCGGTGGTGCCTTCTTTCACGAGATATTTCTCCGCCGCAAATAGCTGTCGACCAGGGGGTTTGTAGCAGTGATCGCTGGTCACGAGCATCGTCCGGGTCGTTTCGCCGGGGCAACCGACTTGACGCAGCACCAGGTGAATACCATGTTTCGCCTCGTGCGCGACCAGGTCATTCGCGTACCCGGTGTCGGTGCGCTTCCCGTTGTGCGCGGGGATTCCCGTGGGCTGAAAGCCGAGCGACGTCGAGGCGCCCACGTCAAGGTAGAACCCTTTCGACGGCTTCGTGGCCGCGCTGACGGCACTTGCCGACGGATCCCCATGACGCACGACGAGGACGATCCCCAGCACGAGCACCACGGTCACGCTGACTGTGAGAGCACGCAGCACTCGTGAATGGAGCCTACGTCTCATCGAACGTTCAACCTAGTTCCAAGCGAGCGCGCTTTGTATTCGTCAAACGTGATGTGGAGTGAGTGGGCTGACAGAAAATTACCCTAAGGTCAGCGCGTTAGTTCTGAGAGGATGAATCGTGAGTCAATCTAAGTTGCCCGGTGGAACGTTCGAAATGGCATCGGATCTCGACGTAACCCGGATCGGCTACGGCGCTATGCAACTCGCCGGCCCGGGCGTCTTTGGACCGCCGAAGGATCACGACGAGGCGATCGCGGTGTTACGTGAGGTGGTCGACAGTGGTATCACGCACATCGACACGAGTGACTACTACGGACCGTTCGTCACCAACGCGCTCATCAGAGAGGCGCTCCATCCGTACCCCGAGTCCCTTCATATCGTCACGAAAGTCGGTGCGCGCCGCGACGCCGACGGCGGTTGGCCGGAGGCACGTTCTCCGGAGGATCTTCGTCAAGCGGTGCACGAGAACTTGGAACACCTGGGGCTCGATGTACTCGACGTGGTCAATCTGCGCCTCGGCGGCTTCTCCCGTCCGGACGGAGAGCCGCTCGCCGAGCAGTTCGAAGCGCTCGTGGAACTCCAGCGCGAAGGACTGATCCGTCACCTCGGGATCAGTACGGTCAACGCCGAGCAGATCGCCGAGGCTCAGTCGATCGCTCCCATCGTGTGCGTCCAGAACTTCTACAACGTCGCCCACCGTGACGATGACGATCTGATTGACGCACTGGCCGCACAGGGCATTGCCTACGTGCCGTACTTCCCACTCGGTGGCTTCTCGAACCTGCAATCGGCCGAATTGGCGTCGGTCGCGTCGCGTCTCGGCGCGACACCTTTGGGCGTGGCCCTGGCGTGGTTGCTGCAGCGTTCGCCGAACATCCTGCTCATCCCGGGCACGTCGTCACGCGAGCACCTGCGCGACAACATCGCGGGCGCGTCGTTGACCTTGTCCGCTGAGGACTTAGAAGAACTCGAGCGAATCGCCGCCTAGGTCGGATCAACCCGTCGTTCGACGTCGGTACAGGATGGTCGCGAGTGGCGCGAAGATCGCGAGCAGCACGAGCGACCACAGAAACGACGCCGCAATCGGGTGCTGCATCGGCCACGCGTGCACTAAGGCTGACGGGTTCGGGTTGCCGAAGAGCTGACGGGCCGCGGCGGTTACGGCGCTCACTGGGTTCCAGTTGGCGAAGTCACGAAGCGCGGCGGGCATGTGTGCCGTTGGCACGAGCGCGTTCGAGACAATGGCCAGCGGGAACAAGATGACGAGTCCGACACCCTGCGCTGACTCGGGGCCCTTCGAGATGATGCCGAGACAGGCGCAGCCCCACGATACGGCGTAGCTGAACAGCCAGAAGATGGCGAAACCGCCGAGTACGTAGAAGAAACCGCGCTCGGGCCGCCACCCGACGAGAAAGCCGGTACCAGCGACGAATCCGGTGCAGATCATCGCCGTGAAGAGGTCGGTCATCGATCGCCCGACCAAGACCGCGGGTCGCCACATTGGCAAGGTCCGGAATCGGTCGATGATGCCGCTATTGAGGTCATTGCTGAGCCCGACGGCGGTGCCCATGGCCGAGGTGGTGAGGTTCAACGCGATCATTCCGGCGATGGCGTACTTCGCGTAGCTGCCACCATGGGGAATGACGACGCTCGCGCCGAACACGTAGACGAAGAGCAGCGTGAAGAGGATGGGCTGGACGGTGACGTCCGACAGTTGCAGCGGCTCTCGTGCGATGTGCACCAGATTGCGATAGGTGAGCGTCGCCACGTCGACGACTTTTCGCCACACGCCGGGCGGTCGCGTCGTCGTGACGATCGTGGCGGTCGCGGGCAGTTCAAGGGTCGTGGTCATCGTGCGACCTCCAGGGTGTCAAGTGACGCGTCATCGGTGACGACGTCAGGTTCGGATGTCGCGTGACCCGTGAGGGCGAAGAAGACATCGTCGAGTGAGGGCTGATGGACCTCGACGTCGTCGACGGTGATGCCCGCTTGGTCCAGGGTCCGAACGACCGCCGTCGCCAGTCCCGTACCACTACGAACCGGCGCGCGAAGTCGTCGCCCGTCGTGGCTCACGTGCACGTCACCGTCGGTGAGTGGGCGAAGCGCGAGTGCCGCCCGATCGTCGGGCTCATGCAGCGTGATCTCGAGCCGTGCGCCGCCGACCTTCGTCTTGAGATCGGCCGGCGTGCCGTTGGCGATGACGCGTCCGTGGTCGACGACGACGATTTGGTCGGCCAACTCGTCGGCCTCGTCGAGGTACTGCGTGGTGAGCAGTAACGTGACCCCGCTCGCGACGAGTTGACGGATGATGTCCCACATCCGCACACGGCTGGTCGGGTCGAGTCCCGTGGTCGGTTCATCGAGGAACAGTACGGGTGGCTGGGTGACGAGGCCCGCGGCGAGGTCAAGGCGGCGGCGCATGCCGCCGGAATAGCCCTTGAGGACCCGACCGCCGGCGTCGGCCAGATCGAAGTTCTCGAGCAGCTCGTCGGCTCGGCGCTTGGCATCAACTCGTGACAGACCGCTGAGTCGGCCGATCATGATGAGGTTCTGTCGACCGGTGAGCAGTTCGTCGACCGTGGCGTCCTGTGCGGTCACGCCGATGTTTCGACGCACCAAAGCGGCCTGGTGCACGACGTCGTAGCCGGCGACCGTGGCGCGACCCTCGTTCGGCAACGCGAGCGTCGTCAGGATCCGTACCGCGGTGGTCTTGCCCGCACCGTTGGGCCCGAGCATGCCCAGGATCGAGCCGGCCGGCACGTCGAGGTCGATTCCGCCCAACGCGACGGTCTCGCCGTAGCGTTTGGTCAGCCCCTCGGCGTGAATCATGGAATCTGCAGTCATTCGGGGCCTCTCCTCCGTCTTACTTGCCACATGGTAAGTGAAAACTTACCGGTTGTCAAGTAGGATGGATGTATGGCGCGACTCCAGGGACATGCCCGCAACGACGGGACGGTCGACCTCGCGGCCCAGGGTTCCGGTACGCGCGAGCGGATCCTCGACATCTCGCTCGAGCTCTTCACGACCCAGGGGTACGACAAGACGTCGCTGCGCGAGATCGCCGAACACCTCGGTTTCTCCAAGGCCGCGATCTACTACCACTTCGAGAGCAAAGAAGCGATCTTGATGGCGCTGCACATGCGCCTGCACGCCATCGGTCTCGACGCGCTGCGCAACATCGATCGTGACACGATGACCCTCGACGTGTGGTCAACACTGATCGATCAGATGATCGACCAGATGCTCTCGCACCGCGCGCTGTTCATCTTGCACGAGCGCAACCGCACGGCGATGGAGGGCCTGCACGATGAAACGCACGAAGCCGAACACGACGACATCGAATCACTCTTTCGCGCGGCGCTCGCCAACGAGGACATACCACTGAAGGACCGAGTGCGCGTCTCGTGTGCGTTCGGCGCCGTGATCGTGGGACTCGTGATGACGGGCGAAGCGTTCGCCGACGTACCCGACGCCGAACTGGGAGAGATGTTGCGCGACGTCGCCCACGGGATCTTGACACCGACGTCTGCTGACAGAACTGGCAACTGAACACTCGCCGTAACGCGAGTGTTACTTCGCCCTCCAGATGTTCACGTGGCCCTGGATCTCAAGTTCGACCGTGTCGCCGACCGCAAACCTCGAGTTGCCCAGGACGCGGACGCTCAGCATCGATTCCTCACCGAGCGCGTGGCACCGAACGGAGTAGACGGTGTCGTGACCGTGGAAGTTGACGTCCAGGATTCGCACGCTCACGCCCACCGCTACCCGTGGGCACGAGTCTGATCTGTTCGGGACGCACGAGCACCGACACGTTGCCCGGCGCGACGCCTTCGGAGGAATGGAGTTCAAGCAGCCCCAGCGCGGTGCGCACCGCGGCGCCCTCGACGGTACCGGGCACGAGGTTCGCGTCGCCCACGAATCGTGCGACCTCCACGTCCGCCGGC
This sequence comes from uncultured Acidimicrobiaceae bacterium, assembly GCA_963801695.1. Lineage (GTDB taxonomy): Bacteria > Actinomycetota > Acidimicrobiia > Acidimicrobiales > RAAP-2 > RAAP-2. Next base: position 1,034,222 of record CAWDFV010000002.1, on the reverse strand, counting down.
GATTGGTACAGGTGGCGCGGCGCCGCGTTCTGGACGATGAGTCCGTCGCGAATCACCGCCACGCTGTCGGCCATCGACAGTGCCTCGTCCTGATCGTGGGTGACGAGGATCGCCGTGGCGCCGAAGTTGCGCAAGATGCGCTTGACGTCCGAGCGGACCTCGGTCCGGGCACTGGCGTCGAGTGACGCGAAGGGTTCGTCGAGCAGGATGATCCGCGGTTCGACCGCCAGTGCGCGGGCGAGCGCGACGCGCTGTTGCTGGCCGCCCGACAGTTGGTGGGGGTAGCGGTCAGCGAACGGTTCGAGGTCGACGACGTCCAGCAGGTGGTGGACCTCGTGGGAGTGGCGACGGTCTCGCGGTAGCCCGAACTTGACGTTGGCCGCGACGGTGAGGTGCGGGAAGAGGCTGCCGTTTTGGGATACGTAGCCGATATGACGATGCTCGGGCGCGACGTAGACGCCCTCGTCATCGAGGACGTCCTCGCCAACCTGGATCGATCCTTGATCGGGACGCTCGAACCCCGCGATCGTGCGCAGCAGCGTGGTCTTGCCGCTCCCCGACGGACCCAGGATCGCGACGAACGCGCCGGCGGGCACCTTGAGGTCGACGCCGCGCAACACCATGTTGGGGCCGAATGACTTGTGGACGCCGACCACGACCAGGTCGGCCGGACTCATTTTCACGGTTGCCTCGTTGCCCTGGTCGGGAGTCGATCAAAGTACCGACTCACGATATAGGAAGGAATGCACGCGATGACGATGATCGCCAAGGCGAACGGCGCCGCCTGACCGTAGGAGAGGTTCTGTTCGTAGTTCCAGAACTGCGTCGACAAGGTCTGCACGTTGATAGGGACCAACAGCAACGTCGCCGTCAACTCGGTGACGGCGGCGAGAAAGACCAGGCAGAACGACGCCGCGAGTCCGGGACCGATGATCTTGAGCGTCACGCGAAAGAGTGTGGCGAGTCGACTCTGACCGAGCGAGCGCGCCGCCTCTTCGAACTCGACCGGTGCGTAAGCGACCGACGCGCGCACGCCGACCAGAGCCAGCGGGAAGAACAAAATGGCGTAGGCGAGGATCAACAACGGTGCGCTCTGGTATCCGAAGCTGTTCAAGTAGCGCTCAGTGAAGTAACTCAGCGCGAGCGCGATGACGAGTCCGGGCATCGCGAGCACCAGGTACGTGCTGCGCTCCAGGAGTCGCGCGCGCATCCGGTCGTAGCGAACCGCGAGCATCGCGACCGGGATGGCCGCGACCGTCGAGACCAAGGCGGCGCAGGCGCTGTAGAACGCGGTGTGTAACGTGGCGTTCACGAGTGAGTTGCCGAGCAGGTGGCTCGAGTTGCCTCTCACCATCCAGTAGATCGACGAACCGATCGGTACGCCCAGGGCGAGCACGACCAGTACCAAGAAGCCGGCGAGCACGGGCCATCGCGCGTGCCCGAGCCGGTGGCGACGTGCGGCCTGTTGGGCCATGGGACCCGTTCGCGCGACGCGACCTTTGGGACGGAGGAACCAGTCTCCGGCGAGGATGACCGCACTGATCACGATTAAGACGATCGACAGCGCGCAGGCGGTCGGGATATTGAACCCGACAGTGAACTCAGTGAAGATCTCGGTAGTGAACGTCTGGTAGCCCAGTATCTCGAACGCGCCGTACTCGGCGAGGATGACCAAGCTGACCAACACGCAACCGCCGAAGATCGCACCGCGTGACTGGGCGAGGGTGACGCGAAAGAACGTGGCGACTTTGGTGAGACCGAGGCTTCGCGCCGCCTCCTCCAGACCGGGGTCGGCACTGCGAAGGCTCGCGGCGACGGGCAGATAGACGAGCGGATAGACGGCGAGGGTCATCACGAGTACCGCGCCGTAGAAACCGTGGACCCAGGTGAAGAGCGATGCCCAACCAAAACTCACGACGAAGTCAGGGATGGCAAACGGTATGACCACGAGCACTGCCCACATGTGTCGACCGGGCAGATCGGTGCGTTCGACGAACCACGCGCACGTCGTGCCGATGATCGCACTGAGCACTGTCACGACGACGGTGAGTCGCACGGTGTTCCACAGCAACGTCACCGTGAGTGGCCGCCAGATGAGGTGGGCGATCTGCGACACCCCTGCGCCGGTCGCTTCGATGAGCAGGAACACCAGTGGTGCGAGCAAGACCAGCGCGACGAGTGTGCTCGAGGTGATCAAGAACCACGGTTCGGGTTGACGTCGAGACTTCAGTCGAGGTGACTGTGCCGCCACCCCTTCGGTGCGAAGGAGATCGGTCGAGGAACCAGTGGTACTCACAGCAAACCAGCGGCACGGAGCAACGCAATCGCCGCCGACCCGTTGCCGAGTTCGGGGATCGTGATGGCGTTCGGCTGCAGTTGGTTGAACGGTGTTTCCGGTTGAATCGTGGACACGTCCGAGGCGATGGGGTACTCGAAGCTGATCGAGTGCGCGATGATCTCCTGGCCCTGTTTGGACACGAGGAAGGCGATGAACTCTCTCGCGAGTGCCTTGTGCGTACTGGACTTCAAGACCGCGGCACCCGAAACGTCCAGGACGTAGCCGGGGTCGTGCGGAGCGAAGTACGTGATCTTTGACACGGTCCCGGACGCGCCGAGTTCGGCGCGCAATCGGTACCAGTAGTACTGGTTGACGACGCCGAACGCCACCTCGCCACGGTTCACCTCATCGGCGATCGTCTCGTTGTCGGCATAGATGTGGCCCGAGGAATTCGCCTTGATGCCGTCGAGCCAGTCCAGCGCCCTCGCGCGCCCGTACGTGCGAAGTACCGACGTGATGATTGGTTGCACGTCGGTTTCGCCGGGTGCGAAGGCGAGTTCACCGGCGTACTTGGGATCGGCCAACTGGAGAATCGACGTCGGCAGTTGGCTCTTGGCGATGAGCTTCGGGTTATAGATCAGCACGCTGACGCGCGCGGAGACGCCGATCCAGTCACCCTGGGGCGAATTGAACTTCGACGGCGTGCGTGCGAGCGTCGACGCGGGGAGTGACGCGAGGAGATGCTTGTCTTGGAGGTACTCGAGTACTGGTGAGTTCTCGGTGTAGAACACGTCGGCCGGCGACTTCTTACCTTCGGTGACGATTTGATCGGCGAAGGTGTCCTCATCGTTGAATCGAACGTTGACCGTGATGCCGGTTAACTTCTCAAATCCGGCGATGAGTGAGTCCGTCGTCTGTTCGTGTTGACCGGAGTACAGCGTGATCGAGCCCTTTGCCGACGATGAACCACACGCCGAAAGGAGCACTCCCGCGACGACAACGAGGCTCAGCACACTGAAGTACCGACGCAGTCTCACGAGCCCACTCCCGGGCAGTAGACGTCGATGATCTTGAGTGCGGCATTGACGGCGCGTTTCGACGCTGCCGCACCGTTCGTCTGATAGAAGATCTTGTACTCGACGTCCAAGTAGTGGATCGCATTTTGCAAGACGGCATCGTGGACCTTGATCTGGGACAGGGGCCGGATCTGCGCCTCGGCGTAGCCGATGGGATCGTCACTCGGGTCCGGTCCGTCACTGAGGTCTGCGGCCACCTTCAGACAGGCGGCCTTCACGACCTTGGCGTGGTTCGTCGCACTAGGGCTGGATCCGCAGGCACTGAGCATCAGACCGGCCGAGAGTACGAGGAGCGCGAGGCACGCGGGCGCCCACGATCGCGAGTTGGGTGCCGCCATCAGGAGTCTCCGGTAATCTGGCACCGAGGTCGTGCCCCAATCCTCAGGTGTCGGACGTGTCGCACCCATCAATGTTAGGTGTGCCTTATAATCATTGTCAATACGGCGATGTTGTTAATAGTGATCCATTGAGGGGAGTACGTGGTGCGTGACGAATACCATCCGCCGATTGAGGAGTATCTCCAGGTCATCGAGCAACTCTCGGACGACGGCGTCACCGTGATCCAGGCCCGTGTGGCCGAGCGACTGAACAAGACGGCGCCGTCGGTCTCGGAGATGATCGAGCGACTCGTCGACGAGGGCTACGTCACGCGACACGGTCGCGAACTCGAGCTGACGACGAACGGCCACGAGATCGCGCAGAGCGTCATCCGCAAACACCGGCTGGCCGAGCGACTCCTCGCCGACGTCATCGGTCTGCCCTGGCACCTCATCCACGAAGAGGCCGGGCGCTGGGAACACGTGATGTCCGACGAAGTGGAAAAGCGCATCGTTGCTCTGCTGGGCGATCCCGGGACTTGTCCGCACGGCAACCCGATCCCGGGGAGCGTGAATGAGGTGACCGACCGGCACGACCAGCGTCCGATGGCCGACGGGGACGAGGGTGACGTCTTTCGTTTCGCGCGCCTGACCGAAGAAGCAGAGACGGACCTTCAGTCGCTGAGCGAGTTCAACGAGGTCGGTTTCTTGCCTAATGCCACGGCGTCAATCCGCGCCAAGAACGCTGATGGGACGATCGACCTCGACGTCAATGGGTCATCGCTGAACATCCGCGAGAAGATGACCCTGCAGCTGTTCGTCGTGCCGGTCGGTTAGGACTTCGGTGCAGGCAGCACGCTAACCAGCGTCCCGATCGGGGTGTAGGGCCAGAGGTGTTGGGCGTTCGCGAAGGGCATCTCGACACAGCCGAGGCTCTGAGGGAAGCCGTACTGCGAGCGCAAGAAGCCGTGGAGCGCGTCGCCGCCGTGGAAGTACGAGACCCACGGGATACCGGGGTCGCTGTAGTGACCACCGTCGGGGTAGGTACCCGACATCGTCGTCACGGTGAAGCGCTCGTAGACCGGGTACGTGCCGCTCTGGGTCGGCGCACTACTCACACCGGTGTTGACGAATGAGTTGTAGACGTGGTGACCGTTCACGTAGAGCATCAGGAGCTCCGGCTGGGCCTGGCCGACCACGACGTAGTTGTACGAGTTCGGGTCGTACTGCTTCTTCACGGCGGCCTGGAGGATTAGTTGCCACGTCTGCGCGGTCATGCCGGTATTCCACGAGAGTCCGTGGACGGCTTGGAAGTTCATCAGCGCACCCTGCAGAATCACGTTGTTCGTGCCTACGGACCACAGAGAATGCAGCGGTCCGACGATCTTTGGGAAGCGCCACACGAACGACCCCTTTTGCAGTGCGGTCGGACTCGGCTTCCTTGGCGCCCTCAGTCGAGACTGAAGGGCGGGGGTTGGCGCGAGCGTCGTGGTCGTCGTCGCGGGAACCGTGGTCGTCGTGGTGGGCACCGTCGTCGTGGTGGTGGTCGTCGTCGTGGTGGTCGTCGTTGACGCCGCCACGAACTTGACGGGAAGATAGCGCAGCGTGGCGAGGATTTGGTCCTCGAGCCGAATCGAGAATGCGGTGTGGGCGTAGCGAGTGGCCGTCGTTCCCGTACGTCTCGTCAACGACTTCGTCACCTGTGCGCCATTGGCGGTCGACGAGAAAGGAGCGATGACCAGGGATCCGGCCAGGATTGAGGCCGCAACGGTACAACTCAGGAGGGGGAGTTTGGCGAACTGCACTTTTTCAACTTTACTGGGCCGGCGTGGTCACCAAACGTCAGATCAGGTCAAAGCATGACGATTTCATGAAAGTCCGAACCACTGTGGGTCTGGTTGTTGTCCGTCCGGTTCAGCTACTCGTGGTGACGACGTCGCCGACGCATGTTGGTGAGTACCGAAGGGGCCCAGCCGCCGTCAACCGGGTTGATGTTGACGCCCGGCGGGTTGATCTCGTCGATCCGGTCGAGCACGTCAGTGCTGAGGGTCACGTCGACGGCACTGAGTTGGGATTCGAGGTGCTTCATCGTGCGAGGGCCGATGATCGGTGAGGTCACGGCCGGGTGCTCGAGCACGAAGGCAATGGCTAGTTCGATGAGCGTGATGCCCGCCTCATCGGCGAGCTTCGTCAGCTCGTTCACGGCCTCGAGCTTTCGTTGGTTGCCCGGCGAGTCCAGGTCGTAGCGATCGGGGATCCGCGACGCGCGTCGACTGGTGTTCTTCTTGCCCTCACCGAATTTGCCGGCGAGCCACCCTCCGGCCAACGGGCTCCACGGCAGGACGCCCATGCCGAAGTGTTGCGCCGTCGGGCAGGACGTCGCGCTCGATACCTCGCACCAGGATCGAATAGGGCGGCTGCTCGGTGCGGAAGTCGCTCGTAGCCACGACGCTCGGCGGCCCACTGGGCGGCGACGATCTGATCGGCCGGGAACGTCGAGGATCCGAAGTAGCGGATCTTGCCCTGGTGGACGAGGTCGCTCAGCGCGCCGAGGGTCTCTTCGATGTCGGTCGACTCGTCGGGCCGGTGGATTTGGTAGAGGTCGATGTAGTCGGTCTTCAGGCGCTTCAAGCTGTTCTCGACCTCGGTCATGATCCAACGACGCGAGTTGCCCGCCGACAGCGGATCGTCGCCCATCTGTCCGTGGACCTTGGTCGCCAGCACGACGCTCGAACGGTCGACCGACGACAGGGCCTTGCCGACGATTTCCTCGGACTCGCCTTGGGAATAGACGTCGGCGGTGTCGATGAAGTTGATGCCGGAGTCGAGCGCCTTGTGGATGATCTTGATCGAATCGTCGTGGTCGGGATTGCCCCAACCGCCGAACATCATGGCGCCGAGACAGAGGGGGCTTACTTTGAGGCCGGTACGGCCGAGCGTGCGTAGTTCCATTTCTTCACCATATGTGGAATCGGTTGACGTTGCGCCAGCGGTTGACGGTCCTCGACGTCAGACGCCGAGACTGCTCTTGGCGGCTTTCTCGAAGAGTCGAAAGGGCAGGAGTCGCTTGCCCATGATGCCCATGCGCTCGTCGAACTTGCCGACCGAGACGCGGCGCGGGGGATTGCTGCTCCTCAAGACCTTCTCGACGACGCGCGCGACGTCGGCGGGATCGGCGCCTTTGATCTCGTCACGTTCCATCACGGTGATCGCCTTTTCGCACGCCGCCTCGTACGGGATCGTTGCCCGCGACGGCGACTTTTCTTGCGCGCAGCGGTGAAGTCGGTCTTGAAGTTGCCCGGTTCGACCAGCGTCACGTGGATGTTGAAGGGCGCGACTTCGTACGCCAGTGATTCGGCGTAGCCCTCGAGGGCGAACTTGCTCGCGCTGTAGAACGCCTGATACGGGATGCCGAGAATTCCACCGATTGAACTCATGATGATGACGTGGCCGCCACCCTGCTTGCGAAGTCGGGGCAGTGCCGCGTTCACGACGCGGACCACGCCCCAGAAGTTCGTCTCGAACTGAGCGATGGCGTCGTCGATCGGTGTGTTCTCGGCCGCGCCGGCCAGTCCCCATCCGGCGCACGTGAGGATCGCGTTCAGATGGTCATGCTCGGTGTCGAACGCTTCGAAGGCACCGGCGACCGACGTCGTCACTGTCGACGTCCATCGCGACGCCCGTCCACGGGCCGCTGGTCGTTCCTCGACGACTGGCGCCGATCGACGGTCCAGCCGACTTTCGCGAGTTGATCGGCGCACTCGCGTCCAATGCCCGCTGACGCGCCCGTGATGAGGATGACTGAGTTGTTCATGAGGCACTCTTGCCCACGCGAATTCTCACGTCAAACGCGTTGAATGTCGCATTCGGTCATGCCGAACCTCCGCGCGATCATTGAAGACGCTTATTAATAGGTGACGTCGATGTGACAGGAAAATGCAAGTATGGGCTCGTGGCAAAGAGATACCAACGAGTCCCAGAGTTGATCTTGGGATTCGACACCGAGACGACGGGTCTCAGTGTCTCTAGTGAGCGGGCCATCTCCTATGGTTTCTGTGCCTATCGCTTCGGCGTCCCCGTCTGGTCCGAACAGTTCTTCGTCATTCCCGACCGTCCAATCTCGCCCGGCGCGAAGCGAGTGCACGGACTCTCCCTGGAGGACATCGAAGTCGAAGCGGGGGAGTCACAACGTCTACAACGTCGAGAACGGGCTGACCCGCGCGGTGCAGATCCTCCGTGACTACCACGCACTCGGCGCGTACGTGGTCGGATCGAACGTCGTCCGTTTCGACTTAGAGATGCTGCGACGCAGTTGCATCTCGGTGCTCGGCATGGAACTCAATGACGACTACTTCGACATCTCATTGCTGCGCATCATCGACGTCGTCGATCACGACCTCGCAATTGAGCCGAGTCGGGAGTTCCGACCTCGACGAGGACAGACGCACTTATGTCGTCACTACGGCGTGACGCCGGGCGGTCACGACGCGCTGAGTGATGCACGAGCCGCGGTCGAGGTATTCATCGAGCAAGTCGTTTGTAACAATGCCGGACAAGCCTCTCTCGATCTCTTTACTGACCCCATGGCGTACATCGAGTCGTTCGTTTCACTACAGCCGCCGCAATCTGTCGACCAATTCAAAGTTGGCTAACTGGTAAGGTTGTCTCCCTGAGGGGCCGTTGGCGCAGTCTGGTAGCGCACTTGCATGACACGCAAGGGGTCGCAGGTTCAAGTCCTGCACGGCCCACCAATTCTTGCCTTATTTCGTAAGGCTTTTCATTTTTCTCTCGTCAACCTCCTCGCGGAGATTATTCAGGCGGCCCCACAGGGAACCACGCCCATAAGAGGCGGTGAAAGAATCGATGCGTGAGCAGAGTGGGATTTCGAGTTGCAGCTTCTTGTGCTGCGCTCGCAATTGCTGTGTTGACTGTCGGACTTCCAGCATCGGCGGACGCAGCGCATCCGGCACTTACGACAGTCACATTAAGCAGTTCAGTGAAGTCGTTGATCACGACCGACATGTTGACTCCCGATCTCGGCTACGCCATTGGAAGTAGCGGCCAAAAAGGGAGCCAGGCAATCCTTCTTGTCACGACGAATGGTGGCGCGACCTGGAGACTTCGAAGCAAACTGTCGTACGATCTCTTGACGCCGGCGTGGACTGTGCCGCACTTGGACTTCGTCTCGAAGAATGTCGGATATACCGACGCGAACGTGACAGGAGGTCCCACCTCGGACCGAGGCATCTATGTCACGACCAATGGTGGTGTCAACTGGCGACGTCTGGTCTTCGCGGGCTACGCGCCAACCTTTGCGACGCCAACGCTGAGTGATCCGCCCGTCAACGAGAGTTATCAGATTTCGGGCAAGATTCTTACCCTCGTCACGTTGCGCTGCACGCAGCATGAACTCAATGACGAAGCTGGCAACTGGTGTCCTTCTTATCTTGATGAGTTTCGAGTCGGCGCAGTGCGTCCTTTCAAGGTGGAGATGATTCCTTCCATGCAGGCCCTACCCGGTGTGTCGGCTCGCCCCGAGAGTGTGCGGCTCATTGCTGCCACCGGCTCAACAAGTGCCATCGTCGCCGTCGGGGACATGGAAGCCGCCTCACCGGTCCTGGCAACGTCAAACGGAGGATCGACCTGGGCGACGTGGTCGAATCCTTGTTACCGCCTTCGCGGAACAACAGGTACGAGGATCCAGATACCCATCCAAGACCTTCGAATAACTAGAACCGGTTGGTATCTCACGTGTTACCAAGGCGGGGGAATGAGCCAGGGAACTCTCTATGTGGGGAAGTCGTCAAATCAAGGTCGATCTTGGAACCTGCTGTCCCAAGGTAGCGAAGGTTCAAACGCTGGCAGTATCCCATTCGTGGGCAACGTCGGTGACACCGACGTCGAGATGTGGGTGAGCAATGATGGCTCGACCTACTGGATTTGGGACCGGGTCAACAGCGGACTCGTTGGATATAGCGCTGACGGTGGCCGTCACTGGCGATCGATTTCGACTCCTGATTCCAAAGTGCCGAGTTCGCTCAGTTACTTAAGTTTTGATCCGGTTGGCACGAACGGCGCAATCGCAATCTTTCCCAATGGAAAGATGTATTCGACTTCTAATGGCAGTATCTGGAAACGGTTGACGGTTACGTCAAGGGGAAGTTAGGTCGCGGCAGCATGGACGACGTCAGCCACGCCGTCAGCCGCGCTAAGGAATCGACAAGTATTTCGGCGAATCGTATTCGAAGATCAACTACCACAACTTGGATAATTGACCTTCGACGACGCTTGAACCATCAATAGTTGCTGTCGAAGGTACCGATGTCGTGAGCTGGACTTCGCGGGGGGTCGAATTGTCGACGAGAGTTGATCGGACCGAATCGCTCAAGAAACGCGAAGGCTGAGCCCAGGAGTGATCGTCCCGAACTCGATGGTGGTGGTAACGGAGAGGTACGTAGATGGCGAGATTCCTCCGGGCGCGTGTGATCGCGACGTAGAAAAGTCGACGCTCTTCTTCGAGCCCTTCGGGTGACCCCAACGACATGTCCGCAGGAAAGTTCCCGTCGGCGGCATGAATCACATGAACCGCGTCGAACTCGAGACCCTTCGCTGAGTGGACGGTCGAAAGTACCAGCCAGTCCTCGTCGACCATCGGAGGACCGGCGAGATCACCTGTGGACATTGGTGGCTCGAGCGCCTGCTCGGCCGCCACGTCACTCAGTCGATTCGTCCCCGCGCACGCCAGCACGAGTGCGCCGAGATCTTCAAGTCGCGATGCCGCGTCTTCGTACGACGTGGTGATGAGTGGCGTGATTGCTCGTCGAATGCGCTCGGCGTGTAGTTCCACCGGTTCTGACGCAACCGCGCGTAAGGCGTCAGCGAGATCGCGAGACATTTCTTGTGCGTCGATCGGTAACACGTCAGCGACGTTCGACCAACCTCGCTGGACCTCGCTGTGCGACAGGGGCATGATTCCATCCGAGTCCCGCAGCGCGTCGATCGCCCTCTTCGCCTTCGCTGGTCCCACGCCAGGAAGAAGTTGCAGGAGCCGGAACCACGCCATCTCATCTCGGGGATTGTCGGCAAGACGAAATGCCGCGAGCAGGTCCTTCACGTGCGCGGCCTCGAGGTAGCGCAGACCCCCGTACTTGACGAAGGGGATCCGTCGCCGGGCGAGTTCAATTTCGAGGTCAGCGCTGTGATGGGCGGCGCGAAACAACACCGCCTGATTCCGCAGGGCAATTCCTTGTTCATAGAGCTCGAGGACGCGGTCGGTGACCGATTCTGACTGGTCTCGTTCATCGGCGCAGTGCACGAGCATTGGTTGGCTCGCACCAACGATCGGCACTCTTTCACGAAGGACCGAGGAGAATCCCTCGGGCGCGTCGGCGGCGATCGCGTTGGCCACCTCGAGGATGGCGAACGACGAGCGGTAGTTGTCATCCAGTGTGATCGTGGTCAGGTCGTCGAAGTAGCGCTCGGCATCGAGCAAGAACCTTGCCGTCGCGCCACGAAAGCCGTAGATGGCCTGGGCGTCATCGCCGACAATGGTGAGGCGAGGATCTAAGCGTCGCAGCGCGACGAGTACGTCCAACTGCAGGAGATTCACGTCCTGGAACTCGTCGACCAGAATGTGGTCGTAGGTCGTGCCAAGTTCTGTGCCAATAGATTCATCTTGCGCCGCGACCCGCCAGTACAGGAGCAGGTCGTCGAAATCGAGCAGTCCGAGTGACCGCTTCCGGGCCACGAAGGCGGTGAACAGCGAAGCGACTTCGTCGAGGCTCTCGACGCACCACGGCGTGGTCTCGTGCATGACATCGACCAGTGGCATTCCCGTGTTCACGGTTCGCGAATACAGAGCCGTGAGCGTCTCCTTTTTCGGCAGCCGCCGTTCTTTGCTGAGGATGCCGTGTTCCCCGCGGACCAAGTCCATCAGGTCGGCGGCGTCACCGCGGTCCAACACACCGAATCCTTCGGGCAAGCCAAGGGCGGCGTGATGACGGCGAAGTGTGGGGTGGGCAACCGAGTGAAAGGTCCCGCCGGCGACCCTGCGTCCCTGTGAGCCACCTCGAAGTGCGCGAACACGGCTCACGATCTCGCGCGCCGAACGACGCGTGAAGGTCAGGAGCAGAATTCGCTCCGGTGCGACGCCGCGCTCGAGCAGAACATTGACGCGCGCGGTGAGCGTCGTCGTCTTCCCGGTTCCAGGTCCCGCGATAACGCGCAGGGAGGTATCCCCAAACGAGGCCGCCTCGAATTGTCTCTCATTGAGGTCTCGCTGAGAGGTCGAACATATGTCTGAACTCTAAGTACGGGGTATTACATCAGCCGGTTTCGTGGGCACGTTCGGCGTCCCACTTGCCTGGTCTAGTCAGTTACCGGACGTCGTTGTTTGCTTACGGCACCAGCGTCATTCAGCGATCAACTGTTCTCAGCTGCGACTGGCGACGCAGACGCGGGAGAGGGCGCAGGCGCTGTCGCAGAGTGAAAGTCCTTGGACCTCACGAGCAACGCGGCGGCGACTGCGCCGAGCACGACGATGATGGCGCCGATGACGACGATCGTGCGCAGCCCCGAGGCAAAGGCGACGCGGGCCGCGTCCGCAATCTTCGGATTCCCGTGGGCGGCCGCCTTGACGCCGGCAGAGGAGATGACCCGGCCAATCGAGCCGGCGTGTGAGCCCACCGTGTTCGACATCGAGGACGTAATGCGCTGTTGGAAGACGGCGCCGAGCGCCGCGACGCCCGTTGCCAGTCCGCCGATGCGGAACGTGTTACTGAGACCCGACGCCATGCCGCTGCGTTCCGGGGGCACGACGCCGAGCCCCACGCGAGCGATGGCGGGATTGGCAATGCCGATACCGATTCCAGCGAGGATCATTCCCAGGATGAGCACGGTCCAGCTCGAATTCGCTCCCACCGCGAGAAACGCGAGGATGCCGCCCGCGGTGATCGCGACGCCGCCACCGAGCACGAGGCCCGGAGGGAGTTTGTGGATGGGGGAGCGCAGAAGGAACGGCACGAGGAAGGTGGGAATCGTCATCGGCAGGAGGCGCAGTCCGCCGCCGAGCGGAGAAAAGCCGAGGTCATTCTGCAAGTACAACGTGAGGTACGGCATGAGTGCGAACATGCCACCACCCACGGCGAACGTGGCGAGCGAGACGCCGCTGAATCCGGGTTTGCGAAAGAGCGAGAGGTCGAACATCGGTCGCGTCTGATGCAGTTCAACGAAGACGAAGGCGACGAAGGCGACCAGTGAGCCACCGAACATCGCCAGAATCGTCCCGCTCGTCCAACCGAGTGCATTTCCCTTGATGAGGCCGAGCTCCAGCAAGAACATCCCCGCGGAGAACGTGACGAGACCGAATACGTCGAGACGCGTCGCCCCAGGGTCGGTCTGATTACGCATCTTCGACGAGGAGAGCCAGATGGCAACGACGCCGATGGGCACGTTGACGATGAAGATCCAGCGCCAGCCGACGCCGCTCGTGAGCAACCCGCCGACGAGAGGACCGATCGCGACGGCCCCGCCGACGGTGGCACCCCAGGCCGCGATCGCCTTGCCGCGCGCCGGGCCCTGGAAGTCCTGCGCGATGAGGGCGAGACCAGTCGCGAACATCGCCGCACCACCGACACCTTGAAGGGCGCGCGACCAAATGAGCATGTTGATCGACTGGGCCAGTCCGCAGAGCAGCGACGACGCGGTGAATATTACAAGTCCGGCGATGAACACACGCTTGCGACCAAAACGGTCGGAGATTGAACCCCAGGTGAGGATGAGCGCGGCGAGGCTGAGCGCGTAGGCGTCGATCACCCATTGCAAGTCCGTGAATGAGGCGCCGAGGTGTCGTTGGATCGTCGGCAGTGCGACCTGCACGATCGTCACGTCGACGAGCAGCATGAAGGTGCCCGCGCAGATCGCGATCAATGTCCACCTGTTGCGGGTTGCGTCCGACTGCGGCGGCACGGCAGCGGTGTTCGTGGCGCTCATCTGTTGTGCCCCTCAGCCTCAGTAGTTGAAAGAAACAAGTTAGTGGTACGCGGTTTGACTCACGCGGTCCCACGATTTCACCGATTGAGCCGACAAGATAGTTGTATGAGTGAATCCCCGCCGTCCGAAGAGGTCGACACCGCGGTGAACGATCGCCGGGAGAATGTTCGAGAAGGTCCCGAACGCCGACGCAGGGTTCGACCCGAGTTGAGTGAAGCGATGAAGGCCGCGGCTCGGCTGCGCTCGAGAGGGATATGCGAGTGCGCCAACCAGAACTGCTGGCACTTCCACCAGTGCAAGGCTCCGGCGGTCGCCTTCGTAGCTAGACGGTCACCGGTCGGAGTTTTGTCGGGCGTCTTGTTCTGTCGGGAGTGTGCTCGCACCGCGGGTGGCAGTGAGGGACGTTTGTAGCACGTCGAATCGTCAGGACTGGGCGACTGTTCGACGACCGACATCCCACGGGACGAGTGACGATCGATTTTCGACCCACGCGTCGAGCAGGTGCGTTGACGCTCTGGAGCGCCCTGAAGTAGGTCTTGACGACCATTTGTGGGCGAGTGCGTCGAAGAGTTGTCCCGGTGAAGTGAGCGCATTGTCCAGCGTGGTCGAAAGTCGTAGTGAACTAGTGGATGTGGAGTCGAGTGAAAACGGGCGCGTGACGCGACCAGTCACGACTGCCTTTCCTTCGGTTCCCCAAGACAATGCAGTAACGCCGCCCCGGAATCTTCGACAGCGCTTAAGCGACGGACAATTTGGTCTCTTCACCACCTTCGCCCTCGTCATGTTGGCCGCGGTGATCGCCATCGGTCTGGTCCTCGGGCTGAGCTTTCGAGGCGAGGCGGGTCAGCGCGGACTCGCTGAAGGCCGCACCGAGGCACTACTCATGGCCCAGACGGCTGTTGGTCCGATCTTCGATGGCCGACCACTGAGCCAAGGATTGAGTGCCCCCGAGATCAACGACATGAACCGACTGGTGCGAACGTCGATTCGAAGTCGACACGTCTTGCGACTGCGGCTGCGAGATCTCGCCGGCAACGTGGTCTTCGCGAGCGACGGCTCCGGCCTGTCCGAACCGGTGAACAACGGCGACAACGACGAAGTTGACGACGCCGCTGACGGTTCGACTGTGGCGCGCTTAACGACGCTCAACGCCGACGACCCCACAGGTCCGCGAGGCCCGGCGGCGGTTGAGGTCTATATGCCCCTAGTCGCGGGACCGACGAATCAACGTGTCGGCGTGCTCGAGGTCTATCTGCCCTACGCCCCAATTCGCGCGGACGTGCAAGCGGGGCTGTCGACGCTCTACGGCAACCTCGCCATGGGCTTGGGAGGGCTGTACCTGGTGCTCGTGGCGATCTCGTACGTCGTTGGCCGTCGACTTCGTCAGCAGGTCAAGATCACCCGCTACGTCGGCGAACACGACGTGCTCACCGATCTCCCGAGTCGAACCCTCTTTCAGCTCCAGGCCGAGGCGATTGTTCGTCGCGATCGCCAGGCGCGACGGCGCACCGTGGTCGCGATCGTCGACCTGGACCGATTCAAAGAGATCAATGACACGCTCGGTCACGCCAACGGCGACGCGCTCCTGGTGGCGCTCGCGGCGGCCATGCGTTCGTACCTCCCAGCGTCATGTGTACTGGCCCGACTGGGTGGAGACGAGTTCGGTGTGGTCTTCAGCGAAGACGGCACGACCGACGAGTTGCTCCGGGGGCTTCGCGACACCATTGCCGCCGAAGTCCTGGTGAGCGGGATCCCGATCTCCGTCGAATCCAGTATCGGGTTCGCCGTGTCGCGCGACGATGCCCAGAGCATGAGTGAGACGCTGCAACTGGCGGAGATCGCGATGTACTCGGCCAAGGAGCGACACTCGGGGATCACGCGCTACGCCGCCGATCAGAGTCACTTCGTCGCGTCCGACCTCGCGTTGATGGCGGACCTGCGCCAAGCGATCGACAATGACGAACTCATCCTTCACTACCAGCCGCAGATTTCGATCTCTTCGGGCGACGTCGAGGCCGTGGAAGCACTGGTCCGCTGGAACCATCCAGCGCACGGTCTCCTCTATCCAGACCGGTTCATCATGCTCGCCGAGAAGACGGACATCATTGACCGCCTCACGGACTGGGTACTACGTCGAGCGCTGTTTGAAACGCAACAGTTCATGACGAACAAGGGTGCGCTGCGAGTCTCGGTCAACATCTCTGCGAGAAATCTGAGCAAGGCGGGGTTCGCGTCAAGGGTCACCAGCGCCCTTGTCGCGAGCGCACTGTCGCCGGATCGACTTATCGTCGAAGTGACGGAGACCGCCCTCATGGCCGATCCCGAACGGGCCGCGCACTCCCTCGCGGAGTTGAGTGCCGCAGGCGTTCAGGTGAGTATCGACGACTTTGGTGTCGGTCAGACCTCACTCAGTTACCTGTCATCGCTGCCGATCTCTGAACTCAAGATCGACCGCATGTTCATCACGGACATGAGTGAGGACTTCGGACACGCCGCCATTGTTCGCTCCATCATCGATCTCGCGCACAACCTCGGTTTTCGCGTCGTGGGCGAGGGCGTCGAAGATGGATCGGCCTTCGAACAGTTGACGTTGGGCAACTGTGACGTGGTGCAGGGTTACTTGTTCGCCCGGCCCATGGCCGCCCAGCAACTCAACTCGTGGTTTGCCGAACGCCAGCCCGCACTGTTGGTCCAGTAGTCACTGGCTAAGACCCGCTTGCGAGAGATGGTCGGGCGGACCTTGAGTACGCAGCACTAGGACGGCGAAGAACGAGTCCCCTGCAGCTTTGAGGCGGGCAGGATCCCGGCCTTTGACGTGCCGATCATCGTGTCACCGTCGACGGTGACGTCGAATTTCAGGGTGAGTTTCATCGGCGTCGTCACGTTCTGCAACCACGTCAACCGGTTGCCGTCAGCAACGACGTCGTAGAAGTCGACCGACTCCTTGTCTGTTCGACCAACACCCTGAATTGCACCATCGTTCTCGGTGATGTCCAGTACGGCTTTGATGGTGCCGATGGGCGTATCGATCGTTACGTCCCAAGACCCTGCGAATGTCGCCATTTCGTGTTGTGTCCCTTCGAGGCAGATGGAATCTCTATCCACGTTAACGGGCCCGGGTCGAACAACGGGGCACTCTCAACGCTCGGTGCAGGTGAATCAACGTCTCGATCCTTACGGAGCACCGTCGAGATTCGTCGTAGGCGCTTCGGTCACTGCGCTCTCGGCGCCGCTGGGTCTCGTACGATCCTTCGAACTCTGCATCCAGTCATAACCGAACTCGCCGTGCTCCGCGAAATCGAGACCGGAGTCTTGGACGGCGTCGCTGACCCGAAGCCCAATCGTCTTGTCGACGATCCACAAGATGATGAACGTCATGACGAACGGGAAGACCAGTGCCGCGAGCGCCAGTACGGTCTCGCGGCCGAACTGCACCATCCCACCGGCAGCCCCGAGCGCGTTCACGGCGAGGCTCGCGAAGACGCCAGTGAGCACGACGCCGACGAACCCACCCACCATGTGGACGCCGACCACGTCGAGTGCGTCGTCGTAGTGCAGACGGTCCTTGAGTCGTACCGCGAGATAGCAGAGCAGGCCGGCGCCACCACCGATCACGAGCGAGGCCCACGTCGGGACATACCCCGACGCCGGCGTGATGGCGGCCAAACCCGCCACGGCGCCCGAGGCGATGCCGATGCCCGAGGGCTTTCGTCGCTGGACCCACTCGATCGTCATCCACGCCAACATCCCGGCGCAGGCCCCGATCTGGGTGTTGACGAGCGCCGCGACCGCGACGGACCCGGCGGTGCCAGCGCTGCCGGCGTTGAAGCCGAACCACCCGAACCACAGGATTCCGGCACCAAGCAGGACGAAGGGCACGTTGTGCGGTCGGTCGACCTTGTGGCGGCGGCCGAGGTAGATCGCGGTCGCGAGCGCCGACGCACCCGCCAGTTCATGTACCACCGAACCACCGGCGAAGTCGATCGCGTGCAGGCCGCTCGCGCCCAAGAAGCCGCCACCCCACACCCAGTGCGCGAAGGGGCAGTACACCAGGAGTGACCAGAGACCGATGAACGCGAGGTAGCCGGAGAAGCGCATTCGACCGATGAACGCGCCGGCGATGAGCGCCGGCGTGATGACGGCGAACTTCATCTGGAAGGCCATGAACAACAGAGGAGGAATCGTGGGCGCGAACGCGGTGGGCGTGTTCCCGACACCGCGCAGCATGAAGAACTGAAAGCCGCCGATGATCCCGGCGTGGTCCGGGCCGAACACCAACGAGTACCCGATCACGATCCACAGCACGGAGATGATGCCGATCGCGACGAAGGACTGGGCCATCGTGGAGAGCACGTTGCGCTCGTCGACCAGTCCGCCGTAGAAGAAGGCGAGACCGGGCATCATGAAAAAGACCATCGCGGTTGCGGCGAGCATCCACGCGGTATCACCGGCGTTCACGTGCATAGAACCTCCCAACGACGCTGTTGGGCGCTCAGAAACGAACGCCAAAAATCACACTATGTCGTGGGGTGAGGACAACGCGGGACGAGCGCCAGACGTCAGGATTGGACCCGGACGCGCGACGTCGGCGACCGATACGACCGTCCGAATCCCGAATACGTCGCGTAGATCGTGTCTGACCCGACCGGTGGATTCGAGACCGTCAGTAGGCACTCACCGAATGGATTCGGATGGCAGTAGGCGATCGCTGCGCCGACGTGCACCGTGATCGTGGTGACTGGATAGATGCCTTCGTTGTTGGCGCGAACACCGGTCACCTGCACCACCACGGCGTCACCGTGCGCCACGACGGACGTGGACGAGATCGCGCTCAAGTTCGACGACGCCGTTGGGATGACGAACTCTGGGTCGGTCGCCACCGAGTAGCCGAAGCGATTGTGCGACTGCGCGGTGAGGTAGTACACCCGATGGTTCGTGAGTCCGGCGATGACGCAGTTCGGTTCGAAGTACACGGGTGCCGAGCAGTGCCGGGTGAGCGTGCCATTGGAAATGTTCACTCGGTAGACGTTGACCGGCGCGCCACCGGCGCCGGATGGTGGATGCATGTAGGTCGAGACTCTGCCGCTGTGGACGCTCCCGGAGACCTGCTGCGGCGGTGAGGGAACGGTCGCCGAACAGTCGGCGGTCGTCCTCGACCACGCGATGTCGCCAACGGTGTCGACCGCGACGAATCGGTGCGCCCCGTATCCGACGGCGGCCCACGTGGACGTCGGATCGATCGGCGCCGTGGTGGTGGTCCACGCAGTGCCGGAGGTTGATGACATGAAATTCTCGCCCGACCCGCCGGACTGACCGACGCCGACGAAGCTGCCGCATCCGAAGGTGGCGCCATCGACTGCCTCAACTGGTTCGAACGCGTGAAGGGTCCACACGTAGCCGTACACGGACGTCGCCACGTAGCCAGAGCTCGAACCATCGAGTACCACGAACTCGCCGTCGCCGTAGATGACGGCGCCCCAGTCGGTCACGGTATTTCTCGCCGGGAAGAGGCGGCTCCACTGCACGCCATTGGTTGAGATCCCGACGGCCCCCAACGCCGAGTCGGTGGCGATGAAGTGCCCGCCGCCGTAGGCGACCGACGTGAAGTCAAGGTTGCCGTGATTCCAGACTTGCCTCCACTGCGTCGCGTTCGTCGACGTGTCGATCTGTCCGGTCGAACTCACGGCGACGAATCGCCCGCCGCCGTAGGTCAACGCGGTCCACGATCCGGTCGGGCCGGTGATCGCCCTCCAACTGGTCCCATTCGTCGAGACGAGCTCTTCGGGACTGGCGTACAGTCGACGAGAGTGCCACGAAGCGTCCGTTCCCGTAGGCGACCGATTGCCACGATCCGGCCGGCACGGGATACTCGGTCCACGTGGCGCCATTCGGTGAGACGGCGACGTCTGACGAATGCCCGAGGGCGACCCACTGACCGTCGGCGTAGTCGACGGCGTACCAACTGCCGGTCGGTGACGGCTCCGTCGCGACGTTCCAGAGGCTCACGCCGGGAGCTGCCGTGGCGTCGGGTGTCGGTGACGCGACGAAGCACGCCGCCGCGATCAACGCGGTGGCCGCGACGAGAGTCGCGAATCGAGAGGTCGAAGTTTTCATCAAACGTGAGCCCCTTGGTGTCCTCCAACCTTCGCATCACCAACGCACACCACTCACGACGGCGTCTCAACAACGCTTCGCGCGTCACTCGGATTCGTCGCCGACGAGGGTGCCGGCGGCGATCATGCCGAGTTCGGCGTGTGGCACCGTGGCTTCGGTCACGGTCGCGGGCGGGCGGAGCCTGCCGGGCACGAAGAAGGCGGCGATCGTGGCGGCGATCGCTGAGAGCGTCAACAGCGCGAAGCCGTGGGTGTAGCCGGACCCTCGCGGGTACGATCCGGCGCGAACGCCCGAGGTGACGATGCTGCTCATGACCGCCGCGCCGATCGAACCACCGATGGTGCGCACGTTGGCGTTCATGCCACTGGCGACGCCCGTCTGCTCCGGTGGCACCGCGACCACGACCAGCGTCGACATCGACGCGAAGGAGAGGCCGAAGCCGACGCCGAGGATCACCATGGCGAGAAGGATCTGCCACTGGGCGGTGTGCGCGAACGTGAGGAGGCCGTAGGCGACGATGCCGACCAGCAGTCCGGTGACCAGCACTGACTTACTCCCGAAGCGTTTGGACAGACGTCCCGACAACATACCGAAGGCAAACATGAAGATGCTCATCGGCAACAGGATCAGCCCCGACTTGGTGATGCTGACGCCGAAGCCGTAACCCGCCGACGAGGGGGTCTGGAGGAACTCGGGCAAGAACGCAAAGACCGCGTACATCCCGACGCCGAGCAGCAGTGCCACCAGATTCGTCGTCCAGACGGCCGGAATCCTCATCATCTTCATGTCGATCAATGGATGGCGGGAGCGGGCCTCGACGATGACCCACACCACCGCGAGGACGACGGCGACGATCAAGAGTCCGATGACGCTCGTCGAGCCCCAACCCCACGTCGGTGCCTCGCTGATGCCGAGTATCAGGGCGACGAGCCACGCCGACAGCAAGATGACGCCGGACCAACTGATCATCCCGGGTGTGCGCACCTCTGACTCCGGCACCACGTAGTGCGCGGCGACCGCGCCCAGGGCCATCACGATCATCGGGATCCAGAACAGCCAGTGGTAGTTGAGCGCGTCCACGATGGGACCCGCCAGGGCGATGCCCAGACCAGCGCCCGCCGCGGCGAGCGCCGCAATGACGCCGATCGCGCCGATGACCTTCTCCTTCGGGAACTCGTCGCGGATGAGTCCGAAGGACAACGGCAGTACGCCACCGCCAACACCCTGAATGACGCGCGCCACGATCATCAACGACAGTGAACCGGCGACGGCGGCCAAGAGCGATCCCACCGTGAGCGCCACCATGGTGATGACGAGCAGTCGTTCCTTGCCGTGCATGTCGCCGAGTCGGCCCATGATGGGGGTGAAGATCGCCGCGGACAACAGATACGCGGTGAGCACCCACGTGACGGAGTTCTGCGAGGTATGCAGACCCGCCTGGATCGTGGGCAAGACCGGGATGACGAGTGACTGCAGCAGCGCGTAGCCGCCGACCGCCAGCGCGAGCACCGCGTAGGTCGCCTGATAGGGCCTCCGGGACTTCTCTACCACCATCGTCGATCTCCGAAGACTCCGCGGAGTGTTCACTCCGGATAGAAACGCTATACGGAAAGACGAACTACGAAGTACGGGCGCCGCTGCATTACGTCAGAAATCTAGGTGCTACCACGCTCATTTTCGATGTGCTGACTTCCTTGGACGGCACCTCTCGATAGGTGACACTGGGTAAGGAGGTCACGTTGAGCGCCGTCTGGCTTGTCTTTCGTTCTGAGTTGCGTCGTCGCTGGCGATCGTGGGTGATCCTCGTCGTGCTCGTCGCCGTCGTCGGCGGACTGGCGCTGGCCGCCGTGGCGGCGGGACGTCGAACGGCGTCAGCATTTCCACGATTCGTGACGGCGCACGGCTACGACGTCTACATCTTCAACGACAAACCGATCGCGGGTCTGGCGAAGTTACCTGGAGTGGCGGCGGTCACCCATGTCGACATCCCGGGATACGGCGAGCCGACCTGTGCGTGCAAGGGCTCCATCAACCAAACGGACTTCTACGTCAATGAACTGTCCGCCTCGGGTCTCAATCGTGTGCTCAAACTCGTGGCCGGGCGGATGCCTGACCCGTCCTCGCGAGACCAAGTGCTGGCGTCGTTCACCTTCCAACAGGACTACGGGATTCACATTGGTTCAGTCATACACGTGCCGTTTTACACACGGGCCCAACAATCATCACTGTCGGGCGCCAGTCAAGCCCCGCCGGCCGGACCGATGATGGCCCTGCACGTGGTCGGTATCGCCGCGGCCGAGTTTGAGTTTCCTTCCGGCCAAGGTCCCGAGTACGACCTGTTCACGACGCCGGCCTTCGCGCGCTACGTGAATCCCAGGACACCGTCCGCCTCGGTCTATCTCGTGCGATTGCAGCATGGAGCCAGTGATCTTCCACGCTTCGCTGCCGCGCTCACGCCGCGCCACGTGGTCTACGTCTCGAATCAGGACACGACGGCCCAAGCCGTGGCGCAGTCGATCCGCCCCCAAGCAGTCGGGTGGTGGATCTTAGCCATACTGGCCGCACTCGGCGGTCTCGCGGTCATCGGTCAAGGCCTCGGTCGCCAGAGCGTCGTCGAGAGCGAGGAGTATCCGAAACTCGTCGCGCTCGGTCTACCGCGCCGCCAGCTCATCGCGTTGGGGAGTGCACGAAATCTCGTGATCGCGATCACTGGCGCGCTCGGCGCCGTCCTCGTGGCCTTCGCTCTGTCACCGCTGGCGCCCGTCGGTGAAGCGCGTCTCGCCGAGCCGTCGCCCGGTTTTGACTTCGATCCCTTCGTGCTCCTGCTCGGCGCGCTCGCCACCATCATCGTGGTCATTTCGCTGGGCCTGTGGCCGTCAGTGCGCGCGTCACGCGTGCGCGTCGGCGAAAACGAGTCCCTGCGATTCCACCGGTCGCCCATGGTCGCTCAATTCACGCGCACGAGTGCACCACCGAGCGCGGTGATTGGGGTTCGCCACGCACTGGAGCGCGGACGAGGCGTGGCGTCTGTCCCGGTCGGCACTGCATTGTTCGGCACGGTGATCGCGGTGATGGCGCTGAGTGCGACCGCGGTCTTCGGCACGAGTTTGTCGCACCTGACGACGACACCGGCGCTCTACGGACAGGACTATCAACTGACCTTCAATGACAATGACGGCCCTCCGATCAAGGAGTTGGCCGTCGTGCAACGCGATCCGGACATCACCGGAATCATGACGGGCACAAGGGACGAGATCTCGATTGATGGCGTCAGCGTCTTTTCGGTCGCCGGAAAGCCAATTCGCGGTCCGATGCTCATCTCCAAGGTCGACGGCCGCTTGCCCGCCGGTGACGGCGAGATCGCACTGGGCAACACCACGCTGCGTCAAGTCCACGCCCACGTGGGCTCCACGGTGCGCGCGACGTTTCAAGTGCCGAGCGGCGGCACCCGAACGGTTCCGTTCCGGGTCGTCGGGACGGTCTCGTTCCCGAGTGACTTGGGTCTGGGGGGACTCGGTACGGGCGCGGCGTTCACGCAGGCCGGCTTCATCAACGCGCTCTGTCCGCCGGGGTCCACACAGCAGTCGTGTCTCAAGGCCTATGACGCCAATCTGCAGTTCGCGCTCGTGGTGAAGATGGTGCCGGGCGCGGGCGGTCGAGCGGACATCGCGCACTATCGGCGCGCCTACCCAGGCGTTGCCCAATTGCCGTCCACGCCGATCTCATTGATTAATTTTGGTGAGGCAGTGAACTTCCCGTTGATCCTCGGCGCGGTGCTGGCGCTGTTCGGTGCGGCGACGCTCTTGCACCTCCTGGTCGTGAGCGTCGCTCGACGTCGTCGCGAGATCGGTCTCTTGAAGGCGCTTGGGTTCGTGAAGAGCCAGGTGGGCGCCACGGTCTGTTGGCAAGCGAGCACGGTGGCACTCGTGGGTATCGTGCTCGGGGTACCACTCGGCGCCGCGATTGGACAGGTCGTGTGGCGAGCGTTCGCAACGAATCTCGGCGCAGTCCCGGTGTCGGTAATTCCGGTCACCGTGCTCGCCCTCCTCGCGGCGGGCACCCTCGTCGTGGCCAATGTGCTGGCATTCATTCCCGCCGTGGCAGCAGCGCGATCAAAGACCACGGGCGAACTGTTTCGGGCATTGTGAGAAGTTCCTCACGCGGCTGATCAACCGCTCTCGTACTGTGAAGGGCGAGGACTTATCGACAGAGGAGTGGCTCGTATGGCGACATCGACAAAGCAGCGCATCTGCGTGACGGGAGCCAGTGGCAAGGCCGGTCGAGCCGTCGTACAGGACTTGCTCGAGCACGGGTATCGCGTTCTGGCGACCGACCTCGTGGCGTCAAAGAGCGACCTGGCGCACGCGAGCGTTCAAGCGGACCTCACGGATTACGGCCAAGCGCTCGAGGTGCTGAAGGGCGTCGACGCCGTCATTCACCTCGCGAACATTCCGGCGCCGGGACTGTTCACACCGGCGGTGACGTTCAACACGAACATGACGATGAACTTCAATGTGTTTCACGCCGCGGCGAGTTGCGAGTTGGAGCGCGTCGTGTGGGCCTCGAGTGAGACGACGCTCGGGCTTCCCTTCACGCAGACCGGTGGATTACCGCCGCGCTACGCACCGGTTGACGAAGCGCACTATCCCGTGCCGACGACGACGTACGCACTGTCAAAGGTGGCGAGTGAGACCATCGCCGAAGAGGTCGCGAAGTGGTCCGGGATACCTTTCGTCGCACTTCGCTTCTCCAACATCATGGAACCCGACGACTATCAGGCATTTCCCTTGATGTGGGCTGATCCGCACCTTCGTAAGTGGAACCTCTGGGGCTACGTGGACGCTCGAGACGTGGCGGCCTCCTGTCGACTCTCCTTGGAGGCGCCGTTGGAGGCGCTCGGTGGCAACACGGCGTTGATCATCGCGGCGGCCGACACGGTGATGAACCGCCCGTCGGCGGCGTTGCTCGCCGAGGTGTTTCCCGGTGTTGCGCTCACCCGTGAGATCAAGGAGTTCGAGACGTTGCTCTCGATCGACCACGCCCGTGACGTCATCGGCTACGAGGCCCAGCACTCGTGGCGCGATGTTATTGCGGCGTCCTAGCTCGGGGAACGACGTTCGCTTTCGGAACTAATCTCGAACGCATGTCAAAAACCACTGCCAACGGAATCACTCTCGAGTACGACACCTTCGGTGACGCCGGCTCGCCACCGGTCCTCTTGATCATGGGACTGGGCGCACAGATGACGTTGTGGGAACCGGAGTTCTGTCAAGGCATCGCGGACCGCGGCTACTACGTCATTCGGTTCGATAATCGCGACATCGGGCTTTCGACGTGGCTCGACGAGTCCGGCGCGCTCGAGTTGAACGACGTCATCACCGGCGCTGTCAGCGCGCCGTACTCACTGGTGGATATGGCCGCGGACGCCGCCGGACTCCTCGACGCGCTCGGCATCGCCTCGGCGCACATCGTCGGTGCGTCAATGGGAGGGATGATCGCGCAGACGTTCGCGATTGAGTTCCCGGAGAAGACGCGTACCCTCACGTCGATCATGTCCACCACGGGAAGTCCGACGGTCGGTCAATCGACGCCCGAAGCGCTCGGATCGCTGCTGGGTCCCGCTCCGACGACGCGCGAGGAGGCCATTGAGCGAGGTGTCCTGCTGGCGAAAGTAATTGGCTCGCCGGGCTACGACTTTGACGAACCCCGAATCCGAGAACGGGCCGCGTCGGACTACGACCGTTCGTTCCACCCCGACGGATCAGTTCGACAGGTCGCGGCGATCGTCAGCCAGCCCGACCGCACAGCGTCCCTTCGTGACGTTCGGGTGCCGACGTTGGTGATCCATGGTGCCGACGATCCGCTGGTCGACCCTTCGGGAGGCCGCGCGACGGCCGATGCCGTGCCGGGCGCGACACTCAAGATCGTGCCGGGAATGGCACACGACCTGCCACCGGCGTTGCACGAAGAAATCATCAACGCTCTCGTCGAGAACTTCGAATTGACCTAGGTCGGGAGTGACGACGTCGCGCAGTTAGTCGTCAGGCCGCGGGTGCGTCCGAGCTGATCACGCTGGCGCAGTGCCAACACTTGGTGGCCGCTGCGGGTAGGTCGGTCGAAAGACATTCGGGACAAGTCTTCACCGGCGGCGCCGGGGTCGGCGCGCCGAAGACCACGGTGCCCTGGCGCGCCATGTACGAGCGATACGGCACTACGAGCACGAAGTAGACGACCGACATGAAGATGACGAAGTAGAGGATGCTCGAGATGAAGGCGCCCACCGCGATGAACTGACCATTGATCTTCCAGCCGAGACCCGGGCCGTTGGTGGCGTTGCCCGCCAGTGAGTTGATCAGTGGCGTGATGATGTTGCCGGTGAAGGACGCAATCAGCGTGCTGAAGGCGAGCGCGACGACCAGTCCGACGGCGATGACAATGAGTTCGCCTCGCATGAGGAAGTTCTTGAATCCCTTAATCACTGCTCTCTCCTTTTCGACCGATGCCATGACGATAGTCAGCGTGACGATCCATCGCGAGCGAAACTCGAGCCGACAATGAAGCTCCTACGTGACACTCAGGAGCCACCCGACGAAGAGCAGGTAGCCGAGCGATGACCGTGAGGCCGACACGCCGACTCAGACCTCGACGTGCAAAGGCGACGACGAGAACGAGCACCGTCAGTACCAGGTACGACGTCGCCGTGAGGTTGCCCGCGAAGCTCGAGCGCGCGATGCCGACGACGGCGCCGGGGATCAAGAAGCCGGCGATCACGTTCAGGTTGTTACTCGTGAGCGCGGTGCTGAAGGCGGCTGCACCGCGGTGCTTTGCCGCCAGATGTATCGCGGCCACCGCGTTGGGAAGACTCGTGACGGCCGCTAGGGCCACGCCGCCGACGACGGCGTCAGCGACGTGCCAATGGTGTCCGATCGACGAGGCGCCGCGTTCCATGGCGACACTCGCGCCGACCACGATGACCAGCGCCACCAGCGCCACCACAACGTCAATCGACCGGCCAATCGGGGGACGGATCACCGCTTCCAACTCCTCTTCCTCTTCGTCAATCGCGGACGACAGCCACGCGGTAAAGACTTTCGGTAACGCGAGGCGCCGAAGGGCGTCGCGACGGAGTCCAAGGGCGATGAAGTAGGCGCTCAGCACAACTGACGTCAGGATTAGCCCAAGTAACGGTGAGACCATGCCCGCCGACGTCAGCACGCAGCACACGGCGATCCACAGTGCGACCAGTCCGCCGAGAACGACCACTCGTCGGTGGAGCGCAATGAATCCTGAGACGACCGCCCCGAGACCCAGGAGCGCCGCCAAATTGAACGCGTTCGATCCGATGACGACACCTGCGCCGATGGCCCGCTGATGTTGGGCGACGGCCGAGATGGATGACGTGATCTCGGGTGCGTCGGCCGCGAGCGCTGCAACGACACCGAGCAGCGCCTCTGACAGACCGAGTCGTTCACCGATACGTTCGAGGCGCGTCACGAGGACCCAACTCGTCACCAGGCTGATGATCGCACCGACAATGAACGCGACTGACGCGAGTGCCAAGTCGGTCTCCTTCGTGTGTAGACACTTTGCCGACCAGGCTTCCCGGCGCTCCACCGGACACGCTAATCCAGGTTGTACTGATCGCTTCCACTCAAGCGCAACGACGCGAGTCGAGGGCCAACTAGGAGACGTGGATGTTCTCGGGGGGACCTTCCTGGGGACCGAGCACCGGTGCGAAGGCTGCGCTGTAGCGATCAAAGCGCGACGTCCACGTCTCGGCTTCGTGGGCGAACTCCAACCGGTCCAGACAACTGTCCCAACCCGCCGCGTTGCGCGCCGCACGGGCTCGACCTAACTCTTCGGTCAAGACGAAGACCGTGCCGCCATTGGGATCAGGTGATAGTTCAAAAGAGATCGTGTCCTCAGCCCAGGTGAAGCGCACGCGTTGCGGCGGATCCCACTCGATGACTCGGCCGGGCAGGGGATCGATGTCGTGTTCGTCGAAGTGGTGCGTGAGCGTCGCGCCGACTTTCCATTCGTCGATCTCAATGCGCGTCGGGAACCACGAGGTCATTTCGTGGGGATCGGTCACCATGCGCCACACGTCATCACGTGACTGGGGCAGGTGACGTTCGAATCGAAGAATCGGTCGATCGCCGTCGCGCAGCAATGTGGCATCACTCATTTCTCTTCTCCCTTCGTCGGCACTTCGTTGAGGTGCTGTTCGAGCTTGTCGAGGCTGGTCCGCCACATCGCGCGGTACGGCTCCAGCCAGTCATCGAGCTCGACCAGCGTTTCCGGGCACACGCTGTAGAGCCGTTGTTGGCCGTGGGCGCGTACACGCACGAGACCGGCGTCACGAAGGACCCGCAGATGTTTCGACACGGCGGGTTGGCTCAGGTCAAGGGTTCCGACCAGGATATTCACCGAGCGCTCGCCCAGTCGCAGTTCGTCAAGGATGAGCCGGCGATGTGGTTCGGCGATGGCCTCGATGGTCGCGTTGGTGTTCATCTTCCGAGTATGCCGCAGGTTGTATATAACTGTCAAGGCATATATAGACATTTCTTCTGTACCGGTTGGCAACCGACACGTCCCAAGTGGGAGTGAGCATCAGGAAAGCTGCTGGTTCGAAGGCAGGATGACCCTGCTCATCAGGTCAGCGCCACAGCCTCACAACAATTGCGCCTAATAAGCGGCAATTGAGTGATGTCGGTGGAACGATGGTTCAGAACGTTGTTTGTGACAAGACGCTCTTCTATGTCATCGGGCTCCTTCCTGATGAGGTCTTCAGTTAGGTCGACGTGAGTGTTTCGCCAACGAACGTCGAACCCCGCCGTCGAGCGCGTGACGGCGCAACAGTGATCTTCACCCGAACATTCGAACCCTTCTCGTGATCGAACAACCGTCGGAGGGGCTGCGTCCCTACGTCGCTTGGACGTACGTAGCGCTCAACGTGCCGTTAGTCACGACCGTCTATCTCTTTCCGAAAGAGCACGTCTACCTCTGGGGACTCCTCGGCGTGGGCTCGGCGTTGGCGATCGTGTATGGCATCGCGCGCAACCGGCCCGCGCGCCGCAGTGCGTGGGTGGTCATCGCGATGGGAGTCGCGACGTTCGCGGTCGGCGACATCACCTACGACGTGCTGACCGAGTTCATGCACGAGGTCAATCCCTATCCGTCACTCGCCGACGTCTTCTATCTCGCGACCTACGTCTTCTTATCGACGGGACTCATACTCATGGTCCGCGCGCGCCGACTTCGCAACGGCGAAGGTGGTGCCGCGGTGGACGCGCTGATCGTCACGGCCGGTCTCGGCGCCCTGTCGTGGATCTACCTGATCCAGCCCTACGTCCACGCGGTCGACATGGACATGCTTGTCAAAATTGACGTCGATCGCGTATCCGCTGGGCGACATACTGATGCTCTCCGTGATCGTTCGCCTGCTCTTCGGCGGCGGGACCCGAGGGACGTCGGTGCGACTGTTGGCGGCCGGCGCGATGGGCGTCTTGGGCGCCGACTGCATCTACGGCTGGATCCAGCTCCACGGCAATTGGAGGGTGGGCGGTCCGACCGACCTGGGATGGGTGCTCTTCTACGTGTGCTGGGGTGCCGCGGCGCTGCATCCGGCGATGCGCGACCTGACGCGCCAACAACCGTGGCGACCGCGCCACCTGAGTCGCGTGACGCTCACGTTGCTCAGCGCGTCCGCGTTGGTCGCGCCGTTGGCCCTCGTCTGTCGCGACGTCGCGAACGTCCCGTCGGACGGCGGCATCCTCGCCATCGTGTCGCTCGTGGTCTTCGTGTTGGTCATCATTCGGCTTGGTCGATCTGGCTCGGACACAGTCGATCGATGCTCGTCGTCAACAAACCCTGCGCGAGTTCTCGGAGAATCTCGTGTCGGCGACGGACCGCGCCGACGTGTGGAACGCCGGCGTCCACGCCTTGATGGATATCAATGCGACGGGCGTCATCGGCTGCGTCGTGACCACGCTCGCGGCCGGCGACGTGCGAATCGTCGCGGCCACCTGGCCGGAGTTTCTCGGTGCGTCGGTCGAGGTGAACACGCAGGGCGCGCACAGCGATCGTCGCACCGTCACGCTCCGCGACGGTGCGACCGTCGGTTCGACCGCTCGTTCGACGATCTGGACGCAACTCGTCGCCACGGATCGCACGGCCTCGCGCGAACGGATGTTGCTCGCGCACACGAAGCCGCTCCCGGTTGATCTTCGAGCGATTCTCGACGGCATCGTGGCGCAACTGCTGTCCGCGCTGGAACGTGTCGAGTTGTCGCGAGCGGCCGCGGGTGTGCGCAACGAACGACGGTTCCGGGCGATGGTGCAGTACTCCTCGGACATGATCACGCTGCTCGGGACCGATCTTCGCGTCACGTATCAAAGTGAGGCGGTCACGAAGATCCTGGGTCGGCCCACCGAAGAGTTCGTCGGCCGCTCGTTGGACGACGTGGTGCACCCCGACGACGTGCCCGCGACCCAGATTCACTTGGCCAAGGTGCTGACTGGCGGACTCGCGAGTACCTCATCTTTCGAGGTCCGCATGGCGCATCACGACGGTCAGTGGCGAATCATCAACGTCGTGATCACCAATCTCTTCGATGAGCCCGACGTCGCGGCGATCGTGATGAACGGTCGCGACGTGACTGAGCGTCGCGCCCTCGAACAAGAGCTCAATCATCAGGCCTTTCACGACACGCTCACCGGACTGGCCAACCGCGCACTGTTCTTCGACCGGCTCTCGCCACGCGATGGACCGCAGTGCTCGCGAAGGGAACGCGGTCGCCGTCTTATTCGTCGACCTCGACGACTTCAAGACGGTGAACGACAGCTTCGGCCACCCGGCCGGTGACCAACTCCTAGTCGAAGTGGCGAAACGAATCCGTGACGCGCTGCGACCCAGTGACACGGTCGCGCGCTTCGGTGGCGACGAGTTCGCCGTCTTGGTCGAGGCCGGCGCCATGCCCGAGGCGGCCCAGGAAGTGGCCGTCCGGATCATCGACGCGATGGGCTCGACGTTTCGCGTCCTCACCAACGACGTGACGATGCGACCGAGCATCGGCATCGCCATCGCCGATCAACCGCGGGTGTCGCCCGACGATCTCTTGCGCGACGCCGACCTCGCCATGTACGTCGCCAAGCGAAAGGGCAAGGGGCGTTACGAGATGTACCAGCCCAAGATGCACGAAGACGCGCTGCGACGCCTGGAGACCGAGGTCGGCATCCGCGACGGTCTCGACACGAATCAGTTCGAGGTCTTCTACCAGCCCATCGTCGACACGCGCAGCGGCGGGCTCATCGCCGCCGAGGCGCTCGTGCGTTGGCACCATCCGGTTCGCGGCTTCCTGGCGCCGATCGAGTTCATTACGGTCGCCGAGGACACGGGCCTCATCGTGCCGCTCGGCAAGCAAGTGCTTCGCACCGCCGTCTGTCAAGCGCAGCAGTGGAAGCGCGACGGGGTCGTCGATCATGACTTCTACGTCAGCGTCAACCTCTCGGCCCACCAACTCCAAGACCCCGGACTGGTCGACAGCGTGGCGCTGGCGCTGGACGAGTCCGGACTGTCCCCGGACGGACTCGTGCTCGAAGTGACCGAGAGCGCCCTGGTGGAGAACCTCGATCTCACCGTCGAGAAGCTGCTCGCACTGCGCTCGCTCGGCGTGCGCCTGGCGATCGACGACTTCGGCACGGGTTACTCGTCGCTCAGCTACCTCGCCGACCTGCCGATCAACTTCGTCAAGATCGACAAGACGTTCATCGATCGGATGACGCCGGACGCTGAAGGTTCCGCAGTCGTGCGCGGCGTCGTCGATCTCAGCCACGCGATGGGCTTCACCTGCGTCGCCGAGGGCGTCGAGGAAGAGGTGCAGCGCTCGGTGCTCGTCGATCTCGACTGCGACTTCATCCAGGGCTACCTCTTCGGACGCCCACGCAGCCGAGTTGAAGTGACCGATGACTTCGAGCGGTTGCGTCACGGCCGTGACGTTGCGACCCTCGCGCTCCTCACGACGACATAGCCCGACGCACGCGATGTCCTCGACAGGCGCGGCGTCAGTACGATTCAGACGTGCAACGTCGAGTGACAGTGCTCATCCTTTCGGGAGCCCTTATTGTGAGCGGACTCGTCGGACTGAGCCTGCGAGCCCCCACGGCAGACGGCTTCTTCGCCATCGATTGCCGCCGGCACCGTGGTGACCAATACGACGTTGGGCGGCTTCACTCAGGTCGATCAGGTCGACATGCTGTCACCGACGTTGGGCTACGCGCTTGCGACGCACTATGTCGGCAAGGACTTCTACCGGTACTACCTCATTCGCACGACGGACCTCGCGCGGACGTGGACGGTCCAGAGTCAGATCCCCGGCATCGATGAGCGATTTCCGATATTCACCGACTTCGACTCGTTCGCCAGCGATCCACAGATCGACTTCATCAACAGAGACATTGGCTACGTCACAGGACCCGGCGGACTGATCTACGTCACCGACGACGCGGGACTGCGCTGGAGGTCGATCGCGACCGTCGACAGTTCCACCAGTTACGGAATTAGTGGATCGACGGTCAGCGTCGTAAGTACTACGTGCGTGCGCGTGCATCACTCCTCGAATCAGAAGTGCCGGAGCGACCTCACGCAGTATCCGGCCGGTTCGGCGACGCCCTCGCGCACGAGTTCCATCCCCGGTCCGACACCTCCCGGTGCGCTCGTCGCGCTACTGGCCGTCGCGCCCGCCACGCAGATCATCAACGAGGACAACGACACCCAGTCGACACCGACGTCGCTATTCGTGACGCGAGATGACGGCAGCGTGTGGACACGCCTGCAGAATCCCTGTCACGGTCTCTTGATCGAACAACTGACGGTGGCGAACGATGGCTCGTGGGTACTGTCGTGTTTCCTCGACGAGGGTTCGTATCACGGCACGGCCAAGATCTTTCGCACTTTCAACCACGGCATCTCGTGGACGACGGTCCAAGACCTCTCCCATAACGGCGACGGTTCACCGGTCTACCTCTTCTACAACGGCAATGACCAGGTGCTGTACTCCGTGGGCATGAATCCGGCCGGGGGCGTCGCCTCCAGCACCGATGGTGGGACGCACTGGACCGCTGATCCGGTACTCGGCTACACCGAAGGTGGGGCCGGCTCCTTCACGAGTTACGGTCCGACGTCGTCGCTGTACCAGATATTCCAAGGACCGATGTACGTGACGAGTAATAGCCGCACGTGGCACATCGTGCCGCCGCTGCCCGCCGGAACCTACAAGGGACTTTCGATCTGCACGAATCGCACGACGAAGGTCAGCCTTCATCGCGTGAAGTCCGACGGTACCTTTCTTGACTTCACCAATACCGCATCGAAGTCTTGCTATCTCGATGGCGCGCCCATCGTGCAACCAGTCGGTGCGAGTGGCGGCGCCGTGGGACCTGCCGGTTCCACCGTTCTGTTCAGCTCTGACGGCAACTTTGTGACCTTGAAGGGCGATGGCGGCGTCGCGAGCTCGACGCTGTACGTCAACCAGACATCGGGGTACAAGCCGGCATCGTCATGCCGATCGGCGAACGCGACGAGCCTTCGTCTCACGTTCGGCGCACCATCGGCGTTCGTGCTGCACTCTTCGACGCATCCGTTCTTAGTGTGCACCGTGTTTTCCAGCGTTGACGTCGGTGACGTCAGGGCGGGTTCCGACAGGCAGTAGCCGCAGACCCCTGGGCAATGTGTTCGCGTCGTTGGTTAGAACCCGACTCCGCCGCCGCCACCCGGTGCGGTCGTCGTCGTCGTCGGACGCGTCGTCGTCGGCGTGGGCACCGTCGTGGTGGGTGAAGGTGCCGCGGGTGTCGTCGTCGTCGTGGCCTTCATCGTGGTCGTGGTCGTCGCGGGCTTGCTCGCGGGCTTCGCGAGAACGACGTCGGCCCACTTGCCCCACGTGTCGGTGACGTTCCCCTTCACCTGACCGGCTGACTTGTCCTCGAAGAACCAGTAGAGCGCCTTCGCGCCGTAGGTCACCTGTCGACCACCTTTGACTTTCACCGTGCCCAGTTTCACGGCGCTGACGCCCGAGCCGGCGACTGCTTTGGTATCGCCCTTGGGCAGGTCAACAGGAATCCAGTACTTGTGACAGGTGGCAGTGCACGACGTCGAATTCGGCTTCAGCGTGTACAGCGTCGTGCCATCGGTGAGGATCGTGCCGAACTTCGTGCTCTTCACTGACGTGATGACGACGTTCTTCGCGTGAACGTGTGGCGCGCCTGACGCGCTCGCGACACCGATCGCGGTTGCGAGGGCTCCGGCGACCACCAAGGTGCTCGCGATCTGTAACTGCAACCTGTTGCGTGACTCGAAACGTGACACGATTCCGCCTTTTTGACCGTTGGGAGAGTTGTTCGAACAGCGGGTCTACGAGACGGCAGTCGGTTGGGATCACTCTCACGGTGGCAAGGAAGTTTCGAGTCTGAGTAGAAACCCTCGTATTGCAGGTCCGTCCAGCTCTCATTGATCTCTTTTGGGACCTCAGCCGTACTATCAGTTCGATGAGGGTGCGCACGAGCTACGACGACGAAACCTCGGACGAGGCGCTGCTGTCGGGCGTCGCCGTCGGGGACGATCGCGCGGTGCTCCATTTCGTGCGTCGCTATCAACGACGGCTCTTTGGATTGGCGTTAGGCATCGTGGGCGAGCCGGGCATGGCCGAGGACGTCGCTCAGGAGGCGTTCATTCGAATACTTCGTCACGCCGCGGTCTATGACGCGCGACGCGGGTCGGTCGCCACGTGGACCCTCACGATCACCCGCAACCTCGCTATCGACGCGATTCGCGTTCGACGCCCCACGCCCACCGCGCCCGAGGACCGGGTCTTTCTCTCACTCGTCAGCGACGAGCGAGCCCCTGATGACGCCGCGGCGTTGTCGGAGTCGGTGGGTCAGGCGCACGCCGCGCTCGCGACGCTGCCCCTCGACCAACGCCGAGCGATCGTGCTGGCCGTGATGTACGGCCGCACGGTGGCCGAAGTCGCGACCTTGGAGGCGATACCGCTCGGCACCGCGAAGAGTCGCATTCGACTGGGACTGGCCAAGCTCCGTGAGGCCGGCGCCACGATGGGCATCTCGTGAGCCCGATCGAACCGTCCAAGGAGTGCGGGGCCTTGAGTGACGACCTCATCGAGTTCGCGCTCGGCACGTTGTCGGGTCGCAGTCGAGCCGTCGTCCTTGACCACCTGGAGACGTGCGCGCACTGCAACGCCGAAGTCGAGTCCCTGGCAGACGTGACCGACAAGCTGTTGTGGCTGGCCCCCGAGGCCGAACCGTCCTTGGGCTTCGAGACCCGTCTCATCGAGCGCTACCGCGGCGGTGACGCTCGACGTCGCACGGCTCGACGCCAGCGGGTGAGCGTGTTCGCGGTCGCGGCGATGTTGGCCGCGGTCCTCGGCATCGGTGTCGGCGCCGTCGTGACGAACCACGCTACGACGACGCCACCGTCGGCCACGACCATTCGTCCCTTGACCGGTCGGCTGATGTCGGGCGCCGAGGTCGTGGGCGACGTCACGATCTCCTCGGGCAGCCCGTCGTGGATGATCATGGACATCGACGCCGGCATGTTGTCGGGCACGGTGTGGTGCCAGGTGACGCTCACCAACGGCCACGTCGAGACCGTCGGCAAGTTCACCATCGCCAACGGCTACGGCTCGTGGGTCGCCCCGATCACGGGGTCGGCGCGTCACGTCCGTTCCGCACGAGTGGTGAACGCGAATGGCACCGTGCTCGCGCAGGCGACGTTCGCGACCTAGATGAGTGATCCGATTACGTCCTACAGCCGTACTACTGGGCAACAACCGTTCATTTAGGAGACAGACACAATGACACAGGCAACCAACAACCACTCAGTTGTGAGTCGCAACGCTCGCGTCGCGGCGGCGTTACTCGTCGCCGGGGGACTCGGCCACGGTGGCGGGCGTCACGGGCGCGTCAGCGGCCGTGCACAGTCACGCGACCAAGAGCGTCATGATCTCGACGTTCAAGAGCGCCAAGGTCGGCACGATTCTCTCCGACGGCCGAACGGTCTACACCTTGAAGCCGAGCAAGACGGCCTGCACCGCCGCGTGCCACAAGATCTGGATTCAGGTCCTCTTGCCAAAGGGCGCCACCAAAGCGACGGCCGGGGCGGGCGTGAGCGCGGCCAAGCTCGGAACAATCAAGGTCTCCGGAGGCGAGCAAGTCACCTACGGTGGCAAGCCCCTCTTCTGGTTCTTCCAGGACAAGGCGGCCGGACAGGTCAAGGGCAACGTCACTGACACCTGGGGTAAGTGGGCCGACGTCGTACTGGTGAAGCCCGCCGGCAAGCCGACCACGACGACGACGGCGCCCGGTGGCGGTGGCGGCGTCGGGTTCTAGTTTCTAGTTAGGGACGAGGAGGCCGAATGACAACCGTCATCGACTCGCCGAACAGAATCGACGCGGCAGCGCAGTCCGAGCCCCACGACGCAGCGAACGTAACTAGGCGTTCGCTGTCGTCGCGCCTCTACTGGCCGGCGCTCTCGATCGTCGCAATCGCGGTGGCGTTCATCGCCATTGGCGTGGCGAGTCATTGGGGCGGCTACGGCTTCGCCGCGTCGATCACCGACCAACGCGTGATCGTCGTCGGCCCGGCGACGCTCGTGATACTCGGCATTTTTCTGGTGGTGGAGCGAGTTCGACCGGCGCAGCGCCGCAGTTTCTTTGCTCGCGGCTATCGCCAAGACCTCTTGTACACGATCTTGAACGCGACGCTCGTCGTGCCGCTGGTCGTAGCGCTCTCGCTCTCGTTCGCGGAAGTCGCGCGAAAGACGATCCCGTGGATTGTGCTGCCCCACTATGAGTTCTTCCCGCGATGGCTCGCCATTGCCGTGATCTTCATCTTGATGGACTCTGTAACTGGTCGGCGCACTTAGCGAACCACAAGGTGCGAGTGCTGTGGCGATTCCACGAGTTGCACCACTCGCAAGAGGACATGAGCGTGCTCACGGTCTTTCGCACCCACCCGCTGATTCACGTGTCGTATCTGATCGCGCTAGTCCCCGGCATCGTCCTCATCGCCAATGGCGAGGTCACCACGACGTTGCTCGTCGTCTACGCCGCGGTGGTGGCCTTCGAACATTCAAACACGAACCTGAGCTTCGGGCCGTTGAACCGAATCTTCTGCAGTCCGAACTACCACCGAATCCACCACCGGGTCGAGGGTCGTCAGGACGTGAACCTCGGCTTTGCGCTCACGATCTGGGACCAACTGTCCGGGCGCGCCGTCTTCCCCACGCAAGAGACCATCCGCATCGACACCGGTCTTCCCGGTCGACCCCTCGCCGTCGAGCAGAGTGCAGCGCGTGCTCGCCACTTCTCGGTACTGGGCGCGCAGTTGATCGGACCATTTCGACCGCTCGAATCTCGCCAGCGCGTCACGCGCACCGACTCGCCGACTCCACGGTTTGTCGATTCCGCCACCGACCGCGAAGCCCGGTGACGACCACCTCGAAGGTCTCGCGTTCTGAGCGCTTTCGCGCGTTGATCTCCATGACGTTCACGACGCGACCGGATTCGCGCGCGATCGACATCGCCCTCGCCGCCCTTCGGATCGCTCTCGCCTGGATCTTCATCTACTACGGCGCGGGCAAGCTCTTCGGCTGGTTCAACGGCCCGGGCATTCACGCGGAGTCGTTGTTCATGTCCGATACCGCCCACCTCCATCCCGGCGGTCTGTTCGCCGTGCTGGGCGGCGTCATCGAGTTCTTCGGTGGGATCGCGATGGCGCTCGGACTCTTCTCACGCGTGGCCGGCGCGGCGCTCTTCGGCGACCAGGTCATGGCGATGATCACCGTCACCTGGGCCAACGGGATCAACTCCGAGTCGCTGACGCCGGGCTATGAGTTCAACGTGGCATTGGCGGTGATGGCGCTCGCCATCGTGTGCCTCGGTCCGGGTCGCGCCAGCATCGACGCCCTCATCGAGCGCCGACTGAACCGTTCGCACGGGCTCCTCACTCAGTGACGACGCTCGACGTACGCGAGGCACCGCCGCGCCGATCGGGCAAAGTCCTCGCCGTACGGATCACGCTGAACGTCGCCGCCGCCGTCGGCGCGGCGCTGTTCGCGCGGGCCGGTCTCGAGTATTACCTGCGCACGCACTCGTTGATCGGCGGCGCCTTCTTCGCCGAGGAGATGTGGATCGTCGTCGCCTACTTGGTGCGCCGTCCGGCGCGCGTCGTGAGCCAACGTCCACTGGACTGGATCCTCGCCTTCGGCGGGACCTTCGGGGGAGTACTGCTGCGACCGTCGGGCGCGCACCCGCACTGGGGCGTCGTCGCGGGCTTCGACCTCCAGATGATCGGGCTCACGATCTGCGTGCTGTCGTTCCTCGCCCTCGGTCGTTCCTTCGGCTTCGCCGCCGCCGATCGTGGTCTTGTCCAGCGCGGACCCTATTTGTTCGTTCGCCACCCGATCTACGCCTCGTACTTCTTTCTCCAGGTCGGCTACCTGCTGCAGAGTCTGTCGCTGCAGAACGCCCTCATCATCGTTTTTATCTGCAGCTGCAACCTCGGACGCGCGGTCGTCGAGGAGCGTCTGCTCGTGACCAGTAGTCGCTACGAGGAGTATCGACTGCGCGTGCCGTGGCGACTGATGCCCGGCATCTGGTAGTCACGGCATCAAGGATCTACTTCGAGATCTTCATCTCGTACCAAAACCCGCCATTCAACTTGATGTCGTTCCCGCTGGCCTGACCGGGCGCTGAGTCACCGACGTAGGTGTAGAGCGGATGTCCGTTGTACGTGACCTGCAGCGCACCGTTCGAACGCTTCGCGGTGGCGAATGTTCCGACCACTTTGAGGTCAGTCGACGCGGAACCGATCACCGGCGGCCAGTACGCCGCACACGTTGAGGTGCAGTGCGACGCGGTGGGGGTGTCGGGTGCGAACCAGTACAACGTGTGGCCCCGAGCGTTGGCGAGGACCGCAGTGCCGTGGATGTGGGTGACTCTCAGCGTGATGGCCTTCCCACCGCTGGTCGTCGTGGCGGTTCCAGAGCTCGCGAGCGAGAGCGCGAGTGAAAGCGCGGCCAGCAACGCGAGTGCACCACCGGCCCAGCGTCCGGAGCGAATCACTGCCGCCGGGTGTTTCAACGAGGTGGAGTGAACGCTCTGGGCCGGGCGCAGGGCGACGGCGACGAGCGCTGCGAACCCGACGATCTCGATGACGCCCGCCACGGTGCCCGCCGTGGTGCGAACCTCCCGAAAGCCAAAGAGACTGACGTGCAGCGCCAACAGATAACCCACGAACGTCGACAAGAGAAAACCGCCGCCGGCCGCACTGAGCACGCGACGCGCGCTCAGAAACGTCGCCACCGCCAGTGCGAAGGCGCTAATTACCTGGATCAGAAAGAGCCAGCCAATCGTGGGAATCGTGTTGTAGCCCGTGAGATAGAGATCGAGATGGACTGCGCCTGTCGCCACTAAAAGTGCGCCGCCGGCGAAGCGCATGACGTGCCACGGTTCGAGGAACCGCGCGCGCGCCTGCGCCGATGCTGTTGCAGGGACCTTCGTCGTCACCACCGCAGGTATACGGCCTCGAGCGCTGATTGGATCTTTGGAGCGTTCGAGAATCGTCGTGATGTCCTAAGGCGTGGTGGGTGCCTCGCGAGTACGTCGTCCGACGCCGAGTCCCAAGAGCGCAAGGACCACGATCACGACGCCCGGAACTTCGAAGAACCACGTAAAGAGTCGAAAGTTCGGGAGGCAAACACCGCGAGTGGGTGCGCGCCTGGAGCCGCGAGCAGATCTTCGAGCGCCTCAGGCTGGATTTCGCCCAAGATGACAGCATGTGAATCAGCCACGAGCCCAACTTCCAGTTGCTCTACATCGAGGGTCGCGGCGCACTCCAACGCGAGTTGGTCTGTTGTCTTTGCATCGGCCGCGCGCTGCGCGCACCGCGTGAAAGCTCTCGACTCGTGACGTGGTCTCACGTCACGCCCGAGACGTTGATTTCTCGTCGAGCGATGCGTAGGGCTATTTCCCTATCCACGCTCAAAAAAATGTAGCACGGAGTGCTACATGAATCTTCTCATCCCTCTCGTTGTCGTGGTTTCAACTCGCCCCATTTCGACTCCACGTACAAAGGTCGTCATACAGACGATCGGAGATTCTGTCTCACCACCCGTTCGTCACTCTGATCTGAGAACGAGTGCCGTCGACGTCCGCGCGGCGATTCGCCCAGGTATCGCGGCGACGCCATTGGCAAACACCACGGATCCGATTCCGACGAACACGATCGACCACAAAGGAATGGACGCGGACGGCACGGCGTTGATGCTTCGTGCGAAGAGGATCCACAGTTCGCGGCCGATGACGATGCCCAGCGGTATCCCAAAGATGGCGCCGAAGACGGCCGCCACGGTTGACTGCCACGCAATCGCCGACGCCAGTTGTCGTTGGCGAAAGCCGAGCGCCTTCAACAAGGCCAAGTCACGTCGCCGCCGACGCACCGACGCACCCAGCGTGATGCCGAGTGCCGCGATCGCCCCCAACGCCAGAGCGGCGGCGAAGATGGTGGGCGTCGTGCCCATGGAATGAAAGTTGACGATCTCCACCGGCCTCAGCACTCTGACGACGCCGCCGGCGAGCCCGGCGGCCATCGGAATCGCGTTGATCTCGTGATTGACTTTCTGAAGCGAGCGGTAGGCCGCCGCCGGCGTGACGTCCGAGCGGGCGCGAACGAGGATCGCGTTTGGCCCAGGGATGGGCGCGTCTTGAACGTTGAGCAACGCCGTCGTGAAATTGCTCGTCGCGATCAACGCCCCCGATCCCATGCCCACGCCGTCTTCGATTGCCGGCATCGTCGCGGTGCCGACGATCAGTAGCGATTTCGGCTTCGAGACGCTGTTGTTGAATGTCACCGTGTCGCCCACGTGTTTGTGGAGCAGCTGCGAGTGTCGTCGAGCCGATGACGATCTGATTGGCGGTCTTGACTCCGTGTCCCGAAAGCAGCGGCGGGGCGATCTTTGCGTCCGGAGATTCCGTCACCATGCCGACGTTTTGGCCGTCGAGTTTGGCGCCGACGACGTAGACGCCGGTCCAGGATTGGATGTCTGGGTCCTTATCCAATAGCAGCGCGGTCTGGTGTGCGGGCAAGTCTTCGGCACCTGCGAAGCCCGCCAGAATCGCGTAGTTCCAGTTCCAGCCGTAGAGCGAGGGACGTGCAACGAGACCGTCGAGGCTGGCACCGAACGTCAGCGTGGTCATGAGGATCGTGACGGCGAGGACCGTTCCCACGATCGCCGAGCGCACTGGTGTGGCGTTACGACCTTCGCCCGACTCGAGTGCGAACCGCACTCCCGTCACCGCCGAAACGGGAAGGCCGGTATTTGCACTCGAACGCACGAGCCATGGTTCACGTTTGGGTGTCTGCGAGGAACTCGTCGCCGTGATTCGTCGAAGTTCACGATTCGACGTGAGCAGCGCGAAGCCACTGAGGAGAACAACGAAGGCGAGAAGGCCGAGACCGAGGACGGTCGCGTCGAAGGACACTCCGGGGTCCGGATAGACCGGTCGGATCGGTCCTAGACGGGCTCAGCCCAGAGAGACTGAACGCCACCACTACTGCCAGGACTGCGCCGAGCACCACGGCACCCAGCACGCCGATCAATTGGTCGGCGCGTAGAGTCAATCGGTTCGCACCAAGGGCTCGCAACGTTCGGGTCTCATCCGCCTCTACCCGCAGTATGCGACCGATCATCAGCGCGACGATCAAGAGAACGGCCAGGCCCGCGATTCCGCCGAAGGCTCCCAGCGCGACGGCCTCGGGTTCGATCGCCTGTTGTACCGCTGGAACGAAGTCGGACGTGACCTGGACGCCACCGAAGGACTCCACGTTCGGATCGATACGTTCGATCCTCGAGAAGACTCGATTGATGCTGGCATCACCTCCCTGCAACTGGAACGAAGTCAGCGTTCCCGTTGCGCAGGTCGCAGCGAGCAGGCGAGTGAGTGCCGGCGAGAATATGACGGCGGGAGACCCGAGTGCGTCAAAGTCGCTGTCGACGATGCCGGTGGGCTGGACGATCTCGCCGACCAGTTTTATCTTCAGTATCCGAAAGGGCTTGTCCGGGTTTGGGAGACGGGTCTGCGCGTCGGTATAGAACGGTATCTGTATCACTGAACCGATATGAACGCCCATCTCACTGGCCGCCTGAGCGTTCATGACCGCTTCGCCGACTCGTGTGGGGTTGGCGAACCTTCCCTTGACGAGCGAGACGCGGTCCATCTGTGAGAACTCTCCGTCATCGCTGCCAATAAACGTGGGGGGCGTCTCACCAGCTATGACGTGGGCGTGGAGGCCCTTTACCCCGTTGAGGTTGATGTTGCCGTCGAAGATAACGGCGGTTCGTACTGCGAGTGACCGTGGGGCAGTCTCCCGATTTTTGCATCGAGAACTGGGTCGAATCCAGTCTTTACGCCCAGTCCCGGGGCGTCGTAACGTTGAAATGACCTCGGCCGTCGACGGGTTCGTACTCGCGAGGTACGTCGGGAAACGAAGAGTCGGTACGTCGAGCGCCGGCGATCGAAGCCAGCGCGACGCCACCGATCAGTCCGATCAGCACCACGATCGTCAGAAGGCTGGACGAACGGCGACGCGAGTTCGCCCGGTAGCGAAACCAGGCGATTCGGAGGGCGTGGTTCATTGCACCGATGACCTCCAACCAGATTGCCGCCCGTATGTTGGCGTCAGTCTCCTCGAATCGAGAAGTCGAAAGAAAGTGGGAAACCGCAGCACCGCCCCTCGTGCTACCACCCCCGCACTGGACGTGAACATCAGTATCTCAGTTGACGCAGAACGTGGCTTCGATGCCGCGAGCGTCGCCGTCATCATCCAAGAGAACTTCACGTCGGCGAAACCATTGACGCGAAAGTTCGCTCGTCCAGGAGTTCGGCCTCGTCGCCGCCGAGCTCGAAGAGCAGGGCTCCGCCGGGTCGAAGGTAGCGCGTACTTTTCGCAACGACACGACGGAGGATGTCGACGCCTTCGTCGCCCTCCGTCATAGGACACCGTCGACTCGAAGTCGCAACGTGTCGCGGGGCAAGAGGTACAAGCTCGGCGTCGGGACGTACGGCACGACGGCGACGATGACATCGACTGGACCGTCGAGTTCACGGGGCAGTGGTGCGAAGAGGTCGCCGAGGTAGACCTCGACACCGTTGGTCTGGCGCACGCGACCGCGCGTTCGTCGAGGTCGGTGGCGACGACCCGCGCGTCGGGTCGATTCGAGTGAAGAACCTTCGCGATTGCCCCGGATCCGGTGCAGAGATCGACGGCGACGCCGCGCTCCGGCAGTCGTTCGAGGCGCTCGACGCGCGAGTGGCTCGCTTTGCCAACGCGGCACGTACACGCCGTGGTGCGACGATGAATCGTCAGTCCGCAGAACGTGCGCGAAGCCCGTGATCCACGCGATCGGCTCGCCACGAAGTCGTCGTTCGATCAGTGACGTCGAGGACGACGTCGTCGCCGTGTGGACGTTCCAGGAGTTCCTGAGCCTCGTCGTCGGCCGGCGACGAATCCGGCGCTTCGCCAAAGTGCGGCGAGGTCACGTGCCGTTCGATTCGGTCAAGCTCACCGATCGCGGCGATTCGACGTACGCAATCGCGGTGTCCTGACGCCGATGCCCCGCGATGCGCTGCTCTCGTACGCGGCGAGCGCGAATCGAAGTACCTCGATCGCCTCGTCGCGCGCCCCAGAGGAGTGGACCGTCGCCCGTGCGCAGAGCGTCGAGCCAGTGGCGTCCGGAGTCGCGAAAACTGCTCGCCCAGTCGTCATCGAGCGCGTGGAACGATCGTCATCTCGCCGTCGACGTAGACCTCGAAACTCGGTTCTTGGATGCCGCGGCCGGTGCAGCGATTCACTCGGGCGAAGCCTCGCCGACCGGTGACCTCCCAGCGTTCGTCGTTCGTGTAGTAGTCCGAACGCAGGTACAGGTCGACCGCCAACGTGACGTCCCACACGCCGCGCACGCCGTTCTCGTGTTCCCAGATCACCGTGGTCGGCGCGTCCACCTCGATGCCGGGAATGACCTCGGTCGTACCGATCCACGCGCGCACTTCCTTCACCGGACCGAACAGCCACAGTGCGGTCGAGAGTTTGTGCCAGCCGTCGTCGAAGAACAGCGGACCCCGACCGTCGCGCGGCCTGCTGAAATCGCCACTCGTAGGAGTCACCGGGTACCTCCCAACCGCCGCGTCCGCTCGCCACCATCTTCATGTGGTAGCCGCTGATCGCGTCCGAGTTCGCCCGAGTCGATGATCTCCTTCAACTTGTGCAGCGGCTCGTAGAAGAGGTAGTTCTCCATCACCCGGAGCTGCAGTCCACGCCGTCGCGCTTCGCTGCGATCATCCGTCGTCGGCGCTCGCGACGTCATTGGCGAAGGGTTTTTGTAGGTTGACGTGCCACCCTCGGGCCGAGACAGGCCATCACGACGTCTTCGTTGCTGCGTCGTCGGGAGCAGCAACTCGACGGCGTCGACCTCGACGTCGCTCGCGATCAGTTCATCGACCGACGCGAAGGTCGTCGCGTCGGGCCACTCGGCCTGACGTTGGACTCGACGTTCTTCGCTGGTATCCACGATCGCCACGACCTCGG
The DNA here is from genome assembly GCA_963801695.1 of uncultured Acidimicrobiaceae bacterium. Taxonomy (GTDB): domain Bacteria; phylum Actinomycetota; class Acidimicrobiia; order Acidimicrobiales; family RAAP-2; genus RAAP-2. The sequence continues at coordinate 989,793 of CAWDFV010000002.1, read as the reverse complement.
CGTCGGGATTGTCGACGTAGGCGCGGATGTTGAGGTCGATAGACGCGTCCGAGGCCGATGATCGCGGTGCGCACCGGATGCTCGATGGGCGTGAAGGTCTCGTGCGGAGTCGCTCTCGGCCATGGCAAATCGTAGTGGTTGACGATTCTTTGCGTGGTCCGTGCGGACATTCCATTCCGGACGACACTTCGTCGTCAGTAGTGTGAATCCGTGACCGACGAACCAGCGCCGTCGCGGCGTCGTCGCACTATGTGGATGATCATCCGCTACGCGCTCGGACTTGGCCTCGGTGTCTTCATCTTGCTGCTGCTCGTCGGCAAGCGCGGTGAGTTCACCGGCGCGCTCCATCACTTGGATCATCTCAACTACGCGTGGGAGACCGGCGCCGTGCTGGCCGAAGCGCTGTCGATCGTCGGCTACGGCTTCCTCCAACAAAAGGTCCTTCGCTGGAGCGGCGCCGAGCTGTCACTCGCGTCACTCACGCTGGTCTCGATCGCCAACAACGCCATTGCGTACTCCGTCCCGGGCGAGCCGGCGGTCTCGAGCGCCTACCGCTATCGGTTCTTTCGACGTCACGGTGCGAGCGGCGCCAGTTCCGGCTGGACGATCCTCACGATCTTGATCGCCCAAGCGATCGGCATGTCGCTACTTCTCCTCGTCGGCGTGCTCGTGGCGCTGTTCGGGCACACCGGGGTGCAGGCCCGCGGAACGGTGATCGTCGGTCTCGTTCGTCGTCGTGATCGCGGGCGCGTTGCTTGGTGCGACGCGACCTACTCCTTCGCTTCCTCGGCGTCGCTCGTGCGACTGTGTCGACGCGTCACCGGTCATCCGCGCGGCGACGTGATGGCGCGCATCGAATCGACGCTTGCAGCGGATGCGCGAGATTCCGCTGTCGAGCGGCGCCGCCGTCGGGCTGGTCGTCGATGGCGACGGCGCTCTGGCTCACGGACTTCTCGATTCTGATCTGCTGTTTCGGCGCGGTGCACGCGCCGATCCCCTGGAGCGGCGTGCTGCTGGCCTTTGGCGTGGCCCAGATCGTCGCGTCGCTGCCGCTCATCCCCGGCGGCATCGGTATCGTCGAAGGCAGTCTGGCCGTCATCCTCGTCGCCTACGGCGCCAAGAAGGTGCCCGCCCTGGCCGTCGTCCTCGTCTACCGACTACTCACGTTCTGGGTGGTCATCATCGTCGGATGGATCAGCATCGGCGTCATCGAGTGGCGCGTTCGTCACGGAGCATCGACGCGATCGGCGCCGAGTCGGCGACCGTCGCGAGCGACGGAAGCCTGAGCCGCGACGCGGGTCGCCACGACCCGGGCGCTCGCCCAAATAGGGTGGAGCCATGCGCGTGGCGAACTCCCTGCTGGACCTCATCGGTGAAACACCGCTCGTTCGCTTCAATCGGCTCGAGCACGCCCAACGGTGTCGAAGTGCTCGTGAAACTCGAGTCGATGAATCCCGGCGGGAGTTCGAAGGACCGACCGGCGCTCACGATGATCGACGCCGCGGAACGCGACGGACTCCTGAAACCCGGCGGCGTCATCGTCGAGCCGACGAGTGGCAACACCGGTGTCGGTCTGGCCATCGTCGCGGCCCAACGCGGCTACCGGTGCATCTTCGTCATGAGCGACAAGATGGCGGCCGAAAAGGTCCGTCTGCTCGAGGCCTACGGCGCCGAGGTCATCGTCTGTCCGACGGCCGTCGCGCCGGAAGACCCCGACTCGTACTACTCGACCGCCGAACGTCTCACCCGCGAGACGCCCGGTGCGTTTCGACCCGACCAGTACTCGAATCCCGCCAACCCCTACGCGCACTACACGACGACCGGACCCGAGATCTGGCGCGACACCGACGGCACCGTGACGCACTTCGTCGCCGGCGCCGGCACCGGCGGCACGATCTGTGGCGTCGCGAAGTATCTCAAGGAGCAGAACCCCAATGTCCGGATCATCGCCGCGGACCCCGAAGGTTCCGTCTATTCCGGCGGCGAGGGTCGTCCCTATCTGACCGAGGGCGTGGGCGAGGACTTCTGGCCCGCGAACTACGACCCGAGCCTCGTGGATGACGTGATCGCGGTGAGCGACGCCGACGCCTTCGAGATGGCGCGACGCGTCACCCACGAAGAGGGGATGCTGATCGGTGGCTCCGGCGGGACCGCGGTCGTGGCGGCGCTGCGCGTCGCCGAGTCGGCGCCCGAGGGATCGTGCGTCGTGGTGCTGGTCCCCGACACGGGACGCGGCTACATCTCGAAGATCTTCAACGACGACTGGATGCGCGGCTACGGCTTCTTGACCACCGAGAGCGGACCGACGGCCGGCGACATCCTCGACGTCAAGGGCGCGAACGCGACCGACCTCATCCTGGCGACGACGGACCAGAGCGCGCGCGAGGTCACCGACCTCATGCGCGAGCGCGGCGTCTCCCAGGTCGTGATCGCCGTGACCGACGAGTTGCCGCTCGCGGCCAAAGAAGTGGTCGGCACCGCGATCGAGTTGGACCTCATGGAACTCGGGTTCAAGGATCCCTCGATGCTCGATCGACCGATCGAGGCCGTCATGGGACCGATCCTCGAGACCATCGGCGTCGGCGAGCCCCTGGAGTCAGTGACCCGCCGACTCGCGACGACGCCGGCGCTGTTGGTGCTCGCCGACGGACGTCCCCGCGGCGTGATCACCGCCTCGGACGTGCTGCGGTTTCTCTCGAACACCCAATCCGACGCGTAGTCGAAAGGACAGTCGTGAACTTCTCCACTCGGGCCATCCACGCGGGACAGGAGCCGGACAAAGCGACCGGCGCGGTCAACGTGCCGGTCTATCTCACCTCGACCTACGCCCAGGAATCGGTCGGCGTCGTCAGGTTCGCCGACTACGGACGCGGGGACAACCCGACACGCGCGGCGCTCGAGACGGTCGTCGCCAGTCTTGAGGGCGCCCAGTTCGGGGTCGCGTTCGCGTCGGGCCTCGCCGCGACCGACGCCATGCTGCGCACGCTCGCGCCGGGGGACCGCGTCATGCTCTCGGCCGACGCCTACGGCGGGACCTTTCGCATGCTCACCAAGATCTTCGGTCCGTGGGGGATCGAGACCGACGTCGTCGACCTCTCGGACCTCGACGCGGTCGAGTCGTCGTGGCGTGACGGCACGAAACTCGTCTGGGCCGAGACGCCGAGCAACCCGTGGCTGCGCATCGCCGACATCGCGGCGCTCGCCGACATCTCGCATCGACACGAGGCCCATTTGGTGGTCGACAACACCTTCGCGACACCGTATCTGCAGACGCCAATCGCGCTCGGTGCCGACGTCGTGATGCACTCCACGACGAAGTATCTCGGCGGTCACTCCGACGCCATCGGCGGCATGCTCGTGACGAACGACTCGGCGCTGTGCACGCGCTTGAAGTTCTTCCAGTACGCCGTCGGCGCGATTCCCGGCCCACTGGACTGTTATTTGATCTTGCGCGGTATTCGGACCCTCGCCGTTCGAATGGACCGGCACCAGGAGAACGCGGCGCGAGTGGTGTCGATGCTCAGCGCTCACGACCAGATCGAACGGGTCTGGTATCCAGGGCTTGACACCCATCCGAACCACAAGGTGGCCCTCGATCAGATGCGGGGCTTCGGTGGGATGGTGAGTGTCGAGGTCGCGGGGGGCGCGGCGCACGCGAAGGCGTTCGTGGAAAAGACCAAGGTCTTCACCTTGGCCGAGTCACTTGGTGGCGTGGAGAGCCTCATCGAACTTCCGGCACAGATGACCCACATGTCGACGAGTGGTTCATTGCTCGAGATCCCCGAGAACCTCGTGCGGCTCAGTGTCGGTATCGAGGACGCCGACGACCTACTCGACGACCTACGCCAGGCGCTGTCCTAGAGCGGTCAGCTCTTCGCGTCCACGGCTGGTCCGGTCCATTTGAGTTGGACACCGGACGTGGTACGCACTTGTTTGATTGACGGGCGTAGCGATTGGGAGAGCGCGAGGGCGGCGTCGCCCGCCGTGTTGAGCGCGTTCCAGCCTTGCTGGCCGAGCACGACCGCGTAGGTCAAGAACGTGTTCGCGCCGATCGTGACCTTGACCGCCATGACGTCGCAGCCTCCCGCGGGATCGGTGTAGCCAGACTTCACGCCCACGACGTTCGCGACACCGATCAACGGCGTGTAGGACTCGACGACGCCGTTGTAAGGGAGCGCCACGTGGGTCAGTGCGACGATCTGGTCGACTATCGGTTCGTCACTCATGAGGTTGACCGCAAGCGTCGCTTGATTGCCCGCCGTTGACTGATCCTGCGGTGAGATACCGGTCAGGTCGACGTAGTGCGTGCGAGTGAGGCCCATCGCTTTCGCGTCTCGGTTCATCACCCGCACGAACGTGGCCGGACTCCATCCGATGATGCTCTCGAGGAGTTGTGAGTAGTCACCGGCCGAGTGGACCAGCAGACCGCGCAGCAGCGTCCCTTCACAGATCCGTTCGCCCAGGACGATACGGGCGTTCGACTGCCCACTGTCGACGTCGTAGTCCCAGAGCGCGACGTCGTGCGACGACACGATCACGCACGGTCCGCGCTGGGAGTACGTCAGCGGCAACTGGTGCAGAACGACCCACACCGTCATCATCTTGGTCAGGGACGCGATGGGCACTCGAGGCTGATACTTCGATGTCGCCGAGACGCACAAACGCGGGATCGCCATCGCCGCGCTTCCGTGGGCCGGCCACGCGATCGCCGTCTTCTTGGGCAACGTGGTCGTCGTTGTTGACGGAACGGTCGTCGTGGTCGTGGTCGTGGTGGTCGACGTGGGCAAGGTCGTGGTCGTGGAACTCGTGGTTGTCACGGGAATCGTCGTTGTCGTCGTGGTGGTCGTCGTGGTCGTTGACGGAACGGACGTCGTGGTCGTGGTGGTCGTCGTGGTCGTCGTCGTCGTGGAAGTCGAACATTGAATGGGGATTGTCGTCGTTGTCGTCGTGGTTGAGGACAACGACGGTCCGTCGTGCGCCGAGGTGGCCGTGGTACCCGCCAGAAGTACCACGGCGCTGAGACCGAGCGAAACGAGAGACCCGCGTCCTATCCAGTGCAATACACGCCGAGTCACTCAGAGAATGTACAACGCATTGACGGGTGTCCAATGGACCTCGACGACGCATGAGAGGCGTGAGGTCACGAACATCGCAAAGAAAGTTGTTTGTCGGGTGTCGATGACATGGCGAAGGCGACGTACGATCTGAAACTCGCTGCATCGTTGTCCTTTGCCTGTGTGTAAGCGCTTTTCTGTCGGATGGTTCTAGAACTTCGTACCTTTATAAATGGGTGAGAAGTGTCGTCTTGGTGACCTGTTGATGACCGTAGGGTCGTACGCGTACTTAGAGTGTTCTTATGTCCAATAAGAAGCGTCTCATTCAAGTCATCTCAGGGCTCGTTGTCGTCGTCCTGATCATCGTCATTATTGTCGCGGTGTCGGGAGGTAAATCCAAACCCAATACGAACGCCGGTCCACCGAACAACGGCAAGGTCTCCGGCACCATCACCTTCGCCGAAGGCGCCACGGCCAACCCGAACTGGATCTTCCCCTACGAGTCGTGCGAGTACTGCTCGGTCGACAACATCAACCAGTTCCAGGATGAGATGTTCCGGCCCATGTACTGGTTCGGCCTCGGCGGCAGCGTGTCGCTCGTCCCGTCGCTGTCACTGGCCTACAACCCGGTGTACTCGAACCACGACAAGACCGTGACCATGAAGCTCAAGGGCTGGAAGTTCGCCGACGGCCAGATCGTCAACGCCCAGTCGGTCATGTTCTTCTTGAACATGTACAAGGCGCTGCCGGCCGACTTCTGGGGCTACAACCCCGGCTACGGCATCCCCGACCAGGTCGCGAGCATCACGCACACCAAGATGACGGTCACGGTCAACTTCAAGACGAACGTGAACCCGCTGTGGATCACCAACAACTACCTGAACCAGATCACGCCGTTCACTGACAAGTGGGATATCTCAGCCCCCGGCGTCACACAAACCTGCGCTGAGGGCGTCTGGGGCGCCAAGTCGACTGACGCGACGTGCACCAAGGTCTACAACTACTTGAACAATCTCTCGAGCAAGACCGATACCTACACCGACGCCCTCTGGCAGAGCGGTGACGACGGCCCGTGGCGCTTGACGTCCTTCGACAACCTCGGCAACCTGACGTTCCAGCCGAACAACAAGTACTCAGGTCCCGTGAAGGCCAAGGTCGCCTTCGTCAAGGAGATCGCCTACACGACGACGCAGGCCGAAGAGAACGACCTCCAGGCCGGCAAGATCGACCTCGGTTACGTCGACCCGGGCGTCCTCACCTCACCGGCGCCCGCGCCGGGCAAGGTGGGACCGAACTGGGGCAACCTCGCCAGCAAGTACAACATCCAGACCGGCACCATCTGGGGCTTCAACTACGCGCCGTTCAACTTCTCGACGAAGGACGCAAAGGTCGCGGCCGTGAATCAGCTCTACATCCGCCAGTCGCTCCAGGAGGCGACCGACCAGTTGGGCGTCATCAAGAACGTCGACAAGGGCTACGGCTTCCCGTCCTACACGGCCCTACCCGCGGTCGTCCCAGCCAAGTACTCGGCACCGATCTCCAACCCCTACCCGTTCAACCTGACGTCGGCCAAGAAGTTGCTGACCTCGCACGGTTGGAAGATTGAGAACGGCGTCCAGACCTGCGTGAACCCGGGCACCGGAGCCACGCAGTGTGGCAAGGGCATCACCAAGGGCTACACGTTGACGTTCTCCTTCGTCTACGCCAGTGGCTCGCCGTCACTGACCCAAGAGATCACCGCGGAGATCGCGGACTGGGCCCAGATCGGCATCAAGGTCACGACCTCGACGGAGTCCTTCAACAGCGTCGTCGCCGACTGCAACAGTGGCGCCGGCTTCCAGCTCTGCATGTGGGGCGGCGGTTGGACGTTCTCCCCGAACTACTTCCCGACCGGTGAGACGCTCTTCGCCGTCGGGTGGTGGCTTCAACCCCGGTGACTACGCGAACGCCACGATGACCAAGCTCATCAAGGGCACGGACTTCGGTCACGCGAACCTGACGAAGTACGCCACGTTCGCCGCGCAGAACCTCCCGGTCCTCTACGAACCCGAGAGTGCGCCGACGGCCGAGACGATCAAGACGCTGCACAGCACCATCGGGTGGACCGGTAGTCCGTTGCTGAACTTCATGCCGGAGTACTACTACTGGTAAGACGCTAGGAACACACGCTCAGTAACATCGATCGTGCCACTCGAGTCCCGGACCATTCCAACCGGGCTCGAGTGGCATTGATCATTTGGTGAAGCTGCCGTGGCGGCCCTCGCCGGAGACGAAGCGACTGACGTTCTCGCGCATGTCGGCGCGCAGTGACGTCGAGCCGTGGGCGAACTCGATGGCCATCGCCTCGGCTTCGGGACGACCGAGCCCTTCGTACATCGAGAGGCGGTCCTCGCGCATGCAGACCTCAGGGAACGAGGCGATCTCCTCGGCGAGGTCCAGTGCCGCCGTGCGAACGAATCCTTTCTCGACGACGCGACTGACCAGTCCGATGGCCAGCGCCTCGGTCGCGCCGACCGCTCGACCGGTGAGAATGAGGTCGAGCGCCCGCCCGCGCCCACGATGCGCGGTAGTCGGACCGTGCCGCCGTCGATCAGCGGTACGCCCCAGCGCCGACAGAAGACGCCGAGTATCGCGTCCTCTTCCATGACGCGCAGGTCACACCACAGCGCCAGTTCCATCCCACCCGCGACGGCGTGACCGTCGATCGCGGCGATCACCGGTTTCGAGAGCACCATGCGCGTCGGACCCATCGGTCCGTCGCCGTCGGCGCGCACCCGATTGGCCTCCGGCGTGCCGATGGCCTTCAAGTCGGCCCCGGCGCAGAAGGTGCCGCCCTCGCCGGCGAGAACGGCGACCTTGGCGTCGTCGTTGGCCTCGAACGCGCGAAACGCGTCGACGAGGGCCGTGGCGACGGCGCCGTTGACGGCGTTGCGGACCTCGGGTCGGTTGATCACGACGACGAAGGTCGTCCCGATCAGTTCAGTGTTGACGGGTGCAGTATCCATCGTCCCAGATTGTCACGCGCGCCGGATGTGGACAACGCGAACTGCGGCGTCCGAACTACCTCACTCCGAGGTGGGCGGCGACCCGCCAGGAGGGAATCGCCCGGCGCCAGGGCTGAGCGCGGCGACGTGGCGGTGGATCTCGTCGAGGAGATCCGTGGCCTCTTTGACCTGCTTCGTGAGATTCGTGTTCTCGTCCAACAGTGCCCGGATGTCGTCGGTGTTCTTCACCGTGTGCAGCGCGATCTCCGAGGCGATCGAGTCGGTGCGCTTGGCCGCGATCAGCAGCGCCGCCGCCTGGACGCCGGCCAACATCGACAAGAACAAGTTCAGCAAGATGTACGGGTACGGGTCGAACGCCTTGTGATGGATCACGCGCTGCAGGAAATACGTGTTCGTGGCTGCCCAGATGATCATGACCGCGAAGAAACTGAACACGAAGGGCCACGATCCCATGATGTTGCGCATGCGATCGGCCGCTCGTTCGCCGAGCGAGAGATCCTCGCGTTGACGCACGCCTGGATGCAGGTGCCAGAAGGTGGGCCATCTGCCGTTGCTCATGGTGAAATCCTTCCACCCGCGTCGCGCCATTTAGGGCACCCCGGGGTCGAACCAACGGCGCACAGCGGTTCCAATAGCCTTAGAAGGTTGAAACGACCCCGCTGCCGGGGTCATCATCAAAAAGGACCAATGAGAATCGTTGCTCGAGCGCGCCAGTGAATGAGAACGTCGTAGGGGTGCTGCGCACACTGGGCCTGGGCGATTCGGCCGACGTCGCCTTCGTCGACGACGCGAGCCCCGGTCGCGTCAGCATCGTGCACGGCACGACCGCGGACGTGATCTGGTCCGACGAGTCGGGCGCCGAGCAGGCGTCGACGAGTCAGTTCGCCACGAACCTGAACCTCAGTCCCGTCGCGGGTGACTGGGTCAGCGTGCGCGACGGCTACGTCGTCGCCGTGTCGCCTCGCACGACCGAGTTGCGTCGCCCGGGCGCGACGCCCGGTGACGTGCAAGTGCTGGCCGCGAACATCGACGTGGTGCTCGTCGTCTTGCCGATCGACCGCGAGCTCAACGTGCTCATGCTCGAGCGCCTCGCGGTCATGGCCTTTGACAGCGGGGCCGTGCCCATCGTGGTGCTCACCAAGTCCGACGGCTCGGACGTCGTCGAGTCGATTGTGCGCCGAGGCACAAGAGACCGTCCCCGGCGTCGAGGTGATGACGACGAGTTCCGCGAGCGGACACGGCATCGAAGAGCTGCGCGCGATCCTTCACGAGGGCGTGACGGCGGTGATGTTGGGCGCCTCGGGCGCCGGCAAGACGTCGCTCCTCAACGCGCTCGAGGGCACGAACGAGTTGACCATCGAGGTGAGTCGAAGCGGCGAAGGTCGCCACGCCACCACGACGCGACGGCTGTATCGACTCTCGAGCGGTGGCGTGCTGTTGGACATCCCCGGCATTCGTCTGCTCGATCTCACGATCGGTCAACAGGGGCTCGACGACGCCTTCGCCGACGTCACGGAGCTGGCGGTGCAGTGCCGGTTCACTGACTGCGCCCACAGCGGCGACGAGGGCTGTGCCGTCGAGGCGGCGGTGCTGAGTGGAGAGCTGTCAGCGCGTCGACTCGAGAGTTGGCGCACGATCCGCGACGAGATGATCCAACAAGAACTGAGTCGCGAGCAAGAGGTCGCGTCACGAAAGAAGAAGGGCCGCGGGGCCAAACCCAAGCCGGCGCCGTCCTTCGACGACGAAGACTAGGAGAGGGATCGGCGATCTCGAGCGCCAGCAACGGCGCCGAAGCCTTGTTGATCGACTCCTCGAACTCGAACTCCGGCTGGCTGTCGGCGACGACGCCACCGCCGGCCTGCACGGTCGCGACGCCGTGGCGCAACGACAGCGTCCGGATCGTGATCGCGAAGTCGGCGTTGCCCGACAGCGAGAAGTAACCGACCGCGCCGCCGTAGGGTCCGCGAAAGACCGGCTCGAACTCGTCGATCAATTCCATCGCGCGGACCTTCGGGGCACCGGTCAAGGTCCCGGCCGGGAAGAGCGCGTCGAAGGCGTCGAAGGCGTCGAGGCCCTCGTTGAGTCGACCCTCGACGTGCGAGACCAGGTGCATGAGGTGCGAGTAGCGCTCGATGTGGGCCAGTCGATCGACGCGCACGGTGCCCGGCTTGGCGACGCGACCGACGTCGTTGCGACCGAGGTCGACCAGCATGACGTGTTCGGCGATCTCCTTCTCGTCGTGCAGCAGCTCGTGTTCGAGCTCCAGGTCCTCGGTCTCGTTCACGCCGCGCGCCCGCGTGCCGGCGATCGGCCGGTAGCTCACCAGCCCGTCGTGCACGCGCATCAGCATCTCGGGCGACGCGCCGACGATCTGGATCTCGCCCGAGTCCAGCAGGTACATGTAGGGCGACGGGTTGAGCGCGCGCAGCACGCGGTAGAGCGTCAGCGGACTGACGGTGCTCGGTCGCTGGAACTGTTGACTCGGCACGACCTGGAAGACGTCGCCGGCGAAGACGTGCTCGCGGGCACGCTCGACGACGGCGCCGTAGTCGGCGCCGGTGAAGTTCGAGAGTCCCTTGGCGATGGTGCGAATGTCGATCGTGGAACGCTGGCTCGGCGCGGTGGCGACGAGGCGTTCGGTCGCGGGATCACTCGGCGGCTCCGGTCCGAGCAGGACGCTCGACGATCGCGCGCAGTTGATCGATCGCGCGCTCGAACACGCGGGTCGGGTCGTCGCCGTCGATGACGGCGTTGACCACGGCCGTCGTCGAGTGTTGGACGTGGTCACAGATCAGAACCGCGCCGGGGAACGAGAAGTCGACGTCGGGCCACATGTCGGCCACGGGCTCGCGCGGCAGTCGTTCGAGGCGACGGACGTAGTCGTAGGTCACGAAGCCGACGGCGCCACCGAAGAAGTCCGGGAGGTGGCGCGGCGTGTGCGTGCGGTAGCGCGCGAGGATGTGGCGTAGCGCGTCGAGTGGCGCCAGCGACGGCGTCGTCGACGTCAGTGCCCTCGACGACGGTGGCGCCGTCCTGGGTCGTGACGCGCCAGCGACGATCGAGTCCGATGAACGAGTAGCGACCGGTCGCTTCGCCGAGCGCCGCGCTCTCCAGGAGGAAGATCGCGCGGCTGCCGAAGCGTTGGTAGAGCGAGACGGGCGTCTCGCGGTCCAACTGGAGGGTCTCGGACAGCGGCACGACGTTGAAGCCCTGGTCGACGAGTTCGAGAAACGACGAGAGGTCGATCGGCTCCATCACGAGATGTTAGTGAACGGGCCCGGACCTAGAATTTCGTGATGAGCGCCGCGCCGACCATCCTCGTGGTCGACAACTACGACTCGTTCGTCTACAACCTCGTCCAGTACATGGCCGAACTGGGCGCCGAGGTGACGGTCCGTCGCAACGACGAAGTGACCGCCGGCCGACGTCGCGGCGATGGAGCCCGACGGCGTCTTGGTGTCGCCGGGACCGGGACACCCGCGTGACGCCGGGAACTGCGTCGAGATCATTCGCTACTGCGCCGAGCAGCGCATCCCGATGTTCGGGGTCTGCCTCGGGCACCAGGCGCTCGGTGAGGCCTTCGGCGCGACGATCGACCGCGCGCCGGAACTGCTGCACGGTCGTTCCAGTCTCGTGGACCACGAGAACGTCGGCGTCTTCGAGGGCGTCAGTAATCCGCTCGTGGTCGGTCGCTACCACTCGCTCGTCGTCGAGGACGACGGCCTCTCGCCGGAGTTCGACGTGACCGCGCGCTCGCACGGTCTCATCATGGGGATGCGGCACCGCACGTTGCCCCTCGAGGGCGTGCAGTTCCACCCGGAGTCCGTGCTCACCCAAGACGGCTACCGGATGCTGGCGAACTGGCTCCACGAGTGCGGCTCCACCGACGCGCGAGAGCGTGCCGAATCACTCACTCAACGCATGGACACCGTGCGCGCGGCGCTGCCGCAGCCGACGCAGCTAGACGCCTACTCGACGATCGGTGCCTGAAGACCGGTTCGCGGATTGTTCTGGAGTCGGTGACGCGCGGTCTGCACGAAGATGATGAACGCCGAGGGGCACATCACCAGGCTCGGGATCGCGAGCGCCGGTTGGTGGATGAGGATCCCGTAGACGAACCAGCCGAGTGACGTGAGCGTCGCCAGGCACCAACTGATGATCGAGACGCCGGTGAGGTCCTTCGGTCGGATCACCAACGACGAGTTGCGGCAAGTAGATGATGATCGAACTGGCGTCGGCGACCATCGGCCAGCACCCACCGCAGGTCGTGGAAGGTCCCGGCGAACGTGGCCAGGATCGTCACGATCGTCACGGTGACGTAGCCCAGGATGCTGCGCGACACCTTGTCCTGGCTCTTGGCCGCCATGAAGGCGACGACGAGTGACACGGTGATCGCCGGGATGTTCGCCACGACCTCGGCGGTCACGTGAAAGATGAGTCCGTAACAGAACCAGATCTGGGAGACGAACGCCGACAGGATCCACGTGGCCGAGCGAGACACCCTTGGCGCCGGTCGTGCGGATGCGATTGGCCTGGGCCAGGCACTGGAAGATCGTCAGCGTCGGGCGCCACGATCCCGAAGGTTCGAGTGAGCGTGGAGGCGGCGATGATCATTGCGGTGCATCTCTTCTGGTTGGCACTCGCGGTGACGGTCTCAATTGACGAGTGTTGCGACGTTGATTCTATCGGTCGCCAAAATCGTCACTCGAAGCGACTACCGACTCCGAACGCGCGTCTCTTCGATCTCGCCGTCGACGAGTTCGACCTTGTAGGCCGCGGGACCGGTCGACGGGATCCACGGCGGCGTCGGCGACGACGGTGGTCGCTTCGATGCCCTCGTACCAGATGCCCACGGTGTTGTCGGTCGCGTAGGCGAGGGGCGTGAGGACCGCTTCTTTCATGAGTTTGTGCAACAACGGCCGACGTTGCGTCTCCGCGTCGTAGTGGACCCCGTTGGCGTAGGGCAAGAAGCCCAGGGCGTTCGTGACCGGTTGGAGGATCTGTCCGAAGGAGTCGGTCGTGCCACCGAGGTGCCAACAGAGACTGCCGGCCGACACGCCGCCCAGGATGACGCCCTGTTCCCAGGCGCTGCGCATGGCCGAGTCGACGCCGTGGAGTCGCCAGAGCGCGAGCAGGTTCGCGACCGAGCCGCCGCCGACCCACACGAGGTCGCTGCCGCAGAGTCGCTCCTCGGGATCGGCCGACGGTTGCGGGAAGACCTTGAACTCGGTGACGTCACAGCCGGCGACGTTGAACGCCTCGTAGGCGATCGCGTAGTACATGAGGTCGTCGCCCATCGCGGTGTTGACGAGACAGACCCGAGGTCGGGTCTCACCGGTCGCGGCGAGCGCGTCGATCAGCATCGCGCCGAGGCGCCAGGACATCTGCACCGGTCCTGCGACGTAGCCGCCGGACGTGGCCAAGATTCGAGGAGTTTTCACGTCTACTTGTTTAGTGGATGGACGTTGAGGCCTCGACGCCGCGGGCGTTACTCTTGGGTATTCGAACGTCAGTTGATAGATCCGAGGAGTGCCATGGCCACGAGTGAAGCCCAGATCGATGAACTGATTGACGACTTGGTGACGTCCTACCCGCCGGACGAGACCGAGCCGGTCAAGTTCCTCGGCGAACAGTTCGACCGCGGTCTCGCCTGGGTGCACTTTCCGGTCGGCGAAGGCGGTCTCGGGGGCACGCCCGCCGACCAGCTCTACGCGATGCGCAAGATCTCCAAGGCCGGCGCGCCGTCGGCGATGGGTCGCAACGTCATCGGCTACGGCATGGTCGCGCCCGACCGTCGTCACCCACGGCACCAAGGAACAGAAGAGCCGATTCCTGCGGCCGCTCTTCACCGGCGAGGAGATCTGGTGTCAGCTCTTCTCCGAGCCCGGGCGCGGGCTCGGACGTCGCCGGACTGGCCTGTCGCGCGGAGAAGGACGGCGATGAGTGGATCTTGAACGGCCAGAAGGTCTGGACGACGCTGGCCCACGAGTCGGCCTACGGTCTGCTCCTCGCGCGCACGAATCCCGACGTGCCCAAGCATCGCGGCATCACCGCGTTCCTCGTCGACATGCGCGCTCCGGGCGTCGAGGTTCGTCCGCTCTTCCAGGCGACCGGCGAGGCCGAGTTCAACGAGTGCTTCTTCGTCGACGCGCGCGTTCCCGACGGCCAGCGCCTCGGTGGCGTCGGTGAGGGCTGGGGCGTCTCGATCACGACGTTGATGAACGAGCGCGTCTCGATCGGCGGCACCGTGCCGCCGCGCGGCTCCGGGCTGATCGGCGAAGCGGTGAAGATCTGGAAGAAGCACTGGACCGGTCGCGAGGACGCGCACGCGATGGCCGTGCGCAGTGAACTGATGCAGTCCTGGGTGCGCAACGAGGTCGGTCGTCTCACCAACTGGCGCGCGAGTGATCTGCGTAAGGCCGGCACCCCCGGTCCCGAAGGATCGGTCGCCAAGTTGGCCTTCGCCGAGGAGAACCAAAAGACGAGTGAACTCTGCGTCGACCTGATGGGCACCGCGGGCATGCTCTACGGCTCGAACTACCCGCAGATCCGCCCGACCGAGTCGGCGATGACCGGCGGCGACATGCGCAAGGCCTTCATCCGCATGCGCGCCAACTCGATCGAAGGTGGCACCAGTGAGGTGATGCGCAACATCATCGGCGAGCGAGTCCTCGGTCTGCCCGGCGAACCGCGAAACGACAAGGACGTCTCGTGGAAGGACGTCCCGCGCAGTTAGTTACTTGTCGCTGAGGTGCTCGGCGAAGAAGGCCAGGGCGCGCGCGTAGGCGTCGGCCGCGGCGACCTCGTTGAACGCGTCGGGCCGGGCGTCGCAGTGGAACCCGTGCTTGCCGTCGGAGTAGCGCACGATCTCGGTGGCGACCGACGTCGACGTCGGTCGCGTCGCGCAAGCGCCTCGACCTGATCGACCGGGATGCTCTGGTCGAGGTCACCGTAGAGACCGAGCCACGGACTCTGCAGGTCGGCGGCGAGTTCGATCAGTGGCGGCAGTCCGAAACGGCCGGTGGCCACGCCGCCGCCGTAGAAACTGGCCGCCGCGCCGATCGTGCCGAGCGTGGCGGCGAAGAACGACACCGTCCCGCCCATGCAGAACCCGACGGCCGCGATGTTGGGAGCGTGAAAACCCAACGTCGCGAGGAAGTCGGTCGTGGCGTTGAGGTCGTTGGTGAGGCCCTGCTTCGTCAGGTTCGCCATGAAGGGCATCGCCGAGGGGAAGTCGTCGTAGGGGACCTCGGGCGAGCCGTCACGGTGGAAGAGCTGCGGCGCGACGGCGAGGTAGCCCTCGTCAGAGAATCGGTCGGCGACGTCGCGAATGTGATCGTTCACGCCGAAGGCCTCTTGGAGGACGATGACGGCGCGCGGCGAGTCGGTCTTGCCCGAGGCGTAGACCGGGAAGCCCGCGGGAGCGGCGTCACTCATTCGAAGGAGGGATCGGCGATGCGCGAGCGCTTGATCTCGTAGAAGCCCGGTGTGCCGGCGACCATCATCACGCCGTCGAAGAGTCGTCCCGCGGCCTCGCCCTTGGGCGCGGGCGTGACGACCGGTCCGAAGAACGCGATGTCGTCCACGTGGATGACCGGCGTGCCGACGTCGTAGCCGACGGGGTCCATGCCCTCGGCGTGACTGGTCCGCAGTCGCGCGTCGAAGTCGGTGCCGTCCGCGGCCGCGGCGAGGTCGGCCTCGAGACCGACGTCGGCGAGTGACTTGGCGATGACGTCGTCCCAGTCCTTCTCCTGGCGTACGTGGCGACGCGTGCCCATCGCCGAGTACAGCGGCTCGACGACGCCGTTGCCGTGGCGCTCTTCGGCGGCGATCAGTACGCGCACCGGTCGATAGGCGGTCTTCATGAACTCGGTGTACTCCGGCGCGAGTTCGCGGTTCTCATTCAGTACCGCCAGACTCATCACGTGGAAACTTGACGTCGAGGTCGCGAACGGCGGCGGCCTCGAGGAGCCACCGCGACGTGATCCACGCCCAGGGACAGGCCGGGTCCACCCAGAGATCGACTAACTGACTCATGACGTGCTCCTACTGATTGGCGTACGCACCCAACACGGTAATGACCGAATTCGTGATGCCAACCGTCATCGGCAGGTCGAGAAACTCGTCGATGGCGTGCGCGTTGGACTGCGGTCCCATCACCCCGGTGGCGACGAACTGCACGTTCGGGATAGCGCTTGCCCAAGCGAGGCGAGGAAGGGGATCGAGCCGCCCTCGCCGGTGAATCCGGGCGCGCGACCGAAGGCCTCCTTCGAGGCCGACTTCCAGCGCCTCGGCGAGCCACGGTGCCAAGGTCGGGGAGTTCCACCCACTGCCGATCTCCCAGTTCGACAACGTGACCCGAGCCGATGACGGCACGTCGGTCGTCAGAATCGGAATCAAGGCGGCCTTGGCGGTCTCGGCGTCGACGCTGGGGGGCAGGCGGAACGAGAGCTTCGCCGTCGTCGACGGTCGCAGGACGTTGCCGGCGATCTCGGGTGACGGCGCGCCGCCGAGTCCGACGATCGAGAGTGTCGGGATACCACGTGCGCCGAAGGATCCGTTCTTCGGCGCTCGCGCCCATCAACTCCACACCTTCCAGCGTCGGCAGTTCGCGCGCGATGATGTCGCCGAACTCCGCGGCGAGCGCGGAGGCCGCGCGCACGTCGGCGTCGGGGATCTTGGCGCTCATCGCGGCGGACCAGCACCTCACCGGTCGAGGCGTCCTCGACGCGGTCGAGCAGTTCGCGAAGGATGCGAAACGACGACGGCACGACGCCGCTCGCCGATCCACTGTGCTGGCCCTGGGACAGGACCTCGATCTCGAGGTCGACGTTCACGACACCGCGCAGCGACGTCGTCACCCACAGTCGGTCGTAGGTGAGCGCACCGGAGTCGAGGCAGATCATCAACTCGACCTTGCCGAGGTGATCCTTCAGATAGTCGAGGTAGGCCTCGAGGTCCGGGCTGCCGCTCTCCTCGCTGGCTTCGATCAGGACGACACAGCGGCTGTGCGCGATGTCGTTGGCCTCCATCGCCTCGACGGCGAGCAGTGCCGAGAAGGTGGAGTACCCGTCGTCGCCGACGCCGCGGGCGAAGAGGCGATCGTCGCGGCGCACCGGTTCGTACGGCGCCAAGGCCCTCGGACCAGTTGCCGAGCGGCGGCTGCTTGTCGAGGTGCCCGTACAACACGGCCGTGCCGTCACCCGGGGCCGTGGCCTCGATCGTCACGACCAGCATCGGCGTCCGGTTCTCCAGCCGATGGATCTCGACGTCGAAGTTGGCGAAGCGTGCGCGCGAGCGCCCAGTCCGAGAGCAGTTCGATCGCGCGGTCGATGTGTCCGTTGCGCACCCACTCGGTGTCGAAGCCCGGCGAGAGACAGGGGATGGTGGCGAAGGTCGTGAGCGCCTGAAGGGCGTCGCGTTCGAAGTCGGTCAGGTTCAGTAGAGGCATTTGGCGAGGTTACTTGGCTGCTTTGGCCCAGTGAACCGCCTCCCAGCAGTACCAGGCGACCGACGTGCGCGCGCCCTCGAATCGTTCGCCCGCGACGAGCAAGTCCTTCTCGCTGATCGTCTCGTCGAGTCCGTGCAGCAGCGTCCAGCCGACCCGCACGCCGTAGTCGCCGATCGGCCACACGTCGGGGCGCGACATCGTGCTGATCAGATACATCTGCGCGGTCCAGGGACCGATGCCGCGCACCGACGCGACGTCGCGAACGATCTCGTCATCGCTCATGCGGCCGTGGCGTGAGAGATTGACGCGCGCGTCACGCACGTCGTGCGCGAGGTCGACCATGGCCTGGGCCTTCGTGCGATTAAGACCGGCCTCGTGCAGCTTCTGCGGACCGGTCGCGATGATCGTGTGCACGCTGACGACGCCGCCGCACGCGTCGACGACGCGTCCGTGAATCGTGGTCGCGGCACTGGTCGCGAGGAGTTGGTGGGTGATCGATCGCACGAGTGAGGGGAATCGGACGTCGACGGCCGCCGCACGACGGCGAAGCGGTGGTGGTCCGGCGAGCGCGATGATCGGTTTGAAGGCGCGGTCGCGCCGCGCGATGAACGCGGCGACCTCTTCGGGCTTTTGATTGGGCACGATCGAACGTTACTGAGGGGGTGTCTTGCCGAGGTAGACGCCATCGGGCACGTTGGTGGCGTGGCGCGACGACGTCGATGAGGAGTGCGTGGATCGCGCGCACCGGGGCCGCGGGGAATCCGAAGCGGCGGGTCGCCAACAGCACGCGACGCTTGGCGATCTTGTCGATGTGGCGAGCGACGAACTTGTCGCGCAGGTGTCGCGACAACATGGTGGCGGGCAGAATCGACGGGCCGTAGCCGTCGAAGGTGAGAGACGCGATGGTGCGCAGTCCGTCGAGCTCGATGATCGGCTTGAGTTCGACGCCCTCGAGGCGACTGGCCTCGTCGATCTCGCGGCGGATCGGTGTGCCGCGAAAGGGGAGGAGTATCTCGTACTCGGCGAGCGTCGCGAAGGTCAACGGTTCCGGCAATGACGCCAGCGGGTGATCCTTCGTCGACGATCACGACGAGGTCTTCGCTGAAGATGTCGACGCCAATGAGTTCCGGCGCGTAGATCGGCCAGGCCACGACGGCGAGGTCGAGTTGACCCTTCACCAACTGGGGTTCGATCACCGAGTTCGTCCCCTCGACGATGTGCAGGGCGACGTGGGGATAGTGCTGCTTCAACGCCTCGAGCAGCAACGGCACGATCCAGCGTCCGGCCGATCCGATCATGCCGAGCACGACCTGTCCGTGAATCTCGGCGTTGAGCTCCGAGACGTCCGAGGCGATGCCGCGCAGCTCGCCGAGAATCCGGCGTGCGCGGTCCACGACGATCTCGCCCGACTCGGTGAGCAGCCCGTTGGAGCGATTCACCAACTCGGTGCCGAGCTCGGTCTCCAGATGCGCGATGCGATTCGAGATGTTCGACTGAACGGTGCCGAGGACCTCGGCCGCGCCCGGAGAAGGATCCGTGGTCGGCGATTCCAATCAGGGCTTCGAGTTGGCGTATCTCCACATATCGACTATACAGATGAGAACTATCTGCGTCATGCTGTTGTGTGATACGCACCCGAACGGCATACTTGATACCAGCCTGCTTACATCAATTCCCCCCAATTGGTGAAGCACTGGTTTTGCAGAAGGGCCAACCACCCCCCGGTTGGCCCTTTTGTGTTTCTCGGGACCTAGCGTTGAGTCATGGGCAAATCATCCACCGTGCGTGATCAGGTCGCTTCGGCGGCCGTCCGCACCGTGAACCGGCTCTCGCGCATGACCGGACGAGGCTCGGGGACCGTCGTCGGCGGGAAAGTCGGCATGAAGATCGCCCCCGACCTGGTCGCGTCACTGGCGCGTGGACGATCGGTCATCCTCGTGAGCGGCACCAACGGCAAGACCACGACCACGTCGATGGTCGTGGCCGGGTGGGGCGGGTCGGTCACGACGAATGAGACCGGCGCCAACATGCCCGCCGGTCACGTCGCGGCGCTCGTCGCAGTCCAACAGTGAGCACGTCGCGCTTGGAAGTCGACGAGGCGTGGCTCGCCGACACGTTGGCGTCGACGCGTCCGCACGTCGTCATCCTGTTGAATCTGTCGCGCGATCAGATGGACCGAGCGAATGAGGTTCGCTTCCTCGCCGAGCGGTGGCGCAAGGCACTCGAGGCGCACGACGACGACGAACTCGTCGTCGTCGCCAACGCGAACGATCCGTTGGTCGTCTACGCGGCCGAGGTTCGGGCGAACACCGTCTGGTGCGACGTGCCGACGTCGTGGCTCGCCGACGCGCTGTCGTGTCCGAAGTGCACGCTCGCGATCAGTCACGTCGGCAACGTCATGGCACTGCACGTGCGGATTCGCCAAACCGGCGCAGATCACCACGATTCTCGGCGACGAACTCGTCATCGACGGCACGACGATCGAGCTGGATCTGTCGATGCCCGGTGAGTTCAACCGATCGAACGCCGCCATGGCGCTCACGGCGCTGCACTGCGTCGGCGTCGACCTCGAAGAGGCGGTCCGTCGGGTGAACGCCATCCACAGCGTCGTCGGGCGTTTCAGCGTGCGGCGCTGGAACGGTCACATCCTTCGGCTCCTGCTAGCGAAGAATCCATCCGGCTTCGCCGCGATGATGGCGACGTTGCCCGATGACGGCGCCGACGTCTGGGTCGCGATCAACGCGCGCGTGGCCGACGGCCACGACCCGTCGTGGCTCTATGACGCACCCTTTGAGATGCTGCGCGGTCACCAGGTCTACTGCTTCGGCGATCGCCGGCTCGACCTGGCGACGCGACTCGACTACGGCCAGGTCGACTTCGTCGTGGTCGACGACGAAGAGACGGTGCCGACGTCCAAAGAGACCATCTCGCTGCTCGCGAACTACACCGCCTTCAGCGACTGGCTCGGCGAGGTCCGAGCCGTGACGACGATCTGCGCGCTCTATCCCGATCTGCTCGGCACCTACGGTGACGGCGGGCAACGCCCTCGCCCTCGCCGAACGCGCGCGGCGACGCGGCCTCGACGTGGAGTCGGTCAGCGTCACGCTCGGATGACCGAGGTACCCGACGGCGTCGCTGTACCTGCTGGGCGGGGGAGAGGACGGGCCGCAACGACTGGCGGCCGACCTGCTGCGGTCGTCGTCCTTCGTGTCAGCGAGTGCGCGACGGTGCCCACGTGCTGGCGGTCTGCGCCGGGTCTACAGATTCTGGGCCTGTCGTTCTGTGTCGAGGGCGATGACGAGTTCGAAGGACTGGGACTGGTCGACGTCGTGACCAGTCGCGGTGAGCGCCGATCGGTCGGCGAACTCGCGACGCGCGTCGAGGGTCAAGTGCTGGTCGGCTTCGAGAACCACGGTGGTCGCACGACGTTGCACGGCGGCGTCCGCGCGCTCGGCATGGTCACGAAGGGACGCGGCAACGACGGCAAGCTCGACGGCTATCGCACGAAGAACATCTGGGCGACCTACGCGCACGGTCCGGTACTCGCGATGAACCCGTGGTTGTGTGACGAGATCCTCGCGGCGGTCCTCGGCGTCGAACTCGAACCGTTGGCCAGTGTCGCCGACGCGCTCTACCAAGAGCGCTGTCGGGTACTGAGTTCCTAGAGTCCCTCAGCGGGCTTGACGCCGTAGGTGGCGTCGCCACTCACTTCGCGACCGAGTTGTTCGACGGCGTCGACGATGCGATTGTTGAAGCGGCGGATGTTCTCGCCCTCCTCGACGTGCATGGCGTCGCCGAAGGTCACGACGACGTGATGGCGATGTTGGTCGGGGGCCGACGCGAACTTCGCGGCCTTGGCGTACTTCGGACCCTGGAGCCAGCCCGACTCGTGGATGTACATCGGGATGACGGTCTTGAGTGAACGTTCGGCGAGGTAGGCCGCGCCGCCCTTGAACTCGTGCAGTTCACCGTCCGGTGAACGCCCGCCCTCGGGATAGATCAAGAGGTTCCAATCGGCCTCGACGAGATCGAAGGCGATCTGGGCGCTGCGGCGATTCACCTTGTGGCGGTCGATTGGAATGGCGTTGAAGACCAGGACCGTTCGAAATGCCCGGCCCGAGTGCATGAAGAAGTTGTCCATCGCCGCGGCGACCACCAGTTTGCGTCGGATCTTGCCGGGCAGCGCCGCGATCACGAGCGGCGTGTCCATGTTGCTGGTGTGATTCGCGACGAAGATGAATGGTCCGTCGCCCTGGATCTTCTCCAGTCCGTGGACCTCGAGCGTCGAGAGGTAACGCGTGTAGGGGACGAGGAACGCGGAGTGAATCAGATTGCGGACGAGACGCACACCCGGGGAGCGGCCCCATTTGGTGGGATAGTCAAGTCCGAGTTTCGCCACGATTCAACGCTTGCGCGGTTTCTGTTTCGGGGTGTAGCGCTTGGACGGCGCGGGTGGCGCCACGGGGCCTGGGGTGACGGCGGGCGCGGTTGCGTCCTTCGCCTTGGTCTTTGGTGTGGGGTCGCGGCCCTCGCGGCGGGCTTGAGCCATCTCGCGAGCGACCTTGTTGGATCCAGTCCAGGACGCCTCACCGTAGCGCTGTAGACGAAAGGCGCGCACGATGAGCCACGCCCCCAAGAAGACGAAGACGACGCCGGAGATTCCGAGACCGATACCGAGGAAACAGGCAAAACACGCCACGCCAGCGCGCTTGCGCCGGAGCGCGAAGAGCAGGATTATCAACGCGACGACGAAGACGAAAAGGAACTGGATCGCCCAGTGACTCTGCGCGTTCTTCAGCGTGTGGACGCACAGATCGCCGCCCTTGCGGTTGATCTTGTAGGTCGCGGCGCACGCCTTGCCCTTGACCTTCTTCACGGTCGTGGTCAAGGGTGATTTGTTGATCCAGGCGTAGAGAGGGACGAGGGAGACGATGATCGCGATTCCAACGCCGAAGAGACTGACGCTGCGTTCGACCTTGTCCATGCCGAAGACGACTTCGCGCGGGACCAACGATGGCCGTCGTCCCCGACTTTGGAATCGAGAGCGCTTGGGAGACGGATCAACGTTGTCTGACACGCCAGAAGGCTACAAGAAAGCAGAAATCGAAGTGACCACGTCGTGAAGTACGATTGACCGTTCGGGCGCTTAGCTCAGTTGGTTAGAGCGCAGCCTTCACACGGCTGAGGTCGCAGGTTCGAGTCCTGCAGCGCCCACGCAAACAACCGCGCTTACGTGGCTCATCGGATCCTGGCGGGGTCAATCGTTGACCAATAACTGCTGCCACTCGTGGTCCGAGTGAAGGTGGGACCGCAGCCACGTACATTGCTCCCCATTGAGTAGCGGAATCACGTGTCGCGCGTCCTCGTAATCCTTAGGTCGCAGACCATTGGACTTGAAGAGCAATTGAATCTCTGGCGCAAGGTAGGGCAATTGGTCCGTCAGGAGAACGACTGCAGACCACTCACGCCGAATCGTCTTATCACGTCGGTAAACCCACGAAGCATCATCGCCATCGCCAACCTGAATGTCCAAGACCCACGGACCTTCTGTCGATGACTTCATCCACACGTTGTCTTCATGGGACTCCTCGTCGAGCGCCCGACCATTCCACGATGCGAGCTTGCCGTCGGCGGCAATCCAAAGGTGGTAGTTCCTCTGGATGAGCCAACGGTGGACCTGAGGGGCGTCCTGGCGACAAATCCCGATGTCGATGTCTTCGTGTGCGCGCCATGATTCTTTCGCATACTCCTCGAGTGCAAGACCTCCAGTTAGCCACCAGCGGAAAGGCGCTCCATTGAACGTGGCTCGCAACGCCAGCAGGCTGAGTGGTTGCCACGGGCCATACTCGTCGGTCATGACATCAGTCTCCTCCGTTAGCTGCCGCGAACTCCCCGCCAGAATCCGATGAGCCGCTTAGGTCCCAGTCCGAAGTGTCATGGCGTACTTGCTCCACGCGCGTTTCCCGACCAAGTGATAGAGCACCTTGACGGGCGGCGGCACGTTGGAGAGCATGTACACACGGTCAACCGGCTCCAGCGGTTCGAGGATCATGCCGAACGCGATCATCTTCTTGTTGTTCGGCACTGACGCGATGCCGTGTTTCGCGAGACTGTTCCACTCCTTCTGGGTCACGGTCACCGCGGCGAGGGGCACGATCTCGCGCTCTTCATTGTCGAGGTGGGGAAGCAGCGCTGCGTTCACGGCATCGAGTGATGAGGCGAGCGCTGCTCCGGACTCAGCCGACGGCGTGGCACGCCACGTCGCACAGGCCGACGCCGCGGCGTCGATCGCGCTCTTGACCTCTCGATGTTCGTGGTCGATCTGTTCGGTTCGCTGGGCGTGTTCCGGTGCGCGTTCGACCAAGAGGGGATAGAGGATCTCGTCTTCCCCCTCGTGGTGGTGATGCAGCATCGAGAGTCCGAAGTCGATGTGATCGGCGAGAAACGTGACGCGGCTCGGAGAAGGCGTGGGATTGGCTCGAATGAGCGCCGCCGCCTCGTCGTAGGCACGTCGGAATGTCTCGTGAATGATGCGCATGTCACGTACTTCAATCGGGTTGGTGGTGGACATTCGCTTCCCCCTTCGCGCCAGGTCCTCAATCGCCGAACTGCGCTGACGCTATCCCAAAAACCTTTCCCGTGACGTGGTCGTTTCGACGTCGCGAGCGCGCGAGAGCGCTTATCGCAAGATCTCGACCAACAGGACCCACGCGTTCACCGACGCCGAGACGAAGACGAGCGCCGTGCCTACCAAGATCCAATAGATACCGCCGCCGCTTCGCGCGAGCACGCTCACGCCGCCGATAAGGATCGCGAGTACGGGCACGAGGAGTTGGGCGAGGGATCCCAACGTCCACGAGAGCCGATCACCGGATCGCCATCGACGTAACGAGGTCCACACGGTTTGGCCCGCGGACAGTGATGACACGGCGACGATGACCCATCCGAAGGACGTGGTGCCTTCGTGGGGAGCGAGACCGAAGAAGCAGACCACGAGCACGACCAGCAAGATGCCGAGCGTCGCCGCCGCGCGTCCCGGAAGATACGGGTACTTCAAGATCGTCTGAATGTTGATCGAGAGTGACACGAAGAGCAGGCCCAACAGGGCCGCTGACGCGCCGACCGCCGCCATGAAGAAGTCATGCCAGGCGGCCGCGGTGTACGCACTCATCGCGAAATCTTGTCACGAATTGTCCGTCATTCCCACCTAGAACGCGGAGAAATCGCCTACCGACAAATAAAGGCCGCCGATGGTAACTTTCGTTCAATCGCGGCAACGCGGCGTCGAGTCGGAACGAGTACGAACGTGGACGAGGGGATCGAGCAGGAACATTTGACGTTCTTCGGGGACGTGGCTGGCGCCGAGTCTTCGCCGTCGCTCGAGATCTCCCGAAGCGCGCACGGACCAAGCCATTGGTGATGATTGGCGCGGCCGTGGCGATCATCGTCGTGGTCTCGTTCGTCGTCATCGGCGCGAGCGGGCCGGGCGCGAGTGACGCATCGGCGCAGGTGATGTTGGGCGCGCGTACGACGCTCGCCAAGGACACCGTGAAATTCACCATCCACGGTTCAATATCGGACAACAACCAATCGATTCCCATCACCGGTTCCGGCGTGGCCAACCTCTCGTCCAACACCGAAAGTGTGTCGCTCGCCTTCGACGCGAATTACACGTCGATCCGGGAGACGGTCGTGGCGGATGGCCCGTCGTCCTACGAGCGAATCCTCGAGAACGGCCACAACCTCATCAGCCGAGTGCTGCCGGGCAAAGCGTGGTTGGAAGGACCAGAAAATAAGGTCTCTGCCGAAGGACTCGGCATATCGTCGTCCGACATCCTCGGTCAAC
This sequence comes from uncultured Acidimicrobiaceae bacterium, assembly GCA_963801695.1. Taxonomy (GTDB): domain Bacteria; phylum Actinomycetota; class Acidimicrobiia; order Acidimicrobiales; family RAAP-2; genus RAAP-2. The sequence goes on along the minus strand of CAWDFV010000002.1, from coordinate 964,437 downwards.
TCCAGGTATACGCCCAGCACGGGAATTCGGTGGTCCCACTAGGGCCCTCCACGATCAACGGTCAAGCGGTCGCCGGCTATCAAGTCACGCTCTCACAGAAGTCGATGAACGCGGCGGTTAAGCGTTTGGAGTCGCAAGGTGGCGCTTCGGCCGCGGCGGTGAAGACGTTCTTGCAGAACGACGGGTCGATTAACGCCCCGGTGATCAAGTTGTGGATGGGCACGAACCACCTGCTCGTGAGTGAAGAAGCTGACGTTTCGCTCTCCGCAGGAGGCACCTCTGAGAACACCGAGATGACGATGGACTTCTCGGACTACGGACTTCCGGTGTCGATTTCGGTCCCCGCACCCAGCGCGGTGACCTCGCTCAAGGTGTTCGAGGCTGCCACGAACCATCGCACTTTCTAACGGTCTCGACCGCAAGTGATCGAAGTCCGTCCGGTACGGGTGTTCCTTGGCGCAGTGCTCGTCATGGGTCTGACGCTCGCGCCTCTCGTCGCGTCCGAAGCGTCCGAAGCCGCGGTGCCCGTCGTCAAGGTCTGGACCGAACCCGCGAGCGGTTACGGTTTCCTCGACGCGGCGATCGTGTCGGCGCGCCACAGTATCGATCTGTCAATGTACGAACTCTCGGATCCGACGATCGAACATGACCTCGTCGCGCGCGCTGCTGCCGGCGTCGACGTCCGCGTCATCCTCGACGCCGACTACAGCGGGATGTCCGAGAACGCGAGTGCCTACGCCGTGCTGCACGCGAGCAAGGTGCACGTGGAGTGGGCGCCGTCGAATCAGATCTTCCACGCCAAGTACGTCGTCATCGACGGTCACTTCGCGTACGTCGGTACCGGCAACCTGCAGTCGTACTACTACGCATCGACGAGGGACTTTTGGGTCGAAGTCGTGCGCGCGAGCGACGTGCGGGCCATCGCTAATACGTTTAACGCTGATTTCGCCCGCTCGTACGCGACGTCGGCGGCACCCGGACTGGTGTGGAGTCCCGGATCGACCTCGGCCCTGGTCGGACTCATCGACGCGGCGCGTCACTCGTTGTTGGTGGAGAACGAGGAGATGGATTCACCGAGTATCGAGTCGGCCCTGGAGGGCGCGGCTCGTCGCGGCGTCGCCGTGAAGGTCGTGATGACTGCGTCGTCGTCCTGGACCGCGGCATTGGACGACCTCGCTCGTGACGGCGTTCGCGTTCGCGTCCTCACTTCGTCGCAGGTCTACATCCACGCGAAGGTCATCTGCGCTGACTGCGCCGGGAACGTCGGAACGGTTTTCATTGGCAGCGAAAACTTCTCGACGTCATCACTCTCGTATAACCGGGAACTCGGTGTCATCACGACGACTCCAGTCGCGATTCGTGCGGTCGAGGCTGCCGTGAATAGCGACTACGCCCAAGGATCGCCGGTCGCTGCGCCCGTGACGAGTACCAACACTGGATCTCTCACCGTCACGTCCTTTGAGAGTTCCATCAGTCCCGGTGACGAGGATTCGCTCAGTATCCACTCGCCAAAACCGAACGACTCGTGCGATCTGGTCGTGACCTTGCCCAGTGGCTACACCAGCGAATCGCATGGCCTTGGTCCAGCGCGCGCCAACGCGAACGGCAACGTGACCTGGACTTGGGAGATCGGACCGAGTACAGACCCAGGGACTGCGCGCGCGTCGGTCACGTGTGGTGCGGGCAGTCTCATTCGGTCGTTCCAGATTCGTTAGTGACCGGTCAACTCGCCAGTCGCCGCCACTGGTCGACGAACACTGGGAACTCAACCCAGAACGTCGAACCGTCGCCCGGGACGCTCTCGACGCCGATGGACCCACCCATTGCCTCAACGAATCGCTTGGAGCGAGCGAGTCCCGAGCCCGTGCCGTCGATCGTGGTGTCAATTGCATCCAGTTGGTCGTAGTGGGTGAAGAGACGTTCGACGTGTTCGTCTTTGAGGCCCGGACCGGTATCACTGACCGAGATACGCAACTGTCCCTCGAGTATTTTGCTGGCCACAATCACGACGCCATTCTTGCGGTTGTACTTGATCGCGTTGGAGAGGAGATTGATCAACACGTGCTTGACGCGTCGACCATTCGCCATCACTTCCACGTCGGGCGTGTGGCGAAGCATGAGGTCGACACGCTGTGTCGCAGCGAGCGGCGCCACGGTTTCGACGCACTCGCGAAGTATGTTCTTCAGCTTCAGTGGTGACACTGGACCTTGGACGCCGAATGCTTGTTCTCTAACGAAGGACATCGTGATCCCTTTCAGTGACAGGCATTTTGTTCCGACAGTGAAGCCCGGGTGACTCATTGCGTGAGGCGAGTTGCCGGCGTCCACAACGGCGAGGGACGCCGGCAACTCGTTGGGGGCCTAGTTGTTGTTCGCCGAGCTGTTCGCGCTCACGTTGCCGTTGATCGACAGGCCACCGAGGAGGCCGTTGCTGAACAGACCGCTCGAACCCAACACGCCATTGGTGCCGATGACGCCGCTATCGGTGCCACGGTGCGTGGCGTTGGTGACCGTGCCCAGAACAGACTTGATGAGACCGGACCCTCCGCCTTGCGCAGTATTCGCGTTGACATTGATCGTGCTCGCGCCAGTGGTCGCGGGCGATCCGGCCGATGTCGTGCCGTTGGCGCCGGCGTTGACCATGATCAAAGACGGAGACGTCGAGGGAGTTCCGCCGCCGCTCGTTCCCGCACCGCCGGTGCCGGATGCGCCATTCGTGGTGCCGTTACCGGTCGCACCCTGGTTCGCTCCCGCGCTCGCGGAGGCGCCGGTGTTGTCAGTGCCGATTGTGGCGTGATGGCTCGTTGCGTTGGCCGACGTCGACGTCGAGGGAAGGCAGTTGGTACCGTCCGCGCCGGCGATCACAGGTTGTCCGCTCAGGGCGACTGCTGTGCCCGCACCGGCCAAGGCGAACGCCGCCACAGAAGCGATCACTGTGGTTCGATATGACTTCATTGGAAGCTCCTTGAGGGATTCGGCCTTTCCGAACCCTTCAACGTCTTCATCGCTCAGTGACGAGTGAGTGTCACAAGGTTTTTCGCTTCTAAGGATTCTCAAAGATTGACTTCAAGAGTCGTGACGAAAACCGTTGGACCGTTGAAGAGGTGTCGCGACGTGCTGCTCTACAGCGACGGAAGACCGGGCAACTTGATCGGGGGCACCGTGACTGAGGGAACGTTGACACTCGGATCCGTGACGCGCGGAATCGAGACACTTGGCACCGACACACTCGGCACGCTGACGCTGGGAACATTCACACTGGGCACCGTGACACTCGGCGTCGAGACGCCGGGTATCGACACACTCGGAACGCTGCCTCCGGGGACCTTGGACGGGGACCCCGAAGAAGTCGGAATCGTTACCGGCGTCGTGACTGGCAACGGTGACGTCGTGGAGATCGTCGGTAGTCCCAAGCCGACCTCGACGAGCAACGTGTCGGCGCTCGCGCGAATCTGGGAGAGTTCGCTGTAGTCGAGGGTCCCCATTTCGCCGATCAACTGCTGACCGAGACGACGTGACGCTGGGCCATCGTGGCTGCGCAGCGCCTGGCGCAGTTGCGATTCGGTTTGTTGCGCGAGGTACAGAGAGGGCGACGTCACCGGCAGTCCCACGTCGTAGGCGAAGGCGCGCGTCGGACCGGGGAGCGTATTGGTCGCTACAGCCGCGGCGGCGACGCCCGCAGTGAGCGCGGCCGCAACGGCACCCGCTACGAGGATCGACGAGCGTCCGGCGACGCGACGTCGCCGAGGTGCCGTTGAACGCTGCGTAGCTGTGCGGCGACGGACCGCGGTCGTGATCGAGACTGGCTCGCACCCTTGTTCGAGTTCAAGTTCGGCCAACGTCGCGTGCAGCCGCGCCAGACTCGCGGCGTCGGGACGGACCGGGGGAGTGTCAAGCGCGTCGCGCAGTTGCGACGAGGAGTTCGAGGTCGGTGAGCTCAGCCATTGACGCTCACCTCCGCCATCAGGGAACGGAGCTTCTCGAGGGCCCGCATTTGTGCCATTCGCACGGCGCTCGGTCGCATGGAGAGGATGGTCGCGACCTCCTCGCTGGACAGACCAGCGACGACTCGAAGTTCCAGGAGCTCGCGATCGCCGTCGCTCAGTTGAGAGAACGCCTGGCGCACACTCTCGTGCTCGAACGTCACGTCGACATTCGTCGTCGCGTCCGGTGCGTTGTCGTTGAAGGGCTCGAGCCACCGTTCGGTCTCGATAGGCCTTTCGGTGGTGGTCGGCGATGACGTGGCGCAGGATCCCGAAGCTCCATGCTTCCGGGGCCGCGTCGAGTTCTTGCATCCGCGCGACGGTCTTCACGGTCCGCGCGAGCGCTTCGGACACGGCGTCACGCGCCGCCTCGCCACGTCCCATTCGCCGCTCCGCGAAGGCCAACATCATTGGGTAGACCCTTTCGTAGAAGGACTCCCATGCTGCGGGGTCCCGGTTGCACAGTCGTGCGGATTCGCTCTGGTCGTCGAATCCGTTCGACATCTCACCTCTCTCATCGCAGAAAGTGCAACCCCGTCACACACAACTTGGACCCGAGAGAGTGGCTGATTCAGAATTTTGCTGTGATGTTGGCGAATATTGGATATTCGAAGCAAGAGCGGAATCGATTCATCACGAGATGTTCATGCGTTCGAACGACGAATTCGTCCCAGCGACGACACGACGACCGTCCAGACACCGCGGCCGAGACTCCTCGGCGGACTGTCGATGGTCGAGTTACAGCGCGGCGTGGACCGGATTCACGTCGGAACCCAGTTCCTTTGGAGTGCGGATCACGATCGCAGAAATCAGCAGTCCAGCGAACGCGATGAACGCGCCGACCTGGAACGCCGTCGTGTAACCGTGCGTCGTCGCGATGTTCGCCGCCTGACGCGAGACGACACCGTGCGATGCGCTCGCGAGGCCAGCGAGCTTCGATTTGAACGCGTCAATGGAGATCGTGGAAAGGATCGCGAGCCCGAGCGCGCCACCGACCTGCTGGGTTGTGTTGAGCAGGGCCGAGGCCAGTCCCGCCTCGTTGGGTTGCACGCCAGAGACGGCCGCGAGCGTCAGCGGCACGAACGAGAGCCCCATGCCGAGCGAGACGATGAGCAGCGGCACGACGATGGTCCCGTAGCCGCTGTGGATAGTGAGGCGGGTCAATAGCTCAAGTCCAACGACGGCCGCCGCCGGACCCACAAGCAGAGGGATACGAATCCCGATCCGACTGATCACGCGTGAGGCGAGGACCGCGGCGCCAATGATGCCGAGCGTCATTGGCAAGAAGCCGACACCGGTCTTGAGTGCGCTCCAGCCGAGGACGTTCTGCAGGAACTGCGTGAGGAAGAAGAACATCGAGAACATCGCGGTACCGATGCAGAGCATCATGGCGTAGACACCTGAGCGATTTCGGTTGGAAAAGATGTGCAGTGGCATGAGTGCATCCGTCGTGCGCGTCTCGATCAATACGAAAGCGATCAGCAAGATCGCCGCGGCGACGAGCGAGATGAGCGTGCTCGTCGACGTCCAGCTGTGGCCCGCGACGTTTGAGAGGCCGTAGACCAAGGCGAGCATGCCGCCCGTCGCGGTGAGGGCACCAGGTACGTCAAGCTTTCCCGACGTCGTTGAGGACTCGTTCAATGCGCGCGGCGTGAGGAACAAGATGAAGGCGGCGATAGGCACGTTCACGAAGAAGATCCATCGCCACGAGATCAAGTCGACGAGTATGCCACCGAGCAGAAGGCCAACCGCACCACCGGCGCCGGCCATCGAGGCGTAGACGCCCATGGCACGGTTGCGCGCCGGACCTTCAGGAAAATTGGTCGCGATGAGGGATAGCGCGGTCGGCGCAGCGATTGCGCCGCCGACACCCTGACAGGCACGAGTGATAATCAGCCACACGTCGGTGGTCGCGAAACCTCCGAGGAGTGACGACACCGCGAAGATCGCGATGCCGATCATGAACATTCGACGTTTGCCGAAGAGGTCGCCCGTACGGCCGCCGAAGAGCAGGAGCCCACCAAAGGTCAAGGAGTACGCCGTGATGAGCCATTCGAGGTTGTTCACCGAGAAGTTCAGGGCATGGTGGATCGTCGGCAGCGCGACGTTCACGATGGTGGCGTCGAGAACGATCATGAGCTGCGCGCCGGCGATCACCGCCAGGGCGAGGCCGAGGTGCTTGCCTTCGGTGTTGCTGCCGGTCAGTTCCGGCGTTTCAGTCGTTGACATGGGGAGGTCCTTGAGGGTTAGGAATTGAAGGGATTGGATGATGCGGTAGCCAGCGGGAGGATCACGTCGTTGATGACGTGTTCGGAGAAGTCTGCGTCCGGCAGTTCGCCCTTGATGAGTACCTGTTGGATCATCAACGCCGGGAAAAGTGAAACGAGGAGATCGAGATTGCGCTCGGGTGAGACTTCACCTCGCGCCACGGCCCGTTCAAAGATCTTGCGAATCGCGTTGGTGCGTGGCTCAATCATTCGCTCTCGTACGACGTCGCGAAGTTCAACATCGTGAGCGAGGGCAGTGATGAGCCCCAGCATGACCTGCGCGTTGAAACGGCTCTCCTGACTACAGATGCCTTGGCCCAGAACCTCGAAGTCACCCGCGAGCGTTCCGGTGTCCGGTTCGAGCATCGAACCCTTGGAACAGTTCAGCGCGTCAACGACGAGGGCGGCCTTGCCCTGCCAGCGGCGGTAGATCGTGGCTTTGCTCGCGTGCGCTCGCGCCGCCACGGCGTCCATGGTCAAGCGGTCGTAACCAATCTCGGAAAGCAGATCGAGAGCGGCGTCTCGAATCGCGGCGTCGCGACTCATGTCGAGCGGGTGTCCGCGATGACGAATGCCATGGCCACCTTGCAGTTCCAGTCGACGATTGACGACCTCTGTCTGATCCATGTGGTGTTCCTCTTCCGGTGCTCTATGTGTACAGTACTGTATCGTACACCTTCAGGCAATTCTTGAATCACCAATGATCCAAACGAATTCGGGGTCGTGGATCCCGACCACTCTTGGTCGGTTGATCTACGAGGACGAACAGTTCAGCCGATAGCGCGCCCCCTGACGTTCAGCGCTCCACGTCGGGGTTCTCCCTAATAGTGGACCAGGCCACATTGTGGTAGTACTGTAGTTATCTAGTTACCTAGCTAAAAGGTGGGCCCGTGATCGAGTTCCGTTTAAATGCCAGCTCCGGTGTGTCGCCGTATCAGCAAATCGTCCAACAGGTGAAGAGTGCTCTGCGCCTTGGTCGTCTGCGCGTCGGCGATCAGTTGCCGACGGTCAAAGAGGTCGTCGGCAAGATCGCCATCAACCCGAACACGGTCTTGAAGGCGTACCGCGAACTCGAGCACGATGGACTCGTCGCCGCACGACCCGGCATCGGCACCTTCATAGTGAGCTCCTTCGACGACACGACTTATGCGGCCCAGCGCACGTTGCGACGCTCACTCGAGGTCTGGATCGAAAAGGCTCGTCGAGCCGGACTGGATGACGAAAGCATTGAAGCGCTGTTCGTCGACACGTTTCTATTTGCGCCGAGAGAAGTAGTCGTATGACCTCAGCCCTTCACGCCATCGACCTCGGCAAGCGCTACGGGAGGAAGTGGGCCCTCAGTAACTGCACGCTCGATATCCCCACCGGACACGTGGTCGGACTCGTCGGCCCGAACGGCGCGGGCAAGACGACCTTGCTGCACCTCGCCGTCGGTCTCTTGACGCCGACCAGCGGCACGATCAACGTGCTGGGCGAGGTACCGGCGACCAGCGCCGAGCAACTCGGTCACATCGGCTTCGTCGCGCAGAACACCCCGGTGTACGAAAACCTCTCGATCGAAACGCACCTCGCCATGGGTGCGGCACTCAATCCGAGTTGGGACGCCCAGTTGGCGAGTCGGCGAATGCACGACCTCGCGCTTGATCCGAGTCAACACGCCGGCGACCTTTCCGGGGGCCAGCGTGCGCAGCTCGCGCTCACACTCGCGATCGCCAAGCGCCCATCACTCCTCTTGCTCGACGAACCGGTGGCGGCGCTCGACCCTTTGGCCCGTCGTGAGTTCTTAGCCACGCTGATGGAGGTCGTGGCTGACAACGAGGTCAGCGTCATCCTGAGTTCGCATCTCGTTGCCGATCTCGAGCGCGTCTGTGACTACTTGGTCGTCCTCGCCGCCGCGAGAGTGCAGGCAAACGGCGAAATCGAAGATCTCTTGGCCTCGCACCATCGTCTCGTCGGAACCCGGCGCGACCTCGACACGTTGCCGGCGTCGGCGCACGTCGTCGAGGTGAGTCACACCGAGCGCCAGACCACGGTCGTCGTCGCGAGTGACGATCCCATCCTCGATCCGACGTGGAGTGTCGAGCCGTTGACCCTCGAAGACTTGGTCCTGGCCTACATGTCTCAAGCCGAAGAACAGCGTCGAGAACTCGTGCGTACAAAGGGTGGTGCGTCATGACGTGGTTCGCGTGGCGACAGTTCCGACTCCAAGCGATCGTCGTAGTGGTGCTGCTGGTCGCCATGGCGGTGTTCTTTGCGATCACCGGGCCACATCTCTGGAGCCTCTATGACGGCCTCAAGACGTGCAATGCCCACGGCGACTGCGCCTCGCTGAACGGTTCCGTCTTCAACGGCTACAGCAAGGTCTTCCCCTTCGTCCAAGCGCTCAGTATTGCGTTGCCGGGGTTGCTCGGGATGTTCTGGGGCGCACCGCTTATCGCTCGTGAGCTCGAGTCCGGGACCTATCGACTGGCGTGGACCCAGGGAGTGACCCGCGCGCGTTGGGTGTTCACCAAACTATTGGTCGTGGGCGCGGCGAGCATGGTGGCCGCGGGCCTGATGAGTTGGATGTTCATGTGGTGGTCCAGTCCCTACAACACCTTGAGCGCCAATCGTTTCGCCTCGTCAGTCTTCGACTCCGCGTACATCGCGCCGATCGGCTACGCGGCGTTCGCCTTTGCGCTCGGCGTGGCCGCGGGCGTGGTGTGGCGACGAACCGTACCCGCGATGGCGACGACGCTCGTGGCCTTCGTCGCGGTTCGGATTCCGTTCGCTCACTACATTCGACCTCGACTCTTGACGCCGCTCACCAGAGTCGCGGGGTTGAAGCACGCACAGAACATCGGCTTCCAACGAACGCCGACCGGAATGAGTTTCGTCGTCGGCGACGCGAATCAACCTAACGCACTACTCGTCTCCAGCTCCATCGTGGGCAATCACGGCGGCACCATGTCGTCACATTGGCTGAACATCCACTGCCACGCACTGTTCAACTTCAATCCGCCGCCGGGAAAGGCCGGTCCCACGTCGGTGGGTGTTCGCCCGGCCATGTTCACGGACTGCATGAACAAGATCAGCGCGTCGTTCCACCAGGTGTTGACCTATCAACCGGCGTCTCGTTTCTGGACCTTCGAGTGGATCGAGATGTCGATCTACGTCGTGTTCGCGCTGCTGCTCGGCGCCTTCAGTTACTGGTGGGTGAAACGGCGAATCGCCTAGAGCGCTCGCATCTTGTTGTTGCGCACGTCATGGGTCACTTCGGCGAGGCCGAGGTGCTCGAGCAGGGGAGGGAGGTACATTCCGAATCGGCCTCGATAGCCCTTGCGAAGTCCGTACCATCCACCGGCGGGGTTCGCACTCGAACGGCCCCAGGCCTCGACGGTGCCGTTCGCCGCCGCCTTGTTCTCGTCGGCGGCGCCGAGGGGAACCCAGTCGCCCTGGGCCACCAACCAGGCGTGGAGGTCCTCGATCGCCGAGAGGTGGTACTTCAGCGTCGTCGAACCCACGACGCACACCAGCGCGGGCGGATCACTCTCGGGGTCGCGGTACATCGTGTACGCAGAAGATCCGGGCGGTGTCGTCAACTGCCACGGATCGCTCTTCGTTCCCTCAGTCACGGTCACTCCCTCTTCGCATCGGTCCATCGTGGCGCATCGACGTCTTCAGTGCTGTGGATCCGGCGGTCGGTCTCCGGTGTCGATGAGTTCGCCGCCGGTCGCCACGGTGGCGAGTCGGTCCAAGAAGAACTGCCAGCCGTTCTCGTGATCGGTGATGGCGTCCTCGGGCAGACCACTGTGCACGAGGCGCACCAGTGTCTCGTCGCCGTCGGGTATCAGTGTGATCGCGACCTTGGTCGAGCCGGCGGGAATCGGGTGTCCGGGCTCGTTCCATCCGAAGGTGAAGACCACTTTCTGGTTCTCGACGACTTCCACGAACTCGCCCAGGGCATGGTGGTTGCCGACGTACGTGACCTTGTAGGTGCCGCCGGGGCGAGCGTCGAGCTCGACCTCGGTGCCGAGCCACGACTGCAGGTCGGGCTCGATCAAGAACGGGAAGATCGTTGAAGGTTCGGCCTTCACCAGGATCTCGCGTGTTAGTTCAGCCATTGTTGGTGTCCTTCTTTCGTTGGGCCGCTTCCGCGGCGGTTTTAAGTCGATCGAGTCCTCCGGACCAGTACTGGTCGAGGAACGTCCGCAGGCGAGCCATCTCATCGACGTTGGCGAGGTAGAGACGTCGCGTGCCGTCGCGTCGTTCGCAGATCAGATTCGCCTGGCGCAGTACGCCGAGGTGCTGGGAGATCGCCGAACGGGTGACGTCGCCGAAGTGCGAGGCGATGTCGGTCGCCGGCAGTTCGTCCGACCAGACCAGGCGCAGGATCTCGCGGCGCTTGGGATCGGCGATGGCTTTGAGGGCGACGTCCATGCTCGATAGTGTAAGCGAAGACTTACGTAAGTGTCAACTTAATTAGAAGACTAGTCTTCCCTTTGTTTCACTGGAGTCGTGACGTGTTGACGCAGCGAGTTCGGTGATTTCGTCGACCGCCGTGCCCCAGTAGCGCGGCGGAAGGTCGTGGCCCATTCCGTCGATGGCCACGAAGCGTGCGCCGGGAATGAGCTCGGCGGTGCGCTCGCCGCCGCTGATGTCGATGAGGTTGTCCGCGGTGCCGTGCAGCACGAGTGCGGGTACGCGCACCGATCGAAGCGCCTCGCTACGACTGCCCGAGGCCATCACGCCGGCGAGTTGACGGGCGAGACCTCGGGGACAGAAGCATCGATCGAAGGCGGCCCCCACACGCTGCGCCGTGCGTTGCGGGTCGTACTCGCTCGGACTGGTGTAGAGCTTCTCGAGTGCTTGGCTGCGTTCGATGACGCTCTCACGGTCCTTGCCCGGCGGCGCGTAGAAGAGCGCGGCGACCTCGGGACTGGCCTGTCCCACGTCGAGGTCGCCGGTCGTGGACATGATCGACGTCATCGACGACAATCGCTCCGGGTGCTCGATCGCGAGTTGCTGGACGATCATCCCGCCCATCGACACGCCCACGACGTGGGCCGCGGTCACCTCCAGGGCGTCGAGCACGGCCACGGCGTCGTCGGCCATGTCCGACAGTCGGTACGGGACGTCGGCCTCGCGACCTTCACGACGAGCGGCGGCGACGTCCTTGAGGTGGGGCGTGAAGTCGTCGAGCTTGCTCGAGAGTCCGACGTCGCGGTTGTCATAGCGGATGACGAAGAAGCCCCGCTCGACGAACAGCTCGCAGAGTTCGACGTCGTAGTTGATGCACTGACTCCCGAGCCCGTTGACGAGGAGCAGCGTGTCGTCACCGCGTGAACCGAACGTCTCGTAGTACAGCTCGACGGCACCGTTCGTGGCGAACGGCATCAGACGCTCGTCACTCGAACACCAGGCAGCCCTCGTCAAGATCGACGAGTGGCAGTTCGTCTCGTTCGGCCCAGTAGTCCTGCGTGTGGCGCCACTCGGGCTTGTCGAGTCGCTTGGGCATCAGGTGCATGGAGCGCATCAGGTAGTTCGGGTTGAAGTACTCGACGTCGACCCACTCGAGCCACGGCTCGTCCCGTTCTTCAGGTCGCAGCCGCGGGGTGACGCGTTTCGCGCCGAGTTCGTCCATATGGGTGAGCATCCGGTTCACGAAGTCGCTCACGAGGTCGACGCGCAGCGTCCAACTCGCGCGGAAGTACCCGAAGACCCAGACGAGGTTCGGCACGTCGGTGAACATCATGCCGCGATAGGTGACCGTATTGGCGAAGTCCAACGGCTCGCCATCGATCGAAAAGTCGATGTCGCCCAAGACGCTCAGGTTGAAGCCGGTCGCGGTCACGATGATGTCCGCCTCGAGTTCCTCGCCGCTCTTGAGGGCCACGCCGTTCTCGGTGAAGGTCTCGATCTCGTCGGTGACCATCGAGGCCTGGCCCGCGCTGATGGCCTGGAACAGGTCGCCGTCGGGTAAGAACGCGATGCGTTGGCGCCACGGCATGTAGCGCGGCGTGAAGTGGGTCTCGACGTCGAATCCCGGCGGCAAGGCCGCGCGCACCAAGTCGATCAACGCCGCCTTGGCGAACTCTGGCTCTTCTAGCGCGAGTTGGGTCAGCGCGCGCAGGTTGAAGAGGTTCTCGCGGCGCACGATGTCGTGGACCCACTCCTCGGGGACCTCGAGTTCGCGCAGGTGATCGGCGAGGAGGTTGCGATTCTCGCCGGTGAAGTAGTAGGTCGGTGAGCGCTGGAGGATCGTGACGTGCGACACGTCCTCGGCGATCGCGGGCACCAGCGTCGCGGCGGTCGCGCCCGAGCCGATGACGATGACCTCTTTATCGCGGTAGTCGAGGTCCTCGGGCCACGTCTGGGGATGAACGATCGTGCCCTCGAAGCGGTCCATACCGGGCCACTGCGGCGTGTAACCCTCGGCGTGGCGGTAGTAGCCCTGGCACATCCACAGGAAGTTGGCGCTGACGCTCACCGTGTCGCCAGTGTTGGCGCGGGTCGCCTGGACGGTCCAGCGGTTGTCGTCGCTGCTTCCACGACGCCGCGTCAATGTGGTGTCCGTAGCGAATGTGTCGCGCGAGGTCGTTCTCGGCGATCACGTCGCTGAGGTACTTCTGGATCTCGGCCGCGGTGGCAATCGGCGCACTGGTCCACGGCTTGAAGCGGTATCCGAAGGTGTAGAGGTCGCTGTCCGAGCGGATGCCGGGATAACGATGTGTGTGCCAGGTTCCGCCGAAGCTCTCTTGGGCTTCGAGCATGACGAAACTGCGTTCGGGGTTCTGGGTCTGGAGGTGATACGCCGTCCCGATCCCCGAGATGCCCGCTCCGACGATCACGACGTCGAAGTGCTCGATCACTCGATCCTTGGTCGCTTCACGCTCCATCGTCGTGCTCATCGTCATCCCCTCCACCCATCGCGTTCCAGGGGGCGGACACGAGTCCACCTTCACCTCCACGGAGGATAGACGTCGAGAGAATCCGACGTCCGACGTCGAGGGTCACGTCGTCGTCGGTCATAGTCGACGACGACGCGCGTTAGGGTTTCCCCGAACTGAAACGAGGAGCGTATGAAAGCCGCGGTCTACTACGAGAACGGCGACCCGAGTGTCTTTCGCTACGAAGAGGTACCCGACCCGGTCGCCGGTCCGAGCGAGATGCTCATCAGGGTCGAGATCGTCAGCATCGAAGGTGGCGACACCCTCAACCGTCTTGGCGGACCGCTCGCAACGGTGCCCCACGTCGTCGGCTACCAGTGCGCCGGGACGGTGCTGAGCGTCGGCGATGAAGTCACCGGCTTTGCGGTCGGCGACCGCGTCGTCTCATTGGCCTTCAGCGGTTCGCACGCGGAGTTGCGCGTCACACATCCGCTCACCACGTGGAAGATCCCGGATGGGCTCGCGACGGAGCTCGCTGCCTGCGTGCCCGTCGCCTACGGGACGGCCCACGACGGGCTCTTCGAATTCGGACGCCTCGCCGATGGTGAGACGGCGCTCATTCACGCCGGCGCCAGTGGCACGGGTATCGCGGCCATCCAGATGGCCAAGCGCGCGGGCGCGAGGGTCATCGCGACAGCCTCGAGCGACGAGCGACTCGAGCGGCTGACGCCGTTCGGACTCGATGACGGCATCAACTACCGCGAGCAGGACTTCGTCGCCGCGGTCCGGGCGCTCACCAACAACAAGGGTGTCGACGTCATCCTCGACTCGGTCGGTGGCGAGAATCTCCAGAAGAGTCTCGCGGCACTCGCGTATCGCGGACGCTGCGTCAACTTCGGCAACGCTGGTCGAGGAGCAGTGACGAAACTGGACACGTCGACGCTCGGCGGTTCGAATCAGAGCCTCATCGGCTACTTTCTCGGAGCAGAACTCTTTAGCGGTACTCGGGCCTATCAGATGATCGCGACGATCCTTGACGACGTGGCGTCGGGCGAACTGCGCGTCGAGATCGATCGACGTTTCGCGCTTTCCGACGCCGAAGAGGCGCACGCGTTCATTGAGAGCCGTCAGGCCTTCGGCCGCGTGGTACTGCTGACGGAGTAAGACGGCTTAAGAGTTCGGCGATTCTTCGGCGCTCAGCTCGCCGTGCTCGGCCTCGAAGGCCTTGATCGTCTCGATGTACTTCTCGATGTCGCTCTCGGTCGAGGCCGGTGCGCGATTCTGCGTTTGGAGGTAGGCGGCGAGTCCCAGTTGACGCAGCACGCCGTCAGCGCCGCGCTTGGCCTGCACTTCACCGACCTTGGCCTGACCTTTCGCCGCTGCTTCTTTGGCCGCCGTGGCTGCTGACGCTGCCTGTTCCTTCACCTTGTCCATGAATCCCATGGGATCTCCTTCTGCTCGCCTGTGGTCTTCACGCTACCTCTCCTCATCGTTACCTCGCCCGCGAAGCGCATGGTGGTCTCATCGACTCGACCGTGTTCTTCGCGACTGGGTAGCCAAAAGTGCGTTGGTGGATTTGGTCCGACTTGTCGACCGTCTTACTATTGAATGAGGCCACAAGTTCGTGCCGACAGGCCCCCACAACGTAAGGACCGTGCTCATGAGTGTTCCCAGCGCCTCGTACTCCGTGACCATGCGTGTGACGCTCGAGAATCACTCGCGGATCGGCGCGGTCACGACGGCCGTGGGCGACGCGGGTGGCGCCGTCACCGCGCTCGACGTGGTCGATCCCAATGGCTCGGGTATGACGATCGACCTCACGTGCAACGCCGTTGACGAGGGCCACTCGGAGTTGCTGCGCGCTGCCGTCGAAGTCGTCGACGGCGCGCGGGTCATCGCCATGAGCGACCGCACGTTCCTGCTCCACCTGGGCGGGACCATATCGGTCGAGCCCAAGGTCTCGCTCAAGACGCGTGACGACCTCTCGATGGCCTACACCCCGGGCGTGGCGCGGATCTCCATGGCCATCGCGAAGGACCCGTCGGCTGCGCGCAAGCTCACCATCAAGCGCAACACGGTCGCCGTCGTCACGGACGGTTCGGCGGTGCTCGGTCTGGGCAACATCGGTCCCGAGGCGGCGTTGCCGGTCATGGAAGGCAAGGCACTCCTCTTCAAGCGCTTCGCCGGCATCGACGCGTGGCCGGTCTGTCTCGCGACCCAGGACGTCGATGAGATCGTGCGCATCGTCCAGTGCATCGCCCCGGTCTACGGCGGGATCAACCTGGAGGACATCTCGGCGCCGCGCTGCTTCGAGATCGAGCGCCGCCTGCGTGACCTGCTGGACATCCCGGTCTTCCACGACGATCAGCACGGGACGGCCATCGTCGTCTTCGCGGCCCTACTCAACGCCCTTCGTGTCGTCGGCAAGGAGATGAAGGACGTGCGCGTCGTCGTGCTGGGTGTCGGCGCGGCCGGCGTGGCGATCTCCAAGTTGCTCCTGAAAGAGGGCGTGGGTGACATCATCGGCGTGAATCGCGGCGGCATCATCTCGGCGGATGACGAGAACCTCGACGCCGAACGGCGATGGCTAGCCACCCACACGAACAAGGACAAGCGATCAGGGTCCCTGAGCGACGCCATGTTTGACGCCGACGTCTTGATCGGCGTCTCCGGTCCGAACCTGGTGACCGAGGACCAGTTGAAGGTCATGGCCTCGGACTCCATCGTCTTCGCGTTGGCCAATCCTGACCCCGAGGTCGACCCGGTCCTCGCGCGTCGCTACGCCGCCGTCGTGGCGACCGGTCGAAGTGACGAACCCAATCAGATCAACAACGTCCTGGCGTTCCCGGGAATCTTTCGCGGCATGCTGAACGCCGGCGCCAAGCAGGTCACCGAGGAGATCGAGATCGCGGCTGGACGGGCCATCGCCGACGTCGTGACGCCGGGCGAACTCTCGGCGGACTACATCGTGCCCACGGTCTTCAACCCGCTGGTCGTGTCGGCGGTGACCAATGCCGTCGAACGCTTAGTCGGACAGACGCACTGACGCTGACGTCGCGAGGCCGTCGTCGACTCGAGCGTCGCTTCAATAGTTTGAACCGCGAAGCTCGACCGATACCGTTGTTGGACCATGAAGCTCAGTCACACGATTCCGGTCACCCCGTGGCGAGCTCAAAGTACCTGGGCGCTTCGCCCCCGAATGCTGCTCCCTCTCTTTGGGGGACTGGCGGCGTTTGGTTTCGGTGAGGGACTCCTCGTGCAGTCCCAGTGGGGAGCCTCACCGTGGACCGTCTTTGCTCAGGGGGTCGCCAAGCACGCCAGTATTTCGTTGGGTTGGTCGACCGCGCTCATCAGTGTGGTCGTGCTCGTGGTGTGGATACCGCTACGCCAGCGACCCGGTTTCGGGACGATCTCGAACGTCATCATCATCGCCTACGTCTTGGACCTGACGACGTACGCGGTCGCGGCGCCGCACGCCGACTGGTTGAAGGCGCTCTACGTGCTGGGCGCGGTCGTCTCGATAGGAGTGGGAAGTGCCTTCTATCTGACCTGCAACCTCGGACCCGGACCGCGCGACGGTCTCATGACGGGACTGCACAACCGACTGAACGTCAGCATCGTCTACATCCGTCTCTCCATTGAAGCGGTCGTGTTGACGATTGGCTGGCTGATGGGCGGCACAGTCGGTTTCGCGACGGCGTTCTTCGCGGCGACGATCGGCTTCAGCATCGGCGCCAGTTTGAACGTGATGGAGCGAGTGCTGAACTGGCGGAACACGTGATCGGCGGGAGCCAGCTCGCCGAGTTCTTCATCGCGTCGATCACCATCATCATGGTGCCCGGACCGAGCGTGCTCTTCACGCTGGCGCGCGGCGTCGCGTGGGGACGAGCGGTCGCGGTGTTGACCGTGCTCGGCAACTCGATTGGCACGTTGATCCTCTCGATCATCGTCGCCGTCGGGCTCGGGCCGCTGTTGAGTCATTCCAGGACGTTCTCGATCACGTTGCAACTGGCCGGCGGCCTGTACTTGCTCTGGCTCGGCATCGGGGCCCTGCGTCACCGACACGAGCACGCCGCCGCGATGGCCAAGCGCGAGGCGTATCGACCGTCCAACGTGCAAGTGATTCGCCAGGGTTTCACGGTGGGAATCTTGAACCCGAAGTCGCTGGTGTTCTTCGCCGCGGTCTTTCCGCACTTCGTCGATCGCACGAAGGGCAACGTGACCGTGCAACTCCTCATCTTTGGTGGCATCTTCAGCGTGATGGCGTTTCTCAGTGACGGCACGTGGGGCATGATCGCGGGGAGCGCGCGCGAGTGGTTGTCCGACTCGCCGCATCGACTTGTCGTGCTGCGCACGGTCGGCGCGTGCGTCATGATGACGCTCGGCGTGATCATCGTGATCGGCGCCGTCACGTCCTGAGTGGCGTGTCACACCGACTTCGTATCTTCGATGTGTGAGAGTACATCTGGGTCCACGCGACGAGCCGGTGAAGTCCAACGTAGGTTCGTTCGTCGCGAACCTTCCGGAGATGCTCGGCGCCATGGCTATGGATCCGCGCTGCTTGGTCGCCGTGATCGAGTTCGAAGACGTGCGGTACGTCCAGTACTGCGTGGCGCCCGATGGCGCAGTGGCCGCCGAGGTCATCTCCAATCTCAATATCGGCACCGCGGTGGCACTCACTCCTGAGGATGAAGAGGCACTTCGAGCGGCGGGCTGGTCCGAGCCTTCACCCGGCCCTCGACCCAATTGGCACTTCGAGGCGGATGACGTCGCCGGTCTCATGAGGATCGTGACGATGTCGCGCGACGCGATCTATGACGTACTGCGCGAACGAGACGCCAATCCCGTCTCGATGCGTCTATGGGAGGGCCGCTACAAGTGGACACCGTACGAAGGCGCGACCGGCGCGACACGCGTTCATCAGCACTAGACGTGGTTCGGCCGCGCGCCGCGACTCGCACCATCACATAGCGCTCGCTTCGTTCACTGCCCTTCCTACAATCGATGGGGCAATGGAGACACGATGAGCATGCATGGCGGCGGGGGAGGTGGCGGCGGGGGCCGCATGGGGCTGCGTTCGATGCGCCAGAATCGCGACATCCTCGAACACCAGATCAAAAAGGGCACGCTCCCGAGGATGCTCACCTACGCCACGAAGTACCGCGCGCTGCTGGTCGTCTTTCTCATCGCGGTCGTGCTGGACGCCGTGGTCAGCTCCGTAACCCCACTGTTGTTCCGGGGCATCATCGACAACGCCCTACCCGAGAAAAGCAAGGGATTGGTCATCTTCTTGGCGTCACTCGGTGCCGGATTGGCGATCTTTGACGCGATACTTTCTCTGTTCGAACGCCGGACGTCGGCCGTCATCGGCGAGGGTCTGATCTTTGACCTTCGCACCAAGGTCTTCACTCATATTCAAGAGATGCCCGTGGCGTTCTTCTCCCGCACGCAGACGGGCGCGTTGATCAGTCGGTTGAACAATGACGTCATCGGCGCGCAGCAGGCATTCACCGACCTGTTCTCAAATGTCGTCGGCAACGTGATACTCGTGGTCATCGTGATCGGCACAATGTTGGTCTTGAGCTGGCAGATCACGCTCGTCGCCTTGCTCTTGCTGCCCGTCTTCTTGATTCCGGCGCGTCGTGTCGGACGCAAGCTCGGCACCCTGTTCCAGCGTGGCATGGAGTTGAACGCCGAGATGAACATGGTGATGACCGAGCGCTTCAACGTCTCCGGCGCCATGCTGGTCAAGCTCTTCGGCCGTCCGCACGACGAGCGGGAGTTCTTCGACAGTCGGGCCGGTCAAGTACGCGATATCGGTATCCACCAGGCGATGTATCAGCGTTTCTTCTTCATCGCCCTCTCACTGACCGCGTCCTTGGCAACGGCCTTCGCCTACGGCTTCGGCGGTGTCGAGGTCATCAAGGGTTCGCTAGCGATTGGGACCTTGGTGGCGTTGACGCTCTATTTGACCCGGCTCTACGGACCGCTGACACAACTGTCGAACCTGAACATCGACTACATGTCAGCGATGGTCAGCTTTGAGCGACTCTTCGAAGTACTCGATCTCGAACCAATGATCAAAGAAAGCGTCGATGCCGTCGTCATTCCCGACGGGCCGGCGGAGCTGGTCTTCGACCACGTCGATTTCTCGTATCCCGGCGCCGAGGAGGTGTCACTGGCCTCACTCGAAGCGGTGGCGCGTCTGGACGACACGCCGCGCACCGACGTGCTCCACGACGTGTCGTTCCGCGTCGAGCCCGGCACGATGACGGCGCTCGTGGGCCACAGCGGTGCCGGTAAGACGACGATCTCACTGCTGGTGTCTCGCCTGTACGACGTCGATCGTGGTGGGGTCACCATCAACGGCGTCGACGTGCGCAACGCCACGACGGCGTCACTCAACGCGATGGTCGGCGTCGTCACCCAAGACCCGCACCTCTTTCACGACACGCTGCGCGCAAATCTGATCTTCGCGAGGCCGGCGGCGACGCCGCAGGAAATCGAAAATGCGTTACGCGCGGCCCAGATTTGGGACCTCGTGGAGTCGCTGCCGCTCGGTCTCGAGACCGTGGTGGGTGAGCGTGGCTATCGACTCAGCGGCGGCGAGAAGCAACGCGTGGCGCTCGCGCGTCTGCTGTTGAAGGCGCCGCGGCTCGTGGTGCTCGATGAGGCGACGGCGCACCTGGACAACGAGAGCGAGGCCGCGGTGCAGCGCGCGCTGGATCAGACGATGTCCTCTCGCACGTCACTGGTCATCGCGCACCGGTTGTCCACGATCCGTAACGCCGATCAGATTCTCGTGGTTGAGAACGGCACGATCGTCCAACGCGGTAGCCACGCGGAGCTCTTGGCCGAAGGTGGCGTCTACCGCGTGCTCTACGAGACCCAGTTCGCCGACCAGGAAGACAATTAACCCATCGAGTGATAGCCGCCGTCGACGTAGACGACCGAGGCGGTCGTGCCACGAAGGAGCGGTGAGAGCATCGCGACGGCGGTATCGGCGACGGCACTCGAGTCATAGACGTCCCAGCCGAGCGGCGCCTTGTCGCTCCAGGTGTCCTCGAACTGCGAGAACCCGGGAATCGACTTGGCCGCGACGGTGCGGATCGGGCCGGCCGCCAGCATGTTGACGCGGATCTTGTCCGGACCGACCTCCTTGGCGAGGTAGCGCCCGAGCGACTCCAGTCCGGCCTTCATGACGCCCATCCAGTCGTACATCGGATAGGCCCGCGAACCGTCGAAGTCCAACGCGATCACCGACGCTCCACCGAGGGCCTCGCTCTTCTGGAGTAGTGGTCGAAAGGCCCCGACGAGTGCCGCCAACGAGAACGTCGAGATCCGTAACGCGGTCGCGACGTCCTCGAACGGCGCGACGAACATCCCGTTGCCGAGGCAACTCTGCGGTGCCATGCCGATCGCGTGCACCAGACCGTCGAGGCGGCCGAATCGGGTCGTCAACTCCGCGGCCGCGGCTTCGATCTGCTGGGGATCGGTCACGTCGAGTTCGATGATCTCACCGACCTCGCCGAACTCGGCGAGCTTGCGCGCGGTGCGCTTGGTGAGGGAAAGTCCGCGTCCCGCTCCCGAGAGGGCGACCGTCGCGCCCTCTTCCAACGCGCGCTTGGCGATGCCGAAGGCCAGGGAGTCATCCGTGAGCACGCCGGTGACGAGAATACGGTGGTCGCTAAGTAACGGCATCTTGTTAGGTTACTTGCGAACATCTATTTTTCGAGGACGACGATGGCAACAGTTGGCATTCTGGGTGGCACCGGTCCCGCCGGTCGCGGTCTCGCGGCGCGACTCGCCAGCGCGGACTACACGGTCGTACTCGGCTCTCGCGACGCCGAGCGCGCGAAGGGGATCGCACGCGGTCTGACGCTGCGCGGCGAAGGCACCGTCGAGGGCGGCACGAACGAAGAGGCCGCGGCGTGCAACTTGGTCGTCGTGGCGACCCCGTGGGATTCGGCGATCGCGACGACGCAGGTCGTTGCGCCAAGAGCTCAAGGGCAAGATCGTGATCTCGATGGTGAACGCGCTCTCGCGCGAGGGCCGAGAGATGGTGGCGCTCTATCCGTCGCGCGGCTCGATGGCCGCGCAGATCGCCCACGCGCTGCCCGAGAGCGTGATCGTCGGCGCGTTCCACCACCTGCCGGCAGCGCAGATGGAAGACCTCGATTCCGAACTGGACGCCGACGTACTGATCTTCTCCGATGACGACGACGCGCGTCGACAGGTCGCCGAACTGGTCGACAAGGTGCACGGGCTGCGCGCCGTCATCGCGGGCTCGATGTCTCTGGCCAGTCCCATCGAGGCCTTCACGGCCGTGTGTATCTCGATCAACATCCGTCACAAGGCGCACAGCTACGTGAAAATGGCCGGCCTCTAACTCGATGCAGCTCTACGACACTGCGCGTGGCGGCGTGTACGCCCTCGAGGCGGGGCCGCTCGTCACCATCTACAGCTGCGGCATCACGCCGTACGACGCGGCGCACCTCGGTCACGCCTACGTCTACCTCTGTTTCGACCTGCTGCAGCGACGTCTGCGCGACGCTGGCCACGAGACGCGCTGCGTGCGCAACGTCACCGACGTCGACGACGACATGTTGCGCAAGGCCCGCGAACTCGGCGTCAACTACCTCGACCTCGCGGCCCAGGAGATGGCCAAGTTCGAACGCGACATGCAGCTCATCAACCTCCTCCCGGTCTACGGCGAGCCGCGCGCGACCGGCGCGATCCCCGAGATCCTCACGATGATCGGTCGCACGTTCGAGGCCGGGATCGCCTACGAGGTCGACGGCTCGGTCTACTTCGAAGTCTCGAAGTTCCCGCGATTCGGACAGGTGAGCCACGAGGACCGCGCGGGGATGTTGGAGCTCGCGGCCATCCACGGCGGTCGACCCGATGACCCCAACAAGCGCGACCCGCTGGACTTCGTGCTCTGGCAGCCGTCGCTGGAGGACGAGCCGGGGTGGGAGTCACGATGGGGGGCGGGGCGGCCGGGCTGGCACATCGAATGTTCGGCCATCGCGCTGCGCGACCTGGGCGTGACCCTCGACGTGCACGGCGGCGGGCGCGACCTGGCCTTCCCGCACCACGAGTGCGAGGCGGCCCAGAGCGAGTCAGTCTCGGGCGCGCCGTTCGTGAAGCACTGGATGCACGTCGGCCTCGTCGGACTCGACGGCACGAAGATGTCCAAGTCGCTCGGCAACCTCGTCTTCGTCGATGAGCTCGCGGCACGCGCCGAAGCGGCCGCGGTGCGACTGGCGTTGCTCGATCACCACTACCGCGAGGACTGGGAGTGGCGCGACGAACTGCTCACGATGGCTCAGTCGCGACTCGCGACGTGGCGTTCGACGCTCACCTACGGACGCCCGAGCTCAGTGCTCGAGGACGTGCGCGCTGCCCTCGACGACGACCTCGAACGGCCCCGCGGCGCTGCGCGCGATTGACGACGCGGCGCACGCGGGCTTCAACGTCGCCCCGGCTGCGTCATTGTTAGGCATTAATATTTAACAATGAGTGGCCGAAATGTCTGATATCGAAGTCCAGCTCCCCGACGGCAGCGCGCGCGCGCTCCCCGATGGCGCCTCGGCCCACGACCTCGCGAGCGCCATCGGCAAGCGACTCGCCAAGGACGCCCTGGCGGCTCAGGTCAACGGACAACTTGACGGACCTCTCGGCGCCGCTGCCCGACGGCGCGACGGTCGCGATTGTCACGCCCGACCAGCAATGACGGTCGCGAGGTGATCCGCCACTCGACGGCGCACGTGTTGGCCCAGGCCGTCACGCGTCTCTGGCCGGGCGCGCACTACGCGATCGGTCCGGCGATCACCGACGGCTTCTACTACGACTTCGAACTTCCCGGCGGCGCACATTTCAGTGACGACGACCTGGAGCGGATCGACGCCGAGATGCGCGCCATCATCGCCGAGGACCAGCCGTTCGCGCGCCACGAGTACTCGATCGATGAGGGACTGGCGCTCTTCTCGGACCAGCCCTACAAGGTCGAGATCATCAAGGCGGTCGGGTCGGTGCCGACCGAAGAGGACCTCGCCGAACTCGGCTCGGCGTCGTCGGTCTCGACGTACTCGAACTCACCAGCGTTCACCGACCTCTGTCGCGGTCCCCACGTCCCCTCGACCGCGCGACTCGGACACTTCAAGTTGACGCGCGTCGCCGGCGCGTACTGGCGCGGCGACGAGAAGAACCAACAGCTGCAGCGCATCTACGGCACCGCCTGGGAGAGCGACGCCGCGCTGGCCGCGCACCTGGAACAACTCGCCCAGGCCGAGCTTCGCGATCACCGCAAGCTCGGCCAAGAACTGGACCTCTTCTCCTTTCCGAGTGAGATCGGACCCGGGACTCGCGGTCTTTCACCCCAAGGGTGGCGTGATGCGCCGCGTGATGGAGGAGCACTCGCGCAAGCGCCACGAGGTCTCGGGTTACGACTTCGTCTACTCGCCGCACATCACGAAGTCCGAGCTCTTCGAGATCTCGGGTCACCTCGACTGGTTCGCCGAGTCGATGTATCCGCCCATGGAACTCGACGGCGGCACCAAGTACTACCTGAAGCCGATGAACTGCCCGTTCCACATGCTGATCTACAAGGCCAACCAGCGCAGTTACCGCGACCTGCCGCTGCGCTACTTCGAGTTCGGCTCGGTCTATCGCTACGAGTTGTCGGGCGTCGTCCACGGTCTCACGCGCGTGCGCGGCATGACCCAGGACGACGCGCACATCTTCTGCACCCGGGAGCAGATCGGCGAGGAGCTGACGCGCACGCTGCAGTTCGTGCTCGACCTCCTGCGCGACTTCGGGCTGAACGACTTCTACCTCGAACTCTCGACGCGCCCGCCGGGCAAGGCCGTCGGCACCGACGAGGAGTGGCTCGAGGCCGAAGCGACGCTCGAGAGCGTCGCCGATCGCCGCCGGGCTGGAGCTCGTGATGGACCCCGGCGGCGGCGCCTTCTACGGACCGAAGATCTCGGTGCAGGCGCGCGACGCCATCGGTCGCACGCACCAGCTGTCGACGGTGCAGTTCGACTTCCAGACTGCCCCAGCGCTTCGACGCGACCTACGTCGCGGCCGACAACTCGCAGCGCGCGCACCGATCATGATCCACCGGGCGCTCTTCGGCTCGGTGGAGCGATTCCTGGCCATACTCATCGAGCACTACGCCGGCAACATGCCGACGTGGCTGCACCCCGAACAGGTACGCGTGCTCGGCGGTGCGCGACGACCACGACGTCTACGCGCTCTACGTCGCCGAGACCCTGCGCCCTCGACGGCCTGCGCGTCAGCGTCGAGGCGGCGAGCGAGCCGCTCGGCGCGCGGATCCGCAAGGCCAAGCTCGAGAAGATCCCGTACATCCTCGTGGTCGGTGACGACGACGTCGAAAAGGGCACCGTCGGGGTGAACGCGCGCGGCTCGAACGATCCCGAGCGCGGCGTGAGCGTCGCGGAGTTCCGCGACCGGCTCGTGGAAGAGATCGCGGTGCACGGCTCGCCCGAGGACGAGTAGTGGCCCTCGAGCGGTTCTCGGCCGCGTGGCGCGAGGACTACGTCTCGAACGTCGCGCAGAGCCACGCGGCCGACGACGGGACGTGCGTCTTTTGCGCGCTGGCCGCCGAGCCGGTCGACGAGGACACGGGCGTCATCGCCAAGAGCGATCTGAGCTTCGTCGTCCTCAACGCCTTTCCCTACGGTTCGGGCCACGTCCTGGTGCTGCCGCGCCGCCACGTCTCGGCCATCCAAGAGCTCACCGACGCCGAGTACGAGGACTACTTCTTGATCCTGCGCCGCAGCGTCAAGCGCTCGAGGCGGCCTACGGACCCGACGGGATGAACATCGGCATGAACCTCGGCCAGGCCGCCGGAGCCGGTATTCCCAAGCATTTGCACGGTCACGTGCTGCCGCGGTGGCTCGGGGACACCAATTTCATGACCACCATCGGTGAGACGCGGGTCCTGCCCGAATCGCTCCAGTCGACGTGGCGCAAGGTCCACGACAACTTTGAACGAGCCTGATATGACGAATCGTTACAATTGAGTAACAGGATCCGGAGGATCGATGCTCGACGGAAACTTTAGGAAGTCGGTAGAGACGGTCACGCTACCGACCGGGCGGTGGTTGGTCCGCATCGGCTTCTCGGCCGACGTGCTCACGTTCTCCGGTCTCGTCTTCTCCTTCGCGACCGCCTGGATGATCGCGTTGGGCCACTTCTGGATCGCCATCGTGCTGCTCACGCTCACCGGCTTCCACGACCTCTTTGACGGACCGGTCGCCAAGGCGTCCAAGCGCGCCAGCCAGCGCGGCGCCTTCTTCGACTCGGTGATGGACCGCGTCGCCGACTCCCTGATCTTGGGCGGCGTCGCGTTCTACCTCACGGCCCACGGCCACGGACAACTGGTGCTGTTGCCCTTCGCGATCCTCACCACGACCTACCTGATCTCGTATCAACGCTCGAAAGCCGAGAGCCTCGGCCTCGCGGCCAAGGGCGGGCTCATGGAGCGCGCCGAGCGGATGATCCTCCTGGGCATCGGTCTGCTCGCCAAGCCGATCTTCATCCCGGTGCTCTGGATCATGCTCGCCCTGACGGCGATGACCGCCGCCGGACGGTTCTGGCGCATCTGGCAGATCGCGGCCAGCGCCGATCCGCCGATGACCCAGGCCGGACGGATCCACCACCACAGCAGCCGGATTCGTCGAGGGCTTAGTCGCACGTCGCGTCGCTAGCCGTGGGCGATAGGTCGAAGGTCACCCTCTTCAAGACGCTGGGCGGCGTCATGGAACGACTCCCGGAGCGATTCGACGTCGCCCTGGCCAAACATCTCTCAGTGATCGTCGGGCACCGCAACGCGAGCGCCCGAGCGAACCTGAAGACCAACCTGGCGCACATCCTTCGCGAGAACGACGACGTCCTGGACGACGCGCTGCTGGAGCACTTCGTCAACCGGGGCTTCGAGAGCTACGGACAGTACTGGGCCGAGGGCGCGAAACTCCCGGGCATCAAGCCGGAGAAGGTCTTCGCGCGCTTTCGCATCGCCGAGGGTCTCGAACACCTCTACGACGCGAAGACCCAGGGCCTCGGCACGATCATCGCGCTGCCGCACATCGGGAGCTGGGAGTGGGGCGGGTCGCTATCTGAACTCACTCGGCCTCGGCATGACCGCGGTCGCCGAGGACCTGGAGCCGCCGGCGCTGTTCGCGTGGTTCAAGGCCAAGCGCGAGGCGATCGGGATCCGCATCGAACCTCTCGACGAGCACGCCGGCACGGTGTTGCTCCAGACGTTGCAGGACGGCGGCGTCATCGGACTGCTCTGTGACCGCGACATCCAGGGCAACGGCATCGAGGTCGAGTTCTTCGGCGAACAAGTCCGCCTGCCGGCGGGTCCGGCGACGTTGGCGCTGCGCACTGGCGCGACGCTGGTCGCGGCGGCGTGTTACTCCGGACCCGGCCGCGACCACTTCGCCGTCGTCACGCCGCCGATACCGGCCGAGCGACAGGGACGACTGCGCGAGGACGTGACGAGGGTCACGCAACTGCTGGCGGTCGAGCTCGAGGGACTGATCCGTCGCGCGCCCGAACAGTGGCACGTGCTGCAACCGCGATTCGAAGGCGACTGAGTTGCGCGTCGCGCTCGTGTCGCCCTACGCGCTCAGCGCCTTCGGTGGCGCCCAGGAACAGGCCCTCGCGATGAGTCGAGAACTCGCGCGTCGCGGACACGACGTACTGCTCGTCGCACCCGACGGACAGGACCACGCGACCTACGACACGCCGGCGCACGTGGCGCGCTTCGGGCCGGTCCTCAAGGTCCCGGCCAACGGCAGTCGCGCGCCGCTCACGTTGTCGCCGGTCGCGTCGCGACGGGCCGCGCGCACCATCGCGCACTTTCGAGCCGACGTCGTGCACTTCCACGAGCCCTTTGCGCCGCTACTCGGCTGGGCCACGTTGCGCGCGCACGTCGCCCCGGCGGTGGCGACGTTCCATCGAGGTGGTGGCGGTCCTGCGTTGAACCTGACGAAACCGCTCCTGCGACGACTCGCACGGCATCTCGATCAGTCGGCCGCCGTCAGCGTGTCGGCGGCGTTGACGATCAAGGCGGCCTGCGGCCTCGACGCCACGGTGCTCTTCAACGGATTTGAGATGGACCGTTTCGTTGCGACGCCACGCGAACGTGCCGACGACACCGTGTTGCTCGTGCTCGGGCGACACGAGGAACGTAAGGGCATCGCCCACGCCATCAACGCCGTTCGGTCGCATAACGCCAAGGACGAGGACACGTGGCGCTTGATCGTGCTCGGTGACGGGCCGCAACGACGTTCGCTGGAGGCGTTGGCGGCGGGGGATAGCGCCATCGAGTTCGTCGGCGCCCTCGGCGACGAAGAGAAGCGACGTTGGCTCCGTCGCGCGAACGCGTTGATCGCGCCGTCGACCGGCGGCGAGAGTTTCGGCATGATCCTGCTCGAAGGAATGGCCAGTGAGAGCGCGGTCGTCGCGAGCGACATTGACGGCTATCACGAGGCGGCGTCGGGACTGGCGACACTCTTCACGCCGGGCGACGACGTGAGCCTCGAAGCAGCCATCGAAAAAGCGCTGCGCGACGAGACACCGGCATCGATCGCGAGTGCCAAGGCGCACGCCAATGAGTGGTCGATGCAGCACGTTGATGGACCGCTACGAGATTCTCTACGCGAAGGCCCGCGAGCGCTTTTTGAGCACCAAGTAGCCTTGATATTATGGCAACCAAGCAACGTTCGCGTTCTCGCCGCTCGAATCCCTCGCGCGACCGCGGACCGCGCTACGTCGCCCCGGTACTCGATCCCAACTGGCAGAGTCCGTACTCGCCGACGAACGCCGAGAAGCACGCGAACCAGAAGATCGTCCGCAGCTTCGCGCTGCGCAAGAAACTTCCCGAGACCTTCGGCGTCGCCGTCGTGGTCTTGGTTCTCGTCGCCGGTGTCATCGTGGCCCCGTGGGTCCCGATCGTCGGCATCGTCGTGGCGTTGCTCTACGCCTGGGACCTGCACCGCTCGCTCGCGCGCTACGAGACCAAGGGCCTCAGCCTCGGCAACCTCGTCCTCGATCAGTTCAAGGCCGGCGGCACCGAGAAGGATCGACTGCGACTCACGACGGTCATGGACCGTCTGGCCGCCACCTTCGGCGTCGACGCCGTCAGCACCTACATCGTGAGCGACCCGGGCTACAACGCCGCGCTGGTGCCGACCGGGTCGGGACTGTCGTTCTTCGTGACCGACGCGATGATGCGCGACTTCGAGCTGATCGAACTCGAGGGCGTCGTGGCGCACTGTCTGGCGCGGCACCGTCTCGGACTCTTGCTTCGTGAGAGCGTGGCCTGCGTCGGCGCTGACCAACGAGGAGTCGCGACGCACGCTCGCGGGCGAGGGACTGGCCTACCGCGCCGATGAGGTCGCGGCCGCGGCGATTCGCTACCCGCCGGGCCTCGCCGGCGCGCTGCGCAAGTGCGCCAACGAGCAGTTGTCGAGCACGTCGTTCTTCGCCGGTACCGCCTACGCGCAGTGGCGCTGGGTGTGGTTCAACATGTGGAGTGGTCGAGCGAGCGATCTCGGCGACCTCGACGACGTCGAACTGCGCGCCCGCGCGTTGGAAGAGTGGTAAAGGTCGGCGGTTAGGCTTGATGCCATGAGTTCATCGCACGACTCCTCAATCATCGGCTCGGCCCTCGTCAAGCGCGGCCTGGCCGACATGCTGCGTGGTGGCGTCATCATGGACGTCGTCAACCCCGAACAGGCGAAGATCGCCGAGGACTCGGGCGCCGTCGCCGTCATGGCCCTCGAGCGCGTGCCCTCCGACATCCGTCGCGACGGCGGCGTCGCGCGCATGAGTGACCCCGAGATGATCCAAGGCATCCAGGCCGCGGTGACGATTCCCGGTCATGGCCAAGGCCCGCATCGGCCACTTCGCCGAGGCGCAGATCCTCGAGGCGCTCGACGTCGACTACATCGACGAGTCCGAGGTCCTGACCCCGGCCGACGAGGAGAACCACATCGACAAGTGGGCCTTCACCGTTCCCTTCGTGTGCGGCGCGACGAACCTGGGCGAGGCGCTGCGCCGCATCGGCGAGGGCGCGTGCCTGATTCGCTCCAAGGGCGAGGCCGGCACCGGCAACGTCGTCGAGGCCGTGCGGCACCTGCGCACGATCAACGCCCAGATGCGTCGACTCCAGTCGGCCGACTCGAACGAACTCTTCTCGTTGGCCAAGGACCTGCAGGCGCCACTGCCACTCGTCCAAGAGGTGTCGCTCACCGGCAAGCTGCCGGTGCCGCTCTTCTGCGCCGGCGGCATCTCGACCCCCGCCGACGCGGCGCTCGTCTTGCAACTCGGCGCCGAGGCGATCTTCGTCGGCTCGGGCATCTTCAAGAGCGACGACCCCGAGCGCATGGCCAAGGCCATCGTCGAGGCGACGACGCACTTCCGTGACGCGCACGTGGTGGCGAAGGTCTCCACCGGTCTCGGTGCCGCGATGAAGGGAATCGAGACCGCCTCCTTGGAGCAGCGTCTCGCCGAACGCGGCTGGTAGACGTGGCGCGCGTTGGCGTTCTCGCCCTGCAGGGCGACGTGCGCGAACACACTTCGATGCTCGAACGTGTCGGTGCCGACGTCATCGCCGTGCGCAGCGCCGAACAACTGGACGACCTCGACGGTCTGGTGATGCCCGGCGGGGAGTCGACCACGATCGCCTACCTGCTCACGACGTCGGGAATCCGCCCGACGCTGGAGAAGAAGATCGCCGACGGACTGAGCGTCTTCGGCACGTGCGCGGGGTTGATCCTGTTGGCCCACGAGATCCTGGACGGACGAAGTGACCAGTGGAGCTTCGACGAGTTGCCGCTGTCGGTGCGGCGCAACGGCTACGGCCGACAGATCTCGAGTTTCGAGACGCCGGTGAGCGTCAAGGGCGTCGGCGAGGTACCCGGCGTGTTCATTCGCGCGCCCGAAGATCGAGACCTGGTCCGAGGACCTCGACGTGCTGGCGTTCCACGACCACGGTGACGGCGAGCACCCGGTGCTCGTACGTCGAGAGCGCATCTGGGGCTGTTCGTTTCACCCCGAGCTGACCAGCGACGAGCGCATCCACCGGCTCTTCGTCGACGCGTTGTAATTCTCAGATACAGTAATAAAGCCCATTTTGGGCGAGGAGGAATTGATGTCCGGCCATTCGAAGTGGGCAACGACCAAGCACCGCAAGGGTGCCAAAGACAGCGCGCGCGCCAAGGTCTTCGCCAAGTTGATCCGACAGGTGGAGGTGGCCGCGCGCGAGGGCGGTGGCGACCTCGACACCAACGCGTCACTGCGCACCATGTACCAAAAGGCCCGTGAGTCCTCGGTGCCCTTGGACACGATCGAACGCGCCATCAAGCGCGGCACCGGCGAACTCGAGGGCGTGCGCTACGAGGCGATCAGCTACGAGGGCTACGGCCCCGACGGCGTCGCGGTGATCGTCGAGACCCTCACCGACAATCGCAACCGCACCAGCGCCGAGATCAAGCACGTCTTCGCGCGCAACGGCGGCACGATCGCCGAGCCCGGCGCGGTCTCGTGGCAGTTCGACCGCAAGGGGATCATCGAGGTCAAGGGCCCGATCGACGAGGACCAGCTCCTCGAGTGGGTCATGGAGGCCGGGGGAGAGAACTTCGAGGCCAACGGCGCGAACTTCACGGTCACGACCGAGCCCCAGGACCTCGGATCGGTGCGCGACGCCCTCGACGGCTACGGCGCCAAGGTGCTGAGCGCCGAACTGACGCTGGTGCCGCAGAACTCGATTCCGGTGGACTCCGAGTCCGAGGCGAAGAAGATCCTGCGCCTGATGGACGCCATCGACGACCACGACGACGTCCAGAACGTCTTTTCCAACTTCGACATCTCCGACGAGATCCTCGCGGCCTACGAGGGTTAAATTCCCCATTTCTGGGGTCGCTTGCGGTCTAGTATCGAACGTATGTTCGTACTCGGAATCGACCCCGGTCTGACCCGATGCGGCTACGGATTGGTCGAGGGGTCGTTCCTGGGCGTCGAGTCCTTTCGCGCGGTGCGCGCCGGGACCATCGAGACCGACCACGAACAGCCGGTCGAACTGCGCCTCGGTCAGATGCTTGTCGAACTGCGCACCTTGCTCGAAGAGACCACCCCGGACGCCGTGGTCGTCGAGCGCGTCTTCTACCAGCGAAACGCGAAGACCGCGATACCGACGGCCCAGGCGAGTGGCGTCGCGGTGGCGCTTGGCCGCGGCCATCACGTCTGCCGGTGCGCCAGTTCAACGCCCAGGAGGTGAAGTTGGCGGTCACCGGCTACGGCGCGGCCAGCAAGATCCAGGTCCAGGGGATGGTCGCTCGGCTCTGCGGGCTCGCCGAGATCCCCAAGCCGGCCGACGCCGCCGACGCGTTGGCACTCGCGATCACCTACTTCATGGTCGTGCGCAGTGAGCAGAAGTACCCGATCGAGACCCCCGCATGATCGGGTGGCTCCACGGTCAGGTGTTGCACCATCACAAGGACGGCGCGATCGTGCTCGACGTGCACGACGTCGGCTACGAGGTGAGCGTCGCCTCCCAAGACGACTACCGCGTCGGTGACGTCGTCGACCTCTACATCTTCACCGCGGTTCGCGACGACGCGATCGTCCTCTACGGCTTCCCGAGCTACCTCGACCGTGAGTTCTTCGAACTGTTGTTGGTGACGCCGGGCGTCGGTCCGTCGACGGCGCTCGCGGCACTGCGCACGATGTCGACCGGCGACCTCGCGACCGCGATCGAGAGCGACGACGCCAAGACGATCGCGACGATCCCCGGCATCGGACCGAAGACCGCGAGCCGCATCGTGCTGGAGCTGAAGGGCAAAGTCGTCGTGCCCGACTCCTACGTCGCGTCCCAGCCGACGCCGCAGAACGACGCCATCGAAGACGCGCTGCGCGGACTCGGCTACAGCACCCAAGAGGTGCGAGCCGCACTGAGCGGCACGACGCTGTCGGATGACGAGGGCGCGGCGCTGCGTCAGGCACTGCAACTCTTGAGGCGCCAGTGAGTCGTCACGAGATCGACGTCGAGCAGCTGGCGCGCAACGTCGTGATGCCGGTCGCCGATGAGCAGGATCGTCGCGCCGAGGTGTCGCTGCGACCGAGTTCGCTGGCCGAGTTCGTCGGTCAACGCGAGTTGGTGCGCCACCTCGAGATCGTGCTGGGTTCGGCGCGGGCACGCAACCAGACCGCCGATCACCTCTTGTTCGCCGGTCCGCCGGGACTCGGCAAGACCTCGCTGGCGAGCATCGTCGCGGCCGAGATGGGCGCGGGACTTCGCATCACCTCGGGTCCGGTCCTCTCGCGTCCCGGCGACCTGGCGGCGTTGCTCACCGACCTGCAAGACGGTGACGTCTTGTTCGTCGACGAGATCCATCGGCTCTCGCGCGGCGTGGAGGAGATTCTCTATCCGGCGATGGAGGACCGACGTCTCGACGTCATGATCGGTCGCGGACCGTCGGCGCGCGCGATCCGACTCGACCTGCCCAACTTCACGCTGGTGGGCGCGACGACGCGAACCGGGCTCGTCGCGGCCCCGCTGCGCGATCGCTTCGGCTTCGTCGGCCAACTCGATCTCTACGACCCGCAGGACCTGACGATCATCGTGAGCCGCTCGGCCGGACTCTTGGACGTGACCTTGAAGGGCGAGGCGGCGACGATCATCGCCGGGCGCAGTCGCGGCACGCCACGAATCGCCAACCGGCTGCTACGCCGCGTGCGCGACTTCGCTGCGGTGCAGGGACACGACGTGATCGACGACGACGTCGCGGTCGAGGGTCTCGCGCTCTTCGGTGTCGATGAGTACGGCCTCGACAAGATCGACCGTCGGATCCTCGGTCTGCTGTGTCAACAGTTCGCGAATCAGCCGGTCGGTCTGACGACCTTGGCCCACGCGTGCGGTGAAGAGCCTTCGACCATCGAGGACGCGTACGAGCCGTTCTTATTGCGCGACGGTCTACTGATTCGAACGCCGCGCGGTCGCGTCGCGACCGAACGGGCGTATCGACACCTCGGTTTAACGCCCCGTGGAGGCGGCCTGGTCTAAAGCAATCGCGTAAAACGACTAGGGTTTCTTTGTCTATATCTCGGAGGAATTACCTATGTTGTTCGCGGTAAATCTGCTGTTGGCGGCCGATAAGGCGAAGAAGACCACGTCATTCAGCCCCATTTTGATCGTCATTTACGTCGTCATCTTCGGCTCCCTCTACTTCTTCTACCTCCGCCCCCGCTCCCAGAAGCAAAAGGCCGCCCGTCTGGACACGCGCAAGGTCGAAATGGGCGACCGCGCCCAGACGATCGGCGGCTTCATTGGCACCGTCGTGAAGATGGACGACGGCCTCATTACACTGCGCGGCGCCAGCGGTGTGGAGCTTGACTTCATCCCCACTGCCATTGCTCGCAAGTACAACCCGCCCGCGGCCGTACCTGAACCAGACGACGAACACGAAGAAGAAGGCGACCAGAAGTAATGGCTCAGCAGGTCGGCTCACGGCGGTCGATGATCGTCAGTCTCGTTCTCACCATTGTGATTGCGTTCGGCTCTCTGATTGCGACCGTGTCACTTGGATGGGGACCAAAACTCGGACTCGACCTGGCCGGTGGCCTTTCGGTGGTCTACAAGCCGGCGACGCACGCGTCGACTGCCGACATGAATGAGGTCGTCACGATCTTGAGCAACCGCGTCAACGGTCTCGGCGTTTCCGGCGCGACGGTCAACTTGCAAGGCAAGAACGTGGTGGTGAGCGTGCCCGGCGTCACCGACGCCCGTCGAGTGTTGAAACTCGTCGGCGAGACCGCACAGTTGCTCTTTCGGCCCGTGCTGTGTGAAGTCGCCCAACCGTCGAAGAAGGCCAAGACCGTCAGCGGCTCGATTCCCGCCTGTGCGAGCACGTACCAATGGAGCGAAGCCAACCTCGCAGTGACGCCGAACAACTCGGCGGCGGGCTTCGGCAGCAACCTAGGAAATATCGCTGTCGACCCGACATATTCGACAATCAAGACGACAAAACCGGCCGATGACAACCCTTTGGACAACGTCATCTTGCCGGAACTGGGTCAACCGGGCACTCGCTATCTGCTCGGTCCGTCGCAGCTGACTGGTCAGGCGATCGGTAAAGCGGTCGCCCAACAGGACACACTCGGTCAGTGGGTCGTGAACTACACCCTGACCAAAAAGGGCAGCCCTGAATGGGACAACGTCGCGGACAAGAACTTTCACCAAGCACTCGCCATCGAACTCGACGGTGTGATCCAATCGGCACCGCTTATCCAACCGACTCAGACGACCTTCACGAGTTTCGACGGCACGGGTGAGATATCGGGATCCTTCACCGAGCAGAGCGCGAAGAACCTGGCCATCGCCATGGAGTTCGGTGCCCTGCCGGTTCGGCTGAACCCGCTCGACACCGTGACCGTATCGCCGACCCTCGGTCACAGTTCACTCGTCGCCGGCCTTGGTGCCGGTCTCGTCGGACTCTTGCTGGTCTTGCTCTACACGATTCTCTACTACCGCGCGCTGGGTCTCGTCATCGTGCTCGGACTCGCGGCGACGGCGGCACTGCTCTGGGCGATCATCTCGGCGCTCGGCCATACCGCCTTAGCCCCGAGTTTCGACCTGGCGGGCATCACGGGGATAATTGTGTCCATTGGTATCACTGTCGACAGTTACATCGTGTATTTCGAACGATTGAAAGACGAGGCCCGAGCAGGGCGCTCGATCCGCACCTCGGTTGACCGCGGATTCCGCTCGGCCTGGCGCACGGTGTTGGCGGCCGACACGGTCAGTCTGCTCGCCGCCGTCTTGCTCTACCTCATCGCCGTCGGTGACGTGCGTGGTTTCGCGTTCTTCCTGGGACTGTCGACACTGATGGACGTCTTCATGACCTGGTACTTCACGCGCCCGCTGGTGATCTTGTTGGGTCGCCGCACCAACGACAGCACTTCGGCCCTTTCGATGGTCGCGGGCCTGACGCCGGGGGTGAGCGCCCATGAGTGATGACGTGACGACCGTCGCGCCCGACGAGAAGACGCCCGGTCGACTCGGACGTATCTACCAGGGCCGCACCACCGTCGACTTCGTCGGGCGAAAGCGAACGTGGTTCTCGATCTCACTCGTGATCATCGTCCTCGGACTGGCGTCGCTCGGCATCCGCGGTTTCAACCTCGGCATCGACTTCAAGGGCGGCAGCTCCTGGGAAGTCCAGACCTCGCACTCCTCGGTCGCGGCGATCACGACTGCGGCGGAAAAGGCCGGGCTCCGGGATCCGACGGTCGAGAAACTCGGCTCCAAGACCTACCAGGTCACGGCCGACATCAACTCACTGAGTGGGGACGCCCAAACGAAGTTGATCAACAAGGTCGCCGACGCGTTGGCCAAAACCGCCGGCGTGGGATCGAATCAAGTGTCCGTGACGAGTGTTGGTCCGACCTGGGGAGGTCAGATCACTCACCGGGCGCTCGAAGCGCTGATCGTCTTCTTCATCGCGGTCGTGGCCTACATCAGCATCCGTTTCGAACCCAAGATGGCGCTGGCGGCGTTCATCGCCATGGTGCACGACCTGCTCGTCACGGTCGGCGTGTACTCACTGTTCGGCCTTCAAATAACGCCGGACACGGTCATCGCAATCCTCACCATCCTCGGTTACTCGCTCTATGACACCGTCGTCGTCTTTGACCGCGTCCGTGACAACGCCGGCGGCATCTTGAAGAGCGGCGACCTCAGCTACGGCGAGATGGTCAACCTCTCGATGAACCAGACCCTGGCGCGATCCATCAACACGTCGCTCGTGGCGATCTTGCCGGTCCTGGCCGTGCTGGTCGTGGGCGCCGACATCCTCGGTGCGACGACGCTGCAGAGCTACGGCCTCGCGCTCTTCGTCGGACTCATGAGCGGGGCCTACTCGTCGATCTTCATCGCGAGTCCTCTGCTGGCGTGGATGAAAGAGCGTGAGCCGCGATTCCGCGAATTGGCCGAGCGCGCACGGCTGCGCAGTGACCAACGCGTTCTCACGCCGGCGGCGGCGGCCCTGCTCTCTGGCGACGGCGCGCAGCGACTCAATCGCTCGTCGACTGCAACCGGCACGCTAACGCGACCGACCCCCGGCACACTGTCGCGTGGCACGATTCAGGCGAGGGCACGTAAGCAAAAACGGCGATAAGGCGCTATTAGGCTGATTTCATGGTCAGCCTCACTTCTCGCTCCGCCGCCGACCCCGCGCTGACGGGCTCGATTGAGCGTTTGATCGGTCGATTCCTCGAGCACCACGCCGACGGCGACGTCGAGATCATCCGTCGCGCCGGCGCGGCGGCCATCAAGGCCCACGAAGGGCAACTGCGCCGAACCGGCGAACCGTACGTGACGCACCCGATCGCCGTGGCCGATATCGCCGCCGACCTGGGACTGGACGAGGCGACGATCACGGCCGCGCTGTTGCACGACGCCGTGGAGGACACCGGCATCACCAAGGAGTGGCTGGCCGAGGAGTTCGGCGACCAGGTCGCCGCGGTCGTCGACGGCGTCACCAAGCTCGACCGGCTGGAGTTCGACTCCAAGGAAGAGCAACAGGCCGCCACGATCCGCAAGATGTTCATCGCCATGGCCCAGGACTGGCGGGTCTTGTTGATCAAACTGGCCGACCGCCTGCACAACATGCGCACGATCTCGGTCATGCCGATGGCCCGCCAGCGCGCCATCGCCCAAGAGACCCTCGACGTCTACGCGCCGCTGGCGCACCGCCTCGGCGTCCAACAGGTCAAGTGGCAGCTCGAGGACCTCAGTTTCGCGACGCTGCACCCCAAGCGCTACGCCGAGATCGAACAGATGGTCGCCGCGCGTCAGCCCGAGCGCGAGGACTACCTCGGCGAGGTCATGGCGACGCTGTCGGGCAAGCTCGACGAGTTCGGGATCAAGGCCGAGGTCCGTGGCCGACCGAAGCACCTCTGGAGCATCTACGAGAAGATGGTCATCGGCGGCAAGGAGTTCGACGACATCTTCGACCTCGTGGGCCTGCGCGTCATCGTCGACGAGGACCGTGACTGTTGGGCCGTGATCGGTGCGATCCACGCGCTGTGGTCGCCGGTTCCCGGGCGCTTCAAGGACTACATCAACTCACCGAAGTTCAACCTCTACCAGTCGCTGCACACGACGGTGATCGGACCGCGCGGCAAGTCCGTCGAGGTGCAGATCCGCACCTTCGAGATGCACCGGCGCGCCGAGTTCGGCGTCGCCGCGCACTGGGGCTACAAGGAAGGGGCCTCGAACAAAGAGGTCGCCTGGATGCAGCGCCTCGCCGACGTCGAAGAGGAGGAGAACGACCCGATCGCCTTCCTCGAGGCGCTGAAGCTCGACCTCGGCCAAGACGAGGTCTACGTCTTCACGCCCAAGGGCCGCGTGATCGCGTTGGTCGAGGGCGCCACGACGATCGACTTCGCCTACGCCGTGCACACCGAGGTCGGCCACCACTGCGTCGGCGCCAAGGTCAACGGTCGCCTCGTGCCGCTCGACACCGTGCTGCGTTCGGCCGACGTCGTCGAGATCGTCACCAGCAAGAGCGACACCGCCGGTCCGTCGCGCGACTGGCTCGCGATCGCCCAGTCGTCGCGCGCCAAGTCCAAGATCCGCCAGTGGTTCCAGCGCGAGCGTCGCGACGACGCCATCGAGGGCGGGCGCGAGGAACTCACGAAGGCGCTGCGCCGTGAGGGTCTGCCGATCGCGACCTCGCTCTCGTCGAGCGCGTTGGACGCCGTCATCGCGGCCATGAACCTCGAGGACCTCGACGCACTCTTCATGGCGATCGACAGCGGTCAGATCTCGGCCCTCGCCGTCGTCCAGCGACTGGACCGCGAACTGCACGGCGGCGGCGACACCGAACAGATGCCGACCACCGTCACGCGCATGCCGCGCACCGGTCGCACGACGCGTCGCACCGCCGGTGTCTACGTCGAGGGCCTCGACGACGTCATGATCCACCTGGCGCGGTGCTGTTCACCGGTGCCCGGCGACAACATCATGGGTTTCATCACCCAGGGTCGAGGCGTGTCGGTGCACCGCGACGACTGCTCCAACGCGGTCGCCCTGGCCCAGCGCCTGGGCGAGCGCATCATCGACGTCGAGTGGGACGGTTCGGTCAGCGGTCAGTACCGCGCGGTCCTCGAGGTCATGGCCTTCGACCGTTCACGACTACTGCTCGACGTCTCGAAGGTCGTCGCCGAGTATCACCTCAGTATCATCTCGAGTTCGACGTCGACGTCGGGCTCGAGGATCGTGCGCATGGTCTTCGACGTCGAACTGGCCGACCCGACGCACCTCAGTAGCCTGTTGGCGGCGCTAAAGGGCGTCGACGGCGTCTTCGACGCCTTCCGACAACTACCGGGACAGAACAAGAATTCATGAGCGACGCCGTCACACCCTTCCAGGCCCCGATCGGGACCCACGACGTCCTGGCGCCGAGTTCGGCGGAGTGGGAGGGCGTCGTCGCGACGTTCGCCCAGTTCGCCTACCGCTACGGCTTCGAACTGGTGATCTCACCGATGTTCGAAGACGTCGGCGTCTTCAACCGCGGCATCGGCGAGGAGAGCGACGTCGCCAAGAAGGAGATGTACGTCTTCTCGGACCGCGGTGAGCGCGTCTACGCGCTGCGTCCCGAGGGCACCGCGTCGGTCGTGCGGGCCTTCGTCCAGCACAGTCCGACGACGCCGTGGAAGGCGTGGTACGTGACGCCGGCCTTTCGCTACGAACGTCCCCAGGCCGGGCGCTACCGCCAGCACCACCAACTGGGCGTCGAAGTCCTCGGTACCGATGACCCGGCCGTCGACGTCGAAGTCATCGCGCTGGCCGAGCGTTTCTATCGCGCCCTCGGACTCACACGTTTCCGTCTGCTCATCAACTCCATGGGCCACGACGTCTGTCGGGCGGCCTACGTCGAACTCCTGAGCGCGCACCTGGCGAAGAACGTCGATCGACTCTGTGACGAGCACAAGACGACCTGGTCGGAGAATCCGCTGCGCGTGCTCGACTGCAAGGATCCGGCGTGCATCGAGGTCACGTCCGAAGGACCGATGCTGATCGATCACATCTGTGACGAGTGTCGGGCGCACTTCGATCAGGTCATCGCGGGCCTGACGTCGATCGACATCGCCACCGAGTTGGACCCGCGACTGGTTCGCGGATTCGACTACTACACGCGCACGACCTTCGAGTTCGTCGCTGACGCCCTCGGCGGCGCGCAGAACGCCATCGGTGGGGGAGGTCGCTACGACAAACTCGCCGAGCAACTCGGCGGCAAGCCCACGAGCGGCATCGGGTTCGGCAGCGGCATCGAGCGACTGCTCCTCACGCGAGAGGCGGAGGGTGTGGAACCGCGCAACCTGGTCGATCGAACGCTCGACCTCTTCGTCGTCGACACGACGTTCGAGGACGTCGCGACGGTCTTGGTCGACGAGTTGCGCGCCGCGGGCTTCGCGACCGATCGCGCCTACGACAATCGTTCGATGAAGTCCCAGATGAAGGTGGCCGACAAGTCGGGCGCGCGACTGGCGCTCCTGGTCGGCCGCCAGGAACTCGAGGCCGGCGAGGTTACGATTAGAGACTTGCGAAGCGACGACTTCGAGCAGACGCAACGCCGAGTGGCTCGAAGCGAGGTCGCCTTCGTGGTCGCTGAACTACTGACGAAGAGTTGACGATGTCGAACAACCTGGAATCCACGAGCATGCGCGATCTCTTGTGCGCGTCGCTCAACGAGAGCCACGTCGGCACGAACGTCGTCGTGTGCGGTTGGGTCGCCAAGCGCCGCGAACACGGCGAGCACCTCGCCTTCCTCGACGTGCGCGACCACTCCGGGATCATCCAGGCGGTCGTCGACGGCACGGTCGACGTGCGCAGTGAGTACGTCGTGCGTGTCAGTGGCACCGTCACGCTCCGGCCCGAGGGCACCGTGAACGAGAAGCTCGACACCGGGACCATTGAGCTGACCGACTGCGTCGTCGAGATCCTGGCCGCGGCCGAAGCGCCGCCCTTCCAGCTCGACGACCGCGTCGACATCGACGAGCAGGTGCGCCTGCGCTATCGCTACCTCGACCTGCGCCGCGAGCACATGCAGCGCAACCTGCGACTGCGCGCGGTCGTGAACGGCGCGATTCGT
Organism: uncultured Acidimicrobiaceae bacterium; assembly: GCA_963801695.1. Lineage (GTDB taxonomy): Bacteria > Actinomycetota > Acidimicrobiia > Acidimicrobiales > RAAP-2 > RAAP-2. Next base: position 924,124 of record CAWDFV010000002.1, on the reverse strand, counting down.
CGCGCGATGGACGCGCAGGGTTTCTGCGAGGTCGAGACGCCGCTGCTGTGGGCGCCGACGCCGGAGGGCTCGCGCGAGTTCGTCGTGCCGTCGCGTCTGCAGCCGGGCGAGTTCTACGTCTTGCCCCAGAGTCCCCAGATCGCCAAGCAGCTCTTGATGGTCGGCGGCTTCGATCGCTACTACCAGATCGCACGCTGCATGCGCGACGAGGACCTGCGCGCCGACCGCCAGTTCGAGTTCTCACAACTCGACATGGAGGCGAGCTTCGTCGACCAAGACGACGTGCTCGGTTTCGTGTCGCTCGCGGTGCTGGACGCGGCCGAGGCCGCCACCGGCGTGCGGCCCGAGGACGATCCCGTCGATGACGTGGGCCGAAGCGCTCGATCGCTACGGCACCGACAAGCCGGACATGCGGTTCTCGATGTTGCTCCACGATCTCTCCGACGTCTTCGCCGGCGACCGAGGTGAAGGCCTTCTCGGCCCCCACGGTGAAGGCGATGCGGGTGCCCGGCGGTGCGAGCTTCTCGCGCGCGCGCCTCGATGAACTCACCGATCAGGCGAAGTCACTCGGCGCGAAGGGACTCGCGTGGTTCCGCGTCACTGACGACGGACTCGACTCGCCGCTGGCCAAGTTCCTCAACGAGACCGAGAGCGCGGCTATCGCTACGGTCGACGGCGCCGAGGTCGGCGACATCGTCTTCTGCGTGGCCGACGAGTACGCGGAGGCCTGTCACGTGCTCGGTGCCATCCGCTCGACGCTGGGTTCGCCGCCCGTCGGCGACGGGCCGTATAAATACGTGTGGGTCACCGAGTTCCCGCTCTTCGAGGGGGTGGACGAGGACGGCAACCTCCAGGCGGCCCATCACCCCTTCACGATGCCGCACCCCGAGGACATGGACCTGATCGAAACGGACCCGCTGAAGGTGCGCTCGCGCGCCTACGACCTCGTCCTCAACGGTTGGGAATTGGGCAGTGGCTCGGTGCGAATTCACCGTGCCGATATCCAGTCGCGGGTCTTTCGGGCGCTGGGCATCTCCGAAGAGGAGGCCGAGAACCGATTCGGATTCCTGCTCGGCGCCTTCAAGTACGGCGCGCCGCCACACGCGGGCTTCGCCTTCGGCATCGACCGCCTCGTGGCGATCTTCGCCGGCGAGGAGAACATCCGCGAGGTCATCGCGTACCCCAAGACCCAGTCGGGCGCCGACCTGATGACCGGCGCGCCCAAGGCCGTCGCCCCCAAGGTGATCCGCGAACTGCGCATCAACATCACGCCGAAAGGATCGTGAGTTACGTCGCTCTTCGACGACGCCGTGGCCCAGCGCCTGAAGCAGGTCGCGCCACTCGCTGATCTCCTGCGACCCCGAACGTTGGACGAACTCGTCGGCCAGACGCACCTCGTCGGGCCGAACGGTCCACTTCGACGATTCGTGGAGGCCGGTGAACTCACGTCGATGATCCTGTGGGGCCCGGCCGGCACCGGCAAGACCACCTTGGCCCGGATCATTGCGTCCTCCGCCGGCTACGCGACCGAGAGTCTCTCGGCCGTCACGAGTGGTGTGAAGGACGTCCGCGAAGCGATCTCGCGCGCGCACGACCGTCTCGGCGAGCAGAACCAACGCACCGTGTTGTTCATCGACGAGGTCCACCGGTTCAACAAGTCCCAGCAGGACCTCCTCCTGCCCGCGACCGAGACCGGGCAAGTCGTCCTGATCGGCGCCACGACAGAGAACCCGTACTTCGAGGTGAACGCCGCGTTGATGAGTCGCTCCACCCTGTGGCGACTGCACCCGCTGTCCGCCGAGGACCTCGAGGTACTGGTGCGCCGGGGACTGGAGCTTCGACAGAGCACGATCACCGACGAGGCGCTCGACGCCATCACGTCGGCGAGCGACGGTGACGCGCGCGTCGCGCTGACCACCTTGGACACCGCGATCATCCTGGCGCGCGCCGATGACGCGACACCGGACATCGTTGAGTTGGAACACGTCGCGCAGGCGCGCGATGGTCGCCTCTATCACCAGTCGCGCGACACGCACTTCGACCAGATCAGCGCCTTCATCAAGTCGGTGCGAGGTTCGGACCCCGACGGCGCGCTCTACTGGCTCGTCACGATGCTCGAGAGCGGCGAGAGTCCGCGTTTCCTCGCCCGACGACTCGTCATCCTCGCCAGTGAAGACATCGGCCTCGCCGATCCCATGGGCCTGGTGCTCGCCGACGCGGCCGCGCGAACGGTCGAGTTCATCGGACTGCCCGAGGGCCGCCTCACGTTGGCGCACGCCACGATCACGCTGGCGTTGATGCCCAAGAGCAACTCGGTCACGAGAGCGCTCGGCGCGGTGACGCGCGCCGTGCAAGAAGGCGGTCTGGTCGAGGTCCCGGATCACCTTCGTGGCTCGAACTATCGCGGCGCGTCCGAACAAGGTTTCGGCACCGACTACCAGTACCCGCACGACTTCGCACGCGGATGGGTGGCCCAGCAGTACCTACCCGACGCGCTCGTCGGTCAGCACTACTACGACCCCAGCGAGTACGGACGAGAGAAGGCGTTGGTCGAGCAGTGGCGCGCCATGGTGCGACGCGAGGACGAGTCCGCCACAGAGCCCCCGGTAGAGTAAGGCCCGTGGAAGCCGCTCAACTTCGTTCAATTTTCTTGGACTACTTCGCCGACAACGGCCACACCGTCGTGCCGTCGGCGAGCTTGATCCCGTTCGACCCGAGCCTGCTCTTCACCGTCGCGGGGATGGTCCCCTTCAAGCCCTACTTCACGGAAGAGGAGCCCGCGCCGTACCCGCGCGCGGTCTCGGTGCAGAAGTGCTTTCGCGCCCTCGACATCGACATCATCGGCACGACCCAGCGCCACCTGACCTTCTTCGAGATGATGGGCAACTTCTCCTTCGGGGACTACTTCAAGGAAGGCGCCATCAAGTACGCGTGGGGCCTGATCACCGAGGGTTTCGGCCTCGACCCCGAACGTCTGTGGGTGACGGTACACACGTCGGACGACCAGGCCGAAGAGCTCTGGCGCGACATGATCGGCATCCCACCCAGCCGGATTCAGCGCCTCGGCGAGGACAACTTCTGGGAGATGGGACCGACCGGCCCGTGTGGCCCGTCCTCCGAGATCTTCTTCGACAAGGGGCCGCAGTTCGGCGCCGACGGTGGACCCGAGAGCGGGGGCGAGGACCGTTTCGTCGAGTTCTGGAATCTCGTGTTCACCCAGTACGACCGCAGCGCGGACGGAACGCTCACTGAGTTGCCGAAGAAGAACATCGACACCGGCGCGGGCTTCGAACGAGTGCTGGCCATTCTCAACGGCTTGGAGTCGGTGTTCGCCACGGACCTCTTCGCGCCACTGCTCGAGACGGCGTCACGCGCGATCGACGCGAACTACGGCGACGACGAATCGACCGACGTCGCGATTCGGCGAATCGCCGAGCACGGTCGCGCGATGACCATGCTCGTCGCCGACGGCGTGTTGCCCTCCAACGAAGGTCGTGGCTACGTACTGCGTCGGATCATTCGTCGCGCGATCCTCGCCGCGCGGCGTGCCGGTTCGGAGCGACCGTTGGCGGCGTCGCTGGTGGACGCGACGATCGAGAAGATGGGGGTCGCCTATCCGGCGCTGGTGCGCGAACGTGAACTGATCATCGAGGTCCTGGAGCGCGAAGAGGCTGGATTCGCCCGGACGTTGAAGACCGGGTTGTCGCTGCTCGAAGGAGCGCAGCGCGACGTCGTGGCGAGTGGAGCGACCGTCTTTCCGGGCGACGTCGCGTTCAAGTTGCACGACACGCACGGCTTCCCGATCGAACTCACCGAGGAGATCGTCTCGGAGTCGGGGCTGAGCGTCGAACGAGACGCCTTCGACGAGGCGATGCGTGCGCAGCGCGAACGTGCCCGTGCGAGCGCCAAGACGCTCAACCTGGCCGATGACGCGCAGTACCGCAATCTCGTCGAGGCGCACGGTACGACAGAATTCGTCGGACGCGACGTCACGCGCTACAGCGTCGAGACCGAGGTGTTGGCCTCACTCGTCGGACAAGACGGCGTCGGTGAGGTGTTCCTCGACTCGACGCCTTTCTATGCCGAGTCTGGTGGCCAAGTCGCCGACACCGGGATGGTCGTCACCGAGACCGGTAGCTTCAAGGTCCTCGACGTGCAGAACGTCGCCGGAGGACTCTTCGCGCACCGCGGACTGCTGACCGGCGAGTTGCTGCCCGGTCAGGTGGCCGTCGCCACGATCGACCCCGCGCGACGAGAGGCCACGCGACGCAATCACACCGCCACGCACCTCCTGCACGCCGGACTGCGCACGGTCCTGGGTGATCACGTCCGTCAACAGGGTTCGTTCGTGGGACCGGACCGTCTGCGCTTCGACTTCTCCCACGGTGCGGGCGTGACGCCCGAAGAGACGGCGGAAGTCCTCACACTGGTGAACACCGACGTCGTAGCCAACGATGAGGTGAGCACCATTCAAACGACGAAGAAGGACGCTGAGACCATGGGGGCGATCGCCTTCTTCGGTGACAAGTACGGTGATCGGGTTCGCGTGGTGCGCGCCGGCGCCCACAGCCTCGAGTTCTGCGGCGGCACGCACGTCGATCGCTTGGGCGACATCGGTCAGATCCAGATCGTGAGCGAGGCCTCGATCGGCTCGAATACCCGTCGTATCGAAGGGGTCAGCGCGATGGGCGCCTACCAACGGAGTCACGACATGGAGACCGCGCTGGGCTCGGTGGCGTCAATCTTGAACTCGTCGGTCGAGGACGTCGTCCCGGCGCTCGAGCGCGTCTTGGAACGTCAACGCGAGTTCGAAAAAGAACTCTCGTCACTGCGCCAGGCACAGCTCTCACGAGTGGCCGAAGAGCTGCACTCGCAGGTCTCGTCGGACGTGTTGGTGGCGAGGGTCGACGGCTACGGCGGCGACCAGTTGCGAACGCTCGCCGCTGACCTGCAACGACGTGGGCGCCGGGTGGTCGTATTGGTAGGGGCGTTGGAGGACAAGGTGTCCATCGCCGTCGCGAGTGACGGCACCGTTGACGCCATCAGCGCTGTCAAAGAGCTGGCGGGACTCGTCGGCGGGGGAGGTGGCGGCTCGGAACGGCTGGCGCTGGCGGGGGGCCGCAATCCGGGTGGCATCGACGCCGTCTTAAGCGCGGCGGCGGCGCTGTAGTCCTCGATGGCGCGCGTTCTCGGTGTGGATCCCGGTTCCAAGCGCTGCGGCATCGCCATCACCGATTCGAAGCCGTCAATGGCGTTCCCACGACCGGCAATCGCACGCGACGACAAGACCCTGACTCGACTGCGTGAACTCGTCGAAGAAGAGTCGGTGTCGACAGTCGTGATCGGTCGACCAGTGTCGCTCGCGGGAAACGACACCGCGAGTACCAAAGACGCTGATGAGTTCATCGCACAAGTCCGCGACCACGTCAATGTGCCGGTGATTCAGTTCGATGAGCGACTGACAACACGCGACGCGCAAAAGTCGTTGTCAGAGGCCGGATTGACGACGAAAGCGTCGCGAGATCGGATCGACAGCGCCGCCGCCGTGATCATGCTGCAAAACTATGTAGATGGGCTCAATGCTGAGTAAGCCGCTGGGCCGAATTCTTGCCGGTGTGATCGTCGTCGTCGTGGTGATGGTGGCGTGGTTCCTCCTCCAAGTCGACCCGATATTCCACGGCGACGGCAAGGACGTCATCGTCACCGTGCACGAAGGCGAGTCGCTGGGGGCCGTCGCCAATCAGATGCACGCCCAGGGTGTCATCGCTTCGCCGCTGGCGTTCAACATCGACACGACACTCTTCGGGTCCTTTCAAGTCGCTGCCGGATCGTACGAGATCGCGCAGGGCTCGTCGTTCTCCCACGTGCGCTCGATCTTCAGCGGCCCACCCAATGTCGTCGCTGTCGACGTCCTCGCGGGACAGACGTTGCACGAAGTCGCCAACAACATCGTCGCCGATGGTGAAAGCGCCGCGTTCGGTGACAAATTCGTCGACGTCGCCACCGCGACCCACACTTCGAGTCCGTTCCTCAGCGCCGGCTCCCTCGAAGGTCTCATCGGGACAGGTCAGTACGTCGTCACTCCGGGGGAGTCACCACAACAGCTCGCCACGTCAATGGCAAAGCGATTCGTCAAGCAGGCGGCCTCAGTCGGACTGACACCGTCCACGACGTATCAAGGACTCAATGCCTATCAGTTGGTGATCGCCGCTTCCATCGTGGAGAAGGAGGGCTATTACCCTGTGAACATGCCGAAGGTCGCGCGGGTCATCTACAACCGACTCGCACGAGGAGGGCCGTTGCAGATGGACGCGACGGTGTTGTACTACCTCGGCATGGACGGCGGAACGGTGACGCCGACGATGCTCCAGACCCAAGAGCCCTACAACACGTACCTGAATACCGGCCTCACGCCGACGCCGATCTGCGCGATCTCGACGATCGCGATGAAGGCGACCCTGAATCCGCCGGTCGGCACGTGGCTCTACTTCACGTTGATCAACGAGGACGGCCAGATGGCGTTCTCCACGACGTTCGCGCAACAACTCCGAGAAGAGAGACTGGCCGAGTCACGGGGGATCGGATGAAGTGGCGAATGGGTGTCGCTGGTTCACCGATCGATCACTCCCTGACGCCGCAGTTGCACGAAGCCGCGCTGGTAATGGCGGGTCTCGAAGGTTCGTCGCGACGAGTCGAGTTGGGCGCCAAGGACAAGACCAAACTCAACAAAGTCGTGCGCAGGGAGTTCGATGGCCTGTCGATCACGATGCCATTGAAAGGCATCGGCGTCGAGATATGTGACGAGCTGGATGACGTGGCGACGCGGACCGGATCCGTCAACTCGCTCCTGATGCGAGACGGCAAACTCTTGGGTCGATCCACTGACGGTGACGGTTTCGTCGACGCGGTACACGGTCAGTTCGACCTCAGCGTCGAAGGTGCACACGTGGTGGTGCTCGGTGCCGGCGGCGCGGCCAGTGGCATCATCGACGGCCTGGTTCGCGCCGGCGTCGCCTCAGTCGCCGTGCACGGTCGCACTGAATCCAAGGTCGAGGCGCTCGTCGCGCGCTACAAGAACGTCTACGACTTCTCGCTCACCTATCGCCCGGTTGACCTCATCGTCAACACCACGCCGATCGCCGGACGGGTCGACGAGGTCGCGGTGATGCAGGGCGTGGGTGCGCACACGATCGCAGTCGATATCACCTACGAACCTCGTGTCTCATCGTGGCGGGCGTTGCACGAACGTTCTGGTTGCGCCACCGCGAACGGTCTGGGCATGCTCGCCTACCAGGCGGCCTTGCAACTGCAGTGGTGGTGGGACGTGCCGGTCGATGGTGCGAAACTGTTAGCGGTGATCTCGTGACCGATACCCTCAACGCGATGTCCTCGCGGATCCGTTCGAAGGACCGCCTCGATCTCGGACTGGCGTGTGGACTGATCGCTCTCGGGGTCACCGGCGTCGTGATGATCTACAGCGCCACGCGCCAGGGGCTGATCAACGCCGGCGACAACCCTCACTACTACCTCGAACGTCAGGCGGTGTTCGTCGGTATCGGCGTCGTGGTGATGTACGTCGTCTCGCTGATCGACTACCGGCGACTCGAGATCGTGACCACGCCGCTCTACGTGTGCAGTCTGCTGGGCCTGCTGGGCGTGTACGTCGTCGGATCGGAGGCCCAGGGCGCCCTGCGCTGGTACAGCGTCGGTATCTTCCAGATCCAACCGAGTGAGTTCACGGTACTGATCTTGATCCTGGCGATCGCGACGTACTGTCAACGCAGACCGGACGGGCTCACGATGTACGACGTCGCGCGACTGCTCGTGATGGCGGCCGTGCCGCTCGTCCTCATCGTGGTCCAGCCCGACTTGGGCACGTCGATCATCTTGGTACTGAGTGTCGGGGCCATGTTGGTCGTCGCGGGCGTGCCACCGCGGCTGATGACGCTGCTCGCGATTCTCGGCTCGGCCGGCGTCGTCGCGGCGTTCTACCTCGACCTCGTCGGGCGCTACGCCATCGACCGCTTCGCGGGGTTCTTGCATCAGGACTCGACCAGCGCGCAGTGGGCGAAGTACATCTACAACGTCGACAACGCCAAGAACGCCATCGGTTCCGGCGGTCTGCATGGCGCGGGGCTCTTCAAAGGACTGCAGACGAATCTCGGCTACGTGCCCGAACAGCACACCGACTTCATCTTCACGGCCATCGGCGAACAACTAGGTTTCATCAAGACGATGTTCGTGCTCTTGTTGCTCGCGTTCGTCGCGTTCCGACTCTTCCGTATTGGGCGCCTCGCGAAGGACTCGATGGGTCGCATCATCTGCATCGGTGTGTTCGTCTTCTTCTCGTTCAGTTGTTTCGAGAACATCGGTATGACCATGGGCATCATGCCCGTCACTGGTATCCCACTGCCGCTCCTCAGTTACGGCGGCTCGTCGGCACTCGTCTTCTTCGCCGCCGGTGGCTTGGTGCTCTCTATTTCTCGCCGTACCGGCAATTAGGCTGGGCCCCTGATGAGCGACGAACCGACGCCGACCGGCGACGAAGTGACTGAACCGTCGGTCACGGACGTGGCGGCGACACCCGAGGAGGTCGAACCCGAACCGGTCACGTTCAACGTGATGAGCGTCGAGTCGGTGCTCTACGACCTTTCCGACTCATCGCCGCTGGTGCACCTCATCGAAGAGGACTCGCCCTACCGGTACCTCGCGATCCCGATCGCGCTGACCGAAGCGGTGGCGCTGCACAACGCGCTGGACAAGATTGACGGTCGACGTCCGGCGACGCACGAGCTGGCCTCCGAGGTGCTGCGACGACTGAACGCCGACATCGTGGCGGCGCGTATCACGCGCTACGACGGCGGAGTCTTCTACGCCGAGCTCGACCTGATGACGCCGCGAGGTCGCGAGATCTTCGACTGTCGCACGAGCGACGCGTTGATTCTCGCGACGCGACAAGGGGTTCGCGCGCCGGTGCTGTGCGCCGAGTCGGTGCTGCAAGCCTTCTACGCCTGAGTCACCTACTTCGAGGAGTTGCCGCTCGGACCCTTGACGATGGGGTGGGTCTGCGGTCGGACGCAGCCGGGAAACTTGACGGTGAATCGATACGGCGGGTCCAGGTGTGGGATCCGCACGGACACCTTGGAGAACTCGAGACACGAGAGGGCATTGCCGATCGGATTGTCGTCGCCCTCGACCATGCTGGAGGCAACGCCACCATGCGCGGAGAGCTTCACCACCGGCAGGGTCCGCGCCGTGCCACCGGCCAGCCCACCCAGGTAGCCGTTCAAGGTGTCTCGTGCGACGAGCACGGTCGTGGCCTTCGCGCTCCCCGTCATCCGCACGGCGGGGTACCCGGACAACGAACAGGCGTTGGCGCTGATGTTGGTGAAGACGATGAGATCGGCCACGTGACCGAGTCCGGCACCATCGGGCGTCCAGTTCACGTCCAGTTGCGTCTCCTCACATCGCCGCAGGGAGCTCGCGGACGCTCGCTCCGCGTGCCCGGCAACGACGACGACGCCAACACTTGCGAAAAGTGCCACGGCAATGGTTGAGGTGACGAGCGAGCGGACGTATGCCAAAGCTGCTCCAGTGAAATTGGTGACCTACCAACGATGGTAGGGACCACTTCCTCGAGTACCGCCGAGAATCGCGTTACGATTTCTTGAATTTCACCACGGCGCTACGCATTTACTATGGAATGCGTTCGCATGTTACGAAAACATGAACACTCGTCGTTCGCTACCGCGCAACCGTCACAGTGGTCTGGACTTCTTGAACTTCACCGCGACAATCTCGCCGCCACGTCGGTCGAGACTGTTTTCATCCGATATTCGTAGCAGCAGCGCGACGACGACGTAGTTGGCGAAGAGGGAACTTCCGCCGTACGCGACGAACGGCAACGTGATGCCGGTGAAGGGGAGGACCCGCAGCACGCCGGCCATGATGAAGAACGCCTGGAAACCCATCAACGCCGTGAGGCCGGTGGCGGCGAGGCGCACGTAATCCGACGTCGCGTGTTGCGCGATGTTGAATCCCTCACCGACGAAGGTGGCGAAGAGACACACGATGAGGATGATGCCGAGGAATCCGAGCTCCTGACCGATGGCTGACACGATCATGTCCGACGTGAGGTCAGGAATCTTTCCGGTCCAGAGGGGGCCGAGTCCGAGTCCGGTGCCCGTCATCCCCCCGTCGGCCAAGGCGTACCAGCCCCAGGCAAGTTGACAGTTGTGCACGCCCGTCTGACACGCGGTCCACGGATTGAGCCAGTACGGTGACGCGCGCGTGTACCTGACTGAAGTACCGCGCGGCGACGTACATACCGCCGGCGAACAGTCCCATGCCGAGCACCACGTAACTCTTGAGTCCGGTCGTGACCCAGAGCATCGAGATGAAGAGCGCGAAGAGTAACAACGCGAAGCCGATGTCATTCTCGGCACCGAGGATCGCCATCGAGAATCCCCACGCGAAGAGGATCGGCAACAGCGTCTTCGGGGGGACGATCTGCAGACGACCGATGCGCTGAGTCGGAGTCGACAACAGTTCACGATTGGCGGCGAAGTACGACGCGAAGAAGAAGACCAGCAGAATCTTCGCGATCTCGACCGGCTGAAACGAGATCGGGCCGATCTTCACCCACAGTCGCGCTCCGTAGAAGTCTTGTCCGATGTGCGGCACCAAGGGCAGCAGCAAGAGTCCCATGGCGGCCAACAGCGTCAAGTAGCGATAGCGGTCCAGGTCGCGTACGCGTCGCACGATGATCAGTGTTGCCACGAGTGCTCCCGCACTGATGAGGAACCAGAGCGCCTGGTAGCCGGCGTACTGTGAGTCCCATCGTGCGATCTCCACGTAGCCGATGCCGTTGAGCAACGTAGCGATCGGTAGGAGAATCTGTGATGCGTTCGGCGCGAGGAACCGAACGCACACGTGCATCGCGAGCGAGATGGCGACGATGGAAGTGAGGAACACGCCGAGTCGATCCGGCAGGTGACCCTTCGCGCCGAGTGACGCGAGCACGTAGAACGATCCGACGATGACCCACGCGAGGATCATGAGACCGAGCTCTGTGAGACGTCCCTGTGACGTCCGTGTGACGGATTGACGTTTCGGTGTGGCTACGGCAGTACTCGCGTGTCTCGCCACGAATCAAGAGTAGCCGTACGATGTATGAATGGATCTCATGGACGCCGAGGACTCGAGCGCACTCGTTATCGACGTCCGGTCCTTCGGGCCCGAGCGGTTCTCGAGTCGCGAACTGTCGCGTCTCGAGTTCGGCGCTCGACTCCTCGACCTCGCCGATGACCACATGTTGCCGATCCTCGACCGCTGCAAATTCGTCGCCATCTTCGCCGACATGATCGACGAGTTCTTTCAAGTGCGCGTCGTGAGCCTCGAAGACAAGGTCGCCGCCGGTGTGCAGACGGCGTCCATCGACGGCGTGCGGCCGCGTCAGCAACTCGAGCAGATCCGCGAGCGCGTCCTCTCCCTGGTGGAGCGACAGGACCGATTAATGCTTGACGTGCTGCTACCGGAACTGGCGCAAAGCGGTATCGCGATCGTGCCGTTCAGTTCACTCGGCGCTGAGGACCACGATCGACTCACGAAGTATTTCGACGAGAACGTGTACCCCGTCTTGACACCGCTGGCCGTAGACCCGGGCCATCCGTTCCCGATGATCTCGAACCTGTCACTGAACATCGCGGTCTACGTGCGCGACGACGTGACCGGCGAAGAACGGAGCGCTCGCGTCAAAGTGCCGAACTCGTTGCCTCGTTTCTTACAGGCCAATGAGACGCAGTGGTGCTTGTTGGAAGACCTCATCACGTCGAATCTTGGTCGACTGTTCTCGGGGATGACCGTCGGGCGGGCGGACCTCTTTCGCGTGACGCGAAACGCGGACCTCTCGTTGGAAGAGGACGAGGCCGACGACCTGCTGGTGGCATTGGAAGTCGAGCTGCGCCGACGCCGATTCGGCGAGGCACTGCGCGTCGAGATCCAGAGCGGCATGTCACCGGAGTTCCTGGAACTACTCGTCGACCAACTCGAACTCGATCGCTCCAACGTCTACGTGACCGACGCGCCGTTGGGTCTGCACGATCTCTGGAGCCTCTACGCGATCGATCGGCCGGACCTGAAGGGTGAAGGATGGTCGCCCATCACGCCGCGCCGGCTCCTCGACGGCGAGCACGTCGGCGACATCTTCGCCGCGATCCGCGAAGATGACATCTTGTTGCACCACCCGTACGAGTCCTTCACCGACTCGGTCGAGATGTTCATCGCGCAGGCCGCGGCCGACCCCAAAGTGGTCGGCATCAAGATGACCCTCTATCGCACGTCCGGTGACTCTCCGATCGTGGCCTCGCTCCTCCACGCCCAAGAGCAAGGGAAGCAGGTCGCGGTGCTCGTCGAGCTCAAGGCGCGATTCGATGAGGCGGCCAACATCGAGTGGGCGAAAGCGTTGGAAGACGCGGGCGTCCACGTGGTCTACGGGATCGTCGGACTGAAGACGCACTCCAAGACCGCGCTCGTGTTGCGCAGCGAAGGTAACACGACGGCGCGTTACGTCCACATCGCCACCGGGAACTACAACGGCAAGACCGCGCGGTCCTACGAGGACTTCGGACTGTTGACCAGCGACCCCGCGATCACCGACGACGTGGGCGAACTGTTCAACTTCCTCACGGGTTTTTCGCGCATCGGCAAGTACAAGAAGATCATGGTCAGCCCACTGTCGACGCGCACGAGGGTCGTCGAGCTGATCAATCAACAGCGTGACCGTGGCAGCGAGGGCCGCATCGCGATGAAGGTCAACGGACTGACCGATCCGACCATCATCGACGCCCTCTACGAAGCCAGTTCGGCGGGCGTCGAGATACGACTCGAAGTTCGCACGCTGTGTTCGCTGCGTCCCGGCGTCGCCGGACTCTCGGAGAACATCACCGTCCACAGCCTGGTGGGGGAGTTCCTGGAGCACTCGCGGATCTTCATCTTCGGCACACCCGGCGAACCGGGGTTCTCGATCTGGCTCGGCTCGGCGGACCTCATGGAACGCAACCTCGACCGACGCGTCGAAGTGCAGGTGCCGATCGAGAATCGGACCAACCAGCAGGAGTTGCTCGAGGCCTTCGAAGTGACGTGGCGCGACGATCTCTTCACGTGGGTGCTCGGCACGGATCGTCGCTGGCGACGTCTGCAGCCGGTCAACAACTTCTCGGCGCAGAGTGAGTTCAAACGGCTGGCGTTGCTCCGGTCCCGGGCTCTGGCTTAGGCGCGAGACCGTTCTCCTTGCGCCACATCAATGACGCGTAGGAGATCCCACCCACGGGGATCGGGATCCAGAAGTTGACCAGCCGGTACGACAGCACCGCGAGGATCGCCTGGCTGTGGGGCAGTCCGAAGCCGACGAGTGTCCCGATGAGCACGCCCTCGATGATGCCGAGCCCCGACGGCGTGATCGGAATCGCCGCGAAGATGTTGGCCAGTCCGTAGGCGACGAGCAGGTCGATGGGCGAGATCACCCGACCGAAGGACCAGATGAAGACCCAGAGGCACGCGGCGTCGAGTAGCCAGTTGAGTGACGCCCACATGAACGCCGCCCAGAGCGTGCGCCGATTGTTGACCAGCGTCGTGATGCGGTCGGCGACCTTGGCGATCAAGGCACTGATCTTGTCGGCGTTCACCCGTGGGACGCGCAGTGCGATCCACCGCAACCAGTTCGCGGCGTGGCGCTGACCCCTAGTGATCAGGAGAATCGTTCCCGAGAACGCCGCGATGAGAAAGACGCCCAGGAGGGCGGCGAAGCCGTAGGCCGGGTTGAAGCCGTTGAGGGGGATCGAGATCACGAGGGCGCACCAGAAGATCATGTTCAAGACGACGGCCGACCCGGTGCCCTGGACCGCGAGGCCGAAGGCGTTGGTCTCCTTGGGCACGCCGAGTTCGTTGAAGATGCGATAGGACAGCGCGCCGGCCGGCGCCGTGCCGCCGGGCACGACGTGACTGATCGCGAGGCCAGCGAGGTTCACGCGCAACAGGTTGTAACGACTCGGGGCGTACGGGTACAAGACTGACTTCGTCAACTCGACGTAGGCGTAGATGGCGGCCATCTCCAAGAGCACGGCGATCGTCACGAGGATCGGATTGACGGTGGCGAGCAGGTGCAGCGACTTTCGTGCCGACGCGAACTGGGGCAACACGAGGTACTCGAAGACGAAGACCAGCGCCCCGACGCTCAAGATGATGCGAACTTCGCGCGGCATCGCGAATCGCTTCTTCTTCACCGGTTCGGCCACAGGCAACCTTAAACGGGGGTTTCTCCCTACTTCAAACACTCGTCGCCCATTCGCCTCTAAGTACACCTGGGTAGAATTGCTCGATGCGCACGCTCGTGGTTCTGCCCACGTACAACGAGATATTGAACGTGGAACCGATGCTGCGCACCCTCCGAAAGGTCGTGCCCCAGTGCGACATACTCGTCGTCGATGACGGCAGCCCCGACGGCACCGCGGACGTCGCCCAAGAGATCGGCGACGAAGTCGGTCAGATCACGGTCCTTCGGCGAACCAAGAAGAGCGGGTTGGGCGGTGCGTACCGCGCCGGCTTCGCCTGGGGCCTCGAGCACGACTACGACCACTTCGTCGAGATCGACTGTGACTTTAGCCACGACCCGAACGCGTTGCCGACACTCCTCAGTGTGGCCGAAACCCACGACGTCGTCATCGGCTCTCGCTACATCCCCGGTGGTCACATCCCGCAGTGGAGCCTCTCGCGTCGCTTGCTCTCACGTGGCGGCAATCAGTACGCGTCGATCATGCTCGGGCTCGGTGTCGCGGACTCAACGGCCGGCTACCGCGTGTACTCCAAACGTGGCCTCGAGCGCATCGACTTCTCGAGCGTCAGTGCCGATGGCTACGGCTTTCAGATCGAGATGACGTATCGGGCCAAGCGCGCCGGTGCGTCGATCATCGAAGTGCCGATCTCCTTCACCGATCGCGAACTGGGCGAATCGAAGATGTCACGAGCCATCGTGGTCGAAGCGCTCTGGCTCGTCACCAAATGGGCCGCCGAGCGGCCCTTCGGCCGCGGCGCTCACTGAACGCTGTCGACCAGGACCGACGAGAGAAAACTGGCCAGCTTGGCCTTGGTCTCCTCACGTTCGGCAATCGGGTCGGACTCCGAGACGATGCCGGCGCCGGCCCACGCTTCGAACTGGGCGCCCTTAACCAGGACCCCACGGAACCCGATCCACCACTCGCCGTCACCGTTCGCGTCAATCCAACCAATGGGACCGGCGTAGTAACCGCGGTCGATCTGTTCGAGCCGTTGAATCAGTTCGTACGCGCTTCGCCGTGGGACCCCGCCCACGGCCGACGTCGGGTGCAGTAGGCGCAACACCGCCAAGGCGTCGGGTGCGTCGGCGACGTCGCGACACGATGCCTCGATCCACGTGCCAAGGTGGGCCAACGTGCGCAGCGCCACAATCGACGGTCCGGCGTCGGCCTCGACGTCGTCGTAGAGCGTTTCGAGGGCGGTGACGATCTCGTTGACCGGCACGTTGTGCTCGTGCAGGTTCTTCGTGCTGCCGAGGAGCCAGGTCAGGTAGTCCTCCGGATCGACGTTCGGTGGCAGCGCGATCGTGCCGGCCAACGGGTGACTCTGGAGTGTGCGGCCCCTTCGACGCGCGATCAACTCGGGCGTCGCGCCCACGAAACGACGACCGTCGGTGGTCGGGATACTGAAGATCGTGCACAACGGCTCACGGTGGTGAAGACGTTGGGCCACCGCACCGGTGTCGATTGCCTCGGGCACCGTGCCCAGCACGGAACGCGCGAGTACGACCTTGTCGATCTCCTTTGAACGAAGGATCTCAACGGCGAGCGCCACGTTGTGGGCGTACTCGTCGGGTGTGGGCTGCAGCGTGAGCGAGCGGAGGCTCTGCGTCTCCTGCTCGGGCGGCGACTCCGACGCGACTAACTCGCGCCACGAGTCCGATCCGTCGACGCTCGTCAGCCACGTGGTGCCGTCGCTGGACTGCGTGATGCAGTACTCCGGCACGTCGAGTCGGCTCGGCGCCGAGCGGTCAAAGGGAAGGGCGCCAAAGGCCACCACACCGGAACCGGGTGGTCCGTCCTCGCCGTCCAACGTGTGGCGACGGAGCGCCGCGACGGCGTCATAGGGCGCGTCCAAGCCCTCGTCGAGAACAACGGCATCGACCGCGGCGCCGAAGCCGACGCGCAGGACCTCGGCGGTTTCAATCAGCCATCCGTGACGTGCGCCAAGCGAGCGCAGGGCCTCGAGCGGCTGACGTGCGACTGGCTCGCGTCGAAAGTTCATGACGTCCTCGTGGCGATGAACTGTTGTGAGAGTCCGCCCATGACGCGACGATGGTTGACGGCGGCAAAACCCGCGCGGTTCAGCATCGACACGATCTCCTCGCTCGCCGGCAGGTACGCCGTCGACTCGGGGAGATAGTGGTACGCGGCCCGGTCCGAGACCAAGGAGCCGATGAACGGGACGACGCGTCGAAACCACACACGAAAGCCCGCGCGAAAGAGTCCGGAGCGCGGTTCGGCAACCTCGAGGAGTGACAGGCGGCCACCCGGTCGAACGACCCGCGCCATCTCGTCGAACGTGGCCGCGAGGTCACTGAAGTTGCGCAGGGCGTAACCACACGTGATGCCGTCGAAGCCCGCGGTGCGAAAGGGGAGCGCGGACGCGTCAGCTTGGACCCGTTCGTCCATCAGTTTGCCGGCGCGCAGCATCCCGAAGCTCAGATCGGTGGCGACCGCCACGTGCCCCTGTCGCGCCAGTTCTCGCGTGAAGTCGCCGGTTCCGGCCGCGACGTCGAGCACGACGCTGCGGTTCGGCAGTCGAAGGTCGATCACGGCGCGACGGCGCCAGCGCGAGTCCAGACCGAACGTCATCAACTTGTTGACGAGTTCGTAGCGCGACGCGATGGCGTCGAACATCGCTCGGACCTGACGGGTCTTCTCTTCGCCTTGGGGGAGTGAACTGGACAACAGACTCAGCGGTAGTAGCGAAAGACCACTTGCGCCACGCACGAGGGTTTCGGCGCGTCCTTCACTTCGACGACGACGTCGAGCGCGACCTGGACGCCACCGGCGACCTCATCGACCGACGCCAACGTCGCGCCGGCGCGAATCTCGGAACCCACGGGCACTGGGCTCGTGAAGCGGACCTTGTTCGTGCCGTAGTTGACACCCATGGCCACACCGTCGACTTTCATGACGCCATTGAGCAGCACGGGGACCATCGACAACGTGAGGTACCCGTGTGCGATCGGTCCACCGAACGGACCGGCCTTGGCGCGCTCGGGATCGACGTGAATCCATTGGTGGTCACCCGTAGCGTCGGCGAACAGATTCACCTGCTCTTGGGTCACGGTCTGATACTCGCCGTAGCCGAGGTGCGTGCCCACGAGCGCGTTCAACTCTTCCATGCTCTTCACGTGTGTCGTCATTGAAAACCTCCAGATTCAAGACTAGACAATCGCGTGTTCGGTGGAATTGACGTCGCGGGCGCTGCGTAGGATTGGGCGATGAGCGAAAGCTTCCACGCCCAGAAGCACCGCAATGTCGCGGGGAGTTGGTACCGCGCCTCGGTCTTCGGCGTGAGTGACGGACTGGTCACCAACGCGTCGCTCATCCTCGGTTTCGCCGGCGCCAATCCCGGTCACAACATCGTGCGACTCGCGGGTCTCGCGGGACTCGTCGCCGGTGGTTTTTCGATGGCGAGCGGTGAGTACATATCGGTGCGCGCCCAAAAGGAACTCCTCGAGTACGAGATTGAAGTCGAGCGAAAGTCGATTGAAGAGTCTCCGGACCAGGAACAGGAAGAGCTGCGACAGCTGTTCGTGGACCGCGGGATTGAGAGTGACCTGGCGCGACGGCTCTCGGTCGACCTCATGCGCGATCCCGAGATGGCACTGCGTACGCACGCTCGAGAGGAACTCGGAGTCGATCCCTCCACGACGGGTTCACCGTGGGGCGCGGCGATCTCGTCGCTCTTTTCGTGTTGCCTTGGTGGTCTCATACCGCTCCTACCGTGGATCCTCACCTCGAGCGGCGATCCGGTCATCTGGTCGGTCATCCTGGCGGTCTTGGGTGCGGCCATCGTCGGCGGCATCATCGGCTGGTTCACGCGCAACGGCATCTTCAAGTGGGCGTTACGTCAAGTGCTCGTCGGCGCCGTGGCCGCAGCGGTCACGTACGGCATCGGGCGCCTCGTCGGCTATCACTAGCTGCGGTGAAAGTGCAGCAGTCGATCGTCGCGCTCGACCTTGAAGCCGAGTGATTCGTAGAGCTTGACGGCGCCGACGTTGGACTGATCGACGAAGAGTATTGCCGTCGATACCCCTTTCTTACGTAGCACGTCGAGGCCCTGAGTCACCATGACGCGCCCAAGGTTGCGCCCTTGGAAGTCCGGGTGGACCGAGATGATGTAGATCTCCCCGAAGCGGTCCGGGTGCAGTTCGTGCACCTTGGTCCAGCACGAGGCGGCCAGTCGTCCGTCGATCTCCAAGAGTAAGAATCCCGACGGGTCGAACCACGGTTCGCTCGTTCGCTCCTCTAAGTCCGAACGCAACCACGCACCCTGCTCGGGATGATGGGCGAACGCGGCGTTGTTCTGTTCGAGCCACGCGTCCTCGTCACGGCCCGGTTCGAAGTTGCGCAGGATTGCGCCCTCGGGCACGTCAACCGTTGGCACCGGCAACGTGACCTGCATCAGTTGCAGGGTGCGCACGACCTGGCACTGCGAGTGGACCGGGACCATCGAGCCGCGCGTCCACCAATCGAGCGACTCATGATGCTCCAACAGGTTCTGCAGGAGGTCCTCGTCGATGCCGCCGCCGCACATCTCGACGACGGCGTTCTTCGTGCCCGTGGCCATGGCGTACTTGACGAGTAGTCCCTCGTGGTACTGCAGCCAGTGCTCCGCACGCCATCCGTGCACCACGATTCGTCGACGACCTTCGTCGATCGCCTCACGTCCGAGTAATGACTCGGTCCGGTTGAGCAGATTCAAGACCTCGAGACGACGTTCGGGCGTCAACGAGTGGCTGCGTTGCCACGAATCGGTCATGTGCGAAGGTTACCGTCGCGCTAGACGATTCGACCGACAACGCGGTTGAGTCGACGTAGTAGCGCCCCGAGCGTTCGTTCAGCCGCAACGAGTTCGGAGTAGATGTCGGGCGGCATGGCCGCGCCCTCGGTCTCGACCAACGCGGTGACGCGAGTTGACAGTTCATTCAACGTCGACGTGATGGTGTTCAACTCGTTCTGCATGCTCATCGACGGGTTCCTTCGCTGTGAGAGCGTCTCGCTCACCGGCGCATACTGTAATGGTCGATGGACGACGCGACCGACACCTTGAGTGATACAAACCTGCACTGGTCCAGCATCGTGGTGACTGGTCCCGACGCCGAGCCCTTCCTGCAGGGCCAACTGAGTCAGGACGTCGCCGACCTCGACGCCGGCGGCGTCTCGTCGCTCCTGCTCGCGCCGGACGGCATCGTGCTCACGTCGATGCACGTGGCACCGATTCTCGACGGCTTCGTACTCGTGGTACCGCGGCCGCTCGGTGAGGTCGCGCTGAATCGACTGCGACGATTTCTCCTGCGCACGAAGTGCACCCTGGAACTCGCGGACGTCGAGGAGGGTCCGTACGCCACGACCGAGGATCAGATCACAGCCGCGCGACCCGGCGCCGTCGAGTTCGCCCTCGGTCTCACGCCCCAGTGCTACGGCGCGTCCTTCGTCGCCGCGACGGTGTCCTTCACCAAGGGATGCTTCACGGGTCAAGAACTCGTCGGACGCCTCGACGCGCGCGGTTCGTCGGTGCCCTGGCGCATGGTACGAGCCACCGGTCCGAGTGTCGATCGCGTCAACGACGTTTTGCGGTCAAAAGGTCCGGTCGGGACCTCCGGCGTCACGACGTCGCGGCGCGAGGGCGAGGGCGTCGTCGCGCTCGGCTTTGCGCACCGGAGCCTCTTCGGGAGTGACGAACTCACGCGCGCCGATGACGTCAGCATCGAAGAGATTGCCTGACGCTGCGTAGTGCGGACCGTTATCGTGGGGGGCCAAGGAGCCAACGCGTGCGGTTGAGTACTGAGGGCATATTCATCAAAGTCTCCGGCGTCACCACCGAAGACGACGCACTGTTCTCTATTGGTCTAGGCGCGAGCGCGATCGGTTTCGACTTCGGACCGACGCCCCGCCAGATATCGGTCAACGCGGCGCACGACATCGTCCGTCGTCTGCCCGCGGGCGCCATCTCGGTGGGCGTCTTTCGCAACGAGATGCCCCAACGTATCGTCGAGATCGCCAACACACTCGGGCTGTCGGCGGTACAAATCGACGGCGCCGTCGCGGCGGAGGAGATCACGTACGTGTCCGAGCGCGTCAATACGGTGCTGCGCAGTCTGCCGAGCACGGCGAACCGTGAGTTCGTCGCGGCGCTGACCGGCGTCGACTACCTGGTGATCCCGGAATCTGACGACGCGTACTCGTTGATGGACTGCCTGGAACTCTTCGGTGACCAAGAACTTCGCACACCGATCATCGCCTCCGGAGGGCTGACGCCGTCCAACGTGGTGGACATCGTGCAGAACTACCCGGTCTGGGGCGTTGACGTACGCGCCGGTGTCGAGAAGTCGATCGGCGAGAAGGATCCGGTACTGCTCGGTCAGTTCATCGCCAACGCGCGGTGGGCCCATGACAATGCCTACGTCGAGCGCCACCACGACGAATGGCCGATGTAACGATCGCGTCGACATCGCGCCCGCGATTCGTGAGACTTGCCATGTATTCGCGAATTGTGGTGGCGATGTGAAACTCTTTTCTTGAAAAAACACTCTCACTGCTAATGTTGGGTTTTCGTAGAACGCTGTTTGGGTCGCCATGACCGGAACAGCCGTCCTACGGCAGTTGATCATTCTCAGCACTCTTCGTCGATGTGATCGCGGTTTCAACGTGATCAATAGGGCAATCGTCGATTTCGAAGATTGGAGGATTTCTCGCGATGGTTGAGACCACCACGTCGGTCTCGTCGGACCGCCTGGTCGCGCCAGATGAGCTCGCGCTCGTTGAACGAGATCAGATCCTGCGAGAGATCGATGCCCAGATCTCCGGCCGCGTTCCGTCACTGAACGTCTGCGTCTCGATTGAGGGTGCCTGGGGCATGGGTCGATCGGCGCTCGTCGAGGCCGCGTGCCAGGTCGCGGAGCGTTCCGGCTACGCCGTGGTTCGCGCGCGCGCTATCCCCTCGGATCGAGTCGAGTCGTTTGGTGTCCTCCGTCGCCTCCTCGAGGATGTGCGATCGAAGCACCGTGACCACCACGAGATCGATGAATCGATCGCGGCAATGCTGCGTCTGATCGCGCGTGACGGCGAACGCGGCGTCGAGGCGGTGGCGGTGGCGCTCGGTGAGCTCCTCTCGGCGCTGCGCGCTCACGGTCCCGTGCTGGTGATGATCGACGACGCTGATCTTCTCGACGACGCGACCATGTCGACGCTGTCGTTGATCTGCCAACGAGTTGGTGATGGGCAGCTGTGGCTCCTGATAACGACCTCACCACGTGGCACGGTGGCCAGCCCGCTCCTCATCGAGGAGTTCCTGGTTCGCCACTTCGTTCGGTGCATTGAACTCTCGCCGCTCAGCGACGTCGGCGTCCGTGAACTAGTGGCACGACAGTGCGACGTTGAGCCAAGTCGTGACTACGTTGACGCCGTGCTCGAGGCGACGGGTGGTCGACCCGAGTTCGTCATCGCACTCATCGCGGCGTGCCGCGATGCCGGTCTCGGCGCGGACGTCACCGGACGGTTGGAACTTGAGCAACTTCATGTACCGGACATCTCGCGGACCGTAGGCGCCCGACTCGCGCAACTCGCGCCGAGCGCCCGTGAGGTGCTGGAACTGTGCGCGGTCGGTGATGTCTCGAGTGCACGCGCGCCCTCGCTGCCGCTCGCGGACGTCGATCCCGGTCGTATCGAGCGTGACCTTCGCGCTCTGCGCCACGTAGAACTACTGCGCCCGATTGGGCCACCGGCCTTTGTGGCGCCGGTCGTGCGTTGGGCGGTCCTGCGCGAGCTGTCGCCCCGACGTCGATCCGAGTTGCACGAACGCTGGGCCAACTCTCTCGCCTTGAACGGTGCGGACGACGCAGCGGTCGTGCGCCACATGCTCGCGACCGAAACGCAGTGGGACGCCGCTCGAACCACGAAGCTTCGCGCTGCGGCACGGCGTCTACTCGAGCGGGGCGACGCGGAGCTTGCGGAGCAGTGCCTACGGCGACTATTCCACGAGTGCCCGACCAGCGAGGAGTCGTCGCTGTGGCTGGACCTCGCGGAGTGCGAGGTCCGCCTCGGACGCCCGAGCGCAGTGGCGTCACTCCAGGAAGCCCTCGCGAGAGGTGCGCACGGCGAGCGCGTCATTGAAGTGGCGCTGAGCCTCATGGACAAACTTCGTGAGTGGCACGATGAACGGGCCGAAGGCATCGCACTGCTGCAGGGTCTGTTGCGCCGCGTGGGTTTGGTGGATCCGACGAACCAACTGCAATTCGAACTTGGTCTCACGTTGCTCGCGGGCCACCCAGCGCAGCGCAATTATGACTTGGCGAGGATCGAGATGTGCCTCGTCACCTCGGACCCAGCCTCCGACGCCGGGCGCCTCGCCCAGTTGTTCGTCGACGTCAACTACTGCGAAAGGGACGCGACGGCGACGGCCGAGAGAGATTGCCGAGCGATTCGGTTCGGCGTACGTCGCGCACTCCATGCCGATCGGCGACCTCGCCGGCGAGGTCGTTCTCATGCGGGTCAGTCGACTGCTCTTGCATAGTGATCACTTCGCCGACGTTGATGAGTTTCTCGAGGTGGCGCGACGGCGCGCCTACGCCGCGGGTGACGTGGCGATGGAAGGTGACGCGCTGCGACTGATCGTGCTCTCCAATTTCTTGCGGGGCTCGATCGAACGGGCCGGCGAAGCCCTGCGTCGCCACGATGAACTCGCTGACGCGGCGGCTCGCCCCGTCGTCGGATCGTCGGGAGTTCTCGTCGCCCAAGGTCGACTCGACGAGGCCCTTCGCCGATTCGGTGTGAAGGAACTGGAGCGAATCGTCGATCCGCTGGACTTCGCGAACGCTCTCGTCGAGCGAGGTCGTCTCCTCAACGCCGCGGCGCGCGCCGATGAGGCGATCGACGTCTTCGTGCGCGCGAAGTCCGTGGCCGATCGTGCCGGGCTCCGTCTCGAGGTACTGGTGCCGTGGCGGCCATCGATGGCCGAGGCCCTCGCGGCGCTCGGTCACTGGGAACAAGCAGTCACGTTGGCGAGCGAGCACCTCGACCAAGCACGAGCGTTTGGCGCTCGGCGATGCCTCGGCGTCGCGCTGCGAACGATGGCTGGCGTCACGAAGAACAGTGACGAGCGCGTCACGTGGCTTACCGAGTCGATTGACGCCCTCGACGGTTCGTCGTCACGACTCGAACTGGCCGGCGCCCTCATCGACCTGGGAGCACTCATGGTCGAACGCGGTGACCACGACGGCGCGCGACCATTGCTGGACAAGGGCCTGACGCTCGCGTCGGCGAGCAAGGCCGAAGCGCCCGTGAGAATCGCTGAGGCGCACCTGGCATCAATTGGGGCGCCGGCCGGAGACGGCGGCGACGTCGAGGTGGCGTTCGTCTATTCGTGAAAGCGGCGGAAGACCACACTGCCGTTGTGGCCGCCGAAACCGAATGAGTTCGACAGCACGACTTCAACGTCGGCTGTGCGTGCTTCACCGATGACGACGTCGAGGCCCACAGCGGGGTCGACGTTCTTGGTGCCCGCCGTCGGCGGAATGACTTGATTAACCAGCGTCAGCACCGAGGCGACGCCCTCGAGGGCGCCGGCCGCGGCGAGGGAGTGGCCGAGGTGCCCTTTGATCGAGGTGACCGGGGGAGCGTCGTCACCGAACACCTTGCGCATCGCGACCGATTCGGCGAGGTCATTGAGCGGCGTGGACGTGCCGTGCGCGTTGATGTGTGACACGTCGCTCGCGCTGACACCCGCGTCCTCGAGGGCCAACTCCATGCAGCGAATCGCTCCGTGTCCTGAGGGGTCGGGCGCGGTGATGTGGTGGGCGTCGGCGGTCGAGGCCGCGCCGAGCACCTCGGCGTAGATCGTGGCGCCACGGGCCACGGCGTGTTCCCACTCCTCCAGGATCAAGATCCCGGCACCTTCGCCCATGACGAAACCGTCGCGGTCGACGTCGAAGGGGCGGGAGAACTCGGTGTTGCTCAGGGCGGTCATGTTGCGAAATCCGGCCTCGGCGATCTCGACCATCACGGCCTCGGCACCGCCGGCGACCGCGACGGTGCTTCGTCCGGTCGCGACCAAGCGCGCGGCGTTGCCAATGGCGTGGGTGCCAGCCGCACAGGCCGTGGTCACCGTCTCACACGGTCCACCGAGTCCGAAACGCATCGACACGGCGGCGGTGGCGGCGTTGGGCATCATCATCGGCACCATGAAGGGCGAGACCCGGTCGGGTCCTTTTTCATTGAGGACGCGGAGCTGTTCCACGATGGTCTGGAGGCCACCGATGCCGGTGGTGACGATGCTGCCGGCATCGACGATCGGTCCGGCGAGGCCGCTCTGGCGCCACGCTTCGTCCGCGGCCATGAGCGCGTACATCGTGAAGGGGTCAAAGCGTCGAAGCTCCTTGGGACCCCCGATGTGCGTCGCGTCAAAGGGCGCGATGCGTTTGCTCTCCGGCGCGGTGTCCTTGAGGAGGGCGTTCCACAGGGCGTCGACCCCAACACCGGCGCAACTGATCGCACCGAATCCCGTGACCGCGACCCGGTAGCCCGGAACTGGCCCCGTGGGGGTGACCGCGACGCGCACTACAGCTTGGCGTAGATCAGTTCGAAGGCTTCGCCCACCGTGCGAATGTCCTTCAGTTCGTCTTCGGCGACTTCGATATCGAAGGTCTCTTCGAGGGCCATCACCAGTTCGACCAGGTCGAGACTGTCCGCGCCCAGGTCATCGCTGAACGAGGCGTCGAGCGTCACCTTCGAAGGGTCGACGGCCAAAACCTCGACGGCGGCGTCGGTGAACTTGCTTAGTGCTTCGTTGCGGTCCATGAAAGTACCCCTTTTTTCTGTCGCTCTATGGTACTCAACGGCCACCGTTGGTCCGTCATTTACAGGCCCATCGCGAGGCCGCCGTCGACCGCGAGAACGGCGCCGGTGACGTAGCGCGCTTCGTTACTGGCGAGGAACCCGACCACCCCGGCGACGTCGCTCGGCTGGCCAATTCGGTCCATCGGGATCAGAGCAGCCAGTGCGTCCTTAGAGGCGAGTTCGGTGGTCATGTCGGTATCGATGAGACCGGGTGCGACGACGTTGACCGTGATGCCGCGCGAGGCGACCTCTTTGGCCAGCGCTCGCGCGAGGCCGACCAGACCGGCCTTCGCCGCGGCGTAGTTCGCCTGTCCGGGCACGCCCACGAAGGGACTGACCGATCCGATGAAGATGATGGAGCCGGCGCGCTGGCGCACCATCGAGGCCATCGTCGCGCGCGCGCCGTAGAAGGCGCCGTCGAGGTTGGTGGCGAGCACCTCGCGCCACTGGTCGTCACTCATGCGCATGGCCAGTCCGTCACGGGTGACGCCGGCGTTGAGCACCGCGACCTCCACGGGACCGAACTCCGCGATGGCCGCCTTGACGGCGACGTTCACGGCCGCGGAGTCGGCGACGTCGACGGCGACGGCCCTGGCGCACCCACTCGGCGCGTCACCGGATCGCGACAGTCCGACGACCTGGTCGCCCTGGGCGATGAACCACTCCGCGATGGCCGCGCCGATGCCGCGACTGGCGCCGGTGACGATGACGTGTCGGCTCATAGTTCGATTCCCTCGAGCTCGACGAGTGTGGCGGGGGAGAGCTGTCGCTCGAAGGTTCGGATTCGCTTGGTGAGTCCGGTCAAGACGCCGCTCGGTGGCATCTCGATCGACGTGGTCACCGTGTCGGGTAGTGCGAGCGTCGCGTCGGCGAACTGTACCGGTGAGGTCAATTGGCGCGAAAGTAGTGCACGCCACTCGTCGGCCGAGACGTGTGCTTCGGCGTCAACGTTGGAGATCAACACGGACTCGGTGGCACCCCACTCGACGCTCGCGAGCGCCTTGTCGAGTTCACTCTGGGCCGGCGCCATGAGCGGTGAGTGGAAGGCCCCACCGACGGGCAGCGGCGTGGCGCGTCGCCAGCCGAGTTCCTTGTGGCGCGCGAGCAGGTCGTCGAGACCGGCGCGCGTGCCGCTGACCACGATCTGACCCGGGCCGTTGATGTTGGCGACCCACACGTCTTCGAGGGCGTCGAGGGCGTCGCGCGCCCCTTCGTCGCCCCCCATGAGCGCGACCATCGATCCCTCCGTCGCCGCCGCGGCGCGGGCCATGGCGGCACCACGCACACCGATGAGTCGCGCACCGTCTTCGACGCTGAGCAGTCCGGACGCGACGAGCGCGCTGAACTCCCCGAGGCTGTGACCGAGCAAGTAGCGCGGCCTGATCCCGCGCTCGATCAGGTCGTAGTAGCCGACGATCGAGAGCGCGAACGTGGCGATCTGGGCCCGGTCGGTGCGCACGACGTCCTCGTCGGAGCTGCCGATGAGTAACTTGGCGACGTCGACGCGCGCCGCGTCGCTGACGCGTGCGACGATCTCCCAGAACAGCGGTGACTGCCACTCGACGCCGGCGCTGCCGTGGAGCGATCCCTGGCCGGGAAAGAGCGCGACGACGTCGTCGCGGAACTTGAGTGATGACGCGTCAGACATGTTCTTACGGTAACAGCGCGGTTGACGTGGTCTCTTGCTTCATCTGATTCGTCCGGCTATCGCTGACAGTTGGCGCAGTGTCCGATGACGTCCAGGGCGTGCGAGGTCGCCAGGAATCCCTGTTCGGCGGTCAGCTCATCGACCATGCGGGCCACCGTGCGCTCGAACGCGGTGGTGGGCGTCACGTCGATCACCTGACCGCAACTCGAGCAGAGCAGGTGATGGTGGTGATGTAAGAAGTCCTCGGCCATCTCGAAGCGGGCGAACTCGTCGCTCGCCGCGATCCGCCGCACGACGCCGGCTCGTTGGAGGTCCGAGAGGTGCCGGTAGGCCGAACTCCTTGGGACGTCGGGCACCCGTTGTTCGATGTCTGAGATACTGAGCGGCCGTTCCGAGGTCGCCAAGAGCTCGACGACCGCGCGACGACCAACGGTGTAGCGCTGGTCGATCCGGCGCAGGAGGACCTCGACGAATTCGTGGAGGTCCTCCACTGACTCGAAATTCGGCAACGTTGCTCTCCTCTGGTGTACGTCGCGGACTCGTCTCGGTTGTATTGAGACTCATTCTCATTCTATCGTGGTTCAATGAGCACGTCACGACGACAACGTAGTGTCGCCACCGCGTTGTCGGGCGTGGTACTGGCAGCGACGGTGCTTGGTGTCGTGGCGATGAGCGCGGCGTCGGCGGCTTCGAAGTCTCGCGTCATCGTCGCGGTGGGCGCGGAGAACGAATACGCCAGCGTGCTCTCCCAGATCGGCGGGGAGTACGTGTCCGTCTCGTCAATCCTCGACAACCCCAACACGGATCCTCATACGTTTGAAGCGAGTCCGTCGGTTGCCGAGGAGATTGCTCGAGCGCAACTCGTCGTCCAAAACGGTGCGGGCTACGACGGCTTCATGAACAAGATCGAGTCAGCCTCGCCGAGTTCGAAGCGCAAGGTGATCGTGGCGCAGGTGGTGCTGGACCTACCTGCGGACACACCGAATCCCCACCTCTGGTACGGCCCACGCACGATGCCCGCGGTCGCCACGGTGATCGCGAAAGACCTCGCGAAACTCGACCCGACGCACGCGTCGTATTTCCAGAAGAACCTCGCGACGTTTGACGCCTCGCTGCAGCCGTGGCTCCAAGCCATCGCGACCTTCAAGACGTCGCACCGTGGCACCCCGGTCGCGGTGACCGAGCCGGTCGCGGACTATCTGTTAAAGGCGATGGGCGCACGTATCTTGACGCCGTTCGTCTTCCAGGCCGACATCATGAACGGCGTGGACCCGGCGCCGGAGGACATCTCGCTCGAAGAGGGCTTCTTCACGAAGCACGAGGTCAAGGTGTTCTGTTACAACGAACAGGTCGTCGACTCACTCACGTCGACGATCAAACAGACCGCCCTCTCGGCGAAGGTGCCGGTCGTGGGCGTCTATGAGACGATGCCCGCGGGCTATGACTACCAGTCCTGGATGCTCGCCGAAGTGGCGGCGATCTCGAAGGCGATAACGAAGCACCGATCGACGGAGAAACTATGACGAACGCCCCAGTCCTGCAAGTCGACGGCATTACCGTCACGCTGAGTGGTCGCCTCGTGCTCGACCACGTCTCCTTTGACGTGCGCGAGGGCGAGTTCACGGGCCTCATCGGCTCCAATGGCGTCGGCAAGACCACGTTGCTGCGCACCATCCTCGGACTCCAGCGTCCCGACGACGGTCGAGTTCTGGTCGCCGGCGCGCCGCTGTCGCCGCGCAGTCGCTCGCTCGGCTACGTGCCACAGAAGATCGTCGTCGATCCCGACGTCCCGATGCGCGCGCGCGACTTCGTCGCGCTCGGACTCGACGCCCATCGCTACGGCATTGCGCGCCGGAACGCTCGCCAACGCGAGTTGGTCGAGCAGATCCTGCACGACGTCGACGCGGACGCGTTCGCGGACAACCGACTCGGGAGTCTCTCCGGGGGAGAACAACAGCGCGTCTTCATCGCACACGCCTTGGTGAGCCAACCGAAGCTCCTCTTGCTCGACGAGCCCCTCGCGAATCTGGACCCGAAGAGCGTGCAGGACATCGTGTCGCTCCTGCACCGCGTCGCGCGCGGCTACGGCGTGGCGATCCTGCTCTCGGCGCACGAGATGAACGCCCTCTTGCCGGTCATGGACCGCATCGTCTACCTGACCGGCGGTCGCGCCGCGAGCGGGACGACCGACGAGGTCATCCGCTCCGAGGTCTTGAGCCAGCTCTACGGCCATCACGTCGACGTGCTCCAACTGCACGGGCAGAGTCTTGGTCGTCGCCGAACCGGGTCAGGAGCAAGACATTCCGCTCCACCCGGCGCTCACGCTCAATTGACCGTCGTGCACGTCATCTTCGAACCCGGCTTCTTCACCAGCGCGCCCGGTGCGTACGGCGTTGATCATCGGGGCCGTCACGGCGCTCGTGTCGGCCGTCGTGGGCGTCTTCGTCGTCGTGCGGAGCCAGTCCTTCGCCGGGTCACGCGCTCACCGACGTCGCGACGACCGGCGGCTCGGCCGCGTACTTCTTCGGACTGAGCCCACTGCTCGGCTTCATCGGGGGCGGCGTGATCGGCGCCGGGGCGATGGACCTCATCGGGGTGGAACGCGAACGTGGTCGCGACGTGGCGACGGGCATCGTGTTGGGTACCGCGCTCGGGCTGGCGGCGCTGTTCTTGTATCTCGATACGACCAAGAGCGCGACCACGGGCGCCGCACAACAGATCCTGTTCGGATCGATCTTCACGGTCGATCCCTCCACCGTGCCGCTGGTCCTCGTCCTCAGCGCCGTCGCCCTCGCGATCGTCGTCGCGATCAATCGCCCGTTGCTGCTGAGTTCCCTGAGCGCGGAGTTGACGCGCGCGCGGGGCATCAATCTGCGTGGCGTGGCCCTGGCCTTCATGGTCGCGATGGCCGTCTCGGTCGGTCTGTCGTCGATCGCCGTTGGTTCGATCCTCTCGACGGCGCTGTTGATCGGTCCGGCGGCGACGTCGGTGCGGGTGACGAGGAGCCTGCGCGCGTCGCTGCTCATGGCCGCGGTGCTGGGCGATCGCCGCGACCTGGCTCGGGATCCTCTTCGCGTACGACAGTTTCTATTGGATCCCGTCCAGTCAGGGTCTGCCGGTCAGCTTCTTCATCGTGTCGCTGATCTTCCTCGGCTACCTCGCTGTCCGGACTTCCGTTCGTGCGTCGCGCGAGCAGCGTCAGCCGACGCCACGTCGACGACCGTCGCAGTGGGCGCGTGATGTTCAGCGGCTTCATGGTGAACGCGTGGGAGGTGGGGACGATGGTGGCCGTCGTCGGTGGCGTCGTCGGATTCTTCGTCGTGCTGCGCGGCTCGGCGTTCCCGGCGCACGCCATCCCCAACGGCGCCTTCGCCGGCGCCGCCGGCGCGAACCTCATCGGCGCTCAGTCCCCTGATCGGTCTCGGCGTCTTCTCCTTCGGCGGCGGCCCTGGGCATCGGTGCCCTGAGTCGACGCGGGACGATCCGACGCCGTCACGGCGCTGGCGCTGGTGATGATGCTGGCCCTCGGCGCGGCGTTCTTGAGTCTCAGCACGCAGTACGAGCCCCAGATCTTCTCGCTGCTCTTCGGCGAGATCCTCGGCGTGAGCACGAGCGAGTTCGTGCCGGTGATCGTGCTCGGCGCCGTCTGCGTCGTCGCCGTGGCGGTCCTCTATCGACCGCTGCTGCTGAGCGTCGATCGCGCCCGACATCGCCGCGGCGCGAGGACTTCGGCCCCAGCGCCTCGAGATCGCGTTTCTCATCGTCATCGCCTGCGCGACCACGATGACGGTGCCGGTCGTCGGCGCGCTACTGATCTTCACGTTGATGATCGGACCGTCGGCCGCGGCCCAGTGCTTCACCGACCGCGTCGGACGGGCGATGGTCGGTGTCGGTCGCCATCGCGCTGGTGACGATCTGGATGGCGCTCGCGTGCGCGTACGAGTCGAACTGGCCGGTCGGGTTCTACGTGAGCGTCTTCTGTGCCGCGTGGTACGGCGTCGGACGCGGCTACGCGCGCGTGGCACCGGCGACGACGGGCCCGTTCCACGCAGCCTGCGACGATCGATCGCCATCGCGCACTGACGTGTTCACGATGTCGTGACAGATGCACGTCGAGGTCCAGTCGACAGCGTGCCCGGAGTGGGACTTGAACCCACACACCCTTTCGAGTAAAGACTTTTGAGGCCTCCGCGTCTGCCGATTCCGCCATCCGGGCTGAGCGAACAACGTTAACAGGGACCGTAGTGTGACGAGGATGAACGCGACGCTGTGGCGACAGGACACGACGATTCGCGTGCCGGTTCGTTCGGCCGGTCAACGTCACGACGAGCGCTCGCGTCTCTTCTTGCGCGTCGAGCACGACGGCGTCGCCGGGCTACGGCGAAGTCGCGCCGCAGCCGCAGGAACTGAACGGTGACGCGTCGATCCCGGACGTGATCGACGAAGTGCGGGTCTTCGTGCTGCCGCAGCTGCAACAGATTCTCGAGCGCGAGGGCGACGCTGCCGTCGTGGACGCGGGTCGCGCGTTTCGCCGGGTTCGCGCGCGGCGAGCAATCCCGCCGTCGCCCTGCTCGAGATGGCGCTGCTCGACCGCGAACTGCGCGTGGCCAACACGACCATTGAGGCGCTGTGGCCGGCGCGCTTCGACACGCCGTTGCAGACGACGGTGTCGCTGATCGACGACGTCGCCGTCGACGTCGATCGCTCGACGGCGCGGGTCCGCGCCAAGATGTCCGGCGCCGCGTTGTCACCCGCCGCCGTGCGTACCGCCTCGGTGCGATCGCGACGCGTTCGTTGCCGGTCTTGCTCGACTACAACTGCAGTGCCCGCTCGGACGACGACGTGATCGAACAGGTGCGACGGATCCGCGAGGTCGCCGACGTCGCGGCGGTCGAACAGCCCTACGACGTGGGCAACGTGGTCGACACGGCCCGTCTGGCCGAACGGCTCGACGTGCCGGTCAGCATCGACGAGGGCGTGCGCAGCGTGCGCGACGTCGCCCAGATCGTGCGCTACCGCGCGGCCGAGCTGATCTGCGTGAAGCCGGCGCGCGTCGGTGGACTCGCCAACGCGCGCACGATCATCCTCGCGGCGCACGAGGCCGGACTGCGCGCCGTACGTCGGGGGCTTCTTCGAGTCGCCCTACGCCCGTCGGGTCCACCGCTGGCTGGCCAACAACTGCGTCGACGAGCCGAGCGACGTCGGACCCGTCGACGTCGTCCTCGAGGGCTACGACGCGTGAGGTCGACGACGTCGCCGACGGCTTCGGCGTCACGCCGTCGCCCGAGATGCTCGAGCGCGGCGCCGTTCTGGTGGACGTCGAAGTGACGATTTAGACTCTCGCCATGAGTTCGCGCCTCTACAAACGACGACTGGAAGACGTGCAACGTCAGCTCAACCAGGCGCGCGAGAGCCTCAACGTCCTCCAAGAACAGGTCATGGTCTGGAACGACGCGCTGGAGGACTCGCGGATCCGCGCGCTGGTCTCCGAGACACCGCTGCAGGCGCACGAGTACGACGATCTCTCGCGACACGTCGCCGTGGCGAACGCCGAGATGAACCGTCGCGCCGAAGAGGTGCGCGAACTGGTCGAGGCCCGCGACGAGCTGCTGCGCGACTGGACGCCGGACGACGACCGTGGATAAGCGCGTCGTCATCGCCGACGACGAGTCGATCATCCGCCTCGACCTCAAGGAGATCCTGGAAGGCGACGGCTACCTCGTCGTCGGCGAAGCCGCCCGCGGCGACGACGCGCTCGCCATGATCAAAGAACTCCGTCCCGACCTGGCGTTGCTCGACGTGAAGATGCCCGGTCTCGACGGCATCGAGGTCGCCAAGTCGCTGAAGGGCACCGAGACGGTCGTCGTCCTGCTCACGGCCTTCAGTCAGCGCTCGCTGATCGAGAGCGCGCGCGACGCCGGCGTCGTGGCCTACCTCGTCAAGCCGTTTCGTTCGAGTGAGATCCTGCCCAAACTGGCGGCGATCCTGTCGCCCGCGACCGAGACGCGCGACGCCGAGGTGTCACACGTCGAGGACAAGATCGAGACGCGCGAGATCGTCCAGCGGGCCAAGGAGATGCTGATGCAAGAGCGTGGACTCGACGAGCCGGCGGCCTTCGAGATCATCCAGCAGTCGGCGATGCGCGGACGCACGCGCATGCGCGACATCGCCCAGCAGATACTGAAGGGTGAGTTCGTTGGCTGAGACGGCCGATCGACCAGCGCCCCCTGGTGCTGCTGGACGGGATGTCGCTGGCCTTTCGCGCCTTCTTCGCCCTGCCGACCGACATCGCCACGTCCGAGGGACTCGTCACCAACGCGCTGCACGGCTTCGCCGCGATGTTGCTTGTCGCTCGTGCGCACCCAGAACCCGCGCGCCCTGGCCGTCGCCTTCGACCTCGCGGGCGGCACGTTTCGCGACGTGATGGTCGAGGACTACAAGGGTGGTCGCGCCGAGACGCCCGCCGGAGATCGAGCACCAGTTCGAGCTGATCCGCGACCTCTGCGAGGTGCTGCACATCCCGGTGCTCGGCGTGCCGAACTTCGAGGCCGACGACGTGCTGGCGACGCTGGCGACGTGGGGCCGCAACGAGTCGATCCCGGTCGTCGTCGTGACCGGCGACCGCGACGCCTTCCAGTTGGTCGAGGACCCGTACGTCAAGGTGCTCTACAACCGGCGCGGGGTCTCGGACTACTCGCTCTACGACGAGGCCGGCATCTTCGAGCGCTGCGGCATCGAGTCGCGGCGCTACCCGCTGCTCGCCGCCCTGCGCGGCGACACCTCGGACAACCTGCCCGGCGTGCCGGGCGTGGGGGAGAAGACCGCGGCCAAGCTCTTCGCGCAGTACCGCGACATGGACGACCTCTACGCCCACCTGGGCGACCTGACGCCGAAACTTCGCGAGAACCTGGCGACCTACGAAGAGCGCGCGCGCAACAACGAGAAGGTCATGATGCTCATTCGCGACGTGCCGCTCGACTTCACGCTGCACGACATCACCCTGGGCGGATGGGACCGCGCGGAGATCGACGCCTTCTTCGACCGCTTCGAGATGAACCAGATGCGCACGCGCTTCGGTCAGCTGATGAAAGAGGGCCTCCTGGGCGACGCCGGCGCGACGTCGGCGCCGTTCGAGCGAAGCGACGACGGCGAAGAAGACGAAGACCGCCAAGGCGTTGAAGGTCGCGAAGTCGCTCGACGAGGTGCTGGCGTCGACCACGACACCGGTCGTGGCCTATCGCCACGCGCGCGCCGCCGTACTCGACGCCGAGAAGGGACTCGTCGCGCTGTGTGACCTCGACGACGTGATCGACGCCTTCGCGCGCGTCGCGCCGTGCGGTCACGACCTCAAGGCGCTCTATCACGCGGCCGCGAGTGGCGAACGCGTCATGCTCGAACCGGCCGACGACACCGCGATCATGGCGTTCTTGCTCGACGCCAACAGCGGTCGCTACGACCTCGCCGAGGTGGCGCAGCGCTTCCTCGGCGAGCCGATCGTCGACGCGTCGCCGTCGCTCTTCGACTCGACCACGAGTGACGAGACGTTGACCTACGAGGTGGCGCTGATCGCGCGACTGCGCGAGCACCTGCGCGCCGAGATCGCGCAGTGGGAACTCAACTTCGTCTACGAACAGATCGAACTGCCGCTCGTGATGGTGCTCGGGCTCATGGAGGCGCGCGGCGTGCGCGTCGACGTGGAACTGCTGCGCACGATCGCCAAGGAGTTCACCGAGGAGGCGGCCTCACTGGACAAGCAGATCCAGAAGGTCGCCGGCCACGAGTTCAAGGTGAACTCACCCGCAGCAACTCCAGACGGTCCTCTTCGACGAGATGGGCCTCACCGCGGTGAAGAAGATCAAGTCGGGCTACTCGACCGACGCCTCCAGTCTCGAGGCCATCCAGGACGAGCACAAGATCATTCCCTTGATCCTGCGCTACCGCGAGGTCGAGAAACTGCGCGGCACCTACGGCGCGCCGCTGATCGACGCGGTGCAGAGCCGACGGTCGCATCCACGCGACGTTCCAACAGATGGTCGCGCGCACCGGCCGACTCTCCTCGGACGGTCCGAACCTGCACAACATCCCCGTGCGCTCCAAGGAGGGTCGACGACTGCGCTACGCCTTCGTGCCGAGCGAGGGCTGGGAGATGGCGGTCTCGGACTACAACCAGATCGAACTGCGGATCCTCGCGCACCTCTCCCAGGACTCGGGCCTGCTCGCGGCCTTCGCGTCCCACGAGGACGTGCACCGCACGATCGCCGCCTCGGTCTTCGCCATCACGCCGGCCGACGTCTCGCCCGAGCAGCGCGAACAGGCC
Source organism: uncultured Acidimicrobiaceae bacterium (assembly GCA_963801695.1). Lineage (GTDB taxonomy): Bacteria > Actinomycetota > Acidimicrobiia > Acidimicrobiales > RAAP-2 > RAAP-2. The sequence goes on along the minus strand of CAWDFV010000002.1, from coordinate 888,981 downwards.
AAGGCCGTCTCCTACGGACTCGCCTACGGCATGGAGGCCTTCGGCCTCAGTCGACGACTCGGCGTACCGGTGAGCGTCGCCAAGGAGATCATGGACAAGTACTTCACGCGGCTTCCCGTCGCTGCGCGCCTACATGGACCAGACGATCAAGGACATCCGCGCCAAGGGCTACTCGCGCACCGAGTTCGGCCGCATCCGCCCGTTCCCCGACATCGCCACGGCGACCGGTCCGCAGCGTCAGGCGGCCGAGCGACAGGCCATGAACTCGGGCATCCAGGGACTCGCGGCCGACATCTTCAAGTCGGCCCTGGTGCGACTCGATCGCCAACTGCGCGCCGAGGGCCTCGCAGGCCCGACTCATCCTCCAGGTGCACGACGAGGTCGTCGTCGAGGCCCCGCCCGAGGAGAAGGCGCGCGTCGAAGCCGTCATCCTCGACGCGCTGACCAACGCCGCGTCGCTCAGTGTTCCCCTGGAGGTCACGCTGCACTGGGGCGAGAACTGGGCCGCCGCCAAGGGCGGATGACGCTCCGTGCTAGACTTGTAAGTCGGGTTTACACCGGAGACCCGATCCCTATTCGTCTAGCTGACCCCGGTGTGGTCTGTGAAAGAAGTACGCATGTCGGACGGCACCAGCCTCCTCTCCTCCCAGCAGATGGGAACCTTTGACGAAGACGGAAATTACGTTCCGCGCGTCATCACCGAAGACGACATGGTCGGCACCGACCTCGCCACCCTGGTCGGCGACAGCGTCCTCGAGTTCGAAGACGGTGACCTGGTCACCGGCACCGTGGTCAAGATCGACCACGACGAAGTCCTGCTCGACATCGGCTTCAAGTCCGAGGGCGTCATCCCGGCGCGCGAGCTCTCCATCCGCAACGACGTCGACCCCTCCGAGATCGTCTCGATCGGCGAGCGCATCGAGTGCCTGGTCCTCCAGAAAGAGGACAAGGAGGGGCGTCTCGTCCTCTCCAAGAAGCGCGCCCAGTACGAGAAGGCCTGGAGCAACATCGAAGAGCTGAAGAACCGCGACGAGGTCGTCAAGGGCGTCGTCATCGAGGTCGTCAAGGGCGGACTCATCGTCGACATCGGTCTGCGCGGCTTCCTGCCCGCGTCACTGGTCGAACTGCGACGCGTGCGCGAGCTCCAGCCCTACATCGGCAAGACCGTCGAGGCCAAGATCATCGAGCTCGACCGCAACCGCAACAACGTCGTGCTCTCGCGCCGCGCCTGGCTCGAAGAGACCCAGAAGGAACAGCGCGGCGACTTCCTGTCGAACCTCAAGCCCGGCGAGCGTCGTCACGGGGTCATCTCCTCGGTCGTCAACTTCGGCGCCTTCGTGGACCTCGGCGGCATGGACGGACTCATCCACGTCTCGGAGCTCAGCTGGAAGCACATCGACCACCCGAGCCAGGTCGTCGCCGTCGGCGACGAAGTCGACGTCGAGGTGCTGGACGTCGACTTCTCGAAGGAGCGCATCTCGCTGTCGCTGAAGGCGACCCAGTCCGACCCGTGGCAGGTCTTCGCCGACAGCCACTCGGTCGACCAGCTCGTCTACGGCCGCGTCACCAAGCTCGTGCCCTTCGGCGCCTTCGTCCAGGTGGGCGAGGGGATCGAGGGACTGGTCCACATCTCAGAGATGGCCGCGCACCACGTCGAGTCGCCCGACCAGGTCGTCACCGCCGGTGAGGAGCTGTGGGTCAAGATCATCGAACTCGACACCGCGCGTCGTCGCATCAGCCTCTCGATCAAGCAGGCCGCCGAGGGTGGCGAGGTCTCCGAGGAGTACCGCGAGGCCTTCGGCAGCCACGCCTACGACGACGAGGGCAACTACATCGGCGCCATCGAGTACGGCGAGTTCACGCCCGAGACCGAGGCCCAGGCCGCGTGGGCCGAGTACGCCGTCGAGGTCGCACCGAAGTCGGGCGACGAGACCGCGCGTCTCCGAGGTCGAGATCATCGACACCGTGGACGCGGCCGAGAACGCCGACGCTGACACACCGAGCACGACCGACAGCGCTGACGCGGAGTAGGTCGCGCTAGCCCTCGAGGGCGACGGGCGCCGCTCGACTTGTGGTGGATGGTCAACGGGTAGTGACACGAGACCATGTGGTTCGGCGCGACCTCTTGGGGTAGCGGCTCCTCGTCGGCGCACTTCTGGGTGGCGTTGGGACAGCGCGTGCGAAAGCGACAGCCACTGGGCGGGTTCATCGGACTCGGCGGTTCGCCCTCGAGGACCTGGGCGTGCATCGGCGAGTCGGGGTCGGCCTCCAGGGCCGCGCCGAGCAGGAACTCGGTGTACGGGTGGGCCGGGGACTCATAGAGCGTGTCGGCCGGTCCGATCTCACAGATCTTGCCGAGGTACATGACCGCGACGCGGTCACTGACGTTCTTCACGACCGCGAGGTCGTGGGCGATGAAGAGCAGCGTGAGTCCGTACTCGGCCTTCAGGTCCTCCGAGCAGGTTCAGGATCTGGGCCTGGACCGAGACGTCGAGGGCCGAGACCATCTCGTCACAGATGAGCAGCTTGGGTCGCATCGCGAGCGAGCGCGCGATCGAGATGCGCTGGCACTGGCCGCCGGAGAACTGGCGGGCGTAGCGATTGCCGTAGACCGAGGGGTCGATGCCGACCTTGCTCAAGAGGTCGCTGACCAGCGCGTCGCGCTCGACGCCCGTGACCGTCTTCCAACAGTCCAGCGGCTCGGCGACGATGTCCTTCACGCGTCGGCGCGGATTGAGCGAGCTGATCGGGTCCTGGAAGATCATCTGCATGCGCGTGCGCGCACTGCGCAACGCCTTGCCGGACTCCTTGGTGATGTCGACGCCCTCGAGTTCGACGGTCCCCTTGGACGGTTCGACGATGCGCATCAGCGCCTTGCCGGTCGTGGACTTGCCGCAGCCCGACTCGCCGACCAGCCCGAGCGTCTCGCCCTCGTAGATCGTGAAGCTCACGCCGGCGACGGCGCTGCACGCGTGGCCGTGGACGTAGAAGGTGACCTCGAGGTCGGTGACGTTGAGCAGTGGCGTGCGCGGATCGCTCATGGCAGTGTCGCCTCGGCGTTGACGGGCAGGGGGTTCCAGCAGGCGAAGGTGTGACCGGGCTCGACCGACGGTTGCAGCTCGGGGCGCACGAGGTGGCACTGGTCGGTGGCGTACTTGCAGCGCGGCGCGAAACTGCAGCCGTCCGAGAGATTCAGCAGGTTCGGCGGACGTCCGGGGATCGTCACCAGTCGCGTGTGGCTCTTGTTGGAGACCTTGGGCGAACTCTCCAAGCAGCGCCCGCGTGTAGGGCATGCGGTGGTGGTAGAAGACGTCGCGGGTCGTGCCGGTCTCCACGATCCGCCCGGCGTACATCACGACGATGCGCGAGGTGCGCGTGGCGACGACGCCGAGGTCGTGGGTCACCAGGATCACCGACATCTTCAGTCGGTCCTTCAGTTCGTCGAGCAGGTTCAGGATCTGGGCCTGGATCGTGACGTCAAGTCCGGTCGTCGGCTCGTCGGCCATCAGCAGCTTCGGCGAACAGGCCAGCGCGATCGCGATGACCACGCGCTGGCGCATGCCGCCCGAGAGTTGGCCGGGATAGGCGTTGTAGCGCTGGACCGGCGAGGGGATACCCACCAGTTCCAGCAACTCGATGGCTCGGGCCTTGGCGTCGGCGCGGTTCATGCCGAGACGCACGCGCAGCGCCTCGTCGATCTGCTTGCCGATGCGCATGACCGGGTTGAGCGAGGTCATCGGGTCCTGGAAGACCATCGCGACCTCGGTACCCCAGATCGTGCGCTTGTCGTTCTCGCTCGCGCCGACGACCTCGAAACCGTCGATCATCGACGATCCGGTGACGGTCGTGTTCACTCGCGGCTGCAGTCCCATGATCGTTCGCGACAAGACCGTCTTGCCCGAACCGGATTCACCGACGATGCCGAGCGTCTCGTTGCGTTCGAGTTCGAATGAGACGCCGTTCACGGCGGTGAGGTTCCCGTTGGTGGTCGCGAACGTCGTCGTGAGGTCCTTCACGACCAACAGCTTGTCGTCGCTCACAGTTTCACCTCCGTCACGTCGAAGTGTGCACGTATGCGGTCCCCGATGAAGTTGAGGGCGATGAGAAACAGACAGAGGGCGAGCGACGGGAAGATGGCGAGCCAGGGGTTCTTTGCAGCACGGTGCGCGCCTCGTTGATCATGTTGCCCCAACTCGGCGTCGGGGGATTGACCGACAGCCCGAGGAACGCCAGCGCGCCCTCCAGGGTGATGACCGTCGCCACGCCGATCAAGAAGAAGGAGACGGCGATCGGCGCGATGTTCGGCAACAACTCCTTCATCAGGATGCGTCGGTCGGTTGCGCCCTGGACCTTGGCGGCGATGACGTAGTCCTTGGTGGCGACCGTCAACGTCGCGGTTCGTATGACGCGATAGACCAGCGGGATCGACGCGACGCCGATCACGACGATGATCTTGAACAACGAGCGCGGCGTCCAAAAGGACAGTACGGCGATCGTGGCGATGATCGCCGGGAAGGCCAGCAGCACGTACATGATCGTCGTGAGGATGGCGTCGAAGCGACCGCGACGATAGGCCGCCAGCATGCCGAGCGGGGCGCCGATGCCGAAGCCGATCACGATGGCGCCGATGCCGACGGTGATCGAGACGCGCGAGCCGTAGACGACGCGAGAGAAGATGTCGCGACCGAGGTCGTCGGTGCCGAAGAGGTGATGGAGTCCCGGCGCCGCGTTGATCGCGTTGAAGTTCTCGTTCAGCGGACTCTGCAGGGGCAGGACGTTGGCGAAGATGGCACCGAAGACGTTGAGCGCGATCCAAAAGACGCAGATCCAGAAGAAGACACCGAGCGGCTCGCCCGGCTCCTCCTTGACCAGGGCGTCCAGGACCTGCTCTTCGAGCGCCATGCTGATGCCGGGGCTGAAGTTACTCACGGCTGATCCTCGGGTCGACCATGTTGATGACGAAGTCGAAGAAGAAGTTGATCAGAACCACGAGGACCGAGACCGTGAGCACGATCCCCTGCACGACGAGGAAGTCGCTCATGTTGATCGCCTGGATCAACGTGTAGCCGAGTCCCGGTATCTGCAGGAGGTACTGGACGACGAAGCCGGCCGCCAACAGGCCGCCGATGTTCACACTGGCCGCGCCGAGCAGCGCGACCGAGGACGGGCGAAAGGCGTGGCGCCACATGATGCGTCGCTGGCTGAGGCCCTTGGAACGCGCCATCGTGATGAACTCCTCCTGCAGCGTCGCGATGAGGTCGCTGCGCAAGACGCGGTAGTAGACGACGTAGCTGCCGACCGCGAGGGTGAAGGCCGGTAAGGAGAGACTCTCGAGGTTCGTGATCCAGTCCGTGCCCAAGGAAACGTAGGCCGACGGCCCTGTCGCCGAGATGCCGAGTTTCAGTGAGATGAAGAGCACCAGTAAGACGATCAAGATGTACGGCGGGATCGACAGCAGCGTGAAACTGCCCGCGCCCAGGACGCGGTCGATGATGCCGTCGGGCTTGCGGGCCGAGCGCATGGCCGTCGGAATCGCGGCGGCGAAGGCGAGGATCTGGCTGATGATGATGATCTCAGCGTCGATCGGCAGCGCCGAGCGGATCACCGAGGCCACGGTGGTCTGGGAGATGAAAGAAATGCCGAGATTGCCGCGCACGATATTGCCGAGCCACACGAAGTACTGCAGGTAGATCGGTTTGTTCAGCCCGAGCTGGCGGGCGAGAGCCGCCTTCGCCTCCGGCGTGGCCCCGAAGCCGAGGATCGACGGTCTCCGGATTACCGGGAAGCAAATGGATGAGATAGAAGCTTCCGACCGAGATGACGAACACGATGCCGATGAGCAGCATCAGTCGTTTCGTCAAATATCTGAGCACTTTTCCCCCGGGTTGAGACTGATTGAACATTACTCAACGCCACTACGGCCTTTGGACCACCCCACGGGCCCAGTTGGGGTGTGACAGCGTCTGACTACCGTGGAACAGTGAAAAGAATTGTCATCGCTGGCGGTATCGGCGCGGGGAAATCCGCGGTCGCGCGAACGCCTACGCGCGCTGGGTTTCGCCGTGGTGGACGCCGACGACGTGGCGCACGACGTCACCTCGCCCGGGAGTCCCACGCTGGCCACGTTGGTCGACGCGTTCGGCAGTGCCGTCCTTGACGGTGACGGCGCACTCGATCGAGCCTTCGTCGCCGAAATCGTGTTTCACGACGCGACCGCGCTGCGTCGGTTGAACTCGATCACGCACCCGGCGATCGGGGTCGAGATCGTACGGCGGCTCGACGAGGCCGACGGCGACGCGGTCTTCGCCGCGATCCCGCTCTTTCGACCCGAGCACCGCGCGGCGTTCTCCCTCGACGCGGTGTGGTCGGTGCAGGTCTCACCGGAGACCGCGATTCGCCGACTCGTGAACGGACGAGGTTTCGCAGAGGCCGACGCTCGGGCCCGGCTGGCGAATCAGATGAGCAACGACGAGCGCGCGGCGATCGTCGACCGCGTGTTGTGGAACGAGGGAACCGTGGACGATCTCTACGCCGAACTCGACGTGGCGCTCGCCGAGGCGGGTCTGTCGCGTGGATAAGTTCCTCGTCGAGTCGCCGTTCCAGCCGGCCGGCGATCAGCCCAAGGCGATCGAGCTGTTGGCCCAAGGGGTGCGAAGACGGTCTGCGCTACCAGACGCTCGAGGGGATCACCGGCAGCGGCAAGACGGCGACCATCGCGTGGCTCGTGGAGCACGTGCAGCGCCCGACACTGATCCTCGAGCCGAACAAGTCGCTCGCCGCGCAGTTGGCGTCGGAGCTCAAGGAGATGCTGCCGCAGAACCGCGTCGAGTTCTTCGTCTCGTACTACGACTACTACCAACCCGAGGCCTACGTCCCGCGCACCGACACCTTCATCGAGAAGGACAGTTCGGTGAACGAAGAGATCGACCGGCTGCGCCACGCCGCGACCTCGTCGCTATTGACGCACCGCGACACGATCGTCGTCGCCTCGGTCTCGTGCATCTACGGCCTCGGCTCGCCGCTCGAGTACCGCGAACGAATGTTGCAGCTCGAGGTCGGCGACAGCTTCGACCAGCGTGCGCTGCTGCGACGGCTGGTGGAGATGCAGTACAGCCGCAACGAGTTGGTGCTCGACCGCGGCACGTTCCGGATGAAGGGCGACACCCTCGAGATCCAACCGGCCTACAGCAACGAAGCGATCCGCGTCTCGTTCTTCGAGAACGTGATCGAGGAGGTCTCGTTCTTCAACCCGATGACCCAGGAGAGCCGCGGCAAGGTGAAGGAGTTCACGCTGTTCGCGGCGTCGCACTACGCCACGAGCGCCGCCACGTTGCAGCGCGCCTGTCGCGGCATCGAGGACGAACTCCAGGCCCAGCTCGCCACGTTCCAGTCCGAGGGCAAACTCCTCGAGGCCCAGCGACTGCGCTCGCGCACCGAGCACGATCTCGAGATGCTCGAGCAGACGGGCTTTTGCGCCGGCATCGAGAACTACAGCGCGCACCTCGACGGACGAAAGCCGGGGGAGCGTCCCTATACGTTGCTCGACTACTTCCCGGAGGACTACCTGCTCGTCATCGACGAGTCCCACGTCGCCGTGCCGCAGGTCCGTGGGCAGTACGCCGGTGACCGCTCGCGCAAGGAGACGCTGGTCGAGCACGGCTTCCGACTGCCCTGCGCACTCGACAACCGGCCACTCAACTTCGACGAGTTCATGGAGTTGGTGCCCCAGATGGTCTTCGTCTCGGCGACGCCCGGACCCTACGAGATGGAGCACAGTGACCAGATCGTCGAACAGGTCATCCGCCCGACCGGTCTCCTGGACCCCGTCGTCACCGTCGTGCCGACGAAGAATCAGATCGACGACCTGCGCGCGCGCCTCGACGTCGTCGTGGCGCGCAACGAGCGCGTACTGATCACCACGCTGACCAAGCGCATGGCCGAGGACCTCACGAACTTCCTCACCAAGGCCGGCTACCGCGTGCAGTACCTGCACAGCGACATCGACACGATCCAGCGCATCGAGATACTGCGTTCGCTGCGTCTCGGGGAGTTCGACATCCTGGTGGGCATCAACCTCTTGCGTGAAGGACTCGACCTGCCCGAGGTCTCCCTCGTCGCGATCCTGGACGCCGACAAGGAGGGCTTCTTGCGTTCGCGCAGCGCGCTGATCCAGACGATCGGGCGCGCCGCGCGCAACTCCAACGGCCAGGCGATCCTCTACGCCGACCGGATGACCGATTCGATGCGCGCCGCCATCTCGCTCACCGAACGTCGACGGCTGCTCCAGATCGAGTACAACAAGGAGCACGGCATCGAACCGACCACGGTGATGAAGAACGTCGCCGACATCCTCGGGCGACTGCGCTCCGAGACCATGCCCGAACCGGCCAACAAGGTCCACGGCGTGTCGTCCCTGGAGGACATGTTGCCCGACGACCTCTCCCTCGAGATCGCGCGAGTGGAAAAGGCGATGTTGCTCGCCGCCGGCGAACTGCGTTTCGAAGAGGCGGCCGCGCTGCGCGACATCCTCCACTCGCTGCAGCGTCAGGGCATGATTTCGTCACTCGACGAGATCTCGTCCCTCGATGAACTGACCCTCGACGCGTGACCGGTAGATTCCCATAATGTCCTCGACCATCAAGGTGCAGGGCGCTCGCGTCCACAACCTCAAGAACCTCTCGGTCGAGATCCCGCGCGACCAGTTGGTGGTCTTCACGGGGCTCTCCGGCTCGGGTAAGTCCTCCCTGGCCTTCGACACCATCTACGCCGAGGGTCAGCGCCGCTACGTCGAGAGCCTCTCGGCCTACGCCCGCCAGTTCCTCGGTCAGATGGACAAGCCCGACGTCGACTTCATCGAGGGCCTGTCCCCGGCGATCTCGATCGACCAGAAGACCGCCTCGCGTAACCCGCGTTCGACCGTCGGCACGATCACCGAGATCCACGACTACCTACGACTGCTCTTCGCGCGCGTCGGGGTGCAACACTGTCCCAACTGCGGCAAGGTGGTCACCCGTCAGACCCCCCAGCAGATCGTGGACCAAGTCTTGTCGCGCACGAACGACGAGCGGTTCTTGGTCCTGGCGACGGTCGTCGAGGGGCGAAAGGGCGAGTACAGCACGCTGCTCAACGAGCTCGCGGCCCAGGGGTTCTCGAGGGTGCGCGTCGACGGCATCGTGATGGAACTGTCCGAACGAGACTCGTTGAACCTCGCGCGCTACGAGAAGCACACGATCGACGTCGTGCTGGACCGACTCAGCGTGAAGAGCTCGAATCGTCAACGACTCACCGAGTCGGTCGAGGCGGCGCTGAAACTCACGCGCGGCCTGGTCTCGTTCTTGTTCGTCGACTCCGACGAACTGGTCCAGTTCTCCGAGAAGATGGCCTGCAACGACTGTGGGCTGAGCTTCGTGGAGTTGGCGCCACGCGACTTCTCCTTCAACTCGCCCTACGGGGCGTGCCCGGTCTGCACCGGACTGGGCACCCGCTTCGAGGTCGATCCCGAACTCGTCGTGCCCGACGACACGCTCTCGCTCAAGGAGGGCGCGTTGGCACCGTGGGCCGGCGTGCGCTTCAAGTACTTCGCGCGTCTGATCGACGGCATCGCCGCGCTCGGGGGGTTCGACGTCAACACGCCGTGGAAGAAACTGAAGCCCAAGGACAAGAAGTTGGTCCTCTACGGCGTCGAGAAGCGATCGGTGCCGGTGAAGTACCGCAACCGCTACGGCAAGGTCCGCACCTACGACACGACGTACGCCGGGATCGTGGACTGGCTCGAGCGCAAGCGCAACGAGGCCGACGGCGACTGGTCGCGCGAGCAGGCCGAGCAGTACATGCGCGAGGTCGAGTGTCGTACCTGTCACGGCCAGCGCCTCAAGCCCGAGATCCTCGCGGTGAAGGTGCACGGCCACAACATCGCCCAGGTGAACTCGATGACCATCGACGAGGCGATCGACCTCTTCGCCAAGTTGAAGTTGACCAAGCGTGAAGAGACCATCGCGCGTCGGGTCATCAAGGAGATCGTCGAGCGACTGACGTTCTTGATGGACGTGGGACTGGACTACCTGACGCTCTCGCGCGCCTCGGCGACGCTCTCGGGCGGTGAGGCACAACGGATCCGGCTCGCCAGTCAGATCGGGAGTTACCTCGTCGGCGTGCTGTACGTCCTCGACGAGCCGTCCATCGGTCTGCACCAGCGCGACAACCGGCGACTGATCTCGACGCTCGAGCGTCTGCGCGACCTGGGTAACTCGGTCATCGTCGTCGAACACGACGAGGAGACCATCCGCATGGCCGACTACATCGTCGACATCGGTCCCGGCGCCGGCGAGTTCGGCGGTCGCGTCGTGCACGCCGGCACCTACAAGGAGCTCCTGGATAACGCCGAGTCGTTGACGGGTCAGTACCTCTCGGGCGAGAAGTCCATCCCGGTGCCCGAGACGCGGCGCACGGGCGACGGCAAGAAGCTGACGATCAAGGGCGCGCGCGCGAACAACCTGCAGAACGTCACGGTCGACCTGCCGCTCGGGGACTTCGTCGCGATCACCGGCGTCTCGGGTTCGGGCAAGTCCACGCTCATCAACGGCATCTTGTTGGCCTCACTCGAACACCAGATCAACCGGGCCAAGACCACCACGATGGAGCACGACACCATCACCGGTGTGGCGAACATCGACAAGGTCGTCGCGGTCGACCAGCAGCCGATCGGTCGCACCCCGCGCTCGAACCCGGCGACGTACACCGGCGTCTTCGACAAGATCCGCAAGCTCTTCGCCGACACCCAGGAGGCCAAGGTCCGGGGCTACCAGCAGGGTCGCTTCTCCTTCAACGTGAAGGGCGGGCGCTGTGAGACCTGCGCCGGCGACGGCACCATCAAGATCGAGATGCACTTCTTACCCGACGTCTACGTCAACTGCGAAGTGTGCAACGGCGCGCGCTACAACCGCGAGACCCTCGAGATCAGCTACCGCGGCAAGTCGATCGCCGACGTGTTGAACATGCCGGTCGCCGAGGCGCTGACCTTCTTCGAACGACAGCCCGCGATCCTGCGCCACATCCAGAGCCTCAGCGACGTGGGGCTCGGCTACGTCCGCCTCGGTCAACCGGCGCCGACGCTCTCCGGTGGCGAGGCCCAACGCGTCAAGCTGGCGACCGAACTCGCGCGACGTCCGACCGGTCACACGCTCTACGTACTCGATGAACCGACGACGGGACTACATTTCGAAGACGTGAAGCGTCTGCTCGAGGTCCTGCACCGACTGGTCGACCAGGGCAACACCGTGCTCGTCATCGAGCACAACCTCGACGTCGTGAAGACGGCCGACTGGGTCATCGACCTCGGGCCTGAGGGCGGGCGTCGCGGAGGGAAGATTGTCGGCGAGGGCACGCCCGAAGAGATTGCGATGCTGCCGAGCGCGACGGGGACCGGTCTTGAAGGAGTCGCTGGCAGCGCACGGACGCCGATAGTGTTCGCGCGCCCCTCCGGCATCCCACGCCAGAGCGGCTGCTACCTCTTTCGCAACGCGCACGGGCAGATCATCTACGTGGGCAAGGCCCTGTCACTGGCCTCGCGGCTCGGGAGTTACTTCCAGCGACCCGAAGGCCTCTCGCTCAAGACCCAGGCATTGATGGCCGAGGCGACCTCGGTCGAGTGGATCGTCACGCCGACCGAACTCGACGCCCTGGTCCTCGAGAACGAGTTGATCAAGGACAATCAGCCGCGCTACAACATGCGTCTGAAGGACGACAAGAGCTTTCCCTACGTCGCGCTCGACACCCGCACCGACTTCGCCGCGCCGTACATCACGCGCGCCAAGCACGTGAAGGGGGTGCGGTACTTCGGCCCGTTCGTCGACGTGCGCGCCCTGCGCACGACGATGGACGAGTTGATCCAGGCCTTCCCGCTACGTTCGTGCACCAAGCACAAGTACAACTACCACCAGCGCATCGGCCGCCCCTGCCTGCTCTTTGACATCGGCAAGTGCTCCGGGCCGTGCGTGGGCGCGATCGACCCCGAGGGCTACGCGCAACTCGTCGCGGCCTGGGCGCGGTTCTTCGACGGCGACGTGCGCCAGTTACGTGGTCTCCTGCAGCGCCAGATGCACGAGGCGTCGGAACAGAAGCACTACGAGGCGGCCGCCAAGGCCCGCGACGGACTCGAGGCCTTGGAGCGCGCGGCCAGCGTGCAGAACGTCGTCCTGGACGATCACTCGAACCTCGACGTGGTCGCCGTCGCCAGCGACGGCGGACGGGCCGCGGTGGTGCGTTTTCGCGTGCGCTTCGGACGGGTGATCGGTCGCAGCGTGCACCTGATCGACCGCTCGATGGACGAGGACGACGCCGAGATCCTCGAGAGCGTCCTCACCGACATGTACGTCGACGCGGACTCCGTGCCGCCGGTCGTGCTGATCGCCGAGGATGAGTCGGCGACGGCGCTGACGCGCGAGTACCTGGTCGAGTTGCGCGGTCGTCCGGTCGAGATAGCGGCCCCGCAGCGCGGCAAGCGCCGTCGCGCGGTCGAACTGGCGCGCAACGACGCCCTGTCGGTGATCGACCGAGACTCACTGCGACGCCAGAGTGACCACAACGTGCGCGCCCGGGCGTTGCAGGAACTCGGCAGCGCGCTGGGTCTCGAACAGCCGCCCTTCCGCATCGAGTGCTTCGACATGAGTCACCTGCAGGGCACGAACTACGTCGGCTCGATGGTCGTCTTCGAAGACGGCCTAGCCAAGAAGAGCGACTACCGGCACTTCAACGTGAAAGAGGTCCTCGGCAACGACGACGTCGGCGCGATGGAAGAGGTCGTGCGACGTCGTCTGGCCTACTGGAGCGACGAGCAGAGCGCGAGCAAGTTCCGCCGCGCCGACCTGATCATCATCGACGGCGGACTGCCCCAGCTCCACGCCGCGCAGAAGGCCGCGGCGACGTTGGGTCTGAGTCGACGAGGTCGAGTTCACCGCGCTGGCCAAGCGCGAGGAGTTGCTGTACCGACCGGGTTCGAGCGTGCCCATCGCGCTGGAACGTGGCTCCGAGGCGCTCTACCTGGTGCAGCGCGTGCGCGACGAGGCGCACCGCTTCGCGATCACGTTCCACCGCTCCAAGCGCGGCAAGTCGATGGTCGCCTCGTCGCTCTCGGGCATCGACGGTCTCGGTCCGGCGCGTCGCGAACGTCTGCTCGGGGCCTTCGGCTCCCTCGACGCGCTGCGTCAGGCGAGCTTGGACGAGCTCGACGCGCTCGCGTGGCTGCCCGGTGACGTCGCGCGAAGGCTCTACGATCATCTACGGGCGCCGTCCCAGCCCAAGCCGGCCAAGGGGAGCGACGATGAGTGAGGTCTTGTTGGTCACCGGCATGTCGGGCGCCGGACGCTCGACGGTCTCGGCCGCCCTCGAGGACATCGGCTGGTTCGTCATCGACAACATGCCGATCGAGCTGATCGCGCGCGTCGGGGAACTCGCCATCAGCGGCTCGCGCGAGTACGCCGGGGTCGCCTTCATCGTCGGGCGCTCCGGTGGCGTGCAGCCCCACGACTGGCTCGGGGTCGAACGCGAGCTGCGCCAACTCCACGAGAACGCCAAGATCCTCTTCCTCGACGCGCCCGACGACGTCCTGATCCACCGCTTCGAGGGCAATCGCCGTCGCCACCCCTTCGAGGCGCCCACGCTGGCCGAGTCGATCATCGGCGAGCGGGCTCTGCTGCAGTCGATCCGCGACGGCGCCGACCTCGTGATCGACACCGGATCGATCAACGCCAATCAACTGCGCTCGCGCATCGTCGAGACGTTCACCGAGATGGCCGGGTTCGGGTCGCTGCGGGTCTCCCTCGTCTCCTTCGGCTACTCCAACGGACTACCGCGCGACGTCGACCTGGTCTTTGACTGTCGCTTCCTGCCCAATCCGTTCTGGGTCGAGGAGCTGCGACCGCTGTCGGGACTCGATGAGCCGGTCGCCACGTACGTGCTGAACCAAGAGGGCGCGCAGCACTTCTTGGCCGACGTCGTGTCGATGCTGGAATGGCAGATCCCGGAGTTCCAGAAGGAAGGCAAGTCCTATCTCTCGGTCGCGATCGGCTGCACCGGTGGACGCCACCGCTCGGTCGCGATCGCCGAAGAGCTGCGCCGACGACTCAACCTCGAACACGCCGTCTTCCACCGCGACATCGCTCGATGAGGGTCGTCGCGGTCGGTGGGGGCCACGGCACGGCCGTGTCGCTGCGCGCCCTGCGACGGGTGTCGGACGACGTCACCGGCGTGGTCTCGGTCGCCGACGACGGGGGATCGACCGGACGGCTGCGCGCGCTGCTCAACGTCGCCGCCGTCGGGGACCTGCGCAAGTGCCTCGTGGCGCTGGCCGATCCCGCCAATCCGCTCGCGGCGTCCTTCGAGCACCGCTTCAGCGTCGGGTGAACTGAACGGCCACGCCGTCGGCAACCTGTTGTTGGTGGGCCTGATCGACGCCACCGGCGACCTCGAGGAGTCCGTGCGCGCGGTCGCCCAGGTCATGGGCGTGACGGGCTTGATCGTGCCGGCGAGCCAGGAGGGCGTGGTGCTCGTCGCCTCGACCGAGGACGGCGACACGCGAGGACAGAGCGAGGTCATGAAGTCCTCGTCGATCCGACGCATCCGCGTCGAGCCGACGAACGCGGCCACGCCGATCGCCGCCGTCGAAGCGATCGAGCGCGCCGACGTGATCCTCATCGGACCGGGCTCGCTCTTCACGAGCGTGCTGGCGGCCTGCGTCGTGCCCGGCGTCACGCAGGCGCTGTCGGGTACGGGCGCCGACGAAGATCTACGTCGCGAACCTGCACGAGCAGATCCCCGAGACCGAGGGCTACACGCTCGAGGACCACGTGGACGCGCTGGTGCGTCACGGCGTCGTACCCGACGTCGTGCTGGTCGATCAGTTCTCGGAGTTCGCGTCGCAGCGATGTTCACTCCCCGTTCACATTGCGAACCTCGCGGGGCGAAATGGCATGGTCCACGATGTGCAAAAATTGACCGAAGCGGTACTCGCCGAAGTGCGATAACGACGCCGACAACCAGAGGAGCAGTAGTGGCAATACGCGTGGCAATCAATGGGTTCGGACGCATCGGTCGCGGGTACCTTCGCGCGTCGCTGGGGAACCCGGACATCGACGTCGTCGCCGTGAACGACCTCACGTCGCCCGAGGTCAACGCCCACCTCCTGCGCTACGACTCGACCCAGGGCAGCCTCGACGTGCCCGGTCGCGATCACCAACGACGGCATGACCGTCGGCACCAAGACCATCAAGGTCCTGGCCGAGCGCAACCCGGCCGAACTGCCGTGGGGCGCGATGAACGTCGACGTGGTCATCGAGTCGACCGGACGCTTCACCACGCGCGAGAGCGCCGCCCAACACCTCACGGCCGGCGCGCGCAAGGTCATCATCTCGGCGCCGGCGACCGACGTCGACGCCACCTTCGTGATCGGCGTGAACGACGACACCTACGACGCCGCGACGCACCACGTCGTCTCCAACGCCTCGTGCACGACGAACTGCTTCGTGCCGATGGTCAAGGTGCTCGACGACGCCTTCGGCGTGACGACCGGACTGATGACGACGGTCCACGCCTACACCAACGACCAGAACCTGCTCGACCTCGAGCACAAGGACCTGCGCCGCGCGCGCGCGGCGGCGATCAACATCGTGCCGACCGCGACCGGCGCGGCGCGCGCCACGAGCCTGGTGCTCGCCTCGATGAAGGGCCGACTGGACGGCACGTCGCTGCGCGTGCCGGTGCCGGTCGGCAGCATCACCGACTTCACGGCCATCACCTCGTCGACGAGCGTCGAGGCCGTGAACGCGGCCTTTCGCGCCGCGGCCGATGGTCCGATGAAGGGCATCCTGGTCTACACCGAGGAGTACCTCGTCTCGTCGGACATCGTCGGCACGCCGGCCTCGTGCACCTTCGACTCGTTGATGACCATCGTCCAGCGCATCGACGACGACCAGAGCATGGTGAAGATCTTCGGCTGGTACGACAACGAGTGGGGCTACGCGAACCGACTGGTGGACCTCAGCGTCCACATCGGGAAGTAGTGGTGAGCGAAGCGCTGCCCTCCTACGATCGCTGGGGCAGTCTCAAGGGCAAACGGATCCTCGTGCGCGTGGACTTCAACACGCCCGTCGCCGAGGTCGACGGCCGACTCGAGGTCACCGACGACTTTCGCATCCGCGCCGCGCTGCCGCTCTTCGAAGAGCTCTTGTCGCGCGGCGCGATTCTCGTGGCGTGCACGCACTTCGGACGTCCGAACGGCCAGGTCGTCGAGAAGTACAGCGTCGAGCCCGTGCGCCGCCGTCTGCACGAACTCTGTCCCGAGGTCGAGCTGTTGGAGAACCTGCGCTTCAACCCCGGTGAGGAGGCGAACGATCCGGCCTTCGGCGCCTCACTGGTCGAGGGCTTCGACTACTACGTCAACGAGGCCTTCGGCGCGTCGCACCGCGCGCACGCCTCGATCATGGTGCCCCCGACGTTGATCCCGAGCGCGGCCGGTCTGAACCTCACTCGTGAGACCTCGACGATCCTCGCGCTGTTGGAGAGTCCGGCGCGACCCTTCGTCGCCATCATCGGCGGCGCCAAGGTCGCCGACAAGTTGGCGATCACGAAGGTGCTCTGTGAGAAGGCCGACACGGTCATCGTCGGCGGCGGCATGGCCTACACCTTCCAGGCGGCCCTCGGACACGGCGTCGGCTCGTCGCTCTTCGACGCCTCCTACGTCGAGCAGTGCGCGCGGTTGCTGGCGGGCGGCAACGTGGTGATCCCGAGTGACGCCCTCGGACTTTCGTCCTCGTCGCCGTTCGGCGCGAACGCGGGCACCGAGCCCGCGACGCTCTTCGGCGCCGACATCCCGAACGGCTTCGTCGGCCTCGACATCGGCCCGGCCTCGGCCGAGCACTTCGCCGAGGTCATCGCCAACGCGGCGACGATCCTGTGGAACGGCCCGATGGGGGTCTTCGAGGACGAGCGCTTCGCCGGCGGGACCGAGGCGGTCGCGCGCGCGGTCGCGAAGTCCGACGCCGTCTCGGTCGTCGGCGGGGGCGACTCGGTGGCGGCACTACAGGTCTTCGGCCTCGAGGGCGACGTCAGTTTCGTCTCGACCGGGGGAGGGGCGTCGCTCGAACTCGTCGAGCTCGGTGACCTGCCCGGACTGCGGGCCCTGCGCGAGAGCCCGTTCAACGCATGAGTGCCACCAAGCCCCTCGTCATCGGCAACTGGAAGATGAACCTCGACTTCGTCGAGGCCGTGCACCTCGGCCAACAGATCGGCGTCTTGTTGAAGAACCGCCCGTCGGAACACACCGAGATCGTGGTGGCGCCGCCCTTCGTGGACCTGCGCAGTGTCGCCTCGATCGTGGACTCCGAACGGATCCCGATCGCGGTCGGTGCCCAACACGTCAATCCGAACGAGAACGGCGCGCACACCGGTGAGGTGAGCGTCTCGATGCTGAAGCGCCTCGGCGTCGGTTGGGTCATCGTCGGGCACTCCGAACGCCGAGCGATGTACGCGATGGACGACGCCGCGGTCGCCCTGACGCTGCGCGCGGTGGTGCGCGCGGGCCTGAAGGCCGTGCTGTGCGTCGGTGAGGCGCTCGACGTGCGCGAAGACGGCGACCAGGACGAGTGGGTCCGTCGACAGCTGCGCAGCGCCCTCGAGGGTCTGGACGATCGATTCGCGGAGTTGGTCACGGTCGCCTACGAGCCGATTTGGGCGATCGGGACCGGACTGACGGCCGACACGGACCAGGTGCACTCGATGATGACCTACATCCGGTCCTCGCTGCCGCGCGAGCCTGCGCGAATCACGCGTCCTCTACGGCGGCTCGGTGAACGCCGAGAACGCCGCGTCACTGGTCGCCGAGGGCCGCGCCGACGGCTTCCTCGTCGGGGGCGCGAGCCTCAAGGCGGAGTCGTTCCTTGCCATAATTGCGGCCTGTGACGACTGCTACGCTTTAAAGCGCTAATCGGAGGAAACGTTGTTCACCTGGACTTTCATCACAATTGAGGCTTTGGCGTCCATCGGGCTGATCTTCTTGGTCCTGTTGCACTCGGGTCGCGGTGGCGGGATCTCGGACCTCCTCGGTGGCTCCATGGGCTCGGCGGCCTCGGGCTCGACCGTGGTCGAGCGCAATCTGGACCGCATCACGATTGCCGTCGCGTTGATCTTCACCTTCGCCACGCTGACTCTCGACCTGCGTTTGCAGTAGCGACATGGTCCGGCGAGGATCAATCGGCCGGGGCGCGGCGCTCGCCCTCGTCGTCGTCGCGGTCCTCATCCCCATCGGTCGTTCCGGCGCCACGTCGGTCAAGACCAACTCGCTCAACGCCAAGACGATCAACGTCTCGCTGCCCGGGCCCTTCAACGGCTGCACGTTCCTCGATCCCGGCGCGACGCCGACCACCAACGCCATCAACGACCTACTCGTGCCGTCGGCCTTCCTCACCACCAGTGCCGGCAACCTCTACGGGGAGAACGGCCCGATCGCCTCGGCCGAGTTGACGTCGCTGACGCCCGAGACGATCAAGTACACCATCACGCCCAACGAGAAGTGGAGTAACGGCACGACGTTCAACGGCAACGACCTCCTGGGGTGGTGGCTGCGGGCGAAGTCCTTGCGCACGGTCCTCAGTGACGGCTACCGCGACATCAAGACCCTGACGGTCTCGAAGGACGGTGACGCCGTGACCGCCGTCTTCGCCACCCCCTACGCCGATTGGAACCTACTCTTTCGCGACGTCGAGGCGCTCGGCACGCAGGGCGAACTGTTCGCTCGCCGCGTTGCTGTCGCGTCCGACGCTCGGGCCGTACTCGATCTCGAGCGCGACGACCAATCGCATCGTTTTGCTGATGAACAAGCACTGGCCCGTCGACACGGACCGCTTCGGTCGCATCGTCATCACCGACGACGCGCCACTGCCGACGAAACCGACGTCGTACTTCGTCAACTTCTCACTCGTCGTCAATCGTCCCCTGGTCCAGGCGATCAGCGGGCTTCCCTTCGTGATGAGCCACATCGGTACCTCGAGCAACATCGAAGAGATCTCCTTCGCCTCGACGCGACCACTCATCAAACGCATCGCCGTGCGCCAGGCCCTGAGTTGGTCGATCAACCGCCAGGCGCTGATCGACCAACTCTGGGGGGCGGTCACGTTCTCGCCGTCGGTCGCCGTCTCGGCGTTGTTCTCCCAGGGCCAGGCCGACTATCCCGGTCCGACCGGGCACCGGGCCGTCGGCCCAGACGACCACGACGACGCTCGCGCCGAGTACCGCGAAGAACGGCCTCGGGGACTGCCTGCGCTGCGCCCTCGACGTCTTGGACCAGAGTGGCTTCGTTCGCACGACGACCGGCTGGACGACCGCGGCCGGCACGCCACTGGCCTTGCGGATGGCGGTCGGTCCCAGTGACCTCGACCACACCGTCGCCATCGGCGATCGTCGCCGAGTGGTCGTCGATCGGCATCAAGGTCGCGACGACCGACGTGCCGAGCGAGGTCGCGGCCGCGGTCGCGACGGCCACCAACACCGACGACCTGGCGGTCTTCACGCGACCGACGATCACCGCCGTCTCGTACACGGCGCGCTCGTGGAGCGGTCCCGGTTACGCTGACGCCTATCCGAGCGGATGGCGTTCAGTGGCCGTCACCAAGCTCTTCGATCAGGCACTCGCGAACTTCAACCCGGTGACGGCCGCGTCGACGTGGCTGCAGATGGATCAGAAGATCCAGACGTCGTACTGGGTGCGACCACTCTTCACGTCGCCGTCGCTCTTGGCGTGGACCAACACGCTGACGGGCGTCACCACGAGTTTCTCCGTGCCTGGATTGCTCGACGAAGTGCTCAACTGGACGATTGCTCCGCCTTCGACGGCGGGCTGAGTTTGAAAACGTCCTATGGGCAGCGGCTAAAGTAGAAATCCGCGTCGGAGTGGCGGAATAGGCAGACGCGCCAGCTTGAGGGGCTGGTGCCCTCAGGGGCGTGCGGGTTCAAGTCCCGCCTCCGACACCACAGTTATGCCACCTTTCTTGAGGCCGACCTCATCTAGCGCAACAGTGAATGGCGGAGCACCCGCTACTTGCACCGTGAGCCGATCCGGGTAGATGCAGACCGAATCAACCAGATTCTTGACGAGTGTCCATCGCTCCGTGGGTGTGGCGGCATCCCAGATACGTTGCGCTTCAAAGTCAGCCAGGACTTCGGCGACCTGGTCGAACTTGTCCACCGCCTCCTCACGAATCCTCTCGGCCCGTTCAAAGTCGTCGACCTCTTGTCGCAGAGTCTGAAGTTGCGTGGTGAGTCGTCGGTGCTCGACGGCATACGTTTCATCGTCCATGTGTTCGTTCACACACAGGTCAAGAATCCTCTTCAGTTTCCTCTCGAGAGTTGCAATCGCCAACCTGTGTGAAGGTCGCGTGGGTGCCTCGGCTCGACGATGTGCCGTGAGTTGATATCGGATGGCAGCCTGGAGGTCCTTGTCGTCCGCCAGCAGTCCGAATCCCAACACCATCGCCCGTTCAAGCCCGTTCGCGGACCGCGCGGGTTGCGTGCAGCGCCGGCTCACACCATTTTCAACTTGGCTTCAGGCACCCACAATTTTACGAACGAGCATCCGTGCTGTCAAGGTCCAATTCGCCGTCTCATGTCGCCCCGTCTCTTGGGTCTGCGCCCCGGCCCGTGCCGCCGGCGGCTCCCCGCTCCGCGCGTGCGCGCCGACGCCACCGAACCTTGGGCGCATAGCCTTCTAACTCGGTGCGGAATTGAGCCGGGGCGGATCAGCCGCGGCGTTAGATGATTCGGAGGTAGCGGCCAAGTGAATAACGCCCAGTTCTTAATCTCTCAGGTGGGCAGTGGCGCTAAGCGGCGCGCTGCATTGTCGCTATTACTTGAGCCGACCGACATTCCCGGTGGTGACTGGGAGATCTACAACGAAAAGTCCTGGCGTGCGGGGAGATTTGGACACGGTGACGCGAATCGTCGGAGGAGACAAACGGGTTCATTCAACGTGATGAGAACCTACAAAAACAGCCTTCCGGACGCTACCGGGGCGATCCTCGTCGAAATTCGTCAATATGGGAGCGAAGCGGACGCGTTGACGGAGTTACCAACTGCGCGATTGAGTCTCAGTCCTTCGCCAACTCACCGTGGGGCAACGTTGACTGAGGCTACGTTGATTGAAGTTCCGAACGGATCGGAGCAGTTCACTGCCATTGAGTCTCGTCCTTCGCCACTCCCGTCACGTTGACTGAGCTCGTTGATTAAGTTCGACATCGAGCCGAGTTCGGCATTCTGTATCGAACAGTGCATCTCTGACGGAGACCGCCTCAACACCCACCGGTGTGTCGTTGACTTAGTTGGTCAGGTTGTATTTCTTACCGACTTCGTTACTTTAGGTGAGGGACGCCCTTGGGACGAAGTCCTCGAACTATCGAGAATGCAAGCCTCAAGAATTCGAACGACGATGAACTTCGATGATTGATATCGCCGCAGAATTCCAGCCTCTACTTGGCCTGCACGCCTGGGGTGTAAGCCATGGCTACGGATCATTCGTGACCCTGGAGTTTGGCGATCCTGAATTAAGAGTCCATAAGTCGCGCCTCGTGCCGATCTCAATCGAAGGCGCTCCGAGCAAGACTCAAAGTCGAGTAGTCAAAACTCGTGGTCAGTGGCATCTTTGGGTGTACTGCTGCGACTGGTCAATCTCGCTAAATGGTGTCCAGCTCGCTCACAACGAATCAGATGACGCGAGAATTGCGCGGGCACTGAGCATTCTGAACGGACAAATTCTTACGAACGTGTCCTTATCGGGAATCGCTGAAACAAAGTTTGACTTCGACTTAGGCACGGCGTTGACGACGTGGCCTAGTCCTCCCGATTCATACGATGGCGAAGACGTAGAGCAGTGGTATCTATACGAACCCGATGGGCAAGTTTTCAAGCGACGGCTACGTCAGTTTGGGTCCCGGCAATCGAACAGAAGAAGAACACGACTGGTTTCCGAGGTCGCTAGCCGTGCGCAAGCCGAGATTGGTTCAAGTTAAGTCATGGGCAAGTTCTCGCCCTCCGAAGCGACGGCTACGTCAGTTTGGGTCCCGGCAATCGAACAGAAGAAGAACACGACTGGTTTCCGAGGTCGCTAGCCGTGCGGAAGCCCGAGATTGGTTCAAGTTAAGTCAATCTCCAATGCATGGGTGCAGAACTGTTGCGTCGGGCCTCCGACACCAGCCAGAATTGCAAATTCTGCTGCGAGCGTTGCACGTCATTGTGTGTTCGCAGTGGGTGGTCAATACTCTTCGTCATGGGTACGACTTTCGTGGTTCCTCGGAACGGCACTGAACTCGTCGGAGAGTCGTGGCTGAAAGATGGGCCTTTTGTAGTTCTTCTTCATGCTGGCGTAGCTGATCGTAGAAGTTGGAATTCTCTCGTGCCAGAAGTTGCTGACTTCGGGTCCGTTCTCGTTTATGACCGGCGAGGATTTGGAGAGTCGTCGGCGGGACTGAACCCTTTACTCACCTTGACGACCTCATTGCGGTGTTGGACCTGTTCGACGTTGAGTCGACATGGCTCGTGGGCAGTTCTGCCGGAGGCAAGTTGGCTCTCGAAGCGGCCCTGGAAGCACCAGAACGCGTCAAGGGAATGATTTTGATTTCGCCGGCGATCGGTGGTGCACCGCCTCCAAGAGACGAGGACGTCGACGCGGAGACCGAAATGGTCGACGAGTTGATAACGCGCGCCGATGAACGCGGAGATATCGGCGAAGTGAATCGATTGGAAGTCCGTTTGTGGCTCGATGGTCCGCGCGAACCGGAGGGAAGGGTCTCGGGTCCCGTTCGAGACTTGGTGTTCGCCATGAACAGAGTGGCACTCGTCAACAATGTTCACGAAGACCCAGATTCGGCAGTTGACGCATGGTCTCGTCTCGGAGAACTCGCGATGCCGGCAACAGTTGCATGTGGTTCTTTCGATGCCATGCATTTGATTCGGCGTAGTGAAGTAGTTGCAGAGCTGATTAAGTAGTCAAGCTGATTCGGGGTGCAACATATGTCTCCCTCGAGGGAGTGGCACATTTGCCGTATTTGGAAAACCCTTCGCAGATTGCGGCACTAATTCGAATCTCTATCTGAAAGATCGGTGGCGACACCGGGCTCGATGCCTATGGATACCGCCGCCAGTACAAGGTTGCAGTACTCGTACCTCGGACTCCGGACAACGCAATCCCCGGCTTGCTCGATACAATCTCCGCGGGAGGAATGGTGAAGTTACTTCTCACATCAGGCGGAATCACGAACGCGAGCATCCAAAAAGCGCTCGTCGAGCTCCTGGGAAAGCCAATCGCGGAGTCCAGCGCGCTTGTCATCCCCACCGCGAGTTACGCCTTCCCGGGCGGTGCGAACAGTGCATGGAAGATCATCAGTGGACGAGCGGCATCGCCCTTGTGCGAGTTGGGCTGGAAGTCGTTGGGAGTTCTCGAACTCACGGCGCTGCCGAGCATCGACGAAGGGAATTGGGTTCCCATGTTGAAAGAGACGGACGCCCTGCTGGTGGGTGGTGGCGATCCGCTGTATCTGTGCCACTGGATGCGCCAGTCCGGTGTCGCAGATCTGTTCTCTTCGCTGCACGACGTGGCCTACGTAGGCGTGAGCGCGGGAAGTCTCGTAATGGGCCTGTGTGTTTGGGAGGAATTCGGCGACGGGAAGCCGACCACCGACGGTGGCAGAACGCTCGGTTTGGTTGATTTTTCCATGTTCCCGCACCTCGATCACGAACGCATGCCGGACCATTCCACGGCCAATGCAGAGAGGTGGGCCGCGGGCGTGGGAGTGGCGACGTACGCGATCGACGATCAGACCGCGATCAAAGTGACCGATGGCATTGTCGAGGTCGTCTCTGAGGGACACTGGAAACTCTTCACTCCCTAGAACTGATGGCGTCATGCCCCCCGACACCTATCAGGCCCAATCCGGATTGAGTCGCCAATGCAAGACACCCCTAGACCCCAACTTGTACGAATATGGCACCAATGTTGTACAATATGAACATGGTCAAAATTTCGGTTAGCAAGGCACGCGAAAAGTTGTCTGAGGTCGTCGAGATGTCGCAGACCGAACCCGTTGAACTCGAGCACTACGGTCGCCGCGCGGCGATTCTGGTCAGTCCGGACCGATACGACGAGATGCTCGAGGCCCTCGAAGAGTCACAAGACGTCGCCGCCTTTGACGTTGCTCTTGCAGAGACCGGCGCCAACATTCCTTGGGAGCAAGTGAAGAGTGATCTCGGCTGGTCGTGAACGACTATCGGATTGAGTTCCGGCCGGCAGCTCTTCGAGAACTTCGGAAGATTGATCGTTCGACGCAGCCACGGATTCAGGGGGCGATCTCACTCCTTGCCAAAGACCCTCGACCGCCAGCCTCCCGGCCGCTACGCGGTCGAGATGGATATCGACTCCGAGTAGGGGATTATCGCGTCCTGTACACGATTGACGACGGGGTTCTCTTGATCGTTGTTGTCACACTTGGGCATCGTCGAGACGTCTACGAATGAGCCACGGCTTGGATTGATCTGCGCGTCTCCTTCACAGTTCGATCCTCCCATGAAGGGTTGCAATTCTGTGGTGTCGGGCTTCCGACACCAATAGGGACAAGACTTCGTTGGGGTACCCGCAGCAATTAGTGAGATTTCTACGGTGCTCGTCCAGACAATCGGTTTGATTTCATGGGTAATCTCGGTCGATGGAGCCAGCCCCCGAACTCGTTGCATTCGCTGAGCGTTGGATGCCTTCGTGGTTTGTCGATTTCGACCATTTCGTGGCCGCGTTCTCCCAGAGCAGCGATACCCAGTTCATCGGCCCCGATCCCAACGAGTGGTGGAAGGGTTTCGAGAAGATCTCAGCGATCGGGAGGACTCAATTCAGTGAGATGTTAACGCTGGGCGAGGCCTTCGTTGTTGCCGATGAGATTGTCGCTTGGAAAGAGGGGACTGTCGGGTGGATCGCTATGCGCTGTCGTATTGCGCTCGGCGACATGGCTCCCGAGGAATGCCGAGTGACGATCGTCGTGCACGAAGAGGGCGTCTACTGGAAGGCCGTTCTTGTTCAATTGGCCTTCACCGTGAAGAATGAAGACGCCGTCGGGCTCGAGCTCACGACAACTGTCGACGAACTACTTCTACTGGTGCAAGATACGGCGCCACCAGTTTCCGGGATGTCCGCCGATGGTTCGGTGACGATCGTGTTCACTGACTTGGAGGGTTCGACGGTGCTCATGGAGAGCCTCGGCGAAGAACGTTGGCTGGAACTGCTCAAGTGGCACGATTCGATCGTGAAGCAAAATACTTCCATTTTCGGTGGAACAGTCGTGAAAGGTCAGGGTGACGGCTTTATGTTGGCCTTTCCCGCGGCGGGATCCGCTGCGGCCTGCGCGTCGTCAATCCAACGGGCCTTAAGTGACGGATGGTCTGGAGTGCCGGTGCCCGCCAGGATCGGATTGCACACCGGCAATGTCAAAGCTGAAGGCGGTGACTTCTTTGGACGTACGGTTGTGGTCGCTGCGCGGGTATCGGGCATGGCTGGCGGCGGTGAGATTCTGGTGTCTCAAGCTACTCAAGAAGATCTTGACGGAGCGTTTCCGTTGAGCGGACCAAGATCAATCTCACTCAAAGGATTAAGCGGCCCGCACACCGTGTTCGATTTGATTTGGAGATAAGGGCAGTAAATTCTCTATCCGATTAGTCGTTGGTGATTCCTAGTCCAGGTCGCCCGTGAAAGGTTTCCGGAAATGAACCGCGATCAAGTTCGGCGAGGTATTGAGGGTGTGGTGAGCGGTCTGACGTACTCGAGCGGACTGGTAGCCCTGAGCGCGTTCCTCGTTGGTAGCTTTCGCCCCAAGGATCTCTCTCATCCCTATGTGGGTCATCTCGCGTGGCTTCGAATCGACTCGTTCGGAATCGTAAGCTTCTTCGTGGCAACGGTCGGACTCGCCATCAGCGGCTATCTCAGACGTTCATACGGGGCCACTCGTCAGTCTGCGAACGCTGGCCATGCGCCAGGAACTATCGGTTTGATCACCAGCGTCATGGCGCGTTCGCTCGTCGCTGCCGGTACGACCGTGGTCGTCTACATTTCGATCAACGCGGTCACCCATCCCATCACACTTGAGCGGCCGGCGACTCACCTGCTGTCCTGGCCGACTGAGGGGGTTCTCCGAGCTGTCAGCCTTATTGTTGTGGCCATCGCAGTCGCCATCGACCGGGCACAGCGTGACCCAGAGATGCGGAAAAGGTGACAGATGAAGAATGCCCCAACCGTGAAGCTTTAGGCCCGCTCGCTTGACCAGGGTGTCTCGTTCACACCTACTCAGCCAGCAGCATCGACAACTCGACCGTCCACTTCGTCTTACGCGGCTCGACCGCCGGGTCGGTCCAGTAGGCCTCGTAGCGACACGAAAACTCGTCACCCTCCGAAACGGTCCGACGGTCGAGCACCAAACCATTGTCGCGAACCCAATCCTGCAGCGCTTGGTTCGCCCTACGGGCATGGTCGCGGTACTTCATCGTCGCGTAACGTCCCGCCGGCATCGACCCTGGCTGGAACCTCGGGTGTTCAGCACGCGCGAGTCCACTCGTGAAGAACCCCACTTCTAGGTCCATTGGCCCGTTCATGTCGATCACGTGCAGCATGAGAAAGCCATAGCCGACGGTCTCGATCCCAGCTTCGTCGATCCCCGCGCGCGTCTCTGCCAGGAGTTGGTCTCGCACCGCCAACATCCCCCGAAAGGGTGTTACGACGCGAATCCCCACGTACGGGATTGTGGGTCGTTGTTCCACTCTTGCTGGCTCGACGATCTCCATCCGGACGACCGTATAGGAACGGGCAGGCCCATGTAAAGGGGAGTTCAGTCGTGTCGAGCGTCGTTGTCGCCGTACGCCGCGAGACAAAACAGAAACGTGACGGCGCCCAAACTTCCGATGACGTCAGACTGCCAGTAGTTGTCGTTGAGCGCGACCGTTACCACTACACAAATGAACGCGACGCCCAGCATGACGCGCAACGCCGTTGCACTCGCCCGCAAATACACCAGATGCTGGCGTTCGTCGGCCCGCCGTCCGTATATGGCACCGACGTCGGAGTTGCTTCTCGTGAGCAAGTAATAGCCAACACCGAGCACCAACACGATCATCTCGGTAATCAGGGCTTTCACCCAGTCATGACCGAATCCTACGGCCAGCGCGATGATTGAACCGCCGACGATGACCGTGCCAGCAGCGTGCCAACGTGGACTCCTAATCGCCTTCATTTTCCTACCTCCTCTTCGGGATCGAACATCTCGTCGACCGTCGTGTCGAAGAACTTGGCGATTCGAAACGCCAACGGCAACGAGGGCGAGTAACGACCGCTCTCGATCGCGATCACTGTTTGGCGTGAGACGCCGAGGCTCTCGGCAAGGTCGGCCTGGGACAGGCCCCGCTGCGTGCGCTGGTCTCGGAGCATGTTCTTCATGATGTAAAGGGTACTTAACATCGTGAAGAATGTCAAGTTACCTTTACTTCACATTTTGACTTCGATGTTCACTCTGAAAGGGCGTTTAAGGACGTTGCGACAGTCGCGAGACCGCGGTGACGGCCGCCGCCGCAGCGTGCTCGGCTGCCAACTTGGCGTCCCGTGCCATGCGGGCGAGTGCTGGCCAGCGTCCCGGATGTTGCACGAGGAAGGCGCCGATGCGCTTGATGTTGAACGTACCGTCCCCGTTAATGAGATGGAAGACCTCGTCATCCAGGGTGGTCTCAGTCGCTCGGTCGCTGATGGCGCGAAAGACCGACCAGGGGATGCCGCGGCGTTCACAGATCTCCGCGATGACCGCCGTCTCCATGTCCAGTGCGATCACGCCATCGGCACGCAGACCGGCGATGACATCGAGGTCCATGATGAGCTCGTCGCACGTCCACATCGTGCCCTTCGGATCGCCCCCGCCGATTTGTTGGGGCTGGAACTCAGCGCCGGTGGCGCCATTGACGACCACCGCCGGTATGACGAGCGTGCCGATTGCTGTTTCGTTCTCGACGGCCCCAGCAATGCCGACCACGACGACTCGTTCGATGTCGAACGCCTCTACGAGGCGCTCGACTCCTCCTGCGGCGAGCACGTTGCCGATTCCCGTGCAAATTGCCACGACCGGGCGATCGCCCAGCGAGCCGGCGAAGACTTCGATTGAATTGACTACGGTTTTCTCGAGGGACAGTTTGCGTCTGAGCGGAACAATTTCCATTGGCATTGCGCAGACGAAGGCGACGCGTTTCAGCACACGAGACCGGCCATCAACGCTGAGAGAGGGGCTCCAAGTTCGCCCAATGTCGCTGATAGTGACGCGAGGTGTCGCCAATGATCATCTCCGAAAGTGCCCCTCCGCCGAGCCACGGACAGCGGTCCATGCCGAACAGATCGTCGTCGGTTAGCGGCTCGAGAGCTGCAAGGAGTCGTTGAAAGGATTGCGCGAACGCGGCCCGTGTCACTTCGGGTGTGTCGTTGAGGTGCTGACGATAGACCTGTTCATTGATTTCATCCGTGGTCGTTCCAGGATGTGTCATATCGTCCGGCCGTCGCTTCGAACTGAGATCCGCGGTCAATCGGGCTGAGTGATCTTGCCGCCACGCCAAGTGGGCGAGCACGTCTTTTGCTGTCCCATCGTCCATCACTGGTTCTAGCAACTGGTCGTCGCTGATTCGCTCGATCGGCCCCGCAATGTCACTCTGCGCCGTTGTGATTGTTCGCAACGAATTGCCCTTGTCCACATTTGCACGATAGTCAGGCCCGCTAAACGCAGGGCGCAAATTAATAGTTGCCAAACCGTTGCGTGACATCTCCGACACCAACAACATCCGAGATCGGCTTCAGCGACGTGGCGTTCAGTGCACTGATACGTTTCTCCATTGAGCGCAAGGAGCAACAGTGGCGAACTCGTTTGGCACCGACATTCTGATACAGGTCGAAGACCCTGAGGAAGCCGCGTCCTTCTATGTCGACCAACTCGGATTCACCGTTACCGACAGAGATCCGCAGATGGTCAGTCTGCACGGCAATCACATCAATCTCTTCATTGAGCGTGGACCGGCGTTAGGCCCGGTGCTCGAGGTTGCGGTTGACGACGTCGAGGAGGCGAAACTCCGACTTGTGCGCAACGGAGGCGAAGTTGTCAAGGATGAGCCGGGTCATCCTCGGTGTTACGTCAAAGATAGATATGGACTGATTTACAACCTGACGACGTAGAAGTGCCGACACGATTGGCGACTCGCTCTTTTTGATCGAGGTTGTCAGGCATCGCCGCGAATTCTGAGAAGAAGACAGGTTGTCCTCGGTCTTCCGACATCACCGAGTCCTCGTATGCGAGAGTCGACTCATGGAGTTCGATCCGCTGGCATTCGAAGGGACTGCGGAGTACTACTCGAGAGGGCGTCCGCCGTACTCCAGGGCTATCGCGGAAGTCATGGGCCGCGAACTGGCCCTTGATGGCGGCGGCCAATGGCTCGACGTGGGGTGCGGGCCTGGCGTCTTGGAGTTGGAACTGGCCATGTTGTTCCAGCGAGCAGTTGCACTTGATCCCGAGGCCGGCATGTTGAGTGAGGGCGAGCGACGCTGCCGCGCCACGGGTATCGACAATGTGCGCTGGATTCGGGGAGTTGCAGAAGATATCCCCTCGCTCGACCTGGGATCGTGTCGAGCGGTCACCTTTGGACAGTCGTTCCACCGAGTTCGGCGGTACGAGGTCGCCGAACTCGTATTCGACGTCCTCGAACCGGGAGGCTCATTGGTACTGATCTCCAACCAGGTGGAGGGACGACCGCGACCGAAGAGCCCCGGTTATCCGGTCATTCCTCACGAAGCCATTGAGGAACTCATCATCACGTACCTCGGAGAAGACACACGCAACTATCTCGAGCGATGGAAAGTCGAAGCGCCGGTGCGGTTCCCAGTGACGTTGTCCCAATCCCGGTTCGGCGGCTCGCGCACTGTCTATGCCCCCGGTCGTCCAGACCTGATCAGAGACATCGACACGGTCGTGGATAACTATTTTTCGATGTCCTACGCCGCGCCGCGGCTCTTTGGAGATCGCCGAGTCGACTATGAAGCTGACCTTCGCCGTCTCTTGCACGCGCAGTCGCCCTCTGGCCTCTTCTGGGACTGGCCGGGCGATACGGAAATGGTCATTGCGACGAAGCCAGAACGAAGTGCTGACCCGAGGACGTAAATCGTCCGGACGAGGTTGCACACCCGTGTGACGAGTCGTCGATGCCACTTCACTCCATTGGCTCACAGAGAGGAGCGATGCTGGTCGTCACGTACCGTCGATTTATCATTGGGTCATGTCCAGTGACGAAATCACGGCGTATCTGAATACTCTCGACGAGCCCAAGCGCACGACGTTGCAGAAACTGCGCGAGACGATACTTGCTGTGCAACCGGAGGTGGAACAAGGACTGTCCTATCAAGTTCCAGCATTCAGATTGCGAGGCAAGGTCGTCGCCGGGTTTGCGGCCTTCAAGAATCATCTCAGTTATCTGCCACATAGCGGTTCGGTGTTTCTTCAACTCGAAGAGGATTTGCATTCGTACGGCAAGTCGAAAAGTGGCCTGCGATTCCCAATCGATGAGCCTCTACCTAAGGAGATCGTCGAGAAGCTGATGAGAGTCCGCATCGCGCAACTGTTTCCCGTGAGCACTACGAAGCATTCACCTCAAGGCTGATCGTGCGGTTGCAGTATCGAGGTCGAATCTTCGTCGTCATCCCTTTGCCAGTGCGCGAACACAATGAATCCTGATCGGCGTCGTCAAATCACAGCAAACCTTAAGTCGTTTCCGTCGATTGACGTGAGTGACCCTTCTAGGCTTGATTCACGTGCATTCCCTCCTGACGAAGAACTCGATCGTTGTCGTCGTTTCCGTCATCGCATCATTGACGACGACCATCCCTGCCTTGGCCGGCACGCCGCTGGCGCCGACAGCCACGGGTTTCGACATCAGTTTTCCTCAGTGCACCGAAGCGCTGCCTCCGTCGCCCGGTTTCGGCGTCGTGGGAGTGAACGGCGGCAAGCCCTTCAGCGCCAACAAATGTCTGGACCGAGAACTCACCTGGGCCATGGGCGCGGCCAACGGAGCGCCCGCCTTCTACGCCAACGCTGACAGTCCGGGACCAGCGAACACTGCAAATTGGCCGACGAAACAACAGACCCCGCGTGTCTGTTCCGGCGCGAACTCCGTGGCGTGTTCCTACGACTACGGCTGGAACGCGGCACGGTATGCCTTCGCGAACGCTGTCAATGCCGAGAGGGACGACGGCGCGGCGTCACCAACGGCGTCGGCCGTCGCGGCATCGTGGTGGCTCGACGTCGAGACCGCCAACAAGTGGGAGACGCTCGAGTACGGGCGCAGCTCCGCGACGGGCACCTACGACGAAGCGTCGATTGAAGGCATGATCGCCTCCTTCGAGAACATCGGCATCGCGAACGTCGGGATCTACTCAACGTCCCAGCAGTGGGGTGTCATCGCCGTTCGCACCGAGGCCACGTTGCCCTCAGTGCCGGTATGGCTGGCGGGATTCGGTTCGGTGGCCGCGGCTGAAGTGGGTTGTGCTACGGCGTCCTTCAGCGGTGGACGCGTGGGATTGATCCAGTACGGGTCACTCGGCTATGACGGCGACTACGCGTGCGGACTGTTGAACACGCCGGTGACGACCTCGGTCTCGATCGCCGGATCGGCGACCTTCACCGACCAGATCGTCTCTACCAACAACGACGGTGCGGTGACCTATGTCCAGACGGGGGGCAACCCGTCATTGTTGGTAAGCGCGGACGGACTCGTCACCACGAGTGGCACCCTGGCACGCGGTTCGTACGTGGCGACGGGCACGACGAGTGATCCGGCAGGTGACGTCGGGACGTTCGCTCTGACGCTCGACGTCGGCGCACTGATTCAGAGTGTGCCGGCGACCGCCTCGGTCAAGGTGAGCGGCTCGTTGGCCTTTCACGACCAACTCAATGTGACGGGCGGCGACGGCGCCGTGACCTACGTCCAAACGAGCGGCACTCCCGCCTTGATCGTTAGCTCCAGCGGTCTGGTCACCACCAGCGGGTCACTGGTCGCCGGTTCGTACGTCGCGAAAGGCACGACGAGTGATCCGGCAGGTGACAACGGCACCTTCGCGCTCAGCGTGAAAGTCGGCGCGCTCGTCCAACGCGATCCGTTGACGGCTACCGCGCTGACGACGCAATCGCAATCATTCCGTAGTCAGCTCGACATTGGGGCCAATGATGGCGCCGTGACCTACGTCCAAACGAGCGGCGCTCCCGCCTTGATCGTTAGCTCCAGCGGTCTGGTCACCACCAGCGGGGCGTTGGCCAAAGGTACATATCACGCCGCCGGAACGGTGAGCGACACGACGGGTGACGAAGGAACGTTCACGTTCACGCTCAACATCAAGACGCCGCTCGTAGTGCCGACCGCGACCTCCGTCAATGGTTACGCCGTCGCCGGAAAGACGAGGACCCTCACGATTTACGGCACCGGCTTCTACGGACAGCCTCGTATCACCAGTCACCTGGGGACGACCGCCGTCGTGACCCGCGACACCGGCCAAGCGCTCGTCGTGCGTGTCGCGGTCCGACCACGGTCTCGCAACGGCGTCTTCACCTTCACGATCGTTCTGGCGGACGGTGAAGCGTGTCAGATTAGTTACAACCAGCGGTAGGGGAGAGGTCCTCGTCGCCCTCAGCGTCGCCGGCGGTAGTGCAGGACGATGACACCGTTGGTGCCGGGTCGGCAGGACACGAGTTCGAGTGGCTTGGACTTCCCGACGTCGTCCAGTTCGAACATCGGCGCTCCCCACGCCCGCCAATAACGGGAACACTGTGATGCGGAACTCGTCAATTAGGTCGTGATGTAAGAGAGTCCGGGTGATCCCGCTGCGCCCGGTCACGAGCATGTAGCCGTCACCCTCGTTCTTCAGCTTCTCGACTTCGGTGACGAGGTCGCCTCGATTGATCGTCGTGCGCTCCCAATCCGCCGATTCAAGGGTTTTCGAAAAGACCACCTTGTCGGTCGCGGCGTAGATGGGGGCATAGGGGTGGTCGGCCGCGGTCTTGCCCTGGAAGTGCCCGGCAAACTCCTCGTAGAGCACACGACCCATGATGTACACCTCGGCCCCGGCCAAGAACGAGAAGATGCGCTCCTCTTGATCGGGGTCGTCGGGTAGGGAAGCAATGAACGCAAAGTCTTCGGTGCCGTCGTCCTTGACGGCGGCCGCGTTCAGCGAGTACACGTACGTCATTGAAATCAGGGTTCGCACGTTCTCTCTCCCGGCTCGGACCGACTGTGGTCTCGTCGGTGCGACGAAGTTGCCAATGTACAGCAGTGTCAGTGCGTTCGTCCAGCGATCCGAGTCGCCCTTGCAACGACACAGGAAAGATCGCTAGGGGGTAGGTGTCAATTAGCGAGGACGCGTGCGGTGTGGGTCGAAATGGGTCACGCCACGTCGCGCAGCAACTCGACCTCATACTCGTGCAAGTTCGTGATCTGCGGTGAGACCTGTGGCGTGGACCTGCGGCGCACGGCTCGCAGCCACAGTAAGACCTGGACCAGCAAGCTCGCCGCCCCGGTAATTGCCAGCGCGATTCCGAGGAGGTCGAAGGGGAGTCCGCTAATGCACGACGTGCTTCCACCGGTTTGCGCGTTGAGCGTACAAGCGGTATGCAACGTTTGGGAAGCGGTCATCACCCAGAGGCCGACAGCGACAATGCCCACGGATAACGTCAACGTAACGGCCCTCTTCATCACACCTTTTTTACCATCTGAATGCTCTCAAATCGTGGCAATCGTTGTCATTGCGTCGTCGCACGTCATTCGCCGATGGATCTTGCGCCAAGCGTTCGAGTCACGACAACAACGCCGTCCCTGCTGCCGCGTCTCGGACCTACGTGAGTGGGCCCGTAGGGACGGATCGACTCCGACACGCATCTCGGGTCGCGTGCAGTGCTCTATGTCACGTTGTGCAGCATCCAGACGTTGGGTTCCCAATACGAGCCGATGCCGTCCTTGACCGACATGGGTGCCAGCCCGAAAGGAAAGACATAGTCGCCGTCTTCGGGAAAGGTCATTCCGGTCCAGAGTTCCCACTCGTGAACCGGTGCCTCGATCCGCATTGACAGCGGCTCCGTTCGCAGAATGGACGCGCCCAGTCGTGCGTGTACCCGCATCCAGGGATCGAAGGGAAGACCGTCGTCCCGTTTCCAATACGCGTAGCGATCGATGGACGCGAGCGGATAGCGGTCCTTCCAACTTGGACGAACGGGAGCGACGAGAGGTGCAAGACCCGCCTGACGGGCCACCTCCGCCATCGCCTGGATCAACAGTCGACTGAGTCCTTCCCCTTGACGATCGGTTGTCACTTCAGCCGCCAGCGCCGATAGTGCGGTGGGCGAGCGAGAATCTTCGACTGCTCGTAGCCCAACGGCGTCGATGCCGGTCGGCAGATCCTCAAGCGAGCCGTCCCACCGAAACGGAATAGTGCGTCCGCGCGCAACGACCTGCTCTGATTCGCGGTCGAAGAACAGGATCTGGAGATGCGCGTGGAGGGGAACGAGCGTCCCGAAGTACGTCGCGCTGTCGTTGGCGTGAAGGTTGTATTCCGGCCACACTCCGCCAAACATCGACCGAGCCTCTTCCCAAAGGTCTGGCCGATCGCGCGCGGTGTACGCGATGATCGCACTCTCCGACGGAAAGTCAAGACGTTTCACTCACTCATCCTGCCGTACGCGTCGCAGAGCTACCAACCGCCGCACGCTCAACTACGTCAGCGGCAGGCCGTTTCGACCAGCGGGCGATCGACCGTCAAATAGGTGTTGGCGGCAGCGGCTGCGCTGAACGCGGCGATGAGGTCCCTAGCCAGAGCCATCACGACCACTGAACTCTTGGGGTTCGTGAGCAGTGCCGCTTCCTCATCGCTCGCGGCGTCGAGGGCGGTCATTTCCTTCATCACCGAGTTGGCGGCGTCCCGGTAGACGCCGGCCAACGTCGAACTCGGTGCAACGGAGACGGCCGCCAGCAGCTTTGTGTGGATTTTCTTCAACGTCGTTGCGTCACTCGGCAGTTTTGCCACCGCCGCCGCAATAGCGCCGAGGGAGTCATTGGCGGGCAATGTGGGAGTGAGAACCACGCCCGCACCATCCACGTCCTTGCAGAAGGTGGCAGTTTTGCCGGACGCACTCGCGGGCGATGTGACAGTCATGAACGCGAGCACGGTGACAAGAACGGAAGTGAAAGTCGCGCGACAAATTGTTCGGTGCATGGGAGAGATCTCCAATAGACGGCGGCAACGTAGCATCGCACTGATTGTCGAGTGCGCGCGGTTTCAAGTCTGAATTGTGTCCAATTGTTGCGTGAACTCGTGAATCGCCCGACCCAATCTCGATGGACCACAATGGAATGCGTGAGCAATCAACCGTCTCGATGGAGCAGGGCAAGTATCTATCCCGATATGTGGGCCGACCCCGCTGACGACCCTCGCAATAGTGACGGCGTGAGTTCTGACGGCGAGCTGGCCACGCTCCAGGACTATCTGACGAGCTACCGGATGACCCTGTTGATGAAGTGTGAGGAACTGACCGCGGAGCAGTTGGCCCGACGTTCGGTCCCGCCGTCGACGATGTCGCTCCTGGGTCTGCTTCGCCATCTCGCCGAAGCGGAACGCGGGTGGCGTAACTGGATTAGAGATGGTGATCCGTTGCCGTCGATCTACGGCGCGACCCGACGCGGACTTCGACGGCGCGCTCGCCGACGACGATGTGGTGGCTGCGGCGTATTCCTCGCTGCGACTCGAACAGGCTGCTCTCGACGAGGAATTGGCTGAACATTCGGATCTGGGCGAGCGACTCGGCGAAAGGGGGATTTCCGTTCGCGAGTTACTGGTGCACCGTATCGAGGAGTACGCGCGACACTGTGGCCACGCCGACCTGTTGCGCGAGTGCATTGACGGTCGCGTTGGTCAGTGAGTCGCTGCACGGTGAAGTTCTCACGGCATCGCACGCTCGAGTGGACACTAGGTTTTGTCGAATTGGGATCGGGTCCACGTCTGTCGACGCTCGAAGGCTTTCCCTTCGAAGTGCGCTATAGCGAGGGGGCTCTCCAGCGAGCGCGCGTCATGGCGAATATCACTGCCGATGCTTACGGCTACTTTGCTGATCTTTTCTCGATTGAGCCCGACCTTGCGGTGATTGTTGCCAACGAAGCAGACTGGGAGAGTCGCCAGCCGTACGGGCTGCCGTACTTCAACGACGAAGACGGTCAGATTCGTCGTGGCATCGTCGTGATGCCCGCCGGCAGCGGTGATTTCTGGGTCGCGATGGTTAAGGATCTTCAGGAAACGACGCCGGAAGGTTACGAACGACTGCGGATGACCTACCCCGATGACGACGGTGGCGTTGACCTGCAGCCATTCTTCGACCTGATTACCATCCACGAACTCGGCCACGCCTTCGAGGTAACCGGCGAGCTGCGGTTACCGACATTCTGGCTGGGCGAGATCTTCGCGAATCTCTGCCTCCATGCCTTTGTGGCCACGAAGCGGCAGCAGAGTCTGAACACGCTCGAAGTGCTATCGAAGGTGGGGGCACAAAGCGAGGGACTCGACGCACGAATGTCCCGCGATGGCTTCACGTCTCTTGAAGAACTCGAAGCGCACTACACGGGCGGGGAGGACCCGATGGACGCTCGCAACTACGTCTGGTATCAGTATCGCTGGCAGCGTCTGGCGGCGGCGATGTTCGACGCCGATGGCGAGAACGGACTCGTGCGATTCTGGGAATACTTTCGTGAAGGCAATCAACGCGACGGCGACGTGGTCACGTCGTCGTCGTGGGGGACACTCCTCGCGTCACACGTCAGTAAGACGCTCGGTCAAGCTGTCTTGGAGTGGCCAAAAGGTAGGGCTTCGTCGCAAGAGCGCTGAGCACTCGACGAGCAACCGATCTTTCGGGTAAGAATGTCGAACACGGCGCGGATATTGCCAGTCGTACGCCAACGATGCAGACAAGGACACGACGACCATGGAAACAGTGACGCTTCTCTTCAAGTGCCAGCCAGGTAAAGGTGCGGACCTTCTGACCGCGTTCACCACTGCCTTGGTTGACACGCGGGCATTCGATGGATGTGTCTCTGTCGAGACGTACGTTGAAGCCGACAATCCCGACAACGTCATGCTCATCGAAGAGTGGGAGTCGCGGAGTCAGCAAGAGGCGTATTTGGGCTGGAGGGTCGAGGGCGGAATGGTCGAGATGCTCGCTCCGATTTTGGCAGAGCCATTCGAAATGCACTACTTCGAAAGTCATCCCGCCTAAGAGCAGAGGACCTACAGTCGCTAGGTGCGACTGGACGACGAGGACTACGTGCGCGATCAGTACGGCACGACGGAAAATCTCGACACGCGCATATCCGTCTGGCACTCGGACGTCGCGGGGCGCTCGCCTCAGGACGTCGCACTCCGTGCCGTGAGTGGCGTTCATCCGCGCCGCGTACTCGAAGTTGGTTGCGGCAGAGGAAGCCTCGCCGTTCGAATCGCAGAAGAACTTCAATGTGAGGTGATCGGGCTGGACGCCTCCGCGGCCATGGTCGCGGCGAGTACGTCACTCGGCGTTACGACGATCTTGGGCGACGTCCGCGACCTTCCGTTCACCAGCAACAGTTTCGACGTGGTGGTGGCGGCATGGATGCTGTATCACGTAAGTCCATTGGACGATGGGTTGAGTGAGCTCGCGCGAGTACTGCGGCCGGGCGGACGACTTGTCGCCATAACGAATGGCCGGGCGCACCTACGTGAACTCTGGCGTGCCGTCGACGCGGACCGTGACGAGCCGTCGTTCAGCGCCGAGAACGGTGTCGAATGCCTCCGTGACCACTTCGCGGTAATTGAGCGACTCGACACGGCCACGCACGCCGTCTTCGCGGACCGAGAGTCGGCGGCGGCGTATCTCGACAGCATTGACCGAAGTGATTTGGCGGTTCGGTTGGGACACGCGAATTGGCCCCTTCGAGCGCAAGGTTCGACGGCCGTCTTCGTTGCTGAAAAGCAAGCATGATTGACAATTGGACCACTCGCGCGGTTCAAATACCAGCTTTGACCAGGATTGCAACGTACGGTTCACTGAGTTGGGTGCCGATGACACGTTCGATCCGCCAGCCGGTGCCGACAAGCAGTGAACGCAGTTCACTTCGCGACACAAAGATCCAATGGAACCAAGGACCGACCAGGGGTCCGTACCGGTAGCGCAACTTCACCTGTCCCGGACTGCGTCCGTTCTCCTTGTTCCGGTGATAGTACGAACGAGTAAAAGCCGGAGCCCCACCGAAGTAGGCATCCGTACTTTCCACGAAGATCCGTGCGTCAGGGTTGGTGCTCTTCGCCAAGCGGTGCAACATCCGTCGGGCACGAGTCGGCGTCTGAAAGATCCCAAAGTTGTTGCCGAACAACACGAGTGAGTCGAAGGAGTGGAGGCGCTCGCCAAGGTCTTCGAGCGGCATTGACCACACTTCATCGACGCCGCGGAGCGTCGCCGCCTTGGCGGCGAGGGGCGACACGTCAAGTCCCACGACCTCGATGCCTCGTCGCTGTAGTTCTATCGTCAGCCGGCCGGCGCCACAGCCGACGTCGAGCACGCGTCCGCGCAGGTAACGAAGGGACTTTCGTTCCGCGGCGGGCCACCCTTTGAACTCTGAGAGATAGACATCGGGTCCGGCGCCGAGTTGCGTGAAACCATCGTCGCGCTCGAGCACTTCGGGCGCAGTGGCGCCGGCAACCCAATCGAGCAGCGCGTGTCCGAAAGCGTCTTCATCGGCGGGCATGTCTCTCCAATTGTGAGCGTGACTCACAACTCGTCACGCCCTGACTCGCTGCGAGAACGATTACGGCGACGTCGTGGTAGTGGTCGTTGTGGAGGTGCTGGACGGTTGCGGATAGGTGGCAATCAATGAGCCGTCGCCGGTCGAGAGCTCGGTGAGCGAACCAGTTTGCGCGCCCGGTGTGGGACTGTTGGCTCCGGAACGACTCGAGACCCAGAGGTCAGTGCCGGAGACCGCGAAGGCCGACAGCAGACTGAAGTAGTACGGACCGTTGGTATTGCACATGAACCAACTGGGTACGCCGGTCGTCGCGGACATTTTGGTCACCATAGGACTGCCGCCGAACGGGCTGGCCACGAACACGTTGCCGCCGGAGCCGATCACCATCAACGGAGAACCGAAACCGTAGCTCCCGTCGTTGTCGGTCTCCGTGCCAATGACGGCGCCCGTTGCGGCGTCGATCTCGGTCGCGGAGTTGCTGCCACTATCGGCCACCCAGGCGTTACCGTCGACCACAGCGATGCCGTCCGGAAGGTCTAAGCCTTGTTGCGCCACGACCCGAACCAGGCGGCCGTTCGAGATGCTTGCTTCGGTAACAGAATTGTCGCCCTTGTCGGCGACAAAGACGTCGGGGCCAGATACGAAAAACGCCACGGGGTAATTCAACGCGAATGACGAGCCCGCAATGTTTCGTATCGCTTTGCCGGTGCTCGCTCGTATCTCAGTGATCGATCCCACGCCGTTGGCCTTACCGCCGTTGAGCACGAGTATGAAGGGCCCGGCCGTGGCGATCGCGACGGGATTGACGAGGTGAAAGTGCGGTCCCGAGATGGTACGGACGAGCGCGCCCGTGCTGGCGCGCAGCTCGGTGACTGAGCCCGCTGCGTTGGCTACGAACAGGTCAGCACCATCGCGAGTGATCGCCGTCGGTTGTGCGAATTTATAGCGCTGGGCACTGAACGAGGCGAGCCACGCACCATTCGTCGGATTGATTTCGGAGACCGAGTTGCCCGCTTCGTTCGTGACCCACAGATGACCGCCCCCAAAGACCAGTCCGGAAGGCGCGTCAAACTCGAGCGCACTCGCGGCGCCGGCCACTGAAGCTGACTGCACCGGCACCAGGGACGCGCAGATGAAACTCACCGTGAGAACGCTCAGAGAACTCACCAGTCGTCCCTTGATGGAGAATCTCCGCACATCGGGATTCTACGCCCCGAACGAAAACGCATGCCTTCGAGGTACGGACTGCAGTGCGAGGTCCCATTTCCCATATGACGGATTGGGCATATGATTGCCGCATGGCCCGAGCCGCGTCTGCCAGGGACGTGTTCAACGCGATTGCTGGCTCCCACCGTCGCGAGATCCTTGATGTGCTGGCGTCGGGGGAGTGTCCCGTGGGAGACCTCGTTGACACGACGCACTTGACGCAGCCACAGGTGTCAAAACACTTGCGTGTGCTGAGCGACGTGGGATTGGTTACGTGTCGAGCAGAAGGACGACGGCGCCTCTACCGACTGAATCACGAACCACTGCGGCCGGTACAGGATTGGATGGAGAAGTATGAGGTGATCTTGAACAAGCGACTCGACCGACGGGATTAATACACACGCGAACATCATCGACAGGGACAATGACCAACACGCGACATGGCACCGCCATAGCATTGGTCGATGTCCTTCCCGTCGACCACGACGCTGCGACGCATTCTTGTTGAATTGTCGACCAACCGCAACGTGCCCTACGCAGTTCGGCTCGCGGCGTACAGAGCTGGAGGAATCCAAGTCGGTGACGCCACCGTTTTATGCGCGCGGCACCGGTTTTGCATGGGGTTTCGTCCCGGCTCGATATCGATTGGGGCGAACTGCTACGTCAATCAACTCTGTTGGTTCGACGCGGGCGAGTCGACAATAAGCCTTGGAGATCATGTGGTCGTTGCGGCGGGCGTCCAGTTTCAGGCGGCGACTCACACGGTAGGTTCGTCGTCACGTCGGGCCATGGGAGGTGAGTTTGGTCCGATTGTCATCGGAGACGGCAGCTGGATCGGTAGCGGCGCGATCATCATGCCCGGGGTCACCATCGCGCCGGGATGCGTCATTGGCGCAGGCGCAGTCGTGACCAAGTCAACGGAGTCGAATGGGCTGTACCTTGGCGTACCGGCGAAGCGAACCAGGGATCTCCCGGACTGACAAGGCGCGGCCTACTCACCAAGCATCAACTTGCGGCGACGTGACCATTCCAGTGAGTCTCGAACGCCCTCGGTGAGCGATCGCTGCGGAGACCAACCAAGTAGGCGTAATGCCTTCTCTCGACTCGCATAGACGCCGGCGACATCACCCGGCCGACGTGGACCATCGACCGACACGACTGGAGATTCGACCACGTCATTGAAGGCTTTGACGAGTTCTCGCACTGTCGTACCTTGACCCGTTCCCAGATTGATGACCTCGTAGCGCGAACTACTCATGATGTCATCGAATCGTTGGAGTGCCAATACGTGGGCCAATGCGAGGTCCCAAACATGCATGTAGTCGCGTATCCCGGTGCCGTCTCGAGTTGGATAGTCGGTCCCGGCGACGATGAAGGGATCTCCTTGCTCGGAGCAGTTGACGAGGCGGCCCAACGCGTGGGTGGGTTGGGGAAGCTGCAATCCGGTGCGCATTTGAGGGTCAGCGCCAATCGGGTTGAAGTAGCGCAGCGACATGACACGCAAGGAACTGGCGTGGGAGAGGTCGTAGAACATGCCCTCGCATGCAGCTTTGGTGCGCGCGTAGGTACTTTCGGGACGAAGTGGAGCGTCCTCGTCGACCTGGGGCGTGTCGCTCGTCCCATAGACCGAGGCCGTCGAGGAGAAGATCAAGCGAGTGCAGCCTCGCTCAATAATCTTCGAGACGAAGTGCAGTGCCTTGACAACGTTCTCTTCGTAATACGCCGCAGGTATGCGAACCGAATCCGGAACGCTTATGAGAGCGGCACAAAGGATTGTGGCATCGATATCCGGATGTTCGTCGAAGATTCGCTCGACCAACGACTCATCCGAGATGTCGCCCTCGTAGAAGATTCGACCTCGTGTGAACTCGCGCCGCCCGGTGTGGAGATTATCCACTACGACGGGGATCAAGTCAGCATCGAGGCACGCCGAGGATACCGTACTGCCGATGAACCCAGCTCCGCCCGCAATCAGGATCTTCATTGAGCGCCTCGAAGCAAGTTAATTGAAAGGTTTGACGTCGTAACTATATCTCTCGTGACATTTCGGCTCGGACCGAGTCTTTGAGTTAGGCGGGGACAACCGTCCACTCGGTTCGGACCAATCCGTCGCTCTTGTCGTCCGGAAAGTCAATCCAGCCACGTGGGTAGGCGACGATTCGGTCAGGAGCTTTTGCGACAACGTCTCCCAACGCTGTTGCCCACCAGCAAAATGTCGAGTTGGACATCACCACGTTTCGAGCATTTGCGATCAAACAGAAATCTCGGAGCACCGTGTCGACGGAATCACCGCCTCCACCTTGGCCGACGACGACATCATTCGCGGTGTAGGCGTCGTATCCCTTGGACCGGAGATGCTCCGATAGTGCTTGGGCGGCGAGTCGGTCATCGGACGTCACCATCACACTCTTGACCTCGTTGTTCGCCGTCAATTCAAGAGATCGAACGTAGTAGTCAAAGGAGAGGTCACAGCCAAATGCGACGTAGTCGCCACGTCGCAGACTCACGCAAAGATCAAACATCGGGTACTGAATGCGTGTGTCGTGTGTGGCTTTCTCAATCTGATCGAGTACGGAAGCGAGGCTTCGATCTATCCAAGATCGATGTTGAAAATAGGCCTTGATTCGATAGCGCGACCAAGTGGGCAACGTCTCCGGTCTCGGCTCGAACGATGTTGGTTGAAGTACGCGATTGGTCGTCGGAAAGAATATTGGCGCGCACAGCAACATGCCGACTTGTGGTGACCGCACCTTCGTAAGGGGCAGGTAGCCCGTCGCGAGCTCTTGCCAGGGACTAGCAAAGGGCAATCGCGTCCCCGTAAAACCTTCCAGCCTTGCCGGACCTTCGGCGAATCCGCCAAAAGGCTCATAGGTCCTATCACTGAAGACGACCGATGCTCCGTCAAGTTCCAATTGCCGCGCAGCGGCGAATTGGAACAGCTGATTGCCCAAACGTCCAGCGAGGTTAACAACGATGAGTTGACGCCCGGTATCTACCACTCCACCTTCTTTGCAACTCCTCGCATCGCCGTTTTCGGCCATTCTCAGACGCCGGCACCGAAACCAGTGGCCTTGACGTGGCGCACGATTACAGGCGACGTCGAGACCTTAATGGTCCCGAGAAGGCCAGACGGAATCTCGAAGACGAAATGCGCCACTCGCAATAGAAATCAGTGCCTTTTGCAAAGCGGTATTCGAACCTTTCGGTGCCGACGAAAGTCCGTGCAGGTAGATACGGCTCTGCAGGTAGACGGTGCGCCTCGCGAACAGAGCCGCGAGCGAGAGATCATCTTCCAGGTATCCATTTCGAGAGGCAAAATCGACGAGCCACGAGTGCGACTTCAGCAACTCAGTTCTCACCTTTTGCCCGTCTGACTTCGACGTCGATGATGGGTTGTGTACCCAGAAATACTGGGCATCGCAAGAGGTTATGGAGCCGCAACCGAAGAGGAATTGGCGCGCCACCAGTTCATCGCTGTCAAAGGTCTTGACGTCGACCGCGTCGAGGGCCGCCAACCATTGATCACGCCTCATTACACCCCAGGCATGAAATCGCCAGTGTCC
Source organism: uncultured Acidimicrobiaceae bacterium (assembly GCA_963801695.1). GTDB lineage: Bacteria > Actinomycetota > Acidimicrobiia > Acidimicrobiales > RAAP-2 > RAAP-2. The sequence continues at coordinate 845,332 of CAWDFV010000002.1, read as the reverse complement.
GAGCGTTAATCGGGTGGCCTCGCGACCGGTGAGCGGATATGCAAGCTCCGACGTGTTCGGCCACCAGTGAGCCTGACCGTCGCGAAGATACTTCCGTTCCCAAATGCAGAGGTCGGCGTTGCGTTCCACCGCGGTGTTGAATGCGATCTCCACGGCCCCTGGACTGAGATAGTCATCGGAATCGAGATGAGCCACCCAGTCATTTGTTGCTGCGACCAATCCCGCTCGTCGTGCTCCAGTAATTCCACCGTTGACAGGGAGATTCAGAACTCGCACCCCCGAGAACTCTCGGGCCAGCTTCTCAGCAACTTTCGCCGTCCCATCAGTCGATGCGTCATTGACAATAAGCACCTCGCTGGGCGGCAAGAAGTCGCCCGAAAAGAGGCTCGTCACGGCTCGTTCTAGCAATCGTTCGACGTTGAATGCCGGAATGATCACCGATACTGGAACGGTTGTCATGACTTAGTCCGTTTGATCCTCGTCAGTAATTCACGCGCTGGCACGTCGACGAACAACTTCCATAGGGACGGGCGATGTTGACTGAACAGAAACGTTCGAAGAGAACTGTCGTCAAGACCCGATCGCTCCCAACGGGGAATGGACCGTACTAGGCCAACACGCTTTGCCTCTTGTCGGCGGTTGGCCAAGTAATCAGTGTTCACGTGAGTCGCCCACATTGGCGTGAGGCACGTCCACCCCCACGGGACACAGACGTCTTCGAGTCGCGTCCAGTTCCGAGCCTTCAACTTTTCAATATCGTTCTTCGACATTGGCTTAAGTAAATACGACTTCACGAGTTTGACCTCCGTGCCTTGCTGAATGCCGTTACGGACCACAGCGGGCCACGGGATTTGTGCATCGGTCGGCCAAGGATGACAGATGACGCTGAATCCTTTCGAGAGATATCGAAGTCCGTGCTCAATTTCGTCGTTGTCGAAGGTGACACCGAGCTGTTTCCAGCGTTTCATGTCATACAGGCCCAGGTCAGCGAGACCGTAATCACGGATTCTGGGGAGTTTGTCGACGGTGGATTCCGTGAGGCTGTTGTCGAAGGCACGGTCGATTGGCAACATGCAGGTATAGATGTTTACGCAGAGTGGGTCGGCGGCGAAGATCTCAGCCGCGCGTGCTAGGACGTCAGCGTCCCACCAGAGAACCTGCATGTCACCTTGAATGATGTGCACGTAGTCGAACTCTTCTCGGAGTGCGATCTCGAAGGCGTCACGATACGCGTCGTACAGTCCGCCCACTTTGCCGTTTACGAGGCTATTCGAGTCCCTGAGCATCAACCTCATTCGCGAATCGCTGTCGGCGATACTGACAAGCTCGTCGCGCAGTCGCTGGTCGGGACTTGCATTATCAACGACAAGGATCTCGTCGTCCGGAGCCGCACGGCGCATCGAGCGCACGGCATTGAGAAAGTACGTGCGAAGTCCGTGTCCGACGACGACATGGAGTACCCGTGTGTCGAGAGCCGGATTCGACTCGGAGCCTGCGCCACTCGGAATTTCTGTCAAATCCGATACCTTCTGTACTTTCCCTTGGTTGCGCAATGACGGTATCATTCGATGCCCGCGAGGGGACCGAGACCCAGGCCGTCAGTGTTTGACAGTTGGGGGACTGAAAGAGCCAAGTGGCGACGACCATATGGTGCCGTGCGAGTCCACTCAAGGTCGTGGAAGACGGCGAATACGTGCGATATTGAACGACGTCACTTTGTTGTAAACTGACCAACGGTTAAGGGTTCAGTGGGTTTCGTCACGAGATATGGCTGCGTCGGCGTCCGACGTAGACGGGGTAGCGTGCCGCACGAATCAATCGGAATGGTGTCCAAGATAAGGCGACGGCAAATGAAGATGACCGCATCGCTCAAGACATCTCTGAGCATCGCCGTCCTGTCCATCGGAGTAGTCGGCGGATTGGGGGCAGCGTCCGCGGCATCACTAGTGCCGTCTACCCATCGTGGAGACACGATCGTTGGTGGCGCTCACTCTGTAGAGCACGTGACTCGTCAGAAATCCGCCGCGACCGAAGGTTCACGCGCGACCGCGACCGGGGGACTGATCACCGATGGTTCATCGCGAAATGAATGTCTTGCGCCAGACGTCTTAGGCAGTGGTCCCGGAGCCTTGCAGTCGGCGATAAGCAAATTCGATCAAATTACCGATACATCGGTGTCGTGTATCTCTAGCTATCTGGATGGTGCGCCGACGTGGGCGAAGTGGGAATACCCCTGGGTGACGCAGTCGCAGTACGGATACACCACGTGGGTGAGTGCAGCACCGCAAACTCGTCAGCTCGTAGTGCAAGTGGACTTAATCCCCGACAGTTTCAGAGACATCAATCATCCCCTTCATTGGGAGTTGTTGTGCGCGTCGGGAGATTTCGATGCGCACGCGGCGCAGCTCGGTACAAGTCTGGTCGCGGCCGGGTTGCAACATACAGTCATTCGGCTGGGCGCGGAGATGAACGGATCGTGGGAGGCGGATTACGCCGGGACGACGGCGACGGAGCAACGACTATGGGTGAAGTGCTTTCAGAATGAAGTGACGGCCCTGCGTAGTGCAGTCGGTCAACACTTCCTCATCGATTGGGATCCGAATCCTTGTCAGGCAAATATCCCGTACACGAAGCTGTACCCGGGGAATGCGTACGTCAATATCGTGGGCCTTGATCTCTTCGACGCTTCGTGCACCGCACCGACGACTCCCTACACCTTTCAGCGGCTTTCGAGTCAGCCCGACGGCCTAAATAGTTTTGAGGCGTTCGCGGCCGCGCGCCATAAGCCACTGAGTCTCCCTGAATGGGGTCTGTTGAAGGTTCCCTCTGGAGATGACCCACAGTTCATTGACGGAATCGGTGCCACTTTTACCGACCGAAACTTCGCCTTTGAAACGTACTTTGATTCCGGTCGCAACGGCGTGTTGCCGCTCGGCGCGAGTACGCCGTTGTCTCTACCGACTTTTCAACGTTGGTTTGGTAGTGGAGCCAAGAACTGAGTTCTCAGCAACGAGGAGCCCGCTGATCTAGGGATGAATCCGCCGTCCGTGCGTAACTCCGGATGATTCGAATGTTGAGTGGAATTCTTCGCCGGTTAATGACAATTGTGTTACAGACGCTTCGCTCGAATGACCATCGCAATCTGCGTGAGCGCGGTTGAAACGTTGAATGCCCGCGATCAAACATCAGGGACGTTCAATGGCAGAACGACCCTTGCGTTGCGTCGTGATTCTCGTTGCGCAAGTGTTGAGGCACAGTAGGTTGAGCAGTGATTTGATACAGCAAATATGTGCCACATGTACAAGGGCTCACTTAAGAAGTTCTTCTCTGTCAAAACGGCACACCGGTCTTCCAAACTGGCAACGCTGGGACTCGCTACGAGTCTGCTCGTAGCGATGATCAACATCGACGCTTCAGCGTCGACCTCGGTCGTCGGTCCCAATGCGAAGACCGTCAGCACGGCAAAACTGTTGAGGCCGGCATACAAGTCTGGCCATCACCCGTTCACAGGAGCCAGGCATCATTGGCATCGTCGGCCTCGACCATTCTCGCCAACTGCGACGACCGTCGCGCCGGGCCGCGGTCTAACACCTACCCCAACGACAACGACAACGACAACCGCGACGACGACGACCGCGCCTCCCACGACCACGACAACCGTCGTGGCGACTCCCGTCTCGTCGACTCCCGTCTCGTCTGGTGGCCTCATTGTCGCTGGTCCATCGCGGAGTGAGTGCCTCGCCCCGAACACTTCGCCCAATGTGAACGGCCCGGCTTCCCTTCAAGCCCTCATCACGAGCTTCGACCAACTCACCAATTCCACCGTGACCTGCATCCTGTCGTATTCCTCCGACTCATCTACATGGGCGGCGTGGGAAGACCCCTGGATGCTGAACTCGGGTTTTGGCTACAACACGTGGGTTGACCAAGAGCCGCAGACGCGCCAACTTGTGTTGGGGATGGACTTGATTCCAGCGACCCTAGAAGACGTGAGCGATCCGCTCAGTTGGGAGCAGTCATGTGCAGCGGGCGACTTCAACGGCTACGCGACCAAACTCGGTGAGAATCTGGTGAGCGCCGGATTGGGCGATTCGGTCATTCGTCTCGGAGTGGAGATGAACGGCTCCTGGGAGATTGACTTCATGGGCAACACAGCGCAGGAACAAAATCTCTGGGCTCAGTGCTTCGCCAATGAAGTGACCGGATTCCGCCAAGCGCCGGGGGAGCACCTCTTGTTTGACTGGAACCCCAATGCCTGCACTCAGAGCGTGCCGTACTCAAACTTCTACCCCGGCAACGCCTATGTCGATATCTTGGGACTCGATTTCTACGACCGGGGTTGTGACGCGCCCAGCACGTCGTTGACATTCGCTCAACTGTCCGCCGAACCATACGGGCTCACCAGTTTCGAAACATTCGCTGCGGCGCAGAATAAGCCCATGAGTCTCCCTGAGTGGGGACTGATGCCTAGCCCGAACGGTGATGACCCGGCGTACATCGACGGGATCGGATCAGCCGTCGCCACGCACGACTTCGCCTTCGAGGCGTACTTCGATGCCCAGATTCAGACGGGCGTGTGGGCATTGAGTACCTCGACGCCGCTATCGCTGGCGGCATTTCAAAAGTGGTTCGGCAACTCGTAAGTCGTCGACGCCTGTTTTGAGAATGTGGCGAACCTCATGCAATCGGGTCCGCGTTGTGGAGATAGAGAATTTCAGCTCGCGGTGCCCCGCTGGATTGCCGCGTTGACATTCGCGACCGAGGCGATGCCATGCAGGCCGCCTCTGGATTATCGCTGCCGCCGGATCCCCGCGAAACACGATTCAATCGCCTCGGCTTCCGTACAGGGCCGGAAGTGATCTGGTATGCCATTGGCAAAAGTGTCGCCGTAACTGAGGGACTCCAACTCCGCATCCGATTGCTCGATGATTGCCTCGCCGTAACGTCGTCGCCAGACCAGGGTTTGCACGTTGCCACTCCCCACGATGGTTCGAAAATCTAGTTGCGGGAGGTACCGGTCGATGTAGATCACGAGTTTCCAAACGTCGCCCATCCATGAACTCAGCTTCGAACCCGACGCCAAACGGCGGGCGATGGTCTCGCTTTGATCCGGCAGTGCGGCGTCCTCGTCCAACGGGACCGTGTCATCGATCAAGATCACTCCGGTCGGAACATGGAGAAGCGCATTGAAAAGGTCGGCCTTCGTTTGCTCGAAAGTATGCAGGCCGTCGAGGAAGGCGAGATCAAAGGTTGTTTCGAGACGCAAGGAATCAAAATACGTGTCGGACTTCACGGCACAAAACGTGAAGCCCTTGGGAAGCCTCTCGAGATCGAACTTCGGTGCGGGGTCAACCCCGACCCGATCTCGGACGTCGATTCTCTCAGTCGTCTTGCCTTCGAAGATCCCGATCTCTAAGTACCGCTGAGCGTGAAGACCCTTGGCCAAAACGTTCAGTCGCCTCGCCGAGAAGTCCAACCATGGCCTCGGAAGGGGGCGGCGATACATCACCCGAAAGTTGCCGCGGCGACGCATGTTCTGAACCATGGTCACGAAATTGCCCGAAACCATAAGTTGCGCCGCCGTTGCAACGCCATAGGTCAACTTGTTGGCCGTCAGTGGAGCGGCGAACAGTTGGGCATGGGACCTCCGGCGTGTCGTATCCACATTCCGCGTTTTCTCTTGTCGGTGATTCTCTCTCGTCCTTGACTGTACGCATCATTTCGGTTGGGTCCGCTGCGTCGCGGGAGTCTGCCTCCATTCGAACTCTGCTGGTCATTCAGCCGGAAGAGGGCCATCAGAGAGCAATCGGACAGGAGATTCACTGTGCGAAAATAGTCATGACGCCGGTGTTTTCGCAGACTCTTGTAACAGCGAGATGAACTTTTCGAACTTGGAACTTTGGTCATATCTCTCATTGCCCTGGTCGGGAGCGGTATAGAAAAGCCCGCCTTCCTCGAGTCGTACATCAACTGGTTCACAACGGGCTCACTTTGATTTGACAACGGTTCGCAAATCTGAAAGAGTATCCCCCGCAAGGGCACTTTCGAAGGATAAGGCTTTGAAATTCTCCTCTGCGGTCGTTGGCTAGGGATTCGCGATGTTTACCGACTCCTCTGGCGAGTTAGCGCCATTTCGACTTTCTATAATCGTTCCCTCGTACAATGAGCATTTCACCATACTGCGCGTTTTGGACGAGTTGTTGTCCCTCGACATACCCGGGAAAGACCTCGAGATCATCGTGGTGAACGACGGATCGACCGACGGCACCGGGGAGATACTCGATTCCTTCGAAGACTCTCGCTGTGTCCGCGTCGATCACCTCACGAACCTGGGCAAGGGAGCAGCGGTTCGCACCGGGATCGCGTGTGCCAAGGGCTCTCACGTCCTGATATTCGACGCCGATCACGAATACGACGTGGCCGACATACCACGACTCGTGACGCCAATTCTCACCGGTAGAGCTGAAGTTGTGTACGGCAACCGGATGTCGGGATTCGGAACCGTCCACCCTTCCCTCTGGCACGCTGTCGGCAACAAGACAATGACGCTTCTTGCGAATGTGTTGTTTGGTTCTGCGATCTCGGACCTACACACCTGCCTCAAGCTCGTGCCGATGCCCCTGCTGCGCAGTTTCGAACTTGATGAGAACGGCTTCGGCCTGGACACTGAAATCAGTGCCGAAGTGCTTCGAGCAGGCTTCCGACCCTTCCAAGTGCCGATCAGCTATGTCGGTCGAAGCAAGGAAGAGGGGAAGAAGATTCGTATGCCTGACGCGATGCGGTGCATCTTCGTACTGTTTAAGGTTCGACTTCGACCAGTAACGCCGTACGGCAAGAGAGACCGCAGTCTGACGCCTCGGGTGCAGACTTCATCGAGCTGAATACTGCGCACCTCCAAGGAGCCTTGCGGCGGGGTCAATCGGCCCACTCTCATGGCAACAGTCAACTCGATCGGTGAGTTGAGACCCGCAGTTAGACGTTGCAAACTCTGGGGGCATTCTCCAACGCAGTCTCGCGCAATAGACTTTTCAGCCGAATTGCGGGAACACTAGGGTCATACAATGCCGAATCTTTGGTCCGCACCGCAACGCGGTCAGACGGTGAAAGCCACAGATCGACAGTCCGCGGTTGATGGATCAACGCTTCTAGCTCGATCGTACGGTCCCGAGTCTCGCGACACAGCCGTATCTCGCTTCGCGATGGACACCCTCAACTCGCCACGACGAGGGCCGCGACGGTGAAGCGCATACGCGTGGCGGTCGTGACGGACGCACTCTATCCGTGGCACAAGGGCGGAAAGGAAGTTCGATATCGCGAGCTCCTTGGCCGATTGCCCGAGTACGGAATGGACGTCGACGTTTACTCAATGAAGTGGTGGGATGAGGTGCCCGAGGTGGCAACATTCCCTGAGGGCTCCCTGACGTTCACGTCGATATGCCCTCGAGTCCCGCTGTATAAGGGAAGTAGGCGGTCGGTCGTTCAGGCACTTCTCTTCGCCGCTTCAACCTTGCGCTTGCTAACTCGCAAGTTCGACGTGATTGAAGCGGATCACATGCCTTACCTTCAACTAGTACCTTTACGTTTAATCGCCTGGGTGCGTCGAGTTCCTCTCGTTGTCACTTGGCACGAAGTCTGGGGCATTGAAGGTTGGCGGACCTATGTCGGCCGTGCAGGCTTTGCGCCTGCCTTTTTGGAGCAAGTCTGTTCTCGACTACCTGACGCCATTGTCGCCGTTTCTCCGGGCACGGCCGAGAAGCTCGTGGCCATGGGAGCGAAGGACGCGCGGGTAAGTATTGTGCCGAATTCTGTCGACTTCGAGCAACTGATGTCGATCGAATCGCAACCTGGCGCTCCGGAACTCCTGTTCATTGGTCGTCTGCTGGCTCATAAGAACGCCGATATCGCCATCGACGCAGTCCGGATACTTACCGAACGCGGTCATGACGTTCGATTGGGAATCGTTGGTGTCGGGCCCGAGGAGCCTCGATTGAGGATCCAGGCAGAGTCCTTGGCAATTGAAGACCGCGTGTCGTTTCTTTCGACGTTCGACTCCCAGGTGGCTCTTTGGTCTTTGCTTCGTGGCAGTCGGGTCCTGTTGGCGCCGTCGGTTCGAGAGGGCTTTGGTCTAACCGTCGCCGAATCCTTGGCCCTCGGAACTCCGGTGGTGTGCGCTGAGCACCCCGAGAATGAGTCCTCACGACTGATCAGTGAAGTGACGGGATCGGTTGTCCCGCCGTTTGATGCGATGGCGCTGGCTGATGCTGCGGAGTACTGGTTGCGCGACACCTCAACGCGCCATGACCGAGTCCAGGCGTTCCGGTTGGAACATGACGAACTTGTCGCCGCCACGATGGCAAAGTCATATGCGGAGATCTTTCGAAACGTGACGAAAACCTTGGATGACCAAGAATGACCACAGCTGAAGTACCGGGCGACGCAGCGGCTCGTCCGATCCTGAACTCAATCGCAGTAGGGATTGGTTCGACACTGCTTCTCAGTATTTTTGGAGCGTTCGCCGTTCGACTCATCACTACCCATCTGGGCGCTTCGGCATTTGGAATTCTCGTCCTCGTGCAAGCTTTCGTTTCCCTGGCTTGGAATGCCTCCGACCTTGGCCTATCTCAGATACTTCAGCGCGACATTGCCAGAGGTGATCAAGACGAAGCTCATTTACTGAGCCAAGCGTTGGGTCTTCGAACGACGCTGGCACTCGTGGTGATCCCGGTCGCGGCAGCAATTGGACTTCTGGTGTACGCCCATAGGTCAGACACCTTGAAACTTGGACTCGTTCTCCTGCTCTGTTCGATCCCATTCGCGATAGCCCAAGAAGTAGCGGCGGCACATTTCACTTCACGACTGCGGAACTCGGTCCTCGCGATCGGGTCGATCGCGCAACAGGTCATTTTCGTGGGATTGGTGCTCCTTGCGGTCGAGCTCCACCGGTCCATCATTTTTTGCATCGGGGCATCGTTCGTCGGATCTGTCCTCTACGCCGGCTACACAATTCTGGCGGCGAGACGCGAAGTGAAGTTCGCTCCGGCCTTCGATCGTGCGATGTGGCTGTCGATGCTGCGTACGTCAACGCCAATCGGGCTCGCCTACATAATCGGCTCGCTGTACTTGAAGGCCGACACGGTGATCTTGAGTTTCCTCTCGACCACCAGACAGATTGGCTTCTACGGCGTTTCGTACGCGATCATTTCGGTGTTTCTCGTTCTTCCCGTCATACTTACTCGCACCTTCATACCGTCGCTCGTGAGGTCGACCGGAGATTCGGTCGAGAGCGCCGCCAACGCGGCGCTCTCGTTCTTTGCAATCGGTGGAACTCTCAGCGCGACGGGAGTGATGGTGTGCGGGCCAACGGTGGTTCGACTAGTTGCCGGCGCACACTTTGGACCGTCAATCCTTCCTCTGCGGATCCTCGGACTCGGACTCGTGTTCATCTTCATGACGAATGGACTCGCGAGCGTGTGTCTCGCCAGAGGGAACACCAAGAGTCTCTTCAAGATGAGCCTCATCAGCCTCATTTTGAATATCGTTCTCAACATCATCGCGATTCCTCATTTCGGTATCAACGGAGCCGCGGGAGCGACGCTCATCTGCGAGGTGATTGCGATGGCGTTCATCATTTATCTCGTGGCAACTCAGGTAAAGGTACGGCCCCAAGTGTTTCGAGTGTTGATGCGACCCGTCGCTTCCGGAATCCTCACGTGCGCCGTGCTGTTGCCCGTACTCCTTCGCCGTGGTCTGGAAGATGGGATCGGGTTAGGACTCATTCCAATCGTCATCATCGTGTATTTCGCAATACTGGTAGCACTGAGAGGAGTTCCCGTCGAGGTCCGCACAGCGCTCAGATCTGCGCGTCACGCGAAGTAAGGCGTGCGGTCTCGTACACCTCGATCGTGGCGAGGGCGATGTCCGTCCACGCGAAACGCTTCGACCAAGCGAGGCCGGCCTCGCTCATTCGTCGATACTGCGCTTCGTCGAGGCCTTCGGCGCGAAGCAACGCTGTCACGAGCGAATCGACATCGGGCTCGAATCGGATCGCCACCTCAGCGGGGATATCGCGAAGTGCACTGAGATTCGAAATCAACACTGGCAGTCCAAACGACTGCGCCAGCATCACGGAGCCGCTGTTGGTGATTGTTCGAAATGGGAAGACCGCGAAATCTGTCGCTTGGAGATATCGTGCAAGATCGTCCGTGGGCACCCACTCGAGGTGCGCGCTCACTCTTGTCCCGGCTTTGACACAGAGTCGAAGCAACTCGTTGCGATACGAATCACTCGAGCACGACCCGGCCAGCAGAATCTTGATCTTCGAGGTCTCCGGCAGGAGCGCGGCGGTTTGTAGCAGTAAGTCAGCGCCTTTGTATTCCTCAATTCTTCCCAAGAGCGTCATGACAACGTCGTCGGCAGCGAAGCCAAAACTGGCGCGCGCCTCAACTCTGGTCAACGTCACGGGGTAAGGCGCGTCGAAGGGTCCAAGAGGAATCACGGTGACGTGGCGGGCTCCCAGTTCTCGCAGCTCCTTCGCCGTTGAGTCCGAGAGGGCGATGACGCCCTTCGATCTCGACAGGAGTACGTTTCGAACCCGTAGGTCATCTGCGAAGACGGGCTCAAAGGGCAACAGATCGTGTGCCGTCCACACGATACGGAAGCCGAGGAGTTGAGCCAGGCGTAAGTACATGAAGAACCACCACTGCATAGTCCGTCGCGCCCAGTGCGCCCCCTTGGCCCAGGGCAGCCAGAACTGGAAGGTCCAGTGGATGTGCAGGATTTGAAAGCCCCGCCCGCGCCACCACGCCAGCATGGCGGGAGCAAGAACGATGTTGACAGTTTGCGATGGGGTAGGCCCTTCGGCGTAGTGAACCCGAACGCCCGTGGCCTCAATCTCTTCGTATAAGAGCTCTTGGTAGGGAACACGGTCACGCGGCGTGACCAACACTGATAGCCGTGAAGTCATGAACCGGGTCGAAACAATTCTTGAAGGAATCCAGCACCCGCGGCGAGGTGTTCAAGCATGACGAGCCAGGGCAGTTCATCATTTCGGTGCCGCCACATTGGCCAAATGAGGATCAGCGGATACCACTTCCATTTCAACGTCAATGGAAGGCCGATCAAGTAAAGCGCGTAGAGCAGTGGTACTGGATGATGTCGTGTGGCTTCGACGATTCGACGTGGATGCTTTCGCAGCAGCCGACACCCGCCCTTGCCGTAGAAATATGCCCTACGGAGTTGGCGCTGGGGCGTGCCCCAGTCATGCGTGACCACCGCGTCGTTGACCCACCGAAGCCGGTAACCGTGATCCGACAATCTCCAAGAGAAGTCGATGTCTTCGGCAGAACCAAACGACTCGTCGAAGCCACCCACCGCTTCACACGCTTCGCGCCGAAATGCCAGGTTGATCGTTGGTGCCATGGAGGCGTAGCCACTCTGCAGGTCTGCCCACCAACGCCCGCCGGAGTAGACACTCTCACCTAGTGCCCTGGACGGACCGCAAGAGACCATCTCACTCCCATCCAAGATCGGTGCGAGTAGATTCTCCAGCCAGCCATCTTCCGGTAGACAGCCCGAGTCCGTAAATACGATGATGTCGCCCTTTGCATGGCGAATCCCCACATTGCGTTGATGCGCAATCGTCACTCGAACCCCTGGCGGTTGCTCGTAATCGATCCACCTCGCCCACGGATGACTCGTCCGGATATCATCCAGTGCCCCATTGGAGGCGTCGACGACGAGAACCTCGCAGAGCGGTCCGCCAACGAAGGGCTCGAGGGCATCCAACGTCTGGCCGAGAAGTCGATCATTTTTGTTCACGATGATCAACGAGACAGCTTCGAATGTCTCATCTCCGAGTGACGCGCGTGACGCGGCTGCCACCCCCGCCTCGCGCCGCTCGGCCCGAGTGGTGTTCCCAGCCACCTTGTTAGCCATCAGAGCGACCCCGATACCGTGACCGACATCTCACCACTTTCCGACACACTTTTGGAACTAATCTACCCGCCCAATAGTTGGGTCGACTCCATTGGAGGGAAAGCGATCGCGGGGCTCGGTTTTTATGCTTGAGCAGTGATCATTAATGCGACGGTACTAACTGCAGTGAAGCCAAGGAGCACAGCGTTTCTGACACTGTGGCGACCGGGGTCCTCCACCGACTGACTTACGATGTGGTGTCGGTGAACGTAAGTGTGCGGATCTTTTGACGACGACAAGGAAGAGGACGGACGTGTCGGAAAGTCAGACAACACCGCGACTCTCGGGAGTTCGCATCGCCATTGATGGTCGAACCTTGAATCAACCGGGCATAGGGATACACAGATATCTGACGGTCGGTCTCGACATTCTCATTCGAGAGGGCGCCGACATCGTTCTTCTCACTAATCCGTCCACTACCGAGACGACGTTGGAGTACCCGGGCGCACGGTGGGAGACATTTGGAAGTCGGCGTGACATCGTGTGGGACCAGTTCGATCTTCCCAGGTATCTCCGGAAACATGACTTTCAGTTCTATTGGGCACCCGCGAACAATGGAATTCCGTTCTTCAGTTTCGGCACGGCAACGATGGTGTGTACGACGCATGACCTCATTCCGCTTCGGCTACCGCGCATGTACCTCCTTCGGCGGCCTGGTTTCGCTGCTTCGTATTTGGTCTGGACTTTGGCGGGCATCCTGAGAAGCGACGTTCTCTTGACTGACTCAGATTCCTCGGCACGTGACATTCGTGCGTTGTTCCGCAGACGAGCCACGGTAGTCACTCCCGATTTTTCTGTGAGCAGGCCGCAGGGCCCACCCGAGCCAGTACCTGATGATCTAGCCAATCTCGACTACCTGGTGTACGTGGGCGGCATGGATTTCCGCAAGAACGTCATGAACTTGCTGAGAGCATTTGCGCTCGCCGTGCAACGCCTGCCCGCGCTGCGACTTGTGATGATTGGTCGTTATACCGAGGGTCTCAAGCCAATCTTGGCGCAGCTCGGTGTGACGGACAACGTGATCCTGACCGGATTCGTCAGTGATGCTATTCGGACTTCGATCCTCAGTGGTGCTCGTGCGATGGTCTATCCGTCGCTCTATGAGGGATTTGGATTGCCAATCCTAGAGGCGTTTGCCGCGAATGTTCCTGTGGTGACCTGTCGAAATAGCTCGCTCGTCGAGGTTGCGGGGGATGCGGCAATCTACGTTGATCCCCTTTCACCGGAATCGATATCGCAGGGGATCATCGAGATTCTCAACGGTGAGGTCGCTGAGGGATTGCGAGAACGTGGACGGGCGCGGTTAACGCACTTTGGTACGACGGAATCTCAGCAGCGCTTGGTAAATGTCTTCGCAGATTCGAAGCGCACCTGAAGCTCGGAATTGCGGTTCAGCCCACGCTGCGTTCACTCGGTGGTGACCACGACTCTGAGGACGCTCTGTGACCGATTAGGACTTCAGCGCGGCAAGAACTGCGTTCGTCAATGGTGACGAAATCTCATCGGAGTACGCAGTGGTCACGTGGTCGTTGTCAACGAACGTCAAGATTCCAGACACCTCGGCGGCACACTTGTAGTCAAAACAAAACAGTGAGGATGTCCTAACGAGCGTCGCACCGCTGGCCTCGGCGACGGCCGCATCACGTTTAGCGTACGTCGCGTACGCGCCCACGAGCGTCGTCGTCTTGGTCGACAGGACGCAGCGCAAGGGATCCGAAGGACTTCTCGAGAGACACGTGGGTGGGGGAATGGTGAAGTACGGACTCGTTCCAATCACGATCCTGCGAACGGACGAGCGATTGCCGCTCGCCTTCGAGAAAAAGGTCTCGTAGCCCCCGTCCCACGCCTTTTGGTTGTACTGAGGGCCGATCCCGGATGAGGCGGTCAATATTGCGACGGGCGAGAGTTTCACGATCGCTTGGATGATGCTGTGATGCCACTCATTGCACTGCGCGGGCGTAGCCCCGATGTAGTCCGCAGCGACGTAGGTGATGTCAGAGGTCGGGCAGCCGGCAAAAGAGAAGACGTCCAATTTGTAACCCGCCTTGGCCAGGCCACGGCTTAGGCCCGGCGCCCAATTGCCAACGTTGGAATCTCCAACCAACACGATCGTCCTCGTCGACGAGACGTCCCCTTCGACACACGGAACAGGGTCTCGCAATTGACTCGAATGTCCGTCGACGTCACAGGCACTCACGGTACCTTCGCCGGCATATTGACCGAGCGAGCCCCAGTCCGCAACCGGAGGCGTGTACGCGGTCGGTGGCTTCGAGCTTGTTACTGACGCGGCGACCGCCGACTCGATCGGTTGAAGTATCAATGGTTTGGTAGAGGCGTTCGAGACGGTGTAGTCGCCCACGACGCCGACGGATACGAGAATCGCGACCGCAAGCAACCTTCGTAGCACTCGTAACCCCTCTGATTTGTCAGACGAACCCTCTGTAAGTTAGTCCACGTCGTGCTCGGCGCACGGGCAGCGAATCGCGCGGTGCCGTCCTCGGATTCCGTTTACGGAATGACAGACGTACGTGACGTCACGAGCGTCGCCAGCCCGATTCATGATTGAGTCGCCGTATGAGTCGCGCGGGCGTGCCACCGACGAGCGTATTTGGCTCGACATCAGAATTCACGAGCGATCCGGCGGCTACGACCGAGTTATCGCCTATTTGGACCCCGGGCATAACCATTGAGTTGCGCCCAATCCAGACGTTGCTCCCAATCACGACTTTTGACTTCACCACGCCAGCACCGGGTTCGACTTCATGATGATCAGTATCGAATATCGCGGTCAATTCGCCGATCTTGCAATCGTCGCCAATTTCGATGTCAACGTGGGCCACGACTGTGGATCCCCAATTGATGAAGATCCGATCCCCGAGCTTCAACGTTCCTCCCGCGACGGAGCCAATTTCTACGCGACCCTGTGTTCCTCGAATAGCGAGACGCTCTCCGATCGTGACGGAACCTCCGGTCACTAGCAGCGGATACGCGCCCTCAACTGTCGAGAGCCCTCTCGACCAACGACGAGCGTGAAGATGAAGCGTGAGGATGATCGACTTGAGATAGTTCGGTCGAGACCTCGCAGTGCTACTCATTGACATTGTGTAATCCTCACACGTACGCAATTCATCTTCATCAGCCGGTTCAACATGTCGTGGCGCGCGACAACTTCATTGCGTTCTCGGGGTTCGTCTTCCATCGTATAAGAATCGCGTCGCACGAAATAGTCCTCCGCACCGACCTAAGAGATAGGAGAGGATAAGTGGTGGGCTGATGACGAGAGCCGCGAGAAATCGCACCGAGCGTGGATGTAGGTGAAATCGCGAAGCGGTAAACGCGAAACTGATCAACAGTGTGAGTACCGTCACCGCGACGATGGCCACCCAAAGCGCCACATCGCCCAAGGGGACGGCGACCACCATTGCCGTGACCCCGGCCAGCCAGACAGTCCAAGCGAGGTCCGGCGGTCGCACGACTCGAAACTCGAAGAGAAGACCCGTGGCGTCGACGCCCGAGTGCCACATCCACGAAACCGCCTCCGCGTACGTCTTGGATTCGCGATGCTCTACGACGAGATCGTCGATCGTCGCCAGCCGCAAGCCGCTGCGAACCATTGTCTTGGCCAATCGAAAATCCTCGCCCAGTCGTGAATCCGGAGCGAAGGGCACAAGGGCGAGCGCTTCGCGTCTGAAGAGCACGTTGTTGCCGGTGATCTCGGCGGAACCGGGCCGACGACGAAGCGTCGGCTCGCAGATTCGCCAAATGACCGCGCAGTCGCCATCGGGAAGTGCGATGCCCGACGCCGCGTCACTCCGTGATAGTTCTTGCGCGCATCGTTCGAGCCAATCGTCGGGAACCACTATGTCGGCATCCACAAATCCGATCAAGGGCGCCTGCGTGGCCTCGTGGCCTAGGCGCCGCGATGCCCCGCGGCCTCGATTGACCTCGTTTCGAATCAACCGCACGTTCGAGTGGACGTCCGGGAACTGCTCAACGACCTGCGCGGTCGAATCTCGTGACCCGTCGTCCACGACGATCACCTCAAATGAAAGTGAAGTCGCCTGGCTCAGCAGCGCTCTAAGACACGCGTCAATGCGACGTTCCTCATTGAACGCGATGACGATGATGGCAACTTGTGGCGTGATTGGGTGCTCCTTAGCGCCGAAATCTGACTCTGTCGTTCGTCACTACCGGCCACTCAATAATGGCTCAAGTGCCAATAGATCGCGGCGAACGAAAGCCCAATGAGCGCGCCACCGAAGGCGAACGTCACGAGACGGTGGTTGACGAGCCACTTGGAGCGCCGTATTGGGTTTTCAATCGTGTAGTACAGCACCGCGGCTAATGCAATCGACAGTGCGACAAGCAGGAGTTCGCTGTGAAGAGGCAGCGGTGAGAACGAATACTGCATCGCGATCGCGATGACCGGCCAATGTACGAGGTACAGCGAATACGAGATGTTGCCGAACCATTGAATGGGCGCGAAGGTGGCGATGGGGCCGAAGTTGTCGGGACCGCGCAGTGAGCCACCAGCAATGATCATCCCCGTGGCGACGACCGGGATGATGACGGCCGATCCAGGCCAAAGAGTACTGGAGGTGTAGAACCACGTGCAGAGGAGCACGGCCACTACGCCCAATGCGGCGAAGACGACGCCCAGTCGTGGCGCCCGACCTCGTAGGTGTGGTCCCAGGACGGCGAGGAGTGCGCCCAGCGCCAACTCCCATGCACGGGTGAGGGGAGAGAAGAACGCCCACACCGCACTCTGATCGGTTTCGATGATGCACCACGCGAGCGACGCGCCAATGATCAAGGTGAGTGCGACCATCAGCCGGTTGACTGAAGAGAATGCCAATCTCGGCATGGTGAGGACGAGGAAGAGGACGGGCCATACCAAATAGAACTGTTCTTCGACGGCGAGGGACCAAAACTGCTGCAATGTCGACGGTGGCTGATTCTCGGTGAAGTACTGCGTTCCAATCGAGGCAAAGTGAAAGTTCCCGACGAACGCAGCGACGTACTTCGCGTCATCGGCATTAATTGCTCCAGTCACATAACTCAACCAGTGATACGTAGCGAACACGGTGACGATAAGCACGACGGTGGCGGCCGGAAGGATCCGTCGAATGCGTCGTGCGTAAAATCCGGGGATCGAGTTCCTTCCCGAGGATGCCCGTTCCCTCAACAGGACGTTGGTGATGACAAATCCGGACACGACGAAGAAGACGTCCACACCGAGAAAGCCACCGTGGACGCCGGGGATGTCGGCGTGATAAAGAACAACGAGTACGACGGCGAGGGCCCGCACCGCCTGTATGTCGGGACGAAACTCAGAACGGTAGTTCGTCGCGTCGAGTTCTCTTGAAGGCAGCAGGTTCACTTAGACGACCGCGCCTCAGTGATAGACGCGCGTGGCGCCGGTTGAGTACACCACGTGGAAGTTCTGATTGAAGAATCCAGTGGTGGATCGATAGAGGGCAATGTAGTTGCCATTGTCTGCAGAGAACTGCGAGGTGTGATCGAACAGATTCACTGTCGAGAGGTAAATGTAGGCACCTCGATCAACCTCCGGAGGAACGATCTCGAAAAGCTCATTGTAAGTACCAGGCTCGGAGAGCAGCACGAGATGGCCATAGAGATCAGTCTGAACCGTACCGCCGCTGCCAACGTGGTTGCGCAGCCACACCGCAGTGGCGACTTCGGGCGTCGAGACAGTGAAGTCCTGGACGTTCAGGCCCTTCGCCACTAATGACTGGGGAGGCACGCCGCCGAAGAACAGTGCGGCCAAGCCAGTCGACCCGAACAGCAGCAACGTGAGGAACGCAGCACCAACTACCGGCACGGTACGGGTAACGCGCTCGTGACGGAGGAGTCTGAACTCTTGACTCAGTCCGACGAGGTCATCAAGAAACAGTGTGACGGGCGCGGCCAAGAGTATGGCGGTGAAAATCGCCGCTCGCTCCGGATTGTAGAACGCTGCCAACGTCCCCGAGAAGCGAAGGACCGCGCCGACCATGAGGCCGGCCACGGCGAAACCCACGAGGTCAGCGCTGTAGGAGTACGAGCGTCGTCGTCCGAGACGAAACAGCCCATAGAGCAAGGCCACGCCGAGCACTATCCAAATGCTCTCTGTGAAGAGATAGCTAACCTCGGTCCACGTTCCGAGGAGACTCGGCGCGACCCCCGGAGATACCACTCCATTTACCTTGCCTAACTTCACGGAACGCGAATGGGCAACGGGGACGATCCAGCCGTTCTGTTTTTTGTACTCTTGTTCCAGAATCGGCTCAAGTTGGCGTGGGTTGAGGTACGAGGTGCCGCTCGCAGCTGCGATGCCGATGCCCTTTTGTGTAATCGCGTTGACGGGCAAGGTGAGCGCAGAGTTGCGGGTGATACCGAGATTCCATCCGAACGCGGCAGTGAGGGCTACGACCACGAGCACGGAATTAAGAATTCTTCGCGAGTGAACGTCGCTTCGGTGTTGCGCCACGCTGGCTTTGCGTGTGCCAAGCGAACCATGTGACCAGAGCAAACTCGCGACCCAGGCACAGGGAAAAATGGCGGCGAGCAGATACGAAGTGGTGTAGTGCGTGAAGGAAATGCCGACAATGAGTATCCCGACAACGATCTGGGCGCTCCGTTTCACCATGGTGCGATCGAAGAGAACCATCACGAGAGTGGTCATCAGCGTGAGTGCCATGGCCTGACGCGTTATGCCTACCAGTTGAGAAGAGAACGCGACACTGGAGACAATGAGTCCCACGGTGATTCCAAACGCGAGCCCCGGACGCGGTGCGAGTCGGCCGTAGGTCACCCAACGTGGAACTCGTCGGATGGTCGAAAACACCGCTACCGGAAGCAGGGCCAGAATCGCGGGCACGACTAACTGGAAGAACGCCAGGAGCCGTAGTTTCACCAGTGAATGGAGGACCGCGGGAAGAACGGTCAGAGAGAGCATTGACCCGTAGGGGTCGCGGTTCGCGGGTACGGTCCACAGGCCCGCGTGCGCCGTTCCAAGAGCAACACCGAACTCTTGTTGGATGTCCCAACCGTCAAGGTGCCCGCCGCGCAAACTCGTAGTCAACAAGAGAGCAAGTGACGCGCAGTACAGGAGCGTGCACAACGGCCATGTGCTGTTGCGCTTCCATCCACCAGCGACACCCGCTATCAGTGCCAGCACGGCAAGGCCCGTGGTGAAGACTGAGAGAAAATTGTTGCCGCTGTGGTTCAGTTGCGCGGCGCCCAAGATAGAGAGCAGTACGAGTGCACCGCCGGCCAGTACGCCGTAGTAGTTGCCAATGCGAACGTCGTCGAAGATCCAGGTCAGAGGGTCCGTGCGCTGCACTGCTCCGCATATCAGCACGACGAGGGCGAGTACGAACCAGATCACACTTTCGGGCACGGTATCGAGGGGACGCGTGATGCCAATGTGTGGGCCGACAACGCTGGCGACGCAGCCAACGATCATGATCACGATCATGCTCAAACACACAGCCAAGATCACTCGACCAGACGTGTTCGCGGGACGAGTCTTCAGCGTCGCGAGTACCGACGCTCCAGGAAGAATGAATATTGTGACCACGCCCGGTAAGGGCGTGAGGGGCGAATGCGCCAGTGCCAGTGCGACCGACAATACGAGAGCGACGATGAGACACAGTCCCGAAGGTTTGACGACGTACCACTCCTCCTTGGACTGCGGCCAGCGGCTGAGCAGTGACGGAAGCGATCGATGGCGTCCTCGCCGTCCGAGCACTCCTCGGAGGAATCCCGCGAGACTCACAGCGTCATCAGCGAGGGCGACGAACGGGTACGCGAGGGCCGCGAGGCGGCGGTGCGCGCGGCCCTGAATAGCCCAGAGGAGACACGGCGTCGCCAGAATGACCAGTCCGACAACGAGTGCCCAGAGCCACGAGAAGGGAGCCACCACCGCGGCAGCGACCACGGCGGTCGGTCCAACGACGGGGAGTGACGGCCAACCGTGAATCTTGCGCCAACGTTCACCAGAACCTCGACCGTAGGCAAAGCTCCGACGCCAGGTCTGTCGCATTGAGGGGTCGAAACGATGTCCCAGCACGACGTGAGGATCGACCACCACTGACGCTTCACCGTAACGGATACGGACCGCGGCGCACAGCGCCATCTCCTCGCCCTCACCAAACACGAGATTCTCGTCAAAGCCCCCGACGGCGAGCGCTTGCACGCGTTGCATGGACATATTGGCGCCGACCACCGAGTAGACCGGAACGGCCTCATTGCTGGGAATCGCCGGCGGACGAAACTGGCGAGCGAAGCGATACACGACACTGGGTCGATGCGCGAGAGCGATCTCTGCGGGTACGAGCGGATTCCTGAACTCGAGATACTTCTGAGTGAACGAGGTTGGATCCGCAACCTCTACGAGACCTCCCAAGATTGTGACGTCGGGGTGAGCGTTCCAGGCCGCCAGCAACTGCTCGGTCCAATCGTCCGGGGGAGTACAGTCGTCGTCGCAGAATGCCACTAACGGCGTGGTGGCATTCAACAACCCGGTTTGGCGTGCGGCCGACACGCCGCGATTGCGATCGTGGCGAATCACCGCGAAGCCGAAGGTCTGCGCCAGCATTCCCGTACCGTCGGTCGATCCATCATCGACGACCAAGACCGGGACTGGCACCCGTTGTCGGCGAAGTGCCTCGAAACAGGGAGCCAATTTCTCGGCACCATTGTGCGAACACACCACCACGCTCAGCGTTAGCTCATCACTCATTCGAAACCAAATCCAATGCGGTGAGAGACGAGGACGCGGTGCCCACCATGACGTTCATCGGGCCGTTGATACTGCCGACGCAGCTCTATCACGGGAGTGGCGAAGATGGCGGTCATGACTTCACGATTGAGGCCGTGACGAATACATCGCTCCCGGCGATGGCGATTGTCAGTTTGCCGATTGACGCGTACGTGGTGGAGACATTGATGTTCGCTTCGCCACCGTTTCGCACTGTCAACTCTCCGAGGCTGACCACGACGCCCCTTTGAACTGCTTCCCAGTGATAAGTCCTGGTTGAGCCGGTGCGGTTGGTCAAGCGCACCGGCACGAGGTCTCCTACCGGAAAGCCCTGCTGCCTTCCGGCTGTCGTTCGCAACGCCAGCGAGCTGTAGGGCGTTGGTGCGAAACTGCCATCCGCGGAGGCCAGGAGTGCTCGCGAAATCGGCGTAAAAGCGAAGAGAACGACGACGGCGATTATGGACAGTCGAATCGTCCTAGAACCTGGGCCGACGATCCTAGGCATTGCATAAGACTACTTGTCGACATTGGGCGCAGACTTGACGGTACCGCGCGTACTTTCACGCCACTGACCTTCGGCGGGTGGGTGTGATGACCGGCGTCAGCGAGACGAGACTACGTCCCGGCTAGTCGAGCCACCACGGGCGAGAACGTCTCCATCGCGTGTTCGGGCACGACTACGTTGCTGAATCCCCACCTTTCGCGACGTTCGATCAAGCGTTCGCAGAGTTCTTCTTCGGTTCCAATGAGCAGTACCGGGAGATCAAGAGCATCCTCCCCGGGAAATCCCAACATGGTGGCGCTGCGCAGCGCGGCACGACGACTCGTCACGACGAGTGCGGCCACGGCAGTGATCTGAAGTTCGAGTGACGTAAATCGATCACCAGCTGCGTCGCGCACCCACGAAAGGCAACGGTCGTAGTGATCGAAGGTCGCTTGGCTCGCGACCTCAGGTCCGGTTTCGCCCGAGGCCAGGCTCGTATTCACGTTCACGATGTCGGCACGCTGCGCCGCCAGCGTAAGGATTCGTCGACTGCCACCACCGACGAGTAATCGAGGGGCTGGATGTGGCAGCGGATCGCATCGCGCGTCGCGAACCGCGTAGTGCTGGCCATCGAAGTTCGCGACTCCATCGTGCAACAACGACGTAAGGATCGTAAGACTCTCGGCGAGACGCGCGATTCGCGTGCCGGCGCCGTCGTAGTCGACGCCGGTCATGTCGTAGTCGCTTCGTTGCCAGCCGGCGCCGAGTCCCAACTCAACTCGTCCTTCAAACGCGAGTCCCAGGGTTGCGATCTCCTTGGCGAGCACGACTGGACTGCGTAGGTCGTTGTTCAACACGAGCGTCCCGACGTGCAGGGTAGACGTGGCTTCAGCGGCAAGGGCGAGCGCGACGAGCGGTCCGAACTGCGCGTCGAGGTGATCGGTTACGTACAGTGCCGAGTAACCGAGAACCTCGGCCGTTCGAGCTGTTCTCTCGCCAGACCGGTATCGTCGACGCCACCGATGACTGCAGGGAAAATCGAAAGGGATTCCCCAGCGGTGCAGCCGTCGTCATCGTCGAAGATCGACGTGCGACCCACAATGCACTCGCGAGATGGCCAACATGTTCAAGTATGATAGGCGTCGTGACAGCGAACGCCACGACCGTCGAACGCGACACGCCTCCCAAAGAGATCGCCAAGGTCTTGCGCGATGACGGGTGCGTCATCATCGCCGACGTCGTGTCGTCGCAGACGATGGACGGGATCATGGGTGAGCTCGAGCCGCAACTCGAGGTCACGCGAGGCGGCGACACCGAGTTCCTCGGACGTGCGACTCGGCGCATCGGTGCGCTCATCGCGCGCTCACCGAAGGTGAGAGAACTTGTCACGAACGCCACGATCCTGGACACGCTCGACTTGGCGCTGGGGGATCACGGCAGCACGTTCCAAATCGATTTGACGCAACTGATCGACATCGGCCCGGGCGAACCGGGTCAGATGATCCACCGCGACCAATGGTCGTTTGATCGCTACCCGTTCCCGAAGGGCTTCGAGGCCGAAATCGCCACGATGTGGGCCGTCACGGATTTCACCGAGGAGATGGGCGCAACGCGCGTCATCGTGGGGAGCCACCTTTGGGATGATGAACCGACCGATGTGGACCCCGCGCTCAGTGTCGGCGCGGTCATGAGCAAGGGATCGGTCCTGCTCTACGGCGGCTCGATCTATCATGGCGGTGGCACGAACCAGTCGGACGTCCATCGCGTCGGCATCAATATCGGCTATTCGCTGGCGTGGTTGCGTCAGGAAGAGAACCAGTACCTCGCCTGTCCGCCCGAGATCGCGCGCACGTTGCCCGAAGGGCTCCTACGGCTGATGGGCTATCAACGTGGTGCCGTCGGACTCGGCTACGTCGATGACCTGCGCGAGCCGCTGGACTGGCTCTACGACCTTCCTTCGGTGCAGACCGACTACTACGCCTATCGACGCAGTGCGAAGTCGCTCCTGCGAAAGACCGAGGCGTACGATCCTTCGCCGAAGCCTTCGTGACCACGAGCGATAACGAAAGAACCCAATGAGCGCAATCGAAGTGACGATACGTGAGGTGATCGAGACGCACGGTCGCATGCCGGTGTCGGTGGACAGTCTGAGCGAGACCGAAGACCTCTTTGAGGCCGGCCTGACGTCCCACGCCAGCGTGAACGTCATGTTGGCGCTCGAAGACGAGTTCGAGATTGAGTTTCCCGATTCGCTGCTGAACAAGACCACGTTTGAATCCATTGCCAATATCGCCGGCGCGCTGGTGTCGCTCGGTGTGGTGGCCTCGACCGAGTTAGGAAGCACGGAACGGCCGCAGGCCGGCCCGTTCGCGTAGTCCCGTCTCGTCCAACGCATTCGATCGATTGAGGGGCATCGCGTCGACGACTTCGATGCGGTCCGGCACCATGTTCGCGGGCAACACGCTGAGTGCGGCGCGGCGCAAATCGAGCGCTGACAGTGCCGTGTCGAGCGTCACGAAGGCGACGATGCCGAGTTCGCCGTCGTGATCGAACGTGAGGCATGCGGCGGCGGTGACGTGGTCCAGTTGGTTCAACGTCGAACTCAATTCGACGAGCGAGATTCGCACGCCACTTCGTTTGAGGACGCGATCGGCACGATCGACGTACACGTAGTCGCCGTCCGCCATCCGGTAGACAAGGTCACCAGTTCGATAGAGGGTTTCGCCGGGCACGATGTCCTCGCGCAGCACCTTCGTCGTCAGTGTGTCGTCCGCCCAGTAGCCACTCATGAGTTGCACACCACCGACGTACAGTTCGCCGATCTGTTGGGGCGAGTCCACGATCTCGCCAGTGTCGCTCACCAGCGTGAACGTGACGCCCGGATGCGGGTGTCCCATCGTGACGACCCCGCCCTCGATCATGTCGGACGTCAGTTCGACGTTCGTCACGGCGATGGTGGTCTCGGTCGGCCCGTATCGTTGAACACGCGCAGGGACGGCACGCTGGACCACAGGGCTCGCAGGTCGGCCACAGAGATCGCTTCACCACCGAGCGCGATCATCGTGAGCGTGGAGTCACGCAACGTCGCGAGTTGAGGACTGGCGAGCAGTAGGCGCAGGTAACTCGGCGTGAATCCGGAGTACGTGATCCGCTCAGTGGCGATCGTGTTGTAGAACGTCCGCGGATACAGGAGCGACTCGCGCGGTCGCATGACCACTGTGCCTCCCGAGACGAGGGTGGGGAACAGGTTGGCGTAGGAGCCATCGAAGTGAAAGGGAGAGACGCACAACGTCCGCGTCGTCTGGTCGAGTCCGAGAGCGTCGGCCGTCGAATGAACGGCGGCGTGAAAGGCGGCGTCGCCGATCTGCACCCCCTTCGGCTTTCCCGTCGTGCCGGACGTGTAGATCATGTAGGCGACTCGCGATGCGTCGCGTGAGTACTCGGGCGCGGGCGCGGGGGCGAGCAACTCCTCGAGGGCCACGGTCGCATACGCGACCAATGGCCTCGGGGACTTCCCCGTCGCCACGCGACGTGCTCACGATGAGCGTCGGTGCCGAGTCTTCGACGATGGAGTTCAATCGTGGCAGAGGATCGGTAGCGGCCAACGGGACGAACGTCGCGCCGATCCAGAGCGTGGCCAACGCGGCGACGACAAAGTCCACCGAGTTCGGGACGAGGATCGCGACGCGGTCGCCCTCGGTGACGCCTCGAGTGCGCAGACCGGCTGCGACGCGACCGGCGTGGTCGACTAATTGGGCGTAGGTCAGCTCGCGATCGAGGTCCGCCGCCGCGACGTGATCGGGCTCGGCGTGGCATCGATCGATGATGTCGCGAAGGACGGAAGGTCCTCTCGCGGTCCGCGTCATCCTCAACGGTCATGTCGAAGCTCGGAGCAACTGTCCGGGCAGCGCTCCCGTGGCGACGCTGTCCTCGAAAGTGACCGCGCCGCGCTTGACGGTGAAGCGGTAGCCCGTCGCCGACTGCAGCAGTCGTCGCCCGCCGGCGGGTAGGTCGGTTTCAATTCGAGGCGATTTGCAGTTCAGCGCGTCGTAATCGATGACGTTGAGGTCGGCGAGTTGTCCCGGCGCAATCAGTCCACGGTCGGACCATCCGAAGTGCAGTGCGGGACGACGCGTCAGTTGGTGCACGACCGACTCGACGGGGATTCGCGTCGTGTCACTGCGATCACGCGACCAGAGCGTCAGATAACTCGTGGTCATGCTCGCGTCACAGATCGCGCCGCAGTGGGCACCGCCGTCTGAGAGCCCAAACATCGACGTCGGGCTCGTGA
The DNA here is from genome assembly GCA_963801695.1 of uncultured Acidimicrobiaceae bacterium. GTDB lineage: Bacteria > Actinomycetota > Acidimicrobiia > Acidimicrobiales > RAAP-2 > RAAP-2. The sequence continues at coordinate 819,820 of CAWDFV010000002.1, read as the reverse complement.
TCATCTCTCGAACGGCGTCGAGATTGCCGTCGACGAAGTTGAACAGCGGGGTGTAGATCAGTTGGCGTCCTTCATGCTGCAACTGCACGTCGTAGGCGTACTCGCGCGCGTCGACGCCCAACCGGCGCGCTATCGCGCCGAGCGATTGCCGGGGGTCGAGGTCATAGTTGACCGGTTCGGCGAGGATGAACATCTCGTCGAAGCGACCGTAGAAGGCGTGGCCCCCGAAGGCGTTCTCGCCGGTCAGGGCGGCGTGGCTGTCCAGGATCTTGCGGCGCAGTTCCGGATCTTGCAGCGCGACTACTCGTTCGGCGAGCGGTAGCGCCGCGAGACGGGCGTACGCCCGAACCGGCGTGAAGACGTTGTTTGACGCCTGTAGTCCGAGCAGTACGCCAATGGGACGTGGCGCGACCTGCGTCTTGACGTCGAGCCCCTGGGCTTGGAGCGATGCCGCGAGGGTCATGAGGTCTCGCCATCTCGCCGGAGCCTCGAAGTCCTGTTGCACGGTGAAACTGACGGGACGCTGACTGACCCGAGCGACGTCGGCGATGAGCGCGAACTCTGAGGCGGCGAACTCGTCGTCCGGAGTGCGGTAGCAGTCCGAGACCAGTTGGAAGACGCCTCGATCCCGTCCCTGCAGCACCGAGGCCAGTGCCTGGAGCTCGGGCTCCTTCGATCGCAGTGTGCCGAGGTTCTCGCCTCGGATGGTGCGATGACGCTCGGTTCGCGACGTCGACACGCCGAGCGCGCCGGCGTCGAGCCCTTCACCGAGCAGACTCGCCATCTCGGAAAGCTCACGCTCGGTTGGCTCAGCCAGCGGATCGGCGCCGCGCGCACCCATGACGAAGGCGCGCAATGCCGCGTGCGGCACGTGTGTCGCCACGTCGATCGTTCGCTCTTGGCGATCGAGGGCGTCGAGGTACTCGGGGAACGACCGCCAGTCCCAGCGCAGGCCTTCGTGCAGGGCGGTACCGGGGATGTCTTCCACCCCTTCCATCATCTCGATGAGGTCGTCATGAAAATTCGTCTCGACGGGCGCGAATCCGACGCCGCAGTTACCCATCGCGACCGTGGTCACGCCGTGGTGTGACGACGGTGCAAGCCACGGGTCCCAGGTCGCCTGGCCGTCGTAGTGCGTGTGCGGGTCGATGAACCCCGGAGTCACCAGTTGGCCGTCGGCGTCAATCTCGCGACGGCCCTTGAGGATGTCGTCACCGACGGCAACGATCCGCTCGCCTTCGATTGCGACGTCGCAGCGACGCGAGGGCCCGCCGCTTCCGTCAACGACCGTGCCGTTTCGGATCACCAAGTCGGCGGTCATCGTGCGTCCGGCATCTAGTTGCTCAGCGCCCAGCGGCGAATCGCTTTGCGCGCGTCGGTCAGCTCGTGGAAGGTCTCGACCGAGAGCGTCAGGTCTCGCGCTCGACAGTTCTCTTCGAGATGGGCCAGTGATGACGTGCCGGGTATCGGCAACATCACGGGTGAGCGCTGCAGGAGCCACGCGAGACAGATCTGAGGTACGGTCGCGTCGTACTCGGCCGCAACCTCGTCCAGTGGTCCACCGGGCGCCGAGACCTTGCCGCTGCCCAAGGGGAACCAGGGAATGAAACCGATCCCATTCTGCTCGCAGTAATCGACGACGTCGTTGTCGTCACGTTGCGCGATGTTGTAGAGGTTCTGGACGCTCACGATGGGCACCACGCGCCGCGCGGCCTCGATCTGCTCCACGCTCACCTGGGAGAGACCCACCTCACGGACCTTGCCCTCAGTGCGAAGCGCGAGGAGCAGTTCGAACTGTTCATCGGCGTCTACCTTCGGGTCGATTCGGTGCAACTGAAAGAGATCGATGCGCTCGACGCCGAGTCGACGCAGACTGCCTTCGCACTGTTGTCGCAGGTACGCGGGACTCCCGTTCTCGCGCCACTCATCCGGGCCGGGCCTCGTCCAACCGGCCTTCGTGGCGATGGTCACGCCCTCGGGATAGGGGTGCAACGCCTCGCGGACCAGTTCTTCGGCGACGTTCGGTCCGTAGGAATCGGCCGTGTCGATGAGGTTGACGCCGAGTTCGACACTTCGTCGCAGCACCTCGAGGGCGCCGTCGTGGTCGCGCGGGGGACCCCAGACGCCCGGACCCGTGAGCTGCATGGTCCCGTAACCGAGACGCCGCACGTTGAGCGCGCCTAACTGCATCGATCCGTCACCCGTCATGGGTCATCACCTTCCCGAATTGCCCGGCACTCGTCTGCGTTTCGTGCGCCAACGTAGCGGAGTTCAGTCATCGTACCTCCCGCCCCGGCGCGGTCAGTGCAGTGGTCCGGCTCTTGAAGGGACGCGTAACCTAGTTTTTACTTCGTGAGTAGAGACGGGACTGCCCAAAGGATGACCTTGCGGAATCGAATGAACGGGGCGCCACGCTTCGCTCGTTCCTCACGAGTGTGGGATCGGTCGAGCACGCCACGATGACGGAATTCGCCATCGTCGGGCTCGGATCGTGGGGACTGTGCGTGCTCGAGCGCACGGTCAATCGCACGCGACGTATCGATTCTCCGGTCCGGGTCCACGTCATCGAACCGGGCCAACTAGGGGGCGGTGTCTACTCGGCCGCCCAGCCTGACTTCCTATTGCTCAACAATCCCTGCGGACAACTCTCGCTCTACGCCGCGCCGGACGAAGACCTCGATCCGGGCTACGCCCTCGGGCTCTTCGAGTGGGCCGTGCAGCGGGGCTATCGCCGCGTCGGTTACGAGTACAAGATCGGCCACGAAGGTGAGGCCATTCAGGCAACGGACTACCTGCCCCGACGATTGATGGGCGAGTACCTCGCCTGGTTCTACGAGGCCCTGATCGCCGACGCGCCGGCGAACCTCGAAGTAGTGCGTCACTACACCGCGGTGAACGACATCACGCCCGTCATCGGCGGTCGCGAGTTGCTGTGGCTCGATGACGGCACGCAGATCAGCGTCGAGCACGTCGTCCTGACGTCGGGTCACACCTTCAACGAAGAACGAGTCCACAGTTCATCGGAGGTGCATTTCCTGCGGCCGTACCCGGTCGAGTTCTTTGACACGGCCGTCGGACCCGGCGAACCGGTCGCGATCGCGGGGATGGGTCTGGTGGGATACGACCTGTTGACCGCGCTGACGATCGGACGAGGCGGATCGCACGAAGAAGACGGCAACCGCATGCGTTACGTACCGAGTGGTCGCGAACCGGAGATCTTCTTGTACTCGCGTTCCGGGGTGCCCTACTGCGCGAAGTCCGCGCACGGCGTCGACCCGACCGGTGACTACCAACCCGTGGTGTGTACCGCCGAAGCGTTCCGGGAGATGACGAATCCACTGGGCTCACCACTTCGTCGACGCGTCGACTTTCGTAGTGACCTGCTGCCGTTGCTCTTAGCGGAGTTTCAGGTTCGTTTCTACTTCCACTCGGCGTTCCTAGCCGGGGGCGTCACTGACGCGCAGTTGGTCCGTGAACAACTCGCCAGCAGTTGGCGCGACGGCACGTTTGCCAAGACCATCGAATCGCTCGAAACCCGATACGGCGCCTTTGATCCCGCCGACGTCTTGTTCGCCGACGACGACGCGGCGTTCGACTCCAGCGACGACTACCAGTCTCACGTCTATTCGATGATCGAAACGGATCTCGATCAGGCGCTCATGCCCGGGGGGAGTCCGGTCAAAGCGGCCCAGGAGGTGACCCGGATCTTGCGCGATCAGATGCGTTCGGTGATCGACTTCGGCGGACTCTCGATGAAATCGTTCATCGACTTCCAGTCGAACGTACGCGGTCGCATCAATCGCATCGAGGCCGGGCCCCCTCCGCTGCGTTCACAGCAACTCTTGGCCCTGATGGACGCGGGCGTGGTCAAGGTACCTTTTGGGCCGCACTCCGAGATCCACAAGGCCGAAGAGGGCGCAATCGTCATTCGTTCGACCAAGTTGGCCCAACCGATGGAGGCCACCGTCAAACACGTCGTGCGCGGACACTTGGACCTTCCCTCGCTGGCGCGATCGAGTTCACCATTGCTCAGTCGTCTCTACACCAAGGGCCGTCTGACTCAGTTCAGTTATGGCGAGACCACCGTCGGGAGCGTCGCGATCAGCGAGAACTTCCACCCCTATGACGCCGAGGGTCGACTACAGATGAGCCTCTCACTCCTCGGTGTGCTCACCGAAGGCGTGCGCTACTTCACGCACTACCTGCCCTCGCCCCGAAGTCGTCTGCGGGCGGTCTATGACGCTCAGGAGGCCGTGGAGGCCATCATCGGCTGACGCGTAGCCACGAGATCACTAACTCAGGGCCACCGTGAGCGCTTGGTCGATATCCTCGATCAAGTCGTCCACGTGTTCCAGCCCGATGGACAGGCGAATCGTCTCGGGCCGGATTCCCACGGCACGGAGTTCGCTCTCGCTGAGTTGGCGGTGCGTGGTCGAGGCCGGGTGGATGACCAGTGACTTGGCGTCACCGAGGTTGAGCACCCGCATGAACAGTTGCACGGCGTCGAAGAACTTCAATCCGGCGTCGTAGCCACCCGACACGCCGAACGTGATAATCGAGGGAACACGACCCTTCAAGTACTTCTCGACCAAGTCGTGGTAGGGATTGTCGCTGAACCCGGCGAAGCTCACCCACTCCACGCGTGGATCGGCCGCGAGGTAGTCGGCGACGGCGCGCGCGTTGGATTCGTGACGATCGAGGCGTAGCGCGAGCGTCTCGAGCCCCTGCAACAGTTGAAAGGCATTGAACGGCGACAACGTGGCGCCGGTGTTGCGCAGCTGTATCGAGCGGGCGCGCACCACGAAGGGTCGTTGCGGAAAGTCGCGTGCGAACACCACGTCGTGAAAGGCGATCTCGGGTTCGTTGAACATCGGGAAGCGCTCGGCGTGCTCGGCCCACGGGAAACGCCCGCCGTCAATGATCGCACCCCCCAGCGTGGTGCCGTGCCCGCCCACGAACTTGGTGAGTGAGTGCACCACGACGTCCGCCCCGTGATGCAGCGGCTTCAGCATCAGCGGCGTGGCGACGGTGTTGTCGACGATGAGCGGCACTCCGGCGCGGTGCGCGACGTCAGCGACGGCCTCTAGGTCGACGACGTTGCCCGCGGGGTTGCCGACGGACTCCACGAAGACGCAACACGTTCGGTCGTCGATCAGCGGAGCGATCGACTCGGCACGGTCATCCACGGCGAAGCGGGCCTCGATGCCGAGGGTCGAGAGCACGTGGGCGAAGTAGGTGTACGTGGCGCCGTACAACTGGGGAGCGACGACGAAGTTCGAACCAGCGGTGGCGACCGTGAGGATCGCGTAACTGACCGCCGCCATGCCCGAGGCCACGACGAGCGCGGCGGTACCGTCTTCGAGCGCGGCGATCCGCTTTTCCAATACGTCGTTCGTGGGATTGTTGATCCGGTTGTAGTGAAAGCCCGGAATCGCCAGGTCCATGATTGCGTTGGCGTGATCGGCGTCGATGAACTCATTGGCGACCGACATGTAGATAGGCACGGCGACGGCGTGGGTGCCGTCGGCCTCGTAGCCCGCGTGAATCGCGATGGTTTCGTCGTGCATGTTCAGTCCTCTTCTTGGGTCACGCTACTCACCCAGTTCGTGAAGAATCGGGTGGCCATCGAGCGCCAGGGCCAGGGCGCGCTCGCGCCGAGGTCGTCGAACGGGAACGTGTCGAACACGTCGCGATCTCGTTGGTCGAGCACGACGTCGCGGTGGAACCGTTCGAGGCGCTCCCAGTCCTGCGGCGCCACGCAGTGATACGGGAGGTACGGCGTCTCGTCTCGCTCGCCGCGGACGTAGCGGCCGGCGTCGCGCCGATACTCGCGCAGCAGACTCGACGGGTCGTACTCCGGATGACCCTGGACGAGGACCAACGCTGGCGGCTGTCCTCGTCTCGCGACGCGACGGTCCAGCCCGTTGCGTCGGCCTCGATGACGATCTCGTAGCCCGCGTCGCTCGCACCGCGTCGCTCGACACGGTGTTCCAGCGTGAAGTGGGGAGCAGGACTTCGGGCTCGAGCCCCTCGGTGAGAGCGTGCTGCGGGCGTCACGTGTTGGGTAAAGACACCCGTGCACTTTTGCGGCAGTCGCGTGCGGTCGATGCCGTCAAAGACGCTGAGCGCGGCGTGCGCGGACAGACACGACAACAGGGTCGAGGGCACGCGTTCGCGAGCCCACGTGAGCACGTCGACGAGATCACGCCAGTACGGCTCGTCTTCAATGTTCGACCTCGATCGGGTTCGATCCAGTGACGATCAACTGGTCGGGAACGTCGAGGTAGAGATCGGAAACGGGAAGGTAGTCAGCTGGCGATTCGACGTGCGGCGTCTTCTCCTCGCGGGACGCCGTCCATCGTGTAGCGACGTACTTCGACGCTCGCGTCCCGTGGACGCTTCCTCCAGGAGTCCGAGAAACTGTCGCTCGGTCGCGTCGAACGCGCCGTCGGGCATGTTGTTGATGAACGCGCAGACCAAGTCCGACGAGGAAGACGTCGGTGGCGTCGCTACGGATGCTCGCGGGCGGTGGTCGAGACGTAACGTCACCCGTCGATGCTCACGTCGGCGTACGTGACGGTCACCTCGTCGTGGAGTAGTCGGTTCACCGCGAGGAGTTCGTCGTAGTCATCGGCGGAACCGACCACGGCCATGATGTGATTGCGTGAACCGTCCATCCAGTCGAGCACGGCACCGGGTCCCTGGTGAACCGTGATGGCGTCCACCCCCGGGTACGTGCTCACCACGTCGATACCTTCGATCGCCGCGACCGTTGCCGGACACCGAGGGTGGCTGCAAGAAGAAGCGGAACCCGATGCGGCTCGTGGCGACGGGTCCGTCCACGCGTACGTCCTCTCCCAACGCCACGCCGCAAGCGTCATCTCAACCAGTTCGACGCCGGCGGCTCGGCCGAGCATCTCGGGTACGCCGCCGCCCACGCGCCCGTTGACCTCAATCACGCGTGGTCCCTCGAGCGTGAACTTGACCTCGGTGTGGAGAGCAGCCGGTGGTCACGCCGAGCGCCTCGATCGCCTGCGTCGCGAGTAGCAGTGCCGCCGCTTGGTCGCTCTCGCTGAGAGCGGCGGGGATGAAGAAGCCGGTCTCTCGAAAGTTCTCGGCCAGTGGGAAGCGACCCGTGAGGGCGAGGTGGCTGATCACGCCACCAGCAACGACGCTCTCGACCGAGACGTAGTCGGCGTACGGTTCGCCGAGGCGCGACGGGTCGTCGGCGAGGTAGGACTCGAGCACCATCTCGGGTCGTTCCGGTCCAAGGTCGCGCAGCAGTTCACGTAGTCGGCGATCGTTCTCGACGTAGAAGGTGTAGCGACTACCTTGAGCCGAACGAGGCTTCAGGACCGCCGGCCACCCCACTTCGGTTTCGACCTCGGCGAAGTCCACCGGAGATGCGTCGGTGGGGATGACGACGCAGACGGGCACGTCGAGTACCGGCGCTGCGCATCACTCGGCGCTGTTCGGCCTTGTCGGTCAGCGCGGCGGCGGTGGCGGGCGAGTGGAACGGCAGGCCGAGCGTTTCGGCCACTCGCGCGAAGGTCGTCATGTTGGCGTCGAGATAGGTCACGATGGCGTCGGGTCGAAAGGGCGGTGAGAGTTCCGACGAGGAGTTCATCCACCCCGAGGCCGGCGATGTTGACGACCGGACCGAATCGGTTCAGGAGTTCCGTCATCTCGCGCATCTCGGGCAACGATCCGTCGATCATCCAGAGCAGTTCGCACAGGTCCGCGGCGGCCTCGACCAGTTGCATGACCGGCACGCAGCGTGGTCCGTAGCCGACGGCGACCAGGGGACGTCGTTCGTCGGTCGAATCACGACGCGTCCCTTGCCATGAACCGGATGTTAGCGTTGAAGCGAAGGCCCGAAGACTGGTCACGGAGCGAAGCGATCGCCATGTTCGGCGACGGAAATGAAGGACACGAGACAATGCCGGTCGAGATCATCGGAATGGTGGGCACGCGAGACGCCTCAGAGATTAAGGGCCCCCTCGTCGATGGTCCGACGGTCGACTGGCTCGACGGGCCGGTCATCGACCCTGACTATCTCGTCGCCATATCGCGCGCGCACGAGGACTCGGACTTCGATCGCGTGCTGATTGGCTACGGCGCGGTCGGACCGAGGGCTGGGCCGTCGCGAGCACGGTGCTCAACAGCACGGAGCGTCTGAAAGTCATGGTGGCGCAGCGACCCGGTTTCATCCAGCCGGTCGTGCTCGCCCGCATGGCGGCCACGCTCGATCACCTCACCGGTGGTGGTCGAATCGCCATTCACTTCATCACGGGCGGCGACGAGGCCGACCAGCGCCGCGAAGGTGACTTCGTCCCGCACGACACCCGCTATCGGCGCACTCGCGAAATGATGGCCGTGATACGTCGACTGTGGAGTGACGAGCGGCCCTTTGACTTCGAGGGCGAGTTCTACCGCTACGAGAGCGCGTTCAGCTCCGTCAAGCCGCTGACCGGGACGGGCATACCGTTCTACTTCGCCGGTGCGTCGGGTCCGGCGATCGACGTGGGCGCCGAACAGGCCGACGTCTACGCCTTCTGGGGAGAACCGCGCGACGCGGTGGCGGCGCGGATGGCGACCATCAATGAGGCCGCGGCGAAGGTCGGACGCACGCTGCGCTACAGCCTCTCGCTGCGACCGATCATCGCCGACACCGAGGACAGAGGCGTGGGAGAAGGCGGAGTGGATCGCCGAAGAGACCGCAGCGCGCATCGAACTCGCGAAGGAGCGCGCCAAAGGGGGCGCTGAGGCGCCGGAGGGTCTCGGGAGCCAGCGTCACGCGACGTTCTCGGTCGACCGCGACCTCGGTGGCACCACGTCGGTTGGTCGCAAACGTCTGATCGAGATGTCCGCCGACAAGGACGTCTACGACGAACGACTCTGGATGAAGGTCGCCAACCTGACCGGAGCCGCGGGCAACTCGACGGCGCTCGTCGGCACGCCGGAGCAGGTCGCCGAGGCGATGTTGCGCTACTACGACATCGGCATCACCACGCTGCTCCTCAAGGGCTTTGACCCGCTGGCCGACGCGATCGAGTTTGGTGAGCGTCTGGTTCCACTGGTGCGGGCCGGAGTTGCGTCTCGCGACGCAAAGAACGCCAAGTAACTCGACGCGCGCTACGACTGCTCGGGAGTCGCCGGCCCGTCGTCAACCGGGCGCGCGACGTTGCCAAACCGTTCCAAAACGTGGCGATCGAGTAAGTCAACGGCGTGGGTCCGCCCACTGGCGACGTGCATTCCGTGATCGAGCCCGGGAATGAACTCGACCTGTCGACCGCGCGCGTTGCTGAGCCGACGGAAGTCCATCGATCGGAAGAATGGTTTCGTCTTATAGGGCCAAACCTCATCGATGCTGTAGAAGAGCAGCAGATCAATGTTGTTCTTTGCCAGCTTCTCCACCAGATCGACGTCAATCGACGACGGCATGAATCGTCGAACGAGGTGCCACGACGCGGCTGACATCCATGGATGTTTGGCGAAGTGCTTCAGCCGGACTCCAATCTGGCGAGCCACCGGATTGCGCGATGCCTCCCAGGCGCGCACCGCGTGGAGGTAATCGATGTAGAGCGGAGGGTTGATCACGCACACGCCCCGAGCTTCAAACTCCAGCGCGGCTTCGATCGCCCAATAGGCGCCGGAACACATTCCGATGAACACTGAGTTGGAGGTATCGTCGGGGCTCAGGTCGTGAACGACGGTCTTGATGTCGTCAAACCAACGTTCGTTGAAGAAATTATCTTCATCGCGCACCGGGGGCCAGGGACTGTCGCCTATGCCGCGCATGTCGAATCGAACACTGCGGATTCCGTATCCCGCCCATCGCCGTGAGAGCTCGACCCAGAGTCGCGACGGTCCGGTGTGTTCTTCAATGGCCACGTTGAACATCACGACCAGCGGGCCTCGAAGATCTTCGACGGGCTCACACACGATCCCGAATAGTCTTTCCTCCCCAAACTCGACGACGCGCTCGCTGACGACGAGCCGATCGGTCTCACTCGCAACCACGGCGTCCTTGGGCAAGGAGGGGACTACGAAGGGTCTCAGAGGAGGCAGAGGAGCGCTGAGCCACGTGACGATGGCGTCCACGGTGTGAGTGGGCAGAACAGCCCAGATCGGATCAACGTCAAGCAGTGTGGCCTGTTCGTTGGTTGTCTGCCATTCAATACTGTCGTGGGTCAAGTGACTTCGAAGTCGTTTCGACATCGCTCGGTCACTACGCAGCACGACCAACGCTCGTTCGCCGAGTGCCGTTGGTTCGGTCTCGGAAAGGTTTAGGCGACGAATCTCCTCGACAGCTCGTGTAGAAAATACGAACTCCGAAGTCTCGATTGGTGCACCGGCGACGATTTGAAAATCGCTGCGGCGTAGTGCTTCGAGTGCATTGAGTTCGCGCAAGAAGCTGCGGCCCGATTCACAGGGGTCCCATAGGACCACCGCCGAGAGATTCAGTTTCTCGCGCGCTGCAGCAACGCCGATCAACGTTGCACCGAGGCGCATACCGACCGCCGAAATTGACTCAAATCCGAGAGAACGCAAATGGTTAGTTGCTTGGACGATGCTGCGTATCCAAAGTTCGTCGCGTCCGACGTCGTCGAACCCTCCCGCAGAGTCGCCCGTCCCGTCGAAGTCGAAGCGCAACGTTACGTACCCCCTCGCCGCCAAGGAAATCGCGAGAGCGCGAATGCCTCGTCGTCCGCCTCGGGCTTCGCGTCCAATCGGCGGTGCGCACAGAACTGCACCGTGAGCGAGTCCCCCAACCGGTCTCGCCAACCAGCCAAAGAGAGGACGGTCCGCAGGCCCGAACCAGAAGGGCTCCTCGATCGTTTCGAAGGTGTCAGCTGAACGTGTCACGTAAGCCTCACTGTGGATGTGTCCTTCGTTCACGTTGACTCAAGAAATCTCGACTTCGCCGCGACAATTCGATGTCGCGCATCACAATCTCGGGCCCAGCCCGAACGAGCCTTGATGCGAAACCACTCGGGCGTCCCTACTCGTGGGCATTTACTACTTCGAGGTTACTTCCTAGAGTTGCGACGAAGGACACGGCAGTTTGGACGATTTTTCGTCGATCAGTGAGGTTCTGCTCGAGAACGCGGTGCAACGCCATCCAGCGTGACGTTCGCGAGCACCGCAGCAACGGCGTAGCCGCGCCCGAGACTGACGCTCAAGAACATCTTCTCGACGCCGCGTTGACGAGCGAGAAGCTCGGCCTCACCGCACAGTTCGACCGTGGGTACGGAGTTGGAGCGAAAGAGAACTTCAATGGTTCGCCACGACGGGATGTGGTCATACGGCGCAAGCGCCTTGAGGACCGCTTCCTTCGCGGCAAATCGAATCGCGAGACCGCTCGCCATCGAGTGACGGTCGCTCTCGCATTCGGCCACTTCACGCTCGGTGTAGATCCGGCGGAGGTAGCGATCGCCGAAGCGCGAGAGCGAGACCTCGACTTCGTCGAGTGGCTGAATGTCAAGCCCCGTCACCACTGTCACGACGGCGACCACATGAGCGTCGGCGTTGACGCCCAGATCGAACTCCTGATGGAGTGACTCGACCCGACAACTCTCATTACGTCGCCTTTCGGAGTCGAATGAACCTCATGAGAGCGTACTCACCGTGCTGAGAGGCCGGTTCAGACCGTTCAACTGATCGCGCGCTCGCCTTGCGCGAACGGCACCGCGAAATCACACTCTGTCACGGGCTCGCGCCAGACGTAATTGATCCGCATACCGAGCTCCTCGGGCCTGATAGTAAGAGGGCCCTGTTTCTCAAACCAGGCCTCCAAGGTCTCGGACGTCTGGCGCTGCACCGCGGCACCATCAGCGCCGATGGTCATCGGAATGAACGCCTCGCGGTGGGCCGGCTCCGTGCGCAACGTCAGGTCGGGATACTTTGCGGCGAGCGCCGCCGCTTCGGTCTGCGGGACCGGTCGGCACCACTCGACCGGTCCGTCACTGTCCTCGCTGACCTCGCCCCAGAAGATGGCAAACGCAGCACCCTCTCGCCCTTCGAGTTGCGGCAACTGACGATCGCGCAAGAGTGCGATGAACTCCTTGCCGAGCGCCCACGCACCTTGCGGATCGACACTGCGTTTCAGGCAGAGCAGGCTACGTTCGGGTACCTCTCGGGTGGCTATGTCGAGCACGACGGACCTCTTTCCATTGAGTTGATTGACGAGATACATGGCGAGTTCGCGGCGCGCGTCGTGCGCGGCATCGGCTTCTCGCCACCGCTGTTCGACACGTCGCGCGATGTCGACCGGTTCGTACGCGACGATCTCTTTGATCTCCGCGAGGGGAAACTCGAGCTGTCGGAGCATGGCGACCAAACGCGCCAGTTCGAGTTGTGACGCGTCGTAGTACCGGTAGCCCGACGCGACGTCAACGCGCGCCGGCACCACGACACCGAGTTCGTCGTAGAGGCGTAGCGCCTTGATCGAGAGACGCGAGCGCCGCGCAAACTCACCGATGCTGACTTCCTCCACGGAGCTCCTCTGTGCTGGGTGTTCTTCGACGTTTCAAGTATGCGGCCTACCCCAAGGTGAGAGTCAAGCGATACCTCGAAGGATCCGAACCACGCGTCTAGGTATCATTCGTGCACCGTCTCGAATGTCGGGTGCGGGCGTCGCAAGGAACCCTGTGATTTGGTTAAATGAGCCGGCGAAGTGGTCAGAGGGCGACGGCGAGATCGTGGTACGTGCCGACGCCCACACGGACTTCTGGTGCACGACCGGCTACGGGTACGACCGAGACAATGGGCACATCTACGGTGACTACCTCGACGGCGATTTCGACCTCAAAGTGCGTATCGAAGCCGAGTACGCCGACCAGTACGACCAGGCGGGCGTCGCGGTGCGTGTCGACGAGCGACACTGGATCAAGACCGGCGTCGAACAGTTCGAAGGCCGATTACGTTTTGGGACCGTGGTGACGACCGAGAACTCGAACTGGATGATTGCCGATCTGCCCGAAGGTTTCGAGGTGCTGAACCTCTCGCTCTCTCGAAGGGGCGACGCGATCAACATCAGTCACTCGGTCGATGAGAACGCGTTGGAGTTCGCCGCGGTCGTGTACGTGAAACCTGCTGCCCGTGCGCTGGTGGGCGTGATGTGCGCCGCTCCCGAAGGCGACGGTTTCAACGCGCGCTTTCGTGACCTCCATCTAACGCCCGTGTGACCCTAGAGCTGTCCTTTCGGACAGTAGAAGTACATCACGTCGACTTCGAGCCGGCCGGCGATGACCGACGGGTCCGATGACGCGAGGGACCGAGTGCGTTCGAGGGACCCGGTCTGATACAGGGCCATGCCCCGCAGTGCCGTGTCGCTCTGCTCGTCGAACGGCCCCGCCACGCGAATGGCGCCGGCGTCGGTTTGTTCGATGAGATGCGCGATGTGCAGATCCTGTAGCCGGTCAATCTCGTCATCACTCATCGGCGGGCTCGAGTCGGGTCGCTTGAGTAGCACGAGTTCGAAGCGGTCTAACTCCATCGGACTCTCAGCAGCAGTTTCCACGGATCACTCCTTTGACGGCGCTGCCCTCATCTTGCACCTATCCACGCGTGACTGCGACGTCGCGACAGGTTACGTTGCCGCGTCGCTCTCGGGTGCCTGGGCATCTCGCCACATGGCAAAGAGCCGTGGTCCGTCGGCGACGGGCTGCACGGTGCTGCGAAGAGAGAACCCGAAACGTTCGTAAAAGACAAGGTTGACCTCGTTGTTGGTTTCGAGGTAAGTACCCACGCCCTCGGCGTCAATGCGGGCCAGCCCTTCATTCATCAACGCGGTACCGATGCCGCGTCCTTGGAACGCGGGATCGGTCATCAGGACCCACAGATACCAGTGCGGTTCCTTGGGGTGGAGCGGCGCGGTCGCGCGAGAGTAGGCCACGCCGATCTTTAGTGCCCCCCGGCGCCGATAGACAGCGAGCAACGAACCCGGCAACTGTGACAACTGACTCCACGCTGACAAGGGAAACCGTCCCGTCGGTATCCAGAGCGCGAGTCCCACGATGCGATCCTTCGCGTCACGGGCGGTTCGCAGGACCGCACCAGGCCCGGGATGACGGAACACGGTGCGATGGATGATCCGCAGACTGCGCACGCGTTGTTGTTCGTCCGGAAAGAGGAACTCGGAAAAGGGCCCGTCGGCGAACGCTCGTGCGGCGACCACGCCCGCTTCGGTGATCTCTCGGCGGCTGAGGCCTCGATCGTCCAATCGAATGTCGGGCTCGAGCATCGCGGCGAGCCTACCAACGGCGTCGTGTCATTCGTAGGCTGACGTGATGGAGGAACCCTTCGAACGACTCGTGAATCTTGAGGACGAGGAACGCGTGGCGTACGCCTGCGCCGAAGAGTGGGGCGTTGTCCTCGAGCCACCATTCAAGTTCTCGAATGTCTCCTACGTCGCACCGACCACCGACGGCGCCGTCGTGAAAGTCTCCTGGGGCGGGGACGAACAGGCGCTGCACGAGGGTGACGCGCTCGAGTTGTGGAACGGCGACGGCGCGGTCCGTCTCCTGCGCCGATCGGGACGAGCACTACTCGAGGAGCGATGCGTGCCCGGTGACGACCTCTCCGGCGTCCCCGAGGACGTGGCGGTGCAGATTGCCACGGACATCGCCGTGCGACTCTGGCGACCGGCCGTCGCTCCGTTCCGATCGGTCGCGCCCGACGTCGAGCGCTGGATCGATCACGCGATGGTCGATGGTAGCGAGTTGGCCCCACTGGCGCGTGAGCTCTTCGCAGAGATTGGTGGCGGTGCGGGGTGGGTGGTGCACGGTGACCTCCATCACCACAACATCGTGCGATCCGGCGAGCGATACCTCGCCATCGATCCCAAGCCGTACCTCGCGGACCGCGAGTACGACGTCGCGTCGTTCTTGTGGAACCCCATGGACAATCTGTTCGAGGACGAAGCGCAAACGCAGCGGCGTATCGAGGCGTTCGCGGCAGTGGGACTCGACGAGTTTCGAATTCGTGCGTGGGCGGTCATTCGAGGTTCCTACCTGCGAACCGGTCCGACGTTCGTCAAAGGTCTCAAGGCGTTGATCGCCTGAGGACCCGTTCAACGCGCTGGGCGTGTCATCTTCGCCCGGCGGGCGAAGCGGGGCAATACTGAAACATGGAGAATGAGTACTGGCCGCTGTTCGAGTTGCGTCTTCGCACGCCTCGCCTCGAGATCCGTTTGCCCAACGATGAGACCTTGGTCGCACTCGCGCGTCTCGCCGCTCTGGGGGTGCACGAACCTTCGACGATGCCGTTTCTCTTTCCCTGGACCGATGAACCATCACCACAACTGGAGCAGGGGATGTTGCAGTGGGGATGGCGTCACCGCGCGGAATGGACGCCGAACAACTGGTCGTTCACGGGTGCGGTCTTCCTCGACGGTGTGGTCGTGGGGGTGCAGAGCCTCTCGGCCACGGACTTCGCGGCGCGTCGCGAAGTGAAGAGTGGATCGTGGCTCGGTCGGGCGTATCAGGGTCGAGGAGTCGGCAAAGAGATGCGGACGGCGATCTTGACGCTCGCCTTTGAAGGACTCGGTGCCGAGGTGGCGCACAGCGGGGGATTCGCGGACAACGAGACGTCACTCAACGTATCTCGTGCCCTTGGGTATCACGACAACGGCCGAAGAACCGTCGAGCGTCGCGGCGTCGCGGCAGAGCTCATCGAACTGCGACTCGATCGAGCGGACTGGCTGGGCCACGCACACCTCGACGTTGAGATTGTGGGATTAGGCGGGTGCCGGGACTTCTTCATCGCACCCTGAGTTTCGTCGCGAAGGTCGCCGCCTCGTCGAACGTGGCGCGTCGCGCGCCCGACCAGTCGTCCACCGAGTGCCACGGTATCTCCGCCGGGGTTTCCGGCCAGCGGGGGAGTAGGTGGACGTGGAGGTGTTCGACGGAATGGCCGATGGTCGCCACGTAGACGTTCGTCGCGCCGGCGTCTTTCAACGCACGTGATCCCATGTGAATCGACACGCCGATGTCGGCCGCCTCGGCATCGTCGAGACCGGCGAAGTCCGCGACGTGCCGTCGAGGTAGAGCGAGCAGATGACCGAGGTACACGTCGCCGCCGTCGAGCGGGGGAATGTGCACGACGACCGAGCGCGCACTCGTGAACAGGGCACCGCCGGGCACGGCGATGCCTCCGGAAACCTCACGACATACCAAACAGTTGGTGTCCATGGCTTCAAGAGACCAATTCCGGCCACGCGCTGTCGACGGTTTCACGAGCAATGACGACGAGGTCGTCGACCGTCATCTTGCGGCCCCGCTGCCAGGCGTCGTCAAAGGATGCGTCGTTGAGGCGGTCGCCGACCTGGTTTCGCACGTGCAGGTGGCGCATCTGATGCGACGTGGCGCTGGTGTCGGGTCCGAACTGCAAGGCGGCGACCCCCGACGCCAGCACGACCGCGGGTTCCGTGGCGACGTCAAAGAGCGCCTCGCTCATTCGGAAGATCGACAGCAGCACGTTCTGTCGCGCGCCGCTGTCCAGCATGATCAACAGTGCGTCGGCGTACGCGCGACAACTGCCAGCGACGTCACCCGAACTGAGTCGAGCCAGCGCCAGACCGGACAAGGCGCTGCCGAGGTAGTACTTCGAGCCGATACGTTGGGCTTCTTCGATCGCCTCAAAACTGACCTCGGTGGCCCGTTCCGGACGGAGTTGGAACGTCGCGTAGGCGAGGTTCGTGAGTGCCGAGGTGAGCCACAAGTCGGTTCCTCGGGCGCGCGCGATCGCTTGTTCACAGATGGCCGCACCTTCTTCGGGTTCACCGGAGAGGGCGAGGACGGCCCCCAACGTGCGCTCGACGACCATGAGGCTCTCGACGTCAGCAGCGTGCTCGAGCGCGATCGCCCACGCCTGTCGACACAGTCGCCGGCCCTCGGCCATGTCGCCCGCGAAGCTCCGGATGGAGCCGAGGCGCACGAGGGCCTTGGGCGGCGGTTGCGTCCCTAGCCGTTCCGATCCCGCGATGGCCGCTTCGAGGTTCCGCACGGCGTCGTCGGTGTTGGCCATCATCCAGGCCAGCGTGCCGAGGTCATCGAGCGCGACGACCAGGCTGGGCGACGTAGGAGCATCGTCGATGCCGCCGACGGCGGCGATCGCTTCATTCAACCAACGTCGACCATCGGCCGCGAGGTCGCGAATCAACCAGAGTGCGTACAGGTCGGTCGCCATCGTGAGGGCAGTGGTCGGCTCCGTGAGCAGCGCGAACTCGAACGCACGTCGTAGGTCCGGCAACTCTCGTTGACATCGGTCCAGTGCGTCGAGGGCGTGCTGACCCCACATGACGCGACGAAGATGGCCCGCCATGGCGGCGAAGTAGGCGCAATGTCGTTGGGCGGTGAGACCGACTTCGTCGGCCTTCTCGAGACGCAGAGCCGCGTAGTCACGCATGGTCTCAATCATGCGGTAGCGAATGGTCTCGCCGCCGTGATCCGTGGCGATCATCGAGTTGTTGACGAGCTCTCCCAATTGGTCGATCACTTCGAGTTCATCGATACCAGCGATGGCCGTGGCGGTCTCAAGGTCGAAACTCGACGCGACGACACTCAAACTGTTGAACAGGTCTTGTGCGTCCGCGTGCAGATTCTCGTAGCTCCAGTCCAGGGTGGCCGCGAGCGTCCGGTGGCGAGGATCTTGTTCGGGTCCCGCCTGTAGGAGTCGAAAGCGGTCGTCGAGACGGGCCGCGATCTGGTCGAGCGACATGAGTTCGACACGTGCGGCCGCCAATTCGATCGCGAGGGGCAGCCCGTCGAGGTGATTGCAGATCGCGAGGGCGTCAACGTAGTTGTCCTCGGTGAGCGCGAAACCGGGGCGGGCTTTGCGGGCACGTTCGACGAACAGCGATACCGCGGGACACGCCAGGGCCTCGGCGAGGGACATGACGCCGAGTCGATCTGGTGTGGTCAGTGGGTCCACCCGAATCTTCGTCTCGGCTGAACCTCCAAGTGGGACGCGACTCGTCACCAGAACTCGAGACGGTGATCCATGGACCAACACTCGCGCCAGCACGTCACGCGTTGCGTCGGCCAGGTGTTCGGCGTTGTCGAGGATCAGCAACGCCTGACGACTCGAGAGGACGTCGCGCAGGGTGGCCTCGAGCGTCTGATCGGATCGCCGCGAGACACCCATGGACCGGGCTACCGCGCCCGCGACGCCGCGTGGATTGGTGACGGGCGCGAGGTCCACGAACCACGTGCCGTCGGGAAACATCGCCGTGACCTCGTGGCCGACGCGCAGCGCGAGACTGGTCTTGCCGACCCCACCGGGACCGACGAGGGTGACGATCCCGGGAGAGTCCATCAGTTCGGCGATGCGCCGCACGAGGTCGTCACGGCCGAGGATGCCCTCGGTGTCGATCGGGAGATTGCCGAGTGAAGAGTTGAGCGACCGGGGGAGAGGGAACTCCCGTGTCAGCGACGGGTGCGTTATCTGGAAGAGGCGCTGGGGCCGCGCCAGGCCCTTGAGTCGGTGTAGTCCGAGGTCGCGCAGTCCCACGGGCGTCCACTCGCCGTTGATCGATAGGTGCGGATCACCACTGAGTTCCTCCCAGACGTTCTCGCTGACAAGGACCTGACCTCCGTGGGCGGCGTCCATGATGCGCGCGCAGCGGTTCAATGCGGGACCGTAGAGGTCGCCGTCGCGCTCTTCGAGCGCACCGGCGTCGATCGCCGTTCGAATCCGCATGCCGTCGACCGCCGAGAAGTCTCGATCGTCGAGTGCGAGTTGGGCCGTGACGGCAGCAGCGGCCGCGTCGCGGGCGCGATCGAAGCGGGCGAGGAATCCGTCACCGGTGCCCTTGAGGACACGACCCCCGCATTGTGAGATCGCCGTCGTGAGAACTTCGTCGTGCTGAGCCAAGGCGTCGCGCATCGCGTCGGGGTTGGCTTCCCATTTGACGGTCGAGCCTTCGATGTCCGTGAAGAGCACGGCGACCTCGACCGCTCCGGTGAAGCGCGAGGTTCGTCGACGCCCGTCATCGCCCTCCCCGCCTCACAAGTTTTCTCGACTTTACTCGTGTATCGTCAAAAAGTTCGCGTCGAAAAGAACGCTCGAGGGTCGATGCGTTACGCGACGATGTCAGCGTAAGGAGACCTGATGCCCGTCATACCGCCCACACCATGGAACGACCTCGTCGATGAGATGCAGACCGGTGACTTGATTCTCTTTGCGGGTACGTCGAGTGAGAGCGAGTGGATCAAGCTCTTCACCGGTGGACTGTTCTCGCACTCGACGATGATCTATCGACCGGACCCGAGCCAGCCGCCGCTCATGTGGCAAGAGGCGCCCGACGCGATCGTCGCCGATCCCCACACCGGCACCTCACACGGCGGCGCACAGATCGGTGACGCCCTGGGTGCGACCGAGGTGATTACCAATCAGTACCTCGACGTTCCGTACTACGTCAAGCTGAACTGGGAGCGTCCCGGGACATTGAACGACACCATCTTGAACGTGATCAACAGCTACGAAGAGCGCCCCTTCGGCTCCGTATTGCAGATGGCCCTCAATTACGCGATCGGCCACCTTTACAATCAGGGGACCGATGAGACGTCGATCTTCTGTGCCGAGCTCGTGGCCATCACGTACCAAGCGCTCGGACTGCTCGACACGTCACACCCCCCGAACTGGTACTCGCCGAACAGTTTCGGACCCAACCCCCTGGACCCTATTCCCTGGCTCCAGGGTGTGTCCCTCGCCGCGCCCATCGAACTGTCGGTGCCGAACGACGGTGGTGCCGACGTGGCCGTCGCGATTGACGTCGAGATGACGACGTGGCCCGCCGGGCCGCTCGCTCCCGATCAGTTGCCGATGCCTCCTGTGCTGAGCCACCAGTTAACGAAGTAGCCCGGCCGCGTCGTGACGGCCCCTCAGCCCTAGCCTCACTGTTGACGACACAACGCGAATGGAGCACACCAATGAGTCGTTCATGAGGGAGTTGAACATGAACGCTGCCAGCACAGCGCGGCTCTCAGTTGTTGCGCTCTCCGCGATCGTCGCGGTCGGGTTCTTCGCGTCACCGAGCGTCGACTCCTCGGCGTCATCGAACGCCGCGTCGTGGCCCTATCCCAACGGCAACCTCGCCAACACGCGCGTCGCCAGTGGCTCGGCGATCACGACGGCGAACGTGTCAAGGTTGAAAGAGGTGTGGTCGTTCAAGTTGTCGGGCAAGGCGAAAAGGAACATTCAAGAGTTGGGTTCGTTGGCGATGACGCCGATCGTCGTCGACAACGTCGTGTACATCCAGGACTTGAGCGACAACGTCTACGCACTCTCACTCTCGAGCGGCGCACTGCTCTGGGAGTACACCGTCAACACACCGGAGAAGAGTGGCCCCGGACCCAATGGCGTGGCCGTCGCCAACGGTGTCGTCTACGGAATGACGAACACCGCGGCCTTTGCCTTGCACGCCTCCAACGGACACCCGTACTGGATCAACAAGAAGATCCTGAAGAAGGGTCAGGGGACCTTCGGCATCCAGCCGCAGGTCGCCGACGGTCGGGTCTACCTCGCAAGTCAGTACGGCTCGGGCAAGGGGGGCGGCATCCTGCTCGCCTTGAACGCCGCGACGGGCAAGGTGCTCTGGCGATTCAACACGTTGCAGCGCACGAGCCGTGGCGTCACCTCGCTGGGCCTCGGCGCCGGCGGCGCGTGGGAGACGCCACTCGTGGGCGCCGACGGCTCCGTGACGTACGGCGTCGGCAACCCGTATCAGACACCGGCGTCGGCGACGAAGTACCCGGCCACGTTGCTCTACACCGACAGTGCCGTGAACCTCAACGCGGCGACGGGCAAACTGCGCTGGTACTACCAGGCTGTGCCCAATGACTTCAAGGACTTCGACTTGCAGGCGTCGCCGATCGCCGTCACGATCAACGGCCACTCGGCGGTCATCGGCGGCGGCAAGATGGGCATCGTGTACGCGATGAGCGCGACGAACGGCGCGTTGCTCTGGAAGACAGCCGTCGGCGAACACAATGGGCACGACAATGACTCGCTGAACCTCCTCGAGCACAAGTCCACGCTCAAGGTCCCCTACACGTTCACACCCGGCTCCTTCGGTGGCATTCTCACGAACATGGCCGCGGCCGATAACAGCGTCTACGTGGCGACCCTGAATCTGCCGCTCGCGTTCACCACCATGAACCAAGTCGACGGCGTGGCGCCCAAGCACGTCACGACCGGTGGCGACATCGAGGCGCTCAACCTCGCCACGGGAAAGGTGGAGTGGGACACGAAGGTCTCACAGCTCCCGCTCGGGGCGACGACCATCGTGAACGATCTGGTATTCACCACCCTCTACGACGGTGAGCTCATCGCGCTGAATCGCTCAACGGGCGCGGTCGTGTATCGAACCTCGGTGCCCGATTCGACGAACGCCGGCATCGCCGTCGCGGGTAACACGATCATTGTCCCGGCCGGTGGTCCACGCACCAAGACCAACGCGCACGTCACGCCCCAGGTCGTGGCGTATCGATTGGGTTGAGGTCGCCACGAGTTCGAGTGGCGACGGTGACTACGACGTCGACGCCGCACCGTCTCGCATCGATCTGGAGGTCGTCTGGGAGTTCTTGTCGACGGCGGCCTACTGGAATCGCTGGCGCTCGCGAGACGACGTAGAGCGTCAATGGCGCGAGGCGTGGCGAGTGGTCGGTGTCTATGACCGGTCGGATGGTGCCATGGTCGGCGGTGCGCGCGCAATCTCTGACGGGGTCAGCGACGCCTATTTGGGCGACATGTTCGTCCTTCCCCCGCACCGGGGAAGAGGACTTTCCCTTCGCCTGTTGCGCACGATGATCGATGAAGGTCCGGGCCGTGACTTTCGGTGGCTGCTAGTGACCAGTGACGCGCACGCACTCTATGAGAAGTTCGGCTTCGCGGCGCCTGATGAGCGCGTCATGATGCGACCACCGAGACCTCGACCTTGAGTCACGACCTTGAGTCACGACCTTCGGCGTCGCGAGGTACTCACTTCGTCGAGACCACGATCGTGCGGGCGTACTTGTCGTGGAGGGTCTGATTCTTCTGGTCCCAGGCCACCCAGAGGAGGTCGACGAGGAACGGAATCCGAAACACCAGGTACAGCAACTCTTCGTGTAGCTCGTGGTGAACCTGGACCGTCGTCGGGTGGTTGTAGCGGTTGAGTCGCTCAAGGTTGCCGATGAAGAGGAGCACGCTGTAGAAGAGCGCTCGCTTGGCCGC
Source organism: uncultured Acidimicrobiaceae bacterium (assembly GCA_963801695.1). Taxonomy (GTDB): domain Bacteria; phylum Actinomycetota; class Acidimicrobiia; order Acidimicrobiales; family RAAP-2; genus RAAP-2. The sequence goes on along the minus strand of CAWDFV010000002.1, from coordinate 797,599 downwards.
GCGGGCGTAGTCAATTTCGGTGTGACCGTCTTGGTCGACGCACTTGATGGAGAGTATTCGCATGCCCAGCGTCTGACCGTGCACGAATCCGATGAACACCGAGTTGTAGACAAAGGAGAGCGCGACGACGATGATCACGTCCGTGATGAAGCTCCCGTGGACCGACGCCAGGATCAAGACACCGGCGACGGTGAGCAAGATGTAGTCGATGAGATAGCCCAGGAACCGCTTCCAGAAAGTGGCGAGCGTATAACCGGTGAGTGTCGACTCAGCGGGGAACGAGGGTAGCGGCGCGCGATTCGCGTACACGGACGACGGCTGTGCGCCGCACGAACTGCAGAACTGCTGGCCGGGGACCTCCTGCGTGCCGCAGGTGGGACAGGTGGCCATGTCAGATTCTCCTTGGTTCGTTGAGGGCATTGTGCACGTGTCGAACGCCCACTAGAACCTTAGAGCCCGAGCAAACGGGCACACTTCAAAACGCGGTTTGTTAACGCTCAGGACATCTTCGTGGCGACGAAGACCGGGATTTGGCGCTCGGTCTTCAGTTGATACTCCGCGTAGGGAGGAAAGGCGGCGACCGCGCGCTCCCACCACTCGGCACGCTCGGCACCTTGGACCTCGCGCACGGTGACAGCGAATGGTTCGGGGCCATCTTGGATCGTGACCGTCGCGGGGTCCGCCACCAGGTTGTAGTACCACACAGGATGTGTCGGCGCGCCGCCCTGGGAGGCGACGAGCGCGTACTCACCGTCGTGTTCGACGCGCATCAACGGCGTCTTTCTGATCTGTCCGCTCTTGTTGCCCCTCGTCGTCACGATGATGACGGGCAGGCCCGTGTCGCGCAAGGTATTGCCTTCGGTGCCGCCCGTGCGTTCGTAGAGTTCGACTTGATCGCGGACCCACTCAGATGGACTCGGTTCGTAGTGTCCCTGGAGTGACATTGTGTGCTCCTTTGAATGAACTGCATTCGACAGCAATCTAAACGCTGAGACGTCGATGGTGACACGAGTCGCGAAAATGCCCAGTGCGTTCGACGCACCGCAATAGGGTGTGCGCGGGAGCGAGCGTGACAACTGACCGAGCGAAGAAGACCACGACGACGCGCTCACGCGGCGCGCGAAGAGCTAAGACCCACGTGGGGTGGCGAACCTACCTGCGCGCGCTCGGTCCGGGACTCATCACGGGCGCCTCCGACGATGACCCGTCAGGTATTGCGACGTACGCCCAGACCGGCGCCAAGTTCGGTTTCGGGATGTTGTGGGTGGCGCTGTTCACTTTCCCGTTGATGGCGGCGGTCCAAGAGATCTGTGACCGCACCGCGCTGGCGAGCGGCAAGGGGCTGGGCGAACTCATCGTCGTTCGCTTTCAGCGCCGCTCGCGCATCGCGATCTTCATCCTGCTCGGTCTCCTCATCATCGCCAATGCGCTCAACATCGCGGCCGACCTCGTTGCTATCGGCGCGGGTATGCAACTCCTGCACGCCGGACCGGAGGCCCTGTGGGCGCTGATCGCGGGAGCGTTGCTGATCACGCTCGTCTTCACGGGATCGTTTGATTTCACGGCACGCGTCCTGAAGATCTTCTGCGTGGCCCTCTTGGCCTACATCGTCGTTCTCTTCTCCATCAAGGTGCCCTGGGGCTCGGTCGTGCTGCATACGATCGCGCCACACCTCGAACTATCCAAGGGCTATCTCGCGCTGCTCATTGGCGTCCTCGGCACCACCATCTCGCCCTATCTGTTCTTCTGGCAGAGCATGCACCGCATCGAGGACATGCGTGATGAGCCGGCCGGCGGAAAGAACCCGCTGGCGCTCACGCGACGTAGTCGGATGGCCGCGGCGAAAAAGGTGCGTACGAGTCGATTCGACGTGTTCTCGGGGATGGGGATATCGAACGCGGTGATGTTCGCGATCATCGTGGCGACGGCGGCCACGTTGGACGCGCACGGCCATCACGTGTCCATCGGTTCACCGGCGCAGGCAGCGTCGGCACTGAAGCCCGTCGCGGGACGTTTGGCGTCCTACATCTTCGCCTTCGGATTCATCGGTTCGGGAATGCTGGCGATACCCGTGCTCGCCGGATCCGGTGCCGCGGGGCTGTCGGGAATGCTCGGTCGAGACGCCGGCTACTCGAACTCTCCGCGCAAGGCACCGCTCTTCTACGCGCTCTGCGTGGTGGGGATCGGGGGCGGCATGACCCTGAGCCTGCTCTCGGTGAACCCCATCACGTTGTTGGTCTTCGTGGCCGTGATCAATGGTGTCGCCGCTGCACCGTTCTTGGCGGTCACGATGTTGGTGTCATCGGATCGCGGGATCATGGGTACCTACGTCAATGGTCGACTCGCGCGGATTCTCGGATGGGGCACCGTGGCATTAATGACACTCGCGGCGGCGTTGTTACTCGTCGTGTGACACGTCACCACGATTCGTTTTTGTGCTTGGCGGTACAGTGAGGCGAGGACGAGGGGGAGACATGGCACTACGAATTGCGCTGGCGACGACGGTGGAGTCACCACCCTCGAAGGTCTATGACGTACTGCGTTCCACTGAAGGTCAAATGGCGTTCTGGACGTCGGACTGTGAACTGGATGAGCACCACGGGCGATTCGGATTTCTCGAGGCGCCGGTCGACCTCAACGTGTCCCTCTCCCTCGTCGCCGACGAGCTCGTGCGGATGAAGGTCGAGTCGGGCTTTCCCGGTTGGAACGGATCGACGTGGGAGTGGGCGCTCAGTGCGCATCACGACGCGCCCGATCGCACCGACGTCCAGTTCCGCCACTACGACTTCGAGTCGGGCTACGAGGAGTCCGCCCTGGCCTACACCGCCCAGTCGTGGGCGATGATCCTCGATCACCTCGCCCGCTACCTCAAGAGCGGCGTTCCCGACCCGTTCTTTTCGAACATCGCCAGCTGACCTCGCCCGAGAAGGAACGGCCGCACTCGGGTCCGCAACGCGCCGAGGATAATGTCAACGTCACCGCCGTCGCGGCTCTACTGAAGGACACCCATGGCTATTGACTTCACGCTCGCTCCCGAACACGAAGAGATTCGTCGGCGCGTGCGTGACTTCGTGCAGGGCACGATCATTCCCGCGGTGGCGCGTCCCGAGGACGACGCCGACGCCATGTCGCGCGCTGAGTACCTCGCGACGATCTTGGACCTGCGTCGCCAGGCGAAGGCGCTCGGCCTCTGGCTGCCGCACATGCCCAAGGAGTGGGGTGGCATGGGGCTCGGTCACGTGGAACTCGCGATGGTCCAGGCCGAGGCCGGTAAGACCCGCGTCGGTCCCTGGGTGCTGAACTGCATGGCCCCCGACGAGGGGAACATGCACACGCTGCTGCACTGGGCGAACGATGACCAGAAGGAGCGATACCTCCGTCCACTTTGTGAGGGCACGGTCATGTCGTGTTTCGCCATGACCGAGCCCGAAGTCGCCGGGTCGGATCCGACGCTGATCCGCACGCGCGCAGAGAAAGACGGCGACGAGTGGATCATCAACGGACACAAGTGGTTCATCTCGAACGCCCGGCGTTCCCAGTTCGCGATACTCATCGCGCGCACCGAACCCGACGTTCCGGAAGGCTCATCGGGTGCGACGACCGCGTTCATCGTCGACATACCCTCCGAGGGGTGGAACGACGTCCGTGAGGTCGAGACGATGCACGGTTCGACCGGGCACAGCGAGATCGTCATCGAGGACCTGCGCGTGAAGGACGAGCAGATCCTCGGCGGGCGAGGCAACGGTCACCGACTCGGTCAGGCCCGCCTGGGACCGGCGCGTCTGGCGCACTGCATGCGCTGGATCGCCCAGGCCGAAACGGCCCTCGACATGATGGTCGATCGATCGATCAGTCGTTACTCGCACGGCTCGACGCTGGCCGAGAAGCAGGGCGTCCAGTGGATGATCGCCGACTCGGCGATGGAGCTCTACCAGTGCAAGCTGATGGTCCTGCACACGGCCTACAAGATCGACCGGGGCGACGACTTTCGAACCGAGGTCTCGATGACCAAGCACTTCGTCGCCAACAGTCTCAACCGGATCATCGACCGCGCGATCCAGGTCCACGGCGCGCTCGGCTACTCGACGGACACGCCGCTGGCCTCGATGCTGCAACACGCACGTTGGGCCCGGCTCGCCGACGGCGCCGACGAGATCCACCAGATGCGCATCGCCGAACGGACCATCGCCGCCTACAAGGACAGCGGTTCGACGGCGTCGGCGACCGGTGACCTGCCGATCTGAGCGAGTGATTACATTCGCAGGTGAACAGTTTCGCGTTCAGCGAGGTGATCGACAGCAGGGAGGAAGGATCATCGTGGTTGACGAGGACATCTATCAGCGGATCAACACCCTGGTGGACGAGGAGAAGGTGCTGCGCGAACACGAGTCGCCCGACGACGTCACACGCCTCGCGCACATCGAAGAGACGCTCGACCAGTGCTGGGACCTGCTGCGTCAGCGTCGCGCCCTGCGCGAGTTCGGTCGCGACCCCGATGACGCCGAGGTCCGCGACGTCGACATCGTCGAGCGCTACGAGCAGTAGACGCGGTCGCTCGAGGGCGACGGCGGCGCAAGAGGCGCTAACCGACGAACTTCTTGAGGTCGGCGATGATCTTGTCTTCCACCTCGAGGCTCCACAGCGAGTCCGCGACGTCGATCGGGCAAGAAGAGCTCGGAGATCAGCAGCGTCTCGACGGCGGCGACGCCGAGATTCTGGAGCCACTTGCCGATGCCGAATCGCACCGTGAAGTCGACTCGGGTCCCGGTGATGGTGATCGTGAAGGCTCGCTCGGCCGCACGACGTCGCGCAGGAAGCCACCCTTCTTGCCTGGATGACCGTTCCCTTGGTCACTGGGCGGCGACGTCTGGACGGTGAAACCGTCGTTCTCCAGGTACTGCGTGAGGTGCGACTCCAGGTCGGTGAGGTTCGTGCCCTTGCCCTCAAAGTGTTCTGACTTGTCTCCGAGCATGATGCCCTCCTCATTTGGTGCGTTTCTTGACCATACCGGTGGCGTCGCGGTTCGCCACTCCGATTATTCGAAGATTCTTAGGTGCGCATGCCGTCCGGACGCGCGACTCAGCGTCGCGACGCGACGACGCGCTCGAAGAGTTGGCCGATCTCTTTGGTCGTGAACGTCCATCGTGGCGTCGCCGACGTTGAACTCGAAGCGCTGCAGTCTCGGACCCTCGGTCTCGTAAGCGCCACCGAACATCCAGATGCCGTCGGTGCGCGCGACGTCGAGCATCCTCGATCTGCACGGCGTCGACCGGTCCGGTGACGCGAACGTGCATCATGGGACTCTGGACGGGGAACGGGAGGACCTCCACGCCGTCGATGCGATGCAGCACTCGCGCGATCTTTGATCGCGCGCTCGTAGTAGTCGCGCGAATCGGTCGCCGCGAAGTTGCAGCGAGCTGAGGGCCGACGCGGCGTAGGGCCAGAGACCGAAGGCGCGCCCGCCGTGGCGGATCGCGCCAGAGTTTCAGCTCCTCGATCGTCTCGGTGTCGCCCGCGACGCAACAGCCGGCGATCGCGCCGAGTCCCTTGTAGAACGAGACGTACACCGTGTCGAAGAGGTCGGCGACGTCGACGATCGATTTCGACGCCGTGGCGGCGTAGTACGGCGCGGCCTCCCAGAGACGCGCGCCGTCCATGTGCGCCGCCGCGCCGTGGTCGCGCGCCCACTGGACCTGGGCGACGAGCTCGTCCCACTCGGGCAGCGTGCCGCCGAGGTCGCGCTGGGGTAGTTCGATCAGCACCGCCGCGACCGGCTCGGCGACGGTGGCGAGTTGCGTCGGACGTCAACGGTTCGTTCGCCGGTCCGCACGTGACGGCGACGAGACCGTGAAGTCGTTCGTAGGCGCGCTCCTCGCGCACGTCGAGATGGCACTTCGGATGAAAGACGACGCCCTTTCGATTTCGTCGATCGGCGTGGATCCGCAGCACCGCCTGTTGGGCCATGGTGCCGGTGATCATGAAGAGCGCCGACTCCTTGCCGAGGCGACGGGCGACGTCCTTCTCGAGCTCCTCCACGACGCCGCCGCTGCCGTAGATGTCGATGTGCGGTGTCGCGTCGGGATCGTCGCCAGCAGCGTCGCGGCGTCGCGGCGTCCGCTGCCGTTCAGGTACCGAGAACAGCTCTGAGAGATCTCGCGGATCTCCTCTGGGCGTGGGCGGGGACTTCGCGACTCGAGGCCGTCGTGGGGGCGAGCTCGGTCGTTCGCTGGTCTTCGTCGGACGAGCGGGCATACGAGCGACGTTATCGAGAACGCTGACGCCGAGCGCTATGCGTCACTCGCCGCCGGGACGTCGGCCAGTTCGCAGTAGATGTCGAGGTGGCCGAGGTGTCGCGCGTACTCCTTGATCAGATGGAAGAGCACGCGCTCCAGCGAGGCCGGTGCGTCACCCTCCCAACGTGGTCCGGGTCGTCCGAGTTCATCGAGGTCGTGGCGACGAACGATCAGTGACGTTTGAACTCCACGTGCGCGCAGCGCGTCGATGAGTGACTCCGGCGTCTCTTCGGAGTCCGACGAACCAGCGATCGCCGACGTGATCACCCCACGGCTCCGCGACCGCCTGACCTTCGAAGCCCCACTCGAGCCAGCGCATCTCGACGTACGTGAGATGTTTGACAAGCTCCAGCGCCGTCCAGTCGGTCGGCACGACGCTGACGACCAACGCGTCCAGGGGCAGTGCGCTCACCTTCTCGATGACGCGCTCGCGAAAGTAGTCGAGGTACAGCAAGAAGACCTCTTCGCGCGGAAGGGCCGGTCCGGTCGGAGAGGGAAAGGTCATGTCCCAACCCTAAGTCCGGGCCACGAGTCGATTCTCGGTCGTCGACCGACGAGCCGTCGTGTCGTAACGTCGGCTTCGTGGACGAATCCGAGGACCGACGGCACGACGAGATCGCGCGAGCACCGGACTACGACCGCCACGCCGCCGGTGATGTGGCCGGACGAGGGGAGCGGCTTCGAGGCCGACCCGTTCAGTCCGGCCGGCATGTCACAACAGATCTGGACCGCGACGCGTCGGCGGCCGCGAAGTCGCGCCGGTATGTGGACCCTGCGCATCGTGTGCGTCGTGATCGCCCTGGCCTTCATCGCCGCACAAGTCGTCCACTGAGCCGCGCGCCGTCGTCGCGCCGACGTCTCGTAGTCTTTGGTGTGCGCATCCTTGGTCGAGACGGCGTCAGGGTCCGGTCACTGATCCTCGCTGGTTCGTCGGCGCGGTCGTCGTGGTGCTCTTGGTGCTCTCGTCAGTGGGCGTGTTCTCTTCGAAACCCACGCCGAAGGAGACCGTCGTCTCGTCGATCACCTCAACGCGCTACGGCCGGGTGCTCGTCGTCGGCGGCAGCGCGTCGGGCGGTCTCTACCACTTCCCGCTCTATGAGTTCAGCGGCGACGTTCACGGACACTTCGGGTGCGTCACCACCAAGACCGTCGCCTACGACCTCGGCGCCAAAGAGAGCGTGCCGCTCACGTGCACCGGTCCGGAGCGCGACCTGCTCGCCGACGTGAGTTCCGATGACTGGCCCGCACTGACGACGAGCAAGACGCCCGGTCGCCGGACCCGGCGTGAACGCGAAGTTGCTGGGAACGGTGTTTCGACGCGGCATCGGTCGCCAGATCACGTACGCCGGTCACCCGCTCTATCTCTTTGACCCGTCATCCCAGCCGTTCGCGCCCCAGGGCGAGAACTTCATGGAGACCGTGAAGCCGCTCCCACCGTGGCACGGCTACTGGTACCTGGTGTCGGCGACCAATGGCGCGCCGTCGCCGGGCGTGGCGACGATCGAAGCCGAGACGCTGCCCGGTGGGCAGCGCGCGCTCGCGGTCGAAGAAGACGGCAACGTCGATCCGATCAAGGTCACGCTGTACTTCGGACTGCCCATCGGCGGACCGTCGAAGTGTGACGCGCACTGCACCAGCGACTGGACGCCGTTACTGACGAGCGCGACCGCCGCACGTCGGCGCGAGCGTGAACGGCGCCGAGATCGGGATGCAAGGCCTTGCGAACGGCGACTACCAGGTGACCTACGACCATCAACCGCTGTACCTCTATGACCGCGAAGTGATCCGCCTGAGCGCGAACGACCGTCTGGTCACCACCGGTTCCAGCGGCAACGGCGGCGACGAACGTGGACCCGGTGGTGTCATGATCGCGCGTCGCGTTGACCAAGTGACACACGTCGCCTCGAGAGGCGTACTCTTCAGAGACGCCGCGGGTCGCGATGGCGAACGAGAGCAGGAGGAGATTCATGCGAGAGCCGGTAACGACCGTCGACGCGCGCTTCAGCCAGAAGGACGCACAACCCACGCCGTGGTCTGACACCGTCGGCGCCTTGGAATCGGGAGAGATCTTCTGGATCACGACCGTGCGCGCCGACGGACGACCACACGTCACGCCGCTGGTGGCGGTGTGGCTCGATGACGCGCTGTACTTCTCGACGGGCGACGGCGAGCAGAAGGAAGTCAATCTCCGCCACAACGATCACGTGATCCTCACGACCGGTCGCAACGACTGGGAGTCGGGCCTCGACGTGATCGTCGAGGGTCGAGCGAGTCGCGTCGTCGACCAAGGACGAGCTGACGCGCGCCGCCGAGGCCTGGACGCACAAGTGGGACGGCGACAGCTGGCTGTACGAGGTCGGGGACGACTGTTTCCATCACCAGGGGAGTGACGAGAAGCGTCTACGTCTTCAAGGTGGTGCCCGAGAAGGTACTCGCGTTCTCCAAGGGAACCTTCAGTCACACCAGCCACAAGTTTTAGTTGTAGCAGCGACTTGGTAGCGTCGCGCTCATGACGATCATCTGGTCCGGCGAGCGGGCACCAACGCGTCGATCCGGAGCGGCTCTCCGGCGAGAAGACGGCGCTGGACGAGTGGGTTGACTTCCACCGAGCCACGTTGCTCGATGAAGTGCGAGGGCCTCACCGTCAGAGCAGCTCAAGACGCGATCGGTCGAACCGTCGACGCTGTCCCTGCTTGGTTTGGTTCGTCACATGAGTGAGGTCGAACGCGGTTGGTTTCGACGCTGCGCCGCGCGAGAGGACGTGGCGTTTCGTTACGCGAGTGACGGATCCGGACGCCGATCTGAACGATCTCGAGACGGCGGACGCTGCCGCGGACATCGCACACTTCGTCGCGGAGTGTCAGCGCAGTCGCGAGGCCACGGCCGGCCTTTCGCTCGATGAGGTCGTCCCGAGTCGCGGACACCATCCAGAGCGAACCCGCAACGTCCGTTGGATCTACCTGCACATGATCGAGGAGTACGCGCGCCACAACGGTCACGCCGACTTGCTGCGAGAGCGAATCGACGGCGCCACGGGCGACTGACCGCAGTCGTCTCGGGCAATCGAGAGGGCCAGTCGTACCGTTACGCTGCCCACGTGTTCCAAGTTACGAATGAGCGATTCGAAGAGCTCGCGGCCGAAGCCGTCGCGTCGCTCCCGGAATCACTCTCGTCGCGAATGGACAACGTGGCGATCATCGTCGAGGACGAGGCCCGCGGGCGCAATCTCTTCGGTCTCTACGAGGGCATCCCACTCACTCGACGCGGGATCTCCAACTACAACGGCGTCATGCCGGACCGGATCACGCTGTATCAAAAGACGATCTGTCAGGTCTGCGCGAGTGAAGACGACGTGCGAGCTCAGGTCCGCAAGACCGTCATCCACGAGATCGCACACCACTTCGGCATCAGCGACCCCCGGCTCGAAGAACTTGGATGGTCGTAGCGACGGCAACACGGTCGCGACGTCGTTACGTCAGTTTCTTGACGCCGGCACCGACGAGACTCTGGAACTCACTGGGGATGACCGCGGGGAAGCTGCCCTCCAAGAACGCGCCGAGGACCGATCCCTTTCGCACGATCAGGTAGTCGTAGTGCAACGTGCCGCGCGAGTCCGACACCGTCATGGAATACGCCGCGCTGGCGTTGCCGTAGTGCTTCATGCTCATGGGGCTGACCGAGCCGGAGATCTGCAGTCCGTCGAAGAGTCCCGTGAGGGTGTGGCAGGCGCTGATGGTGGCGATGACCTTCTTGTACGCGCTCTTCGTGTTCGAGTACGTGGCGATCTTCTCATCGAAGCGCGGGAGTTCGTCGACGGTGCCGAGGTAGTAGACCTGCGCCGAGCGCGTCTGGGTGACACCTTTGGGTTCGAGGAGGTCGTGAACGCACCCGACGCCCTCGCTCGTCGAGATCGACTGCGTCCAGCCGGCCGGCATCTGACTCGTCGTGAGCAGCTCGCTCGACAGTTTCGCCTCCGAGATGGTCGCCCCCGCCAACGTCATGGGCAGGAGCAAGATCGTCGCCGCGACCGTGGCGCCGATGGTCAGGAATAGGCGACGCACGAGAACCCCCTTGATGGTCAGACCTGATGAAACCTATCGTTCGAGCGTCCGGTTGACAACCGCGGCGACGCAACAAAGAATGGTCAGCGATGGTCACCACGCGCGACGTCGAAAAAGTGGCAATGTCGATGCCCCATGCGGTCAAAGAGCTCCGTGACGATGACCGTCCGGCATTCCTTGTCGACCACAAACTCTTCTGCTTTCACCGCACGCAGCGCAAGGACGCGCTCGACGCCGCGACCGGTGAACGGCTGAACGACGTCCTGGTCTTTCGGGTCGCCGACGAGGAGATGAAGTCGATGTGGCTCGCCGCTCGGCCGGAGGTGTACTTCACGACCGACCACTTCAATGGCCATGCGTCGATCCTCACGCGGATCCCGTTCCTCGTCGAGATCGACGCCGACGAACTCTTTGAGTTGGTCTCGGACGCCTGGCTCGCGTGCGCGCCGAAACGGCTCGCGAAACAGTGGCTCGGAGAACAGGGACTCGCCGCCGCGTCCGACTAGACACGTGGTGACGGCCAAAGGGGGCTGCGATGGAACGTTTTCGCTCATTCGATGACTTGGAACTCGCCTACGCCGACGTCGGCGAGGGCGATCCGGTGTTCTTGCTCCACGGTTTCGCGGCCGACCACGTGTCGAACTGGGTCGCCACGGGTGTCGTCGACGACCTCGTCGCCGCCGGTCGCCGGGTGATCGCACCGGACGCGCGTGGTCACGGCCAGTCGTCCAAGCCGCATGACCCCGCGGCCTACGCCGACGACGCCATGGTCCGCGACGTGCAGGCGTTGATGGATCACCTCGGCGCGACCTCCGTCGACGTCGTGGGCTACTCGATGGGCGCGATCGTCGCCGGCCGTCTGGCGACACGCGAACCACGAGTGCGCACCTTGGTCCTCGGTGGCGTGGGCAGTGAGTGGGGAGGCGAACAGCGACCACTCGGTACCGTGCCGATCGCCGACGCCCTGGAGACCGATGAGCCGGACACGATTCAAAGCCCCGTCGCGGCGGCCTTTCGACGCTTCGCCGACAGCACGGGTGCCGATCGACTGGCGCTCGCGGCGACTCAGCGCTCACGACACGGTGAGACCACCGACGTCACGGCGATCGCAGTGCCGACGCTGATTCTCGTGGGCGACGCCGATCAACTCGCGGGTTCGCCGGAGGCGTTGGCCGCGAGAATTCCGGGCTCCACGTATCGGACGTTAACGGGGAACCACCTCAGCGCCGTGCGCGATCCGGAGTTCAGTTCCTCGATTGTCGCCTTCGTCAACGCGGCGTCGTAGCGAGCGTGCCTACGAGAGAAACTGGCTCAACGTCCAGCGGCCCGTGAAGTCATAGTCACACAGCGCCTCGGTGAGCGAGCACATCACCTCGACAACCTGGCGGGACGACGTTTCGACGGGCACCTCGAGCAGCAGTCCTCGGCTGTTGTGATCCTGCTTCGTGACGAAGGGAGCACCGTTCAACATCGCCGCGATGCGATCTTTGCCGAGTCGACTGCGCGAGTGCAACACGCCCAGCGTCGACGGCTGGGCGACCCCGCGCCGCGGCGCGGCCGTGACGAAGCTGGCGACCGTGACGCCCTTGTTGAAACGCAACCCGAAGTAGTTGACCTTCATATCCGCGACCTCGTCTTCGACCACCGGCGCGACGTTGCACCAGCCTCGGCCCTCGCCGACGCCGTCGATCGCCGCCACCGCGGCGGCGCGGTCCTCGGAGAAGGTCAGGATCGTGGGTTGGGTCATCGACACCGCCGCCGAATCACGTCACGCGCTTCGTGTCGCGTTGGTAGACCTGCACGGCCAGCACGGTGAACACGAGGGACCACACACCGATGACGATCCACGCCTCTGCCGGCCACCCGCCGCCCTGGACGGCGGTTCGGCTCGCTTGGACCAACCAGTACGACGGGATCAGCTTCACGATCTTGAAGAGGAAGCCGCTCGTGATGAGCGCGCCGTAGGAGCCGCCGAGGAGTGCGAAGAGCGACGTCACGCCGCCAATCGCCGGACCCAAGGAGTCCACCTTGAGCAGGTGACCGAGCATGATGCCCATGACGGCGAAGGGCACGAGTCCGACGAGCAGTAGCCCGACCATCACGAACCACTCCGACACGTCGAGGCGCACGCCGTCGGACGTGCCGGCCGCGAAGAGCACGATCATCGTGAAGATCGCCATCATGTAGCCGGTGATGATCTTGGCGCTGAAGTACGACCACGTCGGCAGCGGGGTGATGCGCAGTTGTCGGGTCCACCCGGACTGACGCTCGGCGGCGATGCGCGCGCCACTCGAGATGACCGCGACCATCGCGCCCCAGGCGATCATGCCCGTCATGTAGTAGAGCGGAAACGGTATGCCTTGAACGACGACTTTTCGATTCGGGCCGGCAATGGCCAGGAACAAGACCAGCGGGAACACCAGGGAGAAGACGAGAAAGCGCCGGTTACGCCAGGTTCGAAGGACCTCGTATTTGAGGTAGGTCAGGTCGTTCACGCGCTTGCCTCGTCGTCGAGCGTCAGTTCCAGGAACGCCTCTTCGAGTCCCGCGCCGCGCACCTCGATGTCGCGAATCGCGGGATACGCGCCGAGGAGGTCACGCAGCGTCGCGTCGGAATCGGTGCAGTTCAGCGTGATCGCGTCACCCTTGCGATCGACGGCCGTGACACCGCGCAGCGCGTTCAACGCGGTGACGTCGACGTCGGGCAACGTCGCGCGGATGATGCGACCGCCGACCGTGGCCTTGATCTCGGTCGGGGCGCCGTCGGCCACGATGCGTCCGTGGGACATGAGGATGATCCGGTCGGCGTAGGCGTCGGCCTCTTCGAGGTAGTGCGTGGCGAAGATGACGGTCTTGCCGCGCGCCGCGAAGGCACGCATCGCGCTCCAAAAGTCGCGGCGTCCCTCGACGTCCAGCGCCACGGTCGGCTCGTCGAGAACCAGGAGTTCGGCGTCGGCCACCAGGGCGATGGCGAAGCGCACGCGCTGGGTCTCGCCGCCGGAGAGCTTGCGCGTCATGGCGATCGGCGAACGGGCTGGCGCCCGAGATCTGGAGCGCCTCGTCGACGTCGAGCGGCGCGGGGTAGATGGCCGCGATCATCGTGACCAGTTCTCGCACCGCTCAAGTAGTCGATCAGTTGACCGGTCTGGGTCATCGCGCCGATCATGCCGGCCTTCACCGCTTCGCTGGGCGTGTGACCGAAGAGTGAGACCGTGCCCGCGTCCGGCTTCGTCAGACCGATCAGCATGTCGATCGTCGTCGTCTTGCCCGCGCCGTTGGGACCGAGCAGGGCGACGGTCGAGCCTCGCTCTAGTTCGAGGTCAAGGCCCCGCACGGCGCGCACCGCACCGAAGGACTTCGTCAGACCGTTCGCCATGATGCTGTCATGCAGCGTCGCCGTGGCGCCATCAGCCATTCGTGTCTCGAGGACCTCGGTTCATTTGGTTCCAAAAGTACTCGACGGCCATTGAATCTCGGTGTCGATCGAGGGGCCGGGTGCGTCGAGTACCCCGATTTGGTGCCGACTCGCGGTATGTTGAAGCCATGTTGAAGAGGTTCTTCGAGTTCTTCGGACTCATCGCGATGTTTACCGGGGTCTACTTCGTCGCCTCGGAGCACAGTCAAGCAGAGCGTGTGCAACGCCACCGAAGGCAAGTACATCGGCTTCGGCATGAGCCCGCAGTGTCAACACGTGGTCTACGCCTACTTCGGCGGCTTCATCCTCTTGGCGGCCGGCGCGTTGGTCGTCGTGTTCGGCCTGCTCGCGACGCGCCGGGCGTCGAACAACCGACACGCGTCCAAGAATCCCTCGCTGGCGTCGCAGTATCACTACGTCGATCCGAAGAACGCCCGCCCGCCGGAGTCGTAGTCAACTCACTCGACGGGTGTCAACTCCACGACCGGGATCTTTCGCGTGGTCAACGTCTCGTACTCGGCGAAGTTCGCGAAGAGCTCGGCCTGGACCGGGTAGATCCGGTCGCGCTCTTCGAACGTGACGGGCGTCGCCGTAGCCTTGTAGGTCTTCGTGCCGACTTCGACCGTGACGTCGGGATGCGCCACGAGGTTGTGGTACCAGTCGGGGTGTGTCGGCGCGCCGGCGTAGGACGCGAAGATGTAGCGCTTGCCCTCGTAGTCGAGGTACATCATCGGATTGATACGCTCTTGGCCGCTCTTGGCGCCCTTGGTGTGCAACAACAGCACCGGTGCACCTTCGAATTGACCGCCGACGACGCCGTCGTTCGCTCGGAACTCTTCGATGACGGTGGCGTTCCAACCGTTCACTGCCTTTGTTGCTTCTGCCTTTGCTTCGTCGTCACTCACGACTCTCTCCTTTTCACGGTGTTAAGCAAGAGCGTACGCCCCGCCAGAGTGCACCTTAGGACGCGTGGGCGCGGAGCAGGCCCTCCGTCTCGTCCGCGTCGAGCGGCATGCCGAGGTGATAGCCCTGGGCGAGCCGGCACTGCAGGTCGCGTAGCGGCGTGACCTGATCCTGGGACTCGACGCCTTCGGCGATCGCGGTGAGTCCCAGGGTGTGGGCGAGTTGCACGATCGCCGGCGCGAGGCTCGGGCGGCCCTCGTCGAGCGCGATGTTGGCGACGAAGGAGCGATCGACCTTCAAGATGTCGATCGGCAGCTGCTCGAGGTGCGAGAACGAGGAGAACCCCGTCCCGAAGTCGTCGACGGCGATGCTGAGTCCGAGGGACTTGAGGGACTCGAGATTGCGGATCGTCGCGTCGAGGTCACGCAACAGCGCGCTCTCGGTGATCTCGAGGATTAGGTGCTTCGGCTCGAATCCGGTCTCGAGTAGCGACAGACTCACGCTCTCTCGGATCGCGCTGTCGGCGATCTCGCGCGCCGACAGGTTCACGCTCATCGAGCAGGCCCGCGGGCGCCAGCCCCATGCTCTGCCACCGTCGGGCCTGGGCGCAGGCCTCGGTCAGCACGAAACGGTCGATGTTGTGGATGAAGCCGATCTCCTCGGCGAAGGGGATGAAGGAGATCGGCTGCAACAGACCCTGGGTGGGATGTTGCCACCGCACCAGTGCCTCGAAGCCCACGATGGTGCTCGAGACGAGGTCGAAGATCGGCTGGTAGTGCACGCGCAACTCTTCGGAGAGCACCGCGCGACGAAGGTCGTGCTCGAGTTCCAGACGCTGCACGACCGCCACGTGCATCTGGTCCTGGAACTCCTCGATGCGGTCCTTGCCCTGGGCCTTGGCGAGATACATCGCGAGGTCGGCGTTGCGCAGCAGTTGATCGCTCGTGTGACCCTGGATGCCGAAGGTGATGCCCATGCTCACGGTCGAGGTGATCTCCTGGCCGGCGACGGTGACCGGCTCGCGCAGCGTCTTCATCAGTCGCGCGGCCATGTGCATCACTTCGTCACGGTTCGGCGCGTCCTCGATGAGGACGGCGAACTCGTCACCGCCGAGGCGCGCGGCCGTGTCGGACTTGCGCAGGCAGCCGACCAGGGTCTCGGCGACGACCTTCAAGAGCTCGTCGCCCGCCGAGTGGCCGAGGCTGTCATTGATCATCTTGAAGTTGTCGAGGTCGAGGAACAGCACCGCGACGTACTTGTCGCTGCGTTCACTCCGGGCCAACGCTTGGTTGATTCGGTCCTGAAAGAGCGCCCGGTTGGCTAGTCCGGTCAGCGCGTCGTGAAAGGCCAGATGGGCCAGGTCGTTCTCGAGTCGCTTCTGTTCGGTGACGTCGCTGAAACTCCAGACGCGGCCCACGACGTCGCCCGAGACGTACTGTGGTTTGGACAGACGCTGGAAGACTCGACCGTCGCTGAACACCAACGTGTCGCTGCTCTCGGCCTCGGACTGGGCATAGAGGTCGTTCACGCGCGCGATGAAGGCACTGGGGTCCACGAGTTGCTCGGCCACGTACTCCACGATGCGATGGTCGTCACGGCCCGCGACGAGATTGGTCGGGAGGCGCCACATCGTCGCGAACTGACTGTTGAAACTCGTGATGGTCCGGTCGGTGCCCACGACGAGTATGCCGTCGGCCGTCGACTCGAGGGTCGCGTTGAGCAGCGAGGACGTCTCGCGCAGTTCGCGTACCGAGTTGCGTAGTTCCATCTCGGCGGTCACGCGTTCCGAGACGTCGTGCGCCGTCACCACGAGTCCGCCGACGGTCGGGTCATCGACGAGGCTGACGATGGAGAGTTCGTAGGAGATCATCTCCTCGCTGCCGCGTCGCAGCAGTCGCAGTGCCTGCACGACCGGTTGGGTCGCGCTGGAACTGCGCAGGGCGTTCTCCAGCGCCACGCGCAGCGCCGGACGGTCCGACGCGGCCACGATGTTGGCCAGCGGCTGACGTTCGACGGCCTCGGGGTCGTGCCCCAACATCCTCGTCATCGCGCCGGACACGGACTCGACGTCGCCGGCGGGGGAGAGCAGCATCATGATCGTCGTGGCGTTGTGCACGAGGGAGCGGAAGCGCGCGACGTTGTCGCGGGCCAACTCGAAGCGCCGTCGGTCCGTGAGGTCGCGGATGCTGAAAAGCACGGCACCCTTCTCGAACCACGAGACCGGCGTGCCGATGAGTTCGATGAGGCGCCAGTCGTCGCCGATCTTGGCGCGGATCTCGAGCGGGCTGCCGACGGTCTTGGACTGGACCGTTTCCAGTGATCGCAGCACGATCTCCAGGTCGTCGGGGTGGACGAGGTCGATGCCGGACATGCCGATCGCGGACTCGAGGGGGCGACCGAAGAGCTCGACGGCGAGTTGATTGGCCCAGAGCACGTTGCCCAGCGCGTCGAGCACGACCACGATCTCGGGAAACGCGTTGAGTAATCGAGCCAGCCTGCGGTCGCCGACCGTCATCGCACCTCAGGTGTCCGAGGGACGCTCGCGACGTCGACGCGTCGCTTCGCAGGTGGGCCCGACGATTTTCATTGTTTGAACCGTAACGCAGCGCACGCGGCGTCTCGCGCACCATTCGAGGCGTGTTTCTCAGCGGTCGGGAGCCGTCCGTTTTCCTGTGCACAACAGTGCCGACAGGGTGTGCGCGGCGTCGCTCGAAGGGGCCGATACGGACTCGAACCCAGCGAATGAACCGCGTCGTGAATCACTCGCTCGTCGAATGAGTTGCAGTGTCCGAACGATGGGGCGCACGTCGTTCGCAACGTCCGCACGGACGCCGCGATTCGTCCAATGAACTTTTGCGTCATTGTTGAGAACTTGTTGACAATCAAATGGGTGTACCGACCTACCGTTACTCCGTGACCGATCTCTCCGAACGTCCTCGCGCCACGGGCCGACTCAAAAAGAGCCGCACGCGAGCCCTCTCGGTCCTGCCCCCGATGGACGTGCCGGTCGACGTTCCGCTCGACCCACCCACCTTCGTGGAACGGCCTGCTCGAGGCACTGCCGGAGCCGACGGCGCTCCTGGACGGTCGTGGTGTCATCCACCACGTCAACGGATTGCTGCTGGCCCTTACCGGCTACGAACAGGGCGAACTGATTGGACAGGACGCCAAGATCCTGGTGCCGCCGCGCCTGCGCAAGCAACTGCTGCGCGCTCGGCGAGACCGCCCCCGAAACGCGACGGCGTCGATCTGGAACGAACCGGACCTGACCGTCTTGCGCCGAGACGGTCAGGAGGTCCCGGTCGAGGTCTCGCGCTCGCCACTGGCGCTCGACCAGGGGTCCTGGGTCGTGGTCGCCATCCGCGACGTGACCACGCAGCGCGCGAATGAGCAGGCGCGCGCCGACGCCGAACTCCGGTTCCGCGTGGCCTTCGAGAACAACATGGCGCCGATGACCTTCGCCGACGCCAACGACCGGATCATCGCGATCAACGACGCGATGTGTGACATGGTCGGCTTCACGCGCGAGGAGTTGCTCGGGTGCGACTCGACGCCCTTCACCTATCCCGACGACGTCGGCATCACCGAGAGCACCCACCAGCGACTCATCTCGGGCGAAGTGGAGCAGGAGCGCTACGTCAAGCGCTACCTGCGCAAGGACGGCCGCGTCATCGACGTCGAGGTCTCGCGCTCGCCGGCGCGCGACGCCGACGGCAACATCTTGTACTTCGTCTTCTCCGAACGCGACATCACCGAGGAGCGCGCCCTCGCGGCCCAGCTCTCGCACCAGGCCCTCCACGACCCCCTCACCGGCCTCGCGAACCGAGCGCTGTTCGAGGACCGCCTCGCCCAGGCCCACGGACGCGTCGTTCGCCAAGGCGGCATCGGCGCCGTGCTCTTGATCGACCTCGACGACTTCAAGGGCGTGAACGACACGCACGGCCACTTCGTCGGCGACCAGTTGCTGACGGCGATCGCGAATCGACTCGAACTCATCACGCGCTCGGCCGACACGCTGTGTCGCTTCGGTGGCGACGAGTTCCTCTACCTGGCCGAAGGTCTCGTCTCGCCCGGGGAGGCCGAGGTCCTCGCCGAGCGTCTGATCCGCGTGATCGCCGAGCCCTACAACATCGCCGGATCGCTGATCGAACAGCGCGCCAGCATCGGCATCGTCATCTGGGACGCGACCTGCAACAGTTTCTCCGAGACGATCCAGAACGTCGACGCCGCGCTGTACGAGGCCAAGCGCAACGTCCGCGGTCACCACGTGGTCTTCACCCCGACGATGCACCAGCGACGCGGTCAGCCGTTTCGCGCTGGTCCAAGAGTTGCGCCACGCCTTCAACAACGGCGACCTCGTGATGCACTATCAGCCGATCGCCGATCTCACGACCAGCGAGGTCGTCGGCTTCGAGGCCCTGATGCGATGGAACCACCCCGAACGCGGCTGGGTACCGCCGACGGTCTTCATCCCGCTCGCCGAACAGAGTGACCTCATCATCGAACTGGGATCGTTCGCGTTGCGCGAGGCGATCCTCGAGGCCAGCCAAGTGGGCGCCGGACGATCCGGACCGCGCGTCGTCCCTACGTCACGGTCAACCTCTCGGCGCACCAGTTCCTCGACCCCGGCCTGGTGCCGACGATCAAGAACCTGTTGCGCGAGTGTTCGCTTCCGCCCGGCCTACCTGATCCTCGAGATCACCGAGAGCGTGGCGCTGATCGACATCGCCGAGACGATGACCGTGCTCGACCTGCTCGGCACGCTCGGCGTCGGCATCGCGCTGGACGACTTCGGCACCGGCTTCTCGTCACTGTCGTACCTCGCGGCGCTCAGCCCGCGCATCATCAAGATCGACCAGTCCTTCGTGCGTCCGGTGCACGACTCGACGCGCAACGACACCCTGCTCGAGACGATCATCTCGCTCGGTCAGAAGCTCAACATGACGATGCTCGCCGAGGGCATCGAGACCGAGGGACAGTTCAGTCGCCTTCGACGCTTGGGATGCGAACTCGGTCAGGGCTACCTCTTCTCACCGGCGGTGCCGAACGACGAGGTCGAGGCGATGGTCGGTCAGGTCTTCCCGAACTGATCACGCACGCCGGTTTAGACTTCGCGCATGTTGGTAGACGGCGGGCTGTCCTTTCGCATCGATGACGTCGGCGCCGACGCGCGCGAGCTCGAACGCGAGGGCTACGACGGCGCCTGGTCGGCCGAGACCGGACACGACCCGCTCCTGATCGTCGCGGGCGCGGCCACGACGACGACCACGCTGGAACTCGGCACCGGCATCGTGGTCGCCTTCGCGCGCAGTCCGATGATCACCGCGACCATGGCGAACGACGTGCAGCTGCTCTCGCACGGTCGGCTCCTGCTCGGTCTGGGCTCCCAGATCAAACCGCACATCGAGAAGCGCTACTCGATGCCCTGGTCGCATCCGGCACCGCGCATGCGCGAGTACGTCTTGGCGATGCGCGCGATCTGGGACTGTTGGAACGAGGGCACGCCGCTGAACTTTCGCGGTGAGTTCTACCGTCACACCTTGATGTCGCCGTTCTTCAATCCCGGGCCGAATCCGTACGGGGCGCCGAAGGTCTACCTGGCGGCGGTCGGCGAGCTGATGACCGAGGTCGCCGGCGAGGTCGCCGACGGCCTGTTGGTCCATCCCTTCTCGACCGAGCGCTACCTGCGCGAGGTGACGTTGCCCGCGCTCGAGCGCGGCCTCGCGAAGTCCGGACGCGACCTCGCGGACTTCCCGATCTCGTTCTCCGGTCTGATCGCCACCGGCGACAGCGACGAGGCACTCGAGGACGCGACACGCCGCGGTCCGCGCGCAGATCGCCTTCTACGGCTCGACGCCGGCCTACCGCGGGGTGCTCGAACTCCACGGCTGGGGCGACCTGCAGAGCGAACTGAACACGCTCTCGAAGTCCGGGGAGTGGGAACGGATGGGCGAACTGATCGACGACGACGTCCTGAACGCCTTCGCCGTCGTCGCCGACGCCGAGTGACGTCGGCGCGCGTCGTGCGTGAACGATTCAACGACGTCGTTCGTCGCTTCAGCATCTACGCCCCCTACGCACTCAGTGACGACGCGCGTCGCGCGATCGTGGTCGGGCTGCGCGCCTAGTTCGTCGACCACGCGTCGTCGACGATCCCTCGCGGGGGAATCCTCAGTTTTCACCGAACCCAAAACTAAGGTCGAGAGGTGAGCTGGAACGAGGAGGCGGGGTCCTGGGAACCGACCCAGGACATCCTCGACTACCTGGGCTTCGCCGGCGTCGAGACGACCCGCGACCAACTGGCCCGACTGCATCGTCGACGCCTGATCAGCGAGCCGTTCCACGACCAGAACGGTGGACGTAGTTCCCTCGCGCGCTACCCGGCCGGCACGGCCGAGCGAATGCTGCGAATCTCACAGCTGCGCTCGAGCACCAAGCAGCTCGACGAGCTGGCGTGGCGACTCTGGTGGGAGGGCTTCGACGTCGAGCCCGATCTCATTCGCACCTATCTACTGAAGCGCGCGACGCGCTGGGACGAACAACTGCGCGAGATCCGCATGGTCGCGGCCGAGACGCCCGAGGTCGAAAAGCCCGAGCGCGACGTCCTCGAGTCGGTCTTCTTCGAACACTTGAAGGTCGGCCCGGCGATGGTCTCGGCCCGCAAGCGCCTCGGACGCGGATCCGAGCTCTACGCCGAGTTCTCCGCGCTCCTCATCGACCTGATGCACGGCGACCTCTCGTCGCTCGATCACACCGACGTCGGACTCTTCGAGCGCGAGAGCGAGCAGCGACCACGTCCGAAGAGTCACGGCGCGCCGGCGACGTCGCGCTGCAGGCGATGCAGACTCAGCATGGACACGCCGTTCATCCAGTTGGTCGCCTCGCTCGACGACAAGGACATCGCGAACGCCCGACCGGTCGCGCTCCGACTCCTCGGACTGATCTCGAGCGTCGGCAGCATCGTCCAGGAGGTCTTCGGCGGCTCGGGTCACGGTCGCGACAACGTCGGCAAGAGCCTGATGACCATGTCCGACAACTCCGACGAGCAGGTCCTCTCGCTGTTCTTGACGTCGTCGTTCCTGAAGGACGACCGGGTCCGTGAGGCCCTGCCCGAGATCGTCGTCGACACCCCCGGCGGCGCCGACGATCTCGTTCCTGGACTTCCTGCGACTGCGCTACCTCGCGATCGAGGTGCCGGGCTTCGTCTCGGTACTGGCGCCGGCGCTCGTGCGCGAGGCCTTCGCCTCGCCCGAGGGCGCCGAACGCTGGCACGCACGATTCGACGACTACTGGATGAGCCACGTCGTCGAACTGCGACGAGGCGATGGCGCTGCGCCCTGATTTATTCGCCGAAGCGCCGCTCGAACCGGACGAAGAAATCGAAATTGAAGTCAAACCTAAAAAAAAAAATCTAAAATGAGGTCCTGGAAGGGTGAATGCAGTCGGGCATTCACCGACTGGCGCGGGCTCCCACAGGGGGTCGGGGACGCGCGCGTGGCTGATCGTCGGATAGTGACGAGAGCCATTCGACACAAGGATTCATGGCGGCCCAGGGGTCCTGAGACTCCAGCAGAACGGAGTTAGATGCGGCCCAGTTGTTCGGTCGTCTGGTGGGCCCGTTCGTGACAGGCCACACAGAAGTACTGACAGTTCGAGAGCTCCTCGTCACCACCGTCGGCGATCGCCTTCTTGTGGTGGAACTCCTTGGCCGGGAGTCGACAATGTCCGTAGTGCGGGCAAGAACTGTTGGTGCACTCACACGTGCCGCGCGCGCGCTGGCGAGCGAGACGTTGAACCGATTCAGGAAAACTCACGTAATCCTCCTCCGTCGCCCCGTTAACCACTGCATCACTCGGCATAAAAGCGTAGCGGCACCGTCGCGACGTGCTGGCGATGGGTGGCCGCCGATCCGCTACAGCGAGAACGACGTGCCGACCATCGCCTGGGCCGCCTCGAACGGGCACCGCCGGCGAGTAGACGAAACCCTGACCGAGCGAACAGTGCAGTTCGCGAAGTTGTTCGAGCTGGCTCGTTGGTCTCGATGCCTTCGGCGAGCATCGTCATCCCCAGGTTGTGTCCGAGCGACACGATCGTCTCGAGCAATCGGTCACTGTGGATGCTCTTGAGTTGTGGTCGCACGAAGGACTGATCGACCTTGATGATCATCGGATTGAGGAGCGCGAGATACGACAGCGAGGAGAACCCGGTACCGAAGTCGTCCAAGGCGACCCCGATACCCAGATCGGTCAACGCACCGATGGTCTTCAGCGTGTCGGCGACCTCCATGAGCGCCACCCCTTCGGTGATCTCGATGATCAGACGATCGGCGGGCAACGACGCGGCCGCGAGCTCAAGCTGGACCAGACGCGACGAGTCCGGGGTCGTGGAACTGACGGGCCGAGAGGTTGACCGAGACGTAGGGTTCGCCGATGCCTTCGAACGTCCCCATTCGCTGGCGGCCACGATCGACTCGTGCAGGGCGAAGATGCCGAGGTCCAAGATGAGGTCGCTCTGTTCGGCGAGCGGGATGAACACCGTCGGTGGCACCCACCCGCGCTGCGGGTGCTGCCAGCGCATGAGCGCCTCGAAGCCGACGACCTCATTGGTCGAGAGCCGCACGATCGGCTGGTAGTGCATCGCCAGGTCACCCGCCGCGACGGCCTGGCGCAGCTCTTGCACGAGCGAGAAGCGATTCACCGCCACGTCGTGCATGCCCGGGACGTAGACGAACTGTCGACCCTTGCCGAGTCGCTTGGCCTCATAGAGCGCCACGTCGGCGTCGCGCACCACGTCGGAGACCTCGACGGTCGTGGAGTCCCACACGACCACGCCCAGACTGGCGCGTTGTTCGAGGTTCAGACCGCCGACGGTGAACGGTTCGTCGAGAGAGTGCAGGAAACGCTCGGCGATGTGCTCGGCCTCGTCGGAGCCGGAGATCCCTTCGGCGAGGTAGAGGAACTCGTCGCCGCCGAAGCGGCACAGCGTGTCGGTCGAGCGCGTGACGCCCTCAAGTCGCCGCGCGACGGCCTCGAGGAGTTGGTCACCGACGAGGTGCCCGTAGGTGTCGTTCACGCCCTTGAAGTCGTCTAGGTCCAACAGCAAGAGGGCGCCGTGCCCGTTTTGTCGAATGATGCGCGAGTGGGCCTGGGCGAGTCGATCGTCGAGGAGCGTGCGATTCGCGAGACCGGTCAGTGGGTCGTGCAGGGCCTGGTGCGAGAGCTGGGCGGTGAGCAGGCGCTCTTCGGTGATGTCGCGTTCAGAGATGATGAAGTACAGCGTCTTGCCGGTCTTGTCACGGGCCGGGGACTTCGAGACTTCGGCGACGATCATGCGACCGTCCTTGTGGAGGTAGCGCTTCACGTAGCGCGCCTGGCGGATCTCCTCTTGCAAGAAGCGGTCGTGGGACGCCTCGGTGATGCCGACGTCGTCGGGGTAGGTGAATGGTTTGGAGTCGAAGCCGATGAGTTCGGCGCGCGTGCGTCCCATCATCGTGCAAAAGGCGTCGTTCGCCGCGATGATGCAGTCCTGGAGGTCGGTGAAGACCATGGGGGCCATGTTGTCCTCGAAGGCGAGCCGAAAGTGCTGTTCGGCCTCGATGCGTGCCTGTTCGGCCACGCGCTGGGCACTGTTGTCACGGATCGAACCGACGGTCCAGTGCGCGCCGTCGATCGTCAACGGCGAGAGGGCGAAATCGACCGAACGCACGGAGCCGTCCTTTTGCAGCACCGTCAGGTCACGGTCGCTCCAGATGATGCGCGACTCGGGGTCTCGGGCGTACTGGCGTCGGGCCTCGCCTTCCAGTGAGCGCAGTTCGGGCGGGATCAACATCTGGACGTTCTGTCCCACGAGTTCTTCGCGGGTGTAGCCCGTCAGGTACGCCAACTCGGCGTTCACGTAGTGCATCACGCCGTGGCCGTCCAGCAGTGCGGTGCCGTCGGGCAACGCCTCGAGGAGACTCCGCCACGAGATTGCTGGTTCCGCTCGGGTCACTTCAGTTCAGCTCTTGAGCAGACAGTTGCACGATGCATCAATGATGGCACAGTGCGGTGAAATCTCGGACCTTTCAGGGTCCGTCGTCCGGCTCGACGCAGCGAAATGTCAAGCGCAAGGGCGCGAATTTAGGCGGGGTTGTCTTCGGGGTGCTCGGCCAGGTACTCGGCGTCGGTTTCCATATCGGGATGTTGCTTCACCCACTCGGCGTGATGGGGATTGTGGGGATCGAGAATGTCGTCCGAAACGTCACCCGAGAACTCATCGTGGACGATGGCTTCGGTCTCGTACTCCGGTGTCGGAATCGGAACCACGGGCACCGCTCCGGGGCCGGGGCGAACGCCTACTTGACCGCCGCCACCGGATCGCAGTTCCGGCTCGGGAGCGTAGTTGAAGCCACGTCCGTTCGTCTTGCGACGCATCACGAACGCGCCCACGACAATGAGGACCACGACAATCGCCACGAACACGTAAATCATCTGACGCACCTCGTTTCTTCCTGTCAGCAGTTCGACGTTTGATTGTCGTTGCTCCCAGGTACCGAGCATACTGAGCCAGGATGACGGGACCGAGGCCGCATGCGTTCGTCGGGCTTCCGCAGCGACTGTTGTTACTACCATTGAGCGACAAGGAGAACTGTGTCCCAACTGCTCTTTACGGCCTTCAGCAACCGAGCCGACGCGGTGCAACTCGCCCGAGAGGCCGGTCGACAACTCGAGGGCGACGGCGTCACCTCGAGCCTCCACCTGCTCGACGTCGACGACGCGCCGGACGTCGACGCGTCGACGTTGGTCGTCAGTCTCGGGGGCGACGGCACGTTCTTGAAGTCCGCGCGTCTCGCCCACGCGATGGGCGCGCGGGTACTCGCCGTCAACCTCGGTCGTCTGGGTTTCCTCCTCAACGTGCCCTCCAACGACGTCGTCGAGGACGCCAAGTCCGCACTGTCGAGCGACGACGTCGTCGAGCGACTCGCGCTCTTGATCTCGGTCTCGGACTCGACCCTGGAAGAGTTCGCGCTCAACGAGGTGGTCGTGGAGCGCGCCCAGGCCGGACACATGGTGCGCCTGAAGACCTTCGTCGACGATGACGAGTACCTCACCTACTCCGCCGACGGGGTGATGGTCGCCACGCCCACCGGCAGCACGGGCTACAACTTCTCGGCCGGGGGACCGGTCGTCGAGGCGACGCTGCCGGTGATGATCCTGACACCGGTGGCGCCGCACTTCACGATCGACCGCTCCATCGTCGTAGGCGACGACAAGGTGATCCGCCTCGTCGCCGAGGACATACCGGCGATCATCGTCGCCGACGGACGCGACATCGGGTCACTCGGGGCCGGTCAGTTCGTCGAGGTGCGCAAGAGCCCGACGCCGGTTCGTGTCGTGGCGACGCGCAGTTTCGACCTCGCCTCCCGCCTGCACGAGGGCCTTCGAGAGGGACATGCCTAAGTCGCAACTCTTGGAGCTCTACGCCCACGGACTTGGAGTGATCGAAGACGCGCGGCTCGAGTTCGGCGCCGGCTTCAACGTCTCACCGGTGAGACCGGCGCCGGCAAGACCCTCCTCCTCGGCGCCCTGGACCTCTGTCTCGGCGGGGACGGCTCGGTCACCCGTGCGGCGATCGCGTCGGACATGCGCGCCGCGGCCGTCTTCGACCTGAGTGGTGAGCGCGAGATCGTGCTGACGCGCGAGTCCGGTGCCTCGGGACGACTCCGCAGCGCCGTCGACGGCGCCTCCAGTAGCGCCGAGGCGTTGCGGTCCTTCGCCGAACGACTCATCGTCATCCACGGCCAACACGAGTCGTTGACGTTGCGAAGTCGCGCCGAGGTTCTGCGACTGATCGACGCGAAGGGCGACGTGTCGGTCGCAGGAGCTGAGCGAAGCGCGCCGTGCACTCCAGGCGGCCCACGACGAACGAACGTCACTCGGTGGGGACGTCGAGGAGCGGGCGCGAGAACTCGACTTCGTCGAGTTTCAGATCGCCGAACTCGACGGCGGTCGTCGATTCGCTCGGCGCACGAACTCGAGGAGACGCTCGAGGAACTGACGCGACTGACCGAACTGCGAGACGGGCAGGCGGCCCTGGTCGAGGTGCTCGATCAACTGGACGCCGACGGCGACGTCGCCGTGCTCGCGCAGTTCGCGCGCGCGATCAATCGGCTGCCCCGCGGGTGACGCCTACGACGTCGCGCGCGACGCGTTGCGCAGTGCACTGGAGCAGTCACGCGACGCGGTCCACGAACTGGCGTCGCTCTCGGACCCGGAGTCCTTCGACGCGTCCGCGCTGAAGGAACTCGACGACCGCGCGACGGTACTGCAGGCGCTGGTACGCAAGTACGGCTCGCTCGCGGACGGCACTCGCGGCACTGGATGAGTTGCGCGCGCGTCAGGCCGTGCTCGTTGACGCGTCGTCGCGCACGACGGCACTCGACGACGAGATAGACAGGCTCTCAGCGTTCGTGTCGCGACCCTCGCCGACACGGCTCGACACGAGCGCGAGGCCGCGGCCGCGAGCGCTGAGTGCCGCGGTCGCGGGCCAGTTGGCGCGCGTCGCGCTGGCCCACGCCGACCTGCGCTTCGTGGTGGGCGGCGACGATGGTTCCGAGGCGCAGATTCTCTTCACGCCGAATCCCGGACAGCCCGAAGGGACCGCTCCAGGCCCTGGCCAGCGGGGGAGAGTTCAGTCGAGTGCTGCTGGCCCTCTCGCTCGAGTCGGCCCACGAGGACGTCGTCGCGGTCTTCGACGAGGTGGACGCCGGCGTCGGCGGTCAGGTCGCCCAACAGATCGGCGAGTGCCTGCGTGAACTCGGTCAACAGCAACAGGTCCTCGCCGTGACGCACCTGGCGACGCGTCGCGGCGAAGGCCGATCATCACTTCGTCATCGAGAAGACGATCGAGCGCGATGACGTGCACACCTCCGTTCGCGCCCTCAGTGGTGACGGCGCGAGTCGACGAGATCGCGCGAATGCTCGCCGGTGATGAGATCACCGACGAATCACGGGCGTTGGCGCGACGAATGTTGGAAACAGAGCGTTAATAGTTCTGTAAAGTCACACGCGCTTCGCTATGCTGGTGTTCCGTGGAAGCGGCGGTTTACGAATGACCAAATTCGTCTTTGTAACTGGTGGTGTGTCAAGTTCTCTGGGCAAGGGATCTGACGGCCTCGTCGCTCGGTCGACTCCTCAAATCTCGTGGTCTCAAGGTCACCATGTGCAAGCTCGACCCGTACCTGAACGTCGACCCCGGCACGATGAATCCCGGTGAACACGGCGAGGTCTTCGTCACCGACGACGGCGGCGAGACCGACCTGGACCTCGGACACTACGAACGGTTCATCGACGAGTCGCTCTCCAAGATGTCCAACACCACGACCGGATCGGTCTACTCGAACGTGATCGCCAAGGAACGACGCGGTGACTACCTGGGCAAGACCGTCCAGGTCATCCCGCACATCACCGACGAGATCAAGGAGCGCGTGCGTCGACTCGGCACCCTCGGGGCCGACGTCGTGATCGTCGAGATCGGCGGCACCGTCGGGGACATCGAGATCGTGCCGTTCATCGAGTCGATCCGTCAGTTCCGCCGCGACGCCGGTCGCGACAACGTCTGTTACGTCCACCTCACGCTCGTGCCCTACCTGGCGCCGTCCGGCGAGCAGAAGACCAAGCCGACCCAGCACTCGGTCACCGAACTGCGCTCGCGCGGTATCCAGCCCGACGTCATCGTCTGTCGCAGCGACCAGCCGCTCTCGGACGGTCTCAAGCGCAAGATCTCGCTGCTCTGTGACGTGCCGATGCAGGCCGTCATCTCGGCCGTGGACGCGCCGAGCATCTACGACATCCCGATCACGATGCACGACGAGGGCCTCGACACGATGGTGTGCAATACCCTCGGCATCGACCTCGACGCGAATCCGATCGACCTCAGCGCGTGGCGCGACGTCGTTCGTCGCGTGCACAGCACCACCAAGACGCTGCGCATCGGCGTGATCGGCAAGTACGTGACGATGCCCGACGCCTACCTCTCGGTCGGTGAGTCGATTCGACACGCCGGCTTCGCCGTGGGCGCCCAGACCACCATCGAGTGGCTGGAGGCCGAACGGGTGCCGACCGAGATCGACTCCGAGCGCATCCGCCAGCTCGACGGCATCGTCGTGCCGGGCGGCTTCGGCGAACGCGGCGTCGAGGGCATGATCGCCGCGGCGCGCATCGCTCGCGAACACGACATCCCGTACCTCGGTCTGTGTCTGGGAATGCAGGTCATGGTCGTCGAGTTCGCCCGGCACTGCCTGGGACTCAGTGACGCGCACTCGACCGAGATCTCCATCAGCACCTCGGCGCCGGTGATCGCGCTCATGGCCGAGCAGATGGACGTGACCGACCTCGGGCGGCACGATGCGCCTGGGCGCCTGTCCCGCGATGCTCGACGAGGGATCGGTCGTCGCCGAGCTCTACGGCACGACCGTCGTCTCGGAACGTCACCGTCACCGCTACGAGTTCAACTCGCGCTACCGTGCGCAGTTCGAGGCGGCGGGCATGCGCTGTTCGGGCACCTCACCCGACGGCCGACTGGTCGAGTTCACCGAGATCGCCGATCACTCGTTCTACGTCGGCACGCAGGCGCACCCCGAGTTCAAGTCGCGGCCCGATCGACCGCACCCGCTCTTCCTCGGCCTCATCAAGGCCGCCGCGGCGCGCGCCGAGGGACGAGAGCCGCACATCATTGATCCGGAATCGGTCGACGCCACGTTGTGAGCGAGTCGTTCCGCGTCGTTGGAACCAAGAAGCTCCTGCAGTCCCACGTCTTCGGCGTTGAACAACGAACCATCGAGCACGACGGCACCACCTTCGAGCGCGACGTGGTGACGCATCTGGGCGCGGTCGCGATACTCGCGATCAACGAGCGCGACGAGATCGGCATGATCCGCCAGTACCGCACGCCCTTCGATCGCTTCTGTTGGGAAGTACCCGCCGGCACGCTCGACGTACCCGGCGAAGACGCACTGAGTGCCGCGCAAGCGCGAGCTCGCCGAGGAACTGGGTTGCGAAGCCTCGCAGTGGACGCTCCTGGGACGGTTCATGACCTCACCCGGCTGGTCCAATCAACTGATGACGATCTACGAGGCCCGTGGACTCACGATGGTGGATCGTCGCCGGCCGGGCCGGAAGAGACGAGCGCGGCGGTGCGATGGTTCTCGCGCGAAGAACTGCGCGAGACTCTTCGACGTGAGCCCGCGATCGACAACTCCACGGTCGTCGCCCTCGGACGTGTCTACGGAACGTTCTTTGACGACGTCTGAGGCGTACCTCGCGGAGTACCTGCAGTGGCTGACGATCGAGAAGGGTCGCAGTCGCGCGACGATCGAGGCCTATCGGCGCGACCTCACCAAACTGCTGGACGTGGATGACGGGCGCCAAGCGCGAACTCGAGACGCTGCGCGACGCCGACCTCGAGCGCTACTGCAACCAGCTCCGACGCCAGAAGCGCGCCGAGACGTCCATCGCGCGCTCGGTCGCGTCGATTCGTGGCTGGTTCGCGTACCTCGTGGTCGAGGGCTACCTCACGAGTGACCCGAGCGCGCTGACTGCGCGGCGGTCGTCGTGGTCGCTCCCTGCCGAAGCCGCTGGGCGAGGACGAGGTCACCGCGCTGCTCGACTCGATTCCCGACACCACGCCCATCGACCTGCGCGACCGTGCGCTGCTCGAACTCCTCTACGGCACCGGCGCGCGGGTCTCCGAAGTCGTCGGCATCGGACTGGGCGATCTCGACTTCGACGAGGAACTCATCCTCGTTGACCGGTAAGGGCTCGAAGCAGCGACTGGTGCCGATGGGGTCGACGTTGAAGACGGCGCTGCGCGACTACCTCGCGCCCCGGGGCCGCGGCCTGTTTCCCGACGCGCGCAAGGACACGCCGCTGTTCTTGAACGCGCGCGGGGGAGCGCTCAGTCGTCAGGGCGTCGACCTCATCATCGACAAGCGCGCGCTCACGGTCGGCATCGACCGTTCGCGCATCAGCGCGCACGTCTTTCGCCACAGTTGCGCCACGCACATGTTGGCCCACGGCGCCGATATCCGTGTCGTGCAAGAGCTGTTGGGTCACGTCTCGATCTCGACGACGCAGATCTACACCGCGGTGGCGGTAACGTCACTGAAACGCGAATACCAGAACGCGCACCCTCGGGCGCACGACTAAACGAAAGCCGCGATGTTCCATACGTACTACTTCTACATAGCGCTGCTGCCGTCGATCATCCTGCACGAGGTCAGTCACGGCTGGGTGGCGAACTTCTTTGGTGACCCCACGGCCAAGAACGCGAAGCGGCTCTCGCTCAATCCCATGCGCCACATCGACCCCTTCGGCACGATCCTCCTGCCCGCGCTGCTGATCGCGTTGCACTTCCCGCCCTTCGGCTACGCGCGGCCGGTGCCGGTCAACGTCGTCGCGCCTTCGCAAGCCGCGTCAGCAGTCGCTCTACGTGTCGCTGGCCGGTCCGTTCGTCAACATCGTCCTCTCGGCGATCGGACTGTTGTCTCTGTCGACCTCGCGGTGCACACGTCGGCGGCGTTGATCTACTACCACACGCATCGCTCTTCAACGTCGGCCTGGCGTTGGGCATCGCGAACCTGCTGCTCGCCGCCTTCAACCTGCTCCCGATTCCGCCGCTCGACGGCTCGGCCGTCATCGAGCGATTCGTGCCGAACAAGCACCTCGGCACCTACTACCACTGGCGCGCTCGCGCCCTGCCGCTCGTCTTGGCGCTTCGTGATCCTGAGTGAGTACGTCTTCCACTTCGGGTCGAACGCCTGGTTCGGCGACCTGCAGAACTGGTGGATCGGCCTTCTTAGATGAGACCGATGGCGTTGGCCGCGCGGCGATAGACCGCGCCGGCCACCTCGTTCGCCTGTAGCGCGCCGCGCGCGACGACGGCGCGCAGTGCCGACGTGATCGGTCATCAGTTCGTCGTAGCGCTCGCGAATCGGTGTGAGTGACTCGATGACCAGCGCCGCGAGGTCGCTCTTCAAATCGCCGTAGCGCGTGTAGCGCTCGGCGACGGCCTGCGGCGCTCTCGTTGGAGAAGCTCGAGTAGATCTCGAGCAGGTTCGAGACGCCGGGCTTCTTCTCCCAGTCGAAGCGGACGTCGCCGTCGGTGTCGGTGACCGCCTTCTTGATCTTCTTGTCGATCTCTTCGGGCAGGTCCGTGACGAAGATCGAACCCATCGGACTCGAGATCGACTTGGACATCTTGCGCGTCGGCTCTTGGAGGTCCATCACGCGCGCGGCGACCTTGGGTTGGACACCCACGGGCACCACGAAGGTCGGGCCGTAGCGATTGTTGAATCGCTCGGCGATCACGCGCGTCAACTCCAGGTGCTGGCGCTGGTCGTCGCCGACCGGGACCTCGGCGGTCTCGTAGAGCAAGATATCCCCGGCCATCAGGACCGGATAGGTCAAGAGGCCGACGCGGTAGCCGGTCTTGCGCGACGACTTCTCCTTGAACTGCGTCATGCGACTGAGTTCGCCGTAGGTGGCGACGCACTCCAGGATCCAGTTGATCTGCGCGTGATACGGCACCTCACTCTGGAGGAAGATCGAGCAGACGTCGGGGTCGAGTCCGGCCGCCAGGTAGGTGGCGATCAGCTCGTAGGACTGACGACGCAGCGTCTCGGGCTCGATTTCGAGCGTCAAGGCGTGCAGGTCGACGACGCAGTAGAAGGCGTCGGCGCTCTGGGCCTCGACCCACTGTTTGAGCGCGCCGAGATAGTTGCCGATGTGCAACGTGCCCGACGGCTGCATGCCCGAGAGAACTCTCATCGCGCAATTCTACGTGAAGGCAACGCACGCCTACGAAGTACAATGGGGCGGTGACCTTCGTCGTGACGACGCCGTCCTTCAGCGGCCCCGTGGAGCTGCTCCTCCAAATGATCTCCACCCACGACGTTGACATCTTGAACGTCCCCCTCGGTCCCATCGTCGACGAGTTCGTCGCCGCCCTGCGTGACGACGTCGATTCACCATCAAAGTCGAGGACCTCTCGGAGTTCCTCCTCATCGCGGCGATCCTGCTCGAGATGAAGAGCCGCAGCCTCTTGCCCGGTCGCGACGACACCGAACCGGACGAAGAGTTCATCGGTTGGGAGGAGCGCGACGTCCTGCTCGCGCGACTACTCGAACTGCGCACCTACTCCGCCCTATCCGACGCCTTCGTGTCGCTGCTCGAACGCGCGGCGCGGGCCTACCCGCGGCTGCGCGGGATCGACGACGGTTTCGTCGTCGTGCCACCCGATCTCCTCGCCGGCGTGACGACGGCGCTGCTCGCCGGCGCGTACCTGCGGGGCATCGAGGAGAAGCCGGTGCCGGTACTGCGACTCAATCACGTCACCGTCGACGCGGTCTCGGTCGCCGAGACCGTGGTCTCGCTCTCGCAGCGCCTACCGTCGCTCGGACCGCTCTCGTTTCGTGCGCTCACCGAGTCGCTCGGCAGTCGCATCGAGATCATCGTGCACTTCTTGGCACTGCTTGAACTGTGCAAACTCGGCCTCGTCGAACTCGGTCAGGGTTCGACCTTCGGTGACGTGCGCATCGTGTGGATCGACGAGGGCTCCGACCTCGACATCGGAAGGGTGGACGTCTATGAGGGATGAGTTCTCGCTCGAGCAGAAGCTCGAAGCCATGCTGACCGTCGCGCTCGAACCGATCTCGGCCGAAGAGCTCGCCGACGTCGTCGAGGCCGACGCCGCGGACGTGACGCTGACGTTGCGTCGCCTCCGCGACGAGTTCCTCGAAGAACGTCGCGGCTTTCAACTCGCCGAACTGGCCAGTGGTTGGGTCATGCAGTCCTCGCCCGACGTGGCGCCCTGGGTCGCGAAGTTCGCGAGTCGCGACGTGTCGCACCGTCTCAGTTCGGCCGCGCTCGAGACGCTCGCGATCATCGCGTATCGACAGCCGATCTCGCGCGCCCAGATCACGGCGCTGCGCGGCGTCAACGTCGACGGCGTGTGCCGTCTGCTCGAACAGCGCCAGTACATCGAAGAGACGGGGCGCGCCGGGGGGCCGGGCCAACCGATCCTCTACGGTACGACCGAACTGTTCCTCGACCGCATGGCACTGGCGTCACTCGACGACCTGCCGCCGATCGAGGAGTTCATGCCGCCGATCGAGACGGCGAACCGTCTGGTCGAAGAGATGGGCTTCGACGTCGACGACAGCACCGAGGTCTCGTAGTTGGACGACGGCGAACGCCTGCAAAAGACCCTCGCCCGGGCCGGATTCGGGTCACGCCGGGCGTGCGAGATACTCATCAGCGAGGGCCGCGTCACGATCGACGGACGCGTCGCGGAACTCGGCAATCGCGTCGACCCCGACGTGCAGGTGATCTGCGTCGACGGTTCACTGGCGCCGACCGCGCAGAACACGGTCTACTTCCTCTTGAACAAGCCCGACGGCGTCGTGACGACCGCCTCGGATCCGCACGGTCGCACCACCGTCCTCGAACTGGTCGAGAGTCCCGTGCGCATCTTTCCGGTCGGTCGCCTGGACATGAACACCGAAGGCCTGCTGATCCTCACCAACGACGGACGCCTGGCGCATCTGCTCACTCATCCCAGTTCGGGAATCCCCAAGGAGTACCTCGCGCGCGTCGAAGGCGACCCGTCACCGGCGGCGATCCGCCGCCTGCGCGACGGCGTCGAACTCG
Organism: uncultured Acidimicrobiaceae bacterium; assembly: GCA_963801695.1. Classification (GTDB taxonomy): domain Bacteria; phylum Actinomycetota; class Acidimicrobiia; order Acidimicrobiales; family RAAP-2; genus RAAP-2. The sequence goes on along the minus strand of CAWDFV010000002.1, from coordinate 763,243 downwards.
AGGACGGCGTCACGAGTCCGGCCCAGGTCAGTCGTGTCAGTGAGGGCCTGCTGCGCATCGTCATCCACGAAGGACGCAACCGTCAGGTCCGTCGAATGTGCGCCGCGGTCGGTCACGACGTCACCCGATTGGTGCGCACGCGCATCGGACCGATCCAAGACGCCACGCTGTCGCCCGGTTCGTCACGTCAGCTCTCCCTCGCCGAGGTTCGTCGACTGATGGAGGCCGTTGGGATGAGTGACGCCATCGCCTCTACGATGCCTACATGAGATCGGCGCAACTGCGGGGCCTGCGCGGCGCCACCACCTGTGACCAGGACACCCCTGCGGCGATCGAGGACGCGACCCAGCAACTACTGCGCGCCATGATGGACCGCAACGAACTGGCCCACGACGACGTCGTCAGCGTCATCTTCACCACGACGCCCGACCTGACGTCGACCTTCCCGGCGACCGTGGCGCGCGGCATCGGCTTCGGCGACATCCCGCTGCTGTGCGCGAGCGAGATCAACGTCCCCGGCTCGATGCCGATGTGCATTCGGATTCTGATCCACGTCTACACGACGCGGTCCCGAGACGAACTTCGACACGTGTACCTTCGAAACGCGCAGGGCCTACGTGATGACCTCCCCGAGTAGTCGTCGCGCGCACGTCGTCGGTCTCGGTCTGATCGGCGCGTCGGTCGCCCTGGCACTCCGTGAGTGCGGCTGGACGGTCACCGGCGTCGATGACAACGCTGACACGATGGACGCGGCGCTGGCGAGCGATGTCGTCACCGGCGTTGAACTCTCACCCGACGTCGACGTTGGTCGTCATCGCGACGCCCGCCGGCGTCGTCGCGGCGGTCGCTGCCGAGACGTTGGCGCACCTCACCAACCCCGACGTCGTCGTCACCGACGTCGCCGGCGTCAAGGGATCGATCGTCGCGCTCGTCGACGACGAGCGGTTCCTCGGGGGACACCCCATGGCCGGATCGGAATTGCGCGGACTCGCCGGCGCCCGCGCCGACCTCTTCCGGGGCTGCACCTGGGTCCTGACGCCGACCGACCACACCTCGCCGAGCACCTACAGCACGCTCCACGGCGTGTTGCGCGAGATCGGTGCCAACGTCGTCGCGATCAGCGCCGAGGACCACGACCGGCTGGTGGCGATCGCCAGTCACGTGCCGCACCTCTTGGCCGGATCGCTGATGAACGAGGCCAGTCAGGTGGCCGAACAGGACGCGGTACTCCTGCAACTCGCGGCCGGAGGTTTTCGTGACATGACGAGGATCGCCGCGGGTGATCCGGCGATCTGGCCCGACATCCTCTTCGAGAACCGCGACGCCGTCGTCCAAAGCCTCGCGTCACTCGAGGGGCGACTGAAGACCCTGCGCGAGGCCCTGCTCGACGACGGGCGTGACGTGATCCTCGAGAGTCTGCTTGAGTGCCGCGAGCGCCCGACGACAGTTGCCGGGTCGCGCTCTTAGCAGCGACGACCTCGCGTACCTGCGCGTCAAGGTGAGTGACGAACCGGGGGTCTTGGCGCGCGTGACGAGGTCGGCGTCGGACCTCGCGGTCAACATCTACGACATCGAGATCGCCCACGGCATCGAAGGCGTCGGCGGCACGTTGTTGCTCGCCGTCGACGCCCAACAGTTCGAGATGTTCGGCGACGCGCTGACGGCTCTCGGCTTCCAGGTGGCGCAAGAACAGTGAGCACGGCGCGCGTCGACCACTTCGAGCGACTGCGCGGTTCGCTGCACGTTCCCGGCGACAAGAGCACGTCGCATCGCGCGCTGATGGTGAGCGCGTTGGCCGACGGCGAGAGCACGATCCGCGGCCTGTCACCGGGTCAGGACGTCGCCGCGACGGCACGGATCATGGAGCAACTCGGTGCGTCACTCACGGTGGACGGTGATCTCGTCACGGTCGTCGGGCCGTCGCGTGGCCTGCACGCCAGTGACACGGACCTCGACTGCGGGAACTCCGGCACCACCATGCGCCTGCTGACGGGCTTGGTGAGCACCGTGCCGGGTTCGCATCGGCTCGTGGGGGACGCGTCGTTGTCAGCTCGACCGATGGACCGGGTCGCTGAGCCGCTGACGTTGATGGGCTCGCGTGTCCAAGGTCACGGGGATCGCTTGAGCGCACCACTGCACGTCATAGTCAGCGGCCAACTGCACGGCATCGACTACGCGGTGCCGATGGCGAGCGCGCAGGTGAAGTCGGCGATTCTGTTCGCCGCACTCGGCGCCGACTCACCGACGACCGTTGTGGAGAACGTGCGAACCCGACCCACGACCGAAGAGATGTTCTCGCGCGCCGGTGTGGCCGTCGTCAGCATGGACTTCGAGAACGGACGAAGTGTCACCATCCAACCGGGACGACCACTGGCAAGGAACTGGCTCGTGCCGGGCGATCCCTCCCAGGCCGCGTTCTTCGCGGTGCTCGGATCGATACATCCCAACGCGGAGCTCGAAGTGCTCGACATCGACAGTGCCCGCGAACGGGTCGGTTTTCTCGGTGTCCTCCAGCGCATGGGGGTGACGATGTCGCTGCGTGCTCGCGACTCGGTGACGACGCTCAGCGTGCAGTCGTCCGAACTGACGGCCACCGACGTGCCCGCGTCCGAGATCCCCTCGGTCGACGAGGTGCCCGCGCTGGTGGTGGCCGCCGCGGCGGCCAACGGTGTGAGCGGCTTTCGCGACGTGGGAGAACTACGCGTGAAGGAGTCCGATCGATTCGAAGCCTCGCTCGCATTGGCAACCGCGCTTGGTTGTCGTGCGTGGTCCGAGGGAGATGACCTCTTCGTTGAAGGGCTCGGGAGCGCCACGCGGTTCTTGCCCTTCGAGTTGGACGCGGCGCTGGATCACCGGATGGTCATGGCGAGTGCGATCGCCGGGTGCGCCGGCGCGGGATGCTCGATCCGCGCTGCCGAGACCGTCGCGTCGAGTTATCCCGACTTCTTCGATGACCTCGAGCGACTTTCGTGAGCGATCTGGTCATCGCCATCGACGGACCCGCGGGATCGGGTAAATCGACCGTCGCGCGCGCCGTGGCCGCGCTTCTCGGTTGGTCCTTCCTCGACACCGGCGCGATGTACCGCGCGGTGACCTGGGAGGCGCTGGAGCGCGGGATCGACGTGCACGACGCCGCGGCCGTCGCGGCCCTGGCCGCCGGCGTGCGACTCACCACGCTGCCGCGCGTCACGGTGAACGGTCGCGACGTCGAAGACGAGATACGCAGTGACGGGGTCAACGTGGCGGTCTCGGTGGTGGCGGCCAATCCCGACGTGCGTGCGTCGATGGTCGAGCGACAACGAGAGATCGCCGCCGCGCAGCCACTCGGTACTGTCGTCGAGGGACGCGACATCACGACCGTGGTCTTTCCTCACGCCCCGGTGAAGGTCTTCCTCACGGCGTCACTGGAAGAGCGCGCGCGCCGCCGCGGCGGTGATGAGGGCGAGGCGTCGGTGGCGCGTCGTGACGCGGCCGACTCGACGCGCGTCGCCTCGCCGCTTCGCCAGGCCGAGGACGCCCTCGTGCTAGACACGACGGGTCGCGACGTCGAGGACGTCGCCCAGGAGATAGTTCAATGGCTGAAGCACAACCTCTCCAACTGAGCGAGCGACGCACCTTCACGTACCGCGTGTGCGCGGGGTTGGTATCGGGCCTCTCCAGGGTGCTCTTTCGACCCACGGTGACCGGTGCCGAGAACATTCCCCTCGAGGGCCCGGTCATCATCGCCCCGATTCATCGCTCCAACGTGGACTTCGCGTTGACCTTATTCATATCCAAGCGCAAGGTCTTCTTTATGGCGAAGGACTCGCTGTTCAAGGTGCCGCTGCTCGGGCCGCTGATCACGCACCTCGGCGCCTTCCCGATCAATCGGGGGTCAGCCGACCGTGAGTCCATGGCGCACTCCGAGGCCGTGCTGCGACAGGGTCACGCACTCGTCCTGTTTCCCGAGGGCACCCGTAAGGAGGGCCGACAGGTCGCGCCACTGCACGACGGCGCGATGTTCGTGGCCGCGCGCACCGGGGCCAAGGTCGTGCCGGTGGGCATCGGCGGGAGCGATCGCGCGATGCCCAAGGGCGCCAAACTCCCGCACCCGGCGAAGATCCGCATCGTCGTGGGTGAGCCGCTCGACCCGCCTTCGTCCGAGGGGCGCGTCGCTCGTTCGGCGCTCGCCGCAAAGAGCGAAGAGTTACGCGTCGCCCTCGAGACGGTGTATCTGGAGAGTTTGCTGGGCTGAGGTCACCGCGAAGCGTCAGATTTGCAGGGACGCGGCGTAGGATTCGCTTATGAAGAATCCGCAAGGCAGAGAAGCCAAGAAGCCGAAGAAGGCGAAGGTGAAGACGCCGCCGCGCGTGTTCGACGACGCCAATCGCAAGAGCTTCACCGTCCCGAAGACCGAGCCCGAGTCAGGGTCGAACTAGCGCTCGCGCCACCAGGTGCCGAAGACCACCCGGGCGTAGCGAAAGCCGTAACTCCACGTCGCGCCCTTCTTCGTCTCACCCGAGACGCGCGGGTACCACTCGGTCGGCACCTCGGTGACGCGCCAGCCTCGCTTGAGACAGGTGATGAGCAACTCCGAGGTCTGGTACTGCTGCTGGCGAAGACGATCGACGACGTCGGCCAGCATCGTGACGCGCAGCGCCCGGTAGCCGGTCGAGGTATCCGTGATGTGTGAGCCGGTCATGCGGTTCATGATGAACGAGAAGAACCGAACGCCGGCCTTGCGGATCTTGTCGGTCGTCTTGTCGACACCGAGCACGCGACTGCCGAGCACGAAGTCCGCCGTGTCGGCCAGCAACGGTACGAGGATCTGGGGGATCTCCGAGGGGTCGTTCTGACCGTCGGCGTCGAGCGTCACGACGTACTTCACGTTGTTGTTCACGCAGTAGCGGTAGGTGACCTGCAGCGCCACGCCGTGACCGAGGTTCACCGGGAACTCGATGACCACGACCCCGGGGAAGGACCGCGCGATCTCGGCCGTGCGGTCGTCGCCCCCGTCGACCACGACGAGCGTCGTGTAAGGCTCGCCGTTGACGCTGGTGGGCATCTTCTCGAGGACGTGGGCGATGTTGCCCTCCTCCTCGTAGGCGCAGATCGAGGCCACGATCGACTCGGGCACGAAGCCCGGCCGTTCGGTCTCCAGGCGAGCGAGGGCTTGGGCGATGGCGTAGGCGCGCAGACGCGACGAGCGGCGCTGTTCTAGATCATCGTTGACCATCGTGCTCCTCGAACGATCCCGGCTCGAGTGGCGTCAGTTCGGGCTCGACCCGACCGGCCGTCGCCTCTCCCTCGTGCACCGAGGAAACCACTCGCCAGCGGCGCGGGAAAAAACTCACTGGTCGATACTAATCGGCGTCGCGCGGCACCCAAGGCTCAGCGATTCGCCGCCGACAGCACTTCGGCGGCGGTGAAGCGGCGGTCGGCCTCCCCGTCGAAACTCGACGTGGCTGGCGTCGCCAGCGATAGGTCCAACAGCGCCGACAGCGTCTTGAGCATCTCGCGCAGCTCCGGGGGCGGAGGGAAGTACTCGTCTTCCACCGTGACCGAGGTGACCGTGACGCCGTTGGTGGGGTTGAGGGCCTCGAGCACCTCGTTCACGAGTGACTCGGGTGCCGACGCGCCGGCCGTGACCGCGACGGTGCCCTGCAGGTCGTCGGGCAGTTCGAAGGCGCCATTGACCCGCAGGACCCGTGGGCACCCGACGGCCTCGGCGACTTTCGTGAGCGCGACGGTATTGGACGAGTTCGCCGAGCCGATGACCACGACGGCGTCGGCCTCGGCGGCGATGGTGCGCAGTGCCGCCTGACGATTCGTGGTCGCGAAGCAGAGGTCGCTGCGGTTCGGCATCCAGATCTCGGGGAACTTCGCTTCGGCGTACTCGCGCAGGTCCTGCCACTCGTCGAGGCTGAGCGTGGTCTGGCTGAGTAGCGCGAAGGGGCCGGCCACGTCGCCCAGGTCGTCGATGTCATCGGTCGACTCGATCAGGTGAACCGAGTCCGGCGCGACGGCCATCGTCCCGACGGCCTCCTCGTGTCCCTGGTGGCCGACGTAGAGCACGGTGTAGCCCTTACGCGCCCGGACCTTCAGCTCGTGGTGGACCTTGGTGACCAAGGGACAGACGGCGTCGATCACCGTGCCGCCGGACTGGCGTGCGGCCTCGATCACCTCGGGCGGGGAGCCGTGCGCGCTCAACATCACCGGCGCGCCGGCCGGCACGGTGGTCACGTCGTCGATGAAGACGACGCCCAGGGACTTGAAGTAGTCCACGACGAATTGGTTGTGGACGATCTCGTGGTAGCAAAAGACCGGTGGCGCGAAGACCCGCGTCATCCAGTCCAGGGCCTTGATGGCCTTCTCGACGCCCGCACAGAATCCTCGGGGCGCGGCGAGCACCACCTTGTCGACGTTCACGTAATCAACCCTAGTTTTGAAATTTTCGGATTCCTCGTAGGCTGGACGGGTGTCGGGCGCCCGAATCTCCTCAATTTCCATGGATTCACCGGCTTCGAGCGTCGATCTGGCCGTCGGCGACGAGCTGGTGAGCGTCAACGGCCGCGAACCGAGCGACATCATCGAGTATCAACAACTCATCGACGGTGAGCAGGTCACGCTGGTGATTCGTCGCGAGGGCGAAGACCTGGCGCGCAAGGTCTCGATCACCAAGTCCGAGGGCCAGCCGCTCGGTCTCAGCATCGACTCGGCGGTCTTTGACCGGATCCGCACCTGTGACAACCACTGTTCGTTCTGTTTCATCTACCAACTCCCCAAGGGGATGCGCCGCTCGCTCTACGTGAAGGACGACGACTTTCGTCTCTCCTTCCTCTACGGCAACTACACGACGTTGACCCGCTTCACCGAGTTCGACCTCGAGCGCGTGCTCGACGAGGGCCTCTCGCCGCTCTACGTCTCGATCCACACCACCGACCCGGAGCTGCGCGCCGAGATGTTGCGCAACCCCCGCGGCGCGACGAGTCTGCGGTGGCTGAAGGAACTCCTGCGCGCCGGCATCGAGGTGCACGCCCAGGTCGTCGTCTGTCCCGGGGTGAACGACGCCGAGCACCTGGAGCGAACGCTGCACGACGTCATCTCGCTCTACCCGGAGTTGGCCTCGGTCGCGCTGGTGCCGGTCGGCGTGAGCGCCTTCTCCGATGAGGCCACGATGCGCTCGCACACCGAGGAAGAAGCGCAGCACGTCGTCGCCCTCGCCGAGCGCTTCCAAGCACTGACCGCGCGAGATCCTCGGGCGCGTCAGCGTGTTCGCGAGTGACGAGTTCTACCTGGTCGCCGGCGCGACCCCGCCGTCGGCGACGAAGTTCGAGAGCCTGGACCAGGCCGAGAACGGCATCGGTCTGGTGGCCGCCTTCGTGCAGAGTTTCGTCGAGCAGACGCCGATGGACAAACTCGGCACCGGGTTCTTCCAGTCGGTCGACGGTGCGCCGGCCTTGGGCTACCGCGCGCCGCGCGGTGGCGAGAGCGACGTGCGCCACGGCGACGACGTACTCGTCGTCACGGGGGAGTACGCGGCGCCGATCCTTCGCGCGATGTTCGACGACGCAGGGCTTCGCCGACGTGCGAATCCTTGCGGTGGAGAATCGCTTCTTCGGCGGCAACATCAAGGTCGCGGGGCTCCTGACGGGACAGGACCTCATCGACGCGCTGGTCGACGTGGCGCCCGAGACCGTCATCCTGTTGCCCGACGTCTGTCTCTCCGAAGGACGGTTCCTCGACGGACTCGACCTCGAGCGACCTCGGACGCTCGGTGATGGTCGTGCCGACGACCGGACAGGACCTGCGGCTCGGCGTTGACATCGGTGCGCTCGGCCACGGTACCGGCGTGAAACCACAGGTCGTGATCGTGGGCCGACCGAACGTCGGCAAGAGTTCGCTCGTCAACCGTCTCGCCGGCAAACGCGTCACCGTCGTCGAAGAGCACCGCGGCGTCACGCGCGACCGCAAGGCCGTCGAGGTCGAGTGGGGCGGTCTCACCTTCGACGTCGTGGACACCGGTGGCTGGCTCGAGGCCGGCGACTCACTCGAGGCCAAGGTCTCCAAACAGGCCGAGGCGGCGCTCGCGAGCGCCGACCTGGTCCTCTTAGTCGTGGACGTGACGACCGGGATGGTCGATGAGGACACGCACGCCGCGCGCTGGGCCCTGCGCAGTGGTCGTCCGGTCCTGCTCGTGGTCAACAAGGTCGACGACGCGCATGCACGAGGCCAGCAGTTGGGAGTTCCTCAGCCTCGGCGCCGGCGATCCGCACACCGTGAGCGCGCAGCACGGACGCGGCACCGGTGACCTGCTCGACGTCATCGTCGCGCGACTCCAAGAGAACCGCATGGTCGAAGAGGTCGCCGACGCCGATGACGACGGCGCCCTGCGCGTCGCCATCGTCGGACGTCCGAACGTCGGCAAGTCCACGTTGTTCAATCAACTCATCGGCGAAGAACGTTCCGTGGTGCACGACCTGCCCGGCACGACCCGCGACGCCATCGACACCCTCGTCTCGACCGACGTCGGACTGATCCGGTTCATCGACACGGCCGGCATGCGTCGTCGCGCCAAGACCGAGGCCGGCCTCGAGACCTACGCGGTCCTGCGGAGCCTCGACGCCCTCGACCGCTCCGACATCGCGATCCTCGTCATCGACGCCACGGTGGGCGCGACCGGTCAGGACCAGCGACTCGCCGAACGGATCTCGGCGGCGGGCTGTCCGTCGCTGGTCGTGTTGAACAAGTGGGAACTGGTCGCCGTCGACGAACGCGACGCCGTGCTCGCGACCGTCGGCGAGAAGCTGGCGTTCCTCGGCGACGCGCCGGTCATGAAGACGACCGCGACCTCGGGCAAGGGCGTGCACCGGATCCTCCCGGCGCTGGCGATCGCCGCGGCGGACTACCAAAAGCGCGTGCCGACCGGTGCGCTCAACCGCGCCATCCGCGACCTCCAGGTGAAACAGCCGGCGCCGACCGGCAAGATCCGCTACGCCGTGCAGGGCGCCACCGAGCCACCGACGTTCACGCTCTTCATCGCGGGACGCCTGCCCCAGACGTACCTGCGCTACGTCGAACGATCCCTGCGCGAGCGATTCTCACTCGGATCGCAACCGCTGCGAGTGCGCGTTCGGATCGAATAGTGACCCGCTGGTGCGAGCAGTGCGATCGCCCCGTCGAGGGCGAGACGTGTGAGATCTGCGGCGAGCCAGTCGAAGAACGCGTTCGCGAGCCAATCCCGTGGCGTTGGCGCTTCTTCATCGTCATCACCATCATCTACGTCATCTGGCGGATCTATCAGTTAATTTCGTGGCTGAGCCACTAGGAGAGACCATGCCCCTCTACGCCCTCGGAGACCGAACCCCGTCGATCCACCCCGACGCCTTCGTCCACCCCGACGCCGTCGTGATCGGTGACGTGCGCATCGGCGCCCACTCGTCGATCTGGCCGAGTGCCGTCTTGCGCGGCGACTACGGCACGATCATCGTGGGGGAGCGAACCTCCATTCAAGACGGCGCCATCATTCACGCGGTGGCGCAGTTCCCGACGGTCATTGGCGACGACTGCGTCGTGGGTCACCTCGCCCACTTAGAGGGCTGCGTCATCGAGGACCGGGCCCTGGTGGGCAGCGGCTCGATCGTGCTGCACCAAGCGACCGTGCACAGTGGCGCGACGGTCGGTGCGGGGGCGGTCGTGCGCAATCGCATGGACGTGCCGGCGAACGCCCTCGCGGTCGGCGTGCCCGCCGTCATCAAACTCGACGCCAGCAACGAAGAGGTCATCATCGCGAGCGCCGCCCTCTACGTCGGAAACGCCGCGCGCTACAAGAAGGAACTACGCCGGCTCTAGGCGTTCGAGAGTTCGACGAGTCGCTCGAGCGCGTGCGCCGCGCGACCCTCAGTCACACTCGCCGTGGCGAGTTCGAAACCCTCACTCAGTGTCTGTGGCCCGACTCGGCCACGATGAGGGCGAGCGCGGCGTTCGCGCAGACCACGTCAAAGACCGGTCCCGGCTGAGCGTCCAAGAAGCGCCGCGTCACCTCGACGTTGTGTGCGGTGTCACCGCCGCGGATCGACGACGCGTCGTGGCGCAGCCCGAGCACCGCGCCGGCGTCCAGGCGCTGGTTCAGGTGACCGCCTGGGGAGATCACGTGCAGGGTCGACGACGATCCGAGTGAGAGTTCGTCGAGTCCGTCGTCCGAGTTCACCAGAATCGCGTGATCGACACCCCGCGCGACCAGTACCTGGGTCATGGCCTCCAGGAGCGGTGCCTGGGCGACGCCGATCAAGGTGCGACGCACGAGCGCCGGGTTCGCCAGTGGTCCCAACACGTTGAAGATCGTGCGAAACCCCAATGCACGTCGAATTGGCGTCAGGTAGCCCAGTCCGTGATGGAACGTCGGCGCGAACATGAAGCCGATGCCCGCGCCCGCCACGCAGGCTCGGACCACGTCTTCGGGCGCGTCGAGTCGCACCCCGAGCGCCTCCAGCAGGTCGGCCGATCCGACCGACGACGACGCGGCTCGATTGCCGTGCTTGGCGACCGGTACCCCACAACCGGCGACCGTCAGCGCAGCCATCGTCGAGATGTTGACGGTGTGCAGTTGGTCGCCGCCGGTGCCGACGATGTCCATGGCGTCGGGTCCGATGGAGAACGTCGACGCCGATTCGATCATGGCGTCGATGAATCCGGTCATCTCGTCGGCGGTCTCGCCCTTGGCGGTCAACGCCGTGAGGAAGCTCGCGATCAACACGCCTTCGACCTGACCTTCGAGAATCTCGACGAGTGCCGCGCGCGCTTGGCCCCGTTCGAGGTCGGTGCCGCGCACGAGCGGATTCGAGACGTCACTCGAAAAATTACCGGCCATCAGCGAACCCGCGCGACTGGTCGTGACATAGAGCACAAGATACTCGTGGGGGAGTGCGCATCTGGCACAACTACGATTTCGCAATGGCGACGTACCTCGACGAGATCCTTCATCATCATCGTGCGCGCGTCGCGACCGACGACCGCGATTGGCGCGAACGTGCGGCCGTGGTGCGTGCTCCGGTCCCGTCATTATTAGCGGCGCTCTCGGACGCGACGAACACCAACGTCAAAGTGATCGCCGAAGTGAAGCGTCGTTCGCCGAGTAAGGGCTGGCTGCACGAAGACCTCGACGTGGCGCAACTGGCTCGCGCGTACGCCGACGGCGGCGCGACCGCGATCTCCGTGCTCACGGACGCCGAACACTTCTCCGGTTCACTCGAGGACCTCGAGACCGTTGCACGCACGGTGCACCTGCCCCTGCTGCGCAAGGATTTCACCGTCAGTGAGAACGACGTCCTCGACGCGGCGGACGCCGGGGCCAGCGCGGTCCTGCTCATCGTGGCGGCACTGAGCGACGACGAGCTTCGGTCGTTCCTCACCGTGGCGCACGAAGTCGGCCTCGACGCGATCGTCGAAGTGCACGACGAGGAGGAAGCGCGGCGATCGATGGACAGCGGCGCGCGCATCATCGGCGTGAACCAGCGCAATCTTCACACGTTCGACGTCGATCGCGACAACGCCGCGCGGGTCATCCAGTCGCTGCCGACGACAATCGTTACGGTCTGCGAATCCGGCCTCGGTTCACCCGATGACGTCGCGCGCGCCGCCGCCGCGGGCTTCGACGCGGTGTTGGTCGGAGAGGCCTTCGTCACGGCCGACGACGTGTCGGCGGTTGTCCGCAGTTATTCCACCGTCCCACTGGTGAGCCGTGACTGATTTCAGCGCACCCTTCTACGTCAAGATCTGCGGCGTGACCACGTTGGCCGACGCCAACGCCGCGATCGACGTGGGCGCCGACGCCGTCGGACTGATTCTCGCGACGTCGCCACGTCAGTTATCCGTCGATCGCGCCTTCGCCATCGCCGAAGCGATCAACGGCCGGGTGCAGCGGACATTGGTCTTTCGCGACAACAGCGACGACGAGATCATCGAGGCCGTGGAACTCATTCGACCGGACGCCGTCCAACTGCATGGTCCGATAAGCGACGATCTCCTCTCACGACTCCGTGACCAACGCGTCGACGTGATCAAGGCGCTGTCGATCGAGAGTGACGAGTTCTACCATTTCGATGACGCGCGTGTCGACGCGGTGATGATCGACGGCGCGACGCCGGGCAGCGGCGAGAGTCATTCCTGGGAGGAACTCTCGGAGCGTCCCTTCACGGTGCCCGTCATCGCCGCCGGGGGGCTCAATGACTCGAACGTCGCTGACGTGATTGCCGCCTGCTCAGTCTGGGGGGTGGACAGCGCGAGCGGTGTGGAGGCGACGCCCGGCGTCAAGGACCGCGACAAGATGGAGCGTTTCGTCTTCAACGCCCACACCGCCTTTCGTGGGCGGGTGGTCTCGTGAGCGACGCCGGCGCCTTCATGGGCGATCCCGACGAGCGGGGACGATTCGGCGACTTTGGCGGCCGCTTCGTTCCCGAGGCGCTCGTGCCCGCGTGTGTGGAACTCGAAGCGGCGTTCATCGACGCGTGGCACGACGAGGCCTTCGTCGACGAGTACCGCACGGTACTGCGTGAGTTCGCCGGGCGTCCGACGCCCGTCACGCCACTCGTACGACTCGGCGAACATCTCGGGCTGCGGATCTTCGCCAAGCGCGAAGACCTGGCGCACACCGGCTCACACAAGATCAACAACGTCATCGGCCAGACACTGTTGACCAAACGGATGGGCAAGCGTCGGGTCATCGCCGAGACGGGTGCCGGCCAACACGGCGTCGCCACCGCGACCGCGGCCGCTCGACTTGGTCTCGAGTGCACCGTCTTCATGGGCGAGGTCGACACCGAACGACAGATACTCAACGTCTTTCGCATGGAGCTGCTCGGTTCTCGCGTGGTGCCGGTGACCTCGGGCAGTCGCACCCTGAAAGACGCGGTGAACGAAGCCATGCGCGAATGGGTCACGTGCGTCGCCGACACGCACTACTGCATTGGATCGGTGATGGGACCACACCCGTTCCCGTGGATGGTGCGCGAGTTCCAGAGCATCATCGGACGAGAGGCGGCGGTGCAGTTGGAGGAATTCGGCGTCGCGGTCCCCGACGTCGTGATCGCCTGCGTCGGCGGGGGATCCAACGCCGCGGGGATCTTCGCCGGTTTCGCCAACGCCTCGTCACGACTCGTGGGCATCGAGGCCGCCGGTGGATCGGCCGTCGGTATCGGCTCACCGGGTGTCCTGCACGGCATGCGATCGCTCCTGATGCAAGACGAGTTCGGCCAGATCGAGGAGGCGCACTCAATCTCGGCCGGTCTTGACTATCCCGGAATCGGACCCGAGCACGCCCACCTCGCCGACATCGGACGCGCCGAGTACCACGCCATCGGCGACGAGGACGTCATCGCGGCCCTGCAACTCCTGAGTGAGAAGGAGGGCATCATCCCCGCCCTGGAAACGGCCCACGCCGTAGCGTGGCTGGCCCGAGAGGCGGGACGCGCCGTCCCGAGTGGCTCCACCGTGCTGTTGAATCTCTCCGGACGGGGTGACAAGGACGTTGCCCAAGTCCAGGCGCTCTTGCGTGGCGAGTCATGAAGACGCTCGAACGCGACCTTCGCGCCGCTCGCGACGCCGGACGCAAGCTCCTGGTGCCCTATTTCATGGGCGGACTCACGGCGGACTGGACCGAGCACGTCGCGGCGGCGGTACTCGCCGGTGCCGACGCGGTCGAGATCGGCATTCCGTTCTCCGATCCGATGATGGACGGACCGGTGATCCAAGAGGCCGCCTTGCGCGCCCTCGAGCGCGCACGTCACGCTGGACTCACTCTGTGATGACCTCGCTCGACTCGACGCCTCGGTGCCACTGATCGCCATGACGTACTACAACATCGTGCTGCACTACGGCCTCGAACGCTGCGCCGGGAAGTTCCGGTCGAGCGGCATCAGCGGCGCCATCATTCCGGACCTCGCGCTCGAAGAGACCGGCCCGTGGAGCGCGGCCTGTGACGCGAACGACGTAGCGACGGTGCTACTGGTCGCACCGTCCACGCCACCCGAGCGCGTCGATCGTCTCAGCGCGCGCACCGAGGGCTTCGCCTACGCCTCGGCCCGGATGGCCGTCACGGGAAAGGCGACCGGGGGCGGGGACGGCGAGCGCGTCGTGCAATCGATCCGCCGCACGAGTGACGTTCCGGCCCTCATCGGCATCGGCATCGCCGGTGCAGATCAGGCGAAAGAGGCCGCCGCGGTCAGCGACGGCGTCATCGTGGGTTCGGCATTAGTCCAGGTCGTTCTCGACGGTGGTGGTGCGCCGCAGATTGAAACCTTCATCAGGGAATTTCGCGCAGCAATTGGCGACTGAGCATAGAACTATACATTCCATCGACTTCCGCGACCGCAGAATCTAAGTGCTACTCACCAGTAATTGAACGGAAAAACGGTTTCGCGAGTGTGTCTTTGTGAACCTCTTCACGAACTTACGCCGAATCAATCACGCATGTCTGTTGTTAAGTGATGTTTAATCTCTGTAGCCGTCATCCCGGCGGTGGAATCAATCCTATGTGGGGGGAATTACATGGAACACAGAGTTGCGGACCCCGGTCCGCTTGGACTCGCCGGTTTCGCTATGACCACGTTTTTGCTGAGCCTCTTCAACGTCGGACTCTTTAAGTTCGGTGGAACGGCGAGTGCTGCGGTCGATGGGGCCATCTCCTTGGCGTTCATCTACGGTGGCGTCGCTCAATTTGCGGCCGGCATGTGGGAGTTCGTGCGAAAGAACACGTTTGGTGCGGTCGCGTTTACGTCATATGGTGCGTTCTGGATTGGTGTGTATTTCTTCATCAACTTCCAGGGTGGCCTCGCTGTTAAGGGTGCCTTGGGCCTGTACCTTTTGCCCTGGATCCTCTTCACGGCGTACATGACCATCGCCGCGCTCAAGACCAACGTTGCGGTGCTGTTTGTCTTCATCGCCCTGACCTTGGCCTTCTTGTTCCTGACCATCGGGGCATGGAGCGGCGGCCACGCCGACATGACCAAGATCGGCGGGTGGCTCGGCATAGTCACGGCGCTTCTCGCGTGGTACGCCTCAGCTGCTGGCGTGATCAACGAAACTCACGGGAAGGTTGTACTACCGGTCGGTCCTTTGAGCTAACCTCAATGTCACTGGTGGCTTGCCACCGGACCCAACCGCCAACAGCGCCCCAGCCATCAGGCTCGGGCGCTGTTGGCATACTGGGCCGATAGAGCACTACTCTCGGCTGCAGTCCTAGTCACGACCTCGCATTTCATTCGTTCGACGTACCTCAACCTCACAGCAAGGGAAGAACATGACAGAAGCAAAACTCGAAGCATGGCTCGAAGAGACGCGCAGTTTCGCGCCGTCCGCGGCGTTCTCCAAGCAGGCCAACGCGCAGCCCTCCATTTACACTGACGCGGCGGCCGATCCGGTCGCGTGGTGGCGCACCCAGGCCGACCGCGTCGCGTGGACCACCGCCCCCACCAAGACCCTCGAGTGGGACCTGCCCTTCGCCAAGTGGTTCAGCGACGGCACGCTGAATGCGTCCTACGCCTGCGTCGATCGCCACGTCGAAGCCGGCAACGGCGACAAGGTGGCGTATCACTGGGTCGCCGACGCCGAAGGCGAAGGGCGCACCATCACCTACGCCGACTTGCAGAAGCTCGTCGCCCAGGCGGCGAATGCGTTGACCGAACTCGGCGTCAAAGAGGGCGACCGGGTCGCGGTCTACATGCCCATGATCCCCGAGGCCGTCGTCACGATGCTCGCCATCGTGCGACTCGGGGCCGTGCACTCCGTCGTCTTCGCCGGGTTCTCCGCTGAAGCGCTCTCGAGTCGCATCCTGGACTCGGACTGTCAGTTCGTGGTGACCGCCGACGGCGCCTTTCGCCGTGGCGCGGCGAGTCCGCTGAAGCCCGCGGTCGACGAGGCGTTGGAGTCGTGCCCGAATGTCAAGGCCGTGTTGGTCGTTCGTCGCACCGGTGGTGACGTTACGTGGAAGGAAGGTCGCGACCACTGGTGGCACGAGATCGTCGAGCGCCAGAGTGACACGCACGACTACAAATCATTCCCGGCCGAGCAGACGATGTTCATCATGTACACCTCCGGTACGACGGCCAAGCCCAAGGGCATCTTCCACACCACCGGCGGGTACCTGACGCACGCGTCGACGACGCATAAGTACATCTTCGACGTGAAGCCCGAGAGCGACATCTGTTGGACCGCCGCGGACATCGGGTGGATCACCGGTCACAGCTACATCGTCTACGGGCCACTGATCAACGGCGTGACCCAGGTCATGTACGAGGGGCTGCCGGACTCCGGCGGCAAGGACCGCTGGTGGAAGATCATCGCCGAGAAGAAGGTGACGATCCTCTACACGGCGCCGACCACCATCCGCACCCTGATGAAGTGGGGTCAACAGTGGCCCCAGGCGCACGACCTCTCCAGCCTGCGACTCCTCGGGACGGTGGGCGAGCCCATCAATCCCGAAGCGTGGATCTGGTACCGCGAGAACGTCGGCGGCGGTAACTGCCCGATCGTGGACACGTGGTGGCAGACCGAGACCGGCGGCATCATGATCACGCCCCTCCCGGGGATCACGGCGACCAAGCCCGGCGCGGCGATGACGCCGTTCCCGGGCATCAGTGCCGACATCGTGGACACCGACGGCAACTCCGTCGGCAACGGCGAGGGTGGGTACCTGGTGATCACGGCGCCGTGGCCCGGCATGACCCGCGGCATCTACGGCGACCCCGAGCGCTTCAAGGAGACGTACTGGAGTCGGTTCCCCGGCAAGTACTTCGCCGGTGACGGTGCCAAGCGCGACAACGACGGTGACATCTGGCTGCTCGGTCGCATCGATGACGTGATGAACATCTCCGGTCACCGACTCTCGACGACCGAGGTCGAGCACGCGCTGGTCGGCTACCCGTCGGTGGCCGAGGCCGCGGTCGTCGGTGCGTCGGACGACACCACGGGACAGGCGATCGTGGCGTTCGTGACGTTGAAGCTGTCCTCCGAGGAAGCGGGCGAGGATCAAGTGGTGGTCGTGGAAGCCCTGCGCAATCACGTCGCCAAGGTCATCGGTCCGATTGCCAAGCCGCGCCAAATTATCCTCACGCCCGAACTGCCGAAGACGCGATCGGGCAAGATCATGCGTCGATTGCTCCGCGACGTAGCGGAGAATCGATCGCTCGGTGACGTGACAACGCTGACGGACCCGACCGTCGTCAACATGATCGCCGGCCTGATGGACTCCCACGCCGACTCCGAGGATTAACACACCGCACGTCTCGCGTTAAACCAACGCGCAGCATGCCGATATTCACGACTTCGTAGCGATCTTCTTCGAACACGTCCGTCGTCGAGAAATATTTACTCGGCCCGCGACAGGTAGTTAGTGGAGGACGCCGTCGTACTGGCAACGAGAAGTTCCGTGCCGCGACGTCCATGACGGAGGAGATTTCAATGAGTGATGACACCAACATCGCCAACGAGCAGCACGACCACAACCATCATGACGGGCCCCACGGTGGCCGCCGACCGCGCTTGACGGGTTGGATCCTGACCATGCTCACCGCGATTGTCGTGGTCGCCGTCGGTTTCGTCGGCGTGGTCCTCGGGCATTCGCGAGCGGGCGCGACGTCAACGATCACCGTGACGGGATCGGGAACGGTGCAGGGCACACCGGACACCATCAACTTCCAAATCGGTGTTTCGACGGTCAATCCCACGGCCACCGCGGCACTGACCGAGAACGATCAAAAGATGGCGGCGTTGGAAGCCGCGCTGATGAGGAATGGCGTGACGAAGAAAGACATGCAGACGACCGGTCTCAACATCTACGACAACACCAATAGCCAAGGAGTGGTTACCGGATTCACCGTTCAGGACACCCTGAACGTCACGATGCACAAGGTGCAGCGCGCTGGCGCCGCGATTGACGCCGCGGCCCGAGCCGCGGGTAACGGCGTCCAGTTGAACGGCGTGACGTTCACGATCACCAATGACTCGTCACTGCTGCGCGCTGCGCGCATCCGCGCGATCGACAACGCGCGTCTCGCGGCCGGACAACTCGCCAAGGCCGGCGACACGCACGTCACCAGCATCGTCAAGATCACCGACAATGAGAATCAGAGTTCCGGTATCTACTACCCACAGTTCAACTCGGCGTCACTGCGCGCCGGCGTGCCGATCCAGACCGGCAGCCAACCGATCAACGTGCAAGTCACGGTCGTCTACTCGCTCAGCAGCTAGGCAGTCGAGACGTCAGCGCGCTGGGCTTCGACGATCTATGAGTCGAAGCCCAGACCGAAGAGGTCGATGAACTTCAACCAGAGATTGCGCCGTCCTTCGTGTTCGTCGGCGTACTTGATCGCTGACTGCGTGATTCGAATGAAGATCCACTTCAGTGGTTCTGGCGGGAACGGCATGGGTTTCTTGCGGACCATCGTCAATCTCGTGCGATCGGTCTCGAGTCCGTCGAGGAGGTCGAGCATGGTGGCCGCCCCGAACCTCGTCGACGCCACGCCGAGTCCCGTGTAACCCAAGACGTAGGCGACCTTGTTCTCGTGTGACGTACCCCAGAACGGTGAGAACCTCGTGCACGTGTCGATCGCCCCGCCCCAGGCGTGCGTGAACTTCACGCCGGCCAACTGCGGGAACGTCTTCAAGAAGTGGCCGGCGAGCGTGGCGTACGTCTCGGAGTTGAACTCGTACTCGCGACGGACCTTGCCGCGGAAGTTGTAGATCGTGTCGTAGCCGCCCCAGAGGATGCTGTTGTCACTCGTGAGCCGGTAGTAATGGAACTGATTGCCGGAGTCCGCGATGCCCTCGCGACCGCTCCACCCGATGCTCTCGAGTTGCGCGTCCGAGAGCGGCTCGGTCACCATCACGTAGTCATAGACCGGCACCACGTACTTGCGGTTCTTCTTGAGTAGCGACGGAAAGACGTTCGTGCCGAGCGCGACGCGCGCGGCCGTGACCGCGCCGTAGGGCGTGTGGACCCGCACTGCGTCGTGCAGGTCTTCCAGCCACTCCACCTTGGAGTTCTCGAAGATCTTCACGCCCAGAGAGATGCAGACCCGTTCGAGTCCCCACACCAGACGCGCCGGATCGACGAGTGCCGTACCGTCGTGATCGAACAGCGCGCCGACGTACGAAGGGGAGTGCACGCGCGCCTGGACCTCTTCTTGGCTGAGTACTTCGACGTCGTCGCCCATGGCGTTGCGGCGTTCGGCCTGCTCGGCCATTCCTTTGAACTGCCACGGCGCGACGGCGACCTGGAGTTCACCGGTGCGCTCGAAGTCGCACTCGATGTTGTAACGAGCGATCGTGGCCTCGATCTCGTCGAGGTTCTCGCGACCCAGTCGTTGGATCAACTCGATCTCGTCCGGGAATCGCCGCACGCCGTTGAGGTATCCGTGCGTGAGCGATGCCGAGGCGAATCCGCCGTTGCGGCCCGAGGCGCCGGCCCCAGTTTCGAACTGCTCAACGACCACGACTTCGCGCTCGGGGTCGCGCTCTTTGGCGAGCAACGCCGTCCACAGCCCCGTGTAGCCGGCACCCACGACGCACAAATCGGCACCGATGTCGCCGATCAACGCCGAGTGCGGCGCCGGTTCGAGGGGGTCCGAGTCGAGCCACCACAGTTCGGGTTGGACGTCGGCGAGGTGGCGTAAGACGAAGGGATCCTTCTTGTCCATACTGTGTCCGGCCAGCGGCCGGATTCACCCTCTCTCAGCACTTCGTTTCCGCCGACACCCCTGGTGGCGCCAACGAACGTCGACCCAGTCGGTCGATCTCAACGGGCCAATTCTACCGGCTCACCCTATTTCGAGAGTTGATGTGGCACCCAGCGTTCGACGAGTGTTTCACCGCACCCTCAGTAGGATTCGCTGGGCATTGTCAAGAGCGAGGGAGAACGATGCGCCTGGCAAATTTCGACGGACGAGCGACCATCGTGACCGACGAGGGGATCGTCGCGGTCGCCGGCGCCTCCAGTGGCGCGTTCTCATCGTCGACTGACAAATGCCTCGGCCAACTCGACAAACTCGACGCCTGGTACAACTCGGCGCGACCGGAACTCACGCTGGAGGTTTCGGCTGACAAGTTCGCCCGTGATCCCCGCCTCGGGGCGGTCGTCACCCCACAACAGATATTCGGCATCGGACTCAACTACCGTCGTCACGCCGAGGAGACCGGATCGACGGTCCCGACCGAACCCATGGTCTTTACGAAGTTCGTGTCGGCACTCTGCGGACCGAACGCGTCACTCCCGATACCCGGTGCGTCGACCGACTACGAGGCCGAACTCGTGGTCGTCATCGGGACCACCAGTCGCAACCTGCGTGTCGACGACGCACTCGGCGCCGTCGCCGGTTACTGCGTCGGTCAGGACTACTCCGAACGCGACTGGCAGTACCGCGGCTCGCCGGCCCAGTTCTCGCTGTCGAAGTCCTTCACGAACTTTGCTCCGATTGGGCCGTGGCTCACGACCGCCGACGAAGTGCCCAATCCCAACGAACTCGCTATCTCGACGACGTTGAACGGCGAGGTGATGCAGAGTTCGAATACCCGCGACATGGTGTTCTCAGTCGCGGAGTTGATTGCCTATCTGTCCTCGGTTTGTGAACTGCGCCGTGGCGACCTCATCTTCACGGGCACCCCTGAAGGCGTGGGCCGATCCCGACAGCCGCCGGTTTTCCTCAAACCCGGTGATGAAATCGTCACGTCCATCGAAGGACTCGGCAGCATTCGCAACGTCGCCGTCGCTCCCTGACGAGCCAGCGTTGACGTAGCCCTTAGGCGTAGCGCGACTATTTCTTCGTCACCAGCGATTCGAAGTTCTCGTACAGCGACGGCTCATTTTCCATCTCGCGCGCCGCGAGCGCGTGCGCTGAAACCTTCTGCCACAGGCCGTCGAACCAGTAGACGTCCCGTATCAATGCCAGTTCGAGGACGTGGTGCTTGACCATCGCGCCCACGGCCTCGCCGAAGAACAAGATCTTGCGGACGTTGGGGTCATCCATTGTCGCGTTGGGGTCGAAGGATGGTTCGAAGACGGCGCTCATGGCGTCGTCCAATCCCATCTCAGCGTCCAGACGGAGTAGTTGGACGAGCAGATTCGCGTCTTCGTACGTTGCAGCCATATTTCTCTCTTTTCTCTAGGTGAAACTCTCAATCGCTACTCACACTTCGCTCAGCACTGGACAGGCGTTTCAGTCCACCAGCTCCTCTGGAAGGTTGAATCGGGCGAAGTCCACCAGCCCCACGTAGTCCTCGTCGACGTCACCGCTGTCGCGCAAGACGTAGGCGGAGATGAAACCCGTCACCGAGGAGACGAGTCCATCGCGAATCGAGAGCACGTCGAGCACCGACGCGACGTATCGTTGGCGCGCCTCATTGAAGAGGTAGCAGCCCACGGCGAGTTGTCCGTTCGCCGAGGTCGTGCGATGGCGCCAGCGTTGAGGTGCCACGTCGCGTTCGAGGAACTCTCGGACGGCCGACTTTCCTTGGTACCAGACGGGGTGGGGCGGCATGGACCACGTCGCGTCGTCGGTGACCAGCGTCATGAGCGTGGTGATGTCGCCTTCGTCAATGGCGTTGGAGTAACGGCGTGCCAACTCGTGCACCTGCGTGTCGGCGAGTCGAGTGAGTTCGACGCTCTGGCTGTCGTGGGGCAGCGTCGCCGTGAGATTGGCGCGAGCGCGTTGCAGCGCGGAGTTCACGGCCGCCACACTCGTGTCCAGGAGCTCGGCCGCGTCGTGGGCCGAGTAGCCGAGCACGTCGCGAAGTATCAAGACGGCGCGCTGACGTGGTGGGATGTTTTGCACGACAGCAATGAAGGCCAGTTCGAGCGACTCTCGTGCCTCGTAGCGCGCGTGGGGCGACTTCGCGCCCGCCTCAATCATTTGGTCGGGGTACGGCTCAATCCAGTGGACGTCGAGCAACGGCGCTCCGGGAGAGTCACCGGGACCGGCGCGTCGGCCGTAGTCGATCGGTAGCTCGCGGCGCGAACGCTTCTTCAAGACGTCGAACGAGGAGTTGGTCGCGATCTTGAACAGCCACGTACGAATTGAACTGCGTCCTTCGAAGTGCGGGAGTGCCCGCCACGCGCGGATCAGCGCCTCCTGCACGGCGTCGTCGGCGTCGTGTACCGATGCCAGCATCCGGTAACAGTGCGCGTGCAATTCGGAGCGATGACGCTCGATCAGGATTTCGTAGGCCCGTTCGTCACCTTCGCGCGCGAGCACCAGGAGCGCATCTTCGTCTTCAGTCGTCAGTCCTTGGAGGGTCATATTCTTTAGACTACGAGTGGTGCCGAAACTCATCGGAGCCGCAGTGATCGGCTTTGTGAGCCGTAGTTTCCGTGGAATACGAGGGCCGAAGCGGACATCGATGGGCAAAATGGTCGGGCTGGGGAGATTCGAACTCCCGATCTCTCGGCCCCCAGCCGAGCGCTCTAGACCAAACTAAGCCACAGCCCGTGAACGAACAATCGTAGTCGCTGAGCCCTTGTCAACCAGTTGGAGCATGCGCCCCGTGCGCCTGATCGGGATGGGTGAGCCACGCTCGCGCCTCGCACAAAAACGCGATTGACTCGCCGGTGGCTTTGGCGCGAATGGCATCGAGGATGCGCTCATCCAACGCCTGAATTAGTTCGTCAACTGCCATCACGCTTCACCTTCGCTCATCCGCCCGCCACGGCGGTCACTATTTCAATTACGCCACCATCTTCAATTCTGGTGGTCGACCACTCGGAGCGACGAACGACGTCACCGTCGATGGCGACCGCGACGCCGCGAGTCTCGATCGAGAGCCGATTCAACATCTCCGTGACGGACTCCTCGACGAACGGCTGGTCGTCGCCGTTGACCCGTATCACGCGAAGCTCTGCGCGAATCGGAGCGCCTGCGCGGCGGCGAGGGGAGCGAGCGTCACGCCGTGTCGGAAGTGTCCAGACGACCAGGCCCACCGACGATCGGCCAGGACCTCAAAGAACGGGCGCAGATCGTCGCTCGCCGGTCGGTTCCCTTCGCGCGTCTCCAACACGACGGCCGTCTCGAGTGACGGCACGACGTCGAGACCGTCGCGCAATAGTCGCTGGACCTCGCCGACCTGGGCGCCTCGCTCGCGTCGCTCCTCGGACGACGCGCCGAGGACGTCGTACCCACCGGGGCGACTCACCATATAGAACGTGTTCCCTCGCACGAACGACCGAATCATCGGCTGCGCGCTGCGATCGATCCCGCGTACGCGCACCGTGATGCCATGAATCGGTCGCACCACGTGTTCGCCCGACACGACCGCGCCGGCCGGAAGCACGCCCGCGCCGGTGGCAATGATGCCCACGTCGCCCACGAAGGATCCCGACGAAGTCACCGCTTCAACGTGATCATCGTCGCCGCACACGCTCGTGACGGTCTCTTCGATGACCGTCACGCCGAGTTCTTCGTTGGCTCGACGTACGAGCGACACCACCTCGTCGGGGTCAAGCCACGCGTCGCCCTCAACCAACAGCCCGTCCAGGATGCGAGGAGTAACTCCCTCGAACAGTTCCGGGTGCTCAAGGCGCGACACTCGGCGGGGAACGACACCCAACTCGGCAACGACCTGCGCGAACTGGTCGACCAGTCGACGATCACTGCCATCCCAGCCCACCAACAGTGTGCCGGTCTCCTCGATCGTCAACTCTTCAGGCGAGAACTGGCGGAGATCGCTCGCGAATGCTCGCCACGCGCTGAGGGCGCCGCGTTGCAGTTCATAGTTCGCTTCCTCACCCGGCCCGATCTCGGCGATCGGCGCGATCATGCCGGCCGCGGCCCACGTCGCGCCGCGGCCGAGCGAAGGGTCGAAGAGCGAAACCCGCCAACCCTCACGCGCCAATCGAAACGCGCTGGTGAGCCCGATGACGCCACCACCGACGACGAGGGCTTGTTTGGCGGTCTTCACGTCGAACAGCGTAGGTCGAAGGCCGCGAAGGCTTTTCGTTATGATTGTGGCGGGTCAGCGTTGCCCCGCAAGGAAACGCTATGACAAAGACTCTCTACGACCCCACCTTCGAACACGACGCCTGCGGCGTGGGCATGGTCGCGGACCTGACCGCCACGCCGACCAACGCGACCATCCTCGACGCCCTGACGATCCTTGAAAATCTCGAACACCGTGGCGCGTCGGGTTCCGACGTCGACTCGGGTGACGGCGCCGGCGTCCTCATCCAGATGCCTGACGCCTTCATTCGCGCGGAATTCGGCGACGTGGTGCCAGCCAGCGGGGGAGTACGGCGTCGCGCAGTGGATGGTACCCAGGGGCACGGCCATCGCGGCGCTACGCCGCTGCCATCGACCACGATGCTCGCACGCGTCGGTCTGACGTCGCTCGGGTGGCGCGACGTGCCGGTCGATTCGAACGTCCTTGGACCGACCTCGCGTGCGTCCGAGCCGCTGTTCGTCCAACAACTGATCGCCCGACGTGACGTCCGATCCGGCGCCGAACCTCGAACGAGCGATGTACTGCGCGCGCAAGGTGCATCGAGCACACACTCGACATCTACGCCTCGTCGTGCTCACCCCACGTGCTCATCTACAAGGGCATGCTGACCGCGCCACAGCTGCGCCAGTACTTCAGGGACCTGCGCGACGACCGACTCCGTCGGCGATCGCCGTCGTGCACAGTCGGTTCTCGACCAACGTCCTGCCGCGCTGGGACCTCGCCCAGCCGTTCCGCTACATCGCGCACAACGGCGAGATCAACACCGTCCGAGGCAATCGCAACTGGATGACCGCGCGCGAGACGTCACTGCACAGCGACGTGCTGCCCGCTGCCGATCTCGGAACTCACGCCACTGGTCACGAGCGGTCTGAGCGACTCGGCCAGCTTCGACGAGGTGGTCGAACTCCTGGTCCAGGCGGGGCGCTCGTTGCCGCACGCCGTGTTGATGATGATCCCCGAGGCGTGGGAGCGTTCGACGTTCATGAGCGAGTCGCGCCGCGACTTCTACCGCTACCACGCCGGTCTGATGGAACCGTGGGACGGACCGGCCTCGGTCACCTTCTGCGACGGCAAGGTGGTCGGCGCCGTGCTCGACCGCAACGGACTGCGTCCGGCGCGCTACTGGGTCACCAAGGACCAGCGCGTCATCTTCGCCAGTGAGGTCGGCGTCCTGCCGATCGATCCGGCCAACATCGAGCGCAAGGGACGCCTGCAGCCCGGACGGATGTTCCTCGTCGACATCGAACAGGGTCGGATCATCGACGACGAAGAGTTGAAGAGCACGCTCGTCGAAGCGCGCCCCCTACGGCGAGTGGCTGCGCGAGCAGCAGCGTTCGCTCGACGAGATCGACGCGCCCACGATGCTCACGCCGAACCACGCGTCGATCGTCCGTCAGCAGAAGAACTTCGGCTACAGCGAAGAGGACCTCCGTCTCATCGTTCGACACATGGCCCAGGTGAGCGAGGAGCCGATCGGCTCCATGGGTTCGGACTCGACCGTCCCGACGTTGTCGAAGCTCCCGCGACCGCTCTTCGACTTCTTCACGCAACTCTTCGCCCAGGTCACCAACCCACCCCTGGACGCCATCCGCGAAGAACTCGTCACGTCGACGCGCGTCACGATCGGCGGCGAGGACAACCTGCTCACCGAGAGCGCGAACCACTGTCACCAGATCGTGCTGCCCTCACCGATCCTGAGCATCGACGAACTGGCGAAGATCCGCTACATCGAAGAGTTCGAACGCATGAAGGGCTTCACGACGGTCGTCATCGACGGACTCTTCGAGGCCCACGGTGACGGCACCGACGCCGAGCGACTGGCCATGGCCATCGACACGCTGTGCGATGAGGTCGTCGCCGAGGTGCGCTGCGGCACCAACATCATCATCCTCTCGGACCGCAACACCACGCACCGAACTGGCGGCCATCCCGAGTCTGCTCCTCGCCTCGGCCGTGCACCACCGCCTCGTCGACGAGCACCTGCGCACGAGCGCGGCGCTGATCATGGAGAGCGGCGACGTGCGCGAGGTGCACCACGTCGCGCTGCTGCTCGGCTTCGGCGCGTCCGCGGTCTGTCCGTACCTGGCCTACGAGTCGATCGACGCGCTGATCGACGAGCGGCGAACTCACCGGACTCAGTTCCTTCGAGGCCCGCTACCAGTACGGCAAGGCGCTCAACAAGGGCGTCGTGAAGACCATGTCGAAGATGGGCGTGAGCACGGTCGCCAGTTACGTCGGTTCGCAGCTCTTCGAGGCCGTCGGCATCTCCGAGACCGTGCTCGCGCGTTACTTCCCGGGATTCACGCTCACGACTCGGGCGGCATCACGCTCGAACACATCGCGCGCAGCGTGCTGACGCTGCACGCCAGTGCCTACGCACCGCCGGTCGGGGAACGCGTCGAACTGCGCAACAACGGCGAGTACCAGTGGCGCCGCGACGGGGAGATCCACCTCTTCAACCCGCGCACCGTCCAGAAGCTGCAGCACGCCACGCGCGCGAAGCGCTTCGACATCTTCAAGGAGTACACGACGCTGGTCGACGATCAGTCCAGCGCGCTGGTCACGCTGCGCGGTCTGATGAACCTGGTCCCCAGCGCGACGCCGCTGCCGATCGACGAGGTCGAGAGCACGGCCTCGATCATCAAGCGCTTCAGCACCGGCGCCATGTCCTACGGCTCGATCTCCGAAGAGGCGCACAGCACGCTTGGCCGTCGCGATGAACCGCCTGGGCGCGAAGTCCAACACCGGCGAGGGCGGCGAGGACGAGGAGCGATTCGACACGTCGGATCCCCACTGGAACCGACGCTCGGCGATCAAGCAGGTCGCCTCCGGGTCGCTTCGGCGTGACGAGTCGCTACCTCGTCAACGCCGACGACATCCAGATCAAGATGGCCCAGGGCGCCAAGCCGGGCGAGGGCGGCCAGCTGCCCGGGACGAAGATCTACCCCTGGATCGCCAAGACGCGACACTCGACGCCCGGCGTCGGACTCATCTCGCCGCCGCCGCACCACGACATCTACTCGATCGAGGACCTCAAGCAACTGATCTACGACCTCAAGAACGCGAACGATCAGGCGCGCATCCACGTGAAGCTCGTCAGCGAACAGGGCGTCGGCACGATCGCCGCCGGCGTCGCCAAGGCGCACGCCGACGTGATCCTCATCTCGGGCCACGACGGCGGCACCGGCGCGGCACCACTCACGTCGCTGAAGCACGCCGGCACACCGTGGGAACTCGGTCTGGCCGAGACGCATCAGACGCTCGCCGCCAACGGACTGCGCAGTCGCGTCGTGCGTCCAGGTCGACGGACAGTTGAAGACCGGTCGCGACGTGATCATCGCCGCGCTCTTGGGCGCCGAGGAGTTCGGCTTCGCCACCGCGCCGCTGGTCGTGGCGGGCTGCGTGATGATGCGCGTCTGTCACCTGGACACGTGCCCGGTCGGCATCGCCACGCAGAACCCGCGGTTGCGCGAACGCTTCACCGGTCAGCCTGAGTTCGTCGAGAACTTCTTCGAGTTCATCGCCCAAGAGGTCCGTGAGTACCTCGCGCTGCTGGGCGCGCGCACGCTCGAAGAGGTCATCGGCGACGCCGGTCGACTCTCGATTCGCTCGACCGACGACGAGCACAGCGACCTCGATCTCTCCGCGCTGCTGGTGACCGTCGCTCCTGATCAGCGCCACCAGAGCGTGAAGCAGGACCACGGGCTCGACGGCGCGCTCGACTGGACGTTCCTCCACGACGCCGTGAGCGCCGCGGCGCGCACGACGCCGTTCACCGATTCGCCACGCCGATTCGCAACGTGAATCGCGCCGTGGGCACCTTGACCGGCAGCGCCATCACGCGCTCACTCGGCGCGCGTGAGCTTCCCGGACGACCTCATCGAGATCGACCTCGAAGGTTCATCGGGTCAGAGCCTCGGGGCCTTCATCCCCGCGGCATGACCCTTCGACTGACGCGGCGACGCCAACGACTACGCCGGCAAGGGACTGTCGGGTGGCCGCATCGTCATCCGGCCGTCGCTGCGACGCGACCTTCGCCAGTGAGGAGAACATCATCGCCGGCAACGTCATCGGCTACGGCGCGACCAGCGGCGAGATCTTCATCAGCGGCGTCGTCGGCGAGCGCTGCGGTGTTCGCAACTCCGGCGCGACGATCATCGTCGAAGGAACCGGCGACCACGCCTGTGAGTACATGACCGGCGGCGTCGTCGTGATCCTCGGCGCCGTTGGGCGCAACCTGGCGGCCGGCATGTCCGGCGGGACGCTCTACCTCTACGATCCGCGACCAGAGCGTCTATGACCACCTCAGCGCCGGCGTCTACGAGATCGATCCGCTCGAGTTCGAAGACGACGAGCGACTGCGCGACCTGCTCGACGCGCTTCGTCGACGAGACCGGCTTCACGGCGTGCCCAGATCGTTGCTGAATGACTGGCGCGCCGAACGCATGCACTTCGTGCGCATCGAGACCTCGGAGTACCAGCGGATGCGCGACGAGTTGCGCAATGGGTAAGGTCACCGGTTTCCTCGACTACCCGCGACAGGGACCGAGTTACCGACCGGTGCCCGTACGACTTCGCGACTGGCGAGAGGTCTACGAACCCCAGAGCGACGACGAGGTCTCGGTCCAGGGCGCGCGGTGCATGGACTGCGGGATCCCGTTCTGCATGCAGGGCTGTCCGCTGGGCAATCGCATCCCGACCTTCAACGACCACGTCTATCGCTCGCACTGGGAAGCAGGCCGCCGACCAGCTGTTCGACACCAACAACTTTCCCGGAGTTCACGGGTCGGCTCTGTCCGGCACCGTGTGAGTCGGCCTGCGTGCTCGGCATCTCGGACAGTCCGGTCACGATCGAACGAATCGAGTACGAGGTCGCCGAACACGCCTTCGCGAACGGCTTCGACGTCGCGCCACGTCACGCGACGTCCGAACCGGCCATCGCGTCGCCGTCGTCGGCTCCGGTCCGGCCGGCCTCGCCGCGGCGGCCCAGCTGGCGAGCGTCGGTCACGAGGTGCACGTCTTCGAACGCAGCGACGCCATCGGCGGTCTCCTGCGCTACGGCATTCCTGAGTTCAAGTTGGAGAAGGCGGTCCTCGATCGACGTCTCGCGGTCATGGTGGCGTCGGGCATCACGTTTCACACCGACGTCGACGTCGACGACGACGTAACGCGCTCGCCGACCTGCAGCGCGACTACGACGCCGTGGTCCTCGCGCTCGGTTCGACGCGCCCACGACTGATCCCCGTGCCCGGGAGCCGAACTCGACGGGCGTCTACCCGGCCATGACGTACCTCGAGGCGGCGAATCGCGCGGTGCGCGACGGCGAGCGACGCACGATCGACGCGTTCGACCAGCACGTCATCATCCTGGGCGGCGGCGACACCGGTGCCGACTGTCTGGGCACCGTGCACCGCCAGGGCGCGGCGTCGGTCGTCCAGATCGAGATCCTCGATCGACCGCCCGACGAACGTCCGGACGATCAACCCTGGCCGACGATGGCGCGGATCTTCAAGTCCTCGCCGGCCCACGACGAAGGCGGCGAGCGACGCTTCTCGACCGAGACGCTCGAGTTCCACGGCGACGAGATCGTCGAACGCATCGTCGTGCGCGACGACGACGTCCGGTGAGACGCTCGTCATGTCGGCCGATCTCGTCTTGATCGCCGCCGGCTTCGTCGGCCCCGAGCTGGACGAGCTCGGTCTCGCGGGCGAGGCCCACGTGACCGCGCGCGCCACGTTGTCGGTGGACGGTGACTGGCGCGTCGACGGCGCTCGAGGGACCGACACCGGTCTTCGCGTGCGGTGACGCCGTGCGCGGTCAGAGCCTCATCGTCTGGGCCATCGCCGAGGGCCGCAGTGCCGCGGCGGCGGTCGACGCGTATCTGTCACGGTCACCCGAGCGTCCTGCCCGCGCCGGTCGACGCCCTACAGCCTCTCCTGGTAGCGAACGCGGCGCGAGTCGCTCGGAGTTTGTAGCATCGTCGCAACGGGACTTGAGGGGGAACAGTGCAAAGCACGATGCAAGACGCGCCACTGCTCATCAGCGGCATCATCCGCCACGGCGAGTACGTGTACGCCGAGAAGAAGGTGCTCACCGTCACGCCCGACGGCGTCGAAGAGGCGACGTTCTACCAGATCTCCAAGCGCGCCGAGCAGCTCGCCGCGGCCCTGACCAAGCTCGGCGTGCAGCCGGGCGACCGCGTCGCGACGTTCATGTGGAACAACCAGGCCCACATGGAGGTCTACGTCGCCGTCCCGTGCATGGGCGCCGTCTTGCACACCCTCAACATCCGACTCTTCCCCGAGCAATTGGCCTTCATCATCAACCACGCCGAGGACTCGGTCATCATCGTCGACAGTTCCCTCGTGCCGGCGTTCGCGAAGGTCCGCGACCAGATCCCGACGGTGAAGCACATCATCGTGCACGGTCCCGACGACACGGGCGTGCTCGGCGAGACGATCGACTACGAGTCGTTCTTGATGTCCGAAGAGCCCGGCTTCGAGTGGCCGACGCTGGACGAGCGTCGGCGGCGATCATGTGTTACACCTCGGGCACGACCGGCAACCCCAAGGGCGTCGTCTACTCGCACCGTTCGACCTGGCTGCACTCGATGGCCTCGACGACGTCGAACTCGATCGGCCTCTGCGAACGCGACCGCTGTCTCTTGATCGTGCCCGATGTTCCACGTCAACGCCTGGGGGACGGCCTACACGGCGTTCATGGCCGGCGCGGAGCTGATCATGCCCCAGATGTTCTTGCAGGGCGAGCCGATCGTCAAGATGATCCGCGAGCTGCGCCCGACGTTCTCCCTCGGGGTGCCGACCATCTGGAACGACGTCCTGCGCGTCACCGAGAACGACCCCGACGCCGACCTCTCGAGCCTGCGCGGCATCGTCGCCGGCGGTTCGGCCGTGCCGCGCGTCATGATCGAGGCCTTTCGCGACCGCTTCGGCATCGACGTGATCCAGGGCTGGGGCATGACCGAGACCAGTCCGCTGGCCGCGGTCTCGATACCACCCGCGGGCACCCCGGAGGACCTGGAGATCGACTACCGCGTGAAGGCCGGACGCGTCGTCGCCGGCGTCGAAGTTCGCATCGTCGACGACGACGGGAACGGTCCTACCGCGCGACGGCAAGACGGTCGGTGAGTTCGAGATTCGCGGTCCGTGGATCACCGGTTCGTACTTCGGCGTCGACGCACCCGAACGCTTCCACGACGACTGGCTGCGCACCGGCGACATCGGCGCCCTCGACGGCGAAGGGTTCATGACGATCAGTGACCGCTCGAAGGACGTCATCAAGTCCGGCGGCGAGTGGATCAGTTCGGTCGAACTCGAGGGCGCCGTGATGGCCCACCCGGCGGTCTTCGAGGCCGCGGTGATCGCCGTGCCGGACGAGCGGTGGCAGGAGCGTCCGCTGTGCTGCGTGGTGCTGCGACCCGACGCCACCGCGAGCGCCGAAGAGCTGCGCGACTTCCTCGCCACCAAGGTCGCGAAGTGGTGGCTGCCCGAACGTTGGGCCTTCATCGAGACCGTGCCCAAGACCAGCGTCGGCAAGTTCGACAAGAAGGTGCTGCGCGCGCAGTACGCCGAGGACGAGCTGCCCTACGAGACGCTCGCCTAGTGGAGTCCTTCGACGCGCTGGCCGATGAAGTCAGTGCCCTCGAGAGCCGCGTGTCCGACGTCATCTTCGACACCGTGCGCGCCCAACTTCGCGCCGAGGGGGCCGAAGAGGCCAAGGAGCTCGAACGCCGACTCTCGAAGGTGCGGCGGAGTCTGCAAAAGGCCGAGATGCTGCTGCGCGGCGCGAGCGACGACTAGGTCCACTCGTTGATCTGGTCGATCAACAGCCGAAGGTTCACGTAGTTGCGTCCGTCGAAGTTGAACGAGATCGTCGTGTCATCCTCGAGCGCGTAGCCCCGACCCAGCGCGAAGCGCGGCACGACGTCGGCGAGCGCAGCGAACCTGATCGTCGGTCGGTCGTCGGCGAACCTTGATGTAGCCGCGATCGCCACGCACGTCGAAGCGCACGTAGTTCGAGAAGAAGTGGTCGATCTCGGTCGCGGCCTCATCGATCGACGTGCAGATCCGCACCAGGCACATGTCGTGCTCGTCGATGTAGTGATCGGCGATGATCGCGTGTTCGACGAAGTGCATCCACTGGCGCCAGAACGTGCCGTCCGGGGTGTCGAGCAACACGACCGGCGCGGGCGAGGTCTTGCCGGTGTGGAGCAACGTCAGGACCTCGAAGGCCTCGTCCATCGTGCCGAGGCCACCGGGGAAGATCGCGAAGGCGATCGACGGCCGAGTCATGGCGACCTTGCGCGTGAAGAAGTACTGCATCGCCACGAGCATCGTCTCGGCGTCGATGTAGGGGTTGGAGAACTGCTCGAAGGGCAATTCGATGTTGACCCCGAGGGTGTGCTCGCGGCCCGCGCCCTTGGCCGAGGCCTCCATGATGCCGGGTCCGGCGCCGGAGATGATCATCCAGCCGCGCTCGGCCATGGTCGCGCCGAGTTGGCGCGCCATCTCGTAGAGCGCGTGGGACTGATCGGTGCGCGCCGAGCCGAAGATCGCCAGCTTGGGCACGTCGCGCCACTGGGCGAACAGCGTCGACGCCTCGGTCAACTCATTGAGCGCCTGTACCGCGACGCGCAGGTCGCCGACGTCGTGATCGACCATCGCCAGTTCGACGAACCGAACCAGCAACGCGCGCAGGACTTCGACGCGCTCGTCGCTCAGTGGAGAGTCACGACGCAACGACTCGAGGAACCCATCGATCAACTCATCCACGGCTACAACGTCTGATAGAGGGTGCTGCGTTGAACCAGGGGACGACCAAGTGGCTCGACGAGCGCGCGCAAGGTGTCGACGTCCATCTCCTGGCCGTGACTCGCGCCCGCGGCGCGCGAGATGTTCTCGTCCATCAACGTGCCACCCACGTCGTTCGCGCCGGCGTCGAGAATTCGGCGCGACCCGGCGACGCCCATCTTCACCCAGCTGACCTGGATGTTGTCGATGAGCGTCGCGTAGTGCAGTCGTGCGACCGAGTGCATGAGGACGGCCTCACGGAAGGTCGGACCCTTTCGCGCGCGACCCTGCAGGAAGATCGGCGTCGCCATGTGCACGAAGGGCAACGGCACGAACTCGGTGAATCCACCGGTCTCCTTTTGGAGATCGCGAGTTCGCATCAGGTGCGTCACCCAACTGTCGACGCCCTCGACGGCGCCGAACATGATCGTGATGTTCGAGCGAAGTCCGACGCTGTGCGCGGCGCGGTGGACCTCGAGCCACTGATCGGAGTTGATCTTGTCCGGGCACAAGCACGGCGCGAACGTTGTCGTCGAGGATCTCGGCCGCCGTGCCGGGCAGCGTCTTCAGTCCGGCGTCCTTCAGTCGAGTCAGGTACGTCACCAGGTCCTGCTCCGAGCGGCGAGCGCCCTCGAAGACCTCGAGCGCGCTGAAGGCGTGGATGTGGATGCGCGGCGAGCCGGCGCGGACCGCCGCCACGACGTCGATGTAGTAGTCGCCGTCGAACTTCGGATGGATGCCGCCCTGGAGGCAGACCTCGGTCGCACCCTTGGCCTCGGCCTCGCGGACCCGTTCGCTGATCTCGTCGAGCGTCAGCAGGTAGGGATCGCCGCGCAGGTTCAACGAGAGTGGGCCCTTGGAGAACGCGCAGAACCGGCACTTGAACGTGCACACGTTCGTGTAGTTGATGTTGCGGTTGATCACGAACGATGACGTCGTCACCGACGAGGTCTCGGCGTACGTCGTCGGCTCGTTCGACCACGGCGTTGTAGTCGGCGCCGCGCGCGTGAAAGAGCGTCGTCAACTCTTCGCGGTCGAACTCGTAACCCGGTTCGTAGCGCGCGAGCAGGTCCGACACCGCGCTGGTGCGCGAACGAGTCGTCGGTGGTGACGGCGGCGTGATCTCGGTGCCCGAGGCCCAGACGTCGTTGCGCGCGAGGAACGTCGAGTCGGCGTGGGCCAGGACGTACGGTCGAACCTTGTCGTCGAGGAACCCGACCTTGGTCCCGACGTACTCCGGGTACACCGTGAGACGAGGTTCGAGATTGAAGCCGCGCGCGTCGCACTCCTCACCGAGCACGGCCAGCGCGGGCCAGGCCCGTTCGGGATTGACGTGATCGGCCGTGACCGGCGAGATGCCACCGAAGTCATCGATGCCGAAGTCGAGCAGCCTCGTGGGATCGACACTGAGATTCGGTGGCGCCTGCAGGTGGATCGACGCCGGCAGGATCAGGCGCGCGACGGCGATCGTCCAGTGGAACTCCTCGTCGCTCGCGGCCGGCTCGTTGGCCATCGCCGTGCGCGGCTTTGGGCAGGAAGTTCTGGATGATCACCTCTTGGACGTGGCCGAACTCGTCGTGCGACGCGGCGATCGCTTCGAGCGTCGCGATTCGTTCCGCGCGGGTCTCGCCGATGCCGACGAGGAGTCCGGTGGTGAAGGGAATCTTCAACTCTCCGGCGAAGCGCAACGTGTCCAGTCGACGCTGCGGCTCCTTGTCGGGAGCGAGGCGATGCGCGGGCAGGTCCGCGAGCGCTTCGATCATCATGCCCTGGGAGGCCGAGACCGTGCGAAGCTGGGCGAGTTCGTGGCGATAGAGCGCGCCGGCGTTGGCGTGGGGGAGCAGTCCGGTGCTCTCGAGCACCATCTGCGCGGCGTTGGCGACGTAGTCGACGGTCGATTCGTAGCCCCGTGCGGCGAGCCATCGCGCGGCCTCGTCGTAGCGCAGTTCCGGTCGCTCGCCGAGCGTGAACAGCGCCTCGGTGCAACCGGCGTCGCGACCGGCCTGGGCGACTGCCATGACCTCGTCGAGGCTCATGTACGGCGACGCCACGTGCGCGGGCGCCTGAGCGAACGTGCAGTAGCCGCAGCGATCGCGACAGAGCTTCGTCAGCGGGATGAAGACCTTGGGTGAGTAAGTGACGACGTTGCCGTAGGCCCCCCTCGCCTTGTCGAACGCCGCGCTGGCCAATTCGCTGAGTGGTGCGTCGAGGAGTTCGGAGTGCGTTGCAACTCCTCGTGACGAGGTCATGGCGACATCCTAGGGCGCGACCTGGCGAAACTGAACCGCTCTGCGCCGACGACGCAAGATGTTCGTCGGAGTCGAACTAGCCCTGGGACCGCACCTTCTCCTTGACCGTCGCCAGGAGTTCCTCGTAGGAGGCGACGAAGGCGTTCACCCCGTCGACTTCGAGCTTCTCGGTCACCGCCGCCAGCGAGATGTTGTCGGGCAACTGCTCCAAGAGCGCCGCGGCCTCTTTGATGCTCTCGTCGCTTCGAAGTTCCGATGAGGCGAAGTTCCCGTGGTCGAGCGTGGCGGCCAGCGTGGCGTCGGGCATCGTGTTCACGGTCTCGTCGGCGACGATCGTATCGACGTAGAGCAGATCGAAGTACGTCGGATCCTTGGTCGACGTCGAGGCCCACAGCGGCCGCTGCACCTGCGCGCCGGCGTCGAAGAGCGCGACGGCCCGGTCCGTCGCCATGCGGCGGCGAAAGAGTTGATAGGCACCGGCCACCTGGGCGTTCGCGGTGGTGCCGCGTCGGGGATCACCCTCGCGGCAACAAGGCGTCGACCGCGACGTCGACGCGCGAGACGAAGAAGGAGGCGACGCTGCCGATGGAACTCACGTCACTGCGGCGCTTGAGCGCCAGCTCGAGTCCCTCCATCCAGGCGGTGATCACCTCGTTGTAGCGATCGAGGGAGAAGATCAAGGTGACGTTGACGTTGATGCCGGCGCCGAGGACCTCGGTCACGGCGGGCAGACCTTCTTTGGTGCCCGGAATCTTGATCATCACGTTCTTGCGACCGACTTCGGCCGCGAGGCGCTTCGCGGCGGTGACGGTCGCCACGGTGTCGCGCGCGAGTCGCGGCGAGACCTCGAGGGAGACGAAGCCGTCGCAGTAGCGCCGTTGCTTCTCGGCGAAGGCGCTCAGTGACGCGGTGTGCACCGACGCCAGCACGTCACAGGCGTCGCGCACGTCGCGCACCGCCAGCTCTTCGAAGAGCACCTCAACGTCGACGTCCTTCTTGCCTTCGAGCATGTCGTCGTAGGCCGACGAGGTCGAGAGCGTCTTGGCGAAGATCGAGGGGTTCGACGTCACGCCGCGCACGCCCTCGGCGACCATGCCGGCGAGGGTGCCGTCGTTCAGCCAGTCCCGTCGAATGTTGTCGATCCAGGGGCTCTGTCCGTACTCCGCGAATAGTTCGTCCAACTTGGTCATCGTGCGTCTCCTAAGGCCTCGTGTACGTGGGCGACGACCGTCGCCGCGTTGATATTGAAATAGTCCATGACCCAACTGCCGGGCGCCGACTTGCCGAACGAGTCGATGCCAATCGCCTCGTCCACGTACTTCGTCCACCCTAGGGTGGCACCGGCCTCGATGGACACCGACGGGACGTTTCGTCGCAGCACCGCGTCTTGGTAGTCCTTCGGCTGCGCGTCGAAGCATCGCCAGCACGGCAACGCCACGACGCGCGTCACGATCCCTTGGGCGGCCAACTCGTCGTTCGCGTTCACGCAGTGTTGGACCTCGGACCCCGTACCGACCAGCGTGAAGACGGCGTCGGCGTGTTCACGCACCACGTAGCCACCACGACGCGCGTTCTCCCTCGAGGCCTTGGCGTCCTCGTCGTTGAAGACCTGCACGTCTTGGCGCGAGAGCACCATCGCCGTCGTCACCGGCTCCGGCGCCGTCAAGAACTCCTCCACGAGGTCGAGCGTCTCGTTGGCGTCCGACGGTCGCACGACGTGCAGGTGCGGCATGGCGCGCAGCGACATCAGCTGCTCGACCGGCTCGTGCGTCGGACCGTCCTCGCCGACACCTACGGAGTCATGCGTGTAGACGAACATCACCCCGGCCTCACTCAGCGACGCCAGACGCACCGCCGGCCGGGCGTAGTCACTGAACACGAAGAACGTCGAACCGAGGGGTCGCAGGCCCCCGTGCAGCGCCTGGCCGGTGAGGTTCGCGCTCATCGCGAACTCGCGAATGCCGTAGTGGAACTGTCGTCCGCCGGGATTGCCCGCGTTCTGCACCGACAGCGCCGAGAGCGTCATGCCGGTGTTGTCGGTGAGGTCGGCCGAACCGGCCGTCAGGCCCGGCGTCTGCACCGCGTAGCAGTCCATCGCTCGTTGCATGGCCTTGCGCGTCGCGGCCTTGGATCCCGCGGCGAAGAGCTCCGGTGGCGTCGTGACGGTCGCGGCGCCATTGGTGTTGAGCTGTTCGAGCAGTCGCACGCCCTTCTCACCCGCCGCCTTGACGCGCGACTCCCACGCCAACCGGGCGTCGCGTTGGGTTTTGAGCGACTCGACCAACTGACCGGGTATCGCGGGGTCGAAGTGGAAGGCCTCGTCGGGCACGCCGAGGATGGCCTTGGCTTCGGTGATGACCGCGGGCTTGAACGGACTACCGTGCGCCTCACGGGTGTCCATCATCTCAGGTGACGGGAAGGCGATGTGCGAGCGGACCACGATCAACGTGGGGCGCTCGGTCTCGGCGATGGCTTGGCGCATGGCGTCTTCGAGGACGTCGAGGTCGTTCGCCTTCTCGCCGAGGTTGAGCACGTGCCAGCCGTAGGCGCTGAAGCGCTCCTCGGTGTTGTCATCGAAGTTCAACTCGGTGACGCCGTCGATCGTGATGTGGTTGTTGTCGTAGAAGATCGTGAGGTGATCAAGTCCGAGCGCGCCGGCGAGGGACGCGGCCTCGTGGCTCACGCCCTCCTCGAGGCAGCCGTCGCCGGCGAACACCCACGTGCGGTGATCGACCAGGTCGCTGCCGTAGTCACTGCGCAAGATCCGTTCGGCGATCGCCATGCCCACGCCGTTGGCGATGCCCTGGCCGAGCGGACCGGTCGTGACCTCGACGGTCGGCGCGACGCCGCGCTCCGGATGTCCGGGCGTGCGCGAGTTGGGCTGGCGGAATTGACGCAGGTCATCGACACTCAGGTCGTAGCCGAACTCGTGCGCGAGCGCGTACTGCAAGATGCAACAGTGACCGTTGCTGAGGATGAAGCGGTCGCGGTCGCTCCAACCCGGGTCGGTCGGGTCGTGACGCATGACGCGACCCCAGAGCGTCACGCCGAGTGGCGCGAGGGCCATCGCGGTGCCGCTGTGACCAGAGTTGGCGGCCGCCGGAGCGTCCATGGCCACCGCGGAGATCTCGCGGATGACCTTTCCTTCGAGTTCGCTGGCGCCGGGAAAGAGAGTGTCGGTCATGGGTATGAGAGTAGTGAATCTCTCCACGCGTCCGGGCAAAAGACCACGGTTAGTCTGTGGCGATGGCCCTGCAGATTCCCCCGAACTGTGACCTCACGTTGGGCCTGACGTGTCTCGAAAAGGGTGCGGACGCGAGGACGGTGTGGCGCATGCGCGTCGACGAACGATTCTTAAATCCCGCCGGCATCGTCCAGGGCGGTTTCCTCTCGGCGATGATGGATTCGGCGATGGGCGCGTCGGCGGTGCTCTCTGTCAAGGACCGCAAGGTCAACGTCGCCAACACCGAGATGAAGTCGTCGTTCCTGCGATCGGTCAAGACCGGTGACGT
Source organism: uncultured Acidimicrobiaceae bacterium (assembly GCA_963801695.1). Lineage (GTDB taxonomy): Bacteria > Actinomycetota > Acidimicrobiia > Acidimicrobiales > RAAP-2 > RAAP-2. The sequence goes on along the minus strand of CAWDFV010000002.1, from coordinate 724,714 downwards.
GCTGACGTGCACCGCCAGCGTGCTAAAACCGGGCACCGTGGTCGCCTTCCTCCAAGCTCAGATACACAACGCAGAGGGAACGCTCGTGGCGACGGCCAGTTCTACCTACCTGATCAAAGAGCGTCGTGAGTAGGCTGGCGACGTGAAAAAGTCCACCTGGCGCAAGTTCATGCGAGGAAACTCCGTGCAGCGCGACCTCGACGAGATCAAGGACTTGGCGCTCAAGTACATCAAGGAAGAGACGATCCAGCCGATCAAACAGATGGGCCGCTTCGTCGCCTGGGGCGCCGCCGGGAGCCTGCTCGTCGGGTTTGGATTCTTCTTCTTACTCTTCGGGGCCCTGCGGTTCCTTCAAGAACAGTTCAAGGTCCTCGACGGCACGCTCTCGTGGATCCCGTACCTGATCGTCGTGGTGCTGGCCGCGATCATCATCGCCCTCACGCTGTGGCGCATCGTGAGCGGCACCGCGAAACGGCGGTTGAAGGACTCCAAATGAGAGCACAGTCGGCCACCCGCCAACAGCTCGAGGCGTCGATCCGGGCGCTGTTGCCGAGCAAGGACGAGATTGACGAGATGACCCCGTCGACGAACACGACCGCGTCGATCGCCGGGTTCGGGGGCATCATGACCGGCTACGTCTGGGGCCGCTACCGCGGCCGTCAGGTGCGCAAGCGGCGTGAGTCGTGATCCGCAAGCGTCTCTTCGGCTTCGCGACGGCGAGCGTTCTCGCCAAGGCGTGGGAGAAGAAATCCAAGACCTGGCTCTCCTTGGCTGGGGTACTCGTGCTCTTCCAGCTCTTCGACTCGCGCGCCGCGCGAAAGCCCTCGCCTAAAAAATCGACCAAATGAGCGCCGCCGTCTTGCGCGTCGGCGAGCGAGTCATGTTGATCGACGCCAAGGACCGCCACTACCTCATCACCCTGCGCGAAGGCGCCGAGTTCCACACCCACGCGGGCATCGTCCAGCACGACGACGTCATCGGCGCGCTGGAAGGCTCGCTCATTCGCGGTAGCACCGAGCGGAGTTTCCTGGCGCTGCGACCGACGCTGTCCGACGTGGTGCTGAAGATGCCGCGCGGCGCGCAGGTGATCTACCCGAAGGATCTCGGCACGATCCTCATGCAGGCCGACGTCGGTCCCGGCATGCGCGTGCTCGAAGCCGGCGTCGGATCCGGCGCGCTCTCGATGACGTTGCTGCGCGCGGGCGCGCTCATCACCGGCTACGAGATCCGCGAGGACTTCGCGTTGCAGGCGACCAAGAACGTGCACGACATGCTCGGCACCGACGTCGCCTACGACGTGCAGATCCGCGACGTGACGATGGGTATCGACGAGACCGACCTCGACCGCGTCATCCTGGACATGCCCGAACCGTGGGACGTCGTCAAGCACGCCGAGGGCGCGCTGCGACCGGGCGGCATCCTGCTCGCGTACCTGCCGACCATCAACCAGACCCAGCTGCTGCGCGAGACGCTGCGACACCACTCCTTCGGTTTGGAAGAGACCGTCGAGATCCTGCGACGAACGTGGCACATCGACGGGCGTTCCGTGCGACCGGATCATCGCATGGTCGCGCACACCGGTTTCATCACGAGCGCGCGTCGACTGGTGAAGCGCGTGGAGAGTAGTCTAGTCGTTCTCGATGAAGATGCACTCACCGGGACACTCCTCGGAGGCCTCGGTCACCGCGTCTTCCATACCGGCCGGTACGACAGCAATTCCCTCGGCACCGCCCGGTGCGCTCTTCACGTCGGCACCCTCTTTCACGTAGGCCAGGCCGTCGTCGAGCAGGGTGAACACGTCGGGGCAGATCTCTTCGCAGAGACCGTCTCCGGTGCACAAGTCCTGGTCAATCCAAACCTTCATTTAGTGGCCCTCCGTTGGCGCGATGTGTCTAGTCACTCTAGCGGGCGACTCCGAAAGCTGGTGACTTTCACGAGCGTGCCGCGCTCACCTAGGGTGACGTCATGGACCGTTCCGCGCCCTTCGGCAGTGACGACATTCCCGAGAACGACGACCAGATCGTCGTCAGTTCTCCGCGCGACTCGACGATGAGTGACGTCGAACAGGCCAGCCGTCGTATCGAGATGCTCGAAGAGAAACTGCTCGAGGCGCGCGGCGCGCTGGCCCAGAGCCGCTCGAACAACGAGAAGCTCACCATCACGATCCAACAGACACGTGATCAGATCGCGGCCCTGCGTGACGAGGTCGAGAAGCTGACGCAACCGCCCGCCGTCTACGGCACCTTCATCGACTTCAACGACGACGGCACCGTCGACATCTTCGCCTCCGGCCGCAAGATGCGCGTGGCCCTGCACCCCGGACTCGACCCCGGCCAGATCGACCGGGGCAACGAGGTCGTCTTGAACGAGTCCTTCACCGTCATCGGCGTGCGCGAGTCCGACGGCCAGGGCGAGGTCGTCACCGTCAAAGAGGTCCTGGACGAACGTCGGGTCCTCGTCTACGGGCGCGCCGACGAAGAGCGGGTCGTCGAACTCGCCGACTCCCTCAGCGACGTGAAACTGCGCAGTGGCGACGCGCTGCTCCTCGACATGCGCTCGAACCTGCTCGTCGAGAAGCTCCTGCGCCAAGAGGCCGAGGAGCTGATCCTCGAAGAGGTGCCCGACATCACCTACGCCGACGTCGGGGGACTGGACGCCCAGATCGAGGCGATCACCGACGCCGTGGAGTTGCCGTACCTGCACCGCGCGCTGTTCAACGACTACGACCTGCCGGCACCCAAGGGCATCCTGCTCTACGGACCGCCGGGCTGCGGCAAGACACTCATCGCCAAGGCCGTCGCCAACTCGCTCTCGCAAAAAGTCGCCGAGCTGACCGGCAATCGCAACGTGCGTTCGTACTTCCTGAACATCAAGGGACCGGAGCTGCTCAACAAGTACGTCGGCGAGACCGAGCGCCAGATCCGCGTCGTCTTCCAGCGCGCGCGCGAGAAGGCCGAAGAGGGCGTGCCGGTCATCATCTTCTTCGACGAGATGGACTCGCTCTTTCGCACCCGCGGCACCGGGCATCAGCTCGGACATGGAGTCGACCATCGTCCCGCAGCTCCTGGCCGAGATCGACGGCGTCGAGTCACTGCGCGACGTGATCGTGATCGGCGCCACCAACCGCGAGGACCTGATCGACCCGGCGATCCTGCGTCCGGGCCGACTCGACGTGAAGATCAAGATCGAGCGTCCCGACGCCGACGCCGCGGCCCAGATCTTCCAGCGCTACCTCCACGCAGACCTGCCGATCGACGACGTCGTCGATCCGTGACCTCGGTGGGGGAGACCGCGCCAAGGCCATCCAGGTGATGATCGAAGAGACGGTCGCCGACATGTACCGCGTGACCGACGAGAACCGATTCCTCGAAGTGACCTACCAGGGCGGCGACAAAGAGGTCCTGTACTTCAAGGACTTCGCGAGCGGCGCCATGATCGAGAACATCGTGCGGCGCGCCAAGAAGCTCGCCGTGAAGCGCGAGATCGCCGACAAGGGTCGCGGCCTGCGCGCCGAGGACCTGATCGAGTCGATTCGACAGGAGTACCGAGAGAACGAGGACCTCCCGAACACGACGAACCCCGACGACTGGGCGCGCGTGTCGGGCAAGAAGGGCGAGCGGATCATCTTCATTCGCACCCTCGTCAACCGCGAAGAGACCGACGTCCTCGGCGGTCGATCGATTCAACACGTCGGCACCGGCCAGTACCTCTAGGACGATGTCCGTCGCCAAGGTCCTCGGGATCGAGACTGAGTACGGCATCGCCGGGGGTCCCGACTCGGATCAGATCGTCGCCTCCTCGCATCATCGTCAACGCCTACGCCCAGGAGGGCCGCACCCGGATCAACTGGGACTTCGAGGGCGAGACGCCCGACATGGACGCGCGGGGCCTGCCCGACCTGACGTCCTTCGCGCCGATCGTCGAGACGCACCTCGCCAACACGGTCCTCACCAACGGAGCGCGCCTCTACGTGGACCACGCGCACCCCGAGTACTCCTCGCCGGAGTGCCGCACGCCGCTCGAGGCGACGCTCTACGACGCCGCCGGGGAAGAGGTCATGCGCCGGGCGTTGACGGTCGCCAACGAGATGGTCGAGCCGTACCAGGCGATCACGCTCTACAAGAACAACTCCGACGGCAAGGGCAACTCCTACGGCACCCACGAGAACTACCTCGTGAGTCGCGACGTCGAGTTCAACCACATCGTGCGCGCGATGGTGCCGCACTTCGTCTCGCGTCAGATCATCGTGGGCGCCGGCAAGGTGGGCGCCGAGACCGAACCGGGGATGGACAGCGAGCCCCTCGTTCCAACTGAGTTCGCGCGCCGAGTTCTTCGAAGAGGTCGTCGGGCTCGAGACGACGCTGAAGCGTCCCATCATCAACACGCGCGACGAACCGCACGCCGACGCAGAACGATTCCGCCGACTCCACGTCATCATCGGTGACGCCAACATGAGCCAGGTCGCGACGTTCGTCAAGCTCGGTTCGACCGCGCTGCTGCTCGCGGCGCTCGAGGACTCCGGGCTCGACGCCTTTCCGGCGATGCCGCGTCAGCCCGTGGGTGCCGTGCGCGGCTTCGCCCTCGACCCGACGCTCAAGTACGCGGTGCTGTGTGAGGACGACCGCGAGCGAACGGCCTGGGACTACCAGGACGAACTGTGGCACCTCGCCGACGACTACGTCGAGCGCAAGGGCGCCGACGCCGTGGCCCCGGCCGAGGAGGTCCAGCGCCGTCCTCACCCAGTGGCGCGAGATGCTCGACGGCGTGCGCGACGACCCGGACGCGCGTCGCCGACCGGGTCGACTGGGTGGCCAAACTGCGGATTCTTCGCGGTTTCCAAGAGCGCCACGCGCTGGCGCCCGGGTGACGCGCGCCTGCACGCGATCGACCTGCAGTACCACGACCTGCGTCCCGAACGTTCCCTGGCCCAGCGCGTGGGGCTGCGCGCACTGCACTCCGAGGACGCAGTTCGTGAAGCGGTTCACAATCCACCCGAGGAGACCCGGGCCTACTTCCGGGGCCAGTGCGTGGCGCGTTACCCCGACGAGATCGTGGCGGCGAACTGGGACTCGGTCGTCTTCGATCTCGGCGAAGGACCGTTACAACGCGTGCCGATGCTCGATCCGTTGAGGGGTACACGCGTTCTGACCGAAGAGTTGCTAGAAACGAGTGCGACGGCACACGCGCTTCTCGACGCACTAGACAGGTAGAACAAACGTATGACGGAACAAGAGCGAATCCAAAAGCAGCGCACCGAACGAGCGAGCGAGATCAGCGCCGCCCGTCGACGTTGACGCGACCAAGGGCGACCAGTTGAAGGCCGACCTCGACGATCTGCTCGACGAGATTGACGAGGTCTTGAGGAGAACGCTGAGGAGTTCGTTCGCAACTACGTCCAAAAAGGCGGCGAGTAGATGGGTCTACCGCTGTTCAACGCCTCGGATGATCCGGGGCCATCGTTCTTCCACTTCGCCCAGCTGACCGGGCTGACGCCGCCGGTCTCGAACGGCTCAGCGCCGTCGTCGGCCCACGCGACCACCGTGATCGCCGTGCGCTACAACGGGGGCGTCGTGATGGTGGGGGACCGCCAGGCGACCGGCAACTACATCGCGAGTCGCGACGTGCGAAAGATCGAAGCGGCCGACCACTTCACGGCGATCGCGATCTCCGGCACCGCCGCGCGCGGCATCGAGTTCATCCGCATGGCCCAGCTCTCCTTCGAGCACTACGAGAAGATGACCGACACCGCGCTCAGTCTCGAGGGTAAGGCCAACTACCTCTCGCCGATCATCCAGCGCAACAACCTCACGTCGCCGTTGCTCGTGATCCCGCTGCTCGCCGGCTGGGACGTCGCCAGCCAGGTCGGGCGCATCTTCGAGTACGACGGTGCCGGAGGCTGCTACGAACGCTTCGACTTCTCGACGATCGGCGCCGGGCACGCCCTTCGCCGAAGGCACGCTGCGTCTCGGGCTTCAGCGCCGACCTCGACCGCGACGCCGCGATCGAACTCGGCGCGCTCGCGATCTACGAAGCCGGCGACAACGACCCGAGCACCGGGGGACCGGACTTCGTGCGCAACCTCTTCCCGATGATCGTCACTATCTCCGCCGCAGGGCTTCCAGGAGCTCGACACGGACGACGTCGCCGGGCGCTTCCGGGTCATCAATGAGCGCCGGACCCAGAGCGGCGGGGTGGCCGGGGGATCCTTGCGATGAGCAACTACTTCTACGTCGCGCCCGAACAACTCATCCGCGACCGCGCCGAGTTCGCCCAGAAGGGCATCGCCCGCGGACGCTCCATCGTGGGCGCGATCTTCGACAACGGCGTCGTGTTGGTGGCCGAGAACCCGTCGGCGTCGCTCTTCAAGATCTCCGAGATCTACGACCGCATCGCCTTCGCCGGGGTGGGCAAGTACAACGAGTTCGACCGTCTGCGCGAGGCCGGCATCCGCTGGGCCGACTCGACCGGTTTCACGTACTCGCGCGGCGACGTCGACGTGCGCGCGCTGGCGAACTTCTACGCCCAGCACCTGGGTGACATGTTCACCGAGGGCCAAAAACCCCTCGAGGTCGAAGTCCTGGTCGCCCAGTTGGGCAACACGACCCGTCCGACCAAGCTCTACCGGATCGCCTACGAGGGCACCATCTCGGACGAACCGCGCTTCGCCGTGCTGGGGGGCGACGCCGAGACCATCAAGACCCGTTTCGCCGCGTCGGAGGACTCGCTCGAATCACTGACGACCACGTTGAAGAACGCGGTCGGCGCGCTCGCCGGACCGGACCGGATCATCGAAGTCAGTGACCTCGAGGTCGGGATCCTCGAGGACCGCGGCGCTCGACGCACGTTCACGCGACTGAACGACGACCAAGTCAGCGAGCTCCTTCGCTGAGGAATCGGCAAGGGTGACGCCATGCTGCGACGCATCTACGGCATCGAGACCGAGTACGGGATCACCTTTTCGCTGCGCGGGCAGCGACGACTCAGTCCCGACGAGGTAAGTCGATTCCTCTTTCGCAAGGTCGTCGCGTGGGGACGCTCGAGCAACGTGTTCTTGGAGAACGGCAGTCGCCTCTACCTCGACGTCGGCTCGCACCCGGAGTACGCCACGGCCGAGTGCGACACGCTCGTCGACGCCGTCGCCCAGGACAAGGCCGGCGAGTCGATCCTGCGCGAGCTCGTCGAGTACGCCCAGGGTCAACTCAGCGACGAAGGTATCCGCGGTGACATCTACCTGTTCAAGAACAACACCGACTCGACCGGCAACTCCTACGGCTGTCACGAGAACTACTGCATCGAGCGCATCGATGACCTCACCCGGCTCGAGCAGGTCTTCATCCCGTACCTCATCAGCCGCCAGATCTTCACCGGCGCCGGCAAGGTCGTCACCAACGCCAAGGGCACCGCGTACTCGATGAGTCAACGCGCCGAACACATCTGGGAGGCGATCTCGTCGGCGACGACCCGCAGTCGTCCGATCATCAACACGCGCGACGAACCGCACGCCGATCCCGAGAAGTACCGGCGACTGCACGTCATCGTCGGCGACTCCAACATGAGTGAGTTCGCGACGTACCTGAAAGCTCGGCACCGCCGCCGTCGTGCTCGCCATGATCGAGGACCGCAATACGGTCCTGCGCGACTACAACATGGCCTCACCGATCAACGCGCTGCGCGACATCTCCTACGACCTCTGGAGCAAGGAGCCGGTGAAGTTGACCAACGGACGCGACCTCACGGCGCTCGAGATTCAAGACGACCTGTGCGAGCGCGCCGAACAGTTCTTGCAGGGACATCCACTCCCGGCCGACCAGGTCCACGCGGTGCAACTGTGGCGCGAGGTGATCGAGCAGTACCGCAACGACCCGATGGGGCTGGCCGACCGCGTCGACTGGATCGCGAAACTGCAGATCATCGAGCGCGAACGCGAACGCAGCGGGGTGGAGCTCAGCGACCCCAAGATCGCGCTCATCGACCTGCTGTATCACGACACGAGTTTCGAACGCGGTCTCTACTATCGACGCCAGGCGCGCGGGCACTTGCGCCGCGTCGTGACCGACGAGGAGATCGCGACGGCCACGCACACGCCCCCGCCGACGACGCGCGCGCACATGCGCGGCACGTTCATCAAGGCGGCGAAGGAGTGGCGTCGGGACTACACCGTCGACTGGGTCCATCTGAAGTTGAACGACGAGATGCAGCGCACGGTGTTGCTCAAGGATCCGTTCAAGAGCACCGACGAGCGATTCCAGAAGCTCCTGCTCTCTTTAGAGCGTCACGGCTGAGAGACTAAACTTGACGAGTGTCTGATTTAAGCCCCCCGGAATCTTCGGGCGTGCTGACGTCCGAACCGCCGGTCGAAGCGGCGCCACTGGTCCGCACCAAGAAGCCCCGCCGTCGCGCGATGATCGAGTGGGCCGCCATCATCGTCATCGCGGTCCTGGTGTCGTTCCTCTTGCGAACCTTCGCGTTCCAGACCTTCTATATCCCTTCCGGCTCGATGGAGCCGACCCTGCAGATCGGGGACCGGATCATCGTCAACAAGCTGTCGGTCACCTTCGGGACGATCAACGTGGGCGACGTCGTGGTCTTCAAGGCGCCGCCGGCCGAGAACTGTGGCGAACCGGTCACCGACCTCGTCAAGCGCGTCATCGGCACTCCGGGCGATTCCCTCAAGTCCAAGGGCAACACGATCTATCTGAAGAATGTCGCCCAGCACGTCGGGTGGCACGCCCTCAAGGAGAAGTGGAGCCACACCGAGCCGCTGGGTCAGCCCATCACGCCGATCACCTTGAAGAAGAATCAGTACTTCATGATGGGCGACAACCACTCGGACTCCTGTGACAGTCGTATGTGGGGGCCCGTGCCGCGATCGGACATCATCGGCAAGGCGTTCGTGCGGATCTGGCCGTTTTCCCGCATCGGATTTATCTAGACACCGCCCTACAATGGGCTGATGTTCCTTAGTCCCATCAAGATCATGGTGATCGTGGCCGTGGTCTTGCTCCTGATGGGTCCCGACAAGCTGCCTGAGGTGGCGCATCGTCTGGGATCGAGTTGGCGCGCGCTGAAGCGCCTGCAAGAACGCGTGGAGAGTGAGGTCCGCGACGCGATCCCGGACCTGCCGAGCACCGGGGACATCGCGCGCATCGTGCGCAGCCCCATCAACCTGTTGAACCAGCTGTCCGATCAAGTCGACGCCAAAGAGGCCGCCGAGGTGAGGAAGAACCAGCCGCCCGCGCCGGCCGAAGCTGTCGCGCCGCCGCTCATCACCCCACCCAGTCGGCCGGTCGCCGCTCGAACAGACAACTCGACGCTGCCCCCTGATCCGTCCCTGAACTAGGTCGAACGTGTCACGATTCAGTAAAGCCGAGACCGGCATGACGCTGGCCGAGCACCTGGCCGAGGTCCGTCACCGCTTCCTCGTCTCGGCGATCACGGTCTCGCTCCTCGGCGTCGTGGCCTTCATCTTCTATCCGCAGATCCTGCACTTCTTGCAAGAGCCTTACTGCAACGCGCGCGACGCGGCGCATAAGGGCTGCACGTTCCTGGTCACCGCCCCGTTGGACGGCCTGACGCTGCGCATCAAGATCGGATTCTTCGGAGGTCTCCTGGCCGCCTCGCCAGTGCTCTTCTGGCAACTGTGGCGCTTCATCACACCCGGTCTGAAGGCGCAAGAGCGTAAGTACATCGTCCCCTTCGTCACGGCGTCGTTGTTCTTCTTCATCGCCGGCATGACCGTCGCGTACTTCAGTTTCGGGCACGCGATCCAGTTCCTCGAGTCCATCGGCGGCAAAGAGCTCCTCACCGAGTACAACCCCAACCAGTACTTGACGTTGTTCTTGCTCATGATGTTCATCTTCGGCGTCACCTTCGAGTTCCCGGTCGTCCTCGTCGCGCTCGAGATGGTCAACATCGTGACGCCCAAACAGCTCCTGCACTACTGGCGCTACGCGCTCATCGCGATCACGGTCGCCTCGGCGGTCTTCACGCCGAGTGGTGACCCGCTGTCGATGCTGGCCCTGGCGATACCCCTGACGGTCTTCTACTTCTTCGCGATCGGCGTCGGCAAGCTGTTGAAGAAGTGACCGACGGCGACTATCGCGGTCGATTCGTCAACAGCCTCGCCTTCGGTCTGGACCGGTTTCAGGTCGAGGCCCTCGACGCCGTGGACGAGCACGTCAACGTGCTCGTGAGCGCGCCGACCGGTTCGGGCAAGACGCTGATCGCCAACTACGCCATCGGACGCATCTTCGAGCGCGGGGAGCGGGCGTTCTACACCACACCGCTGAAGGCACTCTCGAATCAGAAGTACGGCGAACTGTGTGCCCTCTACGGCGAGCGCCGCGTCGGACTCCTCACCGGCGACGTGTCGATCAATGCCAGCGCCGAGGTCGTGGTCATGACGACCGAGGTGCTGCGCAACATGCTGCTCACCGAGTCGCACCAACTGCAGTCGCTCGGCCTCGTCATCCTCGACGAAGTCCACTACCTCCAGGACCCTTTTCGCGGCGGGGTCTGGGAGGAGGTCATCATCCTCACGCCCGCCGGCCGTGCGCTTCGTGGCCCTCTCGGCGACGATCGGCAACGCGAACTTCATCGGGGAGTGGTTCGCCGAGGTCCGCGGGCCGACGGCCATCATCGTCGAGAACGAGCGACCGATCACGCTGCACAACCACCTGGCCGTCGTGCGACGCGGACAACCGAACGTCGACATCGTCGACCTCCTCGACGGTCAGCGACTCTCGGACGAGGCCCGGCGCATCGACAACCTAATGAAGTCGACCCGCAAGTTCCGACCCGGACCGAAGTGGAAGGGCCCGAGGTCCAGCGCGCCGCCGCCACCGTTTCGCGCGCCGCGACGCAGTGAACTCCTCCAGGCTCTGGAGCGCGAGGACCTGTTGCCGGTCATCGTCTTCATCTTCTCGCGCGCGGCGTGTGACGACGCGGCCCACCAGTGTCGGCGCGACGGACTGATGTTCACCACGCCCGAGGAGCGGCGCGACATCGAAGCGATCGCCCAGTCGCGACTGGCGGACTTCTCCGACGACGACCTGAAGGCCCTCGAGTACGCCGACTTCATCGACTGTCTGCGACGAGGGTCTGGCGATGCACCACGCCGGGATGGTGCCCGCCTTTCGCGAGATCGTCGAGACCTGCTTCGAACTCAACCTGCTGGCGGTCGTCTTCGCGACCGAGACGCTGGCGCTCGGCGTCAACATGCCGGCGCGCTCGGTGGCGCTGGAGCGATTCTCGAAGTACTCCGACGCCGGTCGCAAGTTCTTGACGAGCGGCGAGTTCTCGCAGATGACGGGTCGCGCGGGACGGCGCGGACTCGACGACGAGGGCCACGCGATCGTCTGTTTCGCGACGGAGGTGGCACTCCACGACGTCGGGCGCGTAGCGCTCGCACCGCCGTCGGACCTGCACTCGTCCTTTCGACCGACGTACAACTTCACCGCCAACTTGATCAACCACTTCGAGTACGAGACGGCGCTCGAAGTCGTGCAGCGCTCCTTCGCCCAGTTCGAGACCGACCATCGTCCGACGGGCAACAAGCGCCCGCTTGGCGACCAGATGGTGGCGCGTCATCACGTCCTCGAAGAACTCGGGTACGCGCAGGGTTGGCAGCTGACGAATCAGGGGCAGCTCCTGCGCTCGATCTACCACGAGTGCGATCTGTTGATCGCCGAGTCGATCACCGCCGGCGTCTTCGAAGGACTCGAGCCGGCACAGTTGGCGGGGCTGCTGTCGTGTTTCGTCTTCGAGTCCAAACGGGCCGGTCGTCCGGCGAACGCGTCGCGACAGGTGACGACCAAGAAGCGACGCACGCTGAATGATCGTCTCGGCCAACAGCGCCGCGGCAACCTCAATGATCGACTCGCCGAGATCACGGTGACCGCCGCCGCGATCCAAGAGATCGAAGGCCGCTACCAGGTGCCGAGCGCGAAGGAGCCCGACGGCAAGTTCGCCACGACCATCGCCGCCTGGGCGCGCGGCGCGTCACTGGGTACCGTCTTGGACCTGGCCGACGTCGAGATCGGTCAGACCTCACCGGGGGACTTCGTGCGCAACGCCAAACAGGTGGCTGATCTGTGTGAGCAGTTGGCTCGGATGAGCGACCTCACGTCGGTCGCCGAGGTGGCGGCCGCGGCCCGCGACGCCGTCCTGCGCAGCGTCGTGGCGGGCTACTCCAGCGTCCACCCGCGGGCCTGATTTCGCCTCTAGCCTCGATAGTCCATGCACGCCTACGTCGCCGAAGAGTTCACCGACGCGGAAATCGCGGTGCTCCGGCGGTACTTCACGAACCTCGAAGGGCCCGTGTTCGCACTGGTCAACCTGCCCGAAGTCGTGAAGGGGGCGCTCTTCGCGCGCTACTCGCGGTCAACGAAGAGCCTGCGACGACTGTTCCTCGACGAGTTCGTCGGCGACCTCGACCTCTCCGGTGACGCCTCGGTCGACGCGACGGTCGGGCTCGACCGCGCCGACGAGCTCTACCAGCGGATCTTCGTCGAGTACGGCGACGACTCGGTCGCGCAGCTCGGTGGCGTCCACCTGGCCTGTGAGCAGGCGAGCAACGTGCTCACCAAGGTCCTCGAGTGGGGACGCCTGATGAGCTACCTCGAACAGTCGACGCGCTACCTCGGCTACGACCGACGCTTCACCAATGGTCGGTACCGTTTCTATCGCGACCACGACGTGCTCGAATCGCGGTTCGGCGCGCGCTACGTCGGTGAGATGGACCGCATGTTCGACACCTACGCCGAGCTGCTGCCCGTCCTCACCGAGTGGCTGACCAAGAAGTTCCCGAAGACCCCCGAGGACACCGACTTCGTCTATCGCACTGCGATTCGCGCGAAGGCCCTCGACGCGACGCGCGGACTGTTGCCGGCGAGCGCACTGTCGAACCTCGGGATCTACGCCTCGGGTCAGGCCTACGAGTCGCTGCTCTTGCACATGCGCGCCCATCCGCTGCTCGAGGTCCGACTCTACGGTCAACTCATGTTCGACGAACTCGTGAAGGTGATCCCGTCGTTCCTGAAGCGTGTCGACGTCCCCGAGCGCGGCGTGGCCTGGTCGACGTACATGTCTGAGACGAAGTCGGCGACGCGCGACCTCGTCGAGTCGATGTGGCCGCCGATTGATGAGGACGAACCGACCGAACAGGTCCGCCTCGTCGCCTTCGACCCCGACGGCGAGACACGCGTGCTCGAGGCGATCGTCTTCGGCAACTCGACGATCTCGCACGACGAGGCGCGCCTGCGAGTGGCGTCGCTCGCACCCGAACAGCGCGCCACGCTGATGACCACCTACGTGGGGCAGCGCAAGAACCGTCGCCACCGACCGGGTCGCGCCTTCGAACGCACCGACTACCGATTCGAGTTGGTCACCGACTACGGCGCGTTCCGCGACCTCCAGCGCCACCGCCTGCTCACGATCGAGTGGCAGCCACTGACGGCCGACCTCGGCTTCGACGTTCCCGAGGTCATCGTCGAGGCCGGACTCGCCGAGCGCTACGTGGAGTCACTGGAACGCTCCGCCGAGCTCTACTACGACCTGCGCCGCGAGTTCCCCGAACAGGCGCAGTACGCGGTCGCGTTGGCCTTTCGGATCCGCTACGTCATGCAGATGAACGCGCGCGAGGCGATGCACCTCATCGAACTCCGGTCCAGTCCGCAGGGCCACCCGAGCTACCGGCGTGTCGCCCAGGAGATGGCGCGACTCGTGCGCGAGGTCGCCGGTCACGAAGCGATCGCCGACGCAATGAAATATGTCGACTTTTCCGACACCGACCTCGAACGACTCGAGGCCGAGCGCGCCGCGGAGCGAAACCGCCTCAATCGCTAGCTTTTCTCATCCTTAGCCATTGTTTATGCCATATGGCGTCACTCTGGGACCAAAAGGCTCTACAATGCCAGCGCTATAGAAGAGGGATTTATGTCTAGTGACGGCAATACAGAAGAAGTATTCGACGAAGAGGAGCTCGCCGACGGGTTCGACGAAGAGACGATTGGTGAGGTGGACCTCGACGATGTCGAGGATGTAGACGTCGAGGACGTCGAGGACGTCGAGGACGTCGAGGACGTCGAAGCTGACGATGTCGTAGAAGTGGACGACGTCGAAGAGGTCGAAGATGAGGATGTCGTCGCCGAAGTCGTCGTCGTCGAAGACGACGACGTGGTGGACGACGCCGACATTGAATTGGCGCTTGACGAGGTACTTGCCGAGACAATCCGGCGCACCTCGACGCCCGAGGACGACGAAGAGGCACCCGGCGAAGTGGATACGCTGGTCGACCCGGCCGAGACGATTTTGCCCAAGCAGGACGACGAGTTCCGCTGCGCGTCGTGTCGACTCTTGAAGAAGACGAGCCAACTGTCGGACCGAGCGAACATGCTCTGTCGTGACTGTGTGTGAGGCGACGACGGTCGCATTCCCGATTACCGGCTAGTCGCTGACGTGCACGTTCACCAGGCAGAGAACGTGTCGGACGAGTTGCGCTCGCTCTGGGACCATGCGCTCAAGCGACTGACGAGTCACCGCGGCGGTCCGGAGCTCTACAACACGATTCGTCGTGACGTGGACGACGACGTGTTACTCGAGCAACTGATCGCCGACGGCGCGGTGTGGACGATCGGTGACGACGCAGCGACTACTCGGCTTCGCGGTCGTGCGCGACGACGTCGTCGAGGGGGTCTTCGTCGATCACGACGAGCGTCGTCGACGCGTCGCGACGACGCTGTTGACGGTGTTGATAGCGGGGGAGCGCCCGCCGAAGGACGGCTACGCGCTGCCCGGTGATCGAGGAATGAAGTCGCTGTACGAGTCCCTCGGCTGGAAGGCGCGACTACTTACGATGCGCGGCGAGTAGGCGGACGGCGCGTCGTCGGGCGACGCGCGATCCTCGTCGGTGGTGGTGGCGGTGGCACCTTCATCCCGAGCAACTTCGCAAACTCCGGAATCGCACCAGCATTGTGGATGGCGACCGCCTTGCACGACTCGTCGTCGGGAATACCTTGCGGCTTCACGTTGCGACGGATCGACGTGTCGACCGTCAGGACGACGATCTCTTTCCACAGCGTCGGATCGGCGTCGGCACTGAGTGCTTCTGAAGTGATGGCGACGACCTTGGCGGCCATCTCGGCGCTCACGCGCGTCGACATGTCGGGCGGGCGTGCGACGAGGGCGAGGGCCTCTTTCACGTTCTTCGACTCAACGGCCGCGTCGAGTTTCGTCGTTCCACTGCGTTCGCAAGTGTTCCAGGCGAGCGGTCAAGGAGACCTGGAGTTCTTTCAGTTGCGCGCGCGCCTCTTCGTCCAGCGAGACCGTCTTGGCCGAGGTGACGACGGCGCGAAGGTCGCGAAGGCGAAGTTCGCGTCCGGCACCGATGGCACCGCCGGCGCGGTCCTTCCAGAGCGCGAGGTTCGTGCGACCCAACAGGTCTTCGGCGATGCGATCGATCGTCGTGGCGTCGATGGTCGGACGGCCCTGCGCCGTGGCGTTCTTGTTCTGTTCGGCGACCGCAGCGCGCACCGAGGGCATCCCACCGCGCAGCAGTTGTTCGGCGACGGGCAACTGTTCGGGCGAGAGCGTGGCCAACAACGAGTTGCGATGCGTCGTCGTCAACGGCGGCTGCACGGGACCGGCGGGACGTTCCGGACGCGGCGGACGTGCACCTCGCGCGGGTCGATCAGATCGCGGTGCGCGGGCCGGCCGGTCGCCGGTTGAGGCGTCTGACGCCTCGCGGTCGACCGGAGTGCGCGGTGGACGCCTCGTTCGCTCGGGACGCGGCGACGACGTCCGCTCCTCGGAACCCTCGGCTTTCGTGGAACTGCTGTCGCGGCGACCGGGCCCGCGTTCGCTGCGACCGGGACCGGATTCGCGTCGGCCGGGGCCGCCCTCACGACGACTCGGACCGCCGTCGCGTCGCGTGTCGCCACCATCGCGGCGTGACCCGCCGCGACCCTTGGGGGCGTAGGTGACGACGACGTCGGGACCGGTCTTCGTCGTCGGAATGAGTTCGAGACGTTCGTTGCGCGGATCGACGGGCGAGGCGGTCTTCGGTGCCATCACCGAAAGGATCTCGATGCCCTCCATGTACTGCTCGACGTCGGCGCGATAGACGTTGCCGACGACGGGTCCGCCGGGAACGAGTGATGAGTTGAGGACACCCTTGGGCAGCTTCGCACCGGCCGCGCGCCACGTCGCCACGTCGCCGTTCAGACTCGTGATTTCAATCTCAATACGACGCGACATAGGGTCTCCAATCTAGCCGCTCACCAATAAACAAACATTTCGTGCGCATTTAGGTCCTTTTTAGATTGAGTGCCTAGCATGTCCGCATGAATACTGTTCCCGATGACGGCGCCGAAGCGTCGGCGAGCGAAGTCGTCGAGACCGGAACGCACGACGCGGACTCAACACCGTCGCTCGACGCAACGCCCATGACGACGCCATCGGACGCGACGCCACCACCGATGCCCGTCGAGTCGACCGTCGAAGACGTCGTGCCGCTTTCGTCTCAGCCGAGCGTGCGTCCCCCGAAGCGTTCTCTCTGGTCAACGAGGGTGTCGTTGCTCCTCGTCGCCGCGCTGGTCGGCGGCCTAGCCGGACGGTACGCGTCGTCGTCCAACTCCGGACCCGGGGGAGTGACGATCGACCCGATCACCAATCCACCCGGCGCTGGCTATCTACCCGGTGGTATCAGCATTCCCAAGCTGATCAACAAAGCGCTGCCGTCCATCGTGTCGATCGACGTGAAGGGTGAGGGCGAAGAGGATCAGGGCACCGGAATGATCATCACCAAGAACGGTCTCGTCATCACGAACAATCACGTGATCGCCGCCGCCGTCAACAGTGGCACGATCACGGTCACGCGCACCGGATCGACCAAGGCGCTGCCCGCGACGCTCATCGGTACCAATCCCATCGACGACGTGGCACTCATTCGCATCAACAACATCTCCGGCCTAACGCCGGTGACCTTCGGCAACTCGAATGACCTCGTCGATGGCGACGCCGTCGTGGCGATCGGCAACGCGCTCGGCCTCGCCGCGGGAACACCCACGGTGACCTCGGGCATCGTGTCGGCGCTCGGTCGCACCGTGACCGCCGGATCGGACACGTCGAGTGAGACCCTCAACAACATGATTCAGACCGACGCCGCGATCAACCCCGGTAACTCCGGGGGTCCGTTGCTCGATTCCAGCGGCGACGTGATCGGCATGAACACCGCCGTCGCCGGCACCTTGCCCGACGGCACGAGCGCTCAGAACATCGGATTCGCGATTCCCGACGCCACGATCGAGTCGCTCCTCAAGCAGCTCGAGGCGGGGGAGAGCGTCGTCAACCACGGCGCCTTCATCGGCGTCGAGATCACGTCGATGACGCCGTCGCTCCAACAGGAGTACGGATTCACCGTTTCCAGCGGGGCGGTGGTGATGAGTGTCATCTCGGGCACCGGCGCAGCCGCCGCGGGCGTCAAGCAGGGCGACATCATCGTCGGGATCAACAAGACGACGATCGGCAGCGCGCAGGACGTAGGAAGCGTCATTTCTGCCTTGCGACCAGGGGATATAATCGCAGTTCACATCGTGCGCGGCTCGAAACACCTCACGATCAGCATCACATTGGGCACCGAGCCCAAGAGTTAAGCCAGGGTGGCCAGACCGCCGTCGACGGGCAGCACCACGCCCGTGATGTAACTGGCGGCTGGTGAGGCGAGGAAGATTGCCGCGCCCGCCATGTCCGAGGACTGACCGATGCGCTTCATCGGCGCGGCCCGAGCGATCTCGTCACCGTGCGCCTCGAGCGTCGCGCGCATCATGTGCGACGGGAACGGGCCCGGGGCGATGGCGTTCACCGTGATCTTCGGCGCGAACGTCTTGGCGAGGTGACGCGTCAGTTGGTGCACCGCGGCCTTGGACGCGGAGTACGCGAAGGTGTCCATCGCCGGCACGTGGAGCCCATCGATCGAACCGATATTGATGACCCGCGAAGGACTCTCGGCGGTACCCTGAGCGTCCAGCAACGGACGCAAGAACTTCGTGAGGTGAAAGACACCCTTCACGTTGAGCGAAAGCACCCGTTCCCACGCCTTCTCGTCGTACTCATCGATTGGCGCACCCCAGGTGGCGCCGGCGTTGTTGACAAGGACATCGAGGTGATCTTCGCGCGCCGCGATCTCACTGGCGAGTCGCTGGCATTCGGCCTCCGTAGAAAGATTGGCCGGCACCGAGATGCAAGTACCGTGCTCGGACAGCTCCTTCGCCAATGCGTCGCAGACCTCGGCCTTACGTGACGAGATATAGACCTTCGCACCCGCGTCGACGAACCCTCGTGCGATCATCTCGCCGATTCCGCGACTGCCGCCGGTGACCAACACGACCTTGCCATTGACATCAAAGAGAGAGCTCATCTGGGCAGTGTAAACCACGGCACAATCCAGAAACGAGGTGAGCAATTACTCGTGCGACAGGAGTGCGACCCGTGGACGGGGAAGTTCGGGATGCAGTTCGTGCGCGAGCACGAGCGCCTCGTCGACGTCGTGTGCCTCAACGACGACCTGAGTCATGCCCTTGAAGGGGTCACCCCAGATCACTCGAAACTTGACCGGACCCAGAGGGTCTCGGATCAGTTGTCGACGCGGAGGTTCGTGACGGCGACCGCGACGACGTCGGTCTGGGGCGCGACGATGAACTGTGCGTGAATCGCCCAGACACCGGGGTCCGGGAAGTTGAAGGCGCACTCGACCTGGCTCTGGTCGATCCATTGGAAGTGGCAAACGATGTTCGAGTCACCCGTACTGGCTGGGGCGACTGCAAACATTCGCACGAGACCAGAGTTATCATCCGTCAAAACGTCAACGATCACATTGAACGAACCATTTGACGCCGACGGCGGCGCCGTGTTGTCGCTGTAATCAAACGAGAGCAACGTTTTGTCCTGGGAGGGGTCGGCCGTGGCGGGAATGGCAAAGATTCCGATGCTGGATGCCACTATTAGGGCAGCACAAAGTAGCCGACGCATACCAGCCAGTATAACAGCGGAATCTGGGTATAACGCCGATAATGTACGTTATGTAAAGTTACGGACGAATTTGTACACATCGAAGAATCCTCCACTCGCCGTATCGCTGTCAATGGCCAAAACGTAATCCTCGCAAACTAGTTTCGTAGTACTGATGCGCGCTCACATCACCCTCTCTCCAAAACAACTCAGCTTCGCCGTGCTCGTTGTGGCGCTAGGCGGCGCCGTTGGAACACTCATCCGAGATCTGTTACTTAAAATTAATCTGTACGCGATACCGCGAGGCTCGGCAATCTATCCGTCGACGGATTGGACGCATCAGATTCCATGGGTGTTGCTCGCGATCAACGCGCTGGGCGTCTTCATCGCAACCGACCTTCTTCGGCACCGCCTGAAGCACCATGATCCGAATGATCCGATGCGTCTTATCCTCGTCACTGGCTTTTTGGGAGGTCTGACCTCGTATTCGGGGCTCTTCGTCGATTTGGCGGCAATCTGGCACCTCACCATAGGCGGGTGTCTTTTAGTGACCGCAGGGGCCATCCTGTCAGGCCTTTTCGCCGGGATGCTTGGTTTAGGTCGACATCGGCGCCGAGCATGACATTGTTACTTGTCACGATTGCCGGAGCTGTTGGTTGTGTCGTCCGCTACCTCTTCGAATACCTAGTTCGCCGAAATCATCCGACGAGTCGTCCGTGGGCCACCGTCGCTGCGAACGCTTTGGGTACGGGTATCGCGGGCTACGCCGCGTATCGATTGATCGGCACCAGTGACGCACATGTTCGATCAATCGTTTTGACTGGTTTTTGTGGGGGACTGACGACATTCTCCTCTGCTCTCGCTGTGCCAGTGATTCTGCAACGCGAACACCATTGGGGCTACGCGGCGGCCCTCATCACCACTACCCCACTGCTCTGTTCCGGTTTATTCGTCGTCGGAATGTCACTCGCACACTGATCTCGTAGTCGGGAGGCGAGTACTCCCCCATCCGCAACGGGCGGGTTCACGCCGGGCCCTTCGAAGGGCTTAGCAGTATTGCCTACGAGCTTGCCTCCGGAATCAATTGGCTCTTCGGAGTGTCTTGGGAACGCGGCGGTCGAGTCCATCTTGCCTGCGTCTACCCACGAGAAACCATGTGCCCGTGGCCAATCCAACAACTACCTCAAGTATCCACACGAATCCACTACGACCCCCGTTGCGACCCGCCACCGTCACCGCAACGGGCTCCAGGCAAAGTGCGCCAGTCACGAAGGCAGCAGCAAGCCACGACCGACACGTGTGCCATCGGTACCCGAGCCACCCGAACAATGGTCCAGCGACGAGACCGCCAATCTCGTTCAATTGGTTGGTGCCTAGGAGGCCACGAAGTTCCACTAGGGAGAAGTGCACCCCTTCCATCGGACTCAAGGTCATGGCGAAGTATCCCGCGAGGGCGGACAGTGTGACGACCAAGCCGGTCACCGCTGCACGGCGCGGTCGTCCTTGCGTCGAGCCGAACAGGAACGGAAGTATCAGCCAAGGCGCAGAAAGCAGGCTCACCGATATCGACCACCCGCCCACTGCGTTGACGGCGTGCACAGTTCCGACGTATTGATCCCCCGCACCGAACACCAGACCCCCGATGACAAATGCCAGGAACGCCATACGGCATTGTAACTTCGAGGTTCGAGCCGCCATGGAAGATGGTAGATCTGTTGAATCGGCGTACGGATTCAATCGTCCGCCGCCGACATCACTCCCCAGTTCGAGAGTGTGGACATCAGCACAAAGACGGCCGGGACGGACGTAATTCCGTGGCAAGGTTGGCGCCGGACCAGACCTCGTTCGGTTCAATCGACGTGATCCGACGTTCAACTGGCAGGCTTGGATGAGCGCGGTCCATATCATTCCGCTGATCGTTGTCCTCGCGTTCGTTCTCGCTTTAATCGATCGACAACTTCGCTTTATTCGTCGTCATCATGCTTCGAACTAGCGAAACACTCTGTCGAAAATCTCCAAATGCCGCGACGTGCCCGACGACGGCTAAGCCTTATTTGAAAAAAAGGTGCGAAGACGACACCTTCAATTCAAGCGATTCACTGTCAGTGTCTCAAGATTCGACACGAATGAGTGCGCAAACGGGTTCCCGAGGCTGCTCACAAATTGAAGTTGTGCACCTTCGTTGCGCGTTCTCGACATGATGGCAACCATCTCACTTTGGATTGAATCCTTCTTTCCCGCGGCTGTGATCTGAATTTGGAGTTCGAATGCGCTGGACTCATCAGTTTTCGAAGGCTTCGGCAGAGCAAGGGCAACAATCGTGTTTACCGTGACCCCCTGTCCAAGCTGCCGAGCGAAGGCGGCCTTGACGCTCGCAGAATTGTAGGCGCGCCCAATACATACCACTGATCGCCGAGATCCATAGATATTGAACTGTTGAGTTGCAATGTGCGAACTCGGAAACAAGGACACCGCGTCATCAACACTCAGTCCTCGATTGCGGTCAGTAAATGTGGGGCTGTTTGCGTGCAGTGGGTTGTAGTCAACAACCGACGTAGGAATGCCCAGGCACTCAGCGATTTGGGCATTTCCAAGTTCACTATTTCCTCCGCTCGGAAATGTCGTCCAACTCTTTGGAAAGTCGGACCGCCCAAGTAGCGCTTCACGCGCGATCGCAACATCGGACTTCGTTGATGCCGTGACTGGCATTGATTGAAATCCGACGAGGCCAATCACGAAAAGTGAAGTCAGGATTTGGGCGCATCGCCGCATGACGGTGAACTTAGCCGCTTTGTAACGAAGACCACTGTCTGGGCGATTGCAACGCCCAGTCGTGCAGTCTCGAGTTGGAGATCGTGCACGTCGGCCCTGAATCACTACCGGACAATCCGCCAGTCAGAGATGAACGAGTGAAGTAGACAGTGAATCGGAAAAACGTTTCCAGCCACTATTGATCAAAGTGAGACGAGTTGAGTAGAGACATTGTAAGCACCGAGGGCGCGCCGACATCCCCCTTTTACAGCCAAGCCGTGAAGGCGGCCGGCCTCATCTTCGTATCCGGCCAGGCCGGTCAAGATCCGAGAACGGGCCAGTTGGCTGGACCGTCAATCGAGGAGCAGACACACCAGAGCTTGTTGAACGTCAAGGCGATTCTCGAGGCGGCCGGAAGTTCGGTGGAGAAGATCGTGAGTGCCCCGTTCATTCTGCGCAATCCAGAAGACTTTGCCGGCATGAATGCCGTATGGGATTCATGGTTTCATGATGATCCGCCTGCGCGACAAGGCGTCCAGCTCCCAGTGGACGTGCCTGGCCTCCTGGTGTCGATTGCGGTCATCGCCGTGGAATGACGAGACCGGCAACAATCAACGGCTCAGGAACTCATCGTCGATAGTCCCATTCCTAAGCTCGCCAATTGGAGATGGCGCAGGCTGGGTCCTTGGACACCAATCGCAGTCGCCCTCATCGCTTCGCGCTCCGCTCAATGGATTGCGGCGACGACGGCCAATACAGCCAGCAGCGCAACGAGCATGTAGGCAACATAAGCATTAAGGCGACCTGACTGCAATCGCTTGGCGACACGAGCAGTGATGATGAAGGCACGACGCACGGGTCGGTAGACGTACGTCTCGATTGGTTCGACGACGATCGTGCTCGTCGTGACCCGCGAGACGTCCTGTGACGAGGACGAGAGGTCGTCCTCCGTTGACACGGTCTTCGTCGTACCGAGGACGTTGGCGAGTACGTGACGAAGAGGATTCGCGAAACCAAAGGCCGTGTAGTTCGAGGCTCCGGCAACGCCTGCACTCGCCGATCGCCACGGCGGTACTCGTCGCACGCGCAGAAAACTCCCGCGCGAGAAGAGAAGCGTTGACAGCAGAACCGTGACGATGGCAATCGGCAGGATCACCCACAGCCAGGACGGCGAAAGGATGGAAAAACCAGAGAAAACTGGCTGCAGGACCCACGGTGACTTCGCGGCACCAAGTGTGACCGCCTTAGGAACCAACGGGCCCAGACCACTGGCAATGAATCGAACCTCTAAGGGACTTAGAGCGGCGCCGACGGAACAGGCGAGGAAAAGTATCGACAGGCCGACTTTGTTAAAGAAGCCGCGTTCGCGATGCCGGTCATTCTTGCCGGGCGACTTACCGAGCATCGTGAGGGCGAGCACTCGTAAGAACACCAGTGCGGCGAGTCCGGTCGTCAGGGCAACCATCGCGGCCGCGACCGCGAGTCCCAAACGCAACGCCAGTCCCATGACTCGAAACTGCTGCATGAGGGCTTCCAAGATGAACCACTCGGATACGAATCCGATCGTCGGAGGCAGTCCGGCCAACGCGAGAGCGCCGGCGCCAAAGGTGGCGCCACTCCAGCGCATCCGACGACCGACGCCTCGCAGTTCGTCGAGGTCGTCCGTCCCCTCGGCGGCCTCGACATTCGCCAGCGACACGAAGAGCGCCGACTTCGCCACCGCGTGCGCACACGTTTGCAGGGTCGCCGCGAGCAGGCCGAGCGCCACCAGCGAGGTCGAATGGATCGCGCTCCCGGTGAGCGCGAGGCCGTAGGCCGTGAGAATGAGGCCCGCGTTCTCGATACTGGAATAGGAGATGACCCGCGCCAGGCCCGCTTGCACCCCCGCGAAGGTGATGCCGAGGAGCGCGGTCACTCCCCCACACAGCAGCACGGCGATGACCAGCCACACCGGGGGGCTACCCAAGACACCAAGGACTCGCCAGAGGCCGTACACGCCAACGTTGGCGGCGACACCAGCCATCGCGGCTCGTGCTGGTCCGGGCGCCGCTGGATAACCCACTGGAATCCAGACCTGGAACGGCACGACACCCAACTTCGCCCCGAAGCCCACGACCATCAGAACCCACGCGACATCGAGGAGCGCCCCGTGTCCGACCGCGTGCCAACTCGAGAGCTCCAGACTCCCCGTCCGACTCGCCAACAAGAGGAATCCGAGGAGCAGGGCGGCGCCGCTGAATTTACCGATGCCGAGGGTCGACCACATGGCACCCGTGCGGCGACGCGAAATCGTCGATGCCGAGGTCAAGACGTAGAAGGCAATGGTCAGCAGCTCCCAGGCGAAGAGAAAGAGAAACGCGTTGGCCGCGAGCACGATACCGGCCACCGAACTCAGGAGAAGTAGATAGCCGACGGCCGACCACCGGTGCGCCACTCGTTCACCGGAGTCGATCCAAGAGATGTAGATCGCGGAGATCGCTACCGACAGTCCGAAGAGCAGCGTCAAGAAGAGACCGGCCAATGGGTCAACGCGCATCGCGGGTTCGCCGGAACCCGAGAGCATCGAGACGTTCACGTAGTGCACGTCAGAGACCGTGGCGTGAACGCCAAGCGCAAAGAGACTCACGCTGCCCAGCAGTCCACCCACGTAGGGCAGTCGGCGGATCCAACGTCGTCGCACCCCGAATACGGCGTCAATCAACGCCCCGACTACAAAACACGCGAACGCGAGGTCAATCAGGGCCGCGCTCATCGCGCCCTCTTGCTCGCACGACCGCGTCCGGGCGACGACTGCTCGCTCGCTGCGTCGTGCGCGAACGGCACGAGGTCGACGGCGAGCAGTATGCCGTGGAGCAACCCGAACGGCGTCGCCGGTGAGCCGGGCACGAAGACGTCAACGGGCAACACGTCCTCGATCCCCCCTCGCGAGGCGTACCCCACGCCGACGAGACCGCCGCTACTCGCTTCGACGCCCGCGGCGATGACGACCTTCGGCTCAGGCATGGCGTCGAAGGTGCGCAGCAACGGCGGAATCATGCCCGGAGTCGCGACGCCGGTCACCAACAGCACGTCCGCGTGGCGGGGGCTGGCCGTGAAGAAGATCCCGAGTCGCTGTACGTCGTAGACCGGATTCATCAGCGCCGCGATTTCCCACTCGTCGGAGCCATCGGAACCCGCGTCCACGTGCCGTACGTGGATCGAACGACGAAGCGTCTTCACGCGACGGGCCAATGCTTCGCGCACCCGCTGGAGGTTCTCGTCGCTGTCTTCGAGGTGCGGTATACGCAGATCGCCGCGTCGCAGTACTGACCTGTCGACGCGTGGCGAGATGACGAAGGACTCGGAGGCGATTGTCGCACACCGTCCACAGAGAATGCACTTGCCCCGATCCAGGTCAATCACGTCGTCGACGACGGTGATCGCTCCCGTGGGACAACTCCTCGTCGCTTCCTTGACCGCGTCGGTTATCGCCGCGCGACGCACTTCAATCGATCCCTTGAAGTGCGCGTCGTATCCGTCGGGATGGCGGGGATAGGCCGTGGTCACGATTCCGTTTCGCAGTCCTCGAGGAATCCACGGCATCAGCCCGCCACCCCCGCGATCGACACGCCGAAACTCGCTTCGATGAACGCGAAGTCCGTGAGAATGTCCTTCGGAAAGGCGAGCGGAAAGATCATCAGATTGTGGAACGAGGCGGATCGGGGCTTCACGCGGGTCAAGTAGCCGTCTCGAACCTGTACCCAGGTCAGAATTTCGCCTTGCGGCGATTCGGACCAACCCAAAGCCTCTCCGTTCAACTCCGGCACGTCCGCGGACCACTCGCCGCCGGACGGTTCGCCCGCGTCCTCCAGTTCCGCGATGGCGCGACGAATGAAGTCGAACGCAACGTCAATCTCCTGGACTCGAACGCTCTGGCGCGCCAGGGCGTCGCCATCACCTGGTACGACCGCGCGGTCGCGTCCGAGAGATCCGTACGCCGCGTACGGGCGAACGTAGCGAACGTCGTCAAGCACACCCGAGGCTCGAGCGACCGGACCCAGCGCCCCGTACCTGACCACCGTCTCGGTCGAGAGCACGCCGGTGCCGCGAAGTCGGTCGAGAAACGACGGCGTGGTCATGAGCAGTTTGAGATCTGCCGCCAGATCGCTGTGCAGCCGGTCAACTTCGGCAAGGACGTCGGCGGCCCGACTCAGGGGCGCTCCGCTCACACCACCCGGCACCACGACGCCGCGACCGAAGCGACTCCCGCAGATGCGAGAACGAAGACGCTGGACTCGTTCCTTGTGAAAGGACAACCGCGCGAACGCGACGGCCTGCCCGGCCGCTTCCACGTGACGCAAGAATGTGTCGACGTGGTTGGCGACGCGCTCGAGTTCGGCGTGAATGACCCGTACGTAGTCCGCCGCGGGGGGCACGCTGATGTGGCCGATCTGTTCAACGGCGCCGCAGTACGCCAGTGCGTGGGCCACGGAGGCGACGCCCTCGTAACGCTCGGCGAGTAGCACGCCGTCCTCCACACTTCGACCCTCGAAGCTCGTTTCGAGGCCACGATGTTTATAAAAGACACGCAGATTTAGTGACGGAATCACCTCGCCGGTCGTCTCGACCAGATACTCGATCGACTCGAAGACCCCGGAGCGAACCGGCCCGTAAGAGATCGTGAATGCACCCTCCCCCTCGAGTCGCGTGGGTGGCGGCGTCACGTCGAGCGTCGCCCACGGCGTCGTCGTGCCGGCACCGGGTCGCGGCCGATTCGCGTCATCGACCAAGGGCAAGATCAGTGATTCATCACCGTGTCGTCCGGTCGAACTCACGCCGTACAGATCTTGAATCTCTCGCTCGTACCAGATGGCGGAGGGAATCTCAGGCGTGAGCGATGGAAACTGTCGCACGGTTGCCGGCAGCGTTGTCACCTCAACCGTCAACGTCCCGAGTCGACTCAGTACCGCTAGCACTCGGAGGCCGTCGTCACTGGCCTCGGCCATGAGCGCGGCGAAGCGAGCTCCGCTCGCGACCTGTGTCTTTACGCGGGACACCAAAGAATCCATCGACGACGCACGAGCGTCAATAGGGAACGTCATCGCCCACTTCCCAACTCGCCGGCCGCGCGATCCAGGAGGTGCATCAATAACGAAGGAGGGTGCACCCCGAGAATCACCAGTGCCACGAGCCCAATCGCCATCGCGGCGACGATCCAATTACTGACCTCACCTTTGGTCATGGCATTCGCGCCGCTCACTTGAATCGAAGAGCGTGTGGGGTCTTCGCTCAACATCGTCTGGGTCGTAAACCACGAGAGGCCAAAGAACGCGATGATGACCAATACAAGCAAGACCACGACCATGACGTCGCGTGGCTGCGCGAGACCGCCCTCGACGATGTAGAACTCGCTGCGGAAGATCCCAAACGGTGGCATCGCCGACAGCGCCAGAACGGCGAGCACGAGCATGGGGCCACTCCACGGCAAAGCGCTAACGCCGCCGCGAATCTTGGTCATGTCCTTGGTGCCGAACTTTCGGACCACTGATCCGACTCCGTAGAAGGCCGTACCTTTGGCGGCGGCGTGCGCCAGTACCTGCAGTAGCACACCTACCACGGCAATCTGTGCGCCGAAACTGATGCCGATGGCCAAGATTCCCATATGTTCGACGCTCGAATAGGCCAAGAGGCGTTTCATATCCCGCTGACTGAGCAAATACAGCGCTGCGAGCAACAGCGTGGCCACACCGAACACGAGCAGCACGTCTCGCGGAAACGCGGGTCCCAGTGAGCGAACCGCAATCTGGAAGAACCTCAAGATGGCGTAAAGGCTCACCGCCAGGAGAGCGCCGGATAATAGTGCTGACACCGGGGTCGGCGCTTCGGAGTGAGCGTCAGGTAACCAGGTATGGACCGGAAAGAGTCCCATCTTCGTCCCGTAGCCCAGCACGGCCAAGACGAATGCGAAGCGCACCACGTCAGGGTGGAAGTGGGCGGCGCCGGACAACAGCGTTGAATAGGAAAGGCTGTACGACGCTCCAAATACTGCGGTGCCGGCGTAATACATCATGATCGTGGCGAAGAGGGCGACGCCGAGACCAAGCGATGCCAGTAGTACATATTTCCACGCCGCTTCCGACGCACCTTCGGTGTCATCGATGGCGACGAGCAGCGCAGAGACAACGGTCGTTATCTCGATCGCGACCCATAACAGAGCGAGACCGTTGACGAGTGGGACGACGATCAGACTCCAACAAAAGAGGTTGAATCCCGCGTAGAAGCGGCGCCCGTATCGCTGTGCCGCCGCATCATCGCCGAGCGCGAGGTATCCCTTGGAGAAGAGGGCAGTCGTGGCGTAAAGAAAGGCCACCGCAAGCAGAAACACCATCGACAACGCGTCGACTCGAAAGACGCCACCGACCGTGACCGACGAATGCGCCACCCTGGGCAACAACCCGAGAGCCAGGGCAAAGGACGCCACGCCTACGACAATGCTCAAATCTTGCGAGAGTCGTATCGGCGCGAACCAAGTACCAACGGCCGTGGCGAAGGGCAGGCAGACTAGCGCGACGACGAGTATTGACACGACTAGCCCTTCAGCCGATCAAAGTCAGACGTCGACAACGTCGCGTTTCGTACGTGATGCACTCGCATGATGACACCAAATACGACGACCGCCACGAGAAGGTCGAAGAGAAACGCAATGTCCACGATCAATGGAAGTCCCGAGGCGACGACCAAACTCGCCACGGAAACACCATTCTCGAGCGAGAAGAAACCAATCGCTTGGGAGACCACGTCCGAACGCAGAATTATGAGGACGAAGGCCACGAGAACAATCGCGCACGCGATCGCCAACGAGGACGTGGGCAGCGACGAAGAACTCACGTGCAGCGATCCCACGGCGAAGAATCCGAATGCCGCCACGACGAGGGCGATGAGTATCGCGCTCGCCGTACCGAGGACCGAACTGCCGGCGAGATCGGTATCCGCGTCGCGAAGGAGACGCAATATCAGTGCCGGAACCACGACCACCTTGAGGACGAACGAGAGAGCCGCCAAGACGTACAGTTCATCAATGTGTTTCGACGCCGCGACGTAGAACGCGAGACCGGTGACCACCAAGGACTGGAATGCATAAAGCCGTACCTGTGAGCGCAAGAACGGAGCGCGAAGCATTGCGAACTCGCTTAGCAACACGAGGATCGACAGCCCTGCGGCGACACCGTCGTACGTGGAGGGCAACGTCGTCACTAGCCGCCGCCCACGTAAAAGACGAGGACAGAAAGTACCGCTAGCAAGAACGCACTGGCGATGAACTCCGTAATCTTGAAAAGCCGTAGCTTCGAGAACAAATTGTCGATCACCGCGAAGACCAACCCGACCGCCATCGCCTTGCCCAACAAAGCGATCACGGCGAGCAGCACTGAGCTGAGTTTTCCCGACGACGCCAGGCCCCACGGGGCGAGAAAGACATTGATGAGAATGGTGTAGAGAATGAATTGCTTCATCGTCGATCCCCACTTCAAGAGGGCGAGCGGCGGACCCGAATGCTCCAAGGTGCGAGCTTCGTCGATCATCCCGAACTCCAAAGTCCCGGAATGCGTTTCGACTGGAACTCTTCCAGTGTCCACAAGGACGACGAGGAAAAAAGCGACGGCGGCCAACACGTGGCTTGGGCGAACCATCTGGGAAGCCGAAGACCGGATGGTCGCGGACAGCGCGTAGGGCAAGTCCGTGTGCGTGATCAGAGCGACTGCGAAGATGACAAAGAGGATGGTGGGTTCAATGAGCGCGCCGAACGTCATCGCCCGACTGGCACCCAACTGAGCGTACGGAGCACCAGATTCCGCGCCCGAGAGTGCGACAGAAAATCCGGCGAGGGCCAGAATGAAGCCACCACCCAGGATGTCGCCACTGAATCCCAGTGGCAACGGAAAAGTCGTCAGTACGGGAATGAGAAGTGGGACGGTGAGATAGCACGAGAACGCGACAATTGGCCCAGCCAGAAATACCCAACTGGACTCATTCGTGACGAGTGTCTCCTTCGAAAACAGCTTGGCGATGTCGAAATAGACCTGAAGGACGCGTGGGCCCCGGCGACCCTGCAGACGTCCTTCGACGTGCGCAATGAAACCGCTCACGAGAGGAGCCCCTAGAAGAATCGTGAACACCTGAGTTGCTTGAACCCAGTATGGCGACACAACTGGCAAACCCATCTTCAGCCTCCACGCGATATCAATCTCGTAGAAGCCATTAGCCCCGTAGGGCGATTTGGGCCAACGCCTGCCGGGGCCTCATCCGACAATTCAACGTTATCCGATTAGTCGGTTCGAACGACGAACGACATCTCCAATCTGAAAATTGCCATTCTTCGCTTCGTCGCTCGGAACGTGCCAGCGACCTCAGACAACGAGAAGCAATATGACCAAGGTATTCGATACTGATTCGAAGTCAACCTCGGAGTTCGCCAAGGCCCCCAAGAAGGATCGCTGGTCTGGTGTCTTCAAATTCAGCGTCCAGCCGGGAACGTACGAAGTCGTGTCCAGTTACCAGGGCGCTGCCCAAACGGTGAAGGCGAAGGCAGGTGGAAGGTACGCAGTGTCTTTCGGCATCATCGGCTGCCCCGGGTAGTCGCTTGGCGCGATGGGATTGCCGCCTCGGCTCACCGCGTTGCTAATCGCCGGATTGTAAAGCTCGGCCATTCACACCAAGAGTGATGATCAGTTAGAACTGGCGCCGGTCGATTTCCGCGATTAGTTTCCGATTCTGATCGAGTCTTATCAAGAGAAGCGTCAATCGCGACGAGGAGATCAGAGACCATGGAAGACAATCAATTCCGGACAGAGGTGTCGAGGAGAATTGAAGCGCCAGCAGATCGCATCTTCGACATCCTCGCCAATCCGCAACGTCACACGGAACTCGACGGTTCCGACATGCTTCGAGGCGCAGTCTCGGACGACATGATTGCCGGCGTCGGCGACGTTTTCTCCATGAAGATGTTTATGGATGAAGTCGGCGATTACGTCATGATGAACTATGTCGTCGAGTTCGAAGTGAATCGTTGTATCGGATGGGAACCGGCTCCCGGTGACGCTGCCGCGTCCGAAGATGGCAAGTACCCCATCGGTGTTCGTGCGGGACACAAATGGAGTTTTCATCTGAACCCTGACGGGGCAACTACCACGATCGTCACCGAGATTTTTGACTGTTCGTCGGCATCTGAAGAGTTGCGCGAAGCGATCGAAAATGGAGAGTCTTGGATCGAAAGCATGACGGCAACCCTCGCGCGACTTGACGCACTCTGCGCGCAGTAAAGCGATTCTTGGCGTCGCCCAATGTCAATGGCCCGCCAACCTCACATTCGCCCATTCGCAGATTGTTGACGTCGGACCCACCACCGCGCCCGCCAGCGGCGGCGGGAAGTTCAATGGAGAAGATCGTGAGTTCCACGTTCATTCTGCGCAATCCCGAGGACTTCGCCGGCATGAACGATGTACGCGATTCATGGTGTCATGATGTCCCGCCTGCGCGCCAAGGCGCCCAGTTGCCGCTGGACGTAGAAGGTCTCTCTGGTGTCGATTGCGGTCATCGCCGTTGAATAACGACAACGGAGACAAGCGGAAGTCTCTCGGAATGACATGATGACAACGTGAGAATGCATTGGTTGAATCGGACGCAACGTGTCGTGCTCGTGGTCGGACTCGGTTTCGCGCTCTACGTGAGCGGTCAATGGTTGACATCATTCGGTACGAGCCTGAACTACCGGTGGGTGGCCTACGCGCCGCTCAGCAAGCAACTCGCTCCCGGCGGTCTCCATCCGTGGGTGCGACTTTGTGATCTGGCTCGTTCTGATTGGAGTCTGGGCTGTCGTGTCGCTGACACTTCTCAGATCAGAAAGAAAGCGACAAGACGACTAGATCCCGAAGACTTGCTCTCACGGACGCCTCAAAAACAGAATCCATGGGTTACCGTGACGACATGCGCTACGAATACACCCAGTTGTATATCCCAATCGGCAAGAAGGGCTGGAAAGAGCTCGGTTCCGCCCTCGTTGAACTCCCTTCCGAGGGTTGGGAGCTCTTCATGGCGGTTCCCATCATTGGGCTTACCTCGATCATCCCCGGCATTTCTGGCAGCAGAACGAACGCGATCATTCACTACTTCCGTCGACCAATTAACTGAACCGCCATTTCACAGTGGTACCGCGGTTACGACTTTTCACAGTGACGGGTAAGAAACCTCAAGTGAGTGACAAGATCACAGTAGGTAGGCCGAACGGAAGTAATCACAGTGGGCAAGATCAGAGTCGCCGTTGGGATGAGCGTCGTTGTAACTGTCACCCTTGGGGGATGGCTGCTGGCTGACACCGCTGGCGCGGCCAGGACGGCCGGACAAGGTGGTGCACCCACGCTCTCGAATTCCAGGTCCGGCGGCTCCCCCTCGTTGACGGCGCGCGCGAAGAGTGTCACGACGGTGCTGGAACCGGGGACGATTGTGAAGGAGCGCTTCGTGAAGACCTTCAAGCTCTCCCACGGCGCGCTGACACTCGCACCCTTTAATGGGGTCACGCCCACACTCTCCTTCGCGGAGCAAACAATTTTGTGGGCGACCGACGGTCTCAATGGAACGGTCGAAGGCGTCGGCTACGCCGACGTCACGCTCAATCGATCGATGACTCACCTGTTGTCGGCGCCGGCGATCACCAGGTTGGACCAGACGCCGTCACTGGTGGGACTGACCAGAAGTGACGAGATCTCACCGCGTGTACGGCGGAGACGGTCGGCGAGGGCACGTCGGTCGTACCGGTCAGCCAGGGTTGGTACGCCGTGATCCTCCCGCTCGCTCCCAACAAGAGTGACGTCGTCTTCAGTGCCGCGAGCAACATATGCCGACAACTCACCCCTAATACCGTGGACGCTGCGTATGAGGACGTATCGATCCCCTGGCATCTGGCGACGCACCCCACTACCGGTACGGTCATCGTCGCCCGGGTGCCACGGTGCGGGCACATCATCGAATCGGGCGGCGGGGGCAACGAATTCACGCGCCAGTTCGAGTACCAGGTCGAGGCGGCGGTCCTGGACCGAGTGACCAGTGGCTCCTGCTCCCCCGCCACGGAGGCGGATGAAGGTCAGAACTACGCAAGTGCGTCCACGACCCACGGCTTCGTTGGTCCCATGTTGAACGTTGGGCCACACGCCGGCGACGTGGTCACGCCCGAGGGGCCACGAGCGCAACCGCTTGTGTGATCGCCAGCGCGGACGCGCATTACCCCGCACTGTCGCGCGTCAACCCGGCCCGTTGTACGAGCCACTTACGCCGTCTTGCGTATCTGCGACGCCCGAGCGATGGTGCAATTCTGTTAGACGATGTGGGATCGCCTGAGTCGCTTCCTTCGCCGTACGAAGTGGACCGTCGCGTAAACCACCAAGACGATGGCAGCGAGTTTGTGCCACTGCGACAGGCCGGGTGGCAATCCAAGTTCAGTGGCGAATGGGAACTGCGTCGCCTGGTGTTGCACACCGTCGATGATGCCGGACACGAGGACGTTGAGAACCAGCAATTCGAGAATGACGTCGGAGATCGCCAATCGGGTCGTGGCACGCGTGCGTGGTTGAACACCGATGATGCGCTTGAACAGTGACTTGATCGTGCGACGTCGCTGAAAGAAATGAAACAGCAACACGACCATGAACAACACGCCGAATATCACGTGAATCGTGATGCTGTGACTTAAATAAATCAGCGAGAGCAGTGAACCCGCCAATGTCACGAACAGGGCCAAGTGCACGTACCATCGACGGCGTTCGCCACCCCTAGAAGTGATGGATTGTGAAGGGAGCGTCGTAATGTTGCCTCCTTTCAACCGTTTGTTCGATCGTATCGACGAACTGTTGAGGCTTCGATACAACGCATCGGTGTAAACCCTTAGACCCGTTGGTGCGGGTGAGGGTATTCACTCGAGTGGATACCAACGCGGTTCAAAGTTCGTCAAACCTACGCGAGGCGAGAACGAAACGTCCCCCACGCGGACGAACGCTCGCTGTCGTCCTTCGCCGCATGAAGTGCCGTTACGAGGGCGTCGATCTCGACCGTCATCACTGCGAGCATCGTGACCGGTTCATCCCCGACGGTGGCGAACGTGTGTACCGTGCCGGCAGGAATCTCGACGTACTCACCCTGACGGAACTGTCGACGCTCGTCGCCGACCAACACTTCGAGGGTGCCGGCCAGGACGCAGAATGCTTCGTCAGAAGATTCATGGACATGCGGAGGAGCCTGGTCGCCTGGATACGGTTCCAGGTGCCAACGTTTGAGGACGAAGTCCGTCACGCTGTGGAGGATACAACGGGGCGTTCCAACCGCCTCGGCGTTTAAGCACCCATTCGAGCGACACCGGAGTCGTCGATGATTTCGCTCAGCGACTGTCCGTTAGCTCACGGGCGCTTTACGTACGTCAAGTAAAACGCCCCGAATAAGAGCACGATCCCGACGTTGGACATCAGTCGCTCCACGAAGCGGTGCCGGAAGAACAGCACGTCAACACCGACGATGACCGCAACCATTGCCAGCAGGTAGATGATGGACACCACCTTTGTTCCCATTAAGCCAACCTACCCAGCCCGACGGCATTTCGACGCTCTCGGCGAAATGTCAATGGCGTCCGCCGTTGAGGGCGATCATTGCACCTGACAACATTGACTGGTGATCGACGCGATTGGCTACCTCGCGAGCCTCGGAGCTCTCCTCATGTGGCTTCCTCAGGGGTGGCGAGTCATCCATCACCGACAAGAAGTTCAGGAACTCGCCGGAATAAGTATCACGGCGTACTCCACGGGCATGCTCTTCAATGCGCTCCTGCTGGTCTACGGAATCGGTACCGGTGGCATCCCAGTGATTGTCGCGGCCAGCGTCAATCTCGTCATGAGTTCTCTCATCGTCACGGTTGTCACGAAGGCTCGGACACGACCGTGATCGTCTTCATCGGCTACGTGGCGGCGGTTATCGATGTCGGACAGTTCGCGCCGCAACTGTGGCGCGTAATCCGGCACCGCAACGATGACCGTGCGATGACCGGCATAAGTGTCATCGCGTACGTCATCGCGACCAGCCAGGCGGTCCTGTGGACCATCTATGGATTCGCCACGGACAGACTCCCGATCGGGCTGCCAAACGTCTTCATCGCCCCGGCCTGTGGCGTACATACTCATTCTCGCGTTGCGCTCGAGGTTGCACAAGACTCGGCCGTCAACTTAACTGCACTGCAACCCTGACCCACGAGATCAGCACTTCGCGTCAGTTAGCTTTCTTTGATCGCGGTGCGCGACGTCCGTGAGCCTCACCATTCTTCCGACGAACCTGTCGGCGCAATTGAAAGATGCGCAGTGATCCGAGGGCCACGACCATGAGCGCGCCCAGTATCACCGCGCCCAGTAACGCCACCGAAAGAGGAAACGTTCCTGAGAACGTGAACAGACTGACTTTGACGTCTTTGGGATTTTGAAACACAAATACCAAGATGACGACCAAGACAATCAGTGCGGGCAGCAACCTGATCCACGCCCGCGACGTTCGAGTTGACCGAATTGCTGCCGCCGGAACAAGATCGGCCTCCGGTCTCCTCCGTGACGACGTCATGGTCAGATTCGACGGGGGGTGCGCCGTCGTGATTCTCCGGTTCGTCTCCCATTGGCCCTCCGTATCGGCGCTGAGTCACTGCGAAACTTCACTCACGGATTCGTCGCACTCTCTCGAATCGTCGACCCGCGTTGCTTCAGAATATGCAAGAAGTGGCGCGGGCGCCCGGTTTTGACCAATGCCATACTGTCTCCGATGGAACAGAGAATCACCTTGATAACGCTGGGCGTCCGTGATCTCGGTGTTTCTCGGTCGTTTTATGAGTCCCTTGGGTGGAGCGGCGCTCAGCAGCACGGCGATGAAGTCTGTTTTTTCCAGGTCGGCTCGATGGTGTTCGGCCTGTGGACCGAACTCGGAGGACACGGCGCCCCGGGAGTTGAGCTGGCGTACAACGTGCGAACACCCGATGACGTCGCCGTCACGTTGGCCGAGGCGGAACGCGCCGGTGGCTGGATCCTCCGTCCTTCCGCGATCGCTGAGTGGGGCGGCACGTCGGGCGCGTTCGCCGACCCGGACGGCTACGTGTGGGAAGTCGCTCACAATCCCGGATGGACACTGCACGACGACGGTTCAGTTGCGATCTAGATGGCCGATGCCGGAGGCGAGTTCGCGCACGAGGGCAGGCCTGGTCGTGATCCTGGCGGGCTACGCGTGGCTCATGACCGGTGTTCATCCGTTCACTTCGCTTTCCTACGTCCTGGTGGGCGTTCCCTCAGTCGCCATCGTCGTCGCCTTCGTCGTGTTAGGCGGCTTCTCGCGCCACCGTTCCGATGTCAACGCGTACTATCGGCGCCACTCGGATAGTGCAGCGCTTCGAACCGTCACGCCCTGGATCGCACTGTTAGTCGCAGCCGTCCTCTTCGAAGCGATTGGACTACTCCTCGGTGGTCGTTCGACGAGCGTTCCAACCTTGAGCACGGCCATTGATCACTTACTCGAACACCACTGGGAACGATTTCTCTTCTGCTTGACATGGTTGCTCGCTGGCGCCTTTCCCGTACTGGAACTCCTTCAACTCCGCGAATTGCGAGGGAGATGAACGCAACCGCACTCTGGCTCGGCTTATTGACGTTGGGTGTACTGATCGAACTCGTCGGCCGACTTCGTCCCAGCAGCGTTGCATCACTCAGACGAGCCGCGTCGTTGGGCGCGGAGCACATCTCCGGACGAGTAATCCTGATCGTCTTTTGGCTCTTCGTCGGTTTCCACCTCTTCGCCCGGTACACGCTCCCCCACCACTGAAGCGAGGACCCTAGAGCGACAGTGACTCGACGTCGCCTTGTTCACGGTTGAAGGCGAAGGCGCCATTGTGCACGTAGACGAGTTCGCAGTTATCGAGGTACTTCGCGTCGTGGATCCGATGCGCGCGGGTGTAGCCGACGTCACCCTTGTTGAGGATCACCGCTTCGCCATCGAGCGCCAAGACGTCCCCCTCACGGCGGTAGCGCTGGGTCGACATGCGTCCTTCGACCACGATCGTCATGTCGTCGCCGGGGTGCGAGTGCGGCGGCTCCTCAGTGCCCGCGTCCCAGCGTTCGAGCATGACTTCGACGCCATCGGGATTGGTTGGATACGTGAGGCGCAGGCTGAACCCTGGTGACGCAGCGTCAGCGAGAAGTTTGCTCCAGACGTCACTTATCGAAGAACTATCGCCCTCCACTTGCTCGTCTTCTGCCATCAGACTCCTCCTCCATGAGTGCGATCACCGCCGCACTAAGAGCGACGTCCGCTCCGCCGCAGGGCTTTCTAGTGATCATAGGGTTCGTCCAGAAATCGTAGAGGTGCTCGTCGTGCGAAGGAGACGAAGAGTTGTCGACGCGATTTGCTACGCTCGCGATTGAGCGATGAGGCCCGCCAAAAAATTGCCGGTTGATCCGGCTGATGGCATCTACCAGCAAGAACAACGAGCTGGTGGGGTCGGCGCGTCGTACCCCTGCCAAGACAGGAGGTACCCGTGAATGTTCATTCCGTGATGGCGATTTGGATCGGCATGGCTCTGATCGCGTCGTTCTTCAGCATCAAGGTCGGAATCTCAGTGGCTCTCGTCGAGATACTCGTCGGCGCGATTGCGGGCAACATCCCCGGAATCCGCGAGCACGTCCAACAGACCGGCCCTGCACGCCGACGACGAGTAGGTCGAGGCCCTCGCCGAGGAGGACATCGCACTACGACGTCGACGCACCGAGAATCCCGACGGTGAGGCGACCACGTCATAGTCGCCGTTCGGCACCTCGGTCGCCCGGGATTACGCTGTCCTGACGAGGTCACGGACGCGAAGGCTGCGGACGTCATTTGAAACGGAGTGCGTGGTGAACGACGATCGAGCCCGAGAACTGCTGCGTGCTGAACGCGCGCGCGTAGAGGACCTGCTGGAGTCAGTGCGCGGCGACGGTCAGTCCGATCGCTCGGCCGCCAACGAACAAGGCGACATGAGCGACTCGTCGGAGCTCCTCGTGTCCGAAGGCACCGACGACGCCGTCGCCAACGCGCTGATTCTGCGACTCGCGGCCATAGCCCGTGCCGAGCAGCGACTAGCCGACGGCACCTACGGGCGATCGATTGCCAGTGGCGATCCCATTCGCGATGAACGCTTAGAGGCCGACCCCGCGGCCGAACTCACCGTCGACGAGGCCGAACGCAGCTGAGGCCTCGCTTCACTACCTGATCCAGTAGCGCCGCCACGACGGCACGCCGTCATCGTTGGGCATCACCTCAACGAGCACTCCCCCACAACGTTCGATGGCCGTGAACGAGCCGACGTTGGTGTCCGCGCAAAAGATCAACACCGGGTCGACGCCGCCGGCGCGAGCGACGACCAAGGACTGGCGAAGGATCT
Source organism: uncultured Acidimicrobiaceae bacterium (assembly GCA_963801695.1). GTDB lineage: Bacteria > Actinomycetota > Acidimicrobiia > Acidimicrobiales > RAAP-2 > RAAP-2. The sequence continues at coordinate 686,502 of CAWDFV010000002.1, read as the reverse complement.
CAGTGGCGTAGCCCCGACGGCGGAACTCGGGAAGCACGACGTAGCCGATGTGACCACCTTCGGTGGCGAAGAACTCGTTGAGCTCGAATCGAATCGACGCGCGACCTACGAGCTCGCCGTCAACCGTGGCGGCGAGTTGCACCGCGCGCACGCGGTACTTCGACGGGTAGAGACCGAGTCGCTGGGTCTCGACACTCTCGAGGAACTCGACCCAGGTCATCTCGGGCTCCATGCCGAGGAGGAACATCGAATCTTCGGCCGCGATGATCTCGTCGGCCCGTCGGGCGGCGACTTCATCATCCATCGCGTACGGACGAAGTCGCAGATTCATGGGCACGACGATAATCCGGTCCTCATCGCCACCGAACGAATTGGCGCCTAGGGCGTCGCACGCGGCGCAACCGAGAAATCGAACGGCACGGTGCCAGCGTCGACCAGACGATGTCCGCCGTCCACGCTCACCGTGGCCCCGTTCACGTAGCTGGCGCCAGGGCCAAGGAGCCAGACGATCACCTGCGCGACCTCGGCGGCGTGCGCCGGACGACCGAGAGGGACGAGTCGGCTCAGTTCCTGGTACGCCGCGTCGACGTCGACGCCGGTCGCCGCTCCGAAGGCCGCCATCTCACGATCGGCCATCTCCGTTCTCGTCCAGCCGGGATTGACGACGTTGCACCTGACCGGATGCTCGCCCCGGCCCTCTTCGACGGCGAGTACGTAGCCGAGCATGGCCATGCCGGCCTTGGACACCGCGTAGGCCGCCGCGCCGTTGGGCGCGCGGTCGGCGGCGACCGATGCCACCATGACGATCGAGCCGGCGTTGGCTCGAAGGGCCGGGAGCAACTGGCGCGTCACGTCGAAGGTGCCCGTAAGGTTCACCGCCATCGTCTGGTTCCACTCTTCGAGCGTCGCCTCGCCGACGGTACCGTCGTAGTTGACGCCCGCGGCGTTCACCAGTCCGACCAGCGGCGTCGGCTGACGACTCCACCGTTTCTCGTAGTCGCTCGTTGTCGATGATCTTGGCGACGTCGCCCACGAACGTCGCACACGCGGTCGCGGCGGCGACATCCTTCAGTGACTCGGCGCGACGACCCGTGGCGAGCACGTCGTAGCCGTCGGCGCACAGCTGGGCCACGGTGGCCGCACCGATGCCGGAGCCGCCGCCCGTGACGACGACGAGACCGCGCGACAACGCTTAGAGCCCGGTCTCGGTCAACTGGTGCTGCAGTGCGTGGTTACCCGCCGCCTCGACCGCTTCGGGACGTCGCACCATGTTGTAGCCGAGCCAAATGAGGATGATGACGATGCCCACGATGGCCAGGTTGCGACCCTGCAGCGCGGTGCCCGTCGGTGCCAGGCCGTTGATGAACTGCGCCGCGATCCCGCCGGCCGAGATGGCGAAGCCCAAGAGCGCCGGTATCGCACCACGACCCAGCGTCTTCTCGGCGATGAACATCTTGACCGCCGCGATGCACAGCACCGCGTAGATCAGCGTGATGAGGAAGGATCCGAAGGCCGTCGCCACGAGGAACATCCAGAAGCCGTCGAAGGGTACGTTCACGTTCGACGTCGTGTTGCTCCAGTTCCAGATGAGACCCGCCAGCACCATCAAGATCACCATCAGCGCGCTGATCGACAGCGTGCCCACGATCGGGACTCGACGCGACGAGACCTTGGTGAACGCCTTGGGCAGGAGCTGGTCGCGCGACAGCGCGTAGAGGCCGCGCGCGCACGCGGCCGAGAAGCCGATGGCGATACCGATGATGTCCAACATGATCGCGATGCCGATGAGGGCACTGAGCCAACTGCCGACGTAGTGCGTCGCGATCGCCTGGAAGTCGAAGGGGATGTTCTTCGGCCCACCCGAGCCGATCGTGCCGATGTACTGGGTGACGAGGTAGATCACGCCGGTGATGATGATGACCGTGAAGATGGCGACGGGAATGGACCGCTTGGGTTTGGCCGTCTCTTCCCCGAGGACGGCGGCCAGTTCAAAGCCGACGAACATGAGGATCGCGAAGAGGAGACCCTTGAAGACCGATCCGCCGGCCGCGATGTGATTCGGCTCGAAGACCGAGAAGTGGTTGCCCGAGACCCCGCCCTTGTAGATGACGACGATCGACAAGATGATGAACGGGATGATCGAGAGCGCGACGACCGCGAGCTGGGCACGCACGGAGAACGTGATGCCCAGGACGTTGATGACGGTGACGATGAGGATGAGGGCGATACCGAAGATCCACCACGACACGTTCTGGTGGAACTCCGTCTGCCAGAACGGCACCGCCGTGCTGCCAAAGGCCATCGGCAGACCACCGACCAAGAAGGCGTAGGCGAGGAAGTACGCCGCCGCACCGAAGATCGCCGCCTTCTTGCCCAGCGTGTGGGCGAGGAACTCATAGACCGCCCCGGCGCCGCTGTAGCGCTTGGCGAGTTCGCTGATCACGTAGCCGAGTCCGAGGATGCCGATCATCGTGAGGATGACCACGAACGGTCCGACGCCGCCGGCCAAGCCGGCGAGCACGCCACCGATGACGGCGGCCGAGAAGATCGGTCCCACGGCCATGGACTGCGCGACGCAGTCCGTCGTGGTGAGCGTCCCCGCGCCTTGACCTAGAAGTATCCCGCCGTCATTTTCCATCTGTCCCCCATCGATTGAACCGCGTGGTTGAGTGCCAACCGTAAGGACTCAAACGAGTCGTGTCAAGTACCGGACACCGACGCGAGGAACTCGACGACGCGTGAACACACGTTCACGACGTCGTCACGTTCGTCGGTGAACATCGACGGTTTGAAGCAGATCGTCGAGTAGCCCATCGCCAGTTGTTCGCGCACACCATCGAGCGCGTCGTCGAGCGAGGCCACGTCGTTCGAGCCTGCGAAACGTCCCCGGATGCCGCCGACCATCTCGATCTCGCACGACTTCGGCCCTCAGCGGCCAACGCGTCGTCGAGTATCTGCAGTTCGCCGACCGAGGGCCGACCAAGCGGGTTGAAACCCGAGCCGTACTCCGCGAGTCGTCGCGCCACGGCGGCGTGCACCGTCGAACCACCGAACCAGAGCGCCGGACCGCCCGAACGGTACGCCTTGGGCTCCACCCAGACCTCGTCGAAGTCGTAGTGGCGACCGTGAAAGCTCACCGGCGACGTCGTCCACACCTGGCGCCACACCTCGAGTTGCTCGTCGAGAATCTCGCCGCGGCGGTGGAAATCGACGCCCAACGCGGCGTACTCGTCTTCGTGCCAGCTCACGGTCGGCAGGACGACGAGACGGCCCTCGCTGAGCAGATCGAGCGTGCCCAAGTCCTTCGCGGTGACCAGGGGATGGCGAAGGGGCGACACGATGGCGCCGAGGACCAGGCGCAGCGTCGTCGTGCGCGCGGCGACGGCGGCGAGCAGCACGTAGGGACTCGGCCAGGGCGTCGCCGGGTCCTGATTGCCCGGCATGGCGTAATCGCGAAGGTTGAGCGGTTCGCCGTTTTCATTGGACGACGGACCAAGGACCACGTGGTCACTGACCATCACGCCGTCGACCCCGACCGCTTCGGCCGCCACGGCGAGCTCGACCAGGTCGAGCAACGTGGGACGCGGTGACAACGTCCAGTTCTCCGTGAGGACCATGAGCGCCCGGGCGGCGGTCACGCTCAACGCTTGCGGGCTAAGTAGTCGCTACTTCGTTCGACCAACCACCGGAAGGTCGGGTCGGGCTTGTCGAGCAGTTCGGGGTGCCACTGCACGGCCAGCACGTCGTGACCGGGCAGTTCGAGCGCCTCGACGACGCCGTCGGTCGCGGTCGCCGACACCACGAGGTCGTTGCCCAGTACCGCGAGCGTCTGGTGGTGCAGTGAGTTCACGCCGATCGTCTCGGGATAGAGCGACGAGAGCAACGAACCGGGCACGACGTTGACTTCGTGCGTTCGCTCGTGACCGTCGGTGTCCCACTGGGGATGCCCGGCGCCGTCGTCGAGTTCGACGTGCTGGTTCAGCGTGCCGCCGTAGTAGACGTTGGCCAGTTGCGCGCCGCGACAGATCGCCAGCACCGGCATCTCCAGGCGGCGGGCCTCGCGAAAGAGCGCGAGTTCCCACTCGTCGCGGTCCGGTTCGATCGCGCCGAGGTTCTCGTCGGCGTGGTGGCCGTAGCGATCGGGTTCGACGTCGGCGCCGCCGCTGAGGATCAGTCCGTCGAGGCGCGCGAGCACGCCCTCGACGTCGGCGTCGCGCGTCAGCTCCACCGGGCAGTCCCCCGGCGGCCGCGACCGACGCCGGGTAGTCCGAGAAGTGCAGGTCGAACTTGAGTTCGTACATGGCCTTGGGCACGTTGTTGGCGAGCGCGGAGGCCGGCCAGCGCCGCCCCGACATGCCGATCAGCGGTTTGGTCATGCCTCCATAGTACGAACCAATCGGCGCGAAAGCACAGCAATTTCGTTTGGCTACGAACGAGTACCCTTGGCTCAACGCAGGAGGTTTCATGTCGCCCGACGCCCCGACCGTCGATATCACGTCCCACGACACCTACGTCGAGGGCGTCCCCCACGAGACGTTCGCCCGTATGCGCGCGACCGAGCCGGTCGCCTGGACCGAAGAGGCCGACGGCGGCCGAGGGCTTTTGGAGCCTCACCAAGTACGACGACGTCCTCTACGCCAGTCGCCACACGGAACTCTTCTCCAGTCGCCTCGGCATCCGCATGGAGGACATGGACGCCGAGGAGACCGAGGCCCGTCGCACCATGATGGAGATGGACTCGCCCGAACACACGCGCCTTCGTCGCATCGTGGCGCGGCCGTTCACGCCCGCGCGCCGTCGCGGACTACGAGGGCGCCGTGCGAGAACTCGCCCAGGAAGTGCTGGCAAACCTGCACGGCCGCGAGGAGTTCGACTTCGTGAAGGACGTCGCGCGAGAACTCCCGATGAAGATGCTCGGGCCGACTCCTCGGTCTGCCCAACGAGGACCTCGACTGGCTGGTCAGTCGCGGCGACGCGTTGATCGGCAACTCGGACCCGGACTTCACGGACTACGTCGTCGACCAGAGCGACACCAGCGCCTACCGACTACTCCCCTTTCGCAGTCCCGTCGCGATCGAACTCTTCGAGTACGCCCAACAGGCGCTGGAGGAACGGCGTCTCACGCCGACCCACGACGTCCTGACCGCCCTCCTCGCGCCCACCAAGGACGGCGACACGCTCGATGACCCGACGCTGAAGAACTTCTTCACGTTGATGGTCGCGGCCGGCAACGACACCACGCGCTACACCATGACGGCCGGCACGCAGGTCTTCATCGAACGTCCCGAGATCTTCGCGGCGCTGCCGACGATGGACGAGGGCCAGATGAAACTCCTGGTCGACGAGGTACTGCGCTGGGCGAGCACGACCATGCACTTTCGCCGCACCGTCGTCGAGGACACCGAGCTGCGCGGTCAGAAGCTCGCCAAGGGCGACAAGGTCGTCCTCTGGTACATCTCGGCGAACTTCGACGAGGAGCAGTTCGCCGACCCCGACGACGTTCATCAAGGACCGCGCGCCGAACGACCACGTCGCCTTCGGACTGCACAGCGCGCACCTCTGCCTCGGCGCGCACCTCGCGCGACTCGAGCTGCGCGTCATGTTCGAAGAGATGGCCAAGGCCTGGTCGAGTATCGAGGCGGCCGGTCCGAGCGAACGATTCCGATCGAACTTCATCAGCGGGACGAAGAAGCTCCCGGTTCGCGTGACCTGGCGCTAGAGGAACGGCAGATACTCGCGCATCTCCCAGTCGGTCGTCGCGCCGGTGTAGCGCTCCCACTCGGATGCGCTTGACCGCGAGGTGCTGGGCGACGAGTTCGGCGCCGACGGCGTCGACGAGTTCCTGGTCGGCCTCGAGCGCGTCGAGCGCGTCGCTCGAGTGACGGCGGCACGCCGACCGTGGCGTCGATCGTGTCGAGACCGTTGCCGCTCTCCTTCGGGCCGAGCGACGTCTCGTTGACGACGCCGAGTCGCGCGGCCTGCAAGACCGCGGCCATCGCGGTGTGCACGACCGCCGCGCCGTCGCTGAGCCGGTGCTCGAGACGTGAGCCCTCGCCGCGTTCGGGCGGGATGCGCACGGTCGCCCCGCGGTGGTCGTAGCCCCAGTTCGCCCAGTAGCCCGACAGCGACGCCGGTCGCAGTCGCTTGTAGGCGTTCACCGTCGGCGCACAGAGCCCGGCCAGTGACTGGTGGTGCTCGAGCATGCCCGCGACGGCGTGCTTGGCGAGCGCCGAGACGCCGTCGTCCTGGCGCGGCGTCGAAGATCACGTTCTCGTCCGCGTCGTCGCGAAACGAGATGTTGAAGTGCAGTCCCGAACCGCCGCGGTCCGACAGGGGCTTGCCCATGAAGGTCAGCAGCAGTCCCTTGTCGATGGGCCACCTCGCGCGCCAGGACCTTGAAGAGGAATCCGTCGTCGGCGGCGCGCAGCGCGTCGCTGTAGCGAAGGGTGAACTCGAACTGCGGTGTGTCGTACTCGGAGTTGACCGACTCCAGCGGGATCTCGGCGCGCCTCGACAGGCCTCCCAGATGGCGTCGAGCAGACCGTGGGGATCGACCGACGGTCCGGTGCCGTAGACGTAGGCGCCCGGCGTGTCGATGGGCCGCCACCCCCCGTTGCCGTCGGGCTCGAAGACGTAGGCCTCGAACTCCATCCCCACGAACGGGCGGTAGCCGAGTTCTTGCCAGTCGGCGATCGCGCGACGCAGCGCGTGGCGCGGCGACGGCGCGAACGGTTCGCCGAGTCGCATGAGATCGGCCACGACGACCTGGGTCCCCGGCTCCCACCCGGGACGAATGTCGCTCATCTCGTAGCTGGCGTCGAAGTCCGGCAGGCCCTCGCTCCAGTGCGAACCGGGCGTCTCGGGCGTCATGCCGCGGTCGTAGCCGAGCGCCCAGGTCCCGGTGCAGTGACGCACGCCGTGTCTCGGCCAACGACGCCGGGACGTACTTGCCTCGAGCGAGTCCGAGGTGATCGGGCCACAACACTCGCAGGCGATTGAACTCACTCGACATCTGGCCCCCTTGGGATACGTTGGGAAAGGTAGCACTCTGGCGCGAAGTAACCCAGAAGTCAACTTACTAGTCTGGTCAACAACGTTTAGATACAAACGACTCTGGGAGCGCAGTGGAATTTCGAAGGATTCTCCTCGACGGGTACCCCACCGACGTCGTGCTCGACGGCGACTCGTTGGTGGCGCGCGACGGCCGTCGCGTCGAGGCGCGCACCGCCACGCACCTCCCGCCGGTCTCCCCCACCAAGATCATCTGCTGTCACCTGAACCACATCTCGCGGGTGCGCGAGTTCGGCGTCGAGCTGCCCCCGGCGCCGACGTACTTCCACAAGCCGATCACCGCGCTCAACGCGCACGGCGGCGCCGTCGTGCGCCCGGCGAACTGCCACTACCTCAACTTCGAGGGCGAGATCGCCATCGTCATCGGGCGCACGGCGCGCAACATCGCCTACGCCGACGCCGCGCACTACATCGCCGGCTACACGATCGCCAACGACTTCGGACTGCACGACTTTCGCGACACCGACGCCGGCTCGATGCTGCGGGTCAAGGGTGCCGACACGCTGTGCCCGATCGGTCCGGGCGTCGTGACCGACTGGGACTTCACCAACAAGCGGATGCTCACGCTCGTCGGTGACGCACGTGCGCCAGGACGGTTCGACCGACGAGATGGCCTGGGACATGCACTATCTCGTCGCCGACATCGCCCGACTCATCACGCTCGTGCCGGGCGACATCATCCTCTCGGGCACGCCGGCCGTCGTCGCGACCGGTCCAGCCCGGCGACGTCGTGAGCGTCGAAGTCGAGGGACTCGGCACCCTGACCAACCACATCGTCGAGGGCCCGACGCCGGTCAGCGACGAGGTCGGCGCACAGCCCACGGCCACCGAAGAGGTCCTCTCGACCGCCCTCGGCGCGGAGTGGGAGTTCCGCGGTCAACGTCGTCCGAATCCGACCGCGCGAGAAGAGCTCCCGTTTCCTCGCGTCCACCCGAAGTTCGAGTCATGAGTTCGCCGCGCGTCGACGTCGACGGCGTGAGCGTCTCGCCGGATCACTACATCAACGGCGAGCGCATCGCCTCGGTCGCGAACCTTCGAGGACCGCTCGCCGCTCGACTGGACCTGGAAGTTGGCCGACGTGGCGCGCGCCGGCGTCGGTCGAGGCCGACCTCGCGGTGAGCGCCGCCGCAGGCGGCGTTCCCGGCCTGGGCCGCGCTGTCGGTCGACGAACGTGGCGCGTATCTCGATCGTCTGGCGGACCTCATCGACCGCGACGTGGAGGACATCGCCCACGTGGAGTGTCTCGACATGGCGATGCTCGAAGAGAGCCTGAGGCTGCGCGTCATCGGCCGCGGGGCGCGTAACTTCCGCGCCTACGCCGAGCTCGCTCGCGACTACGAGCCCCGTCGTTGGTCGTCCAACGGCACCGCCAACACGGTCCTGCGCATGCCCGCCGGACCGACGGTCGTCATCACGCCGTGGAACGCGCCGTTCATGCTCTCGACCTGGAAGTGCGCCCCGGCCCTCGCCGCGGGCAACACCGTCATCTTGAAGCCGGCCGAGTGGTCACCGCTTGAGCTGTTCGATGCTGATGGACCTCGTCGACGAGGCCGGCTTTCCCCCGGGCGTCTTCAACGTCGTCCAGGGACTGGGCAACGAGGTCGGCGCCGCCCTCGTGGCTGACCCGCGGGTGCGTCGGATCTCCTTCACCGGCTCGCCCGAGACCGGTCGCTTCATCGGCGAAGCGGCCGCGAAGAACCTCGTGCCCTTCACCGCCGAACTCGGCGGCAAGGGTCCCTTCATCGTCTTCGCCGACGCCGACCTCGACGCCGCCGCCGAGAAGGCCGCCGTCATGTTCGACGACGGCGGCCAGGTGTGCCTGGCCGGCACGCGACTGCTCGTGGACGCGTCGATCCGCGACGACTTCGTCGCGCGCTTCGAGGTCGCGACCCAAGCGACACGTCCTCGGCGACAGTCGAAAGTCCGACGACCACGATCTCGCCCTTGATCCACCCCGATCACCTCGCGCGCGTCGACGGGTTCGTCAGCGGGCGAAGGCCAACGGCGACACGGTCGTCTTCGGGGGCGAGGCGCCTCACCAAGGACGGCCTCTGGTACGAGCCGACGCTGATCGAACCGAAGTCCAACGACTCCGAGATCGTCCAGCGAGAGGTCTTCGGTCCGGTCTTGACGATCCAGAGTTTCACCGACGAGGCGCGAGGCCGCCGATCTCGCGAACTCCACGTCCTACGGGCTCTCGGCGATCGTCTACACCTCGAGCGAAGCGCGCGCCGAGCGGATCGGGGACGTTGCTGCGCGCGGGCACGATCTGGGTCAACTGCTTCTTGGTGCGCGACCTCACCGCGCCCTTCGGCGGCACCGGCATCAGCGGTATCGGCCGCGAGGGCGGCGACTACGCGCTCGATTTCTATTCTGATCTGAAGACGCTCCAGATCAAAGAAGGGACCACCCATGGGTGAAATCGTCGGCGCGGGACTCCTCGCGCACGTACCGACCATCGTGCTTACCCGACGACCTTCGTCGTGAACTGAACAACGGGAACGAGAGCACACTCTTCACCGGCCTCCAGACACTGCGCACCGAGGTCTTCGACGTGCTGAAGCCCGACCTGGTGCTCGTCTTCGACAGCCACTGGTTCACGACCGTGGAGTTCGTCGTCACCGCCGCCGAACGGCGCATGGGATTCTTCACCAGCGAGGAACTGCCGCGCGGGATGTCGAGCGTGCCCTACGACATGCCGGGCAACCCCGACTTCGCGCGACTGATCGGCAAGATCGCCGACGAGACCGACGACTGCTGGATCACGCCGATCGACAACGAACACCTCCCGGTCACCTACGCGACGCTGAACTTCCTCTCGTTCTTGCAGGGCGACGAGGCGTGGGCCTCGATCGGCGTCTGTCAGACCGCGGAGAACCGCGACTTCGCGACCGTCGGCCGAGTCGTCGCCGAGGCGGTCGCCCAGAGTGACCTGCGCGTGGTCGTCATCGCGTCGGGCGCCCTGAGCCACACGTTCCACAAACTGCGCAACCTGCGCGACAGCACGAGGCGGCGCCGGAAGAGCACATCTACTCCGACGAGGCGCGCTACTGGGACCACCGCGTCATCGACGCGCTGGTGCGCGGCGATCACGCCCAGGTCGTGAACGAGATGGACCAGTTCATGACCGTGCGACCGGAAGGTCACTTCGCGCACTATCAGATGATGGTCAACACCATCGGCGGCGCCGCGTGTCGGCGCCCCGGGTCGGATGTACTCGGCGTACGAGAACTCGATCGGCACCGGTCAGGCCCACGTGTGGTTCGACCGGCCCGCCGACGGATGGACGGGAACGGACTGATGTCGTTCGCGGGTGTCCCGTTTCCGCGCACCGCGTCCGGCGCGCGCGTCGATCTTGCCGCCGACGCCGTGGCACTACTCCGGTGACCTCCTCACGGTCGAGTACCGAACCGACCCCGCCAACGTGCGCGCCGTCCTCCCCCCGGACGTCGAACTCGCCCACGACGACGAGGACCCCGGTGCGGTGGCCTTCATCTGGGCCGACTGGCAGAGCTGCGGCGACGACCGCGCCGAGCTGCTCGACCCGGTTCGCTCGCAGTACAAGGAGTCCTTCGTCGTCGTGCGCTGTCGCTACGACGGCCAGCTCTACAGCCGCTGCGTCTTCATCTGGGTCGACAAGGACTTCGCCCTCGTGCGCGGCTACCTCCAGGGATACCCCAAGAAGCTCGGTTCGATCCACCAGACCCGTCCGGTCACGGTCGGCAGGGCCGGTCCGCGACTCGAGGCCGGCGGCACCTTCGGCATGACGCTCGCCGCCGCCGACCGTCGACTCGCCAACGCCACGGTCACGCTCGAGGGTCCGGCGTCGTCCAACGGCTTCGTCAACGGTCACGCCATGCTGCACCACCGCTGGTTCCCGCGCATCGAACTCGACGGCGTCGACTCACTCGACGAGGTCGTCACGATGTCGGGCGTCGACCTCGACCTCGGACCGGTCTGGGGTGGAACGCGCGACCCTGGAGCTCTTCGACTCGCCCACCGAAGAGTTGTCGCGGCCTGGCGCCCGAGAGATCATCGGCGGGTACTTTCGCTCCGTCGGCACCACGTTCGCCGGCGGCACGACGCTGCGGGCGACGCCGTGAGCCGTCGCATCGCGTCCGGCGTCCCCGGCCGTCGTCCTGCAGGCCGAGAAGGACATCAAGTCGCGCCTCAAGGGCCAGCACTTCGACTTCACCGCGATGAGCGCGGTCTCCAACGTGTACCGTGCCGGCACGGCCGTGCGCAATCACATGGAGCGCACGGTCCTCGCCGAGTACGACCTCAGCTGGGTCGCCTTCACCGTGCTCTGGATCCTGTGGATCTGGGACACGCAAGAGACCGGCCACGTCGCCGAAGAGGCCGGCGTCACCAAGGGGACGCTTACCGGCGTCATCAAGACGCTGCAGACGCGAAAGCTGATCCGACGTCTCCCCCACAAGGACGACCGGCGCCGCGTCTCGATCGAACTGACGACGTCGGGCGAGCACCTCATCGAGGCGCTCTTTCCGAAGTTCAATCAACACGAGCGCGTCGCCGTCAGTGCGTTGACCGCCGCCGAACAACGCGAACTCGCGCGCCTCCTGCGAAAGGTCACGCACCGGATTTCGGAGTCCGAACAGGACTAGTAGTTGTTCGCTTCGAGCGTTGGTTCCGACGCTCTCGGTTCGACCGGCACCGGGTGGCTGGGGAGATACACCACCACCGCGAAACAGACCAGTGACGAGAAGGCCAGTAGCGCCATGAAGAATGAGCTGACGTCCTCGTGGAAGTCGAGGAATCCCGCGCCGGTGAATCCGGCACCGATGGTCCCCAGGGCGCCGAGGATCGACCACACGATCAGTGAGGCGCGACCGATGACGAACGCGCGCGCCACGATGCCGATCACCATGATGGCCAACAAGAGGCCGAGTACCACGTGGATCGCGAGCGCGACCGCACCGTGATCGATGGCCCACGCCACGCTGCGCATGGAACCACCGAAGTAGTTCGCGGGATTCGCGCCCGCGTGATGTCTCGGTATGGTCACGAAGAGATTGACGAACATCCCGATGCCGCTCTGGACACAGATCAGTACGACGGCGCCGAACACCTGTGGTCGCAGTCGTTCGGTTGCCTTCGGGTTGCTCACGGCCACAGTCTCACAGAGTCCGGCGAGTAGCGAGCGGGCTCGTTCGACCGACGCCGCCGCGACGAGTTATCGGCTGGCCGCGTCCTCGGTGGGAATCAAGTACGTGCGGCGCGCGCCTCGTCAACGCGCGACACCGGTGTCGTCTGGGGTGCCCGGTGCAGACCGTCGGGGTCGTCGATCGCGCGTTGGGCGATGCGCTCCACCGCTTCGGCCAACGCCTCGAGCGTCTGCAGACTCTCGGTCTCGGTCGGTTCGAACATCAGCGCCTCTTCGACGATGAGCGGGAAGTACACCGTCGGTGAGTGAAATCCCTCTTCTAACAACGCCTTCGCGACGTCGAGACCGCGAACGCCATACTTGTTCTTCAGTGGCGTCGCCGTCAGCACGCATTCGTGCATGCAGACCCGGTCGTAAGCGGCGGGCAGCGTCTCGCGGAGTCGGTGGCGCAGCCAATTGGCGTTCAAGACCGCGTACTTCGCCACCCGCGTGAGTCCGTCGCCGCCGTGCACGTCGATGTAGGCGAGGGCGCGCGCCAGTACCATCGCGTTGCCGTGCCAGCCGTGCACTCGACCGATGGAGCGCGGTGGCTTCACCCACGCGTAGGTGCCGTCGTCGAGTCGTGTCGCCTTGGGTCCAGGAAGGAAGTCCACCAGTCGCTGCGAGACCGCGACCGGACCGGCGCCCGGTCCCCCACCGCCGTGCGGGGTCGCGAAGGTCTTGTGCAGGTTCATGTGCACGATGTCGAAGCCCATGTCGCCGGGACGCACGGCGCCCAGGATCGCGTTCAGGTTCGCGCCGTCGTAGTAGAGCAGTCCCCCGACCTCGTGCACGGCGGCGGCGATCTCGGTGATCTCTTCTTCGAAGAGACCGAGGGTGTTGGGATTCGTCAACATGATGCCCGCGACGTCGGGCCCGAGTGACGCCTTCAGTTTCTCGAGGTCGACGAGTCCGCGGTCGTTCGACGGGATCGTCGTCACCTCGTACCCGCCGAGGGTCACCGACGCCGGGTTCGTCCCGTGCGCCGAGTCCGGGATCAAGATGCGTCGACGGGGATCGCCGTTCGCGCCGTGATACGCGCGCATCAACAACAGCCCGGTCAACTCACCGGCGGCTCCGGCGGCAGGTTGCAACGTCGCCGCGGTCATGCCGGTGATCGCGCAGAGTTTCTCTTCGAGGGTCGCCAGGATCTCGAGCCAGCCCTGGGTCAATTCGGCCGGCGCGCCCGGGTGCACCGAGTTGAGGCCGGGATCGTTCGCCACCGCGTCACAGAACTTGGGGTTGTACTTCATCGTGCACGAACCGAGTGGGTACATCCCGAGGTCGACCGAGAACTGTCGGTGCGAGAGTCTCGTGAAGTGGCCGACCAGATCGCGCTCTGAGACCTCGGCCACGTCGATGACATCACTATTCAGGTGCGCTTGCGGTATCAACACCGCGAGCGCCGTCGCGGGCACGCCGGTCGTTCGGAGTTGGTAGGCCGAACGACCCGACACTGACATCTCGAAGATCGTCGGTTCCGTCTCGTGTCCGAGGAGCGGCGCCGAGGCCGCGCGCCCACCCGAGAGTGCACGGGGCGTCACTGTCCGACCGCCTTTCGCAGCACCTCGACGTAGCGGTCGATCTCTTCCTTGGTGCGCCGTTCGGTGACGGTGACGAGTAACACGTCGTCCACGTCGCCCTCGATCGACGAGTCCTCGCCGCTGGTCAGCGCGGCCACCGCGACACCACCCAGCACGCCGTCACTCGCCATGGTAAGGAGCACCGCCGAGGCGTCACGCCCGAGCCGTACCGCGAACTCGCGGAAGAACGGTTGCGTCGAGACCGCCGCGACGCCGTCGATCTTCACGAGTTCATCGAAGAGGTAGTGCGCGCCCTGCGCGCAGCGCGTCGCGATCTCGCGCAGTCCCTGGGTCCCGAGCCACCCCAGCTGGATCGCCGCGGTGACCGCCATCAGTGTCTGGTTGGTGCAGACGTTGGACGTCGCCTTCTCGCGGCGGATGTCCTGTTCGCGAGCGCGCAGCGTGGTCACGAACGAGCGACGTCCATTGGAGTCCACCGTCTCGCCCACGATTCGACCGGGCAGTCGTCGCGTCTGTTCGGTGGTGCAGGCGAAGAGACCGAGGAACGGCCCCCCGAAGGCGAGCGGAGTGCCAAAGGGCTGGCCCTCACCGACGAAGATGTCAGCGCCCCACTGACCCGCGGTCTTCAATACACCGGCCGCCACCGGGTCACAGCCCAGAACGAACAGTGCGTCGTTCGCTACGGCCAACGCCTTGGCTTCGCTCATGTCCTCGAGGACGCCCAGGTAGTTCGGGTAGCTCGCGACGATCGCGGCGGCGTTCGTCGCGTCGACGCTGCCCCAGTCGGTCACGCCATCCTTCAACGGGACGACGATGACGTCGTGACCGGTGCCGCGGGCGAAAGTCGTGGCCACCTCGCGCCAGTGCGGATGCACGCCGGCCGAGACGACCATCTTCTGTCGCGACGTCGCGCCGTGGGCCATGTTGAGCGCCTCGACGAGTCCGGTCGCGGCGTCATAGAGCGACGCGTTCGGGATCGGCAGTCCACTGAGTCGCGCGACCAGCGTCTGGTATTCGAAGATCGCCTGCAAGACCCCCTGGGCGACTTCCGGTTGGTACGGCGTGTAGGCGGTCACGAACTCCGAACGCCCGGCGAGCATCTTCACGACCGCCGGGACCTCGTGGTCGTAGACGCCGGCACCGGCGAAGCACGTCATCTCGCTGGCCTTGGCGTCATTGGCCGAGGTGTAGCGCGCGAAGAGCGCCGCCACGTCGGGCTCGCTCATGCCCTCGGGCAAGTCGAGTCCCTGGGTCAGACGAACGGCCGCAGGAATGTGGGCGAAGAGCTGGTCCAGGGAGTCCATGCCCAGGAAGGCCAGCATCTCGTCGATCTCGGCCGGCGTGTGCGGTAAGTAGTCGGCCACGTCACTTCGCCTTTCGAACGAAGGGCAGTGCGGTGACCGTCGCGGCGATCTCGCGACCACGAAGCGCGACCGACACCGGCGTACCGCTCTCGGGTTCGCCGCGCAACAGTCCGAGTCCGATGCCGCGCTCGAGCACCGGCGAGTAGTTGCCGGAGGTGAGCGTGCCGACATTGTCGCCGTCAATCAGTACCTCGCCGCCGTCGCGTAGGGGCTGTCGGCCCTCGACGATCAGTCCGCTCAACAATCGCTCCGGCCCTCGTTCTCGTTCGCGTTCGACGGCCGCGCGACCGCGGAAAGTCTCCTTGTCCCAGCCGAGGACCCAGCCGAGTCGCGCCTCGAGCGTCGTGGAGGACAAGGTCAGCTCGTGTCCGTAGAGTGGCAAGGCGACCTCCAACCGCAGCGTGTCACGCGCGCCCAAGCCGGCCGGCATGATCTCGGCGTCGACGAGTCGCGCGAACAACTCTTCGGCCGCGGCATTCGGCACGGCGATCTCGAGTCCCTCTTCGCCGGTGTAGCCGGTGCCGGCGACACGTACTTCCACGCCGCCGTAGTCGAATCGCGTCACGCGAAAACGTCCGACGTCGGCGAATCGCTGGTCGACCTTGGCGACTTTGGTACGCGCGTTCGGCCCCTGGACCGCCAATACGCAACGCTCGGAGGTCACGTCGAGCCCCGGCAGGGCGTCGGTGACGCCCGTGGTGTTCGAGGCGTTCGGCATGACGTCGAACTCGTCGTCACTCACCCACCAGACGATGATGTCGTCCACGACGAAGCCGTCGTCGTTCAACAGGTGCGTGTACTGCGCGCGCCCCGGTTCGACTTTTCGAAGGTCATTGGTCAATGTCGACTGCAGCGCGTCGAACATCTGCGGTCCGTCACAGCGAACCGTGCCGAGGTGGCTGACGTCGAAGACGACGGCATCGTTGCGACAGGCGAGGTGTTCGGTGACGGTGCCGGTCGCGTACTGGAGCGGCATTTCCCAGCCCCCGAATGGGACGATTTTGGCTCCTAAGTGGACGTGCGCGTCGTACAGAAACGGGCGTCGGTCAGTCACGTCAGTACTCTACGCGGCGAAAGTTGCCAGAGTTCCGAGACCATGTTGCTCGAGGAGCGCGGCGAAGTCGCGTTGGTAGACGACGAGGAGGTCGACCTCGGGATAGAGCGCGCGGAACTTGCGGACCTTCTGATTCTTCTTCGTGACGAGTCGTTGTTCGAGTACGGTGAGCTCGATGAAGAGACGCTTCTCGGGCAGGTAGAAGTCGGGACGGAATGCCTTCACGGGCACGCCGAGTTCATTCCACTCGAGTGGGAACTCGACCGGTTCGTACGACCACGCGAAGCCGTAGAGGTTGAGCAGCCGCGCGAACGCGCGCTCGCTGGGGTGGGCGAACTGGTCCTGCGGCACAGGTTCCAGACTCGGGTGCCGACGACGCGTCGCGTCGATCGGCGATGGGTCGGTCACGCCGAACGGGACTCCCTCTCCGACGTTGCGAGTTGCGATTGACGGATCGTGGTCGTGAGTTCGGCGACCACGTTCGCCAAGGGAACGATGTTGAAGACACCCTGACCACCGCGAAGGAGGTCGACCAGGTCGCCGTCGTCGTGCGCGAGTACCGATCCGGCGTCACTCAATACGAGACTGGATGAGGCGAGATCGGCGCCTAAGGAGTTGCGCAGGCACTCGACGGCCTGGCGGGCCCGGTTCAGTGCGACGCCCGAGGTGAGCAGTGACTTGATCACCTTCACCTCGAGGACGTCGGAGTATGAGTAGGTGCGCTTGGAACCGCTGCCTTGGGCGGCGGTGATCGAGGGCGTCACGAGGTCGGTTCGTGCCCAGTAGTCCAACTGACGGTACGTGACGCCCGTGAGGCGACAGACCATCGGTCCACTAAATCCGTACGTTGAAGTCTCTGCCATGTGTCGTTTCCCTCCCGACCGAGGTCTGTCCAGACTAACCCGACGGACTACACGAGTGTAGTTTGGCCGAGCCTATTCAAAAAACAAATCTGGGCGGCCGAGCGACGGCGAGGACGCTTCGGCGTGCAACCGCGGGGGAATCCGACCGGCGCGACGGGCCAAGAACCCGGCTTTCACTGCGTCGCGCAGGGATTCGGCCATCATCACCGGGTCGAGGGCCCGGTTGATCGCCGAGGCGGCCAACACCCCGTCACAGCCGAGTTCCATGGCCAGGGCCGCGTCCGAGGCCGTGCCGACCCCGGCATCGAGCAACACCGGGACGCTGACTCGTTCACAGATCAGTCCAATGGCGTGCGGGTTTCGCACCCCGAGACCCGAGCCGATCGGCGAACCGAGCGGCATCACGGCGACGCAGCCGGCCTGTTCGAGTCGTTGGGCGACGATGAGGTCATCCGACGTATAGGCCCAGACCTCGAAACCACTGCGCACCAGCGCCTCGGCGGCCACCAACGTCTCGGTCGTGTCCGGGAGCAACGTCACGTCATCGCCGATGACCTCGAGCTTGACCACGTTCGTGTCGAAGGCCTCGCGGGCTAGTTCGGCGACCTTGATGGCCTCGGCTGCGCTGAAACATCCGGCGGTATTGGGCAGCAGCGAGAAGTTGAGTCGACCGAGGAGATCGTAGATCGAGCCCTTGACGCTGGGATCCACTCGGCGAAGCGCGACCGTGGCGATGGAGGCCTCAGAGGCGACGAGTGACGCGCCCAGCACCTCCATCGAACGGAACCCTCCGGTGCCGACGACGAGGCGTGACGGGGAGCTGAGCGAGCCGACTTGAAAGAGATCTCCCACGTACCCAGCGTACTAACGAGTGGGCATAATTCATTAAGGTTGTTCAAGTGCAACCCCTCACCGTCTTAACGATTGCGGGGTCGGACTCCGGTGGTGGGGCCGGTATTCAGGCCGACCTGCGCACCTTCTGCGCCTTCGAGCTCCACGCCACGACGGCGCTCACGGCCGTCACCGCGCAGAACACGATCGGCGTGGAGTCGGTACTCAACGTCGACCCCGAGATGGTCGCGGCACAGGTTCAGAGCGTCGTCGATGACTTCGAGGTGAGCGCCGTCAAGACCGGCATGCTCGCCCAACCGGCGACGGTGCAGCGCGTCGCGCAACTCGCGAGTGAC
The DNA here is from genome assembly GCA_963801695.1 of uncultured Acidimicrobiaceae bacterium. Lineage (GTDB taxonomy): Bacteria > Actinomycetota > Acidimicrobiia > Acidimicrobiales > RAAP-2 > RAAP-2. Next base: position 668,255 of record CAWDFV010000002.1, on the reverse strand, counting down.
GGTCTCCTCCCCCACCTCGTGGTCGATCCCGTGCTCGTCTCGTCGACCGGGCACCCGCTCATGGACGTCGGCGGTGTCGAGTCCTACCGCACGACGCTCTTGGCCCACGCCGAGATCGTGACACCGAACCTCCGCGAGGCGGCGATGCTCTGCGACGTCGACGTGGACGACGTGAAGGACCACGACGACATGGTCGCGCTCGCGCGCCAGATCCTCACCTTTGGCGCGACCTGGGTGCTCGTGAAGGGCGGGCACTTCGCGGAGGGCTCCCTCACTGAACGTCACGCGCCCGACGTGCTGGTGAGCTCCGACGAGGTCTTCGTCTTCGACGCGCCGCGCGTGACGACGACGAACGACCACGGCACCGGGTGCTCGCTCTCGGCGGCGATCTGTTCCGGCCTGGCCCTCGGGCGAGACCTGCCCGACGCGGTGCGCGACGCCAAGTCCTTCGTGCTCGCCGCCTTGACGAGCGCCGCCGATTGGAAGTTGGGCCGTGGTCGTGGTCCGATCGACCACCTGGGATGGGACGAATGAGCGACGAACCGCGCGCTCCACTGACGACGACGACCAGTATCTGGCCGGCCGCCGGAGTCCTGATCTTCGCCGTCGTCGTGCTGGCCGTGTTCATGGTCATCAACCTGCTCTCGGACCAGGGCGTGTCGACCACGCCCACCACGGTCCCCCTCGTCGTCGGCGGTCTACAAATCGCGCCCTCGGCCGCGGTGCTGGATTACTGCACGAGCGCGTCGGAGATCCCGACGAACATCAACGACGTCTTCATCGTGCCCAAGGGCACCACCAGTCTCAAAGGGGGCAACATCCCCAACGCCGGCGCCGGTGACTACGACTGCTACCAACCCCTGGTCACCACCGCGAACAGCGCGTCGCTGCTCAAGTTCTACAAGTCGCAACTCGAGGCACGTGGCTGGAGCCTCTTCTCCTCGGGCGCGAGCAACGGTTCACCGCAGTCGCTCTTCCAAAAGGCCGGCAACGACGGCTTCTACTGGGTCGTTGGTATCACGGTCACGAAGTCCACGAACGACCTCTCGCACTGGACCTTCCGGATCTATCAGAACTCCGAAACGGTCTGAACCAACTCCTTCTCGGGAACGACGGTTTCAGTGCAGGCCCACGACCACAGGGCGAAGTTGAGCGGGTAGATCACGTAGCCAATGCGCGTGGCGGTCGCGACGCACATCATGGTGAGAAAGACCACGCTGAGGATCGCGAGGAGTTGCGACAACGTGAGCGGCCAGTGGCGACGTAGGTACTTCGCCATGAAATAGCCCCCGACGAGGAACGTCACCGGGGCGAGAATGTGACCGGCCGGCGCCCACAGTGTCGTCAAGACGTGCCCCGGTAACGCGCTCGCGGCCGGCGAGGCCACGCTCGTCAACCCCAGGGGGAAGGCGAACACGTTCGACATGAAGGCCCACGGCGCGCGGATCGCGAAGGGCGTGACGGTGACGACGACGATGGCGACGATCCACGCGGCGACGCGCAGCCACGCCGAACGGTTCCTGTCGTCACGTGCGACGAGCAACGCGCCAAAGGCCATCGGCCACGCCGTGAGCTTCATCGCCGCGGCCAGGCCGAGGCTGATACCCGCGAAGTTGTTCTGTCTTCGTTGCAGGGCCACGACTCCGAGCAGCGTGAGCGCGAGGATCGGCATGTCGTCGCCGCCGGTAGAGAGAAACAGCGCGCCCGTGGGCAGTGCCAACAGACACTGGGCGACGCGAATCTTCTTCTTGGACGACGCGCGCAGCAACCCGAGCGCGAGTCCGCTCGCCAGGAGCGTGAGGAGTGACATGGCGATGCGCGGGTCGGTGAGGCCCTTGGTCTTGTGCGTCTCCGCCGAGGGCAGGCCGAAGACGCTCATCAGTGGGAAGTACGGGAAGAACGACTCGAAGGACGGGATGCCCTCGATCGGATCGATCAGCTTGCCGTGCTTGTCGTAGGTGGGATAGAGGTTCTTGTTCTTGCTGAGGTTGTCGCCGGCGCGCTGAATCACGCCGATCTCGGGCTGGGCGACGCGCCAGCGCGCCTCGAGTCCGAGCGGGATCGCGACCGTGCCCAGCATGACCAGCGCGAGCAGTCCCACGCGCAGCCACGTGGTGCGTCGCAGATTGAGGCGATGGAGTCCGAAGGCGAGCAGCGCGCACAGCGCGTACGGCGCGGTCGCCAGATAGCCCCACTGCCACTGCGCGCCCTGATGCGAGAAGACACCCAGACCGAGGGCGAACACGGCCGACAGACCGTAGAGGAGGGCGTCGCTGCTGAGGCCCGAGAGCGCTCCCCACCACGTCAAGAAGCGGGTGCGCGCGAAAGTGACCCGCGTCAGCATTGGGCCAATTGTACCCAGTGTCGCAATTTTTGCCCGGCCTTTCAGCCGTCGTCGCTGACGCTCGCACGGCGCATTGGAGCGTACGTGACCGGCGGCAACTTCGAGCGCAGGAAATGCTCGATGATGTGCACGCTCTCGCGGGTGCGCTCCTTCAAGAGCATGTGGGAGGTCCCCGGGACGATCGCCAGCTGTCCCTGGGGAATCGCCTCGTACATCGAGCACGTGTGGGCCAACGTCGCCACGTCGTCGTCACCGGCCATCACCAGTACCGGTACCGAGATGGTCGCGAGACTCTTCACCTTGAGCGTCGGCTGCGAGAAGGTCATGATCCGGGTCTTCTCCTCGACCGCGAGCGCGTGCTCCGGCCCGTCGGGGGAATGTTCGCCGAAACGCTGCGCCCACTGCGCGAACTCCTCACTGGCGGTGTCGAAGACCGGGACCGGCAACAGGCCCTTGAAGTGGTAGTTGGCGCCGATCGCAACGACGCGTCGTACGAGGTCCGGTCGGCGCAGGGCGACGATGAGCGCGATATTGCCGCCGTCGCTGTGACCGACGAGATGGACGCGACGCCGGAGGTGCTCGATGAAGGCGATGGTCTCGTCGGCCATCGCGTCGTAAGAGAAGGGTTCGCCAGTGTCGGCGGTGCGGCCATGACCGCGTCGGTCGAACGCGGCGACGCGGTAGCGCGTGGCGAGCGAAGGTCCGACCGATTTGAGCAGGCTCGCGCTGCTACTCATGCCCCCGTGTAACAGCACCAGGGTCGTTCCTTTGCCCCGCGGCAGTTTCGCCCACGTGGGATGCCCATTGAGTGAGATCGTCGTCACCTTGGTCATGGTAGGCGTCGCGCGAAAACGGTCCCTCCGGGCCGTAGTGTTGCTGCGTGCGCGCGTTCGTGGTGAGTGAAACCGATGAATCTCTCTCCCTTGAAGTGAAGAACGTCGAGGCCTCCGGCGACCCCGACGACATCCTCGTCGCAGTCGACTTCAGCGGGATCAACTTCAAAGACGCCATGGTCGCGGCGCCAAAGAGTCGCGTCCGACGCGTGGCGTCGCTCGTCGGCGGCGTCGACGCGGCCGGCACCGTCGAGCGTTCCGGTGACCCCACGTTGCCGGTCGGCACTCGCGTCGCCGTTCACGGCGGTGCCCTGGGCGTTTCTCGTGACGGTGGTTTTGCGCAGTCCATCTACTCCCCCGCGCCCTACGTGACCGCACTGCCCGACGCGATTTCGACGCGCGCCGCGATGATCATCGGCACCGCTGGCTTCACGGCGATGGAGAGCCTGCTGGCGCTCGAGGACCGCGGACTGGCGAAGGGTTCCGAGGTCCTCGTCACTGGCGCCACCGGCGGTGTCGGTTCACAGGCCGTCGCGTTCCTCGCCGCACGCGGTTACGACGCCGTCGCCTCCACTGGCTCACCCGCGCAGTCTCAGTGGCTCATCGAGCGCGGCGCCGCGCGAGTTATTGGTCGCGACGACATCGCGGACAATCCCGGACGCGTTCTGGCGAGCGCGACCTGGGCGGGCGCCATCGACTGCGTCGGCGGCGACACGCTCGCGCAGATACTTCGGTCCCTGCGCTACGGCGGTGCCGTCGCGGCGAGCGGTCTCGTGGGGAGTGCCGACCTGGCGACGACGGTCTATCCCTTCATCACTCGATCGGTGGCGCTCCTCGGCATCGACTCGGTCGAGGCCACGAAGGAGACCCGCACTCGAGTGTGGGCGGCGATCGGTGACAGTGCGCCACTCATCGACTTCGACGCCCTCGCCGACCGCGAAGTCCAACTTGAAGAGTTGGCCGCCGCGCTCGAGGTCGTACGCAACGGAAAAACCCGGGGCCGGATCCTGGTGAATCCAACCCCGGGTTGATGCGAAGGTCCGTTACTCGTCGGCGACGATCGATCCAACGCGTTCGCTGAGTCCGGGGTCGCGCGCCACCAGAATCCACGAGTAGACGATGGCGACCGCGATGAAGCCGGCGGCGACCCACGGGTACCAGTTGAAGGGCGGCGTTGCCGGATCCGGTCGCGCCAGGTAGTACAGCGGCACCGCGATGAGTATGAACCCGATGGCTGGCAACACGGCGTGACGGAACGTGTTGTAGAGCTCAGGATGGAATCGCTTGTAGTAGAACGGCAGCGCCAAGTTGCTCAACGCGTAGACGATGATCACCAAGATCGTGCCGAACGTCGAGGACTCGGCGAAGAACAGCACCGGATTCATCGACGCGGCGTTCGCGGGCGAACCCATGATGTGCAGCAGTCCCCAGATGCCGATGATCGCCAAGGCGAGGCCCAAGAAGACGCACAGCGCGTTGATCGGCGTTCGGCGCTTCTCGTGAACCTTGCCGATTGTCTTGGGCAGCAATCCTTCGCGACCGGCGTTGAAGATCAATCGGGCTTGGGAGTTCGTGCCGGCGATCAAGGCGCCCAACGTGGACGTCATCCCGGCGAGCAGAGCGAAGAACAGCGCCGCGCCGAGCACGCCCTTGGCCACGGTGATGAAGGGGATGAGCGCGCCACTCAAGTTCGCCACGTTGTTCTTGAACCCCACTACCGTCGCGAACGCGAACAGGACGTAGGCGACCAACATGATCAGCGTCGACGTGAAGACGGCCCGGGGGATGTTCTTGCGCGGATTGTCGGTCTCTTCGGCCAGCGCCGCTGAGTTCTCCCACCCGATAAAGAGATAGATGGCGAGTGGGAATCCGGCGGCGAGTCCACTGAAACCGTTGTGGATGTTCTTGGGCTCGAATGGTCGGAACGTGATCGAACCGTGGAACTTGATCAGCGCCACGACGCTCACCACGACCAGCACGAGCATCTCGAACGCGAAGAAGATTCCGGCGATCCTCGTGGATATCGAGACGCCGCGAATCATCATGAAGACCGCGAACGCGAGGAAGACCAACGTCCAGATGATCCACGGCACGTTCTCGAGTCCCGAGACGTTGTAGTTCTTCAAGATGATCTGGAAGAACCCACCGACGATCGCCACCACGGACGCCATCGCGGCGATGTACCCGGCGCCGGTCATGAGCGCGGTGGTGACCGCCGTGCGGCCACCGAAGGTCTTGCCGATGAAGGAGATGAACCCACCGGTCGACGGCAACACCTTGCAGAACTCCGAGAGGGTATTACCGAGGAACAAGATGGCGACGCCCGCCAGAATGATCGTCAACGGCGACGCCAGGCCCGCGGTGTAGGCCAGGTACCCGAAGCCGAAGTAGAAACTCATCGCCGGCCCGATGTTGGCCATGGTCGCCGCGGCGATGTCGAGGGGTCCTAGCTGGCCCTTTCGCAGTCGCTCGTGCCCCTCGTGTTCGGGCTGTTTGGCCCCCAAAAAGTCCGCCGCTAATCCGTCAGTCATTCTTCCCCCTGTTGGCCCTGTCGGACCGAGCACTGAACACTCGACCACCGTCTGCGTTGACGCTTAGGACTGAATGTAGTTGAACGACGGGCGACGCCTACTGAGAAACGTTGAATTCCTACTGCGCGGTACGACCTAGTAAAACGGGCTGACCCAGATCTTGCCGTTGTCACAGGGCTGCACGGAGTAGGCCGGCGTCACCGTCACCGTCGCACCATCGGTGATGAACTGCACGCTGATCGTGACCGCGTTGTCGCAACGCGTCTTGGCCGTGGGTACGTCGGAATAGGCCAGCGAGAAGTTCGTGGACGATCCGTTCGCGAGCGACAACTGCGACGGCGCCGCGTCGGCCTTCGCGGCGGGGAATTGAATCGCACTATCGCTGCCCGATTCGTCAACCAGCGAGACCGGCAGGACCGCGCCGGTCTTGTCTTGCAACGTCAGTATCGGCCAACCCTTGAGCGAGCAGGTCGCGCCCGAGTTCTTGGTCAACGTCACGCTCGCGTAGATGGTGCCCGCTGCTCCCTCACCTTCGTTGAAGACGCCGGAAAAATCGCTCGCCGCACACGTCGCGGCACTCGCCACGGTCGTGGTCGTCGTGGTCGCCGGCGCGATGGTGGTCGTCGTCGGGGGAACGCCGGTCGTCGTGGTGCTCGACGTGGGATCGATGACGTGTCGACTGAGCGTCAAGATCACGACGAAGGCGGCGAAAATGGCGACCGAAACGAGGCCGCGTCTCACTGACCAAAGTCCTCGGGCCGAATCGTGTCGAGGAACTCTCGTAGCTCCGCGACGAGGTCCGCTTCATTCGGCGTGTCGGTGTCGTCTTCGTCTTCGTCATCATCATCGTCAAGGTCGAGTTCCATCACTCGACCTTCGGCGGCCATCAGGTCGTCGTTCACGAGTATCGGCGCGCCGACGCGCAGCGCCAACGCGACGGCGTCACTCGGTCGCGCGCTCACGTTGATCTCGTCGCGATCGCGCAGCAGACGTAGGTTCGCGTAGAAGGTGTTGTCGCGCAGTTCAGTGATCTCGGCGGCGAAGAGTTGTGCGCCGAGCGCGACGATCACGTTACCGAGAAGATCGTGGGACATCGGACGCGGTGCCTTCACGCCCTGTAGCGCGTACGCGATCGCCGCCGCCTCGGGCGCGCCGATGAAGATCGGAAGTACTCGAGAACCGGTCACCTCTTCGAGTAACAGAAGTGGCGTTGAGGATCCGACGTCAACGCGTACCGCTCGAAGGACCACTTCAACCATGCAAAGAGCCTAGACCGCGACCCGCGCGAAATTTACGTCTAGCGACCCAGGTAGTCCTGTAGCGCGCGCTCGTACAGCGCCGCACGCAACGCCCCGACCTCGCCAGCCAATTCCTCCGTCACGCCGTGCGCCTGATCCTGCGTGAGACCACTGCCCTTGGAACGCAGCGGTGCCGAGAGGTCATCGAGCAGGCCGACCTCGCGCTCGGCGACGCGCCGAAGGGATCCGAGGAGTCGGATGTCGAGTCCGCGCTCGAGCAGCGCCTGGGCGAGCGTGGCGACGCGCACGTCGAACTCGGTGAAGGCGATCTCATTCGCCAAGCAACACCGGTGCGAGCAGACCGAGCGCGTGCAGTTGGGTCATCGTCGCCGGAGCCAGTCCCGTCGTACCCAAGAACTCCGCCGTCGAGAGGTAGTGCACGTCACCCGACGTCGTGACCTCGACGGACGGCGGCACGACTTTCAATACCGGTCGCGGCGGTCGCGGGCGTCGAGGGCGGCGCCGGAATCGACACGACGTTCGTCACCGCTTCGCGCGCCGCGTGACGCGGACTCGACGGCACCGGGACGTCCTTCAACAGACCCTGTTCGATGAGTCGCAGGCGTACGACGCGCAGCGGCACGAACTCTTCTTGGGCCAGGCGGATCGCCTCGCGCAGGCACTCGACGTCGCGCTCGGAGTACAGGCGATAGCCCTTGCGACTGCGACTCGGCTGCACGAGACCCTTGTCTTCGTAGTAGCGAATCTTCGAAAGTTCAATATCAGGGAAGTACTTTCGGAGTTGGGCGTGTACTTCTCCGATGCGCATTATTCCCTGATTGCCGTTCATTGCGTTGCCTCCCAAAAGACAAGCTTGAATTTGCCGATCTGCACCTCATCAGCGGAGTGCAGCGTCGTCTCTTCGACCCGAGTCCCGTTCACGTAGGTGCCGTTGAGCGAGTTGAGGTCACGCAACGTGATCCGACCGCTCGCGGTGCGCGTGAAGATCGCGTGATGCCGCGACACCGAGACGTCGTCGAGCAGGAGGTCGCTGTTCTCGTGTCGACCGACCGTCGTGATCTCACCCTTGAGTTCGATACGACTGCCGGCGTCGAGTCCCGCGGCGATCACCAACTCGTCGCCGTGTTCGCCGTTGGGTCCGCGATTCGTTCCCGGGTGCAACACCTCGGCCGCCGTGATCACCGGCACGGCGATTGTCTCGGGAGAGTTGGCGTCGTGTTGTGGGGCGCCACACGACCAACAAAAGTTTGCGTTGGCGTTCAGAATTTCCCCACATCGACGGCAGTTCATCGGCTTCACACTAGTTAACTTCGCGAGTGACCGTCAGGGTCGGTTGTCAGTTGTTGGTGAGTGTCGCGTAGCCGTCGGCGTCGAGCAACGCGTCGAAGTCGCTCGTGCTCGTCGTCGTGATCTCACAGATCCAGCCGTCGCCGTACGGGTCGGAGTTCACGAACTCCGGCGAACTCGACAACGTGGCGTTCACCGCGGTGACGGTGCCGCCGACCGGCGCGTAAATCTCCGACACCGACTTCGTCGACTCGACCTCGCCGATGGTTCCGTGCGCGTGCGATCTCGGCGCCGACCTTCGGCAGATCGACGAACACCACGTCACCGAGCGCGTCCTGGGCGTAGTCGGTGATGCCGATTCTGATTATGTCCCCGTTGGCCTTCGCCCACTCGTGGTCGTTGGAGTATCGAAGGTCACTGGGAATCAACATGGGGCAAACTTACAAGATTTGACGTGCCTGACGTCCACGTGCGCAGCGCGCGTAGCGCCGGTTTGACGTAACCCGCGAGCACGATCCACGACAACGTCAAACCCATGAATGCCGATCACCCAACAGGCGTCGCGAGCGTCGTGTTGCCACGGTCGCAACGCCGCGTGATGCGGATTCGTCGTGAGCAAAAACAGCGGGAAGGTCGTCATCAGGGCAAACGTCGACACCTTGCCCCACCACAACACGTCGATGCGCGCGGCACCCAACGCCGCGAGCACCACCGTCAGGATCGACACGATCAACTCGCGCGTCAACGTCGCCGACGCGAACCACCACGGCACGCCACCGGCCGCCGCGACCGCGAGCAGTCCGCTGATCACCAGTACGCGGTCGGCGACGGGATCGAGAATCTTGCCGACGTTGGAGACTTGATGCCAACGTCGCGCGACGAAACCGTCAATCCAGTCCGTCGCCCCGAGTGTCGCCAACAACCACGCGGCGATCGCGCGATGATTCGTGCCGAAGAGCAAGTAAAAGAACAGCGGCAGTAACGCCAGACGAATGACGGTTATGAGATTCGGCCACGTACGCCACCCCGCGTCCGCGGTCTCGTCTGCACTCATGACTAAAGCGTACGACTACGCGATTGTTATGGACTCGTCCAGGTAGACGTCTTGGACAGCGTGGATGAGTGCCGCGCCCTCATCGATCGGTCGCTGGAAGGCCTTGCGACCGAGGATGAGTCCTTGACCACCGGCGCGCTTGTTGATGACCGCTGTGCGCACGGCGCCCGCGAGGTCGTTCTCGCTCTCGCCACTCGACTCGCCGCCGGAGTTGATCAGTCCGATGCGGCCCGGCGTAACAGTTGACGACCTGCCAGCGGGTGAGGTCGATCGGGTTGTCCGTCGTCAACTTCGAATAAACCAGCGGACTGGTCTTTCCGAACTTCACGGCGTTGTAGCCACCATTGTTGATTGGTTGCTTTTGCTTGATGATGTCGGCTTCGATCGTGACGCCGAGGTGGTTGGCCTGACCGGTCAGGTCGGCGCTCAAGTGGTAATCGACGCCGTCCTTGACGAAAGCGTCATTTCGTAGGTACGTCCAGAGCACGGTGAACATACCGAGTCGGTGCGCTTCGGCGAAGGCCTTGCCGATCTCTTCGATCTGGCGGATCGAGCCCTCGGAGCCGAAGTAGATAGTCGCGCCGATGCCGACGGCACCCAGGTCCGAGGCCAACTGGGCCGACGCGAAGAGACGCTCGTCATAGGAGTTCGGGTAGCGCAGCAGGTCGTTGTGGTTGATCTTCACGATGAAGGGGATCCGGTGGACGTAGCGACGCGAGATGGAGCCAAGCGTGCCGAGCGTCGAGGCGATGGCGTTGCACTCCCCTTCGATTGCCAGGTCGACCAGTCGGGCCGGGTCGAAGTACTCGGGATTGGGCGAGAACGACGCCGCGGCCGAGTGCTCGATGCCCTGGTCCACCGGGAGGATCGAGAGGTACCCCGTCCCGCGCAGGCGTCCGTGATTGTGCAAGGTGCCGAGGTTGCGCAGCACCGTCGGCGAACGGTCGGTCAGCGCGAAGACGTCGTCCAGATAGTTCGGTCCCGGGAGGGTCAGGAGCTCCTTGGGGAACGCGGTGGCCGTGTGGTCGAGCAGCGATGACGCTTCGTCACCCAGTAGCGAGGCAATGTCCATAACCCAAGGTTACAAGATGAGTACCGCGACCTACTCCGGCGTAACGCGCACGACACACGTCGACATCGAACGCCACGGCGCAACGTGCGACAGACTGCGGTGATGGACTTCGACTACCGCTCCTCGCTGCTACGACGACTGCGCGCCGTGCACTCGCTCTACGAAGAGGCCTGCGCAACGATGGACGCCGAGCAGGTGAACCGCGTCGTCGTACCCGGGGTTCTACCGATCGCGTTCTCGCTCGTCCACCAGGTGCTGATCGAGGACGGCAGCCTCGTGTTCGTCGGTGGCCCCACCCCCCTCATGAGTGAGACGTGGGCGACGCGCATGGGACTGGCGATCAACGACCCTGGCAAGGAGAAGAGCGTCGCCGAGATGATGCACCAGCGCATCGGCGACTACGAGGCATTCCTCGAATTCCAACGGTTGGTCTTTTCCGCAACTGAACAATTCGTCGCCACGATCGAGCCCACGACATTTGCCGACGTGCTCGTCGCCTTCCCGTACGGCGCGACGCTCGCGCAGACGTTCTCGGCGCGGGTCGCCGGCGAGGCCGGGATCACGCGAAGCGACGCGATCGAGTGTTGGATCTATCAGCACGCGCTGCGTCACATGGGTGAGATCGAACACGCCCGGGCCCTGGTCGGACTTTCGGGAATGACGTCGTAAGAAGATAGTCTCGGCACGACCGTCAACGTAGGGAGTCTTCAATGTCGCAGGTCCAAGGAACGACCACTGACAAGTTCGCCGGACTCGTCGAGTACTTCGAGGGGTCCCTCGCCAGTGGTGCCGACGTCGGTGCGTCGATCGCGGTCTATCACCGCGGCGAGTTGGTCGCGGACCTGTGGGGCGGATACCGCGACGAGGCGAAGACGACGCCGTGGGACCGCGACACGCTCGTGAACGTGTGGTCAACCACGAAGACGATGACGTTCCTCATCGCCTTGATGCTCTTTGACCGGGGCGAACTCGACTTCAACACGCCCGTCGCCACGTACTGGCCCGAGTTCGCCGCGAACGGCAAGTCGTCCATTGAGGTGCGCCACCTGATGAACCACTGCGCCGGACTCTCGGGCTGGCAGGAGACGATCGTGCCCGAAGACCTCGCCGATTGGGACCTCGCCACGTCGCTGCTCGCCGCCCAAAAGCCGTGGTGGGACGATCGCACGCGAACGGGCTATCACGCCGTCACCCAAGGCTTCCTCATCGGCGAAGTCGTGCGACGAATCACCGGTACGACCATCGGACAGTTCTTCAAGAGTGAGGTCGCCGACGTCCTCGGCGCCGATTTCTTCATCGGGCTGCCCGAATCCGAAGAGCATCGCGTCAGCGTCGTGATCCCCCCTCCCCCCGAAAGCTTCGGTGAGGCCGCGCCGGACTCGATCATGGTGCGCACCCTCACCTCACCCCTCCTCGACGCGACCGCCCCAAGCCATCGGTGGTGGCGAGCGGCGGAGATCCCGGCGGCGAACGGTCACGGCAACGCGCTCGCCGTCGCGACGATCCAACAGGTGATGGCGAACGGGGGCCACGCGAACGGGCACCGGTTCATAGCCGAGAAGACCTGCGACATGGTCTTCGAGCGCCAGGTCGGAGGCGTCGACATGGTCCTCGACGTCGACATGAGTTTCGGGCTCGGCTACGGACTCGCGAGTAGTTACGTCCAGGTCGGTCCCGGGACCTGTTTCTGGGGTGGGTACGGCGGCTCCCTGATCATGATGGACCGGGACCTCGGACTGACGATCGCCTACATGATGAACAAGATGCAGGTCGGACTCACCGGCGACACGCGCGGCGGCGAGATCTCGCTCCTGGCCGCGGTCGCGGCGATGAGTTAGTCGACCGTCTTTTTCTTCGAGACCGGGGTGGTGCGGCGCTTGCGGTTCTTGCGCGGTGCGCCCGCGCCCAACTCACCGAGCCGAGCCTTGGCGTCGTAGGCGTCGGGCTCGGCGATGACGACGCGCGCGAACAGTTCGCGCGCCGAGGTGAGGTCCCCCGCCCGGTCGTAAACGTCGGCGAGCGCGTACCAGAGTCGCACGTGTCGGTACGACGGATTACGCAATTGCTTGGTGGCGCCGGCCTTGGTCAGTAACTCAATCGCCTCGCTGTAGAGGCGCTGGTCGGCGAGGGACGCCGCCATGACGATGCGGCCCTCGGCGAGCACTTCGGCGGACGGCTCGCTGTCCTCGAGTTCGGCGAAGGTCTTGGCGACGGCGCGGAATCGGAAGTTCGCGCGGTCACAGTCCATGACGAGTGGCAGGTGCTCGGGGTCGCCGGTGATCGTGAAGTGCGCGCGAAGGTGGATCTTCGCCATGTTCCATCGCTCGGCGCGGTAGGCCGCGAGCCCGGTCAACTCGCGCACCGGGGCGACGCCCGGCACCGCGTCGGCGACGACGCGCCCGAGGCGTAGCGCCTCTTCGTAGCGTTTGCGGTCGTAGGCCTCGGCCGCCTTGGTGAGCGTCATGACCATCTTCTCGCGCATGTACGACGTACCGATGAAGGCCTTTCGCACGTCGGCGGCGACGTCGCCCGGGAGGGCGTACTTGACTTTCGGTTTCACCTTGGCGACGGGCGCCACGCTCGCCGGACGTTCGTCCTGTACCCAGGTCGACATCTTGTCGGGTTTGTGTCCCGAACTCGGCGTGACCTCCATCGCCTGGCCCGTCGACTTGATGTTGGCGCCGCCCTTTCGCGCGACCCCACCCCACCCCTTGTCACGACCGAAGGCGTCGGCCTTCGCGCGTTCGACCTCTTCGGGCGTTAGCTCACGTGGACGCTCGGGGCGCGTTCGACCGGGCGGTCGATTCCGTGGCGGCAGGCTCGGTCGTCGATCGCGCGACGCTGACTCGTAGCGCCCCTCGGGGCGTCGGGCTCGCGACGGACGATCCGAGGTCTCGTTACGGCGATCGTTCGAGCGAGGCGGACGCGACGACGTCGAGTCCCGTGCACCGTACCCGTCACGGGGTGGTCGTTTGCCCTGGTAGCCACTGCGCGTATCACGCGACGCCGGTCGAGCCGTCGCTCGAGCATCACGCCCGGCACTGCTCGGTCGGGGGCGCCGTTCGGAGTCCTTCGCGTCGCGGTCGTCGCGGTCATAGCGGCGGGGGCGCTCGGCGAAGGGCTTCGAATCCCTGGCACCGCGCTCGCCGGAGCGTCCGCGCGGCGCGGGACGAGCGTCAGGCTTGGAGCGGTCAATGCGGCGTTCGGCGCCGTCACGCGGTTCGCGGCGTTCGTAGGTGCGGGCCTCGGGGTCGCGGGGTCGGCGCGGCACGCCTGCACCTGACTGGGGACGGCCCGCACCCTTCGGGGCGCCACGATTCGCGCTCGGCGGTCGCGACGAGGCGCGACGAGGCGAGGGATTTCTGGCGGGCATCTGTCAATCCTACTAAGAGTGCCCTCCTACTTAATCTGCTCCAGCCGAGTCGGGCTCGGGCGCCGGCTCCTCTTTCGGGCTACGCCACAGACGAATTGCGGGTCCGCCACTCGCGGTGTTCGCGCTCACGCCCGGCCCGCGCACTCGATAGCCGACCGGCAGGAGTTCGAAGTGGAACGTGTCGCGAACGAATCCCCAGATGCCCCGGGGCTGCCATATCGCGACCGCGACGGCCAGGGCCCCGAAGATGATGAGGTACCAGGCGCCGAAGTTCTGGAGCGACTGTTGCAGGACGAAGTAGATGATGCAACCGAGAATCGGGCCCTCGATGGTGCCGAGACCTCCGATCATCGAGGCGAAGAGCATCTCGGCCGCCCACTGCAGGTTGAACTCGTTGCCCAGTTGGATGAAGGGCTGGCTGATCGCCAGGACGGCTCCGGCCGCGCCACAGCCAGCCGCGGCGACAATAAACACGGTGCGCCGCGTCGTGGTGACCTTGGCACCGGAACTGCGCGCCGCGAACTCGTTGTCGCGCACCGACGAGAGCACGAGGCCGAGTCGGCTGCGCAGCAATATATACGTCGCCACCACGACGACAAGGGCGACGAGCCACGCCGCCAGGTAGGTGTCGTGACCCAGGTCCTTGTAGGGGATGTTGGACAGTCCCGGCAGATAGTGCCCGGTCCCCCCACCGAAGAAGGCGATCGAGCCGATGATCAGCATGGCGCTGTCGGCGACGACCCAGGTGGCCACTGAGAAATAACCACCGCGAAGTCGAAAGAGTAGATAGGTGACCGGGAAGGCGATGACCGCGCAGATGATGGTCGCGAGCGGTATGGCGACGAAGGGGTCCATCCCCTTGATGGCGAAGTACAGCGTCGCGTAGGCGCCGAGTCCGATGAAGGCCTGTTGGCCGATCGAGACCATCCCGGCGTACCCGGCGAGGAGGTTCCACATCGTCGCCATGATCACCAGGATGAAGAAGTTCATGAGGATCGTCACCCACGAGGCCGGCAGGATCCACGGTGCCCAGGTGAAGAACACGGCCAAGATGATGGCCCCCGCGAGTGTGTAGGCGACCGGGATCTGGTGGCGCGTGACGCTGATCGAGGAGTCGACCGGACGGAGTTCTTCGGTGCTCACGACATCGTCACTTTCTTGCCGAAGAGACCCTGCGGTCGAATCGCCAGCACCAGCAGGAACAAGATGTTGCCGGCGAGAATGGTGTACTGCTCATTGAAATGCGCCCCGAACTGCTGGGCGATGCCGAGCAGGATTCCGCCGACGAGGGTGCCCCAGAGCGAACCGATGCCACCGATGACGACGGTCTCGAAGGCGTAGAGCAGGTTCACGCCGCCGGCGGTCGGGTCGAGGCTCGTGTACATCCCGAAGGCGATCCCCGCGAGCGCGACGGTCGCGAAGGCCAGGGACGACGCGATGCCGAAGATGTGTCGGTAGTTGGTGCCGCAGAGTTGGGCCGCCTCGCGGTCATCCGAGACCGCTCGGATCTGTCGCCCGGTGCTCGTCTTGGACAAGAACAGTTGCAGCGCCGCCAGCACGACGATCGAGACGATCAACACGGTGAGTGAGAGATACGACACGTAGATCGTCGTGTTCACCTGCCAGGACTTCGCGATGAGCGAGCCGATGTTGATCGACTGCGCGTTCGCGGTGTAGATCTCGAGCAGCAGGTTCTCGATGACCACCGACAGTCCGAACGTCACGAGCAGCGTCGTGAAGGGGTCGCGGTCGATGCTCTTTTGCAGCAGCGTTCGCTGCACGATGTAGCCGAGCAACGCGAAGATCGGCACCACCACGAGGAATGACCAGACCTCGGGCAGGTGGAACTTCGGGACCAGGAAGACCGCGGTGTAGCCCGCGACGACCGCCATGTCGCCGTGGGCCAGGTTGATGATCTTCATCACGCCGAACATCAGGGAGAGTCCGCAGGCGAACAGCGCGTAGAAGCCGCCCAAGAGGACCCCGGAGACGACGACGTTGATCCAGGTCACGTCGACTCCTCCGTCGAGGCCGCGTGCGAGGTCCCGAAGTAGGCGGTTTCGATCTCGGCCGAGCTCAGGTCGGCCGGCGCGCCCACGAGCGACGTCTTACCTTCGAGCAGGCAGTGCACCCGCGTCGCGACCGAGAGGGCCTGGGAGACGTCTTGTTCGACGAGGAGCACACCGATACCCTCGGCCACGATCCTCGGCAGGAACTCGTAGATCCGCTCGATCACGATCGGGGCCAGGCCAAGGGAGACCTCGTCGATCATCAGCACCTTGGGATTGGCGACGAGGGCGCGCGCGATCGCGACCGACTGCTGTTCACCGCCGGAGAGCTGACCGACCTTTTGGCGTCGACGTTCGGGCATCCACGCGAACAGTTCGTAGACCGCGGCGATGTTGAACGGTCCCGCGGCGGCCTTCTGGGCGCCGACCTGGATGTTCTCCTCCAGCGTCAGCGACGGGAACAGCCGACGGCCCTCGGGGACCAGCGAGATTCCTCGTCGCACCCGCAGGTGCGTGCGCACCTTGGAGATGTCCTCTCCTTGATAGGTGATCGTCCCCGACGTCGGCGTGTGCAGACCGGCAATCGTGCGCAGCAGCGTCGATTTGCCGGCCCCGTTCGCGCCGATGATGGCGAGGACCTCACTGGCGCCCAACGTGAAACTGATGTCGTCGACGGCGCACAGTTGACCGTGATGGATGGTGAGGTGCGCGACCTCCAGCAGCGGCGTCGTCTGCTCGCCGCTCACGCCACGCCGCTCTCGTTGATGATCCGCCCGCCGAGGTAGACCCTTCGTACGGCGTCCGAGGCCAGGACCTCGCGGGGCTCGCCGTCGGCGACCAGGGCGCCGTTCGCCAGACAGAGCAACCGGTCGACGGTCGAGAGCAAGGCGCGCACGACGTGTTCGATCCAGAGGATCGCGATGCCCTCGCCCTGGAGCGTCTTGATCACGTCCGAGAGTTCGACGACTTCGGCGTCGGTGAGGCCGCCGGCGATCTCGTCGAGCAACAAGAGCCGCGGATCGGTCGCCAGGGCCCGGGCGAGCTCCAGGCGTTTTCGATTCAACAGGGCCAACGAACCGGCGGGTCGATTGGCGAGCGGCGCGAGACCCGATCGTTCCAGGGCGCGGTATGCCGCGTCGTAACTGGCGCTCCCGCGTTTTCGCGCACCCTGTTGCGCCGCGACCAGCGCGTTCTCGAAGACGGTCATGTGTTCGAACGGTTGCGGGATCTGATACGTGCGACCGATGCCCATGCGACAGCGCTGCGGCGTGGTGACGCGCGCGAGATCGTGATCGGCGAAGACGAGCTGACCCGAGTCGGCCTTGATATCGCCCGAGATTATGCCGAACATCGACGTCTTACCGGCGCCGTTCGGTCCGACGACGCCGACCGACGCGCCCTCTTCCAACTGGAAGGTGATCCCATCGGCGACGACGACCTGTCCGAAGCGCTTGGATACACCTTCCAGTTGTAGAAGCGGCATGCAGCTAAGTATTACTAAGCGTTCGTTGGCTCGAGTGTCGCTTGGAGCGGAATGTGCTTGTTGAGCGTGTTGTCGACGACCCACGGCGACCACGCGAACTTCTTGTGGCCGACGAGCTCGGTCGATCCGGGCTTCCACTGGATGCCGACGGGCTTGATGATCCCGATGCCCTTGGCGGGGTTCGCCGCCGCGTGGAAGTTGAGCGGACCACATATGCCGTCGTAGCTCACTTCCTTCAACGCGTTCGCCACGGCCTTGCGGTCGTGCGGGTTCTTCACCTTCTTGAGCGCCTCGACGACGACCTCGAACAGCGAGTACGTCGAACCCATCGACTGGACCCACTGCTGCTTGGTCACCTTCTGGTAGTTCGCCGCGAAGGTATTGGCCGTCATACCCGTCAACGACGACTTGTAGGGCGCGTTCGGTGAGAACCAGCAGTCAGTCGCCACGTTGTTCGACAGGTCACCCAACGCGTAGACGTCGGTCGGGAACAGCATGACCTTGGCGACCGTCGCCAACTTCGGGTTCCAGTCCTGCTGGGACGCCTGCTTCCAGAACGTGTTGAAGTCCGGCGGCAGCGGGCAGTTGATGAAGAAGTCACAGGACTTCCCACCGGATCCGGCCTTGAACAGTTCGATCATCGTCGTGTAGTCGGTCGAGAGGTCGGTGTAGGCACCGCCGTCCACGAACGTCCACGGCTGACCCGCCCTGGGCGGAGTTGATCGCCGTCAGCGTCGGCGGCCACGCCGCGCGAAAGGCGTTGCCGTCCGAGTCGTTCGGGAACATCCCCGCGTAGACCTGGTTGGCGCTGGTGACCTTGAGCACCTTGTTCCACATCGGCAAGAAGCACTCCACGAACTCCGGCACGCCGAAGAAGAACATGGTGCAGTACTCCGGCGACGCGCCGACCGCATTCCCGGCCATCCCGATCGAGTTGCCGGTGAAGCCACCCCACCACGCCTCCCACGGGCAGACCGTCGACAGACACGGCACGCCCGCGCCCTCACACACGACGCTGACCGGAATGGTCGTCTCGGGAGCCGAGGACGTGACGATGAGGTCGACGCCGGTCTGTTGGATCAACTCGGTCGTCACCGTGCTGGCGATCGAGGGGTCGGACTGTGAGTTCTTCACCGTGACCTCGATCTTGTACTTCGTCTTGCCGATCGTGATGCCCTTGGCGAACTGACTCGCGCTGCGCACGAGGCTCAGTACGAACTTGTCCGGTCCCGCGAAGTCCGCAAGCGAGCCCGTGGACGGCGTGACGTAGCCGATCTTGATCGTGCCGGACTTGGTCGCCGCCGCGGCCTGGGACGCCTCGGCGAGCGCAGCCATTCCTCCGACGAGCGCCGTTCCAGCGACCGCCTTCAGTCCGAGGCGACGTCCGAACTCGACGCTGCCCCAACCGGGAATGGTTCTCTCGTCAGAGCCGATACCGCTAGATTCTTCAATCCCCATGTAATCCCCCTCTAGTGACTGCACTGATGTTTTCTTTACATTACGTCGCGCTCGCTTCGGAAATCGTGCACGAAGCGCTGCGGTTGTTCACATTCTGGCTCTCATTGTTCGCTATGCGGTCATATTCGTTAACGCGTCAATTCCTCTTCGCCCAACTGGGTCAACATGTGCCGCGCGGCGAGTCCACCACGGTCGATCTTCACGCTTACTTCGGTCAGCTCTCGACCGGCGTTCACGCGTTGTTGAATGATGTTGAGTGCGTCAACGTCTTCTTGCACGACGCCGATCTGCATCTTCTCCAATGCTGAATCGATTGCTTCGTCGCCGACGCAGAAGTCACGCGACAGCGCCCAGAAGTCGTACACCGACGTCTCGGTCGACGGCGTCAGTCCGTAGAAGATCTTGAGGTGGAACGCGTGGTCGTCGGTGCCGTCGGGCAACGGTGGTTGCGCGACCGGCGCGATTCTCGAGTTGAGTTTGTAGAAACCCGGTGGGAAGTACTCGATGTCCTGCCAGCGGTCGATGGTGCCCGAGAGTCCCGTCGTCGAGGCGTAGAACGGCGGACACTCCACGTCGGCCATGTGTCGATACACGTTGACGATGCGTGACTCCTCGTCGACCTCAACCTCGATCGGCGTCGAGGCCACCTCAGGAGTGCCAATTGAGCTGTTGTGCAAGAACGTCTCGTGGGACAGGTCCAACAAATTATCTACGAGCAGGGAAAACGCGGCCTCGATCTTCGCGACGCCCGACGACCACCGACCACTCCTTCGACGGCTCCAACCAGGGCGTGTCCGGGAGCAGGGCGACGTCCGCTTCGCCGTGACCCATCCAGATCCACAGCCAACAACCCTTCTCGACCACCGGGTACGTGCGCACGGCGAGCTTCGTCGGGATGCGGTCCTGTCCCGGCACCGCGACGCACAGTCCCTCGCAGTCGTACGTGAATCCGTGATAGCCACAGACCAAGAGATCGTCGACGACCGTGCCGAGAGACAACGGGTAGCCGCGATGCGGACACTGGTCGGCGATCGCCACGACGCGACCACCGTGCGTGCGATAGATCGCGACGGGCTCGCCGAGGATCGTTCGCGCAATCGGACGCACCGAGAGTTCCGAGGTGAGCGCGGCCACGTACCAGTGCTGACGAAGAAACACGTTCCTCCTCGTTTCACTTCGCAGCCGTGCGCAAAGTGCGTGCGTGTCGACACGACTGCCAACCTCGCGAAGGCTAACTCGGGTGTGCTAAGACGTCAAGACATAGCAACCGAATCGAGGCACTCGTGTCACTCTTAGACGACGCCAGTTGGCAATCCAACATTTTTGTCGGTGAATGGATCAAAGGCGGTGCCGGCGACGCGTCGGTGATCGAACCGGCGACCGGCGAAGAACTGGGACGCATCGGACGCGCCAGTGTCGGCGACGTGGCCACGGCCTCGAAGCGCGCGAGTGAGACCCAGCGCGAGTGGGCGGCACTCCCCCACAGCGCCCGAGCGGCCGTCCTTCGAAAGGCTGGCGATCTCTTCCAGCACTACGAGGAGGAGATCTCGTCGTGGATCGTGCGCGAATCGGGCGGCATCCCCTTCAAGGCCGGACTCGAGGTGCACACCGCCGCCGAGGAGTCCTACGAGGCCGCCGCGATCGCCTCGCACCCGACGGGCGAGATCCTTCGCTCCGAGATGCCACGGCTCAGTTTCTCTCGACGAATCCCCGCCGGCGTCGTCGGCGTGATCGCGCCGTTCAATTTCCCGTTGATCCTTTCGATCCGCTCCGTCGCGCCGGCCCTCGCGCTCGGCAACGCCGTCATCTTGAAGCCCGACCCGCGAACCGCCGTCTGCGGCGGCGTCGTGCTCGCGCGAGTCTTCGAAGAGGCGGGCGTACCCGCCGGCGTCTTCAGTGTCCTGCCCGGCGGCGCCGACGTCGGCGAAGCGCTGGTGAAGGATCCACTCGTGCGCATCATCGCGTTCACCGGTTCGACCGCGGCCGGTCGGGCGGTCGGCGCGCTCGCGGCCCAGCACCTCAAGCGCGTGCACCTCGAACTCGGTGGCAACTCGGCCATGATCATCATGGACGACGTGGACCTCGAGAAGGCCGCGATCGTCGGGGCCTTCGGCTCCTTCGCGCACCAGGGTCAGATCTGCATGACCACCGGTCGACACCTCGTCGACGCACGCGTGGCCGATGACTACGCCGCGCATCCTCGTCGAACACGCCAATCACCTGCCGGTCGGTGACCCGAAGAGCGGTCAGGTCGCGCTCGGACCACTCATCGACGCCAAACAACGCGACCGGGTGCACTCAATGGTGAGTGACTCGGTCTCGGCCGGGGCGACGTTGGCCGCCGGTGGCACCTACGAGGAGCTGTTCTATCGGCCGACCGTGTTGACGCACATCCCGACGACCGCCCCGGCCTACGCCGAAGAGGTCTTCGGACCGGTGGCGCCGATCGTGAGCTTCGGGTCACTCGACGAGGCCGTCGCCCTGGCGTCGGCAACGCCGTACGGGCTGTCACTGAGCATCATCTCGGGCGACGGACTACGCGCGCTCGAGTTGGCCAGTCGAATCCCGAGTGGGGCCATCCACATCAACGACGCCGACGCCGGCCGACGAGGCGACGATCCCCTTCGGCGGCGTCGGCGACAGTGGCAACGGTTCGCGAATGGGTGGCCTGGCCAACCTCGACGCGTACACCGAGACCCAGTGGGTCACGGCGCAGGCCGACATCGCCTTCTACCCGTTCTAGGGAACTACAGACTGGAGAGATTCACGTAGTTGCGCGCGAGCGCCCGAGCCGTGTCCTCGGAATCGATGACCTGGCGCAGTCGCGCGCTCTGCACGCCGTTCTCGAACTCGTCGCTCGGGATGCGGGTGCAACATCTGGGTCATATACGTGGAGAACTCCTCGGCGCGCCACACGCGGCGAAGACTCTCGTCGGAGTACGCATCAAGCAGCCGCTCATCGTCCTCGCGTAACGACGCGACGCAGGGCGCGGGGCGAGCATCGCGTACGTCGGCGAGTGCGAGGTTCATCCCCTTGGCGCCCGTCGGCGGCACGATGTGCGCGGCGTCACCGGCGAAGAAGCAGTCGGCCGTAGCGCATCGGCGCGACCACGACGCTTCGCATCGGTGTGATGCTCGCGCTCGATGATCGGACCTTGCGAAATTGACTCTGTTCGCTCTGTGGCCAATCGAGCCGTCAGTTCGTCCCATATGCGATCGTCGGACCATTCGTCGAGTCGTCTCGTCCGGACGCACGCCCAAATAGAGCCGGCTCAAGCGTAGGCGATCGCATTGAGTACAGCGCAAAGCCTTGCGCGTGCCGGCAGTAGATGAGCTCTTCGGTCGCCGGTGGCGCTTCGGCCAAGATTCCCAACCAGGAGAACGGATAGACCCGTTCGTAGCGCCGCTGAAACTCCATCGGCACTGATGCCACCGACACGCCGTGGCTGCCGTCACAGCCGATCACGTAGTCGCCGGTGATCTCCACCTCGCCGTCCTCGGTCGTGCAAGTGACCGTCGGTCGTCCTAAGAGATGACCCGCAATGCCGGTGACCGTCGCATCGAAGTGCAGCGGCGCGCCGCTCGCCACACGGACCTCGATCAGGTCTTTTACGAGTTCTTGTTGACCGTAGACCGTGATGGCGTGACCGTCATAGAGATCGCTCAGGGCGATCCGGTGTGACACGCCCTCGACCCGGAACTCGATGCCGTGGTGCACGAGACCCTCGTCGCGCATCCGCGCCCCGACGCCAGAATCCTCCAGGAAATTGGCGATGCCGTATTCGATGACGCCCGCGCGCACCCGATGCTGCACGTAGTCGAGACTGCGCGACTCGACGATCACGGTGTCGATGCCCTCGCGCTCGAGCAGGTGTCCGAGCAGCAATCCGGCCGGACCGGCGCCGATGATGACCACCTGCGTGCGAACTGACTCCATGGTCCTCCAACAATCCTGCACACTTCGTCGACGATTCGGAACGCTACTCGACAGTGTCGAAAGCGGCGCTTAGTCTGGTCGCAGAACGACCGTCGCGTGAACCGTCGACGGTCACGGGAATCGATAGCCTCGACGGAAGACTCTGAGGGAACTATGGCTGTAGTCGTGAGAAACACCGAACGCACACCACTCGACACGGTGGACGCGTTCGCGAACTACGGCGTCGCCACCATCCACGAAGCGCAAGGTCGAACCGGTCTGTTTGCGTCACGCCTGCGTCCGATCTACCGACCGGTGCGCGTGGCGGGCAACGCACTGACGTGCGAAGTCGCGCCCGGCGACAACTGGTCGATTCACGTCGCGGTCGAGATGGCCAAGCCAGGCGACATCCTCGTCGTCACGCCCACCAGTCCGTGCGACGACGGCTACTTCGGCGAACTGCTCGCGACGAGTCTTGTCGCTCACGGCGTACGTGCCCTCATCATCGACGCCGGTGTTCGTGACGTCGCGGAACTCACGACGATGGGCTTTCCGGTTTGGTCGAAGACGATCTGTGCACAGGGCACGGTGAAAGAGACACCCGGCAACGTGCAAACGCCGATCGTCTGCGCCGGCGCGTACGTGCGTCCCGGTGACGTCATCGTCGCCGACGACGACGGTGTCGTCGTCGTGCCTCGCGAGAACGCGGTGACCGTGCTCGCCGCGGCGAAGGAACGCGAAGCCAACGAGGTGGAGAAGCGCCGACGACTCGCGAGCGGCGAACTCGGACTCGACCTCTACGTCATGCGCGACAAACTGGCTGAACGAGGACTGCGCTACGAAGACGGTGACGCGTGAGCTCGCAGATGGCGATTCGCTGCTCCGTGATTCGCGGTGGCACCTCAAAAGGGCTCTACTTCCACGCCGGTGACCTGCCGCACGACGGCCCCACGCGCGACGCGGTGTTACTGGCCGCGATGGGCTCACCCGACACGCGCGAGATCGACGGGATGGGCGGAGGTCATCCGCTCACGTCCAAGGTCGCCGTCGTGCGACCGTCGCAGCGCGACGACGCCGACGTGGACTACCTGTTCTTGCAGGTCTGGCCCGACCGCGCCGAGGTCTCGGACGCACAGAACTGTGGCAACCTCCTCGCCGGCGTCGGTCCCTTCGCGATCGAAGAGGGCCTCATCGCCGCGACCGGCGACACGACGAAGGTTCGGATCTGGATGGAGAACACGCACAGTCTCGCGGTCGCCACCGTGCAGACGCCGGGTGGCCGCGTGCGTTACGACGGCGCCACGCACATCGACGGCGTACCCGGTGCCCACGCCCCCATCGCGATCGAGTTCCTCGACGTCGCGGGCTCATCGTGCGGATCGCTTCTGCCCACGGGGCACGTCGTCGACGTGCTCGAAGGTATTCGCGTGACGTGCGTCGACAACGGCATGCCCGTCGTATGCCTGAAGGCCGAAGAGGTCGGTCTCACCGGGTACGAAGAGCCCTCGGTTATCGAGGCCAATCGCGAGGTGTGCGATCTCGTGGAGCGAGTGCGTCTGGCCGCGGGACCGAGGATGAACCTCGGCGACGTCACGCTGGCGACGGTGCCCAAGGTGTGTGTGCTCGCGCCGGCGCAGCACGGCGGCATGATCAGCACCCGAACGTTCATTCCCAAGCGAGTGCACGATGCCATCGGTGTCTTCGGGGCGGTCTCGGTCGCGACGGCCTGCCTGATACCCGGCACAGTGGCCTACGAACTCGCCGATCATTCGAGCGACCACGACGCCCTCGACATCGAGCACCCGACGGGCTACTTCTCAGTGACCCTCGACGTCCGCGTGGACGGTGAGGACGTCGAGGTCAAGTACGCGGCGTTGTTGCGCACGGCGCGCCTCTTGATGCGCGGCGACGTCTTCGTCCCGTCGGCGGTGTGGCCCGACGCATGATCATCGACTGTCACGGTCACTACACGACGGCTCCCGAAGCACACAACCTTTGGCGTAAGGCCCAGGTCGCCGCCTTCGACGCGCACGACGCCGCGCCGAAGTACCCCAACATCTCCGACGCCGAGATCGCTGAGAGTATCGAGTCGAACCAACTTCGGATACTGCGCGAACGTGGCGCCGACATGACGATCTTTTCACCGCGCGCCTCAGCCATGGAACCCCACGTCGGCGACGAGGACGTGAGCCAACGCTGGTCGCAGGCCTGCAACGACCTCATCAAGCGGGTCGTCGACCTCTATCCCGACACCTTCATCGGCGTGGGACAGCTCCCCCAGTTCCCCGGCGCGGACCTCAAGGGATCGATCGCCGAACTCGAGCGCAGCGTGCACGAACTGGGCTTCGTGGGCTGCAACCTGAACCCCGACCCCAGCGGCGGCCGCTGGAACGGGCCGCCACTCACCGATCGCTACTGGTACCCGATGTACGAAAAGATGGTCGAGCTCGACGTGCCGGCGATGATCCACGTGTCGAGCAGTTGTAATCCGAACTTCCACGCCACCGGCGCGCACTACATCAACGCCGACACCACGGCCTTCATGCAACTCATCCAGGGCGACCTCTTCGCGGACTTCCCCACGCTGCGCCTCATCATTCCCCACGGCGGCGGCGCCGTGCCGTATCACTGGGGTCGCTATCGCGGTTTGGCCGACATGCTCGACAAGCCGAACCTGGCCCAGCACGTGATGAAGAACGTCTACTTCGACACGTGCGTGTACCACCAGCCCGGCATCGATCTCCTCTTCAACGTCATCGACCGAAAGAACATCCTGTTCGGTTCCGAGATGCTCGGCGCGGTTCGCGGCGTCGACCCCGAGACCGACAACTACTTCGACGACACCAAGCGCTTCATCGACGCGCTGGCGCTCACCGACGAGCAGCGCTCCGAGGTCTACGAGGGTAACGCCCGCCGGGTCTACCCTCGACTCGACGCCGCGCTGACGGCACGGGCCTGACGCGTGGCGACGTTCACGATGGACCCCGACTGGCTCGTCTTCGATCCCGAACCGACGCGACCGACTTTCGTGCTGCCCGTGGGGGCGGTCGACGCGCACTGTCACGTCTTCGGTCCCGGCGACGTCTTCCCCTACGCCGACGAACGAAAGTACACGCCGTGCGACGCGGGTAAGGACCAACTCTTCGCGTTGCGCGATTTCCTCGGCGTCGACAAGAACGTGATCGTGCAGGCCACGTGTCACGGCGCCGACAATCGCGCGATGCTCGACGCGCTGGCCTCGGCCCACGGTCGCGCCCGTGGCGTCGCGACGGTGGAACCGACCGTGAGCCATGACGAACTGTCGGCGATGCACGACGCCGGCGTGCGCGCCGTCCGCTTCAACTACGTGCGACGACTCGTCGATCCCGAACCCGATGAGTACTATCACCGAATCGTCGAGCGAATCAGCGCCGCTCGGTTGGCACGTCGTGATCTACTTCGAGGCGGCGGACCTCGTCGAGCGTTGGAAGTTCTTCACGTCACTCGAGACCGACGTCGTCGTTGACCACATGGGACGTCCCGACGTGACCCTGTCAGTCGACGGACCGGACTTCGCGAGGTTCCTCGACCTGATGGAAGAGCACCCGAACTTCTGGTGCAAGGTCACGTGCCCCGAGCGACTCAGCGTCACCGGGCCACCGGACTACGCCGACGTCGTGCCGTTCGCCCGTCGCGTCGTCGAGCGTTTCCCCGATCGTGTGCTGTGGGGTACCGACTGGCCGCACCCGAACCTGCACGCCTACATGCCCGACGACGGTGCAATCGTCGACTTCATTCCGCGGGTGGCCGTGACGCCGGAGCTGCAGCGTAAACTCCTGGTCGACAATCCGATGCGACTGTATTGGAGGGACGACGAATGAACGATCACGAAGAGTTCGACGACATCCCCGGCACGACGGTCTTCACGACAAAACGTTCGCGACAGGGTTTCCAACTCAATCAATTCTGCATGAGTCTGATGAAAGAGGAGAACCGCGAGCGCTTTCGCGCCGACGAACGGGCCTACCTCGACGAGTGGCCGATGACCGAGGCCCAGAAGCTGGCCGTGCTCGCGCGCGACTACAACGCCGCGATTGCCGAGGGCGGCAACATCTACTTCCTCGCCAAGATCTTCGCGACCGACGGCCAGAGCTTCCAGCAGGCCGCCGCGTCGATGACGGGCATGTCGCCCGAGGAGTACGCGCAGATGATGCTCTCGGGCGGACGCTCGCCCGACGGCCAACGCTCCATCAAAGAGGGGCGCTAGGTCGTGGCGAGGATTACGGCAGGCGTCGCCACCAGTCACGTGCCGGCGATCGGCGCGGCGCTGGACCTTGGCAAGTCCGGTTCCGACTACTGGCAACCGCTGTTCGACGGCTACGAGTGGTCCAAGCAGTGGATCAAAGATGAGAAGCCCGACGTCGTCGTCCTGATCTACAACGACCACGCCTCGGCGTTCTCGTTGGCCGTGCTGCCCACCTTCGCCATCGGCTGCGCCGAGCGTTACGCGATCTCGGACGAGGGATTCGGACCACGTCCGGTGCCCGAAGTGATCGGCCATGCCGAATTGGCCAGTCACATCACGGAGAGCCTGATCCTGGATGAGTTCGACATGACCATAATCAACGAGATGACCGTGGACCACGGCCTTACCGTGCCCCTCTCCTTGATGTTCGGCCAGCCCGAGGTGTGGCCGGTCAAGGTCGTGCCGATCGCCGTCAACGTCGTCGAGTACCCCCAGCCGACCGGTAATCGCTGCTTCGAACTGGGCAAGGCACTGCGCAAAGCCATCCGCACCTACGACGAAGACCTGAACGTCCAGGTCTGGGGTACTGGCGGCATGAGCCACCAGTTGCAGGGACCACGTGCCGGTCTCATCAACTCCGAGTTCGACCACGAGTTCTTCGATCAGTTGGTCCAGGACCCCGACACACTCAAGAAGGTGCCCCATATCGAGTACCTGCGTGAGGCGGGTTCGGAGGGCATCGAGATGATCATGTGGCTGATCATGCGCGGCGCCCTCGGCAAGAAGGTAAAGGAGCTCTATCGCTTCTATCATGTGCCGGCGTCGAACACGGCCGTGGGCCATTTGATATTGAAGCCGTCCAGGTAACGCTCGTTACGTCGAAGGGATCACATGCGCGTCGCCCTCGCTGGAGCCGGAGCCTTCGGCATCAAGCACCTCGACGCCCTCGCGCGTATTGAGGGCGTCGAGATCGCCGCGGTCGTGAGCCGGCGCCTCGATCAGGCGCACGAGGTCGCCGACCAGTACGGCGCGCCACTTGCGACGACGTCGTTGGACGAGGTCTTGGCCTCACCAAACGTCGACGCCGTCATCTTGGCCACGCCGACGCAGCTGCACGCGGAGCAGGCCGTCGCCACGATGCGCGCCGGCAAACACGTGCAGATCGAGATACCGCTCGCCGACTCCTTGACCGATGCCCAACGCGTCGCCGTGACCCAAGTCGACTCCGGCCTCGTGTGCATGGTCGGGCACACTCGACGTTTCAATCCCTCACACCAGTGGATTCACCGACGCGTCGTCGCCGGCGAGTTGCGCGTGCTCCAGATGGACGTGCAGACGTACTTCTTTCGACGAACGAACATGAACGCACTCGGTCAACCTCGCAGTTGGACCGACAACCTGCTGTGGCACCACGCCGCGCACACGGTCGACCTCTTCGCCTACCAGTGCGGCGCCGACATCGTCGAGGCGCACGCCCTCGCCGGTCCGGTGAACGCAGAACTCGGGATCCCCATGGACATGTCCATCCAGTTGAAGTCATCGGAAGGTCAGATCTGCACGCTCTCGCTGAGCTTCAATAACGAAGGTCCTCTGGGCACGTTCTTTCGCTACATCGGCGACACCGGCACGTACGTCGCGCGCTACGACGATCTGGTCGACGGGCGCGACAACGTCATCGACGTCTCGCACGTCGACGTCGCGATGGACGGCATCGAACTGCAGGACCGCGAGTTCATCGCCGCAATTCAAGAGGAGCGCGAACCGAACGCCTCGGTCCACCAGGTCCTTCCCTGCTACGAAGTGCTCGACCGCCTCGACCAACAGATCCGGGGCTGAATGTCGTTCGTCACGTCGCGAGCCACGAGGGTCGAGAACTCGGCGGCACAGGGTGAACAGTACGGGCCGGCGATCGGTTTCGTCGTCACCGGTGTCATGGCCGCGGGCAAGTCCACGGTCGCCGAGCTACTGGCGCAACGCTTCTCGCGCGGCGTGCACGTGCGCGGTGACGTCTTTCGAAAGATGATCGTGCGCGGTCGTGATCCGATCACGCCCGAACTCGGCGACGAAGCCATGCGCCAACTCGACCTGCGTCAACGCATCGCGGCCGATGTCGCCAACGACTACTGGCGAGACGACTTCACCGTCGTGCTCCAAGACATCTACGCCGGTGCGGCACTCAACAACGTCGTCGGGCGTCTCGAGATCTCGCCGCTCTACGTCGTCGTGTTGAGTCCCCGTCCCGACGTGGTGTCGGCACGAGAGGCCCAGCGCGCGAAGTCAGGCTACGGCGCGTGGGACGTGGATGAGTTCTGCGCGTCCTTCGAAGCCGAGACACCGCGTATCGGTCTCTGGCTCGATACGTCGGATCTCTCGGCCGAAGAGAGCGTCGATGAGATACTGCGCCGACGACTCGACGCTCGAGTTCGCTAGAACGCGCGAAGTTCCTTCGTTTGTTGTCACGGTGGTGTCACGTCCGAGGCGACCTGTTCGATAACGTTTCCCAACATGAAGATACGTGGAAAAGTCGTGTTTCACGTATCGCGAGACACCGTGTTCGACCAAGACTCGCTCGCGTCGGACGCCAACGTGGCTCAGTTGACGCCGACGGCGGCCGCCACGGCAAGTGGGGAGACCAGTCGTCAAGCAATAGTCGCTGATCAGGTTCGATCAGCGTTCTACGACGGCGCCGGCGAGGCGCCGATTGAAGACGTTCGCGACGCTCCGACACCGCGACCCACGGGATGGGGTCTCGTCTACGCGTTTCGTGATGGCGCTCGGCGTCGGCTGGCGGTCGACTGGCCGATCTTCCTGTTGGTCGCGGCGTATTTTCTGTACTTCAGCGTCGAGAGCATCAAGGTACTCGACGGCCGTGGGTACCCGTCCTTCGACCTGGCCATATTCGACCAGGGCATCTGGCTGCTCGGTCACTTCCACAATCCCTTCGTAACGATCATCGGGCGACCGCTCTTCGGCGACCACGCGCAGTTCATCCTCATTCCGGTGGCGGTGATCTACCGACTGTTGCCCGAACCCGAAGGCCTCTTCCTCATGCAGTGGGCGTTCATCGGTGCGACGGCGTTCCCGATTTACTACACCGCGAAGAAGTTGATCAAGAGCCGTGTGATGGCCACCCTGCTCGGAGCGGCCTTCTTACTGAATCCCGTCACCCAGCAGGTGAACGTGATGCAGATCCACACCGAGTTCCTCCTCGTCTTCTTCGTGGTGTGGGCGATATGGGCCGCAATCGAGTCACGTTACGGATGGCTCCTCGCGTTTGTGATCCTCGCACTCCTGGTGAAAGAGGACGCGGCGTCGATGATCATCCCGCTGGGAGTGTGGGTGTTCTTCCGGCGCGACCGGCGATGGGGAATTCGCGTTGTCGTCATCGCACTCGCCTTTGCGCTGATTGACAATCTGCTACTGATACCGGCGTTTCTCGGCGCGCCCACGATCTACACGGACCGGATTCCCTTCGGGGGAGTCGGTGGACTGCTGAAGACGACGTTCCGCTCGCCGGGACAAGTGGTCTCGTATTTGCGAAGCGGCGGTCGGCCGTTCTATGTCTGGCAGATCGGATTCATGAGCGGTCTCGGATTTCTCTTCGCTCCCGAGATCGCGGGACTGGCACTGCTGGTCATCATCGAGAACGTAATGAGTAGCAACATCTATATGCACACGAGCACGTTCTGGTACTCACTGCCCCTCGAGGGGGTGTTGGCCATGGGATGTGTCTGGGCGGTGTCGCGCCAGAAGACGGTTCGAAGAGCCAGAGTCGTCACGGGGGTCGTGTTCATCTGCGCACTCTGGTCCTGCATCCTCTGGGGCTTCACGCCGTTCTCGCAGGGCAGAATCTACGAAGGCATCAGCGCCGACTCCGCCTCGTACAAGGCAATGACTTACGTCGAGCAAGCGATTCCGCCCAACGCGTCCGTCGCGGCGTTCTACTTTCCGTGGAACACCGCGCTCGATCATCGAACGCAGATCTACTCGTGGACGAATCCCTTCTATGACAACGCCTACGGACTGCCGAGTCAATCGGGCACACGATTGCCGGCGGCGGACAACGTCCAGTACCTGGTACTCCCCTATCCGTTGACGAGTCCCATCGACATCAGTACGTTCAAATCGATCAGTCCCGATTACCACGTCGTTCGCGCCAGAGATGGCTGGCGACTCTACGAGAAGAACGCCAACCCGTAAGTCGACTGTGTGGTCCGACTGCGTTGCGAAAGGCCCCCACCGAAGTGGGGGCCTTTCAAGAAATCCCGGCGGCGACCTACTCTCCCAGGGGGGGACCCCCAAGTACCATCGGCGCTGGTGGGCTTGACTGCTGTGTTCGGAATGGGAACAGGTATATCTCCACCGCCATAACCACCGGAAACTGTGCGCCCGATCTCTCTCGAGATCAGAACCGGCGTCGCCGGCTCCTTGAGCGTCCTAGAACGAGCACGAACATCAAACTCCAAGCCCTCGGCCGATTAGTACCGGTCAGCTGAATGCATTGCTGCACTTACACTTCCGGCCTATCAACGTGGTCGTCTGGCCACGGGCCTTACCTGGTTAACCCAGTGAGTGAATTTATCTTGAAACGGGCTTCGCACTTAGATGCTTTCAGCGCTTATCCCACCCGAAGGTCGCAAAACAGCCATGCCCTTGGCAGGACAACTGTCACACGAGAGCTTCGTTCGTCCCGGTCCTCTCGTACTAGGGACAACCTTTCTCAATTCACTTACGGCTGCATCGGATAGGGACCGAACTGTCTCACGACGTTCTGAACCCAGCTCGCGTACCGCTTTAATGGGCGAACAGCCCAACCCTTGGGACCGGCTTCAGCCCCAGGATGCGACGAGCCGACATCGAGGTGCCAAACCTTCCCGTCGATATGGACTCTTGGGGAAGATGAGCCTGTTATCCCCGGCGTACCTTTTATCCGTTGAGCGACGGCGCTTCCACAAGCAACCGCCGGATCACTATGCCCTACTTTCGTACCTGCTCGACCTGTAAG
Source organism: uncultured Acidimicrobiaceae bacterium (assembly GCA_963801695.1). Lineage (GTDB taxonomy): Bacteria > Actinomycetota > Acidimicrobiia > Acidimicrobiales > RAAP-2 > RAAP-2. The sequence goes on along the minus strand of CAWDFV010000002.1, from coordinate 636,406 downwards.
TCTCGCAGTCAAGCTCCCTTGTGTCATTGCACTCAACAGCTGATTGCCAACCAGCCTGAGGGAACCTTTGGGCGCCTCCGTTACATTTTAGGAGGCGACCGCCCCAGTCAAACTACCCGCCTGACGCTGTTCCTGATCCGGATTACGGACCAAGGTTAGGGTTCCGGCGCAGAAAGGCTGGTATTTCAACATTGACTCCACGCTGACTAGCGCCAACGCTTCAAAGTCTCCCAGCTATCCTACACAAACTGAACCAAAACCCAACATCAAGTTGTAGTAAAGGTGCACGGGGTCTTTCCGTCCTGATGCAGCTAACGAGCATCTTTACTCGTACTTCAATTTCGCCGGGTCTCTAGTTGAGACAGTTGGGAAGTCGTTACGCCATTCGTGCAGGTCGGAACTTACCCGACAAGGAATTTCGCTACCTTAGGACCGTTATAGTTACGGCCGCCGTTTACTGGGGCTTAGGTTCTCAGCTTCGCCTTGCGGCTAACCGATCCCCGTAACCTTCCAGCACCGGGCAGGCGTCAGAGCGTATACGGCGTCTTACGACTTAGCACGCTCCTGTGTTTTTGGTAAACAGTCGCTCCCCACAATTCTCTGCGACCCTCTCGCGCTTCGGACGCGAAGTCCTACACGCTAATAGGGCCATCCTTCTCCCGAAGTTACGGATGTATTTTGCCGAGTTCCTTAACTAGAGTTCTCCCGATCGCCTTGGTATTCTCTACCCATCCACCTGTGTCGGTTTGGGGTACGGGCGCCATGTCAACTCGCTAGAAGATTTTCTTGGGAGCATGGAATCAGTGACTTCGCCTATTGGCTCGGCATCGTGTCTCAGGCTTCACGAGGTGCGGATTTGCCTACACCTCGCCCTACACACTTACCCCAGGACAACCAACGCCTGGGCTCACCTATCCTCCTCCGTCCCTCCTTCGCTAACCGCCGCAGGATTTGTCAGTTCGACCCGAAGGTCAGCCCCTTAGTACTCCCACATTGGTTTGGACGTGTACATGGCGGTACAGGAATATCAACCTGTTGTGCATCGACTACGCCTCTCGGCCTCGCCTTAGCTCCCGACTTACCCTGGGGGGATTAGCCTTCCCCAGGAACCCTTGGATTTACGGCGGAGGGGTTTCTCACCCCTCTCTCGCTACTCATACCAGCATTCTCACTCGAATACGCTCCACGTAGGTTTACACCTCCGCTTCACAGCAAATTCGACGCTCCCCTACCACTACGCACAAAGTGCGCAATTCTAAGCTTCGGCTCTGGACTTGAGCCCCGTTACATTGTCCGCGCAAGACCACTCGACCAGTGAGCTATTACGCACTCTTTAAAGGATGGCTGCTTCTAAGCCAACCTTCTGGCTGTCTGAGCGTTCTCACATCGTTTTCCACTTAGTCCAGAATTTGGGGCCTTAGCTGTAGATCTGGGCTGTTTCCCTCTCGACCAACGAAGCTCATCCCCCGTGGTCTCACTGCCAGTCTCTGGAGCATCGGCATTCGGAGTTTGGTTGGGGTCAGTAAGCTTGTAGGCCCCCTAGCCCATCCAGTGCTCTACCTCCGATGCTGAACGACTGACGCTGCACCTAAATGCATTTCGGGGAGAACCAGCTATCACCGAGTTTGATTGGCCTTTCACCCCTTACCACAGGTCATCCCCCCCATTTTCAACTGAGGTGGGTTCGGTCCTCCACGGGGTTTTACCCCCGCTTCAACCTGCCCATGGCAAGCTCACTCGGCTTCGGGTCTGCAGCACGCGACTGAACGCCCTATTCAGACTCGCTTTCGCTTCGGCTACCCCTCCCGGGTTAACCTCGCCACGTACCACAACTCGCTGGCTCATTCTTCAAAAGGCACGCTATCGAGGCCATAGCGTCGTAACGCTATGACGACTCTCTAACTGATTGTAAATCAACGGTTTCAGGTTCTATTTCACTCCCCTCCCGGGGTACTTTTCACCTTTCCCTCACGGTACTTGTTCACTATCGGTCGTCTATGAGTACTTAGCCTTATCAGATGGTCCTGACAGATTCACGCCGGCTTTCCCGGATCCGGCGTTACTCGGGTGTTCACTCAGAGATCTCAACGTTTCGCGTACGGGACTGTTACCCCCTTTGGTTTACCTTTCCAGGTAATTCTGCTACGTATCAATTTTGTAACTCTGTGAAGGTTGCTGGTTCCTTCTAGTAAATCCCACAACCCCGAACTGGCAACGCCCAGTGCTTTAACACCAGCTCGGTTTAGGCTCTTCCCGTTTCGCTCGCCGCTACTCAGGGAGTCACTTTTGTTTTCCTCTCCTCGGGTTACTGAGATGTTTCAATTCACCCGGTTCCCTCTACCCGCCCTATATATTCAGGCGGGAGTTACACCCCATAACGGGTGCAAGGTTTTCCTATTCGGACACCCATGGATCAATGCTCGGTAGACAGCTCCCCATGGTTTATCGCAGTCGCCCACGTCCTTCTTCGGCTTTAGACGCCAAGGCATCCACCGTTGACTCTTTGTAGCTTGGAGAAATTGATATTTTTAGATATATAGATGCTCGTGCTCGTTCTAGAATTCTCAAAGATCAGCGCTAACGACGCTCTACCGATCGAGCAATCTCCGCTCAACCAGGAACATCGGGGAATGAGAGGCCTCTAAAGGCATCATTCAAGGAACGACGTGTCGCTCCTCCAAAACGGAAGACGAGAGTCAAGCTGCGCAGCAGTCACCTGACAGGACCAGTGCGAAGTACACGTACGAATACATGTAATTGGGACCGGTATCCCCAGTGGTATGACCACGTAGCCAACTAACCAGCATTCAACTCGGTAGCTGTCTGTCCCTTGTGGACAGATGTGCTCCTTAGAAAGGAGGTGATCCAGCCGCACCTTCCGGTACGGCTACCTTGTTACGACTTAACCCCAATCACTGACCCCACCTTCGACGGCTCCTTCCTTGCGGTTAGGCCACCGGCTTCGGGTGTTGCCAACTTTCGTGGTTTGACGGGCGGTGTGTACAAGGCCCGGGAACGTATTCACCCCGGCAGTGCTGATCCGGGATTACTAGCAACTCCAACTTCATGCAGGCGAGTTGCAGCCTGCAATCTGAACTGAGAGCGGTTTTAGGGATTGGCTCCACCTCGCGGTTTAGCAGCCCTCTGTACCGCCCATTGTAGCATGTGTGCAGCCCTAGACGTAAGGGGCATGATGACTTGACGTCGTCCCCACCTTCCTCCGAGTTGACCCCGGCAGTCTTCTACGAGTCCCCACCATTACGTGCTGGCAACATAGAACAAGGGTTGCGCTCGTTGCGGGACTTAACCCAACATCTCACGACACGAGCTGACGACAGCCATGCACCACCTGTGCTGAGCCCCGAAGGACACCACATCTCTGTGGCTTTTCCCAGCATGTCAAATCTAGGTAAGGTTTTTCGCGTTGCATCGAATTAAGCCACATGCTCCGCTGCTTGTGCGGGCCCCCGTCAATTTCTTTGAGTTTTAGTCTTGCGACCGTACTCCCCAGGCGGGGCACTTAATGCGTTAGCTGCGGCGCGGAAACCGTTGAAAAGTCCCCACACCTAGTGCCCACCGTTTACGGCGTGGACTACCAGGGTATCTAATCCTGTTCGCTCCCCACGCTTTCGCTCCTCAGCGTCAGTATTGGCCCAGATCACCGCCTTCGCTACTGGTGTTCCTCCTGATATCTGCGCATTCCACCGCTACACCAGGAATTCCGTGATCCCCTACCAAACTCTAGTCACGACAGTTTCGGGTGGCGGCCCCAGGTTGAGCCTGGGGGTTTAACACCCGACTTGTCGAACCGCCTACGAGCTCTTTACGCCCAATAAATCCGAATAACGCTCGCACCCTATGTATCACCGCGGCTGCTGGCACATAGTTGGCCGGTGCTTCTTCTACAGGTACCGTCACAATCGTTCCTGTCGAAAGAGGTTTACAACTCAGAAAGCCTTCGTCCCTCACGCGGCGTTGCTGCGTCAGACTTTCGTCCATTGCGCAAGATTCCCCACTGCTGCCTCCCGTAGGAGTCTGGACCGTGTCTCAGTTCCAGTGTGGCTGATCGTCCTCTCAGACCAGCTATCCGTCGTAGCCTTGGTGGGCCGTTACCCCGCCAACAAGCTGATGGACCGCGAGCCCCTCCCAAAGCGAAAAAACATTTCTTTCATCGATCATGCGATCATTGAAAGACATCCGGTATTAGCACCGGTTTCCCGGTGTTATCCCAGTCTTCGGGGCAGGTTGCTCACGTGATACTCACCCGTTCGCCACTAAATAGTTCGGAGCAAGCTCCTTGTATTCCGTTCGACTTGCATGTGTTAAGCACGCCGCCAGCGTTCATTCTGAGCCAGAATCAAACTCTCCATCAAGATTTTTCCGAGGACCGAAGTCCTCTTCGAATCAGAGAGCCAGATGAGTGACTCTAATACTCACCTGACGACAACGAGTGTCCACGGGGTGGTCTCGTTGCCTACTGCAATACTTCTTTTGACGAACGACGCGTCCTGTTAGATCAGTCCATCGTCGCCCGTACTGGCTTTTGGCTCTCGTTCTTCCGTTTTCAAGGAGCGACGACACACGTGAGCGAACTCAGCGGTGCGACGTACACCATCTCGGGATTTCTCCGTTGATTCCGCGACCAAACAACCCGGTCACGGGGATGCCCACCTTATCAGCGCCGTTTGCCAGGTTGCAAATGCATCCGGCCGCGGTCTCTGCGGTGGGATAACCAGTGTAACAGAATCCCCCACGCGTCGGTCGCGGTTTCGTCACGTCGAACCCGACGTGACCCTACACATTGTCAAGAAGTCAGCCGGCGGTCGCGTACTCCACGAAGGCGCTCAACGTGCCGATGAGGCGCATCTCCTCGATCGTGCGCGCGCGCGAATTGAGGAGCTGCTCAGTGCACACCAAATAGGCCAGACAACGAGCGCGCGAGATCGCCACGTTCAAACGATTGCGCGAAAAGAGGAACTCGGGACCGCGCGGCATGTCCTGCGCCGAGGACGTGGTCATGGTGAAAAAGACGACCGGTGCCTCCCGGCCCTGGAACTTATCCACAGTCCCCACTTGGACGTCACGCAGGTTCGCGATTCGATCGAAGGTCGCGCGAAGCAGATCGACCTGGTCGTTGTAGGGCGCCACGACCATGAAATCCTCGGCTCGAAGGGGCGCCGACTGGCCACGTTGATTGACCCACGGGGTTCCCAGCATCGCCGCTATCTGGGCGATGACGAGGTCGGCCTCTTCCGGAGATTGCGTCGAACGTTCGCTGTGCGTCGCCTCGAGCCAACGAAGTCCGGTACCGAACTGGGTTGCTTGCTGCGCGCACGACTCGTGACTGGAGAGACGCCCCTCGTAGATCTGATTGGAGATGAATCGACAGACGTCGGGATGCATTCGACGTGACTCGGATATGAAGACACCCTGGTCCTCCGGCAGTGTGGCGTGGCCCCCCAAAATGTGTTCGAGGACACTGGCCCCCGATCCATCGGGGTGTTCGGCCTTGGCCACTTGACTCAGCTGCAACGGGTCCCCGAGCAAGATCATGTTCTTCGCCGCGTTGGCCGAGGCGACGGCGTCCGCGAGCGCCAACTGACCGGCCTCGTCCACCACCAGCACGTCGACCGGAAACGGTCGAAGTTGCGGGCGCGCCCACAGCCACGTCGTGCCCGCGACCAAGTTGTACGTCGTGCCCTCGGCATCCTTGGGCGTCGACGTATAACGCACGCCGGCGAGTGGGCCGCTCGCGGGTTTGTCGCCTCGACGCAATGCACGCAGTTCCGACAACTCGCCCTTCTCGGCGAACACCTCATGCGTGGCGGCCACTAGGTTGTCGATCGCGGCGTGGCTCATCGCGGTAATGCCAACGCGCTTGCCGGACTTGATGAGCGCGTAAATCATGTGCGAGCCGCTGTAGGTCTTTCCCGATCCCGGTGGACCCTGGACCGCGACGTAGCTCTCGTCGAGTTCTCCGACCCACTCCAGCATGGCGTCCAGGTCGTCGTTGAAGAGTCCGTCGGCGGGTCCGAACCCCTCGACGAAGCGCGGTCGTTCACCCGCCAGTAATGCCATCGAGACTCGACTGACGGGATCGTTCAGCGCGGGATCCAGAATCTGTGAGGCGAGATGCACCAACACGCCGGGCTTCTCCGCGGGGCCGACGTAGTCGTCGAAGGTCATCACCGCCGGCAGACCGCCCGCTTCGTCGTGGCGCTCGTGCCAACGCATCGTCAGCGTTCGACTCTCGATATCGATGTTGGGCAGGTAGCCGTAGCCGCGCTCGACGCCGACACCCGTGTACAACACGTTGCGCTTCTTCTCGAAGACTGCGTTCACCGGTTGTTCCGGCCAGGTGAAGTGCGCGTCCTTCGCCGCCACGCCACGACTGACGATGTCGTCGAATCCGAGGAAACTGAGATTGGCGATGAAGTCCGGGTCACCGTAGAGCGCCGAGAACTCCGAGGCCGCTTCGGCGAACTTCGGTTCGGTGTCGGCGACTCGTTCTCGACGCCAGTAGTTCAAGAGGTCGCCCAACAAGTGTTCGGGACTGTGCTCGCCGAAGTTCTTCAGTCGTTCGACCAGTTCGTCGGTGTCGAGCGACGCGTCGAACTCTTCGAGCACCGCGTCTCGCCATTCGAGGTCCCGAGGTCGGCGTTCGACGATCCAATCACGCAACGCCATCGTCGCCGCGACGTCGTCCTCGTTGTAGCGCGCGATCTCCTCGAGTAGCGCTGGATCCTTCGTCGTCATATAGCGGTCGTAGACGACCACGGCGCCGGCGCCTTGTTCGATACCGCCGTGGCGAACGAATCCGGTGAGGTGCTCGAGCGACTTCAGTCCGTAAGACTCGGTGCCCACTTGCAGGGCATTCTTCGCCACCACGTAGAGGTCCACGAAGAGCCCCGTCGCCACCAACGTGGCGAAGAGACTCTCGGTCTCGGTACCTCGTGTCAGTCGCTCCAACGACGAGCGCTCGGTGTGGTTGTAGTGGTACACGTGCATGTTCGGGAATTTCGCGCGTCGGGCCGCGAAGAACTCGACCAAGTGCTTCACCATGAGTGCTTGGGCGTCGAGGTCGTGGGCCCACCGGGCGTCGTAACCCCACGTCACCGTCGTCGTCGCGGTATCGCAGTCCACTCAGGAAGAACAGGTCGTGCTGCGCGCTCCAGAACGGGTGTCCTTCGAAGTCGAAGAAGACGTCGCCGTCGTCCGGTTCCGGCAGTAGTTCGAAGCCGTGCCCGTAGACCGGGTCCTCTGAGGGCGCCACGAGTTCATAGACCGGTGGTGCCTCGGGATGCTCGCGGGTGGCCACCTGCAGGGTCGCTTGTCGGCGCAGCCGTTCTCGGCTCTCCTCGTGAAGTTCCGGCACCGCGGTGGTTCGATTCGACAGTTCCACGAGGGTGCGTACGCCGTCGCTTTCGAGCGCGTAGCGCTCCGGGGTCCGAATGTTCGCGACGTAGACCAGCGAGTCCTCGTCGCGCCACTGCGCGTCACAGATCGAGTTGAACTCGCAGTAGTCACAGTGCGTACACGGCTCCGGCCAGGTGTCGCGGATCTCGTCTTCGTTGAGCAACGTCGCCAGCTGGCGGCGGAGACGACGCCAGTACGCGCGGAACTCTTCGACTCGCAGCGACTCGGTGACGCCCGAACCGAGCCAGAGGTGCATCTCTCGCGGGGCCGTGCCCGTCAGCGCCTCCAGCGCGTCGGCGTAGAAGCAGAGCTGCAGCACGTGACCCGGTTTGCCCTCGATCCGCGTCAACTTGGCGTCCACCGGTTCGTACGCGCAGTAGCCGTCCGCGTCGTCGACGCGCATCAAGAAGTCGGCGATGCCTCGGATGCCGTCGTGGACGAATGGCATCTGGTAGATGACGTCGTGACCCTTGTCCATCGGATTGCCGATGCGCGCGATCCACTGCAGGAACGTCTCGTCGGGATTGCGACCCGGCACCTGATACACGCTTCGACCAGTGTCCTCCAGTTCCTGCAGGCAGTTGCGCTCGTGCTGCGAGCCCTTCTCGATGAGGAGATCGGCCAAGGACCCGAGCGGACGAGGTTCGACGATCAGGGTCCCCGCGTCGGCACGGTTTCGCAGTGAGAGGAAGTGTGAACACTCCAACCACGCCGAGATCTTGGACGGGGTTATCAGGCGTTCAGTCATTCATCTCCACACTAGGTAGCCGCGTCCTTTGGTACATCTCTCCAGTGTGACGACGAACTGTGACAGTCGACGTGGTGCGCGACTACAGAAACGGCCCGACGACGTCCGGCGAAGGCTCAACGTTGCCAGCGCTCAATCGATCCGCCGCTGCGTGGCGAGCGGCCGACAGCAGTTCGTGCTGCGCCTCGGCGCCGACCGGTCCGGAGGCGCCCGGCGAGCGACGCCGGGCGAGCGCGACGCCCGGTTCGAAGAGTCCGACGAATCGCTCGAAGTCGGGGCTCTCGGCCACCAGGTCGCGCAGGGAACGATTCGTGTGACACGGCGTCGCCCACCAACTTGCCGACGTGTTCGTGCGCCTGGCGAAACGGCACGCCCTCGCCGACGAGTTCTTCGGCGATGTCGATCGCCACCATGAACTCGTCATCGGCCGCGCGTGCGGCGACCTCTGCGTTGAACGTCATCGTCTCGTAGGCACCGGACAACGCCGCCAGCACCATCGTCACCTGACGATACGAGTCGAAGAGCGGCTCCTTGTCCTCTTGCAGGTCGCGATTGTAGGAGAGCGGCAGGCCCTTCAACATGACCAGCAGTCCCGTGAGATTGCCCACCAGGCGACCGCTCTTCGCACGCGCCAGTTCGGCCACGTCGCTGTTCTTCTTCTGGGGCAGCATCGACGATCCGGTCGTGAACTCGTCGCTCAGCACGGCGAAGTTGAACTCGGCCGTGGTCCACAGGACCAACTCCTCCCCCATTCGAGAGAGATGCACGCCCAGCAACGCGATGTCGAAGAGCGTCTCGGCGACGAAGTCGCGGTCACTCACGGCGTCCAGCGAGTTCGCGAAGACTCGGTCGAAGCCGAGTTCCTCGGCGACGACCGGCGGATCGATCGGCAAGCGAGGTGCCGGCGAGCGCGCCGGCGCCGAGCGGCGACACGTTCATGCGGTCCCTCGCGTCGAGCAGTCGGTCGACGTCGCGCAGTAGCGCCCACGCGTGCGCGTTCAGGTGGTGACTCAACAAGACCGGCTGGGCCCGTTGCAGGTGGGTGTAGCCCGGGAGATAGGCGTCGGCGTTGCGCTCACCCTGGCCCACGAGCACGTCGACGAGGTCGAGGACGTCGCGCGGCGATCCGCGTGATGGCGTGCATCGTGAAGAGTCGAAAGGTCGTCGCCACCTGGTCGTTGCGACTGCGCGCCGTGTGGAGTTTCGCTCCCACGTCCCCGGCGAGTTCGATGACCCGGCGTTCGATGGCCATGTGGACGTCCTCGTCGCTCGCGACGCTCGAATCGATCGATCGTCGAACTCGGCCAAGACCTCGTCGAGCGCGCCGATCGAGCGTCGACGCCCTCGTCGTCGCTCAAGAGCCCGGCGCGCACGAGTCCGCTGCACGTGCGCCTTCGACCCGTGGATGTCGAAGGGGTAGAGCACGTGATCGAAGGAGTAGCTCTCCGAGAGGTCCCAGAGACCGTCACCCATTCCGGAGGAGAACCGTCCGCTCCACAACGTCATGACGAGGGCGGCGTCGCGTCCTTGGCGCCTTGGCGCTGCGCCCAGGTCTTCACGCCGAGTCCGTAGATCCGGACGAAGCCCTCGGAGTCGGCGTGGCGGAACGTGTCGGCGGCGTCGTAGGTGGCGAGTCCGTAGTCGTACAGCGCCTTGGGACTGCGACGACCGACGATCCGCAACAGTCCCGGCGCCTCGAAGCGCAGTCGCACGTCACCGCTCACGTGTCGCTGGGTCTCGGCGATGAAGGCGTCCAGCGCCTCCTTCAGCGGCGAGAACCACATGCCGTCGTAGACCAACTCGGACCAGCGCGTCTCCAGGCGGCCCTTCTCGTGGGCGACGTCGCGTTCGAGCACGAGGTCCTCTAAGTCGGCGTGCGCGGCGATCAACGACAGCGCCGCCGGGCACTCGTAGACCTCGCGGCTCTTGATGCCGACCCGGCGGTTCTCGACCATGTCGAGACGACCGAAGCCGGTCGCGCCGGCGCGGGCGTTCAAGGTCTGGATGAGGTCGGCCAGTTTCATCTCGACGCCGTCGAGCGCCACCGGCACGCCCGCGTCGAAACTAGACCGTCAGCTCGACCGGTTCGTGGTTCGTCACGCGCGTCAAGGTGTAGGGCTCTTCGGGCGGCGCGGCCCAGGGGTCTTCGATGGCGCCGCACTCGATGGCGCGACCCCAGAGGTTCTCGTCGATCGAGTAGATCTTCTCCTTGGTCGCCTTGATCGGGATCTCCCACTTCTCGGCGAAGTCGACCGAGTCGGCGCGCGTCATCCCCCAGTTGCGCGCCGGGGCCAGGACTTCGAGGTCCGGCGCCAGCGCGTGCGTGCCGACCTCGAAGCGCACCTGGTCGTTGCCCTTGCCCGGTGCAGCCGTGCGCCACGGCCTGGGCGTTGAACGTCCCGCGCCTGGGCGACGAGGTGGCGCACGATGACCGGTCGCGACAGCGCCGACACCAGCGGGTACTTGTTCTCGTAGCGGGCGTTCGCGGCGATGGCCTTGGCGCAGAACTCCTCGGCCATCTCGTCGCGCGCGTCCACCAGCACGCAGTCGATCGCGCCGGCCACCATGGCGCGGTCGCGAATGTCATCGAAGCTCTCGGCGCTGTCGACGTCTTGACCGACGTCCACGAGTACGCGCGACCACCTCGACGCCCCACTCCTCGATCATCCAGCGAATCGCGACCGACGTGTCGAGTCCCCCGCTGTAGGCGAGGACCACCCGCTTGGCCATGGCTACTTCTCTTTCTTGGGCGGCACCATCGAGTCGTCCAGGCCCGCGAGGGAACGGAACTCCGTCGCGAGCGACATGCCGCCGCGCCGCTCCTCGGCGATCACGAGCACCGTGTCGTCGCCGGCGACGCTGCCGAGCACGCCGTCGAGCGCACTGCGATCGAGCGCCGAGGCCACGACGTGGGCGCAGCCCGGAGGCGTGCGCACGACGACGAGGTTCTCCGAGCTCTCGACCGAGACCACCCACTCGCCCATCATCCGACGCAGGTGGTCGAGCGGCGCGTGCGTGAACGTCGACGCGGTCGCGGTGACGATGCGGCGCACGCCGTTCTCGTCGCGCACCTTGATCGTGCCGAGCTCTTGGAGGTCCCGGGTGACCGTCGCCTGCGTGGCGGAGATCCCCTCGGACTGCAGCCGCGTCACCAACTGGGCCGCGGTCGAGATCCTCTCGCGCTCGATCAATTCGCCAATACGGTGCTGGCGCTGGGTCTTGGTCATGAACTCTCCTCTTTAATCCAACGTAAAACGCCGATCATCGCTGAACGACGGTGAAACACTTGACGCCACACGAGCGACTGCGCACTGTCGAGCACCGCGTTCGTGATCTCGTCGCCGCGGTGCGCGGGCAGACAGTGCATCAGCACGGTGCGCCGCTTGGCGAGCTTCAGCAGGTTCTCGTCCACCCGGAAGGCCGAGAGGTCGCGCCGGCGTTGGTCGGTCTCGTGCTCCACGCCCATCGAGACCCACGCGTCGGTGTAGACCACGTCGGCGCCCTTGACGGCCTCGGTCGGTGAATCGCGTGAGACGCAGCGTGCCCGGCCCATCGACGGCGGCCGGGTCCTCGGCGCCCCCGGTGGCCAACTGGTAGCCCGCCGGCGCGCCGACCGTCACGTTCACGCCGAGGCGCAAGAGCGCGACCGCCAGCGAACGCGTCACGTTCGTCGCGTCGCCCACGTAGGTGACGTCGAGACCGGCGAGACCGTGGACGTCACCCTTGGCGAACTGGTCGGCGATCGTCAGCACGTCGGCGACCGCCTGGGTCGGGTGCGCCACGCCGCTCAACAGGTTGATCAAGGACATCCGGTCGTTCGTCGCCGCGCGCATGCGCTCGAAGATCGCGTGGTTGCGCACGCGCAGTCCGGCGATCGCGTACATCTCGGCCAAGGTCCGACCGACGTCCTCGGCGCACTCGCGGCTGTCGAGGCCGATCTCCTCGTCGCTGAAGAACGTGGCGTAGCCGCCGAGCTCGTGCACCGCCGCGGACGATCGAGGCGCGCGTGCGCAGACTCGGTCGTTCGAAGAGCAGCGCCACGCCCTGGCCCTTCAGCGTCTCGTCATCGAACGGCGACGTCGACAGCTCGTAGATCGAGTCGAGGTCCGCGGTCTCCTGTTGTTCGATGGTCAAGAAATGGCGGGTCACCGCACGCACCTCCGTCGTGGGAATGCTTCGAGCCAGCGCGTCGCGCAGGGCGTGCGCGTCGTGTGCCGTTGGCCAAGAGAATCGTCTCGGCGCCCCCCTCGAGCGCGTCGAGCGCCGCCGTCACTTTGGGGTTCATGCCGTCGCGAACGGCACCCGAGCGTTTCATCGACTCGATCTCCGCGCCGTGACCGTTGAGCGCGCCGACGCCGGGTCATCGACGTTCGTCGCGCAGCTTGATCGACGTCACTCAGGAGCACGAGTACGTCGGCCGCCAGTCGCGCCGGCGAGCGCGCCGGCGACCGCGTCGGCGTTGCAGTTCAGCGACTCGCGCGTTCTTGTCCAACGCGACGGGACTCACGACCGGCGTCAGCCCGGCCGACCACAGGGCGTCGATGACGCCGCGATTCACGAGCGGCGCGTCACCCGACGCGGTCGTAGGGTTCGCCGACCGACTCGGAGCGCAGGAGCGTCGCGTCCGCGCCGCATATCCCGACGCTCGCCAGTCCGGCGTCATTCAGTGCCGCGACGATGTGGACGTTGACGTCACTCAACGCCATGGCGACGTAGTGCATGGTCGCGGCGTCCGTGACGCGAAGACCGTCCTGGAAGATGCTCTCGAGGCCGACACTCGCTCGAGCAGTTCGGCGATCTGCGGACCGCCGCCGTGCACGACGACGACGTTCACGTCGTCCTCGCGAAGTTGTGCGACGTCGCGGGCGAGGTCGATCAGCACCGTCGACGACGGCGCGAGCGAGTCGAGCGCGTGCCCACCCAGCTTGACGACGACGCACCTCACGGTGTCACGCCGGTCATCGGTAGTCCGAGCGTCTCGTCGCGCCCGTTGGCGACGTTCCAGGCCTGCACCGCCTGTCCCGCCGCGCCCTTGAGCAGGTTGTCGAGTGAACTCATCGCGATCAGCCACCCGGTGCGAGCGTCGACGCGGGCGCTCACGAAGCAGAGATTGCTGCCGACGGGGTCCTTCAGGGTCGGCGGTTCGTCGGTCACGACGACGAAGGGATCGTCCGCGTAGGTCTCGCGCAGCAGCGCCAGCGCCGCGTCGGTGGTGAGCGACGATTCGGTGACGCGTCCGTAGGCCGTGACGAGCATGCCGCGACTCGTCGCCACGAGGTGCGGCGTGAAAAGCAGTTCGGCGTCGAGCTCTTGTTGGATCTCGGGCGTGTGGCGATGCGACAACAGTCCGTAGGCCTCGGCGTTGCCGGCGAGTCGCGAGAAGTGCAGGCGCTCACTCATCGCGCGTCCGGCGCCCGAGGTGCCACTGAGGGCGTTCACGACGATGCCGCGACGCTCGATCAGTTCGCGCGTCGAGGAACGGCCCGAGCGCGAGGATGCTCGCGGTCGGATAGCAACCCGGCACGGCGATCAGCGTCGCGCCGACCAGTTCCTTGCGGTGGCGCTCGACGAGTCCGTAGACGGCGTGCGCGAGCAACGTCGGAGCGACGTGTGCACTGCCGTACCACGTGCGGTAGTCGTGATCGTCCTTCAAGCGGAAATCGGCACCGAGGTCGACGACGCTCACGGAACGCGCGAGAAGTTCCGGCACGATCGTCTGGCTCTGCCCGTGAGGTAGCGCGACGAAGACGACGTCAATGTCGCTGGTGAGGACCTGGTTCGTCGCAGCGAACACCAGAGACGGATAGACCGCCGCGAGGGCGGGCACGTGATCGGCGACTCGCTTGCCGGCGTTGGATTCACCGGTCGCGACGACGACGTCAAGGTCAGCGTGGGACGCGCAGAGTCGAAGAACCTCTGACTCCGGCGTACCCCGTGGCGCCAATGACTCCAACACGCATAATGCCATTTTATGCACATGGAGACATAAAAACGCAACTATTACAGCAGGTAACTAGAATGACAGCCATGTCGAGGCGCGGTTGGACCCTTTTTCTGGCGATGGCCGTCATTTGGGGCATCCCCTATCTGCTGATTCGGGTCGCGGTTCGACAGCTCGATCCCGGCGTGATGGTGCTCTTGCGCACCGCTCCGGCATCGCTGCTCTTGACCCCGATCGTCATCGCGCGCGGACAGATTCCGGTCCTCATCAAGAACCTCGACTGGATCGTCATCTTCGGCATCGTCGAGTTCGGCATCCCGTGGTACTGCATGGCGACGGCCGAAAAGCACATCTCGAGTTCGCTCACCAGTCTGCTGATCTGTTGCGTGCCGCTCTTCGCCGTGCTGGTCCAACGGATCCGGCGTACCGACGAACACATCTCGCAACGGCGCTACCTCGGACTCGGCATCGGTGCCGTCGGCGTGGCGCTCCTCGTGGGACTCGACCTGCACGGTGGTTCGATCACGTGGATCGGTCTGATGATGATCGTCTGTCTCGGCTACTGCTTCGGGCCGATGATCCTCGCGACGAAACTGGCGCACGTCCCCGGCGTCGTCGTCGTCGCGGGCGCGACGGCCTTCGTCGCACTCTGTTGGATACCGTGGGCCGTCCTCCACTGGCCCACGCACGTCTCGGGTGAGACGTGGAGCTGCATGGCGGTGCTCTCGGTCGTGTGCACCGCGACCGCGTTCCTCGTCTTCTTCGAGCTCGTCAAGGAGGTCGGTTCGTCGCGCTCGGTCGTGGTGACGTACTTCAACACCGCCATCGCGGTCGTGCTCGGTGTCGTCGGCCTCCACGAAACGCTCACCGCCGGGCATCATCTTCGGCTTCCCGCTGGTACTGGTGGGATGCATCTTCGCGACCAGCAGCACGAAAGCGCCGGCGTCCTCAGAACTACTCGGCGTACTCAGCGGAGACGCGGACCTCGCCGTCGACCAGCAACCAGAGTGAGCCCGGGGCGTGCGCGATCGCGCACGTCGTGACCACTCTCGACGGCACCGTGGTGGATGACGCTCACCCACGAGACCGGCGTCGTCACGACCTCGGTGACGGCCTGCCACACGGCGGCGTTGTTCACGTGACCCACGATGTCGAGGTCCGCGCGTCGAAGCGGCCACGTCGAGGAACTGCGCGTCGTCCGCGACCTCCGGCGCTCGATATTCGACCTGACACCTTGCGGCCCTGCATCGCCTCGCCGTAGACATCGAAGAAGGCCGGCTTGATCCGCACGGGATGACCCGACGGATCGACCGGCACCCACAGGGCGACCGCCTCGACCAGCAATTGACCGCGAGCCGAGATGTTGGTCCGTCGCTCGGCCCAGGCCGCGCCGGTCCCGCCGCACCACGTCGTCACGGTGAGCACCTCTTTGTAACGCGGCCAACGTCCGCCCTCGGCGACGCGAATCGTCGTGCGGCGAACGACCCAGGTGTCGGTCGATTCGAGACCCGTGTCCTCCCAGTCGTCAGTGGCCACGTCCTGGAGGACGCGCGCGACGCCGTCGAGACGAAGGATCCCGCTCGCGTCGGCGTCACCCAGGCGCACGCGAAACTGTCCGCTGTAACGACGACCGAACTCGCTCAGAGGCGACGAACTCAATCACCGTGGCAACCTCGCGGACAGTCAGCGAAGGATCGCGCCGAGCGACTCCGCGCGCGCGATCAACTGGCCCCGAGCGTTCGCCACGTCTTTCTCGCTGAGCGTTCCCTCGTCGGAGTTGAGGCGCACCCGGTACGCGAGGCTCCTCGTACCCTCGCGGCAGGTTCGCGCCGCGGTAGACGTCGAACAGTTCGACACGCTCGACGAACTCCGACGCGCCCGCAATTCGAACGCGAGGTCCTGGGCGTGGAGCACCTGCGGCGTGACCAGCGCGAGGTCGATGACGGCGCTCGGGAAACGACTGGGGACCTTGGCAAGTGGTCTGCGGCGCGTCGCACGCGTCGCGTCGCACAGCGCGTCGAAATCAACGTCGAGTAGTCCGAGGCGACGTGGCGACGTCGTGGCCACGATGTCCTCGACGAGCAAGCCATCGACCTCACCGACGAATCCGAGGACCGCCCCCGATTGGCGATCGACTAACTGCGCCACGCGCGTCGGGTGGAACCCCGGTGCGCTGGCGCCGGTCGATCGCACGACGACGTCGGCCAAGCCCAGCCGATCGGCCAGCGTGGTCCAGAACGCGACCGCCGTCGTCGCGTCGTCATCCTCTCGACCCAGTACCACGGTCAATCGCTCGTTCTCCTCGGGAAGGTCCAGCGTGAGCGCTCCGCCCACGCCGCCGCGCGTCCGTCGTGGCGACGTCGTCGCCTCGGGGTGCGTAAAGACGTTGCCGATCTCAGCGAGCACCACGTCGCCCGTGCCGCGCTCGAGGTTCCTCCCCCAGACGCGCACGAGTCCGGTGAGCATGGTTGGTCGAAGCACCGACTCGTCCGAGGCCAACGGGTTCGTGATCCGTACGCGCGCAACACCGGGGCGGAGCAGGTCGAAATCGGCGTCGCTGCCGAGCGTCGGGGTCCAACACTCGTTGGCCCCGAGGTCGACCACGATGTCGCGCACGTGTCGACGCAGCTTCTGTCGTTCGGTCAGGCCACCCGGCTCGGGCCACGTCGGGGTGTGTCGTGGCAGACGACGATACCCGTAGAGCCGAGCGATCTCTTCGATGACGTCGGCGCTGCCCGCGACACCACTTCGCACGTCCGGTCGAGCCGCTCGACGGCACGACGGTGAAGCTGGTCGGCGTCGACGCGCACGTCGAACCGCAGACCTTCGAGTATCGACGTCACGACGTCGCTCGCGATCTCGACGCCGAGCACTCGTTCGATGTCGCCTGCCGAGAACTCGACCGTGGGCGGCGTGGGTACGTCGCCGGCGACGTCGAGCGGGTCACGTAGCCACTCCAACTCCGGGCAGCTCTCGGCGCAGTACCTGCACGAAGCGAGCGGTCGCGCGAAGGGCGAGTTGGGGATCGACGCCGCGTTCGAAGCGGTTCGATCCCTCGGTGCGCAACGCGTGCCGCTTCGAGCTTCGCGCGATGGCCATCGGATCGAAGTAGGCCGACTTCGAGCAACACGTCGGTCGTGGCGTCGCTGATCTCACTGGCCGCACCGCCCATGATGCCCGCGAGTCCGAGGACCTTGTCGTCACCGTCGACGATGACGCAGTCCTCCCCCGTATCGCCGAGTCCCCGACCGACCGTCGCCAACTGCCGCTCGACCCCGTCGAGCGTCACGAGCGTCTCACCGCGTCGGGCCCGTCGCGCGCGAATCGTTCGACCGGCGACGTGCGCCGCGTCGTAGGCGTGCGTCGGTTGTCCCAGCTCGAGCATCACCAAGTTCGACGCGTCGACCACGTTCGAGATCGCGCGCATGCCCGCGCTCTGCACCCGAGCGATGACCCACGCCGGCGAGGGACGCACCGCCACGCGGCGAAGGACCGACACCGTGAGTCGTCCGCAGAGGTCGGGCGCGTCGATGCCGGCCGACGCGTACGACGAACTGGTCTCGTCACCGTTGGTCGACCGCGAGCGGTGGCGCCGCGAGCGGACGTCCGAGTCGCGTGGCGAGGTCGCGCGCGACGCCCTCGACGGACCAGGCGTCCGGCCGGTTGCCCTCGACGGTGATGTCAAAGACGACGTCGGGCGTGATCGCGAGCGCGTCGAACAGGCCTTCGCCGACGACCGGGTCGATGAGCTCATCGAGCACCATGAGTCCGCCGTGGTCGTCACCGAGTCCCAACTCTCGCGCCGAGCACAACATGCCGTTTGACGTGACGCCGCGCATTTGACGACGGGCGATCTCGAAACCCCCGGGCAACACCGCGCCGACCGGCGCCAGCGGCACGTGGTCGCCGAGGTCGATGTTCATCGCGCCACAGACGATCTCCAAGGGTCCGTGGCCCGTGTCGACCGTGACGAGTCGGACGCGGTCGGCGCCCTCGATCGCGCGGATCTCGTCGATTCGCACGACCACGACGTCCTCGAGTCCCTCGCCCACGAACTCGATGCCCTCGACGACCAAGCCGAGGTCGTCCAGGATCACGCGCAGCTCGTCGGTCGACTCGGTGAGCTCGACGAACTCGCGCAGCCACGAGAGAGCGATCTTCACGAGAACTGTCCCAAGAAGCGCGTGTCGTTCTCGATGAGCGCGCGCATGTCGGCGATCTCGTGACGCATCTGCGCGCAACGATCGATGCCGAAGCCGAACGCGAAACCACTCCACTCACTCGCCGTCGATGCCGACCGCGTCGAGCACGGCCGGATCCAGGACACCGCAGCCGCCGAGTTCGATCCACCCGGTCTGGGAGCACGTTCGACACCCCGCGCCGCGACAGATCGTGCAGGTCACTTCGAACTCGGCCGACGGTTCGGTGAACGGGAAGTACCCGGGTCGGAGCCGCGATTCGATGTCGGGACCGAAGTACGCGCGCGTGAAGGTCTCGATGACACCGGCGAGGTCCGCGAAGGTGATGCCGCGATCGACGACCAGTCCTTCGATCTGGTGGAAGGTCGCCAGATGACGAGCGTCGGGCGTGTCGCGCCGGTAGCAACGCCCGGGCATCACCGAGTGGATCGGCAGCGAGTCGTTCGCCACGGCCTCTTCCATCAAGTGGATCTGGGTCGGTGACGTGTGCGTGCGCAGCACGACCGTCTCGGGTTCGCCGAGATCGACGTAGAACGTGTCCCAGAGTCCGCGCGCCGGGTGCGCCGGGGGGATGTTGAGCGCCTCGAAGTTGTACCAGTCGCTCTCCACCTCGGGGCCCTCGGCGACCGTGAACCCCATGGCCACGAAGACGTCCTCGAGTTCGCGCTGGGTGATGGCGATCAAACTCGGGTGTCCGACGGACGCGGGCCAGCGCACGTCACCGACCACGACGTCACCGAGATCCAAGCCGTCTTCGACCAAGAGCGTCGCGCGCGCAAGTTGACTCAGTTCACGACGCCGCGCCTCCAAGGCCGCCTCGACGACGCGACGCGCCTCTTGGAGTTGCGCGCCGGCCTCTTTGCGCTCGTCGGGTGCCAGCACGCCGAAGGACTTCTGCAACGCCGACAGGATCGAGCGCTTGCCGATGATGACCGGCTCGCGCTCGCGTAACTCCTCGATGCTCGTCAGGCCGGCGATGGTCGCGAGCAGTTCGGCCGTTTGATCGGCGAGATTGGCGAGGGGCGAGGTCATGACGCTTAAAGGCTACGGGGTGACGGGGCCGCGCCGGCGTCTCTGCGTTGCAAGAGCGCTTCGAAGGCGATCAGCGACGCGGCGACGCCGGCGTTGAGCGACTCGCTGCGTCCGTCCATCGGAATCGAGATCGTCTGGTCACAACGTTCGATCGTCGCGTCATCCAGTCCGTCGGCCTCGTTGCCGATGACGACGACACTCGCCTTCGTGAAGTCCACCTCGCGGTGGCTCTGTCCGCCGCGCACGACCGTCGCGAGGAGTTGCGCGTCGCCCGAAAGTGCGCCAGCGTCGCCTCGATCGACGAGACGAGGACCGGCAGGTGAAAGATCGAACCGGCGCTCGCGCGAAGCGTCTTGGGGTTGAAGGGGTCGACGCACTGACCGGTCAAGACGACCGCCGTGGCACCGGCCGCGTCGGCCGAACGGATGATCGTCCCGACGTTGCCGGGGTCGCGCAGGTCGTGCAATACGACGGTGAGTCCGGTCGTCGGCTAGTCGACGCCGACGTCGCGTTGCTCGAAGCGCACCGCAGCCACGACCGGTTGGGGCGTCTGGGCGTCGGCGATCTTCTCGACGACACCCTCGGCGAGCGCGAAGACGCGCACGCCGTGACCCGTCGCCTTGGTCGTCAGGGCTTCGATCGGGGCACTGTGCAGTGCCGCCGCGTCGACGTAGACGGCCTCGAACTCGACGCCGCTGTCGAGGGCGGCCTCGACGAGGTCGGGACCCTCGAGGACGCACACGCCCTCGCTCCAGCGCAGTGAACGTTTCTGGACGAGTCGCCGGAGTCGGCGCACTCGCTGGTGTGACGAACCCAACGCCTCGATCAGGGCTGCCTACTTGGTCAGCGCGGCGCCGGCCTGAGCGACGATCGCGGCGAAGGCCGCGTTGTCGTTCACGGCCAAGTCCGCCAGGATCCGACGGTCGACCTCGATGCCCGCGGCGTTCAGCCCGGCGATGAAGCGGCTGTAGCTCATGCCGTGGGCTCGGGTGCCGGCGTTGATCCGCTGGATCCACAGTCGTCGCATGTCGCCCTTGCGCGCGCGGCGGTCGCGAAACGCGTAGACGCCGGAGTGCTGGACGGCCTGGTTCGCCGAACGGAAGGTGCGGCTGCGGTCACCGTAGTAACCCTTGGCCTCTTCCAGAATCGCCTTGTGGTGCTTCTTGGCGTTTACCGCCCTCTTGACTCGTGCCATAACAGTTCCTCTTTCGACTCGATCTCTAAATGCCCATCAGGCGCTTGGTCTTCTTCTCCAGGGCCGGAGAGAGGTCGGTCTCACGACCGAGTCGACGCGCACGCACCGACGACTTCTTCTCCATGAGGTGACCCCGGAAGGCCTTGCCCCGGCGCAGCTTGCCGCTGCCGGTCACCTTGATCCGCTTCTTCGCCCCGCTGTCCGTCTTCATCTTTGGCATTTCACTCCTCTACCGATACTTCGGCCGAAACACTCGGCGCGACTTCATGTACTTCTTCGACTTTCGGGCTCTCGGCCGACTTCGGCTTCGCCTTCTTCTCTGGTCCGAGGACCATGATCATGTTGCGGCCATCGAGCTTCGGGGCCGACTCGACCTTGGCGACGTCGTCGAACTTCTCGACGATGCGGTCCAGGATCTTCTTGCCGAGTTCGGGGTGAGCCGACTCGCGTCCGCGAAACATGATGGTGACCTTCACCTTGTGACCTTCGTTGAGAAACTTCTCGACGAGACGCGTCTTGGTGTCGAAGTCGCCGGGCCCGATCTTCGGGCGGTACTTCATCTCCTTGACGCCCACGTTGAGGGTCTTTCGACGCGACTCCTTGGCCTTTTGGGCCTCGTCGAACTTGAACTTCCCGTAGTCCATGATCCGACAGACGGGCGGTTGCGCGGTGGGCGCGATCTCTACGAGATCAAGGTCGAGGCTTCGGGCCAACGCCAATGCTTCACGGGTCGCCATCACGCCACGTTGGTTTCCCTCGTTGTCGATCAGACGTACAGTCTCCACGCGAATTCGTTCATTGACGCGGTGGTCTCCAGGCACTGTTGCGATAACTCTCTCCTTGCTCTTCGTGACGCCGTAGTGGCGTCACCACGGCAAGCGGGGCGCAAAACTCCTGGGAACCCGGCGCACATCGGTGGCCAGGTGGACGTTGGCCTTGCCAACCTCACTTGCTGAACTGCCCAATAACGTTAGCAGACCTGATCGCGGGGTCCCTCCGGCGTTCGCGACGCGACGCGCGGCGCTACTTTGTTTCGGTGAGTGATGCAGAGCAACCGCATCGATGAGTCCGCCGAGGTCGAGTACCTGCGATCGACGCCGGTCGAGACCGTGCTCGGGAACCACTTCTTCGTCCTCTTGCAACTCGCGGCGCTGCAACTCTCCTCGACGCCACCGAACCTGAGCGGCGCGCAACTCGTGATCGACACCCTCGCCGCCATGCTCCAGGCCGGCGGCGAACGACTCGGTGAACACGTCGCGCTCTATCGCAACGCCCTGGCCGAAGTGCAACAGCTCTACGTGCGCGCCGCCAGTCCACCCACGCCGGCGTAGGTGACGCGCGGTCGTTAGTCCTCGAGGGCGAAGCTGAACGTCAGCGCGAGGCCGCCGAGTTGACTCTTGGAGGTCGTCATCGAACCGCCCAGTCCTTCGGCGATGTCGGCCATGATGCTCATGCCGAGGCCCGAACCGCCCGTCTCACGAGACCGTGACTGATCGAAACGGCGAAAGCGCTGGGGCCGTACGCCGTACTCCGGCAGGCCTCTCCCGGCGTCTTCGATGCGCAGGCGCGCCTCATCACCGGCGCGCACCAACGTGACGCGAACGGTCGTGTCCTTCGCGGTGTGGCGCACGATGTTGGAGAACGAGTTGACCAGGAGTCGATCGAGCAGGTCTTCGCGGCCGCGCACGGTGAGACCCTTCGCCACGTCGTCGGCGACCTCGCGATCGGGATGATCGTTGCGGAACTCATCCACGCGACTCTCGACCAACGCGCTCAGGGCGACGCGGGCGTTGAGGTGTTGCGGCGCCTCGCGCACCTCGGCCGAGAGCAGCAGGTCCGCCACCAACAGGTCCATGCGGTCGATCTCGCGGCGAACGCGCTCGACGGCCCGGGCGCGCTGTTCGTCGTTGATCGACGGGTTCGTGAGCAGTTCGTTGTAGCCCTTGATCACCGTGAGCGGGGTTCGCAGTTCGTGCGAGGCGTCACCCACGAACTGCTGCATCGCCTCGACACTGCGTTCTTCGATCGCGATGCGCTCGTGCAACGCGACGACCATGGTGGCGAGCGCGGCTTGCAGTTCACGCACGTCGCGACTGCCGGCGCTCGGCGGGATCGCGCCTCGTTCGTCCCCGCGCGCGACCTCACTGGCGAAGCCGATGAGGTGCTCCATGGTGCGAAGGTCCTTGCGCATAATCATGCGCGCCAACACCAACATCGACGATCGCCACGAGGAATCCGATCAGCGCCACGTCGAGCGCCAGCCGACGACCCTGGGCCGAGATCGCGCTCGTCGATCCCGCGACGACGAGGTAGTCGCCACCGCCGACGTAGAGCGAACGGATGCGAAAGCCGGGCAGGTTCGCCTGCTCGCCGACCTTGCCGAACGTCGCGTGCACGTTCAGGATCGTCGGCTTGGCCCGCAGCGGCACGAATCCGGAGTTGACCTGCACGACCGCGCCCGACGGGTCCACGACGTCGAGCGTCAGGTCGTAGCTCGGCCTCTTGGACGACGTTGAGCGCGTTGCTCAAGGCGGCGTTCGGGTTACCCGTTCCGCTCTTGATCACCGCGTTGATCTGACTGTCGAGTGTCGAGTACTGCGAACGCGTGCTCGCGTCCACCGCGAACCATCCGACGAGTAACGCCACCATGAACGTCAACACGACGAGCAGGATGGTCAGTCGGGTGGCAATCTTCACTTTCCCGGAGTCCACGTCACGAGCTTGAACCCGACGCCGCGCACGGTGGTGATGGGAGCGAAGTCATCGTGGTGGATCTTGCGGCGCAGATAGGAGATGTAGGTATCGAGGACCGAGGTCTCGGAGTCGAAGTCGATGTTCCAGACCTCACGCAGCAACAACTCGCGCGTGACCAGGCGGTCCTTTCGCTCGAGCAGTACCTCGAGGAGCCGGAACTCGGTCGCCGAGAGCGTGACCGGTTCGCCGTCGACCGGTGATCTCGTGGGTGTCGACGTTCATCTCGATCGGACCCGAGACCAGCACCAGGTCGTCGGTCGACTCGGCGTTGGAGCGTCGCAGGATCGCCGTGATGCGCAGCAAGATCTCCTCCAGGCTGAACGGCTTGCGGACGTAGTCGTCGGCGCCGTAGCGCAGGCCCTTGGCGACGTCGACGGGCGAGTCACGCGCCGAGAGCATCAGGACCGGCGTCTGGGTGTCGTGTTCGCGCAGCTTGGCGAGGAACTCGAAGCCGTCCATCGTGGGCATGTTGATGTCCACGATGCACAGGTCACAGTCGTGGCGGCGCAGCAGATCGAGGGCCTCGGCGCCGTTGGACGGCGAGCTCGGTCTGGTAGCCCGCGACCTCCAGGGCGTCGCGCAGTAAATCGCGCACGCCCGGCTCGTCGTCGACGATCAAAATCGTCGTCATGGCGTTGCTCGCATGTTGTGAGCGTACCTTCCACTTCGGGCCCTTGATGAGGAGTTGTGCGTTCTCAGAACTTCACAGCGAATAAACATCCACTTCACAGGGTTTTCAAAAACTGGATATTTTACAGTTGGCCTCGTTCCTTTGAAAGGGGTCCACATGATGAAGTTCAGTACACGGAGTGTCGTGGCGGTGGCCATGATCGCAGCGCTGGGCATGAGTGCCCCGGCCATTGCGTCAGCCGATACCACCACCACGACCACGCCAATCACCACAACCACGATTGCCACCACGACCACGATCGTCCACAAGACCTCAGAGACGCCGTGGAAGCAGTGGCGCAAGGCCGAGAACGCCTACCTCCGCCAGCTCAAGGTGATCAACCGCACCTTCCGGGCGTCGGTTGCCGTGGCTCGCAGAGAGTACTGGGCGGCCATCAAGGCCTCCAAGGGCTCTGAGAACCGCCAGACGGCCCGTGCCGCGGCCCGTGCAGCCTTGACGCTGTCGATCGCCAACGCGATGGAGGCCCGTTCCACGGCCTTGACCGCGCTCGGTGCTCCCCCGGCGCCTCCGGCCGGTGCCGCCCGTTCGGCCTACATCGTCGCGCTGCAGGCGATCAACCAGACCTACCGCAACTCGGTAGCGGCGGCTGACGCGGCCTTCGCGGCGGCCTTCCCCGGCGCCACCACCGGGCCAGAGCGTGCCGTCGTGCGTGCCACGCTGGACTTGGCCATCGCCAACGCCGCCGTGGTTCGTGCGGCCGCGCTGGTCGCGCTTGGACCGCCCCCGGCCTCAGCCGGTGGCACCACGCCGACCACGACGACCACAGTGCCGGTGACGACCACCACTCCCTAGTCACCCCCGACGTGCCAGACCGGCGCGCTGTTCTCTCGAGAACAGCGCGCCGGTCTGTTTCTGGGCCATCGCGACGAAGCACCTAATGCACAGCGCGACGCCCTTCACAACCGAAATTCAAGCGATTCACAGGAATTTCAAAGGATTCGCTCGGTACGATTTGTGTATTCCTTTGAAAGGTCTGCCATGAATGGTCTCGCGAAGCGCACCATCGCCTCGGTGGCGATCGTGGTGACGCTCGCCCTCGGGGCCCCGACGTTGGCCCTCGCGGCGACGACGACGACCACCGCCCCGCACGACCACGACGATTCGTCGCCAAGACACCGGTCATCACGACGATGAAGCAGTGGCGCGCCGCCGACAAGCTCTATCTCGCCCAGCTGAAGGTCATCAATCTCACGTTCCTCGCCGCCGTCGCCACCGCCAAGATGAATCTCTCCACGTCGCTCGCGCAGCGCCACCAACTCCACCGCACGAATCAGTGCGCGAGCGACCTACCGCTTCGCCATCACCGAGGCCACCATCGCTCGATCGAACGCCCTGACGATCCTGGGCAAGCCGCCGGTCAAGCCGGGCAAGAAGCCCGCGGTCACCACGACGAAGCCGTGGGCCGCTCGACTTCAGCGCCGGACTGCTTCGCAATCTCCACGGCCTCGTCGTGACCGAGGTGTCCGACGGTCCGCTCGGCCGTCACCCGTTCGCCGACGCCAATGGTTCGAGTTCCGTCGGCGATGTCCACGCAGTGGAAGTAGAGCCGCTCGCCGTTGTCGGCAACGCAGACGACCGTCACCGCGGCGCTCGTCGAAGGTCTCGATCCGAGCCGCGCAACACCACTACGACCCAGGACCCCTGGCGCAGCACCGACACCATCTCGAGCGCCGTCGTGGCCGCTTCGCGACCCTTGTTGTCTCTCGTCGTTCGCCGAGCGCTCCAGCGCCTGCTCGAGCGTGTTGACGGTGAGCACGCCGAAGACGACCGGTACGCGGGTGCTGAGCTGCACGTCTTGCACGCCGCGCGCGCACTCACCCGAGACGATCTCGTAGTGCGTCGTCTCGCCGCGGATCACCGCGCCGAGCGTGATCACCGCGTCGACCGGTCGATCCCCGTCGGCGAAGGCCAGCGCCATCAGCGGGATCTCGAAGGCGCCGGGGACCCAGCCGACCGTGATGTCGCTGCGGTCGACGTCGGCGTGCGCGCAAGACGTCGAGGGCGCCTTCGAGGAGGCGCGTCGTGATCGCGCCGTTGAAGCGACTGCACGACGAGCGCGACGCGAACGCCGCGACCGGTGACGGCGCCTTCGAGGTGTTCGCCGACGCGCTGACGCAACTCAGCGACGCGACGAGGGTCGAGTTCGGTGTCCTCACTCGACGTCATCGAGTCCCCCGAGCATGTGACCGAGTCGCTCGCGCTTCGTGCGCAGGTAGTCGATGTTGAACGCCGTCGGGCTGCTCTCGAGCGGGACGCGCTCGACGATGTTCGAGTCCGAAGCCCTCGAGGCCGCCGTACTTCGACGGGTTGTTGGTCATCACCCGCATCGAGGTGACGCCGAGGTCGACGAGTATCTGTGCGCCGATGCCGTACTCGCGCGAGTCGACCGGCAGACCGAGTTCGAGGTTGGCGTCGACGGTGTCGCGACCGTCCTCTTGCAGGGCGTAGGCGCGGATCTTGTGACCGAGACCGATGCCGCGACCCTCGTGGCCGCGCAGGTACACGACGACCCCGGCGCCTTCGGCGGCGACCTTGGCCAGCGCCGTCTCCAACTGCGGTCCGCAGTCACAGCGCATCGAGCCGAAGACGTCACCGGTCAGACACTCCGAGTGCACCCGCACGAGCACGTCGGGCGTCGTCGAGATGTCGCCGTAGACGAGCGCCATGTGCTGCTCGCCGTCGAGCACGTTCTCGAAGACGTAGGCCTGGAACTGGCCGTGTTCGGTCGGCAGTGACGCCTCGGCGACGCGCCTCACCAGCTTCTCGTGATGGCGTCGGTAGCGGATGAGGTCGGCGATCGAGACGATCGGCAGGTGGTGCTTCGCGGCGAAGGCCTCGAGTTCCGGCAGTCGGGCCATCCCGGACTTGTCGGCCGTCACGATCTCGCAGAGCACGCCCGAGGGCTGCTTGCCCGCGAGTCGACAGAGGTCGACGGTCGCCTCGGTGTGTCCGGCGCGCTTCGAGACGCCGCCCGCTTTGTAGCGCAAGCGGGAAGATGTGACCCGGACGATTGAGGTCGCTCGGTCGCGTCTCGGGGTCGATCAGCGCGCGCACCGTCGCCGCGCGGTCGCTGGCCGAGATGCCGGTCGAGGTGCCGTGGCGATAGTCGACCGTCACGGTGAAGGCCGTGCGCTGGGCCTCGGTGTTCGCCACGACCATCAGGGGAAGGTCGAGTTCGTCGGCGCGCGCGGACTCGATCGGCACGCAGAAGACCCCCGAGGTGTACTCGAGGAAGAAGGCCATGCTCTCGGGCGTGACGTCCTGGGCCGGCATGATGAGGTCGCCCTCGTTCTCGCGGTCCTCGTCGTCGACGACGACGACCATGCCGCCGTGTCGCAGCTGTTCAATCGCCTCTTCGATGGTTGACAGTGCCATTAGACCTCCACGTCTATTCGAATATCTTCTCCGACCCGCTGCACGCCGACGATGCGACCCCGACGAAGCGCCGAGATCGTCGAGGTCGAGAGTCCGCGCAGGGCGCCGAGGGTACCGTCACGCGCCGGCGAAGGACGCCGATTGGTACCACACGATGTGATTCACGAGACCGGCCTCGAGGAACGCGCTGGCCGTCGTCGGACCACCCTCGACCAGGAGTTGCAGGACGTCGTGACTCCCGATCTCGTCGAGCACCTGGGACAGGTCGCCGCTGAGTTCGAGACAGGGCCGCATCTTGGCGCCCGCGGGCGCCGTGCCCAAGACGACGCGCAGCGGCTCGAGCACCATGTCGCCGAGTCGCGCCGTCAGGGCCGGGTCGTCACTGCGCGCGGTCCCCGCGCCGACCAACACGGCCTGGCTCTGGGCTCGCAGGACGTGGGCGTCGCGACGCGCCTCCTCGCCGGTGATCCACTGGCTGGTGCCGTCGGCCATGGCGACCACCCCGTCCAGCGTGCTCGCGACCTTCAAGACGACGTAGGGACGACCCGTGACGCGATGCCATATATATGGCGCGAGCTGCGCGCGCACCGCGCTCTCCTCGACGCCGACCTCGACGTCGACGCCCGAGGCCTTCAGCAACTCCACGCCGGCGCCCGAGACGCGAGGATCCGGGTCGATCGTGCCCACGATGACGCGCGACACGCCCGCCTCGACGATCGCCTCGACGCAGGGACCGGTGCGTCCGTCGTGCGAGCACGGTTCGAGGGTGACGACCATCGTCGAGCCGCGCGCACCCTCGCCGGCGCGGCGCAGCGCCTCGATCTCGGCGTGGGACTCCCCCGGTACCTGCGTGTGACCTTCGCTCAAGACGACGCCGCGTTCGCTCACGACCAGGGCCCCGACCCACGGATTCGGGCGCCGAGAGGTAGCGCGCCTTGTCGCCGGCGCCGATCGCCATCGTCATCAACTCGGTGTTGGAGAACTTCATGCTCGTCCGGACCTCGCGGCGACGCGCAGTTCGTGCGCCGCGTCCAGCGGATCGGGACGGTGGAAGATCGCCGACCCGGCGACGAGGACGTTGGCGCCCGCCTCGACGGCGATCGGCGCGGTCTCGAGGTCGATGCCGCCGTCGACCTCGATGTCGAGCGCCAGCTCGTTGGCGTCGACCTCACGACGAGCCTCGTTGACCTTGCTCATCACGTCGCCGATGAACGACTGACCGCCGAATCCCGGAAAGACGGTCATCAGCAAGAGCAAGTCGATGTCGCCGAGGAACGGCGCGACCTTCGAGAACGGGGTGTCGGGATTGGCGGCCAGTCCCACGCGCAGTCCCAGGGCGTGCGCCTCGTCGATCAACGTCGCCGTCGAGCCGACTTCCACGTGCACGGTGCAGCCGTCGGCGCCGGCCGGTTCTGAAGGCCTCGAGGTAGCGACCCGGTTCGCTCATCATCAAGTGACAGTCGAAGAACCGGTCGCTGTACCGGCGAAGGGACTTCACGACCGGCGGACCGATCGAGACGTTCGGCACGAAGTGGCCGTCCATCACGTCCACGTGGAGCCAGTCGGTTTCGGCGTCGATCTCGCGAACGGCGTTGGCCAGGGAGCCGAAGTCCGCGGCCAGGATCGACGGCGCGACGCGGAGTGCTCCCGAGGGGCCAGCATCGATGGTTGTCACATCGGCAGCCTATTCGTGGCGAGGTTTCCTCACGTCCATATGGCCTGGTCGTGGTCGAGCCGGGCGCCCGTCCACCACGCCGTCGCACTCATCGACTTTCGCGCTCTCGGGGCGCACCCGCTCGAGCGCGATCGCGCCCGACGAGGCCCCCAACACGACGCGCGCGTCGCGCAGCGCGATCGACTCCGGCGGCGACATGCTCGCCGTCGTAGCGCGCCGCGCGCTCCACCAGGAGTCGCCGGCCACCCACGAACGTGAAGGCCTGACCGAGTCGAACGATTCGCAACAGCTGCGCGGCCGACGATGGCGGGCATGAGATGAAAGTCGTCCTTGGTCAACTTTTCGGCGTACGTGACCTCGCCCTCCTGCGCTCGCGGGTGGGCCAAGAGCTCCGGCGAGTCGAGGACCTCGGTCGAGCGCCCGGGCGCCGACGTCCGCGAGTTCGTCCAGCAGCGTCGCGAGAGTCTTGTCGCCGATCGCCACGCGCCGCTCGAGGTGGACCGGGCCGGTGTCGAGGTCGACGTCGAGCGTCATGATGCTCACGCCGGTCTCGACGTCGCCGGCGAGGATCGCGCGTTCGACCGGCGCCGCGCCGCGCCACCTCGGCAGCAGCGAGAAGTGCACGTTCAGCATCGGGACGCGCGCCAACAGTCCGCCGGGAATCAGTCGTCCGTAGGCGACGACGACGCCACGTTCGACGTCGAGTTCGTCGAGATCACTGAGTCGATGGGCGACGCGCAGGCCGAGCTCCTGGGCGCAGGCCTTGACCGGACTCGGCGAGAGTTCGCCACCGCGACCACGTTTGCGGTCGGGCCGCGTGATGACGATCGCGACGTCGTGACCGGCGTCGACGAGTGCGCGCAGCGACGGTACCGCCGCCTCGGGCGTGCCGAGGAAGGCGAGACGCACCTACTCACCCAGCAGTTGGTGGAGTCCGTCGGGGTCCGACGCCGAGAGCTCG
Organism: uncultured Acidimicrobiaceae bacterium; assembly: GCA_963801695.1. Taxonomy (GTDB): domain Bacteria; phylum Actinomycetota; class Acidimicrobiia; order Acidimicrobiales; family RAAP-2; genus RAAP-2. Next base: position 606,419 of record CAWDFV010000002.1, on the reverse strand, counting down.
AGGTTCCGCTGACGAAGGATCTGCTTGGCCTCTCGTCGCTGGTCGGCGTTCAGTCGTTCGATGAGCAGGACGCCGTCGAGGTGGTCCATCTCGTGTTGGAAGATCCGGCCCTCGTACTCGTCGGTCTGGACGTCGATCTCGTTGCCGTCGAGGTCGAAGCCGACCAGGTGGACCGCGTTGGCGCGCGTGATCTCCCAACTGAGCCCCGGCACCGAGAGACAGCCCTCCTCGTAGACCCACTCGCCGTCGGTCTCGAGGATCTTGGGGTTCACGACCACGTGGGGACCCTCGCCCTTGTCGTAGACGAAGAGACGCTTTTGGACCCCGACCTGGTTGGCGGCGAGTCCCACGCCCGGCGCCTCGTTCATCGTCTCGATCATCGTCTGGGCGAGCGCCGCGATGCGGCCGTCGATGTTCTCGATCTCGGTCGTCGCCTGGGTCAGGACCGGGTCGCCGTAGATGCGGATAGGAAGCGTCGTCACGTCCCTCACGTTATCGCCGGTGCCCGTCCGAAGATCCCGAAAGGCCTCGTCACGACGGCTAGCGCACCGCCACGCGCACCTTGGCCGCGCGGTCGCGACGCCGGCACGCAGGGCCGACGTCAACGTCGCCACGTCCTTGGCGCGCACGACGAAGCCCGACGTCGCGGTACCGATCGAGACCGGGGCGTCACGAAGGCTCTCGACGAACGCCGCCGCGCCCTCGCCCGAGACCTCGGCCTCGGCGCCGTAGGGCGCGAGTTCGAGCAGTCGAGCGGTCTGCACGTCCTCGTCGATGATCGCATCGAAGTTCTCACGCACGAGCGCGTCGATGACCGCGTCGTCACTGCGACGAGTCTGGAGCACGACCGAACCGCGACCCTCGCGACGTGGTCCGACCAGTCGGCCCGGCCTTCCCGACGGCGGTGATCGCGCTGTGCCGCGCCGACGCGCTCGGCGCCAGCAGGTACTGGTCGAAGTCGACGAAGATCACGACGCCGCAGTGGCGCACCCGTTGCCACACCGCCTCGGTGCCCACGACCACGCGCTCGAGTGTCGCGTCCAGCGCGCTCGACGCGGTCACCTCGCTGACCGCTTGGCCGAGCTGGGCCGCCACGTCGCGCGCCAACGTCGTCACGCCGATGCGGAGTCGCTTCAGATTCGTCGCGCCGCAGTTGCGACAGAAGTTGGCCCGCGGCTCGTGACGATCGCGACAGGCCAACTGACCGTCGACCTCGCTCTTCGGCCTGTGCGCAGACCGCGCATCGCGCGAGTTCGCCGCACTTGGCGCAGGCCAGCAGACGACCGTCGCCGAGACGTTGCAGACACCACGACGACCGCGACCGGCTCGTCGCCGGCGAGCGCGCGGTGCGGCGGCGTCGAGCGACTCGCGCGCCAGCACCCCGTCGTGCGGATCGCTCTGACGTCGGTCGACCACCGTGACGCGCGGCCACGCGCCGGTCATGTCGCCCCAGCGTCCGATAAGGCCCGTCGTTCAGCAGCGACGGCGACGGCATGCTCGACGTGCACCACAACGGTGCCGCGTCGCGGCGACAGCGTTCGCGCAGCATCGTCACGGCGTCCCACGTGGGCGTCCGCTCGCTGCGGTAGGCCTCGTCGTCGGCGTCGACGATCACCGCACCGCAGACCTTGGGGACCGGCGCCAGGGCGGTGCCCCGGGCGCCGACGACGACCGGCCAGCCGGCGCGCATTCGGTCCCACTGGTCCTCACCCGGAGGCGACGGCGCACCCGCGCTGTTCCAGACGACCGCGGAGTCGACCGGCCCACGACTCGGTCGGCACGAGGACCAACAGCGATCCCTCCTTCTCGCGCGTCGTCTCGTAGGCCGCGAGAATCAGCGCCAGCGGGTCGGTCGTCGGTGCGACCTCCAGCACGCCCGGCTCGACCTCGCTGTACGCCCGCCAAGACCGAGCGGCGCCAGCGGCGACCGCGTCGGGCGCGTGTCGGCAGTTCGGTGATGAGTCGCTTGGGTGACGTCGAGACGAAGAAGCCGACTGAGCGGGCTGTACCACCGCTCGCTGGCCCACGTCAACAGCTCGAGCAGCGACGCCGGCGGTCCGTAGCCGAGCCACTTGGTCAGGGGCTTCAGTTCGGTACTGGCGGTCGCCTGCGCCGGTGACCCAGCCTCGGACCGAGCGACCATTGAAGTCCACGCGCACGCGGTCGCCCACCGCGGCGCGCGACGTTCGCTCGGTGACGAGGTAGTCGAACGGTCGATCGACCGCCGCGACCTCGGTGATGATGCGGACAGCGCGCGCGGCGCTCACCGCTACAGCGACAGTTCTCGGCGCAGATCGTCGACCCGTGAGGTCTGCTCCCAGGTGAAGCCCTGGTCGCTGCGGCCGAAGTGGCCGTAGGCGGCGGTGCGCTGATAGAGCGGTCGGCGCAGGTCGAGGTCGCGGATGATCGCCGCGGGACGAAGGTCGAACAGGGCCTCGACGGCCTTGGCGATCTGGGCGCGATCGACGCGCTCGGTGCCGAAGGTGTCGACGAGCACCGAGACCGGTCGTGCGACGCCGATGGCGTAGGCGACCTGCACCTCGCAGCGCTCGGCCGCGCCGGCGGCGACCACGTGCTTGGCGACCCAGCGCGCGGCGTAGGCGCCGGAGCGGTCGACCTTGGAGGGGTCCTTGCCGGAGAACGCGCCGCCGCCGTGGCGCGCCATCCCGCCGTAGGTGTCGACGATGATCTTGCGACCCGTGAGGCCGGTGTCGGCGTGCGGTCCGCCGAGGACGAACTTGCCCGAGGGGTTCACGAAGACCCGCATCGAACTGGCGTCGAGGTCGGCCGGCAGCATCGGCGTGATCACGTGCTCGAGCACGTCGTCCTTGATGGTCGTCATCGAGTCGACGCCGTCCTCGTGCTGGGTCGAGATCAAGCACCGTGTCGATCGCGACCGGCTTGCCGTCCTCGTAGACGATGGTGACCTGGGTCTTGCCGTCGGGTCGCAGGTACGGCACGAGCCCGGAGCGACGCACCTGGGCGAGTCGCATCGACGAGGCGGTGCGCCAGCCAGATCGGCAGTGGCATGAAGTCGTCGTTGTCGCTGCAGGCGTAGCCGAACATCATGCCCTGGTCGCCCGCGCCCTGGGAGTTCAGTACGTCTTCGTCGCCCCCACCGGAGCGCTGCTCGAAGGCCACGTCGACGCCGTCGGCGATGTCGGGGCTCTGCTTGTCGAGCGACACCAAGATGCCGCAGCTGCGGCCGTCGAATCCCATCGCGCCGTCGTCGTAGCCGATGCCGATGATGGTCTCGCGCGCCAGGTGGTTGATGTCGACGTAGGCGCTCGTGCTGATCTCGCCGGCGACGACGCACAGTCCCGTCGTCAGCAAGCGTCTCGCAGGCGACGCGCGCCATGGGGTCTTGGGCGAGGATGGCGTCGAGGACCGCGTCGGACACCTGGTCGGCGACCTTGTCGGGGTGTCCTTCGGTCACCGACTCCGACGTGAAGAGGGTGCGGTCGCTCATGGGGCTCCTTGGCTAACAATGAGGCCACCCTAGTCAAGATCGCCAACGAAACGGCTTCTTTCGATCGCAGCGAGACCGTCTCGGCGACGCCGTCGCGACCGAGGATGCACGACTTCGTTCGTCGCGTGCTCGAAGCCGGTGCCCGGCGCCGCGACGTCGTTGACGACCAAGAGATCGACGTCCTTGCGCGCCAGTTTCGCACGCGCGTTCGCCATGACGTTCGTCGTTTCGGCGGCGAAGGCGACGACGACCTGGTCGCCGCGCGCCGCGACGAGGTCGAGCACGATGTCGGCGGTCAGCTCGAGATGCAGCGGCGGGTATGCCGGCGTCCTTCTTGATCTTCTCGCTCTGCGGTGTCAACGTGAAGTCACTGACCGCGGCGGCCATGATCGCGCAGTCGCTCGTCGGCGAAGCGTTCGAGCATCGCGTCGCGCATCTGACTCGCGCTCTCGACGTGCACGACGTCGATCGCCCCGACCACGTCGAGCGCGAGGTCGCGCTCGACCGTCGAGACCAGCGTCACCGTCGGCGCCGAGACGCGTCGCGACCTCGGCCAACGCGTACCCCTGATGACCCGAGGAGCGATTCGAGATGACGCGCACCGGATCGATCGCCTCGCGGGTGCCACCGGCACTGATCAGTAGACGCGTGCCCGCTCAGCGGCCCGCGGTAGCCGCGCACGATCTTCTCGATCAACTCGAAGATCGTCGCCGGCTCGGCCATTCGGCCGACGCCCTCGTCGCCGCCGGCGAGGTGACCCACTCTCGGGTTCCAGCACCATGACGCCGCGTCGGCGCAGCGTCGCGAGGTTCTCCTGCACCGACGGCTGCGCCCACATCTCGGAGTGCATCGCCGCGCACAACAGCACCGGCGCATTCGTGGCGAGCAGCGTGGCGCTCAAGAGATCGTCCGCGAGACCCGATGGCGTAGCGCGCGATGAGGTGCGCGGTCGCCGGCGCGACCACGATGAGATCGGCGCCGCGTCCCGAGGTACGTGTGGGGAATCGGCGTCGTCGGATCACCGAAGAGATTCGTGCGCGCCGGCTCACTGGCCAGCGCGCTGAAGGTCGAGGCGCCGACGAAGCGCGTGGCGTCCGCGGTGAGGATCGGGGCGACGTAGTAGTTCGCGTCGCGCAGCAGGCGCAGCAGTTCGACCGACTTGTAGGCGGCGATGCCGCCGGCGACGCCGAGGACTATGCGAGGTGGGGACGACTCAGGCGTCGCGGAGGGCATCGGTGAAGGCGTCCAGGTCGTTATTGGCGTCCTGACGGGCCTCTTCCAACGCGAGCGCCTGAAGACGCTCGGCCTCGAGCTCCTCGGGGGTCGGGCGGTGGAACTCCAGCTTGCCCTGGTAGAGCTCTTCCATCGCCAACGACAGTGACTTGTTCGACAGCGACGTCACCTGCGGCGGGATCAGGGCGCCGTGGCCCGAGCCGAGGCCGTTGTAGTACTCGTTGATCTCGCGGGCGCGGATCGCCGAGACGGCGACGAGCGTGAACTTCGAGTCGCCGACCTTGTTCAGGAGCGTCTCGATGGGCGGATCGACGAGGGTGGGGCGTTCGGCCATGGTATTCAGTCCTTTTTCGAGGGGGATCGCCGGGCTGGGCGGAGTTCTTCCAGTATAGAGAGGATTTCCTCAGTTGCTCGGTCGACGTCGTCATTGACGACGACGCGCGTAGCAATCGCCTGGCCTTTGGCGAGTTCGTGCGGGGCGCTCGCGAGTCGCTTCTGGACGTGCTCGTCGGCGTCGCCGCGACCACGTAGTCGATCTTCGAGTTGCTCCATCGACGGCGCGACGACGAGCACGACGACGGCCGAGGGGTCGTGGGCGAGAACCTGTTCGGCGCCCTGGACCTCGATCTCGAGCAGGACGTCGCGCTCACCGGACTGTGGTCGCGGGGTCCCGTAGAGGTTGCCGTGGAACTCGGCCCACTCGAGGAACGCGTCATCGCGGATCGCCTGTTCGAACGTCGCGCGATCGACGAAGTGGTACTCCGTTCCATCCTCGGTCGCACGAACCGGTCGCGTCGTCCAACTCTTGCTCAGCCACAGTCGGTCGTCGGCGTCGACCAGACGCCGAGCCAGTGTGCCTTTGCCAACGCCGCCGGGACCGATGAGAACCGCAATGAAGGGTTCAGCGGACAAGAGCTCGAAACAGTTCTGCGCGCTGCTTCGGTCCGAGACCCCGGATTCGGCGGGTCTTGGCGATCGACGCGTTGTTCATGATTCGTTCGGCCTTCACCTCACCGATGGCCGGCAGTGCGCTGATGAGGTCGTAGGCGCGCATCTGGGCCACGCACTCCTCGCGTGCCGCCAAGCTCGAAGAGTTCCTCGAGCGACAGCTCGCCGGACTTCACCTGTCGCTTCACCTCGGCGCGTCGACGACGATTCGCTACCGCTAAACGCGAGGCCTCGACGCGCTGTTCTTGCGAGAGGTTCGGCGGAGTGGGAGTCACGTTGTCAGATTACTCCCCTGCGCTGACTTTTGTTCAGGCCAACGCCTGACTGAGATCATCGCGCCAGCGCCGCGCCGCGTCGCGCAGTGCGGCGCTATCAGGACCGACATTCACTATGGATCGTCCAACGTTCACAAGCACCGTGTTGGCGGGACAACGCGCGAACAACCGCGCGACGTTCTCCGCGCTCCCGCCCTGGGCGCCGACGCCCGGCACCAAGAACGGACCGCCCAAGTGCGACAGATCGAACTCCGGCGCGTCGCGCGTCGCGCCGATGACGACGCCGAAGGACCCGAGTCCGTCGTCTCGCTTGTTGAGTGCCGCGACCGAGCGCAGCACCACGTCCTCGACCCGTTCGCCCTCGGCCGTGCGGGCCTGTTGCAGGACGCGGCCCTCCGGGTTCGACGTCGCGACCAGGACGAAGACACCTCGACCGTTCTCCTGGGCGACGCTGAACAGCGGCGCCAGCGCGTCGACGCCGAGATACGGACTCGCCGTGACCGCGTCGACGCGAAGCGGTGATCGCTCCGCCAACCACGCCTCGGCGTAGCCGACGTTCGTGACGGCGAAGTCGCCACGCTTGGCGTCGGCGACGACGAGCACGTCGGCGTCGCGCGCGTCGTCGATCAGTCGTTCGAGCACGCGGTAACCCACCGGAGCCGAATCGTTCGAAGAACGCGACCTGCGGCTTGATCGCGGCCGCGGTGCCGATGACGGCCTCGAGCACGGCGCGCGCGAAGAACTCCAGACCCTCGACCGTGTCACTGCGTTCCCACGACTCGAGTAACTCTCGACTCGGGTCGACGCCGACGCACAGTGGTCCCAGCGCGCGAATACGCTCGCGCAGTCGCGTGCCGAAGGTCTCATCCATGCGCTACTCCCATCAGGTCACTCACTCGATTCACGTCGTGGCGCGCGAGCCAACGCGCCAGTCCTTCGTTGCACCATCCACGGCGCGCGCGGATTCGCGAACGTCGCCGTGCCGACCTCGACCGCGTTGGCGCCGGCCATGATCATCGCCACGGCGTCCTCGCCGCTGCTCACGCCGCCCACGCCCACGATGGGCGTGTCGGGGAACGCCGCGCGACACTCGTAGACGCAGCGCAGCGCGACCGGCAAGATCCCCGGCCCACTCACGCCGCCGCCGCCGTTGCCGAGTGTCGGACGTCGCGTCTCGACGTCGATGGCGAGTCCGAGCACGGTGTTGACGAGCACGAGCGCGTCGGCACCGGCGTCGAGCGCGGCGTCGGCGATCGCGACAGGTCCGGCGTGTTCGGGCTGAGTTTGATCCACAGCGGCAGTCCGGCGACCTTGGACGCGCGAACGATCTCGGCGGTCGCGAGCGCCGAGTGCGCGAAGATCGTCGATCGACTCTCGAGGTTCGGACAGCTCGCGTTGACCTCCATCGCCGACGACGTCGGCGCCGCGCATCGCCTCGGCGGCGCTCGCGAACTCCTCGACCGTGCGGCCCCAGATCGAGGCCACGACGTCGCAGCCGCGTCGCTCCAAGTCGCCGGCAGGTACCGTTCGCGCCACGCCGCCACGCCCGGACCCGCGAGTCCGACGGCGTTCACCATGTGCTCACCCGACGGCGGCGACGCGCGGCGCGCGGGTTGCCCTCCCACGCGAAGGCGGCGAGCGACTTGACGACGACGGCGCCGAGGGCGCGAAGGTCGCCGTAGCCGGCGAGTTCGTCGCCGTAGCCCGAGGTCCCGGCGGCGGTCAGTGATCGCGCGAACGAAGTCGCACCGCGCCGACGCTGGTCGAGAGGTCGCTCATCGGTGCAGCTCCTGGAGCGAGCGCGACCCGCCAGCCCTGTGCGCCGGGTGTCGGCGATGCCCTTGGCCGCCGCGAAGCCGGCGCTGATCGTCGTGAGACACGACACCGCGTGCACCACGCAGGCGCCGCGGATGAGCGCGCCGTCGGCGCGCGCGCCGCTGCCCGAGGGCGTGTTGACGACGAGTTGCACCTCGCCGGCGGCGATCATCGTGACCGCGTCGACGCCCATCTCGGCCAGGCCGACCTTGCCCGACCAGGGTGGCGACGGCGACGCCGTGCGCGCGCAGGTACCCCGCCGTGCCGACCGTCGCGGCGAGCGTGAAGCCGAGGTCCGACCAGCAGCCGCGCGAGCTCGAGCCCCTGGACCTTGTCGCGATCGGCGAGGCTCATGAAGACCTGGCCCGCGTCGGGCAGCCGGGTGCCGGCCGCCAGTTGGGCCTTGGCGAAGGCGATGCCGAAGCTCTCGCCCACGCCCATGACCTCGCCGGTCGAGCGCATCTCGGGTCCGAGCACCGTGTCGACACCCGGGAAACGGTTGAACGGCAGGACCGCCTCCTTCACCGACACGTACGTCGGGCACCGGCGTCACGTGAGGCACGATGCCCTGCTCGACCAGCTCGCGCAGCGTCTGGCCCATCATCACGCGCACCGCGACCTGGGCGAGCGCCACGCCGGTCGCCTTGGCGACGAAGGGCACCGTGCGCGACGCGCGCGGGATTGGCCTCGAGCACGAAGACCTCATCGTCCTTCACGGCGTACTGCACGTTGATCAGACCGACGACGTCGAGCGCGTCGGCGATCTTCCTGGTGTGCGCGTGCAGCGTGGCGAGCACCGCGTCACTCAGCGTCTGGGGCGGCAGCGCGCAGGCCGAGTCGCCGGAGTGCACGCCCGCCTCTTCGACGTGTTCCATCACGCCCGCGACGAAGACGTCGCCGGCGACGTCGCGCACCGCGTCGACGTCGACCTCGATGGCGTCTTCGAGGAAGCTGTCGATCAGGATCGGTCGGCTCTGGGAGACGCCGCCCTCGCGCGCCAGTGAACCGTGCTCACTCGTGAGGTCCTTCATCACGCGCTCCAGCGACGCGTCGTCGTAGACGATCTCCATCGCGCGTCCGCCGAGCACGTAGCTCGGTCGCACGAGCACCGGGTAGCCGATCTCGCGCACGATCGCCTTGGCCTCGGCGAGGCTGAGGGCGACGTCGCCCGGCGGCTGACGCAGTCCCAGCGACGTGCAGATGGCCGACCACTGCTCGCGGTCCTCGGCCGCGTCGATCGAGGCGACCGGCGTGCCGAGCACCAGGGCCGGGTCGATCGAGTGCGAGAGCTTGAGCGGCGTCTGTCCGCCGAGCGAGACGATCACGCCGAGCACGCGCGCGCCGTCGACGCAGGCCGCGGCTTCGGCCGCGATCACCTCGGCCACGTCCTCGGGCGTGAGTGGTTCGAAGTACAGCCGGTCCGAGGTCGAGTAGTCGGTCGACACCGTCTCGGGATTGCAGTTGACCATGACGGTCTCGTAGCCCATGTCGCGCAGGACGAACGACGCGTGCACGCAGCAGTAGTCGAACTCGATGCCCTGACCGATGCGGTTCGGTCCCGAACCGAGGATGATGACGCGGTCGCGCGCCGACGCGCGCGACCTCGCTGGTGTCCTCGTAGGTGCTGTAGTGATAAGGCGTCGACGCCTCGAACTCCGCCGCGCAGGTGTCGACGGTCTTGAAGGTCGTCACGACGCCGGCCGCGCGGCGCAGCGCCGCGACGTCCTCGACGCTGCGCGCGCACAGGTCGGCGATCTGGGTGTCGGAGAACCCCCACTGCTTGTAGCGACGCCACGTCGCGGGCGTCGAAGCCCTCGAGCGCGACGTCGGGTCCGAGTTCGCGCTCGCGCTCGATGATCTCGCTGAGCTGGTGGATGAACCACCGGTCGATGCCGGTGCGCGCGACGACGTCCTCGATCGCCGCGCCGCGCCAGAGCAGCTCGTGCAGCGCGAAGAGTCGTTCGGGCGTCGCCACCACGCGAACTGTGCCAGAGTCGCTCGAGGTCGAAGTCGACGAACTCCGAGTGGCGTCCCAGCGCGAAACCGGCGCGGCCCTGCTCGAGGGAGCGCACCGCCTTCTGCAGCGACTCGGCGAAGTTGCGACCGATCGCCATCACCTCACCGACCGACTGCATCCTCGTGCCCAGTTCGGCCGAGCGCGCCGGGCAGCTTCTCGAAGGCCCAGCGCGGGATCTTCGTCACCACGTAGTCGATCACCGGTTCGAAGCTCGCCGGCGTCACCTCGGTGATGTCGTTGCGGATCTCGTCGAGCGTGTAGCCGACGGCCAGTCGCGCCGCGATCTTGGCGATCGGAAAGCCGGTGGCCTTCGAGGCCAGCGCGCTCGAGCGACTGACGCGCGGGTTCATCTCGATGACGAGGCGCTCGCCGGTGTCGGGGTCGACCGCGAACTGGACGTTGGAGCCACCGGTCTCGACGCCGACACGGCGCAGGACCGCGAAGGCGTCGTCGCGCATGGCCTGGTACTCCACGTCCGAGAGCGTCTGGATCGGGGCGACGGTGATCGAGTCACCGGTGTGCACGCCCATCGGGTCGAAGTTCTCGATGCTGCAGACCACGACGCAGTTGTCGGCGTTGTCGCGCATGACCTCGAGTTCGAACTCCTTCCAGCCGGCGACGGAACGCTCGACGAGGATCTCGGAGATCGGCGACGCCGCGATGCCCTCGCCGGCCAAGAGGCGCAGCTGCGCCTCGTCGTGCGCGATGCCCGTGCCCGAGCCGCCGAGGATGAAGCTGGGCCGGATCATCACCGGCCAGCCGATCTCCGTCGCGACCGCGAAGGCCTCCTCGACGCTGCGCGCGAAGCCCGACTCGGGCACGGCGAGGCCGATGTCGGCCATCGCCGACTTGAAGAGTTCGCGGTCCTCGGCGGTGGCGATGGCCTCGGGCCGCGCGCCGATGACCTCGACGCCGAAGCGTTCGGTGACCCCGCGGCGGACGAGTTCCATCGTGAGATTCAGCGCCGTCTGTCCGCCCGAGGGTCGGGAGCAGGGCGTCGGGACGTTCGCGCTCGATGATGTCGGTCGAGGACGTCGGCGTCGAGCGGTTCGACGTAGGTGACGTCGGCCGTGGCGGGGTCGGTCATGATCGTGGCCGGATTGGAGTTCACGAGGATGACCTTGAAGCCCTCGGCGCGCAGGACCTGACAGGCCTGGGTGCCGGAGTAGTCGAACTCACAGGCCTGACCGATGACGATCGGCCCGGAGCCGATGACCATGATCGAGGCGAGGTCGTCGCGCTTAGGCATCTACGCGCGTCCTCGAGCGTCGAGCAGGTCCTCGAAGCGATCGAAGAGGTAGCGCGCGTCGTGGGGCCCGGGTCCGGCCTCGGGGTGGTACTGGACCGAGAAGCACCGCTCGCTCGGCGCGCTCACGCCCTCGATGACGCCGTCGTTCAGGTTGACGTGACTCACGACGCCGCGTTCGAGCGAGTCCGGTTCGACGGCGTAGTTGTGGTTCTGGGCCGTGATCTCGATGCGCCCCGTCGCGAGGTCGCTGACCGGGTGGTTGCTGCCGTGATGGCCGAAGGGCAGTTTGAACGTGCGTCCGCCGAGGGCCTGGGCGAGCAGTTGGTGACCGAGACAGATGCCGAAGATCGGTACCGTCCCGACGAGTTCCTCCAGCGACCGCGACCTGCGCACCGAGCGCGGCGGGGTCGCCCGGTCCGTTCGAGAGGAACGACCCGTCGGGACGCGAGGGCGCGGATCTCGTCGGCACTGGTCGCGGCCGGCACGACCGTGACGCGAAAGCGCTCGGCCAGTTGGTGCACCATCGTGGTCTTGATGCCGTAGTCGATCGCCACCACGTGGCGCTCACCGGCGCCGCGCGTGTAGGCCTCGCTCGTCGAGACGCGCGTCACCAGGTCGGTGCCGTCGGTGCCGAGCGCCGCGCGCGCGGCCGCGGCCACGACGTCGGGGTCGCCGTGACCGAAGGCGCCCGGCAGGGCGCCGTGGGAGCGCAGGTGACGCGTCAGTCGTCGGGTGTCGACGCCGACGATGGCCGCGACGCGGTGCTGGCGCAAGAATCCTTCGAGCGGGCCCGACCGAACGCCAGTTGGACGGGACGTGGGAGAGTTCGCGCATCACCACGCCCTGGCACCACGGTCGCAGCGACTCGTCGTCGAGCGGCGTGACGCCGTAGTTGCCGATGTGCGGGTACGTGAAGCTGATGATCTGACCGGCGTAACTCGGGTCGGTGATCACCTCCTGGTAGCCCGAGAGCGCGGTGTTGAAGACGAACTCACCGCTGGTGAAGCCCGACTCGGGCAGGTGTCCGGCGGCGTAGCCCTCGAAGGTGGCGCCGTCGGCGAGCACGAGGACGGACGGCTGGCGCGTCACGCCAGTGCTCCCTCGTCGACCACGAGCGCGCCCTTGGCGATCGTCGCGCGCACCCGCCCGACCAGGGCGCGTCCGTCATACGGCGTGTTCATCGAGCGACTCGCGAGCGGCGTGGCGATCGACGCTCCAGCGTGCACTCGGGTCGAAGACCGTGACGTTGGCGTCCTCGCCGGCGACCATCGCGCCGCCGTGCGCGCTGTGGCGCGCGTGGTCGGTCCTCGCGTCGGAGCTGCGCGATCCGCGCCGGGCCGCGACTGAGGACCTGGAAGAACAGGGTCGGGATCGGGCGACGCTCCGAGCGCCTCGAAGGTGAGTGACGCGGCGTGTTCGAGCCCGAGCATGCCGGCCGGGGCCTCGTCGAAGGGCAGGTCCTTCAGTTCGGGCGCGTGCGGCGCGTGATCGGTCGCCACGGCGTCGACCTCGCCGCGACGAAGCGCGTCGCGCAGTCCCTCGACGTCGCTCGCTGCGCGCAGCGGCGGGTGGACCTTGAAGATCGGGTCGTACGTGGCGCACGCGCTCCTCGTCGAGCGTGAAGTGATGCGGTGCCACCTCGAAGCTGACCGGCAGTCCCTCGGCGCGCGCCGCGAGGACCAGGTCGATCGACCGTGCGCGTCGAGAGGTGCAAGAAGTGCAGCGGGGCGCCGGTGAGGCGCACGAGTTCGATGTCGCGCAGGACCATGATCTCTTCGGCCAGCGCCGGTCGACCGATCAGTCCGAGTCGCCCGCTGAGGGCCCCTTCGTTCATCGTGCCGCCCGCCGCCAGTCGCTCGTCCTCGCAGTGCTGGGCCAGTCGAACGCCGAGGGGCTTGGCGTAGGTGAGCGCGCGTCGCATCACCGACGGGTCCTGCACGCCGAGGCCGTCGTCGGTGAAGAGTCGCACCCCGAGCGCGGCCATCTCGGCCATCGGCGCCAACGCCTCGCCGTGCCGGCCGACGGTGATCGCCCCCGCGACCGCGACGTCGAGCGGCGTGTGCGCGCCGCGCTCGAGCACGTAGGAGACGAGCGCCACGCTGTCGAGCGCCGGCTCGGTGTTGGGCATCGCGACCAGCGCGCAGTAGCCCCCGAGCGCGCCGGCGCGCGCGCCGCTCTCGATCGTCTCGGCGGCCTCGCGTCCCGGCTCTCGCAGGTGCGTGTGCAGGTCGACGAAGCCCGGACCGACCCAGCAGTCGCGCGCGTCGATCTCGTGGGCGTCACCGGGCGCGTCGATCGCCGCCGCGACCTCGACGATCCGTCCGTCGTCGATCAAGACGTCGGCGACGGTCGCTGGCGTCAACGCCGACGACGAGTCCCTGTCGAATGATGATCACAGTCCCGGTCCCTCCCCCGCGCCGGCGACGCTCAGGTACAACACCGCCATGCGGATCGGCACGCCGTTGCTGACCTGGCGCTCCACGATCGCCTGGCTCGAATCGACGACGCGCGAATCGATCTCGACGCCGCGGTTCATCGGACCGGGGTGCATGATCAGCGCCTCCGGTCTGAGCAGACGCGCGCGCTCGACGGTGAGCCCGTGGGTGAAGGTGAACTCCTCGAGACTGGCGACGAAGGCGCCGGAGCCGCGTTCGCTCTGGAGTCGCAGCAGACCGACGACGTCGGCCCACGCGAGCGCCTCGTCGAAGTCGTCGACGACCGTGACCGGCCAGGTCGCCACGTCGTCGGGCAGCAGCGTCCCCGGCGCGCAGAGTCGGACCTCGGCCCCGAGCGTCGCGTAGGCCGCGACGTCGCTGCGCGCGACGCGACTGTGGCGGATGTCGCCGACGATCAGGACCCGCAGACCGTCGAACAGCTCGGCGCCGGACTCGGGGCCGGTCGTGCCGTCGCGCTCGCTCAGGACCTGGCGAATGGTGAAGGCGTCCAGCAGGCCCTGCGTCGGGTGCTGGTGCTGACCGTCGCCGCCGTTGATGACGCGCACGTGCGGCACGTAGCGACTGACCTGCAGCGCCGCGCCGCTCGAACGGTGGCGCATCACGACGGCGTCGATGCCCAGTGCGTCGATCGTCGCGATCGTGTCGCGCAGCGACTCGCCCTTCTTCACGCTGCTCGAGGCGACGGCGAGTGAGAGGACGTCGGCGCTCAGTCGCTTCGCCGCCGTCTCGAAGCTGAGTCGGGTGCGCGTCGACTCTTCGAAGAAGAGCGAGGCGACGACGCGGCCCTTCAGGGCCGGCACCTTCTTGATGGTGCGGCGATTGACCTCGACGAAGGACTCGGCGGTGTCGAGCACCTCGACGAGCGCGTCGCGCGACAGGTCGTCGAGCGACAGCAGGCTGCGGCCCCGGATGGACTCGATCACGAGGACTCCCTCGTGCCGATCCACACGCCGTCGAGCGTTGCCACGATGGCCTCGTCGAGTGACGTCGGGAGGTTCTTGCCGACGTAGTCCGGTCGAATCGGCAGTTCGCGATGACCGCGGTCGACCAGCACCGCCAGCTGCACGGCGCGCGGTCGCCCCCAGTCCGAGAGCGCGTTGAGGGCGGCGCGGATCGTGCGACCGGTGAAGAGGACGTCGTCGACGAGGACCACGGTGCGATCGGTGAGGTCGTGATCGATGTTCGTCGCCGAGGACGGCGGCAGGGGGTTGCGCGACAGGTCGTCGCGGTAGAACGAGACGTCGAGCATGCCGGCGCGCACGGCCTGACCCGAGATCTCTTCGAGGATCGACGCGAGGGCCGCCGGTGAGTTCCTTACCGCCCGTCTGGAGTCCGATGATCGAGAGGGACTCGACCGCCTGGTTGCGCTCGATCGACCTCGTGGGCCATGCGCCACAGGGCCCGCTTGACGTCCTCGGCGCTCATGAGCTGGCTCTTCGCAATGAACGCCAGGCCGCGTGGTCGCGCCTGGCGTTCGTCCTCGTTGCCCATCATTCTCCCGTCGTACGGGCCTCACGGGACCCGCTTCACGACAACTCGCGACGTGGCTAGTGCCGGCGTGCGAGCCGTGTTGTGTTAATGAATCGTGTTAATCGTAGTCGTTACCGCGGCCACGATCACTGAAGAGACCGAGATCCAGACCCAGAAGAACCGGACCAGGCGGGCCTGGAACCAGCGTTCGCCGTTGATGAGACCCTTGCGAGAACGAATGGTGAGGCCTAGGCCGAGGAATCCCAGGACCAAGAGGTGGAACAGGGCGGAGCCCGCCAGCACGAGGAACACTGAGTCATACGCCGTGTAGGCCATGCCCTGAGAGTCGTTCGTGGCCACGAAGATCTCGGGGATGCTGCGCATCTGGATGATCGTCAACACGATCGCCACGACCACCACGATCGTCGCGAACGTCGTCATCGCCGAGTAGGACATCGCGTTCTTGGTCGCGCGAAGTGCCCGCTCGGCCTGCCAGATGATGGCCCCACTGACCACGGTCACCGCCGCGATCAACCACTCCATGCCCGGCCGACATCGGTCCGATGTGGATCAACTTCGGTGCCTTAAGACCGACCGAGCCGTTGGCGATGGCCTGGTAGTGGGCGTAGGAGTATCCCTTGTAACCGAGCAGCGACATCCAGTGCCCACTGGTGTTGACACCGCGCAAGTACAGGTACGTGAACAGCAGCGCCGCGACGATGATCATGTCGCCGCCGATGAAGAGCCACACGCCGAGGCGTTGCTGGCGATCGAGATGCTCGGGCTCTAAGAAGTGACCGCCGCCCTCCTCGCTGGGCGCTTCGGGAACCTCACGGGCGTCGATACTCATGAACGCACCACTTCCTTGTTGAAGTTATAGGGGTCTTCGGTAATCACGGGCTGCACGGTGAAGTTCTCCAGGGGCACCGGCGTGGGCACCATCCACTCCAGTGAGTTCGCGCCCCACGGGTTGGGTCCGGCGGGCTCACCCTTGTTCCAGGAGCGGATGATCGCGACCAGCAAGACGATCATGCCCGACATGATGATGTAGGCCCCGATCGTCGAAGCGAAGTTCGTGTGCTCGAACAAGATGCTGTAGGACGCGACGCGTCGCGGCATGCCCTTGAGTCCCGAGATGAACATCGCGAGGAAGGTGATCTGCACGCCGACGAACACCAGCCAGAACGAGACCCGACCGAGCGACTCACTTAAGAATCGACCGGTGACCTTCGGGAACCAGAAGGCCAACGCCGAGATGGCGCCGAAGAGCACCGATCCCACGAAGATGTAGTGGAAGTGCGCCGTGACGAACATCGTGCCGTGGAGCTGGTCATCGAGCGGCACGTCCGACAGATAGATGCCGGTGATCCCGCCGATGACGAAGTTCGCCATGAAGCCGAACATCCAGATCGTGGGCAGTTTCATCCAGATATGGCCCCGCCAGAGCGTACCGATCATCACCAGGAAGAACACGCCCGTCGGGAATCGAGATGAGTTCGGTCGTGAGCATGAACGGTCCACCGAGCGTCGGGCGCCCAGCCGCTGGTGAACATGTGGTGCGCCCACACGAGCGCCGAGAGTCCCGACAGGGCGGCGATGGCGCCGACCGCGGTGCGGTAGCTGAAGACCGGCTTGCGCGCCATGACCGCGGCGATCTCGAGCAGCGCGCCGATGGCCGGTAGCAAGATCACGTAGACCTCGGGGTGTCCCATCAACCAGAACAGGTTGGCCTGGAGCCAACCGGTGCCACCGCCGGTCGAGACGAAGAAACTCGTGAACGACGTGCGGTCGAGCAACTGCAGTGTCTCGGCGACGACGAAGAAGGGGAAGGCGTAGAGGCCGAGGACCGCGGTCGCCATGATGCCCCATACGAAGATCGGTAGTCGCTCCAACGTCATACCCTTGGTGCGCATCGTGATGACGGTCGTGAGGTTATTGACGCTCGCGACCGTCGTCGAGACGGCGAAGACGATGATCGCCATCGCGAAGAGGTCCATTCCGACGCCCGCCTGGTCGGCGATCGGATCGAGCACGACCCAGCCGACCGGCAGACCACCGACGAAGAGGACGCCGACGAGCAGGACCGCGGCGCTCGACCAACGTCCAGAGGCTCAGCGCGTTGAGTCGCGGGAAGGCCATGTCGCGCGCGCCGATCATGATCGGCATCACGAAGTTCGCCCACGGACCGGCGATGGCCACGATCAACGCCAGGATCATCACCATGCCGTGGATCGCGATGAAGCTGTTGTACACCTGCTGGTTGATGAAGTGATTGCCCGGGCGTGATCAGGTTCGTGCGCATCGCCATGGCGAGAATGCCACCGACGCCCAACAGACCCATCGTCACGCAGATGTACTGGACGCCGACGACCTTGTGATCGGTCGTGAACTTCCAGTACCGCGCCTTGCCCTGATTCTGTCCGGCGTAGTACAGGTCGTCCTCGTGGGTGTGGTCGCGACCGAGGAGCCAACGGAACGGCCCGTTGAAGGCGCCGATGCCGATCCAGAAGCCGATCATCCATCCCACGCACGTGAAGGTCGCCACCTGGTCACCGAAGGGTCGACCGGTCGAGTCCATTGTCAAGTGCGAGACGAGCCAGAAGAGGTAGGCGAAGACCACGCCACACACGACGCCCGTGGCGGCGTTCTGGTGTCGGGCCAATCCACCGCCCTGCGGTATGGCCGACGGTTGACTGGGTGTTCAAGAGTTGTCGTCATACGTTCCCCCTACGCTCGCTGCGGCTGAGCCGCGAGCCAACTATTGAATTGCTGCGAAGTCACGACGTGACCGTCGGCATCCATGAATGCGTGATTCAAACCACAGAACTGTTCGCATCGAATCGTGAAGTCACCGAGTCGATTCGGTGTCGTGTGAATCGTCGTGATGGTGCCGGGGTTCGCGTCGACCTGGACACCCATGTTCACGATCCAGAAGCCGTGCGTCACGTCGTCGGACGTCACGCGAAACTCGACCTCTCGATTCACCGGGCAGATAGAGCTCGTTGGACTGCACGTGCGTGCCGGGATAGGAGAACGACCACAGCCACTGTTGACCGGTCACGTCGACCACGAGCGGATTCTTTCCGGTCGACGAGTTGTCGTACGAGAGCGCCGCGAGTCCCCAGACCAGCAGGAAGACCGTCAGCACCGTCGAGGCCACGAGCCACGATCGTCGACCATCTTGGGATTGTCGCGGACCTGCTCGGCCGGCGGCGGGATGTCGTCACCCTTCCAGCCCCAGGTCCGAATCGCGTAGATCGCGATCGCGTAGACGCCGGCGACGACCGGAGCCGCGGCCACACTGAAGACGACCATCGTGAGGATCGTGAGGTGCATGTTGCCGCTCATCGAACGCGGCATGAAGTGTCCGGGCGCCCAGAGCGAGAGCAGGATCGCGATGATCGTCCCGATCCCCCACATCCAGTAGAACGGCTTCAGCGACTTCTTGTTTTCAGTGTCTGACACAAGATCCCCTTAATTAACCGTGAAGGTGCCGGACATGTAGCCGAACGTTGACATGGCCTCGCCGAACTGGCCCTCGCGGGCTCCCCCACAGGGGAACTCGCAGTTGAACTCGTAGACGCCCTTACTACCGGTCTTGAACGAGAACTGGACGACGACCGGCTTGTTGTAGTGCGTGCCGTTCAACACGACTGAGTTGTCGGTGTTGCCGTCGGCCGGCAACGGCACCGAGACGAACAGGTACGTACCGCTGCCCGGGAATGCCGCGCAGGGTGAAGGTGTGTCCGACGTTGTTGGGGTCGACGTGGCGAGACGGTCTTGCCGTCGATCGTGGCGGTGCCGCCGATGGTCCCCATGATCTGGTCGAAGAACGCGTTGTTGAGCGACCCACCCGAGTCGTACTGGTCGATCGTCATGTCGATCGTCGAGTTCGCCGGCAGGACGACGTTGTCATTGGAGTAGGTCACCCAGTCCGGGTGGGGACCGCCGTCCTTGCCGTGCACGCCCTCACCGGAGTCGGGGTAGGTCGCCATCGTGAGACTGCAGGTATGTGATTGACCCTGGACCGCTGCACAGACCAACGGTGTCTGGTGCGGCGCCGCACTCGCCAGCGCGAAACCAGCCAGTCCAAGCGCTGCGGCGACGACGAGCACCGAAGCCAAGGCGATGCCGAGGGACTTCGATCGATTCATTCGCTCTCCTTAGAACACCCCATAGAAAGTCCACGAGTCAACAGACGAAGGTTTTCTACGTAAAACGTAGTGGAGAACCGCGCAAAAACGGGTCTAAAATCGACGTCAATGGCCGATGAAACTAAGAATACGTTCAGAATCAATCTGGGCCTCGTACTGGCCGAGGTGATCTGTATTCCGGCCTTCATCTTCGAGGTGAAGCGCGCGTTGGGCGGCAACACCCTGTCGTGGGCCTACGTCTTCGAGTGGCCCGCGCTCGGGCTCTATGCCATCTACATGTGGCACAAGTTGCTCCAGGACGAACGCGGCGAGACACCGCGCAAACCGGTCGTCTTCGATGAGCACGACCCCGAACTCGACGCGTGGAACGCCTATCTGGCCACGGTGCACCAGAGCGATCAGTCGGCGACGCCCGACAATCGCGACGCTTGACGCTCCAGCACCGCGAACAACGACCCGTCGCGGTTCGCGAGTCGCCGCGCTATCGCCACCAGTATCGGTACCGCCCAGAAGTCTCCGCAGATCCACAAGATCCCGGCCGCTATCTGCTGTTGATGGAAGGCCGCGGTGACCGTGCGGGCCATGCCCGGCATGTAGGGCATGCCGTGGCCGGGCGTCATGACGTCGTACCACGACGTCTTCGTGAAGATCGACATCGACATCGCGAGGATCAACATCTCGAACATCGTGGCGATGACCATGACCAACTGCTTGTTCAACGCCACACGGTTCCGCCGCGGCGGCGACGTGATCAAGAAGTGAAAGAAGAACAGGCCCGAGAAGAAGAACGCCGGCTCCATCAGCCAGTCCATGGCCCACAGGTGCGCCATCGAGAAATCGAAGAATCGCGAGGTGTGCGATCCCACCATCACGACGTTGAGCACGATCGCCGCGCTGTAGGGATTCCAGAGCCACGTGGGCAGGTGACGCGATCGGCCGAGGTACCACCACCGAAGGAGCCGGCGACGACGTTCCAACGGCACGATCCACCACAAGGAACGCGCGAAGCCCGAGTAGATGAGTCCCATCGGCACGAGGAACATCACCAACACGTGACCGATCATGTGGTCCGGCAGGTTGGTCATCCCCCGGCGCGCGAAGGGCGATGACGTGGCGAACCACAACACGGCCCACGAGAAGAGCGCGAGGGCCGCGTAGAGCGACGAGCGGCGCGTCCGTACGCGGCGGCGGTCGAAGGCGAGGATCGTCGCCACCGCCCCGGCGACAGCGAGGACGCCGAGCGGTGACACGATCAGTGCACGCCCGACTGGTGTAGCAGGTTCAACAACTCGCTCTCGGCCGAGTGTTGGCCGGCCCAGTTGGCCAGTGGTTCGTCGGGGATGATCCACTTGAGACGGCCCGCGGGCGTGATGATGAACATGTAGTCCGAGTGAATGCTCATCTTGTCGGTCGGCGTCATCGAGACGCCGATGCCGTAGTGGCTCCAGACCTTTTGGACGTCGGCCAACTTGCCGGTCACGAAGTAGAAGTCCTTCACGCTCTTCAGACTATGGATGTCGATGAAGTGGTTCACGTTGGCGATCGTCTCGTGATACGGATCGGCGGCGACGGCCACGATGTCGAGCTTGGCGTCCGGCGACAGGTCTTGTCGCACCTGGCGCAACTGCGCCGCCAACAACGGGCAGTCCGTCCAACACTCGGGGTCCAGGAACGTGAGCAACGTGTAGTGGCCGGCGTGTTCATTCATCGAGTACGTGGCGCCGTATTGGTCGGTGAGCGTGAAGCCCGGCGCGCGAGTGTTGACCGACGCCGCGGGACCGTTCTGCGCGAGGAACAGGGTGCTCTCGGCGGACGCACCGGTCGCCCACCCCATCGAGACGACCGAGAACAACACCATCGCCGAGGCGAAGGAGGCGACGACCGCGCCCGAACTCGATCGCATCTCGACGGGCAGATGTTTGCGCAGCGGCGTCGAGCGTTGCGCGCGCCGGGCTCGCGCACCACGCGAGGACCGCCAGCGGAATCAACGAGTTCACGTCGGTCGCGATGCCACCCCAGAAGGGAACGTCCTGGGCGACCACCCAGAAGAACAGACAGCCGATGACCAGAGCGTCGCGTCGGCCACCGCCAACCGCGATCGCTCGCCATCCACAGTCCCACGCTGCAGAGACCGAGCCAGAGGATCACCACGACGTTGAAGCCGCCGCCGATCGTGCCGGCGAAGTCACCGAAGTGCTTGACGATCCACGCCAGCACGTGCGGCTGCGGCGTCTGGGTCATCGTCGTCGTCATGGTCGTCAAGGCGTTCGAGTTCCCGCCGTGCCAGAAGCCGCTCGACGGCAGGACACTGCAAGAACGGCACCGACTGCCACCAGCACGCTGAGACCGCGCAGGGTGTAGCGCGAGAACCGTTCGGGGAAGTTCGACGGTCGGCAGAGCCAGCCACACGCCCGCCACGACGTAGAACAGCGACGCCCCGGGCCAGCCGAACAGGATTGAGTTGCTCGATTGGAAGATCCCACCGGCGCCGTTGCCGACCAGCCAGATCATCGCGGCCCAGCCGACCGACACCGCGGCCGCGAGCCGGCCGATCTTCGCGTTGAGACACGAGCAAGAGCAGCCCGATTCCGACCTGGATCCACGCGGTGCCGACCGCCAGCGCGATCGGGTGGTTGTTCCAGATGCCGATGCCGTCGAACATCAGGGCGTGGAGCCAACTCGGCGTGCCCGCCGCGGCCGGCGCGACCACGCCGTTGGCCATGGCCAAGGGCATCGAGGCCTGGAACTGCAAGATCCCGTCGACCAGCCAGATCGCACCGAAGGCCATGCGCAGGTAGGTACGGCTCCGCGGCTCGCCGAGACCGCCCGGCGAGAGATTGAACGTGTTGACTCGGCGAAGGACGCTCGCCACGATCAGCGTGACCAGCGCGATCGCGATGATCCACGAGACGCTCGTCTGGAAGACGCTGTGGTGGAACATCGAGACGACGAGGGGATTATTGCTCGTGAATGACGAACCACCCATACCCGGCATTCGTATGACTCCCCTGCTCTCAGCTGAGTAGGTGCTCAGCGATCGACGACAACACTCCGTTCACGAACTTAGGCGACGCGTCGGTGGAGTAGACCTTCGCCAGCTCCACGGCCTCGTCCAGGATGACGGCCTTGGGCGGGGCGTCCTCCATCAGCATCTCGCCTACCGCCAGGGTCATCACCAATCGATCGACGAGTGCGATGCGCTCTAAGGGCCAGTCGATGGAGAACTCGCTGATGAGTTCATTCGCCCGCGGTTCGTTGCGTTCGCTCGAGGTCAGCAGCGCCAACGCGTAGTCGTCGGGTCGCAGGTTGAGTTCCTCGACCACGACCAGCACCGGGCGTTCCTTCATCGAGGCCTCGTACATGATCTCCAGGGCGCGTTCGCGAGAGTGGTGACGCTGGACGCCGAGTTCGCTCACGCTAGGCCCGGGTCATGTATTCACCGGTACGGGTGTCGACCTTGATCAGTTCACCCGGTCCGACGAACAACGGGACCTGCACGACGAGGCCGGTCTCCAACGTCGCCGACTTGCGCGCGCCCGACACCCGGTCGCCCTGGATGCCCGGCTCGGTCTCGGCGATCGTCAACTCGACCGAGGCCGGGAGTTCCACCCCGATGATCTCGTCGTCGTGCAGGATCAGCATCGCCTTGCCGGTCTCTTTCAAGAAGTTCGCCGCGTCGCCGAGGCTCTTCGAGGAGACGGGCACCTGGTCGTAGGTCGACTGGTCCATGAAGATGTAGTCGTCACCGTCGCGGTAGAGGTACTGCGTGTCGCGCTTGTCCATCATCGCCTGCTCCAGGCGTTCGTCGGAGCGGTAGGTGCGCTCGATCACCGCGCCCGAGCGCGCGTTGCGGAGCTTGGTGCGCACGAACGCGCCGCCCTTGCCGGGCTTCACGTGCTGAAACTCGATGACCGTGAAGAGTCCGTCGTCGAGCTTGATCGTGATCCCGTTACGAATGTCCGACGTTGAAATTGCAGGCATGTGCGTGGCGACCTTTCGCGAATCGTGCGTTGCCCAGTCTAGGCAACGCCTCACGGCACCCGATTACGACGGTGCGCCCGACAGTCGCCGAACCGCGTCGAGTGCCAGGTCGTAGCTCGTCGCGCCGAAGCCCGCGATGGAGCCGTTGACCGAGCCGGCGAGCGTGCTCAGGTGGCGGAACGGCTCACGGGCGGCGGGATTCGAGATATGCACTTCGACCTTGACGCCGTCGAACGTGTCGAGCGCGTCCGCGAGCGCCCACGACGCGTGCGTCAGGGCGCCGGCATTGATCACGACCGCGACCGCGGTGCCGCGCGCCGCGTGCACCGCTTCGATGAGGTCACCTTCGAAGTTCGACTGCACGTGACGGACGCTGAAGCCGGCCTCCTTGGCGAGCTGGGTGAACCGATCGACGTGTTCGGCCAACGTCGTCGTCCCGTAGATCTCGGGGTTGCGCGAGCCCAGTAGGTCGAGGTTCGGACCGGACAACAGCAGGATCTCTGAACTCATGACTCTCCTCGGAACTTCTCCAGTTCATCACTCACCAGCTGGGGGTCGACGTCACTGACGGTCTCGAACCCCTCGGCGCCGGCGAGGACGAAGGTCAGGTCGTGGTGGGCCTTCTTGTCGTGCGCCATCGCTTCGAGCAGCGACGACGTCGGGAAGTGCTCGGGGATCCGCTTGTTCAAGCCGAGATAGGCCAACACCTCGTCGTGGCGCACGACCTCGTCGTGGTCGACGCGACCGAGGGCCTCGGCCACGCGCACGGCGAAGGCGAGGCCGATGGCGACCGCTTCGCCGTGGCGCAACTCGTCACTGTCGCGCGCGAGGGCCACTTTTTCCAGGGCGTGGGCCAGCGTGTGGCCGTAGTTCAAGAGCGCGCGGCGGCCGTCTTCGAGCTCATCGGCACTCACGACCGCGGCCTTGAACTTCACGGACATGACGATTAAATCGTGCAGTGACACGTCGGCCAATTCCGCGGCGAAGCCGCCCTCCAAGAGCCAACACTTCGCCACTTCGCCCAGTCCGGCCAGGCGCTCGCGCTCGGGCAGCGTCGCGATGGTGTCGAAGTCGCACAGGACGCCGATGGGTTGGTGGAAGGCGCCGACGAGGTTCTTGCCCGAGCGCAAGTTGACGCCGGTCTTGCCGCCGATCGCGGCGTCGACCTGGCCGACCAGCGAGGTCGGGACCTGGACCAGCGCGATACCGCGCAGGTACGTGGCCGCGGCGAACCCCACCAGATCGGTCAACGCTCCCCCGCCGACGCCGACGAGCACGTCACTGCGCGAGAGTTCGAACTGGGCGACCTCCTCCAGCAGGACCTCGAGGACGTCGAGGGACTTCGCCGCTTCGCCGTCGGGCACCGTGAGGACGTGTTGCTCGATGCCACTCGTGACGCCGAACCACGGCTCGTCGGCGATCGACGGCGTCGTCACGATCACCGCGACGCGCGCACGTGGCGCGCGGGCGGCCAGCAGGCTCGCGAGTCGGTGTCGGGCGCCGTTCTCGAGCACCACGTCGTAGGAGCGCTCTCCGAGATCGACGGTGACGTTCATCGTGTCAACCTAATGACTTCACGCGCGACGTGTGAGACGACGTCATCGGTGAAACCCGACGTGTCGATGCGCAGTCGTGACACCTGGGCGTACCACTCGGAGCGTTCGTTGCGCAGTCGCGCCAGTGCCGCGGCCGGCCCCTCGGCGAGCAGTGGCCGATCGAGGTCACCCAAACGAGCGAGTATCACGTCGTCGTCGCAGTCGAGCCAGAGCGTGAACTCCTTGGTGAGGATCTCGCGCGCCAGTGGCGTACAGACGATGCCGCCACCGGTGGCGACGACCACGTCGCCGTGGCCGTCGAGCACGGCGCGCAACGCGTCGAGTTCGCGTTCGCGATACGTCGCTTCACCGTGCTCGCGCAGGAACTGCGCCGCCGACGTGCCCACCGCGGTCGCCAGGACGTCATCGGTGTCGATGGCCTCGACGTGCCAGCGAGTGGCGAGCGCGTGGGCCAAGCGTCGTCTTTCCCGTTCCCGGTAAGCCGACGAAGACGAGTCGGTGCACGGTCAGGTGGGACGAGCGGCGGACGGCGTGGTGCCGAGATTGGCGACGTAGGCGCTGAAGTTGCGCGTGAACTCATCGACCGAGTCCCCGCCGAACTTGCGCAACGACTCATTGGCCAAGACCAACGCCATCATCGCCTCGGTGACCACCCCGAGCGCCGGCACCGCCGTCACGTCGGTTCGCTCCTTGAACGAGACCGCGGTTTCGTGCGTGACGACGTCGACGGTCTCGAGTACCGGTCGATTCAGCGTGGAGAGTGGCTTCATCGCGGCCTTGGCGATGATCGGCGCGCCGGAGGAGATGCCCCCCTCGGTGCCACCGGCGTGATCGGTGCGACGAATGAACCCGCCGCCCAGGGCGAAGGACTCGTCATAGGCGATCGCGTCGTGCGCCACACTGCCGCGCTGGGAGGCCTGGATGAAGCCGTCGCCGATCTCGACCGCCTTGACGGCCTGAATGCTCATCAACGCCCCGGCCAACAGGCCGTCGAGCTTGCGGTCCCAGTGCACGTGACTGCCCAGACCGACCGGCACCCCGTAGGCGATCACCTCGACGACGCCGCCGAGGGAGTCGCCGACCTTCGCCGCGGCCTTGATCTCGAGGATCATCGCCGCCGCGCTCTCGGGGTCGAAGCAGCGCACTTCGTTGTCGTCGATCGTCTCGAGGTCACCGGGTAGCGGACGCAGATCGTTCGGCGTCGTCGCCTCGCCGATGCGAATCACGTGGCTGACGATCGCGATCCCGATCGTCGACAGGAGTGCCTTGGCCAGCGCTCCGGCGACGACGCGCGCCGCGGTCTCGCGAGCGCTGGCGCGTTCCAGGACGTCGCGCGCGTCATCGAAGCCGTACTTCTGCATGCCGGCCAGGTCGGCGTGACCGGGTCGCGGTTTGGTCTGCTTCTGGCTCGGGGTGCCCGGCGCCGCCGACATCTCCTCTTCCCACTTGGGCCACTCGGAGTTCAGTATCTCGACCGCCACCGGGGAGCCGAGGGTACGCCCGTGGCGCACGCCGCCGATCAGTCGTAGTTCGTCGCGCTCGAAGCGCATCCGCGGTCCGCGGCCGTAGCCGAGACGGCGACGGGCGAGTTCGTCGGCGATCGTTTCGACGTCGATGGCGAGTCCGGCGGGCAGTCCTTCGACGATGACGCTGAGCGACGGCCCGTGACTCTCTCCGGCCGTGAGGAAGCGCAACATCAGGTAATTCTAGAACGGCCGAGCGGACTACTTAGTCCTTGGCGTAGAAGGGGTTCTCGCCCGACGCGTGATCGGTGACGTCGATGACGCCGGTCAGTTCGGGAATGGCTTCGATCAGTTGCGTCTCGATGCCCTGGGAGAGTGTCAGTCGGCTCATCGCGCATCCCTGACATCCGCCCGAGAGTTTCAGGTAGGCGACCTTCTTCTCCTCGTCGAGCGCGACGAGATCGGCGCGTCCGCCGTGCGAGGCGATCGCCGGGTTGACGCTGGACTCGAGGACCTCGATCGCCAGTCAACGCGAGTGGTCCTTCGATGCCGAGGGCGAGGATGTCGGCGGGCACGCCGGGGTTGATCTCCTCGGGCGTCGGCGCGTTGGGATTCACCAGCACCAGTCCGCCGCCGCCTTCGTTGGCGAACTCGAGTCGACTGCCGCGCAGACGATCGACGCTCTTGGGCGGCACGACGATGGTCACGCCGCCGTCGCTGCCGATCGCGGCGCCCTCGGGCGCGTCGGCGCGGTCCGAGAAGTAGAGGTCGTAGGCGTAGCCGGCACCGCGCGTGCCGGTCACCTCGACGTAGAGCGCCAACGTCTCGGAGTGCTCTTCGGCATTCGAGCGCGTCGAGTACGACGTTGCGAGCCTCGTCGGTCAGAGTCAGTACTTCAAATGTGTCGACGGTAGTCATGTCTCAAGTGTAGGGGCACGGGTCGTTCATTTACACCAAGTAAGTTCTGACCGTGAGTTCCATACCCGTCTGACGCCCACGAGTGGATCAGCTTCGAAGACACGAAACGTCAGCGCACGTGGATGTTCGACGTGACCTTCCTCGAGAGCAACTGGAAGTGCATCTTCGGGGCCGGCTGTCAGGGCGTCCTCACCGAGGCCACCCCCGAGCTCGTCCAGGGCTGTTGCAGCTACGGGGCGCACTTCACGGACGAAAAGGACCAGCGACGCGTCGAAAAGGCCGCCAAGCGCCTCACCGCCGACCAGTGGCAGTTCAAGTCCAAGGGCCGCCAGGGCACGACGCGGGTGAAGAAGAACGGTGAGATCGTCACCCGACTGGTCCAAGACGCGTGCATCTTTCTCAACCGTCCGGACTTCCATCGCGGTCCGGGCTGTGCCCTGCACGTCATGGCGATCGACAACGAGGAGAGTTACATCCCCTTGAAGCCCGAGGTCTGCTGGCAGCTCCCGCTACGGCGCGACGACGAGGTCGAAGACGACGGCCACGTGATCACGCGCATCTCGCAGTGGAACCGCTGTCACTGGGGACCGGGCGGTGCGGACTTCCACTGGTGGTGCACCGAGGACCCGGCGGCCTTCATCGGCAAGAACCGCGTCGTCGACTCGATGGCCGAAGAGTTGGTCGCGATGGTCGGCCAATCCGTCTACGACCAGTTGCTCGCCTACATGGACAAGCGAGCCGCCCAGCCCAAGGGCACGCGGCTCCCGCACCCCGTCATGCGCAAGAGGGCCTAACCCTCAGCCGCGAGGGGGTCCTCTTCGTTGAACGACGTGCGAGGCAGTGAGCCCAGGATCTCGTCGTAACGGTCCTCTTCGGCGAGACACCACTCCGCGTGGACGTCTTCGGGCGCGGCGCCGCATTCGACACAGGTGGTCGCGCGGGGTCCGGTAGAACGTTTGAGTTCGCGAGCTTCAACAAACCGACGATGGCGGCCTTTTTTCACGTCAACTCCTCACTGGCCGCGGGCCATAACTGGCGGCGACCACAACCCAGGAGTACTGAGTTGAGAATCCATGATACCAAGACAATTTCGACTTGAAGCCCCTATCATCGCGTTGTGAGTCCTCCCTTTGACCCCAACGAGATGGTGCTTGCGATTTCGAGAACGCGCCGACGCCGTCAAACGTCGCGGATTCCCGCCGGTCGAGGGACCCGAGCGCCAGCGCTTCATTGACGCGGCCAACCTCGACTTCCAGGACTTCGCGATGCTGGGCGACGCGACGGCCACGCTCGACGACGGCATCTTGCGTCTCGAGATCGACCTGCGACCGCCGAGTTCTTAGGCGCTTCTTAACTCGCGGCGGCGACGCGCGCCCTCGCCTCGGAAAACAGCGCCGCCCCGCTGTTCAGTGACGCCAGCGCCTTGGCGCGGTCGTCGGGCACCGTGATCGCGCTGTAACACTCGATGGCCGCGGTCGCGAAGTCCCTGTAGGCGTGGTTGAGCAGTGACGTCGCCTGTCGGTCGGGCGTCGGCAGCGACGACTGCATCGAGCCGTCGTCCACGAACAGGACGTTGCAGAACGTGTGCAGGTCGTTGCTCGTGAGTTTCAGATTCCGCAGGTCCTTGGCGGAGTTCTTCACGTCCTGGAAGAGCGAACGAGCGTTGGCGTTAAAACCGCTCTGCTTCACCCAACCGGCCATGGCCACCCCCGGCGTGACCGATCCGCACGCGCACAGCAACAGACCCGCCGCGAGGAGCGTCGCGACGCGTCGGATCACGCAGCGACCACGAGGTGCAGTTGACGACGACCGCGACGAAGGAGCACGTAGCGATCGTGCAGCAACTGCGTCGTGTCGACCTTCGCGCCGGACTCCACCCGCACGTTGTTCACGTAGACGCCGCCCTGTTCGATGAAGCGTCGCGCCTCACCCAGCGACGTCGCCAGTTCGCAGCGCACGACGAGTTCGGCGGCGTCGATGCCGGCCGCGAGTTCACTGCGCGCGACGTTCGACGACGGCGCGTCGGCGACGACCTGCAAGAGCGTGGCCTCGTCGAGTTCGGCGATCGACTCGGCGAACAGCGCCTCACCGGCTGCTTCGGCGCGCTTGGACGCGTCCTCACCGTGGACCAAGGCGACGATGGCGTTCGCCGCGGCGCGTTGGGCTCGACGCTCTTGCGGCGAGGTTCGCGTCGCCTCGTCGATCTCGAGGATCGTCTCGTGATCGAGGAACGTGAAGAATCGCAGCATCGCCGGCGCGGCGACGTCGTCGGCGTTGAGCAGGAACTGGTGCATCGCGAACGGCGAGGTCATCGAGGCGTCCAACCACACGTGCTCGTTGCCGCTCTCGGACTTGCCGAACTTCTCGCCGTCGGCGCGCAGCAAGAGCGGCGTCGTGACGCCGTCGGCGCGGTGTCCGGTGACCTTGCGCACCAGTTCCGCGCCGACCGTGATGTTGCCCCACTGGTCCGATCCCCCGAGCTGCAGCGTGCAGTCGTGATCGAGGTGCAGTCGCAAGAAGTCGTAGGCCTGCAAGAGCATGTAGGAGAACTCGGTGAAGGAGAGGCCGACGTCGTCACGGTCGAGCCGACTCTTCACGGTGTCCTTGGCGATCATCTGATTGACGGTGAAGTGCTTGCCGACGTCACGCAAGAAGTCGGTGAGCGACACCGTCGTGAGCCAGTCGGCGTTGTTCAACAGCAACGCCTGCGACGAGCCGGCGCCGTCGGTGAAGTCGAGGAAGCGGCCCAGTTGCTCGCGGATCCCGACCAGGTTGTCCTCGATCTGTTCGATCGTCAGCAGTGGCCGTTCGGCCGCCTTGAAACTGGGGTCGCCGATGAGTCCCGTGCCGCCGCCGGCCAGGGCGATGGGCCGGTTGCCGGCCATTTGGAGACGACGCAGCGTGCAGAGCTGCATGAGGTGGCCCAGATGCAGCGAACGACCGGTCGGGTCGAAACCGATATAGGCCGTGACGCCACCGGACGTGAGGCGGTCGAGCACCGCGTCGTCGGTCGTCTGGTGCACCAGACCCCGAAACTGCCAGTCGTCACGTAGTTTCATCGGTCCAGTCTACGAGGCGTCGATTGCTAGAAAGGTGCCCCCGACGCCGGGAAGTGCATCTTGAAGCCAGAGGACGAAGGTGTGCCACGTGCCCGTCACCTCGAGCACGCCGATCGACGATCAGCAACACTCCACCGATCCGACCGATCGCGCGTTGGTGACGTCGCAGCCACGACGACGCCGTCGACGCCCACTCGGTCGCCAGCGCCGCGACGATGAAGGGGATGCCGAGTCCGAGGCAGTAGAAGAACGTCGAGGATCGATCCGCGCAGCGCCGTCGCGCCCGAGGACGTCCGCGAGACCCTGGATCGCGGCGAGCGTCGGACCGAGACACGGCGTCCATCCGAGTGCGAACAAGAAACCCAGCGCGCCTGCGCCGAGAATCGAGGCCCGCGGCAGATAGTGGATTCGTCGTTCACGGTTGAGGAACGATCGAGGGCCACCATCCCGCGAAGAACATTCCGAGCACGATCGTCACCGCGCCGAACACGATCGACAGGACTCGTTCGTGATCGCGCAGCAGCGCGCCGAAGCCACCGAAGAGTGCACCGAGACTGACGAACGACGACGGCGAAGCCGACGATGAACGCGACCGCACCAACGACGGCGCGCCCGCGACCGGAACGACCGTCGAGCGATCCGGTGGCGCCACCCAGAAAGGCGAGGTAGCCCGGCAACAGCGGCAAGACGCAGGGCGAAATGAACGAGACGAATCCCGCGGCGACGGCGATGGGCAATGCTGCCAACAACGAACTCGGGAAGCGTCGCGATCATCGAACGCCTTCGAGAATGCTCTTCACCTTCTCATTCCACTCGTCGTGAAGTCGCACGTTCTCGTCGCGCGACGGCACGTCGGCCACGATCACTGTCAGTCCGGGAATATCCAAGGCCGCCTCGAGCGCGGCGCGCAGCTGAGGTCCGGTCGCCACACGCAACGCGCGGTGTCCGAACGCCGGTGGCGACGGCGACGAGATCGATGCTGGCGCGGCGTCCCGAAGAGTCGTTCGAATGTGGCGTCATCCACGGACGTTCGCTGGGAGAGAAAAGAGAAGATCCCTCCCCCGCGATTGTCGGCGACGACGAGCGCGCACGTTCCGCCCTCGTCACCGAATCCGTCAACCAGCGCCGAGACGTCGTGCAACATCGTGATGTCACCGACCAGTCCAATAGCCGATCGCGCCGCAGGCG
Source organism: uncultured Acidimicrobiaceae bacterium (assembly GCA_963801695.1). Taxonomy (GTDB): domain Bacteria; phylum Actinomycetota; class Acidimicrobiia; order Acidimicrobiales; family RAAP-2; genus RAAP-2. The sequence continues at coordinate 575,168 of CAWDFV010000002.1, read as the reverse complement.
ACGCCGAGCGTCGTCGACACGACACCGTCGATACCGTTCACGCCGCGATTCGAATAGGTCGTCGCCGTGCGCGGCGGTGTCCACCACTCGACGTCGCGCACGGGCATCGACGAGCCCACGACGAGTGGCACTTCGCGCGTGGAGCTCATCGCCACGACGCAGCGAGCGACCGACGGCTCGTTCAACGCTTCATCGTCGTCGACGTTCGCGAGCCACTCACCGACGAGCGTCGACGCCTCACTCCAGAGCCGCAAGTACTCGCCGTCCGCCTTCGGCTCCTGCACCGGATCCGGTAACCCCGCAACACGTTCGCCGACGAGTCGATCGGGGTCCGACAGGAATCCCGCGCCGTCGAAGCCGATCGTTCGGACCTTCCACTCGCGCAGACGCTCCTGGAGGATTCGTGACGCCGGCAGACCGCCGAGGCGAACGACGACGTCGGGCTTGACCTGTGTCGGCGAACTCCGCGTCGCGTAGGAGCGCGTCGAAGTACGCGACAGTGCCGAGGGCCGTCGCGTCGCCGACGACGGCCCAATTCAGCGCGCTGCAGTCCTCCACCACCTGTGCAGTGACGCCGTGACCCGCGACGCAGAGCACCCGCAGGTCCTCGAGTCCGACGTGCCCGGAGAGCCCGCTCGACGCGACGTCGACATCGCCAACGCACGCTCGGGCATTTGCATCGGCGACGCGACGAGTGGTTCGACGAACGCGGCGTTCAAGTGGACCGGGCCCCGCGCTGGGGAACTCGTCAGTTCCGGTCGTGGCGCGTCGCCACAGTCGATCGGCCAGCTCGCGCCAGGTTGCACGGGCGTCGTCGTCGCGCGACGCCGGGGTCCTCGAAGCGTCGCACCATGTCGCCGAACAGTTGGTGTTGGTCGATCGTCTGGGGCGCGCCGACGCCGTGGAGTTCCGGTGGTCGGTCGGCCGTGAGGACCAATAGCGGCACGAAGGCCTGGGACGCTTCGGCCACGCAGGCGTGCAACTCCGCCGCCGCCGTGCCGCTCGTGACGACGATCGCCACCGGCGCTCCCGTGATCAGGGCGCGACCGAGCGCGAAGAATCCCGCGCTTCGTTCGTCGATGCGCACGTGCACCTGCAGCTCGTCGGCGCGCGGCGCACGCGAGGGCGAGCGGCGTCGAACGCGAGCCAGGACAGACGACCACGTCGCGCAGTCCGAGGCGCGATCCACTCGTCGAACAACGTCGCCGCGTACGTGGCCTGCACCTCACTCGGGCTCGGTACGCTCTGTGGCAATGTCACTCCTCGGTGTCCAACGTCACGGCTCGGGCCCACCCCTCGTGTGGCTCCACGGGTTCACGCAGACCAAGGACTCGGCACATCGGTTTCGTTCCATTCTGGCAGGAACGAACGAGGTTCTGACTCTCGACCTGCCCGGGCACGGCGAGAACGCCGCAATTGTCGCGTCACTCGATGAGACCGCCGATCTGCTGGACGAGGTCGCTCCCGCTCGAGGAATTCGCCCTGGGCGGCTACTCCTTTGGTGCGCGCGTCGCGCTGCACTTCGCGCTGCGCAACCCCGCGCGCGTCACTCGCCTCGTGCTGCTCGGTGCCACCCGCGGCATCCGCGATGACGCCGAACGAGAGGAGCGCCGACGCAGCGACGACGAACTCGCCGATCACGTCGAGTCCATCGGCGCCGAGGCCTTCCTCGACGAGTGGCTCAGTCGCGAAATGTTCGCGTCGTTACCCAATGACCCGACCGAGCGCGCGGCCCGCAGCCGAGACGCCGCGGGTCTCGCCAACTCGCTACGACACGCGGGCACCGGAACGCAGCGTTGGTTGGCGCCGGAATTGGCGTCGCTTTCCATGCCGACGTTGACGCTCGCCGGATCGCTCGATCAGAAGTTCTCGATCGAGGCGAACGCCATCGCCGACGGTGTCGCGGACGGACACACCGCGTTCATCGACGACGCGCATCACGCAGCCCACCTCGAACAGCCCGCGGCGAGCGCCGCGTCGGTGAGCAGCTTCATATCCCGATTCTGAGGATCAACACCAGAGCGAGGAGCGCGCCGAGTTGCAACTGCGAACGCGCCGAGTACTTCAGCATCGGTAAGAGTTCGCGACCGTTCTTCGTCGAGAACGCCAAGCGAATCGCAGGGACGTAGAGGAGAATCGCGACGATGCCAATGACGACGTGGCCCGACCCGGCGATGCCGACGAGCACGCCCGCCACGCACACCGCGAAGAGCCACGGTGCGCGCGCGCGACTGAGGCGCGCGGCCAGCGTCCGCTTGCCCGAGGACCGATCGCCCGTCGACGTCGCGCAAGTTGTTCGCTTCGAGCAGCGCACAGGCCATGAAGCCCGTCGCGACGCCGAGCCACCACGAACGACTCGGGATCGTGAGGTGCTGCACGTAGGCGGTACCGACGGTCGCCACGATGCCGAAGTAGATGAACACGAAGAGCTCACCAAAGCCGTAGTAGCCGTAGGGACGGGGACCACCGGTGTAGAACCAGCCAGCGGCGATCGCCGTCGCGCCAATTGCGACGAGCCACCACGACGTGCGCGAGGCGAGCAGGAGTCCCGCCAGACCGGCCAGGAAGAACGCGGCGAAGGCGGCGTTGCGAACCCGCTTGGCCGCGACGAGCTTCGACGCCGTCAGGCGAAACGGACCGACGCGCACCTCGTCGGTCCCGCGAATACCGTCGGAGTAGTCATTGGCGTAGTTCGTGCCGACTTGCAACGCCAGCGCGACGACGTAGACAGAGTGCCGAGTTGCCCCAGTTGATGGTGCGCGGACGAATGAGCGCCACGCCCACGATGACCGGCACCATGGCCGCGGGCAGCGTGCGCGGACGTGCCGCGAGGACCCATCGCCGGAGCGGCCCGGGAGCCTCGCTCATGGACGCTTGGGAAACTTCGAGAAGTCCGGTTTGCGGTGTTCGACGAAGGCGTTGCGACCCTCTTGACCTTCTTCGGACATGTAGAAGAGCATCGTCGCGTCCCCGGCCAACTGCTGGATACCGGCCATGCCGTCCTCGGCGGCGTTGAAGCCGGCCTTGAGCATCCGAAGCGCGATCGGCGAGAGCGTCAGGATCTGACGACACCACGCGACGGTCTCGTTCTCGAAGAGGTCGAGGTCGACGACGGCATTGACCAATCCCCACTCGAGCGCCTGGCGGGCGTCGTACTGACGACAGAGGAACCAGATCTCCTTGGCGCGCTTCACGCCGATCGTGCGCGCCAAGAGCGACGAACCGTACCCGCCGTCGAAGGAGCCGACCTTCGGACCGGTCTGACCGAATCGCGCGTTGTCGGCCGCGATCGAAAGGTCACACACCAGGTGCAAGATGTGCCCGCCGCCGATGGCGTACCCCGCGATCTGGGCGATCACCGGCTTTGGGAGTCGCCGGATCTGGATCTGCAGGTCGAGGACGTTGAGGCGACCGACGCCCTGCTGGGCGACGTCGTCGTCACCCATATATCCGTCGTCACCGCGAATGCTCTGATCCCCGCCCGAGCAGAACGCGTCGGGACCCGCGCCGGTCAGGATGATGACGCCGACGCTGATGTTGTCGCGAGCCATCTCGAAGGCGCGCGACAGCTCGAAGAGCGTCTGGGGGCGAAAGGCGTTACGGACCTCGGGTCGATTGATGGTGATGCGCGCGATACCGTCGGCGACCTCGTAGATGATGTCGCCGAACTCGCCCGAACGCTGCCACTCGGGCAACGGCCAGGAGCGGAACTCCTCCACGGGGTCGATCGGTGCGCCTTGTATAACGGTGTCAGCCATGGCGTCCACGCTACTCAGGGCTCAGACGGGCGCCATCAACACGCCCGGCGTCGCACGTTCCCCCGGCCGGTCCTCGTGACCCGCGAGTTGCTCGGACAGTGTCGCGCGAGTTGCCACCAAGGCCGCGTCGTCGAATCGGTTGACGCGCTGGAGCGGGTCGTCGCCGAGGACGTAGAGCTCGCCCTCACTCCCGTCGTGCATCGTGCCCGGCTGGTACTCGGTATAGAGATAGTCGTCGGTGACGATCGATCGCACGTGGACGTCGACGCCGAAGATCGACGAGTCCCATTCGGTGAACGTCGCGTCGAATCCCCGTCGCTTCGCGTCCGCGTCGTCGATCGGTAACGCCGCCCCCTCGACCCACTCCGGCGCAGGCTTGCCGGCGATGTCGAGGAACGTCGCGGCGAGCGAGACGAGACTCACGGGCGCACTCACGACACTCGGTTCGGGCACCGTCGAGCGCGCCGGTCGCCAGATCAGAGGCAGTCGCATCAGTGCGTCGACGTGATACGGGCCCTTGAAGAGGAGACCGAAGTCGCCCTGGAGTTCGCCGTGATCACTGGTGAAGACGACGTCGACGTCCTCACCCCAGCCCTTGCGCTCGATACTGGCCAACACCCGTCCGATTGCCTCATCGATCAACTCGACCTCAACGGCGTTGAGCGCGTTGACCTCGCGCACCTGATCCGCGGTCATCGTGGCCGGCACCCACTTGGCCGGCGCCTCGTAGTTGCTCACGAGGCGTCCGTCGTACCAGGCGCGCCAGTGTCGAGCCTTTTGATCGAGCAGTGACTCGCGCTCACTCGTACGCTGCGGGTAGTTCTCCGGCAGCGCGACGTCGCGCCACGGGACGCGGTTGATCTCGGCCTTCGGTGGGTCCCAGGGGTGATGGGGATCGGGGAAACTCATCCAACAGAACCAGTCCCGATCGGCGGCCTGCTCCTCAAGCCAGCGGATCGTTCGGTCGGCCACCCAGTCCGTGTGATACCACTCGCGCGGCACGGCGTTGAACTTCACCTGCGGCGCGTTCGTGTCGCCACCACCGGCCGCGTTCACGTTGAGGTCGTGATCGACCACCTGGTAGAAGCCGCGGATCGCGTCGGGGTGGTCCTCACGCATCCACTTGGCGTAGTGCAGCGCGCCCATCACGCCGTGTGTCGCGAACTCGAGATAGTCGAAGCCTCGGTGGACACCGCGACGTCCGTCGAACCACTCTTGTTCGATCGTCGGGATGCCGAGACTCGCGAGCGAGTTCTCGGCGTAGAGACCGAAGGGGTCCATGAACGGTTCGAAGTGCGCCTTGCCGATCAACGCGGTCGCGTAGCCCGCGTCGTGCAGCGTCTCGGCGACCGACGGCGCGTCGATCGCCAGCGGGACGCCGTTCATCCACGCGCCGTGCGTCGACGGGAACTGTCCGGTCAGCATCGAGGAGCGACTCGGCATGCACACGACCGACGTCGGTTGGCATCGCTCGTAGCGAATGCCTTCGCGTGCGAGTCGGTCGAGCACCGGTGTGCGCGAGAGCGTCCCGCCGTTGATCGCGAGCGTGTCGTATCGCTGCTGATCGGTCGTGACGAAGAGGATCTTTCGACTCACGACGTGACCCGCGACGTCTCGGCGAGACGTTGGATCTCGTTGAGTGCGCCCACGGTCGCGCCCGCGATCAGCAGCGCCAACGTGTCGGGCAACGCCGTCGTGGCGTACACGCACAAGGAGTCATTCGGCGCAATCGCGAAGACGTCGATCACCCCGAGATGAAACGCGTACTGCGGCGCCGTGATCCGGTACGCAAAGTGGCGCAGGGAGTCGTCGTTGGCGAGGATCTCTTCGGGTATCTCGAGACCGGCGGCGGTCGTGATGACCCGAATGTTGCCCTCCACGGTGCACGACACGATCCCCGGGAACCACTCGGGGATGCTCTCGGGGCGCCGGACCACTTGCCATACCGTGTCCGCTTCCGCCGCAATCCTTCGTTCGTGACGTAATGAGGCCACGGATACCACCCCCAATGAGACCAACTTAGTTCCTCGACATCTAGTGTGATTTTGTGTCTTCCCTGCTCGCACTCGATTTCGAGCTCGGACCAGAGTTGGAACACGCCATCCGTGACGCGGTCGACGCCTCCACTGCGTTCTGCGTCCTCGATCGACGCACGTCGCCGCGCCGTCGCGTCGAAGAGCTCACTCGACTCGGCGCCACCGCCGTGCGCGACAAAGACGGCCAGCAGCACCTGGCCGGCGCGACGCCAGTGGACGACGAGATCGGACTCGTGATGTTGACCTCCGGTTCGAGCGGCGAGCCCAAGGCCGTTGAATTGACCTGGTCGGCCCTTCGCGCCAGCGCAGCGTTGACACAGTCGACGCTGCGCGGCGACGCACCACCCGTGTGGTTCCCCTGTCTTCCGCCCTGTCACATCGGCGGACTGGCCGTACTCCTGCGTGCCGTATTCAGTGACGCCACGTTGTACTGGGGTGACGGGGAGGACCTTGAAGCCGCGGCCGCGCACGGCGCAACGCACGTCTCGATCGTTCGAACGCAGTTGGCCCGACACGACGTGCGTGGCTTTCACAGTGTGCTCCTGGGTGGCGCTCGCCCGCCGGCCGATCGACCGGCGAACGTGATCGCGACCTGGGGCATGACCGAGACCGGCTCGGGCGTCGTCTACAACGGCGTAGCGCTACCCGGCGTCGACGTTGCGAGCGTTGATGGCGAGATCTGCGTCCGCACGCCCACCCTCTTTCGCTCGTATCGCGACGCCCCCAAGCCCCTCGTGCGCGGTCCCGACGGTCGCGACGACTGGTTCCCCACGGGCGACGCCGGTGAGGTCGACGGCGGGCGAATTAGTGTCAAGGGCCGCCTCGGCTTCGTCATCAACACCGGCGGCGAGAAGCTCTGGCCCGAGGAGCTCGAGTCGGCGCTCTCGACGATCGACGCGGTACGCGACGTCGCGGTCACCGGCGTCGAAGACCCCGAATGGGGCCAACGCGTGGTGGCGCTCATCGTGAGCGACGGCTCGCACTTCGACGATCTGATTCGTGACGTCGCAGACGAACGAATTGGTCCCTGGGCCAAGCCCAAAGAGGTCCGCTACGTGGCGGCGATTCCGCGCACCGCCAACGGGAAGATCCGTCGTAACACGTTGACGAATCTGCACTGACCTCTACAAGGTCACGAGGGCGTGACAGCCTGCGTTTACTTGCACGTGCCGAGGCGCCCTGTTAGCGTTCGGCTATCGAACTCTGGTTGGGGACTCGAGCTTGAATTTGGGCGTTTCTTTGGGGTTACTGGCCAGACACGGTACCTAAGAAAGTGACGTCATCATGACAACTGACCTCTATGAACCCAAGCCCGAGGACCGTTTCACGTTCGGTCTCTGGACCGTAGGAAACGTCGGACGCGACCCCTTCGGCGTCGAAGTTCGAGAGGCGCTCGACCCGGTCGACATCGTTCACCACCTGGCCGACATCGGCGCGTACGGCGTCACGTTGCACGACAACGACCTCGTACCGGCCGACGCGTCAGCCGCGGAACGCGAGGTGCTGCTCAAGCGGTTCCGTGAGGCGTTGGACTCCACCGGCCTGAAGGTGCCAATGACGACGGTCAACCTCTTCACGCGACCGGTCTTCAAAGAGGGTGCGTTGACCGCGAACGACCCGGACGTTCGTCGCTTCGCGCTCGCCAAGGCGCTCGACGCCATTGACCTGGGCGCGGAACTCGGCGCCGACATCTTCGTGCTGTGGGGCGGACGCGAAGGAACCGAGGCCCACGCGGCCAAGCCCGTCGCCGAAGCGCTCGATCGCTACGCCGAAGCGATCAACGCGATGACCGCCTACATCACCGAACGGGGCTACAAGACCCGTATCGCGATCGAACCCAAGCCCAATGAGCCTCGCGGTGACATCTTGTTGCCGACCGTCGGCCACGCGCTGGCGTTCATCGAAAGCCTCAACTCGCCCGAACTGGTGGGCGTGAACCCCGAGTTCGCGCACGAGACGATGAGCGGACTGTCCTTCCATCACGGTGTCGCCCAGGCGCTCTGGTCGGGCAAGCTCTTCCACATCGACCTCAATGCGCAGCGCATTGGTCGTTTCGACCAAGACTTCCGCTTCGGCAGTGAAGAGATCAAAGAGGCGTTCTACCTCGTGCACCTGCTGGAGACGTCGGGCTACGCGGGAATGCGTCACTTCGACGCCCACCCGTACCGCACCGAAGGTCCCGACGGGGTGTGGGACTTCGCGCGCGGCTGCATCCGCACCTACCTCATCTTGAAAGAGAAGGCGCAGCGTTTCGAAGCCGACCCCGACATCAAGGCCGCGCTCGCGGTCGCCAGAGTTCCCGACCTCGCGACGCCGACCACCGTCGGCGACGGTTCCGCCGAGGCGCTTCGCACCTACGTGAAGGGTCTGGACGAAACGGCGCTGGGTCAGGCACACTACGGTCACGAACAACTCGATCAACTGGTGACCGAGTTGCTACTCGGTGTCCGATAGTCGCTCAATAACGTGACGCTGGTCGCGGGGGTCGACTCGTCGACCAAGAGTACGAAGGTGGTCATCGTCGACAGCGACGACGGATCAATCGTCGCGTCAGCCACGTCTCGACACCCGGCGACCGCACCACCGCGCAGCGAACAAGACCCGATGGCCTGGTGGCGGGCGTTCTCCAAAGCGTGGTCGGCGTGCGGTCCGCTTACCCGCTCGGTCAAGGCCATTTCCATCGCGGCCCAACAGCACGGTCTGGTCGCGCTCGACGGCGACGGCGTGCCCGTGCACCCGGCCAAACTCTGGAATGACGCTGAGTCGGCGCCGCAGTCGACGGCGCTGACCGAACGTCTCGGCGCCGAAGAGTGGGCGCAACGTTGCGGCAGCGTGCTGACGCCGTCATTTACGATCACCAAACTGGCGTGGCTTCGCGAGACCCAACCCGACGCCTACCGCCGCGTGCGACGAGTGCTGCTCCCCCACGAGTGGTTGACGTGGCAGCTGTTGGGTTGCCCGGCGACCGCGATCGGCGACCGCGGCGACGCCTCGGGAACCGGTTGGTGGTCACCGAGAACTGGCGCCGTCGATGAGGGACTCCTAGCGCTCGTCGACGCGCGACTCGAGTGGCTCCCCACCATCCTCGGACCTCGTGACGCTGCGGGTGAGGCGTCGACGATGATTCGCGGGGCCACCGTCGCCGTGGGAACCGGCGACAACATGGGCGCGGCGCTGGCCCTGGGCTTGGCACCGGGTGACCTCGCGGTCTCGTTCGGGACGAGTGGCACCGTCTTCACGTCATCGACCTCGCCGTCGTACGATCCGTCGGGCGAGGTCGCCGGATTCGCCGACGCCGCCGGGAGGTTCTTGCCACTAGTGTGCACGCTCAACGCCACCAAGGTCACCGAGTGGGCCGTCGCACTCGCTGGGGGCAAGGCGAGTGACCTCGACCGCATCGGTGCCCTCGCTCCCCCGGGCGCCAACGGCGTCGTGCTCGTGCCGTATCTCGACGGGGAGCGAACGCCTCTACTGCCCACGGCGACCGGCACGCTGAGCGGAATACGAACGACGACGACCGTCGCCGACATCGTGCGCGCGTCGGTCGAGGGAGTGATCTGTGGACTGCTCGGCGGCGTCGACGCACTGGAGCGTTGCGGTATCGACACGAACGGTCGGATACTCGCCGTCGGTGGCGGTGCGCGCTCCACGCTCTATCGTCAGACGCTTGCTGATCTCTCGATGCGCGAGATCGTGACGCCGGATCCGGCGGTCGACCGTGTCGCGGTCGGCGCGGCGACCCAAGCCGCGGCCTTACTGAGTGATGCTCCCCCGGACGTCGTCGGCGCGGCGTGGGCGAGCAACGAACGGGTCGTCGTCGTGACGGAGCCGAAAATCGACGCCGCGCACTCGGCCGAGTTGCGTGATCGCTACCGCTCGTTGGCCAACCGTCAACTCAGATAAGCAACGAGCGCAGCACGCTCACAACGCGATCCGCAACGGCCTTAGGATCCACCGAGCTTTGCCGCACCGCGTCGAGCCAGCGAGTCGATCGCGATCGCCGCTACCAGCACCACGCCTTCGATCATGAGCTCGACCGAGGCACTGACCGAGATGAGAGCCATCCCGTTATAAATAGTCGCGATGACCAGACCACCAATCAGCGCGTTGATCATGCGACCTCGACCACCGAAGAGACTCGTGCCGCCGATCACCGCCGCGGCGACCGCGTAGAGCACGAGCGTGCCGCCAGGAATCGAGTCCGCGACGCCGTTCTGCGATGCGTAGACGATGCCGGCGATACCAGCCGTGAGTCCCGACAGGGCGAACGCCAGAAGACGGTACCGAGTGACCGACACACCGGAACGTCGAGCGGCCTCAACGTTTCCGCCGATGGCGTAGAGGTAACGACCCGGCTTCGTACGAGCCAAAATGAAACTGTACGCGCCCAGCACGACCGCGACGAGAGGCACGCAGTACGGCATGCCTTGGATCACCGCAAAGTGGGATCGGTCCTTGTTGAAAATCAGAACGAGAACAATCGCGAGCCCGAAGAGAGCCGCCACTTTGATGAACGTCTCGTAAATGGAAACGCTGTCGAGTCCACTGGTCCGCCTCGAACGGTCCTTGTTGAAGATCAAGAAGGACATTCCTGCGGCCGCAGCCAGACAGACGATCCAGGTCCAGGTGGTCGAAAGATTGAGATTGACGATCCCGTAGAGCACTTTCTCTTGAACAGAAATCTGACCGCCGTTGTTTTGGCCATCAATGAGCCAAATGGCGACGCCCTCCCAGAAAAGAGAACCTGCCAACGTGATTATGAATGAGGGAACTTTCAGTGCGATCGTGATCGCCCCCTGAATGGTGCCGATCGCGGTCGTCGCGGTCATCGCTAAGAGCAGCGCTGCCCACCACGGCCACGCAAACGACGTTTGCACGAGGATCGCGGCAATTGCGGCACCAACGGCCGCAATCCAGCCAGCCGAAAGGTCGATATCGCCAAGGAGGAGAAGCCAAATCTCCGCGAGGCCGAGAAGAATGAACACGCAGGACTGAACAAAGAGGTTGACGAGGTTGCCCGCCGACAGGAACGTGTGGCTGCGAATCTCGAAATAGGCGCCCAGGATGATCAGGCCAATAACGATTGGCACCATTCCGGTGTCGCTTCGACGAAGTTGCTTGATTCGCGCCTTCAGAATGCTCGATGGGGACTGAGAGTTGCCGACGTCGGTGTCAGTAGGGGTCACGACTGTGTCTGACACGAGAGGAACCTTGCCTGTAGTTAAGGGGTGGAGATGTGGGAGGAACGATCTCTCGTAGTCCCACCGGTAGTAATCAAGTCGACGGCGCTCGCGGTGTCGTAGTCCGACGCCGGACCACTGCTGATGAGTGTGCCGAGGTGCAGCACGGCGATTCGATCGGCGACGGCGAACACGTCAGTGAGGTTGTGCGAGATGACCAGAACGGCAATTCCGCGTCCGGAAAGTGTCGTGATGAGATCGAGCACCAGTTTCGTCTGTGAGACACCAAGCGCTGCCGTGGGTTCGTCCATGATCACGAGCTTGGCGTCGCGCATGACAGCGCGCGCCACGGCAATTGCTTGACGCTGACCGCCCGAGAGTGATCCGACGAGTTGGCGCACCGACTGAACGGTGAACACCGAGAGATCGCGCAGAAGTTTCTTGGTCTCGAGCTCCATATTGATCTCGTCGAGCAGCCCGAGCTTCGTCTCCTCATGACCGAGGAACATGTTCTGGACGATGTCCAGGTTGTCACAGAGCGCGAGGTCCTGGTACACGGTCGTGATGCCGAGATCGTCGGCTTCGCGTGGCGAGCGAATGTGGACTTCTTTGCCCTGCCAAAACATCTGACCACTACTCGGCGCGTAGATACCGGCGATTGTCTTGATCAGCGTCGACTTACCAGCGCCGTTGTCGCCAATGAGTGCGGTGACTTTTCCCGCGGGAATATCAAGGTCACAGTGGCGAAGTGCCTCGACCGGACCGAAGTGCTTCGCGAGCGCCCTCAGACTCAGCAGCGGCGTCTCGTCCAAAACCGAAGTCCCCGAGTCACGTTTCGCCTCAAGCCCAATATTGGGCGCGAGGGTAATCGGTGACTCGGGGACGTCAGTCATGTTCGGATGTTACTTAATGCCGTACTTCGTGCAGTCCGCGGCGTACGTCGGAATACCGGAGTCACCGGCAACCGTAGGAGCGGTGCTGCCGCAAATCTCTGAAACGGTCAACTGCTTGGACGCAATGACCTGTGACTCAATCGTCGATGCGGTCTCCCACAGCGGCGTCAACAGAACCGACGGAACATTCTTCAGCGAAGAAATGGTCGCACCGGTGTCCGAGACTGAACCGTTGATGATGCCCTTCGGCGGCTTCACGCCTGCACGCAGGTAGATCGCCAACGAAGCCGTCGCCTGAGCCTCAATGTAGGACGGCTTGAAGACCGTTCCGCACTGATAGCCAGAGATGATGTTGTCGATGCCCGCAGGTGTGGCGTCTTGGCCGGTGAACGGAATCGTGTTCGGCTTCAGACCTTGCGACTGCAAGTACTGAATGATCGGCGCAGCGTTCTCGTCGTTCGGCGTCACAACCGCGTTGATCTTCGAGTTCGCCGAGTAGGCACCCTGGAAGTCAGTCAACGCGACCGAAGGCGTCCACGTTCCGACGCTCTCCAACACCGTGTTCGAAGAACCGGACGTGGTGTTGTAGCCAGCCCCGTTCAACACAGCGTCGTAGCCCTGAGCGAACAACGTTGCATTGTTGTCAGTAGGCGCACCCTTCATCACGTAGACGACCGGGTCTGAGACGTTCCAGGCGGTGATGCACGAAAGCAATCCCTTACCAATCAACGTACCGACCGCAACGTTGTTGAAGCTCACGTAGTACGTGCGGTCTCCACCAAGCGTCAAACGGTCGTAGTCAATGACTTTCACGCCACGAGCTCGTGCGTAGGACTCGATGATCGCACCAGATGAACTGTCAAGTGACGTCAAGATGAGAACCTTGGCGCCCTTGGCGATGTCGCCTTGTGCGTCGGTGAGCTGCTGCTGCGGGCTTCCGTGACCGTTCTGAATGATGAACTGCTTGGTCTTCAGACCAGCAGCCAAGAACGCCTTCTTGAAGGCCGGAGCGTCGTAGTCCACCCAACGGGCAGAAGAAACGGTGTCGGGCAAGATAACGGCAATGCTGCCCTTACCCTTCGCAACGACCGACTTCAGGTACTTCATCGTTGTGAAGCTCGGGTTGAACGTTGCGTCCGACACCGTCTTTGTTGCTGCAGAACTCACGCTTGGCAACAACGCGACGAACATTCCGCCGGCTAATGCTACGCAGGCAAGAGCCCTTCCTGTTTTGAATTTCATAGTCCCCCAACCAATTAGAGGCATCAATACGATGCCGATTTTCAATTTACATCTTTGTGAACATCCTGTGAAAAGCAATGTCGACATGTGAAGTTAGCATGGCCAATCACCCCGCACAGTTCACCACCGCCAGATTCCTGTGGCCTCGCAGCGCGAAAATCACCCCAATGCGTCGGAAGCATTCGTGAGCCAGGCATGATCACATGGCCGGCGCCAGATTGCGTGGGACCTGCGGCGTCAAGTACACGTCAATTCGTTCAAAAAACGGTACCGCGCATGAGTTACTGGTGAGAAAGTCCCCGTCGTGATGGCATGGATCGTCATGCACGGCGTCAAACAATTGTGTCGATTTGTAGGGAACGAATCGTCCGTTAAGTCCTCGACGCCAACACCGTTTCCATCGTGCGCATGATGGAGACCGTCTCACTTAGGGGCATGAGCGGACTCTCAAGGAGACCGCTTCGCACGCACCGGGCGACTTCGGCGGCCTCGTAATGGAGTCCTCGGCCCTGCGTCGAAAACTCGAATCGTCGGGACTCGCCTGTGCGCGCGATGAACGTGAATGCGGACGGCGCGTAGAAGTCGCCATCGATCTCGATACGCGCCTTGGTGCCCGATATGGTCGCCGTCGTCGGCGTCTTCGCACTGGACGTGGTGTTGAGGTACGCCTGGGCACCTCCTTCGTAGCCGAAGATCATCGACACTTGTTGATCGACACCCGTCGGTGCCAGGTCGATCATCGTCACCATCTTTGACGGCGTGCCCAAGAGCATCGAGGCGAAGGACACCGGGTAGACGCCGAGGTCCAAGAGCGCGCCACCCCCCAGGCCCGGGTCGAACCACCGCGACGTCGGGTCATAGTCGAAGTACTGACCGTGATCGGCCTCTACCGAGACGATCTCACCGATCTCACCCGCCGCGATGATGTCGTTCACCGCGGCCACGTGGGGTAGACACCTGGTCCACATCGCTTCCATCAAGAACAGGTTCTTCTCTCGTGCGAGCGCCACCAGATCGATCGCCTCGCGCTCACTCATGGTGAAGGCCTTTTCCACCAGCACCGGCTTGCCGCTCTCCAACGCCAAAGTGGCGTTCTCGAAATGCATCGGGTGTGGCGTGCCGACGTAGACAGCGTCGACGTCGGGATCGTTCACGAGCTCCTCGTAGGACCCGTAGCGATGGGCGATGTCGAAGCGGTCGCCAAACGTGTTGGCTGACTCGATGGTCCGTGAACCGACCGCCACGGCGACGCCGCTGTCGGTGTACTGAAGGTCGTTCGCGAACGTCCGTGCGATGCCGCCCGTACTAATGATTCCCCAACGCAACGGCTCGGTCATGTCGTCATCCCCGTCTCTCGGTATCGGCGACGCGTGTCGCGCACGCCCTCGACGATACTGAATCAATGCGGACACCGACGCCGTGCCGGCGGCACGACGACACGTTGAATTCTTCCGAACACCTCCGCAACGAAAAAGGCGACTCGCCTACGCTGAATCAATGAAGCGCTCTCCTCGTGAAGCCCAACGCGCATGAGCATGCTCGAGGATGACGACCCGAGCGCACTGCCCCCCTCATCTGATTCATCGAACTCGACGGTCTCGGCCGCCGGGTTACGCGGCGTTGAGTGGCGAGCGTTAGCCGGCGAATTCGTCGGCTGCGTGATGTTGATGGTCGTGGTCGTCGGTTCGGGTTTGGCCGCGCAGTCGCTCTCTCCTGGTGACGTCGGGCTCGAGTTGTTGGAGAACGCCCTGGCCATCGGGGCGGGACTTTTCGTCATTATCAATATCGTCGCCCCGGTGTCGGGCGCGCATCTCAATCCCGTCGTCTCCTTGGCCGACGCCTGGATCGGTTCGTGCTCGTGGCTGCGCGCGGCGCTGTACGTGCCGTTTCAATTCACCGGATGCATCGTCGGGACAATCGTGGCGAATCGAATGTTCGGCGACCCATGGATCTCGTGGTCCACCCACCATCGAGCGAGCGGCGCACACTTCTTCTCCGAGATCGTGGCGACGGCCGGCCTGATCCTTCTCGTCTTCGCGCTGCAACGAAATGGCCGACGTTCGCTCGGCGCCGCCGCCGTGGGCCTGTACATCTTCGCCGCGTGTTTCGCGACGTCATCGGCGACGTTCGCCAATCCCGCGGTGACGGTGGCGCGCGCCTTCACCAAGAGTTTCACGGGTATTGCGCCCGGCTCGCTGCTCGTCTACGTCGCCGGTCAACTCATCGGCGCGGCCTGCGGCGTCGCGGTCACGTTGCTCCTCTACCCGCACCGAGAATCGGAATCGCCGCACGCCACGTGACGTCCGAGACGCGTCACTGCGACCCCTACGCTTGACCAGTGACCAATCGTCTCGCGGGCGCGTCCAGTGCCTACCTGCGTCAACACGCCGACAACCCGGTCGACTGGCGGACGTGGGACCAGGTGGCGTTGGATGAGGCCGCACGACTCGACCGTCCCATCTTTCTCTCGATCGGCTACGCCGCGTGTCACTGGTGTCACGTCATGGCCCACGAATCCTTTGAAGACCCCACCGTCGCAGCATTCCTGAACGAACACTTCATCCCGATCAAGGTGGACCGCGAAGAACGTCCCGACGTCGACGCGCTCTACATGGCGGCGACCCAATTGGTGAGTGGCCACGGTGGCTGGCCGATGTCGGTCTTCCTCATGCCGGACGGACGGCCCTTCATGGCCGGAACGTACTATCCCCCGGTCGAACGTCACGGACAGGCCAGTTTTACGACCTTGTTGAACGCCATGAACGAAGCGTGGACGAATCGCCGCGACGTCGTCGAACACCAGGCGAGCGAGCTCTCGACCGCCATCGAACGCGAGGTCAGTTTCATCGACCACCTGACGCCCTACGTCGAGACGCTGGATCTTGCGGCGTCGCGCGCGCGACTGCGCGAGGACCTCCTGGAGCGTTTCGACGCCGACGGAGGATTCGGCGACGCGCCGAAGTTCCCGCGACCGAGTTACGTCGAAGGCTTGTTGGAGTTCGATGATCCACGTTCGCGCTTCGCGGTCGGACAGACATTGGACGCGATGTCGCGTCGCGGTATCTACGACCACCTGCGCGGTGGATTCGCGCGCTACTCCGTCGACGCTGAGTGGCACGTCCCGCACTTCGAGAAGATGCTGAGCGATCAGGCGCTGCTCGCGCGCGCGTACCTGCGCGCCGCCAAGGCGGTGCCCGAACACCCGGAGTGGCGCGACGTTGCACTGGACACGATCGCGTTCGTCCTCACGGACCTCGCGCTCGACAGTGGATTCGCGTCGGCGCTCGACGCGGACGCTGGCGGTGTCGAAGGTTCGCACGTGACATGGACACCCCGAGACGTCGCCGACGCATTAGAACGCGACGACCGAGGAACCGATCTCGAACCGGCACTGCGACGATGGCGCATCACGACGCCCGGTGAGTTTGACGGCCGATCGATCCCTCGCCTGGCCGAAGCCGAACCGTTCGTGACGCCCGCGGCGCTCGCACCGGCGAGAGAGGCGCTCCGTCGCGCGCGCGCCGAGCGGGTCCAACCGGGCCGCGACGAGAAGGTGATCCTGGAGTGGAACGCCATGTTCGCGTCGGCGCTCTTCGAAGTGCGCGACGCGCACCACGCCGCGCTCGGCACCGAGTTACTGAGATCACTCCGGCGAACGCACTTCGACGACGGCGTGTGGTGGAGAACCGAACACCGACAGGCGCACGCCAGCGCGAGCGACATTGCCTGGCTACTCGACGCGAGCGTGGACGCCTACGAAGCGACCGGTGCAGACGAATGGATCGAACTGGCGAGCACGCTCACAGCGTATTTGCTCGAGCACTACTGGGATGGTGACGTGCCGACGTCGCGCTCGCCACACGTCGGCCGTGGCATTTTCTCGCGCAGCAACCTGGTCACCGATCTGCACGCCCAGTCAAAGGAGATATTCGACGGCGCGACACCGTCGAGTCACGCCGTCGCGACGCGCGCACTCGCGCGTGTCGCGCTGTGCACCGGTGACCTCGAGACGCTCGTGGTCGCCCAGCGACTCGTCGAACTTGCCGCGACGTTGCTCGCCGCGCACCCGAGTGCCGTACCCGACCTTCTCGAGGCGGCGGGCTTCGCGCTCGGCGGCGTCGAGGTGGTCATTCCCGGTGACGCGAATGAGCTCAGCGACTACATGGACACGCACTTCACGCGACGCGCGGTCCTCGTGACCGGCACGGGTTCATCCGTGCTGTTAGCGGGTCGTCAGATCGGTTCGGCCTACGTCTGTCTCGCGGGGGTCTGTCAGTTGCCCGTGACGAGTGTCACGGACCTCGCGGCCCAGTTGCGTAACGTGGGAGCCTGATGCCGATCTTCACGCGCGACGCGGCCGCTCGCGCCAACAAGCGTCTCGTGGAGCGCATGCCCCAACGCGCGACCGTCGAACTCACGGCCGGCGCCACGGTCTACGGACTGGTACTGGGATCCACGAACGAGACGACGACCGTCGTCGACCTCAAGTCCCAGGCGATCGTGCGCTGGCGCATCCCCTGGCCGTCGGACTACGTGACGGACCTCGCGGTCTTCGACATCGTCGAGGGCGAACTCGCCGAGGACATCGAGCGCAACGACCTCGCCCAGCCCGAGGCCGTGACGCTCGCCGACCTCCCGCGCCGACTCGGCACGTACCACGGACGACGCGTGCGTCGGTGGCTCGAGCAGCTCGCCAGCCCGGCCGACGGACCGCTCTTCGGCTTTCGCGGTCCCAGCGCGCCGTACTGGGAGTTTCGCGGCGAACGACCGAGCGTCGCGCTGATCGCGGCGGACCGCGGACCGCAGTTGTTGCGTCGACACGATGACGGCTCGACGTGGGTGCGCTTCGGCTGGTTCGGCGACGACGTGTGGCTGCTCTGTGAGGACGCGCACGCCATTCGCACCATGGAGGCGACGCGTCGACCGTCACTGGCCGGCAAGGACCTGGCCTCGGCGCTCGGTTTTCGTCCGACCTACGTGCTGACGACGCTCTCCAAGCCGATCGACGGCCACTGCTACAAGAGCTGTACCGGCCTCTTGCCGCGGGGCTGAACTACTTCGGCAGTTTGCCCGAGGCGAGGGACTCGGCCATCGCCCAACCAAAGACCACGAGGCGCTCACCCTTGTGGGGCTTGAGGCCGTTGAAGAACGTCTCGACGCCCTCGGGGACCGGACCCTTCGAGGCGAGGTAGTCGAGCCCGCCCACGGGACCGGGCGAGACGGTCATGATGAAGGTCTTGTCGTCGATCGACTTCTCGGACCCGAAACGCTTGGCCAGGCGTCGGCCCCAGGCGCGGTCCTCACCGGTCGGCTTGTAGCCGAGGCGCGGCACGACGTCCTCGAGGCCGGCGAAAGCGCGAAAGCCGTCCGGGGACGTGAGACGCGAGCCCAGCAGGACGTCCTCGTCCGGGAAGGCCAAGAGGGCGCGACGGAACTGGTCGTGCAGGATCGACTTGAGCGTCTGGTCGGACTTCGCGTTGCGGTCCACCAGAAGGAGTCCCACGAGGAGCGACGGGGTGCCGCCGATCCGTTCGAGGGTGCAGAACGAGTAGCCCCGCAGCTTGTTGCCCTCGCGCACTTGGGTGACCAGCACCCAGTCCTCGCGCTGCTTCGAGAGGAAGCCGATATCAAACTGCGGTTCACGGTCAACGCACAGATCTGCCATCTCGGCAAGTTCTGCGTCACTGAGTGCGGTGGTGTCTTTCGTAGAGACGGTCATTGCCATAGGAATACATTCTACGACTCTTTCCACAACCGCCCGACCGACTAGGCCTTAATGACGTTTCGGCCGAATTCGGTGCGTAGATCGGCCACGACGCTCGCGATGTTCACGTTGAACTCCGGACCGAGTTTGAAGGCCTTACCGGCGCTCCCGGTCTCGACAATCACCGGCGAACGACCGGGATAGCGCGCCAGAATCTCGCGCAACGTCCCGATGGAGGTCTGCGTCAAGTCTTCGGGGCGAAGCGCCAGTCGCAACTCCTCGCTGCCGCGCTCGACGCTCAAGAGTTCCACGTCGATGGCGCTGAAGCGCAGCTCCTCCTCGAAGCCCGGACGGACCTTTACCAGCACGATGTTGTCCTTGGCGAGGAAGCCACTGAACTTCTCGAAGTTGTTGGCCGAGAAGTTGATCTCCATCGAGGCACCGAGGTCCTCGAGGACGACGCGCGCGTACTGCTTGCCCATCTTGGTCGTGCGAATCTGCACTTCGGCGAGGATGCCGCCGACGGTGACCGCCTTGCCGGTGCGCGCTAACTCTTCGCCGCGTTCGCGCACGCTGATGATCGAACCGTCGGTCTTTGTCGCGAGCGCACTCTCGACCTCGTACAGCGGGTGATCCGAGATGTAGGTACCGAGCATCTCGCGCTCGAAGTCCAGCTTCACGGACTTGTCGAACTCGATGTCCGAGAGCGCGACGTCGGTGCCCTCCCAGTCGTGTCCGTCGCCCTCGCCGAAGGCGGCGAAGAGCGTGGTGATGCCGAGCGCGTGGTCGCGACGACGCGAGAGCGTGACGTCGCAGATCTCATCGACCTTCAGCAAGAAACCGAGTCGCGGTACGCCGAGAGCGTCGAAGGCGCCCGCCTTGATCAGGGACTCCATTGAACGGCGATTGAGCACCATCGGATCGACGCGGCGCACGAAGTCATAGATGGTCGTGAAGCGACCGTGGGCGTCGCGCTCGCTCACGATCTTCTCCACCAACGTCTCGCCGACGTTGCGCACGGCGGCCAGGCCGAAGAGGATCGTGTTGTCCTGGGAGAGGCTCGGGGCGTACTCGGCGAAGGACTCGTTCACGTCGGGCACGCCGACGGTGATGCCCATCTGACGCGCCTCGTTCAGGTACACCGACGCCTTGTCCTTGTCGTCGCGGAACGACGTCAACAGGGCCGCCATGTACTCCACGGGGTAATTCGCCTTCAGCCAGGCGTCTTGGTAGCCGAGGAGTGCGTAGCCGTAGGCGTGGCCCTTCGGGAAGGCGTAGTCGGCGAAGGGCTCGATCTTGTTGAAGATCGCCTCGCCGAGTTCACGACCGTAGCCCTGGCGTTCGGCCCCGTCGACGAACTTCGAGCGTTGGGCACGAATCATCTCGCGAATCTTCTTCGAACAGGCCTTGCGCAGGTCGTCGGCCTCGGTCATCGAGAAGCCCGCGATGAGCGTCGCCACGCGCATGATGTCCTCTTGGTAGATCATGAGGCCCGAGGTCTCGCCGAGGATCGCTTCTAAGTCGGGGTGATCGTAACTGACGAGTTGGCGACCGTTCTTGCGGTCGGCGTAGTCGTTGTGGACATTCTCCGAGAGTGGTCCCGGACGATAGAGCGCGTTGAGCGCGGCGATGTCATCGAAGCCCGTCGGCGCGAGGCGGCGCATGAGTTGGCGCATCTTGTCGCCCTCGAGTTGGAAGATCCCGATCGAGTTCCCGAGGCGCAGCATCTCGAAGACCTTCGGGTCATCGAGCGGGACGGTGTCGATGTCCACCTCGATGCCGTGGCGTCGACGGATGTTCTCCAACGTACGTTCGATGATCGCCAGGTTGCGCAGCCCCAGGAAGTCCATCTTCAACAGACCCAGCTTCTCGATCGCCGTCGCCTCATACTGGGTGACGATCGGCGCGTCCTCGGCCGACCCGCTCGGACCGGACTTTCGTTGCACCGGCACGTAGTCGAGCAGCGGCTCCTTGGTGATGACGACCGCCGCCGCGTGGATACCGTCTTGTCGGCGCTTATCGACGAAGCCCATGGCCACGTCGATCGAGTGCTTCACGTCGGCGTCGTTCTCGTAGAGCGTGCGCAGTTCCGCCGCCTCGACGAAGCGTCCCTCGTAGCCGGGCGTCGGTTGGAAACACGCCTCGAGCGGCAGGTCCTGACCCATGACCAAGGGCGGCATCGCCTTGGCGATCTTGTCGCCCAGTTGGGGCGGGTAGCCCAGGACGCGTGCGGCGTCGCGCACCGCGGCGCGGGCCTTGATCGTGGAGAACGTCACGATCTGGGCGACGTGGTCCGAGCCGTAGCGCTCGGCGGCGTAGCGGATCATGTCGCCGCGGTAGCGCTCGTCGAAGTCCATGTCGATGTCGGGCATGGAGCGGCGCCCCGGATTCAAGAACCGCTCGAAGATCAGCCCGTAACGCAACGGGTCGATGTCGACAATGCGCAGGCAGTACGCGATGCAACACCCGGCCGAGGAGCCGCGTCCCGGTCCGACGCGGATGCCGCGCTCGCGCGCGTGACGGATGAGGTCCCACACCACGAGGAAGTAGTCCGAGAATCCCATGTCCGCGACGACCCCGAGTTCGTTCTCGAGTCGGGCCATCACCTCGTCGTTCAGTTGCTCGCCGTAACGCTCGTGGGCGCCGCGCAACACCAGGTCGCGGAGCAATCGGTTGGCGCCCTCTTTGTGCGTGTCGCCACGAAACGCCTCGGGGATCGGGAACTCCGGCAACGCGTCGTTGTCGAACTCGATGGTGACGCTCGCCCGCTCGGCGATCGCCAGCGTGTTGTCACAGGCCTCGGGTAGGTCCCGAAAGAGGTAGCGCATCTCGGCGGCCGACTTCAGGTAGTGCTGGTCACTGTGGAAGCGGAAGCGGTTGGGGTCCGCCACCAATGAACCGGTGCCGATGCACAAGAGCGCGTCGTGCATCTCGGCGTCGTCGTGATGGACGTAGTGCAGGTCGTTGGTCGCCACCAGTGGCGCGCGCAATTCCTTCGCGATCTGGAGCAGTTGGGGATTCGTGCGGACCTGCTCGGGAATCCCGTGGTCTTGGAGCTCGATGTAGAAGTTCTCCGTCCCGAAGATGCTCTGCAGTCGTCCGGCGAGCTCCACTGCCCTGGGGTAGTCGTCGTGCAGCAGTGCTTGGAGGACGACGCCACCGAGACAGCCCGAGGTCGCGATCAGTCCGTCGTTGTAACGCTCGAGCAGGTCCCAGTCGAGTCGGGGCTTGTAGTAGTACCCCTCAAGAAACGCGAGTGAGGAGAGCTCGCGCAGGTTGCGATAGCCCGCGTTGTTGGTCGCGAGCAACGTGAGGTGGTGATAGAGCTTCTGGCCACCCTCGGTCTCGCCGCCGGTGTCATCGATCTTGCCGCGACGCGGCGGCCGATCGAAGCGCGAGTTGGCCGCCATGTAGGCCTCGAGTCCGATGATCGGCGTCACGTCGTGCTTGCGACAGGCCTCGTAGAAGTCGATGACGCCGTAGAGGTTGCCGTGGTCGGTGATGGCGATGGCGCGCTGACCATCGGCCTTGGCCGCGAGGACCATCTCCTCGACACGCGCCGCGCCGTCGAGCATCGAGTACTCGGTGTGATTATGCAGGTGGACGAAGCCCTCCGCCATCAGCTGACGATCCCTTTCGCGCGACGAGGACGATGCCCGTTCGAAACGAACGCTAGTGAGGACGTGTGACGGGCCACGCTTAGAGGTACGTGCCCGCGCGCGGCTCGCCGGTGCCCGGCGCCAAGGAACGGTCGCGCATCTTCTCGAGTTGCGCGGCCGCGGCGGCCTGTTGGGCAAACAGCGACGCCTGGATGCCGTGAAAGAGTCCCTCGAGCCAACCGACGAGCTGCGCCTGGGCGATGCGCAACTCCGACTCGGTCGGAACCTCGGCGCTGAACGGCAGCGCCATCTTGGAGAGTTCGGTGCCCAGGTCGGGCGACAACGCGCCCGAGAGTTCGGCGATCGACGTCTCGTAGATCTCGCGCAGGCGCGCCCGTCCGGCCTCATCGAGCGGCGCCGAACGGGCCTCGTCCAGGAGCGATTTCACCATCGAACCGATACGCATCACCTTCGCCGGTTGGGAGATGTAGTCGGCGTTCTCGTCCTCGGTTGAGCCCTCATCTTGTCCCGGGGCGAGCACTTCGTCGGGGTTCACGGTCACGTTTTCGTTCTGGGCCTCTTGCACCCTTCCACTGTGCCAGACAAACGTTCGACATC
The DNA here is from genome assembly GCA_963801695.1 of uncultured Acidimicrobiaceae bacterium. Taxonomy (GTDB): domain Bacteria; phylum Actinomycetota; class Acidimicrobiia; order Acidimicrobiales; family RAAP-2; genus RAAP-2. The sequence continues at coordinate 552,138 of CAWDFV010000002.1, read as the reverse complement.
GTGCATGCCCGAGGTTTTGAACGCCCCTCGACGGTAGAATGCCGTTGTGAGAGTTTCGACCAGGGGCGACTACGCCAGCCGCGCGCTATTGAGCCTCGCCCTGGGCGCCGACCTCTCTATCCCGACCTCGGTGCGTGACCTCGCCCAGCGCACCGGACTGCCCCAGCCCTACCTCGAACAGATCCTGTTGAGCCTCAAGGGCGTCGGCCTCGTGCGTTCCAAGCGCGGCGTCGGCGGCGGTTACGTGCTCGCCCGTCCGGCCGAGCGCATCACGCTGGCCGAGATCGTCGCGGCCGTCGACGGACCGATCGTGGCCGGCGACTTCGGTGAGCCCCACAAGGACGGGGCCTGTGACCACGAGGGCCAGTGCGTCCTCCTGGGCGTCTGGGCCGACGTCGGCAACCACATGCGCGAGCACCTCTCGAGCTTCACCCTGGCCGACATGGTCCTCCAGGCCCGCGGCGGTCGACCGGTCAAGAAGACCCACAGCGCCTGAGACGGATTCTTACGATTTTCAGAGAAAACGGGCCTTGAAGAACGCCAAATCTCGTGGTAAATTAGATACACGTTCATAGGAGAAATTACCGCCCATGGGCGCGTTATCCCTGTGATTGGAAGTGAGGAGATTCCCGTGATTGCCACCCCCCGACGATCAGCCGTGAATACCAACGACATGTTGGGCCTTTTGATGCGTGACCTAGACCGTTACCCGATGCCCAACTACGACGAACAGGTCGAACTCGCCAAGCGCGTGACGGCCGGTGACGAAGAGGCCAAGAAGCAGATGGTCGCGGCCAACCTGCGACTCGTGCTGCACTGGGCCCGTCGCTACCAGGACCGCGGCGTCGAGATGGTCGACCTCGTGCAAGAGGGCACCTTCGGCCTGCTGCGCGCCGTCGAGAAGTTCGACTGGGAACGCGGCTTCAAGTTCTCGACCTACGCCACCTGGTGGATTCGCCAGGCCCTCCAACGCGCCGTCCAACAGCACGGTCGCACCATTCGCATCCCGCTCGAAGTCGGTGAGCAGCTCCAGCGCCTCGAGGCGACGACGGCCGAACTGACGTCGATCTTCGGCCGCAAGCCGACCGACGACGAGTTGACCGAAGCGACCGGGATGTCCAAGGCAGTTCGCGACAACCTGCACGGCCTCGCCGGGGTGACCGCGAGTCTGGACCAGCCCGCGTCCTCAGACTCGGCGACCACGTTGGGTGACCTCGTCGCCCCGAGCCAGCACGACTGGGTCGGTGACATCGAGCAGACGATGATGGACGACCAACTGCACGGCGCACTGGAGAAGCTGAATGACCTGCAGCGCGAGGTGTTGAGCCTGCGCTTCGGTCTGAACGGCGCCACTCCCCTGTCGCTCCAAGCCACGGCCACCAAGATGGACATCGGTGTTCGCCGGGTCCGTCGGGCCGAAGAGGAAGCGCTGGCGCTACTTCGCGAGGACTCAGCCGTCGTGGCCGCGCGCGAAGTCGCCTAGAACGCCACCGAATCTGGCACCAACGCCTTAAGGTCCGCCGGCAGCGGCACACTGGTCGTGATCCACTCGTCCGTTCGCGGGTGGGCGAAGGCCAGCGTCGTCGAGTGCAGGAAGAACCGGTCCTCGGGTAGTCGCTTCTCGCGACGGTGACCGTAGCGCGCGTCATTCACGACCGGATGGCCAATCGTCGCCAGGTGCACGCGGATCTGATGGGTCCGGCCGGTGTCGAGCTGGAGACGCAGCAACGTCATCGTGTGGGGCTTGTCGATCCGCGCCATCACCTCATAGCCGGTGCGCGCGGCGCGACCGTCCGAGCGCACCGCCATCACCGTCGGCGTGCGCGTCGAGCGACCGATGGGCGCGTCGACGACGCCGCGCTCTTCGGCCACGTGGCCCTCGACCATGCCGTAGTAGGTGCGCTCCATCAGCCGCTCGGCGAGTTGGATGCTGAGGTTGGAGAAACCCTCGGGCGTCTTGGCGACGACCAGCACGCCCGAGGTCCCCTTGTCCAAGCGGTGCACGATGCCCGGACGCATGGGATCGCAGAGTCCCTCTTCACTGAGCGCTCGCATCTGCGGGTAGAGCGCCAGGAGTCCGGCGACCAACGTGCCGTCACGGTGGCCGGCGCCCGGGTGCACCACCTGGCCCGGCGCCTTGTTGACGACCGCGAAGTCGACGTCGTCGAGCACGACGTCGACCGGCACGCTGGCGTCGGCCTCGACGAACGCGCTCTCCGGTGCCGGCAAGACGGCGACGAGACGTTGACCCTCGCGAACGGGCGTGGCCGACTTCACGATCACCTTGTCCCCGAGCGTGACCGCCCCGCTCGCGATGATGTCACTGGTCTCTGAGCGCGACAGACCCGTGAGGAGTGCCAGCACCCGATCGAGTCGGATCTCATCGAGGGTGCCCGGGACGATGAGGTCCAGTACCTCACCATCGAACGCGTCCAGGACGTCGTCGTCACTCACGCGAGGAGCTTCTCGCCCGAGAGTGCGGCGACCAGCAACGTGATGAAGCCGGCGGTGATCGCGACGTCGGCGAGGTTGAAGACGGGGAAAGACCCCAGGGCGATGAAGTCCGTCACCCGGTGCGGCGTGGCCGCGAGGCGGTCGATGACGTTGGCCACACCGCCGCCGATCAAGAGACCGAAGCCCACGGTCGGGAGTCCGCGACGCGCGCGAAGACCCACCACCAGCACTACGGCCGCGACGACCACCGTCGCGATCGAGGTCAAGAGCGTCCTCGACTGGTCGAAGGAGAACGAGATACCGGAGTTGTACTGCAGGCGCAACCAGATCGCGCCGCCCACGTGGATGGCGTGCGTGGCGAGTGCGTGGCGGGCCCAGACCTTGCAGAGCGCGTCGATCGCCGTCACGACGAGGGCGATCACGATGACCGTGAAGTTGATCCGATCAACTAGACGCTTGCGCGGCACGAGACACACATAAAGACCGGCAGCTGGGCCATGAGACGAGGCTTCGAGATGGCCTCGTAGCACTCGTCACAGCGACCGTAGCTGGCGTCATCGATGCGCGCGAGCGCGACGTCGATCTCGTCGACCTTCAGGCGCAAAAGTGAGGCGAGGTCCTTCTTCTGGTCACGCTGGATGTCCGACGCGACACTGGAGCCGTCCTCGTCGTCGTACTCGAGTCGCTCGCGGTCCACCAACATCTCGTCGGCCTCGGACTCCATCACGACGATGTCGTCATTGGTGGCGCTGCGCGTCTCGAGCAACAGTCGACGGAGTTCGTCTAAGAACTCGGGCTCGTCGGCGTAGGGCTTGGAGTGCATCTTTCGCTCGAGGGCCTCGAGACGCTTGCGCTCTTCGGCCTCGCGACGCTCCTGGCGCTTCAGCTCTTCGTGATTACGGCGTTCGATCTCGCGGACCTTGCGCAACTTCTCGGCCTCGATGGCCTTGCGCTTGGCGTCGATGTCGCGTTGCTTCTTCGCTTCGGCCGCGGCCTTCTCGCGCGCCTTGCGCTGGACCTCACGTTCCTTGGCCGCGATCTTGGCCTTGGCGTCACGTTCCTTCTTCGCCTTGGCGGCGGCGATCGCCTTGGCTTTGGCGGCGGCGGCCTTCTCCTTGGCCGCGGCCTTGGCCTTGGCCTCGCGCTCTTTCAGCTGCTTCGCGGCGGCGGCGGCCTTGGCCTTAGCGACGCGCCAGTTTCTTGGCCGCGGCGGCCTTTTGGGTTGCGCTCAAGGTCGCCACTTTCTTCACCGGCTTGGGCGCCGGCTTCTTGGCGACGGTCTTCTTGGGCGCCGGCTTCTTGGCGACGGTCTTCTTCACGGGCTTCTTGGGTGCGTGCGGGGCCACGGGACGCTTGGCGACGGCCTTCTTCACCGGGGCCTTGGTGACCACGCTCTTCTTGGCTGCCGGCTTCTTGGCGGGCGCCTTTTTCGTGGTTCTTCCTGTGGACGGCATGTGAACTCCTCGACAATGCACAACAAGTGCGCGCCGACCCTACCAGTTTGCGAGGAACTTACTGACGATCGTCGTGTGAGGGTGCTTCAAAATTCAGTACCTGACCGATGCCCTGATCCGACATCGGCGCCGGGGCCGGCGGCGGCTTGATCGGTCGCGGTGCCGGTTGCGGTGCCGACGCCACCGACGCGCGCGCACCACCGACCTGCAAGGAACTTTCCACCCACCGTGAGAACTCGGCGAGTGAGGCACTGAGACGTTTGCGCTCGGAGTCGAGTTGACGCGTGAGCGTCTCCACGTCTTCACTGAGTCGCTGCTTGAGACCGTTCAGGCGATTGACCTCGTCCTCGGCACGACTGCGCGCTTCGGCGACGATCTCGCGCGCGCGCTCCTGGGCGCCGGTCGTCAGTTCGCGCGCCTTGTCCTCGGCTTCATTCTGCGCCTGTTCGATGAACTGCTGGGCCATGGCGATCATCGCCGTCACCTGTTCGGCGCCCGAGACGCTGATGTGGCGCGGCGCGGCCGCTGGTGCGGGCGCCGGAGCTGCGGCGGGTGCGTCGCTCGAGCGGGTGTCGAGTTGATTGATCCGTTCGCCGGCCTGGCGCAACTGCTGGCGCTGTTGGGCGACGAGTTCCTTTAACTGGTGGACCTCGCCCGAGAGGCGCTCGAGGAAGTCGTCGACCTCGTCGACGTTGTAACCCCGAACCCCGATCTTGAAGGCCACCGTGTCGATGGCGTCCAGCGCTGAGTAGGCAGAATCGGTGCTATCCATGCCTTCACCCTAGTGCTCTGGTCGTCGCGAACCGATGAATTACTAGATCGACGCCTTGATGATGTAGAGGATGATCACCGCGACGAAGGGTGAGAAGTCGACGCCGGAGCGAACGCCCGGGACGATCTGTCGCAGCGGGCGAAGCACCGGTTCGGTGAGTCGCGCGAGCACCAATTTGGTCGTCGCCATGCCGCCGCTACGACTATCCGTCGGGAACCAACTGAGCAACGACTGCACGACGATGATCAAGATGTACAGCGTTAATAGATCTTGAATGAATCTCATGCGTCGCCGAGATCGCGATAGTTCGCCTCTCGCAGCCGATCCTTTGCTTCCGGTCCCAGGTGCATACCCTGGGGGCTCATGAGATAGAGGCTGTTGCCGAGAATTTCGATCTTGGCGTTCAGTGCGTAGGCGGTACCGGAGGCGAAGTCGACCAGTCGACGACCGAGGTTCGGATCGACCGAGTTGACGTTCAAGACGACCGCGCGGTTCGATCGCAACAGGTCGGTGATGCGACGCGACTCGTCGTAACTGCGCGGGGCGAAGATCGCGACGTCACGTTCGGGCGAGAACGACGAACTACTCCTCGGCGCATTGGTCATCGGTCGGACCCGTGAGGTCTGACCCGAGGCGTCCAGTACCGAGATCGAGGAGTTGCGTTGCGGCGACACGGGGCGAAGGGGCTGAGCGTTGGATGAGGACGTCGGAAACTGCCGGGCACCCGACGTCGGTGGCGCGGTCCACTCCGGCTCGACCTCAGCGGTGGTGCTGTCGGTGAAGGGTCGTGCCGGCGCCGACCCGGTCGATCCGTACTCGCCGTACTCGTCCTCAATGAGGCCCAGGAATCCTAAGAACCCGCGCAACTTATCTTTCATCGACATCTCCTAGCGGTTCAGGCGCTTTGGTCCATGTTAGGTCAGGTAGCGCCGTGAACGACCCGCTCCCCGAAGAGCGCGCGTCCGATTCGCAGTTCGGTCGAGCCCAGTTCACAAGCGATCTCCACGTCATCGCTCATGCCCATCGAGCACTCGACGAGGCCCAATTCCACGCGCAGCCGGGCCAGATTCGCGAAGGCCGAACGCGCCGACGCCGGATCGGGCGCCGCAACGGTCATCAGACCGCGCACGTCGAGTTCGAGTTCTCGCGCGTGCCGTAGCAACGCGGGCACCTCGGCCGCGCTCGCGCCGTTACGCGTCGCGCCCCCGGTGTAGTCCACCTGGATCAACAGTTCCGGGTGAGCATCGCCGCGCGCGACGCGCTCGAGCTCTTTCGCGCGCGAGACCGTGGCGATGACCTGCGCGCTCGAACAGATCCGCGCGATCTTGTTGGACTGCAACGCTCCGATGTAGTGCCAGGTGAGCGGTTCCGCGCGACGCTGCGCCGATTTCGCCTCGAGTTCGTCCACGTAGTTCTCGCCGAGGTCGTGCAGCCCGTTGGCGAGGGCGGCGTCAACGGCCTCCACGCCGAAGGTCTTGGTCACCGCCACGAGGCGGATCGACGCGGGGTCGCGGCCGGTACGCGTAATCCGCTCGCGCAGCGCCGTGAGGTTGGCGGCGACGCGCGCCGTGAGGTCCGAACTAGCGGAGGAAACTGGGGAGGTCGTCATCGCCACCGACGTCGAAGAAGTCGTCATTGGTGGTGCTGGTGAAGATGTCGCTGCGCGGACCCTCGGTCATCGCGGGCTCGGTGGTCGTGAGGGGCGAGACCTTGGCCGGCGCGTTGTGATCGAAGCCCGCGGCGATGACGGTGACGCGCACGGCGTCGCCGATCGAGTCGTCGATCACGCTGCCGAAGATGATGTTGGCGTCGGGGTGCGCGACCGAGTGGATGATCTCGGCCGCCTGGGTCACCTCGGACAACGTCACGTCCGGCCCACCGACGATGTTCATCAAGATGCCGCGGGCGCCATCGATCGAGGCCTCGAGCAGCGGCGACGTGATGGCGGCACGCGCGGCGTTCACGGCGCGCCCCTCACCCGTCGAAGAACCGACGCCCATGATGGCCGTGCCGGCGTTGCGCATGATGGCGTTGACGTCGGCGAAGTCGGTGTTGATCAGGCCGGGCACGGTGATCAGGTCGGTCACGCCGCGCACCGCCGAGAGCAGCACGTCATCGGCGATCTTGAAGGCGTCCAGCATCGAGGTGTCGGCGGCGGTCACCGAGAGCAGTCGGTCATTGGGGATGACGATGAGGGTGTCGACCTTCTCGCGCAGCGACTGAATGCCCTTCTCAGCCTGGGTCGCGCGACGCTTCCCCTCAAAGGAAAACGGCCTCGTGACCACGCCAATCGTCAAGATTCCCAGTCCCCGCGCGATCTCGGCCACGACGGGTGCGGCGCCAGTTCCGGTACCGCCGCCCTCGCCGGCCGTGATGAAGACCATGTCGGTCTCCATCAGGGCCTCTTCGATCTCGGCGCGGTGGTCCTCGGCGGCCTGACGGCCGATCTCGGGGTCGCTGCCGGCGCCGAGGCCCTTGGTCAGCTCTCGTCCGATGTCGAGTTTCAAGTCGGCTTCGCTCATCAGCAGTGCCTGGGCGTCAGTGTTGGCCGCGATGAATTCGATATTGCGGAGTCCCGAGGAGATCATCCGGTTCACTGCGTTCACGCCGCCTCCACCAACGCCGATGACTTTGATCACGGCGTGGTAATTGTTCTGATTGAGACTCATGAACTCCCCTTGGGTTGACTCCTCCATTGTGTCGCACCGCTGACGAAGGTGCGAACATTGGCGAACAAATGCCTTCGAAGGCTAGTCAGACACTGGTCTTTGGTCAAATGACGGCCTAGGACGGCGCGCCGCCGGTAACGGCCAACTCACCCGGCACGGTCGCGTCGACGACGTCACCCGGACGCAGCGTGCTGTTCTTGATCACGGAGGCGATCGCTACGAATTTTGCGTGCAACTGCGTCGCCGGTCCGAGGATGAAGGTGACCGGCGTCGTCATCTTGAGCGTCACCACACCGTGATCGTCCTCGGTGATGATCGAGACCTGCGCGCTGAAGGCGGGCGGCAACTGGGCGGCGACGAACGCGGCCGAACGACCGGCGCGTGTGAACGGCCACGTGGCACCTTTGGGATGCACGTACTCAAGCGTGGGCAGATTCGCGTGCAACGGCGCCACGCCGAGGTCACGTCCGTGCCGGTCCACGTACTGCAACACGTGTTTCGCGTTGAACGCCACGGCGACGGCGGTGCTCTCGTGCACCGTCACGACGACGGTGTTGGGCCAGTGCTTCACGAGGCGCACCGAGTCGATCCACGCGAATTGGTCCAGCTTCGCCTTCACCGTCGCGGCGTTCACGTCCAACATCGTCGGGTGCGATTCGAGACCCGAGGACGCGAGCACCAGCGAGAGGGGTTCGTGACGGACGCCGACGAAGGTGACGTGCTGCACGCGAAAGTATGACTGTCGCAGGACCCATTCACTGGCGACGCCGAGCGTCGCGAGCACCAAGACCGCGACCATCGTGAAGCGCACGGCTCGGAAGCGTCGACGTCGGGGTCGACGGGCTTCGGGCGCGTCGCGTGATTCGCGCGACTCGACGCGCGGCGCCGAGCGTGGTCGCGTCGCGGCGACCTTGGCGGCGCGCGCTCGTTCGACGCGTGAGGCGCGACTCACGACGCCTCAAATCCCAGAAACCGGTGCTCGCTGGTGAGCTCGACGCCCGAACGCTCCTTGACCAGGGCGCGCACCGTCGTGAGCAGTTCGTAGACGTCGTTGGCCCTCCCGTCGACGTCGGCGATGATGAAGTTGGCGTGCTTCTCGGACACGACGGCGGTGCCGAGGCGCATCCCCTTGCAGCCGGCCTCGTCGATGAGCCGCCCGGCGTAGTCGTCTTCGGGGTTGCGAAAGGCGCTGCCGGCATTCGCCCCACCGGGCTGATGTTCACGTCGCCAGCGCACTATCTCGCGGATCCGCTCCTGGGACGTGTCGCTGTCCCCGGCGCGAAGGTGCAGCCGCACCGACGTCACCAGGTCGTCGCGGTGCAACGCGCTCGTGCGGTACCCGAAGTCCAGTAGTTCCTTGGACCAGGTGCGCGTCGTGCCGTCGTGCCAGACCGTGACCGAGACGAGCGACTCGTTCATGTCCGAGCCGTGACCGCCGGCGTTCATCACGGCCGCGCCCCCGAAACTCCCGGGCACGCCGACCGCCCACTCGAAACCGGCGACGCCGGACTTGGCCAGTCGTCGCGCGGCGATCGGCAGGTCCAGACCGGCACCCGCGTCGACGACCACGACGTCGCCCTCGTCTCGCGTGTGCAGTTCGTCGAACTCCCCCACCAGGTGCACCCCGAGCACGTCGTGCTCGCCGTCGGCGACCAAGAGGTTCGAGCCGTTGCCGAGGACGAACATCGCCAGACCGCTGTCCGCCATGAGCGGACCCAGCTCCTCGAGGTCCTGGCGCGAGGAGAGTGTCACCAGCGCGCGCACCGTGCCGCCGACGCGATACGTGGTGCGCGCGCCGAAGGGCGCGTGCTCGTTAACACGCGCTCCCCCGACGTCGATCAACGCGTCGAGTGACATCAGTGCAGTCCTTTGAGCTTCGCCGCGACCGACGCCACGTCGCCGGCGCCGAGCAGCACGACCACGTCACTCTGGTCGTGGACGCGCTCGAGTGCCTCGGGTACGTCATCGAGCGACGCGACGTACGTCGTGGTCGCGCCGGCACCGCGCGCCAGAATCGCGTCGGCGACCACCTGGCCGGTCACGCCCGTCGGGTTCGCCTCGCCGGCGGTGTAGATGTTGGCCACGATGACGTTCGACGCCAGGTCGAAGGACGGCGCGAAGTCCTCGGCCAGCGAGATCGTGCGCGTCACGCGATGCGGTTGGAAGACGGCCGTGACGCGTTCGTAGCCGGCGGCCCGGGTCGAGCTCAGTATCGCGCTGATCTCTCCGGGCAGGTGCGCGTAACTCTCGTAGACGTCGACGCCGCGCCACGAACCCAGGAGTTCGAAACGCCGCGGTGCACCGCGAAAGTTACCGAGTCCGGAGTGGATCGCGTCGGGTGAAACGTCGAGCTGTCTCGCCAGCACCGCCACGACCGCGGCGTCGGCGACGTTGTGAGCGCCGGTCACTTTGAGCGCGAGTTCCAGCACCTCGTCCGGTCCGCTCAACAAGAAGTGCGCGTCGTAGCGCGAGACCGAGACGTCGCTCACCCGCCAGCTATCCGCGTTGCGAGTCCCGACGCGCACGGCGTCGCGAGACGCGAGGCGCGCCACGCGCTGACAGCCCGCGTCGTCACTCCAGGTCACGACCGGTCCGGTCGTGCGATCGATCAACTGGGCGAAGGCGCTCTCGAGTGCGGCCAGCGTCCCGTAGTGGTCGAGGTGATCGGCCTCCACGTTGAGCAGTCCGAGCGCGCGCGGTGCCAGGAGCGAGAACGTCCCGTAACTCTCGTCGACCTCGAGTATCACGTCGCCGCTGCCCCAGTGACCATTCGCGCCGACGCCGAGCACGTCGGCACCGAGGAGATATCCGGCGTCTCGACCGGCAGCGGCCATCACGTGCACCATCATCGACGTCGCCGTGGTCTTGCCGTGAGTCCCGGTGAGTCCGATCACCGATCGAACCTGCGCCAACGCCGCCAAGACTTCGGCCCGCGACAGTTCCGTGGCGCCACGTGCTCGTGCGGTGACCAGTTCCACGTTGTCGCTCGCGACGGCCGGCGACCACAGCACGACGTCGGGATGACCTACGTTCGTGGCGTCGTGTCCCACGGCGACGGTGACGCCGAGCGCTCGTAACGACTCGAGCTGCGACGAGTCGGCGAGGTCACTCCCGCTCACCACGGCGCCCGACTCAACGAGGAGCCGCGCCAGACCGCTCATGCCCGCGCCACCCACCCCGACGACGTGCACCGACACCCCGGGATCGAAGAGCGTCACGACCAACCACCGACGTCCGCGACGACCTTCGCAATCGACGACGCCGCGTCGCGGCGACCTAACGCCCCCGCGGCCTCACTCATCGAGGCCAACGTCTCGGGCGTCGTGATTGACGCGAGTACGTCGTCCAATTTCGCGCCGTTGCATTCGGCGTCGAGCACGAGCCGCGCACCGCCGGCCTCTACGACCGCAAGCGCGTTCTTCATCTGATGATCCCCCGGTGCACGCGGCAGCGGCACGAGCACGGAAGGGATCTTGAGCGTCGTCAATTCCGCGACCGTGGAGGCACCGGCCCGACAGATCGCCACGTCACAGAGTGCCCAGAGTTGAGCCATGTCACCGAACTCGAGCACGCGATAGTCCAGGCCGTTGGTGAACGGTGCGTGGTTGCGCACGATCGCGACGTCGCGTCGACCGGCGACGTGAATGATCGTCCGGTCCCGCCGTGACGACCAACGTCGCGCCAGATCGCTCACCGCGGCATTCACCGTCGTCGAACCCAGCGAGCCGGTCATCACGACGACGACCAGACGCGCGTCATCGACCGGAGGTTCGATCGTCGCGCGAGCAGCGCGCGCACCGTCGGGCGAACGGTCCACCGCGACGATTCGCTCGCGTAGTGGCGTACCCGTCACGACGGCCTTGGGATCGTTCGTAGGAAAGGCGCAGCACCGGGCGCGCGCGTAACGAGTGAAGAGACGTTGGGCCGCACCAGGCTCGGCGTCGAGTTCGACCAGCACGACGGGTCGACGCCACACGAGCGCGGCCAGCGTCGTCGCGAACGAGGCGTAGCCCCCGAGCGAGACCACGACCGACGGCCGCCACTGGCGGACCTTGACCAGCGCGCTCGCTAGCGCCGCGGCCAGTGCGACGGCGGCGCCGAGGTTCTCCAGGAGCGCGTCGAGGTTGAGGGCGCGACGAAACCCCCGGCCCGGGAGCAAGGTGAGCGCGATAGCACTGTCGGCGAGGAGCGACGACTCCTGACCCCGGCGACTACCGACGAAACGAAGGTCGCGCGCCTCGACACCGCGAGCGCGCAGTTGATCGGCGATGGCCTCCATCGGGAAGATGTGGCCACCGGTACCACCCCCGGTGATAACGATGGGACCGGCCATTAGCGGGTCCGGCGCGGATCGCTGCTCGAGCGCGAGCGTGTCGGTCGCGGCGCCGTCTTTCGTTCGATGGTCTCTCGGAAGTTGGTGAGGCGGTGTTCTCGGATCGTCACGTCACCGCTGTGGCTGCGGTCGTGCGCGATGTTGTAGAGCAGCCCGACGGCGAAGAGCTCGGTGATCAGCGCCGTGCCACCGTAGGAGAAGAAGGGCAACGGGATACCGGTGACGGCCCACCAACCGACGACCGACGCGATGTTGATCAGGGCCTCGACGGCGATCCACGTCGTGATGCCGACGGCGATGAGTCGATAGACCGAGTTCGTGCACCGTTGAGCGATGCGCACGGCCGCGAAGACGAACGCGAGGAACAGCGCGATGACGAGCAAGGTACCAATGAGCCCGAGCTCCTCACCGATGATGGTGAAGATGAAGTCGGTGTGGGGATTGGGCAGGAGTCCCCACTTCTCACGACTGTGACCGAGGCCGAGGCCGCCGACGCCGCCGGCCCCGAGACCGATACGGCTCTGGAGGAGTTGGTAACCGCTGCCGAGCAACTGCGTGTTGGGGTGCAAGAAGGAGAAGAACCGCTTGAAGGAGTACGGCTTGTACGCCAGGTAGGCGCCGAAGGCGAGCACCCCGAGCACGGCGATCCGACCCAGCATCCGTCGCGACAGTCCCCCGACGCAGAGCATGCCGAAGGCGATCACCGCCACGACCGAGGACGTCCCGATGTCGGGCTCGATGACGATGAGCGCGCAGCCGATCGAGATGGGCAGCGTCCAGACCGCCAACTGGCGCCAGTGGCCGAGCTCGTTGTGGTGGTACTGCACGAGCCACGCGATGAACAAGACCGTGAAGAGCTTGAACAACTCTGACGGCTGGAGGTAGATGACGTGCAAGTTCAGCCACCGTCGGCCGCCGTTGCTCGTCACGCCGATCGCGCGCACCGCTAAAAGGAGTCCGAGTCCGACGATGATCAGTATCGGCGCCGATCGCACGAGTCGCTCGAGGCGCACGCGCGACGCGAGGTACAGCGCGAAGATGCCGAAACCCAGGTACACCAGGTCGTGGATCATGATCGACCACGCCGAACCGCCGTTGGCCGTTGCTTGGCCCTCGCTCGCCGACGCGACGGCGATGGTGCCGAAGGTCACGAGCAGTGCGGTGATGAGCAGGAGTACCCGCCCGCTCGCCACGCCGCGCGGCATCGGCTGCCAGAGTCCGCGTTCGCGGGGTCGCGCTTCCGGTTCGGCGCGACGCGGACGCGGGTCGGCTCGGAGGTCGCGTTGACGGATCGCCACGATTACACCTTCGCGATCTTTAAGAAGTCGCCGTAGAAGATACCGAGGCCGAGCATCGCGAGCAGACCCGCGACGATCCACAGGCGCACGATGATCGTGAACTCGGGCCAGTCGTGCATCTCCAGATGGTGGTGGAACGGTGCGATGCGAAAGATCCGACGCCCGAAGAGGCGAAAGCTGATCACCTGCAAGATGACCGACGCGGTCTCGGCGACGAAGAGTCCACCGATCACCGGCAGCAGGAGGTCCAGGTTCATCAACAGCGCGAGCGCGCCCAGCGCGGTGCCGATGGCTAACGAACCGGTGTCGCCCATGTGGATACGTGCGGGCGCCGCGTTCCACCACAGGAAGCCAAGGCAGGCACCCACCAGTCCGACCGCGAAGAGACCGAGATCCAGAGCGGCGTGCAGGTGATAGATCGAGAAGTGACGGAACTGCCAGTAGCCGATGATCGCCAGGACCCCGAAACAGAACGTCCCCGAACCGGCGGCGAGGCCGTCGAGGCCGTCGGTCAGGTTGACCGCGTTCGAACTCGAAATGATCACCAGCAGTGCGAGCAGCACCCAGCCGACCGACGTCAGGTTCCACCCGGGCAACGAGAAGCGCGTGAAGGACAGATTCGTCGACGTGTGCACCCAGTCGATCGACAGCACCGCGAACACGGCGGCGATCAACAACTGACCAACGAACTTGCCGCGCTTGTTGAGCCCCAGGTTCCGTGCGTTGCGGATACCGATGAAGTCATCGAGGAAACCGAGGAAGCCCGAGGCGACCACCACGCCGACGACCAGGATGCCGCTTCGGGTGACGACCACGGAGGTCCCCACGTGACCCATCAGGTACCCGAGCACCCCAGCCACGACGATCACGACGCCACCCATGGTGGGCGTACCGGCCTTCACAAGGTGGGTTGAGGGCAGGTCTTCGTGAATGTGCTGACCGAGGGAGCGACGAGTGAGGAAGCGAATCCACAGCGGCGTCACGAGGAGCGAGAATATGAACGCCACACCACCGGACTCCATCAGACTCAGCACGGCACTCCCAACAACTCGCGCGCGACGACGCGATCGTCGAACGGAACGACCAGCTCACCGATGGTCTGGGTGGTCTCGTGTCCTTTGCCCGCCACGACCACCACGTCCCCGGGCGAGGCCGCCTCGAGGGCCCGCGCGATCGCGCTTCGCCGGTCCGCGTCGCGAATCACGTCCGCGCCGCGGGCGACGCCGCTCATGACCGCGTCGATGATCGACTCGGGCGACTCCGAACGAGGATTGTCCGACGTGACGATCGTGAGGTCCGAATAGGTCGACGCGACCAGCCCCATCTCGGGTCGCTTGGCGCGGTCGCGGTCACCGCCGCAGCCGAAGACCGTGATGACGCGGCCCCCGGGAACCATGACGCGCACGTCCTCCAACAGCCGGCGCAGGCCTTCCGGGGTGTGAGCGTAGTCGACGATGACGGTCACGTTGGGCCCACGAACGACGTCAAATCGCCCGGCAACCGACGCCACCTCCCCCATCGCGGCGGCGATCGACGCGTCGTCGGCACCAAGCACGCTCATGATGGCCATCGCGATCAGCGCGTTGTCGACGTTGTAGTCGCCGAGGAGTGCGGAGTTGACGAGGTGCTGGCGCCAGAAGAACGTCGTGCCCGTGAACGACGTCACGACGTCGGTGGCGTCGCCACGCGACACTCGGGTGACGGGCAACGTCGTCAGTTCCGCGAGGCGTTGTCCGTACGAGTCGTCGTCCCAGATCACGGCGCGCTGGGAGTGCTCGGAGGTGAAGAGTTGTGACTTCACGACGAAGTACTCCTCCATCGAGCCGTGGTAGTCGAGATGTTCGTGACTGAGGTTGGTGAAGGCGGCGACCGTGAACTGGAGACCGTCGACGCGGTGTTGGCTCATCGCGTGACTCGAGACCTCCATCGCCACGACCGAGTTCTGGACCTTGGGATCGAAGCCGTCGACCAGTGAGGCCAGAGTGCGAAAGAGCTCCGGCGCCGCGGGCGTGGTGCGTTCGTTCGTCAGGGTGCCGATGTTGGCGCCGTTCCACGAGAGGGCCCGCGCCAGTTCCGCGACGATGGTGGTCACGCTCGTCTTACCGTTGGTGCCGGTGACCGCGACTAGTCGGGTCTTGGCCTCGGGGTGACCGACGACCGCCGCACTCGCGTGAGCGCACAGCGCGTTCAGTTGTGTCGCCGGCACGACGACGACCGGCGCCGCCACGTCGAGCGGCGTGCTCGCCACGACGCAGAGCGCGCCGCGACCAATCGCGTCGGTCGCGAACCTCGCGCCGTCGGTCGCGGTGCCCGGCAGGGCGAAGAAGAGCGAACCGGGCACGCACTCTCGCGAGTCGATGTCGACGTGAGTGATCTCGAGTCCCCCGGTCGCGACGTCGAGTGTGACGTCATCGAGGATGTCGCCCAACTGCATCAGGTCACGTCCGAGGAGATTGACGCGCCCTTCCCCTTGAGGGGCTTCTGGAACGTGCCGTTGGAGGGGATGTTGTAGTGGTGCAAGGCGTAGGACATGACTTCTTGGAAGATCGGTGCCGCGACCGCACCCCCGAAAATCGTCGTTTCGGGACGCTCCACCACCACGATCATCGACAGTACCGGGTCGTTCGCGGGGGCGAATCCGACGAAGCTCGCGTTGTAGTCCCCGACCAGGAGTTTGTCCTTCCCGGGATAGGGCATCGTGGCGGTGCCCGTCTTGCCGGCGACGCTGTAGCCGGGAATGATGGCGTTGGTGCCGGTACCCGCGAGCACGACCTGCTCGAGCATCCGCACCATGGTCGCCGACACGCTGGCGCTGAGTGCTTGGCGCTTGGCGCTCGGCGATGTCGCCTTGACGGCGCCGTTGGCGTAGACGTAGCCGCGAACCAACTTCGGTTCGACGAAGACGCCGCCGTTGGCGATCGCGTTGTACGCGTCGAGGACCTGGATCGGTGGGACGGCGTCGACCTGACCGATCGGCAGGGCCACCTGGTCACTGGCGTACCAGTTGGCGGCGCTGACCAACAGACCGGGCGACTGGCCCGGGAAGTCAATGGCCGTCGGCTGACCGAAGCCGAGGCGCTCGACCTGGGCCAGGATGCCGGCTTCGCCCACACGCGCACCGATCTCGTAGGTCCCGATGTTCGAGGAGAGCGCGAGTACCTGGGTCGCGGTGAGGTGTTCGAGGGGGTGTTGTTCGGCGTCGTGGAAGTAGCGACCACCGACCACGACCGAGGACGGCACCGTGATGACCGACGACGGCGTGATGAGACCAGCCTGCAGCGCCGCCGAGAAGGTGACGACCTTGAAGACCGAGCCGGGTTCGTAGGTCTGGGTGAAGGCCAGGTTGTTCACGGTCTGATCGATACCGGCGACGCCGACGCTGCGGCCCCAGACCGCCGGCGTCCCCAAGACACCCGGGTGCGACTTCGTGTTGGCCAGTGACGCGTCGGCGAGGATCTCGCCCGTCTTCACGTCCATCACTACGGCGACGCCCGAGACCGCGTCGGTCGCGGCGAGTTGTCGCGCGAGGTCGCGCTCGGCGACGAACTGCAACGAGGTGTCCAGCGTCAACTCGAGTCCGACACCGGGCTGGGCCTTCTTGATTACCGTGCTGAACGAACTCGGCAGGCTGACGCCCGACGATGACACAAACTCACGTGTGATGCCGGTGCTGCCCGCCAGCAGTTTCTGGTACTGGTACTCGAGGCCCGCCGAACCCACGCCTGACGCGTTGGTGCCACCGATGACCGAGGTCGCCAGCGAGCCGTTCGGGTAGGTACGGACCGAGGAGTTCTGGACCACGATCCCCGGGAAGTCCAGTGCGGCGAGTCGACGACCGGAGTTCAGGTTGAGTTTGTTGTTCAAGATCACGTAGCCGTCGCGCGATTTCGACAACAGCGGTACCAATCGGCTGGCCGGTATCTGGATGAGCGCCGACATCGCCTGGGCCTCACGTTGGGGATGTTTTATCTGTATGTCATCGGCGATCACGAGCGACGTCGGTCGCGACACGGCGAGGATCTCGCCGTTGCGGTCGTAGATGCCTGCGCGAAGCGCCGTGGTCGTCAGATTGACTCGAACCTGGTCGACCGAGAGTTTGGCGTAGTGCGCGTGGTCGACGACCTGAATGAAGAAGAGACGCACGCCGAGCGCGACGAAGCCGAGCGCGAGGATCGTGCGCAGGAGAACGAGACGACGCGGACCACTGACGCGCGCGCGTGCCGGATGATGTAGAACCTGCGAGCGTGTGTGGGTCGGTGAGTAGTGGGTGCTCACCGAATCGTCCTTGATGTAGCCGGTGCATAACCCAAGAACTTCGGTAGCCGCAGTGGCTCATCAAGTGACGTGGACGGAACTTGGGTCACCGAGACGGGATAGACCAAGTGCAGGGCGCCGGCCTTGGTCGCGACGAGGCTGGGCGCCGCCAAGTCCGTGTTGGACCCGACTTGTTCGGCGTAGGTCGACTGGGCTTGGAGTAGTTGACTCTGGAGGGCGTGCAGTTGGACTTGGCGGTTGGCCACCACCATGCTGCCGGCCATCGCAAGCGCGAGCGCCACGATCACGATGATGCAGGACTTACGAAGCGACGACGCACGCCGCCAGGTCCCGGTGACGGCACGACGACGAGGCGCTACCGCGACGTGCGTCGGGCGACGTCGCGCGTCGGGGCGGACTTCGGGTCGCGACTGAGGGCGGGTACCTGGTCGCGGACGACCAGAGTCCACACGTCGAGGGAAGGTAATGACGCTCACGGGAGCTTCCGAGCCGCTCGCAGTCGAGCTGATCGTGCTCGTGGGTTCTGATCGATCTCACCCTGGCTCGCGAGACGAGCGCTGGCCTTCAATACAGTGACGCGCGCCACGGCGCCGCACACACACCCGAGTTCGGGCGGACAGTGACAGCCTCCGGTGCCGGCCTCGTGCAGCACGGATTTCACGACACGGTCCTCGCCCGAGTGATACGAAATGACGGCCACGAGTCCCCCGGCGCTGACGGCGTCGAGGGCCGCGTCCAGCCCGCTCGTCAGTTCCTCCTCTTCGGAGTTCACGGCGATACGAAGCGTCTGGAAGACGCGCGTCGCGACGTGGCCACGACGGCGAGCGGCCATGGGGACCGCGCGCTCGACCGCCTCGGTCAGTTCATTGGTCGTCCGGGGCTGGCGTTCAAGGACGGACTTGGCGATCGATCCCGCGAAGCGACTCTCGCCGTTCTCGCGAAGCAGACGCACGAGTTGGTGCTGATCCACGTGGCCGAGGAACTGCGCTGCCGTTTCGCCTCGCGTGGGGTCCATACGCATGTCCAGGGGCGCGTCAGCGCGGAAGGAGAATCCCCGACGCGCGTCATCGAGTTGGTGCGACGACACACCCAGGTCCATCAAGACGCCCACGATCGGGTCGTTGCCGAGAAAATCGGCGTTCGCGTCCAACGCGTCGTGTAGTTGGCCGAAGGTCGCGTCCACGATACGGACGCGACCCTCGAACTCGGCGAGTCGCTCCGCGGAGGCGGCTCGGGCATCGGGGTCTCGATCGATGCCCAGAATGCGAAGTTGTGGTGCGCGAGACAAGAGCGCGTAGGCGTGACCGCCCCCACCCAACGTGGCGTCAACGACCACGCCAGCGCGCTGACTGGCAAAGAGCTCGACGATCTCGCTCTCGAGCACCGGTACGTGAAATATGTCCTGGGCCATCTGCAGCCTTTCAATCGTCAAGACGGGAGAGCAGGCGGAGGAGGATTCTCTACCCGTCTTGACGATTGCCAGGCTGCGCATGGTCCGCGGCCGATACTTCTGTTGCACTCCATTCATTAGTCACTACCCTGCTTAAACAACTCTTCGGCCGAATTGACCTTCTCGGCGTAGATCGTGGGATTCCAGAGTTCGATGTGGTCGAGCGTGCCGACTATTAATACGTCGCCTCTTAGTTGTCCGTACTCGCGGATCGCCGAGGGCAACGCGAATCGCCCTTGCTTGTCGAACTCGACGTCCGAGGAGTTGGCCGCCCAGTACCGGACCTGTTGACGTTCTACCGATCCGCCGGAGCGACTCTGCTCGAGGCGCTCGTCGCTCTGGCGAGCGAACTCCCCGGGCGTCCACAGCGCGATGCACCCTTCGGTGTTGGGGCTGAGGTGACCACCGCGTTCGAACTCGGCGCGAAACTTCGCGGGCAGGATGAGTCGACCCTTGGCGTCCAGCGAATGCTGGTACTGGCCTACAAATCCGAGCATCGACGTTCCTCCGATGGGTTCACCACTCTCCCCCATTTGGTGACACATTACACCACTAAACCCCACCCGAATGCAAATGAAAACAATTTGGAGCCAATTTTGGGCACGTTGCGACGCGCGGCGTGAGGGGTCGAGCTTTGGGACGAGTTGAAGTCGAGTCGCCCTAGAGGCGAAGGTCCTTGGCGCGCTCGCGCCAAGGACCGCTCGTGTGACGCAGCGCCGCGATCACGCGCTCGTGCGAGAGACCTGCGAACGAGGAAAGTACCTGATGCGCCAGGGCCCGTTCGAGACCATCCGGCACCACGCGGAGGTAGCCAAGCACGTCGTTCGACGCGTGCGCGGGCATCACCGTCGACACGAAGATACCTTCGCGAACTCGCCACTGCGTGACCCCGACAGCCTTTTGGTCGTCAAGGAACACCTCACCCGGTCCGCGCCCCGCAAAGCAGACGAGTCGATATGCCGGGTCCCCTTCCAGTGGCCCGTCGTGCACCGTGATGACACCGTCGACAACGTCGGTCAGCACGTCGGCCCACCACTGTCCGACCATTCGTGAACTCGCGTGCACGTCGCCACGCCAGCGCGGATCGTCAGCCGGTATCCACCAATCGATCCAGAGATCGTCGGGCTGCAGCAGCACCAGCCCACCGCCACCGCGGCGGCGTCGCACGGGCACGTCACCGACCTGCTCCAAGTCGAGCAGTTCCTTGGACTGCGTGCTACCGAGCACGAGCGTCGCTCGACTGGGGCGCACGACGTACATCGTCGCTTCCGCTTCAGTGCGGAGCTCGTCGTAGTCGTAGAGCTCAGTGAGCCGATCGTTCACGAAGCCCGAGGCAGGTACGGCGCCCACAGCGGATCGGGATCGGGCAGGTGGCGCCAACGCCACCACGGCCCGTCGGGCACGCGAGGTTCGAAGTGCATTCGCCACCCAATCTCTTCGAGGAGCCGATCACCCTTTTGCATGTTGTGACGGCGACAGGCCGCCACCACGTTGGTCCACTCGTGGCGACCGCCGCGACTGCGCGGCACGACGTGGTCAATCGTGTCGGCGTGTTCGAGGCAGTAGGCGCAGCGATAGCTGTCGCGCAACAACAGTGAGCGTCGGGTCAGTGGTGGCGTGCGGACCTTGGACGGCAGCTTGACCATGTCGTGCAGCCGAACGATCGCCGGGATCTGCACGACGAGTGATGACGAGCGGCAGACGTTGGGGTGCTCGGGCGTGACGATCGGCTCCGCCCGTCCGGCCAGCATCAGTACCACGGCACGGCGCTCGCTCACGAGTTGCAGCGGTTCGAACGTTGCGTTCAAGAGCAGGACGCGACTCACGAGTGCCGCCCGAGGGGTTGGGCCAACGCCCACCTTGCCGCGTCAACCATCGACGCCGGGCTGAGAGGGTCCGACGAACTGCCATTGACCGTCACGACGCGAAAGTGCCAGTAGTGCGCGTCGGGCAGCGGCAAGAACGGCCAGTGCCGGAACCAGCCATTGCCACGCAGTCGCCAACCGGCACGCGCCAACACCACGGCGTCAGCCGGGTGGCCCAGCAGATAACGCCCGAGTCCCGGTGCCCAGAGGTTCTTCACGATCGTCCCCGCCACGCGACGAGCGCGGCCCCGAGGAGCGGACCGTCGGCGCCAAGTTCGGACCGCACGATCTCGAGATGTTCGGAGTACGGGAGACGCGCCATCGAACGTGCCGACTTGTTGGCGACGTCGAAGAACTCGTCACCGTAGCCGAGCGCGACGGCACCGGCGACGTAGCAGTGGTTGAAGTCGAGTACCGACGCGAGCGAGCCAACCGCGCGTCCGACGAGCTCCGCTGTTCGCGTTCGCGTCGCGACGTCGGCGTCGGCCGGCGCGACGCCGGTGCGCGCTTCGATCGCCCAGCCCGATGCCTCGGCCTCGAGACAGCCGAACGCACCGCACGAACAGAGGTTGCCATTCGGCACGACGTTCAAGTGTCCGATGTGGCCGGCGTTGCCCGACTCGCCGTCGAGTAGTTCACCGTCGATCACGAGTCCACCGCCGACACCGGTCGACACGACCATCGAGAGATACGAACTTTGCTCGCGCGCTGCGCCGAACGCACCCTCGGCCAGCGCCAGGGCGCGCGCGTCACCGTCGACGAACACGTCGAGACCGAGCGCGTCACGCAGACGACGACGAAGCGGGAACTCGCGCCACTGCGGAATGTTGAGCGGGGACACCTCTTCTCCCCCGCGACTCATCGGTCCCGCACAGCCAACGCCGACGACGTCGACGGGGCCGTCGGCCATGACGCGACGCGCGAGCTCGATGATGGCGGTGATCAGGTCGTCGTGGTGATCGGCGTCGTTGATGCGCGAGCGCGAACTCAGCGTCCCGGCAGCGTCGACCAGCGCCGCCTCAACTTTCGTCGCACCGATATCCAGGGCCAGACACGGGGGCGCGTTGCGCGCTACCCCGATATGGGTCATTCTCGAGTGCGGCGCTGACGCGACAACCAGTCGCGAAGCGAACTGGTCCGAGGACCGTAGTTCGCGCGGGTATCGTCACCACGGCCAGGACGAGTAATGTCCTGCCACGATGCACGTCCCATAAGACGAGCATTTCGCTCGATCACTACAGCAGAAATAAACATGATCGCGACGCCGACGAGTCCCAAGAGGACCGACGTGGAAAAGCAGAGAATGAGGATGACGAGACCGGCGATGAAGCCGACGATGCCCCAACGCACGCGACGACCGCCGTG
Organism: uncultured Acidimicrobiaceae bacterium; assembly: GCA_963801695.1. Taxonomy (GTDB): domain Bacteria; phylum Actinomycetota; class Acidimicrobiia; order Acidimicrobiales; family RAAP-2; genus RAAP-2. The sequence goes on along the minus strand of CAWDFV010000002.1, from coordinate 530,203 downwards.
CGAGTAGACGTTGGTCTCGCGCACGTTCTTCGCGAAACGAGGATCCTGTTTGGAGAGTGACTCTTCGAGTTCGGCCAGGACCCGCTGTTCGTGCTCCGAGAGTGGCATCGCGTCTCCTTCCGTCTGATCCTGGACCCATAGTACTTACTCAACATCGGCCTGGATACGTCACTTACAGCTTCCTTAGCCTCGTAAAATGGCGCTGTCCAGAGGAGTTGGGTGGTCCAGACGCGTCTACGAGTCGCCATGATTTGCACCGGCAACATCTGTCGCTCCCCCATGGCCGAGGTCGTCTCCCAACAGTTCGTGAACGCCGACCCGTCGCTACGCGGTCGCGTCGAGGTCACGAGCGCCGGTACCGCGAACTGGCACGTGGGCAGTCCTATGGATCATCGCGCGCGTGAGGCACTGCGTCGGGCCGGCTTTCTCAGCCAGGGTTCTCCCGCTGCCTTCGCCGATCGGTCGTACCTCGACCGACAAGATCTCGTGATCGGGATGACTCGTGAGCACGTTCACGAAGTGAGGAAACGACTGACGAATCGATATACCGACGTGCTCTTGCTGCGCAACGTGCTCGAACCGGGTCGCGACCTCGACCTCTTTGATCCCTACTACGGCGACGACGCGGAGTTCGATGACTGCCTCGAGACCGTCCGGGCGGCGAGCCGATCCTTGACCTCGGAGTTTCATCGGCGACTGAAGAGCGCGTCGTCCGAGGTTTGATTTTGACTTCAGTAGTTTGTTCCAAAAGGAGATCAATGAAGACGCGACTCACCGAGATGTTGCACGTCGAACACCCGGTGATGCTGGCCGGCATGGGTGGCGTTGCCTACAGCGCCCTCGTCGCCGCGGTCTCCAACGCCGGTGGCTACGGCTGTCTCGGCGCCTCGACGATGTCGAGCGCGCGACTCTCGGCTGAGATAGCCGCGACCAAGGAACTCACGGCGAAGCCCTTCGGCGTCGATCTCCTGACGGCGTTTCCCGAGACGTTGCACCAGAACGTCGAGCTCTTGATTGAAGGAGGCGCAAGTACGTTCGTGGCCGGACTCGGCGTACCCGCGCACGTCATCGAGTTCTGTCACGAACACGGTGTGCTCGTCATTTCTATGTGCGGCAAAGTCGAACACGCCAAGCGCGCGCTTGACGCGGGCTGTGACATCGTCGTTGCCCAAGGCACCGAGGCCGGCGGTCACACCGGCACCGTGGCGACGCTCCCCCTCGTGCCGCTGATCGTGGACGCCATGGACGACGCCATCCCCGTCGTCGCGGCCGGCGGGATCTTCGACGGTCGCGGGCTCGCGGCGGCGCTCGCACTCGGCGCAGCGGGTGTGTGGATCGGGACCCGCTTCATCGCGACGCCCGAGGCGCGTGCCATCCCCGGGTACCGCGAGTCGATCCTCGAGACGCGCGAAGACGGCACGGTCGTTTCGCGCGCGTTCAGCGGCAAGACGATGCGCGTCCTGCGAAACGACACGACCGATCGATACGACGCCGATCCCTCACTCCTGAAGAAGTTTCCGGACCAACTCGCCGTCGCGTTCCACGACGGGACGTTCCATCTCGGTGGTGACGAGCACACCGAGGGCATCGATCCACGCCGCGAGGGCTACCCCGCCGGCCAGGCCGTCGGCGCCATCACGTCCATCATCCCGGCCGGCGACATCGTGCGCTCGATCGTCGACGAGGCACAACACGTGCTCGACGGTCTCGGCGCTCCGTAAGCGCTCCTGCGGACGTAGTGTTTTTCCATGTCCCTTGCGAGCCCCGACGTCGATGAGATCCTCTCGGCGATTCGTGGTGCCGCCAAACGCGTCACGGTCGCCAAACGCACTGTGGCCGAGGTGCTCGTCGCCGCGCCGGGGCATTTGACAGCCGAAGAGATCACCCAAGAGGTGCAGGCGCGCCAGCCCGACGTCAGCCCTTCAACCGTGTACCGGATTCTCGAGGAGCTCGAAGCGATGCAGATCGTCGTGCACGCGCACCTCGATCAACACGCCGCGGTCTTCCATCTCGCCGGGGCCGTACACGGGCACCTCACTTGCGACGTGTGTGGCGCGACGTTCGAGATTCCCGCAGCCCACTTCGACGCACTGAGCAAGGACCTGATGCGCACGTTCGGCTTCATGTTGGATCGGCACCACGTCGCCGTGACCGGCACCTGCGAATACTGTCAGGCGAATCGACCGCTCTGACCCGGCACTCTTACGAGGTGTGACACGGGTCGCGCGGAACGATCAGTGATGGGGATACACCGGTTCAGCGATTGGCCGAGTACGACAACTCCGTGAGCGACTGAGTCGATTCGTGCAACGGGCGCGAGGATGAGTTCGGGGCACAATGAGGGGTATGGAACTTCGGACCGAACGTCTCATGCTTCGAGAGTTCCGGTTCGACGACGAAGTCGCAGTTCACCGGTATGGATCCGACGAAGAGGTCACCCGCTACCTCACGTGGGGTCCAAACTCGCCGACCGACACCACGGCGTATCTCAAGCGGGTCGCTCGCGAGGCGGCTCGAGAGCCTCGAACATCATTCACCCTCGCCGTCGCGACTCTCGAGGGTGAACTGATCGGCGTCGCCAATCTCACGACCACCGACACGCAATCGACAGGCGAACTTGGCTACGTTCTGGCGAGGGACCAGTGGGGACACGGCTACGCCACCGAAGTAGCCCGTCGACTCATCGTCTTCGGGTTCGACGAGCTGGGACTACGCCGGATAACGGCGACGTGTCATCCCGATAACTTCGCTTCGGCGCGAGTCTTGGAGAAGGCGGGAATGCACTTCGAAAAGACAATACGAGACCACCTCCGAGTTCGTCGAGGGTGGCGAGTCTTCGCCGTCGCGGCCAGCGACAAAGGTGCTGTCCACTCGGACTGAAGAGCTCCGCCGCGTCCGCTCGCAAGTAGGGGTTCGAGGAGGCTCCACTGGGCGTCGGTTCGGTCACTTGAATAGGCCACGACTTGCTAGTGCCCGTCGTGGCGCTTGGGGCACTCGCCAAATAGAACACACGCTCTTAGCCGCTTCTTAGCGCCGTCAACTTTTAGGGACGGATCCACTCAGTAGGGTTTCTAGGTATCCATGATCAAGATCGACCACCTGACGAAGCGATACGGTGCGACCGTCGCGGTCGATGATCTGACCTTCGAGGTGAAGCCCGGCGTCGTGACCGGATTCCTCGGGCCGAACGGTTCCGGCAAGTCGACCACGATGCGAATCATCCTCGGCCTCGACCGCGCGAGCAAGGGTCAAGCCACGGTCAACGGCAAGCGCTACGCCGAGCTGAAGGATCCGGTGCGCGAGGTCGGTGCGCTGCTCGACGCCAAGGCGATCCACCCCGGACGCACGGCGCGTAACCACCTGCGCGCCCTGGCCGCGTCAAATCAGATCAAGAGGTCGCGCGTCGACGAGGTACTCGAGTTCGTCGGTATCAGCGCCGTCGCCAATCGAAAGGTCGGCACGTACTCCTTGGGTATGAGTCAACGACTGGGCATCGCGGGGGCGCTGCTCGGGGACCCCGGGATCTTGTTATTCGACGAACCGGTCAACGGTTTAGACCCCGAAGGTATCAAGTGGATTCGCGACTTTTTTCGAGCCCTGGCCAACGAGGGTCGCACCGTCTTCGTGAGCTCACACCTCATGAGCGAGATGGCCGTCAGCGCCGACGAGATCATCGTCATCGGCCGTGGTCGTTTCATCACGTCGGGATCGGTCAATGACCTCACGAAGAACGCCGAGGGCACGGTGCTGGCGCGCGCGTCGGATCACGACAAGTTGGCCGCGGTGGTGACGGCCCACCAGGGCGTCGTGCAGGACGCGAATGACGAGGGTCTCACCATCTCGGGGCTGACGTCGGACCAGGTCGGTCAACTGGCCTTCGACGCCGGTATCACAATCTTCGAACTCACACCGCAGCGAGCGTCGCTCGAAGAGGTCTTCATGGACCTCACCGCGGGCGCCGTCGAGTACGGCGCACTGAAGGCGAACCGCGTCAATGGCTGACGAATCAACACTCTGGGCGACGACGCGTTCTGAGTGGATCAAGTTCCGCACCGTTCGGTCCTCAATCATGGGCGTGGTCGTGACGGTCGTGCTCACGGTCGGACTCGGCGTGCTCATCACCACGCTCGTGCGCACCCACTGGACGCAGTTGAGTGCGATCCGCGTCGCGACCTTCGATCCGGTGTCGAGCAGTCTGCGCGGGAGTTTGTTCGCCCAGTTCGCGGTCGGCGTCATCGGGACACTATTTATTACAAGTGAGTACACGTCGGGGTCCATCCGCACCACCCTGACCGCCGTGCCCAATCGGGCACGGTTGATTGCGGGCAAGTTAATCGTGCTGTTCATCACAGTCTTGATCCTGGGCGAGTTCGTCTGCGTCGCCGCGTTCTTGATCGGGCAACGGATCTATCTCGGCGTCGTGCCGACGGCGTCGCTCGCCAACGGCACGGTCCTGCGCTCGGTGCTGCTCGCCGGTCTGTACCTGGCACTGTTGGCGCTCTTCGCCTTCGCGCTCGGACTGATCCTTCGACAGAGCGCCGCGGCCATCAGCGTCTTCGTGTCGTTGCTACTGATCGTGCCGATCATCGGTCTATTCTTCCCGCAGAGTTGGCAGAACGACTTCATGCGCTTCGAACCAAGCACGCTCGGCGTATCGATGCAGTCGCCGTTCGCGCCGTCGAACTCCTTCGGCGCCTGGAGCGCCACCTTCATCCTCCTCGCCTACGTGGTCGGTGCGTTGATGATCGCCTTCTTCCTCTTCCAACGTCGCGACGCCGGGTCGAATCAGTAAGGCAGTCCTAGAGTGACGCCATGGACCTGAGCGACGCTCTACGCACCACCGGCTCGGTGCGAGCCTTCCTCGACCAACCAGTGAGCGACGAGGTCCTCTTTGAGATTCTCGATGACGCACGTTTCGCACCCTCCGGCGGCAACCGCCAAGCGTGGCGTGTCATCGTGGTGAAGGACGCCGCGCGTCGTCGCGCCCTGCGCGACCTGTACCTCGACGGATGGCACGACTACATCGCGCACGTGCTCGCCGGACTCATCCCGTTCTCCCCGCTCGCCAGCGAGGCGGACCGTTCACTCGCGGCATCCAAGCGCGAGGCCGCGATCGCACTGTCCAAACCGGACGGCTTCCCCGAGACGCTCGAGCAGGTGCCGGTCATGCTCGTCATCTGCGCGGACCTCTCCGCACTTGCCGCGACCGACCGGGACCTCGATCGCTATCAGATCGCCGGCGGCGCGTCGATCTATCCCTTCGTGTGGAGCGTGTTGTTGGCCGCGCACGAGCGAGGTCTAGGTGGTGTGATGACGACGATCGCGACGCGCAATGAACCGGCCTTACGAGAAGTGCTCGACATCCCGAGCGATCAGATCGTGGCGACCATCGTGGCGCTCGGTCATCCGGCGGACCGCATGACCAAACTGAAGCGCCGCAGCGTCGCCGAGTTCACGACGACCGACACCTTCGACGGTGATCGCTTCACCGCCAACTAATCGCTGAAGACCTCGTCGGAGTCCTCACCCAGCCGTCGTGGACCGCGACGAATCGACGGGCGCCAGCCGTCGATGACCAGCGGTGTACGCATCGCCGCAACGTCTCCACCCGGTGTGTCCATCGTGCCGACGAAATCGCCGTTGCGAATCTGCTCTTGGTCGAAGGCACCGGCGACGTCGAGTATTGGTGCGTGTGGAACACCCGAGCGTTCGAGAACGTCGAGCCAATGCGTCGTCGAGTTCGCGCTAAATATCCGGTTCAGTTCTTCGCGCAGTTCGTCGCGGTCGTTCACTCGTGCGGTGTTGTCACTCCAGGACGAGCGTCCGGCGAGTGCTTCGTCGTCTAGGACCTCGACGAGTCGCGCGTACTGGACGTCGGTCCCGACCGCGAGCAGGATGAACCCGTCGGCGGTCATCACGGGACCGTAGGGCGTGATGCTCGGATGGTCGTTTCCCAATCGCGTCGGGTTCTCGCCGGTCGCAAGATAGCCCTGGGCCTGGTTCACCAATGCGGTCATCGTCGACTCCAACATCGGCGCCTCGAAGTGGCGCCCGGGTCGCCCTTGGAGTCGCGAGAACAGACCGGCGAGCAGCCCGATCGCGGCGTACAGACCGGTCACGACGTCCGCGATCGGCGCCCCGACCTTGGTGGGCGTTCCGTCCGATTCCCCGGTCACGCCCATGATCCCGGAGCGCGCCTGCGCCAACAGATCGAACGACGGTTGATCGGCCACCGGTCCGCCACTCGTCGCGGGCGTCACACTCACCCACACGCAATCCGGATTGGCCGCCCGTAGCCGTTCAATGCCGAGTGACGTGAACTGACTCGGCAGATAGTTCTCCACCACCGCGTCGGCGAGTCGGACCAATTCCGTGACGCGAGCGAAGTCACGGGCATCGCGGAGGTCAGCGACGACGTTACGCCGATGTCGATTGACCGCCAAGTAATAGGTCGCGTCGTCGCCAAAACGAGGTGGCGCGAGGGCGCGAACGGGATCGCCGCTTGGCGCCTCCACCTTGATTACGTCAGCGCCAAGGTCACCCGCGATCATCGCGCACAGTGGTCCGGCGAGGACGCGCGAGAGATCGAGCACCCGTACGCCTTCGAGCGGCAAACCAGTACCGACGTTCGTCGGATCGATGGCCCACTCCATCAGAGGACTTTGGACAGAAAGCTCTGCAGTCGAGACGACGACGGGGACGTGAGGACAACCTTGGGGTCGCCTGACTCTTCGATGATGCCCTGATCCAAGAAATACACCGTGTCCGCTACCTCTTTGGCGAAACCCATCTCATGGGTCACGACGATCATCGTCATGCCGCTGCGAGCGAGGTCCTTCATGACATCAAGCACCTCGCCAACCAACTCGGGGTCAAGTGCCGACGTCGGCTCATCGAACAGCATCAGTTTCGGTTCCATCGCGAGTGCTCGGGCAATTGCCACACGTTGCTGCTGTCCCCCCGACAACTGAGTCGGATAGTTCTTCTCTCTGCCCTCGAGGCCAACTCGTTCGAGGAGTTCCCGCGCGTGTGTCTTGGCCTGATCTTCTTTGACCTTTTTCACGTTGACCGGCCCGACCGTGATGTTATCCAGCACGTTCAAATTTTGAAAAAGGTTGAACCGTTGAAAGACCATCCCGATTTGAGAGCGTTCGTGGCAGATGCGTCGATCATTGAGTTCGTAGAGTTTGTCGCCCCTGAGTTGGTATCCCACGAGTTCTCCATCGACACGAAGCTCACCGGCATCGTGCTTCTCGAGGTGGTTGATGCATCGTAGGAGTGTGCTCTTGCCTGAACCGGAGGGTCCAATCAAGCACGTAACCTCACCTCGAGCCACGGTGAGATTCACACCCTTCAACACTTCATGTCCCGCGTACGATTTGTGAACACCGATCGCCTCGACCATGGGATCCATCACGAACCGACCCCCGTTTGCACACCTCGTGGTGTCCGGTACTTCGTTGCGATGCCTCGGAGGTCCTGTCGAAGCCGTTGGATGGGGGTGAGAGGCGGCGTTCGAAGTGCACCTTTCGCGAAGTGTCGCTCCAGATAGAACTGTCCAATCGACAAAATCGTGGAGACGATTAAGTACCACAAACTCGCAAGTATCAACATCGGCATGATTTCGAAGTTCTGGTTGTAGATGTTCGTGACCGCACCGAGTAGATCAACGACGGCGACTACCGATACCAATGAGGTCGTCTTCAACATCGAGATCACTTCGTTGCCAGTCGGAGGAATGATGACGCGCAACGCCTGTGGCAGCACGACGAGTCGAAGCGCTTGACTTCTCGTCATTCCCAGCGACGTCGCGGCTTCGGTCTGACCTTCATCAACGGCAATGAGGCCGGCCCGGACGATTTCTGAGAAGTACGCCCCTTCGTTGAGACCGAGGGCAGTCACGGCGGCGTTGAAGAGTGTGAAGACAGAATTCGCCCCGAAGTGTACGAAATAGATGTGGACGAACGGAATGCCTATCGCAAGTTTCGGGAACAGAAATGCGATGTTTCCCCACAAGAGGATCTGCACCAGCACCGGGGTACCCCGAAATGCCCACGTGTACGTCCAGGCCGCACCGGAAAGCAGTCGATTGTGCGACAGTCGCATGATCGCGACGAACACTCCTAACACGATGCCGATAATCATCGCGAACGCGGTGAGTTCCAGGGTGATGAGAAGGCCCTTCACTACTTGATCGTTCGTGAAGTAATGCTCGATCACGTTCCATCCGAAGCGCCAGTGATACCCGCTACAACGCCACGTCCCCTTCACTCGGGTACAGGATTGTGGGATCTTCGAGAAGATCGTGTGGACCAGCATCGCCACGATCAGCGCCAGGAAAGCCAGGCCGAACCACCGACTCACATGACGAACGGGGACGACCTCGACGACCTCGTCCCCGTTCGTATTCATGAAGTTAGTTTTTACTACGGTTTACGAAATCGCTCCGTTGAGTACGATCTTCGACGACGACAGTCCGCCAGCCGTCACTCCGTATTGCTTAAGAATGGCGCCGTACGTGCCATTGGCGATCATCGTCTTGATCGCGGCCTGCATCGCGACGGCCAGTTGCTTGCCGTTCGGGGTCTTCGGCGTCGCGATGCCGTAGGGGGCAACCTCGATCGCACTACCCACGAGCTTGAACACGCCCTTGTTCTGCGATACCACGTAGCCCGCGACCTGACTGTCCAGGAATCCAAACGTGGCGTGACCCGACGACACTGCCAAGTCCGCCTCTGTCTGGGTCGGGTACGAAAGGTACGTCAACTTCTTTCCTTTGGGACAGGTCTTCGCAGTGTTCTTCGCGTCAGTTTGCTCGGTCGTTCCAGTTTCGACCGCGACGGTGAAGCCACACAGGCTCTTAAGACCGGTGAACTTCGCTGTCGCCGAGCTCTTCGCGTAGACGGCTTCTCCAGCCTGGAAGTAGTCAACGAAGTTGACCTGCTTCTCGCGACTCTTTTCGTCAGTGAACGATGAATTCCCGATCTGATAGTGGCCGTCGTCAATGCCAAGAAGGATCGTCTCGAACGTCACATTGTTTTCCTTCACGGTGATACCCAGTGTCTTGGCGATGGCGTACATGAGTTCCACGTCGAATCCGGTCATGACACCGCTGTTCATGTATTCGTCCGGCGCGTAAGTGGCGTCCGTCGCGACCTGAAGTGTCTTGCCCTTGTAAACCGACGGGACGAGTTTCGCGTCGGCGGCGCTGTACTTGCCCGTTGTGGTACTCGCGCCCGCAGTCACGGTGCTGGCCAGCATCAGCGATGCAACTCCCGCCATGACGAGAACCCGACGTAGTCGTGTAAAGCGCTGCATGAAATCTCCCTAGTTTTTCCCCTCGCCGAGGTCGGCGTCTGGGTTCCATTGATACCAGATAAATCGCTTCACTAGTCCTCAGCGCACTGAGTCATGACTCAGTGCTCGTAGACCAACTCCGATTCTGCCGTTGAATCTCGACTCGGGAGGTAGCAGAACACGACCACGGCGACCACGGCCGCCGTGCCAGCCGCGACCATACTGCCGCGATGGAAACCGTCCATGAAGGCGGCCGTGATCTTCGGTCCCACCGACATTTGCACTGACGCGGGGAGATGGCGGACGGTCATTTTCGCGGCCTGCATCGAACTCTGCGCGACGTTCAACTGGTGCACCGACAGACCGTGTGAACGAAGTGGCGCCAACGCTCGTCGAATCGCCGGACCGAACAGTGAGGCGAAGACCGAACCGATGATGGCCACGCCCATCGTGCCGCCGAGTTCGCGGGTGGTCTCATTGCCCGCCGCCCCAGCGCCAATCTCATCGGGCGCCAGTGTGTCCATCGTGGCGGCCACGGAGGGTGCGTTCACGAGCGAGAATCCCACCGCCAACACGATCATCGACCCGAGGATCGGCCCGAGGTAGGCCGCACCGGCGGGCAGCACCGACAGCCACAGCAAGGCGCCCGCCGTCACCAGCAGACCCAACGAGACGACGGAACGCGTGCCGAGTCGCAGCGCCGCGAGCGCGCCAATCGGTGTCGCCACCATCACGGTGAAAGCGAAGGGCAGGGTGTGGACCCCGGCGGACAGCGCCGAGTACCCGCGAACGAGTTGAAAATACTGCGTCGTGAGGAAGATGAAACCGAAGAGACAGAAGAAGTTGGTAGCCATCGCTCCGGCACTCGCCGCGTAGGTCCGATTGGCGAAGATTCGCACGTTCATCATCGGACCCTTGTGGTTCAGTTCATAGTTCGCGAAACCGCTGAGTAGTAAGACCGCGGCACCGAACAGCACGAGCGTCGGTGAGGAGCGCCAACCCCACGATGGCCCCTGAATGATCGCGAGGATCAAGGCGGTCACGCCGGTCGTCCCGAGGGCCAGTCCCGCCAGGTCAAAGGGGTGGCGCTCGGGGGTCGTTGACTCCGGCACCACCGACGCGATAGCGATGACGCCGATCAGTGCGACCGGCACGTTCACCAAGAAGATTGATCCGAAGAAGAAGTGGGTGATGAGCGCCCCACCCGCGATTGGACCAAGCGCGATCGCGATGCCGGTTGTCGCCCCCCAGAAACCGAACGCCTTGGCCCGTTCTCGACGGTCCTCGAAGACGACGGTGAGCGTCGAAAGCGTGGCCGGGAAGATGAACGCCGCACTCGCTCCCATCAATGCCCGACCGGTCAGGAGCGTCGTCACGTTGTGCGAGAACGCCGCCAGTACCGAGAAGACCGAGAACGCAAAGAGCGCGTACTGCATGACGCGCTTGCGACCCCAGCGATCCGAGAGCGCGCCGCCGGCGAGGAGGAGGCCGGCGAAGGGCAAGGAGTAGCCATCGACGATCCACTGCAACGATGAGTTCGACGCGTGGAGGTCACGCGAGATGGTGGGCAACGCAACGTTGACAATGGTGTTATCGACCACCACGAGAAAGACCGCGATGCAGAGAACGAACAGCACCAACCATCGCCGTTCACTGGCAAACGTCGGCACAAACCCCCCATGGCTGTCGCGTTCTGTAGTGCCTACGAGGCACCTATTCGGCCGTACCGAACACAGACGACCTTACCTAACGCCACTCAAGAGTCTCGGCATTACGAGGTCAAATCGTGCTCGCCGCGGCGCTAGGCGTGGGCCAAGGCACTGTCTTTGAATCCCGTCGGCCAACGTCCGGGTCGACTGGGCCGTAACAGCATGTCGGTCAGGTCGCGGCGTAGGTGTTCTTGACGCCACACCAACTGTTCCTGGGCGCCGTGCATGATCCGTTCGGCGTCACGACACTCCGTTCGCCACGTCGAATCGGCCCGTAAGTCGAAACACTTGTAGGTCCCGTCGGCGAACTGCACGTAGCCGAGATCGTCGCTGACCGACGCCGCCAGGTTCGCGAGCGACAGGCTGCGGTCCTTCGGCCAATCGCCGCTCACGTGTCGGATGAAGTACGCGCGGTAGTCCCACTCGTAGTGCGCGGCGCTGCGCCACGTCACGTCGAGCCCGGCCATGAGCGGCGTCAACGAACGCCCGTCGCACTGCGCCGGCTCGTCGAGGGAGAGCACGTCGGCGAGCGTCGGCAGGAGGTCGACGTTCTCGCTGAAGTTCGTGATGACGCGCCCGGCGTTGCCCGAATGGGGGTCGCGCCACAGACCGATCACGTGGTAGCTCTGGGGGAAGAACCCCAGTTTCTCCTTGAGCCCGTGATCACCGAGTTGTTCCCCGTGATCGGCGGTGATGACGACGAGCGTGTCGTCCCACTCACGGCGCTCTTCGAGCGCGCGCACGACGCGGCCCAATTGCGAGTCGACCTCGCTGATCATCCCGTAGTACTGCGCCTTCAACGCGCGCATCTGATCGGGGTCACTCGGCGCGGCGCTCGCCTCGATGCCCATCGCCGCGTCGTGGATCGAGTGGCGTTCGCTCGCCGGTACCGCGGCGATCGGCATCTCGACGTCCGCCGGGTCGTACATGCGTGAGAACTCCCCCGCCGCCGCGTAGGGCGGATGGGGTCGCAGGTAGCTGAGGTGCGCGAACCACCCGCTCTCTTGGGTTCGAAGCCACTCGAGGAATCGCGTCGTGAGGAATCCGCTCAACGAGAGCTCCGCCGGACGATCCGGTTCGCCGCGCGCGGCCGCCTCCCAGCCGTAGGGCACGTCGTAGCCGTTCGCGCGCAGGTGCTGGATCCAGCCGGCCTGACTCTCGGGCAGGTACAACCCCACCGACATTCCCGGCAGCACGCCGTCGTAACTGTCGAGGCGGGGATCGTCGACGCCCCTCGCGTTCGCCGGGTCGACGCCCTGATCGGTGTAGCCGAAGAGTGTGGGGTCGTACCCGGCCCGGCGCCCCACGTGCGCGATGTTGTCGAGTCCCTTCGGGAGCGGCGTCCCGTTGGCGACGACGCGATTGTTCATTTGGTACGTCCCGGTGTAGATCGCCGCGCGACCCGGCGAGCACGGCGCGGCCTGGGAGTAGTGACGCGACAGTCGCACGCCTTCTCGCGCGATGCGGTCCAACGTCGGGGTGCGCACGAGCGGATGGCCCGCCGCGCCGTAGGCGTCACCGCGGAACTGGTCCAGCGTGATGAACAGGACGTTCACTTCGCCGCTTCCACGTAACGGTGCATGTGCTCGGCCAGGTCGTCAACGATCTCGAGCGCCTCGGGCACCATGGTCGGCAGACGCAAGAAGCCGTGGATCATCCCTTCGGCCTCGAGCAACTCCACGCGCACGCCGAAGTGCTCGAGCAACCCGGCGTAGGCGACGGCCTCGTCGCGCAGTGGATCGCACTGCGCGACGACGACAATTGCCGGTGGCGCACCGGTGAGGTCTTCGAACATCAGGGGCGTGACCCGCGGATCACTGTGATCGGTCCATCCATCGAGGTAGAGCCCGTAGTCGTAGCGCAGGTGGTCGATGTCCAGGACGTGGTCGTTGCCGTACTCGTGCACCGAATCGGTGAACAGATCCGGACCCAGCGTGGGGTAGATAATCACCTGAGCGGCGATGCCGAGTTGCTCGCGCCTCGTGAGTGCGCAGGCCACGGTGAGCAACGTGCCACCGGCCGAGTCCCCCATCACGATCAACTCGGCCTCGGCGTCGTCGAACTCGCCCCGGTTCGCCAGCACGTAACGAATCGTGTCGACGGCGTCGTTGATGCCGGCCGGGAAGGGATGTTCCGGGGCCAATCGGTAGTCGACGGAGAGAAAACGCATCCGCGTGTCCGACGAGATGCGCCGACAGAGTGCGTCGTGCGTGTCCAGGTCCCCCACGACGAAGCCCCCGCCGTGAAAGTAGACCACGAGGGCTTTGCTCTCATCGTGGAACGGTACGTACAACCGAGCGCGCAAGGTCCGCCCGTCCAGTGGGAGCTCGACGTCACTCACCGATTCGACCGCTTCGGGTTCGCCGCGGTTGGCGAGGGCCAGGTCGCGATAGGCCGCGCGACGTTCGTCCGCGCTCTGGAGCGACGGGTGTGCCTCCGGCTCGGCACGCACTGCGTTCACGTAGGGCTCGAGCGAGGGGTGGACCATGGCAACCTCCTTCGCTAGAGACTACGGCGAGCGCGACGCCGCGCTACGTCCGAGCGAGGCTCCGTAACTCGTCCCAACTGTCCTCGACCTTGTCGATCGAGTCCTTCCATCCGCGTTTGGCGTCTCGGCGCGCACCCTTGTGGAACGCGCGGATCTCTCGTAGGGGCTCTTTCAATTCCGGTTCCACGAGGCTCAGCGACTTCAGCCACCCGCGCGCCACCGCCTCGTCGTGGACGACGCCGAGTTGTTGTTGGGCGGCGTTGGCCGATTGGGCCAGGGCGACGGCCGCTTTCCCGACGATCAGGCCGAGCACCTCGCACGAGCACTCCAGACGTTTCAGTTCCTTTCGCAGTTCGTGGAGGTTCTCATTGGTCGCGTCACCGCGCGCGACGTCGCGGGCCTTCTCCACGTCGCGCCACGCACCTTTGAGCTGTCCGAACAACACCTCATCGGCGGGACCCTTGGCGCGAGGGTCAAAGACTACGGCGGTGCCGATCGTCGCGATCTCGTCCACGAGGAGCGCGTAGCGCTTGGTCGAGCGCTCGACGGCGCTGTGTTCGTGTGACGCTTCGATCCGTCGATCGAGCTTGCTCAAGATCGAGGACTGGACGTTGTCGTCCTCGACCATCCACAGCGAATCCGAAATCCCCGCTCGTAAGACGTCGAGGTCACGACTCTCGCCCAGCACGCCCCCGAACCACGAGAGTTCGACGAGGACGGGACTGGACCACTCGGCATCGAACAGTCCCGGAAAGGTCTGCAGCACCGAGCGCAACCGACGGATGCTCCCGCGGGCCTGATGGACCCGGCCCACGAGCTTGTTGCGGCGACGTGGCTCTCGGCGTGGCAACTGGAAGACGACGTCCGTGCGAGTGGCCTCGAGCAACTTGCCCGACTGCTCGGGCGACAGGTCGTTGAGGAGAAAGTTTCGCGCCAGCTGGTCGAGCACGTCGGCGAGAACGACGTCCGCGCTGGCCGAGGAGGCGCCTAACACGGCGTGCCGAACGCGGTGGGATTGACGCGGGGCAACTGTCTGGTAACTCGGTCCGTCAGAGGCCTTTCACGACAATCGTTCGCAATGGATAGACGTAGCAGTCTACGACGCGACGCCCGCGAAGTCTTTTGGCCGCAATGAGCCCGAAAAGCACCCATCCCGGTCACGGGGACCGGGATGGGTCAGCTGGCTGGAGCGGACGACCGGGCTCGAACCGGCGACCTCGACCTTGGCAAGGTCGCGCTCTACCAACTGAGCTACGTCCGCGTGGTCGCTCAATAGTAGCCCAGACGCCGATTGGGAATCGACACCGGCTCACTCGCTCGCCGTCCCGATGAGCGCCAGGGCTTCTTCGCTCAGATAGTCGCGGAGCGTCGCGAGATCGGGCATGGTCTCGCGCGCTACCGAGCATCCCGAACTCCAGGTGCTGCTCGAAACCGAGCACGGTGACGTTCAACGAGAAGGGACCGAGGAGCGGACCGACCGGCGCCGCCGACACGACCCGGTGACCACTCAACCACAGTGGGATCGGCGGACCCGGCACCGAGGACAACATCAGATTGGCCATGGGCGGCACGCACGTCGAAGAGTCCGAGCGCGTCGACCAGCTTGCCGCCGAGCGACAGGACCGTCGGGCCGAGCACGCGGGTCATCTCTTGGAACATCGTCGCGCCGCGTTGTCGCTGGGCGCCGACGGTCCGCAGCGAGTCCTGCGCGATGGCCCGCAATCGTTCCACGGGATCGTCGACGTCGGTGTGCAGGGCCAACAACATGCCCGAGATCTGATTGCCCATCTCGGCGGTGTCGCCGTCGCCGCGCACGTTGATGGGCACGAACGCGATGAGGTCGCGCTGCGAGCACTTCCCCGCGATCGGCCGAGCAAGCGGCGCAGCGCGCCGCTGGTGGTCGCCATGACGAAGTCGGTCACCGACGCGCCGTAGTGCTTCGCCGCGCGTTTCGCGTCGGCGAGCGGCACGCGCGTGCGGTGATACATCTTCTCGACACCGGCGCGTCCGTTAAGTGACGTGCGTCGCGCTTCGAAGATCGATGGTTGGCTCGGCGTCGATCGTTTGCGCCCTCGCGAGAGCGAGACCTGGACGACGGTGCGGACGACGTTGAAGATCCTCGTGAACCACGACGTCACCACCCGAGCGCGATCGCGGGGTCGTCACGGAGGCGTCGAAGTCCGTCGAGCACGAGCGACATCGAGTTTGTCGCGACGCCTTCGGTGTCGTGATCGTCGACCCGGGGCGCGGGCGCGCGTACCTCAGGCGAGATGTCAAAGAGGCTGGCGAAGGTCTCGGCGCCGGAGACGCCGTCGGCCAGCGCGTGGTGGACCTTCAGCGCCGCGGCGACCCGTCCGTCTTCGAGGCCCTCGATGATCAAGAGTTGCCACAGCGGTCGCGTGCGCACGAGCGGTCGCGACAGGAACTCAGAGATCAACGAGTCGAACTGGTCGGCGGTGCCGGGCGACGGCAGGGCCACGCGCGAGATGTGTCGGTCGAGGTCGATGTGCTTGTCGGGCACGAGCGCGGGCCACGTGAGATCGAACGGGGCTCGGATCACTCGTTGCGTCAAGACGGGTATCTCGTGCAACCGAGCGGCGACGTTATTGCGAATGAGTTCGAAGCGCTCAGTCGGATCAGAGACCTCGCCGAAGTCGAGTTCGATGACCGCGCCGATGTTCATCGCCGATCCCGGTACCTCGAGCAAGATGAACGCGCTGTCGAGCGGATCCGAAATAGCGCGTCAACGCCCGCTGCTCCCGAAGCCACCCTCGCCGCGCGTGGCCGACGGGAGCTCCTCGACCGTCACGAAGGTCGCGCCCGGCACGGGCAAGACGACGAGTTGGGCGATCCGGTCCCCCGCCTTCACTTCGTAGTCGCTCGTGGGATCGAGGTTCACGAGTGCGATCATGACCTCGCCGCGGTACCCGGCGTCGATGAGTCCCGGTGCGTTGATACAGGTGACGCCGTGCTTGGCGGCCAATCCGCTGCGTGGCAAGACGAATCCCCCGTGACCTTCGGGAATCGCGACCGACAGGCCGGTGGGCACCATGGCACGACCACCGCCGGCCGCGAGTACACGTGACTCGACGGCGACCAGATCACAGCCCGCGTCGCCGTCATGTGCGTAGACGGGCAACGTCGCGTCGGGTCGAAGCACCCGAACGGGGATTTCCATTGGCGAATGCTACCGCTGGGCGTATCGAACATTGGCTGAGTGTTCGGTAGTGTCGCTACGTGCTCGTGTGGATGGATCTGGAGATGACCGGACTGGAACCGCTGCGTCACGTCATCATCGAGATCGCGACGTTGATCACCGACGACAACCTGAACGTCATCGCCGAGGGTCCGGACTTGGTCATTCACGCGACACCGGAGCAGATGGCCGAGATGGGTGACTTCGTGACCGAGATGCACACCAAATCCGGACTGATCGAGGCGGTCAAGGCGTCGACGGTGACCAACGAAGACGCCGAGGCGCAGACCCTCGCCTTCCTCAAAGAACACATCGCCGAAGCGCGGACCATTCCGCTGTGCGGGAACTCGATCGGCACCGATCGTCGATTCCTCCAGGAGTACATGCCGACGCTCGAGGAGTTCCTGCACTATCGCAACGTGGACGTCTCGACGCTGAAGGAGTTGACGCGACGCTGGCACCCCGAGGTCCTGGATGCCATGACCGAAAAGGAGACGACGCACCGGGCGCTCGATGACATCCGCGAGTCGATCGCCGAACTCCAGCACTACCGCGACACGTTGTTCCCGAAGCCGGCGACGCCAACTCCGCTCGATGCCTGAGGCAGCGCTCTCGATGGAGGACGCGACGGCGCAGATGACCGCGCCCGGCTCGATGTTCGACACCGAACGAAGCGTGGTGCTCGGTATCGAGATGACCGTGTGGAAGAACGCCCCGGCCACGTTGCGCCAGATCCTGGACCTGTCGCTGCTGCACGCGTCGCGCGACTACCTCGTGTACGAAGGTCAACGCTTCACCTTCGACGAGCATTTCCGGATCGCCTCGACCTTGGCCCAGCGCCTCATCGAGAACGGCGTCGTGAAGGGCGACCGCGTCGCCATCGCGTCGCGCAACCTCCCCCAGTGGGTCATCGCGTTCTGGGGCGCCGTCCTCACGGGCGCGGTCGTCGTGCCCCTCAACGCCTGGTGGACCCCGGAGGAGTTGGAGTACGGGCTGAAGGATTCCGGTACCTCGGTGGTCTTCGTCGATGAGGAACGCCTCGAACGGATCCGGGGACGACTCGACCAACTCCCCGACCTGTCGACCGTCGTCGTGATCAGCGAGGACCCGACGCGCACCGCTCGACTCGGCGCCGCGCACGAACGCGTGCGCACGGTGGACTTCAACGAGTTCGTCGGGGAGATCGCGCTCGACGCCACACCGCCGTCGGTCGACCTCGACACCGATGACGACGTGACGATGTTCTACACCTCCGGCACCACCGGTCAGCCCAAGGGCGCGGTCGGCACGCACCGCAACGCGAACTCGAACCTGATGAACCTCTTCTTCGCCGGCGCGCGTAACGATCTGCGCTTCGGTGACCCGACGCGCGACGCCTCGGGCGAGAACACACAGAACGCGAGCCTGCTCAGTGTGCCGCTCTTCCACGCGACCGGCTGTCTCGCGACGATGATCACGAACACCGCGGCCGGCGGCAAGCTCGTGATGATGCACCACTTCGACGCGGGTAAGGCGCTGGCGCTGATCGAGTCCGAACGCCTCACCACCTTCGGCGGCGTGCCGACGATCGCGATGCAGATCCTCGATCACCCGGACTTCGCCTCCTTTGACACGTCGAGCGTCAAGTCCGTCTCCTACGGTGGTGCACCGGCCGCCCCGGAGTTGGTGCGACGTATTCAGGCCAACTTTCCGACCGGCGAGCCGGGCATCGGCTACGGGCTGACCGAGACGTCCGCCGCGGTGTGTCTGAACGGTGGACCGGACTACCTCGCCAAGCCCGACAGCTGCGGTCCGGCCATGCCGGTCGTCGAGTTGGCGATCGTCCCCGAGGACTTCGACGGCGACGAGCCGACCGCGGCGTTGCCAAGTGGACCCGACGTCATCGGTGAACTCTGGATCAAAGGACCGAACGTGGTGCGCGGCTACTGGAAGAAGCCCGAGGCGACCGCGAAGGCGTTCACGAAGGGTTGGTTGCGCAGCGGCGACATCGCGCGCATCGATGACGAGGGGTTCGTCTTCATCGTCGACCGCGCCAAGGACATGATCATCCGCGGTGGTGAGAACGTGTACTCCGTCATCGTCGAGGCGGCGATCTTCGATCACCCCGACGTCGCGGACTGTGCGGTCGTCGGCCTGGCGCATCGCACGATGGGCGAAGAGGTCGCCGCGGTCATTGTGCTGCGACCGGGTCGCGTCATCGAGGCCGAAGAGATCACGCGACACGTGGCCCGACACCTCGCGCGCTATGAAGTGCCGACCAAGATCTTCTTTCGCGCCGATCCGCTCCCGCGCAATCCGCAGGGCAAGGTACTGAAACGAGAACTCCGCGCGACGCTCGAAGAACAGGTCGAGCGTTCCGCTTAGACCTTCAACGAGTCCAGTTCGTTGTACGTCGCGTCATCGAGCGTGACATTCGCCGCCGCGCAGTTCTCCTCGACGTGGGCCACCTTGGACGTCCCGGGAATCGGCAACATGACGGGTGAACGCCGCAGCAACCACGCCAGTGACAGCTGTCCGACGGTGACGTCGTTCTTCTTCGCCAACTCATCGAGCGGTCCCCCACTTCGCGTGAGGCTGCCGGCGGCGACCGGGTACCACGGGATGAACCCGATGCCCTCGTGTTCGCAGTACTCCAGCACCGCCTCGCTCTTGCGATTCGTCACGTTGTAGAGGTTCTGCACGGAGGAGATCTTGACAACTTTTTGAGCGGCGATGACCTGCTTGACGCTCACTTCGGAGAGTCCGACGGCCTGGACCTTGCCCTCGGCGAGCAGTTCCGCCAGCAGGCCGAACTGATCCTCGGGCGCGACGGTGGGGTCGATGCGGTGCAACTGAAAGAGGTCGATCGACTCTTGGCCCAAGCGACGAAGCGACATCTCGCACTCCTGGCGCAGGTAGTCCGGACGGCCGCACTCGCGCCACACGTTGGGGCCGGTCCGCAAGAAGCCGGCCTTGGTCGCGATCTTGACCTCACCGTAGGGGTGGAGCGCTTCGCGGATGAGTTCTTCGGAAACGTAGGGACCATAGGAGTCCGCGGTATCGATGAGATTGACACCGAGTTCGACGCAGCGACGCAAGACCGCGCGGCACTCATCGGGGTCGTTCGGAGCGCCCCAGATGCCTTCGCCGGTGATGCGCATGGCGCCGAAACCCAGACGATTCACGGTCTGGTTCGCGTAGGTGAACGTCGTGGGCTGCGTCATTCCAACTCCTTTGGAACCGTCACCTTACGGTGACCCGTGCGAAACACGGTCACCGACATGCTGAGCAGCGCAGCGAAACTACCTATACTGGTTCGCGACAAATGGCTAACCCCCGCGAATCATCACACGGGTGACAATGCACGGGGGTTAACTGAGACTCGCGTCGCGAGTCGTCGCTCTTACTTGTTGGGCTGCGGGGTGTAACGCAGGTAGTCCTTCACCTTGCGGAATCCCTTGGGGAACTTCTCCTTGGCGTCGTCGTCGCTCACGGCCGGCGCGATGATGACGTCCTCGCCATCCTTCCAGTCGACCGGTGTCGAGACCGGGAAGCTCGCCGAGAGCTGCAGCGAGTCGAGCACGCGCACGATCTCATCGACGTTGCGACCGACGGACGCCGGGTACGTGAGTGTCAACTTGACCTTCTTGGTGGGGTCCACGATGAAGACGCTGCGCACCGTCAACGTGTCGTTCGCGTTCGGGTGAATCATGTCGTAGAGGTCCGCGACCTTGCGGTCGGCGTCACCGATGATCGGAAAGTTGAGCTCGGCACCCTGGGTCTCGCTGATGTCGCTCTTCCAGCGCTGGTGCGAGTCGACGTCGTCGACCGACACCGCGATCAACTTGGTGTTGCGCTTGTCGAACTCACCGCGCCGCGCGGAAAAGGCGCCCAGCTCGGTGGTGCAGACCGGTGTGAAGTCCTTCGGGTGCGAGAAGAGAATGCCCCAACCGTCGCCCAGGTAGTCGTAAAAGTTGACGGTGCCTTCGGTGGTCTCCGCCGTGAAGTCAGGGGCCTCGTCGCCGAGTCGAATCGCCATGTCTTGCTCCTTGGAAGTGATGTCAGTCCCTTGACTGAACGAGCCAACCCTAGCGGCACGAAACGAATTGTTGCCAATACCTATCGGATTTGTAGGGAAGTGGAAACCCATTGATCACAAAGGCTGTGAAACTAGTTCGGTGGACGAAGAAACCAACCCGGTCGTGGCGGCCTTCGACCTGGACGGCACGCTGACCGAGGGCGGGAGCGTCTTTCCCTGGCTGAAATCGATCGCCGGACGTGGACGCACGTGGCGTGCCGCGCTGTCACTGGCGCTCCCGCTCACGATCGGCGCGATTCGTTCCAGCCAGTGGGCCGACAACGCGAAGGAACGGCTCTTCAAGAAACTCCTCGCCGGTCTCGACGAACGGACCGTCGCCGCAAATTCACGCACGTTCGCCCTCGAACACTTGGAGCACGAGGGACGCGCCATACTGCTCGCACGCCTCGCCTGGCACCGCGAGCAGGGTCACGACGTGGTACTCGTGTCGGCCTCACCGCAGCTCTACGTGGACGTCATGACCGAGACGGTGCAGGCGAACGGCGGACTCGGTACGCGTCTCGCGGTCGATCCACGCGGCCGACTCACCGGCGGCTACCTCGGGAAGAACTGTCGCGGCACCGAGAAGATGCGTCGACTGGACGAGTGGATCGCCAGCCGCCACTACGCCACTCCCCCGGTCATCTTCGCCTACGGCAACTCGCGCGGCGACCGACGCATGCTCAGCGGCGCCACCTACCCGTTCAACGTCGGCAAGCTCGGCGTGCTCGGAACGCTCCGGCGCTTCCCGCGACTGAGGGCCACGCCCAAGGAATCGGCGTCGAACGACGCGTGACGTCGGTCACGATAACCGCGTGCCACTACAAGGAGTTCGCCGCTCCGTTTCGTAGCAGGGCCACGCGCTCCTTGAATATCTTGAGCCAGTGGGCGTCGTTGCTCGCGAGTTTCGGCGTCCACTTGTTGTCCGAACTGTTCAGGTCGGCTTGGTCAACGCCGACGAGGTCACTGCAGGCGCTCGCCACGTTCGCTGCGTCCGTGGCGAGCGCCGGTGAGGGAGCGCCGTTCACGGCCAGGTCATGAAAGGTCGTGCAGTCGAAACTCAGACTCTGCAGTTCTGACGTAAGAGCGACCAGGTCGTCACTGTCTTCGGTCACCCCGTAGTCATAACGAAGGTGAGCGATGGCATTGGGTATCCCCGCGAATGGCGCCGTCAAGTAGCCAGTGTTGTTCGCAACCGACGTGCGCCACGCCGCCGGCGCCAGCGTCACGACCGGAACGGGCGCCGTCATCGTGGTGGTGACGCCGCCATTGGTCGTCGAACCGGGAAAGTCACTCCCGCGGACCAGGTCGGAGACCAGCACCGAAATCGAGATGACAAAGAATGCCATCGCGGCGAGCACGATGAACCCTGGCCACTTCTTGTCTTCCGGCGCCGGCGTCGTCGGAGCTGAAGGCGCCGCGGCGGTCGGCGCGGCGAAGACCAATGGCGACGCGGTGCCGCCGGCGCCGACGCCTGGCGCCGGCGCTGCAGCCAGCACTGAAGGCAAGGTCGGATGAACTTGGTCTTCGACAAATTGGTTCACGCGCCATTGACTACCCATGCGTATTCGAATCGGATCGCGGCTGACGCTGACGCCCATCTGCTCGAACGTCGCGAAGACCCTGTCGCGGTTGAAAGTCCAGAAGATGATCCAGTCGTGCGAGTGCGACTTTCGAAAGAGGATGCCCGTCGTCATCCCCTGAACCCTTCCGATGGCCTGGATGGCGTCAAGTTCATCGAACCGTGCTTCCCACGTGGGCACGTTCATCGAGAGAAGCGAGGAACTCGGCCCCAGTCGGATTCCGTTCGGGAAAAGGCTAAGTCGCACCATGGGCACGGAGGCATTGAACCCCATGGGGGCGATACGAGGTTGGGTGCGCATGCCACCGATGAAGGACGTCAACCGCGGGCCCTGGAGTCCATCGGTCAAGCGACTCAAGTAACGAAAGGGCCATGTCGGACGTCGCCCAGACTCTTGGTCGCGAATTTCGCGACGCGCTCCCGATGACGACATCCGCATCAACACATGGACCGCGATTCCCACGAAGAACAGGAGTACGAAATACTTCTGCGGATTCGGGCTGCTCGGTGAAGCTCGCCCGGAGACGAAGAATCCGATGATCGCGACCAAGTAGATCAATTGAATCAATCGAAGCCGTTGACGCGAGGCGCGCAGGCGTGGCGAGTCGGTCGTCGATTGGGTCGCCGTGGACTGTGACCAGTTGCGATCGATGGTCGCGTAGACCGACGGCGTCGCGTTCAAGGCTGATGACCGTGGTGGTGGTGGCAAATATCGCGACGTCGGTGTCGACAGGTTCGGCGGTGGCGGCAACGACGCGACGGGCGGATCGCCGCGGTGGAGTGGAATCTCGAGGAACGGGCTGCCGAACCGATACTGGCGACGTTTGGTCCACGCCGTGCCGTCCCAGTACGTCTCTTGGTCGGAGCCGTCATTCAGTGGGTACCAGCCGCTCGTCGTCGGCGTGGCGGGGAACT
This sequence comes from uncultured Acidimicrobiaceae bacterium, assembly GCA_963801695.1. GTDB lineage: Bacteria > Actinomycetota > Acidimicrobiia > Acidimicrobiales > RAAP-2 > RAAP-2. The sequence continues at coordinate 506,959 of CAWDFV010000002.1, read as the reverse complement.
TGTCCTCGTCACTGGTCATTGAACGCCACCTCCTGGCCGCGCTCAACGTACCATTCGAACCCGAGCGAACGGGTGACTAGGGCTCAGGTTCGCGTATCGCAGCCGGCGAACCGAGATCCGCCGATTACTGCTGGTTGATCGTGGCGCCTAGTTCCACCAGTCCACCCTCGCGCCCGTCGTAGGTGACCTGAATTGAGGCGGCCTGTTCACGCCACGCGATGACCGTGTTGCCGCGCGGATCGACGATGCCGATGTTGACGTCGTAGATCCCGTCGAGCAGCGGGATCTGCGCGAGGTCGATTCCGACGGTGTTCTGTCCGGGCTTGAGGTTGACGGGTGAACCCTTGGCGTCGCTACGACTGATCAGCAATCCCTTGCGGGTGAAGATCTCCATCACGAAGTTCCCGCTGTAGGCGCCGTGCGACGTGATGTTGACGTCGAAGTGCATGGCCGCGCCGCTGCGCACGTCGAAGGATCCCGACGGCGTGGTGATCGAGTCGATGCTGATCGACGCGGTGAGACCGCTGCGGTCGTGTTCGGCGGCGCTGTCCATGAGGTGCTCGCGGAAAATCCGCAGTGACTCGTGCGTCGGTCCGTCGGCGATCATGTTGCCGGCGTCGAGCACGATCGCCCGGTCGCAGATCGCGCGCACCTGGTCGGCGTTGTGCGTGACGAACAGGATCGATCGGCCCTCGTCCTGGAAGGAACGGATCCGGTCGATGCACTTCGCCTGGAATCGCTCGTCACCCACGGCGAGCACCTCGTCGACGACGAGGATGTCGGGATCGACGTTGACCGCGACGGCGAAGGCCAGGCGAACGTACATGCCGCTCGAGTAGAACTTCACCTGCGTGTCGATGAAGTGCTCGATCTCGCTGAAGTCCACGACGTCGTCGAAGATGGCCTCCACCATCTTCTTGGAGAATCCCAGCATCGCGCCGTAGAGGAAGATGTTGTCGCGTCCGGAGAGCTCCGGTTGGAAGCCGGCGCCGAGTTCGAGGAGCGCGGCGAGACTGCCGCGGATATGGATCTGACCGGACGTGGGCTGCAGGACCCCGCAGATGCACTTGAGCAGCGTCGACTTACCCGATCCGTTGTGCCCGACGAGTCCCACGGTCTCGTTCGTGTCGACGGTGAAACTGATGTCGTTGAGCGCGGTGAAGGTCTCGGTCGTTCCCGAACGAGGATGGAGCATGCGTTCCTTGAGCGACTGGTGTCGTTCGTGATGGATCTTGAACGTCTTCGAGATGCCCTCGACCTTGATGACGGTGGTCACTACAACTCCGACTCGAAGTTGCCCTGCAGGCGACCGAACAGCACCTCGGCCAAGAGGAAGAGGACGATCATCGTCCCGAGCAGCGCGAGGTCCAAGTAGCAGTACGTCGACATCGGCCACGACGGGAGGATCTGCAGGATCGCCGGGACGGTGTGACCGTGCACGACCACGGTCGCGGTCGTCGAGGGCGCCTTGGTCGCGACGTAGAAGGCCCGTTGGAACGTCAGCATGATGAGGGTGATCGGATTGAGGAAGTACAGCCAGGCGATCCCCCACTCGTGGAGCTTGGGCGCGATGGAGTGCTCGTAGGAGTAGACGACCGGCGAGAGGAAGAACCACAACTGCAGGATGATCAGGATGAAGTGCTCCATGTCGCGCATGTAGACCGTGATCGCCGACATGAGCACGGCGAGCGCCGCGGTGAAGAGATACAACGCGAGGAACGCGATCGGCAGTAGCCAGAAGTAGGCGTAGTCCGGTGAGTGTTGCACGAGAAGCAAGTAGGCGCCGAACACGCCGAGCTGGATGAAGAAGTAGAACGTCGCCGCGCCGACGTTGGCCAACGCGAGGATCTCGCGGGGAAACGAGACCTTCTTCACGAGACCGGAGCGCACGACGATCACGCCGGTCGCGGTCGAGAGCGACGTGTTGAACATGTTCCACACGATCATCCCGGCGAACAGGTAGACGACGAAGTTCGGGATTCCGTTCTTCAGGACCTCGCCGAAGACGAGCCAGTAGATCGCGAGGAACAGCGACGGCGTCAACATCGACCAGACGATGCCCAGCGCCGAGTTCTTGTACTTGATGCGAATGTCCGACCTGATCAGGCTGAACAGTAACTCCCGACGACTCCAGAGATTGCGCAGCCGCGTCGCCAGACTGTCGCGCGCACTGACGACGCGAAAGGCGTCGTTCTCTAAGGAACGTCGATCGACTCGCGTCGACGAGCCATCGCTCACTAGGCGCCTAGGCGGACGGCCGAATGTTCAATGACTGCGTCGATGAAGCCGTACTCCAATGCCTCGTGGGCCGTGAACCAGCGGTTGCGATCGGAGTCGGCTTCGATCTGGGCGAGCGACTTACCGGTGTGAAACGCGATGCGTTCGGCTAACTGCTTTTTCATGAAGCCGATCTGTTCGGCCTGGATCGCGATGTCCGACGCTTGGCCCTGCATCCCACCCATCAAGGGCTGGTGCATCAGGATTCGACTGCTCGGCAGCGAGAAGCGCTTCCCGGGTGCGCCGGCGCACAACAAGAACTGTCCCATCGAGGCCGCCATACCGATGCAGATGGTCCGCACGTCGGCGTTCACGTACTGCATGGTGTCGTAAATGGCCAGCCCATCAGTGATAACGCCACCCGGGGAGTTGATGTAGAGACTGATGTCGCGCTCTGAGTCCTCGGCGTCGAGCAATAGGAGTTCGGCGCAGATCCGATTCGCCGAGTCGTCATTCACTTCAGATCCGAGGAAGACAATGCGCTCGCGCAACAGTCGCTGATTGAGGTCGTTGGCGCCGAATCCGTCGGCTCTATTGGAAATACTCATGCGTACCAATCTAGTTGCCGAGACTCCAATCGCCTCTATGTGCGCCGTAGACTGAGGGCGCTTGCGGGCGTGGCGGAATTGGCAGACGCGCTGGTTTTAGGTACCAGTTCTTCGGAGTGTGGGTTCGAGTCCCTCCGCCCGCACTCACAGCGAGCGCGCATCAACGCATGACGCGCTCTGCTAGAGTGGCATGACTGTTTCGCCGCACATCGCGGTGGAGACCGATTCGGACTGTAAAACCTCGAGTTGGGCTCATCTCAACTTGTAGGAGTTATATGTCCATGTCCTTCGCCGCGCTCGGCGTGCCGTCCAATCTGGTCGAGCACTTGAAACAACGCGGCATCACCGAAGCCTTCCCGATCCAAGAGGCCGCACTTCCTGACGCCCTCGCCGGTCGAGACGTGGTCGGCAAGGCCGTCACCGGCTCCGGTAAGACGCTCGCCTTCGGCCTCCCCCTGATGGCGCGACTCACCAAGGCCCGCCCGCGCAAGCCCGTCGCCCTCGTGCTGGTGCCGACGCGCGAACTCGCCGCCCAGGTCCAAAAGGAACTCGCCCAACTCACCGACGACCGCGGTCGTCGCGTGATCTGCATCTACGGCGGCACCTCGTACAACGTCGCGCGCAAGGCCCTCAACTTCGGCGTCGACGTCGTCGTCGCCTGCCCCGGACGCCTCGAGGACATGCTCGAACAGGGCGCCCTCGACCTCTCGTCGGTCCAGACCGTCGTCGTCGACGAGGCCGACCGTATGGCCGACATGGGATTCTTGCCGTGCGTGCGTCGCATCGTCGGTGCCACGCCGCGCGACCGACACGTCATGTTGTTCTCGGCCACGATGGGTCCGGACGTCAAGTCCCTCGTCAAGGAGTTCACGCACGACGCCGTCGTGCACGACGTGGTGGGCGACGAGGCCCCGAACGACGTCGACCACTACTTCTGGCGCGTACCGCGCGAACAGCGTCCCCAGATCACCGCCGACATCGTCGAGGAGTACGAGCGCGCGTTGGTCTTCACCCGCACCAAGCACGGCGCCGACCGGCTCGCCCGTCAGCTCGAAGAGCGCGGGATCTCCGCCGTACCACTCCACGGTGACCGCACGCAGGCCCAGCGTGAGCGTGCCCTGCGCAGCGTGAAGAACGGCCAGGTCCGCGTTCTGGTCGCGACCGACGTCGCCGCGCGCGGTATTCACATCGAGCTCTTACCGGTCGTCATTCACTACGACCCGCCCGCGCAGGCGACCGACTACCTGCACCGTTCCGGTCGTACTGGTCGAGCCGGTGCCACCGGCGCCGTGATCTCACTGGTCGGCGAAGACGTCATCGGACAGGTGAAGCGACTGCAGAAGGCGCTTGGCCTGGAGACCTCCATCGAACGTCGCGAAGACGCGTTGCCGATTCGCCTCGGCGCCGTGGACGACGCCGTCGCCGCGGAGCGCCTGGACGACCGCGGTGGCAAGGGCCGATCCGAGCGCTCGACACCTCGCAGCGAGCACCCCCCGCGTGGATTCGAGCGCGGCGCGCGCAGCGACCGAGGATTCTCCGATCGCGCACCCCGCCCCGATCGAGGCACCGCACACGCTCGTCCGGCGCGGAGTTTCTCCGACCGACCAGAGCGCGACCGCGAGTCCGAGCGAACCTTCGCCGAGCGCGCGTCGCGTCCCGAGCGCAACGGCTCCGCACGACCGAGCGGGTCTTCACGGACCGCGCGCCACGCCCCGAGCGTTCGACTGCACGCACGCCGCACTTCACGAAGGGTGCCAATCCGGCGCGCGGAAGTGAAGCGGTCGTGAGCTTCTTCAACGACGCCAAGGGCTTCGGCTTCGCGGCCGACGACAAGGGCGACGACCTGTTCATCCATTTCTCCAACATCGTCGGTGACGGCTTCAAGTCACTCGCCCAGGGTCAGAAGATCACGTTCGAAGAGGCCACCGGTCCCAAGGGCCGCGAAGCGCGCAACGTCCGCGTCGTCGGTGGTGGCCGCGAGCGTCGTCGCTAGAGTCTCTCTGCATGTCTGAGAAACCACTTGTCGATCCGCACCTCGGCCCCGCGCCTGATGACCTCCTCATCGAGGACCTCATCGTGGGCACGGGTGAAGAGGCAACCGCTGGTCGCCAGGCCGTCGTGCACTACGTCGGTGTCGGCGTCACGAGCGGCGAAGAGTTCGACGCGTCGTGGAACCGTGGTGAGACGTTCGTCTTTCCTCTCGGCGCCGGTCACGTCATCAAGGGCTGGGACCGCGGCGTCGTAGGTATGAAGGTCGGCGGTCGTCGTCGACTCGTCATCCCCGCCCACCTCGGCTACGGCGATCAGGGCGCCGGCGGCGTCATCGCGCCCGGCGAGACGCTGATCTTCGTCGTCGACTTGGTGGAACTGCGTTAGTCGAACGGACTCGGCGACGAATCAATCGCCACCATTCGCTGATAGTCGCCGTAGCGCTCGCAGCAGATCTCGGCCACGAGTCGCAGTCGACTGTTGGGGTCACTCAGGCTCAGCACTTTGAACTGATCCAAGGTCGACATCGGCGTCATCGAACACAACTGCCAGCTGCGCACCCACGGGTCCGCGTCCATCTCGCAGTTCGACTGCAGGCACTCGTCGGCGAAGAGTTCACTCTGGAGCGCGCGAATCGCGCGAACGGCCGATTCGGTCGACTTCAACAGCGCAGCCATCACGATGTCCTCGTCGCAGCATCGGTCCGTGACGAACGCGCGCGGATAGGGATCGTCGTCGAGCCACTGCGCGACCTCGAAACATTCGACCCCCTCGGCCATCACCACGGTCTGACCATTTGGCAGCGCTTGGGTTCCCAGGATCTGCATCAAGGTGCCGACCGAGGTCCGCTCGTCGAACCCCCCGACCTCGGAACCTCGCGCGATCAGACAGGTGCCGAATCGTTGCTGGGTCTCAACATCGTCGAGCATTTGGTGATAGCGAGGCTCGAACACGCATAGGCCGACGATCTGATGCGGAAAGATGACCATGCCCAAAGGAAACATGGGCAGCTCTTGGTCCATCACGCCACCACCCTAAGGTGAATTTCTCGTGAACTGACTTATCCCGACGCGAGTTTTTGACCCAACGCACGCAGCGCTCGTCCGCGATGCGACAGCGCGTTCTTCTCGTCGGGCGACAGTTGCGCCAGGGTTCGACCACCCGCCTCTCGCGGAGCGAAGACCGGGTCGTATCCAAATCCCTGATCACCAGCGCGCGCCGTCGTAATCACGCCGTCGAGTTCGCCCTCCACGCACGTCGAGGACCCGTCGGGATAGGCCACGGATATGACGGTGACGAAGCGCGCCGTTCGCGGCTCCGGAACCTCAGCGAGCTCGGCCAGCAACTTCGTGACGTTCTCGTCGTAGCTCGCGTCCTCGCCGGCGTAGCGGGCGCTGCGAACGCCCGGTCGACCGTCGAGCGCGTCGACGAACAGTCCGGTGTCGTCCGCGATCGCCGCGTGACCGGTCGCCTCGACGAGCGCGCGCGCCTTCAACAGCGCGTTCTCCTCGAGCGTCTCGCCGGTCTCGTCGACGTCGGCGACGTCGCGGGCCGGTCCAGCAGCTCGATGCCCAGCGGGCGTCAGCACCGCGCGCATCTCGTCGGCCTTGTCGGGATTGGCCGTCGCGAGGACGAAGGTCGTCACGGGCGAGGCGACGGCGGCGTCGCCAGGACCAGTCGTTGCGCGTCGTGGATCGCGGCGATACCCGTCGCGGCGAGGTCGAGCAGTTGGTCCAGTTCCTCGCGGCTGAACGCCTCCTGTTCGGCCGTCCCCTGCACTTCGACGAAGTGGCCGGCGCCGGTCATGACGACGTTCATGTCGGTGTCGGCGCGCGAGTCCTCCTCGTAGGGCAGGTCGAGCATCGCGACGCCGTCGACGATGCCGACCGAGATCGCCGCCACCGAGGTCACTCAACGCGTGCTCGCGCAGCGTGCCCTTGTGGACCAGGCGCGTGATCGCGTCGTGCAGCGCCACGTAGCCGCCGCAGATCGACGCGGTGCGCGTCCCGCCGTCGGCCTGGAGTACGTCGCAGTCGACGGTGATCTGCACGTCGGGCGAGCATCTCGAGGTCGGTCACCGTGCGCAGCGAGCGACCGATCAGTCGCTGGATCTCCTGGGTGCGCCCGGACTGCTTGCCGCGCGCGGCCTCGCGACTCGCGCGCTCGGGCGTCGAACCGGGCAGCATCGAGTACTCGGCCGTGACCCACCCCTTGCCCGTGCCGCGCAGCCACCGCGGCACGTCCTCTTCGACCGACGCGGTGCACAGGACGACCGTGCGACCGAAACTCACGAGCACCGAGCCCGCGGCCATGACCGTGAAGTCGCGTTCGAAACTGAGGGGCCGAGCCTCGTCGGGGCTGCGTCCGTCGGCGCGCGTACTTGACATGGTCTCCTCACGATGATGGTGCGACCCAACGGTACCGGAGGTTCGTGCGATTAGAAGTAAATGATCGACTTGGCCCGCTCGACGACGTCGTCGATGTCGTCGCTCCAGGCGCCGGTCGAGAGATACTTCCATCCGTCGTCGGCCACGATGGTCACGATGGTCGCGGTGTCGTCATCGTCGAATCGTGTTTGCGCACTTGACCGCGCCGGCCATGATCGCACCCGAGGAGAGCCCGACGAACAGTCCGACCTCGGTGAAGCGCCGAGTCCACTCGATGGACTCCCTCGGTCGCACGACGACGCGACGGTCGAGCAGTGCCGCGCCGTCGTTGTCGATGAAGATCGGCGGGATGTAGCCGTCGTCGAGATTGCGCAGCCCGTCGACCATCTCGCCGGCCGGCGGCTCGACGGCCCAGATCTGCACGTCGGGCCGGTGCTCGCGCAGGTAGCGACCGACGCCCATCAGCGTGCCCGAGGTTCCGAGTCCCGCGACGAAGTGCGTGATCTCGGGGACGTCAGCGAGGATCTCGGGGCCCGTCGTGCGGTAGTGCGCCTCGGGATTGGCGGGATTGGCGTACTGGTAGAGGAAGGTCCAATCGGGATTGTCGTCGCTCAGGGACTGCGCGAGTCGCACCGCGCCGTTGGAGCCCTCGCCGCCGGGTGAGTCGATGATCTCGGCGCCCCAGGCGTGGAGGAGCTGGCGACGTTCGGGCGACACGTTGGAGGGAAGCACGACCTTCAGGTGATAGCCGCGCAGACGACAGACCATGGCGAGGGCGATACCGGTGTTGCCGGATGACGGCTCGATCAGGACCTGGTCGGGCTTTCCCGGGATCAACACTCCGTCGCGTTCGGCGGCGTCCACCAATGAGAGGGCCACGCGGTCCTTCACCGATCCGGCGGGGTTGCGACCTTCGAGTTTGGCCAGGATCGTGACGTTGGCCTTGGGCGACAACGCGCTGACGTCGACGATCGGCGTGTGGCCGATGAGATCGAGCACCGACGCGTAGCGCGTCACTACAACGAGCCTCCGGCGACGGCGGGCAGCAGCGTGATCTCGTCGCCGTTGGTGACTGGCGCGTTGACGCCACCGAGGTAGCGCACGTCGTCGTCGTTCACGTAGACGTTCAAGAAGCGGTGCAGGGTGCCGTCGTTGTTGAGCAGCTGACCCTTCACGTCAGGGTGGTTCTCGGTCAACTGGTCGAGGACCTCACCGACGGTGGATCCTTCGACGGTCACCGACGTGTCGCCACCCATCGCCGGACGCAGAACTGTGGGAATTCGAACTAGTGCGGTCATCGCGACTCTCCCGGGTTGGTTGATTCCTGACTAACTGAGTCGACATTAACAGCCGAGTGTCACGCCGTGACCGGCGGGGGCGGAAAAACCGCCCCGCTCCCCCTCAAGACAGCTAGTCGGAGACCTCTTCTTCTTCGATCACGCCGTCCACGATGCGAAAACTGCGGAGCACCGTCGGGACCTCGCGCAGCGAGACCACCACGTAGTGCCACGACGGATCGGGCGCCTGGGCGACGTCGGTCGGGCTCGGATAGGCCTCACTGTGGGTGTGGGAGTGGAAGACGCCGACGATGGCCTGTCCATCCTCGTCGCTGCGTCGAGAGGCCTGGAGCAACACTCGGCTGTCGATCTCGTAGACCTTGGCCGAGTCGGCCACGTTCGCACTCGCCAACACCTCGGTGACCGTCCCGTCGGGCGAACCGAGCAACAGTCCACATCCTTCGTTCGGCAACGCGCGAATGCACGTGGCCACGATGGCGTCGCGCTGTCGCGAACTCAAGGTCAACACACGAGCACCTTACCGACGTCAACTCAGGACCACGAACGCCCCTTACTACGCTGGTTCTATGGCTCGAGCCAAACAGATACAAGAGAAGCGCGCCCAGAAGCGGCTGGACGCGACGACTGGTGACCGGGTGGTCGCCACGAATCGACGCGCCCGCTACGACTACGAGATCGTCGAAACCATGGAGTGCGGCATCATGTTGAGCGGCTCGGAGGTCAAGTCGCTACGCGAGGGCAAGGCGCAGATCGCCGAGAGCTACGCGCGCTTCGACGACACGGAGCTGTGGCTCTATCAGATGCACGTCCCGCCGTGGGTCTACGCCACGGGTTTCGGGAGCCACGACCCCGACCGGCGCCGCAAGCTCCTGGCGCACCGCCACCAACTCGATGAGTGGCAGCACGAGACGCGCACCGAGCCCCTCACCATGGTGCCGCTCAAGTTGTACTTCAAGGACGGTAAGGCCAAGGTCGAACTCGCGTTGGCCAAGGGTAAGAAATCGCAAGACCGACGCCAGGCGATCGCCAAGCGCGACGCTGAGCGCGACATGGCGCGCGCCGCCCGACACACGGAAAAGTTCGGCTAATACCGGGTTTCACCCTCGACCGGTAAGGTGGTAGTTCAGTCAAATCGACTGAGAAGTGACGAGGGGGTGAATGGTCTCGACAATGGTCGTCGAGGTGAAAGAAGCGAGCCGTGGTCTCCGGAACCACGTTAAAGAGCCGGAAACAATAAATAAACGCCAAGCCTTCGCTTGCGCTTGCTGCTTAGGTAGCAACATCCGCCTAGACCCAGCCCTGCGGTTTAGATATCGGGTGTCATGAAGTAGGGCTTACCGACAGAGTTCGTTAGTGATTCCGTCGGGACAATTCAGCTAACTACGGAACGGCACAGGCGCTGGCAGCAATGACGTTCCCGACAATCTCCTGTCAGCTGCGCTCGGAGAATGTTCACCAAGAAGCCGTTGGACCGGGGTTCGAATCCCCGCACCTCCACTTAGTGACCGGAATCCCAAAGTGTGCACTGCGCTTATGAGAGTGCAGTCCGCTTCGGGTCGGTCGCAACTCACACCATTAACTGGCTTGAGATAGTTGACTTTGGACTCCCCACGTTCGCCGCGAGTACCGGTCATTTGTCGTTACTGGTGGCCGTCACGGTGAACGAGTTCCCAGCGCGATTCAGCGCGCCCACTTCATCGAGGGGTGTCTCGCTGTTTCGAATTGCCATTGCCAAGGTAGGCCACGTGCTGATTGTTCCGACGACACCCGACTCGGTGGCGCTCGCCTTGGTGAACGTCTCCGGCGACACTCGGGTCAACGCCGCGGTCGTGCACGCGGGATCGCAAATCTGGGGCGCTTCGACGACCCACTCCGCACTCGTTTGCGCCGGGGACGGTGTTGGCTGCGCGACCGGGATACTGGAGTGCCAACCTGCCGTGACATCTGTAATGGTGAACACCCATTTCCCGGCCGCCAAGGTGACCTTGGCCGAGACCACGTCGCCGGGCGCCACCGGGTCCCTTGATGCGGGGAGCAGTGCCGCCAATCCGCCGCCTTTCAGCGAGGCGTAGCCCCACAGTTCGTAGAACGCCCAATAGGAAGGTTCTCCGTCTTGGCAATCGTCGTAGGTGCCGGCTTGTTCAACGGTTTGATTGGTCTGTCCGTCGATGCCAACCCAGGTTGACTCTTCGGTCGTCGCGGCGCGACAGGTCGCCGTCGGTACTCTCCACGATCCTGACACCGAACTGAACTTGCGATCGCTGCTCGCGACGTCGACGTAACCAGCCCATTTCTGACCGTACGTGACCTCATAGATCGTCGCCGGACGCGTCGTGACGCTGTTGCCCTTGTTCGAAAATGTCGCTTCGTACTGAACGACGAAATCCGCCAACGTCGCCGCGGAGACGACCAGGGTTCGGCGCGTTGCACCCTTCACAGCATTCCAATGTCCGGAAACGGTCGAGCTGTACCACTGCACGTGAGGATTAGGGCTACCCGATGACCTCGCGCGCAGTGTCGTGGTGACGTACCGCTCAGATTCGTCAGCCGAAATCGCAGCATTGGAAGGCTGGCGCGTCACGCTCAACCCGCCTCCATACTCGGACGACTTCACCGTTACCTCGATGCTGACGTCTCCAGGGTTCATGGTGAACCTGTAGTGCATCGGCCGGGGTGATTCGTTTGAAGGAAGGCGCATCATTGACCTGTGAACTCCCAATCCGCATGTCCATTCCCGCGAGGAGATCACGAGCGCCGGAGAGGAAGTGACGAGACATTTCGCATTCGCGGGGCCGCCGTGCGCCGAGAGCGTCACCACACCGCCGGCCCAGTTCATCGTCGTAATTGACGAACGCAGATAAGTCGAGGTGGAAGCACCCGCGCCGCCGAAACACATCAGTGGGACCAGCACAACGCACAACGTCACGAGCACTTTGCCTATTCGACGGTTACCTTGGATACGAGGATGATAGGACCAAGGAAATACTCTGGCGATCCAGGGCCCGAGTCAGCAACGACATTGAGGCCCTTCACTTCGAAATTAGGATTTCGCGGTGTACGTAATGGAACGCGTCCGCGCCGATCACGAAGCGGCGATCCTGGACTTCGAGGTCGCGAATCGCGCGTACTTCACCCAGTCGATCAACGACCGCGGCGACGACTACTTCCGGAACTTCGCAGACGAACACCGCGCGTTGCTGGCCGAACAGGCGACCGGCGCTTTCGCGTTTCACGTCCTCCTCGATGATGACGGGGTCGTCGTTGGCCGGTTCAACCTCTTCGATCTCAACGACGGCTCGGCGAACGTCGGCTATCGCGTGGCCGAACGGTTCTCCGGTCAGGGCGTGGCGAGCGCCGCGCTGCGACAACTGTGTCATATGGCGCGTGACGACTACGGTCTTCGAACCCTGCGCGCGTCGACGAGCGACGAGAACGTCGCGTCCCAACGAGTCCTCGAAAAAGCAGGATTCATGGTGGACGGTCCGGCCGACGTCGCGGGCCGAAAGGGAGTCTGGTACGAACTCGATCTCGCAGGCTTCGGGGCCAGTCTCTAGCCAGCTGGCGGTTGCCGCACTCCGATGATGTTGCCCTCGGAGTCGCGGACCTTGGCTACGAGCAGCCCCATCGCGACGTCGGTCGGCTCTTGCACGATGACCGCACCGGCTCCCTGGAGTGCCGCAAGCGTGGCGTTGATGTCCGCGACGTCGTAGTAAGCCTCGGGTCCGGTCATCCCGTGACCGTGACCACCGGGCACGAGCCCGATCTCGGTGCCGTCGATCTCGTAGCCGGCGTAGTACGGCGAGTCGGCGTGGGGCGCCACACCGAACAGAGCGGTGAACGTGGCCTTCGCCTGATCGAGGTCCTTCACGGGGTACAACACGGTCTTGAATTCAACGGACATGGTGTTCTCCTTCGGTCACATTTGGCCACGCTCGTGGGTCAATATGAGTGACACCGTAGCGCCGGAAGAGCGCGACACGTCGACGAAGCGGTCGGGGAAGATGACCGCTCGGCCCTCGCGCCGGAAGTATTTCGCGCGAGGGACGAGCGGCCGTGGATGACAGCACTCTCAATGTCAGCGATCAAAGGAAAGAGTCATTCCTGCTGGTCGGGCACTCATTAGTATTCTCATAAACCTAAGATAGGAAATCACAATGATCGAACAACGCGCTTCATTTTCTCTTCGTCGCTACAGCAAACTCTGTGCGACGCTCGTCAGCACCACGTTGATCGCTCTGGCATTTCCTCTCTTGGCGGGCACCGCCAGCGCGACAGTCACTTATACGGCCGTGGTAACGACCGGACTCGTCTCTCCGTACCAAGTGGCCTTCAACAACGGCAACATGTACATCGCCGGCGGCGACGCCGACGAAGTGCAGGAAGTCACCGCCACCCAACTGGCCAGTCCACCGCCCTACGCTCCCACGAACGTAGCCTCCCACTCCTCACGCGTGACGACAGTTGCCTTTGACAGCTCGGGTGACCTCTGGTTCGGTGATCAAGGGGGAGGTGGCGTGTACGAGATCACGGCTGCGCAGTTGGCTGGAACCCTACCGACCACTCCGACCGCAATGTTCACCGTGCCGACGCATGATGCCAACTCCATTGCCTTTGACAGAGTTGGCGACCTCTTCGTCACGGACGATCAAGGTCACGTGTACGAAGTCGCCGCGGGCCAACTAGATCAAGTCACACCGGTCGTCACGACGGTCGCAACTCTTTCAGGCTCTGATGCAGCGTCCCTCGTATTTGACCCATCCGGGAATCTCTGGATCTCCAACTACAACGGTGGTGGGGGCATTGATGAGATCATGGCCAACCAATTGGGTGGGGCCCTGATCACCACAGCCACGAACATCGTCACGGGCGCGAGCAGTCCTGAGCCGTGGGGCGTCGTCTTCGATCCCCAGGGTGACCTCTTCTTCGCTGACGTGAGCGGTTTCGTCGGCGAAGTCACCGCATCGCAACTTCAATCTGGATCCGCGCCCTACACACCGACCACGTTGGCGGCAGGATTCTCATCTCCGGTTGATCTGACGTTTGGCCCGAGCGGCAATCTCTTCCTCGCCGACTTCGGGGCAAGCACCATTTGGGAACTGAATTATGTGGCTCCCCAAACTCCCACTGTCACTCCAGTGACCGGCCTTTCGGTGAGTGAGACCAGTGGTTCGATCAGTGGTTCGTGGTACCCCAATGGAACTGCCACCTCCTTTACGTGCACCTTGATGTTCGGCTTCAACGATCCGTCAACGTACAGCGAGACCTCGAGCGCAACGTCGTGCACCTTTGCCGTGAACTCGAGCACACCGTGGGGAATCAGTGTGAAGGCGAACAACTCGTCGGGCTCATCGAGTGCTGACGTGGCCTTCGGCGCGGCGTTCGTGGCACCGACGGTCAAAAAAGTGAAGAAGGTCACGAGTATCGCGTGCACGAACGGCAAGCACTCCAAGCGCGTTTATGGATCGCCTCCGACGTGCCCCAACGGCTGGCGGCGCAAGTAGACGGACCCCAGTCGCACGTTGAACTACTCGGGGAATGCGTCGGATCAACTTTAGATCAAGACCTCGCTGAGTCGTCCATTTGAAACGTCAAAAATGAATCCATGGATGGGAACATCCGGCGTGAAGACGACGGTACGCTTCTTGAGCGGCCCTCACTCATCATGGGGGCCGCATTCATTTTCCTTTTGAAGGACCCTCTCGAGTTTTTGATATTGGACAACAGATACAGTTTTCGACATGACACAACGAACGAGCCCACCCTTCCGCGCCGATCACGTCGGAAGTCTGCTGCGACCACCCAACCTCTTGGAGGCGCGTGCGTCCTTCGCGGCCGACACGATCGATGCCGACGCCCTTCGAGAAGTTGAAGACGGCGCCATCCGCGACGCTGTGGCCCTCCAGGAGGAACTGGGTTTCCAGGGCGTCACCGACGGGGAGTTCCGCCGGACGTCGTGGCACATGGATTTCATCTACCAACTCGGCGGTATCTCGAAGACGAACGAGCAGTTACAAGTTGCGTTCAAGAACGCCGAAGGTTCCACGTCCTTCACGTCGGCCGCGCTCAAGGTTGACGGCCCGGTGCGGCTCGAGCACACGATCTTCGCCGAGGCCTTCGAGTTCTTGAAGTCGGTGACGACCACCGGCACCCCCAAACTCACAATTCCGTCACCCAGCATGGTGCACTACCGCGGTGGCGCGGCCGCCATTGACCCGAGTGTGTACGCCGACGTCGATGAGTTCTGGCACGATCTCAGCGCGGCCTACGCCGACGAGGTCCGACGACTCGGTGAACTCGGCTGCACGTACCTCCAACTCGACGATACGTCACTGGCGTACCTCAACGACCCGGCGCAGCGTCAGATGATCAATGACCGCGGCGACGACGCCGAGCACCAACACCTGCGCTATATCAAGCAGATCAACGCGGCGATCGCCGGACGACCGGAGGGCATGGCCATCACGACCCACTCGTGTCGCGGGAACTTCCAGTCCTACTGGGCGGCCGAGGGCGGCTACGACTTCGTGGCGGAGGCCCTGTTCAGTGAACTCGACGTTGACGGCTTCTTCCTCGAGTACGACGACGATCGTTCGGGGGGCTTCGAGCCGTTGCGATTCGTGCCGGAAGGCAAGATGATCGTCCTCGGACTCATCACCACGAAGAACGGCACGCTCGAGAGCAAAGACGACATCAAGCGCCGGATCGACGAGGCCAGCCAGTTCGTGGCGCTCGATCAGCTCTGCCTCTCCCCGCAGTGCGGATTCTCGTCGACCGTCGAGGGCAACAGCCTCACGTTCGACGAAGAGGTCGCGAAGCTTCGACTCGTCCAAGAGGTCGCCGCAGAAGTCTGGGGCTAACCGACGTTTCGCCGGTGACGGTGCGCGGCGACGACGTCACGCGTCAAAGGGTCCGACCACTCGACGAAGCAGACCGCTCAGCACGTCGCGTTCCTCAGCGGAGAGTGACGCCAGAATCGCGTGTTCGCGCTCAACCAAGTCCGCGAGCGCCCGGTCCACACACTTCTTGCCCGCGGGGGTGATGGCCACCCGGACCGACCGGGCGTCGAACGGGTCCTGCTGACGGCGCACGAGTCCACGCTCCTCGAGTCGATCGAGTCGATTCGTCATGGTGCCCGAGGTCACCAGCGTCTGAGCCAGCAGTTGCCCCGGCGAGAGATTCGACGGGCCCGTCGCTCGTCGCAATGCGGAGAGGACATCAAAACTCCAGATCTCCAAGTCGTGACGGGCAAAGATCACCGTGCGCTGACGGTCCAAATAGCGTGCCAGTCGAGAGACCCGTGACAGGACCTCGAGCGGACTGACATCGACGTTCGGCAGCACTCGGCGCCATCCGCCCAGTAAACGATCGACTTCGTCTTCCACGGTGCCCCCCAATTGGTCGTACCTTGCAATTATATCTTGACATCAAGAGAAAATAGAATAAACTTCTCTTGATATCAAGAGATAGTGGAGGCGGAGCCCTATGGAGTCAAAGAGTCTGAACAGCGAAACGCTGAGTGAAAGTACTGGTGAGCGGCCAAATCCGTCGTTCAACAACTCCTTGGCGCTCGAACGCTACGCCACCCTCACCGAACGCGTCGCCAAAGGTCGAACCCTCTTCAATCGGCCGCTGACGCTGGCCGAGAAGGTGCTCGTGAGCCACCTGCGTCGACGTGACATCGACTCCCCCATCCGTGGCGAGACGTACGTCGACCTTGACCCCGATCGCGTGGCGCTCCAAGACGCGCTGGCACAGATCGTGGCCCTCCAGTTCATGACCGCGGGTCTCGACGAAGCCGTCGTCCCGACGACGGTGCACTGTGACCACCTCATCACGGCCCAGCACCAACGCCACGATCGACCTCCGATCGGCCAAGGACGTCAACGCCGAGGTCTACGACTTCCTCCGTTCGGTGTGCGCGAAGTTCGGCATCGGCTTTTGGGAACCCGGCGCGGGCATCATCCACCAAGTCGTACTCGAGAACTACGCCTTTCCCGGCGGCATGATGATCGGCACGGACAGTCACACACCCAACGCCGGTGGACTGGGGATGGTCGCGGTCGGCGTCGGCGGCGGTGACGCCATCGACGTCATGACCGGACTCCCCTTCAATCTGCGCTGGCCCAAATTGATTGGCGTCCGTCTCTCGGGTGAGCTGTCCGGTTGGTCGTCACCGAAGGACATAATCCTCGAGGTCGCGAACATCCTGACCGTGAGCGGCGGCACCGGTGCCATCATCGAGTACTTCGGGCCGGGGACCGCGACCATCAGCGCGACCGGCAAGGCGACGATCTGCAACATGGGCGCGGAGATCGGCGCGACCACCTCGATCTTCCCCTACGACGACAACACGGCGTCGTATCTGCGCGCCACGTTTCGATCCGACGTCGCCGACGCCGCGGACGCTGTCGCCAGCGATCTACGCGCCGACGACGAGGTCGACGCTGACCCGGAGCGTTTTTTCGATCAGGTCATCGAGATCGACCTGTCGGAACTGCGACCGAAGATCAATGGCCCCGACACGCCCGACCTCTCCCACTCCCTCGGCGAGGTGGGGACCTGGGCTCGCGAACACGACGTACCGACGACGATCTCGGTGTCGCTCGTCGGATCGTGCACCAACTCCTCCTACGAGGACATCTCGAAAGCCGCGTCGATCGCTCGACGAGCGCGCGACCTCGGCCTCCGCGCCAAGACGCCGCTGCTGGTCACGCCCGGATCGGAACAGATCCGCGCCACCGTCGAACGTGACGGACTGTTGGAGGACCTCGTCGCCATCGGCGCGACGGTGCTCGCCAACGCCTGCGGGCCGTGCATCGGACAGTGGGACCGACAGTTGGTCGATCCAAGCGTCGTCAACACGATCGTGACGAGCTTCAATCGAAACTTCGCGCGGCGCAATGACGGGAACGCCGCCACGAAGGCGTTCCTCGCCTCCCCCGAGGTCGTCGTCGCGTTGGCGCTGGCCGGGACACTCGACTTCGATCCCGTGCGTGACACGATCACGGATGACGACGGGCAACAGGTCCGCCTCGACATTCCCTCCGGTTCCGTCTTGCCCACTTCGGGATTCATCCAATCGGCCCAACCGTTGACGGCGGCGGCCGATCACTCGGTCTTCGTCGAGGTCTCACCGATGTCCACGCGGCTCCAACTCCTTGCCCCGTTCCCCGCGTGGGACGGCGAAGACTACGTCGACCTGCCGGTAATGGCGAAGGCCAGGGGCAAGTGCACGACGGACCAAATATCGGCCGCCGGAAAGTGGCTCAACTACCGCGGACATTTGGAACTCATCTCCGGCAACCTCTTCCTGGGCGTCGTCAACGCCTTCACGGGCCTCACCGGCGAAGGCAAGGATCCCCTCGACGCCACGACACGCCCGTTCCCGGACATCGCGAGGCACCTCGCCGATGAAAGCGTTGGTTGGTGCGTCGTGGGTGACGCGAATTACGGCGAAGGCTCGTCTCGCGAGCACGCCGCGATGGAACCGCGTTACCGAGGAGGCCTCGTCGTCATCGCTCGATCCTTTGCAAGGATTCACGAGACGAACTTAAAGAAGCAGGGAATGTTGCCCCTGACGTTCGTCGACCCGTCAACCTACGACGAGATCGGCGAGGACGATCGAATCAGCGTGCTCGGACTCTCGACGATCACTCCCGGCGAGGACCTTCACTGCGTCATCACGAAGCCCGACGGACGTCGCGTTGACTTCTTGAGTCGTCATACGTTCAGTGACGACCAGTTGACGTGGTTTCGGGCCGGAAGCGCCCTTAACGTCATACGCAATGAGAGGGTTCGCGATCAACATGACGCTATGACGCCGAGCTGACCTTCACGTCACCGGAGACCGTCTTGGCACTAATCGAGACCGCGTCCTTGGACGAAGCTCCCCCCGTACCATCGAGTGGCATGGTGGAGGTGAGTCGACCCGATATTGACGACGCGTCGACGTCGACCTCGAGTCCCCTCGCCACCGACACCGCGACGTTCCCCGACACGGTGCGCACCGAGATGTCGGACGGGACTTCGACCGAGAGTCGTACGCTGCCCGACGCCGTGCGAATCTTGGTGGTGGCGCCGGCCGCGTCGCAACGAACGTTGCCCGACGCGCTGTGACAGATCAAGCTCTCGCGAACACTGGCCGTCGAGACGTCACCGGAGGCCGTCTTCATCTCGAGCACGCCCACTTCATCGGCGACCGATACGTCGCCTGAGGCGCTGGTGACCGTGGCCTTGGCGAGGGCTCCGATGATCTCCGTGTCGCCGGACGCGGTCGTCACTTCGACCGTCGAACCTTCGGGCAACGCGATGTGGACGTCCGGGTCGGAACTGAACTCGAACCACGAACCGCGACGGATGGCGGCGCGAAAGCCCCTCATCGAGTTGAAGTTCTCGTGGGTGCGCGTACGGACCACGAGCGAGTTCTTGTGCTGATCGTATTCAATGACGGCCTCGTCGAGGAACCGCTGCTGCGAGGGGTCCTTGACGCTCAGGGTGACTTCGATCACGTTGCTTTCGGAGGCACCGATGGTCACGTCCCCGCTGGCGGTCGTGACGCGAGCGATGCCCGGTCCAGTGGCCTCGAAGACTTCATGGCGTTCTGATTTGGATGTCACTGCTTCTCCCCCTCGGTACTCCGACGACTTGTCGGACGTTGCACTGCCGGACATGTGGTTCTTCATCACGAGCTCTTACGCGCGGCCCTTGCCACGCAGTTGACGCGGATTGTTCGACACCGAATCCGTCGGATCGGTGCGTACGGATCGTTCGAGGGTTCGAACGATCCACGAGTTCACCGACGAACCGACGTCGGTCGCCAGGTGTTCGATGTCTTCTTTCAGGCCGTCGCTGAGACGCAGCGCGATTCGCGCGGAGTAGTCACTCGGCGTCGGCGTCGGTGCCGCGACGTCGTCGACCGCGACCACGCGACTCATCCGAATCTGGTCACCTTCGAGGTTTAAGGTCAGCGCGACACTGTCTTGGAGGTTGAACTCCTGGACCACGTTGTTCATGGCCTCGAGGAAGTGCGTGCGCAGTGACGGTTCGATGGCCGCCCCCAGGCGATCGGCGATAAGCGCGGTGTCCGGCCCCCCGAGCTGCCCCAACGCGGTGAAGTCCTCGCGGATGCCATCCAGTAGTTCTGATATCAACATGATGTCAGCGTAACATCACTTTGATATCAATGTCAAGTAATTCGCTAAAACCTTGAAATTAAGCCTTTTTCCGCTTCGTCACCCATCCTTCGGCGACGCGTGACGTCGGCGATACTATCTGGAATCCATCGTCAAGTGATATCGAACGCCACCCCTGCCACTCGAAAGAAGACAGGGCGTCCAAGCCTTCGACCAGCAACGTGCGCGCCAGCACGCCCTTCACGGCTTTGGCGTCATGGCCCACGGTGGTGCCCCCAACGCCGTCGATGAACTGCACCCGTACGACGCGACGCGACCTCGTCAACTCCCCCATGTCGATGGCCGCTTCGTGTTCCAACGGCAAGAGGTTGACGATCGTCGCTCGCTTCGCGTGCGCGGCCAGCACCGGCGTCACTCGAGGCTTCCAGAACGTCGCCATCGTGCCGAGTGGGACCACACCGACGTTCATCTTGAGACGGAAGTCGGCGATGCGGTCCTCCGCCGTCGTCACGCCATAGAGACTCGACGGGATCAGTACTCGTCGTCGCTGTTGCGGCGTGAGCGTCGCCGGACCGAGGTGCGACCACACGACGCCGCTGTAGCGCTGCCACGCGGCGAGGCGCGGCACTCGTTCGTCCGCGAGTTGTCTCGTCGTCTCGATCGCGCGTTCCAGCAGGGGGCCACGCGCGTTCATCATGATCTCGCGGCGTCGCACGTTCGACCCGTTCACGGCTTTGATCAGCGCTTCGATGACGGCGCGGCGATCGTCCCCGAGCACGACGTCGAATGTCCCGACGCTCGAGCGCGACGTGCCACCGGGCGTCTTGGCCTCGGACGGTGGCACGAGGATGAGGAGCGGGGATGTCACGCGACCTACGGTACCGGTCGCGCGTGACTATGCCGCTAGCAGTAGTTCCTTGGTGACGCCGAGCGTGCGCAGGAAGTGGCGTACCTTCACGATTTGATCCTCCGTGAGGTCACGAGAACGAGTCGAACCGAACGATGTGGTCTCGCCATCAATCGTCACCGCCCAGTTGCCGCGGTGCGTCTCATACACCTCGCCGAATCGTCCGAGCAGTGAACAGACGTCGTGCCATTGAATGTTGTGGCACATCGGGTGAGTGAACAGCTTCTGGGCGGTGATCCGGTGGTGATGATCCAATTTGAATGGCATGCTCAACCCTCTCGCGAGGGTCGAGGTCATCTCGCCCTCTCACTCACCTTCTACCCCTTAGATCCCCAAGTCAAGGCTTGAGATAAGTTCCACATGCTCGGTCATGGGAAACAGGTCAAACACCCGAAGATCCTTCAGCATGTAGCCCCCCGCGAGCAGGATCTTGAGGTCTCGCGCGAACGTCGCGGCGTCGCACGAGACGTAGACGAGGCGACGGGGCCGGCGGCGAACCAGGGTGTCGGCCACCCCTTTGGCGAGTCCACCACGGGGCGGGTCGAGGATCACGACGTCGCCGTCGCCGACGGCGTCGTTGACCGACCGGGGCGTGACGGACCACTCGCGGACCTTCAGGTTACGCAGTCCCTCGGCGTTCTGACGAGCGTCACGCACCGCGTAGGCCGAGGACTCGACCGCCGTCACGCGACCTCCCGGTCCGACGGCTTTGGCGAGGGGCACCGCGAAGAGTCCGACACCACTGAAGAGGTCGGTCACGTGATCCTCCGGTCGCGCCTCGGCCAGTTCGAGGACATTGTCGAGCAGCAGTGTCGGCGCGTCGCGGTGCGACTGCCAAAACGATCGCGGACCGACCGAGAAGACGTGCCCGCACACGTTGACGCGCGACTGCGTCGAGGGTTCGAGTGGCTCGCCTCGCAAGGAACACAGTTCGTACATCAGACCGCGGGGCGAGTCGCGGCGCACGACCGCGAACGGTTCACCGTCGCCAATCGCGCGCAACTCCACCTCCTCGGCCCCGTGCCACGAGGTCGCAAACGCGGGTGTGAACGACGTGTCCGCGATCCAGCAGTGGTCGATCTCGACGAGTTCGTGCGACCGAGCGGCGCGCAGCGCGAGTCGTCCGTCGTCATTCACGGCGCATCGCAAACGCGTACGCGATCCCTCGGCGTTCGTCGGCGGCTCGATTACCGATATGTCATGCTCGACGCCAGCGATCCGTCGAAGGTGTTCGGCCACGAGCGCCGACTTCCATGCCACCTGAGCGAGCGATGACGCGTGTTGGAGGTCACAACCGCCACAACCGCCGGGATGCGCGTAGGGGCACGGCGGTACGACGCGATCGGTACTGGCCTCGAGAATGTCGAGGGCCTCGGCGCGCGAGAACTTCGACGTCGACTCGGTGATCTGGACGCGGACCAGCTCACCGGGCAGGGCGTTGCGCACAAAGACGACTCGTCCGTCCTCGAGTCGTCCGACGGCGCCGCCGGTCGCGGGACGTTCGACGCGAACGGGACCGGACTGTTGCTCGAGAATCTCACTACTCACCACTGCAGCCTACGAGGTGCAATCTGTGTCTCTTCCCGTCGTCGCGTCAACGCGACGACCGATCAGCCCTTGATGTGCGTCAAGAACAGGTCGACGAGATCGGCGGCACGTTCTCGCGCCGCCGGCGTTTCGAGTCGTGTCTGCTCGATCAGCGCGTCCGGATCGACGCCGGCTTCGCGCGCCTCGTCGACGCCGCTGGCGAACCAATCCTTCAGTTGCAGGTGGTCGACCTCCGGGTGAAACTGCACGCCGACGTTGCGACCGACGCAAAAGGCCTGCACCGCGCGCGGTGACGTCGCCCACAACTCGGCACTCTCCGGCAAGAGACAGTGATCGAAGTGGAACTCGAACCACGGACCGCTTGCGATACCCGAACCGTTGTGGGCCTGCACGTCGTACCAGCCAATCTCTGGTTCGTTCGATCGCTCGACGATGCCACCGTGATAGAGGCACAACGCCTGGGCGCCGAAACAGATGCCGAAGACGGGGATGTCGCGTCGCTCCGCCTCGGCGATCAGATCGAGCTCGCGACCGAACCACGCCTGCTCGACCTCCTGGTCGTAGACGGCGCTCTTGGAGCCGAGAATCACGAAGACGTCGTACCCGTCGAGTGAGGGCGTGGCCGCCTCTTCGTTCATCATTCGCAGGTCGATCTCGTAGCCGCGCGATTCGAAGGCCTCGCCGATAAGGCCCGAGTGGTCCTCAAGGTGGTGTCGTAGAACAAGCGCGCGCGTCATGAAATGAGCCTACGAGAGAACGATCGTCGTGACGCTCAGCTCGAGGGCAACGACCAGCCCATCGACTGAGCGATCTCCTTGCACGTCGGACAGATCGGATACTTCTGCGGATCGCGACCGGGCACCCACACTTTGCCGCACAGCGCCATCACCGGAGTCGCGTTGATCATCCCGCCGACGACGGAATTGTCGAGCGCCACGAACTCGCCGTCCTTGGGCGTGTAGCCCTCGAGGACGATGTGCGTGAATCGTTCGTGATCGTCGTCGTCGACCGTCGCCGTCGATGAAGTAACGATCTCTTCGGTCTCAAGGTGCGACGTCACGCTTCAAAGATTAGTGAGGTGGGTAATCTCGGGGTCCATGAGGCGACGACGGACGGCCAAACCGGTGACCAAACCATTGGGTCGCGTCGCGTCACATTTCAACCGCGACGGTACGCCGAAGAATTCGTATCGCACCGAGAGCGAGGCGAAGAGCGCGGCACAACTGGCGTGGACGCTGAGTGGCGTCGACCTCAACAGTTACCGATGCGACCACTGTTTTCAGTGGCACATCGGGAAACGCTTTCGCGACGTCGATTAGCGCAGGGCCTTTCGAATCGGGCAATATAGAGGGACTTGAAACGAAAGGTCCTCCATGGGAGTTCAGGCGTACATCTTGATCCAGTCCGAAATCGGCTCCAGCGAGGCCGTCGTGCTCGCGACCCGCGCCGTGCCCGGTGTCCTGGAGTCCTTCGAAGTGACCGGTCCCTACGACGTCATCGTGCGCTGCGAGGCCGAAAGTGTCGATGACCTCGGAAAATTCATCGTCGGCGCGATCCAAAAGGTCCCCGGGATCACCCGCACCTTGACCTGTCCCGTGGTCAACATTTAGCCGAAGGCGCCCTCGGCGCGCAGCGCCTCTTGGCGCTGCAGATCGATCCCCCAACTGAGCAGACCCTCGCGCGTCCCCGAGCCGGCCTTACCCGGCGAACGTCCGATGGCCCCCGGTGTCTTGGAGAATCGCGGCGCCGGCTGGGGTTGTACGTCGCCGTCGAGTGAGAACACGTCGCGAGTCGTGTTGTAAGGGTGACGAGCCGCTTCACGGGGTGTCAGGACCGGGGTGACGCACGCGTCGACGCCTTCGAAGATCTCGGTCCACTCGTCGCGCGTCTTCTCGATGAACTTGGCCGCGAAGCGTTTCTTCCTCTCGGGCCACGCGTCGCGATCGAACTGACCCGTGAGCTCGCTGCCGTCGATATCGAGTCCGCGCAATAGTTCGTCGTAGAACTTGGCCTCGATGGCGCCGACGGCGACGAAGCGCTGGTCCTTGGTCTCGTAGACCTCGTAGAACGGTGCGCCGGTGTCGAGCAGATTGGCGCCGCGTTCCTCGTGCCAGAATCCGGCGTTCATCAGCGAGTGACTCAGTGCCATCAGTGACGCCGAACCGTCGACCATCGCGGCGTCGACGACCTGTCCTTCGCCCGTCGTTCGCGCTGACAGCACCGCGGCCACGACACCGAAGGCGAGGAACAGCGAACCCCCGCCAAAGTCACCGACGAGGTTGAGCGGCGGCACCGGGGCCTCCCCGGCGCGACCCATGGGCCACAACGCCCCCGAGACGGCGATGTAGTTGATGTCGTGTCCCGCGCGCAGCGCGTTCGGGCCGTCTTGTCCGTAGCCCGTCATCCTGCCGTAGACCAGTCGGGGATTGCGTTTCGCGACGTCCTCGGGTCCGAGACCGAGTCGCTCGGTGACGCCCGGTCGAAAGCCCTCGATCAAGACGTCCGCCTGCTCGCAGAGCTCGAGCACGAGGTCACGCCCGGACGGGTTCTTCAGATCCACCGCGACCGACGGTCGAGAGCGATTGAGGATCTCCCAAGTGGTCTCATGATCGGCGTCAGCGTCGCCTCGTTCGATCCGCAACACGTCCGCGCCGAGGTCGGCCAACAACATGCAGGCGTAGGGGCTCGGTCCGATCCCCGCCAACTCGACGACTTTCAATCCGACTAAGGGACCGTTCACCCCGTCAGTGTACGTTCGAGCGTTCGGGCACTCTCAGTCCCACCAGAGGTCGTGACCGAGTACGCCCCTGGCGATGAGGCCCAACTGAATCTGGCTCGTGCCCTCGACGATCGTGAGCTGGCGTGCGTCGCGGTAGTACATCTCGGTCGGGTGCTCTTCCATGTAGCCCGCGGCACCGAGCAGCTGTACCGCGAGTCCCGAGGCCTTCACGGCGACTTCGGAGGCGTAGTACTTGCACATCGAGAGCATCGGCACGTACTCCTTGGTGAAGCAGCCCTGGTCGGCGAGCCACGCGCCGCGATACGTCAGGAGTCGCGCCGCCTCGATCTCGGTGGCGCACTTGGCGATCTCCCATTGGATGCCCTGGAACTCGGCGATCGTCTTGCCGAACGCCGCGCGGTTCTTCACGTACTCGGTCGCGTACATGAGTGCGCCTTCGGCCAGACCGAGACCCCGGGCCGCGACGATCGGTCGCATCGCGTTCAGCGACTGCATCACCAGCGCGAATCCGCCACCGATCACCTGGCTGGCCGGGACCTTCACGTCGGTGAAGACGATCTCGGTGGTGTCGATACCCTTCACGCCCATCTTCTTGTCGACGCGCGGTCGCGTCACGCCGGGACTGTCCGCCTCGACGATGAAAGCGCCGATGCTCGTGTGTAGTCGCGACGCCGGGTCCCCGGTCTTGGCGAAGACGACGAACCAGTCGGCCTGCATCCCGCCCGAGATCCAGCACTTCGTGCCGTTCAGGACGTAGCCACCATTGCCGTCGTCCTTCGCGCGCGTCTGCATACCCGCGACGTCGGAACCGGCGCCCGGCTCTGAGAGGCAGAACGCCGCGCGCTGCGTTCCCTTGGCGATACCGGGCAGGTAGCGCTGCTTCTGCTCCTCGGTGCCCGCGATCATGATCGGTCCGGTCGGCAGTCGGGTGAGGAGGAGCATCAGGCCCAGCACGTTTGAGTACTTGGTGACCTCTTCGATCGTGAGCGCAAGGCCCATGATGCCCGCCCCCGAACCGCCGTACTCCTCCGGGATGCACAGGCCGAGCAGGTCGGCGCGGCGGAACTCGTCGAAGAGGTCCTGCGGGTACTCACCGGTCGTGTCGATCTCGCGGGCTCGGGGCTTGACTTTGTCCTGAGCCAGCCGGCGCACGCTCTGTTGAAGTCCGAGCATCTCGTCGGAAAGTTGGAAGTCCATGCCTCTCAAAGTAGCCGCGAGGCTGTGTAACGATTGTGCCGTGGCCACCCTCCAACGCGAGCGAGCGCTCGAAGCGATGGCCGCTTCGAGTTACGACCTCGTGGTCGTGGGTGCCGGGATGACCGGCGCCGGCGTGGCGCTCGACGCCGCCTCACGGGGACTGCGCGTGGCGCTCATCGACAGTGGTGACGTCGCGTCGGGCACGAGTTCGAAGTCCTCGAAGATGGTCCACGGTGGTCTGCGCTACCTCCAGCAACGAGAGTTCCGGCTCGTCTATGAGAACCTGCGCGAACGCCAGCGACTCCTCGAGAACGCGCCCTTCCTTATCCGACCGCTGCCCTTCCTGGTCCCGCTCTTCGGTCGTAACGGCGTCGCCTCAAAGGCGCTGGTGAAGGGCTACTCGACGGCGCTTCGTATCTATGACCTCAGTGGCGGCTGGCGCATCGGACGTCGTCACCGCAAGATCACGCGCGAACAGGCGCTGGCGCTCCTGCCCACGCTCAACACCGATCGGCTCGTCGCCGGATTCTTGTACTACGACGCGCGGGGCGATGACGCGCGCGTGGCGCTCGCGATCGCCAAGACCGCCGCGCTCGACTTCGACGCCGACGTCGCGACGTACGTGCGCTGCGTCGACATCCTCCACGATCCGTCGGGTCGGGTCAGCGCGGTCCTCGCGCACGACGTCCTCGCGGATGAGACCCTCACGATCACGACGAAGGCGGTCGTCAACGCCACCGGCGTCTGGGCCGACGACGTCTTCTCGATCGCCGAACACACGACGTCGCACCGCATCACCCCGGCCAAGGGTGTGCACCTCAGCGTCGCGCGCGACCGACTGCCGGCCGACGTGGCCGCGGTGATGAGTGTCCCCGGTGACAAGCGCAGCATCTTCGTCGTCCCTTTCGAGGACGCGGCCTTCACCTACGTCGGCACGACGGACACCGCCTACGACGGAACGCTCGACGAGCCCTACTGCACGCCCGAGGACGTGGCCTATCTGCTCGCCGCGGTCAACGCGTCGACGTCGTCAAATCTCACGACCGACGACGTCACCGGGGTCTGGGCGGGACTTCGACCGTTGCTCGCGCCCGTTAAGGGCAAGGCGGTGAGCGAGCGCACCGCCGACCTCTCGCGACGACATCAGGTGACCGACTCGCACGACGGCGTCGTGCACATCACCGGTGGCAAATGGACCACCTATCGTCAGATGGCCCAAGACACCGTCGACGCCCTGCGGCCCTACGAACGCGACCTGGCGTCGGTGCGCACGAAGAAGCTCGCGTTCCACGGTGTCGGTCCGTGGCGACCGTCGTCGCTACCTCGAGACGCACCTGTACCAACGCTTCGGAGAGGACGCGCTCGTGATCCTCGACATGATCGCGGCCGACGGAGCCCTCGCCGAGTGTCCCATCGACGGCCAGCCGTACGTCGCGGCCGAGTTCCTCTACTGCGCGCGATTCGAGATGGTGACGTCGCTGATCGACCTGTTGACGCGTCGAACGCGAGCCCACCTGCACGACGCGCGCGCCACGCTGGCGGGCGCGCCGGCCGTCGCGTCACTCGTCGCTGCGGACATGGATTGGAACGACGACGACGTGCATCGTGAGTTCGCGGCCTACGAGTTACTCGTACGCCGCGAGTTCAACGCCGCGGGTCTGACTTTGTAGAGTGCAACGGTGAGCCGACCGACGATGCCGAATGCGTATCCGGAAGGTCCCCTCGATGGCGCCGCCTCGGCACTTGCCTCGAACGCACTGCTCGATGACCTCAACGGCGCCGGCGTCGCGTTTGACGTCGACGACACGAGTCGCGCCGATCACGGACGAGACTGGTGGCCCCTCACCATTCCCGACGTCGCCACCGGTCATGTACCGCGATGGCCCGGCGTCGTCGTTCGCCCGTCGACCAGTGGTGACGTCAGTCGTGTGCTCGAGATCGCCTCGAACCACGGCGTGCCCGTGACGGCCCAGGGCGGACGCTCGAGCGTGGTCGGTGGTGCCGTCGCGCTTGAAGGGGCGATCGCTCTGGATCTCACCGGGCTGAACCGCGTCCTTCACGTCGACGAGGAGTCGGCCACCGTGAGTGTCGAAGCGGGGGTGTTCGGGCCCGACCTGGAACGCGCCGTGGCCGAACGGGGCTTCACCGTGGGTCACTTCCCCCAGTCCTTCGAACTCGCGACGGTCGGCGGCTGGATCGCCTGTCGCGGGGCCGGCCAGTACTCGAATCGGTACGGCAAGATCGAGGACATCGTGCGAGGCCTCGACGTCGTGCTCGCCAGCGGCCGGACCATCGAAGTCGGTGGGCGCGCGCCGCGCCAGGCCGTCGGTCCGGACCTCGTACAACTCTTCGTCGGATCCGAGGGCACGCTTGGCGTGATCACGCGCGCGACACTCGTGCTGCACCCGCGGCCAGCGAGCGAACAGCGCGCCGCCTACGGCTTCGCCGACTTCGACGCTGGCCTCGACGCCTGTCGACGCATCATGCAACGCGACGCGCGTCCGGCGGTGCTGCGACTCTACGACGAGACCGAGTCGAAGCGGTCTTTCGATCTCGAGACGTGCGTGCTGGTCGTCCTCGACGAAGGCGACCGCCTCTTGGTGGACGCGACGATGCGCATCGTCGCCGACGAGTGCGCGGCGGCATCACCCCTCGACACCACCTTGGTGGCGACCTGGCTCGATCACCGCAATGACGTCGGTGCGCTGGCGCCGTTGTGGGAGCGGGGCTACGTCGTCGACACGGTTGAGGTCGCCGGGTCGTGGTCCACGTTGGGGCCGATGCGCCGCGCGGTCCTCCGGGCGCTGCACGAACTGCCAGATCTCACCGTGGCGTCGGTCCACCAATCGCACGCCTACCTCGACGGCGCCTGTCTCTACTTCACCTTCGCGGCACGTCCCGCAGATGACGCCACCGGTTTCTATCGTCGAGCGTGGGAGCACGTGACCCGCAGCGTGCTGGATCACGGGGGCGCGATCAGTCATCACCACGGTGTTGGGCGCAACCGCGCGCGCTTCGTTCCCGACGCGCTGGGCACCGGCTTCGAAGTCCTCCAGGACCTCAAGCGCCTGCTCGACCCCGACAACATCATGAATCCAGGCGTCCTCGGACTCGGCGGCGAGCCGTGGTGAGAGCTCTCGCCATCGACGTCGGCACGACGTCGATCCGCACCGCGATCGTCGATACCAGCGGCACGCTCAGCCACGAGCACCGTGAACGTCTAAGTCTCACCACGCCCAATCCCGGGGAGGTCGAACTCGATGCCGTCGAGATCGCGCGACTGGCCTTGGAGCTGGCGACGCGCACACTGGAGGACGCAGGCGGAGCCGACGTCGTGGGCATCACGAATCAGCGTGCGACGACGATCGTCTTCGATCCGGTCACCGGTGCGCCGGTCGGACCGGCCCTGGGATGGCAGGACCTGCGCACCGTTATCGACTGCTTGGTCTTGCAGGGCGAGGGACTGCGACTGGCGCCGAATCAGTCGGCCACGAAGGTCCGCTGGCTCGTCAACCACTCGGAACGACCGTCGAGCGAGTTGCGTTTCGCCACGATCGAGACCTGGTTGGCCTGGAACCTGAGCCGGGGCGCACTCCACGTCACTGACCGTTCGAACGCGGGCGTCAACGGCCTGGTCGCACTCGGTGTCGAGGCGTGGGACGATCACGCGCTCTCAGTTCTCGGACTCGACCCCGCGATGATGCCGCGGATCGTCGACACGATGGGCTCCGTGGGTCGAGCCACGGCCCTAGAGGGCGCGCCGATGATCACCGCGTTGGTCGGTGATCAATCGGCGTCGCTGTTCGGTCAGTCCTGCGTCACGCGCGGCGCCAAGATCACCTTCGGCACCGGCGCGATGCTCGACATGGTCCGAGGGGCCGACGGCCCGGAGCGGATGACGCGATTTCCGTCGGGCTGTTTTCCGGTCGTCCTTCGCAGCCACGACCATGACGTGGTCTGGGGCATCGAAGGCATCGTGCTGTCGGCCGGCGCGTGCATCGAGTGGCTCCGCGACGATCTCGCGTTGATCGACGACGCGAGTGAGACCGAAGCGCTCGCCGAGTCGGTGCCGTCGAGCGACGGCGTGAGTTTCGTACCGGCACTGTCCGGCCTCGGCACGCCGCAGTGGGACTTCGGTGCGCGCGGTGGCTTCTTCGGCATCACCCGCGGAACCACGAAGGCCCACCTGGTGCGCGCCGTCCTCGTGGGTATCGCGCAGCGCGGCGCCGACCTCGTCGACGCCGCCCACCGAGAGACCGGTCAGACACTCGAGGAGATTCGCGTGGACGGCGGGATGAGCGCCAATGGCTTCCTGATGCAATGTCTCGCCGACTTCACCGGACTACGCGTCGCGGTCTCCAATGAACGCGAAGCGACCACGAGGGGTGCCGGCCTCATGGCACTCGTCGGGTTCGGCGCCCTTTCCGTCGAGGACGTCGAGAATCTCTGGTCACCGGCGCGCGTGGTGATGCCGTCCTTCGACGCGGAACGTCGACGGAGCAGTCGCGAGGAGTGGGCGACACTCGTCACCCGGGTGGAAAAGACGATCCCAGAACTCAGTTCGGTCGAGTTCTAGCCGGCCCACG
Source organism: uncultured Acidimicrobiaceae bacterium (assembly GCA_963801695.1). Taxonomy (GTDB): domain Bacteria; phylum Actinomycetota; class Acidimicrobiia; order Acidimicrobiales; family RAAP-2; genus RAAP-2. The sequence continues at coordinate 476,350 of CAWDFV010000002.1, read as the reverse complement.
GCCTGTCCTTCAACGCCCCTTCGAGTGTCGCAGGCGACTCCAGCAGCGGCTTGGACAGTGCCAACGCGCGCGGTTGGGACAACGTGACGATGCCCGTGACGACGCCGTCCCGGGAATACAGGGCCAGCCATTTTCCTTCGTCCGGACTTCCCTCGACACGCGTGACGTCGTCGTCGGGCCGCGCGTGCCCGAGCATCTGGATCTTCTTGCCGTACTGGTCGGACCAGAAATAGGGCACCATCAACTCTCGCGGTCCTTCACCGGTCATCCAGAAGCGCGCCAAGGCGTTCGCGTGCGTATTCGCGACCTCCCAGTGCTCGATGCGCACGAGTTCCTCGCCCATGACGTTGGGCCAACTGAAGCGTGCGACGTCGCCGATCGCGGCGATGTTCTCGCGAGCCAGAAGATTCGCGTCCACGACCACACCGTTGTCCAGCGTGAGTCCCGATCCCTCGAGCCACTCGTAGTTCGGCAACGCCCCGGCGGCGACGATGACCAAGTCGGCGTCCAGATCACTGCCCCCTTCAAATCGAAGCCGGTAGCCGCTATCGCGCCGCTCGACGTCACCGACGTGCTGGTCGCCTCGCAGTTCGATCCCCGCGTCACTCGCGAGGCGCTCGAGCCACGCTGACACGTCCGGACCGAGGACACCGAAGAGGGGTCGGGTCAATGCCTCGAGGACGATCGGTTCGAAGCCCCGACCCTTCAATTGCGTCGCCACTTCGGCGCCAACGAATCCGCCGCCGATGATGGCGACCACGGCGCCCGGGTCAAGCGCCTCGAGTTCATGTCGCAGCCGCTGATCATCCTCTCGATTGCGCAGCGTGAGTAACTCCTCACCGGGACTGAACTCGAGTCGACGGGCTCGTGCGCCGGTGGCGATCACGAAATGCGTCCCCTCGATTCGCCTGCCGTCCTCGAGTACGACTTCGCTCGACTCGGGATCGAGCGACGCGACGCGCGCGCCGAGGAGTAGCGTCACGTCGGTCTCTTCGATCCGTTCGGGCGTCGCCAGCGTCGCGCGCTCCACGTCCCATTTACCCGCCAGGACGTGCTTCGAGAGCGGCGGACGATCGTACGGGGCGTACGTCTCGTCGCCGACGAGCGTGATCGGGCCGACGAAGCCCTCTCGGCGAAGTGCTTCGACGAGTCGCCAACCGCCGAAGCCGGCCCCGACGATGACGACGTGGTCGGAGTCCGTGAGCACGATCAGCCCGAAAACATCGCGAGCCACTGCTCGGCGCTCGCCGGCACCAACGCGCGGTTGTGTCGGCGAACGTCGCCCATCGGCGCGCTCGGGTCCCGCGAGTAGAGGTGACCGGGAAAGAGCACCGTGTCATCCGCGACGTCGGAGAGTCGCTGGGTCAACGTGCGATACATCTCCTCGGGGTCCGATCCGGGAAGGTCCGTGCGACCGCAGCCGTCGAGGAACAGCGTGTCGCCACTGATCAATCGCCCATTCACCAGGAGGCACTGGCTCCCCGGCGTGTGGCCGGGCGTATGGATCAGCGAGACGTCGAACTCGCCCACCGCGACGACGTCACCACCACCGTGCGCGACCAGCGAACCCGCGCCGACGCCGGTGCGCTTGGTCACCCATTCGACCTCGTCGCTCTGGACGTGAATGGGGACGTCGATACGCTCCAGCAGTTCCACGATGCCGTCGACCTGCACGCGGCCTCCGAGGCTCCCGCCGACGTGGTCGGGGTGATAGTGCGTGGCGAACACGCCACTCACGCGCAGCCCGTCATTCTCGACGAGGTCGATCAGCTCGTTCGGTCGATAGGCCGGGTCGACGAGCACGGCGTCGCCGGTCTCGCGATCACCGAAGGCGTAGACGAAGTTCACCATCTGTTCGGCAATCGGGTCATCGAGAGCGAAGTCCAGTCCACTCAACAGTTGACGAAAATAGAAACGCTCGGTCATTCGCCTTCGAGGACCCTCGACAGACGCGGTGCCAGTTCCTCGACCCTCGCTTTGGTCGCGTCCAGTCGGGCCTCGAGGGTCTCGATGATGGCCGTCGCGCGCTCAAGCTTCACGAAGAGTTCATCGACCGAGACCTCGCCCTCGTCAAAGGAGGCCACGATGGCGTCCAGTTCAGTGGCCGCGTCGTTCCAGTCGCCCACAGTGCTCATGGTGCTACTCCTGTCTTCTCGTCCACAGTAGATTCAAACGATCCGTCGCTGACCAGGACGGTCACGGCGTCACCAACGCGGACGTCGTCGAGCGATTTCACGACGGCGCCATCGCGCGCCGTCACGATCGACCAGCCCTGGGCGAGGCGGCGCTTCGGGTCGTACGCACTCAGCAGGGCCCGGTTGCTCGCGAGGCGCTGGGCGCTCGTGTTCAGCAGGTGGCGACTGTGCATTAAGAGCGCGCCGCGCGTGCTGGTGAGATGTCGCTGTTCGGCGCGCAGGCGGTCACGCACTGCGAAGATCATCGTGCGGCGGCGCTCGGCGACGTACTCGGTCGCTTCGTCGAACACCGCGTTCGTGGCGTCGAGGACCCGCTGAGCCGGGAGGCGCACGTGGCGGGCGTGCCAGTTGGCGACGATCGCGGCGATCTCCTCCCCCAGCTTGGTCGGCGTAATGGCGCGGGTATGCGCGACGAGGTCGGCGATCGACTCGTCGCCGGTGTGACCGATGCCGGTGAAGACCGGCGTCGAACAGAACGCGATCGCGCGCGCGATGCGCTCGTCGTCGAACGCGGCGAGGTCGCCCTTGGACCCGCCACCACGCACGACACAAATGATGTCGACGCCGTGTTCGTCCAGCGCCTCGATCGCGGCCACGACCTGGGCCGGCGCGCCCTCCCCCTGCACCGCACTCTTCACGAGCACGATCGAAAAGCCGTAGCCGGAGTGCAACAATTGCCCGGTGAAGTCGCTGTAGCCCTCGGTGCCGGGACTGGCGACCAGCCCGACGCGCAGCGGCACCGGCGAGAGCGCGACGCGCTTGTTGGCCTCCAGCAGTCCTTCGGCGCTGAGGCGCGCGATGAGTTCGGCGCGTCGTCGCGCGACGTCACCGAGCAGACCCTGGACGTCGATCTGGGTGATCGTGAAACCGATCTTGCCCTGGGGCGCGTAGACGTCGACGTAACCGTAGAAGTTGACGATCAGACCGGGTGACAACGTCACGCCCTCGGCGGCGAGCTTCTTCTTGAGTGGCCCCCACGGCGTCGCCCAGCAGTGCGCGTTGAGGACCGGTCGTTTGGCGTCCGAGGAGGCCGAGCCGGCGTCCACCAGGTCGACGTACACGTGACCTTTTTCATAGACCTTGGCGATCTCACCGCGCACCCAGTGCGGGTGGCGGCGCCCGAAGGCCGACTCGAGTCGCGCCGTGAGCAGTTGGTAGAACGCGCCGACCTCGAGAATATCTTCGGTTTCGATTACGTCGTCGTCCACGAGGTGAGGTTACCCGGGGGTTACAACATTTTGAAGACTCTTGTGAGCCCCAAGGTCGTGTGTCAGAATTGAGGCGGATGGTGAGTCGACTGGGTGGCCGCACCGCTTGGCAACAGGCGGTGAGGAAAGTCGGGGCTCCACAGGGCAAGGTGCTCACGAGACGTGAGTCGCGGTGACGTGCAGGACAGTGCCACAGAGAACAGACCGCCGATGGCTCGGGTGACCGAGTACAGGTAAGGGTGAAACGGTGCGGTAAGAGCGCACCAGCATCGTGAGTGATCACGTTGGCTAGGTAAACCCCACCCGGAGCAAGATCAAACGTGGGAGCGCGTGGCCCGCATGCTTTGGAAACAAGGCACTCCCGAGGTAGATCGCTGAGATGGATGGCCGCCCATCCTTCCGCAAGGAAGGTGGACAGAACCCCGCTTATAGGTCGACTCATCATCCACCCACCTACTCGAAAGTCGACCCGTGTTACACCTGCCGTACCGCGAACTGCCCACAGCGGAACCCGGCACGCCCGATACGCGCTCGCCGCTGCGCTACCTGATGTGGATCGCCGCCCAACAAAAGGTCCTCCTGTTCTTCAACGCCCTCTTCGGCATCGGCTGGATGGTGAGCCAGGCCCTGATCTGGGCCGCCGTCGGCGCCGCGATCGACCACGGCGTGATTGACAAGAACACGGGCGAACTCTTCCTGTGGGTCGGCGTCGTCATGGCGCTCGGTCTCTTCCAGGCGATCTGCGGTGCGCTGCGCCACCAACTCGCCGTCACCAACTGGATGAACGCCTCGTACAAGACGGTCCAGGTCATCGGTCATCACGTGTCGAAGACCGGCACCGCCGTCACCGACGCGATCCCCTCGGGTGACGTGGTCAACACCGTCGCCTCGGACGCCATGCGCATCGGCGGCGCCTACGACGTCCTCGCGCGCTTCATGGGCGCGATCGCTGCCTGGGTCGTCGTCTCGATCATCTTGATCTCCTCGTCGGTCGAACTCGGCCTGATCGTGCTCATCGGCGTACCGGTACTGGCTTCGCTCACGACGCCCCTGATGCGCCCGCTCCACACGACCCAGGCCGCGCAACGCGAGGCGGCGGGCCGCTTGGCCGCGCTCGGCTCGGACACCGTCGCCGGACTGCGCATCCTGCGCGGCGTCGGTGGCGAGGACGTCTTCCTCAACAACTACAAACGCCAGAGCAACCTCGTGCGCCTCGCCGGCAACCGCATCGCCTCGCCCCAGGCCGGGCTCGAGTCGGGTCAGGTCCTCCTGCCCGCGATCCTGACCGGCATCGTCACGTACCTGGGCGCCCAGGACGTCATGCACGGGACCCTCGCGCCGGGCCAACTCGTCGCCTTCTTCGGCTACGCGACGTTTCTGACGACGCCACTGCGCACCGCGATCGAGTACGTCATCGCCACGACCCGCGCCTACGTCGGCGCCGGCCGAGTGCTGCGCATCTTGAACATCGATCCCCTCGTCATCGAGCCGGCGTCGCCACTGATCTGGCCGGCCACCATCGAGCGACTCGACGACCGCGTGAGCGGTATCTCGTTGCACCGCGGCCAGCTGGTCGCGGTCGTCACCGAGACGCCCGCCGAGGCGTCGCTCCTGGCGGACCGACTGGGTCGGTTCGTACCCGACGTCGCGGGCGTCACGATCAACTCGACGCCGCTCGGACTCTTCTCGGTGAGCGACACCCGACGCAACATCGTGGTCAGCGAGATCGAACCACGACTCTTTTCCGGCGAGTTGCGCTACGAACTCGTCCCCCACGGGGACATCTCGGACGGTCACATCATGCCCGCGCTCGAGGCGACGAGCTCCCTCGACATCCTCGACGCCCTGGAAGATGGTCTCGACACACTCGTCGAGGAACGCGGCCGCAGCTTCTCGGGCGGCCAGCGTCAACGACTGAGTCTGGTGCGCGCGATACTCACCAACGCCGAGGTACTCATCCTCGTCGAGCCGACCTCCGCGGTCGACACGCACACCGAGGGTCGCATCGCGCAACGCCTGCGCGCGGTGCGCGGCGCGCACACGACGCTGGTCGCGACGACGAGTCCGCTCCTGTTGGAGAAGATGGACGTGATCTACGTCGTGGCCGACGGCCGCGCCACGGAACACGGGACGCACGACGAACTGCTCGCGACGTCGCCGCGGTACCGCCAGATCGTGTTACGCGAGGACAGCTGATGAGTCAACTCCCCGTCGCCGACACCGCTACCGTGCACCGCTACGCCCGCCGGCTCATCCGCCAGCACCGCGCCATGTTGGTGCGGATGCTCTCGCTCTACGCGTTGGCCGCGTTCATGATGCTCATCCCGGCCTACATCATCGGTGAGATCACCAACTTCGCCGCCGATCACCAGTTGACGGCGCATCGCATCACGCTCTACGTCGGGATCCTCGTCGTCTCGTCGATCCTCGGCGCCGGGCTCTCCTACTTCGCCCGGCGTCGCAGTTACGTACTGGGCGAGACGGTCTTCGCCCAGCTGCGCGAGGAGTTCCTCGAAAGCGTGTTGGCGCTGCCGCTCGTGGAGGTGGAACGCGCCGGCACCGGTGACCTCCTCAGTCGCACGACCAACGACATCGAGGCGCTGTCGCGCACCGTGCGCTTCGCGATGCCCGAGTGGCTGGTGGCGATCGTGCAGGCCGTCCTGACGCTGGTGGCGATGACGATCGTCAGCCCGGTCGCGACCATCGCGAGTCTGGTGTCGCTCCCGATCCTGTTCTTCTCCACGCGCTACTACCTGCACTACGCCACGCCCGGCTACCGACGGGAACGCATGAGCTACGCCACGATGTCGGGCTCGGTCTCCGAGACGGCCGAGGGCGCGCGGACCGTCGACGCCCATCGACTCGGTCGACGCCAGGGAAAGCGCATCGAGGGCAACATCCGCGAGTCCTTCTACTCCGAGATGTACACGCTGCTGATGCGCATGGTCTGGTTCCCCACCATCGAGAGCGCCTTCGCCTTGGCGGTCGCGACCACGCTCGGGTGGAGCGGCTGGCTGGCGCTGCACCACGACATCACGATCGGTGCGGCGACGACGGTCACGCTGTACGTGGTGCAGATCAACGACCCGATCGACCGCATCGTCTCGTGGCTCGACGAACTGCAAGTCGGTCAGACGTCCTTGGCGCGCCTCGTCGGCGTCTCGGTCGTGCGCGACGACCGACCCACCGAGGGCGTCGAGCCGAGCAGCGAGACGATCACGATGAACGACGTCCACTACGCGTACCGGCCGGGCGTCGACGTCTTGAACGGACTCTCGCTCACGATTCGACCGGGCGAACGCCTCGCTATCGTCGGTCCGTCGGGGGCCGGTAAGTCGACGATCGGTCGGCTGTTGGCCGGCATCGACGCGCCGCGCAGCGGCTCGGTGATGGTCGGCGACGTGGCGCTCGCGAGCATGCCCTTGCCCATGTTGCGCCGACACGTGGCACTCGTGACCCAAGAACACCACATCTTCATCGGCACGCGTTCGCGAGAACCTGGCGCTCGCCAAGCCCGAGGCGAGTGACGACGAGATCGTGCGCGCCCTCGACGCGGTCGACGCCCTCGAGTGGGTGCGCGCGTTACCCGACGGCATGATGACCGAGCTCGGGACGACGGGCTATCAGGTCTCGCCCGCGCAGGCCCAGCAGATCGCGCTGGCGCGACTGGTCTTGAGTGACCCGCACACGCTGGTGCTGGACGAGGCGACCGCGATGTTGGACCCGCGCGCGGCCCGTCACCTCGAGCGGTCGCTCGTGGCGGTTCTGCGTGGCCGAACGGTCGTGGCGATCGCGCATCGACTGCACACGGCGCACGACGCCGATCGGGTCTGCGTCGTGATCGACGGCAAGATCGCCGAGCTCGGCACGCACGACGAGCTCGTCGCGTTGAACGGCGAGTACGCGTCGCTGTGGAGCTCCTGGCGGAATGAGAAGCCCAGCCCGTCGTAGAATTTCTGCAGCATGGTGACGTCACTACTTCGCGGGGCCGAGATCGACGCCTGCGTCCACAAGATCACCCTGGCTCGCGCGGAACCATCGCGCGCGCATCGAACACCCGTCACCCCGGAGATCGAACGACGACGCCACGAAGCCGACCATCATCGCCGCAACGTGCTCGAGCGCCTGGCCACGTTGCACCCCCACGCCGTCACGGCGACCGATCACCACCACACCGCTCATCTCATCGACGACGGTGTCGAACTCATACTCAACGCGCGACTCGCCGACGTCGGTGCCCGACGCACGATCGCGGTGCAGGCGTTCGTGCGCGTCGGTCGCGTCGATGATCGCTTCACGTACGCGCCGTTGGTGATCAAGAACCACGAAGTGACCGAAGCCGCGTCGACGCGACAACTCTTTGAAGGTTCACTCGAACACCTGGTCCCGAGCGACGTCATGGTGCGCGGGGGTCTCGGTCTGCGCGCCACGGCCACGGTCCGACGCGACGTCTTGTTGCTCGACGGGGCGACGAGGATTCTCCAGGCCTTCGGCGCCGCCGATCCCTCGACGCGTGGTGCACTGATCGACCGCAACCTGCGCCTGTGGTGGCTGGAACTCGCGAGCCCCACGTACTCGCGCAGCAACCTCGCGGCCTACGACGCCTACTACCGCGAGCGCGTCGACGTGCTGGAGACACTCGACGAGTGGTTCGACCTCGGCGGACCCTTTCCGACCTCGCCGTACTGGCACCGCGACTGCGTGACCTGTGAGTTCTCCGAGCACTGTCAGGCCGAACTCGAAGCCGTCGACGACGTCTCGCTCACGCGCTTCACCTCACTCGACCAGCAGTTCGCCCTGCGTGACAACGGCGTGCGCACGCGCGGCGAGTTGGCCCGTCTCGATCCGATCCGCGCGCAGGCAGCGCGCTCGAAGTCACTCGCCTCCGGCACCGTGGTCGCCGTGGAGGATCGTCTCGGGCGAAAGTTCGATCGCCTCGACGAACTGATCTATCGCGCGCGCTCCCACGTGCGCGACAGCGCGCTGCGGATACTCGACCCCGCGCACATGGGCTGTCCCACGGCCGACGTCGAAGTGGACGTCGACATGGAGAGCTACGACGACGCGACGTACCTCTGGGGTGCGCACGTCACGATGAATCACACGGTCGACGGCGTCAACGAGGGCTACGTCACCTTCGTCGAGTGGGACGAACTCAACGCGCAGAGCGAGGCCCGCAACTTCGCCGAATTCTGGAAGTGGCTCACAAGCTTCGAGCACTGTGCCAGGCACAAGGTCGATACGTTCTGCGCCTACTGCTTCTGGGCCCAGGCCGAAGACGGCGCCATGAACCGCGCCGTCGCGACGGCGATCGACGGCGGTCCGACGCTGAGTGACCTCGACGCGTTCCGCCAACAGTCACCGTCAGCGTGGATCGACCTCCACGACCTCGCGAAGGATCAGATACAAACCGAGGGTCCCCTAGGACTCAAACAACTGGCCGCGTCGGCCGGCTTCGAGTGGCGCGACGTCAATCCGAGTGGCGAGGCGTCAATGCTCTGGTACGAAGTGGCGACACGTGGCGACGCGGCCGTCGCGGCACAGTCGCGTCAGCGGATCCTCGACTACAACGAAGACGACTGTCGCGCGACCAAGGCACTGCGCGACTGGCTGAACGGTCCAGCGAAGACATTGGCGCACCGTGACGACCCCCTGTAGTTTCGCGCGTGCTCGTTAGCATTGGTCGGTGACCCCGGCGACGCCAGCACCTGTGCGAGAGGTCACGTTCAAGTCCAGCGCCCGCCTCTTGGGCGTCGTCAACGCGGCCCTCGCCACCGCGGGTGCGGTGTTCTTGGCCGTCGCTCTCACCTACCTCGCCGAAGGACGCGTGGCGGACGGCCTCTGGCTGTTGCTCGGTGTCCTCGGACTGCGCTGGCTGCTCTCCAGCGTGCTCAACCAGTGGGCCGAGCACGCCGCGTCGGTGTTGCGCGCTCGTTGGCGCGCGACACTTGTTCGCCACTTCACTCGTCCGCAACCCGAGCGCGAGCGTGGTCGCGGCGACCTCGCGTTGGCGATCGAACAGGCCTCCGACGACCCGATGCTCACCCTGCTCGAGACGAGCGCCGCCGCGGCCCTCGCGGCCCTCGCCGTGCTCTTTTGGGCCGGCGGATGGTTATCGCTCCTCATCACCGTTCGCCTTGCTCCTCGGCGCGGTCCCGCTCTATCAGCGAGCGGGACGTCGCAGTGAGGCGAGCGCACTGGACTACCAGCGCCGACGCGCCGTACTCGAGAGCCGTCAATTGGAACTCCTGCACCACACGACGGAACTTCGAGCCCTTGGCGCGGTCGAGTACGGTGCCAACGAGATCGCGGCCATCTCAGACTCCGAACACGCCATCGCCATGCGCGCCATTCGTGTCGCGCTGGAGTCGTCGCTCGTCACCGAGTTCTTGAGCGGGGTCAGTATCGGACTCGTCGCCATGGTCGTCGGCTTCGCGCTCCTGGGCGGACGGATCTCACTCGAGCACGCGCTCATCGCGGTCTTGGTGACGAGTGAGATCTTCACGCACGTCCGGCGCTACGGCGTGGAGTTCCATCGCCGCGAAGACGCCCAACGATCACTCGAAGTGTTGGACCACGTCGACACGTCGATGACCTCGTCGCTGGAACTACTGAACGCGAGCGATCTGGTGACGACGGCGAACGAACGCCCGATCTCCTTCACCCTGGCGCGGGGTCAGTCACTGTTGGTCACTGGTCCCTCGGGCGTCGGCAAGACGACGTTGCTGGACACCCTCGTGGGCTGGCGCGCGCCGAGTGCCGGCGCGGTGACCCGCACTGACGCGGCGATCGGGCACGTCAGTGTCGAGAGCGCGTTGGTGTCGGGCACGCTGCGCGACAACCTCACGCTCGGTCGTCCGATCCCGGACGACGAGGTCCGCGCACACCTTTCGTCGCTCGGTCTCGTGGGACCTCGATTCGACGACCTCGAGACCACACTGTTGGCCGACGGCCGAGGAATCAGCACGGGTGAAAAGGTGCGCCTCGTGCTCGTCCGGGCGCTGTTGGCCGAGCCCGAGGTCCTGGTGATCGACGACGTGGCCGGGGTGCTGGACGACGACGGGCGACGGCTGGTGCGACACGTGCTGGCGCAACAACGCTCGCTCGCGACGATCGAGGCCACCGTCGACACGCCGCTCCTCGTCGACGTCACGTTGCGAATCGAGCTGGCGACGTGAGAACCGACGTCCGTCGCCTGGTGCGCTGGCTGCGCCGCGCCAAACCCGCGCGCGAGACGCTGCTGCGCGCGCTCGTCGCTGGGGTCGTGGCGTCGATCGTGAACGTAGCGTTGCTGGTCGGTGCGGTAGCGCTCTTGGTGGAGAGCGCCACTCGACCGGGACTACGAACGGTTCTCGGCGCGCTCATCGTGATTGAACTCTTTGCCTTTCTGCGTTCGCCACTTCGATTCACCGAACGGCTCAGTGCGCATCGACTCGGTTTCGCCGCGGTCTCGCGCTGGCGACGCTGGCTCGTGCTCACGGTTGGCGCGTTCACCTACACGCGGTGGCGATCGTTCGCCGCGGGCGATCTCTTGGAGCGTTCACTGCGTGACACCGACGAACTGCAGGACCTCTGGTTGCGGTGCGTGATCCCGCTCGTCACCTCTGCGCTCGTGATGGCACTCAGCGACGTCGTCATCGGTTTGATGGCGCCGCACGGCCGGTGGTGGGACTACGCCGGTGACCTCCTGGCGATCCAACTCCTGGGCGTCGCGGCACTCGTCGCCAACGTCGGACCGTTGATTCGGCGCGACCGGGTGTTGCGTCGGGCGCGCGCGCAGTACCGCGCACAACTCGTCGAGCTCGCCGCGGCGACCCCGGCCTTCGCGTTACTTGGTCGACTCGACTTCGCGAACGACCGCGCGGCCACGTCGGTCGAACGACTCCGCCACGCCGAAGCGGCCTTCACGACCCGGCACAACATCTCCGACGTGGTCGCCCCGGCCCTGACGGCCCTCGCCCTCGGGGCGCTGGTGGTTCGGCCCCCGAGCGCCGCGTTGTGGATCGTCGTCGCGGCGCTCCTCGCGCTCGCGACCTACGAGTCACTCAACGTCGTTCGTGACGCGCTCGACACCGCCGTTCGCGTGAGCGCGGCGGCCGAACGACTCGAGGAGCTCGACGACAACGGCGCGAACGGCGCGACGCCGTGGACCGGTGAGTCGGGCGTGCGACTCGATCACGTGCGGATCATCGAAGAGGACGCGGTACTCGTCGGCGACGCGACCTTGGTCGTGGCACCCGGGCGACGGGTCGCGCTGGTCGGTGCGTCCGGCGTCGGGAAGTCGACGCTGCTGCGCGCGATCGCCGCGCTCGATGACGTGGCCGCGGGGACCATCTCGATCGGCGGGGTGTCGGTCACGGAGTTCGCCGAGTCCGATCTGCGTCGTCACGTCGCCTACGTCGCGAGTGAGCCGGGACTCACCCGCGGCTACGCCCTCGACGTGGTGGGCCTTGGACGGACCTCCGCGCGCAGCGCGCGCGAGGACCTCGCGGCCCTGGGACTCGTCACCGAATCCACCACGCGCTGGGAGGAGCTCTCGCGCGGGGAACGCGCGCGCGTCGCGTTGGTGCGCGCCATGGTCACCGATCCGTCGCTGTACCTGCTCGATGAGCTCACGAGTGGACTCGGGACGGACGAGACGTCGAACGTGCTGTCACTCCTGGGTTCGACGGGCGCGACGGTGATCATCGCCACGCACGACCAGCAGGTGATGACCTGGTGCGACGTGGTCGTCGAGCTCGCTGACGGGTCGCTGCGCGAACTTAGGCGTTGAGGTTGCGCATGCCGGCCGCGACATAGCGCTCGCCCACGACGGCGTCGCGCGGGATTGCGGCCTCGAGGGCCGCGACGTCCTCGTCGCTCAAGACAATGTCGTCCGCGGCGATGTTCTCGTACAGCCACTTGCGACGCTTGGTGCCGGGAATCGGCACGACGTCGGGGCCACGCGAGAGCACCCAGGCCAACGCGAGCTGGGCGACGCTCGCCCCCTTGGACTCGGCGATCGTCTCGAGGTTCTTCAACAGCGCGAGGTTCGCCTCGTACGCCTCGCCGCTGAACCGTGGCTGGTGCTTGCGGAAGTCGCCGTCGCTGGTGCCCTCACGATTGCTCACTTCGTTGGTCAAAAATCCGCGACCCAGTGGGCTGTAGGCGACGAAACCAACACCCAATCGACGACAGGTGTCAAGGATGCCGTCCTCCGGGTCGCGACTCCACAGTGAGTACTCGCTCTGCAGGGCGGTGACCGGATGGACCGCGTGGGCGCGCTCGATGGTCGCCGAGGAGGCCTCGGAGATCCCGAGGTGGCGGACCTTGCCCGCCTCGACCAGGCCCTTCATGGCACCCCAGGTCTCTTCGATCGGCACGGTGCGATCGACGCGGTGCTGGTAGTAGAGATCGATGACGTCGACACCCAAGCGACGAAGCGACGCGTCACACGCCTCGAGCACGTACTCGGGCGCTCCGTTGATACGCAGGAACGAACCGTCGGCGTTGCGCTGATTGCCGAACTTCGTGGCGAGCACGACGTCGTCGCGTCGGCCGCTGATGGCGCGCCCCACGAGCTCTTCGTTCTTGAACGGCCCGTACATGTCGGCGGTGTCGAGGAAGTCGACGCCCGCGTCCAAGGCGGCCTGAATCGTGGCGACCGATTCGTCGTCATCGCCGGCGCCGTAGAACTCGCTCATGCCCATGCAGCCGAGACCCTGTGCGGAGACTTCGAGACCTTGACCCAACGTTCGACGATTCATCACGACTCCTTAATGTGAAATTGCTCACAAACCTTTGTTTGCAGGCATCTCGTGACAGAGTAGCGGGCCGCCTGCAACTATATTTTTGTGTCATTGGCTGGGGGGGCCAAACATCGAGGGCCCGCTTGTTCTGGATACGCGGAACAGGCGGGCTTCGTTGTTCATGCGCACGAAACTGACGAAACATTCAACACCTCTAGGGTTGTGTGGTGCGTGGTTCAGCAAATCCCACTGCTGCGGCTATCACTGCTGCGCGTCCGCTCCTGCGCGGTTGGTTGCACCTGGTCGCGTTTTTCGTGCTCTTCGCCTGCTCGCCGATCCTCTTCGTACGCTGCGCCACGTGGTCCCAAGTCGGTTGGGTACTGTGCTTCCTCTTCGGGGTCGGCGCCATGTTGCTGACGAGCGCACTGCTGCACCGCGTCAATTGGACCCCGTCGCAGCGCCAGGCGATGCGTCGCGCCGATCACTCGACGATCTTCCTCGCCATCACCGGCACCTATTTCGCCATCGCCGGTCTCACGATGCACGGCACGATCCGACTGGTGACGCTGATCGTCATCGGTGTATGCACCCTGATCGGGATAGCGATCCGCCAGCTCTCGATGAACGCCCCGAAGTGGGCCAACACCATCCCGTTCCTCGTGATGAGTTGGTTCGCCGCCCTGGTCATGCTCCAGATCTACCGCGGCGGCGGGCCGCTGTGCTTCGCACTGATCGTCGGCGGCGGCGTGGCCTACTCGGTGGGCGCCATCTTCTACGGCACCAAGCGACCGAAGCTCTCACCGAGGGTCTTCGGTTACCACGAGCTGTTCCATGCCTTCACGTTGATCGGCGTCGGCCTGCACTTCGCCGCGATCAGCGTCGCCCTGCGCTAGTCCAAGGGCGGCACGACGTTGTAGTTCATCAACGACGGCGTCCACATCCGCGAACCGATCGTGGTCATCGACCCGTTGCTGAGGTTCATACGCCACGCGACCGAGCCCGACACGCCGAGCGCCCACGTCATGGCCGATTTGATCGGAGACATGTGACTGACGATCGCCAGGTGTTCGGTCGGGTGGTGCATCAAGCTCGACTGGTCGGCGAGCAGCGCGCCCAGTTCGAGGTGGACGCGTTGGTCCACCGAGGCGAGAGACTCGCCGTCGCCGAAGGCGGTGTTGTGGTCGTGCTCGAACGCGCGCCACTGCTCCTCGCTCACGAGGCTCAGCGGTTGACCGTCGAGCGAGCCGTAGTTGACCTCGATGAAGGGCTCCCTCACGATGGCCTCGAGGTTGGGAACGGCGAGCGCCGCGGTCGCTCGGGCGCGTTGTAACGGCGAGGTCCACACCTCTTTCACGCTCAGCAGATACGGACGCAGCGCCCGTGCCTGGCGCTCACCGAGTTCGGTCAGGGCGGGATCGCTCTGGCCGACCAGCAGTCGCGCGGCGTTCGACGTCGTCTGTCCGTGGCGGATGAGGATGATCACGGCAGGAGCAGTCGGCCGCACTCGGGACAGGTCATAAACGATCCCTCCGGCTGTCCCTTCCAACGATCGAGGTCGAGCGGCGACAGAGCGATGCGACAACCGTCGCAGTGGCCCGCGACGACCTGGGCCGCGCCCGAGGTGCCGACGCGTTTCATCGACGCCTCGTAACGGGTCAAGAGTTCGGGCGCCACGGCCGCCGCACGTTCGCGGCGTTGTTCGTGCAGCGCCGCGAGTTCCTCATCCAGGCTGGCGTGGAGTTCGCTAATCGTCGCCTGCAACGCGCTTCGCCGAGTCACGGCCGGTTGCGCCGCCGCCTTGATGGCGCTCACCGCTTCATCCAGCGGTTCGACGGCCATCATCTGTTCGAGCTCGAGGTCGTCACTGCGCTCGAGCAGTTCGCGCACGTGTTGGAGTTCCGTCTGTAACGCCGCCAGCTCTCGGGCGTTCGCGGTCGAGTTACTCAGCGTCTTGTCCAATGCCTCGGCGCGCGTGCGCAGTCGTTCGCCTTCGTGTTGGGTCGCTTCGTAAGCCGTGCGCACCGGCGTCAATGCGGCCTGCGCGTCGTTGAGTGCCTTCAATTGGGCCCGAAGTTCGACCTCGAGTGCGGTCAGTTCGGCCATCTCGGGCAGGTGCGTCTGTTGGGCGCGGACGCGGTCAATCCAGCGATCGGCCTCCATGAGTGCGCGAAGGTCGTCGGTCTCACTCACGAGTTCAGTCTCGCACGTCGCGCCCGCGATACCACCGGGCGAGTTTGGCGATCGCCGGCGCGAGCGCGGGCTCGCACCGCGCCTGGGCGTCCTCGAAGGCGAACCACTCGACCTCGGGGCTCTCGCCCTCAGGCGGTGACGGATCGAGAGGCGGCGCCGCCAACGCGTAGCGCAGGTCGTAGTGCAGGTGACCCTCCGGTCCGCGATGACCCGCAGGACCCGGATGCACGTCGACGTGGAACAGTTCGACCGGATCGAAGTGACGCGCAATGAGGCCGGTCTCTTCGAGCGTCTCGCGCAACGCCGCGTCTTCGGGACCCTCGCCGTCGTCGACGTGACCCCCGGGCTGGATCCAAATCCCCAGCAGTCGGTGTCGGTGCAGGATGATCCCTCGAGAGGACACCACGAAGGCCGACGCAGTGAGGTGGCCGTCGTTCATCCGAGAGTAGGGATCGCCCGGCGCCGCCAGTCGTGCCAGCGTCGCCCCGAGGGACTGCGCCTCGCGTTGGTCGACCGGCGTGATCCCTTCGATCTGGTGGCGCAGCGCCGCCGGCGTCGTCACTGAGAGTCCAGGAGTCGCTCCACCGACGCGGGCACCGGAATCGTTCCGGCGCCCATCGCGCCATTCGTATCCGGAATCGGACGCTCGAAGCGGATGCTCGCGGGCACGGTGCCGGACCACACGGGAAGTCCCTGATCCTCCTCGGGGTCATCGGTCGGACCGGAGGAGAGTTTGGCCGAGGCCTCCTCGACGCGCACCGCGACCACCATGGTGAGGCGACGCTCGGCGTCGCTCATCGGTCGCACCTCGCGCGCGCGCCCGGGCAGGACCGAGTCCACGAAGAGGTCGAGCACCCGTGCCTTCTCGGCGTCATCGCTGACGAGCGCGGCGGCACCGAAGATCACGACGGAGCGGTAGGCGATCGACGATTCGAAGCCACTGCGAGCCAAGCGCAACCCGTCGTACAGCGTCATCGACAGACAGGCCTCGCCCGAGGCCACGACGGCCTTCATGACCGCGTTGCCCGGACTGCCGTGTAGATATATTGTGTCGCCCTCGCGCGCGTGCAGCGTCGGGATCAGCATCGCCGCGTCCTTGACGATCGCGGCCACGTGACAGAGCGGTGCCTCGTCGACGACGGCGTAGATGACGTCGCGCTCGTAGTGCGCCTTGGCCGGCAATCGTCGGACCCGGGACTTCGGGCCCGGCCCGAGTGCGTCACTCATGCTCGAAGGTCGCCCCCGAAGAAGGTTCGCGCCATGCCGGCGACCTCGACGTTGTGTTCGAACAATCGCGCGAACATCACGCCGCCGCGTGCCGAGGCCTGATGGACCGAGACGGTGGGCTCGCCGACTCGCTGCACCCACCACGGCGCCACCGCGCACATGGCGCTGCCGGTGACACTGTCTTCGGCGAGGCCGAGGCGCGGCGCGAAGACACGGATCGAGACGTCGACGCCCGGGCCGCCGACGCACGCGGCGATCACCATCGAACTCGGGATCAGGAAGAGGTTCATGGAGTCGACCGCGAGTCCGCACAGCGTGTCGAAGTCCTCGACCACGGCCAAGACGCCCTGGGTGCCGGCGCGGTAGACCTCGCGCACCGGACCGAGGGTGTCGTTCAGCATCGACGGGTCAGACTCCTCGAGCGACCAGCGCGGCAAGTCGATGCCGAGCAGTCCGTCGCTCATTCGGCGACCCGAGAGTACGCCCGCGCGCGTCTGGAAGAGGATCTCACCTCCGGGCACGCCCAACTCGTTTAGCAGTACGTGCAGACTGGCGAGCGTCGCGTGACCGCAGAGGTCGACCTCGACGGTCGGGGTGAACCATCGCAGCGTCCACTGGTCACCCGCGCGACGTACGAACGCCGTCTCCGATACGCCCAGTTCGAAAGCGATCTGTTGGAGCTCGTCGTCGGGCATCAAACGCTCGAGCAACACCACTACCGCGGGATTGCCGCGCTCGGCCTCCCCGGTGAAGGCGTCGACCCACCAGAGTCGGTGACCGAAGGCCACGTTGACAGAATCCACGGTTAGAGCCTGCCACAACCACACTCGAGACCACCTAGGGTTTTGGCGTGCGTGTCGCGACGTTTAACCTTCACGCCGGTGTCGACGGTTGGGGCCGACCGACGAATGTTCTCGATCACGTCGTGAGTCTGAACGCCGACGTGCTGATCCTGCCGGAACTGTGGCGCGCTGAGTCGGGCGCCGATCTCGTGAGCGAGCTCACGACGCGCCTAGGCATGGACGGACTCTTCGTGCCGCTCGCCTCGGGCCAGCGCGTGACCTCGGGCACAGGCGGGAAGACCTGGCAACCGCTGCTCGCGCACCTCAGCGGCGAACGCGGTCTGTTCTTCGACGAACACCGAACCCTCTCGAAGGTGCAGCGGATCCGACGCGCCACCGCCGACGGCGTTGAACGCGGTGAGTGGGGGCTCGGACTCTTGACCCGTCTGCCGATCCGCGAGATCCACGCCGAGTCACTCGGGCGCCTCCCGCGCGAGAAGGTCCAGCGAGCGCTCATCGTGGCGACGCTCGAGGCCGACGGTCGCGCGTTCTACGTACTCGCGGTGCACGGCGCGCACTTGAGTCACGGCTCGTATCGTCAGTATCGACGGGTCACCGAGATCGTCAATCGACTCGACCCGTCGCTGCCCATCCTGCTCGGCGGCGACTTCAACTCCTGGCGACCGCTGCTGCGGGTCCTGCTCCCGGGATGGCGGTCCCTGGTGAATGCGCGCACCTGGCCGGCGCGCACCCCGCACTCCCAGATCGATCACCTCTTGGTGCGCGGTCCCTGGGAGAGCCTCGGCGGATTCGCCAGTGACGGCGGCAGCGATCATCGAGCGCTCGTCGCCGACGTGCGTCTCACTTAGAGGTCAGTTGAGCTGGACGCTCTCGTCCACGACCACCAACGTCTTGCCGTGATTGCCGCCGGTGAACAACAGGTTCAATGCGTCGGGGGCCCGTTCCAGACCGGTGACGAGATGCTCGAGGTGCGTGAGGCGCCCGTCGAGCACCATCGTCGCGAGCTCCAGGTGGGCCTCGGCGTAACGGTGGGCAAAGTCGAAGACGATGAAGCCCTTCATCTGACCCCGGCGCACGATCAGCATCGAGGTATTGGCGACCCCGACGCGCTCGGTCGCGTTGTACTGCGAGATCGCGCCACACATGACGATACGCGCGTGCATCGCGATGTTGGCCAGGGCGGCATCGAGGACGTCACCGCCGACGTTGTCGAAGTAGAGGTCGACGCCCTTCGGGCACGCCTCGCGTATGCGGTGCGTGAGTCCCGGTTCGCGATAGTCGAGACACTGGTCAAAGCCGTAGAGCTCCACGACCTCGGCACATTTCTCGGGTCCCCCGGCGATGCCGACGACCTTCATGGCGCCACGGGCCTTGGCGATCTGGCCGACGACCGAACCGGTCGCGCCCGCCGCCCCCGACACCACGACGACGTCGCCCTCTCGGAAGGCGCCGACGTCGAGGAGTCCGAAGTACGCGGTGAGACCGGTCGTCCCGAGGACGTTCATCACCGTCGCCAGGTCGAGCCCGAGGCCCTGGGGTAACGGCGTGAACTTGTTGGACTCACTCGCGATCGCCCACTCCTGCCAGCCGGTCACGCCGATGACGACGTCGCCGACGTGGTAGCGCTCGCTTCGCGACTCGACCACGACACCACTGCCCCCGGAGCGGATCACGTCACCGATGCCGATCGGCGGCAGATAGCCGGGCGCGTCGTTCATCCAGGTCCGAATCGTCGGATCGATCGAGAGGAGTCCGACCTTGATGAGCGCCTCGTGGGGACCACAGATCGGCACCGGCGTCTCGACGAGTGCGGTCGTGGACGCGTCAACCATGCCGTTCGGTCGTTGGGCCAACGTGATCTGACGATTCCCCATACGGACTCCTTCGTTGCGACTCACGTTACGGCGCGCGGGCACCTCGTGCCGGTTGCGCCGCCGCGGTTGACCCGGTTCATCAGGCCGAATCACGCCACTCTTGCCAATACCTGACTAAGTAGGTAAGGTTTGTCATGATTACAGCGAAAGCGAGGGGCGACCGGGGTGAGCACCGAGACTAAGCAGGAAACTGCGGTCGAGGACATCAAGAGAACAAGCAACTACTTGCGCGGTGAAATCAGCCGTGAACTCGACAACGACGTCGCCAGTGTGTCCAACGAATCCGAGCAGATACTCAAGTTCCACGGCGTCTACGCCCAGGACAATCGCGACGTTCGCCGCGAGCGAGCTCAAAACAAAGAGTCGCTCGAGTACATCTTCATGATCCGCG
Organism: uncultured Acidimicrobiaceae bacterium; assembly: GCA_963801695.1. GTDB lineage: Bacteria > Actinomycetota > Acidimicrobiia > Acidimicrobiales > RAAP-2 > RAAP-2. The sequence continues at coordinate 456,734 of CAWDFV010000002.1, read as the reverse complement.
TCGCCATCCCCGGCGGACGCCTCACCACCGATCAGTGGCTCGCTCTCGACGCCGCCTCCGATGAGATCGCCGACGGCACGATCCGTCTCACCACTCGCCAAGCCGTCCAGTTCCACGGCGTGCTCAAGGGTGGACTGCGACCACTCGCCCGCTCCCTCGACGCGCACCTGATGACGTCCTTTGGTGCGTGCGGCGACGTCGTGCGCAACGTGGTGTCCTGTCCCGGATCTGCAAGGCGACGACAGTGAACCGCGACTGCGCGAGATCTCGACGCGACTCACCCAGAGTTTCCGAGCGACGACTGAGGCGCACTGGGAGATCTTCGTCAATGGTGACAAGGCCGTCTTCACGTGAGGACGTCATCGAGCGACCGTTCTACGGTGAGACGTACCTACCGCGCAAGTTCAAGATCGCCGTCGCGCATCCCCACGAGAACTGCGTCGACGTCTTCGCCCAGGACGTCGGACTAATCCCCGGCGTGCACCCCGAAGCCGGGGCCGGCTTCACGATGCTCGTCGGCGGCGGCCTCGGTCGCGCCTATGCCAATGCCGATACCTTCGCTCGACTCGCCGACGCGATGACCTTCGTGACCTACGACGAAGTGGAAGAGGTCATCGCCGCGGTCCTCGTGACCTACCGCGAACTCGGCGACCGCACGGACCGCAAGCGCGCGCGCATGAAGTACGTCGTGGCCGACATCGGTTTCGAGCAGTTCCGTAAGGAGATCGAAGTGCGGCTCGGACGAGATCTGCGCGAACCGCTGGCGTTGCCGTCACACTTCGAGGCGCACGACCACCTCGGTTGGCTCGCGCGCGAGGACGGCACCCATCAGGTCGGCATCCGCGTCTCGGCCGGACGCGTGCGCGACGAAATCGACGGCGCACGGCTTCGTTCGGCACTGCGTCTCATCGCGCAGCGTCATCCGGTGACCTTCTTTCTCACCGCTCAACAAGACATCGTCATCAGCGCGATTCGCGCCGACGCTCGCGACGACGTCGAGGCGATCCTGGCCGCACATCACGTGCGTCCCGACACTGCCCTCGGCAACGTCGAACGAACGGCACTCGCCTGTCCCGCACTCCCGACGTGTGGACAGGCGCTCACCGAAGCCGAACGGCGACTCCCCGAACTCGTCGGCACCATCGAAGGCGCACTGGCGAAGCGTCAACTCGGTCGCCGCGCGCTGCAACTTCGCATGACCGGCTGTCCCAATGGATGCGCACGACCGGCCGTGGCCGAAGTCGGCATCGTCGGTCGCACCAAGTCCACCTACGACGTCTACGTCGGTGGTGGTCCGCGCGGCGATCGTCTGGCGACGCTCTATCGAGAGAAGGTCTCCTTCGACGAGATACCCGTCGTGCTGGGACCGCTCTTCGACCGCTGGGAGTCCGAGGGCGACCTCGAAGAATCCTTCGGCGACTTCGTGACCCGGGTGGGTGTCGAATGACCGTCTACTTAGTCGGCGCGGGCCCCGGCGACGCCGACCTGCTGACGGTGCGCGGGGCGCGACTGCTCGGTACGGCTGACGTCGTGGTCCACGACCGGTTGGTCGAACGCTCGCTGCTCGAACTGGTACGCGATGACGCGGAGTTGATCGACGTCGGCAAAGAGCCGGGTCGTTTCACTTCCCAGTTGATGATCAATGACCTCCTCGTCGCACTCGGCCGCCGATACGACACCGTTATCCGTCTTAAGGGTGGCGATCCCTTCGTCTTCGGCCGCGGCGGCGAAGAGATGATCGCGCTGCGTGACGCCGGCGTCGCGTGCGAAGTCGTGCCCGGCGTGACGTCGGCCTTCGCCGGACCGCTGGCCGCTGGTATCCCCGTCACACACCGGGGCCTCTCACGCGGCGTGACCGTCGTCACGGGTCATGTCGAAGTCGACGATGACGGGTACTTTCGACGACTAGCAAATCCCGACCTCTCACTGGTCATCTTGATGGGCGTGGCCGCACGTGCGTCGATCGCGACTCAGCTCATCGACGGCGGGCTTTCGAGCGAACACGCCGGTCGCCGTGATCGAGAGTGCGTGGACCCCTCGCCAAGCGGTCACCCGCGCCGTCTTGCGTGATTTGGGGCGACTCAACGTCTCCTCCCCCGCGATCATCGTCATCGGGCCGTGCGCCGCGCTGTCGCTGCGAGACCTCGTGGCGGAAACTTCAGCACTGGTCTAAGCGTGTTGCCCCTCGCACTGGAGCTGACCGGTAAGGACGTGCTCGTCATCGGCGCCGGTCGCATCGGCGCGGGAAAGGCCGCACTGCTCGTCGACGCCGGCGCACGCGTGACCATGATCGCACGCGACGTGTTGGTTGAACTGCCCCACGGACTGACGTCGCTGCTGCGGCGCGACTACCGTGACGGCGACCTCGCGGGTTACGCGCTCGTGGTCTCAGCCACCGGGCGACGCCGCCGTCAACGACCGCGTCGTCGACGAGGCTCGCCGCGCCAACATCTGGCTGAACGTCGTCGACGACCCCGAACGATCGGACTTCTACTTCACGGCCGTGCACCGCGCGGGCGACGTCACCGTGTCGGTCTCCACCGAGGGCGCCTCGCCGGCGCTCGCCCAGGCACTGCGGTCGATGATCGCCGAGTCATTACCCGACAATCTCGCCGACGTCGCCCAGCAGTTGCGCCGTGAACGCGCGGCGTATCCACGCCGACGGCTCGAGCACCGAAGGTATCGATTGGCGAGCACGGATTCGCGAACTCCTCGGCGACACGCAACGCTCGCGCTAACCGTCGCTCGATAACCTCCGTACGACGGCGTGTTCGACGTAGGGGGTTCCATGACGGATCAGGTGTTGGTGACCGGCGCCACGGGCTTCATTGCCCAACACTGCATGGTGCAACTCTTGGACGCCGGCTACGACGTTCGTGGGACGGCACGTTCAAGTGACTCCCGCGACGATGTCGTCGCGATCCTGCGCCCGCACGTCAGTGAGGCCGCCCGGGGTCGTCTCGAGTCGGTGCGCGTGCTCGCCGCCGATCTCTTGAGCGACGACGGATGGTCCGAGGCCGTGCGGGATTGCCGCTTCGTGTTGCACGTCGCGAGTCCACTGCCGCGCGGCGCCGCGAAGGATGAGAACGAGTTGATCGTGCCGGCGCGTGACGGGACCCTGCGCGTCTTGGGCGCCGCGCGCGACGCCGGTGTCGAGCGCGTCGTGCTCACCTCGTCGCTCAGCGCCATCGTGTACGGCAACGACCGATCGCGTACGTTCACCGAGGCCGACTGGTCGAACCTCGACGGACCTCGCATCGGCGCCTACGACAAGTCCAAGACCATCGCCGAGCGAGCGGCCTGGGATTTCATGGCGTCCCTGGAGGGCACGTCGACGATGGAGCTCGCGGTCATAAATCCCGGTCTCGTCCTTGGTCCGTTGCTGTCGGCCGACTGGGGCACGTCGGGTGAGATGGTGAAGCGAATCCTCGAACACAAAGTGCCCGCCATACCGAACATCAACTTCTCGACGGTCGACGTTCGCGACGTGGCGAGCGCGCACGTCGCGGCGATGGTGAGTCCCGACGCCGCCGGTCAGCGATTCATTTGCGCCGAAGCGAATCACTCGATGATGGAGATCGCCCAGATACTCAAAACGAAGTACAGCGCCCAAGGATTCAAGATCCCCACCGGACGACTGCCGTCCATCGCCGTGAGGGCCATGGCGATCTTCGACAAGACGGTGCGACTGGCGCTGAACGACCTCGACACGTCCCAAAACGTCGATAACACGAAACTGCGAACCGTGCTCCAGTGGCGGCCTCGCGACCTGACCGAGATGACGACCTCGATGGCTGACACGATGATCGAATACGGCGTGGTTCGCGCCAAACGTAAGGCGGCGTGAGAACATCGTCATGACGCCAACAGGTATCTTTGGGCCCTATGACGCCGGGCTCTGAGACATCTCTGCTCGAACTCGAACATGTCTCAGTCCATTTCGAGGGCCTGCGCGCGCTCGACGACGTTTCCTTTGACGTGTCGTCGGGTGAGATCGTAGGACTCATCGGACCGAACGGCGCCGGCAAGACCACCGCCTTCAACGTCGCGTGCGGTTTCGTGAAACCGTCGCAGGGACACGTCCACTATCCCGAGCGCCGGCAAGTCGAACCTACGACCGAACCAACTCGTCGGTGCCGGCGTGGCGCGCACGCTCCAGGGCGTGGGACTGTTCCCCCACTGCACCGTGTTGGAGAACGTGATGGCCGGTGGGCACCTGCGGCCGAACGGCGGCTTCATCGCCAGTTTCCTCGCTCTGCCCAACGAGATTCGCTCTGAGCGCGCGCTGCGCCGCGACGCGCTCGCCATGTTGGAGCGCCTGCGCATCGCCGACATGGCCGGGCGCGTACCGTCAGCGATCCCCTACGGCATCGCGAAGAAGGTCTCAGTCGCCCGCGCCCTGATGAGCGATCCCACGCTCTTGCTCCTGGACGAACCGGCCTCGGGACTCGATGAAGCAGAACTCGATGACTTCGCCCAACTGATCGTCGAACTTCGGACTTCCATGGGCGTGTTGCTCGTCGAACACGACATGGAGTTCGTGATGCCCTTGGTGGATCGTCTCGTGGTACTGAACTTCGGCCAGGTGATCGCCGAAGGCGCGCCGGCCGACGTCCGAAAGAACGACGACGTGATCGCGGCGTACCTCGGAGTGGACGAATGATCACGATCGAGGACCTCACGGTCTCCTACGGCGCGGTCCAGGCGTTGCGCAACGTCTCCTTCGTCGCCGAGACCGGCAAGATCACGGCGGTCCTCGGTGCCAACGGCGCCGGCAAGACCACGTTGTTGCGCACGATCAGCGGTCTGAAAGAGCCGAAGGACGGTTTCGATCCGGATGGGCGAGCTTTCCCTCGTGAACCGACGAACCGAGGACATCGCGCGACTGGGCATCGGCCACGTGCCCGAGGGACGAGGCGTGATCGGTGAGTTCACCGTCGAAGAGAATCTGCGCCTCGGCGCGATGATGGCCAAGGTCAATCTCCACCAGGGGCTCGAAGAACAGTACGAACTGTTCCCGGTGCTGGGTGAACGTCGCAAGCAGCACGCCGCGAAACTCTCCGGCGGCGAACGCCAGATGCTGGCGATGGCCCGGGCGCTCATCGCCAAACCGTCGGTGCTCTTGTTGGACGAACCCTCACTCGGCCTCGCGCCGCTCGTCACCGCCCAGTTGATGCACACGATTCACTCGCTCTGTGAGACCAGCGACCTCACGGTGATACTCGTCGAACAGAACGCCTCGTCGGCGCTGCGCATCGCGCATCACGCCGTGGTTTTGCACGTCGGCAAAGCGGTCGCCAATGACACCGCGGCGAACGTGGCGGCCGACGCGAACCTTCGCCAGTACTACCTCGGATTGGTGGAGTGATGGATCCGTTCCTCACGTCGCGCATCGTCTCGGACCTCCTGGGCGGACTCACGAACGGCGTCACGTACGGTTTGGTCGCACTCAGCCTGGTGCTCATCTGGCGCTCCACGGGCATACTCAACTTCGCCCAGGGCGCCATGCCGATGTTCGCCACGTACGTGGGCTTTGCCCTGCTGTCGTATCACTGGGGCTACTGGCCGTGTGTCATCGTGTGCGTCGATCGCCGGATCGATCCTCGGTGGGCTCACCGAGCGGCTGCTCGTTCGAGGTCTCTACGGGAAACCGGAGATAAATCCGATCGTCGTCATGGTGGGATTCCTCATCGTGCTCGAAGCGGTCGCGGCCTCCATATGGTCCACGACGCCGCGTAGCCTGCCCAGTCCGTTCTCGCCAGTGGACTGGCATCTCGCCGGCAAGCCGCTGTCGCTCTCGCCCTACACCGTCTATGAGATCTCCACCGCGCTGGTCGTCATGATCGCCGTCGCCGCGCTGTTCCGATTTACGAAATTGGGACTGCAGTTGCGCGCGTCGGCGTTGGCGCCTGAAGTGTCGCGTCTCCTCGGCGTGCGCGTCGGTCGCCTGCTGACGCTGGGCTGGATGCTGGCGACCGTCGTCGGCGTGATCACCACGGTCCTCGTGGCGGGCGGAGGGTTCTTCTCGGGCCTGACGCCCCAGGTCATGGACGGCATCTTCGCCTACGGTTTCATCGCCGCGGCCATCGGCGGACTCGAGAGTCCGGTGGGCGCGATCGTCGCCGGCGTCGTACTCGGCATCGTCAATCAATTCGTCGATGACTTCGTGACGCAGAACGCGGTGATCATCATCGCGCTCGTTTTGCTGATCGTCTCACTGATGATTCGACCGAGCGGCGTCTTCACCAAGATCGCCCACAGGCGGGTGTGATGACCACCTGGACTCGTCAACGAGTGCCGATCGCGATCGCCCTCGCCGTGGTGGCGACGGTTCTTTCATTGGTGAGCGCCTCGAGCACGCGTGACGGCGTCGCGTACAGTCATCGCCTTCGTCGTGGCAATCGCGTGCCTCACCGCCTTGACGCAGAGCGGATTCAAGGTGAGCCATCCCGTCGTGACGCGCGCGGCGCTCACGATGCTCGGACTCGACGTCGCGATCTTCATCACGTTCTTCCTCAGTTCGAGCGCCAACTTCAACCTGGCCACGGGCGCGGCGATGTCAATCGTGCTGCTCGGACTCTCGTTCCTGACCGGCGCCTCGGGGCAGATCTCGCTGGGCAACGGGGCGTTCATGGGCGTCGGTGCCTTCGTGATGGCGATCTGGGCCAACCATCACGCGACGACGCCGATCGTCGTCACGCTCTTGATCGCCGTGGTGTGCGGAGCGTTGGTCGGACTCTTACTGGGTCTGCCGGCCACTCGACTTCGAGGTCCGTACCTCGCGGGCATGACACTCGCCTTCGCCGTCGCCTTCATCTTCATACTCGGATCGTTCAGCTCCTGGACCGGTGGCGACTCCGGACTGCAGTTGCCGACCGAGGCGACCGCGCCTCGGTGGCTCGATGGTCTCTTCCACGCCGGCACGTCACCGCTCACGACGTCGACGCTGTATCTCACCGACATCGCGATCGTCGTCGCCGGCGTCGCCTTCTTCTTCATGGCCAATCTCTTCGCGAGCCGAACCGGCCGCGCCATGCGCCTCATCCGTGACAACGACGTCGCCGCGGAGCTCGTGGGGATCTCGTTGCCGCGTACGCGCGTCATCGCGTTCATCGTGTCCTCGGCCTACGCCGCACTCGGTGGTGCGCTCTTCACGCTGATCAACAACGCCGCGTCGCCGTCGACGTACTCATTCGCGCTGTCGGTGACGATTCTGTCGCTCATCGTGATCGGTGGCATCGGCACGGTCTCCGGCGCCGTCATCGGTGGCATCATCTACGCCTTCTCGACGAACGTCATCTCCTGGATCACGTCGCAAACGGGCCTCAATCCGCAGGGCAACTTCGCGAGTCAACTCAACGGCATCATCTTCGGTGGATTGTTGATACTCACCATGCTCTTCGCGCCCTTTGGCATCGCGGGCGCGGTGCGAATGCTGTGGCACCGCCTGCGTGCTCGTCGTCCGGGGTGACTTGCAACGGCCTTTGACGACGCCTACGCTCACGCAACAAGAGTTCTACATCAGGGGAGATAGATAAATGCTTAAATCCAAGTCACGTCGCGTGACGATTACCGGCACGGCGCTGTTGCTGTGTCTGGGTCTCGTCACCGCGGGCAGTTCGATGGTGAGCGCTGGTGCGGCGGTCAAGAAAGTTCCCGGCGTCACGGCGACACAGATCACCGTCGGCGCGACGGAGCCGCTGACGGGCATCGCGTCGGCCGGGTACGACCAGATCGCCCCGGCCATGTCGGCGGTCTTCAAGTGGGTCAACGCCCACGGCGGCGTCAACGGTCGCAAGATCAAGTTCGTCGTGAAGGACGACTGCTACGGCACGCCGGGCAGTGGTTGCACCGGTGTCCCGAACACCGCGACCCAGACGCACGCACTGCTCGGGCTCCCGGTCTTCGCGACCGTGGGATCGCTCGGCACACCGACGCAGGACTCGGTACGCGCGCTGCTGCGCGGTGACGACGTCCCCCAGACGTTCGTGGCCTCCGGATCCCAGGACTGGAACAACCCGCAGACCTACCCGGGTCTGTACGGCTGGCAGCCGAGCTACAACGAGGAGAGCAAGATCTTCGCGAAGTACATCAACGCCACGTACCCCGCGTCGACACAGATTTGCTTCTTGGGACAAGATGACGACTTCGGCACCGACGGTCTGGCCGGTTTGGTCGCCGGCGGCGTCAGCCTCGCGGTGACGGACCTTTACTCGGTCCCCGCACTGGTGACGTCCAACGGCGCCTCGGTTGGCCCGTACGTCGCGGCGTTCCAGAGTGCCAAGTGCACGGTGGTCGTCCTCGACACCATCCCCGGGGCCACTGACGCCACGCTGGGTGCGGCACTGCAATTGGGGTACTCACCACAGTGGATCATCTCGAGCGTGGGTTCAGACCCCCAGACCGTCGACGCACCATTCGTGGGCAAGGTTCCGACCGACCCTGAGATCGGCGCGATCACGTTCAGCTACCTGCCACTCACGACGAGCTCCAGCCCCTGGATTCCATGGATCCGCAAGGTGATGACCGCCGATGACCCGGAGTTCACCTCAGCGAGCTACGCCAACAGCGTCATTAACGGCAACGTCGCCTACGGCGCCGCCGTGGCGGTCTCCTTCGTGGAAGCGCTGAAAGCAGCGGGTCGGAACCTGACGCGAGCCAGTTTCGAGAAGACGTTGGACACGACCAACTTCACGCAGACGCCTTCGCTCACGCCGTTGCGCTACACGGCGAGCAATCACCAGGGACTCAACGGTGGCTACATCACGACCGTCACCAGTGACACCGCGGAAAAGACACTCACGGGCACGATCTACACGACCGAGAGCTCCAACACCTCTCCAGTGGTTGTGGCGAAGTCCCGCAGTGCCGGTATTCCCGCCTGGCTGAAGTAAGCCGACACGTATTAGCACAGTGCCCCGGTGCGGTGCACCGGGGCACTGTGCTGTACGCGTTTCCACTTTGTTGGGACACGGCAGCGGAGCCGGATCAGTCCTTCGTGATCTCGAAGGCCCGCAGGCCACGGATTCGTTCCTGTCGTCGGCTGCGCAGTTTGCGTTCCGAGAGCTGCGCGAGTTCGATGTAAGACGCCATGATCGACGCGTTCAGTCGTTCGATCGTCACGAAGGGATTGAGGTCCTCGGGAATCACCTCGTCGATCAGGCCGAGGTCCAACTGGTCCTTCGCGGTCGAGCGCATGGTGGCGAGCGTGATGCGCACTTCGTCGTGCGTCGGATTCGGTGTCTTGTAGAGGATCGACGCGGCTGAGCGTGGTTCGGCCACGTAGGCCATCGCCTTTTCCAGCATCATGACGTGGTCGGCCATCGGCGTCGTCGCGAGTCCCCCGCCGCTACCGAGGGCGCCGGCGACCAGTGAGATCACCGGCTCGGAGTAGTCGATGCCCTTGAGGATCGAGCGCGCGATCGCGCGCGAGAGTCCGCGGCGTTCGCTCTCGAGCGTGGGTTTAGCTCCGAGTGTGTCGGTGATGAAGAGCGCCGGCAAGTGGAGTCGCTCGCCCATCTCCAACATCCGCTCCATGAACGCGAAGTCCTCCGGCGCGGGATTAGACGGCCGTTTAATCACGGTGTCGCCGAAGCGTTGGTACGAGGGCTGGGTCCCGATGATGACGAAGGGCTGCGCGCCGATCTTGGCGAAGGCGCCGACGATCGCCGGGTAGCGCTTGTACTCACTCTCCTGGACGTAGTTGTAGACCGCGGTCGCTTCGGTGAAGCAGTAGCGCACGATGAACTCGAGATCGACGCGGTTCGCGTCGGTCATCAGGTCCTGGTACTGCTCGACGAGGGCGTCGGAGTCAGAACTGACGTGGGCCTGACGAGGCGCGGCGGCGGGCACCGGCTCGCCACCCTTCATGTCGTCAAAGCGTGGACCGTAGATACCTACTGGCCCGAAGTCGAAGGAACGGCGTTGGTCCGACGCGGTGACGTTGCGGATGAGCGGCGGGCTCTCGGCGCTGAGTTGGTGGTGCTTGTCGGGTCGCTCCGTCGACGTCAACACCGCCCCGAGGTACCACACGACGTCCTCGACCTCAGAGAGCACGACGTCGATGTTGCGATCGAGCAGATTGGCCTCGGCACTCTGGGAGTCGGCCGGCACCGAGACTCCCTCGAACGCTTCGATGACGTTCGGACCGGCGAAACCGAAGTTGGTGCCCGACGTCGCCACGATCAAGTCGGCGTTGGGGACCGCGCTCGCCGACACGCCGCCCCACACGTTGCCGAGCAGCACCGCGAAGTGCGGCAGCTCGACTCGTTCCTTGTAGTTGCGGATGGCCTCGACCATCCGTGTCATCTGCGTCAGGCCGGCGAAGTTCTCGTGTTGGCGAACTCCGCTCGAGGCGTAGACACTGACCAAGGGGAGCTTGCGTTGAATCGCGAGGTCGGCCGCGGCCTGAAACTTCTCGCCCGAGACGACGCCGAGCGAACCCGCGAAGAAGTCCCAGTTCATGGCATAGAGCACGACCTGGTGACCGTCGAAGTCCGCGAGGCCGTAGGTCGAGGACTCGGTCTTGCCCTTGCCACGCTCGCGTTGCAACTTGTCACCGTAGGACTCGTCGCCCTCGTTGGCCTGCCCCCGACGAACCAGTCCGATCAAGTCCTTGGCGATGCGCCAGCGGCCGTGACTGGACTTGAAGTGGACAAGTTCTTGGAGCGTCAGCAACTGGGACGGACTGTTGACCTTCTTTCGATTGCGCAGGTGCGCGCCAACCGGTGCTTTGAACACTGGCAACCCCGCCGGGTGTCCTTCTCCGAAGAACGAATCGAGGTCGTCTTCGGGGATCGAAGCATCGAAGTCCGCGAGATCAGCCATGTAGGACCATTATTGCACGGGGGCAACTTTTCCAAACGAGCGAAGGATCTCTGCTCCATCGCGTCACGCGAGCACTCCCAACGATGGTGCGCACGTCGCGTGCTGGCACTACCGATCAGTAACGCCGGAGAACAGCGGTTTCGCCTCGGTATCCTCTTGCACTATGAGCGTGTACTTCTTCTGCGAATCGCGGTCTCGGTGAGCGATCGACGACGTGACGCGCGCGCCGACGACGAGGTGCTTGCCCAACTCGGTGAAGTGAACTCGAGGCGACTCATTGCGACGCCCGCTCTGGTGTGTGAACTCGCCGCGCTGGAGGCGAACGTCGAGACGATGGCCCACCACGCGCGCGTGGCCGGCGTCAACCTGCGCCCGCACGTGAAGTCACACAAATCGGCCGCTATCGCGAAGCGCCAACTCGACGCCGGCGCGGTGGGACTGTCCTTCGCCAAGTTGGGCGAGGCCGAGGTGATCGTCGAACGACTGAACGCGGAGCGTGACGGCGCGCCGATATCGGTGCTCCTCACGTCCCCGCTCGTTGGGCGCCGCGCCGCCGAACGCGCGGCCCAGCTCGCGCAGCACTGTGACCTCATCGTCGCGACCGATCACTGCGACGGCGTCGATGAGTTGGAGGCGGCCGCACTCGCCTACGACACGACCATGTCGGTGCTGTGCGACGTCGACGTCGGTCTGGGTCGCACGGGGGTACTCGGTCCGGCCGAGGCGCTCGGGCTCTGCGAGCGCGTGAACGTCGCGACGCACCTTCACTTTCGTGGCGTCCAGGGCTACGGCGGTCACCTGCAACACATCAAAGGGCGCGAACATCGTCGCGAGGCGACGCACGTCTCGACCGAACGTCTCCGACTCGTGATCGACACCCTCGAGACCGCGGGCTTCAACGTGGCGATCCGCAGTGGCGGCGGTACCGGGACGCTCGGTCTGGATGTCGAAATCGGCGTGCTGAACGAGTTGCAACCGGGCAGCTACGTCTTCATGGACCGCGAGTACCGCGACGCACTCGGCGACGATCCCGAGGGTCGGTTCGAGCAAAGTCTCACGCTCGTCACGACCGTCATCTCGGCCAATCACGACGGCTACGTCACCGTGGACGCGGGACTGAAGTCGATGGCGACCGACGCGGGCGTACCGTTGGTCGTCGGTCACGAGGCGACCTCGACCTATCGGTTCTTCGGTGACGAACAGGGAATGGTGACGTTCCCGCCGGGCCACGAGTTTCGCCGCGGCGAGCGACTTGAACTGGTTCCCCCGCACTGTGACCCGACCGTCGATCGCTACGACGTGATATGGCTCGTGCACGACGACGTGGTGCTCGACGTGCTCGACGTCACCGCTCGCGGTCGTTCTCAGTAGCGACGGAGTATTGGAAAAGCCTTAGTTTGCTTCGATGTTGTCGCCAATGGGTGTACTTCGTGGTGAGACGTCACTACGCTTGGTGGTGAGTATTCGGGATCGAAACGCCTACGAGTGTTTGGTCCACAACGAGCCCGTCGTCGTCGAGATCATCCGAGCGACGCGGGAAAGAGTGGGACACGACTATGGCACCAACTCGACATTCCAGTTCATCCAGCGGCCACGACGGCATCCACGCCCTCGACCCGTCGACCGCCTTGGGCTTTCGCTCGTTGCAGGATCAGGGGTTGCTCCCCCAGTCGACCCCGGAGGCGCTGGAGGCGATCTTTCCGCCGATCGGTGACTACGCGTTCTTGTCGGACTGCGAGAACACACTGTTGGTCGCGCCCACCGGCTCGATCGAGTGGATGTGCCTGCCCAAGCCGCACGACCCCAGCCTCTTCGGCACGATCCTCGACCGATCGGCCGGGTCGTTCCGTCTCGCGCCCATCGAGAGCTCCGTGCCGGCCCACCGCCAGTACCTGCCGGGCACGATGGTGCTCTCGACGACGTGGCAGACGCGCAGCGGTTGGCTCGAGGTCAATGACTTCCTCGCGATCGGTCCGTGGTACCGCACGGGCGAGCGTTCCACGTTGCAGCGACGCACGCCCGGTGACTCGGACGCGCGTCACGTGCTGGTGCGCACGGCGAAGTGCCTGCACGGCAGCGTCGACGTGATCTTGAACTGTGAGCCCTCGTTCAACTACGGACGCGTGGACGCCGAGTGGGAGTACACCGGTACGTCCTACGACCACGTGTCGACGACGAACGCCGACTACAACCGGATCACCGTCACCGGCGACATGCGTTTCGGCATCGAGGGTCGTTCGATTCGCGCCCGCCACCGACTCGTCGAGGGTGAGTCCTGTTTCGTCGTGATGAGTTGGACCGACGCGCCACTGCCGACGTCCCAGGAAGAGGTGGACCTCTTCAAGAGCGAGACCGCGCGGTTCTGGCGCGGCTGGATCGACGGCGGCCAGTTCCCGGACCACCCGTGGCGAGAGTTGTTGCAGCGCAGCGCGTTGACCTTGAAGTCGCTCTCCTACGCCCCGACCGGCGCGTTGCTGGCCGCGCCCACGACGTCGCTGCCGGAGAACCTCGGGGGTTCGCGCAACTGGGACTACCGCTACACCTGGATCCGCGACACCGCTTTCGCCCTACGAGCCCTGCACGCGCTGGGCTTTCACACCGAGGCCGACGACTTCCTCGCCTTCCTCGGCGACGTCCTCGAGCCGCCGCGCGGTGAGGCGACGACCGGTACCCGGGCGCGTCGCAACCTCCAGGTCCTCTATCCGGTCGACGGCGGTGAGTCGCCGGTCGAGGTCGAACTGGATCACCTCACCGGCTACGTCTGGAGTCGTCCGGCGCGCGTCGGTAACGGCGCCTACAACCAGACGCAGTTCGACATCCTCGGTGGCGTCGTCGACTGTATCTATGAGCACACGCGCTCGCGCGACGCGCTGAGCGAGCGCTCCTGGCGCATCGTCGTCCAGGCCGTGGAGACGGCGATCCAGTGCTGGCGAGAGCCGGACCGCGGTATCTGGGAGGTTCGCGGCGAACCGCGGCACTTCACGTACTCCAAGGTCATGTGCTGGGTCGCCATCGAACGTGGCGCCCGACTGGCCATGCTGCGCGGTGAGAAGGCCCGCGCCGAACAGTGGTTGAACGAGGCGCAGATCATCCACGACGACATCTGCGCGAAGGCCGTGGGCTCGCGGGGCTGCTTCACCCAGTCCTACGGCAGCGACGAACTCGACGCCTCCTTGCTGGTCCTGCCGATGCTCGGCTTCTTGCCGCCCGACGACGAACGAATCCGTTCGACGGTCTTCGCCATCGCCGATGACCTCACCGACGGTCCGTTCGTGTTCCGCTACCGACCGGAGAAAACGGACGACGGCTTCGACGGGGAGGGCGAGGGCAGTTTCACGGTCTGCTCGTTCTGGCTCGTCTCGGCCTTGGTCGCAATCGGCGAACTCGACAGCGCACGAACGCACTGCGAGAAACTCATCGGCGCGGCCAGCACGTTGGGCCTCTACGCCGAGGAGCTCGATCCCACGACCGAGCGCCACCTCGGCAACTTCCCCCAGGCGCTGACCCACCTGGCCCTGATCAACGCCATCATGAGCGTGATCAGTGTCGAGTCGCGCGAGGCCGACGCGACGCGGGGCAACGCGCATTCCCACAGTTGGTGGAACGCCGGCAAGGTGAACAACGCCAACACGATCGCCAACAACGAGATTTGGACCGAGAGCACCGGATCGGTCGAGATCATCAAGACGGACCGGACGCTCCCCTAGACAATATTTAGTGCGTTCCAGTAATTATCTTGGACCCACCACAGAAACCCTGCGTACGCTGCGCGGATACGCAGTGAAAAGACAACGCCGTTCGAATACGCGTTGCAGGCGTGATGCCGTAGCAACCAATATTCGCCGTGTGAGAAAGAGAGTCACAACCTAGGCTCGGACCAGGTACCACCCATGACCGAACACTCCCTCTCCTCGACCGAATCGGCTGAGCCGAACATCCCCGACGATCCCTTCGACGATCCCTCGTACGAACCGGCCGAGTTCGTCGTCGTGGCGAACCGATTGCCGGTTCGCCACTCGAGCACGCCCGGCGACGAGGGGTGGCTGCCCAGCCCCGGCGGACTGGTCTCGGCCCTCACCTCGGTTCTGCAAAACCGACAGGGACTGTGGATCGGATGGCCGGGCACCTCGGAGGATCAGGCGCCACCCTCGACCTACGAGGGCATCCGACTCAAGACCGTGTCGATCACCGCCGAGGAGTACGAGGAGTTCTACCTCGGTTTCTCGAACGCCACGATCTGGCCGCTCTACCACGACGCCATCCGTTCGCCGTCGTTCCACCGCACCTGGTGGCACACCTACCGCGAGGTGAACCAGCGCTTCGCGACGATCGTCGCCGAGAACGTGGCGCCCGGCGGCACCGTGTGGGTCCACGACTACCAGTTGCAACTGGTCCCCCAGATGCTGCGCCAGCTACGACCGGACGTCCATATCGGGTTCTTCTTGCACATCCCCTTTCCCCCGAGTGAACTCTTCATGCAGTTGCCCTGGCGTCGCGAGATCCTGGCGGGCCTGCTCGGCGCCGATCTCATCGGGTTCCAACTGCACTCCTCGTCCTCGAACTTCTCGCGCCTCGCGCGCCGACTGACGTCGGCGACCGGCACCGACTCGGGACTGGACTTCGAGGGTCGCGCGATTCGCGTCGGCTCGTTCCCGATCTCGGTGGACTGCGACCAGATCGTCGAACTCGCCGCCGACCCGAACGTGCGCGCCCGGGCGCGCGAGATCCGCGAGGGTCTCGGGAACCCCGAGTTCCTCCTGCTCGGCGTGGACCGACTCGACTACACCAAGGGCATCCAACAGCGCATCAAGGCCGTCGCCGAGATGCTCGACGACGGACAACTGAGCGCCGAGCGACAGGTGATGATCCAGATCGCCGTGCCGAGTCGAGAGTCCGACACGCACTACGAACAAGAGCGACACGACCTCGAACGAGCCGTGAGCGAGGTGAACGGCGAGCACGGGCTCGTGGGCCATCCGGCGATTCACTACCTCCACAAGAACCTGCCCTTCGACGAACTGATCGCGCTCTACCTCGCGGCCGACATCATGTTGGTGACGCCCTTCAAGGACGGCATGAACCTCGTCGCCAAGGAGTACGTGATGTGCCGATCGGACCTGACCGGCAAGCTGATCTTGAGTGAGTTCGCCGGCGCGGCGACAGAGCTCCGCGGCGCCTACATGGTCAATCCGCACGACACCGACGGGATCAAGGAGTCGATCCTGCTGGCGATGAACGCGGGGCCCAAAGAGACGCGCGACCGGATGGCGCGTATGCGCCGGATGATCTTTCGTCGCAACGTCTATGACTGGGCCAAGGCCTTCCTCGCCGCGTTGGCGCTTAGCGCGCAGTAAGCACCATGCGTCGCGACGTCGAACCGACGAAGTTAGAGCTCGTCGATCAGGTCGGCCACTGAATCCACGATGCGCGACGGCTGGAAGGGGTAGCGGCGCACGTCCTCGGCACGCGCCACGCCCGAGAGAACGAGTATCGTGCCCAGTCCCGCCTCGGCGCCGGCCTGGATATCGGTGTCCATGCGGTCGCCGATCATGATCGTCGATTTCGAGTGCGCGTCCAAGATGTCGAGTCCCTCGCGGATCATCACCGGGTTCGGTTTGCCGACGAAATACGGCGCCACGCCGGTGGCGCTCTCGATCATCGCGGCCAGCGCGCCGCACCCGGGTAGCGAACCCTGGGGCGACTGCCCCGTCGGTTCGGGGTTGGTCGCCACGAAATGCGCACCCCGCTCGATGAGTCGAATGGCGGTCGTCATCTCGTCGAAGGAGTAGTCCTGGGTCTCGCCGAGCACCACGTAGTCGGGCTCGCGGTCGTCCGGTCGATACCCCACGTCATGGATTGCCTCGTGCAGGCTCGCCTGGCCGATGACGAAGGCGCTCCCGAACGGACGTTGGGTCTGCACGAACTTCGCCGTCGCCAACGACGAGGTCCACAGGTGACTCTCCTCGACGATGAGACCCATCTGGGACAACTGGAGTCGGATCTCGCTGGGCGAGAACAGCGAGTTGTTCGTGAGGATCAGATACGGCCGGCCGGTTGAGCGAAGGCGGTCGAGGAACTTGTCGGCCCCGGGGATCATGGCGCCGTCTCGAATGAGTACGCCGTCCATGTCGCACAGCCAACTCTCGGCTCGAGAGATTAAGTCCATGTCTCCAGTATGGACGATTGCACCATCAAACTTGGTCGTCGTGGGTCCCAACGCGTCATCAATTACGGCGATTCTCGCCCTTTGCGCTCGACCCGCGTGTGCACTTCGCGACGGCTCGGACAAGTTTTGGTGGCGTGCTTGTTTCGTCGTCGGCTCTCTGCGTAGTATTCGGGCAGCAGTTCGGCAGGCCGATCGGCGAGTCGTCGTCCCAACCTGTGGTGCGGCCATTCAAAAGGGAGAGAATGATGAATGCACGTGTCAACGCCCCAAGGCTTCAAGTGTCGTGGCGAGCGAAGTGTGCCGCTGGTGCCTCACTGGTCATGGTGCTGTCGATGGCCACGCTCGTGTCGAGCGCGACGCCGTCCTTCGCCAGTTCGTACAAGTCGGCCGGCAGTTCCTCGACCTACTGCAAGTTGCTCACGGCCTACGACAAGAAGCAGACCGCGGCCAACAAAGCGCTCGAGACGCCGGGCGCCCTGAAGGCCGCGATGGAAGCGGCCATCAAGAACCTGAAGCCCGAAGAGGCCATCGTGCTCGGCGTGGCGCCGTCATCCTTGCAGAGCGCGTACAAGACACTCTTCAAGGACATCAACGCGCTCTACGCGGACCTCGCCAAGGCGAACTACAACTTCGAGAAGCTGTCCAAGGCGCAGATCGCCGCGTTCGAAGCGATGTCACACGCCATGGCCCCGGCGTCGAACAAGATCAACGCGTACAACAAGAACGTCTGCGGCGTCAAGGACTGACAACGCCGCGACGACATCCGACGTCGCCTCACTGAGCTCGCAAACACGCCGGAAGGTTGGCGAACGCCTCCTCCACGCTGAGTGACGTCGCGTCGAGCAGCGTCGCGGCCGGGACCCACGACGGATACGCGGCCTCGAAGCTGTGGTGCGCGCCGCTCGCGGTGTGTTCGCTGTGAATCGCCGCTAGTCGCTCGACGCCCAGTACGTCACTCACGCGCACGACGCTCGGCCATACGCGCGAGTGGAGCAACGTGACCTTGTCATTGATGAGTCGCGTCGACACGAGGTCGGGGTGGTCCTCGAGTTCGTTCAAGACGGCGTAGATCTCCTTGCCGGCCGGGTGACCCCACCAACTGCCGCGAATCGCCTCGCCGGCGATGAACTCAGCCACGTTCGCCACCGGACCGCGTGCGGACTGCAGCACGACGCCCTGATCGCGAATCCACGCCAAGGTCGCGGTGGCCCGGGGCGAGAGCGGACCGACTTCCACCTAGTCGGCCGGTCGCCATCCCGGGCGGCCGAACACGTAACGAACGCGCTCCCGAGCGCTGCGCGCGCGTCGCACGTCGCGAACGATGTCGCCGAACTCGTGGTAGCCAATACTCACGGGGTTATAGGTCGTGATGTTCTTCGTGAGTCCGTAGCGAACGCGACGGACCTCTTTTTCGAAGGTGCCGAAGAGACGGTCCCAGACGATCAGGATGCCGCCGTAGTTCTTGTCGAGGTACTGTCGATTCGAGCCGTGGTGCACGCGATGATGCGAGGGCGTGTTGAAGACCAGTTCGATGGGCTCGGGCAGACGGTCGATGGCCTCGGTGTGGATCCAGAACTGATAGAGCAGGTTGAGCTGACCGGCGCGGTGTACTTTTTCCGGTGGGAATCCCAGCAACGGCAGCGGCGCGAAGACCCAGAAGGTCAGAAACGGCGACCAGGGTTGTCGCAGGGCCGTCGTCAGGTTGTAGCGCTCGCTCGAGTGGTGCGAGACGTGATTGGCCCACAACAGCCGCACCTCGTGCATCCAGCGATGATCCCAGTAGTAGCAGAGGTCCCACAGGATCATCGCCGTCGTCATCGAACCACGTCGAGCGCCGAGATTCGAGACCCGGTGTCGATAGAGGAACTCGTCGATCGTCACGAGCCCCGGCGCGACCGCGAGTTGCACCGCGACGTTGCCCGCCAGCATTATGAGGCTCGCCCTCGAGTCCTGGGATTCGAAGCCGATCGGCACCAGCGGATCGGCTGGCAGCTGCGTGCCCGAGAGCGTCTCCTCGTCGGCGTCGACCAAGTCACCGAGGGTTCGCTTCTCTCGGTTTCGCAACGCGAGGTACTCGGCCGCGAGGCTGAGCGCGAAGAACGGGAACGACAACTTGTCGATCAGGTCGATCGTTCGTCCCTTGGCCGCCATGTCGTCAAGATACCGCCGTGTATGGGGACTCCGAGGGCAGACGTCAACGATTCGTTACGGATTCGATGAGCTCCGTATTTTCTATATTTACTATCTATTTCTGACGCGTCCAGTTGGGTCTGTGTTGGGGGAACGTGGACCCTGATTTGTAGGTGCTGATTTATCTTTAACCGCACGGTTCTTCCGAACAGAGATTCGAAAGGGGCAGGGCCATGGCAATCGCGATAGGAGACGACCTCCAACGCAACGACGCCACGGCACTGCAGAACGTCCTCGCGCCCCACACGACCAAGCCCGTATTCGACGTGAACGAGAGCGAGACATCGGCGTCCGTGACCGCCTCGGAGACCACCACCAAGTGGATGTGGATTGGATTCATCACGCTGAGCGTCCTGCTCGTCGCGTATTTGGTTTCACTGTTGGTGCGCGCGCCCGACCAACAGTGGACGTGGCTCGACGGCTGGAGCGTCTGTGGTATCGAAGCGGTCGCCTCGTTCATGTGCATCGCGCGCGGACTCAACAAACACCCTGGACGTTCGGCCCCCCTGGCCCTCGGCTTCGCACTGCTCTCGTGGACGATCGGCGACGTCTTGTTGACGTACGAGTCACTCGGTGGCAAGACGCCGCCGACACCGTCGTGGGCCGACCTCTTCTATCTCGGTTTCTACCCCCTCGCCTATATCGCCGCGGTGAAGTTGCTGCGCAAGGCGATGGGGCGACTGTCGCGCCCCAACTGGCTCGACGGTCTCGTCGCCGGGCTCGGTGCGGCCGCGGTCTGTGCGGCGTTCGCCTTCCACGACATCGTGCACGCCGCCGGTGGCAGCGCGCTCTCGGCGGCGACGAACCTGGCCTACCCCGTGGGCGACCTCTTACTGCTGTCACTCGTGATCGGCGGTACCGTCTTATTGTCGGGACGCGGCACGACGCCGTGGTTCTTGTTGGCCGCCGGCGTCGCGCTCAACGTGATCGGCGACACGTTCAATCTGTTCCAAAACGGCGTGCTCGCCTCGACCTTCGGCTCTGACTTCAACGCCATCGCCTGGCCCGCGTCGATCCTGCTGATGGCGATGTCGGTGTGGATGAAGCCCCGCACGCTCGATCCAATGCACGAACAGCGCACGGCGGGCTTCATGTTGCCCGCCGCCGCCGCCGTCGCCGGCCTGGCGATCCTGGTGATCGGCTCGGTCCACGCCTTCCCACGCGTCGCCCTCGGCCTCGCGACGGCCACGGTGGTCGTCGTCGGCGCTCGCCTCTCCCTCTCGGCGCGCGACCTACGCTTGGTCACCGAGGAGCGTCACCGTCAGGCCCAAACCGACGAGCTCACGGGGCTCGGCAACCGCCGCCACCTACTGCACGTGATCGACACGTACTTCACGGACTTCCACGATCCGTGGACGGCCGAACGCTCGCTCGCCTTCCTCTACATCGACCTCAACCACTTCAAGGAGATCAACGACTCCTTCGGTCACCCGGCGGGCGACGAACTGCTGCGTCAACTCGGGCCGCGTCTCATGCGCGCCGTGCCCGAGACGGGCTCGGTCTTCCGTCTGGGCGGCGACGAGTTGGCGGTACTGCTGGTCGACGCCGACGCCGTGCGCGCCGCCGAAGTGGCCGAACGGATCATCGCCGAAGTGGTCGAGCCGTTCTACCTGCACAAGATGAGCGCCAGCGTCGGCGCGAGCATCGGCATCGCGCTCGCCCCCCAGGACGCCACCGAGGGCACGGGTCTTATGTGGTGTGCAGATACCGCGATGTACCGCGCCAAGTTGGGCGACGTCTCGCACGTCTTCTACGACCAGGACGTCGACGGCGGTGAGCAACAGCTCAACCTCGTCGAAGAGCTGCGCGACGCCGTCGAAGGCGGCAACTTCGTGTTGCACTACCAACCGCAGTTGGATCTGCGCAGCGGTGAGATCCTCGCCGTCGAAGCGCTGATCCGTTGGCCGCACCCCCGCCTCGGTTTGGTCCCCCCACTCAAGTTCATCCCCCTCGCCGAGGACTCCGGTCTCATGAAGCCCCTCACGACGTGGGTCCTGCGCGAGGCGATGGCCCAGTGCGCCGCGTGGCGTGCGAGCGGCCGGATGCTCGCGGTCTCGGTGAACATCACCCCGACGAACCTGCTCGAAGAGGGATTCACGGACCTGGTCGTCGAACTGCTCGAGAAGAACGGACTACCCGGCGAAGCCCTCGTCATCGAGATCACCGAGATGAGCATCATCAAAGACTTCGCGCGCTCCAAGGAGGTCATTGAAGATCTGCGCGACCTCGACATCGTCGTGTCCATCGATGACTTCGGCGCGGGCTTCACCTCCCTCGCGTATCTCAGCAGCCTCGCGGTCGGCGAACTCAAGCTCGATCGGACCTTCATCACCGGCCTCGGCACCGACGGCAAGGAGCGCGACCTCGAACTCGTTCGCGCCACGATCCAACTGGGTCACGACATGCGCCTTCGCGTCGTGGCCGAGGGCATTGAGGACGTCGACACACTCGATCTGCTGAGCGAACTGGGTTGTGACCTCGCCCAGGGTTACTACATCAGCCGACCGATGCCGGCGAACAAGTTGGCCTTCATGTCAACCGCCGAGAAGCAAATGCTCACCGTCGGCTCGCCCTCCTAAGTTCTGAGCGACGTACTTCAACCGGCGGTGACCGCGTTGACCGAGATAGCGCGCATGATCGTGTTGCGACGTTGAGGTTTCGCCGCGCGCTCGGTCCGTGGCGTGGATCACGTCCTCCGCGTTGTCCCCGTGTTCGGGAACGACGAGGTCCAATTGACAACGTCGGCGGTCGCGTCTGTCGCCCAAGGTCGTCCATGTCGCACCCGTTCCGTACTCTCAAGATCATGCACCTCGTACACCCGGACGACACGTCCCCCGACGCCACCTCGCATCACCGAGTTCGGTGGGCGGTACTGATAATCATGACCATCCTCGTGTTTGCGAATTGGCGCTTCATCGCGGCGGTGATGGTAGTCCTGGCAGTGCTGTCGATCGTGATTGGACTGATCATGGTCATCGCGCTGATTCGCAAGGCGACCCGCCCAATCGGGCAGTTGTCATTGCTCGACGTCGCACTCGTTACGTGGCTGTACCGACGATGGGAAGCGTGGCGCTCGCGCCGACGAAGGAGCGACTCGTCGAACGTCACGAATATCCGATCGCGCTAGAGGAGCCGGTGGCTCTGGCCGCCACCTCGCCAAGAGGTTTTTGACTCGCCATGGACACGGTGCGAGACTGACGGACACGAGCGCCGCTCACTTCGAGATCATCTCGATGAGCGGCGCTTCTGACATGCCGCCGATGCACAGCACTAGGGAGAACTCATGACCATCGCCACAGCGACTGGAGGTCGATCGAGGAACCTGGTCCTCGCGGCCATGATCTTCGCCGTCGCCATGACCTTCATCGACCAGACGATCGTGTCGATCGCGGTCCCCCAGATACAAAAGGAGCTCGGTCTCACGAGCACTGGGGTCCAGTGGGCGGTCAACGGGTACCTGCTCTCGCTCGCCGCCCTCTTCGCCTTCGGTGGTCGCCTCGCGGACACGGTCGGGCACCGCAAGATGGTGACGCTCGGTGTGATCATCTTCGCCGCGGCCTCGGCAATGTGTGGACTGACCCCGAAAGGCTCGCTGGCAGAGGCCTGGATCGTCACGTTCCGCGTCGTCCAGGGAGCGGGCGGCGCGATCATGTTCCCCGCGGCCCTCGCGATCGTGGTTCAGACCTTCGCGATGCGCGAGCGCGGCAAAGCGCTGGCCATCTTCTTCGGTATCGCCGGTGGCCTTACTGCGATCGGCCCGGTGCTCGGCGGTTATCTCACCGAATGGACCTGGCGCGCGATCTTCTGGGTCAACATCCCGGTCGCGGTGATCGCGTTGGTACTCATCGTCATCTCCAAGCCCGTCACCGAACACGTCCCGGCGCGGATCGACTACCGGGGACTCGTGCTGATCGCCGCGGGTGTCGCGCTGAGTGTCTTCGGCTTCCAGCAGTCGACGGTCTGGGGATGGAGCAATCCCGGCATCGGCATCTCGATCGCCCTGGGCGTCGCCCTCGTCGTCACGTTCTACTTCGTGGAGAAGAAGACCGATCCGCCGCTCATGCGTGTGAGTATTTTCTCCAATCGCGCTTTCTTCGTGGAGAACCTGGTCCTGGGCATCTCGATGCTGACCTTCATACCCATCTTCTTCTTCGCCAGCGAGTACGCCCAGATCGCCCTCGGCAAGACCGCACAACAGGCCGGGCTCTACCTCTTGTACTACTTCGTCGGCTTCGCGATCGCCGCGCAGATCGGCGGCCGAATGCTCGACAGGATCGGAGCCAAACGTCCGGTCGTGCTGGGTTGTGCCATCGCCGCCATGGGTTTCGGCCTGTGGGCGAGCACGGTCACGGAACTCAACTTCAGCAATCAGATCACCTACGTGATCATCGCCGGATTCGGTATGGGCTTGATGTTGACCCCGGCCAGTACCGACGCCGTGAACCGAGCGTCACGACTCTCCTACGGCGAAGCGACCGGGATCACCCAGACCGTGCGCAACTTCGCCGCCAGCATCGGACTCGCCATCCTCGGCACGGTGCTCGTCGACCAGTTCCGGTCACGCGCCGTCACGTCGCTCCTGGGACAGGGCCTCCCGGCGAAGGCCGCCGCCGCCGAGGCGACGAAGATCTCGCAGTTCCAGGGTGGCGGCAGTCTGAGTGCCATTCCGCACTTCGTGCAACTGGACTTCGCCTATTCGATCCGCACGGTGTTCTACGCAATGGCGGCCGTCATGGCCGTCGCGGCCATCGTCGCCAAGATCGGACTGCGACCGGGCGTGCAAGAGGAACCGGAACCGGAAGTCACCACAACGGTCGAGTCGCCGTGAGCCGGCGACCAAATCTGGCGCGTGGCAATTGAGACCAGTGCGTCATGTCGTCTGATGAACGTGACGTCGACGTCGTCACGAAACTGAGTTCACGATCGGTTGAGGACACGGTGGCTGCGTTCCTGGAGTTGTTGCGCTCCAAGGGAATGAAGCTCTTCGACGTCATCGACCAGCGCGCGGAAGCGCGCGGCGTCGGGCTCGACCTTCGTCCAACGACACTGATCCTCTTTGGCAATCCCCAGGCCGGTACGCCCGTCATGGAGGCCGCTCCGCTATCGGCGCTCGACCTTCCACTCAAGGTCCTCATCTGGGTCGACGGCGAACAGACCAAGGTCTCGTACCTCGCTCCCGACGCGCTCGCTCGTCGACATGACCTCACGCCCGGAATTCGAGACAACCTGGCGGGCATCGACGCGCTCACCGACGCGCTCGTCGCAGGACAATTGGAACATTCGGTTGACGCTCGCGATCAAGACGAATAGTTTCTTCGCATGACAATGTTCACGATGGTCTGCCGTGTCCGGGCAACGGACACGATGGGGGTGGCATCGCCTCGATAGTCGATGGGCTGAACGGCTCGTTGACAGCGCCGGAATTCGTCCCGGTGACTTGGTACTTGACATTGGAGCTGGCTCCGGCTCGCTGACGGGACCTCTGCTGGGCAGGGGAGCTCGGGTCATCGCCTTCGAACTCCACCCTTCACGCGCTCAGGAGCTCCGACGGCAATTCGCCAACAGCAATGTCGTGGTCGTACAGGCCGACGGCAGCGACGTTCGGCTGCCGCGACGTCCATTTCGCGTCGTGGCCAATCCCCCATTTTCCATCGGTGTCGCGCTCCTCCGCCGTTTGACGACCCCGGGCAGTCGATTGGAACGCGCCGACGTCGTCGTGCCGCGGCACACGGCTGAGCGATGGGTCACGGGACGAGGGCCGGGTGCCGGACGATGGGAGAAGGATTTCGTATGTTCGATCGGATTTAGGATTCCGCGCTCTGCATTTATTCCGCCGCCACCCAACGGTGTCGCAGTCTTAACCATTCAACGAAGGGACGATCGAATGCGACGCAACGATCGACTTGCGCATCAACATCGCGACGTCGACTGAATTCGTGTGGCGTCTCACTAGTGAGACATACGTCCCGGAGCTACCGGGACAAGGGAATCGAAGCCGTACCGGAGTGAGACACCTCCCGGAGTCAATGTGGGACAGAGGTCAAGAATTCTCACGTCGACCGACTTCGCAAAAGTGGGCGCTGAGGGACTCGAACCCCCGACCTGCTGAGTGTAAATCAGCTGCTCTAACCAACTGAGCTAAGCGCCCGAGATACAAAAGCCTAGATGGTGCCTGCTTCGAGCATGAATACCAGAAGCTCACGCGAACCTGCGAACACTGGGTGACGCACGACGTCCTCGGACGTGACCAACTCTTCACCGAGATAGTCGGCGTCGAACGCACCGGCTTCGCGAACGATGAGCAGGCCCGCGAGATAGTCCCATACGTTGAGTCCTGAATGTTGCGCCACACCGTAGACGTCGAGTGATCCGTCGGCGACAAGACAGATCTCCAGACTCGCCGCACCCATTGACCGGTTCTGCCACCAGCCCAGGTTGTGTGAGGGGTACCCCGACGAACCTACGAGTGTTTTTGCGACTTCTGTTTCACCACTCGGCGTGATCACGACGCCGTCGCGACGAGCACCACTCCCCTTTTCGGCCACAAAGATCGCGCCCGTCGCTTGGTTCATCACCAACGCCGCGACGAGTTCGTTATCACGAAGCACCGCGAGGCTCGTCGAATAGAACGGAATGCCGCGATCGCAGTTCGTCGAGCCGTCGATTGGATCGACGACCGCCGTGAACTCGCCGTCGCCCGTCACGCCCGACTCTTCACTCATCACTCGAAATCCGGCGCCGCCAAGCACGCGCCGCGCGACGTCGTCCGCTACGACGTCGAGGTGATACTGCGTCGCTCGATCCCCCGAGAGTCCGCGACCGCGGTGCGCCGTGACGGCTTCGCCAATCTCGTTTGCGCACTCGTGAAGCGCGCTCATTTGTGAGCTATTCACCCTGCCACGGTACCGGGCGACGGGAGTAACCTGATTGTCAATGGCCGCCATTGACGTCGCTGGTTTCGTCGCAGACCTGAAAGACCATGCGGTGACGCACGGTTTCCACGTCCACGACGAACGTCACTTTGTCGAGACCTATTCATTGCGCCAAGCGTGGGAGGTCGACCTTCATCCCGAGGACGGCTGCGGCGGTCCCGTCGATCTGCACATCGAACTCGACGTCGACCCGCGCACGCTGCTCGCCTTCGAAGACGCCGTCCTGGGACTTCCGGACGAGGTCGATCCACCGGACGAGTTTCATTTCCCCTTGGTCTTGACGTGGAGTCTTCCCCCGATGCCGCACGGACCTGACCTGTTGCGCCTCGCGATCGATCTCGCGCCGATCGGTGGCCTAGAGATGCCGCTGGAGGTCACGGCTACCGACGCGTTCGCCTCGCCCACGGAGAGCAGCGAACGTCGAATCTCGATCGTGGCTCGTCGCGCCATCTCGCTGAGCCAGGTCGCCAAGGGCGAGGATCCGCTCTGCGACATCTTTGAACGCGGACGCAGTGTCAGCGACTTCTTGTTGCAGGCTGCCGATTCGTGGCTCGGCTAGCGCGAGTCCTCGGCCCCGTCGCAGCACTCGTCCTCGCGAGTCTCGTGCTCAGTTCTTGCGGAGCCAACGGCGCGGTCGCGGACGCGCGCGCGTCATGCGTGTTGGTGAAGCGCGCCCTCGCGATTCAGTCGCAAAGCGAATCGCCGGGTCTCACGGCTGCCCGACGGGCCACGCTCCAGGGAAGGGCGATGAGCGAACTGTTGAAGGCGACGCCGAAGGCGGCCGACGCGACCTCGCTCGACGGTGGATGGAACCCGCTTATGACCACGATCAACGAATCCGAACGCGTACCGCTCAAGGATTTGGTGCCGTCACTGACGCGTCTGTGCAAGGTCGCCGACTCGTCGACGCCCGAACTCTAGGCCTGGGTCGAGGGAAAACGCTGGTGCAGCCAGGAGAGTGAGTTCGGTTCGAGCATCGCGTCCTCCCAACCCAGCATCGTGTCCTCGAGCGCGGCCAACGAGGCCGATTTGCCGATGATCACGACCGTCAGGTCGGTAACAGCCTCCGGCGACACGTAGAAGTCGCCAAAGGCGTCTTCGGTGATCTTGGCGTCCGGCTCGATCATCAGGTACAACTCGCCGGTCGCCTCGACCCACGACAGCTCGTACTCGTTGTCGTCGGGATCTGTCCACTCGCCGCCAAACTCGAACTCGGCGCTCTCACGACGGGCCTCATTTTGCTCGTAAAAGGATTCAATGTCCATGGGAGCAGCCTACGTCTCGGCTATGTGCGCTGTCATGTGCGTGATGCGACGCATCATGAGCGGCGTGAGAAACGTACTGCGCCGTGGCGCGCATCGAGGGGCGCCACGATGCGTCGCGCCACCTGTACTGGGCGCCATGACACTGAAGAACGACCTCTTAGGACAGATGCGCTACGAGTGGCTCCACGCGGGACACTCGTCGCGAGCGCGCAGCGCGATGGCGACACTCGCCGAACGCCACCAGGACCTGGACCTCGGCGCGCTGTGCGACCTCTACGACGTGGTCGCGCTGCTCGAGACCCGAGGCGGTCGCAACGTGCTCGAGCGCGCCGAGATCGTGCGCGCGCTTCTGGAAGAGGCCCGCGACCCCGAGATCCACCGGGCGCTCTTGCAGACCCTCATCCCCGGGATCGTGAGCGTCTGTCGACAACTGCGCTTCGGCGACGGGATCGTCGAGGACCCCAGCGAGACCGTCGGCGTCGCGATCGGTCTCGCGAGCGAACTGCTCACCGACTGGGCCGGTCAGTCGCGACAGTACGCCGCGCCGGACATCCTGTCGGCGCTCCGCGGACGTCTTCGTCGGTGGTTGCTCAAGGAGAAGGCGGCGCGTCGGGTGATCTCGAACTTCGACCAGCACGACGAGCCGGCGCTCGAGGCCTCACCGCTGCTCGCGCGCCTGCACAGCTTTCGCGGTAGCCAATACGACCGCATCGCACGACTCACCTACGCCCGTGTCTACGAGGGTCGGTCGCTTGCGAGAAGTCGCCGCCGAGGATCATTCCGCCCCCGCGACCTTGCAGAAAGAGCTGCAGCACTTCGCTGTGCGCTTCCTTATTTGAATGAATCACAGGACCGCAAATGTCGAATCGCTATTTGAAGCCGTCGCCACTACCCTTCGAAAACCATGCCGCGCTCTCCCTTTTCGCTGAAGAGCGCCCATCTGTTGATGTGGTCGAGTCCGCTGCTGCTCCTCGTACTCGTGTTCACCCTGACCGCGTCGTCCCCACCGCGCGTCCCCGCGGCTTCGTCGCCCCCACCCTCTTCGACGTCACCGGTCACGACGCTGGTGCCGAGGCACGTCGCGACGACCTCGACGATGCCGACCACGACGCGACGACGTCGACAGGAGCGACGACACCGTCAACGCCGGTGATCGTGACCGCAAAGACGACCAAGACAACTCAGACGACACGGTCAGTCGTGCGTCCATCCTCCAACGTGACCACGACGACCGCGCGGCCTGTCGCGTCGACCTTGAACGCGAGCGCGATGAGCGGCGAGCTCTCCGGAACACTCGGGCCGGGCTTCGACATCCGTCGACGTGCCGCTACGCGGCCCGGGAAACTGGACGTTCTCGGCGAGCGCGTCAACCTCGCAATCGCTCAACTGCGGCGCCGACACCAGCCCGGTCGCCACTCAGGTGGTCGTGGGCTCCGAATCAGAGTTGCCAACTGGAGATCGCGGCCGCGGCCGGGACGTCGCTCACGTGGCAACTGACGCCCAACACCTGAGACGCGTCGTCGCGCCGCTCCAGGGTTCGGCCCTGGCGATCTACTTCGTCCTGCTGCCCTACGTGGTGGTCACGAAGTGGCACCGCACGCAACGTCAGAACGACGGGGCGTTGGTGCGCGTGCTCCTCGTGGCCCTCGCGGTCTTCTGGACGGTCTTCCTCTGTCAAGTCGTTCGTGACGTCTGGCGACTTCGCCGCGGGGCCAGCGCCGGCACCGGCGGCAGTGCGTGGCTCGCCGCGCGGTCTCGTCGCACTGCTGTCCTTCTTCATGCCGTCCTCGGCCGGTGCCGCGACGCACGTCGCAGCGTCGCCCGCGAACAGCGTTGCGAGCGCTCAGGCGGTCGACGTCGGTCACGAGCGCCCGTTGTCCCGGCAAAGCGGATGCCCGACACCGGGGCCCTCGAGCGTGGGCGTGATGCCACTCGCGCTCATGGCGAAGCGCCGCAGCGATCTGATGCGTCAACAACAGTTCAACGACGAGGACTACGACGTCGAGGAGTCGATCGAACTGTTGCGCTCGCTCAATCCGCCGCTCCTCGGTCAACTGCGCCAGATGATCGGCGAACGGCGCGACGGCGTCCTCGACGTACCGAACACCCTCGACGCGACGCTGGCGCCACGAGAGTGCGTCGACGCCTACGTCGCGTGCGCGCTCGCGCCGTCGCCCTACGGGACGTTGATCAGTTTCGCGCGCGAGGGCGGCGCGCTGGCGATCCAGCCGACCTGGAGCAGCGACGACGTCGTGGAGGCGGCGGTGGCCCTGCACCACGGCAAGTTGGTCTTCGCCGACAACGAACACGAATTGCTGCGCGCACTCGCGACACGCACCGTGCGCAACACCCTCGTCGTGTACCTCGGGAACCGCGGCGACCTCGACGACGAACTGGTCGCGTGTTCGATCACCTTGACGCCGTACCGCGAACAGCCGCGAGTGGTGCCGACGTCGTCGTGGTCGAGCGTCGCGCCGCCGCCTCGTCACGGCGGCGTTCGCGTCGAACTCCTGCGCGCCGAGCCGCACGTCGTGGGCCTCGTCGAGCCACTCACGCCGACCCTTCGACGCCGCGGGATCGAGATGCTCGCGTACCTGGCGATGCATCGCCACGAACCCATCACCGGCGAACGTCTGCGAACGCGGGTCCTCACTCACGCCGACGTCGACGCGTCGCTGCGCACCCTCGCCAATACCGCGAGCGTCGTTCGACGAAGCGCCGGCTCCGACGACGAGGGACCGCGACTACACGCCGTCACCTCCTCGGGCCTCTACGTGACCCACGGCATCACGAGTGACGTCGAACTCTTCACGACGTTGGTCGCGCGCGCCCGTCAACTCGCCAACGCCGACGCCGCACCCCTCGCCCACCAGGCACTGGCGATGGTGAAGGGCGAACCGCTCGCCGAGCGCGCTGCGCGGTTTCGAGTGGTTCCTCGCCGAAGGATTCGCCGCGCGACTCTCGCGAGACAGTGAATGGGCCGCGCTCGCGTTGCATCACGACGCGCTCGAGAACGGCCGCTACGAGATGGCGTTCTGGGCCCTGCAGCAGGGCCTCCTCGTTGATCCCTACAGCGACGTCTTGTTGGAAGCCAGCGCGCGAGTTCCGCGACTACGCGAATTTGGCCGCCATGGAGGTGGCGCTGCGCAGGAGCTCGCCGTCGGCCCCGGCCGCGCGGTAGCGATGAGTTGGTCGCTCCACGGCTTCAGCAATCAGGTCACCAAGTAACTGATTGGGAGATGCACTGCGTCGCTCGAGTGCGAGGCGAGCACTCAGGAAGGGACCGATGCAGTCGTGGACTACTTTCTAGGGGATTGACGTTGACGAGTGGCAATTAATTCAGTGGCGGCCAGGAGATGACATGAAATTCAGAGGCGTAATGATTGGATCAGAAGACCCGCACGCCCTTGCGGCCTTCTACACGAGCGTGCTCGGTGAGCCCGGCTTCCACGAGGACTCGTGGTACGGCTGGGACGATATGGCGTGGATGATCGGCGCACACAGTGACGTGCACGGTAGGAACGCCACGCCGCAGCGCATCATGCTCATGATCGAAGTGGCCGACATGGACGAGGCGTTCGCGACCCTGGTCGGTCTGGGAGCGAAGGTGATCGCCGAGCCCTACAAGCCGGACGGGGATGGAGATTTCCAGCTGGCGACGTTCGAGGACCTCGACGGCAACTACTTACAACTGCAAACGTCCTGAGACGACGTCCAACACGGTGACCGAACGGCTGGTCGATCGTTCCTGACGGCGCCGACCGTCTCCCCTACGCGAGTTTGGCCGCGATGGAGGTCGCCGTGCGCAGGACCTCGCCATCGGCCCCGGCCGCGCTGTATCGATGAGTTGGTCGCTCCACGGCCTCAGCGATCAGGTCACCAAGTAACTGGGCGAACGGCAACGGCGGATCGACGAAGAGGTGTTTGGCCAGGGAACCGGGGATCGTGTTGATCTCGTTCACGAACAACTCGTCGCCGCTCGCGAGAAAGTCGACGCGCGCCACGCCGCGCACCGAGGCCACCTCCGCGATGCGCGTCGTGTAGTGACGTACGGCGTCGCCTTGAGCGCCGCTCATCACCGCCGGGAGTTCGCGTGGTGCCGAGACCATGCCTTCGCCGCCCACGTACTTGTCGCGGTAGTCGAGAATCTCGTTGTCGACGTTGCGGCGAAGCGGACGCTCGATCGCCGAGAGGCTGAGGGTGGGATAGCTCCGCACCGCGATCTGTATATCCGAGAGGTCGGCGCGGTAGGGCTCGACGACGCAACCGAGCGCGAGATGCGGATTCGAGTTGAGTCGCGCCTTGGCGGTGGTTAAGTCGGCGACCACGTCGATCCCGATCGACGAACCGCCGAATCGCGGCTTCAAGATGTACGGACCGTCGAATGGCAGCGAGGTCGTCGCGGCGTCGAGCAACACGCGCGACAGCGTGGGCAGACCCTCGGAGAGCATCACCGCGCCGAAGGACCACTTGTCCATTCCCAACGCCGCGCCGGCGACCGTCGGTCCGCTGTAGCGCACGCCGGCGAGGTCGAGCGCGGCCTGCAACGAGCCGTCCTCCCCCGGTCCGCCGTGCGTCGCGAGGACCACGGCCTCGAGGTCGAGGGCGCGGTCCTTACCCATGCGCGCCGCGGCGAAGAATCCACCCTGGTCCCCGAGTCGCAGGCTGAGTTCGCTCGAGCCCTTGGGCAGCCCGTCGAGGAAGGCCTCGGCCTCGACGCCGCGCGTCACGCTGTAGAACGCACCGGTTTTGGTCCAGTAGATACCCACCGTGTCATGATCGGAGCGCTCAAGCTCGTGCAACGCCAGGAGCCCGGTCAGTATAGAAATGTCGTGCTCCGGCGTCGGACCGCCGAACAACACGCCGACGCTCACTGGTTCTCTCGCAGCCAAGTCATGTGAGCATCAAGGGTAGTGGTCGGGCAGGTCATTCAGATACAAGACCCCGTCACCTGCCACGAGCGCGCTTCGAACCCACGTGACCGCTTCGTCGCGGGTATTGAAGCGGCGAACCGGTCCTTCGAATCCCAACGTCAGTGGCACGGCGTTCGTGCGATTGACGATCACGAGTTCGGCACGATTGAACGCGACCTTCCGGCCCAGCGCCAGATTCTCGCCGTATTGTTCGCGACCGAGTTCGACCAGTCCCGGCGTCACGACGACGCGCCGTCCGGTGAGTGGCAGGTTCGCGAGCACTTTCAACGCCGACGCGGCGCTCGCGGGATTCGCGTTGAAGGTGTCGTCGATGACCTCGACGCCCGAGGCCGCGGTGACGACGTTCGAGCGATTCTCGATGGCGCGCACGCGGCGCAACCGATCGAGGAGTTGCGTATTGTCAACGCCGAGTTCGACCGCGACCGCGAGCGCGCACGCCAGGTTGGTCGGTTGCACCCCCGCGATAGCGGGACCGGAGCCGATCTCGGTGCCGTCGACGATGACGGTCCAGTTTGGACCATCGACGATCACTCGCACCGATGCCGATTCGTTGATCGAGCCAGCGGTGCGCACCCGCTTGCCGGCGTCCGCGAGTTTCTGCGGCCAGCGCGCCAGGACGAGGTCGTCGATGTTGACGATCACGACGTTCGCCCGCTCGGTGATCTCGTACTTGGCCCCTTCGATGACGTCGAGTCGTTTCATCCGTTCCAGGTGGACCGGTCCGATCGCCGTGACCACGGCGATGTCGGGCACGCACCACGAACAGAGCGCACGAATCTCGCCGGGGCCGTAGGTCCCCATCTCGGCGACGAAGATCCGCGTCCCGTCGGCCAGGTTCTCGTTGATCGCGCGCGACAGGCCGGCGCGATTGTTGAAGCTGCGCGGCGTGACGACGATCCCGTCGTCACCCATGAGTTGGGCCAGGTGGTTCTTCGTCGAGGTCTTGCCGTAGGAACCGGTGATGGCGACGACCCGGGGCTTGACCTGGTCGAGTCGTGCCACGGCCTGGTCGACGAACTTCTTGGAGCGGTGCTCTTCGTAGGGCTTCAACGCGCGCGTCGTGAGGTCCAACAACACCGGCACGGCCCACACGACGACCGCCGCCGGGAACCACGGCCGCGACGCGACCAATCCCACGAAGGCGACCGCGACCGCGATGACCGTGGCGACGACCGCGGTCGTCGTGGCGCGACGGGTCCACACCAGTGGACTCGTGCGTCCT
This sequence comes from uncultured Acidimicrobiaceae bacterium, assembly GCA_963801695.1. Classification (GTDB taxonomy): domain Bacteria; phylum Actinomycetota; class Acidimicrobiia; order Acidimicrobiales; family RAAP-2; genus RAAP-2. Next base: position 423,198 of record CAWDFV010000002.1, on the reverse strand, counting down.
CGTATCGACAAACCCCACGGACAGAAGAGCCCGTAGAGCACCGCGACCGCGACGACGAAGGCCTCGTTCTTGACGAAGAGCGCCACGACGAAAGCGAAGATCAGCACGTGCGTCGCCGTAAGCGGGCGACGGTTCCCTCGTTCGGGTTTTGGTCGGCGCTGGTCTTGCTCGTAACGCGACGCACCCTGGAACTCGTCGCGGGGCGCCGTGAGGACAGCGACGTCGAACTGTGCGGAGTGGACCTTGGACTTCGACACGGTCAAGATCGGGGGCGAGGACCAACGTCCGACGAAGCGGGCCATCGCACTCGCCTCGTAGTGTTCGCGTTGCAACACGCGCATCCACCGCAGCAACTGCGCGACGTACGCGGCACTCAGAGCGACGGCGAAGAGGACGTCGAGGGTGATCCTCACTCGACCAGCGCTCCCACGACGTTCGCCAACTCCTCGGGCGCCTCGGTGGGCAACAGGTGACCGACGCCGCGCAACGTCTGCAACGTATGTGTGGTGGTCAGCATCGCACTCGCCCGTGTGGCGACGTCCGGTGGCACTTCACGGTCCTCTTCGCCCCAGAGCAGCGTCACCGGCACGTCGAGGCGTGCGAGTTCATCTTCGTAACTCTCATTGACGCTGATCACCAGGACGTCGCGCATGACGCCCGTCGCATTGCGATAGTCGCGCGAGCCGTACTTCTGGCGGGCCGCTTCCATTCGCTGGTCGCTGATGATTTTCCTAGCGTGGAGCCGGCGAAGAGTGCGATAGGACAGCGGGGATTTCCGCGCGCTCGGTCGTCGCAATACGGGCGCGCCGGTCAGCACCAGCGCGCGCACTATCTCCGGGTGATTGGCCGCCAGCACGCAGGCCACGGTCCCCCCGAAGGAGTGACCGACCAGTACGAACGGTCCCTCACCCACCTCAGCCAATGCGGGCATGATCAATTGCTCGTAGTGGCGCGCGCCGCCGGCGTTCGACGGCGCCGGCGAGGCACCGAATCCGGGCAGGTCCAGGGCGACCGACGCGACGCCGCGTCGGGCCAGCTCAGTCGCGGGCGCGGCGAAGTCCTGACCGCGACGTCCCCACCCGTGGAGCCAGATGACGCGAACGGGACCTACGCCGAACGGCTCACCAAACACGGTCCCGTCACCGTAGGCTCGCAGCACGTACTTCAGGTTACTGACCTGGTGCGCGGCCCTAGGGAACGTCACGCCGTACCGGTAGCGTCGTAGTGACCATGGATGAGACGACCTTTACGCGCGACCTACTCGTCGGCCTGACTCCCGAACAGCGCGAGGCCGTCATGTCCCCGTCGCGCCGTCTGCTCGTACGCGCCACGGCCGGTTCGGGCAAGACGCACGTCCTGGGACTGCGCATCCAACGTCGGATCGCCGACGAAGAGGTCAGCGCCGATCAGGTCCTCGCCATGACGTTCACGCGCAAGGCCGGCGACGAACTGCGCAAGCGACTCTTTCGCGCCGGAATTCGCGACGTGCGCGCCGGCACCTTCCACAAGATGGCACTCAACATCGTGACGCAGTACCGCGAGGACCAGCACCTCAAGGCACTCACGCTCGAGCCGAGCCGCCGACGATTGGTCGCGGCCCTCGCCGTGCAGCTACGTGACAGCGGCGACTTGAAGCTCGAGGAGTGGCAGCTACCACGCGTGGAACAAGAGATCGGCTGGGCGCTCTCCCAGGGCTTCAACGGCGCGGACTACGCCAAGAGCGCCCGCAAGTTACGTCGCGACGCGCCGCTGCCGCCGGCGCAGTTCGCCGAGGTCCTCGATCGCTACGTCGGACTGTGCCGTTCGCGCGGCGTCCTCGACTTCGACCTCTTGCTCTCCGAAGCGATCTCGCTCTTGACGAACGAGCCCAACGTCCTCGCGTCGTTTCGACACCACACCAAGTCGCTCTACGTCGACGAGGCCCAGGACATGAACCCGCTGCAGTTCCATCTGCTGCGTCAGATGGCCGGCGACGATCCCGATCTGTTCTGCGTCGGCGACCCGAATCAGTCCATCTACGGCTTCAACGGCGCGAATCCCCAACTCCTCCAAGAGATCGTGCGCACGTGGCCCGACACGGTCGTGTTGGACCTCACGCGCAACCACCGTTCGACCGCGCACATCATCGAAGTGGCGAGCACGCTGCTCGAAGAAGGTGCCGCGGGCATCGTGCCCGCGAAGGACGACGGCGACATCCCCATGGTACGTGACTACAACACCGACGCCGAAGAGGCCGAACACGTCGCGACGTGGCTCGCCGCGAACCACCAGCCCGGTACGACGTGGCGCTCGATGGCGGTGCTGGCGCGCACCAACGCGCAACTCGAAGTCGTCGCCGGCTACCTCGACGCCGCCGGCATCCCGAACGAGCGGCGCGGTCCCGAGCACTCACCGGCGTCGGACCTCTTCGTCGCGCCCGACACGTCGGCGCGTCGCAACGACGACGAGCAACGCGACGCGGTCGCGCTCTCCACGATCCACCGCGCCAAGGGACTCGAGTTCAAGCACGTCGCGGCGATCGGTTGGGCCGAGGGGCAACTCCCCAACTACAACGCGACGACCGCCGCCGAGATCGCCGAGGAACAACGCCTCGCCTACGTCGCGCTCAGTCGCGCCGAGGACTCGGTGCTTGATCACCTGGAGTCGCGCGCGCAACGATCCGCGCTACCCCGATCGCGTGCCGTCGCGCTTCCTCGCGCCGATCGAGAAGGCCATCGCGTCGATCACGGCGCGTAACGCGCCGCTGACGGGCGACGCACGCAAGGCGCGACTGGCCGCGATTCGCGCCGAACTCGAGGCCTCGGACGCACTCGCGCCCGTCGAGCAACCGAGGACCTTGCGATAAAAGTCGGGCGGTATGATTCGAAACAACGGACATATCGGAGGTGACTCGTGACGGACGTAGTGAATCGATTCGCGGAAAACCAAGAGCAATTGGTCTTCAACGTTCCACCCACGTTCGACACGATCGAGGCCGAACGCCAACACCGCAAGGAACGACTCGCCGGTGCGCTGCGCATCTTTGGTCGTCTCGGCTTCTCTGAGGGCGTCGCCGGACACATCACGGCGCGCGACCCCGAGCTGCTCGACCACTTCTGGGTCAACCCCTTCGGGATGAACTTCAAACACATCCGGGTCTCGGACCTGATCCTCGTCAATCACGACGGACAGGTCGTCGAAGGTAAGCGCCCGGTCAACCGAGCGGCGTTCGTCATCCACGCGGCGGTCCACGCCGCGCGCCCCGACGTCATCGCCGCCGCGCACGCCCACTCGGTCTACGGCAAGGCATTCTCGTCACTGGGCCGAGAGCTCGACCCGCTCACGCAAGACGCCTGCATCTTCTTCGAGGACCACGTCCTCGTCACCGAGGGTGGTGGGCGAATCGTGCTCGACGAAGAGAGCGGTCGCATCCTCGCCAAGGGCCTCGGCGACAAGAAGGCCGCGATCCATCAGAACCACGGTCTCTTCACCGTCGGTCAGTCCGTCGACGAAGCCGCGTGGTGGTTCATCACGATGGAGCGCACGTGCCAGGCCCAGTTGCTGGCCGAGGCGGCGGGCACGCCCAAGCTCGTGAACGCCGACGACGCGCGCTACACCTGTCAGCAGACCGGCTACCCGCTCGCCGGATGGTTCTCGTTCCAACCGCTGTGGGACGACATCGTGCGGACCGACCCCGAACTCTTCGACTAAATCGTCTCGTCGCGCCTAGAGTTCGAACTCGCCGATGACCGGCGCGTGGTCCGACGGCTTCACGCCCTTGCGCTCTTCGCGGTCGACGTAGCTGGCGGTCGCCTTCGCGAGCAGCGCCTGGTCGACGAAGAGCAGGTCGATACGCAGTCCCCAACCGCGGTGAAATGAGCCGTTGCGATAGTCCCACCACGAGTAGCTCGGTTCATCGGGATGCAGCGACCTCGTGAGGTCGGTCAGCCCCGTCGACTCCAGCGCGCGTATCGCTGCACGCTCCGGTTCGCTCACGTGCGTCGCACCGACGAACAGTGACGGGTCGTAACAGTCGAGGTCGGTCGGCGTCACGTTGAAGTCGCCGCCGACGACGACTGATTGGCCGGCGTCACGCGCGGCCAACACCTCGCGCAACTTGTCGAGCCACTGGAGTTTGTAGGCGTAGTGCGGGTTGTCGAGCGCGCGACCATTCGGCACGTAACACGACATCACCCGCACGCCACCGCAGGTGGCGGCGATGAAGCGCGCTTCGGGATCCTCGTCACCGAACCCGCGCGCGACGTCCTCGATCCCGAGTTTGGAGAGGATCGCCACGCCGTTCCACTGGCCCTGGCCGTAGTGCGCGCTCTCGTAGCCCAGGTCCGCAAATCCTTGCGTCGGGAACTTCTCGTCGTTTTGCTTCGTCTCTTGGATCAACACGACGTCGGGGCTGCGCGACGCGAGCCACGCCTCGACACGACCGAATCTCGCGGTCAGCGAGTTGACGTTCCACGTCGCGACCTTCACGACAGGTCCGCCAGGACGAACAACAGGTCGGCCTCCGCGGCCACCTTGCCGTCGACGCTCGCACGCCCGTGACCCTTGCCTCCACGCGCCGAGAGTTGCGTCATCTCGCACTCGAGCAAGACGGTGTCGCCCGGTACGACCTGTCGACGGAAACGGGCGTGTTCGACCCCACCGAAGAGCGGTAGTCGTCCGGTGTACTTGGGATCGGCCAGCACCGCGACGCCACCGCACTGCGCGAGCGACTCCAACAGCAGCACGCCGGGCGTCGTCGGTCGGCCCGGGAAATGTCCCGGGAAGAACCACTCGTCGCCCTTCAGGGTCCACAGGGCGCTGGCGCGCACTCCCGGTTCGATCGACACCATCTCGTCGAGCAGGAGAAAGGGCGGACGGTGCGGTAGCCAGTCACTCGGCACCATCGACAGCTCGCTCATAGAAGGGCCAACTCCGCGATCCGTCGATCGGCGTCGACCGTGACGAGCCGAAACGTCCGTCGGTCGCCCCGCTTCAGGACGTCGCGGGCGCGCGCCGGCGCCGGGTCACCGAGCGACGTCGTCGGCGCGTAACACTCGATCGTTTGACCGTTCTTCAGGGTCACCTTGATCACGGCGCCGTGTGACGTAAAGGCCGTGACCTCACCGTCGACGCGTGAACCGATTCGATGCGCGGCGCGAAAGAGCGCGAAGTCCGACTCCGGATTGACCGGATGGCGGCCGCGTCGAAGCGCCACGGCCGGTGGCGGCGTCACCGGTGCGTCGCTCGACTTGACGGCCTTCTTCGCCTTGGGCGGTGCCTTGGCGACTTGCACGTTGGCCTTCTTCGTGGCCTTGACGACCTTCTTCGGCGGCTCTTCGACCTTGAGTGCCTTCTTCGCCTTTCGCGGGACCTTGGCCGCCTTCGCGGGCAACTTCTTCGCGGCCTTCACCGCCTTGACCGGCGTCAGTGTCGTCCCGATCGACGGCTTGGCGCCGTCGGCGAGCGTCACCGAGAGTTTCTTCACCGGTCGCGAGGACGTCTTGGGGTTGCGAACCGGCAGGCGCGGCGTGAAGACCCAGCCCACTCCCTTGACCGGCTTGCCGCCGATCAACCGCCCCTCGTCGAAGAGCCACGGGTACTCGTCGTGGAACTCCTGGAACGAGTCGTTGCTCAGCACGACACCCTTGATGCGGTCGGCGATCTTCAAGATGAACGCGTCGCCTCGACCAATGGCACCGGCCGGTGGCGTGACGATCTCGCCGGCCAACTCGGCGCTCTTGAAGTGCGCGCGTTCATTGGTCGCCACGCGATGTTCGAAACTCGCGTCGGCGACCACGATCACCTCGGCGTTCGGGTGCTCGTCGATGAACGCGCGCACCGCTTCGTCCAACTGCGTCAGACTGGGCGTCACGCGCCCCTCGGTCGCGAAGTTCGATCCGTCCACCACGACGCGCAGTCGTGACGCGCGCACGGCACTCACGACAGCGCTCGCACCAACAGGTCGGCCTGTTCGGCACTGTGGATGAGGCTGCTGCCCGTGGCCGGACTCGCCGACTCCGCGCGCGCCACGTGGCCAACGTTCATGCCGCGGAACTGGGAGTGCATCTGCAAATGGACGAAGGGCCACGCCCCCATGTTCTCCGGCTCCTCTTGCAGCCAGAAGATCTCTTCCAAGTTCGGGTACCGCGACAACGTCTCGTCGATCGCATCGCGCGGCCACGGGTAGAGCTGTTCGACGCGAATGATCGCGACGTTCGTCGCCTCGCTCTCGTCTCGACGTCCGATCGCCTCGTGGGCGATCTTGCCCGAAGCCAGGATCGCCCGAGTGACGGCGGACGTGTCGGTCACGGCGTCGTCGAGCACCGTGCGGAACGCGCCGTGCTCGAACTCCGCGAGTGGTGAGCGCGTCTGCACCGCGCGCAACATCGACTTGGGCGTGAAGACGATGAGGGGCGTCGGGTGCGCGCGCAGGACCTGGGAGCGCAGCAGGTGGAAGTACTGCGCCGAGGTCGTGGGCTGGGCGACGCGGATGTTGTTGCGCGCCGACAACGTCAAGAACCGTTCCAGTCGACCGCTGGAGTGCTCGGGACCCTGACCCTCGTAGCCGTGGGGCAGGAGCATCACGAGACTGGCGAGTTGGCCCCACTTGTCCTCGGCCGCGACCAGGAAGTTGTCGATGATGATCTCGGCGCCGTTCATGAAGTCACCGAACTGCGCCTCCCACGCGACCAGCGTGTTCTGGGCTTCGACGGAGTAGCCGTACTCGAAGCCGAGCGCCGCGTACTCGCTGAGGAACGAGTCGCGCACCGTGAAGAAACCCTTGGAGTCCAGACTGGCCAGCGGCACGAACTGCGCGCCGGTGTCGTAGTCGATCAGCGCCGCGTGGCGCTGGGAGAACGTGCCGCGACGAGAGTCCTGTCCGATCAGGCGAACGTTCGCGCCCGAGAGCACGAGCGAGCCGATGGCCAGCGCTTCGCCGAGTGACCAGTCGACGCTGCCCTCGTCGAGCAGCGCGCGACGCTGGGCGAACTGACGCTCGAGCTTGGGATGCACCGTGAAGCCGTCGGGGGCACTCATGGTGGCGTGCGCGATCTCGAGCAAGGTCGAGCGATCGACGCCGGTCTCGGGGGCTGGCGCGTCGACGGGCACCTCGACGAAGGGCACGCCCTTCAGTTCCGGCACCGGCACGGTGCGCACCTCGTCGAGCACGCTCTGGAGACGCTCGTTGAAATCATTCAGCGCCTGCTTCGGCCTCGTCGATCGAGATGTCGCCGCGTCGGACCAACGTCTCGGTGTAGATCTTTCGCACCGATCGCATCTGATCGATGATCTTGTACATCTGGGGCTGCGTGTAACTCGGGTCGTCACCCTCGTTGTGACCGAAGCGGCGATAACACACGATGTCGAGCACGACGTCGCGCTGGAACGTGCGCGCGATAGTCGTAGGCGAGGCGCGCCGCGCGCATGCACGCCTCGGGGTCGTCACCGTTCACGTGGAAGATCGGCGCCTGGATCATCTTGGCGACGTCGGTCGGGTAGAAACTCGAGCGCGCCGACTCCGGCGCGGTCGTGAAGCCCGACCTGGTTGTTGATCACGATGTGGATCGCCCCGCCGACGTGATAGCCCGAGAGCTGACTCATGTTGAGCGTCTCGGCGACGACGCCCTGGCCGGCGAAGGCGGCGTCACCGTGGATCAGGATCGCGAGGTAGGGGTAGAACTCGACCATGGCGTCGACGCCCGTCCCGTCGCTCGGGCGGATCACCACGTCCTGCTTGGCGCGAACGATCCCTTCGACGACCGGCGAGACCGCTTCGAGGTGTGAGGGATTCGAGGCCATCGAGACGTCGATGGTCGCGCCGCGCGGGTTCTTGAACTCGCCGCGCGCGCCCTTGTGGTACTTGACGTCACCACTGCCCTGGACGCTCTCGGGGTCCAGGTTCCCCTCGAACTCCGAGAAGATGTCGTTGTAGGACTTACCGACGACGTTGGCCAGCACGTTGAGGCGACCGCGGTGCGCCATGCCGATGACGGCCTCCTTCGTGCCATCGTCGGCCGCGACGTCGAGGATGGTCTGGAGGGCGACGATCGTCGACTCCGCGCCTTCGAGTCCGAAGCGCTTCTGACCGACGTAGCGCGAGTGCAAGAACCGCTCGAAGACCTCGGCCTCGTTGAGGCCCTCGAGTACCCGGTGCTGCTCGTCCTCGCTGAGCGACGAGCTCACGCCTTCGACGCGCTCTTGGATCCAGCGCTTCTGCTGCGGGGTCCATGATGTGGCCGTACTCGATACCCGTCGTGCGACAGTAGGCCTCGCGCAGGATCGAGAGGATCTCTTCGAGTGTCGCCTCGCGCTTGCCGGCGAGCCCGTCGACCACGAACGAGCGCTGCAGGTCCCACATCGTGAGTCCGTAGCTCGCGATGTCGAGTTCGGGGTGCAGCGCCGGCGGCTCGCTGTGCAGCGGATCGAGGTGCGCGTTCAGGTGGCCGCGCACGCGGTACATGTTGATCAGCTCCTGGACGCGGATCTGCTTCAAGATGCGTTCGGCGTCGCCGTCATTCAGTGACGGATTGCGGTCGGGCGCCCAGCGCGCCGGCTCGTAGGGAATACCGAGCGACGCGAAGACCTCGTCGTAGAAGTCGTGTTGTCCGGTGAGACACTCGGCGACGTACTTCAAGAACAGACCGGACTCGGCACCCTGGATGATCCGGTGGTCGTAGGTCGAGGTGAGCGTGAGTACCTTGCCCACGCCTAGTTCGGCGAGCGCGCGCGGGTCGGCCGCCTCGAAGCCCGGCGGCCACCCGAGCGCGCCGACGCCGAAGATCGCGCCCTGACCGGCCATGAGTCGCGGCACCGACTGCACCGTGCCGAGCGTGCCCGGGTTCGTCAGCGAGACCGTCGCACCGACGAAGTCGTCGGCGCCGAAACTCGAGGAGTGGACCTTGCGCACGAGGTCCTCGTAGGCCAACAGGAAGGCGCGAAAGTCCATCGTGTCGGCGTCGCGGATCACCGGGACCAAAAGGTTGCGCGTACCGTCGGGACGTCTCGACGTCGACCGCGAGTCCGAGTCCCACGTGTTCGTGGCGTCGGATGCCCGGGCGTACCCTTCTTGTCGACCGCGTCGACGAAGGTCGCGTTCAGCGACGGGATCTGCGCCAGTCCCTTCACGATGGCGAAGGCGATGAAGTGCGTGAAGGAGACCTTGGCGCCGCTCGAACGCGACAGCGACTCGTTCAACGCCGCGCGATTGATCTCCAAGAGACGCGCCGAGACGGTGCGCACGCTCGTCGCGGTCGGCACGGCGAGGCTGGCCTCCATGTTGGCGACGATGCGCGCGGCGGCCCCGCGCAGTGGCGTCGCCTCGTCGTCGATCTCGTGGGTGACCACCGCGACGGGCGCGGGCGCGGACGTCGCGACGCTCGGCACCGTCGAGCGCTGGTAGTCGGCGAAGAACTCGCGCCAACTCTCGGCGACCGAGTTGGGGTCGGCCAAGAATCGGTCGTACATGTCGTCGACCAGCCACGCGTTGGGGCCAAACGAGCCCTTGCTCGAGCGAGACGACGATGGTTCGGGGGGCGTAGTCACGACTCCCAGCCTAGGGGTCGAAGCGTGATATTCCGGTGGTTCACGGACGTTCGAGGGGTAGCGTTCGCATCGTGAGTTCCCCTCCCACGCCGCACGGACTGCACTTCGTCGCCGATTCGCCGGTGCCCGGACTCGCGGTCGCCGAGCGTCGCGTCGAGCATCCCGAGGCGACGATCATCTGCATCCACGGCGGTCTGGACCGAGGTGGCTCCTTCGCCCGACTGGCGCGCCGCACCGACCGATTCGACCTCGTCACCTACGACCGTCGCGGCTACCAGGGATCGCGCGACCTCGCAGCCCCTGGGACTCGCGAACCACGTCAGTGACCTCATCGCGCTGGCTCGTCACGAAGATGACGATCGAGCGATCATCCTCTTCGGTCACAGCTTCGGCGGCGTCGTGGCGTTCGCCGCCGCGATCGAAGAACCGTCACTCGCACGACTCGTCATCACCTACGAGGCGCCGCTGCCGTGGATCCTGCAACGCGGCGCCACGGCCACGGCACCGCTCGGCAACGACCCCGCGCTCGAAGCCGAGAAGTTCTTTCGCCGGGTCGTCTCCGACGGGGCGTGGGATCGCCTGAGCGAACTCGAGCGCGACTCGCGGCGACGCGACGGGCCGGCGCTCTTCGACGACATCGCACCGCTGCGGGCCCTGACGCCGATGTTCGACCTCGCGAGACTGACGACACCCGCGGTCTACGTCTACGGCGACGTCCTCGCACCGGAGTTCTACCGAGCACTGGCCGCCGAATTGGCGTCGATCAATCCGATCATCCGGAGTCGACAGGTGACCAACGCCGCCCACGGCGCGCACCTGTCGATCCCCGACCAGCTGCCGCGCTGATCAGCGAACTGTGGGACGACACGTGCGCGTCGGCGTAACCGGCTCCTCGGGCTTCATCGGATCGGCGCTGGTGTCGGCGCTCGAAGAGCGCGGCGACGACGTCGTGCGATTCGTTCGACCGGACTCGGCGCGCGTCGACGCTTCGGTGGTCCGCTGGGATCCGTCGACGGGACTCGTCGACGAGAACGATCTGCGAACGCGTGGTGGCTTCGACGCGGTCGTCAACCTCGCGGGCGCGGGCATCGCCGATCGACGTTGGTCGAACGACGCACAAAGATGCCATTCGAAGTTCGCGCGACGACGCCACGGCGTTGCTGGTGCGAGTGCTGAGTGAGTCGTCGGGCACCGCGTTCCTCGCGAGCGGGTCGGCGATCGGCATCTACGGTTCTCGCGGTGACGAGACGCTCGATGAGACGTCCAGCGTCGGCGACGACTTCCTCGCCCAGGTCTGCGTCGAGTGGGAGCAGGCGACAGCGACGCTCACCAACGCGGGATCGTCCGTGGCGCACCTGCGCACCGGCATCGTGCTGTCGCGCGGCGGCGGTGCGCTCGAAGAAGCAACTCCCGCTCTTTCGCCTCGGCGTCGGTGGACCGATCGGCTCCGGGACATCAGTGGATCAGTCCGATCTCGCTGCGCGACGAAGTGCGCGCCATCGTGTGGTTACTCGAGCGGCGCCACGGCGGACCCTTCAATCTCGTCGCACCGGCCCCGCTCACGAATCGGGATTTCGCCGTCGCGCTCGGGCGTCAGTTGCACCGGCCGTCGAAGTTGCGCGTGCCGATCGGCGCCGTGCGGATCGCCGTCGGACCGGAACTCGCTGACGCGACCGTCCTCGCGAGTCAGCGCGTCATACCGAGCGCCCTCGTGGAGTCCGGCTTCAGTTTCGAGTGTCCCGACATCGCCTCGATCCTCACCTCGGCCCTCGCCTGACCCCTGGGCTGCGAAGTACGACCAGTAACGTAGAAATGACCCGTTCGTTACGGGTGCGGTATCTATCACCATCTCGATGGCTCGGGCAGAAACCTCTATGCACGTCGGACGCATCCCTACGCCTCGCCATCGCCGCGGTGGTGTTGAGCAGCATCGCGCTCGCGTGCCCGTCGGCATTCGCCACCGTTCCTTCGGGCGGCTCGGGCACCATCGCGTTCGCCGAAGCGCCGGGGGCCAACCCCAACTTCATCTTCCCCTACCTCGGCTGCGCGTACTCCTCGGTGAACAACATCAACCAGTTCCAGATGTTGATGTACCGACCGCTCTACTGGTTCGGACTCGGCGCGTCCACGGCGTTCGTCCCGTCACTCTCGCTCGCCAACCAACCGGTCTTCACCCACGGGGACCGCACGGTGACCATCACGATGAAGGGTTGGCACTTCGCCGACGGTCAGGTCGTGAACGCCCGCTCGGTCATGTTCTTCCTCAACATGTACAAGGCCGACCCGACCGCCTACTGCGGCTACAACGCCGGCTACGGAATCCCCGACCAGGTGAAGAGCGCCTCGGGTCACGCCGACACGGTGCGCATCAACTTCACGACGTCGGTCAATCCTGACTGGATCCTCGACAACTATCTCTCGCAGATCACGCCGATGCCGGATCGTTGGGACCGTTCCTCGGGCTCGCGGGTTTCCAACTGCGCGACAGGCACCTTCGGCGCCGCGAGCACCAACACCGCCTGCAACGCGGTCATGGCCTACCTGACGAAAAAGGGCTCAATGACCTCGACGTTCACGGGGGCCTTCTGGCAGGGTGGCGACGACGGTCCGTGGCACCTGACGTCATTCGGCGCGACCGGCAACGCCACCTTCGAACCGAACCCCAAGTACCAGGGACCCCGAAAGGCGCAGGTGCGCTTCGTGAAGGAGATCGCCTACACGACGATCCAGGGCGAAGAGAGCGACCTGCTCAACAACAACCTCTCGATCGGCTACGTCGACACCAGCGTCCTCTCGAGTGCGGCGCCGGCGCCCGGCAAACTGGGACCCAACTGGATCGCTCTCGCGGCGCACTACCGAATCGAAAGCGGCACACCGTGGAGCTTCAACTACGCCGCGTTCAACTTCACCTCCTCGGACCCGAACGGCGCGGCCATCGACCAGCTCTACATCCGTCAAGCGCTCCAGTACGCGGTCGACCAACGCAACATCATCGAGACCGTCGACAAGGGCTACGGCTCGACGATCGACAGCCCGCTCCCACCGAACACGCCGTCGACGATCGCCAAACCCATCATCAACCCCTATCCGTTCAACTACGCCGCTGCGCGCACGTTGCTGAGCGCGCACGGGTGGACGCTGGTGAACAACGTGCAGACCTGCACCGACCCCGGCACCGGTACCGGACAGTGCGGGGCGAACATCGCCCAGGGCTACCAACTCAGCTTCAACGTCGTGTGGGCGACCGGTTCGAGCACTTTGGACGCGACGATGTCCGACGAGATCACCAACTGGGAGTCGCTCGGCGTCGTGATCACGCACACCACCGACACGTTCAACAACGTCGTCAGCGACTGCACCGGCGCGAAGGCCTTTGAGATCTGTGCCTGGGGCTACGGCTGGTCCTACGTGCCGGCCGACTATCCCTCCGGTGAATCGCTGTTCCTGCCGGGCGGCGACTTCAACGTCGGAACCTACGCAAATCCTCAGATGACCGCGCTGATCAAGAGCTCGATCTACGGGACGTCGACCTTGAGTGCCTACGCCAACTTCGCCGCCCAGCAACTGCCGGTCCTCTACCAACCCCAGGTCAATTCGATCGTCGAGATAGCTCGGACGCTACGAAGTTCCATCGGCTTTGCTCCGAACCCGTTGGGCGACTTCATGCCGGAGTACATGCACTACTAGTGGCGCGTCCGAGAAACGCCGCGGGGCTGAGGCGGGCGTCTCGCCGACGCGCCACGTGACGGGAGTGTGTCCGACCCGAGTGACCGGATGGCAATCTTTGTATGGGCCCAAACGACTAACTATCAGGACTTTCGACGCGGTTTTGGAATAACGCAGGGTTTCATTGATGTTTCAGGCATGAAAAACTCCATCGATATTGTCATTTTTCACTCGGGGTGCACATTCTTGACCATATTTTTGCGGATACAGTTGCCACTAATCCATCTGTGATGGAAAGACAAATTAAATGTGACCACATCCGTGGCACTGGGAGGATATTTAATATGCATTTTGGACGCAAACTTCGACTAGCGATAACGGTGGGCCTTTCGGCCTGCGCGCTCTCGCTAGGTCTCATTGCTCCGACGGTGAGTGGCGCGAGCCGCCCCCAAAGCAGCCGGAACCCTAACGTTTGCCGAGGGAGCAACCGCTAATCCGAACTGGATCTTCCCCTTCGAATCGTGCCAGTACTGCTCGGTCGACAACATCAACCAGTTCCAGGACGAGATGTTCCGACCTCTCTACTGGTTCGGCCTCGGCGACAGTGTCACACTCGTGCCGTCGCTGTCCCTCGCGGACAGCCCCGTGTACTCACACGGTAACAAGACCGTCACGTTGAAGCTGAAGGGTTGGAAGTTCGCTTCCGGCCAGACCGTGAACGCCCAGTCGGTCATGTTCTTCTTGAACATGTACAAGGCGCTGCCGTCAGACTTCTGGGGCTACAACCCCGGCTACGGCATCCCCGACCAGGTCTCCACCATCACCCACACGGCGATGTCGGTCACCATCAACTTCAAGGACGTCGTGAACCCACTGTGGATCACGAACAACTACCTCGACCAGATCACGCCGTTCCCGGACACCTGGGACGTGACCTCATCGGGCACGAAGTCCTCGTGCGCGACGGGTGCCTACGGCGGCGCAGCGACCAAGGTCGCCTGCACCAACGTGTACAACTACCTGAACAACCTCTCGAGCCAGACCAACAGCTACACCGGCAAGCTCTGGCAGAGCGGTGACACTGGTCCGTGGAAGTTGACGTCATTCGACAACTTGGGCAACTTGACCTTCCAGCCGAACCCGCACTACTCGGGTCCGGTAAAGCCGACGATCAAGTACATCAAGGAAATCGCCTACACCACGACCCAGGCTGAAGAGAACGACCTCCAGGCCGGCAAGATCGACCTCGGTTACGTCGACCCGGGCGTGCTTACCGCTCCGGCTCCCGCGCCGGGCAAGGTTGGACCGAACTGGGGCAACCTGGCGACCAAGTACAACCTCGCGACCGGCATCATCTGGGGCTTCAACTACATGCCGTTCAACTTCTCGTCGGGTGACCCGAAGCTCGAACTGGTGAGTCAGTTGTACTTCCGCCAGGCACTGCAGGAGTCGACGGACCAGACCGGCGTCGTGAAGAACGTCTTCAAGGGCTACGGCTTCCCGTCCTACGCACCGCTCCCAGCGATCGTCCCGAAGAATCTGTCGGGCAAGATCACCAACCCGTATCCCTTTAACCTGACCTCCGCTACGGCGCTGATGACCTCACACGGTTGGACGTTGTCGGGCGGCGTGTTGAGCTGCACCAGCCCCGGCTCGGGTGCGAGCAACTGTGGCACTGGCGTCACGCAGGGTGAGCAGGCGGCCTTCAGTTTGGTCTACGCGAGCGGCTCCCCGGCACTGACCCAAGAGGTCTCCGCTGAGGTCGCTGACTGGGCGCAGATCGGTATCAAGGTCACGACCGCGACCGAAGGCTTCAACGCTGTGATCGGTGACTGTGCCGGCACGACGTACTCGCTCTGCTTCTGGGGCGGCGGCTGGACCTTCGTTCCGAACTACGACCCGACCGGTGAGACACTCTTCGCCGTCGGTGGTGGTTTCAACGTCGGTGACTACAACAGCGCGACCATGACGGCCGACATCAAGGCGACCGACTTCGGTCACGCCAACCTGACGGCCTACGCGACCTACGCCGCGTCGAACCTCCCGGTACTCTACGAACCAGAAGGCACGCCGACTGGTGAGATCATCAAGACGCTGCACAGCAAGATCGGTTTCGCTGGCAGCCCAATCCTGAACTTCATGCCGGAGTACTACTACTGGTAGAGATTCAATCGGACGACTTCGTCCAATGAAAAAGGGCCTCCGCAAGGAGGCCCTTTTTCATTGCCTTTTTGCTGCTCACAAACACAATGTCAACCGTCGGGTGCCAATAATCCAGCGCGAGTGCTGCGGTAGACTTCCCACGTGTTCGCCTACGTCGTTCGAAGAATCATTCAGGCCTTCTTCGTCCTCCTCATCGTGATGCTGCTGACGTTCTCGCTCCCGTACTTCGAGGTCCACGGCATTCGCGCGCCGGCCTACACCGTGCTCGGCACCAAGGCGACCCCGTACAACGTGGCGGTATGGGCGAAACAGCACGGCATGGACGAGTCGTACTTCCAGAGATTCTGGACCTACGCGACCCAGGTGCTGTTCCACTTCAATCTCGGTCGCTCTTACAAGGAGAACGCCTCCGTGTGGGGCATCATCAGCCTCTACGTGCCCCGCACCATCTGGCTCGCCGCGGTCTCACTGGCGCTGACCACGATCATCGCGATCCCCCTCGGTATCTTCCAGGCCGCGCGGCGTAACACGGTCGGTGACTACACCGCCACCGGCGCCGCATTCGTCCTCTACGCGATGCCGTCGTTCCTGCTCTGCATGCTCTTGCTGGACGCCTTCAGCTTTCACTGGCCGCACTTACCCAACTCGCCGCCAACGGGCGTGCAGGCGTGGGCGATGTTCACGAGTCCCAAGGGCTTCATTCTCCCAGTGGCTGCCCTGACGATGCTGTCGGTGGCCGGTCTGAGTCGCTACATGCGTGGCACCGTGCTCGAAGTCATGGTCCAGGACTACGTGCGTACCGCCAAGGCGAAGGGCTGCAGCAGTCGCCGCACGCTGGCCAAGCACGCGTTCCGCAACGCCCTGGGACCGATCATCGTCCTCTTGGGCCTTTCCATCCCCGCGCTGCTGGGCGGTGCCTTGATCATCGAGAGCGTCTTCAACTATGAGGGACTCGGCATTCAGACGGTCTTTGCCGCCGAGAACCTCGACGTGCCGACGGTGCTCGGTATTACCCTGCTCGTCGCGATCCTGACGCTGCTCGGCAATCTGCTGGCCGACATCGCGCTCGGTCTCGTGAATCCACGAATACGAATCGAAGGGACCGCCAAGTGACCGACCTCACGGAACGAGAGCGGATCGCCGCCCCTGAGCCGCCGGACGTGCCGATCAACCTTTCAACTGATGACCATATCGTCCCGATGTGGAAGCAGCGCACGCGTATCTTCTTGCACAACCGCTTGGCGATCGCGTCCGTCCTTTTCCTGTTCATCATCGCGGCCCTGTGTTTCTTGGTGCCGATCTTTCATCCGACGAATCAGACCAACCAGGCCGCCACCTTCGGCCTCCCCTGGAACGCCCCACCGTCGTATCATCACTGGCTCGGCACTGACAGCAACGGTTTCGACGAACTCGGTCGCATCTTCTACGGCGGCGAGTACTCGCTCACCCTGGGCTTCGTGGCCGGATTCATCACGATCGTGGTCGGCACGACCTACGGCATGGTCTCGGGCTTCGCCGGCGGCATCACCGACACCATCATGATGCGCATCATCGACGCCTTCCTCTCGATCCCCTACATCTTCCTCTTGATCACCTTGATCGCCATCTTCAACCGATCGACGTTGTTCCTGATCTGCATCATCGGCTTCACGCTGTGGTGGGGTAACGCGCGCATCATCCGAGGCGACGCGCTCCTTATCCGGCACCTGGAGTATTCCCAGGCCGCCACGGCCATGGGGGCGCGTAAGTGGCACATCATCCGCCGCCACGTCTTCCCGAACTCGATTAGCAACATCGTGACCGTGGCGACGTTCTCCGTCGCTGACGCGATCCTCTTCCTCTCGGCCCTGGGGTTCCTGGGCCTTGGCATCCAGGCGCCGCAGACCGACTGGGGCACGATGCTCCAGGCCGGAACCTCGCAGATCCAAAACGGCTTCTGGTGGGAGATCTACCCGTTGGCCCTCGTCTTCATCCTCGTCGTCGTGTCGATCAACTACATCGGTGACGCGCTGCGCGATGCCTTCGAGGTCCGACTCCTCGAGCGCTAAGGCCTCTTCGCCGTTTCATCTGCGACGACGCGTGAGCCTTATTTACTGCCGACCCGCGCGGTCAGCACGTGCGACGACGCGTGAGAGCGAACCACTCCGTCAACGGTGATCGGGCGCGCGGCGTCCTCTACCGCTGCCGCCAGCGCCGCGAGATCCGTTTCGGACAGTTGGGCGACGGCCGTCGCTACCGAGGCGGCGCGCAGCGTGAGCAGGAGTTGACCAGGGCCGCCTTCAAACACGAACGGCAACTCATATCGGCGCACGTCCACGTTCGAGAAGCCGTTGTCGCTGACGAGTTGACGCAATGCGTCAGCATCACCGAACCCCCACGGTCCGGCCTCGTACGCATCCGCGGCGTCTGCGCCAAGCACTTGTCCGAGCGCACGCTTGAGGGCGGCGAACGGTGGGCAGTCCCCAATGGCGCACCACACGGCGACGCCCAACGTGCCGCCAGGGCGAAGCGCTCGGCGCATCTCGGCCAGTGCTACCGGTCGATCGGGGAAGAACTGTAGACCCTGCTGACAGGTCACGACGTCACAGGAGCCGTCCGGGACGTTCAGCGCGTCTGCCGAACACTCCAGGTAATCGATCGGTGCTCCGCCATCCACGGTCTTGGAGCGCGCGAGCTCGAGCATGGCCGGACTGAGGTCGCAACCCGTAACGCGCCCCGTGGGGCCAACGAGAAGCGCGGCCTTACGTGTCACGGTCCCGGGACCACACGCGACGTCGAGCACCGACTGTCCAGTTTGAATAGCTAACTGATCGAGCAAGAGCTCCGCCCACGGATCGAACAGTCGCGGGACCATGATCTCGTCATAGACGGACATGGCGCTGACTGACGCCGTCGCGAACGATGTGCCCCAATCCTGTGTCTCGGCCACACCCCGGTCCCTTCGCCTCGTCGAACGCCTCCATTAAACCTCAGGTGGCGAGACTTCTCAATCCCTCTTCGACTCGAAACACCAGTTGGCGCTGCAGTTCCTCTCCCGAGCCATTGCTCAGTGGCGACTGACCAGAGCCGCCTCGTAGACCATCGTGTTCAGTGCCGTATCTAATTGATCCGCGGCGTCCAAGGCGCGGACGATCGAACTCAAAGCGAACCGTGCCAATCGAGGTTTCAACTGTCGCGACACCTCTGGAGAGCAACTCGTCCACCGTTTGATCGACGAGACGAACAATCCATTCCGGCAATTCGGACCGCAACGAGTCGTTCGCATCGACTTCGAAGGTTTCAAGCTGCCCGCTCTGGAGAACTGCGTCGATGAAGGCCCGTGAACCTCCGACGTACGTCGAGTGAGCGTCGATCTCAGTCCCCACACACCACGCACGATCGGAAGGCCACCAGAGGTTTGGCGAGTGCCCCTCGAGCATCTGAATCGCCTCCACGAACGAAGTATCGAGCGACGCCTCATAAAGCAAGTAGTCACGGTAGCGAGTGTGAACCTTGGGCCACACCTTGGCTTCGACCGGAATCGGGCTCGGCGCTGGAGCGTTGCTCGATTCGACGAGCGGACCGTACGAAACCCTTGACCACCATCCGAAGCCGTCCCAAATGCAGCACCAACACTGCTGCGGGGTGTCGGTGAATCCACGCGCTATCGCCGCGAGTGTTCGTGCGTCGTCAAGGTAGAGCGTGCCGTGCGCCGGTCCTTGGCTCCTCCAGGGCCGTGGCTGTCGTGGTCGGTGCTCGGGCATCGCGACGGCGAGCCACTGCGACCGCGCGGTGAGTACCTGCGCCCCCCACTGCGCGACGTCGTTCCACCGCACCAATGTGTCGCCGTTGATGGGCGTCTCGACTGGATGAAGAACCTGCGCGTACGCGTCGAAGCCCACCGGGACGACTGAAGAGACGGTCCCCGCCATGAGGCCGGTGAGACGCTCTTGGACCCACTCGGCTTGACCGACATCGAGACTCCAGGGAGGCGGAACTGACATCGTCATGAGGACATCTTTACGCCTCGCACTGCGTGAGTGTCCGCGTTGCGTGTCGAATACGGTGTCGCTACAGCGAGGAGACGCGGGCGCCGATCGTGACGGGAGTCTGCAACGGGAAGTGGCACGCGGCCTGCTGGCTCGGACCGAAGTCCCGGAACAGTGGTTCTTCGTTCGCGCAGATGTCCTGGGCGTACTCGCAGCGGGTTCGGAAACGACAGCCCGACGGGGGGTGAACCGCCGACGGCAGTTCTCCGGTGACCTGCTTGCCGTGACGGGCCCGTGCCTCGACGGGGTCGGGCACCGGCACCGCGTTGAGCAGACCCTGCGTGTACGGGTGGGCCGGGTGACGGAAGACGGACTCGGCGTCGCCGATCTCGACGATCTTGCCCAAGTACATGACGCCGATGGTGTCGGCCATGTAATAGACGACCGCGAGGTCGTGACTCACGAACACGTAGGAGAGGTTGTGCTCGCGCTGCAGCTCTTTCATCAGGTTCAGGATCTGGGCCTGGATCGAGACGTCGAGCGCGGAGACGGGCTCGTCAGCGACGATGAGGCGCGGGTTGAGCGCGAGGGCGCGGGCGAAGCCGATGCGCTGACGCTGACCACCGGAGAACTCGTGCGGGTAGCGGTCGGCGGCGAGCGGCTCGAGCCCGACGGCCAAGAGGAGCTCGCGCACGCGGGCCTTGCGCTGGGCCTTCGTGCCGTCGCCCTGCACCAACAGCGGTTCACCCAGGATCTCAGAGACCTTCATTCGCGGGTCAAGGGATGAGTACGGGTCCTGGAACATCATCTGTCGTTCGCGGCGTTCGGCGCGCGTCGGCTTGTGCTTGCGCGACGAGACCACCTCGCCGTCAAAGAGGACCTCACCGCCCGTGGGTGATTCGAGACCAACCACCATGCGTCCGATCGTCGTCTTGCCGCAGCCCGATTCACCGACGAGACCGAAGGTCTCGCCCTCTTTGATGCCGAAGGTGACGTTCGAGACGGCGTGGATCGCTCCGACCTTGTGGCGAATGAGTCCTGCCTTGACGGCGAACTCCTTGGTGAGATTCTCCACGCGGAGCAGTTCCTTGGAGTCCGCCTTCTTCACGACCTCGGCGCGTGTTTCAGTGCGGATGACAATCGGCCGAGGGCCGTCGACGGGATGGAAGCAGGCGAACTCGTGGTCGTCGGTGCCCGTCAACTCCGGCTCGACGTCGCGACAGTCGTCCTGGGCGTACTGGCACCGTGGGGCGAAGCGGCACCCGACGATCTCTTTGGAGAGGTCCGGCGGCAGTCCGGCGATGGACGCCAACTCGTGCTTGGTGGCGTTCTCCAGGTTGGGCATCGAGGCCAGCAGGGCCTGGGAGTACGGGTGGCGCATCGAACGGAAGAGTTCGAAGGTCGATGCCTCTTCGGCCTTCTTGCCGCCGTACATGACGACGACGCGGTCGGCACGACCGGCGATGACGCCCATGTCGTGGGTGATGAGCAACACGCCCATCTTCAGCTCTTTGCGCAGGTTGTCGATGATGTCGAGGATCTGGGCCTGGATGGTCACGTCGAGCGCCGTCGTGGGCTCGTCGGCGATCAGCAACTTCGGTGAACAGACGAGGCCCATGGCGATGATGACGCGCTGACGAAGTCCGCCCGAGAGTTCGAAGGGGTACTGGTCGAGCCGTTCGGCCGGGCGCGGCATCTCGACCATCTCGAGGACTTCCAGAGCCCTCTTCTGGGCCGTTTCGTCGGTGGCGCCGTTATGGATCCGTAGACCCTCGCCGATCTGACGCCCGATCTTCATGGTCGGGTTGAGCGAACTCATCGGGTCCTGGGGGATCAGGGCCACGGTGCGACCACGCTGGCTCTGCATCTCCTTCTCGCTCAACGTCGAGAGGTCCACGCCCTCGAGTTCGACGCTGCCCGAGGCGATATTGCCGTTACCCGGCAGGAGCCGCATGATGGCCAGGCCTGACGTCGTTTTGCCGCAGCCCGATTCACCGACGAGACCGACACACTGGCCCGGTTCGATGTCGATGGAGAAGTTGTCGACTGCGGTGACGAATGACTTGCGAGTGGAAAATTTGACCTGGAGATTCTTCACGGAGAGCAGCGACGGCATGGTCAACAATCATACCCCTTCAGGCAATATTCACTGGGTCGCCGCGACGCCGCCCGAGACGCCATATCTCCTAGTTAGCAGGCCGTTTGTTCCGGCAATTGCCACGAGTGTCGATGGTGGTCGGTTTGGCCCAGTCGCCGTATCGCCTCCATGTGCTGCTTGGCCCCGTAGCCCTTGTTGGACGACCAGCCGTAGTCGGCGAAGTCGCGACCCAACTCGACCATCACTCGGTCGCGGTGGACCTTGGCGAGCACGGACGCGGCGGCGATGGACGCGCAACACCGGTCACCCTTCACGATCGTGGTCGTGGTCATCGAGCGGTACGAGAGTTTCGGCGGATGCTCGACGCCAAAGGCCACGTCGATTGGTGCCCGCAACAAGTTGAACGAACCGTCGACCAGCGCCACGCTCGGTCGAACGCGCAGTCCGTCGAGCGCGCGCGTCGCGGCAACCGCCAGCGCGAGTCGAAGGCCCCACGCGTCGATCTCGGCCGAACTCACCGAACCGAGGGACCAATCGGCGGCCCAGTGCTCGAGTGGTTCGACCAACTCCTCGCGCACCAGGGGCGTCAAGAGCTTCGAGTCATTCAGTGACTCTGGCGGCGCCGTGTGGTCAGTTACCACCACCGCGCCCACGACCAAGGGGCCCGCGAGTGCACCACGACCCACCTCATCGATACCGACGACGACTTCTCCTTGGTCGAGCAGCTCGCGCTCGTGCACCAACCAGTCCAAAACCTCCGTCGTCACGATTTCAACAGTACTGAAGGCGCCTCCCCGTAACATGCACTCTCGTGAGTTCCGACGCGTTCGTCCTACCCCTCAAGCGCTTCGACCTCGCCAAGGAGCGCCTGCGCGCGAACGACGTCGACGACGTGACCGAGTTGGCGCAACGACTCGCGACCCAGGTCATCCTCAGCTGTCGTCCGCGGCACACGATCGTGCTCAGTGAGAGCGAGGGGATCACCACGTTCGCTGCAGCGCTCGGATGTGAGGTCCTGCAATCCGAGGCCGCAGGACTGAACGACGCCGTGCAGCGGGCCTACGGGGCCCTTGAGAGTCGTTTTGAACGCCTAATCATCGTGCACGGTGACCTGCGCGATCCCGAGGGGCTCGGCGACTTCGAGCCCGACGACGCGATAACTATTGTCACCGATCACCACGGTCTCGGCACCAACGTCATGGCGCTGCCCACGGGTCTGGACTTCCACTTCGCCTACGGCGCGAACTCGGCGGCACTGCACGAACGTGAGGCCGAGCGACTCGGAAGGCGCGTCACCGTGGTCAGGGACAGCCCCTGGCGCTTCGACGTCGACGAACCGGACGATCTGACGCCCTAACGGCATTTGAGGGGGGCCAACGGCCCCCCTCAAACGACAAATCCCTGATGGGATTGGACTACTTCTTCGCGGCTGCCCTCTTGGCAGGACGCTTTGCAGCCTTCTTCGCAGGTCGCTTGGCGGCCTTCTTCGCAGCAGGACGCTTCTTAGCGGCGGCCTTCTTCGCTGGGGCCTTCTTCTTCGCAGCAGGTCGCTTGGCGGCCTTCTTCGCTGCTGGGCGCTTCTTAGCGGCGGCCTTCTTCGCAGGGGCCTTCTTCTTTGCAGGACGCTTCGCGGCCTTCTTCGCTGGAGCCTTTTTGGCTACAGCCTTCTTCTTCGCGGCTGGTGCCACTTTCCCTCCTTGGGACTCAACGTTGAATCAAATTGGGACCTCGAGTGCACCACCGTGGTGATCTCGATATCGGTACCGCATTGATAAACGTGTACTCGCTCATGTACCACCCAGCTTCACAGCTGTACGGCGACTGATCGCAGTGCACGGTCCGACGCGGAAAAGCGTTTTGTAAAAACGTCACAGGGACGTTTCACGCAACGTTCACCTCCTCCGCAGAAGGACATTTAAAAGTTCACTCGCTTTACACACCAATGTCAAGCATTTCGAAGTTTTTCTGCGACAGATGTTTTTCGTGAACAACGACGTCGGCATCTATTTAGGTCGCGGTGCGCACGGTGACGCGTCGAGTGGTGACGAACGATCGACACTCGTACTCGGTCCGAGTCGCAGTGGAAAAACGTCATCGATTGTTGTTCCGAATCTCCTGATCACCAATCGTTCTTGCGTAGTGACGTCAACGAAGAATGATGTCGTGTCGTTGATGTCGCGTAGTCGTCGCGATGGTGCAACGTTGCTCTTCGATCCGTCCGGAACAGTGCGAACACCACCTGGTGTGCATCGCATTGGTTACTCACCGATACGACAAAGTTTTTCTTGGGACGGCGCAATTCTCGCGTCAAGGAGCCTTATTGACATCGCGCGACGCGGTCGCGGCGATCGCAGCGACGATCACTGGACCGAACGCGCGGGCGCACTCGTCGCGCCGTTGTTGCACGCGACGGCACTGCGCGAGGAGACATTGGGACAGCTCGCGTCGCGTGTCGACGAACGACGCTGCGACGATTTCGTCCACGAGCTCACCGATCGATACGGCGAACATCATCCTTCGGTGTCACTACTGCGCGGTGTGCTCGCCACCGAGGACCGCGAACGTTCGAGTATTTGGTCGACGACGTCGGGACTGTTCGCCGGCGTGCGCACCGAGGCGGCGCGCGCCTCGTCGCGGGAGCCGCCCCTCGATCTCGACGCGTTCTTGAGCGGCCCACACCAACTTCACGTGGTGGCGCCGAGCCGCCACCAGGCGGTCACGATCCCCTTGGTCGTCGGCCTCATCGAAGAGGTGGTCCACGCCACCTACGACCGCCACGAAGAAGGCGCCCGGCTCCTGCTCGCCCTGGACGAACTGGCCAACGTCGCCCCCTTGCCCCGCTTGGCGGGCATCGTCTCAGAGGGCGGCGGCCAGGGAGTCCTGACCCTGGCGTGCCTCCAGGATCTGTCCCAGGCCCGGAGCCGCTGGGGCACCTCGGCCGACGGCTTCCTCTCGCTCTTCCCGACGACGGTGGTCTTGCCCGGCATCGCCGATCGCCCGACGCTCGAGATGCTGCGCCACCTCGCGGGTCGCTCCCTCTACGAGACCCCGACCTACCAGTTCGGGCGCAAGGGCAAGCGCGCCGGTCGCTCGTCGAGTTGGGTCGAGCGTGACCGCGCGACCATCAGTGACCTGGCGCACGGTCGCCCGGGCTACGCCATGGGACTGGACCCGAGCAAGCAGATGAAGTGGATCGAACTGACCCCGGCGCACGCGCACCCTCGATTTCGCGACTACCTCGATCGCTCGGAACGAGAACGCGGATCGTCGCGCGAACGCTGACGCCACCGCTCGAGGTCGGGCGTCTCGAGCGGTCGTGCCCCTCGTTCGCGGACCTGGGCGGTCATGCGCGCTTCGCGGACGCTGATCGACGGTTCGCGCACTCCCCTCGCACCCGCGAGCGTCGGATAGAGCGCGTCTACGGCGCGCTCGACTGCGGCTGAGCTCTGTCCGAAACGCGCGGCGTTACTCCAGGCCGTGACGACGTGTCGGCGCGCGACGTCATTGCGACCTTCGAGCGCACCAGCGAAGCCGTGCTCGTCGAGCGTCGAGCGGTGCCGCGCGGGTGGCTCGATCACGCCGAGCGCGTCGAATCGTCCTCGGTCGTCGCGCCATTGCTCGATCGCGTCGCGACGTCGCCAGTGCAACTTCTCGCCCCGGTCGGCGTGATGACCGCCCCAGAGAGCTCGGTAGCCCTCGTCGAGACCGACCACGTGCTCGACGCCTTCGAAGGATCGCCACGCCGTCCACGGTGTTCGCTCGCCCAACTCGTGGCGCAGCGACGTTCGATAGAGCGCGTCGGCCGCGACGAGGTGGGCGAAGAGCCCGCGACTGTCGAGCACGGATCGTGACGATTCGGGGGCCGCGCCCACCAACACGTGGTCGTGCAGGTGCGGTTCGCCATGTCGATTGACGCCGTGCGTGAAGCCGACGATGCCGGACCACTGTCCGGCGACGTCGCGGTCCTCTCCCCCGCGACGATCTCGAACGACCAGCGCGTGTTCTTCGAGGTAGTCGATCGCTGCCGCCACCGACGCGCGATGTGCCGCGACGACGCCGGCACCGTGTTCTGCGTCAATCGCGAGCAGGATCGACGTCGGCCGTGGCGCGGCGACCACGATGTCGTAGCCGAGGACCGAGGAACGTCCCGTGGTTTGCAGGACGCTGCTGACGTCCCTCGGATCACTGAGGTCACCGGCGCCGCGCAGCCACCAGCCGGGTCCGCCCTCGCGCAGACCATCGATCTCTTGAGCCCGGTCATCGGTGAAGTAACTGACGTCGTTCGAGCGACGCGGCAGAACTCGGATCATTGGACACCCCGGTGCCCAACGGTCGCCTAGAGCGAGGCGGCGATCCTTCGAGCGAGCTCGTGGCCGGCCCTGGCGAACTTCGGCGTCGCGATGACCGCTCCGTCGCCGGCGCGCAACATCAGTTGATCGAGGAACGGTTCGTTACTCACGCGGAACTTGACCGCGTGTCGGCCGTCCTTTAACGTCAGCCACTGCGCGTTGGGCAGCGGCTCGAAGAGCCAACGTAGCCCGGCATCGATGACGACGACGACCTCGTCACCCTCCTCACCGACCTGGGTGAGCCAGTTGACGACCGTGTCCGGCGGACGCTCTTCGGTGGCGTCGGACTTGGCGACGACGGCGTTGATCCGGTCCACGCGGAAGGTTCGCCACGACTCGCGGGTCGTGCAGTAGGCCCGGACGTAGGTGTGGCCATTGAGGACCTTGATCTCGCGCGGTTCAATCGAGCGAGTTCGCGCCTCGTCGGCCGTCGCGGCGGTGTAGAGGATCTTGATCTGCTCGTGATGTTCGACGGCGTCCGAGACGTCGGCGAGCATCGTCTCATTCGTCGCCATCTCGACCTGGACGTAGGAACTCGTGGCGCCCTCGATCTTCTCGATCGCCGAGAGGATCGCCGGGTCGTGGTAGACGCGCGAGGCCTCACGCAGGGCGATATTCAGCTCGAACAGGTCGCGCCACATGTACGGCGAGGGCTCGTCGGCGCCTTCGGGCAGGTCGCTGAAGTCTGCCCGGTAGGTCGAATCGTCATTCGCCTCGTCGTCCCAGTCGTCGCACTCCTTTAGTACGTGCGCCGGGAAGGCGCCGGTGCCGTCGGTCGAGCCCGCCATCGGCTCGAGGGCGACCAGGCGGTCCATGATCAGTCGCACGTGATCCTCGTCGAGCGAGAAGCGCTTCGCGAGTTCTGAGATGCGCAGCCCGTCCTCGGCGACGTAGACGGCGTGCAGGAGTTGCAGCGTCTGGCCCAGCACGTCGTTGGTCGGCGGTCCGGTGAAGGACATCTCCTCGAGCGCCGGCGCCTTGCCCCGGTTGACGTCCTTCAACCAATCGGCCAGGTCGGCCTTCAACGACTTCGGTGACTGCAGGCGGATGCGGTCGGCACCCTCGACGGCGAAACGCAGCGCCGCGCGCGGATTGTCGAAACTGAGTCCGACCTCGACCTTGCCGTCCTTCTTATTGGCCGCCAGCGAACCCGGGTACTGACGTACCAAGAGATCGGCGTAGTTCTCGTTGGTCGTGACGACCACGTCCATCGGCGTCGGTGACCGTGAGAACTCCGGTCGCCAGGCCCGCGCGACGTCGACTGCGGCCTCGTCGTGCTCGAAGGTGTCGGGCAGCACGACGGGCATCGACGTGACGCGACTGAAGCGGTAGCCCTTGATCTCCTGCGTGCCCTTCACCCGCGCGATCAGATAGGTCACGCCGTTGAAGACGTCGATGAGGAGCGGTTCGACGAGACGCGGCTTGTTCGCTCCGGACTGGTAGTCGAAGGCGAGCGCGCGATGCAGGTTGAGCGCGCGCATCACGGGCGTGTAGTACATCGAGGACTCGAGTCCCCCGTCGCTCGCGGGCACCTCGTTGAAGACGCTGAAGGCGCCGGAGGCGCCGAACCCGCAGAATCGCAGCGCCAGGCGCACGACGCGCTCCTCATCGGGCGTGAAGTAGATCAGCGGCGCGTAGCCACTGGAGGGATCGATGCGGTAGCCGACGGCTCCGTCACCCTTGGTCTCGATCTCGATCTCGAAGCCCAGTTCTCGGATCCGGGCCTTGTCGCGCTCGAACTTCTGGCGCACCGCGCCTTCGTTGCCCTCGTAGGCGAGCACCTTTCGCGGACCCTTGGCCGTCACCGGGAACTCGTCGATCTTCAGTTCGCGGACGATCTCTTCTTGGGTCAGCGAGCCGTACTGCCAGGCGCGCTGGAGCAACAAGACGAGGGCGATCAGGCGCTCTCGAGACTGCTCCACCCCTCCACGAATACTGCTCATCGAACTCCCGTCGTCTTTGCACTACCGAGGGTACCCGCAATCGCGGGCAGAACGGCCTCGAATGAGGCGCTCGTGAGCCCTAGATCGACCGACGTACGCTCGCGGCGAGCCAGAGACACAGTGGCGAGTAGAGGCGCTTGTCCAGGCGGTTGAACGCTGGCGAATCGCTGCCCGGTGACAGCGAGGACGTGCGACCCATTGCGCCGGCGACGCCACGAGTCGCGAGCACCGTGGTGACGATCCGCAGGGCGATCGATCGCAACGCCTTCGGTAGCGGCACCACTCCGGCGACGAGTATGGCGGCGAGCACGAGTGCGGCGGCGACGCTCGCACAGGCCGCGGGCGACGGCACCTCCTCGGAACCCACGACGGAGTCGGCCAACTCTTCACGTGTCCGAAACGGAAACGACGAACCGAGTCCCCACGCCACGTGGAGACCAGCGATCGCGACTAACGCTGCGGCGGTCACTGCTTTCGAGGCTCCGGGCGCGTGCGCGCGCTCTCGTCGCGTCACGTGTTCGTCTCACGCACGAAGGTCACCTGGTCCCAGTGGCACGTCGACGGCGTGCTCTCGCAGCGCTTCGAGGGGCACGATCTCGAGCGCGCGTTCATGGGTAGATGCCAGCACCACGAACGCGGCGGCACCCTCGTCATGCGCGCGCAGCCAATTGGCGGCCGTCACACACCATCGGTCGCCGGGAGCAAGACCAGGAAATCCGTAGTGGGGCATCGGCGTGGAGAGGTCGTTGCCGATCGATCGCTGGTGTTCGAGGAACTCGGCCGTCACCACCGCGCAGATCGTGTGACTTCCGAAGTCTTCCGGTCCCGAGGTGCAACATCCGTCGCGGTAAAAGCCGGTAACGGGGTCCATGCCGCACAACTCCAACGGTTCGCCAAGGACATTGCGGTCCGACGTACGCTCCGTTGACGTCACTTCTGAGATTCGCTCGACACGCCGTTGCCGAGCACGTCCTCGCGTCGCCACGTCCCCGACCGTCCGCCTGACTTCTCCCAGATCGCGACCTCTTCGATCGTCATCGTTCGATCGACCGACTTGCACATGTCATAGACCGTGAGCGCCGCCACGGTCACGGCCATCAGGGCCTCCATCTCGACGCCGGTGCGGTCCACCGTGTCGACGCTGGCCTCGACGTCGATGTGCGTGTCGGCGATCGTGAAGTTCACGTGGACGTTGCCGACGAGGACCGGATGGGCCATGGGGAGCAACGTCGCGGCGTGCTTCGCCGCCTGGATGCCGGCGACGCGAGCGGTCGCGAGGACGTCACCCTTATTCATGGCGTTGGCCGCGACGAGCGCTGTCGTGTTCGCGTCCATATTGATGCGACACTTCGCCAGTGCGCGACGGGCCGATACTTCAGAGGCGCCGATCTCGCGAGGGAACGCTCCCCCACTCGACGGCCGACGTAGTTGGTGGAAGTCGTCCACGGCGCAATGATACCGACGAGCCGAATGACCGCAGATTGGGCGCAAGTAAACTGCCAAGGTTCAAGAAGTACGGGAGAGTCGATGCCGACATACGAATACGAGTGCCAGGCCTGCCACCAACGGGTAGAGGCCGTCCAGCGGTTCACCGACCCGGCCCTCACGCTCTGCGAACACTGCGGCGGCGAGCTCCGCAAGGTCTTCTCGGCCGTCGGCGTGGTCTTCAAGGGCAGTGGCTTCTACAAGACCGACAGTCGCGGCGCGGACAAGACGTCGACCCCCACGTCGACGACACCGGCCGCCTCGAACACCGAATCCAGCGCAACCCCCGCGGCGACGCCCGCAACGACCTCGACGACCACGACGTCGTCGACGACCTCGGACTAACTCCCCGAGACGGCGATGTTGTCGATCGCCACGGTCTGACCGGCGGCACTCCCCGGCAGCCACTCCTGATCACTACCGATTTCGGCGACGTCCAACAGCATGCGCTGGAGCGTCGACGCGACGGTGACCTCGCGTACCGGCTCGGCCAACTGACCGTCGCGGATCATGAGTCCGGTGACGCCGACCGAGAAGTCCCCCGAGACCGGATTGACGCCCGAGTGCACACCGATCATCGACTCCACGAAGATGCCGTTACCCACGCGACGAAGGATCTCGGCTTGGTCGACGTCACCGGGTGCCAACTGCAACGCGCGACAGCCCGCCGACGGCGATCCGGCGATGCCGCCGCGTACCGCGCTGCCGGTCGAGGCGGTGCCGGCGCGTCGCGCCGAGACGGTGTCGTAGACGAAGGCCTTCAACTCGCCGTTCTCGATGAGGACGTTGCGTCGACAGGCCAGGCCCTCGCCGTCGTACACCGACGCGGCGAAGTGACGTGGGTCGGTCGGATCGTCGAGCAGCGTGAAGCTCGGTGCCGCGACCATCTCACCGAGTCGGTTCGCGAAGAAGGATCGGCCGCGTACGACGGCCTCGCCGCTCAGGGCGCCGCCGATGATCGAGAACAGCGTCGCCGCGGTGCGGGGATCGAAGACCGCGGTGCACTTGAAGGACTTCGGTTTCACCGCGCCGAGCATGCGCGTCGCGCGACGAATCGCGTCGGCCGCGGCCTGTTCGATGTCGAGCTCGCCCGGGGCGCGCCCGGCCGAGAGTCCCCATCCCGTCTGGTCGTCGCCGCCGTCATTGGCGATCGCCTCGACGGACACGTAGGCGCCGGTGCGCGCGTAGGACGCGCGGATGCCGGTCGTCGAGGCAATGGCCGCTTCGGCGACGTAGTCCGAGTAGTTCGCCGAGTCGACCTGTCGGATGCGCGTGTCGCCACTGCGCACCAGGCGCTCGAGCTCGATCGCCATCGCGATCTTCTCATCGAGCGGCGTACTCGCGACCGCGTCGTCGGTCAGCGTGAGCGTGGCGGCACCGCACGCCGTCGGGACGCGCGAAGGCGACGAACTCATCTTCGGTCGCGAAGGTCATGTTGTCGCGCGCCTCGCGCAGCGCGTTCTCGATCGCCTCGTCGTCGAGCGAGCCGGCCCACGCCGTGCCGACGCGTGCGCCGCCGGCGCCGTCGCTGAGGATCCGAATTCCGAACCCGTTGGAGGTCGCCGTCGTGAGCTCTTCGATCTCGCCCTGGTAGGACTGGACCTCGGTATCGACGCCGCTCGCGACGTAGACCTCGATCTCCTCGGCGCCCTGGGCCGACTCGAGGATCCGCCGCGCTCGTTCCAGTAGTTGACTCACGCGGCCGCCCCGCCGATCGTCACGCCCGTGAGTCGCATCGTCGCCTGCCCGGTGCCGACGGGCACGCTCTGGCCGTTCTTGCCGCAAGTGCCCGGTGTCATCGAGAAGTCCGACGCCACCGCGTCGACACGCTGCAAGACGTCCGGACCGTTGCCGATCAGGTTGCAGTCGCGCAGTGGCGACGTGATCTTGCCGTCTTCGATCATGAAGGCCGCGGTCATGCCGAAGACGAAGTCGCCGGTCGCGGTGTTGACCTGTCCGCCACCGAACTGCGCGACGTAGACGCCGTAGGGCGTCTGGGCGACGATCTCGTCGGCGTCGGCGTCGCCTTCCAATAAGTACGTGTTCGTCATACGCACCATCGGTAGGTGCTGATAACTCTGACGACGACCGTTGCCCGAGGACGCTCGTCCCTCTTTGCGCGAGCGCAGGTAGTCCCACATGTAGTCAGTCAGCACGCCGTTCTCGATGAGGACGTTGCGCGCGCCTGGACGGCCCTCGTCGTCAATTGCCAGATAGCCCCATTCGCCTTCGACGGTGCCGTCGTCGACGAGCGTCACCAAGGGACTGGCGACGAGCTGGCCGACCTTGCCGGCGTACACCGAGGCCGACTTGAGGATCGCGTCGGCCTCGAGTCCGTGGCCGCAGGCTTCGTGGAACAAGATCCCTCCGGAACCGCCGGCGAGGACGACCGGCAGGTCGCCCGACGGTGCCGGTCGCGCGTCGAGCTTCGTGATCGCCTGACGCGCGGCGCCGCGTGCCGCTTCGGCGACGGCGTCGGGGCTGAGCAACTCGAAACCGCGCGTGCCCGCGATCGGCCGGTACCCGGTTTGCATGCCGGTGTCCCCGGTCGCGATGCACGACACGTTGAAGCGTGTACGCACCT
Source organism: uncultured Acidimicrobiaceae bacterium (assembly GCA_963801695.1). Lineage (GTDB taxonomy): Bacteria > Actinomycetota > Acidimicrobiia > Acidimicrobiales > RAAP-2 > RAAP-2. The sequence goes on along the minus strand of CAWDFV010000002.1, from coordinate 391,420 downwards.
GGTGGTCGCCGGCGAAGAGTCCGTCAGAGTTCGCGACGATGAAGTGTCGTGTCGAGTCGCCGAGCGCGACCTGCACCTGCGTGATCGATGAACCCTCGGAGCGCGCCGCGTCATCGGCGTGCTGCATCAGTTCGATCTTGCGGGCCTTGTCGACGTCGCCGGGCAACATAGTCGCGTGAGTCGGATTGTCGCGCAGTGGTCCGAGGGCGACCTCGCGCACGCCCCCGCCACCGTCGCGCGCCACGGCGGCCGCCGCCCGCGCCGCCGCGATGAGGCCGATCTCGCTCAGATCCGCCGTGTGCGCGAAGCCCGTGGTATCACCGACCACGACGCGGATGCCAGCACCGCGTTCTCGGCCGGAGCTCAATTGCTCGACGCGCCGCTGGTCCAACATCGCCGAGGACGTCGTGCGGTCCTCGACGAAGACTTCAGCGAACTCGCCGCCGCGGGCCATCGCCTCGCCCAGCGTTCGCTCGAGGACGTCGTGTTCAACCAGTGTCGTATTCATTCTCGCGAGCGTACCCGCGAGAAATGGCGTCGCAACGTCACTTCGGACCCTCGAAACTAGGCTGGCGAGGTGATTCTCCCCTCGATCGAAACACCGGCCGACCTCCAACGACTGTCCTACGAGGAACTCGACGAGCTGAGCGAGGAGATCCGTCAGTTCATCATCGAGACCGTCACGACCAATCCGACCGGCGGCCATCTCGGCTCCAACCTCGGTGTCGTCGAGTTGACGCTCGCCCTGCACCGGGTCTTCGACTCCCCCAAGGACATCCTGCTCTGGGACACCGGCCACCAGGCCTACGTCCACAAGCTGCTGACCGGTCGGCGCTACGGCTTCAAGAACCTGCGCCAGCGTGGCGGGCTCTCGGGCTATCCGAACCGCTCCGAGAGTCAGCACGACTGGATCGAGTCCAGTCACGCCTCGACCGCACTCTCCTACGCGCACGGGCTCTCCGTGGCCCTCGAACAGCGCAAGGAACTCATCGGGCACGGCGGCAAGCGCCACGTCGTAGCAGTCGTGGGCGACGGCTCGCTCACCGGTGGCATGGCTTATGAGGCCCTCAACAACCTTGGCCACTCGAATCAGCGCGTCGTGATCGTCCTCAACGACAACGGCCGCAGCTACGCGCCGACGATCTCGAAGCTCTCGGAGTCACTGACGTCGCTGCGACTCAACAAGACCTATCTGACCTTGCGCGGACGCCTTCGACGCACCGTCCCGCACCTGCCGAAGGTCGGCAAGGCGGCGTACTTGGGCATCGACGGTCTGACGTCGGTCGTGCGAGAAATGGTGACGCCCCACACGTTCTTCGAGAACCTCGGCGTGCGCTACATCGGACCGATCGACGGGCACGACATCGAGTCGATCGAGAGCACGTTGAAGAGCGCCGCGCTGTGGGACGGGCCGATCCTCGTGCACGTGCTGACGACCAAGGGACTCGGCTACGAGCCCGCCATCGACGACGACATGAAGATGCACGACTACAAGTTGCCGCCGCGCCACGACGACGAGGAGGTTCCGCCGCAGTCGTTCTCCCAAGCATTCTCCGACGCCTTGGTCGCGCTCGCGAGCGCCGATGACCGCGTCGTCGCGATCACGGCCGCGATGGCCGGGCCGACGGGCCTGCTGAATTTCCAAGAACAGTTCCCCGATCGATTCCTCGACGTCGGCATCGCCGAGCAGCACGCCGTCACGACCGCCGCGGGCATGGCGATGGGCGGCCTGAAGCCGGTGGTCGCGATCTACTCGACCTTCTTCTCGCGCGCCTTCGACCAGGCGCACCTCGACGTCGGATTGCTGAACCTGCCGGTCGTGTTCGTCTTTGACCGCGCGGGCATCACCGGCGACGATGGCCCGAGCCACCACGGGCTTCTCGACATTGCGCTGTGTCTGGCGATTCCCAACATGACCGTCTTCGCGCCTTCGACGGCCGAAGAGGTGCCTGGCATGCTCGCCACCGCGCTGTCGATGTCGACGCCGACAGCATTGCGGTTCCCCAAGACCCTCCCGAAGCCCTTCGACGGCAAGGTCGGCGACGGGCTTGAGGCGCGACAGGTGCGCCGCGGCGACGGGTCGCTCTGCGTACTGGCGGTCGGCAAGATGGCGCCCGCGGCCTACAAGGCACTGGAACTGATGGGCGACGAAGCGAGCAAGGTGACGCTCTATGACGTACGGGTCTTACCACCGGACGCGTCGATGATCGATGACGCGCTGGCGCACGAACGCGTCGTGAGTGTCGAAGACGGCACCCGCCACGGTGGCGCCGGCACGCTGATGGTCTCGGCGCTTCGCAGCCGCGCACAAGACCTCGCGCGACCCTTTCCCACGACGCGAATACTTGGCACCCCACGGGCGTACCTCGAACAGCACCGGCCGGACAAGTTACTGGCCGAACTGGGACTCGACCCGGAAGGCCTGGCGGCCGCGTTCACGCGACTGCTCGCCGACCAGCAGGAGTACGCGCCGCTACTGCCGGAGTCGCCGCGTCCGAACTACTCCTAGTCCGTCGTCGCGGTGTGCGCCATTACATTGATGCCGTGACCTTCGACGTCGAGAAGCCCGAGGAACAGTGGAAGGCCGAACTGTCCGACGATCGCTACGCCGTGCTGCGACAAGCGTCAACCGAGATTCCGTGGACCGGGTCGCTCCTGCACGTCGACACCGAGGGCGTCTTTACCTGCGGCGGGTGCGGACAACACCTCTTCACAAGTGAACAGAAGTTCGACTCGGGGTGTGGTTGGCCGAGTTTCGACGCCTGTGAACCGGGCACCATCATCGAGCGACGCGACAACTCACTGACCGAGCGACCGCGCACGGAGATCCTGTGCTCGAAGTGTGGCAGTCACCTCGGTCACGTCTTCAACGACGGACCGACGTCCACCGGGCTGCGCTACTGCGTCAACTCCCTCGCCGTCGACTTCAACGAAGCGAACGACTAAACGTCGAGGAAACGGCGGATGGCGATCGCCGACCCGACCGAACCGATACCCACGCCGACGATCAGCACGACGATGTTCGTGCCAACGAGCGCGTTCGTACTCAACTGATACTCGTTATGGAACGGGTACCAGACATGTATCGCGGTGACCGCGACGATGGCGACCGCGGAACCGAGGAGACCCTGGATGAAGCCTTCGGTGATGTAGGGAATTCGAATGAACCAGTTGGTCGCGCCGACTAACTTCATGACCGACACTTCTCTGCGCCGCGCAAAGATCGCCATTCGAATCGTATTGAGAATCAAGACCGTCGCCGACAACAACAGGACGAGCGCCAATGCGAGACACACGATTTGGAGAATGCGTATCGCTCGATTCATTTCACGAATCTGTTGCTCCGGTGCCGTCACGGTATACACACCGGGTTGATGAATGAAGGTGGACACCACCGTCAACGCGTCCGACGGCACCGTCGGCGTACAAGTGAATTTTGTCGGGATGGCGGAGAGGGGAATCACCTGCTCTGAGAGCGGCAACACCTTCTTCATTTCGGCGTAGTCCTCGGCCTGCGTGTGGTACTGGCAGGTCTTCACAATCGGGAGATTGCCGAGTTGCGTCTTCACATTCGCAATCTCACCCGTCGAGGCCGACGCTTGCATCCACACCGTCACTCGCGTGCCCTGTTGCCACTGCTGCGTCGCCTGTGCGGCGCTCTGCTTCAAGAGCAGCGCCGCGCCGACAAGTGACAGTGAGACCGCCACCGTGAGAATGGCCGCGATCGTCATCATGCGGTTGCGCCAGAGGTTGGACAGCGTCTCTTTCAAGGCGTAGCGGAGATAGACGCGCATTAGATTGCGACCCCTTCGTCGATGCCGTAGACGCCGCGCACCTGATCACGGATCATCTCGCCCTTATCGAGCTCGATGACGCGCCGACGCATGCGGTCAACCAACGCCTTGTCGTGCGTCGCCATGACGACGGTCGTGCCGGTGCGGTTGATGCGTTCGAGCAGCGCCATGATCGACTCGGAGTTCGACGGGTCCAGGTTGCCGGTCGGTTCGTCCGCGAGCAGGATCAACGGGCGGTTCACGAAGGCACGCGCGACCGCGACGCGCTGTTGCTCCCCACCGGAGAGTTCGCCGGGCAGACTCTTGGCCTTGTCCGAGAGACCGACGAGGTCCAGGATCAGCGGCACCTGGGAGTCGACCGTCGAGCGAGGACGACCAATGACCTCGAGGGCGAAGGCGACGTTCTCGAAGACCGTCTTGTTGGGCAATAACCGGAAGTCTTGAAAGACGCAGCCGATGTTGCGGCGCAGGAACGGCACGCGGAACTTCGAGAGTTCGGTGAGGTCGCGACCGGCCTCGAGGATCCGACCCTTGTCCGGGCAGCTCTTCGCGCAAGAGCAGTCGCAAGAACGTGGTCTTACCGGAACCGGACGCACCGACCAAGAAGACGAACTCACCCTTTTCGATGTCGAGCGTGATGTCCTTGAGGGCCGGTGAGCCGTTCTTGTAGGTCTTGGAGACATTCTCGAAGCGAATCACGTGAACACCCCCTCGGGTACGTCGTAGCTACGGTGCGTCGGCACCCGGATGGACACCAACCATTGTAGTTTGACTATTTTGCACATTCGTGCCACGAAACCCTCGCGCCAAAGGGTTGTGCAGTTTCTTATGAAGCGAATCGCTGTCGTCGCAGTTCAGCTTCCATAAAGCCGTCGAGGTCGCCATCCAATACGGCGTCGACGTTGCCGGTTTCGTGCTCGGTACGGTGATCTTTCACAAGTTGGTAAGGCGCCTGCACGTAACTACGAATCTGTGAACCCCACGCGTTGTCACCGCGATCACCACTCAACGCGTTCATCTCGGCCTGTCGTTCGGCGCGCGCGCGTTCGGCCAACTTCGCTTCGAGGATCTGCATGGCACGCGCTCGGTTCTGGTGTTGACTTCGTTCGTTCTGACAACTGACCACGATGTTGGTCGGGAGGTGCGTGATGCGAATCGCCGAGTCGGTCTTGTTGACGTGCTGACCACCGGCGCCTGACGACCGGTACGTGTCGATGCGCAGGTCCTTCTCGTCGATCTCCACTTCGGCCGCGTCGTCGTCCAAGAGCGGCGTCACGTCCAAACTGGCGAAGCTCGTTTGGCGGCGCGCCTGCGAGTCGAAGGGACTGATGCGCACCAGTCGGTGCACGCCACGTTCCGCCGACAGCCACCCGTACGCGAAGCGTCCCTTGACGATGAACGTCGCGGACAACAGTCCGGCCTCTTGGCCCTCCGTCACTTCGTCGAACTCGACGCCGAAGCCTCGGCGCTCGGCCCAGCGCGAGTACATCCGCAACAACATCTCGGTCCAGTCCTGGGCGTCGGTCCCACCGGCACCGGCGTGCAGTTCGACGATCGCGTCGTTCGCGTCGTACGGTCCGCTGAACAGGCTCTGCGTTTCGAGTGCGGCGATGGTGCCTTCGAGCGACGTCACGGTAGCGGACAACTCGTTCAGCAGCGACCAATCCGCCTCGCCGGCCGCCAGGGACTCTCGCGAGAACTCGGCGAGGACCAGTGAGTCATCGAGTGAACTCGCGCAGCTCATCGAACTGTTCGAGGTCATTCGAGAGTCGCCCGAGTTCGGTCGTCGCCTGACGCGCGCGGTCCTGGTCGTCCCAGAGGTTCGGGTCGGCGACGAGTTCGCTCAGCACGGCGTGGCGCTCGCGGCTGGCGTCGATCTTCAGGTACTCGCGCGCCGCGCTCCAGCGCGATTCCAGGTCCTCCAGCGTTGCGAGGGCCTCACGGAGGGCGTTCTCGGCCTTAGGGTCGGCCATGGCACTGCTTGAACTTCCGACCCGAACCACACCAGCACGGCTCGTTCCGTCCGATCTTGTCACCCTGCTTGGGCAGCGGCTTCTTCGCCGCTCCGTGCACCGGCAGTTCGGTCGCGCCCGGCGCCACGACGTTGGCATTCGTCACGGCACCTTCGAGTCCGTCGTCCGCCTCGGCCTCTTCGATCGCCTCGATGGCGGAGGCCTCGACGTGCGTGATGTAGCGCACGAAGTCGGCGTCGACGTTGCCGAGGAGCGCTTCGAACATCAGGTAGCCCTCCTTCTGCCACGCCGACAGCGGGTCGGTCTGGGCGATCTGACGGAGGTGGATGCCGTCGCGCAGGTAGTCCATGTCCGAGAGGTGGTCGCGCCAGCGCTGGTCGAGGATCTGGAGCAAGACGTCGCGCTCGATCTCCTTCGCGGTGTCCATGCCCCCGGGGAACTCCTCGCACTTCTTCTCGTACTGGCCGACCGCTTCATCGATGACGAGTCCCAGGATGTCGTCGCGGTCCTGATACTCCGCGAGCGCGTCGACGGAAAGCGTCGTCGGGTAGTAGTTGGTGAGTTCGGCGACCAGCTGATGGAGGTCCCAGCCCTCGGCGAACTCGCCTTCGAGGCGGTCGTCCACGACGTTGGTGAGGACCTCTTCGATCAAGACGATCGTCTCATCGTGGATGTCCTCGCCGTCGATGACCTGTTGGCGACGTCCGTACATGACCTTGCGCTGTTCGTTCATCACCTCGTCGTACTTGAGCGTGTCCTTGCGGATCTCGGCGTTCTTGCCCTCGACGGTGTTCTGCGCGCGTTCGATGGCCTTGGAGACCATCTTGGCTTCGATCGGCAGGTCGTCGGGCATGGTGCGGTCCATGACCCACGAGACGGCGCCGGTCGCGAACAGTCGCAGCAGGTCGTCCTGGAGCGATAGGTAGAAACGGCTCTCGCCGGGGTCGCCCTGTCGACCGGAACGACCGCGCAACTGATTGTCGATGCGACGCGAGTCGTGTCGTTCCGAACCGAGCACGTAGAGCCCGCCGAGCGTCGCGGACCTCATCGCCTTCGGCCTCACAGACGGCCTTGAAACTCGCCAACGCGCTCTGGTAGGCGGCGTCGAACTCCTCGGAACCCGGCTCGAAGCCGCGACCGAGGGCGTCGCGCGTGGCCAGTCCTTCGAAGTTGCCGCCGAGCACGACGTCGACGCCTCGACCGGCCATGTTGGTCGCGACGGTGACGGCGTGCTTGCGCCCGGCCTGGGCCACGATCTCGGCTTCGCGGAAGTGCTGCTTCGCGTTGAGGACCTCGTGGGTGATCCCGGCGCGCGAGAGTTCGCGCGACAGTAACTCGGACTTCTCGACCGAGGCGGTGCCGAGCAGGATCGGCTGTCCGAGGTCGCTGCGCTCGCGCACGTCCTCGACGATCGCGGCGAACTTCGCCGCTTCGGTCTTGTAGATCAGGTCGGGCTGGTCGAGGCGGATCAGCGGCTTGTTCGACGGAATCGGCACGACCGAGAGCTTGTAGGTGTTACCGAACTCGGCGGCCTCGGTTTCGGCGGTACCGGTCATGCCGGCGAGCTTCTCGTACATGCGGAAGTAGTTCTGCAGGGTGACCGTCGCCCACGTGTGGTTCTCCTCTTGGATGCGCACGCGTTCCTTGGCCTCGACCGCCTGGTGCAGGCCGTCGGACCATCGTCGACCATCGAGGGTGCGCCCGGTGAACTCATCGACGATCTTCACCTCGCCGGCGTCCACCAGGTAGTCCTTGTCGCGGAAGTAGAGCTCCTTGGCGCGCAGCGCCTGGCCCAACTGGTGCACGTAGTTCGTCGAGACGGCGTCGTAGAGATTGGTGACGCCCGAGTTGCTTCTCGACCTTCTCGATGCCCGACTCCGTCGGCATCACGGTCTTCTTCTCCTCGTCGACCTCGTAGTCGACGTCGCGGATCAAGGCGCGCGCGATGGAGGCGAACTGGTAGTAGAGCTTGGTCACGTCCGAGGCCGGTCCCGAGATGATGAGCGGCGTGCGGGCCTCGTCGATCAGGATCGAGTCGACCTCGTCGACGATCGCGTAGTGGTGGCCGCGCTGCACCATGTGTTCGGCGCGTCGCGCCATGTTGTCGCGCAGGTAGTCGAAGCCGAACTCCGTGTTCGTGCCGTAGGTGATGTCACAGGCGTAGGCCGCACGCTTCTCCTCGGACTCGGGCATGTCCGGGCCCGACGCGCCCGACGCTGAGACCGAGGAACTTGTGCAGCGAGCCCATCCAGTTCGCGTCACGCGTCGCCAGGTAGTCGTTCACCGTCACGACGTGCACGCCATTGCCGGCGAGCGCGTTGAGGTACACCGGCAACGTCGAGACCAGCGTCTTGCCCTCTCCGGTCTTCATCTCGGCGATCCAGCCGAAGTGCAGGGCCATGCCACCCATTAATTGGACGTCGTAGTGACGCTGACCGAGCACCCGCGTCGCGCCCTCGCGGACCACGGCGAAGGCCTCGAGGAGCATGTCGTCCAGTTCCTCACCCTCGGCGAGGCGGGCCCGGAACTCGTCGGTCTTGGCGCGAAGCTCGGCGTCGGTTAGCGCCGCCATCTCGTCGGCGAGCTCGTTGATGGGCGGCACGAGTTCGGCCAGTTGGCGTACGCGTTTGCCCTCGCCGGCCTTGAGAATCTTGCTAAATACAGTCATGTCAGGTTGTACCCTACCGGTCGTTACCGTCTCTTCAATTGGGCTGCGAGTGCTGACCTGGTCTTTTACCCCACACTTGCCTGCGGCGGTGTCCGTGGGTCACGCCGGCAGCACGAGGCTCTCCGGCGATGCGACCACACACTTCACCGGCTCTCCCAGTAGACCGCTCTGGCTACCCGGAGGCAGGACTTACTTCTAAACCGCGCCATGCTCAGCGTCAACAAGACGCCTTACGTGGGTCGTTTCGCCCGCGACTGGCATCGACTTTCAACCACAGAACCACTCGCAGCCCAGCGACCATTCTAGACGTCGGGCGCCTCAGGTCGTGGGGCGGATGACCAGCACCACGCAGAGGCGTACTCCGAGCACCAACGTCGCGATCGGCGCCAGCACTCTCCGCCAACCGCTCGCGGTCTGCCACTCGAACCGCATAGCGCTGCGATGATGCGCGATCAACATCTCGCGTGAGGCCCGAGCGCGCGAGACGCCCTCGATGTGGGTGACCAGGGCGTCGGGCGTGGCCGCCACGTCGTGTCCGTGGGCGCGCATCTGCCAACAGAGCGCCATGTCCTCGGCGAACATGAAGTAGCGCTCGTCGAAGCCGCCGACCTCTTCGAAACGGTCGCGTCGTGCCAGGAAGAAGGCACCCGAGACCCAGTCGACCGAACCGTCCTTGCGCGGTGAACGGTAGCGGCGCGTGAAGGGATTACTCGGCCAGAGTGGTGCCAGCAATGCGTGCAGGCCGGCGAGCCAGAAGTTCGGGAAGACGCGCTGCGAGGGATAGACACTGCCGTCGGGCCGCACGATCTGCGGACCGACGATCGCGACGTTCGGGTGTTCGTCGAGGAACGCCACCAGCGCCGCGACCGCGCCTTCGTGCACGACGACGTCGGGATTCGAGACCAGCAGGTAGCGACGTGCCGGCGTCGCGGCCACGCCACGGTTCACGCCTCGTCCGTAGCCGAGGTTGAGCTTCGGCACGACGAGCACGACGTGCTGGCCGGACAGCGCCGGCAGCGTCGAACCCTCGTCACCGTTCTCGACCACGACGATGTCGGTGACACCGTTGGCGTGGAGCGAGTCGACACAGTCATCCAGTGCCTGACCGGCGTGGAAGTCGACGATGACCGCGGCGACGTCGGTCGCGACCTCGCTCACCGCTCGACCCTCGCGCCACGATCACGGATCAACCGGGTGAGTCCCTCGCGCCAGTCCGGGAGCGCCGACCAGCGTGATGAGAACTTCTCGATCGAGAGATCGCTGCGAATCGGGCGGGTCGCGAGCGGTGTTGGGTCCAGGTCGGCCGTCGCGATCGCGGTGGCGAATCCGTCACTGCGCCCGAGGATCTCCCCGATGTAATGCGCGACGTCGAACCACGTGGTCGTGCCAGTGTTCGCCACGTGCCAGAGACCGCCGGGACGTTCACGAACGAGCGTCGCCAGCACGCGCGCCAGGTCGCTGGCCACGGTGACGGTGCCGGTCTGATCATTCACGAATCGGACGGTCTCGCCCGACAGAGCACGCTCGGCGATCACGTGGGCAACGTTCTTGCCCCGCACGCCCATCACCCACGACGTGCGCACGACCGTGTCGTCGTTTGAGCAGAGCAACTCACCGGCGCGCTTGGACGCGCCGTAGACGCTGAGCGGATTGGTGGCGTCCTCTTCGACGTAGGCGCCCCCCTTGTTGCCGTCAAAGACGTAGTCCGTTGAGATCGCGATCAGGTGCGCGCCATGCTCCTTGGCCGCGAGCGACATCGACTCGGTGCCCGCGGCGTTGACGGCGAAACACGTCGACTCCTCGGTCTCGGCGCGGTCGACCGCGGTGTAGGCGGCCAGGTGCACGATGACGTCCGGACGCGACGCCTCGACGGCACGCATCACCGCGTCACGATTCGTCACGTCGAGCTCGTGACGGGTCAGGCCCAAGACTTCGAACTCGCCTTCGGGGACCGCCCGACCGTCGGGCTGGAAGGACCTGTCGCCTCCGGGCGGCACGACACCGCCGAGCACGTCGAGCGAGATCGACGCCGACCTGGCCGGCGGCACCGGTCACCAAAACCCTCGTCGCTCGACTCACGACGTCGCGCCCTCGTGGGGCCGCACGTGCACCACGTCACCCACCGAGATGGTGAGTAGTTCATCCTCGGTGCGCACCTGGAGCTGTCCGTACTCGTCGACCGATTCGGCCAGACCGACGATGACGTCGTGGGCACGCTCCACGCGCACGATCTGACCCAAGGTCACCAGCGCGCGTTGGTACTCGTCACGCACGGTGGCTTGCCCACTCGGCTTCATTCAACAGCGCTCGACGCGTCTCGAGTTCTTCCAACACGATGTCGAGCAGCGCGGGCGCCGTGATCGTGACGCCCGACGCGGCGCGCACGCTCGTGGCGACGACGTCGGCCGGCCCCTCGTGCGTCAGGTTCACGCCGATCCCGACGACGACGGCGAGTCGTTCGTCGACGGCCACGATCTCGGCGAGTAGACCAGCGATCTTCGCGTCGCCGACGATCAGGTCGTTCGGCCACTTGAGGCGCCGGCCGCACCCCACTGAGTCGCACGAGGGCCGCGCGCGCCGACGAGCGCCACGCAGGCGACGACCAGTTGCAGCTGGTCCGGACCGACGTCCGGACGCAAGCAGGATCGAGCACAGCAACGACGAGCCGGCGGGCGACTCCCAGCGTCGATCCAGTCGCCCGCGTCCGGCGCTCTGGAAGTCGGCGACCGCCACCAGACCTTCCGGCGCGCCCTCGGCGGCCCGAGTGGCCAGCCAGGTGTTCGTGGAGTCGATGACGTCGAAGTGTTCGACGCGCCAGACGATTGAACTCACAAGGAAACTCTAGAGTTTTGCGGGCGAGTGGTAGAAAATTACAGGTCCGCAACGGAGGTTCGCGTGTTACAGAAAGTCCTGATCGCCAATCGCGGCGAGATCGCGGTGCGCGTCATGCGCACCTGTCGAGAGATGGGCATCGCCACCGTCGCCGTGTACTCCGAACTCGACCGCAACGCGCTGCACGTGCGACTGGCCGACGAGGCCTACGCCCTCGGGGGCCAGAGCGCCGCCGAGAGTTACCTCAACACCGAGGCGATCCTCGACGTCATCGCGCGCTCCGGCGCCGACGCCGTGCACCCGGGCTACGGCTTCTTCTCGGAGAACACGGAGTTCGCGCGCGCGATCACCTCGCGCGGCGTCACCTTCATCGGTCCCCCACCCGAAGCCATCGAGGTCATGGGCGACAAGATCTCCAGTCGCCTCGCCGCCGCCAAGGTGGGCGTCGAAGGCGTGCCCGGACGAAGTGAGGCCTTGAAGAACGCGAAAGAAGTCATCAAGTTCGGCAACGAGTTCGGTTGGCCGGTCGCCATCAAGGCCGCCTACGGCGGCGGCGGTCGCGGCATGAAGGTCGTCGCCTCGGCCGACGAGGCCGCCGACGGCACTCGAGAGCGCGCAGCGCGAGGCCCAGAGTTACTTCGGACGCCCCGAGTGTTACGTCGAGCGCTACCTGACGCGGCCCCGTCACGTCGAGATGCAGGTCCTCGCCGACGCGCACGGCACCACGCTCTGGCTCGGAGAGCGCGACTGCTCGGCCCAACGTCGTCACCAGAAACTGATCGAGGAGTCACCGGCGCCGAACTTCCCCGACGACGTGCGTCGCGCCATGGGCGAGGCGGCCGTCAAGGTCTCCACGGCCTGCGGCTACGTGAACGCCGGCACCGTCGAGTTCCTCTATCAAGACGGCGCGTTCTTCTTCTTGGAGATGAACACCCGTCTCCAGGTCGAACACCCGGTGACCGAACTGGTGACCGGCCTCGACCTCGTCGAGTGGCAGCTGCGCATCGCCGCCGGCGAGGCGCTGGACTTCACCCAGGACGAGGTCCGACGCGAGGGCCACGCCATCGAGGTCCGCATCAACGCCGAGGACCCGACCGGTGGCAAGTTCATCCCCACGCCGGGCACGATCACCCGATTCGATCAGCCCTCCGGACCCGGCGTGCGTCTCGACGCCGGCTACGGCGCCGGCGACACGATCTCGCAGTACTACGACAACCTGATCGCCAAGCTGGTCGTCTGGGCACCGGACCGCGAGCGCGCGCGTCGCCGGATGCTGCGCGCGATCGAAGAGACCACTATCGAAGGCGTCGCCACCACGCTGCCGGCCGACGTCGTCATACTCAGCGACGAACAGTTCGTCAACGGCACGCACTCGACCAACTGGGTGGAGAGCGAGCTCGACTTCACCACGTTGCCCGAGGTCGTCACCACCGCGGTCTCCGTCGGTGACGGACAGGTGCGCAAGGACGTCACCGCCGAAGTCAACGGTCGACGCGTCACCGTCGCGTTGTGGGTGCCGGAGTTCGACGACGGACTGCCCCGGGCCCAGAGCACCGCGGCCAAACCGCGTCGACAGCACCACGCCGGGGTACTCGGGCAGCGGTTCGGCCAACGTCGTCGTGCCGATGCAGGGCACGATCGTCAAGGTGAACGTCGAAGTGGGCCAGCAGGTCGAAGCGGGCGACACGGTCGTTATCCTCGAAGCCATGAAGATGGAGAACTCGGTGAACGCCGAGAAGTCAGGTGTCGTGGTGTCGATCAACGTCACGGCCGGCGACTCGGTCAGCGCGGGTGACACCGTCGTGGTCGTCGAGTGAGCGCACGAGAGGTCGCCGCCAGCACCATCCAGCGCCACGGTGACGAGTTGGTCGCACTCAGTCACTTCGTCCACGCGCACCCCGAACTCGGGTACGTCGAGTTCGAAAGTTCCGGCGCCGTCGCCCTCTTGGCCGAGGACGCGGGCTTTCAAGTCGAGCGAGGCATCGCCGACCTGCCCACGGCCTTTCGCGCCACGATGGGCGAGCGGTGACCTGAACATCGTCGTTCTGCGCCGAGTTCGACGCGTTGCCCGACGTCGGTCACGCCTGCGGCCACAACATCATCGCCGCGTCATCGCTCGGCGCCGCCATCGGTCTCGGTGCCGTCGCCGACGAACTGAACCTCACGGTGACCCTGCTCGGCACGCCGTCCGAGGAAGGCGGCGGCGGCAAGATCGACCTGATCAACGCCGGCTACTTCGATGACGTGCACGCGGCGATGATGGTGCACCCCTTCCCCACCGAACGACTCGACGCGCTCTGTCTCGCCGTCGACCACTTCGACGTCACCTTCGAGGGCAAGGAGGCGCACGCCGCGGCCGCGCCGTGGGTCGGGATCAACGCGCTCGACGCGATGACGATCTCGCAAGTGGCGATCGGACTGTTGCGCCAGCAGTTGCGTCCGGGTGACCTCGTGCACGGTGTCGTGCTCGAGGGCGGTTCGGCGGCCAACATCATCCCGAGTCGCGTCGGTCGGTCGGTTCATGGCACGCTCGCTCACCAGCGAACGGCTGGCAGAACTGCGCGTTCGCATCAACGCCTGTTTCGAGGCCGGCGCGCTGGCGACCGGCGCCGCGCTGCGGATCGAAGAGATCGGCAGTGCCTTTTCGCACATGGAGTCCGACCCCGACATCCTCGCCCACTACCGCACCGCCGCCGAGGCGCTCGGTCGCAGTTTCACGCTCGACGACGAAGGGCGCCGACCGACCGGCGATCTCCACGGACATGGCCAACGTCTCACTGGTGGTGCCTTCGATCCATCCGATGCTCATGATTCCGACCAACGGCGCGGTCAACCACCAGCCCGAGTTCACGGCCGCGTGCGTCACGGCCGAGGCCGACCGGGCGGTCCTCGCCGGGGCGATCGCGCTCGCGCACACCGCCATCGGCGTGGCGAACGACGAGAAACTGCGAGCGCGACTGATGGCCCGCGCGTGATGCTCGAACACGCGCTCTTGGCGGTCACGCCCGGTCGCGAAGAGGAGTTCGAGGCGTCGGCGCGACAGGCGTTGCCGCTCCTCGACGTGGCCGCCGGATGCTACGGCGGAGAGATCCGTCGTCAAGAAGAGGATGGTTCGGTCTACCTACTGCTCATTCGCTGGGAGTCGATCGACGCGCACATGGCCTGGCGCGAGACCGACGACTTCCCGCGGTGGCGCGAACTGACGTAGCCGTTCTATCTCGAACGACCGAGCGTCACGCACTTCCACGAACCGCTCTAACTCGGCGAGTAGACCCCGAACTCGGCGCGCAGCACGTCGGCCACTTCGCCGAGCGTCGCCATGTCGCGACAGCGCCGTCTTCATTGGGTACAGCACGTTCTGCGATCCCCGCGCGGCGGCGCCGAGATCGTCGAGCGCCGCGCGCACGGCGTCGTTGTCGCGCGTCGTCTTGAGCGCCCTCACCCGAGCGATCTGGGCGCGCTGTTGTTCTTCGTCGATCGGGAAGACGTCGGCCTTGGTCGTGTCGCTCTCTTCGAATCGATTGACGCCGACGACGACCTTCTCGCCACGGTCGACGCGACGAGCGAACTCGTACGCGGCGGTCTCGATCTCGTCTTGCATGTAGTGCGACTCGATCGCCGCCACGGCGCCACCGCGTTCATCGATCGCCTCGATGTACTCACGCGCCAGACGTTCCACCTCGTTCGTCAACGACTCGACGAAGTACGAACCGGCCAACGGGTCGACGGTGTCGGCGATGCCCGGACTCGTAGCCCAGGACCTGTTGGGTTCGCAGCGCCAACTTCGCGGCGCGTTCGGTCGGCAGGCCCAGCGCCTCGTCGAAGCCGTTGGTGTGCAGCGACTGCGTGCCGCCGAGTGCCGCCGCGAGCGCCTGGATCGTCGTGCGCACGATGTTGTTCTCGGGCTGCTGGGCCGTCAACGTCGAACCACCGGTCTGGGTGTGGAAGCGCAAGCGTCATCGACTTCGGGATCGGTCGCGCCGAAGCGGTCGCGCATGATCGAGGCCCACAATCGACGCGCGGCGCGGTACTTGGCGACCTCCTCGAACAGGTTGTTGTGCGCGTTGAAGAAGAAGCTCAACCGCGGCGCGAAGTCGTCCAACGCCAGGCCGGCGGCCAGCGCGGCCTCGACGTAGGCGATGCCGTTGGCGAGCGTGAAGGCGATCTCCTGGACCGCGGTCGAACCGGCTTCGCGGATGTGATAGCCCGAGATCGAGATCGTGTTCCACTGCGTCATCTCCTTGGCGCAGTAGGCGAAGGTGTCGACGACGAGGCGCATCGACTGTCGCGGCGGGTAGATATAGGTCCCCCGCGCCACGTACTCCTTCAAGATGTCGTTCTGGATCGTGCCGCGCAGCTGGTCACCGCGCACGCCCTGTTCCTCGCCGACCAACTGATAGAGCAACAACAACGTCGAGGCGGTCGCGTTGATCGTCATCGACGTCGTCACCTGATCGAGCGGCAGGCCGGCCAACAGGTCACGCATGTCCTCCAGGGAGGAGATCGCCACGCCGACCTTGCCGACCTCGCCCTCGGCGCGCTGGTGGTCGGCGTCGTAGCCCATCTGCGTGGGCAGGTCGAAGGCGCACGACAGACCGGTCTGACCGGCCTTCGAGCAGGAACTTGAAGCGCAGATTCGTCGCGGCGGCCGTGCCGAAGCCGGCGTACTGGCGCATCGTCCAGAGCCGACCTCGATACATCGTGGGCTGCACGCCGCGCGTGTAGGGGTACTCGCCGGGGTTGCCGAGCTCGGTCGCCGGGTCGAATCCCTTGAGGTCGCCGTCGTCGTAGACCGGTTCGACGACAATCCCCGAATCCGTTCGGCGCTCCTCTGACGTCACGTTCCCAACGATAGGCGTTGAGGAATTCGAGCCGGGTTGCGTTGATTACACCGTGACCGGGTGCGGCATGCAGAGGTCGTCGTACTCGGCGATGACGATCGGGCCGGCGTTCTCGCCGCAGGCCGGGCACGCGGGGTCGCGACGGACTTTGAACGTGCGGAAACTCTCGTCCATCGAGTCGTACGTGAGGAGACGACCGACGAGCGGGTCGCCGAGCTCGAGCAAGCAGCTTGATCGTCTCGATGGCCTGGATCGATCCGACGATGCCCGGCAGGACACCCAGGACGCCGGCCTCGGCGCAACTCGGCGCCAACTCCGGCGGTGGCGGCTCGGGGATCATGCAGCGGTAGCACGGCCCGACGTAGGGGCTGAAGACGGTGACCTGACCTTCGAAGCGGAAGATCGAACCGTGGACGACGGGGATGTTCTTGATGAGCGCCGCGTCGTTCACCAGGTAGCGCG
Organism: uncultured Acidimicrobiaceae bacterium; assembly: GCA_963801695.1. Lineage (GTDB taxonomy): Bacteria > Actinomycetota > Acidimicrobiia > Acidimicrobiales > RAAP-2 > RAAP-2. The sequence continues at coordinate 374,850 of CAWDFV010000002.1, read as the reverse complement.
TCGGGAAGTTGTCCGTGCCGTCCACGATGACGTCGTAACCGTCGATGATGTCCAGGATGTTGTCGGCCCCGAGTCGCGTGTCGTACGTCAGTACCTTGACGTCGGGATTCATCGCGGTGAGCGTCATCTTCGCGCTGTCGACCTTGCGCATGCCGACGCGCTCGACGTTGTGCAGGATCTGGCGCTGGAGGTTCGAGGTGTCGACGACGTCCATGTCGATGATGCCGATCGTGCCGACGCCGGCCGCGGCGAGATAGAGCGCCGCGGGCGAACCGAGTCCCCCGGCCCCGAGGAGGAGCACCTTGGAGTCGAGGAGTCGCTGCTGGCCCTTCTCGCCGACTTCCGGGAGTAAGAGGTGACGCTGGTAGCGGATGCGCTGGTCGGCCGAGAGCACCTGCGGCGTCTTCCAGGTCAGGCCCTCGTCCTTCCACTTGTTGAAGCCACCGATGACCGACACGACGTCGGTGTAGCCGAGGTCCTGGAGCGTCTTGGCGGCGAAGGCCGAGCGCACGCCGCCGGCGCAGTACACGGCGATGGGCGCGTTCTTGTCCGACAGACGACCCTCGACCGAGAACTCGAGGTTGCCGCGGGGAATGTGGACGGCGCCCGGCACCGCGCCCTGTTCGTACTCTTCGGGTTCGCGCACGTCGAGCAGCGTGTAGTGGTCGAGTCGCGCCGCGACGTCGTTGCGGGTCGATCTCCGTGATCTCGGCCTTGGCGGCGTTCAGTAGATCTCGAGGCGTGGGCAACGGTCACTCCTTCTCAGTTCCGAAATCTTACCGGTCAAGTCATCAATCGTATTCGGGCTTCCTGCTAGACCCGACGAGTGGAACTTCGTGAACTCCTCGCGCAACGTCGGATGGTCCGTTCCTTTGACGGGACTCCGGTCGATTCGACCTGGCTGGCCGAACTCTGCGCGCAGGCCCTGTGGGCGCCGACCGCCGGCAACAGCGCCGGCGTGCGGTTCCACACCATCGGTCCGGAGTTGACCGCGCAGTACTTCGACGTCGCGACCGACGAAGAGTGGCGAGCGAACGCGCGACGCGCCGAAGGACTGCAGCGCGCCGGCGCGGTCGTCCTGGTGACGTCACGGCCCGGTGAGTACGTCGCGCGCTACGCAGAAGCGGACAAGCGCGGCGCCGGACTGGACGACGAATCGAAATGGCTCGTCCCCTACTGGCACACCGACGCCGCGATGGCGACGATGGCGCTGTTGCTCTTGATCGAAGAGAGCGGATGGCAGGCCGCCCTCTGGGGCAACTTCCGCCACGAAGCAGAGATCCTGCGCTGGGCCCACATCGACGATGAGGACCTCTTCGCGACGGTGCTGATCGGCAGGGCCGACGGCAACGACGTGACCTCGTCGTCACTCGCGCGTGACGTGCCCAGTCGGGCGTCGCGCGTGCGCGCCGTCGAGCCTTAGTCGCGAGCCTCTTCGGCGACGGCCTCCAAGAACTCAACGATCGTGCGCGCGCTGAAGGCCGTCGCGCCCTTCGTGGTGTAGCCGCGAGCCGCGTCCGATCGCCCCGGACCGGCGATGTCGATGTGCGCCCACGGACGGCCGTCGGTGAAGCGCTGCAGGATCAACGCCGCGGCGATCATGCCGCCGCTGCCCGACCTTGCCCATGTTCTTCATGTCGGCGACGTCGGACTCGATGGTCGCCTCGTAGCTCTCGACGAGCGGCATTCGCCAGAGCATCTCCCCGCTCCGGGCGCTCGCGACCGCGAAGTAGTCGGCCAGTTCATCGGTGGAAGTGAAGATCGCGCCGACCTCGTCGCCGAGAGCGACGCGTTGCGCCCCGGTGAGCGTGGCGACGTCGATGATGGCGTCGGGGTTCGCCTCGACGGCGAGACTCAGTCCGTCGGCGAGGATCAATCGGCCTTCGGCGTCGGTGTTGAGGACCTCGATGGTCATGCCGTTGCGAATCGTGAGCACGTCACCGGGCTTGGTCGCCCGATCACTCGGAAGGTTCTCGGTCATCGGTGCGATCGCCGTGATCTTCACCTCGAGCGCCAAACGACTGGCGATCGAGACGGCCGCCATCACGATCGCCGCGCCGGTCATGTCGGTCTTCATGGCCTCCTGGCTGGCTGGCGGCTTGAGCGACAGTCCGCCCGAGTCGAAGGTGACCCCCTTACCGACGAGCGCGACGTGGGGCAACTCGACGTCGGGGCTCGGGTCGTACGTGGCGTAGACGAGTCGACACGGTTGCGCCGAGCCCTCGCCGACACCGAGCAGTCCGCCGAGCCGTTCTTCGCGGATCCGTGGTTCGCTCCAGATCTCGACCGTGACGTGCTCGTCGTCCTCGAGTCGGGTCTGCACCTGACGCGCCAACTCCTTCGGCGGCATGTAGCCGGCCGGTGAGTCGACGAGGAACTTGGCCCAGTTCACGCCACTGGCGATGGCTTCGCCGCGGCGCGCGCCTTCGGTCACGTCGTCGTGAGTCTCGACCGACGGCAGGGGGGAACCCAACGGGACGACGTCAAAGGTCGTCATCGCGTCGCTCTGCTTGTACTTGTAGGAGGCGAGGAGTCCGCCCGTGACGAGTGCCTGCGCGGCGTCGAGCGGGTCGTCGATACCGTCGGTCGGCAAGAAGAACGCCACCGACGCGTCGTTCGCGCTGCGCGTGGCCGCCGCGCCGGCGAGTCGATAACTCTCGAGCGAGTTATACGTCGAGCCGATACTGACGAAGGCGACGTTGGTGTCCTTCAGCGTGCGTAGCACCGTGATGCTGCCGGCGTCGGGTTTGAGTCCCTGCTTGGTGCACCACTCCTTCGACAGCGTGCGCGGAATGCTCTGACCGGCGAGCGTGGCCGGCACCGACTCGGCGATGTACGCGGCGCCGTCATCGAAGACCACCGGCACGACGACCGTCGGCTGCGTCGCGGCCTCAACGGGCGTCGAGATTCGTGCGGTGCGGGCCATGCGGTCGTCCTTCAGTCCTGGGTCTTTACGGTGCGGTGATGCGTGCCTTCGGCGAAGCGCGCCATCGTCCACACGAGGTCACTAAGCCTATTGAGGTACGCGACCACCAAGGAGTCACCCAACGCGTAGTTGACGGCCAATCGTTCGGCACGTCGCACGACGGTGCGCGCGACGTCGAGCGCCGCGGACAGTTGGCCCTCACCCGGGACGATGAAATCCCGAGAGATCTCGAGGCCATCGGAAAGCGCATCGATCTCTGTTTCGAGTCGCGTGATCATCGACGCGGTGACGAGCGACTTCTCGGGCGCGAGTTTGCGACGATTCTCCGGTGCCGTGGCGACCTCGGCCATCAACACCCAGAGGTCGCGCTCGACGCTGATGAGCAGTTCGTCCAGTCGCGAACCCGGCTCGGCGAGCGACCGTGCCCAGCCGAGTGACGCCTGTGCTTCGTCGACCGCACCGTTCACGTCGATCTGTTGCGAACTCTTGCTCGCGCGACCACCGAAGTAGAGACCGGTCGTGCCGTCGTCACCGTCGCGCGTGTAGATCTTCATCGCTGTTCAGCGTAGTGATTCACCGCTATGCCGGTAGCCTGATGACTCAATGGAGTCCCCCGCGCGTCCGCCCTTCGCTCGACCTAGCGCGAACGACCCGTACCTGAGCGCGTTGCGCGAGCGCGTCCTCATCTACGACGGGGCGACGGGCACGAACTTTCAACTCCAAGAACTGCACGCCGACGACTTCGGCGGCGCGGCCCTCGAGGGATGCAACGAGATCCTCGTCGTCACCAAACCCGACGCCGTCGAGTCGCTGCACCGATCGTTCCTGGACGTCGGTGCCGACGTCATCGAGACCGACTCCTTCGGTGCCTTCTCGGTCGTGCTCAACGAGTACGGAATCGCCGAGCGGTCGTTCGAACTGGCGCTGGTGTCGGCCCAGATCGCGCGCCGCGTCGCCGACGAGTACGCCAGCCCCGACTCACCGCGTTTCGTCGCCGGATCGATGGGTCCGGGCACGAAGTTCCCCTCGCTGGGCCAGATCACCTACGACGACCTCTCGGCCAGTTACGAGGAGATGGCCTTCGGACTCCTCGAGGGTGGCGTCGACCTGCTACTCGTCGAGACGGTCTACGACCTACTCTCGGGCAAGGCCGCGATCGCGGCCTGTCATCGCGCGATGGTCCGACACGGTCGCGTCGTGCCGATCCAGGCCCAGGTGACGATCGAGCTGACGGGACGGATGTTGCCCGGCACCGAGATCGGCGCGGCCATCACCGCGCTCAGTCCGTTGGGCATCGACGTCCTCGGTCTCAACTGCGCGACCGGACCAGTCGAGATGTACGAGCCGCTGCGCAATCTCCGCGAGTCCTCACCCATTCCGCTCTCGTGCTTGCCGAACGCCGGACTGCCGAGTGTCGTCGACGGCAAGATGCACTACGACCTCACGCCGGAAGACCTCGCGGAACACCTATCGAAGTTCGTGACCGAATACGGCGTTCAGGTCGTCGGTGGATGCTGCGGCACGACACCCGAGCACATGGCGCACGTCATCAAGGCGGTCCGCCCGCTGACACCAGCGCAACGTTCGCCGGTCTTGGAGCCCGCGGTCGCGTCAATATATTCCGCCACGAACTACCAGCAGGACCGGTCCGTCCTGCTGATCGGGGAACGGACGAACGCGAACGGCTCGAAGAAGTTCCGCGACGCCATGCTCGAGGGCGACTGGGACACGTGCGTCGGCATCGGCCGCGACCAGATCAAAGAAGGCGCGCACATCCTAGACGTCTGCGTCGACTACACCGGGGCCGACGGCGTCGCCGACATGAACGCACTCATGAGTCGACTCGCGACCCAGTCGTCCGTACCGCTGATGGTCGACACGACCGAGACGAAGGTCGCGCGCCAGGCGCTCACCTGGCTCGGCGGTAAGGCCCTGCTCAACTCGGTGAACCTGGAGGAGGGTGACGGACCCGGCACGCGTCTCGACGGTTTCCTCTCCCTCGCGGCCGAGTTCGGCGCGGCCATCGTCGCGACGTGCATCGACGAAGAGGGACAGGCGCGAACGGCCGAGTGGAAGGTTCGCGCCGCGCGCGCGATCACCGACCTCGCGGTCTCGCGCTACGGCCTCGATCCCCAGGACATCTTCATCGACACGTTGGCGCTGCCGCTCTCGACGGGCATGATCGAATCGCGTCGTGACGGCATCGAGACGATCGAGGCCATCCGGCGAATCAAGGCCGAGTTGCCGGGCGTGCGCACGATCCTCGGGCTCTCCAACGTCTCCTTCGGTCTCAACCCGGCCGCGCGACAGGTGCTGAACAGCGTCTTCCTCCACGAGTGCTCGGACGCCGGACTCGACGCCGCGATCGTGCACGCGTCCAAACTCTTGCCGCTCAATCGGATCGACGACGAGGCCCGTCGCGTCTGTCTCGACCTCATCTACGACCGCCGCAGCGACGACTACGACCCGCTCACTGTGCTGCTCGGTCTCTACGAGGGCGTCTCGAGTTCCAGCGCCGCGACCAGTTCGCTCGACGACCTCGAACTCCACGACCGGCTTCGCCGTCGCATCATCGACGGTGCCCGCGTCGGGCTCGAGCTCGACCTCGACGCCGCGATGGCCGAGGGCATGGCGCCGCTCGACATCGTGAACGACCTCCTGCTCGACGGCATGCGCGAGGTCGGTGACCTCTTCGCCTCCGGCGAGATGCAACTCCCCTTCGTCCTGCAGAGCGCCGAGACGATGAAGTCGGCGGTCGCCCACCTCGAACCCCACATGGAAAAGAGCGACCAGGGTGGGCGCGGCCGTGTCGTGCTCGCCACCGTCAAGGGTGACGTGCACGACATCGGCAAGAACCTCGTCGACATCATCCTCACCAACAACGGCTACGAGGTCTTCAACCTCGGCATCAAGGTCGGGGTCAACGAGATGCTGAGCGCGCTCGAAGAACACCAGGCCGACGCCCTCGGCATGAGCGGCCTCTTGGTGAAGAGCACGCTCATCATGCGCGAGAACCTGGAGCTGATGAACGAGCGCGGCATGAGCCACGTCCCGGTGCTGCTCGGTGGGGCCGCGCTCACGCGCACCTACGTCGAACGCGACCTGCGTCAGGTCTACGGCGGCCGCGTCTTCTACGGCAAGGACGCCTTCGAGGGACTGCGGGTCCTGGACCGACTCGGCGAACTTCGCCACGGCGACGAAGAGGATCCCACCTTCGGTCGAGAGATCTCGGAGCGCAAGGTCTTTCGACGTATCCGCGGTGACGCCGGTGAGGCGCCCGAGGGACTCCCGAGTCGCAGCCCCGACGTGGAGGACGACAATCCGCTCTTCACGCCACCCTTCCTGGGTAGCCGCGTCGCCAAGGGCATGTCAGTCGACGAGATCAGCGAGTACCTCAACCTGACCGCGCTCTTTCGCAATCAGTGGGGCTTTCGCCCGGAGAACGGCGAGGACGACCCCGCCTTCAAGGAACGCGTCAGCGCGACGCTGCGCGAACAACTAGGAATCGCGAAGGAGGAGTCGCTCCTCGTTCCCCAGGTCGTCTGGGGCCACTACGCCGCGGCGTCTGAGGGCAACGACCTCATCCTGTACGGCGACGACACGCGCACCTCGGAGATCACGCGGTTCACGTTCCCGCGTCAACGGGTCGCACCGTTCCTCTGCATCGCCGACTTCTTTCGATCGGTGGAGAGCAGTGACCTGGACTACGCCAGCTTCATGCTCGTCACCATGGGCTCGCGAGTCTCCGAACGCTGTCAGGAGCTCTTCGCGGACAACCACTACACCGACTACCTGATGCTGCACGGTCTCGGTGTCGAGATGGCCGAAGCGCTCGCCGAGATGTGGCACAAGCGAATCCGCGACGAACTCGGGTACGTCGAAGAGGACGGTCCGACCCTCACTGGACTGTTTCGCCAGCAGTACCGCGGCGGACGCTACTCGTGGGGCTACCCGGCCTGTCCCGATCTCACCGACAACGCCAAGGTCGCGCAACTACTTGAGAGCGAACGCATCGGCGTGACCGTCTCGGAAGGCTTCCAGCTGCATCCCGAGCAGACGACCGACGCGATTATCTGTCACCATCCGATGGCGAAGTACTTCGTCGCCTGACGTCGTCGCTCACTCGTCAATTTGCTTCGTTCGTTGAGGTGATTGAAAGTGGGCGACCGCAGCGATTACTCAGGCTTGCCGGCACCCATGATCGTGACGACGGTGTTCATAACCGGCTCGACGAAGGCGGAGATCGCGCTCCCCGGCACCGGCATCTCTTCGAGCACGATGGTGCCGCCGAGTTCGCGGACTTTGTTACGCGCCGCCTCGAGGGTGTCGACCACGTAGATCGAGTTCCACTGGGCGTTCGCTCGCTCGGGGACCTGATTGTGTGAGACGCTCGCGAACCACTGCTCGCCGACGTTGAGGACCTTCATGCCCGGTGAGGGCTCGATGACGGTGTGTCCGGTCAACGTTGAGTAGTAGCTCGCGGCCGCGTCCGGGTCACTCGACGAGTGATCGAACCACCCCGGGGCGTTCGGTTCGTAGGCGACGCCGAAGCCCTGGAACTCGCGCGCCTGCCACAGTCCGTGCACCGCGCCGGTCGGATCCGTGACCAGCGCCATCACGCCGGCGCCCGGTACCTCCATCGGACCCATAAAAACCGTGCCGCCGAGTGACGCCGCCGTCGCGGCCGAGATGTTGATGTCGTCGGTATCGAAGTACGGCACCATCACGCCGGCACCGCCGGGTCCCTGACCGAGCCCCATCACGGCCGAGCCGTCATACGACGCGATCGAGTAGTACCCCATCTGTTCTTCGCCGACCTCCCACGTCCATCCGTAGAGCGAGGAGTAGAACTTCATCAGCGCTTCGCGTTGTTCGGTGGTCTCGACCGCAGCGTCGACCCAACCCGGAATTCCTATGGTGATGTTGTCAAGTTTCATAGCGGCAGTATTTCACAGCCCGCTGACACGCGCTCGGTCGATGACGAACACCCGGTGACGTGAGAGTTCCAACTCGGCGAACGCCGACCTCAGCGCCGACGTGGCGCCGCGACGGGCGTGGCGTCACTAAGGGCCTCGCGAGCGTGATAGCTCGATCGGGTCAGCGGCGAGGACTGCACGTGCTTGAGGCCCAGGCGTCGACCGCGTTCAGCGAGATCGTCGAACTCCCACGGCTCCCAGTAGCGCGCCACCGGCAGGTGGTCGGCGGTCGGACGTAGGTACTGACCGATCGTCGCGATCGATACCCCGACGGCGGCCATGTCGGCCAGGACCTCTTCGACTTCGTCGGCACTCTCACCGAGTCCGACCATCAATCCGGACTTCGTCGTGAGTCCCGCCTGGACGCTGCGCGCCAAGACCGTCAACGAGCGCAGGTATCCGGCGCTCGGTCGAACCGCCCGCTGCAGTCGCGCGACCGTCTCGACGTTGTGGTTCAAGACGTCGGGCCGCGCGTCGAGGATCAACTGCAGCGACGCGGCGTCGCCCTTCAGGTCACTGGTGAGCACCTCGACGTCCGTCTCGGGCGAGCGTTCGCGAATCGCACGAATCGTCGCCGCGATCGCACCGGCGCCGCCGTCGGCCAGGTCGTCGCGCGCCACGCAGGTGATCACCGCGTGTGCCAGACTCAAGTCGCACGACGGCTTCGGCGACGCGCTCGGGCTCGGTCGGGTCCAGGGCGAACGGCTTACGCGTATCGATCAGACAGAAACCGCAGGCCCTCGTGCACCGTTCACCGTTCACCATGAACGTCGCGGTCCCGGCCGACCAGCATTCGAAGATGTTCGGGCAGCCGGCCTCCTCGCAGACCGTGACGAGTCGGAGGTCTTCGGTGAGCGTGCGCAGCGACTGGTACTCGTCGCCCATGTGCGCCTCGATGCGCAGCCACTCGGGCTTGCGGCTGTGAATCGGCACGCCCGCGTCGGGATCGACGCCGGCCTTGCGCAGTCGTCGCAGCATCGGTCGCTCGGCACGTGACCGTGGCCGCACTTCGTTCGACGCGCGCGACGCGCGCCGCTCCCCCGAGACGAGCTTCGAGTTCGACGCCGAGACGCTCGTCGACCTCGAGCGCGGTGACGTCCAATCCGAGCGACGTCATCGAGGCCACGGGCTTGTCGGGGATGCCGCACGGCACGATGGCCGTGAACCCCTCCATGTCGATGTCCACGTTCAACGCGACACCGTGCAACGTGCGACGAAGTCCCATGTCGTTGCGTTCGGTTCGCACGCCGACCGCGGCGATCTTCGACGGGCGCACCGTCGACGTCGGCCCACACGCCGGGGTAGCCGTCGAGTCGATCGACCCGACCAAGCCGACCCTCTGGGTCGAAGTGTCGCACCGTCGCGATGACGGCGTCCTCCAATCGGGTGACGTGGGCCTTACCCGCCGACGGATCATCGGCGACCGTGACGATCGCCCACGCGACGACCTGGCCCGGGGCGTGGTACGTGACGTCACCACCGCGGTCGGCGTCGATCACGACCGCGTTCAGCGACTCCGGCGGCACCAGGAAATGTTCCTCCTGGGTGCGGACGCCGCGCGTGTAGGTCGGCGGATGTTCGAAAACCAAGATGTAGTCGTCGCTCGACTGCAGTAACGCGCGCTGCGCAGTCATTTGCCTCCGCGAAGGAGATCCGCCCGAGGTGGCGACGCCGCAACACTTAGCGCTCGCCTTCGACGTCGAGACCGCCGAGCAGCTGACGCGACGCGTTCGAGGTAACCGCCGCGTCCGACCGGCTCACAGACCCGGTGGTCGAACGAGAGTCCCAAGACGACTCGACGTCCCACGCCCACGGTTGCGATACCGTTCTCGGTGGTGACGACCGGTACCTCGCGCACCGCACCCACCGAGAGCACGGCGACCTGGGGCTGAATGATGATCGGCTCGGACCAGAGCGTGTTCGCGCTCGGTGCGCCGAGCACCGTGAACGTCCCGCCCATGAGGTCGTCGGTCGTGAGACTGACGCGACGCGACGCGTTCATCGAGTTCGGTGACTCGCCGTGCGAGTGCTCGAAGCGTCAGACCGGCGGCGGCGTGAACGACCGGCACCAACATGCCGTCATCGGCGACCGATCGCACGAGTCCGAGATTGACCGTGCGATGCACGACGAGTTCCTCGCCGGTGAACGTGGCGTTCAAGAATTCGAACTCGGCCAGGGCGCGAACGGCGGCCAGACTCACCAGCATCTCGTCGCTGATCGCGACGCCGTCGCGCGTCGAACGCCCGAGCGCGTCGAGTTTGGCGAAGACGGCGCCGTCGGCTTCGATGGCCACGAAGCCATGTGGCGTGACCTGGGCCGAGACCGCCATGTGCTGGCCCATTCGACGCCGACCGTTGGACAGGGCGACGACCAACTCTTCGGTCGGACCGTCCAAGACGGCTCGCTCAGCGTCTCGACGCGTGATCGAACCCCCGGGACCGCTTCCCTGGAGCGTCGACGGTTCTACACCGCCGTCGGCGAGTATCCGACGCACGACCGGCGACACGACGACACCGCTCGCGCTCTCCTCGCGCTTCGTTGACGCGGGCGCCGGACTCGCGGTCGCGGCGCTGGCGGGCGTTGCACGCGATGCTTCGGTTTTGGTGGCATTGGATGCCTCTGACGCGTCCGGTGCTTTCGTGGTCGCGGCGCCCGACTCATCGATGACCGCCACTCGCGAACCGGTTTCCACCGTGTCGCCCTCTTCGGCGAGAATCTCAACGAGGACGCCGGCCGCCGGCGACGGCATTTCGGAGTCGACTTTGTCGGTCGAGACTTCGAAGAGCGGCTCGTCGCGCGCGACCGTGTCGCCGACCTTCTTGAACCACTGCGTGATGATTCCTTCGGTGACCGACTCGCCAAGGGAGGGAAGAGTGACGTCTGTCATGGCATCAACTGTACCGGCGTCAAAGTCGGGTTCATCCCGATGAACGGTGCGGCGTCAGGCGCCCTCTAGGAGGAGATCGCGTCGAGAAACGCCGTGGCCTCGCGCCGCGAACGCAGCACGTGCACTGACGTGTGAGATCCGTGGCGCACGATCTCGGAGCGTGCGTAGTCAGGGTCCGAATGGCGATTGCGCCAAATCCTCCCTACGCCTCCCCACTCGTCGCGCACGCGTCGGCCGACCGAGTCCTGGCAACCCTCGGGCATCTCGCCGACTGGTTTGCGAAGGCCGCGAATGAACGCGCGACTCGAGCATCGCCACCAAGGAGTATCGAGAACGATGACGGTTTGCGCGCGTTCGAGCCGGAGCGAAAGTGACTCGTTGTAGTTGCCGTCGATGATCCACGCCTCGCCTGCGAGCAGCGCGCGTTGCCGTTCGCGCCACTCATCGTCCGACGGTCGCACCCATCCCGGCCTCCAGTAGTGGACGTCGAGGTGAATCACCGACAGTCCAGCTCTTACGCCGAGCGTCCGTGCGAACGTGCCCTTCCCGGACCCCATCATCCCGTCGACGAGGACGCGTTGGCCGACGATCTACGACACCGCGTTCATGACGGCATTCGCACCAGGGCCGGCAGGTGAAACTGGCCGGCCACCGTGTCGTCGACCCAAATGGCTCCGCCGGTCGTGGTCACGCCGCCGGGAGAGGCCAGGGTGGGCGAGTACTCCACCGCGATACGTCCCGAAGTGACGCCGATGCGTACCAGTGCGCCTTCGGTGGAACTCTGGTTCAAGTTCGCGGCGAGATACACGTTGCCGTGGGCCACGACGTCAATCCCGCTCGGCGAATCCAAGAGTCCGACGTACTGAGGGAGGACTATCAGTGTCGCTCTGCCAGTTCTGAAATTGAATTGCTGGAGACCGACCGAGTCTTCAATCCAGAGATAGTGGCCGTTGTCCGCGACCGGCGTTCCCTGTAAGAAACCCCCAAAGCCGAACTTGGTCACCGCCCCGGTGTGTAGTGAGACTCGCACCAGGTACCGCGAAAGCGCGTGCGGATTGTGGGCGCCGATGGTTGGCGTTGCCTGACTGAGCCACACGTAGTTCGAGTCCGCCACCATGCCCTCGCCGTAGGGCCCACCGGTGAGCAACGGTGACGTGATCAACGAGACGGCCAGCGTCGAGGTATCGACCCGAACGATGCCGTCGGTGGTCGAGATCCAGAGGTAGCCGCCCGCCATCACGTACCCACCCTGGCTGTAATTGAATGCGTACCTGAGGCGAAGCGAGAGTTTCACATCCGTGACGGCCAACGTCGCTTCGTTGATGCGAAGGATCGAGAACTGGTGAGAGCTGAAACCCGTGTTCAGCACCCAGACGTAGCCGGGCGACGTCGCCACCCCAAAGGGAAGTGAGAACAGTGGGCTGGTGATGGAGGTCGCGGCCCCGGTTGTGGCGTCGAGGCGCACGACCTTCTCGCGGTGGTTGATACCGGTGGCGCCCTGAGGGAGAGCACCGATGTCGGCAATCCAGACGTAGTGTCCCTGTGCCGCGATGCCCCTCGCACCCAGGACGCCGGTGTGTGAATACGTCGTCACGTCGGCGTTCACGGCTGGGAGAGGCCCACTCGTACGGTCGAAGATCAACCATCCGAGAACGAGGATGATTGCGAGCCCCACGCCGTACAGCACCGCAATGACGCGACGTCGCTTCGTCGAGTCCGACGCTTCCAGCGCGTGGCGAATCATTTCGTCAGAGGTGGCTCCCTCGGGCGTACCGCGCTTACGGTCGCTCCCGAGGGGAAACTGCGCGCCGAGGCGATCCGTCATGCCAGCAACCCTACTTAGGCAACTTTTTGCAACACCGCGTCAGCGAGTGATCGGCAATTAACCGGCGTCGCTGGTCGACATGCGTTCATCGAGCACCATGTACTGCGTTCCGTCGATCATCTCTCGCACGATGTCCAGGTGTCCGGCGTGCTGGGCCGTCTCGGTCACGACGTGGAGCAGAATTTCATAGAGGTTGGAGAGTCGCCAACTCCCGAAGAAGTCCGGCCAGGCCGCGGGCTCATCACTCCACGAGTGCGCGGCGATGACTTCGTCGGCCAGGGTGCACTCTTCGCGGTAGCGCGCGATGATGGCGAGGCCATCACCAGGTGCGACGATCCACGCGTCCTTCGGATCGTCGTCGCGTGCGACGTCTTGGCCCGCGAAGACGTCGCGGAACCAGAACCGCTCAACGTGAAACGTCAGGTGTGAGACAACCTCGGCGGGGCTCCATTTACTGCGCACCAACGAGGTCGTCAGTTGTGTTTCGTCCAGTCCCTCAACCGCGGCGACAACGTGTTCGCGTTGCTGGCCCAGGGCCTCATAGAGCAGTTCAAATTGATCCATGCGACATCGTTGCACAGGTCAGTGATTCTCGCACGCCGGGATTTCGGTCAAGCGTGCGAGCAACATCGAGCGATGCGAACGTACCGATTTATGCAGTCATAGCGAAACTCAACTGACGTGCAGTCCCCGACCGGCGAGCGCGATCAACGTCTCGCCGAACGTCTCGGACAGCGACGGGTGTGGCTGGATCAGTGCCGCCGCCTCTTCGGCGGTCGCCTCCCAGTTGACGGCGAAGTAACCGGCACCGAGTTGTTCGGTCACCCACGGACCGGCCATGTGCACACCCAGGATCTGACCGGCGGTGCCGTCGGCGCGCTTCTCGGCGATGATCTTGACGACGCCTTCGGTGTCGCCGATGATCTGCGCGCGGCTGTTGCCGCCGAAGGGGTCCTTCTTCACCACGACGTCGTAGCCCTTCTCTTTGGCGCTGGCCTCGGTGAGACCGCAGAACGCGACCTCGGGGTTCGAGTAGATGGCCCACGGCACGCGGTCGTAGTCGACCGGCACGCTCGGCTCGCCGAGGATGTTCTTGATCGCCACGATCGCTTCGGCGAAGCCGACGTGGGCGAGTTGGGGCGTGTTGGCGACGACGTCACCCACGGCGTAGACGTGGGGATTGGCGGTGCGCTGGTGACCGTCGGCGACGACGAAGCCGCGGTCGTTGATCTCGACGCCGGTGCCGTCGGCCAAGAGCCCCTCGGTGCGTGGACGACGTCCGACCGACATGACGACCATGTCGACGGTGACGTCGTCGCCACCCTCGATCGAGATCGTCGTCGCGCCCTTCTTCGGCGTGTGGCCGGTGATGTTGACGCCGGTGCGAATCTCGATGCCGCGCTTCTTGAACGAGCGGCCGACGACACTCGCGACCTCGGTGTCACAACCGGTGAGGATCGCCGGGAGTGCCTCGAGGACCGTGACGGTCGTACCCATGTCGGCGAGCAACGACGCGAACTCACAGCCGATGGCGCCGCCGCCGATCACGGCCGCGGTCTTGGGCAACGCGGAGAGGTCGAGGAACTCATCGGAGGTGACGACGATCGTGCCGTCGATGTCGAAACCGGGCAGCGTGCGCGGCACCGAACCGGCGGCCAGGATCACGTTCGCACCCTTGGCGATCACGCCGGCGTCGGCGCCGTCGACGACCGTGACCGTGCCGTCGGCCTCGAGGCGTCCCGTGCCCTCGAAGATCGTGACCTTGCGACCCTTCAAGAGGCCCGACAGGCCCTTGAACAGTCGATCGACGATCTCGTTCTTGCGATTCTGGCTGACCGCGAAGTCGACCGTCGTTCCCTTGTTGGTGATGCCGAACTCCGCCGAGTGCTCGACGGTGCGACGAACGTGCGCGGTCTCGAGGAACTCCTTGGCCGGCACGCAGCCGCGGTGCAGGCACGTGCCACCGACCTTGTCGCGCTCGACGATGGCGATGTTGAGTCCCGCGGAGGCTCCGTAGAGTGCGGCGGCGTAGCCGCCGGGGCCACCTCCGATGACGACTACATCGAACTGCTGGGCCTCGTTTGTCACGGCTTATTCCTTCAATCTCGTAGTGAATGACCCCCGGGGGAATCCTAATGTTGTGCGACCTTCGCCATTTCGTGTCGACGCCGAATTACGAGTGACGACCGCGCTGCGTGTCGGCCGCTTCGGTCGCGAGCACGTCCACGAACTCGTTCATCGCGTCGCCGGAGTGACCCTTCACCCACGAGAAGCGAATGACGCGTTTCTCATCGAGCGCGAGCGCGAACAGTTCCTCCCACAGGTCCCGATTCGCGACCGGCTTGCCCTGGGAGTTCTTCCAGCCCGCGCCGGAGCCATCCGACGTGCCACTTGTCGTTGAAACACTTCACGACGTACGAGGAGTCACTGACGATCTCGAGCGGGCTCTCGTCGTTCTCGCGCAGGGCCTCGATGACCGCCATGACCTCCATGCGCTGATTCGTCGTGTGCGCGCGCCGCGCCGCTGGCGTAAGCTGTCGCGTCCGCTCGCCCACGCCCAGCCGCCCGGTCCGGGATTGCCGCGGCAGGCGCCGTCGGTATGAATCTGCCTCATATGGTCCGGGTGACCCACGAATCTGATTCGGTCGTGAAACGCGTCACGGCGTCGGGCAGTTCGCCGCGCAGGACCTGCTCGAGCGTCACGTGCTCGAGCACCTCGCGCAGCGCGCCGCGCACGGCGATCCACACGTCGCGCAGGTGCTTGGCCTCGCCTTCGTACTCGAGGGTCTCGGGTCGCATGCCGCGCACGCCGGCCATCGGCCCGCTCACCACGCGCACGACGTCGGCGATCGTGATCTGGTCAGGCGTCGCGCGCCAGCTTGAAGCCGCCCTCCGGACCTCGCTGGATGGTCACCAGGCCGCCGCGACGCAGGTCCGAGAGGATCGCGCCGAGGAACTTGGCCGGGAGGTCCTGTTCCTGGGCCAGATGCTCCGCGCTCACCGAGACGTCACTCGCCGCCAGGGTGAGCAGCGCCCGAATGGCGTACTCGGTCTTGGCGGGAATCTGCATCCCTACATTCTGCCGTACCTGGTGCAGTCTCGAGCGACTCCTAGGGTTGAGCCCGTGTGCGCCCTCGATCAACGCCATCTCTATCTCTGCGTGCCCCACCGCGAGGACCTCGCCGACTTCCTGCCCGCGGTCCTGCGCGGTGGCGTCGACGTGGTCCAACTGCGCGAGAAGGACCTCGACGACGACGACGCGCATCGCCGACGCGAGGCTCATGATTCCGATCTGTCGCGACCTTCGGCGTGCCGCTTCATCATGAACGACTCTCCGGAGCTGGCCCTCGCCGTCGGTGCCGACGGCGTGCACGTGGGTCAAGAGGACGTCAGCGTGTCGCGCTGTCGCGAACTCCTCGGCGCCGACGCGATCGTGGGGCTGTCGACGCACTCCACCTCGAGTTCGACGATGCGCTCAATCAGTCGGCGACCTATTTCAGCGCCGGACCGATCATCGCGACGCCGACCAAACCGGGTCGCGCCGGCACCGGCGTCAGCTACGCCGTCGCGAGCCAGGCGCGCAGCGACCGTCCGGTCTTCGTCACCGGCGGCGTCAACGCCGAGAACATCGCGGCGTTGGTCGCCGCCGGACTTCGTCACTTCGTCGTCGTGCGCGCCCTGACCGAAGCGAGCGATCCCGAAGCGGCGGCACGACGAATCCGCGACGCACTCGACGCGGCGCTCTCAGCGGTGCCGGTCGAGCCAACCTAACAACGTCGCCACCATCCGCGGGTCGGCGCGCAGCTGGTGACCGGCGCCCTGGATCAGTCGCAGTTCGGCGCGACCGTCGGCCGCCGCGACGAGGTCGCGCGCGTCGGAGTGCGGGATCTCGATGTCGTCGGTCCCGTGGCCGACCATGAGTCGGCGCGGCGGGATCTTCGCGATCGACACCAACGGATCGATCGCGAAGACGTCGTCGCGCAGTTGCTCGGCCGGCAAGAGGTCGCGTTCGTCGCCGACGACGCCGGCGATCTGCACCGCCCGGCGGAACTCCTCGGCGCCGCCGCACCACGGCTCGAGGTGCGCCGGCGTGGCGAACGTCGCCACGCCGCGGATGCGCTCGTCCTCGGCGGCGATGGCCAGCGCGAGCGCACCGCCGAAGCCGAAGCCGGCCAGTCGAGATCCGGCGCTCCCCCTCGTCGACGCGTTCGAGGATCGTCGTGAGGTCGGCGCGCCACTGCGTCGCCGAGAACGTCCCGGTGCTGCCGCCGACGCCCGAGAGCGTGCCGGTCGCCACGATCCAACCCGACTCGGTCGCGAGGTGCTCGGCCAGTTCGGGTAGCAGACCGGCCGCCTGTCGGCCCATCCCCATGGCCTTGGGCAGTCCGTGCACGACGACCAACGCGTGACTGAGGCCAAGGGCCGCGCGCTCGACGTGGCGATCCGAAGGTCCAGGAGCGACGCACCGCTCTGGAGTTGCTCGTGGGCGAGCACCGAGCTAGATGCCGAGGCGCTGAGCCAGAAGTTCGCGGTGGTAGGCCGGGTCGCCCAGGAACAGCTCCGAACTCTTCGCGCGCTTGAAGTACAGGTGCGCGTGGTGCTCCCACGTGAAACCGATGCCGCCGTGAATCTGGATGTTCTCGGCCGCGCAGTGGAAGTAGGCCTCGGAGCAGAACGACTTCGCGAGGCTCGCGGCGATCGCCAGTTCGTCGTTGCGCTCCTGGGCGGCCCACGCGGCGTAGTACGCGGCGGACTTGGCCGACTCGACGTCGAGCAGCATGTCGGCGCACTTGTGCTTGATGGCCTGGAACGATCCGATCGGTCGACCGAACTGCACGCGGTTCTTCGCGTACTCCACGGAGTTGTTGAGCACGCGCTGGGCGCCGCCGACCTGTTCGGCCGCCAGTGCGGCCGCGGCCACCTGCAGCGTCGTCTCGAGACCCGCCAGCGCCTCGCCGTCGACGCCGACGAGCGTGGCCGGGGCGTCGCTGAAGACGACGCGGCTCTGCTTGCGCGTCTGGTCCATGGTCGCCAACGACTCGCGCTCGACGCCCTTCGCGTCACCCTCGACGGCGAAGAGCGAGAGACCCTTGTCGGTCACGGCCGGCACGAACATGACCGACGCGGTGTTGCCGTCGGTGACGTAACTGCGCACGCCGTTCAGCACGAAACCGTCGCCGGAGGCCGTCGCGGTCGTCGAGGTCTTCGTGAGGTCCCAGAGACCGGCGTCGTCGGTCAGCGCGACCGTGGCGATCGTCTCGCCCGAGGCGATGCCCGGGAGGTACGTCGGCCTTGTCCGTCTCGGTGCCGACGAAGAGCACCGCGTTGGCCGCGAGCGCGACGGTCGAGAAGTACGGCGAGCAGAAGAGCGCGGCGCCCATCTCTTCGAAGACCACGTAGAGCTCGACCGGGCCGTAGCCCTGACCGCCGAACTCCTCGGGGATGCCGAGTCCCTGCAGGGCCAACTCCTTGGCCATCTGCTCCCACACGGCCGGGTCGTAGCCCTCGGTCGTGGCCATCAGACGTCGCACTTCGGACTCGGGCGACTTCTCTTCCAGGAATCGCTTGACCATCTTGCGGAGCTCTTCTTGCTCCTCGCTGAATCCAAAGTTCATCGCAGTCCTCTTCTTGTCCTACTGAGCGGTAATCCCGGCCTCTTCGACATTAGTCAACGTAGCACGCGGGTTCCCAAGTGGCAATGTGGGGTGTGGACAACGTCGAAATGGTCTGGTCCGACGGCCGAGCCGAAGTGCACCGATTCGTCGTGGGACCGATCGAGAACAACGTCTACGTCGTGCGCTGCAAGCGCACCGGCGAGGCGACGTTGCTCGACGCCGCCAACGAACACGACCGACTGCTGCGCGTCGCGACGTCGACTCGGCGTCACCTCGGTCCTGGAGACCCACGGCCACTGGGACCACATCGGCGCCGTCGAAGCAGGTGCGCGACGCGGGCATCGACGTGTGGGTGCGCACCGAAGACGCCGGCATGTTGCCGAGCTACGACCACCTGCTCGATGACGACGTCGTCCACCAGGTCGGTGACCTGCGACTGCGAACGCTGCACACGCCGGGTCACACGCCGGGCAGCATCTGCTTCGCGCTCGAAGAGACGCCGATGCTCTTCACCGGCGACACCCTCTTTCCCGGTGGTCCCGGCAACACCAATCACGACGCCAGGACTTCGCGACGATCATCACCTCGATCGACGAGCGGATCTTCGGCGCCTTCGCCGACGACGTGACGATCTGGCCCGGTCACGGGGCCGAGTCGACGATCGGTGCCGAGCGTCCGCACCTCGACGAGTGGGTCGAACGGGGCTGGTAGTAACTGGTCATCGGATTTGGGCAGGCCGTTAGGCTCGTCACCGTGTCGACGCCCCTCCTAGAACTTCGCAACCTCCACGCCGAGGCCGAAGGCGCGTCCATCCTGCGCGGCGTCGATCTCATCGTCCGCGAAGGCGAAGTGCACGCCCTGATGGGCCCGAACGGTGCCGGCAAGTCGACGCTGGCGAACATCGTGATGGGTCACCCGGGCTACACGGTCACGAGCGGCGAGATCCTGCTCAACGGCGAGAACATCGCCAAGTGGACGCCCGACGAGCGCGCGCGACGGGGTATCTTCCTCGCCTTCCAGTACCCCGAAGCGATCGCCGGCGTCTCGGTCGTCCAGTTCTTGCGCCAGGCGATCGCCGCGCGAAAGAACCTCGACGAACTGAGCATCCTCGAGGTGCGACTCGACCTCGCCGAGTGGATGGACCGACTCGGGATGGACCCGGCCTTCGCCGAACGTCACCTCAACGACGGCTTCTCCGGCGGCGAGCGCAAGCGCAACGAGGTACTCCAGATGGCCCTGCTGGAACCGGTCGTCGCGTTCCTCGACGAGACCGACTCGGGCCTCGACATCGACGCGCTGCGCGTCGTCGCCAAGGGCGTGCGCACCGTGCGGACCGAACACCCGAGCATGGGCGTCATCGTCGTCACCCACTACGTGAAACTGCTCGAAGAGATCGAGCCCGACCAGGTGCACATCTTGGTGGACGGTCAGATCGTGCACTCCGGTGACGCGCAACTCGCCCAGCGCATCGAACTCGAGGGCTACGACGCCTGGCGCGCGGTGACGACGTGACGAGCTTCAACGCCAAACGGGTTCGCGCCGACATCCCGCAGCTGAACCGCGTGGTCTTCGATCGCCCGATCACCTACCTCGACACCGCGTCGACGTCGCTGCAACCCAACGCCGTCATCGACGCCATGAGTCGCTACTACCAACTGCGCCACGCCAACGTGCACCGCGCCGTCTACCAGACGGCCAGTGAGGCGACCGCCGCCTACGAGGGCGCACGCGAGGCGGTGGCCCGCTTCATCAACGCCCCCGGCGGCGCGGGCGAGGTCGTCTTCACCAAGAACGCGACCGAGTCCTTCAACCTGTTCGCCAAGTCCTGGGGCGCGAAGAACCTGACGGCCGGCGACGTCGTCTTGGTCGAGCGAGATGGAACACCACGCCAACATCGTGCCGTGGTTCCAGCTGCGCGAACAGACCGGCATCGAGGTCCGCTTCATCCCGACGACCGACGACTACCGACTCGACACGTCGCAACCTCGATGAGTTGATGCGCGGCGTGAAACTGCTCTCGATCACGGGCATGTCGAACGTCCTCGGCACGATCAACCCGATCAACGAACTGGCCGCCACCGCGCACCGCCACGGCGCGCTGATCGCCGTCGACGGCGCGCAGTCCGTCGCGCACCTGCCGACCGACGTCGTCGCGCTCGACATCGACTTCCTGATCTTCACCGGTCACAAGATGCTCGGACCGACCGGCATCGGCGTCTTTTGGACGCGCGAGGACATCCTGGACGCGATGCCGCCCTTCCTCGGCGGCGGCGGCATGATCGCCGACGTGCGCACCGACGGCTACACCCCGGCCGACGGTCCGACGCGCTTCGAGGCCGGCACGCCGCCGATCGCCGAGGCCGTCGGACTGAACGCGGCCGTGCAGTACCTCGAAGGTCTGGGCATGACCAACGTCGTGCGCCACGAACACGCGTTGGGCGGTGACGCACTCACGAGGCTGGCCCTCGAGTTCGAAGGACGGGTGCGCGTCATCGGTCCGCAGCGACATGACCGATCGCGGCGCGCGTGATCAGTCTCGACGTCGAGGGCGTGCATCCCCACGACGTCGCCCAGGTGCTCGACCAGTTCGGCGTGTGCGTGCGTCCCGGTCACCACTGCGCCAAGCCCCTCATGCGCCGTTTCGGACTGGCCGCCACCGTGCGCGCCTCCTACGGTCCGTACTCGCTCGCCAAGGACACTGACGTGCTGATCGAAGCGCTCGGCCACGCGGTGAAGATGTTTGGGTAGCGACGTGTCGAACCTCGGCTCGAACCTCGACGACCTCTATCGCGAGATCATCCTCGATCACTACCGCTCACCGCGCAACCGCGGCGAACTCGAGTCGCCTCCGGCCATCCGCGTCGAGGGCTTCAATCCCCTGTGCGGCGACGAGATCGTCGTGTACCTCGACGTCGACGACGGCGTCTTGAAGAACATCAAGATGGTCGGGAGCGGCTGTTCGATCTCTCAGTCGTCGGCCTCGCTCATGAGTGCCGCCGTCAAGGGCAAGCCGCTCGAGCAGGTACGCGAGACCGTCGCGACCTTCAAGCAACTGATGACGGTCCAAGAGGCCACGCTCGCCCACGACGGCGAACCGCCCAAGGTCGACCTTCGCGCGCTCGGCGAACTCGCCGCCCTACAGGGCGTCATCAAGTTCCCGGTGCGCATCAAGTGCGCCACGCTGGCGTGGAACACCCTGGTCCAGGGGCTCGACGAACTGAACTGAGTCGCCTAGGGCGTGCAGGGCACCGGGTCGTAGGGCGGCACGGCCAACGTCGGATTGATCGTCGGTGTCGTCACCGGTGCCTGGTGGTGCTTCGTCGTCGTGGTGGTCGCGAGCGTCGTCGTGGTCGTCGGCGTGATAACCGGCGGTGCCTGAGGCACTGCCCGCGGCGTTCGGCGGCGGATTCGTCGGTCGCAGCAAGGAACTGCCGAAGATGCTGACGAGCATGCTGCTCGGCCTGGGGCTCTTGGACGACTTCGACGTCGGCGCCGCCAACCGTGGCGGGCAGTTCGGCCAGTGTGTAGGTCTGCATCGCGTTCGAGTTGTAACTGTGGAACTTCAGCGCCAGACCGATCAGTTCATTCAACGAGAACGTGTCGTCGATCGTGATGCCCTTGGGCAGGTTCGAGAGGAAGCCGTTCATGGCGACCGGATCGTCCAGCTTGCTCTTCACGCGCTCGAACATGGCGCGCAGGAACGACGTCTGGCGATCGATGCGACCGAAGTCACTCGTCGGGTCATACTCAAAACCGTCACTCAGAAGTTCGTTGTTGATCTCGTCGTCGGTCAGGTTGGCGAACTCCTTGCGGTTCGGCCACGTCGGATGACCGCTCGGGGCGTAGTAGTAGTGGCGACTACGAGCGACGGCGAGCGCCTGGAATCCATTGACCAACTGACAGCCCGGGTGCTTGATCTCGAGGCCGGAGTTCGGGTCAATCGCCGGATAACGGAAGTCCAGATAGACGCCGCCGATCGCGACGGCCGAGTCGATCAAACCCTCAAAGTTGACCTGCACGACGTGATTGATCGTGATCCCGAAGTTCGCCTTGATCGTCTGCACCAACAAGTTCGGCCCGTTGGCGTAGTTGACGTTGATGCGGTTGTAGTTGCCGTACAGCGCCTGGTTGGCCAACAGCGTCACCTCGGTGTCACGTGGGATCGACAAGATCGTGATCGTGCGCGCCGTCGGATCCACCCGAATGATCTTGATGACGTCACTGCGTTGCCCGCCGACGGAGTCCGTGCTCGCTCCTGTTTGCCTCGCGACGGCACCGGTCAGCCCCGCGCGCGAGTCCGAGCCGATGGCCAAGATGTTGAAGGGTTTGCCCGGCACGGGGTACGAGATCGACGGCACATGAATCCTCGGAATCGCGTCGAACTTCCAGTTCGCGTACAAATAGCCGCCGCCCAAGACACCGACGATCAGCACGATCACGGACACGCCGGCGATCAGCCAGGTCCGACCTCGACGTCGACGACGTCGACGTTTCGGCGCCTTCCCCGTCTGTCGATCGACGGCGTCGCCCAACGCGACCAGTCGACTCTCATTGGCGAGGGCCCGTCGTTTGGCGCCGGAAGATCTCTCTGAAGGGCCCCGAGGAGCGCCGTTGCTTCCGTCAGCCATCCGTCGAGTTTAACCTTCGCCGCACGAACGTCGTGGTCAAGCAGTCGGAGCGCGGAACGGTTCGTAGCCGTCTCGTTCGAGAACCTCGGAGAGTTCCGGTCCCCCGGTTGCCACGACGCGACCTTCGCTCAATACGTGGATCACCGTCGGCGTGAGTTCTTGTAACAATCGTTTGAAGTGCGTGATCGCCAAGATGCCGCACTCCCATTCGTTACTCGCCGACGACAACCGACGCGCGACCGCGCCGAGGGCGTCGACGTCGAGGCCCGAGTCGATCTCGTCGAGTATCGCGAACTTCGGACGCAGCATGCCGAACTGCACCATCTCGGCGCGCTTACGCTCGCCGCCGGAGAGGTCGACGTTGACGAAGCGATCGAGGATCTCGGGACGCAACTCCACGCGCTCGGCCTCGTCGTGCATACGTTGACGCAAGTTCTTCGGATCGACGCCAGCCGCGACCAAGAGGTCGATCGGTCGCACGCCCGCCACTTCCAGTGGCTGTTGCATCGCCAGCAGGAGTCCGTGACGGGCTCGTTCGGTCGGCGACATCGTCAACAGTTCGACGTCGTCGATGCGCACTGATCCGCCGAGGACCTTGTAGCCGGGGTGACCGGCCAACGCGTGGGCCAGCGTGGACTTGCCCGATCCGTTCGGTCCCATGATGACGTGGACCTCGCCCGTCGTCATGGACAGGTCGAAGCCCTTCAAGACCTCTTTGCCGGCGACCTCGACGCGCAGGCCCTCGATGGTCAACGTGGACGCTCATGGCAGCACGACTTCCAGGTGACCGTCGAAATTGCGCACGTCGTAGTGCGCCACCGGTCGAGTGGCGGGCAAGCGACACCGGCTCGCCGTCCTTCAGTCGGAACATCGCGCCGTGCCGTGCGCACTCGATCTCTGCGGTCTCGCAGTCGACTTCGCCTTCGGCGAGGCTGAAGTCCTCGTGGCTGCAGCGGTCGTCCAGTACGTACACGTCGTCTTCGATACGCACCACGACCAGGACCCGGCCCTCGAGGCGAACCTGTTTCGGCACGCCGCTCTCGTAGTCGCTCAGTTGCCCGATGTCGGCGGTCGTCACGGTGTCACCACGTTCACGGTGGCGAGCACCGACGTCACGTCACGCTCGACCAGTTCAGCGAGCTGCGGCGGCAGGTCGGCGAGCATCTCGTAGAAGAAGCCCTGGATCATCAGCCGCTCGGCGTCCTCTCGGCTGACGCCGCGCGACTCCAGGTACCAGCGCTGCAATTCATCCAGCGGTCCGACGCTCGAGGCGTGCGCGCACATGACGTCGTTCTCTCGGATGTCGAGGTTCGGCACGCTGTCCGCGTGCGCCGCCGGCGAGAGCAACAGGTTGTGGTTGGTCTGACGCGCGTCGGTGCGCTTGGCGCCCTTTTCGATCTCGATCAGGCCGGTGTAGACGGAGCGGGACCGGTCGGCGACCGCGCCCTTGGAGAACAGCGTCGAACGCGACCTCGCTCCGGTGTGCATCTGGTGCGTGCGAAAGTCGTGCACCTGATCGCCGGAACCGAGGAACGTCGTGCGCAGTTCGTTCTCCGACCCGGCGCCGTGCATCTCGGCGTCGTTGCGTGAACGGTTGTAGTGCGCCCCGATGCCCACCACCGCTTGACGCAGTCGCGCGTCGCGCGTCACGAAGCCGGTCGTGCGCGCGACGTGCCAGGCGCTCTGATCGAGGCGCTGGTACGTGATGAGTTGGAGCGACGCGTTGTCCTCGAGCGCGTACTCACTGAGCGGCACCACGAGGGCGTCGGCGCCACCTTCGAAGTACTCGACGATGGTCGCACTCGCGCCGCGGCCGAGCTCGATCTGGGTGCGCGAGAACGACGCCGTCGAGTTCGACACGTTGAGCACGACGATCGGCTCGGCGACGGTCGACGCCCGCGTCGACGCGAATCACCGTCGTCGCCGGGGCGAGCGCGGCGTTCAACACCGCGAACGTGTCGCTGCGATAGCGATCGGCGAACGTGGCGCCGGAGAGCGACTGGGACGACTCGACGACGTCGACGCTCGACGCCGTCGAGCGCCTTGCCGGTGTTCACGCAGAAGCCGTCGACCACGCGCACGACGAGTCCGGCGCGCTCGCAGAGCTGGGCGGCGAAGGGCGAATCGGCGCGCGTGGTGGGCTCGGACACGACGCCGAATCGGTCGAGGTCGAAGTCCTTCAGCGGGGCGTAGCGCCAGACCTCGTCACTGGTGGTCGGGAGTCCGGCCACCTCGAAGGCGTCCCACGCCAACTGGCGAGGGGCCGCGTCGGGGCGCTCGGCAATGAAGGCGGAGGCTGAATCAGCGAAGATTTTCATAGATATCGGGACCAAGGCAGTGTACTGGGCGCCCCTCGTTCTCCTTCGAGGTCCGCCGTAGGCTGAGGTCGATTCGAACGAGGAGTAGTCATGGAGTTTTCATCCGAGGTGTTGACGCTCGAGGTCGACGGTCACGTCGCCACGCTGTGGCTCGATCGAGAAGAGGCGCGCAACGCCATGGGGAGTGCGTTGTGGCGCGACCTGCCACTCGCCGCGGCGGCGGTCGCGAGCGACCCGAACGTTCGCGTGCTCGATCATCGCGGCCAAGGGTCCGCACTTCACGGTCGGGCTCGACCTCAAGGAGTACGGCGGCGGCTTCGCCTCCGCCTCGAACGTCGTCGTCCAAGGCCGCCTCGAACGCCCAGGCCTACGAGGCCGTGCGAGACGATGCAGGCGTCGGTCACGTCGATCGCGGAACTCAAGGTCCCGGTCATCGCGGCCGTCCACGGCTACTGCATCGGCGGTGGCGTCGATCTCATCAGCGCCTGTGACGTGCGACTGTGCGCCAACGACGCGACGTTCTCGGTGCGCGAGACGAAGATCGCGATCGTCGCGGACCTCGGTTCGCTGCAGCGACTGCCGAAGATCATCAGCGCCGGACACCTCGCCGAACTGGCCTACACCGGCAAGGACATCGACGCGTCGCGCGCGCTCGAGATCGGTCTGGTGAACGCGGTCTACGGCAACGGTGACGAACTGCTCGCCGGCGCGCGCGCGCTCGCCCTCGAGATCGCCCAGAACTCGCCCCTCGCCGTGCAGGGCACGAAGGCCGTCCTCGCGGCCAACGACGGACGAAGCGTCGACGAGGGTCTGGAGTTCGTCGCACGCTGGAACACGATGTATCTGCAGAGCAACGACCTGCGCGAGGCGATGACGGCGTTCGTGGAGAAGCGACCGCCGGTCTTTAACGGCGACTAACGCTTCCAGAACTTCCAGCCGCGCTGCTTGCGCTCTTGCTCGTCGAGGACCTTGCGTCGCTCTTCGTACATCTCGGGCGCGACGTTGTCGACGATCTCACTGGCCATCTTGAGTAGTTCGCGGCGCTCATCGAGCGTCGCGCTCGTCTCGGGCGCCTTCTCGACCGGGCGGTCGACCAGTGAACCGTGGGACCAGCCGACGTCGGCCAGGCGACGCTCGTAGGTCACGCAGTTCTCGGGACAGGACCACGGCTGGTCGGGGGCGTTGCCGAGCACGCAGAAGCGTGCCACCTCCCCGGACTTGTAGGTCCGGCTCTGAAAGTGCTTGCACTCTTCGCGCATTCCCATACCTCTATTCTTCCACGCGAAACGTAAGAATTTGCTATAACTTGCCAGTGCCCGGACGCCAATCGACGAAAGACCGCTGGTCGGAGCCGATTTGTCGCACGTCGTGGCAATGTCCAGTCGCGCGTTCTTCGACGATCCGTTCTTCACGTATCTGCTGCCCGACGACGCGATGCGACGTTCACGACTGCCGTATTTCTTCCGCGCGGTCTACACGCACATGGGCGATCACGGTCGCATCGTGACCGTGCGCGATGAGAACGACGACGCGCTCGGCGTCGCGGCGTGGTTGACGACCGGCGGCTACCCGTTGCCGATGCGCGTCCAACTCAGCCAGATGCCGTCTGTCGTTGCGGGCCTTCTATCGACGACCACGATCACTGTTGGCGGGCAACAAATACATGGCGTCGCTGGTGCGCGCCCATCGCAAGGATCCACAGTGGTATCTCATGGTGCTCTGCGCCGATCCACCGGCCCAACGCAGTGGCGTCGGCACGATGCTCCTCGAGCACGCCTTCGCCCAGGTCGACGCCGAGGGTGTCGGTAGTCACTTGGAGACGCCGCGCCTGGACAACGTGGCCTACTACCAGCGCTTCGGCTACGAACTGATTGAGACCCTTGACGCCCGTGGAGGGCGCGCCACCGTATTACACGATGTGGCGGGCGCCTCGTTAACCGACGCTGCCTTCCATCTGCAGTTCGATCAGTCGCGACCACTCGACGGCGTACTCCATCGGCAACGTGCGCGTCACCGGTTCGATGAAGCCGTTCACGATCATGCCCATGGCCTGGCTCTCGGTGAGTCCGCGACTCATCAGAT
The DNA here is from genome assembly GCA_963801695.1 of uncultured Acidimicrobiaceae bacterium. Lineage (GTDB taxonomy): Bacteria > Actinomycetota > Acidimicrobiia > Acidimicrobiales > RAAP-2 > RAAP-2. The sequence continues at coordinate 347,592 of CAWDFV010000002.1, read as the reverse complement.
AGAACAGCTGGTCGTCACCGATCTTCGAGACCGTCGCCTCGTGACCGATCGACGCGTCCTGCTCGCCGACCTCCATGTAGGGCTTGGTCTCGGAGATCGACTGCTCGTCGAGGATCAGCGCGTCACAGCGCACGAAGCTCTTGGCGCCCGTGGCGCCCTCTTCGACCTTCACCAGGCCGCGGTAGGTCGTCTGACCGCCGTCCTTCGAGATGGACTTCGAGATGATCGTCGAGGTCGTCTCCGGGGCGCAGTGGATCATCTTGGCGCCGGCGTCTTGGACCTGACCCGGACCGGCGTAGGCGACCGAGAGCACCTCGCCCGAGGCCTTGGGACCCATCAGGTAGACCGACGGGTACTTCATCGTGAGGCGCGAGCCGATGTTGCCGTCGATCCACTCGACGTGGGCCTCGGCCTCGGCGCGCGCGCGCTTGGTCACGAGGTTGTAGACGTTGTTCGACCAGTTCTGGATCGTCGTGTAGGTGATGCGCGCACCGGGCAGCGCCACGAGTTCGACGACCGCGGAGTGCAGGGAGTCGGTCGAGTAGACCGGGGCCGAGCAGCCCTCGACGTAGTGGACCTGTGAGCCCTCGTCGGCGATGATGAGCGTGCGCTCGAACTGACCCATGTTCTCGGTGTTGATGCGGAAGTACGCCTGCAGCGGTTGGTCGACGTTGACGCCCGGCGGCACGTAGATGAACGAACCACCGCTCCACACCGCGGAGTTCAGCGCGGCGAACTTGTTGTCGTTCGGCGGGATGATCGTGCCGAAGTACTTGCGCACCAGTTCGGGGTACTCGCGCACGGCGGTGTCCATGTCACAGAACAGGACGCCGAGGCGCTCGAGGTCCTCGCGGTTGCGGTGAAAGACCACCTCGGACTCGTACTGTGCGGTGACACCGGCCAAGTACTTGCGCTCGGCCTCGGGGATGCCCAGGCGCTCGTAGGTGTTCTTGATGTCGTCGGGCAGGTCTTCCCAGCGGTCGACCTGGTTCTCGGTCGGCTTGATGTAGTAGTAGATGTCGTTGAAGTCGAGGTCCGGCATCCGCTCGGCGAACCACGGCACCATCGGCTTCTTCTCGAACTTCTTCAGCGCGCTGAGACGAAAGTCCAGCATCCACTTGTCTTCGTTCTTGATGCCGGACATCTCGCGCACGATCGCCTCGTTGATGCCCTTCTTCGGCTTGAAGACCGGGATCTGGTCGTCGGACCAGCCCAGTTGGTACCGGCTGAAATCCAGATTGTCAACTGACATGGTGCTCCCTTGGGATAATCCCTATCTACATAGTACTAACTCGTTATCGGGACAAGTCAACAAATTAAGGCAAAGTAGAGCGGTGCCTACTCCCCCCACCGCTCCGAAGCGACCCTTCACCATCACCCGTCACGGGGACGACCGCGAGGACCCGTACTACTGGATGATGGACCGCGACGACGAATCGGTCCTCGCCCACCTGCGCGCCGAGAACGAGTTCTTGAGCGAGAGCTTCAGCGAACTCAAGCCGCTCGAGGACGAACTGTTCGAAGAGATCAAGAGCCGCATCGAGGAGACCGATATCTCGGTGCCGGTTCGAAAGGGCGCGTGGTGGTACTTCGAACGTACGCGCGAGGGTCTCAACTATCCGCTCAGTTGTCGCGTGCCCGCGACGAGTGAGGACCTCACGCCGCCAGAGATCGATCCGTTGACGTCGCTCGAGGGCGAGGTCGTGATCCTTGACGAGAACGCGGAGGCCGGTGACAGCGACTACTTCTCGGTCGGTGTCCTCGCCGTGAGCCCCGACGACGACTGGGTCGCGGTCGGCACCGACTTCGACGGCGACGAACTGCACCACGTCACCGTGCGCCCCCTCGCCGGTCAAGCAGCCGTTGCCGACGAGCTCGATGACGTCCACTACGGCTTCGCGTGGGCGATGGACAGCCGTCATTTCTTCTACACGCGCGTCGACGAGGCGAAGCGGCCGTTCCAACTGTGGCGCCATCAACTGGGATCGGAGACCAAGACGGACGTCCTGATCTTCCAAGAGGACGACGCGCAGTACAACCTGTCGGTCGGTCGCAGTCGCGACGACGCCGTCATCTACGTGCACCTCGGTTCGTCCATGACGACCGAGGTCCACTACCTCGACGCCCACGACCCGACCGGGGAATTGCAACTCCTCGAGGAACGGCGACACGGCATCGAATACGGCGTCGAACACTACGTGGACGACACGGGCGTCGCGTGGTGGCTGAAAGTCACCAACGAAGGCGCGACCGATTTTCGACTCCTCGCCGCGAAGAGTGGAGGGCACCGAGTGGCGCGAGGTGATTCCTGAGCGTCCGGGTTCACGACTCGACGGCGTGGACGCGTTCAAGACCTTCCTCGCGATCAGTGAACGACACGATGGTGGCGCTGCGGTGCGGATCGCGGCCACGCTGAGCGGCGATGATCCGTTCGGAGACGACCTCCTCGAGCGTTCGAGATTCATCGACGGTCCGGCTAGTCCGAGCACCGTGCAACTGTCGGCGAACCCCAACTTCGACACGTCCCAGTTGCGGGTGTCGGTCACGTCACTGGTCACGCCGCGACTCGTGGGCGACGTCGTCGTCGCCACTGGAGAGATGATCGTGCGCAAACAGCAGATCGTCCTCGGCGGGTACGACGCGACGCAGTACGTGACCGGACGACTGTGGGTCACGGCGAGCGACGGTGTCAAAATCCCGGTCTCGGTGGTGGCGCGCGCCGATCTGCTCGACGTCGACGCCGAGGGGGCGCTGCACGCGCGTACGCCGTCACCCTTCCTCCTCTACGGCTACGGCAGCTACGAGATCTCGATCGATCCGTCGTTCTCGTCGCTTCGGCTCTCATTGCTCGAACGTGGCGTGATCTTCGCGATCGCGCATATCCGCGGCGGCGGCGAGATGGGTCGCTCCTGGTACGAGACGGGGAAACTGGCCCAGAAGCCCACGACCTTCAGCGACTTCGTCGCGGTGGCGAGAGATCTGATTCGAAGCGGCTGGACGACCAGCGATCAGTTGGCTATCCGGGGCGGATCGGCCGGCGGCCTCCTCATGGGTGCCGTCATGAACCTGGCGCCAGAACTCTTTCGCTGTGTCGTGGCCGACGTGCCGTTCGTCGACGCGCTGACGACCATGCTCGACGCGACGCTGCCGCTCACCGTTGGCGAGTGGGAAGAGTGGGGCAACCCCGACGCCAGCGCGACGGCCTATCGCACGATGAAGAGCTACTCCCCGTACGACAACGTCACTGCGACGAACCCCGACGGGACAGCGCGCGTCTATCCGCACCTCTTCGCTTCCGGCGGGCTGAACGATCCGCGCGTTGGTTTCTGGGAGCCGACCAAGTGGGTACTCAAGATCCGAGACGCCAACGAAGAGAACGTCGCGTACCTCAAGACCGAGATGGGCGCCGGACACGGCGGTCCCTCGGGACGCTACGACGCGTGGCGTGACGAAGCGCAGGCCCTCGCGTGGACGCTGCACGAGATCGTTGGGCTATGACGCGACGAAGGACAGCACCAGCGTCGCCGGCAGCGGTGACGGGAAGACGACCGGCTTCGCGTCGACGGTGACGCTGGCGCTCTTGGGCGCACCGATCGTGATCTGCGACACACCGATCATGCGCAGTGACTCATCGGTCCCCTGCGTGACCGTGCCCTGCCACTCCAGCGTGCTTGATGGTCCCATCTTGTAGACCGCCCACGTCGGACCGAGCGCGCCACGCACGACGACGACGTAGCTCTTGCGCGGCACGTCGTACGTCGCGGTCTCGCCACTCATCGAGGTCGCCTTGAACGACGCCGGCAACGACACCGCCGCGGCGATGGTCGTGGTCGTCGCCGGCGGCCTCGTCGTCGTGGTCGTGGTCGTCGGTCGTGTTCTTCGAGTGAAGGTGCTGCAAGTAGAAACCGAGCGCGCCGACGACCGCGATGATGATCACCGCGATCACCGCGACGCGAAGTCCGGTGAACGACGCCGAACGTCGAGCGGACTTCGACAGCGCCCACTGTTCGTTGTGTCGAAAATGTGAGGGCACGACCTCGGCGTCGCCCGGCATCTGCGACTCGCTGAAGACGTACTCGCGATCCGGCCTCGAGACGGGGCCGAAGCGGCTCGGGGCGGCGTGTCGCGTCGAGCGGACCGTCGAGCAGCCGAAACCCTTTCGACGGCGCGTACGGCGACGGTGGCGGCGACATGAGTCGACGCTCGACCGGTCGCGAGAGTTCGCGGATCTCATCACGACGAAGCTTTCGAATACGAAGGGCGGCGACCGCGACCACCAGCACCACGACGACGACGATGACGATCTTGAGGGCCAACGCCATCAATCCCTCGTTCGGTCACCAACGGGACTGACGAGTGTCATCACGCCTCGAAGCGTACTGAAGTCTCCAATCAGTCGAAACTGCCGAAACCGCCGCGATAGAAGACCAACGGTGCGCCGTGGTGACTCACCACGTACTCGGCCGCGACCACGACGATGTCGTGGTCGCCCTGAGAGGTGACGAACTCGATATGGCCCTCCAAGTGCGCGAGGGCGTCGTCGATCAACGGCGCGCCATTCGGGCCTGGCGACCAGCCGATGCCGGCGAACTTTTCGTCGCCCGACCTCCCGAAGACTCGCGCCACGGCCTCTTGTTCGGAGGAGAGGATATTCACGCCCACCACGCCGACGTCACGTGCCTTCGGCCACGAGTTGCTCGCGGTGACCGCGGAGAATGAGATCAGCGTCGGTTCGAGTGAGAGCGCACCGAAGGTCTGACAGGTGAAGCCGACGGGTCCGTCGGGCGTCGCGGCGGTGACGACCGCCACGCCGGTCGCGAAGTGTCCGAGCACCTCTTTGAACCTGCGCGACGTCGATGGAACTCACGACGACGAGACTACCGATGGTTCGTCGAGCCCGAGCGAATCACCCTGGCTCGTCGCCACTGAGACTGACGAGGCGTCCGCGGCGTTCCACGAGACCGTCGGCCACCAGTCCGTCGATGAGCGTCGCGCCACGACTCAGTTCGACGCTCTCCATGGCCACCTAGGAGTTCCTGCATCGAGCGTGGCCCGTCGCGCAACGCCGCGAGTACGCGTCCCCGGGCCTGGCGGTTCGATCCTTGGAACGTCGGTTGGGGGCGCGAGACGCCCGCACTTCGCGGCGCGGGATCGGGTCCACCCTCGACGTGCCACGTGCACGCGCGCGCCACCGGACAGGAGTCACAGCGCGGGCTCGACGTGCAGTACTGCGCACCGAGGTCGAGCATCGCCTGATTGAACGAGGCGACGTCCGTTCGCGGTAGGAGTTCGCTGGCTACCTCGCGAGCCTCGGCGACTTTCAGCGTTCGATTGGCGACGGCGCGCGCGAGCACGCGCCCGACGTTGGTGTCCACGACGGCGACGCGGCGACCGAAGGCGAACGATCCGACGGCGTTCGCGGTGTACTCCCCTATGCCGGGCAGACGACGCAGGTCGCTGACGTCCTCGGGCACCACACCGCCGAAGTCGTCGCGGATCATGGTCGCCGCGTCGTGCAGGGCCTTCGCACGCCGGTGATAGCCGAGGCCGCTCCAGAGTCGCAGGACCTCGGACAGCGAGGCGTCGGCGCACGACGTCGGCGTGGGAAAGGCCTCGAGGAATCTCGTCCAGGGTCCGATCACACGCGAGGTCTGGGTCTGTTGGAGCATGACCTCGCTCACCAGGACCGACCAGGGGTCAGTGCCTATCCACGGGCAACGACGCGCGCGAGTCCCGCGGCGTTTCGACGAAGGACCCGACGAAACGTGGCGTGATCGCTACGACCAGACGTCGCCACTGTACGGACGCTGTCGTTCGGGGGCGAACTCGCGCTTCCAGACCATCACCTTGCGTCGGAAGTAGCAGACCTCGAGACCGTCCTGGTTGAATCCCTTGGTCTCGACGACGACGATGCCGCGGTCGTTCTTGGACGTCGACGGCATCTTCTCGAGGACCCGGGTCTCGGCGTAGATCGTGTCCCCGTGGAACGTCGGATTGCGATGGACCAACGTCTCGACCTCGAGGTTCGCGATGGCCGAGCCGGAGACGTCGGGCACGCTCATGCCCAGGACCAGCGAGTAGACCAGGTTGCCGACGACCACGTTCTTGTGATGCACGGTCTCGTGCTCGGCGAACCAGGCGTTGGTGTGCAGCGGATGATGGTTCATCGTGATCATGCAAAAGAGATGGTCGTCGGCCTCGGTGATCGTCTTGCCCGGCCAGTGTTTGTAGACGTCGCCGACTTCGAACTCCTCGAAGTAGCGACCGAAGGGTCGTTCGAATGAACTCATGGGTTCATTCTCTCGCACGCCGCTCTCGTCGACTTATTCTTCGACGCTCACCGGCAGCGCCGGGCGCGTCGTGAACGACACGGTCGCCCCGGGCAACGAGTCACCGTCGATGACCATGCGCCAGGTGAAACGCGCGCCGTCCTGGAGCGGAATCGGGCCGAAGTTGACCGCGATCGGCACGTCGACGGGCGTGCCGACCGGCACGCCGTCGGGTGCCACCGCCGAGAAATCGCCGCGCACTTCGATCGGTTGTGGTCCGTCGGGCGTCTCGAATCGCACCGGCTGACCGTCGGCGTCTTCGAGGAAGAGTTCCCAGTGGTGACTCGCGTTGAACTCGTGCCAGTCGACCATGACCTTGATGGCCACGGCCGAGGGCGTGGGATCGGGTCCCGTCACCGACCAACCGCCGCCCAGGATGTAGAGCTTTCCGTCGGCCACTTGGGCCGAATCGGCGAGGAGCATTGTCACATTCACGCCTAGAGCCTAGGTCTCGGGGACTCATTCTCCTCACCCGTTAAATTTCTCCTATGCCCGCTCCCCCACTCGATCTCGCCGACGCGACTGAACTTCTTGACCTCGCCCAGTCGGTGATCGACGGTGCGCTCGTCGCGCTGCGCGACAGTGGCGGCATCGACGCGCACCAGAGCCTCGCCTACGACGTCGCGCACGCCGCGAGCGCGCTCGCCACGGCGCGCGCGTCGCTGGCCTACGCGCGAAACGGCGACAGCCGAGTCCCAACTCGTGGCGGCGTTCCTGGCGATCGCCCTCAGCGACCTCGCGACGCGCGTCCTCGGACGTGAGACGTCTGTGGGCCGTCGAGCGACGACTGGTACCGACCGTTCGCAGCATTCGTCGCTAACTACCGCGATCCAGAGTTCATCGCGGCACTCGCCGAGAGTGCCGGCGATCGCCACCTCGGCGAGGACTTCGCGATGGTCGCCGACACCTTCCACCGATTCGCGCTCGAACAGGTCCGTCCGCACGCCGAGCACGTCCACCGGGCCAACGCCGACATCCCCGAGTCGGTGATCTCGGGCCTCGCCGAACTCGGTGGCTTCGGACTCTCGGTGCCCGAGGAGTTCGGTGGCTTCGCCTCCGGCGGCGAGTCGGAGTACCTCGGCATGGTCGTGGCGACCGAGGAACTGTCGTGGGGCGCCCTGGGCGTCGGCGGATCGTTGATCACGCGACCGGAGATCCTGACGCGCGCGCTGGTGAACGGCGGCACTCAGGAACAGAAGGAACGCTGGCTGCCCGCGCCTCGCCTCGGGCGACGTCCTGGCCGCGGTCGCGGTGACCGAGCCCGACTTCGGTAGCGACGTCGCCGGCGTCACGACGAGCGCGACGAAGACCGACGGTGGCTGGCTCATCAACGGCACCAAGACGTGGTGCACGTTCGCGGCGCCGCGCCGACGTGCTGATGCTGCTCGCGCGCACCGACGCCGATCGCAGCGCGACGCACCGGGGCCTGTCGCTCTTCCTCGTCGAGAAGGAACGAGGTGACAGCGAAGGTTTCGTGCTTCGCCAAGACGCCCGGGAGCGATCGAGCGCCGGTCGGCTCGAGGGTCGCCCGATCGACACCATCGGCTATCGCGGTATGCACTCGTACGAGTTGGCCTTCGAGAACTGGTTCGTGCCCGACGAAGACCTCGTCGGCGGCGAGGCCGGTCTCGGTCGGGGCTTCTACTTCCAGATGGCCGGCTTCGAGAACGGTCGACTCCAGACGACGGCGCGCGCGGTCGGCGTCATGCAGGCCGCCTACGAGGCGGCCCTGGACTACGCCCAGAACCGCGTCGTCTTCGGCGAAGCGATCATCAACTACGAACTCACGCGGGTGAAACTCGGCACCATGGCCGCGATCATCCAGTGCGCGCGCCAGTTCTCGCTCGAGGTCGCGCGCGAGATGGCGCGCGGTGGCGGCGCACTCGAGGCGTCCATGGCCAAGGCCTACGTCTGTCGCGCCGCCGAGTGGGTCACGCGCGAGGCGATGCAGATCCACGGCGGCATGGGCTACGCCGAGGAGTACGCGGTGAGTCGCTACTTCGTCGACGCGCAGGGTCCTGTCGATCTTCGAAGGCGCCGACGAGACGCTCTGTCTCAAGGTCATCGTGCGCCGACTGCTCGAAGAGCTGCCGGCGTAGCTTAGTCGGCCGCGAAGCCGAAGGCCGGTCCGGCGATGTCGCCGCGCGGTTCTTCGTCACCCAACGAACGCTCGGCGCCGTCCAAGATTGCGGTCTCGATGGGGCGCAGACGTCGAGCCCCATTTCTCTTCGATGTGACCGTAGCGCCAGATGAGCACGGCGCCCAACCACGTCACGACGAACATGGCCACGATGATCATGCCGGCCTTGTTGATGTCGAATCCCGACATGAATCGCCAGAACGAGCCCTTCCAGTGGAGTTCATGGGGCAAGAGACCCAAGACCTCGATGGCGCCGATGAAGAAACAGATCGCCACCGACAGACCCGTGATCGCGAGGTTGTAGAAGATCTTGCGCACCGGGATTGAAGAAGGCCCAGCCGTAGGCGACGTTCATGAACATGCAGTCGATCGTGTCCATGAGGACCATGCCCGCGGTGAAGAGAATCGGCAGGCACATGATCGAGTACCACGGCACGTGCTGGGCCGCCAAGAGCGCGGTGCTGGCCAGCAACGCCACCTCGGTCGCGGTGTCAAAGCCCATGCCGAAGACCACGCCCACCGGGTAGAGCTTCCACTCCTTGTCGAGCGAGCGCATCCACTTGCCGAAGAAGCGGTACATCAGTCCACGGTTCTGCAACTGGGCCTCGAGTTCGGCCTCGTCGTAGGTGCCGTCGCGCATCGAGCGAAAGACTCGGATGATCCCGGCCAGGATCACGAGGTTCATCAAGCGCGATCAAGAACAGGAACGAGGCCGACACGAGCGTCCCGAAGACGCCGCCGAACTGTTCGAGACCGGAGTTGGAGTGCGACACGGCGTGAAAGACGGCGCGCTCGGCGAAGACCAGGCCGATGCCGATCGCCACCACGATCGTCGAGTGACCCAGTGAGAAGTAGTAGCCGAGGGTCAGTGGGCGACTCGTGCCTTCGACGCCGTGGCGTTCGTTGAGCAGCTTGCGCGTGGTGTTGTCGATCGCCGAGATGTGGTCGGCGTCGAAGGCGTGGCGAAGTCCCAGCGTGTAGGCGAGGATCCCGAGGCCGATGCCGAACTCCTTGTAGTGCCCGGGCACGACGAACGCGATCAGGATTCCGAAGCCCACGACGTGCAGGGCGACGATCGTCACCATCATCCAACGTGATCTTGCGCCACTCGCGCTGCGTTGAAGGCTCGCTTCAGCGACTGGTAGCGACCCTGTGGAGCCGTCAGTTCAATGATTGCCATGCGCTCGGAATTCCTTTATCACTTGCCCGGTGTTGGAAATTTCCTTGTTGCGAATCTCTCCTAATAAGGAATCTAGCGTCGGGCTGTGACAAAAGATAGAGCGGGCAACTTGAATTCTTGGTGAAGCGGACGGCGAGTTCGCTACTTGGGCGTGCGCTTCATCCCCGAGCGCTCGCCCCGGGCGACGAAGGAGTTGGCGATCTTCGCCGAGGCCTCGTCGATCATCTCGTCGCCGAACATGACCGCGCCGGTGTGCCTCGTTTCGGTCGCGAAGCGGTAGGCGTCGAGGATGTCGAAGGACTTGTCGAACAGCTCTTGGCTCGGTGAGTAGACCTCGTTGAGCACGATCGCCTGGTCGGGGGTGAGCGCCCACTTGCCGTCGAAGCCGTAGGAGGCCGAGATCTGACGCGGCGTAGCGCAGGGCCTCGAGGTCGCGGACCTTGAGGAACGGTCCGTCGATGACGTGCAGACCGTTCGCCCGACCGGCCATCAAGATCTTGGCGAAGACGTAGCTGAAGGGATTGGACGGGGCGTGGTGGATCGTCTCGTCGATCGTCGTCACGGGCATGCCGATCGAGGCCGCGAAGTCAGCCGGCCCGAAGACGATGGACTCGAGTCGGGGCGAGGCGGCACAGATCGCTTCGACGTTGATCAGGCCCTGGGCGGTCTCGATCTGGGCCTCGATGCCGATGTGGCCCGGCTCGAGACCGGCGTTGTGCTCGACCTGGCTCAGGAGGAGGTCGAGCGCCACGACCTCGGCGGCCGATTGGACCTTGGGGAGCATGACCTCATCGAGTCGAGGGCCGGCGTCGGACACGACGTCGATGACGTCGCCGTAGGTCCACGGGGTGTCCCACGCGTTGACCCGCACGCACAAGACGCGGTCGTCCCAGTCCAGGGTGCGGATGGCCTGGGCGACCTTGGCGCGCGCGGCGACCTTCTCATTGGGCGCCACGGAGTCCTCGAGATCGAGGAACGAGAAGTCCGCGCTCGCGGTAGGCGCCTTGGCGAGGAAGCGTTCGGAGGAGCCCGGTGTCGAGAGACAGGACCGACGCGGTAGCGCGCGCGAACGTTTTGACATGCGCCGAGCCTATTCTCGGAGGCCAAACTGTCCGAACCGGCCCCAGAATTACAGAGGATTCCTCAGTGATTCTCCGGGGTTGATCAGGTGATTGACGACTTCACGCGTGGTCGAGTCTGCACGACAATGGCCGTTGCCGGTAGCCTTGTCGCGTGACTGACGTCGTGCGCTTTGCGCCTCCGACGCTACGGCCAGCAAGGGAACTCAGGCGCTTCCGGTGGATGTTTTCCATCTTGGCTGTGGTCGCAGTGTGTCTTGGCACTGTGACCTTCTCTCCGCATCTCGCGTCGGCCTCGACGTTGGGCAGCGACCGCGCCCGGGCGAACCAACTCCTCAAGCAGATCAATCGGATCAGCGCGAACGTCGACTTCCTCGGCCAGAAGTACGACCTGGCCAAGATCAAGTTGAACAAGATCGCCAACGAGATCAAGAACACCAAGGCCGACGTCGCGACATCAAGAAGAGCGTCACCAAGGGCGACGCGCAACTGCGCGCCGAGGCGGTCTTCGCCTACGTCACCAACGGCGCCGCCGCCAGCAACAACCCGCTCTTCTCCAACTCCGCGTCCAAGATCGGCGCCACCAACGTCTACAACCAGTTGGCCCAGGGCAACGTCGCCGCGACGATCTCGAACCTGAAGAACTACCGGATCGAACTGACCCAGGAGCGCAGCATCCTGGCTCGCGAAGTCGGCCGAGCGGCCTTCCTCACCCGCGCCGCCGCGAAGTCGTTCCACTCGGCCGACGTCTATCAGTCGTCGCTCAATCACGCCCTCGCTCAGGTGAAGGGCAATATCGCGACCTTCATCGCCCAGGCCGAGGCCGCCGCGTCGGCGAAGGAAGTGACGTCGTTCAACGCCCAGAGCCTCGCCGACGGCATCACCGATCCGCCGCCGGACTCGAAGGCAGACATCGCGATCCGCACCGCGATGACCTACATCGGCACCCCGTACGTCTGGGGCGGCGCCAGCAGATCGGGCGTCGACTGCTCCGGACTCATCATGCTCGCCTACGATGCCGCGGGCATCGACTTCCCCCACTACTCCGGGGCGATGTACGAAGACACGATGCGCGTGCCGCTCGTCGACATCGAGCCGGGCGACCTGCTCTTCTACGGCTACGACGGCGACCAGCACGTGGCGATGTACGTCGGTGACGGCAAGATGATTGAGGCCGAGATGACGGGGACACTCGTGCACGTCGTCCCGGTCCGACTCGGTTACGGATTCTTTGGTCTCGGTCGCCCGCGGGGCTAGCCGTGTCCGGCGTCCCCACCTCGTTTCACCTCGGTCCCCTCGTCTTTCACACCTACGGCTTCGGCCTCGCCATCGCGGCCTACGTCTGTTTCCTCTACGCGCGAAGGCGACTGGCGAAGTCCGACTTTGACGTTCGGCCCTTCGGGAAATACGCCTTCGCCCTCATCGTCGCCGGCCTGATCGGCGCGCGCCTCGCCAACATCGCGACCAACTGGGGCTACTACTCGGATCACCCCGCGCGCTGGATCGCGGTCTGGCAGGGCGGACTCGCGAGTTTCGGGGGCATCGCGCTGGCGTTGCCGGTCGGTCTCTACCTGCAGCGTCGATGGTGGCCCGCGAGTTCACTCGCCGCGTTCACCGACGCCCTCGTGCCGGCGCTGATCGTCGGGTGGGCGCTCGGTCGCGTGCTCGGTCCGCAGTTCATGGTGAACGGCGGCGGGCCACCTCACGCATCAGTGGTTCGGCATTCACTACCACGGTCAGGTCGGTAAGCGCGTGCCGGTGCCGCTCATCCAAGGCGCCGAAGACGCAATCTTGTGGCTCGTGCTGCTGGCAATCGAACACCGGCGACCGCATCGTCATGTCGGCGTCGTAACCGGCGTCGCGATGATCATCTGGGGTGTCGTGCGATCGACCGACGAACGATTGCTCCTCGGGCAGGAGTCGCACAGCGGATCGCTCGGCGTGCAGATCGCCGGACTCGTGCTGGCACTCGGTGGCGCGGTCCTGCTGTTCCACCAACTCAGAGCTGGGCGTTCCACTCCTGATCGCTCAGACGTCCCACACGCTCCAGCGACGCCGTAGCGGCGGGCACCGCGACGCGCGCGTCGTCGAGGTAACTCACATGATCCAGGCCGAGTCGACGCCACGATTGCAGCACGCTCCTCGTCGGCGCGTCACTCGAGTAGATCGGTCGCACCAACACGGCGTCGTCGCTCGCCGCCACCACGAGCGCCGGTCGTTCCTTGGCTCGTTGTTCGGGGACGTCGGGGTCGATGGCGTCAAAGGGCACCTCGACGATGACGACGGTGCCCACCAACGCGTGCTCGGGGTCGAAACGCTCGAGCTCGGCGGGCGTGAAGATGATCGCACGACGCGCCTCGACGTTTTCAACGACGGTGCGTGGCGGGCTGGGTGGCGCGGCCGCCTTGGCCGCCGGCTTCACTTTCGTCGGACGCGCGGGACGTTGCGAGGTCGGACCGCGCTTACGCTTCTTCTCCTCCTCGCGCCGACGTCGGCGCTGCTCCTTGATCGCGGGATCGGTCTCTTTCGGCGTGAAACTCGTCGACGACACGTCGACGACGGGAAGTTCCGGTAGGGCCCACTCGGGGTGCTCTTCGAGCAACTGGCGACAGTGCGGCGCCGCCGGGAACTCTTCGGCGATAGCGAACGCGAGCACGGCGACGACGTCGTCGGTGCGAGGCACCGTCGCGAACGACGGCGTCAATGGCGTCGCGCAACTGCTCGAAGTTCGGCGTGTCCGCGTGATCCCCCAGCGCCACGATGACCTTCTCCAATGGCGACATCGCTAACAACTCCAGGAGCGCGGCGACCGCCGCAATCGGGGCTGACACCGCGAAGGTCGTGACGTCGCGTCGCTGCTGAAGGTTCCGCAGCGGTATGCCGACCACCGCACTGATCTTGGCGTGTCCACGTAGGTCGAGGCCGTCGACCGTCGTCAATATCGTCGACTCACTGATCTTCAAGATGGCGCGCCGTGAGACTTCGGCGGAATTTCCCGTCATCGGCGTCACGTCCTAGATTGGGCGAGCCGCGGGACGACCGTGTCGACCCGATGAGAAAAGGACATGGTCCACGCTATACCGCTCAAACTCGCGCCCTCTTCGCCGTGCGACGTTATGGCCGTCGCATTTACGCAAATCTCACTTCGATTTCGGTCGACCCTTAAGAAGGTCGAGAATGGTACTGACACTGCGCGGGACGATTCCGCTACGCAGATCGAGGGGAGCATGATGGTGCCGCGGTCCGCAACGAACGAGACCTCGGCGCCGTGTCCTCGCCGCGTCGTCGAACGCTGAGACGTTGATGCTCATCCCCCCACGACGTTTCACGGCACTCGGGGTGTGCCTGGCGTTGGTGGGTCTGGCCGGCACACTCGTCATGTCGATACTCGTGGCACGGACCCACGGTTTTCATCCGTGGACCTTCGCCGGTCGCTACACCTACGTCTTTCGCGATCTCACGGGTCGCGTGACCAATCTCCAGACGCTGCGAAGGACGGGCAACATCTACAAACCCTTCGGCGTGGAGGCCTTCACCTATCCGCCGGGCGCGATCCTCCTGTTCTGGCCGCTCGTCTGGCTGCCGACAGCGTCGATCCCCTTCCTGTGGACGTGGCTGAGCATTCTTTGCCTCGCGACGTCGATCGCCATCTGTCTTCACCACCTCACGCCTCGACACTGGACCACGAACTTCGCGTTCGGCTGCGGCCTGGCACTCGCCTCCATCGTCGTGTTGCCGCTCGAGGTCGAATGTCTCATCTGGGGCCAGACGGCCACGATCCTCTTGCTCTTCGTCGTACTCGACTCATTCGTCACGCGAGGGCGCGCGCGTGGGATCTTCGTCGGACTGGCCACGGCATTCAAGATCTACCCCGTCGTGTTCATCATCATGTGGATCTGGCGACGCCAGTTCCGTGAAGCGATCACCGCGCTCGTGACGACCGCGGTCACGAGCGCCGTCGCGTGGATTCTCTGGCCCGCGAGTTTCTCGACGTTCATCCGCGTCCTCATCATCGGTCACAAGGAGTTCGGGCGATTCGCCAACGGAGGCGCCGCGTCCTACGCCAGTTCGAGCATCACCTCGTTCTTCATGCGCGCGCCGTTCCACATCGGACTGCTCAACTGGGCCTGGGACGGCGTCTTCTCGGTACTGGTGATCACGCTCGGACTCTGCGCCTCCCAACGACTCTGGAAGATGGACTGTGAGATAGCGGCGATGGTCTGCGTCCTCTACGCGAGCGTCCTCGGCTCGCCGGTGGCGTGGGACCACTACTTCGCGTTCGCGCCACTCCTGGTACTCGTCATCCGAGAGGTGGGCGTGCACAGTTGGCTGGGCCGCGCGTGCGTCCTCGCGCTCGCGATCTTTTGTGTCCCATGGCTCTTCTTCCATAACTCGCTCGAGACCTCGACGTACCTCGCGATCCGCGACTTCGTCGCGCGCAACGCGATCCTGTTGACGTCACTGATCGTGCTCGCGTCGGTCTTCGCCACGTCGCGACAGTCGGTGCAGCAACGATTCGGTCACGAGCGATGGCGAAAGAAAGCTGTGCGCTGATCGGCCGCGAGGTCCGACACCGCAAGAGTCGACATTGTGACCGGTACTCTTCCAATGTGTTAGATCGATGGACTCGCTTGATAATCAAGCGAAGGGTCATCGTCATCACCCTCTGGATCGCGGTCATCATCGTGGGCCTCGTGTCCGCGTCGCGACTCACCGGACTCCTCACCACGTCGCTCACGGTACCCAATACGAGTTCGGCCCAGGCCAACGCCATCCTCATTCACGACTTCCACGACAACGTGGAAGGGACCTTCACCGTCGTCGTCCCGTTCACGAACGCGACGCCGGCGAACATCGCGGTGCTGGAGTCAAAGGTCAAACGGGCGGCGGCGAACGTCCCCACCGGCTCGATCGGTGAAGAACGCGCCATCGATGGACTGCTGTACGTCAACGTCAACACCTCGTTGGACCTCGGCCAGGCGGCGAACGTCACCGGCGACCTGCGCGTCGCACTGCACGAGGCCGGACTCCCCGACGCGCTGGTCACGGGACCGCCGGCACTGCAGCACGACCTCACCCCGGTGTTGACGAGTGACCTGCAACGAGGCGAGCTGCTCGCCGGCGTGCTCGCCCTGGTGGTACTCCTGGCCGCGTTGGGACTCTGCTGGGCGGTCGCTCATCCCGTTCTTCGTCGCGGGCGCGACGGTGGCGGGCACCCTCGGCGTGGTCTATCTCCTCGCCCAACACTTCTTGATGGTCCTGTACGTACCCAACGTCATCGAACTCATCGGCCTCGCGCTCGCCATTGACTACTCGCTGCTCATGGTGCATCGGTTCCGAACCGAGGTCCGACACGAGGACGTGAGCGTCGAGGACGCCATTCTCGCGACCATGCGCAGTGCCGGACGAACGATCATGCTCTCGGGCGTCGCCGTCGCGATCGGTCTCGCCACGCTGCTCATCGTGCCGGTGCCCTTCGTGCGATCCCTCGGCGCGGCCGGCCTCGTCGTGCCGCTCTTCTCCCTCGCGGCCGCGCTGACGCTGCAGCCCGCGTTGCTGTCGTACTTCGGACGCGGCGGCGTGCGAGCCGCTCGGCCTACGAGGTCTGATGTCGCAACGCGACGTCGCGACCGGACTGTGGTCGCGCGTCGCGCGCGGTGTCGTTCGGCGGCCGCTCCTCGTGCTCCTCTCGACGCTGATCGTGCTCGGCGGCCTGTCGACGTCGATCTTCTGGCTGCAGTTGACGCCGGGCTCGCTCACCGCGATCCCGCAGAACGTCGAGGCGTCGCGCGCGCTCACGCTGGTGAGCGACCGAATCGGACCGGGCGCGATCACCCCGATCGAGATCATCATCGACACCGGTCGTCGCCACGGCGCCGCCTCGGGCACGGCCTCACGCGCCCGACTGGCGTTGGCGAAGTTGGTGCTCAAAGACCCCGACGTGGCGGTCGTGGCGATCGGTCACACACTGCCCTTCGTCAACCCGACGCGTCGCTACGAACAGATCCTCGTCGTCAGTCGCGAGTACTTCGGTGCGCGCCGGTACCCAACACCTCGTCGCCGTGCTGCGCGACACCACGATTCCTTCGATGACCTTTCCCGCCGGCACCAGGGTCTACGTCGGCGGCGCGCCGGCCCAGGGGGTCGACTTCCTCAACACCGTCTACGGGGCTTTCCCGTGGATCGTCGCGCTGGCCTTGCTGCTCACGTACCTCGTCCTGGCGCGCGCCTTCCGATCACTGGTGTTGCCGCTCATCGCCGCGGTGCTGGACCTCGTGTCGGTCGCCGTCGCCTACGGCCTGCTCGTCGTGGTCTTTCGCTTCGGGGTCGGTTCGCAGATCCTCGGGACCTATCACGTGAGCCAGATCGAAGGTTGGGTGCCCGTCTTCCTCTTCGCGATGTTGTTCGGGCTCTCGATGGACTACGAGGTCTTCATCGTGACGCGCATCCGCGAGTCGTGGCGCAAGCGGTTCGAGTAACGCCGACGCCATCGTCGAGGGTCTGTCCCAGACCGGCGCCGTCGTGACGAGCGCCGCGTTGATCATGGTCGTCGCGCTCAGTGGACTCGGTCTTCGGTCACATCGCCGGACTGCAAGAACTGGGTGTCGGACTCGCCCTCGGCGTCCTCGTCGACGCGTCGATCGTGCGCGCGCTGCTTCTGCCGAGCATCATGACGCTGCTCGGTGAGCGCAACTGGTGGTTCCCCGCAACGGGCGGCGAAGGCTCTTCGCGTCACTGCCCGGCCCCTCGAAACTCCAGGGACCGGGCAGTAAGGGTCGACGCGAGGCTTACTTCACGATCGTGATCGCGAAGTGGATCGACGGGCACCTGATAGCCGAGCGCGAGGGCCGGGTCGTCGTGGTTGGCCGAGAGCAGCGGCACC
Organism: uncultured Acidimicrobiaceae bacterium; assembly: GCA_963801695.1. GTDB lineage: Bacteria > Actinomycetota > Acidimicrobiia > Acidimicrobiales > RAAP-2 > RAAP-2. Next base: position 329,981 of record CAWDFV010000002.1, on the reverse strand, counting down.
ATGCCGTAGTGGCGTGTCGGGGAACGACGGCGACACCGAGTACAGCATCGGGTAGAGGTCGATGAGGTGGATGCCGGGGCCACCGATGGCCGTCAGGTGGACGACCATGTAGCCGTTGGAGTGGAAGCCGCAGCCGTAGCCGATGTAGCTGTTGTCGTAGTCGACGCCGAGGGTGTTGTCGAGTTGCGTCCAACCGACACCCTTGATGCTGATCGTGAACTCCTGACCCTCCTTGAACGTGTGGGAACCGACACCCGACTGGCCGGCCGCGATGGCGGTCGGTGAGTCCGAGTCATTGGCCGTGGCGAGACCCATGCTGATGACGGCTGCCGGCCTTGTTGTAGAAGGGCACGATGCTCTCCTTCACGTAGAACGGCACTTGCGCCTCGATGGTCGCGCCGTCCATGACCTGGACGACGTGGTAACCGCCGAGGCCATCGGGCACGGTGATCTTCTGATCGATCGAGCCGTTGGTCACCGTGGCGGCGCCGAGGGGCACCGAGCTGAAGGACCAGCACGTGCTGGCGCAGTCGACGCGGTTGCCGACCACGGTCGACCAGACGAGCGTCGCGGGCCCATTGGTCGGCAGTCCGGTCACCTTCAGGGTGGTCGCCGAGTCGACGGGGCCCCTAGCGAGTGACAGGCTCGCCACCGCGTTGCTGGCGGGGTCGAGACCGGCCGTCGACATCGTGGTCACTTGGCTGTCGGTGGGCGCCATGGTGGCCGGCCACGTGATGAAGGCCTTGGGCGGACCGTTGTCCTTCGTCACCTTGAACTTGATCATGCCGCCGTTGGTGTAGGGAATCGGCGACTGGATCACGTTGAGGTACATGTAACTGATCGCGTTACCGACTTGGATGAAGTGCGTCCCGACCGGACCGGCGGCACGAATCGTCACCGACGCGGTCCCTCGGGTCCAGTTGGCCTGCATCTCGCCGGTGTAGTGGTTGTCCCACAGCACTTCGGCGCCGCCGGTGTAGAGACTCGCACCCATTGACGTGTAGGTAATGGTGATCGGCGTGCCGATCGGACCACTGCGCGGCGTGACCGAGAGGATCCGGAGCAGTTCGAAACCGCCGTGGGCTAAGGCGACGCCGTTCTGGACGGCGTAGATGTCGTGGACCCCGCCAAAGTCCGCGGGGGCCTTGGTCGAGAAGCTGATCGAACCGGTGGCACTCGTCGTGACCGTCACCATGTTCACGGTGAACTTGGCGTATGACGTGCCCATGTAGTTGACGGTGTTGGGCTCCACGTCGGCCAACCAGGTGGCCGAGTCGGTCGACCAGGTCAACTGGATACTCGAGCTCGCGGGCAGTCCGGTCCCGGTGATCTTCATCGGGGTGCCGGTGACACCTTGATCGGGCGTGACCGTGAGGTTGCCCATCGTGGCGGGCAACGTGAACGCCGCTGACGTCACGCCGGTGAAGGGCAGTGCCGCGACGCCGGGGATGCCACTCGGGGCGGTCAGTGCGTAGGGCACCGCCACGACGGCGGGCGTCGTATCCGCGCTCGAGATGCCGGCGAAGAGTCCAATGGGAATCAAGGTCGCGATGATGACCCGGATGAGGACTGAGGGGAGAAATCGCGCGGTGCGATGGTTTCTCATGACTTTCCTTTCGTACGGCATAAGTGCTGCGGAGGGACCTTGGTCAGGGACTTCTTGCCCTGATTCGCTTCTTGATGCCCGCAAGCCCGGGCGGGCGATCCAACTGACTCGCTCCGCCCGGGCTTGACGGTGTTGCGTACGACGTGCTGCTTACGAGGCTGGCAATGCGTTCAGCGTGGCGACCGAGTCCGGGTTGAAGTTCGAGACGAACGTTCCGGTGGCACCAGCGACTGCAGGGGTCACGACGACCGTCTTCAGGAACGCGACACGGTGCGTAACGACCTTGCCGTTGCGCACGAGCTTCTTGCCGTTCTTCATGGTCGGTACCAACTTGGTTTCGTGAACCTTCTTGGTCACTGCCGGGACCGCGATGGTGTGCACCGCGACCGAGTAGTTGATGATGCCCAAGGTGCTGTAGAGACCCGTGGTGGTACCGGTCTTGAGCGAAACGGTCCAGAATGCTTCACCGCCGTGGTTGCCGTAGGCCAAGGCCAATGGAGCGGTCACGCCCGCGATGGTGACGGTCAGCGCTCGAGACATTCAGCGGCGTCAGTGCGGCGCCGGCGAGGCTCCAGTCGTTGCCGTAGACACGGAAGACGATGGTCTGACCCACGATGAACTCGTTCGTGATCTCACAGCCCGCACCAAAGACTGGCGCAAGGGGGCCGGTTGATCCGGAGGCGAGAATCGTGTCGACGTACAGCGAGATAGGAGCCGTCGGATTCCCCTGTACGGGAACGGCCACGATCTCGGCAATTGGCGTCGCGGTGGAGTTCGCGTTGTCAACGGTGTCGGTCGGTGTGAACGTCGCGCCCAAGGAGACTGCACCCGCAGCCGCCGGTGTCCACGCGCACGTCGCGAGGAACGGAGTGACCGTACTCGTAATGACCGCGGAGCATCCCGTGATCGACGTGGTGCCCGCGGTGAAGTCCACGGTGCCCGCGACGTTGGTGGTCGCCGTGATGGTGGCGGCGCCCATGCCCAGGATCGCATTCGGGTTCGTAAGTTTGATCGTCGTCGCGGCCTGCGCAGCGGCCGAGGCCGACGCAACGCCGATGACGGCGACGCTGCCCAAGGTCAGAGACCCCACGACAACTAGTGACATGATTCTCTTCATTGTGATTCTCCTCTTGCTTGGTTAACGACTATTTCTTGACGGCCACGATGGTGACCTTCTTGATCGTGACGGTCCCGGTGAGAGTGGCGCTGAACGCATCGCTCTCAGTTGAACCAGCGGTGGACGACTGCACCGAGAACGAACCCTTGAAGCTCAGGGTGCCGGTGGCGCCCTTGAACTTGCCGGTGCCGCTCATGATCTTGGCGACGCCAATCACCGTGACCGGCGACGGGGCCGCCGCGTTGACCGCGCAGGCCTGACTCTTGGTCGACGACACGACGCTCAACTTCAGACCACTGGGGCCGACGAGATTGCCGGTGCCCGCGAACGGGTTACAGGTGCTCGCGGCCGAACCGCCGCCCGAACCCTTCATGGTGTTCGAGCCGTACGGTCCCGGTGCCGTGACCGGCGACCGAGGTCGCCGTGACACCGGTGCTGCTCCAGAGCAGCGCGATGGTGCCGGAGTAGGCGCCCTTGAAGGCGACGTGCGTGATCTTCGTGACCTTCTTCGTCGTCGCGGCGTGAGCTGCCAACGTGACGTGCGCCTGCGTGGAACTCAGGTTGACCGCGCCGGCGGGAATCGCAACGCCGAGGGTGCTCACCAGGCCAATTGCGCCGATGGTGACCACTTTGCGGGCGATGGAGACTTGCAGAACTTGCGCCTCGTGAACTGTTTCGAACCTTCATGATGTACCTTCCGATTGACCAAACGTCTTACACGTATCTTAAAAATTGGCCACTCGGAAAACCCCTTGAATAACGGGGTCTAAAGACACATCATGACGATTTCGTTCGTATCCAAACGAGTTTTACCGTGGATTCCTCCGCGGTCACGATGCGTTGTTACGGACTACTTCACGGTGAGTCTGGCGACGGAGCACTCAATGACACGTGCTCTTCACGGGTCGAAGTTGAGCACTTACTCCGCCGATGCCGCCGCCCAGGCGCAGGGATGTTCTCAGTCCACTACTGGTCTTGAGAACGAATGACGTTGCACCCACGTAGGGATCTGATCCAACGCCTCGTGACAGTCCACTCACGATGAATTGGAACCCTGAACGATGTACGAGTCGTAGTCGAGCGATGACCCGTGCACCGCGAAGCACTGTCACTTCGATGGGATGCGCCGCCATCGCGCTCGACGATAGTTGGACGCCGGCACAGTCAAGGATTGCTCCGCGGAGCACGCCCTTATGCGACGAGCCGGAGCAGCGTGTCGAGTCGATTCGAGGAGATCTGAGGTGAGACCGAACGCGCCGTGATGACACTCGCCGAGGGAGCTACGCCACAGCTCGCCAGCATGATGCCGGCGAACACGAGAGAGACCAAGCATCGGCGAGGGCTCACCACGCCAACTACTTCAGTAGGTGCTTCGCGATGACCACGCGTTGGATCTGGTTCGTTCCTTCGTAGATCTGCGTGATCTTCGCGTCGCGCATGAATCGCTCGACCGGGAACTCCTTCGTGAAGCCGTAGCCGCCGAGGAGTTGCACCGCGTCGGTCGTGACACTCATCGCGGTGTCCGACGCGAAGGACTTCGCCGCGGCGCCGAGATACGAGAGGTTCCCGTCGGGGTCGCCGGCGTCGATCGTCGCGCACGCCTGGTAGACCAACGCGCGTGCCGCCTCGGTGCGAATCGCCATGTCGGCCAACATGAAGCGCAGTCCCTGCAGGTCCGCGATCGGTCGACCGAAGGCCTTGCGGCCCTTCATGTAGTTCCCCGCGAAGTCGATCGCCGCCTGGGCGATGCCCACGGCTTGGGCGCCGATCGTCGGTCGTGATCGGTCCAACGTGTGCATCGCGATCAAGAAGCCTTCGCCTTCGTTGCCGACACGATTGCGCGGCGGGCACGCGGACGTCGTTGAAGACGACCTCTCCCGTCGGTGAGGCTCGAAGACCCATCTTGTCCTCGTGCTTCGGGAACTCGACGCCGGGCCCCTTCTCGACGACGAAGCAGGTGATGCCGTGGGTGCGGGCCGTCGGATCGGTCGACGCGAAGACGGTGTACGTGTCCGAGACGCCGGCGTTCGTGATCCAGTACTTCGACCCGTTCAAGACGTAGTCGTCGCCGTCGCGCACGGCTCGACAGCGCATCGAGGCGACGTCGCTGCCAGCGTCGGCCTCGGAGAGGCAGTAACTCCCCTGGATCTCGCCCGAGGCGATCCGGGGCAGGTACTTCTGCTTGGTCTCTTCGGAGGCGAAGTTCATCACCGGCAACATCGCCAATTTCGAGATCAAGATGGTGACCGACGTCGAGGCACAACCACGCGCCAACTGTTCGGCCATGATCGCCTGGGTCACCATGTCCGCGCCGACGCCCCCGTAGGCCTCGGGGATCTGCAGCGCGGGCAGGTCCATCTTCACGCAGGCCTCGAAACTCTCCTGCGGATAGGTCTGATCGCGGTCGTGCTCGGCGGCGTAGGGCGCGACCTGCTCGTCGACGAAACTGCGCATCACGTCGCGAAAGGCCCGCTGTTCTTCGGTGAGGACGAAACTCATGTCACTCCTTTGTGCGCTGAGGTTTACTGCGGTACGACGTCGTCGACCTCGAGCAGCTCGTCACCGTCGACGGCGTCGACGAAGCGTCGCTGGAGGACGTAACTGTGGGCGAGGCCCCGGAAGGGTGCGACCAACGAGTCGATCGACGACACCGGCGTCGCGCAGTCCGAACATGGCCATCGCGACGCGCACGTCGCCGAGCTGCGGTCCTCGATCGATCAAGCTGGCGCGCTTGGCCGCCACGAGACCGACGCCGAGGGCCACGTCGTGACGGTCGTGTTCATGTTCGAAGTTCAGTTTCGCGCACTCGCGCGCGGCGATCGTGAGGGCGATAACCCTCGCCCGGGGCCTGCGTGCCTCGACCGACCTGACCGGCGGCCGGCATCGCACGCAGCAGACCCGGCTTCGGCGTTCGTGAGAACTCCGGCGTGCCCGTCTCCATGGTCGGGCGAACCTGGCCCGTCGCGGAAACCGGGGAAAAAGTTGGTTGCGTCACGACAAGAGACTAACGCGACGTGCTCTAAACCTTGGTCAGCCAACTCTCGTAGGCCGGTCGCGCACCGCGCACCGCCTGGAAGTACGTCGACTGGATCTCCATCGTGATCGGACCCGGCTTGCCGGCGCCCGACCACGCGGTCATCGACCGAGTCGATCGGCACGACTTCGGCCGCGGTGCCGGTGAGAAAGGCCTCGTCAGCGAGGTAGAGGTCGTCGCGGCGCATCGCCTCGAAACTCACGGGGTGGCCGAGGTCGTTCGCGATCTTCACGACGCTCGACTGCGTGATGCCCCGCAGCGCGCCCGCCTCACTCGGCGGCGGACTGATGATCAGACCGTCGCGCACGATGAAGAGGTTCTCGCCGGTGCACTCGCTGATCAGTCCGTCGGTGCCGAGCATGATCGCCTCGTCGTAGCCGGCCTTCACCGCTTCGAGCTTGGCCAGACAGGAGTTCACGTAGCCGCCGACGGTCTTGGACGCCGTCGGCATCGAGTTCGGGTGGTGGCGCGCCCACGACGAGATCTTCATCCGCACACCCTTTTCGAGGCTGTCGGCGCCGAGGTACGCGCCCCACGGCCAGACCCCGATGACGACGTTGGTCGGCGCGCCCATCGGGTTCACGCCCATCTCGCCGTAGCCGAGGTAGATGAGCGGACGGATGTAGCAGCCGTCGTCCATCTCGTTCACCCGCACCGTCTCGATCACGGCGTGACACAGTTCGTCGAACGTGTAGGGCACGTCGATCATCAAGATCTTGCAACTGCGCAGGAGTCGTTCCATGTGCTCGCGGAGTCGGAAGATCGCCACGCCCTGGGGTGTCTTGTAGGCGCGAATCCCCTCGAAGGCGCCCATCCCGTAGTGCAGCGTGTGACTGAGTACGTGCGTCGTCGCGTTCTCCCAGTCGACCAGCGTGCCGTCCATCCATATCTTCTTCGTGGGCGTTAAGGCCATTTACAACCTTCCAATTAGTTGTTTCGTGATTCCGTCCGTGCCGAGCGCGGCGACGTCACCATCAAAGTCTGCCACCGCCTGAGCGATGCGCCGTGCGGCCTCGACCTCATCGAGGTGTTCGAGCATGAGTACGGCCGAGGACACCGCGGCCAACGGATTGGCCGTCCCGGTGCCGGCGATGTCGTGCGCGGCGCCGTGGACCGGTTCGAAGAGCGACGCGCCGGTCCGCGCGGGGTTCAGATTCGCGCTCGCCGCGAAGCCGATGCCACCGGTGACCGCGCCGGCCAGGTCCGAGAGGATGTCGCCGAACAGATTGTCGGTCACGATGACGCCGTAGCGCTGCGGACTCTCGACGAGGTAGATGCACGCGGCGTCGACGTGGTTGTAGTCCACGTTGACCGTCGGGATACTCGGCACCGACCTCGGCCACGACGCGCGACCACAGGTCACCCGCGAACGTCAGCACGTTCGTCTTGTGCACCAGCGTCAGTCGAGGCGACTCGAGCGCCGCGGCGCGCTCGAAGGCGTAACGCACGCAGCGTTCGACGCCGAAGCGTGTGTTGACCGAACCCTGGGTCGCGATCTCGTGCGGCGTGCCGCGTCGGAGGATGCCACCCTCGCCGGCGTAGGGCCCCTCGGTGTTCTCGCGCACGATGGCGAACTCGCACCCCTGGGCGATCGAGCCGGCAACCCCGCGAAACGGTCGGTAGTTGATGTAGAGGTCGAGCCCGAAGCGCATCCGCAACAACAGCCCACGTTCGAGCACTCCGCCGGGAATCCGCGTGTCACCGATCGCCGGACCGACGGCGCCCAGCATGATCGCGTCGTACCCACGCAGTTCTTCGAGTGTCGCGTCATCGAGGACGAAGCCGTCGGTGAGGTACCTGCGCGGCGCCGAGTTCGTAGGACGTAGTCGCCACGGTGACGCCCGCGGCGCGAACGACGTCGAGCGCGGCGGCGGTGACCTCGGGCCCGATGCCGTCGCCACCGATCACCGCCACGCGGTGGGTGCGTTCGTTGCTCACGGGCGTCTCCTTCTTTGGTCTATTTTGCTCGTCCGACCGGCGTACGTCGCAAACCCAGACGGAAGCCGTTTCGAGGCCACAACGTTAGAATTTACTCCTCTCCACTAGACGAGAAGGCCATGGCCACCGAAATCCACCGCATCACCCAAGAGACACTCGACAAGCTCCAGGCCGAGTACGACGAGCTCACGACCGTGGGTCGCACCGAGATCGCGCGCACCATCGAATCGGCCCGACTGCTCGGCGACCTCTCGGAGAACGGTGACTATCACGCCGCCAAGGACGCCCAGGGCAAGATGGAATCGCGGATCCGCCAGATCGACAACGTGATCCGCAACCACGAGATCGTCGAACGCGACGAGAACTCCAACACCGTCGAGCACGCCACCATCGTCCAGATCGTCTACGAGGGTGACGGTGACGATGACCGCCAAGAGTTCTTCATCGGTTCGATCGAGGAGAAGCCCGACGGCGTCCTCGTGGCCTCGCCGACGTCGCCTCTAGGCAGCGCGCTGCTCGGACATTCCATCGGTGACGAGGTCGAGTACGAGGCACCGTCGGGCGTGCTGCGACTCAAGATCGTGGGTATTGCGCTAAGTGCCGGGCGCGAACCCTCTTCGAGAAGATCTGGGAGGAACACGCCATCGAGGCCGCCGGCGAACCGACACTGCTGTACATCGACCTGCACCTCGTTCACGAGGTCACGAGTCCCCAGGCCTTCGAGAGCCTTCGACTGAACGGTCGCGGCGTGCGCCGCCCCGAACGAACCCTTGCGACCGCGGACCACAACGTGCCGACCGATCCGATCTCGACGCCGGTGAGCGATCCGATCTCGCGCCGACAACTCGAGGCGCTGGAGGAGAACTGCGAAGAGTTCGGGATCACCGTCTTTCCCCGGGGCCATGAGAACCAGGGCATCGTCCACGTCATCGGACCAGAACTCGGCGTGACCCAGCCGGGCATGACGATCGTCTGCGGCGACTCGCACACCTCGACCCACGGCGCCTTCGGCGCACTGGCCTTCGGGATCGGGACGAGTGAGGTCGAGCACGTGCTCGCGACCCAGACACTCCCCCAACAAAAGGCCAAATCAATGTCAGTGACGGTGGAGGGCACCGTCGGGCCGGGCGTGTCGCCCAAGGACATCGCCCTCGCCATCGTCTCGAGCCTCGGCACCGGCGGCGGCGCCGGTCACGTCATCGAGTATCGGGGCAACGTGATCCGCGACCTCTCGATGGAAGGTCGCATGACGGTGTGCAACATGAGCATCGAGGCCGGTGCCCGGGCCGGACTGGTCGCCGTCGATGACACGACGATCGACTACCTGCGGACACGACCGAGTGTTCCCCAGGGCGACGCCTTCGAAGAGGCGGCGACGCGTTGGCGCACGTTCGTGAGCGACGACGACGCCGCGTTCGACGCCGAAGTCGTGCTGCGCGCCGAGGACATCGTTCCCTCGATCACGTGGGGCACGAACCCCGCCCAGGTTGTCTCGCTCGACGGCGTCATTCCGTCGCCGCAGCACATCACCGATCCCGACGTGCGAGCGACGACGGAGCGATCACTGGCGTATATGGGACTCACGCCCGGCACGCCGGTGCGCTCGATTCCGATCGACGTGGTCTTCATTGGCTCGTGCACGAACTCGAGGATCGAGGACCTGCGCGCGGCCTCGGCGCTCGCTCAGGGTCACCACGTCGCCGACGGTGTTCGCGCACTCGTGGTTCCCGGATCGCACCGCGTCAAGCGCCAGGCCGAGGCCGAGGGTCTCGATCAGATCTTCCTCGACGCTGGTTTCGAATGGCGCGAGCCGGGGTGCTCGATGTGTCTGGGCATGAATCCCGACCAGTTGGGCGCCGAGAAGCGTTGCGCCTCGACGTCGAATCGCAACTTCGAAGGTCGTCAGGGTCGCGGCGGTCGTACGCACCTCGTCTCACCGGCGGTCGCCGCGGCGAGTGCCGTCATGGGACGCTTCGCGTCGCCCGAGGAACTCTCGTGAAGCCGGTGCGCGTCGTCGAAGGTCGCGCCGTGCCGCTCGAACGCTCGGACGTCGACACCGATCAGATCATCCCGTCGGATTGGCTCAAGCGCGTCGAGCGCACCGGTTTCGGGCGTGGGCTCTTCGGTGAGTGGCGCGACGATCCGGATTTCGTGTTGAACCGACCGGACTTCGTTGGCGCCAGCGTACTGATCGCCGGTCCGCGCTTCGGTATCGGCTCATCGCGCGAACACGCGGTGTGGGCGCTGATGGACTACGGCTTCGAGGCCGTCATCGCGCCCTCCTTCGGTGACATCTTCGTCAACAACTCCTCGAAACAGGGACTGGTGATCGTGGTGCTCTCAGTGGCGGACGTCGAGGAGTTGTCGTCACTGATCAAGGCGGATCCCACGCGACTCGTCGTCGTCGACGTGGAGCAACAACGTGTGGAAGTGCCTGAGGCCGGATTCCAACGCCATTTCGACCTCGAACCGATGACGCGCGAACGTCTGCTCAACGGATGGGACGACATCGGCCTCACGATGTTACGAGAACAAGCGATCGTCGCCTTTGAGGCCACCGAGCAGGCGCCGAGTCTCGACGGCATCTTCGACGGCACCGGTCACGTTCGTTGAGGCCTGGCGCCGTCGCGATTCCGCCTACCCTTTTTGAAGCCAGCGACAGGAGACGCCGTGAGCCGATTCCCATACCTTGACGAATACGAAGTCCATCGCACGATGCCTATTGAGGGCACCGCGCGCAGTGAGATCCTCGCCATGATGGCCGACATGGCGTCACGCGAGAACGTCGTGTGGGAGAACGGGCAGTGCTCGGGCACGATGTACTGCGGCGATCACGACCACTACGACTTTTTGAACGAGGCGTTCGCGAACTTCTCCTACGTGAACACCCTGCAACGCGACATGTGCCCGAGCGCCACGAAGTTCGAGGCCGAGGTCATCGCCATGACGCTCGACATGCTTGGCGCCGGATCACTCAGTGACACGAAGCCTGGTGGTCTCGTCACCTCCGGCGGTTCGTCGTCGATCGCGCACGCCGTCCTCGCCTATCGCGAAGGTAACCCCGACGTCGCGCGCGCCAACATCATCAAGCCCGAGACCGCCCATCCGGCCTTCGCCAAGGCCGGTCACCTCTTTGGCGTCGACATGAAGATCGCGCCCGTGGACCCGGTGACCCTTCAGGTCGATCTCGAATGGGTACGCGACAACATCGACGCGAATACGGTGGCGCTCGTTGGATCGGCGCCGAACTACGGCTACGGCACGATTGACCCGATCGAGGCGCTCGGCGCGATCGCGTTAGAGCGCGGCATCGGCCTCCACGTCGACGGTTGCCTCGGCGGGTTCCTCCTCCCCTTCGGCCGCGAACTCGGTTTCGACATCGCGGCCTTCGACTTCTCGGTACCCGGCGTCACGACCATCTCGGCCGACACGCATAAGTACGGCTACGCGTTGAAGGGCACCAGCGTGCTCGCCTTCGCCGACCAGTCATTGCGCAACTCGCAGTACTTCTACCTCACCGACTGGTCCGGCGGGAAGTACTGCTCGCCGGGGATGGACGGGTCGCGCTCGGGTGGACTGTTGGCCGCGACCTGGGCCGCGATGGTCAGCCTTGGTCGAGAGGGATATCGCAAGTACGCCAAGGCGATCTTCGAAACGTCCTACGCGATGCAAGACGCGATCCGCTCGCATTCGTCGCTTCGCCTCATGGGCAGCCCCAGCTTCCTCTTCTCCTTCACGTCCGACGAGTACGACATCTATCTGGTCAATGACTTCTTGCGAACCAGGGGCTGGCGGATGAACGGCCAGCAGTACCCCAACGCCATTCATATGGCGGTGACGCGCCCCCAGACCCAACCGGGTGTAGTGGCGCGCTGGGCCAGTGACCTCGCCGAGGCCGTCGAGTACGCGAGCGCGCACCGCGACGAGCCAGCGAAGTCCGGCGCCATCTACGGCGGCGTCGCCGGAGGGATGAGCGCCGAAGCCGACGAGTTCATCCGCGCCGTGATGGCCGACATGATGGATCAGCAGGCCGCCGTCCCCTCTGCATGAGCGACGAACTCTGTCTCAGCATCGACCTGGGAACCGGCGGACCGAAGATCGGACTCGTCAGTCTCGACGGTGAGGTCCTCGAGTACGAACTCCATTCCGTCGAGACGACCTTCACCCCCGACGGGGGCGCGACCCAGGATCCGACACTGTGGTGGACATTGATCTGCGACTCGACTCGTCGATTGATGGCGCGACCTGGTATCACGAAGGGACACGTGCGTGCCGTCGCGATCACCGGGCAGTACGCCTCGACGGTGCCCGTCGACGCCAACGGCGTGCCGACAGGACCATGTTTGATGTGGCTCGACACGCGGGGACGAGAGTTCGCACGTCGCGCCTTCGGTGGTCCCATTCAGGGGTATAACCCGAGAAAGATGCTCCCCTTCGTTCGAAAGACCGGCGGTGGACCATCTCCGACGGGCGCCGATCCAGTCGGCCAGATGCTGTACCTGATGAACCGCGAGCCCGAGATCGTCGCGGCGACCACGTGGATGATGGAACCGGTCGACTACCTCACGATGCGCTTCACCGGCGTCGCCTCCGCGACCCACGCGTCACGTTTGGCGAGTTGGCTCACCGACAATCGCGCACTGTCAAGGTACGAGTACGACGCGCAACTCCTCAAGATCGTCGGCATCGATCCGAAGGTCCTCCCACCTTTGCAACCGATCGGCAGCGTCGTGGGAACGGTCATGACGGACGTCGCCGAGAGTCTCGGGCTCTCAACCGACACCGTCGTGATCACCGGCATCCCGGACCTGCACGCCGCGGCGATCGGCTCGGGCGCGACGCGGCTGTACGAGACACACGTCGCGCTTTCGACTTCCTCGTGGATCAGTTGTCCCGTGCCCAAGAAGAAGACCGACGCACTTCACTCCATCGCGGCGATACCGGGACTCACCAACGACTCGTACCTGATCATCGATAACCAGGAGACCGGCGCGAAGTCCCTCGAGTGGCTGCGTGCACTCCTCGCCGGAAGCGGTGAGCGCATGGACTACGACGAACTGACCGCGCTCGCCGCGACGTCGCCTCCCGGTGCCCACGACGTGCTCTTCACGCCGTGGCTCGCGGGCGAACGTTCACCGATCGGCAACAAGCACCTGCGCGGCGGCTTCACGAACCTTTCGCTGACGACCACCACGGCCGACCTCGTGCGCGCAGTACTCGAGGGCGTCGCGGCGAACAGCGCGTGGCTGCTCACGTACGTCGAGAAGTTCGCCGGCCGCCAGCTCACGCCGTTGCGGCTGCTCGGCGGTGGCGCACAGTCCAGCGAGTGGTGTCAGATCTACGCCGACGCGCTCGCGCGCGAAGTCGAACAGGTCCCACAACCGATGGTCGCGCAGCTTCGCGGCGCGGCACTCTTGGCCGCCATCGGCCTCGGTCGTCACCGGCTGGAGGACGTCGCGACGACTTCGGCCGCGCGGTCGCACGTTCTCGCCGAACAGCGAGTACGCCGCGCTGTACCGCACCCGACGAGAGCAGTTCCCGAGTCTCTACACGCGCGACAAGAAGTGGTCGCGTCACGTCAGCTGAGGCGATGGCGCGAAGGTAATGTCATCGCCCCTTGCTACGGTGCAGCCATGCGATGTTCGTGGGCCGAGGGTGACGACGATATGCGCGTCTATCACGACGAAGAGTGGGGCGTGCCGCAGCACGACGACAAGCGACTCTTCGAACTGCTCACGCTCGAAGGAGCCCAGGCCGGGCTGAGTTGGTTGACGATTCTCAAGCGTCGCCCCGGTTACGTGAAGGCGTTCAAGACGGTTCAACCCGAAGCTCGTCGCGGCGTTCACGGACGCTGACGTCGAGCGCCTCGTGGAGGACACGACGATCATCCGCCACCGCGGAAAGATCGAGTCGACGATCAACAACGCCGGCGCGGTCGTTCGAGCTGCAACGAAGTGGATCGAGCCTCGACGAGCTCCTGTGGTCCTTCGTCGACGGGAAACCGAAGCAGCGCGACTGGAAGAAGGAACCCACGACTCCCGGGCTCGACGCCTGAGGCCGAACGCATGAGCAAGGAGTTGAAGAAGCGCGGCTTTCGCTTCGTCGGTCCCACGACGTGTTACTCGCTGATGCAGGCCGCCGGACTCGTGAACGACCACGATCCGAAGTGTTTTCGCTACGCCGAGGTCCGCAAACTCCACTAATCGACGAGTCTGCTACTTCGTCATCGCTTTCGTCGTCGTCGGGAACTTCGACACCGCACTGTGGCCCTCGAGGAAGTACCGCGAGGGTCGATCGACTTCTCTCGTGATACCGATTCGCTTCGACTGCCCGTCGACGATGGCCTGCGCGCTCGAACGAGGTCGGTGAATCGTGATACTTCGCCCCTCGCCACCGCAACAGTCCACTCCGTTGTCGGCACCGGTGATCCCGAGTCCGCGTGTCAGATTCCCTGGGCCGCGCAGCGCTCTTGTCTCAACACCTGTGCCGTCGGACGTCGGCACGTAGAGTTCGGCGGCGCGCAAGAGGACCGCGCTGGCGTCGCCGCGCTCGCCGGTCACGATGTTCATGCACCAGTGCATCCCGTAGATCAGATAGACGTAGAGATAGCCGGCCGGTCCGAACATGATCTCGCTGCGTTTGGTCGGTCCGCGAAAGGCGTGCGACGCCGGGTCGTCGATGCCGCCGTAAGCCTCGGTCTCGACGACCAGTGCTCGCGTCAGTTGCGCGCCGTCGTGCACGACGAGCCACGAGCCAACGAGGTCGTGGGCCACCGTCATCGGAGGAGCGTTCGAAGAATCGTCGACGCACCGGCGCCGTCAGTCGCTCGATCAACGTCGCCGTCGGTCTCGCACAGAGGCGGTTCGTCACGGGTTCCAACGTATCGTCACCAACCGTGGTGACGACGCCACCGAGCCGATGAGCTTGGTTAGGGCGTGACGCCGGCGGGAGCCGGCAGCGCCTCTTGCTGGACTGCCGCGCGCTCGCTGGAAGGACAGTTTGTTTGCCGGCATCGGACGACTGATGAAGTAGCCCTGGGCGAGGTCACACCCGAGGTCACTGAGCAGATTCAACGTGTCGACGTCTTCGATACCTTCGGCCACCACGCGCAACTCCATGTCGTGTCCCAGGCGGATCGTGGCGCGCACCAATTCGAGGTCCCGTTCCTTGCCGCCCGCCTTGAGGTCACTGATGAACTTGCGGTCGAGTTTGAGTTCGCCGACCGAGAGCGAACTGAGGTAGGCCAACGACGTGAAGCCCTCACCGAAGTCGTCGATCGACACGACGATCCCCATGGTCTTCAACGACTCGATGACCGTCTTCGATTTGGCGAAGTCCCGGATGATGCTGGACTCGGTGATCTCGATGACGAGCATGTTGCCCGGTAAATCGTGTTCGCGCAGCAGTCCCTCCGACGAGATCGGTGAAGCCGTCTTCCAAGAGGTTCGTCGTCGTGATGTTGACCGACATGACCAGGCTGCGACCGGCGTCACGCCACGCGCGCGCACTGGGCCAACGATTCGGACAGCACCCACCTCGTGATCTCTTGCATCAGGCCGGCGTCCTCGGCGAGCGGCAGGAACTTGAGCGGCGGGACCAGGCCGAGCGTCTCGTGCGGCCAGCGAATGAGCGCCTCGACGGCGAGGATCTCGCCCGTGCGCAGGTCCAACTGGGGCTGATAGTGCAAGACGAAGTTGCCCTCGTCGACCGCGAGGCGCAACTCCTCGACCAGATTGAGCTTCTCCTCGTCGCCGTCGATCGTCTTGGTCGTAGAAGACGAACGGGATGTTGCCCAACTTGGCGCGGTACATCGCCGTATCGGCGCACCACGTCAGACCGATCGGCTTCGGTGGCGTCGTTCGGTGCCAGAGCGATGCCGATGCTGGCACCGACGCTGGCCTTCATCTTTTGCAAGATGAATGGTTCGCAGATCTGCATGAGGATGTTCTCGGCGACGGATTCGGCCGTCGCGGCGTCGGCGTCGACCAACACCACCGCGAGCTCGTCGCCGCCCAGTCGAAAGACCGAACCGGTCGCCGGCACGGCCCGGCTGAGTCGCGGACCGAGTTGACGCAGCAACTCGTCGCCCGCCGGGTGTCCGAAGGAGTCGTTGATCTCCTTGAAGCGGTTGAGGTCGATGAAGAGGAACGCCAGGTTCCTCGAGTTCGTCCACGGATTGGCGTAGTCGGAGAAGAACGTCTCGAGCACGTGGAAGAGATACCGACGATTGCCGAGACCGGTCAGTTCGTCGGTCTGGGCCTGGCGGTGACGCTCTTCGGTCAAGACCCGAAGGTCGCGCGCGGAAAGCGTGAGGCGAAGACCCGCCAACAAGAAGGTCGCCGTCGCCAGCCACAGCGCGACCCAGGAGATCGTGTCGGACGTACCCGAAGAGAAGGATGCCGAGCGCCGCGGCCGCGGCGACGCTCGGAAAGACCACGCCGGCGACGCGTTGGGCCCGCAAGGGATCGAGCGTTCTCGGCTTCAACCAGACCGACATCGACATGAGCAGGATCGACGCGGGCCAGGCGACCGCGTTGAAGTCGACCCCGAGCTTCGACGCGAAGATCGTGGAGGACGAAAAGAGGTTCGCCGTGTCGCCGATGACGTTGAGCGCGATGCCCGTGGCGAGGAGGAGCCACGGCAGGTTCGATCGACCGGACAACAAGACCGTGCCACCGATCACCAACGACAGCAGCAGCAGGTCGCCGATCGGATAGGCCAGGTTGGTGGCCGCCGTCGCGACACTGCCACCGGCGGCGTGCAAGATGCTGTGAAAGGCGAAGGCGGCACAGAGCGCGGCCGCACCGACGCCGGCGACCACGCCGTCGAGCCAGTTCGGACGTGACAGTCGGCCCATAGCGGTTCGCAGCAACTGCACCGTCGCCACGTACGCCAGCGGGTAGAAACCGAGGTAGAAGATGTCGGCGATCGAGGGTACCGCCGGCGTCTTGCCGCCCAGTGACTCGATGGTCAAGAACACGTCGCCGAGCGTCCACGAAAGCAGGCTCAACCCCAAAGCGAGCGGCGCGGCCCGGCCCGGATTCTTGTCGAGTCCGCGAACGATGCAAATGACCGACGCGACGCCTTCGATGGCGCACACGGTCCAGCCGTCCAGCCAGGTCCAACTGTCATTGGGGCTACGCAGCACGAGCGAGATCAGGTAACCGATGACCATGACGCCGAGCACACAGAACGCGGTCCACACGTACGGCGAGAGGTCCTGGACGCGTGTGGAAAGGGCCGGCGCGGCGATCTCGGTGTTGCCCGGCACGGCACCGTTTCTTGCGAGCGCGGTCTCATCGCGGCGGGCGTAGCGGAAGTGACTCGGGCGAATATCGTCTTCGGTGTCCTCAGCCATGACCCGACCTCCTAACCGTCTTCGTTCGGCGTGGCACAACTCAACGAGTGACGGCGCGGGGCGTCGTCAACGTATTTTCAACGGTAGCCCTTGATCTGAGCGATTCTGAGCATGCTCGCGACCCATAATCCGAGTGATTTCTCAGTAATTCTCAGGGCGGCGCGGTCACTGCAAGCGGTACGCGCAACCGTCCCAGTACGCCACGAGATGCGGGCGTAACTTCCCGCGCATTTCTACGCTGACCTTGGTGGGCAACACCGAGCCGAGGTGGAAGAGACGGATGTCGAGATCGTCGTGCGGTTGAGTCTCGTAGCGCTCACGTCCGTGCTCGCTCGTGGAGGCGTCGAGGAACGTGAGCCCGCCCGAGCAGCAACGGTTGTGGCGCACGCGCAGGAATAAGGTGCCGCCGCGCGCCGTCACGTACTGGCGCGCCTGGTCGCTCACTTCGATGTCCGTACCCACGATTCTACGGAGATCGCCCTCGAATGGCTGTCGGCGTTCGCCCGTCGGCGTCGTGACGGCACTGCGATAACTTCAACGTTGACCACGACCGCAGGAGGCGCCATGTCATTGGACTCGTTTCCCCGTTACCCGCTCATGTTCGGACCCTCACCGATTCATCGTCTCGACCGACTGAGTGAGTACCTCGAAGGCGCCACGGTCTGGGCGAAGCGCGACGACGTCAACTCCGGGCTCGCCTTCGGCGGGAACAAGATTCGCAAACTGGAGTACCTGGTCGCCGACGCCCTGGCGACTGGGTGCGACACGCTGGTGTCGATCGGCGGGGTGCAATCGAATCACACGCGCCAGGTGGCCGCGGCGGCCGCGAAGACCGGCATGAAGTGCGTCCTCATCCAAGAGAGTTGGGTCGATTGGCCCGACGTGACCTACGACCGGACCGGCAACATCCTGCTCAGCCGGTTGATGGGCGCCGACGTCCGTCTCGTTCGCGCCGGGTTCGACATCGGCTTCAAGGAGAGTTGGGAGAAGGCGATCACGGAGATCGAGGACCGAGGCGGCAAACCCTACGCCATCCCGGCCGGCGCGTCGGACCATCCCCTCGGCGGACTCGGATTCGTCGGGTGGGCCGAAGAGGTCCGTCAGCAAGAGGCCGATCTCGGCGTCGGTTTCGACTACGTCTTCGTATCCTCGGTGACCGGCGGCACGCAGGCCGGCATGATCGCGGGCTTCGCCCAAGACGACGACGACCGAAAGGTGATCGGCATCGACGCCTCGGCGAAGCCCGACGCGACCCGCGAGCAGATCGCGCGCATCGCACGCGCGACCGCGAAACTCATCGGCGTCGAACGAGAGATCCTCGACGAGGAGATCATCCTGGACGACCGATTTCACGCGGGAACCTACGGCATCCCCGATCAGCGCACGCTCGAGGCCATCCGGCTCGGCGCCTCACTCGAGGCCATGATCACCGACCCGGTCTACGAGGGCAAGTCGCTCGCCGGACTGATCCACATGGTCCAAGACCGCGAGATCTCGCCCGACGCCAACGTGCTCTACGCCCACCTGGGCGGCCAACCGGCGATCAACGCCTACGCCAGTCTGTTCGCGTGACGGCCGTGAGTAGTTCATTCACCATCACCATCCCTGACACCCTGGTGCGCAACTCCCTGGGCGATCTCGAAAGCGACGTCGACGTCGTGGAGTGGGACATGAAGGGGCCATCACCACGCGACCACGTCGACATCGTGATCCCGCCGTACTTGCAGTCGTGGGAGGGACTCGCGAACCTCGAAGGTCTCGACGTGCGTCTCGTGCAGTGTCTCACGCTCGGCTACGACGGCGTCGCCGAGTTCTTGCCCAAGAACATGGTGTTCGCCAACGCCGCCTCGGTGCACGAGCCGTCGACCGCGGAGATGACGTTGGCGTTGATCCTGGCGTCACAGCGTTACATCCCGGACTTCGTGCGCGCGGCCGAGGCCGGCACGTGGGCGCCGTCGTGGCACCCCAGCCTCGCCGATCGCACGGTGCTCCTCATTGGCTACGGCGGCGTCGGTCGCGCCATCGAGTCGCGACTGTTGCCCTTCGAAGCCACCGTCGTGCGGCTCGCGCACCACGAGCGCGACGACGAACGCGGTCACATCTACGGGATCGACTCGCTGCCCGAGCTGTTACCGTTTGCCGACATCGTCGTCGTCGCGGTCTTGCTCGACGAGAGCACGCATCACCTCGTCGACGCTGAGTTTCTCTCACTGATGCCCGACGGCAGCCTGTTCGTGAACATCGCGCGCGGTGGTGTCGCCGACACCGACGCGTTGCTCGCCGAGGCGCGCAGCGGACGGCTCCGTCTCGCCCTCGACGTGACCGATCCGGAACCGCTCCCCGACGGACACCCACTCTTCGCTCTCACGAACGTCCTCATCTCACCGCACGTGGCCGGCATGACGTCGGCGGCCATACCGAGAATCCAGCGACTAATTCACGAGCAGGTCGATCGCCTGCGTCGAGGCGACGAACCGCTGAACGTAGTACTCCGAACCTAAGTCAACGAGCGTCGACGACGCACAGATAGACGTCGCACAAGTTCCAACCCGTGCGTCCCCCGCCGATCAGTTGTCCGAGTTCGTGCAGCGCGTGGTAGCTGTCGCTGTCCTGAATGACACTCGCGAAGTCGATGCCGAGTTCGCGCGCGCGACGAACCGTCTCTCTGTCCGACCAACCACCAGCGATGCCCTGGACGTAGTCTCGCCCATCCGTGGACCTCGCGACGGCGACGACGTCGCGTTCGTAATCGCCGAACGCGCCGGCCATGCGCCAGGCGAACTCTTGGCACCGGCCACCGACACCGTCGCCGCGAACCTGGACAGTCGACTTCACCGACGCCGACCACGCAGAACGCACCGTTGATCAGGGATTCTGATACGACCTTCGCGGCCATCGCGTCGACGATTTCTTGCACGTCGCCGTGGAGCGACGCACCCAGATCGATCACGCGATATCCCCGCCGCGCCGCTTCAGCGCCGACGGACGCGAGCACCTGCGACGGCTCGGCGATCACCCGGTTCTCGTGGACCGTCGTCACAGGCTGCCCCATGATCTCGCCCCGTACCTCGCTCGCGTCGAGAATTCGCGACGCCAGTTGCGTGTCACGTTGACCGACGTCGCTGAGTAGCTGTCGAACTTCATCACGAACGGGCGTGTAGTCGAATGTCAGCCCGGACGCCACCCAGCGCACCCCCGACACGACGTTGTCGACCATGACGAGCGAGAACGAACGTGGCGTCCGGACACGACGCAAGACTGCACCACCGGCGATGCTCGAACACGCGGCGCGCAGTTTGTTGAGGGTGGTGATGTCGGCACCGTATTCGAGCACCGCCGCGAAGAGTTCGTGCAGGTCGTCTAAGACGACCGGCGACGTGGGCAGTGTGCAAAGACTCGACGCACCACCAGAGATCAGGAATATCGTGCACTGCGCCGCGCTCGATTGATCGAGAAAGTCGACCAATCGTTCACCGGCCATCAGACTGCCGAGTCCCGGCAACGGATGCTCCCCGATCACGAACTCCACGTCGGCATCCAGAGAGAACGCCGGTCCCTCATCGACGATCACCAATTGGCGAAGCACATGATCGCCCAAGACGTCGCGCGCGGCCAGCGCCATCTCGCGGGCGGCTTTGCCGAGGGCGACGATGTCAACGCCGGCGTCGGGCACGTCGAGGCTGCGTACCTGCGTCTCGATCATCGCGTGAAGATCGAGTGCGTTCGACCAGGCGTCACTGATGGCGAGCGCGTCGTGCAAGAGCTCGCTCGTCATGCTGGTCCAATCTCAGTGGAGCACCTCTCCGACCTGTGCGAATCCTAGGCAGCGGTCTGCGCCGAGAAAGACACTCAAGTGGACGGTGCGAAGACCTCTCGCGCGATCATGGACTGACGCTCTTGGTTGTGTCGCCACGTGGCGAGTAACGCAATGGTGAGGTTGCAGAGTCCGGCGAATGCCGTCGCCGTGAGCGCGGCCCACAGGTGCGCACCGGTGTAGTAGAGAATCCAGAGCGTGCACCCGAGGGCCCCGACGAACCACGAAGTCGCCGACACGCCCGAGGCGTCAGGGTGACGAACCAACTCGATCAATTGCGGCCCCCGATTGATCGACATCGCGATACCGACGCCGAAGACGCCACTGGCCCAACCCCACATCATTGTGGGCAACACACAACAGACCACGAAGTACCCGAGGGCTCTCGCCGGCACGACCCATCGTCGCCATGGCGCCAGTCGAAAGAGGATGGAGAGCTGGATCGGCAAGATCAGCGCACTGCCCAGCACCACCTCGGCCGAACGGGCGGCGAATCCGTACGTGATCCAGAAACAACCCATATAGACAAAGAGAACCCAGGTGGCGAGCGAGACGCCTTCGACGCCGAGCGTCCGCACCCGGCGCAGCTGATACGACGTCCCCACGACGCCGCTCGCGACCGCCAGCCATCCCATCGAGATCGTGATGGAGTGCCAAGTCATCACCGAAGTTTAATTGAGGTCTTTTCTATCGACGGCGATTTGCGGCAGATATGACGGCCTCGAGTGATGCGTCGAGGATCGACGAACTCATCCCGACGCCCCACCACGTCGCGCCGTCGTCGCCCTCGGCTTCGACGTAGGCGACGGCCGACGCCGCCGACCCCGCGGTCAGTGCGTGTTCGGAGTAGTCGCGCACGCTGAACTTGACGTCCATCTCGGTGCGCAGTCCGTCCATCAGTGCGTCGATCGGACCGTTGCCCTCACCCTTCACCGTGACGTGGTGACCGTTCACGACGAGCTGGGCGAAGATGCGCGTGCTCGCCTGATCGGCTGAGACCTCGCTCGAGAGCAATTGGATCTTCGGGTTCTCCGGCTGATAGGTCGTCGTGAAGACGTCCCAGATCTCGGCCGGTGAGATCTCGGTTCCGGTCGCCTCGGTCAGCTCCTGGACCTGCTTGGAGAACTCGACCTGCATGGCGCGCGGCAGGTCCAGACCGTGTTCGGCGCTCAGCAGGTAGGCCACCCCGCCCTTGCCCGACTGGGAGTTCACGCGGATGATCGCCTCGTAGGTGCGCCCGGTGTGCTTCGGGTCGATGGGCAGATACGGCACCGCCCACACGTCGTAAGTGTCCCCGATCGCCAGCATTCCCTTCTTGATGGCGTCCTGGTGGGAACCGGAAAAGGCGGTGTAGACGAGCTCGCCCACGTAGGGGTGACGCATATGGACCGGCAGACGGTTGGCGTACTCCGCGACGTGGCGCGCCTTGTCGATGTCGCGGATGTCCAGTTCGGGGTCCACGCCCTGGGAGAACAGGTTGAGCGCCAGGTTCACGACGTCCACGTTGCCCGTGCGCTCACCGTTGCCGAAGAGCGTGCCCTCGACCCGGTCGGCCCCGGCCAGGACGCCGAGTTCGGCGGCCGCCACGCCGGTGCCGCGGTCGTTGTGCGGGTGCAACGAGAGCACCACGCTGTCACGACGGTCCACGTGACGCAAGAACCACTCGATCGCGTCGGCGTAGAGATTCGGGCGTGTACATCTCGACCGTCGCCGGGAGGTTCAAGATCAACGGTCGTTGCGGTGTGGGATCGATGACGTCGATCACCGCGTTGCAGACCTCGAGCGCGTAGTCCAGCTCCGTGCCGGTGAAGCTCTCGGGTGAGTACTCGTAGTAGAACTCGGTCGTCGGCGACATCGACTCGAGGCTGCGACAGAACGCGGCGGCGTCGGTGGCGATCTTCTGGATGCCGGCCTTGTCGAGGCCGAAGACGACCCGTCGTTGCAGCGTCGACACGGAGTTGTAGAAGTGGATGATGGCGCGCTTGGCACCGATCACCGACTCGTACGTGCGGCGAATCAGGTCCTCGCGGCACTGGGTCAGGACCTGGATCGTGACGTCCTCGGGAATGAGGTCTTCTTCGATGATGTGGCGAACGAAGTCGAAGTCCGGCTGCGAAGCGGAAGGAAAGCCGACCTCGATCTCCTTGAACCCCATCTCGACGAGTTGGACGAACATCGCGTTCTTGCGCTCTAAGTCCATGGGATCGATGAGGGCCTGGTTGCCGTCGCGTAGGTCCACGCTGCACCAGCGCGGTGCCTTGGTCAGTCGGTGGTCGGGCCAGGTCCGGTCCGGCAGGTCAACCGGCACCGTCGCGACGTATTTGGCGTATGCCATGGGGCTGGGCTGCTGGTTGTCCTTCACCTGGTTTCCTTTCCATCGTCATCGAGAAACAAAAAACCCCCGCCAAGGCGGGGGTCGGGGCGAGCGGCGGCTCACCCCTATCGAAGCA
This sequence comes from uncultured Acidimicrobiaceae bacterium, assembly GCA_963801695.1. GTDB lineage: Bacteria > Actinomycetota > Acidimicrobiia > Acidimicrobiales > RAAP-2 > RAAP-2. The sequence goes on along the minus strand of CAWDFV010000002.1, from coordinate 306,664 downwards.
GCAGGTCGTTCTGGCCGGTTCTCACGGGATCATTCTACTCCGGACGGCGGAAATGTCCAGATGAATCTCACCGCTATCCTCAATGGTCATGAGCGCACTCAAGACACTTCTAAAACTCATGTTCGTATTGGTACTCGTCGGCGTCATCGCCGGCGTCATCAAGATCCAGAAGGTCTAAGGACGCCGATCCCGTGTCCTTTGACGAGTGGCCCGACGTGCCGCGCAACCCCTCGTCCGACTAGTCCCGCCACACCCATTCACCGCAAGGAGAAACCATGACTGACATGCAATATCGACGCCTCGGCCGTTCCGGACTCAAGGTGAGTCTCCTGTCCTTCGGCAGCTGGGTGACCTTCGCCAACGCCAATCAGATCGAGACCGCCAAACAGGCGGCCGAGTGTCTCAGTGCCGCCAAGGAGGCGGGCGTCAACTTCTTCGACAACGCCGAGGCCTACTCCGCCGGAGAATCCGAGCGCGTCATGGGCGAGGCCTTTCGCGAGTTGGGTTGGAAGCGACACGAGTACGTCGTCTCGACCAAGCTCTACTGGGGACTCTTCGACGTGCCGAACATGCGCTTCACGCTGAATCGCAAGTACCTCTCCCAGGCCATCGATGGTTCACTCGAACGCTTCGGCCTCGACTTCGTCGACCTCGTGTTCTGTCACCGAGCTGACCCCAAGACGCCGATCGAGGAGACGGTCTGGGCCATGAGCGACATGATCACCCAGGGCAAGGCCCTCTACTGGGGCACGTCGGAGTGGCACGCCGATGAGATCCGCGCTGCCTACGACATCGCCGATCGCGATCACCTCCACAAGCCGGTGATGGAGCAGCCCGAGTACAACATCCTGCACCGGCGAAAGGTCGAGAAGGAGTACGCCCGGCTCTACGAGGACATCGGACTGGGCACGACCATCTGGTCACCACTGGCCTCGGGTCTCCTCACCGGGAAGTACCTCAACGGCGTGCCCGAGGGATCGCGCGCGTCGCTCCCTGGTTATGAATGGTTGAAGGAGATGCTGACCGACGAAAGCGCGAACAAGAAGGTGGCCGACCTGAAGGTGATCGCCGACGAACTGGACGTCACGCTTGCCCAGTTCTCTCTCGCCTGGTGCGCGATGAACCCGAACGTCTCGACGGTGATCACAGGCGCGTCGAACGCCGCGCAGGTTCGCGAGAACATGACCGCGCTCGACGTACTGCCGCTACTCACGCCCGAGATCATGGAGCGCGTCGACACCATCAGCAACTCCTAGATTCGATGGCCGAGACACGCATTGGGATCATCGGAGGACTCTCGTGGGAGTCCACGGCCTCGTACTACCGCTACTTCAACGAACTGTACGAGGGCACGAATGAATGGTCGCAGCCACAGCTCCTCATCGACTCCGTCGATTTCGGGGCAATCGTGCCGCTGCAACGCGAGGGGAACTGGCAGGCCACGGGCGCGATCCTGGCCGCCTCGGCGCAACGCCTCGAGCGCGCCGGCGCCACGGTGTTGGGCATCGGCGCGAACACGATGCACGTGAATTTCTCGCAGGTCCAAGACGCCGTCGCCATCCCCGTCGTTGACGTCCGCGATGCGGTCGCAAAGGAGTCGCTCGGGAGCGGTCACCACACGATCGCCCTGCTCGGAACGAAGTACCTGATCGAAGGTGATTTCTACTCCGACAAACTACATGAGCTCGGCGTCTCGTCGATCAAGCCGACCGAGGAACAGACGGAGCGATTGCAGTTCATCATCTTCTCGGAGTTGACGCGCGGCGTCGTCACCAAAGTCTCGCGTGCCTACCTTCGCGAAGTCGCCTCATCGTGTCTCGAGCGCGGCGCGAGCGTCGTGGGCCTGTGTTGCACCGAGTTTGGAATGCTCATGAGCGAGACAGAGTCGTTTCCGGTGATCGATTCGACCAAGGCTCACGTTCGGGCGTTGCTCGCGGCCTAGTCACGCCACCCGCGGCGGGTCACTGCCCCGCGAGGGCTACGACCCTGACAGTGGAAGCTCCACGGCGACCGTGAGGCCACCTCCGGGCGTGTCTTCGAAGAGGATGCGCCCACCGAGCAGTTGCGTGAAGCCCGATGCCACCGTGAGGTTGAGTCCGGCGTCGAGTTGATCGCCACTCAGTCTGTTGAAGGGTGCGAGCACCGCCTCACGCAATCCTTCCGACATTCCGGGTCCGCGGTCAATGACGAGCATCTCGACGTAGTCGCCGACGACACTCGCCTTGATGACGACCGGCTTGTCGGCCGGACCGAACCGGCACGCGTTGCTGACCACGTTCGTGATGACACGCTGAATAAGTATCGGGTCGGTCACCACCGACGGCAGTTCGCTCGAAACGTCGCACTCGACCGTGCGTCCCCGCGTGTCCACGTTGGCGATCGAGTTCGTGATCATGGCACGCAATTCCATTTTCTCCGGGTGGACGATCACTTCTCCCGATTCAAGGCGTCCAGCGTCGATCAGGTTGACGACCAGACGAGTGAGTTGACGGATCTGCGAGTCGACGCCCCCGAGGACGGCGTTTCGCTCATCGAGCGAGCGGCGCTCGTGACTCCCGGTCAGCAACGAGAGACTGGCTTGCACTTTCTCGAGGGGACCGAGCAACTCCTTTGACGCGGTGCGGAACAGGGCCAGCCGCAACGACTCGGCTTCGGCGAGCTCTTCGAGTTGGTTCGCGTCGCGCGCGATGATCTGACTCCGAAGACCGGCCGCGATTCTGCGCGCGAAGGCACTGACCAGTTGACTGTCCTGTTCGTTTAGCGTGGCGCCCACGACGTACAGGCGGTGCTCATCATCGATCTCGAAGAACGATCCCGCGCCGTAGTCTTCGATGGCCAGGCCGCTCACGAGATCCGTGGTCCAAATCCCATCTCGTTGTACCGCCAGCGCCACGCTGGAGGCCGCGAACACGGAGCGCAAACTTTCCAACAACGGCAGCAGGTCCTCGTGCGACGCGGCCACGCTCGCCGCCGCGCCGGCGAGGATCTGGGCCTCGGCGCGCGCGCGCTCGGCCTCGTGTGTCCTCTCAGCAAATTGGTTGACGATCACGCTCGCCGACACGGCGAAGAGGAGGAACGCGATGAGTGCGACGATGTCGTCCGGACGGGCGACCTCCAGGGTGTGGAGGGGCTTCACGAAGTAGAAGTTCTCGAGACCCGACGCCGCCAGTGCCGCCACGATGCCGACGAGTGCGCCCGCCCAGGTAGTGAGGGCGAGGATCACCACGAGATAGACCAACGAGACCGTTGACAACGAGAGGCTGGAGCGAATCTGCGTCATGATGAGCGTGAGCAGCGGCATCGAGATGAGCGTGGCGACCAGTGCGACGATCCGGCGGGTCCCGGTCAAACGTTCGGTCTGACGTCGACGATGGACGTGCGGCGGTCGCTCGCCGCCGACCGCGATGATGTGCACGTCGAGGTCGCGCGCGTGACGCAACACCTTTTCGACGACACCATTCGCCGGTCGCCAGAACGGCCGAGGTCGACTCGCGCCGAGCACGATCTGGGTGCCTCGCTCACTACGAGCAAACGCGACCAACGCCGTGGCGGTGTCGTCGTCGACGACTTCTTGAAACTTGCCCTCGAACTCCTTGACCAACTCGCGCGCCTCGGACGTGTCGGTGGGAACGTGACGGATCTCATCAGACTTGACGACGTGCACCGCGAAGAGTTCCGCCCCGGTGCGTGACGCGATCCGTGCCGCCCGGCGCAGAAGGTCGGCGTCGACGGCCGTCCCGGTGATCCCGACGATGAGTCGTTCACGGGTCTCCCATGTTTGGGCGATCGAGTGGTCGTCGAGGTAGCGCTGGAGCGAGTCCTCCACCCGATCGGCCAGCCACAGCAAGGCCAACTCTCGTAGCGCACTGAGGTTGCCGACGCGAAAGTAGTTCGAGAGCGACGCGTCGATCTTGTCGGCGGCGTAGATATTCCCGTGCGCCATCCGTCGTCGCAGCGCCTCCGGGGTCACGTCGACGATCTCGATCTGCTCGGCCCGGCGAACGATGGCGTCCGGGATGGTCTCTTGTTGGTGGATGCCGGTGATCTTCTCGACCACGTCGTTCACCGATTCCAGGTGCTGGATGTTGACCGTGGTGATGACGTCGATGCCCGCGTCGAGCATGGCGTCAACGTCTTGCCAACGTTTCTCGTTCGTGCTGCCGATGACGTTCGTGTGCGCCAGTTCATCCACGAGCGCGACGGCCGGGTGCCGCGCCAAGACCGCCTCGAGGTCCATCTCCTCCATCAGGGCACCGCGGTACTCGCGCGTGACGCGCGGTATCACCTCGAGGTCTCGCAGTTGCGCTTCGGTGAGTGCTCGACCGTGGGTCTCGACGTAGGCCACGACGACGTCCGTGCCGCGTTCGCGCCGACGCCATCCCTCGTCGAGCATTCGATACGTCTTACCGACACCGGGCGCCGAGCCCAGGTACACCCGCAAGACGCCACGCTGCATCGAACCAGTATCGCCTACCGACACGGGAACCCCTCGGTTGCGCGAGCATTGGCCGCCGTCATCTCACGTCGCACGAAGCTCGCTCACGAGATAGGCGGCGAAGACGTCCACGAGTGCGACGGCCACGATTCGTTGTTCCAGTGAGACGGCGGCACCAGGCGTCGGCGTGACGACGAAGCGCCCGACGACCCGACCACGCCATTTGGCCAATATCTCCGATTCCGGCCCAGGGAGGCCGATCTCTCGCGCCGGCCAGCGCAGGCCCACGTGCGCGACGTCGCCGTTGGACTGGATCTGTGCGAGGGGCGGATCCGAGAGCGTTCGGTCGAAACGACACGCGCGCAAGGAGAGCAGTTCGATCAGTGAGTGGTTCGTCTGCTCGACCATGTCAGACGCGGGCGCCGAATCGGCGGCGAGGACCGCGATGCCGTGGATCATCGTGACGTAGGCGGTCGAACTGTTGGCGTCCTGCCAATGCCGACGACTGCGCGCCGCGAGTTCGGTCACGAGCACGCCGACCACCAGGATGGCGATCGTGGTTTCGAGGTCCGGTCGGTGACTGATCGTGAAGCGGTCATAGGGCTTCGTGAGGAAGAAATCGAACCACACGGCAGAGGACAGGCTGGCGACGACTCCCGCGGGACGCTTGCCGATCACGGCGACCGCGCCAATGACGCAGACCAGCACCAACGCTGCAGCCGTGTTGGCGAACGTGCCGCGAAACGGGACGAGCACCGCCGCGATCACGATCGGTGCGGCGACGCCCGCCGCGACGGCCAGTCGGTCTCGATGCTGAAAGATCGTCCTCACATCACCCTCCTTGCGTCGCTCGCGGCGACGTGGCGATGAACCCGAGTCTCAGCGCTCGGGTCCAGAAAATAAACGTGTCGTTGTGGCCGTCGATTACTTCTCCAATTTCGCGAGACCTTCATTGAGTTGCAGAACGTCGATGTAGCTCGATCCCATGAAGCCCCACTGTGCCGGGTGTGTCTGTTGCCGGATCAATGTCTTGAGTTGGGATACCGAGACCCCCGTGTTCTTCGTGATCATGGGGATCTGGACGGTGGCGTCGAGTGCCGAGATGTCGGGGTCGTAGCCACTGCCCGAGGTGGTCACGAGGTCGATGGTGGGCTTCACGCCGAGCTTGTGCCAGTAGGCGACGAGTTCTTTGGTGTTGGTCTCAAGCACTTTCGAGTGCGGCCCCAGGTTCGTGGCGGCCGACTCGCCGTCGTGGCCGTTCGCGACCAGTGGGTTATCGCCGCCCGCCTGAGTAGCACTGGCCGCGTAGGGACCGGTGTCGTCGGGTCGACCGTGGAACCACTTGGGACTCGACCAGTTCTGGCCGATCAAGAGTGAACCGTTCTTCGTCATGGAGCCATCGGCCTGGAATCGGAAGAGCACCTGGGCGACGCCGGTACCCGCGAAGGCGTAGACGAAACCGAAGAAGACGAGACAGAACACACACATTACGAGTGAACGGCGAAGGTGTACGAGCATGGGCTTTTCCTTTTAGTACGCGTGGAGAGCGACCAGGATCAGGTCGATCAGTTTGATGAAGATGAAGGGCACGATGACGCCACCGACGCCGTAGATCCAGACGTTGCGACGAAGGATGGATGCCGAGCCCGTGGGACGGAACTTGACGCCACGCAACGCCAACGGGATCAGCGCGACGATCACGAGCGCGTTGAAGATGACGGCCGACAGCACCGCGCTCTGCGCGCTGTGCAGGTGCATGATGTTGAGCGCCTCCAGCGGTCGATTGTGCTTGAAGACGTACGTGCCGGCAAAGAGCGCCGGGATGATGGCGAAGTACTTGGCGACGTCATTGGCGATGGAGAACGTCGTGAGCGATCCCCGGGTGATCAACAGTTGCTTGCCGATCTCGACGACGTCGATCAACTTGGTCGGGTTCGAGTCGAGGTCCACCATGTTGCCGGCCTCTTTGGCCGCCGTGGTCCCCGTGTTCATGGCGACGCCGACGTCGGCTTGGGCGAGCGCCGGGGCGTCGTTGGTGCCGTCACCGGTCATGGCGACGAGGCGACCGCCCTCCTGTTCCTTCTTGATCAACGCCATCTTGGCTTCGGGCGTCGCTTCGGCGAGGAAGTCATCGACGCCGGCTTCTTGGGCGATCGCCGCTGCCGTCAAGGGATTGTCGCCGGTGATCATCACGGTGCGGATGCCCATCTGACGCATCTCGGCGAACTTCTCGCGTATGCCCTGCTTCACGACGTCCTTGAGTTCGATGACGCCCAGGATGTCGGTGCCGTCGGCGACCACCAACGGTGTCGAGCCCGCGCGTGACGTGCGCTCGACGATCGCGTCAAGGTCGGCCGGCGCGGTACCGCCGGATTCCACAACCCAGCGCTTCACCGAATCCGCGGCGCCCTTGCGGATCTGACGGGTCCCGATGTCGAGTCCGGACATCCGGGTGGTCGCAGTGAAGGGCACGAAGACGTGGTCGGTCCCGAGTTGACGCTCGCGAATCCCGAACTGTTCCTTGGCGAGCACGACGACCGATCGTCCTTCCGGCGTTTCGTCAGCGAGCGACGCCAGCTGAGCGACGTCGGCCAGCTCGGCCTCGGTGTGGCCACCGACCGGGCAGAAGTTCGCCGCCATTCGGTTGCCCAAGGTGATGGTCCCGGTCTTGTCGAGCAACAGGACCTGCACGTCGCCGGCGGCCTCGACCGCGCGACCGCTCATCGCCAGGACGTTCTTCTGGACGAGACGGTCCATCCCGGCGATACCGATCGCCGAAAGGAGTGCACCGATCGTCGTCGGGATGAGACAGACCAGCAGGGACACGAGGATGACGACCGAGACCGAGGCGCCAGCGAAGTTACCGAAGGGCACCAGCGTGACGACGACCGGGATGAAGACGATCGTGAGGACGGCCAACAAGATGGTCAGCGCGATCTCATTCGGGGTCTTCTGTCGGTTCGCGCCTTCGACCAAGGTGATCATCCGATCGATGAACGTCTGTCCCCGCTCGGCAGTGATGCGCACGACGATGCGGTCGGAGAGTACCTTCGTCCCCCCGGTGACCGCGGAACGGTCGCCGCCGGACTCGCGGATGACGGGCGCGGACTCACCGGTGATGGCGGACTCGTCGACCGACGCGATGCCCTCGATGATCTCGCCGTCGGAAGGAATCACGTCATTGGCCTCGCACACGACCAGGTCGCCCTTGGCGAGCAGGGCCGCCGCGACGAGCTCCTCGGTCCCGTCGGGACGAAGGCGTCGGGCCTCGGTCTCCGAGCGCATCTTGCGCAACGTGTCCGCCTGGGCTTTTCCTCGTCCCTCAGCCATCGCCTCGGCGAAGTTGGCGAAGAGCACCGTCAGGACCAGCCAGACCGTGATGGACCAGGTGAAGATACCCGGGTGGGCGATGGCCTCGATGAACGTGATGATCGAGCCCACGAGCACGATGAACATCACGGGGTTCTTGATCTGGGTGCGGGGATCCATCTTTCGAAAGGAATCGCGGAAAGCCTGGCCGAGGATCTCGCGGTCGAAGAGACCTCGAGCCTTGGCGACACCCCCGCGAGGGGCCTCGTGGGTCGCTTCGGCGGTGACAGTGCTCATTAGAAGAACCTCATGTGACTTAGTTGCTCCACGATGGGACCAAGTGAGATGGCGGGGAAGAACGTCAGTCCGCCGATGATCAAAATGACACCGATCACCAGACCGACGAACATTCCGTTATCGGTGCGGAAGGTACCGAGCGATTCGGGCACGACGTTCTTGGCCGCCAGTGCGCCACCAAGCGCAAGGCAGGGAATCATGATCGCGAAACGTCCGAGCAGCATGTCGATTGCGCCAATGATGTTGTAGAAGGGCGTGTTGCCGGTTAGGCCACCGAATGCCGACCCGTTGTTGTTGCCCTGGGACGTCAGTCCGTAGAGGATCTCCGTGAACCCGTGGGGTCCGAGGTTCTCCGGTCCGGCACGACCAACGGCGAGCGAGACGGCGAGTGCGGTGACGACCAAGACCGTGATCGGCATCACCAGGGCCGCGAGCCCCGCGAGTTTTATCTCTCGGGCTTGGATCTTCTTCCCGAGATACTCCGGCGTTCGCCCGATCATGAGTCCACCGATGAAGACCGCGATGATGGCGTAGACGAGCATCGTGTACAGACCACTGCCGGTGCCGCCCGGCGTCACCTCACCGAGCATCATGCCGCTCAAGAGTCCGAGGCCGCCCACCGGCGTGAAGGAGTCGTAGGAGCCATCGGCCGATCCGGTCGAGGTCATCGTCGATGAGACCCCGAACAGCGCCGTCGTCGTGTCGCCGAAGCGCACCTCTTTGCCTTCCATGTTGCCGACCGGCGAGTAGACGTGGGCGGCGGCGACCGCCGGGTTGTTCTGGTGCTCGGCGTTCGAGGTGAAGCCGACCCAGACGCCGAAGAGCAGGACCATCGCGGCCAACAACGCCGCACCGTGGCGAACGCTGCCCACCATCTTGCCGAACGTGTAGGTCAGGGCGAAGGGAATGGACAGCAACAAGAAGATCGAGAGGAAGTTAGTGAGACCGGTGGGGTTCTCGAATGGCGTGGCCGAGTTCTGGTCGAGGAAACCGCCACCGTTCGTGCCCAACTGCTTGATCGCCTCCATGAAGCCGATCGGCCCTCGCGGGATTGTCTGGACCACGCCGTTGAGGGCGTCGTGGAAAGTGATCGTCCCGGCGAGCGTCTGGACCGCGCCCTCGCCGACGAAGACGATGCCCGCGATGAAGGCGATCGGCAAGAGGATGTAGAACATGCAGCGGGTGATGTCGACCCAGAAGTTGCCGATGGTGGCTGAGTTGCGACGGGCGAATCCCCGGACCATCGCAATCGCCACCGCGATGCCCACGGCCGGACTCACGAACTGCTGGACGGTCAGTGCGCCGATCTGTGAGAAGTACGACATCGTGGTCTCGCCGCCGTAGTTCTGCCAGTTCGTGTTCGTGACGAACGACGACGCCGTATTGAAGCTCAGCGCCGGACCCACGTTGCTCTGATTCTGAGGATTGAGCGGCAGCGAGTGCTGTATCCGAATGATCACGTAGGTGAAGAGGATGGAGACCGCCGAGAAGATGACCAACGCACCGGCATAGCGCTTCCACGTCTGCTCCTGCTCCGGGCTGGTGCCCAGCATGCGGTAGATCGGACGCTCGATGAATCCCAAGAAGTGCACGCGTCCGTCGAAGACCGCCGCCATGTACGAACCGAGATATCGCCACGCCAGGCCCAGGGCCACGACGAGCGTGAGGAGAGTGAGAAAGAAGCCCATTTAGAACTTCTCCGGCTTGAACATGGCGTAGCCGATGTAGCCGAACATGATGACGGCGACGCAGAAGAGGATTATCTGGGAGAAACTCATACGCGGTCCAACGCCCAGATGAGTCCGAGCATCGCCACCGCGAACCCGATAATGCCTAGTACGGAATAGATATCTGCCATTGCTCCAGTGTCACGGGAGCTTCCTTAACAGATTCTTCAAAACTCTTTACACGTCTTAATAATCTCTGAATAGTCGACGTCAGGGACGAGAAACGCTCGCTGGACAATACTGAGTGCGTGCGAAGACATCTTGTCGGATCGATCGTCGGCGTGGCGAGTGTGCTCGTGCTGGGTTTTGCGATGTTGCCCCTTCGCTCGCATATCAACGTGTCGACGGCGGCGCTCGTCTTCGTCATCCCCGTCGTCGTCGGTTCGGTCATCGGTGGCATCAGGGCCGGCGTGTCGAGCGTCATCGCCGGCTTCGTCGTCTACGACTACGGCTACATCCCGCCGTATAAGACGCTCGACGTCGGGACACCCCAGAATTGGGCGGCACTCGGTGTCTACGTCATCGTCATGTTGCTGGTCGCGAGCGTCGTGGCGAGCCTGGACGCGTCGCGCATTGAGACCCAACGCGGTGGCGAGGCCGCGCGCCACCTTTCGGAGCTGTCGGAACATCTCGTCGGCGACCGCCCCGTGGATGAACTTCTCGAGACCATCGTCTCCGCGGTGCACGACGTGTTCGCCATTCCGGGCGTCTCACTTCTCGTGCTTGACGAGGGCGTGTTGAAGGTCGTCGCCGCAGCGGGTGATCCTCTCACGGAGGATGAACTGATCCGGCTCGACCCCCACTCGGGTCAGCCGATCAGCATCGGCACGGACGCGGCGTCGACGGGCGAACTGCGCACCATCGCGCTATCGGCGTCTGGTCGAGCCGTCGGGATGCTCGCACTCCGAGGTCTGCCGACGTCGAAGAATGACCGTGCCGTCTTGAACACCTTCGCCAACGATGCCGCGTTGGCGTTGGAACGCGCCCAACTCCGCGAACAGGCCCTCCGCTCGAAACTCCTCGAAGAAGTCGACCGGTTTCGCCAGAGTCTGATGGGCGCGGTCTCCCACGACTTGCGCACGCCGCTCGCGACGATCAAAGTCGCGTCCTCGACGCTCTCCAATCGCTCGGTGTCGCTTTCCAGTGACCAGCTGGCCGAACTATTCAACCTCATCGAAGTCGAGTCCGACCGACTCACGAGACTCGTGTCCAATCTCCTCGACATCACGCGAATCGAGGCGGGCGTCTTCACCGTGCACCCCTCACCCTCGTCGGTCGCCGAGTTGGTCCGCGAGGCGGTTAGCGCGATGGAGCCGACCTTGGGCACGCACCGGGTCGACTCGATCGTTCCGGCAGCGCTACCGGCGGTCAACGTCGATCCGCTCCTGATCGGGCAGGTCCTGATCAACCTGCTCGACAACGCCACTCGACACTCGCCGCCCGACGGCGTCATCACCGTCGAGGCGCGCCGGACGGCGAATCAGGTCGTGGTCTCGGTGACCGACCAGGGACCCGGCATCGCGCCTGAGAATCGACAGGCCGTCTTCGAGCGCTTCGCCCAACTCGACAAGGGCGGCCGGGCGGGTCTCGGTCTCACCATCGCCAAGACGTTCGTCGAGGCCCACGGCGAAGAGATCTGGTACGAGGACGGTCCGAATCATGGTGCCCGATTCGTCTTCTCGCTCCCGTTGGCCGACGAGCACGTGACGCTACGGTAACCACCATGGCGAAAATCTTGGTCATCGACGACGACCCGTCGCTGAATCGCGCCCTGCGCCTCGGCCTCCAGGCCGGGGGACACGACGTCACGACCGCCGCCACGGGCGAGCACGGCATCTCCCAAACCGCGCTGATCAATCCCGACGTGGTCGTGCTCGACATGGGTCTCCCGGACATGGACGGCATCGCCGTGTGTCGCACCATTCGGGGGTGGAGCGACGTGCCGATCATCATTCTCTCGGCGACCGGCGCCGAGAATCGCAAGGTCGCCGCGCTCGACGCCGGGGCGAATGACTACGTCACGAAGCCCTTCAGCATGCCCGAGCTCGAGGCAAGAATCAGAGTCGTAACCCGCGGACGCGACGTGGACCGCGACGACACTGATCTACGGCTCGACTGCGGGGCACTCTCGTTCGACCTGGTTCATCACGACGTCGCACTGAACGGCGTCAACGTCGCGCTCACGACCAAGGAGTTTGAGGTCCTCGCCTTCCTGGCCCGACACGCCGGCAAGACCTGCACGCACCAAATGATCCTGAGCACCGTGTGGGGCACCGGCTACGGCGCCGAGGCGCAGTACGTCCACGCCTACGTGCACCGACTGCGTCAGAAACTGAACGATGAATCGGCCGAGCTGATCACGACGGTGCCCGGCGTCGGCTATTCACTGCACTGCCCTGACTGATCGGACGTTTCAGCGCAGCGTAATCAAGTGAATGTCTTGAATGCCGTCGTCGTCTCGGAGACGGTCGATGACCTCAATCGGTGTCGGCGTCTCGGTCGACAGCACCATGAGCGCCGTTTTGGTGCGCTGATCCGGTCCCACGGCCATCGAACTGATCGACACGCCGGCCTCACCGAGCGCCACGCCGACCATGCCGATCATGCCGGGGCGATCGTCGTTGTGCACGACGAGCATCGAGGCCGCGGGTGGGATCTCGACGCTGTGACCGTCGACGCCGACAATCCGGGTCTCGAGTCGTGTGCCGATCGTGACCAACGTGCCCGAGACCTCGTGGTCGCCGGAGCGCACCGAGATCTGGTTCACGTACTCCGGTGACTCGACCGTCGAGACCTCGCTGTAGGTGAGGTTGTGGTCCTCGGCGAGTTGCGGGGCGTTGACGAACGAGACGCCGTCGTGACCGGTGGCGGTGAGGAGTCCCTTCAGGGCGCACAACGTGAGAATCTTCGTACCCGATCCCGCGAGTTCACCGAGGTAGTTGACCTCGAGGTCGGCGGGCTTCCCGTCGAGGAGTCCGCCGATGAATCGCCCGAGGATCTCGGCAAGACCCATGAACGGGCGCACGGCGTTGGACACCTCGCCGGCGGCGACGTTGACGGCGTAGGGCACGAAATCGCCGGCCAGTGCCAGTTGTACCTGTTCGGCGATCGTGATCCCCGCCTTGTCCTGCGCCTCGAAGGTCGAGGCTCCGAGGTGCGGCACGACAACGACTGACGGAAGTTCGAAGAGCGGCGACTCGGTCGTCGGTTCTTTTTCGAACACGTCCAATGCGGCCCCCTGGACGTGACCGTTTCGGATCGCGTCGGCCAAATCGCTTTCGTTGACGATGCCGCCTCGAGCCACGTTGATGATGCGCACGCCCGGCTTGGTCTTCGCCAGCGCCGCGGCGTCGAGGAGGTTCGTCGTCTCCTTGGTCTTGGGCAAGTGAATCGTGATGAAATCGCTCTGCTGGAGCAGCGTGTCGAGGTCGACGAGTTCGACACCCATGTGACGCGCTCGCTCTTCAGTGATGAAGGGGTCGAAGGCGATCAAGCGCATGCCGAAGGACGACGCTCGTTGCGCGACGAGCGCGCCGATTTTACCGAGGCCCACGACACCGAGCGTCTTGCCGTGGAGTTCCACGCCCTCCCATTTGCTGCGCTCCCATTTGCCCGCCTTCAGCGCCGAGTGCGCCTGGGGGATGTTGCGCGCCTGCGCTAACAACAGCGCCATCGTCTGCTCGGCCGCCGAGAGAATGTTCGACACCGGTGCGTTGACGACCATGACGCCGAGTTCGGTCGCCTTGGCGACGTCGACATTGTCGAGTCCGATCCCGGCCCGACCGACGACGACGAGGTCCTTCGCCGCTTCGAGTGTCGGTCCATCGACTTTCGTCGCCGAGCGAATGATCAGGGCGTGCGCCCCGTCGACGGCGTCGATCAGTTCCGACGGCGAGAGCCCCAATCGGATATCAACTTCGTGTCCGGCGTCGCGTAACTGCTGCAGGCCGGAGTCGGCAATCTCTTCGGTTACCAATACACGAGCCACGAGGTCACCTTTCGTTGAGTGCTCACAGACTAAGGGAAATCCAGTGAATCTCAGCCCGCGGCGACGAACTTCGCGAAACGCTCGAGACCTTCAGCGAGGTCGGCGTCGCCGAGCGCGGAACTGAGTCGGAAGTAGCCCGGCGTCCCGAAGGCCTCGCCCGGTACGACCGCGATCTTGATCGATTCCAGCAGCATCTCGGCCAGTTCCGTCGTCGTCGTGGCCACGCGGCCTCCGAAGGAGCGGCCCAACAGTCCGGACACGTTCGGGTAGCAGTAGAACGCACCCTCTGGCTCGACGCACGTGACGCCGTCGATCGCGTTGAGCATCGAGGTCATCACCTTGCGTCGCCGATCGAAGGCGGTGCGCATCTCGTAGACGGCGCTCAGGTCGCCGTTGAGCGCGGCGATCGCCGCGCGCTGGGAGATGTTCGAGATGTTCGACGTCGTCTGTGACTGGTAGTTGACCGCGGCGTCCATGACGTCCGGCGCGCTGATCATCCAGCCGATGCGCCACCCGGTCATCGCGTAGGTCTTCGCGACTCCGTTGACGACGATCCATCGATCGCCCAACTCTGGCGCGACGACGGGCATCGAGACGAACTGCGCGTCGCCGTAGACGAGGTGTTCGTAGATCTCGTCACACAGCGACCCAGATGTCGTGCTCGGCGGCCCAACGTCCGATCGCCGCGACCTCGTCGGGACGAACGACGGCACCCGAGGGGTTCGACGGTGACGTGAAGATCAGCATCGTCGTCTTGGGCGTTCGAGCGCGCTCGAGTTCCTCGACCGCGACGCGAAAGCCGTTCGCGTCACTGGTCATGACCGGCACCGCTTTGCCGCCGGCGAGATAGACCGCCTCGGGGTACGTCGTCCAGTACGGCGCGGGGATCAGTACCTCGTCGCCCGGGTTCAGCTTCGTCATCATGGCCGTGATCATCGCGTGCTTGCCGCCGTTGGTGACCAGCACCTGACTGGGCGTCGCGTGAAGACCGGAATCGCGCATCGACTTGGCGACGATCGCCTCGCGCAACTCCAACAGACCGGCCGTCGGCGTGTACTTGTAGTTGACCGGGTCGTAACAGGCCTTCGCGGCCGCCTCGACGATGTGGACCGGCGTCGCGAAGTCCGGTTCGCCCGCGCCGTAGCCGATAACCGGCTCTCCGGCGGCTTTCAGGGCCTTGGCTTTGGCGTCCACGGCCAGCGTCGCACTGGGGGCCAAGCCGCCTAGAAGGTGACTCACTCTCGAACTCATCGGGGGCTCCGTTCAATATCCGTAAGAATAAGTCTATGAGTTCAACCGAAACCCTAAAGATTCCCGCCGAACTACTCCCCCGCGACGGACGATTTGGATCGGGTCCGTCGAAGGTCCGCGCCGAACAACTGAGCGCACTCGTCGCCGACGGCACGACGTACATGGGCACGTCGCACCGTCAGGCGACGGTGCGCAACAAAGTCGCCGAAGTACGAGACGGACTGCGCGCGCTCTTCTCGCTGCCCGACGGGTATGAGGTCCTGCTCGGCAACGGCGGCACGACCGCTTCTGGGACGCCGCTACGTTCCATCTCATCGCCGATCAATCCCAGCACCTCAGCTTCGGTGAGTTCTCGTCGAAGTTCGCAACGTGCGTCACCGAAGCGCCGCACCTGAAGGATCCGCAGATCATCAAGAGTGAGGTGGGGTCGCACCCGATGGCCGTCGCCGACGACAGCGTCGACACCTACGCCCTGACGCACAACGAGACGTCGACCGGCGTGATGATGACGATCGAGCGCCCCGTCGGCGCGAAGGGACTCGTCATCGTCGACGCGACGTCCGGCGCCGGCGGTCTGATGGTCGACGCGTCGCAGTTCGACTGCTACTACTTCGCGCCGCAGAAGTCGTTCTCCTCCGACGGCGGGCTGTGGCTCGCCGTCTGTTCGCCGGCCGCCATCGAACGCATCGAGTCACTCGCCGCGTCGGGACGCTGGACGCCGGCCTCGCTCGATCTGAAGATCGCGCTCGACAACTCGCGTCTTAATCAGACGTACAACACACCGGCCCTCGCCACGATCCACATGCTCGCGTCCCAGATCGCCTGGATGAACGACAACGGCGGACTGAGTTTCTCCGCCGGTCGTTCGCAGACGTCCGCCGAGATCCTCTACACCTGGGCCGAGGCGTCGCCGTTCGCCCGACCATTCGTCGAGAACCCGGCCTATCGCAGCAACGTCGTGGGCACCATCGACTTCAATGACGATATTGACGCGTCGAATATCGCGAAGATCCTTCGTGCCAACGGAGTCGTCGATACTGATCCCTATCGCAAACTTGGTCGCAACCAGTTGCGTATCGCGATGTTTCCGAGTATTGACTCAGAGGACGTCGCATCACTGTGCGCCTGCATCAATTACATCGTCGGGAACTTGTAACTTCTCCGTTTCCGATGGTCTACAGGTTCGCGTCGGGCCTTCGATGGGCTTGCAGGAGTCACCTGAGGTTTTGCCTTCGGAATCAATTGGTTCTTCGCAACGTTCCCTTGGTGACGCTGCGGTCCAGTCCGTCGTGCCTCCGACTGATGAGCAGAAACCATGTGCCGATCGCCAATCCAACGACAACCTCAAGAGCCCACACGACTCCGCTACGGCCCTCATTGCGACCCGCCACTGTCACCGCAATAGGTTCCAGGCACAGTGCACCGGACGCGAGGGCTGCGGCGAGCCACGACCGACGAGCGTGCCATCGATACCCGAGCCACCCGAACAAGGGTCCACAGACGAGACCGCCGATCTCGTTCAACTGATTCGTGCCCACGAGACCCCGAAGCTCCACTAAGGAGAAGTGCACACCCTCGATCGGGCTCAAGGTCATCGCGAAGTATCCCGCGAGTGCAGACAGCGTGACCGCTAATCCGGCCACCGCCGCTCGGCGCGGTTGTCCTTGCGTCGTGCCGACCAAGAAGGGAAGTATCAACCACGGCGCAGAGAGCAGACTCACCGACGTTGACCACGAGCCCATCGCGGCGACAGCGTGCACGGTTCCGAGATATTGATCTCCGGCACCGAACACCAGTCCCCCGAGAACTATTGCCAGGAACGCCATACGGCATCGTAACTTCATGGTTCGAGCCGCCCACAGCGGGCGGCAAGGACCTGGAGCGAAAGTTCGAAGTTCGACAATTGACGCAACGTCCGCTCTGAACGTTGCACTCTTGATCTCGACAAGGAATTTAGATAAACGCGAAGAACAAAATGACGAAAAGTACTGCAAAAACGATGACCGCCAGTATCGCGGTACCGATGGGACCGAAATGATGTCTCGACCGCCGATGCCTTCGAAGGAACCATACGGTCACGATGCCCGCAATCGCACAGCAGATGGCGGCGGCCTGCCAAGAATCGAAGGAGTTTAAGACCTTGAGCATCGGTTCGGCTTTCTAATCGTCTCACCGCAGTTCCCGTGACGCGCATCACTCCGGATTGAATCCACCAAGTGGATTGGTCGCGGTCATGATCATCATCGCAGAGGGACACATGAGCCTGAGCGTTGGGTACCCAGTCGCGCCAAAGGCGGCTTCGGCGCGCACAACATCAATAGGCTGTCGGCTCTGCTTCAACTCCACGGACAAACGGCGCAATTGAGCGGCCATCAGTACGGTGGGCGCCTTGCTCGAAAGTTTCAACGAACTACTCGCCAATGCCAACACGGCCTTTCGGGCCTTTGACGTCATGTGGTTCGGCAATGGTTGACCGTCATTCAGTCCAATCGCCCACTCGACGTCGACCGAGTAGGTGCCAACTAATCGAGTTGCGGGATAACAAAAGGCATTACTGGCTTGAGGTACCGAAGGTGCGACGGACGGCTTCACTCCGCTGGCCGACGCACCTGAATAATAACCAGCTGTGAGCGCAATAACCCCAAAACTAACAACGGTCACCATCGTTGCAAATTTCACTTTCATGATCCCATCTTCGGTCATGATCTGCCACCGCGCAACATCAAGCAATGTCTCCCGTCAGAGGTCGCGAAGCTCACGCAGCTCATCCAACTGAATGCTCGGCAAGGACGGTTCCACGATGGGCGACAAAACATTCACGAACCTTTTGCACCTCCGCAGCGTCTTACATTAGAGAAAGGCTGGTCGGAACAGACATGCCAGAAGAAGGTGACTTGCGTTCATGATGCGTCGTCTTGCTTTGATCACAGTAGTCATGGCGGCCATCGGTGGCTCAGCCGGAGGGGTATCGCCGGCCGACGCGGCGCACTCCCCTGGTGGACGGTTGACGCTACAAATCAAGCTTGACCATACGAAAGTTGTCGTTGGCGCAGCGATTTCGGGTACCGAGACTATAAGAAACGAGACCAACAGATCAATCTCGTACACCACGTGTCCGGAGGATTGGGTGAGCGTTGGCCTGGTCGGTCACGGCGCCACTTTCTCGCCCGTCTCGGGCGACCTCTGCTATTCGAGACAAGTGTTCAAGCCGGACAGCACCCTGAGGTTGCCAGTCACCGTGGAGACGACGTACGACGGATGTGGAGGCCCCGGCGTTCCGATATGTCCGCGCAACGGCATCCCGCTCCTTCCTCTCGGGCGCTACAAAGTTGACATCGTGAACACCGGTCTGCCATCGTCGGTCGACGTCTTGCCAACATCGAAGGTGACTCTCGTCAACGCGACGACCGGTCGATCGGTCGGTCAGATCGGTGGCTCAATTTCGATTCAGGCCTACGGCTGCGAAACGATTGCCTATTCTCAGCCGCCAATCACCGTCGTACTCGAGAGAGCTGGTCGCGTGATCGCGCGACGAAACAAATTGGGCTTGATGCAGGCAATGATCGTGGGGGTAAAACCCGGCGCCTACGTGATCCGTTCGAACGTGCGGCCCCAGCATCCGGTGCGAGTTGTGAACGGCGTTCAGGCGGTTGCCACGGTGATTCCTCGTTGCGACTAGATCGCCCTCGGCGATTCCTTCGATTGAATCGCGGAGTCCTTCCAATGTCCAGTGCCAGAATCGCGTGACAACCGACATCTCACGGAGCCGACCATGCCAGCAAGACTCGCCAACATAACCTTCGACTGCAATGACGCGTTACTACTCGCAAAATTCTGGGCTGACGTGCTCGGGCGGCAAGTAGATCAGGGTAGCGATTCGGGATTCGCCTCCATCGGGGGTAGCGATCCTGAGCGATCAGATGCCGCTTGGAACTTCGAGAAAGTCCCGGAGTCGAAGATAGCCAAGAATCGACTTCACCTGGATGTGGTCGATGCGGATCCGAATGCTATCGACAGATTGGTTTCTCTTGGTGCGACGATCATGGCGGAACACGAGCTTGGAGGCCATCAATGGATCGTGATGCAAGACCCGGAAGGAAACGAGTTCTGTGTTGCCGAGAAGACATTCGGCAGTTAATCCGAAATGCAGAACCGAAGGCTCGGTCTCCTTGGGGTCATGACGTTGCTTCAATGGAAACCGGTTGGTCACCATACCACTGTGATCAACTCCGTATGAATGGTGACCGTGGCTTAGTCGTACGTGGTGGCGGCAATGATCTTGCCGTTGATCGCGTTGACGACGACATTCCAATTGTGATTCACCGACGGATCGAGCGTGACCAAATGCGAACTATGAATCCGGATCAAGTACGCCGGTATGGCTTTCGGTATCCACGACCTCGTGCCATCCCAGTCGTGGACTATCCGGTTCTTGTCAATGTAGCCACCAAGTGACTCCAACGTGATTCGTGAGCCACGGACCCGACCGTAATCGGCGTCGGCGATGCGGACCGCTCGTGCGGGAGAGACACGAACTTGCGACAGATTCGAAGTTCCGAGACGATTGAACTCGATCTCAAGATCAGTCAGTAAAACCTTCGGCGCAGGCTCGAACGCGTCGGGACACAGGTACGGTTTGCCATCCACACACGGCGATGACGTTTGCGCGATCGCCACGACCGCAGATGCAGCCAGAACGATCAACGTGGCGATCCCGATGACAATGAACTTGCGATGCTTCTTCGTGTCTCCAAGACTAGATGTGTTGACTCTGCCTTGCTATGTCGTCCGAAGCTTTTGCGTTCCGGGAACGGCCACAGAGTTCCAGTTGCGTCCACCGTCGCGCGTGACCATGACCGTATAGCCACTACCCGTATTCCAGTCCATCCACCCGAACGTCGGCGACGTGAAGTGCAGTGAGTACGGAACTCCGTCACCCCAGCGCTGCGAGTAACGAACCGACCGTGACGTAAAGGCGTCTCCCGCGATAGTGAACCACGACGAGCCCCCGTTGTTCGTACCGAGTATCTCGTTTCGCCACGCGAGGCGCCACGTCGTGGGACTCATGACGTCGATCGTCCAAGGACGCTCGGGTCCTGGTGGGTAGACCGGCGTGAAGGTCGTGCCGCCATCTTCGGTCACGTCAATGAGGCTGAAGTTAGCTTCTTGGAAGGCCACAGCCCCTCGACGACCAGAGAGCACGACGGGGCCGACGAACTCAGAGCCGCCGCCGACCAGCGGCATGGGAGGTGTCACGTTTGCCGAAACCCAATGACGACCATCATCGCTGCTGCGATACAAGAACGAAACGGTGGCGTCGCACCATCCTTCGGCCCACACCGTACGCGGCGGCGTCAAGGTGAAGTATTTGTCGCACGAGAAGGGCAGGCCGCCATCTTTGGCGGGGAATCCACCCATAATCCCGTCGAAGTTGTTAAAAACCTTGGTCCAGGTCCGTCCGCCATTAAACGTCGTGGCGACTTCGACCGGTGCGGAGTTCGACGCCCCGGGTGCGAACGTGCACACTCCATCACGGGGCGAAAAGAAATGCAGCGCACAGCTCGACCAGGGAAGCGATCCCAATGGAACCCAACGACGACCGGCGTCCGACGTGGTCAATAAGGTCGTCCTGTTCGCTCGTCCCGGCTCCAGCGGTCCTACGACGAGCCACGCCCGCGTCGATGTGAGCGCGAAGAAGTCGCCGATGAAATGATCCCCCACGCCGTAGGTGTCGCCGGCCGGCGTGACGTCGCGCCACGTCCGTCCGCTGTTACCGGTCCACTCAATGCCTTGGGCGCCATGGGTGAGCGCCGTCTCATTGACGGTATCGACCCACAACGCCTCTCCCCCAACCGGCCACAGCGACAAGACGGCTTGACCTCCGGGTACGGCCGTTCCGGCGTTGTTGTCATTGATCGTCGTCGAACCAGTTCCCCGGGAAGGAGGAATGGTCGGCACACGCGACGGACTCTTACTACCCCCGTCGGTGATCGCGAACACCGCAGCGGCGATGATCGCGAGCACCACGAGGCCATTCACGAATCGCCGGCGTCGCGATTGCCGACGCGCCTCTTTGATGAGTAACTCCGTCGGATCGAGTGACTCTCCTTGGTCCGGCGGTCTCGTGGGCGTGAGGGTCACAATCGTTGGAACCTTCAATTCCGAGTTTGGATGAGAGCGATGACGTCGTCGCGCCGATATCCCTGCGTTCGCGCAAAGGTGAGCAGTTCGTCGATGCGGGTCATCACCGCACCGCGCTGGGGGGTGCCAACGACCCGTACACCGCGCCCTCTCGTAAAGTCAAGCAAACCTTCATCACGAAGAATGTGCAACGCGCGTATCACGGTGTTCTTGTTCACTCCCAGTACGGTCGCGAGGTCCACTGCCGGGGGGAGACGTTCGCCCTGCGCGGCTTCGCCCTCCGCGATCGCTCGGCGTATCTCAGCGGCCACTTGATCATGCAGCGCTACCGGTTCACCTTTGTTCACTTTGAGTACTTGCATAGAACTACTCTGAATAGTATCATAAGGGCCAAGCAGAAAGAGGTCCGATGACCATCACATCAACTCGCCCGCCGGAAGTGGGCGAAACGTCGGATCCAACGGAACTCCTCATTCGAGAAGCCCGCGCGGCTTCGCGCCGTCGCCGATTTCGCATCGTGGTCGTGGCCATCGTGGCCCTAGCGGCAGCGACGGCGTTCGTCGCGACCGGCAGTCGTGGGCCGGCAAAGAGTGTGGGCACCGCCGGGAACACCGCACCCAGGTCCGCGGTGGGTGCGAAGTCGTCGCCCTACCCCGCGACACTGAAAATGCAGTACGGAATGTACGAAGGAGGGGGTCGCCTGACCTCTCCGCCCTGGGGGAAGGTGATTCCTGCCTCGCAGTCGCGATGGATCAACAGCAAGTCGGCGGCGGCGGCGGACGAGTGGGGCGTATGGCGTCCGAACGGCGACGCCGGACTGTATCCAGTTCGCAGCGTGGACGGCGGCGTCCAGTGGAGGGCAGCGGGGCCGCTACTCGCGACTGACTGGGCCGGCGGCGGAATCTACTTCGTCAACAAAGTGATCTCGGATGGACCCTCGTCCGTCGTGATGGTCAGCAACGCCGTCATCGACGTCACGACGGACGGCGGTCGTCAGTGGTACCAATACTTGAACCCCGCGAGTGACTGGATAATCAGCGGCCAGAACCTCGCCGTGAGCATCGGCATACGCATACGGACATTCGCAGATCACGGTGCGCCACAACGAAGCTACGCGGTCTACGTGTTGAACACTGCGCGACATGAGTGGGTTCGTACAGCACAGTCGATTAGTTGACGCACCGAGGCTCAGGTATCAACGTCCTCAATTACGACCGTCACCTTCGACATCTGTCCGTCCTCTAAGGCGATATTGCGACCGGTTCGAATCAAGAGCAGAGCGAAGCCGACATTCGACAACAGTTCGGCGAGACAGAGTACGTGCAGCGCGCCCACCGAGGTCGCCAGGTTCAATGCGTCACCGGTGATCTGAACGACGAGAAATAGCCGTAGCAATGCAGAAGGCGGCCACAATCGGTACATCCAGATCGAGCCAACCGTCACGACGACGATCAGCAATGAACCCAGACCGTAGTGAAGTTCCTTCAAGACACCGTTGAGCGTGTACACGTAGGTACTCAACAACACCAGTCCGACCACACCGCAATAGGCAAAAATCAAGCGCCGAAGCCGCCGAGTTCGACGGTCACTCTCAGGGTAGAGAAGTGCCGCGCGCAGGTTGCAAAGGGACAGCAGTGCTAAGGAAAACGTGTAGGGAACCGCGGTCTTGAGGTGCACGCCGTAGTCGCTCAGTCCACCCTCATTTCCCTTGAGGACGAAGCCGGGATGTAGGGCGATACACACGCTCGTGAAGACCAAGAATCCAACTTCAGCCGCGACCATTAGTCGATACGCACGCCACGGCGTGGACGTCGCTCGTCGTTGTCTGGCGAAGGTGGTTCCGCGCGACTGCCGCTGAAAACCCTGAATCATTCGATCGATCCTGTCTCGTCAAGATTGCCATTTGTCAAGCCAACTGGGACTAACGATTTCGGACTTCGTCAAGGCAGGTATTCGTTTAAGACTCGTTGAACTTCCAGTAGATTACGCCTGTCGACGCTCGAATGTCGCCTCAGGAAGGTACTCAGATGAACCTGGATCTCCACGTCCCGCGCTTTACGTGGCCCGGCGGCCCCGACGCAATCGGTCCAACGCTCACGACGTTGGCGCTGACCGCCGAAGCGCTCGGTGTGCGAACGCTCTCAGTAATGGATCACTGGTTCCAAATGGAGGCGTTTTGGCCGGCCGAGGAACCGATGCTCGAGGGCTACACGACCTTGAGTTTCGTGGCCGCACAAACGGAGCGACTCCGAGTTCGCCTGCTCGTGGGCGGCGTCACGTACCGCCACCCCGGACTGCTCGCCAAGACCATCACGACACTCGACGTGCTGTCGGCGGGACGAGCGGAACTCGGTCTCGGCGCCGCGTGGTACGAGCGTGAGCACCGAGGCCTCGGCGTACCGTTCCCACCCGTGGCCGAACGATTCGAACGACTTGAAGAGACGCTGCAAATCTGTCTTCAGATGTGGAGCGACGACAGCGGACCGTTCCACGGCGCGCACTACGAGTTGGCTGAGACCTTGTGTTCGCCCAAGCCCGTCAGTTCGCCTCGACCTCGAATCCTCATCGGTGGCAGCGGCGAGAAGAAGACGCTTCGACTCGTGGCCCAGTACGCCGATGCGTGCAACATCTTCGGCGACGCGACCACTGTCGCCCACAAGCTGGACGTACTTCGCCGTCACTGCGACGCGCTGGGTCGCAACTTCGACGACATAGAGGTCACCGTACTGGTAAACGTCGAAGACGGCATGAGTTCGGATGACATCCTGACGGCGGTTGAGTCGCTCGCCGAAGTTGGCGTGCACACCGTGGTCGCACGCTCGTCCCATCGCGAGCCCTCGAAGTGGCTCGAAGACACGTGGGGACCCGTCATTCCTGAACTATCGGGAATGTAACCTCGCGAACGATTGACCTGCACCTCCGGTTCGA
The DNA here is from genome assembly GCA_963801695.1 of uncultured Acidimicrobiaceae bacterium. GTDB lineage: Bacteria > Actinomycetota > Acidimicrobiia > Acidimicrobiales > RAAP-2 > RAAP-2. The sequence continues at coordinate 282,588 of CAWDFV010000002.1, read as the reverse complement.
GCAGCGCTATCGCGAGTGACGATGGGAATTGCAGCGATTCGTCACGTGTTCATCTCGCATTCGACGACGACTCGTAATCTCGAGTTTCTATAGTCACGGCGTGACCGAAACCATGGTGAGTGAGCTGATTGCCGATCGACTCCTCGCCGTGCCCGCCATTTGGCTGCGCGATAACTGTGAGTGCCCCGAGTGCCGCGATCCGAGTAGTCGTCAAAAGCTGTTCAAGGTCACCGATCTGCCCGAACACGTATCGATTGGCACCGTTCAGTCGACCGATGACGGATTCGTAGTCTCATTCCTCCCGGACGGCCACCGTTCAGCGTTCTCCAACGCATGGCTCGCGTCACGATCTCCTTCGGTGAACACCGGTCGAAGCGAGGACGCGAAGTCGCTGTGGCGCGTCGGGGATCTCGATCACTCGACTCAACACGCTCAGTGGTCGACCTACGGCGCGGATCCCGTCGTACGCCTCGGAGTACTGCGAAGTGTCGCGCGCTTCGGTTTCGCACTACTGCACGCCACGCCGGTGCAGGAAGGAACCGTGCTGCAGGTGGCGGCATCATTTGGCTTTGTCCGCGAGACGAACTACGGCCAGCTCTTTGACGTCCGTGTCGAGGCCATTCCCAACAACCTCGCGTTCACCGGCGCGGCGATCTCGCCCCACACCGACAACCCTTACCGCGACCCGGTGCCGACCGTGCAGTTGCTGCACTGCATCGCCAACGACGTCGAGGGCGGTGAGTCGGGACTGGTCGACGGCTTTGAAGCCGCCGCGACGCTGCGCGACGAAGATCCTCACGCATTCGAGATTCTTGCGAGCACACCGGTGACGTTCGCTTGGGGTGACACGACTACGTCGCTTAAGGCGCATCGCCCGATGATCGAACTCGATCCGCTCGGACAGATTCGCGCGGTGCGATTCAACAACCGTTCGTTGCAGACGTTGCGGTTGGAGGTGGAACGACTGCCCGAGTACTACGACGCGTACCGAAACCTCGCACGGATTCTGGATCGGCCCGAACTCATGTACCAGTTCCGTCTCGATGCTGGTGACTGCGTCATCTTTGACAACACGCGGATTCTCCACGCTCGCACCGCGTTCGACGAGTCGAGCAGCGGTGGGCGGCACCTGCAAGGTTGCTACGCCGACCTCGACGGTCTCGAGAGCACGATCGCGATCCTGGAGCGCGAGAGCCAGGACGAGGATTAGTCCGTGTCGCCGCCCGAGACGTCCGAGACCTTCTGCTTGCCCGCCGAGACGAAGGGCATCATCGCGCGCAACTTCTTGCCGATGTCCTCGATCGGGTGCTTCTTTCCGGCGTCGCGCAGCTCGCGGTAGCGCGGACGTCCGATCTCGTTCTCCAAGATCCACTCGGCGGCGAACGTGCCGTCTTGGATCTCGGTGAGGATCTGCTTCATCTCCTTCTTCACCGATTCGTTGATCACCCGAGGTCCGCGGGTCAGGTCGCCGTACTCGGCGGTGTCCGAGACGCTGAAGCGCATGCCGGTGATCCCCTCTTCGTACATCAGGTCGACGATCAGCTTCAGTTCGTGCAGGCACTCGAAGTACGCGCTCTCGGGCTGATAGCCGGCCTCGACGAGCGTCTCGTAGCCCGCGCGCACCAGCGCCGTCACGCCGCCGCAGAGGACGGCCTGCTCGCCGAAGAGGTCGGTCTCGGTCTCTTCGGTGAACGTCGTCTCGAGCACGCCGGCGCGCGTCGCGCCGATACCGTGCGCGTAGGCGAGCGCGATGTCGTGCGCGTGCCCGGTCGCGTCTTGCTGGACGGCGACCAACGACGGCACGCCACCGCCCTCCAAGTACGTGCGGCGCACGAGGTGACCCGGACCCTTGGGGGCGACCATGGCCACGTCGACGTCGGCCGGCGGCTTGATCAGGTCGAAACGGATGTTGAACCCGTGCGCGAAGAGCAGGCACTTGCCGGTCGTCAGGTGCGGCGCGATCTCGGCGTCGTAGGTCTTCTTCTGCTCGGTGTCGGGCACGAGCACCATGATGACGTCGGCCTCGGCGCAGGCGTCGGCGATCGAGAGGACGCGAAGTCCCGAGTCCTCGGCCTTGGCGATCGACGAGGAGTCGGTGCGCAGGCCGACGCGCACGTCGTAGCCGCTGTCGTGCAGGTTGAGCGCGTGCGCGTGGCCCTGGGATCCGTAGCCGAGGATCGCGATCTTCTTGGCCTTCAAGAGTTCGGGTTTGGCGTCGGCTTCGTAGTACATCGTGGTCATGGGGAGTCCTTCAGTCGTGTAAATGTGAGTCTTCGGTCAGCCAAGTCTAGGGAGTGCCACGCGACCGGTTCGATGGAGTTCGACCTCGGTGAAGACCTCGAGGGCCCGTTCCAGTTCGTCGCACGCCGCGGGCGTTCCGGCGAGCATCACCGTCACCGACGTCGGCCCGACGTCGATGATCGACGCGCCAGCGTGCGTGATCGTGTCGAGCATGGCCGGACGATGCTTGTAATCGAGCGGCAACGTCGCCAGCAAGAGTTCGCGCTCCACCGCGTCACGCGGCGCGAGGTCGCTGATCGCCACGACGTTGACCAACTTGTCGAGTTGTTGCACGATCTGTTCGAGGGGCGCCGATTCGGCGTCGACGACGATCGTGACGCGCGAGAATCGGGCGTGGCTCTCGGCCGGCGCGACGGCCAGTGAGTAGATGTTGAAGCCCCGCCGGGCGAAGAGTCCGGCGATGCGAGCCAGTACGCCGGCCTTGTTCTCGACGAGCACCGAGAGGATGTGGTGGCGCACCGGCGTGCGCGAGCGCCTCGCCGAGGTACGGTTCGGGAGGGCTCATTGACCGGTTCCTCGCTGGAGCGGGTGCACCATGATGTCGTCGTTGCTGGCGCCCGCGGCGACCATCGGAAAGACCTTCTCTTCGGCGTCGGTGCGAAAGTCGATGACGACCGGCACGTCGTTGATCGAGTTCGCCTCGTCGATGACCTCGTGCATCTCTTTGAGCGTGCGCGCGCGAAGGCCGACGCAGCCCATCGCCTCGGCCCACTTCACGTAGTCCGGGAGGTCGGCGCTGAGGTAGACCTCGGAGTAGCGCTCGTCGTAGAACATCTCTTGCCACTGGCGCACCATTCCCAGGTAGGCGTTGTTGAGGATGGCCACCTTGATCGGGATGCCCTCGGAGCGCGCCGTCGTCAACTCCTGCGCCGTCATCTGGAAACAGCCGTCGCCGTCGATGCACCAGACCGTGCGGTCGGGTCGTCCGACCTTCGCGCCGATGGCGGCCGGGACGCCGAAACCCATCGTCCCCGCTCCCCCGGAGTTGATCCAGGTGCCGGGCTCTTCGAACTTCCAGTGTTGCGAGGCCCACATCTGGTGCTGTCCGACGCCGGCCGCGACGATCGTGCCCGGCGCGGCCTTGGCGGCGATCGCCTCGATGACGTGCTGGGGACGCAGTGGTCCCTCGGCTCGTCGGTTCGTCGTAGACCAGCGGGTAACGGTCGCGCCAGTCGTTGATGGTCTTCCACCACACGTCGAGGTTGCGCGGCGTCGCCTGGGCGGCGTCGAACGCCGTGAGCGCGGCACCGACGTTGCTCTGGATCGCGACGTCGGCGCGACGGACCTTGTTGAACTCGGCCCGGTCGATGTCGACGTGGATGATCCTTGGCGCCGGCGGCGAAGGCGGGGATCTTGCCGGTCACTCGGTCGTCGAAGCGGGCGCCCAGCGAGATGAGCAGGTCGCACTTCTGGATTGCCGTGACCGCGGTGTACATGCCGTGCATCCCGGGCATGCCGAGGTGCTGCTCGTGCGAATCCGGGAACGCGCCTCGCGCCATCAACGTCGTGACGACCGGCATGCCGGTGCGCTCGGCGAAGGCCAGCAGCTCTTGCGCCGCACGCGACTTCAAGCGTGCCGCCACCCACGTAGAGGACCGGACGCTCGGACTCGCCGATCAGTGCGACCGCGTCGCGCCACGGCGTCGTTCGTCGAGTGCGACCTCGGGACGGTAGCCCGGGAGGTCGTACTCCTCGACGCTCGCCGGGTACCACCAGTCCATCATCGACTGGGTGACGTCCTTGGGCACGTCGATCAGGACCGGCCCGGGTCGTCCGGTCGTCGCGAGGTGGAAGGCCGCCGCGACGGCGCGTGGGATCTCCTGGGCCGACTGGACGAGGAAGTTGTGCTTGGTGATGCCCATCGTGATGCCGGTGATGTCGCACTCCTGGAAGGCGTCGGTGCCGATCGCGGCCGTCGCGACCTGTCCGGTGATCACGACCAGCGGCGTCGAGTCCATGTGCGCGTTGCCGATCGGCGTGACGATGTTCGTCGCGCCGGGGCCGCTGGTGACCATCGCGACGCCGGGTCGACCGGTCGCCAGCGCGTAACCCTCGGCCATGTGGCCGGCGCCCTGCTCGTGGCGCACGAGGATGTGACGGATCGAGGAGTCGAGGAGCGGGTCGTAGACGGGGAGGATGGCGCCGCCGGGCAGGCCGAAGATCGTGTCGACGCCCTCTTGTTCGAGGCTCCTGATGAGTGCCTGCGCTCCTGTGAGTTGCACAATGTTCCTTTGTTCTTAGATAAGCAAAAAGGCCTCCCTTGTTTGGGAGGCCTCCGGAGTACGTGTGAGCGTGACTACCGGCGCCGCGCGCCTACTACCACCAGAATGTCGTTACGGGTCGTCACGTCTCTTATCTAAGCACATGTGACGCAGTCGCACAAGACGCCTAGCGCGTGGTGACGGCTCCCTTCTCCGCGCCCTGGGCCATGCGGGCGAACTTCTCGAGCACGCCGGTGCTGTAGCGCGGGACGAACGCAGCGACGTGCTTGGCGCGTTCGTCGAGTTCGGCCGCGTCGACGTCGAGGTCGATCGACAGCGTCTCGACGTCGATCGTGATGCGGTCACCGTCGCGCACCAGCGCGATCGGACCGCCGTCCAGCGCCTCGGGCGCCACGTGGCCGACGCAGAAGCCGTGCGTGCCGCCGCTGAAGCGACCGTCGGTGATGAGCGCGCAGTCGCTGCCGCGGCCGACGCCCTTCATGGCGCCGGTGACCATGAGCATCTCGCGCATGCCGGGACCGGACTTCGGACCTTCGTAGCGGATGACCAAGACCGTCTCGGGTTCGATCTCGTCCGCGAGGATCGCCGCGAGGGCCAACTCCTCACCGTCGAAGACGCGCGCGGTGCCGCTGAACTGCAGCTGGTCGATCCCGGCGACCTTCACGACCGCGCCCTTGGGCGCGAGCGAACCGCGCAACACGGCGATCCCGCCGCGGTCGTGGATCGGCTTGGAGAGATCGTGCACGACGTCGCCGTCGGGCGCGAGCGCCTGATAGTCCGCCAGACTCTCGGCCATGGTCTTGCCGGTCACGGTCAGCACGTCACCGTGGAGGACGCCGTGATCGAGCAGGTGCTGCAGCACGACCGGGACGCCACCGACCTGGTCGAGGTCGCTCATGTGGAAGCGACCGTGCGGCTTCATGTCCGCGATGTGCGGGACGCGCGCCGCCACCTTGTTGAAGTCGTCGAGTTCGAGGTCGACCCGCGCCTCGTGGGCGATGGCGAGCAGGTGTAAGACCGCGTTCGTCGAACCACCGAGGGCCATGACGACGGCGATCGCGTTCTCGAAGGCCGGCTTGGTCATGATGTCGCGCGCGTTGATGCCGAGGTCGAGCAAGTGCAGGACCGCCAGACCCGAGTCGTAGGCGTACTGGTCGCGACGCGGGTCGATCGACGGCACCGACGCGCTGCCGAGCAGCGACATGCCGAGGGCCTCGCCCACGCTCGCCATCGTGTTGGCGGTGAACATCCCGGCGCAACTACCCTCGCCAGGACAGGCCGCGCACTCGATCGCCGTCAGTTCGTCGTCAGTGATCGCGCCCACGGCGTTGGCGCCGACGGCCTCGAAGACCGACGTGATGTCGAGCGCCTGGCCGTCGAGCACCCCGGGCATGATGGTGCCGCCGTAGAGGAAGACGCTCGGCACGTTGAGTCGCGCCGCCGCCATCAACATTCCCGGCAGGGACTTGTCGCAACCGGCGAGGTTCACCATCGCGTCGAAGCGCTCGGCGTGCATCACGCACTCCACCGAGTCGGCGATGATCTCGCGCGAGACGAGCGACGCACGCATCCCCTCGGTGCCCATCGAGATGCCGTCCGAGACCGCGATCGTCACGAACTCGAAGGGCACGCCGCCGGCGTCGCGCACGGCGACCTTGTGCCCTTTTGGCCAATCGGTCGAGCGGCAGGTTGCACGGCGTCACCTCGTTCCAGCTCGACGCCACGCCGATCTGAGGCTTGACCATGTCGTCGTCTCCCAGGCCCATGGCGCGCAGCATCGCTCGCGCCGGGGCGCCTCGTTTTCCCAGGGTGACGTCAGTACTTCGGGGCGTGGGGTGGATCGTCATGGAGAGAGTCTACGAAACGAGAACGACCGCTCGGCCGAGTGGACTACGGCTTCGCGTAGACGCTGACCGTCTCGCCGGTCGCGAGCAGTTCGACCCACGTCTGACCGGGACGAAGCGCGATGACCTTGCCCGACGCGTTGCGATAGGCCGTCCGCAGGCGGATATTGCGTCGGAACCACGTTCCCTTTTGCAGACGACCGTCCGAGAAGATCTCGGCCGGACCGTGACCGACCAGTTGGGCGTAGGAACCCTCGACCCCGACGCCGCCGTCGTAGTCCACGCTCATCACGATCACGTTGGTCGGCGCGACGCGCACGCCGGTCGCCGTCACGTCCGGTGCCCCGAAGATCGATCGCAGCCAGTCGTGCGTCTTGCCGTCCCACTGGTAGGCGGTGGCGAAACCGGAGCCGAAGTTGACCGTGAAGGAACCGACCGGCGCACCGAGCGCGGGGGCGCTCTGGGCCACGTAGGTGAAGAGCGCCGGCGGCGTGTGGACCTTGCCACCCTCTTTCATGAGCGACACGGCATTCGCGAACAGGTTGTGCGGCGGCGGTCGGGTCGGGTCACGGAACATTGCCGCGCCGGCGTTCGACTCTTCGATGAGCTTCACCGGTGCCGTCTCGATACTCGAGATGGCGTACTGCGCGCCGCCGGAGAAAGCGAAGATGCCGCCGATCGGAAACACGATCTCGCGGTCGGTGCGACGGACCGATCGGACCGGGCCGACCTTGGTGGGCAGGTTCGAGTTGAAGATGGCGGCCAAGCGGGTGATGCCGCCCTCGACGATCTCTTCGTACACGACGTCGGCCTTGTCGATGCCGTACTGCGGGTGCGCCTGCGGCGTGTTGTCGATCTTGATCGTGAGCGCCGAGCGACGCTTCGTGACGGCGGTCGGGTCGGGCAGACCGGTCAGCGCGGCGACGCGACGTGGGGCCGGGGTCTTGGTCATCGTCGTGGTCGTCGTGGTCGTCGATGACGTCGTCGTCGTGGTCGAATCGGCGCCACTCACGCTCGCCGCGGCGCCGCTCAGGATTAGCACCGCTACGACGACCAGGGGAGTTCGACGCATGAGAGAAAACTACTTCGACTTATAGCGACGAGACCGTCGCCTGAGAATCGCTCTCAACGCCGCGCCTGGAGTTCGGCGATGACCTCTTTGCCGTTCGCCTGACCCTTCGTCACTTTCATCACTTGACCGATGAAGAACTGCGCCAACTTCTCGTCCCCGTCACGGAACCGCGACCACTCGTCGGGGTGCTCGTCGATCAGGGTCGCGACCACCTCGCCCAACGCGCCGGACTCCAGGCGTTCGTAGCCTTTCTCCCGGGCGATCGACGTCGGTTCTCCCCCGTGTTCCAAGATCTCGTCGAGCACCGACTTTGCCTGGGTCGCCGAAAGCTCGCCCGCCTGCTCCATCCGCAACGTCGCGACGTAGGACTCGACGTTCAGGTTGTCGATCAGCTCGAGGTTCTTGGCGATCTCGTTGGCGGCGCGTGCGAACGCGAGGTCCGCGTTGACACCGGCCTCCAGTGCGCCAATGACGAAGGCGTCAAGTCCGAGGTCGATCACCACTTCGAGCGCGTCGAGCAGCGCCGGCGAGGGATCCGCCAGGCGCCCTCGCAGGTCGGCACGCCGTTCGGCCGGCATGGGCTTGAGACCCTCGCGCACGCGCGCCTGCCACGCCTCGTCGGGTACGAGGTCGACGAGGTCGGGCTCGCGGAAGTAGCGGTAGTCGTCGGCCTCTTCCTTGACGCGCATCGTCGAGGTCGAACCAAGGTTCTCGTCCCAGTGACGCGTCTCTTGACGGACGGTGCCGCCACCCTCGAGCAACTCCACCTGTCGATCGGCTTCGTAGTCGATGGCGCGACCGAGGCTGCGCAGGGAGTTCAGGTTCTTGATCTCACACCGGGTGCCGAAGGGTTCGCCCGCGCGGCGCACCGAGACGTTGGCGTCGATGCGCATCGAGCCTTCTTCCATGCGGCCGTCCGACGCGCCGGTCGCGATCAAGATGCCGCGCAACTCGGCGGCGTACGTGCGCGCCTGGGCCGAGCTTCGAATGTCCGGTCCCGACACGATCTCGACCAGCGGCACGCCGGAGCGGTTGTAGTCCACCAGCGAGCGGTCGGCGCCGTGGATGCGACCGCTGCCGCCGAGGTGCGTCGATTTGCCGGTGTCCTCTTCGAGGTGGGCGCGTTCGATCGAGACGCGCGAGCCGTCGGGCAGATCGAGGTAGCCACCGGCGTTGATCGGCAGGTCGTACTGACTGATCTGGAAGTCCTTGGGCATGTCGGGATAGAAGTAGTTCTTGCGGTGGAACGTCGACGGCGAGATCGTGCTGTTCAATGCCGTGCCGATCGCCATGGCCAACTCGACGGCGCGCACGTTGAGGACGGGCAACGACCCCGGCAGACCGAGGCAGATCGGGCAGACGTTGGTGTTCGGCGCCGCGCCGAAGGCGTTCGCGCAGCCGCAGAACATCTTGGTCGTGGTCTTGAGCTCGGTGTGGACCTCGAGGCCGACCACCATCTGCCATCCGTCGCGCAACGTCACGGCCGCCCGTCCGCGATCTCGAGGACGCGCGCGCCCGCGAAGAGTTGCGCCTCACTGCGACCGGGACCGAGCAACTGCACGCCGACGGGTAGTCCGGCCTCGCCGGTGCCGAAGGGAACCGAGATCGCCGGTTCGCCGGAGAGGTTGCTCGGAATCGTGAAGACGTCCGACAGGTACATCGCCATCGGGTTGGCGGTCTTGGAGCCGAACTCGAACGCGACCGACGGTGTCGTGGCCCCGAGCAACAGGTCGGCCTCTCGATACGCGCGGCGAAAGGCGTCGATCGTCAACGTGCGGACCTTCAGCGCCTGGCCGTAGTAAGCGTCGTAGTAGCCGGCCGAGAGCGCGTAGGTCCCGAGCATGATGCGTCGCTTCACCTCTTCGCCGAAGCCGGCAGTGCGCGTCGCCTCCATCATCGCGGTCACGTCGTCGGCCTTCACGCGAAGCCCGTAGCGCACGCCGTCGAAGCGCGCGAGGTTGCTCGACGCTTCGGCCGGGGCGATGAGGTAGTACGCGCTCAGACCCAAGCGGAACTCGGGCACCGAGAGCTCGACGATCGTCGCGCCGGCCTCGCGCAGCGCCTCGGTCGCTCGCTCGACCGAGGCGACGACCTCTTCGTCGGCACCGTCGATCAGTTCGCGCACCACGCCGACGCGCTTGCCCGCGACGCCGTCCTCGACGTGGGCGACCAGCGACGGTGACGGCTCCGGGAGCGACGTGGAGTCCAGCGGATCGTGCCCGGCGATGACTTCGAGCGCCATCGCGGCGTCGATGACGGTCTTGGTGAGTGGTCCGATCTGGTCGAGCGAGCTGGCGAAGGCGACGAGGCCGTAGCGAGAGACGAGGCCGTAGGTGGGCTTGACGCCGATCAGTCCGCACAGCGCCGCCGGTTGACGGATCGAACCCCCGGTGTCGCTGCCGAGCGCGAGCGGCGTCATGTCGGCCGCGACCGCCGCGGCCGAGCCGCCCGAGGAGCCGCCGGGCACGCGCGAGGTGCAGAGCGGATTCTTCGTCGGGCCCGAAGGCCGAGTTCTCGGTCGACGAGCCCATCGCGAACTCATCGAGGTTGGTCTTGCCGACGGGGACCGCGCCGGCCGCCAGCAGTCGATCGACGACCGTCGCGTTATACGGCGGACGCCACCCTTCGAGGATCTTGGACGAACACGTCGTGGGGATGTCCTTCTGACACAGGTTGTCCTTCAGCGCGACCGGCACGCCGGCCAAGACGCCAGCGTTCTCGCCCCGGGCGACGCGTTCATCGACGGCACGGGCCGCGGCGCGCGCGCCGTCCTCGTCGACGTAGAGGAAGACGTTGAGCTCTTCGTTGCGGCGCGCAATCTCGGTCAGCGACTCCTCGACGATTTCGACGGCACTCACTTGGCCGCGCTGCACGTCGAGCGCGGTTTGGCGAACGGACCTCACGGCGCCTCGCCCAGAATGCGCGGCACGGCGAAGCGCCCGTCTTCGGCGTCGGGCGCCATCGCCATCACGGCGTCGTGGTCGAGACAGGGCCGAACGTCGTCGTCGCGCACGACGTTGATGAGACCGAAGGGGTGCGCGGTGGGGACGACGCCTTCCAGGTCCAGCGCGTTCATGTCGCTGGCGTGTTCGAGGACCTGGCTCAACTGTTCGGTGAACTTATCGAGTTCCGCGTCGGTCATGGTGAGTCGCGCCAGCTTGGCGACGTGGGCGACGTCCTCGCGTTTCAGTGTCGCCATTACACCAAGACCTTCGCGAGGAACTCGAGCGTCGCGCTTTCGACCAGCTCTTGATCGTTGTCGAGCGTCGCCACGTGATACGACTCCTCGAGCCAGATTCGCTCGACCGGGCCCGATGACTTCTCGACGATCTCGTCGCCGTTGTCGGGAGCGACCGTGTGGTCCTCTCGACTCGAGAGCAGCAGGCTCGGTGCGGTGATACGCGACAGCTGGGCGTCGACGACTTCGACGCCGTCGATGACGCTCTGCAGCGATCGAAGTGGCCACCCTTCGTACTTCGCCTCGGTAGTGCCTTCTTTCTTGATGTCGGACTTGCTGTCGGTCGCCAGTACTTCGAGGCCCGAGTCGATCAGGTCGCGCAGACCCTGCTCCATCTCGGCGCCCGGGCCCTTCAACATCGGGTTGATGAAGACGCAGCCCGCGACGTCGGGTCGCTCCTCGGCGATCAGCGCCGTCAGTCCCCCGCCGACCGACAGACCGACGACGGCGACCTTGTCGCAACGTTCGGCGAGTTCGTCGTAGGCGTCGAGCGCGACCTTGACGAAGTCGGACCAGCGCCGCGGGACGAGGTCCTCCAGTGACGTCCCGTGGCCGGGCAGTCGTGGCAACTCGACGCTGTAGCCGACCTTCGCGCAGCGCTCGGCGAGTGGGCGCATGGAGTACGGATTGCCGGTGAAACCGTGCAAGATCAGCACGCCCATCGCGCTTCCGGGAGACGAAAAGGGTTCGCAGCCGGGCAGAATGTCGTCGGTCATAGGCCCAGAGCCTACCGGTCGTGTGTGAGTGACTTCTTCGCGCGCGTGCGTGGGACGGAGCGAATGAAGAGCGACGCGAACAGTCCGAGCGCGCCGACGCACGCGCCGATGACGAAGGGCAGATGGAACGTCTCGAGCAGCGCCGGACCGGGCTTGGCGTGCAACAGTCCGTGACGACGGACCATCGCCTGCTGCACCGTTTCGAGGACCTGGATGCCGGCGACCTCGCCGACCTGCATGGCGAGCATCTGCGCGGCCGACATCACGCCGAACTCATTGGTCTTCACCTCGTTGGCCATGACCGAACTCGACGACGGCATCGCGACGCCCATGCCGAGTCCCGAGAGCGCCAGCGCGATCGCCACGATCCACGCGCCCGAACTCGGTTGCAACAGCGCGAAGAGTCCCAGCGACGCCGTGAGGAACGCGGCGCCGGCGACCGCGCTCACGTGTTCACCGACGCGGATCGCCACGTAGCCGGCGATCGGCGAGCACAGCGCGAAGGTGATGGGGCGAGCGATGGCGAGCGCGCCGACGTGCGGGATCGAGTAGCCGTAGCCCTGTTCCATGAGCAGCGGGAAGAGGAAGAACGCGCCGAAGTAGGCGAAGTTCGCCGCCGCCCGCAGCACCATCGGCATCACGAAGTTGCGTCGGTGGAAGTACTGCGCCGGGATCAACGGATGCTCCGCCGTGCGGATGCGGTGCACGAAGGCCATCGTCATCACCACCGAGAGCACGAAGGTGCCGAGACACCACACGCTCGTCCACCCGACGCTCGGACCGATCGAGAGCCCGAGCATGACGGCGGTGACGGCGATCGAGAGCGACCAACTGCCGAGCCAGTCCATCTCCTTGAACTCGCGTCGAGCCTGGGCCTTCTTCTCGGCCTCTTCGTGGTCGAGCCCGCGACGCTTGGGCAACACGATCGAGACCACGCCGAAGGCCACGACGATGAGGACCAACTGGAACCAGAAGAGCGCGCGCCACCCGAAGGCCGCGATGATCGGCGCGCCGAGTGACACGCCGATGACCGGTCCACCCGCGCCCACCAGACTCCACCACCCCATCGCCTTCACTCGCTCCTCGCGACCGAAGACCGAGTTGATCAACGCCCCCGACGCCGTCCCCGTCGCCGCGCCCTGCACGCCGTCGAGGGTGCGCGCGAACAACAACATGTCGACGTTGTGCGCGAGCGCCGTCAACAGCGCCGACACCATCGCGCCCAGTAGTCCGAACAGATAGAGGCGGCGGTGCCCGTAGATGTCACCGGTCTTGCCGAGGATCGGCGCGGCCAGTCCGTAGGCGAGGAGCGGCCCGACCATCGTCCAGGTCAGCACCGTGACGCTGGTGTGGAACTGCGCCGCCACGGTGGGCAACGCGACGATGAACACGGTGAAGGTGAAGTTCAGCGCGAAGAGACCGGCCAGCAGCGACCACAGGACCCACCACTGGTAGCGCGATGAGTCTTCGGCGCGCGCCTGGGCGCGGTGTGCGCAACAGCGAGAACCAGTTGAGGTCGCTCCCGGCCTCGGTGCCGAGCGTGCCGAAGGCGCCCGAGCCGGGGTCGGTGCGCGCGTTGAGCAGACCGTCGGCGTCCTCGCGATCGACGTGCGCCCCTCGGCGCTCCTCGCTCACTGCCAACAGCGTGGGCAGTTGCTCGGCCAATTCGGCCACCGACCAGCGATCGTTCTTCTCGAGCGTCGCGGTCATCGTCCAGTTCTGGAACTTGCGCACGGTGCCGCCCTGGACGAAGAAGACCTGACCCGTGATGTCGCAGTCCTCCATCGCCAGACTCGCGACCAGCGGTGAGATGTTGGCCGGGTCCCAGGTATCAAAGACCGACGCGTCCGACGGGGCGACGACGTGGTCGGACAGTCCCGGCGTCGACTCGGTCATGCGCGTTCGCGCCGCGGGCGCGATCGCGTTCGCGCGCACGCCGTAGCGACCGAGCTCTTCGGCGATGATCACCGTGAAGGCGGCGATGCCGGCCTTCGCGGCGCCGTAGTTCGACTGTCCGATGTTGCCGAGCAGACCCGAGGTCGACGACGTGTTGATGATCGCCGGCCTTCACGGGGTTTCCCGCCTTGGCCTCCTCGCGCCAGTAGTTGGCGGCGTGACGCGTCGGCACGAAGTGGCCCTTCAGGTGGACGTTGATGACCGAGTCCCAGTCCTCTTCGCTCAGGTTCACCAGCACCCGGTCGCGAAGGATCCCGGCGTTGTTCACCAGCACGTGCAGGGCGCCAAAGGACTCCAACGCGCACTGGCGATGAGTCGCTGACCGCCCTCCCACTCAGCGACGTTGTCGTGATTGGCGACGGCCTCGCCGCCCATCGCCTTGATCTCGGCGACGACCTCTTCGGCCGGCGACGCGGCGTGACTCGAACCGTCGAGGGCGCCGCCGAGGTCGTTGACGACGACCTTCGCGCCCTCGTGGGCGAAGAGCAACGCGTGCTCTCGGCCGATGCCGCGACCGGCTCCGGTGATGATTGCTACGCGACCGTCCAGCGCACCCATGGTGACCCCTTTAAAGATTGTGGTGAACCGATTGTAATGAGGCGCGCGGGACCTATCTGAGTTCGCCCCGGCGCCAGAAGTACGGCGGTCGGGCGTGCGCGTGGTAGTGGTCGGGGATGTTGCGCATGTGGTCGTCGTAGGACCAGTTGCCCGCACCGAACTCGGTGTCGGCGACGGCCGCGAGCGCCGCGACGAGTCGCTCCTTCACGTCCTCCGGGCGGCACGGCGTCGTGCGTTCGCCACACCACCATCGGCACGAGGCAGATCTCACAGTCGGCGATCCAGCAGTCGTCGTCCTCGAAGTACCGCGTGGTGATGACGGCCGCGTCGCAGAGGTCGCAGCCGCGACTCATTTGGTAACGGTCAAGATCACCGAGGAGAGCTTCTTCACCATCGTGCCGGCGACCGGATTCTCCGACACGACCTTCGTCCAGGTTGGCGTTGGTGGCCGAGGCACCCGGGCCGGTGGTCGTGTAGTACAGCTCGGCCGCGGTCATCGCCGCGTCGCGTCTGCGCCTCGTTCATCCCCACGACGTTCGGTACGGCGACCATGGTCGTACGTCGCGACCGTCGTCGTGGTCCGACGTCGGAGCTCGTGGTGGTGGTCGAACCCGTGCCGGACCGGTGCTGCGCTCGAGCACCACGGTCGAGTGCACGAGCGCCGTCGAGATCGACTTGCCGGCCGCGTTGACGACGCGCGCGATGGCGCCGACCGGCACCGTCGCGCTCGAGATCATCTGGTTCGCCGGACACGTGACCGTGAGGTGGAGACGCGTGAGTTCGGGCTCGGCGGTGTGGCAGGTCTCGCCGATGACCGCGGGCAGGCGAATCGGAGCGCAGGACCCGTCCGAGACGGTCACCGTGATCACCTGGCCGCTCTTGGCCTCGGTGTTGAAGGCCGGTGACTGGGAGACGATCGTGCCGCTCTTGGAACGCGGAAGGCGCGTGCTTGATGGCGACGACGAAGCCGTCGGACTTCATGGTCGTTGCGCAGACTCACGATCGGCGCGCTACTGGTGAAACTCGTGTTCTCGTACTCGTCCGAGATTGACGCCGACGAAGTTCGGCACCGAGTTGTCCTGGACTGAAGAACCCGACCTTCCAGGCGATGCCCCCGCCGATGGCCACGACGAGCAACACCAGCGCCGCGACCAGGAACACCAATCGACGAGACTGCGGCAGACGGGCGTAGTCCAGGTCGTCGAAGTCGCCGCGACCGCCGCGTGAGCGTCCCGCGGGCGAACTCGTCGTCGACCCACTCGTCGGCCGGACGGGCGTGGCGCGGCGCGCCGGCTGCGACCGATCGACGAGACGACCGCGGTCGCGCCGGTGATCTGATCGGGCGACGGCGGTCGAAAGCCCACTGAGTTGCGCGGTTCGGATGGTCGGTACTGACTGAGCAGTGGCACTCTCGCCGCGTACCGGAGCGATGACCAGCGGCACGAAGTCACTCACGACCGCACCGAGGCGGCTGGCGAACGTTTCGGCGTCGAGGCGCTGGAGCGGGTCCGAGACGGCCGCCTGGGCGAGCAGCATGTCGAGCGTGCCGAGTTCGGGACGCATCGGCAGCGTCGCGTTGATGCGCGCGCGCAGTACTGCTTCCGGCGTGACGCCGTCGAAGGGCGTGATGCCGGTGACCGCCTCGTAGAGGATGAGCGCGAGCGCGTAGACGTCACTGCGCGCATTGGCCGGATCGCCGATCGCCTGCTCGGGACTGAGGAAGCGCACGTCGTCGAGTGTCACGCGTTCGCGGTAGTCGTTGCCGATGCCGGCCAGGGCGATGTCGCTCACGCGCATGCGACCCTCTTCGTCGAGCAACAGTTTCGACGGAGAGAGCGCGCCGTGCACCATGCCGTTCTCGTGGACGTAGGCGAGCGCACTGCCGACGTCGCGTCCGAGTCGCGCGCCGTCATCCACGCTCAGCGTGCGGCCGCTCGCGAGCACGTCCTCGAGCGATCCCCCGCTCAGGTACTCACAGATCATGAAGATCGAACCGGACTCCTGACCGCCGTCGAAGACGCGCGCGAGGTGGGCGTGGCTCAGTGTCGCGGCCTTGATGATTCGCTCGCGAAACGCGCGACGCACGTCCTCGTGACCGGCGAGGCGCGGCAACAGCACTTTCACGACGACGAGGCGTCCGAGCGACTGGTCGTCGGCCAGGTAGACCTCGGCCGTGTCGCCGATGCCCAGGAGCTCCTGGATCCGGTAACGGTTGACCAGTAAGTGTCCGCTGGCGAAGGTTGGCGCTGGCATAGTCCCTCGTTACCTTACCGATTTGAACTCAACTGAGCACTGTGCGCCACGAACCGGTGCGTAGCAAGTCGTCGAACTCAGCCGCCGGCACCATGGGAATCGCGAGGTCGCGCGCCTTGGAGAGCTTCGACGCGCCGGGCGCCTCACCGACGACCACGCAGTACGTCTTTTTCGAGACCGAGCCCGGTGACGTGCCGCCGCGCGCCACGATCGCCTCTTCCGCGCCGTCGCGCGTGTAGCCCTCGACCGCACCGGTCACCACGACGGCGCGTTCGCTCAATGTCTGTGCGAGCGACGAGACCACGTGGGGCTCGACCATCGACAGACCGTCGGCTTCGAAGCGGCGCGCGCGTTCCCGGTTCTCCTCTTCTGACAGGTACGCCACGACCGACGCGGCGATGACCGGACCGACGCCGGCGACGCCGGCGAGTTCATCGAGCGACGCCGTCTCGAGCGCCTGGTAGCTGTGGAAGGCGTTGGCCAACTCGCGCGCGGCGACCGGTCCGACGTGGCGGATGCCGAACGCCACCAGAAGACGACTGAGCGGCATCGCCTTGGCGCCCTGGATCGCGCGCACCAGCGACGTGGCCGACAGTTCGCCCAATCCCTCGAGGACGGCGAGGTCGGACACGTCGCAGCGAGAAGAGATCGGCGACGTCACTGATGAGTCCGACGCCGAGCAGCTGGGCGACGCGCTGTTCGCCGAGACCTTCGATGTCGAGTGCGCCGCGCGACGCGAAGTGCACGATCTGTTGGAGCTGTTGGGCGGGGCAGGCCGGGTTGACGCAGTAGGTGTCGCTCTCGTCACCGACGCGCTCGAGCACGCTGCCGCAGTCGGGACACGTCGTGGGGAACTTCCACGGTGGCTTGCGGCGACGTCCCGGCTCGGGCACCGCGCTCACGACTTCGGGGATCACGTCGCCGGCCTTGCGCACGATGACGAGGTCACCGGGACGCACGTCCTTCACCTTCACCTGATCTTGATTGTGCAGTGTCGCCATCGAGACGGTCGAGCCGGCGACGACGACGGGCTCGAGCACGGCGAAGGGCGTGACCCGGCCGGTGCGACCGACCGAGACCTCGATGTTGAGCAGTCTTGTCGTGCGCTCTTCGGGGGGCAGCTTCCGCGCGATGGCCCAGCGCGGTGCGCGACTGGTGAATCCCAGGCGCGCGCGCTGCGCCAGGTCGTCGACCTTCACCACGATCCCGTCGATCTGGTAGCGCAGTTCGTGACGGTGTTCTTCGAACCAGTCGCTGCGCGCGATCATCGCGCTCGCGCCGACTTCGGTCGTCGTCTCGGCGGCGGTGAGGAATCCCCACTCGGCGAGTTGCGCGATCGTCTGCGACGTAGCGGGTGAACGACGAGGCGCCGCCGAGTTCGACCAACTGGTACGAGAGAAACGACAACGGTCGACTCGCGGTGATCGACGGGTCCTTCTGGCGCAGGCTGCCGGCGGCGGCGTTGCGGGGATTGGCGAACTCCTTTTGACCGGCCTCGCGTTGACGCTGGTTCATCTCGACGAAGTCGGACTTCGCGAGGAAGACCTCGCCGCGGACCTCGACGCGCGGTCGCACGTTGTCGTGCAACGACTGGGGCACGTTCGCGATCCGCCGGACGTTCTCGGTCACGTCCTCGCCGATACGACCGTCGCCGCGCGTCGCGGCGCGCACGAGTTCGCCGTTGACGTACTCGATCGAGAGCGCCAGTCCGTCGATCTTCGGTTCGACGACGAAGATCACATCCTCGGGCGAGACGTCCCAACGTCTTGGCGAGCGCGCGCGCTCCAGGCTCGCAGTTCTTCGACGTCGAAGACGTTGTCGAGACTCAACATCGGCTCGGCGTGCGTGACCGGCGTGAAGAGCGTCGACGGCGGGCGCGCCGACCTTGTGCGAGACCGAGTCCTCGACGTTCAGTTCCGGATGTTCGGCCTCGATCGCGCGCAGTTCACGGACCAACGCGTCGTAGTCGGCGTCGGGAATCGTCGGCGCGTCGAGCACGTGGTACGCCTCGTTGTGGGTCGCGATCTCGGCGCGCAGTCGCGCGGCGCGCTCGGCCGGCTTCACGACACTGCGACGATCGCGGCACCTTCGACGATCGTGGGCTCACTCACGCGATAAAAGACGACGGACTGACCGGCCGCGACCGGACGCGCCGGCGTCGTCCAGTTCGAGACGCCAACGCGCGCCTCGCCGCAGCGTCGCGGCCCGCGCGACCCCGTGGGCGCTCCACTGGGCCAACACAGCGGCACCGTCAACCAGGTCCTCGTGCGAGAACGTCATCGACGAATCGTCGAGTGCGATCTCGTCGATCGAGGATGTCCTCGAGTCGACCGACCTCGACGCGACCGGCGTCGAGGTCGACGCGCGACGACGAAGCGGCGTTCGCCGTCGCGAGCGGGCAACACGCCGCGACGCTGTCCGACGGTCATCAACTCCGCGCCCTCGGTCGAACCGATCTCCTCGCCGCTGACGGCGTCGACGATCACGGCCGGCGTCAAGTCGATGCGCTGGCGCAAGAAGACCTCGCGACCCTTGGACGCTTCGATGAAGCAGACGTCTTGGCTGTCGGGCTTGTCCCAGGTGCGAAGTCCGAGTCGCTCGGCGTGGACGCGCACCGTCGCTCTTGTTCATCGCGCCGATCGGCAGCAACAGTGTCGACAGTTGATCCTCGCGCAGATAGCCGAGCACGTAGCTCTGGTCCTTCTGGTCGTCCGCGCCGCGAACGAGATAGTGCGTTCCGTCGCGCACCTCGACCTGCGCGTGGTGGCCGGTGGCGACGGCGTCGAAGCCGAGTCGGTGCGCGCGTTCGAACAGCAGGTCGAACTTGATGTGTCGGTTGCACTCGATGCACGGATTGGGCGACTGTCCGGCGGCGTAGGCCTCGACGAAGGGCGCGACGACGTGGCGCTCGAACTCCTCGGTGTAGTTGAAGACGTGGTGGTCGATGCCGAGCATCTGGGCGACGCGGCGCGCGTCATCGACGTCCGCGACCGAGCAACAGCCCGAGTCCGAGACCCCGCCCCAGAGCTTCAACGTGGCGCCCACGACCTCGTGGCCCTGCTCGAGCAACAGACCGGCGGCGACCGACGAATCGACCCCGCCACTCATCGCGACCAGAACTTTCACCGCCCTAGTCTGCCAGTCGCGCTCCTATAGCCCGCTTCGCAGCTTGAACACGACGCTCGAAAGGATCGCGATCACGGCGTCGACGTCGGCTTCGGTCGTCTCGGCACCCATCGAGAGTCGCAACGAGCCGCGGGCCCGTTCGGGTGCGACGCCCATCGCGGCCAACACGTGGCTGGGGCTCGCGGCCCCGCTGGAACAGCTCGCGGCGGCCGACGCGCAGACGCCCTCTTGGTCCAACAAGAAGAGCAGCTCGTCGCTCGCCAGGTCGTCGAACGTGACGTGAACGGTGCCGGGCACGCGCAGGGCCCGAAGACCGGTGACCTGAGCGCCCGGGATCAGACTGACCGCGGCGACGAGGCGCTCTTGGAGTTCGAGTACGCGCTCGGCCACGTCGGTGAGCTCTTTCATCGTGAGGCGCACGGCGGTCGCGAGTCCCACGGCCGCGGCGACGTCGACCGTGCCGCCGCGACGTCCACGCTCCTGTCCCCCGCCGGGGATCACCGCGTCGAGCGCGACGTCGTGGCGCAAGATGAGCGCGCCGGAGTTCACCGGTCCTCCGATCTTGTGGGCGCAGATCGAGATCATGTCGGTGGTGGCGGTCATGTTCGCGAGGTGCACCCACGACGCCGCCGCGATGGCGTCGGTGTGGGTCACGATACCGCCGGGAATGATGGACTTCGAGAGCGCACTGACGCCGTCGAGCGGCTGACGAACCCCGGTCTCGTTGTTCGCGGCCATCACGCTCACGATGGCGGTCTCGTCATCGAGTACCGACAGCAACGAGTCGAGGTTCACCACGCCATCACCGTCGACCTCGACGTAGCGAACAACGACGTCATCGAAGTCGCGCGCCATCTTCTCGGCGGCGTCGGTGACCGCGTGATGCTCGACGCTGCTGATGACGATCTCGGAGCGCTCGTGGGTGCGACGGTGATGACTGGTGACGCCGACGATGGCGAGGTCGCAGGACTCGGTGCCGCCACCGGTGAAGATGACACCGCCCGGCTTCGCGCCGACGAAGGCCGCGACCTCATCGCGCGCCTCCTCCACCGCCCGTCGCGCGTCACGCGCCGCCTTGTGACTGCCGGAGGGATTGCCGACGACACCGTGCTGCCACGGCGCCATGGCGTCGGCGACCTCGTCGCGCCGCGGCGCCGAGGCCGCGTGATCGAAGTAGTACTGACTCACGCGACGTAGAACGACTTGACGTTCGTGAACTCGCGAACACCAAACTCGCCCAACTCACGACCGAAGCCCGACTCCTTCGTTCCGCCGAAGGGCAGTTCGGGCATCGAGGCGACGATGGAGTTGGCGAAGACCATGCCGACGTCGAGCCCGGCGATCGCCGCGTCGATCTCCTTCTGGTCGGTCGCGTGGATCGCGCCGCCCAGTCCCCACGGCGTGGCGTTGGCGAAGGCGATCGCGGCCTCGAGGTCGTCCACGACTTCGACGACGGCGACCGGTCCGAAGAGTTCTTCGTTGCCGGCGCGCGAATCGGTCGGCACGTCGGTCAGTACCGTGGCGGGAAAGTAGTACCCGCGACGCTCCAACGGGGCACCGCCGGTTCGAGCGACGGCGCCCTTGGCGACCGAGTCCGCCACCTGTGCGGTCAACTCGTCGAGTTGTCCGCGACTCACGACCGGCCCGAGGACGGTCGCGGGGTCCATGGGGTCGCCCGTCGGCACCGCGGCCATCGCCGCCACGAACTTCTCGATGAACTCATCGGCGCGCTCGCGCACGACGATGAAACGCTTGGAGGCGATGCAGGACTGTCCGTTGTTCTGGATGCGCGCCGTGACCGCCAGCGGCACCGTCGCGTCCATGTCGGCCGAGCTCGCGACGATGAACGGGTCCGAGCCGCCCAACTCGAGCACCGACTTCTTCAAGTGTTGGCCGGCGATCTCGGCGACCGAGCGACCGGCCCGGTCCGAACCGGTGAGCGTCACCGCCGCGATGCGCGGGTCGGCGATCATGCGCGGGATCTGATCGTGACTGACGAAGAGCGTCGTGACGACGCCCTTGGGGAAGCCGGCGCGCGTGAAGAGGTCCTCGATGAACTTGGCGCAACCCGGCACGTTCGACGCGTGCTTCAGGACCATGACGTTGCCCGCCATCACGGTCGGCGCGGCGACGCGGATGAACTGCCACAGCGGATAGTTCCACGGCATCACGGCCAAGACCGCGCCAATCGGGTCGTAGCGGATGCCGCTGCGCGAGCCGGTGGTCGAGACGCTCTCGTCGCGCAACATCGACTCCGCGTGCTCGGCGTAGTAGCGCATCGTCATCGCGCACTTGGCCACCTCGCCTTTGGCGGACGCGAACGTCTTGCCCATCTCACTGGTCAGGAGCTCGGCCACGACCGGGACCTCGCTCTCGAGCAGCTCGGCGGCGCGGATCATGTGCTGAGCGCGCACCTCGAGCGACGTCGCGCGCCACGTCTCGAACGCGACCGCGGCGTGGGCGAGCGCGCGCTCGACGTCGGCGTCACTGTGGGCGTCGAACTCGGCGACGAACTCTTCGGTAGCGGGATTAATCGCGGTAAATGGCATGGCCCTAGTCTGCCAGCAAAGTAACCGGCTCATTCGGGGTCACGGCGATCTCGCGCCAGAACGCGGGGCCCCAGAGTGAGACGGCGGCGAGCACCAACGCGAGCAACGCGGCGTCGCACAACGTGACCGGACGTACACCCCAGGTGCGCGCGAAGGCCGCCTGCACGAGTGCGCCCAGCGGATAGAACAGCGACAGCGACAGCGTGTAGAGCGAGAGGATCCGCGAGCGTTCGTTCACCGGCGCGTGCAACTGGACCGCGGTGTTGAGACCGGTCAGCGTGCCGACGTAGGCGCCGCCGAGCAACACCAGGGCCGCCACCGCGAAGGCCAGCGTCTGGGCGAGTCCGTAGAGCGCGAGCGCGAGCGCGAGCGTGGCGAGGGAACCGCGCAGCACCGCGATGCGCGACGTGCGTCGCGCGATTCCCGGCAGCGTGACCGCGCCGATCACCGCGCCCACGCCCTGGGCGGCGACCAGCCACGCCACCCCGATGCGCCCCGAGTGCAGGGTCTGGATCGCCATCGCCGGCACCAGGGCGATGAAGGGGCTCGCGATCAGCGCGACGGTGCCGATGGCGATGATCGGGTAGCGACAGCCCTTCACCGACCAGGCGCGTTTCACGCCGTGCTTGGTCTCGAACCACAGACGGATCGACGACGTCGGTTGGGGTCGGGGCGCCGAACGCACGAAGGAGAACATGATGACGACGAAGACGAAGGACGCCGCGTTGATCGCGAAGCACACACCGGGCGAGGCGAAGGCCAACGTGACGCCCGCCAGCAGCGGACCGATGATGCGCCCGAGGTTGAACTGCGCCGAGGACAATGACACCGCGGCGAAGACCTCGTCACGGTCGACGAGGTCCGGTAACAACGACTGCCACGCCGCCCACGACGCCGAACTACAAAGGCCCTCCGCGATGGCGAGATAGCAGGCCAACTCGCGGCGTCAGGTGATGTGTCAGTGCGGCCGTGGCGAGCGCGCTCGCGGTGAGGGCCATGACGAGGTTGTTCGCCTGGATCCAGCGTTGTCGAACGACGCGGTCGGCGATGACGCCACCGAGCGGCGCGCCGATCAGTGCCGGCGTCCACGCACAGACCGTCAAGAGTCCGAGCCACAGCGCGTCGTGCGTCGTCTCGGTCAGGTAGACGCCGAGCGCCACGGTCTGCATCCACGTGCCGGTGGAGGAGACGAACGAGGACGTGAGTGAGAGGGCGAAACTTCGGTGACGAAGCGGCGCGAACGACGCAGAAGCCATGGCTAAACGCTAATGGGACACGGCCTCACCGACCGGCCGCGCAGCTACTGGTCGCGCTGCTTTCGACGCGGACGAAGGGCGAACCACCAGACCGAGATGATCGAGGCCAGGGCGCCGAGGACGCCGATCGTGGACTTGACGCCCTTCCCCTTCTGGTTTTCGGCCATGACCCATCGTAACGAGCAAAAGGCCGGGGACAACGTCCCCGGCCTTCTCAATTCAGCGACAATTAGTTCGCTTGGTGCGCCTCAATGGCGAGCTCAATCTCAATCTTGTTACCGACGACGAGGCTGCCGTTCTCCAGCGAGCTGCCGAAGGTGATCCCGAAGTCACGACGGTCGAACTCGGCGGTCGCTTCGAATCCCGTGACCGAGACGCCGGGCGTCATCGACGGGCCGGTGCCGAGGTACTCGAGGTCGAAGGTGATCGACTTCGTCACGCCCTTGATCGTGAGGTCGGCGACGACTTCGTAGTCGTTGCCCTTGGCGCTGACCTTGGTCGACGTGAGCGTCAGGGTCGGGTACGTCTCGAACTCCAAGAAGTCCGGGCTCTTGAGGTGCGCGTCACGCATCTCGTTGTCGGTGGTGATGCTGGCGGCCTGCACGGTCGCTTCGACGCTCGAGGTCTCGGGGGTGTCGCCAATGGTGATCACTCCGGAGAAGTCGGTGAAACGTCCACGGACCTTCGAGGCCACGAGGTGACGGGCGACGAAGCCAACGGTGGAGTGGACGGCGTCGACGTTGTAGGTGCCGGCGGTGGGCAGGTTGCTGGTGACAACCTCGGTGGTGGGGGAACTCGTCATATCAAATCTCCTATTGTGTAGGCACTTTTGGGTGCTCCCGACAGTATACTTGCTTATGCAACTACTTGTCAAGCAGTATTTGTTAGATGAACTATATGGTAGACTGACGCTATGAGTACAGAAGTCAACGCCTGCCCCTCGGGGGACGCGAAAGTCCAACTCTTTGGGCTCTTGCTGGAGACGAACGCGCGCATGTCACGCAGTCTCGGCCTGGAACTCGAGGCCGAGTGCGAACTCCCCCTGGCGTGGTTCGACGTCTTGTTGCAGCTGCGCCGCTCCCCCGATGGTCGCTTGAAGATGAACGAGATCGCCGACGCGATCGTGCACTCGAGCGGCGGCACGACCCGGCTCGTCGACCGCATCGAAGAGGCCGGGCTCGTCGAACGCCAGAACTGCCCGAGCGACCGTCGCGCGATACACGTCGCCATCACCGAGGCCGGCAACGCGAAACTTGACGAGGCACTGACCGTGCACCTCGAGTACCTCGACGAGAGCCTCGCCAAACGGCTCACCGAGAACGAACGCGTGACACTCGCCTCGCTGTTGACGAAGCTCAACGTCGCGCGCTAAGACTTCGCGACCCAGGCCCTCGCGTCACGCTCGTCGTCGAGTTCGAGGACCGTCCCCTCACCCCAGCCCGATCCGGTGATCACTTCCACGGCCAAGACCTCACTGGCCAACGTCGCGAAACCGTCGGCGAGGTCATCGATCCCGCTGACGTGCAACACGATGCGATCGGCCACGTCGAGGCCGGAGTTCTTGCGCAGGTCCTGGACCTGACGGATCACGTCGCGCAAGAAACCTCGACGTCGTAGTTCGTCGTTCAGCGTCAAGTCGAGCGCGATGACCTCTCCCCCGTCACGCGACACCGCGTAGCCCTCTTCACCCTTGACGCGCAGTTCGATGTCCTCGGCGTTCAACTCGAACGTGCCCGAGGACAGCGTGAGGCTGAGCGAGCCACCCGATTCGAGCGTCTCGGCCGCGACGACCGAATCGAGTGCCGCCAGCGCGGGCTTCAACTCCTTCACGGCTTCGCCCAGTCGCGGACCCACGGTGCGAAAGTTCGGCACGAGTTCGAAGGAGAACACGCTCGCCAGGTCCGTCGCGTACTCCAGGTGATCGACGTTGAGTTCGTCCTCGACCACGCCGGCCGGCGGCTCCGGCGACAGCGTCGGCAAGAAGACGAGCGCGCGCGCGAGCGGTTGACGAACCTTCACACCGGCCTCGGCGCGCGCGGCGCGACCGAGCGACGTGAGACGTCGCGCGACGGCCATCGACTCCTCCAATGCGACGTCGCGACGTTCCGGCTCGCCGAGTGGCCAGTCGGTCAGGTGGACCGAGTCGGTCTCGGCGACGTCGAACAGTTCGGAGTACAGACGCTCGGCGACGAACGGACAGAACGGCGCGAGGAGCAACGTCACCCGTTGCAGGACGTCGAGCAACGTCGCCTGGGCGGCGAGCGTGTCCGAGCGCGGCGCGTTGGGATCGGTGCGCCAGAAGCGTCGGCGCGTGCGCCGCACGTACCAGTTCGACACGTCGTCGATGAGTTCGCTGAGCGCGTTGGTCGCGCCGAGCGGCTCGTAGCCGTCGAAGCGCAGTCGTGACCTCGACCGTCACGCTCTCGAGGCGCGACAGAATCCACTGGTCGATCGCCGCACGGTTCTCGGGCGCGGGGATCTCCGCGTCAGTGGGGTCGAACTCGTTGATCGAGGCGTAGAGCGTGAAGAAACTGAACGTGTTCCAGAGCGTGGCCAGCGTCTCGCGCAGCGACGCGTCGATCGCCCCGAGACTCGTGCGCGTCGAGGTCCACGGCGATCCCTGGGAGAACATCCACCAGCGCAGGGGATCGGCGCCGCGCGTGTCCAACACCTCCCACGGGTCGATCACGTTGCCGACGGACTTGCTCATCTTCTTGCCGTTCTCGTCGACGATGTGCCCGAGGCACAGCACGTGCTGGTAGGGCGTGGCCCCGAAGACCAAGGTGTTCACCGCGAGCAGTGTGTAGAACCAGCCGCGGGTCTGGTCGATCGCCTCGACGATGAGTTGGGCCGGGAACTGCATCGCCTCGGCGCTGCCCTCGACGTGCGGATAGCCGACTTGGGCCGCGGGCATGGACCCGGCGTCGAACCACGCGTCGATGACCGGCTCGACGCGACGGGCCTCTTTGGCGCACGTGCGACACGGCACGACGACCTCGTCGATGCCCGGGCGATGCGGATCGAGGTCGCCGAGGTCTCGTCCGGCGAGCGCCGAGAGCTCGGCGAGCGAGCCCACGCACGTGAAGTGATCGTCGGGACATCGCCAGATCGGCAGCGGCGTCCCCCAGAATCGGTCGCGCGATAGCGCCCAGTCGACGTTGTTGTCCAGCCAGTTGCCGAAGCGACCGTCACGGATGTGTTCGGGGTGCCAGTCGATCGTCGCGTTCTCCGCGAGCAGCTTCTCGCGGAACTTGCTCGTCGCCACGTACCAACTCGGCTTGCCCCAGTAGATGAGCACGGTCCCGCAACGCCAACAGTGCGGCAGGGAGTGGTTGTAGTCCTGTCGGCGGATCAACGTGCCGCGACGCTCGAGCTCGTCGTTGATGACGTGATTCGCCTCGCGGACGTCCTGGCCCTCGAGCCAGGGAATCTCGGCGGTGAACTTGCCGTCCGGTCCGACGGGATTGAGCGTCGGCAGTCCGTGATCCCGCGCCACCTGACGGTCGATCTCACCGAAGGCCGGTGCCTGGTGCACGAGACCGGTACCTTCTTCGATCGTCACGTAGTCCGCGAGCACGACGTAGCACGCGTCGACACCGTCGGGCAGTTTCGCGTCGGTGAAGGGACGCTGGTAGTGCACACCGGCCAGTGCGCTCCCGGGGAACGTCGCGCTCGGCGTGACGCCGTCACCGAAGACCGACGCGACGAGACCGGCCGCGACGATCGTGCCGTCCACGACCGCGTAGGTGATCTCGGGGTTGACGGCGACGGCGACGTTGGAGAGCAGCGTCCAGGGCGTCGTCGTCCACACCGCGAGGTGCGTCGCGCCGGCAATCTCGTGGTCCCCGGCGTCGGTGATCGCGAAACGCACGTACGCGCTCTCGTCGACCTCGTCGGTGTAGACCTCGGGCTGTCCCAGTTCGTGACTCGACAGCGCCGTACCGCAGCGCGGGCAGTACGGGATGACCTTGAGGTCTTCGTACAGCAGCCCGTGTTCGAAGAGTTGCTGGAGGTGCCACCACACCGACTCGACGTACTCGCGATGGAACGTGTAGTACGCGTGTTCCATGTCGGTCCAGTAGCCGATGCGCTCGGTCAGTCGTTCGAACTCACCGACGAAGGTGAGGACCGATTCACGACAGAGTCGCGTGAACTCCTCGATCCCGACCTCCTCGACGATCGCCTTCTTGCCCGAGATGCCGAGTTGCTTCTCGACCTGGACCTCGACCGGTAGACCGTGCGTGTCCCAGCCCGCGCGCCGCGCGACGAAACGGCCCTGCATCGTCTGGTAACGACAGAAGAGGTCCTTGTAGACCCGCGCCCAGACGTGGTGGAGTCCGGGCTTGCCGTTGGCGGTCGGCGGACCCTCGTAGAAGACCCACGGCTCGGCGCCCTCGCGCAACTCCATGGAACGGGCGAAGACGTCGTTGGCGCGCCAACGAGCCAGTTCGGCCTCTTCGAGAGCCACGAAGTCAAGATCAGCGCTGACGGGGCGAAACACAGGTCTCCTTAAATGATTCTCACCATGGTAGTGAACCTCGATTGACCGTTGAATCGACCTCTACGATGACTGCGTGAATTCCGTCACCATCGTCGCCGAGTCGATCGACACGAGCGGTGCGCTCGCCATCGTGCACGCCGCGAGCGACGAACTCCAACAGCGCTACGGCGGTGACGGTGACAACAAGCACCTCAACGTCGACGAACTTCGAGAACCACTCGGGCTCTTCCTCGTCGCGCGCCAGGGGCGCAACCTCGTGGGCGGCGTCGGTCTCCGTTCGATCTGTGACCCCGCGCTCCACTACGCCGAGGTGAAGCGCCTCTGGGTGCGCCCCGACCTACGCCGCGACGGCATCGGTCTCACGCTGATGAACGAGATCGAACGGCACGCGAAAGAACGCGGCTGTGTGACGCTCTTCCTCGAGACCGGGCCGGCCCAACCCGAAGCCCTCGCGCTCTACGCCGCGCACGGGTGGACCGAGATCGCGCGCTATCCCGACGGCGCGTTCAGCCATCCTCAGGCCCACAAGTTCACGAAGGACCTCTAGGCGAACTGCTCGTCGAGCCACTCGTCGCTGAGGTCCTCGAGCGTGTCCAACACCAGATCAGCGAGGAGAAACTCGACCTCGTCGCGGTCCTCCGGCGTCGGGACCGCGACGACGCGCATGCTCGCCGCGCGTGCGGCGATGACCCCGGCGCTCGAGTCTTCGATGACGAGACAACTCGTCGGCGCGACGCCGAGCGAGGACGCCGCTGTCAGGAAGACCCCGGGATGCGGCTTGCCGTAGGGCTCGAACTCGGCGGAGTGTATCGAGACGAAGCGCGACGCCGAGGCCGAAGTGTTCCAGACAGCGGTGGATCAGCGCCAGCGGTGTCGAACTGGCGAGCGCGACCGGACCGCGCGCGTTCGCGAGGTCGAGCGCGCGCAGCGCACCCGGTAACAGTCGACCTTCGGTCTCGACCAACGAGCCGACGCGTTCGAGCAACATGTCGACGACCACGTCGTTGCTCGGCGCGTTCCACGGATAGCGCGCGTACCAGTAGTCGACGACTTCATTGACGTACACGCCCTTCGTCGATCGGATCGAGCTCTCGAAGAGCGGCACGCCGAGGGCGCCGAAGATCTCCACCTCGGCCCGGTGCCACAGGACCTCGGAATCGATCAAGAGGCCGTCCATGTCGAACAGCGTCGCGGCAATACTCACCCGGCAACTCTGGCACACGAGTCCCGTAGGGTTGACCCGTGACGACCGTTCGACCACTCGAGATGAGCGACGTCGACGCGGTCGTGACGCGCGTCGTGGACCGTCTGGCACTGGACGCGCGACTGCAGCCGCTGGTCAATCCGACTGATCTCGACGGAACTGCTGAAGATGTCGCTCTACGAAGTGACCGATCAGACGTGGGTCGCCGAACAGAACGGCGACGTCGTCGGTCACCTCTACGGCGCGCTCTTGGAGAGTGAGCCCTACGGCAACGGCGTGTGGATCGGACCGGACGGTGTCTCCTTCGACAACACCGACATCCTGAGTGACCTCTACAGCGCGGCCGGCGCGTCGTGGATCGAGCGCGGGGCGCTCGAACACTACGTGTGGACGATCGACGACGTCGCCGGCACCCAACCCTGGTACGAGATGGGATTCGCGCGCATGCACATGCGCGGCGTCCTGCGACTCGAACGCGACTTCAACCACGCCCTACCCGAGGGCTACGCGCTTCGACGCGGCACCGTCGAGGACCTCGAGATCGCGGTCGCCCTGGACGACGAACTCGACGCGGTCCAGCGCGTCGGTCCGAGTTTCTCGATCGGTCTCGATCACACGTCCAAGGCGCGACGACCTCCTCGAGACGCTCGAAGACCCCGAGGTCCACCACTACATCGTCGAGTACGAGGGCCACGCCATCGCGCAGTGCATCACCTTTCCCCTGCCCGCCTCGTCGCGGCTCCTTCGACCACACGCTGCACCTGAGTGCGGTCACCGTGGACGCCGAGCATCGGTACCGCGGCGTCGGCACGGCCCTGGTTGACGCCGCGCTTCGCGACGCGCAACAAGAGTCGCTTCGACTTCGTCGAGACGAATTGGCGCGTGACCAATCGTCGCGCGCGGAACTACTGGTTGGGCTACGGCTTCGAGCCGACCTACGTGCGACTGCATCGCACGATCGGACTCGGTTAGTTCAGCGCGGCCTCGATGGCGCCGACGAGGATCGGGTCCTCCGGCGTCACGGTCGGCGAGAATCGCTGGACCGAACCGTCGGGCGCGATGAGGAACTTCTCGAAGTTCCACCGAATGTCGCCCGAGTAGCCCTCGGCGTCGGCGGTCTTCTCGAGCTCGGCGTAGAGCGGACTCTGGTCCTCGCCGTTGACGTCGATCTTCTCGAAGAGCGGGAACGTCACGCCGTAGGTCGTGGAACAGAACGTCTGGATCTCTTCGGCGGTGCCGGGCTCTTGACCCGCGAACTGGTTGCAGGGAAAACCGACGACGCTGAAGCCGCGGTCCTGCGTAGGTCTTTTGCAACTGCTCGAGTCCTTCGTACTGCGGCGTCAGGCCGCACTTGGAGGCGACGTTGACGACGAGGACGGTCTTGCCGGCGAACGGCGCCAACGAACTCGCCTCGCCGTCGAGGGTGTGCAGGGGGATGTCGTAGATAGTCATGGCGCGAGACTAACGGGAACCGCGAATACGTGACGCGTCGTAGGCTGAGCGCGTGCGCTGTGTCGTCATCAATGAGGGGAAACTCGAAAGTCGACGAGCGCGAGACCCCGAATCCTGGCCCCCTCGACGTCATCGTCGCGGTCCGTGGCGCCGGCATCAACGCCGCCGACCTGATGCAGCGTGACGGCCACTACCCCGCGCCCGAGGGCTGGCCCGTCGACATCCCCGGCATGGAACTCGCCGGTGTCGTCAGCGCCGTCGGTGAACGAGTGCACGAACCACTGCTGGGACGACGGGTGTGCGCCATCGTCGGCGGCGGGGCGCAGGCGACGCACTGCCTCGTGCCCAGCGAACACCTGCTCTTCGTTCCCGATCACGTCAGTTGGGATCAGGCCGGGGGCTTTCCGGAGGCCTTCACCACCGCGCACGACGCGCTCGTGACCCAGGCCCACCTCGAAGCGGATGAGCGCGTGTTGATCTCGGGATCGACCGGTGGCGTCGGCATCGCCGCCGTGCAGATCGCCCACGCGCTCGGCGCGCACGTGATCGCCGTCACCCGCACCGAGGAGCACCACGAACGGTTGCGCGAGTGTGGGGCCGACGAGACCGTGACGCTCGAGAACGTCGGCTTCCGTCGGTCGCGTCGACGTCGTGTTGGAACTGGTCGGCGCGGCGCACCTCGGCGTCGCCCAGACGTTGCTGCGACCCTTCGCCCGCGTCGTCGTGATCGGCATCTCCGGCGGTGGCAGTCGTGTCGAGGTCGACCTACGCTCGTTCATGGGTACGCGGGCCTCGCTCACCGGCTCGACGTTGCGCTCTCGTTCGCGAAAGGAAAAGGGCGAGGTCGCCGATCGAGTGAGCCAGACGCTGATACCTCGTTGGCGCACCGGCGAGATCGTCGTCCCGGTCGCGCGGAGCTTCGCCCTGGAAGAGGTCGCGCAGGCCTACGAGTACTTCGCGCAACCGGGCAAGTTCGGCAAGGTCGTCTTGCGGGTCGAGGAGTAGCGCCCGTTAGTTTTGCTAGGTGAATGCTTCGGTCCCTCGACCGCATCCCAGTCGCTGTGATCCGTCACGGTCGGACTACGACGCGATCATCGCCGCCCACGAAGCGGCCACCTACGCCGGCGAGTCGACGTACCGCGATCCCTCCTCGGGACTCATGGTCCTGACGGCCGCCACGCACCTCGCGCGCGGGACCTGCTGTGAGAGTGGCTGTCGACACTGCCCCTACGTCGAGGCCGGATAGACCTCGGTCGCCGCCTCGTCGTGTTGTCCCAGGTGATGACGGTCGATGTTCACGAATCCGAAGAACAGCACCGCCGCGAGAAAGAGCATCAACGCCCCGAAGCGGAACGACTCGTCGTAGCCGTGGACGTGGGCCGTCGCGATCAGCATCAACTTGGCGTTCGGCGTGATCGACGGGTGTGACCTCAACGCCGCCACCATGAACGCGGTACCGCTCGAGACGACGATGGTATTGGCGATCGCCGTGCCGAAGGATCCGCCGATCTGCTGGGACGTCGTCAGCACCGCCGAGGCCGCGCCGGTGTCCTCGGGTCGCACGTTGAACAGCGCCGTCGAGGCGATCGACACGAACGCGACGCCGAGCCCGAGGCTGGTCACGATCATGGCCGGCATGACGCTCGTGACGTACGAGCTGTCGACCTTGATGAACGAGAGATAGAGCATGCCGAACGCCGCCAT
The DNA here is from genome assembly GCA_963801695.1 of uncultured Acidimicrobiaceae bacterium. GTDB lineage: Bacteria > Actinomycetota > Acidimicrobiia > Acidimicrobiales > RAAP-2 > RAAP-2. The sequence continues at coordinate 250,636 of CAWDFV010000002.1, read as the reverse complement.
CAGGTTGCCCACGGTCGCCAGCGGACGCGGTCCGAGCTTTGGTAGCCACTGACTGGTCAGTCCCGCGGCGAGGATGACGCCGATCGAGAAGGGCATGAACAGCAGCCCGGTCTTCACCGCCGAGTACTGCTCGACGTCTTGGAAGTAGAACGTCATGAACAAGAACATGCCGAAGAGCCCGAGCCCGACGAAGAGTTGTCGCCAAGAACGCACCGGCGCGCACGCGGTCGGTAATCAGGCGAAGCGGCAGCAACGGCTCCTTGATGCGACCCTCGATGACGAAGAAGACGATGAGCAGCAACGCCCCGAGCGCGAGGAACGGCCACGAGTCTTTCGAGCCCCAGCCGTCGGTTGAGGCCTGTGAAACACCGAACACGATGCTCAACATGCCCACCGTCGCGCTCAGCGCCCCCGGGACGTCATAGTGCGGATGACCCTCGACCTTGGACTCACGCACGTTCGGCACGGCCAACGTGAACGCGATGATCGCCATGGGTGTGTTGACGAAGAGACACCAGCGCCATGACAAGTACTGCGTGAGGAGGCCGCCGGCGATGAGTCCGATCGCGCCGCCGACGCCGGCAAGTGCGCCGTAGACGCCGAAGGCTCGGGCCCGTTCCTTGGAGTCCGTGAAGGTCACTGAGATGAGCGACAGTGCCGCGGGCGCGAGCAGCGCACCGAAGAGGCCCTGCAGCGCGCGGGCCCCGAAGAGCCACTGCTGATTCTGCGCCAGTCCGCCGAGCAGCGAGGCCCCGGCGAATCCGAGCAGTCCGATGAGGAATGCCTTCTTTCGACCGACGTAGTCGCCGATCCGTCCACCGAGGAGGAGGAATCCGCCGAAGGTCAGCGTGTAGGCGGTGATCGCCCACTGGTAGTTCTTCTGGGCGATCGCCAGACCGCCGAGCGCCTTGGGCAGCGACGCGTGCGGCAGCGCGATGTTCACGATCGAGGCGTCCAGGATCACCATGAGTTGCGCGATGCCGATCACCACGAGCGCGAACCACCGACGCGGGTCCGGCGTGTCGGCGTGCACTACATGGCTAATTGAAGCGTCCGACATTACTTCCCCCGTCGAGATCTGATTGCAAGAGACTTGGACACGGCCACCACGCCCGTCGGGCCGTCAACGATTACAGCAGCGAGCGTAGTGGACTGAAGGACAGCGCCCAAAGACTCGGCGACCGGTCCGTACGTGACGGCACCCTCGACGACGTTGACGCCCTCGGCGAGCGCGTCATCGGCCACGACCGCTTCGCGCCATCCGTGTCGCGCGAGTTCCATCGCGTAGGGCAACGTCGCGTTCGCGAGCGCGTAGGTCGAGGTGTACGGAAAGGCGCCCGGCATATTGGCGACGCAGTAGAAGATCGAGCCGTTGACCTCGAAGACCGGGTCCGAATGTGTCGTCGGTCGCGTCGCCTCGAAGCAGCCGCCCTGGTCGACCGAGATGTCGACGAGCACCGAGCCCGGTCGCATCCGCGCGACGAGGTCGTTGCTCACGAGCTTGGGCGCCTTGGCGCCGACGACGAGTACCGCGCCGATGACGATGTCGGCCTCGAGACAGGCCTCTTCGATCGCGAGGGTCGAGGACGCGATCGTCTGGACGCGTCCGTCGAAGTGGATATCGACCTGGCGCAGTCGCTCGAGGTTACGGTCCAGGATCTTGACGTTCGCGTGCAGGCCCGCGGCCATCGTCGCGGCCGCCAGTCCCGAGACACCGGCGCCGATGACGACGACGTTGGCCGGCGCCACACCGGGCACACCGCTGATCAGCGTCCCGTGTCCCCCGCCGGGGCGCATGAGGTGGTGCGCGGCCATCAGGGGCGCCATGCGACCGGCGACCTCACTCATCGGCGTCAGCAACGGCAGCGAGTTGTCACGCAGACGGACCGTCTCGTAAGCGATGGCGACGTTGTTCGCCGCGACCAGGGCGTCAGTGCACTCACGCGACGCCGCGAGGTGTAGGTAGGTGAAGAGCACCTGGTTCTTGTGCGCGCTGAGGCGGTGGTACTCCGGCGCAACCGGTTCCTTGACCTTCATCAGCAGTTCACTCTCGGCCCAGACGTCGTCGGCCGAGTCCAGAATCGTCGCGCCGTTCGCCACGTAGTCGGCGTCGGCGATTGACGAGCCCAGGCCCGCACCGCGTTCGATCAGGACTCGGTGTCCCGCGCCGCTCAGTTCACGCGCCCCCGCGGGCGTGAGCGCCACGCGGTACTCGTCGGTCTTTATCTCTTTGGGTACGCCGATGATCATCGTTGATCACCCTTTCTGTTTTTTGAGGCCCTATCCACGGTAGTCACTCGATGCACGCACGTGCGGTGTCGAGACGACGACATGGAATCAGTGCGGTGCCGGTCACGGGGTCACGCGAAAGGACGTTCAGGTGGTCGCGGCGGGTTGGGTCGTGGCGGCGAGCGAGTCCTCGGTGGCGGCGCGCGCGAGTTGGTGACGGTTGAGTGCCCCGTTGGCCAACGCCACAATGAGTCCGACCACGAAGATCAACGTGCCGAAGCACAGGACCTGTGGCGGCAGTCCGACCTTCGCCGCGCCGTAGACGAAGAGCGGGAAGGTCACGGTCGAGCCAGCGATGAAGCTCGTAATGACGTAGTCGTCGACCGACATGGCGAAGGCCAGCAGGAACGCCGCCAGTAGTCCCGGCCAGATCAGTGGCAGCGTCACCTTGGTGAACGTCGTCCAGGCGTTGGCGCCGAGGTCGCGCGCCGCGTCTTCGATCGCGCTGTCCATCCCTGAGAGACGGGCGCGCACGACGACGACCACGTAGGCGATGTTGAACGCGACGTGGGCGATCAAGATCGTGAGCAGGCCGGTGTCGAGTCGGATCGACAAGAAGAACGACAGTGACGCGGCCCCGACGACGATGGCCGGCGCGGCAATGTCGGCGAACACGATGGCGTTGATCGGGCCCTTGCCCCAGAACCTGAATCGTCCCAGCGCGAGCGCGACCGGCGTCCCGACGATCACCGAGATGAGCGAGGAGAGCGTCGCGACCTCGAGGGAGATCAAGAAGGCGTGCGTCAGGCCGCTCACCTGCGTGAGGTTCCGGTACCAGTAGGTGGTGAAGCCGTTCCACGCGAACGTGATGCGGCTGGTCGGCGCGTTGTTGAAGCTGTAGACCACCATGACGATGATCGGCACGAAGGTGATCGTCATGACGACCCAGAAGAAGATGGCGAGCCAGGGGCTGCGACGCTGGCGACGAGGGCGCGAGGTATCTGTCATGTCAGACCAGGTTCTCGAGATTCTCGGTGCCGAAGATCTTGGCGTAGGCGAACATGATGATGCCCAGGATCACCATCAGTACGGTCGACAGCGCGGCCGCCACGTTGAACTGCTGGTTCGTGAGGTACGAGTCCTGGATGGCTTGGCCGATCGTGTACGTACCGACGCCACCCAGTAGGGACGAGTTCACCGGGTCACCGACCGTCGTGATGAACACCAGGAGGACGCCGGCGAAGATGCCGGCGCGCGACAGCGGCAGGACGACGCGCAAGAAGACCTGACGGCCGTTGGAGTAGAGGTCGCGCGCCGCTTCGAGGATGCGTCGGTCGATGCGTTCGAGCGCGACGTAGATCGGCAGCACCATGAACGGGAGGTTGTTATAGATATCGCCGCCGATCACGGCGTTCGACGTGCCGAGGATATGGAAGTTCGACGAGACGAGATGCAACTTGTGCAGCGTGGTGAGCACGAAGCCCTGCTGGGCCAGGACGAAGGACCACATGTCGGTTCGAATGACGAAGGAAACGAAGAACGACAGCAGGACGAGCAGGATGAGCGGGCTCTTCCAACGCAGGCTCACGCGAAAGGCGATGAAGTACGCCATCGGGTAGGCGATGAGGATGCTCAGGATCGTGGTCGCGACGCCGTACCAGAGCGAGCGAATCAAGAACGTCGTGTAGGGAATGTCCGAGTGCACGAACAACTGGGAGTAGATATGCCAGTTCCACGTCAGCGTGTAGCCGCTCACCGGGTTGCCGGTCTCGAGCGAGACGATCAGTCCCGAGGCCAAGGGGATGAGGAAGAAGAGCAACATCCATCCCCCGCCGATCAGGCTCAACCAGTACGGCGGGCTGTGACGGCGCAACCAACTCGGTTGACGGTACGCGGGACGGGCCCGCTCGACCAGGTCAGTGCTCACGACTCGATGATCGGGTTGAAGACGTCGTTCCACGCCTGATACTCGTTGAAGTCGCGGTAGATGTAGTAGCCGTGGGACAGCTTGTCGGCTTCGGGCGACGGGAAGACGAGCGAGCTGTTCGCGACGCCCGGGTCCTTGATCACGTCGAGGATGTACGTGCGCGCCGCCGGCACCGGGCAGACGTAACTCACCCAGTCCTCGACGATGCCCGCGATCTTCGGCGTGTAGTAGAAGTTCATCCACGCGAGGGCACTCAGCGCGTTCTGGGCCTGGCGGGGAATGACCATGTTGTCGTGCCAGACGATCTGACCCTCTTTCGGCGTCACGTACTTCAGGTGCGGATAGCCCGAAAGGTTCGCCTGGAAGATGTCACCGGAGTAGGCCTGACTGATCCAGGTGTCACCGTTCTCCAAGTGGGAGATGTAACTCTGGTCGTAGTAGCCGGCCACCAACGGACGTTGTTTCTCGAGCCACTTGGTCGACTCCTGCCAGTCGGCCTGCGTGGAGCTGACCGGGTCGACGCCCATGCGCAAGCAGCGCCGCGCTACCCAGTTCGACGTTGTCGTTCAACATGCCGACGTGCCCGCTGAAGGCCGGGTCGGCGAGGTCGTTGAAGCTCGTGATCTCGCGCTTGATCATCTTGGTGTTGTAGGCGATGCCGGTGAAGCCGGTCTGCCACGTCACCGAGTGCTTGTTGCCGGGGTCGTAACTCGGATTCTTCACGAGGGGGCTGGCGTACTTGAAGAAGTTCGGGATCTTCGAGAAGTCGAGTTCGTTCAAGAATCCGTTGTTGACGAGTTGCGTGAAGTACCACCCGTTGGTGATGACCATGAGGTCATAGCCCGTCACTTCCTGGGCGGCCAGTTCGGGTTCGACCGTCGCGTAGAACGAGTCGTCGCTCTGGATGACAGGGTCGTAGGCCACCTTGATGCCGGTGGCCTTCGTGAAGAGCTCCAACGACTCGGTCTTGCCGTGTTCGGAGTCGATGTAGAGCGGCCAGTTGGCGAAGTTCAGTTGATTCGTCGGTTTCTGGTCCTTCCAGAACGCCGCCCAGTCCACGGGCGGTCCTCGGCGCGCCTCGGCACCAGCGATCCCGCAACTGGCGAGCAGCGCCGCCATGCTGAGCAGTCCGGCGCCCTTGCCGGCGACACCGAGGGCGTCGCGCCGTGACATCCGTCGCTGCGTGAGACCGCGCCACAAGGCGGGGTCGAAGACCGCACCGCCGCCGTCGGGAATCGACTCAGCGCTCACGTCGCGCTGTCACCTGTGGGGTTCGCGACCGGCGCGGGCTTGGCGAGGGGTGAGGCAGGCAGCGCGAACCCGTGGTCCTTCTCCCAGGTCACCACGACCTTGTCACCGGGCACGAAACGGTCCTCTTCGCTGATGTTCTGCGCGAGGATGTGCAGCGCGCCGCCCCACGAGGTGACGAGTTCGTACTCCGAGGTCGCGCCGAGATAGATCGTGGTCGTCACGGTGGCATTCACGGTGTTGGTCGTGGGGCCCGACGGTGGCGTCGGTGCGCCTTCGCGCCGCAACAACATCTTCTCGGGTCGCACGCCGACCTGGGCGACCTCATCGAGCTTGTCGGCCATCGAGGCCGGTCGGGCCGTGACCGCGGCGCCGTCGGGCAGGCGAAAGTCGCCTCGATTGGACGTCACGGCCAACAGGTTGCACGCGCCGAGGAACTCGGCCACGAACTGCGTCGCCGGTTCGTCGTAGACGCGCTGCGGGGCGCCGAGGTCCTCGTACTTGCCCCCGTGCATGACCGCGATGCGGTCCCCGAGCGCCATGGCCTCGTCCTGGTCGTGGGTCACGTACAAGAAGGTGATGCCCACCTCGCGCTGGATGCGCTTGAGTTCGACCTGCATGGTCTTGCGAATCTTCGCGTCGAGTGCCCCCATCGGCTCATCGAGCAACAAGACGCGCGGCTGATTCACCAACGCGCGCGCCAGGGCGACGCGCTGTTGTTGTCCGCCGGACAACTGCGTCGCGGGACGAGAACCGAATCCCCCGAGTCCCAGGATCTCCAGGTGCTCCTCGACCAGACGCTTGATCTCGTCCTTGTCCTTGCCCTTGCGACGAAGACCGAAGGCGACGTTGTCGTACACGGTGAGGTGCGGGAAGAGCGCGTAGGACTGGAAGACCGTGTTGACGTCGCGCTTGTACGGCGGCGTCCAGGTGATGTCCTCGCCGCCGAGGAAGATCTTCCCACTCGAGGGTTGCTCGAAGCCGCCGACCATGCGCAGTGTCGTGGTCTTGCCACATCCCGACGGTCCGAGCAGCGCGAAGAACTCGCCGGGCGCGAGCTCGAGCGTGAGGTCATCGACGGCGATCATGCCCTTGAACTCTTTGGTGACGTTCTCCAGTCGTACCGCGGGCGGTACCTTTTGCGAGTCGTCAGTAGCTCGTACTGCGTTATCCGTCGTCGTCAACGATCGATCCTTCCCCCGGTACTGCTTCGAACCCTATCGGCACCCTCACGAGATTTCCTGTCAACGGAACGCTCGTCACCAACTTGCGCTACGACACTCTCAACGCAACCTCACGACTCGATGTTGTGCATCACGTGCTTGACGCGCGTGTAGTCCTCGAAGCCGTACATCGAGAGGTCCTTGCCGTAGCCGGACCTCTTGAACCCGCCGTGGGGCATCTCGGCGACGAGTGGGATGTGCGTGTTGACCCACACGCACCCGAAGTCGAGGTCCCGCGTGAAGCGCATGGCGCGGCCGTGGTCGCTGGTCCACACCGACGACGCCAGCCCGTAGTCGACGCCGTTGGCCCACGCGAGCGCCTCGGCCTCGTCGCTGAACTTCTGGACCGTGATCACGGGCCCGAAGATCTCGCTCTGGATCATCTCGTCGTCCTGGTGGAGGTCGGCGACGACCGTGGGCTCGATGAAGTAGCCGGCGTCACCGACCTGGTGGCCGCCGGCCGCCACCGACGCGTGTCCGGGCGCGCGGCCGAGAAACCCGGTCACGCGCTGGAACTGATTGACGTTGTTGACCGGTCCGAAGAGCGCGTCGTCGTTGTCGGGTGGACCGATGACCGTATTCCTGCGCCTGCTCGGCCAGCGCGTCCACGAAGTCGCCGTAGACCTTGGGTCCGGCGAGCACGCGCGTGGCCGCGGTGCAGTCCTGGCCGGCGTTGAAGTAGCCCGCGATCGCGATGTTCTCCGCGGCCGAGGCGATGTCGACGTCATCGAAGACGATGACCGGCGCCTTGCCACCGAGCTCGAGGTGCACGCGCTTCAGGGTCTGGGAGGCACTGGCGGCGACCTCCATGCCGGCGCGTACCGAACCGGTCACCGACACCATGGCCGGAATCGCGTGCTCGACGAGCGCACGACCGGTGTCGCGGTCGCCGCAGACGACGTTGAAGACGCCCGGGGGCAGGACCTCGGCCATCAACTGGGCCATCAAGCACCGATCGAGGCCGGCGTCGAGTCGCCCGGCTTGAGGACCATCGTGTTCCCCGCCGCGATCGCCGGCGCCCACTTCCACACCGCCATCATCATCGGGTAGTTCCACGGGGTCACCGCGCCGCAGACACCGATGGGCTCGCGTCGCACGTAACTGGTCATGCCCTCCATGTACTCCGCGGCTCCGCGGCCCTCCAAGAGCCGCGCCGCGCCGGCGAAGAATCGAATCTGGTCGATCATCGGGGGGATCTCTTCGCTCATCGTGAGCGCGATGATCTTCCCGCAGTTCTCGGCCTCGACCGCGACGAGCTCTTCGGCGTGCGCTTCGAGGATGTCGGCGATCTGTTGGAGCGCGCGACTGCGCTGGGACGGCGTCGTGCGCTTCCAACTCTGGAACGCGGCCTGGGCGATCTGTAGCGCGGCGTCGACGTCGGCGGCGTTGGAGACGGGCATCTCGGCGAAGGGTTCCCCGGTCGCCGGGTTGATCAGTTCGACGTACTTCTTGCTCTGGGGAGCGACCGACTCGCCCCCCACAAAGTTGTCCAATCGACGCATGATCCCCTCCAAGTCACGGGTCGCCCCGTGGCGCAGCCCTGAGCCACTCTGCCAGAGATTGCCCGGGCCCCGCAACCGAAACCGAAGATATAAGTCGCCTGTGAACAAAAACACGACGCATTCCGTCGTCGCGGCCCCCTATACTGTCTCTATCCGCAGCACGGGGGCCTTCGGGTTACTGCGCCGGGAGTGACCAATGCCAGCGACCAAACCACTTCGTCAGACCAAGAAGAGCCCAGAGCGCTCGACCTCGGAACTGATCTCGTCCGCGCCCAGTGGTCTCGATTCGATCGATCGACAGATCATCAGCCACCTCCAGCGTGACGGTCGTCGCGCCTACGGCGCGATCGCCGGCCGAGGTCGGACTCTCCGAAGCCGGCGTGCGTCGTCGCGTGCAGCGCCTCAAGGACTCCGGCGTCATGCAGATCGTCGCCATCACCGATCCGCTGCAACTCGGCTACGGGCGCGAGGCGCTCATCGGCATTCGCGTGCACGGCGACGTTCGACTCGTCGCCGACAAGATCGCCTCGATCGACGAAGCGAACTACGTCGTCATGACCGCCGGCAGCTTCGACATCATCGCCGAAGTCATCGCCGTCGACGACGACGCACTCGTCCACCTCTTGAACGACTCGATTCGGAGCATTCCCGGGGTGACCGAGGTTGAAACATTTCTGTATTTGAAGCTTTCAAAGCAGACCTACGTATGGGGGACCAAGTGACGTTGAATACCATCAGCGACGGCATTGAATTCAAGGACGAACAACACGCGAGTCATAACTACTCCGAGCGCGCCCGACGCCACCTCTGGCTCCAGATGTCGCGCATGGGGGCCTACGACGAGCACAACGAGGTGCCGATCATGGTGCGCGGTGAGGGCACGCGGGTCTACGACGCCAACGGCACCGAGTACTTCGACGGGCTGTCGGGACTCTTCACCAACATGCTCGGACACGGTCGCGCCGACATCGGCGCGGTGGCGGCCGAGCAGATGACGACGATGGCCTTCTTCCCGCTCTGGACCTACGCGCACCCCAAGGCGATCGAACTGGCCGAGAAGATCGCGAGCCTCGCGCCCGGCGACCTCAACCGCGTGTTCTTCACCTCCGGCGGCGCCGAGGCGAACGAGAGCGCGTGGAAGCTCGCGCGTCAGTACCACAAGATGCGTGGCGACACCGATCGCTACAAGGTCATCAGTCGCGACGTCGCCTATCACGGCACCACGCATGGGCGCGCTCACGATCACCTCGCTCGAGCCGTACCGCGTGCCGTTCGAGCCGCTCGTCCCGGGTGCCGTCAAGGTGCCGGCCGTCAACTTCTATCGCGCCGAACAGTACGGCGACGACTTCGAGGCCTTCGGTCTCTGGCAGGCCCACCAGATCGAAGAGGCGATCCTTCGCGAGGGTCCCGAGACCGTCGCCGCGGTCTTCTTGGAGCCGGTGCAGAACGCCGGTGGGTGCTTCACGCCCCCGCCGAACTACTGGCGATCGGTGCGCGAGATCTGTGACCGCTACGGCGTCATCCTCGTCTCGGACGACGTCATCTGCGCCTTCGGTCGATTGGGCACCTGGTTCGGTGGTCAGAAGTTCGACTACGTGCCGGACATCATCACCTGCGCCAAGGGCATCACCGCCGGCTACGCGCCGCTCGGCGCCATGATCGTCTCGGACCGTCTCGCCGAGCCGTTCCAGCACGGCAACGTCTCCTTCGCGCACGGCTTCACGTGGTCCGGTCACCCGGTCGCGTGCGCCGTGGCCCTGAAGAGCATCGAGATCATGGAGAACGAGCACGTGCTCGAGAACGTGCTGGCGAACCAGGACTACTTCCGCCAGAGCCTCTTGGATCTCAAGGACATCCCGATCGTCGGCGACGTGCGCGGCACGGGCTACTTCTGGGGCGTCGAACTGGTGAAGAACCAAGAGACCAAAGAGACCTGGGCCGGCGAGGACGCCGAGCGCCTCCTGCGCGGCTACGTGTCGCCCGAGATGTTCCGACGCGGACTGATCTGTCGATCAGACGACCGCGGCGACCCCGTCGTCCAGCTCGCACCACCGTTGATCTCCACTCGCGCCGACATCGACTTCATGGTGGGCACGATGCGCGAGGTCTTCACCGGAGCCGTCAAGTTCATCTGAGCGTGACGCCATCGCAGTCGCTGTGGTGGTCATCGCTGGACCGTCCCGTCACGCCTCGCGCGCCGCTCGATCGTCACCTCGACGTCGACGTCGCGATCGTCGGCGGTGGCTTCACCGGACTCTGGACGGCGCGCGAACTGCTGCGGCGTGACGCGTCGCTTCGCGTCGCGGTGCTCGAGAAGGAGGTCTGCGGTTTCGGCGCGTCCGGTCGCAACGGCGGGTGGGCCTCGGGCCTCTTTCCGCTGAGCAACGCCAGCGTCATCGACCGCTTCGGCCGTGAGGCCTTCGACCACCAGCGGCACCTGCTCCAAGACGCCGTCGTCGAACTCGGCGCCTCAGCCGCGAGCGACGGCGTCGACGCGCGCTACGTCCGCGGCGGCACGGTGACGTTCGCGCGCAGCGAGGTCCAACGCGCACGTCTGCTCGACGAGATCGACGCCGCCCGTGACGAGGGCATCGGCGTCGAGGACCTGACGTGGCGTCGACGACGCCGAGCTCGTCGAACACGGGCACGTGAGTGGCGCGCTCGGTGCCACGTACTCACCACACTGCGCGCGGATCGACCCCGCGCGACTGGTGCGGGGCTTGGCCGACGTCGACGAGCGACTCGGCGCGAAGATCTTCGAACAGACCGCCGTGACCCGGATACTCCCGGGACGCCATGGTCGCCAAGCCGAAGTCGTGACCGTCGCCGCGAACGTGCACGCCGACTTCGTCGTGCGCGCGACCGAGGGTTTCACGCCGAACCTGCCGCGCGAACGACGCACGGTCGTGCCGCTGTACTCCTTGATGATCGCGACCGAGCCGCTCGAGCGCGACTTCTGGGACGAGGTCGGCTTCGCCCACTACGAGACCTTCGCCGACGATCGCCACCTGATCATCTACGGACAGCGCACGGCGGACGACCGCATCGCCTTCGGCGGCCGCGGCGCGCCGTATCACTTCGGCTCCTCCGTCGAGTCTCGGTTCGACACCAACCAGAAGGTCTTTCACAAACTCGAGGTCACGTTGCGCGAGCTCTTTCCGACGATGAGCGGCGCGATCACGCACGCTTGGGGCGGGCCGCTCGCGATGCCGCGCGACCACGCACCGTACGTTCAGGTCGACTTCGATTCGGGGATGGCATCGGCCGGCGGCTACACCGGCGACGGCGTCGTGCTCAGCCACGTGGCCGCGACGGCGCTGGCCGACCTCATCACGTCGCCGGACACCGAGACCGCCTTCACCCGCCTCCCCTTCGTCCAGCAACGCCTCTCGACGCTGGGAGTTCGAGCCGCTTCGCTGGATCGGCATCAACGCGGGACTCGGTCTGGCCACCTGGGCCGACCGCGTCGAGGCGAAGCACGCGCGGGTGAGTCGCGCGAGCGCGCTGCTCGATCGACTCTTTGGTTAACGCAGGATATTGACCGCGCGCGACGCGACGATGGCGATCGTGGCGAGGGACACGACCGACTCGGTCGTGAAGAGTACTTTCATCCGCAGCGTCAACGGCATCGCGTCGGCCGGCGCGAAGCTCGTGCCGTTCGCGAACGACGTGAAGAGATAGTCAGTGAACGCCGGCCGCCAGTTCTCGGGTGCCTGGTCGGGCGTCTGCATCTGGGGGAACTGCAGGTCGGGCAGGAGTCTTGTCCCCCGACGCCCGGCGGTGTGGACCACCACGGTCGACCTCCCAGAACCACAACCCGTAGAGGATGATGTTCGTCAACCACACCGCGACCGCCGAGTAGATCAACTTTCGACCCTGCGAGACGTCGGAGTTCAACAGGTGGTGCACGAGCAAGACCAGGGACGTGACGTTGGCGGCCGTGACGAGCGCGACGAGCCCGATCGTGACGTGGCGAATCCAAGTGCTCTCGTCGGGGTGACGGTGGCGGCGCGCCGACAACGGACCGAGCGGCAGCGCGACCAGCACCGGCAAGAGCCAGTGCGGTCCGACGACGAGTCGATCGGGCAAGAGCACGTAGAGCCCGACGCACACCACCAACGCGAGTGACGCGGGCCAGCGGGGCTCGGGGTAGACCCCGTCGATCGGACTCAACTCGCTTGCGAGGTCCCTTGGCCTAACGAAGAGATATTTTCCGGCAGCAACAGCGTGGCGATCGACGTCGAGGAGAACAGCGTGCGGAGCGATCCGACTTTGAGTGAGCTCACGTCGCTCGCCGCCGGCGCGACGATCGGTCGTTCGCTTGTTGTAGGAGAGGACTTGCACGGTGATCTTGCTCATGTCGTGTCGCGCGCGCGCGGTCATGCTCGCGCCGGTCACCTCGCCGCTCGCGCCGGTCGTCACGGTCACGTCGAGCGATCCCAGGACGGTCTTGCGCGGTGAGCTCAGTACGTTGGTCAGCGCGACTTGGGTCTTCGACGAAGTTCCACGTGGTGGCGTAGCCGTTCTTCGTCGTCGTCACGTGATCGAAACCCTTGATCAGCTGCAGGTCGGGACCCGGTTGGGTCAACTCGAGGGCGATGCCGAAGAACGAGGGCGGGTGCTCGTTGATCTCGAGCCACTTCCCCGACGAGATGTCGGCGGCCTCGGCGTAGACGTGGTCACCGACGAGACGAAACTCGACCGACGTCTGGGTGAACAGCAACGGGAACTCCATCAGCGCTTCGGCCCGCGACGTATCGAAGTTCACGTTGATCGTCGCCGATACGTCATAGGACTGGCCGTTCGACACGGTCACGAGCACGCTGGCCGAATGCGGCGGGACGCCGTGCAGTGTGAGCGTGTCTTTCGGTATTCCCGAAGGATTCTGGTCAGTGGCGGCCAACACCAGGCCCATGAACGTGAGGGCGAAGGCTAAGAGGGCGAGCACAATCCCGTAGGACTTCTTGAACTCGGCCATCGCACCACCCTATCGTTCGAGGTTTTTAACGCTCGCCCGATCAGGCCAGTGGTTCTTGCAGAATCTCCAACAGCAGCTCGAGCGAGATGTTGCGACCACTGGCGATGAAACCGATTCGCGACGTCGCGTCATCCACGAGATCGTTCGTGATCGCGGCGTACGACGCCGAGGCCGAACCTTCGATCACGATGCCGTTGTTCTCGGCCGCTTCGCGCACGGCGCGACGAATCTCGACCTCGGGCACCAGGACGAGGGGCACGTGGTGTGACGCGATCAGATCGTTCGTGACCGAGCCGTCGTCACCCCCGCCGGCGAGTCCGTCGGCGATGGTCGGTCGATGCACGACCTCGGCCATGGTGGCGCCGCGCAAGACGTGATAGAGCGCGGCGCTCTCCTTCGGTTGCACGCCGGTGACGCGGATGTCCGAGCGTCCGTGCTCGTCGCGTGAGATGAGCGCCCCGGACAGTAGTCCGCCACCCCCGACCGAGATCACGAGGTGCTCGAGTTCCGGCGCCTGGAGCAGTATCTCGTCGAACGTCGTCGACTGACCCGCGATGACGTCAGAGTTGTTGAACGGCGAGATGAACCGGATCGACCGCTCATCGGCCAGGTCCAGTGCGTGCGCCTGCGCCTCGTCGAACGATGAGCCGAACTGGATCAACTCGATCATGTAGTTGCCGAGTTTCTTCACCTTCGCCACCGACGCGTTCTCGGGCACGACGACCGTCGCGGGAACGCCCAGGACCGAGGACGCGTAGGCGACACCCAGTCCGTGATTGCCCGCCGACGCGGTGATCACGGCGCCGTGGGGATCGTCGCGCCGCGACGCGTCAACGGCGGCGAGCGCGCCACGAACCTTGAACGAACCGGTCGGCTGCAGACTCTCCATCTTGACCAAGACGGGCCGACCGCGCAGCGAGAGCGTGATCGTCGGCGTCGGCACCAAGTAGTCAGCGACGACGCGTCGCGCCGCCTCAATCTGTTCGATACTCGGAGGTAAGACCTGACGAATCACCGTTGACAGCCTACTGTGCCCGATTTCTCGACTTTCGACGGTCAGGTAAGGTCAACGCGTGCACACGATTGCGAGTGTCATCGTGGTGGCCGTCCTCGCGTTCCTCGGAACGATGTTCGACAATTTCTTCGCCTTCGCGGCGCAGTTGACCGTCACTGACAAGAGTCGTTTCCGCCGCGTGAGCTACGCCCAGGCCTTCGGCATGCTCACCCTCCTCGTGCTGGCGGGCGGCATCGGCACGCTGCTCACGCCGATCCCGCTGCCGTGGGTCGGCATCCTCTGCCTGGCGCCGTGGGCCCTCGCGCTGTACGCGTGGCGTCACCGCGACAAGGCGCCGGGCGAGGTCTTTCGCCGAGGCGCCCTCACGACCTTCGCGATGACCCTGGCCCTGGGCGGCGACAACCTCGCGGTGTGGACGCCGCTGCTACGCGCCGACGGGTTCTTTCATTCCGTCATCACCGTCGTGGTCTTCGCGGTCATGGAACTGGTCTTCATCGTGAGCGCACAACGCGTCGCCGGACATCCCCGCACCGTCGCGTGGGGTACGAAGCACGCGCCGAAGTTCTTGCCGTGGCTGTATTTCGGACTCGGGGTCTTGATTCTCATTGAGTGCGGTTCGCTGTAGTTCGGCGAGGCCGGATCAAAAGAGAAACGGCACGAGCATCTTGGTCGAGCGCCGGTAGGCAGGATAGGTGTCGGGGAACTCGGTGGTGAGGTAGCGCTCCTCGACGGTGGCGCTGTAGATGAAGTAGACACCGGCGAGCGCCGCGGCGATGAGCCACGACCAGTTCAGCGCGACCCCGGTGCCGATACCGGCGCACAAGATGCCCGAGTAGATCGGGTGGCGCACGAAGCGGTACGGACCGCTGGTGACCAGTTCCGGCTCCGCCTTTCGTGACATCGGGGTACCCCAGTTGCGCCCGATGTGGAGTCGAGCCCAGATCGCGAAGGCCAATCCCGCCACGAAGAGCGCGAGCCCGATCCCGGCGCGCAACGGATCCGACGTGTTGGCGTGAGCGCGAAAGGCACCGAGATGTACCAAGATCACGATGACGACGAGGAGTGGAATTCTGACGCGCAGATCACTGGACCAGGCGTAGCGCCCACGTTTCATCGTGAACGCCGCCAGCAGCCAGTAGAGCCAGAAGGCCGCCCATCCAATCCCGAAAATTAGTTCGACGGCGTGCACGTCAAAAATCCTCCCACACGCATTCTCCGCCACGACCATCGTGATCGCAGCGTCGCGGTGACGGCGCCTCGCGTACTTGGTTCCCGCCTCGCGCCTGACTAGCGTTGGACGGTGGCAACGAGCACCCCGCAACAGACGCTTCGGCGACTCACGATCATCGTGGCGATCCAGTGGATGGGCGCCACGCTGGGGCTTCCCCTGCTGCCGCTCTTCCTCGAGCACCGCGGCGGCGTACCCACGATCATCGGGTTCGTCATGGCCTCGTTCTTCATCGCCGGCGTGATCACCCAGTTCTTCCTCGGACGACTGGCTGACCGATTCGGTCGCCGGCCGATCCTCATCTACAGCCTCATCGCCTACGGCATCGCCAGCACGACGTATTTACTGCCCATCTCGGCCCCCTGGTTCGCCCTCGCGCGCGCCGTCCAGGGCGCGTCGGCCGGCGCGATCGAGGTGGCGTCGATGTCCGCGGTCGCGGCCCTCTTTTCTGAGAGCGAGCGTGGCCGCGCCATCTCGCGGATCATCGCGGCGCAGCTACTCGGCCTCGCCCTCGGTCCGGTCGCCGGTGTCGTGGTGTCCGTCGACAGTCTCGGCTGGGCCTTCTTCGCCGCCGGCATGATCAGCTTCGTCGCCGCGATCGTCGCCTACCGCACGAATCTCGGGGACCGCGCCTACGATCCGACGCCGCTGCCCAGGTTGCAGTGGAGTCCGCAACTCACCGGCGCGCTCGTTGCCGCGAGCGCGAGTGGCCTCGTGATCGGTGTGTACGAGGCCTGTTGGAGCCTCTTGATGCACGCCCATCACGCCTCCACGTTGCAGATTCGACTCAGTTGGACGATCTTCTGTCTCCCCTTCGTCGCCTTGAGTGGCATCGGCGGGTGGCTCGCGGACCACGCGAATCGTCGCTTCGTCGCGCTGGGTGGACTGTTGAACGGCGCCATCTTCTTGTCCATCTACCCGCACATCCACGACAACGACCTCATCTTGTTCATGGGCTCACTCGAATCCATCGGCGCGGCGCTCTCGGCGCCGTCGATCTCGTCGTTGATGAGCCAGGGCGCGGTGCATCGTGAACTGAGTCGTCGCCAGGGTCTCTACGCGACGTCCAACACCGCGGCGCTGGCGGTCGCGGCCGGGACCTCGGGCTTCTTGTTCACGATCAACTCGGCGTTACCGTTCACGCTGCTGGCCGTGATCTCCGCGCTCCTCGGCTTGACCACACTCTGGTGGTGGCGCAACGTGACGGGCAACATCACCGACGTCGTCTGACAACAAAAGACCGGGACGACAAACGTCGTCCCGGTCTTTCAGTTGAGTTGCGCAGCTAACTCTTCCAGACCTGGTCCCAGCGCGAGGAGCCGGCGTCCGGGTTGAGGCAGCGCGTCGTGCCGTCACCGGCCGTAGCGAAGGCCCAGTTCTGCACGTCGGAGCGTGCGGCCCAGGCGTTCACCGTGGTGTCCAACATGATGTACGGGAGCGTGATCGCAAAACGTCGGTTCACCGTCTGCCAGGCCGTCGTCTTGGCGGCCGTTCCAGGTCGTGAGGCGAGCGCGGCAAGGAGCGCGGTCTCGACGGCCGGGTCGGCCTGGTGGGCGAAGTTCACCGCACCGGCAATCTGGGTGCCGGCCGGAAGGCCGGACATGCCCAGTCCACCGGCGGCCAGTCCCGCCGTGGCGGACTGTGAGTTCCACCACACGTAGTTCTGTGACTCGTCACAACCACCGAACTGGTTCCAGCCCGCGCAGTCGTACTCGCCGTAGATGACGTTGTTGATGAGCGTGCTCTGGACCAGCGAACGCGGCGTGATCGTGACCCCGATCTTCGAGAACTCCTGCTGGAAGAAGTCGAAGGCCTTGGTCGCCGAGGAACTGCCGGCCACGATGTCCAAGACGAAGGCCACCGACGACACGTTGTTCTTCGTCTTGTAGGCGTCGATGAGATTCTTGGCGGCTGTCGGGTTGTAGGCCGGGTACCCGGGGTTCTTGTAGAACGGCGAGGACTTGCGGAACACGCCGTCGGCCAGGGCGCCGACGCTGTTGTCGATGACCCGGAAGTACGTCGAGCGGTTGACCGCCATGGCCAACGCCTTGCGCACACTCGGGTCGTTCACGACCGGCTTCATGGTCGTGTCCCACTGCAGCGTCGACGGGTTGACCGCGCCCATGGTGCCGACCCAGTCGGCCTCTTGGACGGCCAGTGGCGGCGCCGTGCCCTTTTCGAGGTACGGCAAGGATCCCGGTACGGTCGGCGCGAACTCACCGGCCCAGGCAAAGTACTGGTTCATCGTCCCGGTCGTGTTCATGATCAGGAAGTTCAGGCCCGGGTCACGCGGCGCGTTGATGTCCGTGATGTAGCTCACGCCCTTCATGTGCTTGAAGGCCAGGATCTGCGGTCCGTTCTGCTGCAAGATCATGTCGCAGTTGCCGGCCTGCAACGCCTCGTTGCGAGCTTCGGGGTCGACGATGGTCTTGAAATGGACGCCGCTCAAGTACGGCAACTGACGACCGTGCGCGTCCGACTTCCAGTAGCCACCATTCTTGGTGAACTGGGACTCGACGCCGACCTGCCAGGTCTTCACCTTGAACGGGCCGGTACCGATCGGGTTGCCCGTGTAGGTCGGCACGAACGAGCTCGGGTGCGCCATGTAACCGATCTGCTGCTCGGCCAAGAAGACGGGGAACGTCGAGTACGGGATGACGAGGTTGTAGGAGACCGTGGCTTCGTTGATCTTCGTCACCGAGGTGATAATCGGCTTGATCGCGAGTCCTACGGTCGGGTCGGCGTTCGCGGCCACCCAGTTGGCAACCACGATGTCGGCGTTGAAGGCGTCACCGTTGGTGAAGTTGACGCCCTGGCGAAGGGCGATCGTCCAGGTGGTGTAGCTGGCATTCGGCGTGGCCGAGAGCGCCAGCATGGGCAACGCAACCTTGCCGTTGGCCGACATCACGAACAGTGGGTCGTAGAGCGCGTTGGCGACACAGAAGCCCGAGGCGTCCAATTTCCCTTGTGCGCCGTTAAAAATGTGGTAGTTCGGAACGTCGGAAAGAGTCCCAACGGTCAGCGTCCCACCACGCTTCGGAGTTCCCTTGTTCACACCAATTGCCGCTGCGGCGCTGGCCGACGTGGCGAGTAGATCGTCAACGACCGATCCGGCCAGTGCGACTCCGCCGATTGTGGCAGCTGAATGCGTTAAGAACGATCGACGATCGAACGTGGATGACATCAGTGTCCTGCTTTCCCCCTGGAGCGCTGGCCTTGTGCTGGCGCTCCTACTGGTGGCAACTTAGCAAGAACCGGTACAAAAAGACGTTCAGCGAGTAATACTGCATCGAATGTAATTCCCAGGGCCCAATGGGCAGGGCGACGCCGATCGGACCCTGGGAAACCTAGAAATCGCCGTTTCTCAAGTGGCGATTGAACTTGTTCGACGCGCGTGCGGGGGGCGTACGGCCATAGCGAACGCTGTCGAGACGAATAAGTGAAAAGTGACGAGTGTCAATCAACTGCCGGGGTCGCCCAGCGCGACACCCAGCGACCATTCGTACGGCGCGGCCGTCGACGCAGCGGATTGCCGCGTCGCCTCCACGACTTGGATCGACCCTGTGGCCACGGACACTTTGCGTCGTAGTACGGATCATCTTGAGACCTGCCCTTTTCTCGAGTCGGATGCGTCGAGACGTTTCCATCTTGCGAAGACGATTTGTGAGCGACCTGTGAAAGTCCTGAGACGTGTTTGAGAGGCAATGAATCACCTTCACTCACGCTCCAAGTGGCGTGCGTGCCCACAGGACGAACGCATCTATTGCTGAAAGGGCGAGAAAGGCCTGACGTAGTGCTGTTACGCAAAGAAACAGGGCCCAGACGGGAAAGGGGTTGCCGTCTGGGCCCTGGTGGGTTACTGATTGTGTTTCAGGACCCGGATGGCAGGGAGGGGCCACCCGGGTCCTGAGATATGTCGCGACCTATTACCTAGGTCTCGTTTCCGTCGCGGCTCCTCTCAGACTCGCGGCACTCGGTGCCGGGAGGTCCGGCAGACCTCCAGCGAACGGTCCGGCCAACGGACCGGGTCCATGACCGTTGCCCGGACCAAAGGTTCCCGGCGCGGGCGTGCCGATCCCAACGGTCGTCGCATCAAGGGTCGAAGGCGAAGTTCCGAACCTGCCGATGGCGAAGATGAATGATCCAACTCGCACGTCAGTGATCGAGGCGTTCGCGCCCGTCTTGGCGAATGCCGTATCGGCGTTCACTTGAATCGTTGCGGTGACGCCCTGTGTATCAGTCACGCTGATCGTGTTGCCGGTGATCGCACTGACGCGGCCACCGATGGTCGCGGGCACGATGGTGATCGACGCCGCGACGCTCGAATCCGTTGGACTCGGGACGACGCGGACGTTCTCGCCGAGCGAAAGGCTCTCGGACTTGGCACCGGGACGATGGTCCGTGACGGTGGTGGTGGCAGTGATGAAATATGTCAACGAGCCGGTGCTGGTGGCGACCGTGACTGACGAACTCGTCACCGCCGTGACGTCACCGCCGAGGACCAGTGGCCCACCATGTGACATCGGCGCGGCAGGCGTCGCGCCCGCGTCCTTCGAACCGCGAGCGGCTGGGGGGCTCACTGGTTTGGACGGGTGCGTCGAGGCGCTCGCGACGCCGATGCCACAAGCGAACACCGTGACGGCGATCGCTGAAGAGAGACCGACCGTTCGGAGGGTTCGCTTCCGTGATGGTTGCTGCATTGGGGAATCACTTTCTGTCTCGAATTGGCGGATTTCGAGACAGGAACATCTTTCCCAACGAGTGTGTGGACGCCATTGGGAAGACCTAAGAAGGAACTAAATCTCGAACTTCGTCACGAAGTTGTCACCAAGGCCTCATTCACCAATTGAATTCGGGCATACTGGGCGCGTACGACTAGCACCTCACGGCGTTGTCAGGTGACGACCATCTATTAGGGAGGACCACACGAGTGGCAACAGGCATTGATATTCACGACGGATCGTCGGGCGAC
Source organism: uncultured Acidimicrobiaceae bacterium (assembly GCA_963801695.1). Lineage (GTDB taxonomy): Bacteria > Actinomycetota > Acidimicrobiia > Acidimicrobiales > RAAP-2 > RAAP-2. The sequence continues at coordinate 230,314 of CAWDFV010000002.1, read as the reverse complement.
GAAGCCTTCAAAGTCGAACGACGAGGCATCGACTTTGTCCCCGAGAGTGAGCGCTGGGCGACGCCGCGCAATATCGCGGCCCTGTGGGCCGGCACGTCCATAAACGTCGAGTACTTCATCTACGGCGCCCTCTTGATGGGCTTCGGATTCAGCTTTTATACGGCGCTGGCGGTCATCATCATCGGCAACCTTTCGTATTTTCTCTTGGGCCTCGCCTCACTGCAAGGCCCCGAGACCGGTACGACGGCCTTCATGATCTCTCGGGCGCCCTTCGGCACCCGCGGGTCGCGACTACTCAGTTTCTTCAACTGGATCACGCAGTTAGGTTTCGAGACCGAGGGCCTGATCCTCATCGTCGGCGCCGGACTCGTGCTGTCCCAGATGGCCGGTATCCACACCTCGAGCGGTCTCAAGGTTGCCTATGTCATCATCGCGGCAGCGATTCAGGCGGTGATGCCCTACCTCGGACACGCGACCATGGTGAAGGTCCTTCGTGCACTGATCATTCCCTTCGGCGCGATCTTCGTGCTCTTGGCGATCTACGACCTCAAGCACGGCTCGGCGAGTTTCAAGGGATTCGGTGGCGGCTGGGAACTGTTCACCGCGGGTCTGGCCTTCACGTTCGCACTCTCCGGCGTCGGCTGGACGGAGTGCGGCAACGACTACACGCGCTACGTGCCGCGCGACGCGAGCAAAGGTTCGATCGTCGGCTGGATGTTCCTCGGCACGGCGATTCCCGAGATCTTCATGATGGTCCTCGGGGCCGCGACCTTCACCTTCATCTCTTCGAGCGCACAGTCCGCGGCCTGGAACGGAGCGAATCCCTTCGAGGCGTTGCACCTCCAGCACACCATCCCGAGTTGGGTCGTCGCGCTGTTCTTGATCTTCGCGATCGTGCAACTCTTCGGCATCAACTCACTGGACCTGTACTCCTCCGGGGTGTCACTGCAGGCCATGGGGCTCAAGCTCAAGCGCTACCAGGCCGTCGTGCTCGACAGCATCCTCGCCTGCGGCCTGACGCATCTGGGCCATTTTCCAATCGACCTTCTCGCTCTACATGAAGGAGTTCGTCGGAGTCATCATCGTGTGGATTGCGCCGTGGCTCGGCATCTATTTGATGGACTGGATACTGCGCAAGTACCGCTACAGCGCCTCAGAACTCCAGCGCAACGATAAGGACGGCATCTACTTCGTCGGCAAGACCGGCGTGAACTGGAACTCCATCATCGCTTTCGTTGTCGGCATGGTCTGTTCGACGATCGCCTTCTCCAAAGCGCCACCGCCGGTCAACTTTCCGTTCCACTGGATGACGCCGATCTCGAATCACTACGGCGGGGCGTGTGCGGGCAACCCCGTGCACGGCGTGTGCACCGCCGGGTGGTACGGCGGGGCCGACTTCTCGGTGCCGACCGGCATCATCGTGGCCGCGCTCGTGTACTTCGTGCTCGAAAAGGTCACCGGCAACGTCTCGCGACAGGTCGCCAAACAACAGGAACTTGAACCGACGAAGTAAGTCGTTCTCGATGCCCCTGGGCCTCGGTCCAGGGGCATCGTCGCGTCCAGCGCTAACCGGCCCAGTCTTCGACGAGTCCACCGGATCCGTCGGGTCGAAATACCGGGATCGATCCGAGCGCGCGCACCATCTGCGCGTCCGTCGCCGAGCGACGTGCGCCACACTGACGCCTCAGTGACGAGGGTGCCGATCACGACGACCTCGGCGCCGACGCCACGAAGCAGTCGAAGCGCGGTCCCCGTCGAGGCACCGGTCGAGATCACGTCGTCGACGATTGCGACGCGCCTGCCGGCAACGTCCTTGATGCGAGCGCGGTCGAAGAGCAGGCGCTGTTCGGCGTCGGTCGTGATCGAACGCACACTCTCGCTCACGGCGTCGGCGAGGTGGATCTTGGGCGTCTTGTGCAAGATCACGTACTGGTCCAAGCCGAGGTGTCGCGTCACTTCGACCACGACCGGAATGCCCATGGTCGCGACCGTCGCGACGATGTCGACGTCGTAGGGACGGATGATCTCGGCCAACTCTTCACCGGCGCGCGACATGAACTCGACGCCCATGTCGACGGTGATGAGGAGCGCCAGGGCCAACTGCTCGTTCAACGATACGAGTGGAAGATCGACACGCTGTGTACCGATTTCCACTGAGTACGTGCGCTCGCCCACGGCTAGGGAGCATACTTAGCCGATGAGTTCAGCAACTCCACTCGACCGTGACCTCGCCCAACGAATGCTCGTCACCGCCTACGACGAAGCCGTCCTCGGACTGAGCGAGGGCGGCATCCCTATCGGCGCGGCGCTGTACCTACGCGACGGCACGTTGATCAGTTCGGGCCACAATCGTCGCGTCCAAGAACGCGACGCCTCGGTGCACGCCGAGACCGACGCGTTTCGAAAGGGTGGCCGGCGTCGCGACTATCCCGACACGGTCATGGTCACGACGCTCTCCCCGTGCTGGTACTGCTCTGGTCTCGTGCGACAGTTCAACATCGGCGCCGTGGTGATCGGCGAAAGCGACACGTTCCACGGCGGTCACGACTGGCTCGCCGAGAATGGTGTCGAGATCATGGTGCTGGACGACGCAGCGTGCACGGAACTCCTCGGCACCTTCATCCTGGAGCACCCCGACCTCTGGAACGAGGACATCGGGCTGTAGCTACCTCGCCGGCGGTCCGAAGAGTCGGTCGCCGGCGTCACCGAGACCAGGCGTGATGTAGCCCACGCTGTTGAGTTCGGCGTCCAACGCAGCGGCAACGATGGCGACGTCGGGATGCTTCTCGAAGACGTGGTCCACGCCCGGTTGCGCCGCGATCAGACAGAGCACCGTCACGTCACCGGCGCCGCGTTCGCGCAGCATGTCCAAGACGCAGACCAGCGATCCGCCGGTCGCCAACATCGGGTCACAAAGCACGACGTGGACACCAGTGAGCGATTCGGGCAGGCCGTCGAGGTAGACGTCGGGCTGCAAGGTCTCTTCGTTGCGTCGCAGTCCGACGAGGCAGACGCGATGGTGCGGGAGCACCTCTTGGACCGCCGGGCTCATGCCCAGTCCGGCGCGAAGGATCGGGACGATCAGGTACTCGGTGTCGATGCGCACTGCCGGTGCACCCTTGACGACCGGCGTATCGACCGTCGTGGCCGTCACCGGCGTGTCGCGAAAGGCCTCGTAGGCGACGAATCGCGAGATCTCACCGGCGAGGCGCAAGAAGTCCGCGTTGGAGGTCGCCACGTCACGCAAACTACGCACTTTGTCGGCGACGACCGGATGGTTGATGACGTGGAGTGATGGCACGAGGTCACACTACGCCGAGCGATGTTGACGCGTCGACGACGCCCTCGCCGAGATTTATGGTCACAAGCGGCCGGTATTATTGATCAATGGCTTCTTTCCTCTCTTCGCGTTCCGAACGCGTCCGAGAGCGAGAGCAGGATTCGACAAATCCTCTGGGCGGGGTGCGCTCGAAGTACCCCGGACCGCGCCACGAGATCTCGCGCGATCAGAACCTGAGCTGGTGGCGCCGGGTGCTGCCGGTGATTCAGTCACACCGGGCGACGTTCATCACGGCGATCGTCCTGTCCTTCGTGAGCCTCATCTTCCAGGTGCTCGTGCCGAACATGCTGAGCAACGACATCGACCACACGTTCGTGCGCCACGTGACGTCGCTCCACAGCGACGTCATCGCGCTCGTCATCGTGGGACTGTTGGCGGGCGCGGCCGGCATCATCTCGCGACAGTTCCTCTACAACACCGCCTACAACGTGGAGGCCGACCTCCGTTCGCTGATCTACGAGCACCTGACCTGGCTCTCGTTCAGTTTCTACGACCGCGTCCAGTCCGGTCAACTCATCAGCCGCGCGAACAGCGACATCCGCAGTGTGCAGATGTACTCGATCTTCGCGCCGCTCATCATCGTGCAGTGCTTCATCGGGGTCGTCGCCTTTGGCTTCATGCTCAGCATCAACTGGGCGCTGGCGCTGATCTCGATGATCGTGATGCCGATCCTCTACGTCGTCGGCATCAAGATGCGCCGGGTCATGTTCCCGATCTCGTGGATCACCCAGGCCCGCTTGGCCGAGGTCGCGACGATCGTCGATGAGAACGTGAACGGCGTGCGCGTGGTGAAGTCCTTCGCGCAAGAGGAGGCGGAGATCGATCGCCTTGCCGACGCGGCCGAGGGCGTCGCCTGGGCCTACATCAAGGACGCGAACATTCGAGCGATCTGGTCGCCCTGGGTCCAGAACCTGCCGCAGTTGGGACTCGCGTTGGTGCTGCTCTGCGGCGGTTGGATGGTCCTGCACGGCGACCTGGTCTATCCCCAGATCCTCGCCTTCAGCCTGTACCTCTTGATGCTCCAGGCGCCGTTCATGATGCTCGGCCAACTCGTGATGATGGGACAGCGCGCCAAGGCCAGCGCCGGTCGCATCTTCGAGATCCTCGACGAGAATCCCGAGATCGTGGAACGCCCGGGCGCCTACGACCTCATCGACGTACGCGGCGCGATCGACTTCAATCACGTGAGCTTCACCTACGACAACGGCGCCGAGATCCTTCGCGACTTCGACGCCCACCTCTCGCCGGGCGAGACGGTGGCGATCGTCGGGCGCACCGGTTCCGGCAAGTCCACCGTCGCGCGACTGCTCGATCGCTTCTACGACGTCACGCGACGGCGCCATCACCATCGACGGCCACGACCTGCGCGACGTGACGCTCACCTCACTGCGCGAGAACGTCGGCGTCGTGCTCGACGAGCCCTTCCTCTTCTCCATCTCGATTCGCGACAACATCGCCTACGGTCGTCCCGACGCCTCGCTCGAGGAGATTCAGGCGGCGGCGCTCGCCGCGAACGCCGACGAGTTCATCGTGCGCCTGCCCGACGGGTACGACACCGTCGTCGGCGAACGCGGCTACACCCTCTCCGGTGGTCAGCGCCAGCGCATCGCGATCGCCCGGACGTTGCTGCTCAATCCTCCGATCCTCATCCTGGACGACGCCACCAGTGCGATCGACGTGCACGTGGAGTCCGGTATCTACGAGGCCCTGCGCGGTCTCTTGACCCAGCGCACCACGATCGTCATCGCGCACCGCATCTCGACGATCGCGCTCGCCAGTCGGGTCTTGGTGCTCGACGAGGGTCGCGTGATCGCGAGCGGCACGCACGAGGAGTTGCTCGCGAACGAACCGCTGTACTCCGAGATTCTCGCCCAGACCACGACGGCGAGGGGTCCTGATGGGCTGGGGCGGCCGGGCGGCGGCGGCGCGATGTTCGGGGCTAGCGCGTCCTCGGCGAGCGGACGCGCGGGTCTTCCCTTCGGCGGCATTCCCGAAGAGCTGATGGAGGAGGCGACGAAGCTGCTCGCGAGCGAACCGGTTCGACCGAAGTCCCACGTCCACTTCACGCAACGCCCGAGCGCGAAGGAACGCGAGCGCCTGACGCTGCCGCAACTGCTGCGCGCCTACCCCAAGTGGGTCGTCGCCGGATCGTTGCTCGTCATCGTCATCAGTCTCACGCTGCAGGCCGGACCGCTGCTCACCGAGTACGCCATCAGTCACGGGATGGAGCGCCACAAGAGCCTGACCGTGATCGTGGTGTGCGCGCGCGCTGTACCTCGCCCTCGCGTTCGTCAGCGTCTACTTCCAGCGCGAGCAGGTCAACGTCACCGGCAAGCTCTCGTCGCGCATCATGCACGACCTGCGGATCCGGGTCTTCACGCAGTTCCAGCGACTGAGCCTCGACTTCTTCACCGAAGAGAAGGCCGGCGTCTTGATGAGCCGGATGACGAGCGACATCGAGAACCTGCAGCAGCTGATCCAAGACGGCATCAGCCAGTTCGCGCTCCAGGGACTCACGATGGTCGTCATCACCGTCATCTTGTTCCTCACCAACGTCGTGCTCGCGGCGTGGACCGTGCTGCTCGTCGTGCCGCTCCTCGTCGTCTTCTCGATCTGGTACCACCACGCGTCGGAGAAGGGCTACCTGCTCGCGCGCGACCGCATCGCGACGGTCCTGGCCGACCTCTCCGAGTCGCTCTACGGCATCCGTGTCGTGACCGCCAACAACCGCCAGCGCCGCAACATCCGCAATCACCGACACGTGGTGGGCGCCTACCGCGACGCCAACGCCTACACCGGTCGCGTCAACGCCATCTACGGTCCGTCGACGCTCATGATCGGCATCCTGGGCCAGGCCATGCTGCTCGGCATCGGCGGCCACATGGTCTTGAACCACCAACTCAACGTCGCCCAGCTCATCGTCTTCTTCCTCTACCTCAATCGATTCTTCGCCCCGATCCAACTGCTCGTCCAGCAGTACACGACGCTGCAACAGGGTCGCTCCTCGATCATCCGGCTGCGCGAACTGCTCGACACCACGCCGACCGTCGACGAGGTGCCCGACGCGCCCGACCTGCCCGTGATCGAGGGCCGCATCACCTTCGAGCACGTCGACTTCGAGTACCTGAGCGACGAGCCGGTGTTGCACGACGTCAATCTGGAGATCTCGCCCGGCGAGTCCGTCGCCTTCGTCGGTCCGACCGGCGCCGGCAAGTCGACCATGGCGAAGCTCGCGAACCGCTTCTACGACCCGACGTCGGGCCGGGTGCTCCTCGACGGCATCGACATCAAGACCGTCACCCTGCGCTCGCTGCGCTCACAGCTCGGCGTCGTGCCCCAAGAGCCCTTCCTCTTCGCGGGATCCATCCGCACCAACTTGAGCTTCGGCCACCCCGACGCGACCGAGGACGACATCAACACCGCGGTCGACGTCGTCGGACTGCGCGAACTGGTGGAGCGCCTGCCCCAAGGACTCGACACCCCGGTGCACGAGCGGGGCCAGACGCTGTCGGCCGGCGAACGACAGCAGCTCGCGCTGGCGCGGGCCTTCCTCGCACGACCGCGCGTGCTGATCTTGGACGAGGCGACGTCCTCGCTCGACCTGCAAAGCGAGACGGTCATCGAGCGCGCCCTCGATCGACTCCTCGAGGGCCGTTCGGCGATCCTCATCGCGCACCGCCTCACGACCGCCCAACGCGCGAACCGCATCGTCGTCATCGACGACGGCGGCATCGTCGAGATGGGGACGCCCGCGGAACTGCTGGCGCGCGGCGGCGCCTACGCCACGATGTACGACGCGTGGCTCGCCTCGGGCGGCCGCGACTCGACGCGCGCCGAGGTCATCGGCGACCTCGATATCTAGGCCATTTCCTTCACGGCGTCGATGAGCGTCGCGGCGCTCTGGTCGCCCAGGGGAATCGGGTGCACCTGCAGGTGGGTGACGCCGGCCTCGCGAAACGCCGCGACGCGTTCGGTGACGTAACTCGCCGGACCGCACAGCGTGGTGAGCTCGAGGAACTCGTCGGGTATCGCCGCCTCGGCCTCCTTCTTCTTGCCGTCGAGGTAGAGGTCCTGGATGATCGCGGCCTCCTTCTCGAAGCCGTAGCGCACCATGAGCTCGTTGTAGAAGTTCTTGCCCTTCGCGCCCATGCCGCCGACGTAGAGCGCGATCATCGGACGCGCGAACTCGCGCAGCGCCGTGACGTCATCGCCCTCACCGATCGCCAGCAGTCCACCGGCCGAGATCATCAGCTCCCCGAGGACGGGTCGCGCTTCGCGCGACCGGCCGCGAGCGACGGCCCCCAGACGTCGTTCGCGCGTTCGGGGATGAAGAAGACCGGGAGCCACCCGTCGGCGATCGTCGCGGTCATCTCGACGTTCTTCTCACCGAGTGACGCGACCCAGATGGGGATGTCGGAGCGCACCGGGTGCGTCAGCATCTTGAGCGCCTTGCCGAGTCCGGTGCCCTGGTCGCTCGGCAGCGGCAGGGTGAAGTTCTTCCCCTGGTGCACGAGCGGCGCCTCGCGCTTCCAGACGTCGCGACAGATCTCGACGATCTCGCGGGTGCGACCGAACGGATTCGTGTAGGGCACGCCGTAGAAACCCTCGATGACCTGGGGGCCCGAGGCTCCGAGGCCCAGGTGGAATCGTCCGTCGGAGAGCGCGTCGATACCCGCGGCGGTCATGGCGATCAGCGACGGCGTGCGCGAGTAGATGTTCATGATCCCCGAGCCGATCTGGACGCGCTCGGTCAGCGCCGCGAGGTATCCCATCAGGGAAGGGCTGTCGAATCCGTAGACCTCGGCGACCCAGACGAGGTCGAGTCCGGCCTTCTCCATCTCGGCGACGCCGCGCGCGGCCTCTTTGAAGCCGCCGGAGTACGCCAGGATCGTGGAGATCTGCAAGGGTTGTCGAGAAGTTGAGGTCACGTTCGTCACAGTAGCAATGACCTTTGACTGGGCCGAAAGTGCGCCGACACATGTCCTACGCTGGTACAGGTAAGCACTCTCGCTTTCTCACAGTTCAAAGGCTGGTGACAACGTGGTCACGCGTCCGAATGAGGCGGATCCTCACGACTTCAATCCGTGGCTACGTGTCACGTCACTCATCGAAACGGCCGGGCACCTCCTCGGTCTGAACGAGGGACTGATCAAGCGCATCGTCACCCCGGAACGAATCCTCGAAGTCGCGGTGCCGATCCGCATGGACTCCGGCGAAGTCGAGATGTATCACGGCTGGCGCATCCAGCACAGCACGGCGCGCGGTCCGGGCAAGGGCGGCATCCGCTTCCACCCGAGCGTCAACGTCGACGAGATCGCCGCGCTCAGCGCCGACATGTCGATCAAGTGCGCGGTCGTCAACATCCCCTACGGCGGCGCCAAGGGCGGCATCCGCGTCGACCCGACCGCGCTCAGTCGCGGCGAACTCGAGCGACTGACGCGCCGCTACGCCTTCGCGATCGCCCCGATGATCGGACCGGACCGCGACATCCCCGCGCCCGACATCAACACCGACACCCAGGTGATGAGTTGGATCATGGACACGGTGTCGATGATGCGCGGCCACAACACGCCCGGCGTCGTCACCGGCAAGCCGCTCGCCATCGGCGGCACGCTCGGTCACGCCGGCGCGACGTCGCTCGGCGTCACGATCTGCACCAGCGCGATCCTCCAGCGCCTCGGTCGACTCGCGAGTGAACAGCGCGTCGTCATCCAGGGCTACGGCAAGGTCGGCGCCCCGTTGGTGAAACTGCTGAGCGACCGCGGCATGAAGGTCGTCGGTGTCGCCGACATCCGCGGCGCGATCCACGTGCCCGAGGGCATCGACCCCACGGTCATGGCCAATCACTTCAAGGAGGCCGGCACCATCGTCGGCTACCCCGACAGCGAGGCCGTAGCGGCGGACCTGCTCTTCACGCTGCCGAGCGACATCGCGATTCCGGCCGCCCTCGGTGGCGTCATCGACCAGGACATCGCCAAGACCATGTCGGCCTCGATCGTGGTCGAAGCGGCCAACGGTCCCACGACCGGCGAAGGCGCCGAGGTCCTCGCGAGTCGCGGCATCGCGGTCGTCCCCGACGTCCTCGCGAACGCCGGTGGCGTCGTCGCGTCGTACTTCGAGTGGGCCCAGGACCTCCAGGGCTACCTCTGGGAGCCCGAGCTCTTCCACGACCGACTGGAAAAGACGTTGCGCGAAGCCTTCAACTACATCTGGACGCGACACCTCCAACTCGAGGTCACGCTGCGCGAGACGGCCATCGCCGTGGGTGTCGAACGCATCGCCGAGGCGACCGAGCTGCGCGGACTCTTCCCCTGATCGGGACCGACTCCGCGGTGACTATGACAGTGTGACGAGATGGCACCGACGCAACCCACGCGAGAGGAACTCGAAGCGATCATCACGTCGCTGCGTGAGGAGATCACCCGACTGAAAGAGGAGATCCGCCGACTACGTCGCGACACGAACGAGGTGCCGCCGCACTATCTCTAACGATCACGACGTCGTCGTGGTGGTCGATGCGCAACGTGAGTTGATTGCGCGCGGCCAGGTCTTGGGCAGCGGCGGCGATCAGCGTGGACTTCGAGAGCGTCCCCTTCGTGAGCGCCGCGACGATCGCCTTCGAGATCTGGGCCGCCTGTGCCAACGACGCCGCTCACCGAGGTCGGCGAACCGAAGAGAACGAGGTCATCGCCGGCAGCGAGCGCCAACACCGACGCCGCCGGCACCGCGAGGTGCAGAGCGCTGATGGCACCGGCGCCGAGTGAGTCCGTGACGATGAGTCCTTTGAAGCCGAGCGTGGTGCGAAGTGCCTGCACGGCGACCGGCGAGATGCCGGCCGGCAGTGGCGTCAAGTCCGGGAATGCGCGCGTTGGACATCATCACCGCGGTGGCGCCGTCGGCGATCGCCTGACGGAACGGCACGAGCCCGGTCGACTGCAACCTCGCCCACGACAGCGTCGCCGCCGGGCCGTAGTCCGTGTTTTGCGTCGCGTAGCCGAGTCCCGGGAAGTGCTTCACGACCGACAACACGCCGGCCTCCTGGAGACCCTTCATGAACGCGGTGCCGTCAGTTGCCGCGAGCGACGGCACGCCACTGAAGGATCGGTAGCCATCGGGATTGGCCTGGCCCGGGTACTGCGCGCGCGCGTCGACGTCGAGCACGGGCGCGAGGTCCGTGTTAACGCCCGCCGACGACAGTGCCGTGCCGACGCGTCGCGCGATGGCGGTGATCTGCGCGGCGTCCAGGTTCTTCCCCATCGTCTGCGCCCACGGGAACGAGCCGACGAGATTGGTGAGGCGTTCGACACCGCCGCCCTCCTCGTCGGTCATCACCATCCACGCGTAGTGCCCGGGACGCTCGCGCTGCAGCGTGGCGAGCACCTGGGGCATCGACGCCGGTGCCGTCGAGCCGAACAGGAGGATGCCGCCGTAACCCGCGCGCGCGGCCGGTGCCAGGGCACCGATGTTCGTGGCCGCGACCGGAATCGCGATCGTCTCGTTCGCCAGCTGCGTCGTCGACCAGGATCGAGACGATCTGTGTCGCGCACGTGAGGTTCGTGGCAGTCGTCCGCGGCTCGCTCGCGCTCGCGCTCACGATGAACACGCTTGAGAGCACCAGCGCACCGAGGAGAATTCGCACGCGTCGCACTTATGAAGGCTACGACGGTGATGTCGCAATTACTGACCACTACGAGTGACGAGTCGATGTCACCCTTGATGCCCGCCGCCTTCATCGGCCACGGAAACCCGATGAACGCAATCGATCACAATCGCTACACCGAGAGTTGGGCCCGTTTCGGCGCGTCGATCGAGAAGCCCAAGGCGATACTCGTCATCTCGGCGCACTGGTACGTCAACATCACCGCCATCACCGCCATGCGGATGCCGCGCACGATCCACGACTTCTACGGCTTCCCACCGGAACTCTTCGCGGTGGAGTACCCGGCGCCGGGCGAACCGTCGATCGCCGAGCGCGTCGTCGACGTCGTGAAGCCGACCTACGTCGGACTCGACGAGGACAGCTGGGGCATCGACCACGGTACGTGGTCGGTACTGGTCCACATGTTCCCCGCCGCCGACGTTCCGGTCCTGCAACTCTCGATCAACGCCGAGTTGCCCTTCGACTACCACTTCAATCTGGGCGCCCAACTGCACGCGCTGCGCGAAGAAGGCGTCCTCATCGTCGGCAGCGGCAACGTCGTGCACAACCTTCGACTCGTCGACTTCAACCTGCCTGGCGTCGGCACCGACTGGGCGCACCGCTTTGACGACGACATGCGCGCGATCATGACGAGCGACGCGACCGAACTCGGGCGCGCGAGCGCGCACGAGGACTACCGCCTGGCGGTTCCGACGCCCGACCACTTCTTGCCACTGGCCTACGTGGCGGGACTCTCGGCCGCGGCGAACACGCCGACGCGGACCTTGATCGACGGCTACGAGATGGGATCGCTGTCGATGACGGCCTACGAACTGCCCGCCGCCTGACTCACTTCTCGTCGGGATTGGCGAATCGCTCGTCCCAGCGACCATCGCAGCGCGAACAGCACGGCAAGCGGCAACACGATGATCGAGGCGACGTTGAAGTGTCCGACTTCGCTCAGGATCGCAATGCCACCAACGATCACCACGACCGCGACGAAGAGCTCCGGCGTGTCGCCGACCAAGAAGTCCCACCAAAACCGACCGAAGCCCTTGAGCAGACGCACCACGATCGGCGGTCGTTCGCTCATACCCGCACCGCGCCGGGAGAGCCCAAAGAGCGCCGGACGATGAACACGGCACCCCAGGTCGTGACCGCGTAGAGGACCGCGAGGAACGAGCAACCACGTATCGCCACCGGGCCAGCGAACGCGAAGTCCCTCGCCGGACCAGAACGTCCCGTAGGTCACGAGCAGTACGCCGACCGACATCTTCAACAGGTTCTCGGGAACCCTCGAGAGCTGCTTCGCCACGATCACGCCACACAGCGCGACGAGCACCACGGCGATCCCCGCGACGATCGCGGCCAGTCCCAAGCGATGGGCTGAGGTGCCGAGCGTGATGACCAGGATGACGACTTCGAGACCCTCGAGAAAGACGCCCTTGAACGCCAGGACGAACGCGACGCGGTCACGACCGGGCGTGTCACCGGCGGCGCGCAACGTGGCCACGGTCGCTTCGTAGATCGCGTCCTCGTCGTGTTTCGCCTTGAGACCGGTGGCGCGAAGAATCGACTTGCGCAGCCACTGCATGCCGAATATGAGCAGTACCGCCGCCGACGACCAGACGCAAGACATTGAGCGGCACGTGCACGAGCGCCGGCCCGAAGGCCGCGACGAGCGCGCTCAAGACCAACAGCGCCACGCCCGTCCCTTCGAGGGCCGAGCGCCACCCGCGGGTGTGACCGACGGCCAAGACAATCGTGAGGGCCTCCACCATCTCCACGCACGACGCGAGGAACACGGCACCGACGAGGACGATGGTTGCGGTCGACACTGACGTGGCTATGAACACAAGGGGTCCTCGAGGGCGAATGAGACGTCGACTTCGTCTCGAACGCTAGCGGCCGGCGTGAGCGGCACGGCACCGGCGACGCCGAGACGGCTACTCGCGACGCCGAAGTTCGTCCTCCACCAACGACGGGTCGATCCCCCGACTGGCCAGCAACACGAGCGTGTGAAACCAGAGATCCGCGGACTCTTCGACGACCCGTTGATCGTCTTCGGAGAGCGCGGCCACCACCAGTTCGACAGCCTCCTCGCCGACCTTGCGCGCACTTCGCCCGGTCCCGTCACGTAAGAGGTCCACGACGTAGGAACCCTCCGGGGCTTCTTGTTGGCGTCGAAGGATCTTGCGCCACAGCCACGGCGTGAAGCACGACGTCGTGCCGTCGTGGCAGGCCGGTCCGTCGGCCGACACGCGCACGAGCACGGCGTCGTCATCACAGTCGTGCGCGATCTCGACGACGTGCATCGTGTTGCCCGAGGTCTCACCCTTCTGCCACAACTTCTGGCGCGACCGCGAGAAGAAATGAACGAGTCCGCTCGAACGCGTGAGCGCGAGCGCCTCGTCGTCCATCCAACCCAACATCAAGACGCGACCCGTGTCGTCGTCCTGGATAATCGCCGCTCGAAGTTCGTCGCTCATATCTCATTCCCTCATCGGTCGAAGTCGAATCCCTAATCCTTCAATCTCACGTCGCAGCCCCGGCAGTCCGGCCGGGTTCTCGTGCACGATCGACGCGATCAGCGCGGCGTCGGTGACGCGCAACGCCGCGGCCACGTGCGCGGCCGAGCCGGCGCCGCCCGACGCGATGACCGGCACCCCGACGGCGTCACGCACGGCGGCGGTCAACGCGAGGTCGAAGCCTTCGCGACGTCCGTCGTGCGAGATCGAGGTCAGCAGGATCTCACCGGCGCCGCGCGACGCGGCCTCGACGGCCCAGGGGATCGTCTTCGGTCGTCGTCTCGACGCGTCCGCCGTGCGTGTGGACGACGCCGTCACCGGCGTCGATCGCGACGACGACCGCCTGGCTGCCGTAGCGGCGCGCGATGGCACTGATCAAAGTCGGGTCGGCGAGCGCGGCCGAGTTCAGCGACACGCGATCGGCACCGGACTCGATGATGCGAATCGCGTCGTCGACCGATCGCACGCCGCCGCCGACCGTGAACGGGATCTCCAGTACGTCGGCCACGTCGGCGACGACCGACGTCATCGTCGCTGCGTCTTCGGGTGTCGCCGTGATGTCGAGGAAGACCAGTTCGTCCGCTCCCCCGTCGCTGTAGAACCGGGCGAGTTCGACGGGATCACCGACGTCACGGAGACCGACGAAGTTGACGCCCTTGACTACCCGACCGTGGGCCACGTCGAGACAGGGGATCAAACGGGCGAGAGGCATCGCTCGAGAAAGTTCAGGCCGGCGGTCCCGCTCTTCTCCGGGTGGAACTGCACACCGAGGAACGTTCCGCGTTCGACCGCGACGGTGACGCCCTCGGACGTGGCGACGCCGTCGGGGCTCTGCGCGGCGAAGGAGTGGGCGAAGTAGTACGCGTCGCCCCACGGTTCGACGTTCGCCCATCCCAGGCGAGGTACCCGGCCCTCGGTCATCAGCGTCACCGAACCAGGCAACAAAGCGATGCCGTCGACGCCCCCGTCTTCGTCACTGTGCTCCAGCGCCAACTGCATGCCGAGACAGATCCCCAGGATCCGACCGCCGGCGTTGAATCGTTCGCGCAGCGCCCGCGCGGCACCGGTGGACATCGAGGTGCTCCATCGCGGCTGCGCGCCGAGCCGACGCCCGGCAGGATGACGTAGTCGCTCGTCGCGATCGCCGTCGGGTCGCTGGTCACGACGCTCGTGCGGCCGAAGTGCGTCAGCGCCGCACGCACGGAGCGCGTGTTGCCGGCGCCGTAGTCCACGACGACGACGTCACTCACAGCGAACCCTTGGTCGAACGAACGAGCGTGCCGTCGCGCGTCAGGGCCTGGGCCAGCGCCCGACCGACCGCCTTGAAGGCGGCCTCGGCGACGTGGTGGTCGTTCTCCCCCGTCGCCGTGACGTGCAGCGTGATCCGCGCGTTCTGCGCGAGCGACTGAAAGGCGTGCGCGGCCATGCCGGGATCGGGGGAGATCGAGATGGTGGCCGTCGCTCGACCGGAGAGGTCGACGACGGCGTGGGCGAGCGCCTCGTCCATCGGCACGCGCGCCTCGCCGTAGCGCGTGAGCCCGCGGCGATCGCCGAGCGCGTCGTTCAGCGCCTCACCGAAGGTGATCATCATGTCCTCGACCATGTGGTGTTCGCCGGTCTCGAGGTCGCCCACGCCTTCGAGTCGCAGGTCCATACCGCCGTGGAAGGCCAACTGTTGGAGCATGTGGTCGTAGAACCCGAGTCCGGTGTTGACGTAGACGCGACCCTCGCCCGGCACGCGTAGGCGGATGTTCAACAGGGTCTCGGCGGTGGCGCGGCGTCGGCGGATCGACGACTCGGGGATCGGCGCGCCGGTAAGTACGGCGCGCAGGGCGCCGAGCAGGACGTCGTCGTCGAGTTCGTCCTTCACGCTCACGCGCAGTCCTCCCTCGTAGGCGCGCACGACCACGCCGTAAGTCATGAGCTGCTCGACCAGCGCCTGGGGATCGTCCATCGGGATGAAGAGGAAGTTCGTGTAGGACTTCACCGGCGTGAGCCCCAGCGACGTCAACTCACTCGCCAGTCGTTCGCGCTCGGCGACCTGGGTCGAGACGTCGAGCGGCGTCGCGATCGCCGCGAGGGCGAGCGACGCCGACAGCGACGAGACCGAGAGCGGCGCCTGTCGTGACGTGATGATCTCGATCAGTTCGGGACTCGCCAGTGCGTAACCGACGCGCGCGCCGGCCAGCCCGTAGGCCTTGGAGAACGTCCGCAGCACGATGGCGCCGTCGTCGATGCGATCGAGGGCGTCGACGCCGGCGTAATCGGCGTACGCCTCGTCGATCACCAGTTGGCCCGACACCTCGGGGATGTCCGGCAGCTCTCCCGTCGGGTTGTTCGGTCGACAGACGAAGACCAGGTCGGCCGTCGTCGGGGTCGGCCACGATCGTGGCGCCGGCCATGGCGGCGGCGAATGGGTACATCGAATACGAGAACGCCGGCACCGTGGCCACGGTGCCGCCCTCGGCGAAGAGACGCGCTAACAGCACGATGAACTCGTCGCTGCCGGCGCCGAGGGCGACCTGGTCGAGCCCGACGCCGTGGCGCTCAGCGATCGCGACCCGCAACGAGTGGTACCGACCCCGGTCGTACTCGTTGACGTCGGCCAGTGCTCGCGCCAGCGCCGCGGGTCGCGCGCTCGGCGGCGGCGTCGCCGCGACGTTGCCGTCGAAGCGAATGATCGCTCGCGGATCCAGGCCGACCCTCTCAGCGATCACCTCGTTCGACGGTGGCCACTGGTAGCTGGCGAGCGGTTCGGGCCGACTCATCGACGGGCCGTGGCCTTGTGCGCGGGCATGTCCTCGAGATCGGCCAGCGCCTCGATGGTGGGCGCGAGTCGCTCCAGTCCCTCCTTCGTGACGCGCTGGACCGTGACCGTCTTCATGAAGGCCTCGAGTCCGAGCCCGCCGGTCGACTTCGCCCAACCGCCGGTCGGCAGGACGTGATTGCCACCCGTGGCGTAGTCGCCTGCGGGCACCGGCGAGTACGGACCCGACGAAGACCGCTCCGGCGTTGCGGATGCGATCGGCCAGTGACTCGGCGCGCTCACCGAGTAGCGCGACGTGCTCGGCGGCGTACTCCTCGACCTCCGCGAGCGCCGCGTCGAGGTCGTCGCCCACCCACACGACGTGAGCGCGCGAGTCCGGACCGTGCTCCATCTGCGCGTCGAGCTCCTGTTGCACGATGAGCGCGTCGAACCCGACGTCGGCGACGACCACGACCTCACTCGGTCCGGCCGGGAGGTCGATCGCCACGTCGCGACTCACCAGCAACTTGGCCGCGTTGACCGCGCCACCACCGGGACCGAAGATCTTGTCGACCGGAGCGATCGATTCCGTGCCGTAGGCCATTGCCGCGATGGCCTGCGCGCCGCCGATCGCCCACACCTCGTCGATCCCGAGCAGCGCCGCGGTCGCGGCGACCGCGGCCGAACCGTTCGGCGGCGTGCAGACCACGATGCGCTCGACACCGGCGACCTGGGCCGGCACCGCGGCCATGATCAGCGACGAGACGAGGCCCGTCGGCACGTAGATGCCGATCGAACGAATGGGCGTCCAGCGCCGTTCGAGGGTGACGCCGGGCGACACCTCCAACGTAAGGTCGGCGGGGCGTTGGGCGGCGTGCCACGTGCGCACGTTCTCGGCCGCGGCCAGCACCGCGGAGGTCGGTATGTCGCCGTAGGCGACAGCGCGCTGCGGGCTCGCGCTGGTCGTGCCGTCGAACTTCTTCGACCACTCGACGAGTGCGGCGTCCCCGCGCGTACGAACGTCCTCGACGATCTCTTCGATGGTGACCGGTTTGTCGAGGACCACTGGTTTGCTCACGGCACCATCCGTTCAACGGGCAGCGTGAGGATCGAACTCGCGCCGGCCGCTTCGAGACGCGGCAGCAGCGACCAGATGTCGGCGGCCGGCACCAACGCGTGCACCGCGACGACGCCCGGCGTGGCCAGGTCCATGATCGTGGGTGATCCCGACGTCGGCAACAACGAGGTCACTTCATCGAGGCGAATCTTCGCGACGTTGCAGAGAAGATAGCGGTTCGCTCGGGCGTTGATGACCGAACCGAGCACCATCGTGAGTGTTCGGCGCGCCTCGTGGTCCATCGAACCGACCTTGCCGACGAGCACCGCTTCGGACTCGAACAACGTGCCAATGGAACGTAGCCCGTTCGTGCGCAACGTGCTGCCCGTCGAGACGAGGTCGATGATCGCGTCGGCGAGACCGAGCCGCGGTGAGATCTCGACCGATCCCGTGACCTGCACGAGTTCAGCGGTGACGCCTCGTTCGGCGAGGGCCCGTTCGGCGATGCGCGGGTGCGACGTCGCGATCCGGCGACCGGTGAGGTCCTCGATACTCTGCGCGTCGTCTTCCATCGACACCGCCGCCTGCAGTGAACAGGCACCGTAACCGAGCCGAAGGAGGACTTCCACGTTGCACTCGCGTTCCGATATCAAATCCAGACCGGTGATCCCGCAGTCCACGACGCCGTCCTGGACGTACTCGGGAACGTCCTCGGCGCGCACGAAGAGCAGATCGATGTCCGCGTTGCGACAGTGTGACTGCAACACCCGCTCGCCGGGCTCTTGGGGTGAGACGCCGCTCGCCTCCAACAGGGACCACGACGGCTCGCGGAGTCGGCCCTTCGAGGGCAACGCCAGTGAGAGTCGGCGCGTCATCGTCGGCTCTTCTTTAGCACGGCGGCGTAGCCACCCTCGCCGTAGTGGAGCCACTGGGCGACGCGCGTCACCGTCGCGGTCGAGGCGCCGGTGCGACGCGAGATCTCTTGATACGAGATGCCCTCGTTCACCAGTCGCGCGACCTGGAGACGTTGGCCCATGGCGTCGATCTCGGTTGTCGTACAAAGGTCGCGTAAGAACGCCGCCGTCACACCCTTGTCGCGAAGGGTGGCAAACGCCTCTACGAGTTCATCGAAGCGCGCGGCGGTCTCGGGGTTCGCCTGCGCGGCCGTCACTTTTCCACTGGTCATTTCACTATGCTAACATGCTAACACGCTGCTATGCAAGTGATCCCCGCCCTCGACCTCCTCGGTGACGACGCCGTCCGTCTCGAACAGGGGGACTTCGAACGTGTGCTCTTTCGCCAGCCGCTCGAGGCGTTCATGGCACGAATCGTGGCGACCGCCCCACCACTCATCCATATCGTCGATCTGCAAGGTGCCCGCGACGGCGCCTTGCGCCCGGAGGTCGTCGCGCGGTGTGTGCGCGTCGCCGGCGACATCCCCCTCCAGGTCTCGGGCGGCATCCGTTCGACTCGACGCCGCGCGAGCCGCGCTGGACGCCGGCGCGTCGCGGATCATCGTCGGAACCGCGGCGTGGGAGGGCGACGCGCTCGAAGTCTTTGCGCAGCGATTTGGCGAACGTTTACTCGTCGCACTGGACGTTCGCGACGGACGCATCGCCATCCGCGGATGGACCGAGTCGAGCGGCCTGGACGTCGACGAGGCGCTCGCGCGGTGCCGCGACGCGGACGTCGTTCGTCTGCACGTCACCGCCATCGACCGAGACGGGACCATGCGCGGACCCGACCTCGACCTGTACCGGCAGGTCTGCGCGAGTGGCCTCGCGGTCGTCGCGGCCGGCGGCGTGCGCGACGACAACGACGTCGCCGCGTTGGCCGAGGTGGGATGCGAGGCGGCCGTGATGGGCGTCGGGTACTTGACGCGCCTCGGACTGACTCTCGACTCGTGATGCCCGCGCACTAGGCGATCGCGAGCACGACCTTGCCGCGCGGTTCGTCCTCGGCGACGGCACCGCGCAGCGCACTGATGGCAGCCGACGCGTTATCCAAGGCGAATCGGTGGGTAATGAGGAGCGACGGTCGCAAGCTTCCCGCGTTCACTTGCTCGACGACCTCGGCGAAGGAGGCGCTCGTGTAGCCGAAACTGCCTTGGACCACCACGTCATCATTGACGAGGTCGTCGGGTGCGAGCTCGACGACGGTACCGTGCGGCGGTAGTCCGAGCATGATCACCATCGCCCCCCGACCGGCGAGCTTGAGCGCCGTTGATGCCGACGGCCCCGTGCCCGCTGCTTCGATGACGAGATCGAATCGTCCACCGGGCACGTCGGTCACGAACTCGTCAGCGCCGGCCGAGCGAGCGAGTGATGCCTGCGCGGCGCGGCGACCGGCGACCACCACGCGCGCCGGATTGAACTGGCGAACCAGATGCGCGGCCAACAGCGCGATCGTGCCGTCGCCCACGATCACGACGTCCAGTCCGTCGCGCAGCGGGAATCGGGTGAGCGCGCGCCACACGACGGCCATCGGTTCGATCAGCACGGCGTCGTCGAGGTTCACTGACGCCGCAATGCGGTGCACCTGTCGCGCGGGCACGGCGATACGTTCAGCGATCGCGCCGGGACGGGTAAAACCAATCTCGTCGTAGGTGACGCAGCGATTGGTCGCGCCGATCCGACACTCGTCGCAGTCCCCGCACGCAATGATGCCTTCGACGGCCACGCGTTCGCCGCGTGTCGCGACGCCCGGTACGTCACCGAGCAGTTGACCGACCCACTCGTGACCGAGGATCAACGGATAGCGGACGTAGGCCGGGTCGATGCTGCCATCGATGAGTTCTAGGTCCGTGCCGCACACGCCGACCAGGAGCGGCGCGACCAGTACGTCGTCGTCGCCAAGAACCGGTTCGGCGACTGTTTCGAGCGCGACGTCGTGGGGTGAGCGTACGACGAGCGCGCGCATCAACTTCGTCCGGGCCGCACACCACCGAGGAGGAACGTCATTCGTTGCGCGCTTTCTTTCACGATGCCGCCGAGTCGCTGCACTTCGCGCAGTGGCACGTCGACCTTGAGTCCCGTGATGCTGAGCGCCCCAGCGCACTTGCCCTGATGATCGAAGAATGCCGCACCGACGCAAAATACTCCTTCAGCCTCTTCTTCGTCGTCCGTGGCGTAGCCCTCGGCGCGAACACGTTCGAGGTCATCCAAGAGCGCCGACACGTCAGTCAGCGTCTTCGAGGTGTGCACCGCCATGCCGGCTTCGGCGATGAGCTCACGAACTTGTTGTTCGTTCATCTCGGCGAGGATCGCCTTACCCGCTGCGGTCGCGTGCGGCTCTTCACGTTGCCCGAGAGGCGCGTGAAAGCGAATCGATCCCTCACCGTCAATGCGTTCGAGGAAGACGGGGTAGCCGTTCTCATTCATGGCGAGACGTGATGTCAGCCCGGTGATACTCGTGAGCTCGCGCAACGTCGGCAGTCCGAGTTCGGCGATCGAGGTCTGTTGACCGACGAGGTCACCGAGTCGCAAGAGGTTGAGGCCGAGCACGTAGCGAGGACCGGGATCCACGGCGCGCAGCAGACCCGCCGCACTGAGCGTGCGCGCAAGCGAGAGGGCTGTACTCTTCGCGACTTTCAAATGTCCGGCGATCTCGGTGACACCGAGACCTCCGGCTCCGGCGTTGCCGACTAAGTCGAGCAACACTGCGGCGCGAGCCACTGACTGAACTTCATAACGCTTATCTTGATCATTGTTGTTTGGCACAGAGGAACACAATACGGCACAGCCGCAAACTTTTCAAGTATGCACTTGACCATCACTGAAATACATGCTTGTATGGCGAAATCAATACCGACAGGCGTTTTGTTGTGCCGAACAGAGGAAAACGTATCGGCGAACGTGCGGATACCGTGCGCTCCAAAATCAATACGCTTCGCGCACAGTTCTCTGATCGACCGCTCGTGCTCACGACGCCCGGGAGCGTCAATTGGATCACCGGCGGACTCTCGGATCCGGTGGACGTCACGGCATCGACGGACCCCGTGTGGGCGATCGACTCGACGAAGGGTCGAGTCCTCATTACCAGCGAGATCGAAGCGCCGCGACTGCGCGGTGACTTTGATCTGGACGCGCTGGGGTGGAACCTCGTCGCGGTGCCGTGGTACGACGCGAGCGCGCCCCTCCTCGCGGCCTCCGCATTCTCCGGCGTGTCACCGGAAGAACTGTTGAGTGACACCGACACGTTCGGGCTGAACGTAACAACACATATCGTTCGTACGCGCCTGGCACTGAGCGATCCCGAGCGAGAGGAACTGCGCCAATTGGGCGCGGACGCGGCCGGCGCACTCGAGGCCGGTGTTGCGAGTTGGCAGCCGGGCGCGACGAGTGACTTCGAGATCGCCTCGGTCGTGAGTGGTGAACTCGAACGCCGAGGCGCCAAAGCGGTCTGTCTCATCGTCGGCGGCGACGATCGACTGCGGACGTTTCGTCACCCGCTCGCTATCGGCGAGGTACTGCACGACGCGGTGATGGCGGTCGTCGTCGCGCGACGCGGCGGCCTCCACGTCGCCGCGACCCGCGTCGCCGTCGCGCACGACGACGATCCCCTCCTGGAACTGACCGCGAAGCTCGAACCGGTGCATCTGGCCGTGATGAACGCGACGCGGCCCGGGCACACCTGGGGCGACGCCGTCGAAGCGCTGGCGAAGGGCTACGAGAACATCGGCGAACCCGGCGCGTGGCGCGAGCACTTCCAGGGCGGACCGATCGCGTTCGAACAGCGCGAGTTCGAACTCGCGCCACCGCTCACCGATTCTCCGTACTGGGACCTCGATTGTCGCGTCAATACGGCGATCGCGTGGAACCCGAGCCTGCGGGGTGGGGCCAAGATCGAAGAGACGTACCTTGTAGGCAACGATGGATTTGAATTGATCACCAACTCCGGCGCATGGGCGACGACGTCGACTGAGGGTGGCACGCAACACAGTCAGGTGAAGGTTGTCCAATGAACGGGAGAGATAAAGATAATGATTAGGGGTTCTGGTAGTCCTCGCGGCACCGCGGCACTGAAGCGCCACTTCGCCTCGCTCGTCGACTCGGTCGTGGCGAGTGAGCAGCGCTTCCCCGACGGAGCGCACTTTCGCATCGAGATTCCGAGCGTCGAGAATCCCGCGGCCCTGCGCGCGGTGGTCGAAGAGGCTCGCGTCCACAAGACACCGATCCACCGCACGTCCCAAGGCAGCGGCGCGATGTTGCTGACGCGCGCAGAACTGAACGAGATGGCCGTGATCGGTGCCGACGAGGGGTTGGAGATCAGCCTCTTTGTGGGTCCCCGCCAGGAATACGGCATCGGCGGGTCCGTGCGAAGCCCCGACGGACTGATGCTCGCGGGCCAACTCCGTGGCTTGGACCAACTGCGCTACGCACTGGACGACATTCTGCGTGCCGTGGACGCGGGTATCCGTGGCTTCTTGATCCCAGACCGCGGTCTCTTGGAGCTGGTGCGGGCCATGGTCGACAGCGGCGAACTGCCGTCGTCGATCGTGTGGAAGATCTCGGCGGTCCTGGCGCCGTCGAATCCGGTCGCGTTCGCCCAGCTCGTCGCCATGGGTGGCACGACGGTCAACGTGCCCAGCGACGTAACGCTCGAGGAGTTGGCCGAACTGCGCGCCGCGAGTCCTGCGCCCATCGACCTCTATCTCGAGGCACCCGACGCCCTCGGCGGCATGGTCCGCGGGAATGAACTGGCCGAGATCGCGCTGGTCTCGGCGCCGCTCTACGCCAAGTTCGGACTGCGCAACGCTCGGATGGTCTACCCGGCCGGCGAACAGAACATGAGCGAGGTCGTCGCGAACGTCAGGGAGAAGGTTCGTCGCGCGGCCCTGGCCCTCGAGTTCCTCGACGCCTCGGCGGTTGACCTTTCGATCTCCAAGCCCGGCGCGGACGGCATCGGAGTCCCCGAGCCATGACCCTGCGAAGCGACCGATGGGTGCGAGGCGACGACGAAGTCGCCCTCGACAGTCGCGTCGCTTTGAACATGGCGGGCGCCTCGGTGGACGCCGCGGGCGGGCGACCGATCATTGGACTCGCCAACTCCTCCAGTGATCTCAATCCCTGCAACCAGCCGCTCGCCGAGTACCTCGCGCCGTTGCGCGCGAGCATCGAAGCGGCGGGTGGCGTCGCCGTCGAGTTCCCGGTCATCTCTCTTGGCGAGGACTTGATGAAGCCGTCCGCGATGCTCTATCGCAATCTCCTCGCGATGGAACTCGAAGAGTCCGTGCGCTCGCAACCACTTGACGGCGTCGTCATCCTCGCCGCGTGCGATAAGTCCGTACCGGGCGCGTTGATGGGCGCCTTCAGCACCAACGTGCCCTGTCTGGTCATGGTGTCGGGACCGCGACCGGTCGCGCACTTCC
Organism: uncultured Acidimicrobiaceae bacterium; assembly: GCA_963801695.1. Lineage (GTDB taxonomy): Bacteria > Actinomycetota > Acidimicrobiia > Acidimicrobiales > RAAP-2 > RAAP-2. The sequence goes on along the minus strand of CAWDFV010000002.1, from coordinate 206,634 downwards.
AGGGTCGTCGCGTTGGTACCGGCACCGATCTCTGGCGCCTGTGGGACGAGCGTCGGCAAGGTGAGTTGAACGATGACGAGTGGCGTGAACTCGAAGAAGCACTGACCCTGGGCAAGGGCACCTGTAACACGATGGGCACCGCCTCGTCGATGGGCGCCATCTGTGAAGCGCTGGGTCTGGCCTGGCCCGGATCGACGTCCATCCCGGCCGGCGACCCGCGCCACCTCGAGGTGGCGCGCCGAGTCGGCGAGCGCATCGTCGCGCTCGTGGGCTCCGGATCGGCGGTCACCGATCAAGTAACCCAGGCGTCGGTCGACAACGCCCTGACCGTACTCGGGGCGATCGGTGGATCGACCAACGCCGTCATCCACCTCACGGCGATGGCGCGACGTCTCGGACTCCACCTCGATCTCGAGTCGGTCGACCGCGTCGGTCGTAACGTCCCGGTGCTCGTCGACGTCGAACCGTCGGGTGCGGCACTCATGGAAGACCTCGACGACGTCGGGGGCGTACCGACGGTCTTCGGCGCGCTCGGCGACTTACTGCACGGCGACGCGGTCCTCGCCGACGGCCAGACGATGGCGACGGTGCAGTCCCAGGCACTCACGCCCAAGGGCGCCGTGCGCGATCGACACGATCCCGTTGACGCCGCGGGCGCCTTTCGCGTCGTGCGCGGCAACCTCGCGCCCGACGGCGCGCTCATCAAACGTTCGGCCGCGACGGCGTCGCTCCTTCGTCACACCGGTCCCGCCTACGTCATGCACGACCCCGATGAGGTGACGAGGCGAACAGGATCGGAATCCACCGCGTCGCCCGACGCCGTGCTCGTACTAAGTGGTGCCGGACCCGTCGGCGGCCCGGGTATGCCCGAGTGGGGAATGATCCCTATCCCGACGCCGTTGTTAGCGCGCGGCGTCACCGATATGGTTCGCGTCACCGACGCCCGAATGAGCGGCACGAGTTTCGGAACGGTGTTCTTACACGCCGCACCCGAAGGCGCCCTGGACGGCCCGATCGGGCTCGTGCGCGACGGTGACCTCATCACGGTCGACGCCGACGCCGGGCGCATCGAGGTCGCGGTCACGAGTGATGAGATGACCGCGCGACGCGGCGCTCGTGACCAGACTCGACCCAATCATCGGGGTTATGTTGAGCTGTATCGCCGACACGTCACCCAGGCACCGACCGGTTGTGACTTCGATTTCTTGGCGCTCGAGCCGGGGCAACGGCCCCACCTCGATGAGCCGGTAGTGGGCAGATCTTGAGGAGGAATTTCCAAAAGAACCGGAGTTCAGAGAGGACTTCGTTAGAGAAGGGGGAAGTGCGACTTTGAAAAAGATACGAATGAGGAGTTTCGGCGCGGTCGCCGCAACGCTTGTTCTCGCCGGTACGTTCTACGCGTCGGGACCAGCGTCGGCAAGTGCCAAGACGACTTTGACCCTATGGCAGAACTACGGAACCGAGCAGAACGCGGTGGCGACGAAGAACTTGATCGCGGCCTTCGAGAAGCTGAATCCCAACATCACGATCAAGGACGTCGCACAACCGGGAACCAACTACTTCCAGTTGTTGCAGTCGGCCGCGATCTCGGGCAACGGACCCGACCTCGCCGTGATGTGGACGGGCATCTACGACCTTCAGTACTCGAGTTATCTCGTGAACCTGAAGGGCAACGTGCCCGCCTCGGACCTCAACAAGATGGAGGGCATGCAGTGGGAGGCCCCGAACTTCGACGTCGCCCAGGGCGCCTACGTCATGCCGTTGGAGACCCAGTTCTACATCGGGTTCTACAACAAGTCGTTGTTCAAGAAGGCGGGCATCACGTCGGTGCCGACCGACTGGACCCAACTCTTGGCGGACTGCAAGGCGCTGAAGGCCAAGGGCATCCAGCCCATGGTCTACGGCAACGGCGGTCAGGCGATCAGCACCGAGTTCTACCCCTGGTACGACATGAGCTACCTCATGATCGGGGCGCACTCGTTGGCCAGTTGGAAGGGCCTGTACGACGGATCGATTCCGTGGACGTCCTCGACCAACATCGCCCAACTGAAGATGTGGGCCACGTTGGAGAAGGACGGCTACACCAACTCCGACGTCTTGACCAACACCGCCAACATTCAGCAGTTTGAGAAGGGCAAGGCGGCCATGATGGTCGACGGCACGTGGGACACGGCGCAGTACACCAAGACCATGGGCACCAACGTCGCGGCCTTCGTCCCGCCGTATTCCACCACCCCGATCAAGGGTGTCGTGGAGTACCCCGGTGACGGCTTCTCGGTGACCAAGTACTCGAAGAACAAGAAGGACGCCTTCAAGTTCCTCGACTTCTTGAGCACCACGCAGGCCGGCAACATCATCAACGCGGCCGGACTCATTCCCGACATCTCGGGTCTGAAGACGACCAACCCGGTGAACCAGGAGATGTTGAACTTCGTCACGAAGGACCACATGACGCCGTACCCGATGATGGACAACTACGTCCAGGTCAACGTCGGCAACGCCGCCGACAGTGAACTGCCGTCAGTGCTCGCGAATCAGACGGCACCACTGAAGGCACTCCAGAACATGGCCCAGGCGTGGAAGCTCCTTCCCGCGGCGCAGCGAAGCTCCAAGGACTTCGCGGGTTAATCAACACGCCAAGACGCGTCCCCGTCCAGTCCGTGTGGATTGGACGGGGACGCGCATCTGGTTTAGAAGGTAGGGAGCAACAACCGGACCACTATGAGCACGACCATCTCGACCCCGACCGCGACCTTCGCGCCGAAAGCGCGACGGATGACGCTCAAGCGCCGCCGCCAAATGGCCGGCGTCGTCTTCGCGCTGCCGGCGATCGCGTTAGTGGTCTGTTTCATCGGCATCCCGATCGGCCAGGCCGTCTACTACTCCTTCACTCAGTGGAACGGCTTGACCTCCCAATGGATCGGTACCGCGACCTGGACCCAGGCCTTCCATAACACCAACCTCTGGACCGCGCTCCGCAACAACGGCCTGCTGCTCCTGTCAGTCCCCTTCGCGCTCGCGATCCCCCTGTGCATCGCGGTGCTGTTGCACCAACGAGTCGCCGGATGGCGAATCTTCCGCTCGATCTACTTCCTCCCGACCGCCATCTCGTGGGTCGTGCTCGGTCTCGTCGCCGAGCGATTCTTCGCCTACCAGGGAACACTCAACTCGATCATCCACGCGTTGGGTTTCTCGCACACCAGCACGAACATGTTGGGCTATGAATCCGAGGCGCTCATCGCACTCGGCATCACCTTCGTCTTCACGATGATCGGCACCAACACGATGCTCTTCCTCACCGGCCTCGCGACCCTGGATCCGAGCCTCGAGGAGGCGGCGCGCATCGACGGCGCCGGTCGCTGGCGCATCTTTCGCAGCATCACCCTGCCCCATTTGAGTCGCTTCATCCAACTGGCCTTCGTCATGACGGTGATCGCACTCTTCTCCGCATTGTTCAGCCTCATCTTCGTCATGACCGGCGGCGGTCCGGGCTACGCCACGACGACGATGGAGTATCTCATCTACGAGACCGGGTTCAACCAAGGTGACTTCGGCACCGCCGCCCTCTACGGCCTGATCCTCTTCGTCATCACCGGCATCATCGGCGTCGTCCAACTTCGACTCATCGGATCGAACGAGTGACCACCGTCGTGACCCCGCCCACCGAGTCCGGCGCCGAACCGCGCCGCGAAGTGCCGATCGTCAAGAAGCCCCGTCGGGTCGGTCGCTGGGTCCTGTTCGCGGTCATGATGGTGGTCGCCGTCGTCATGCTCTACCCGTTCTGGGTCATGATCATCACGAGTTTGAAGTCCGAGGCGCAGTTCCTCTCGGGCGGTGGTTTCTCGTGGCTCAGCTGGTCGGGCCTCACCAGTGTCATCCCGATCGGCCAGGAACTGCTCAGCTCGACCATCGTCTGCTCGTCGTCGATTCTCATCATCTTGTGCGTCGGGCTGCCAGCGGGCTTCGCGTTCTCGAAGTTGCGCTTTCGCATGTCGACCGTGGTCTTCCTCGTCATCGTCAGCGCGATGATGGTGCCGCTCCAGGCAATCCTGATGCCCGAGTTCGTCAACGTGACCCGACTCCATCTCACTGGTGGCTACGCCGGCGCGGTCCTCGTCTACGCCGCGCTCGGGACACCGTTCTCAGTCTTCCTCTTCACGACGTACTTCCGCGGCGTGCCCGATGAGCTCATCGAGGCCGGCATCGTCGACGGCCTCGGGTACTTCGGCGCGATGTGGCGACTGGTCCTGCCGATCGCCGTCCCGGCGATCGCGACCGTCACGGTCTTGCAGTTCATCCAGATCTGGGACGACCTCTTGGTGGGACTGCTCTTCATCCAGAACACGTCGGACAGACCGATCACCGTCGGGCTCGCGGTCTTGGCCGCCGGGAGAACGACGTCGATCCCGGCGTTGATGGCCGGCTCACTCATCAGTGCCTTCCCAGCGATGCTCGTCTACCTCGGCTTCCAGCGATACCTCGTCAAGGGACTCACCATGGGCATCGACCGATGACCGACACGGCGCAACATCCAAGGAGCAGTCACTGATGGCAGAGATCACCTTCGACGGCGTGACCAAGATCTTCGGCGACGACGTGCGCGCCGTCGACGATCTCTCACTGCACGTCGCTGACGGCGAGTTCATGGTCCTCGTGGGACCGTCCGGTTGCGGCAAGACGACCGCGCTTCGGATGTTGGCCGGTCTCGAGGACATCACCTCGGGTTCGCTCTCCATCGGCGGCACCGTCGTCAACAACGTGTTGCCCAAGGACCGCGACGTCGCCATGGTCTTTCAGAACTACGCGCTCTATCCGCACATGAGCGTCGCCCAGAACATGGGATTCGCGCTCAAGATCAGGGGCGAGTCCAAGGCCGAGATCGCGAAGAAGGTCGGCGAAGCGGCGGCGATCCTGCGACTCACCGAGTACCTCGATCGACGGCCGAAGGCGCTGTCGGGCGGTCAACGGCAGCGCGTGGCGATGGGACGCGCCATCGTGCGCAGTCCCCAGGCGTTCTTGATGGACGAGCCGCTCTCGAACCTCGACGCCCAACTTCGCGTCGAGATGCGTCTCGAGATCGCGCGGATCCAGCGCCTACTCGGCGTGGCCACGGTCTACGTCACCCACGACCAGATCGAGGCGATGACGATGGGCGACCGTGTCGCCGTCATGCGCGGCGGGAAACTGCAGCAGTGCGACACCCCCCAGGACCTCTACGACCACCCGAAGAACGACTTCGTCGCGGGGTTCATGGGTTCGCCACCGATGAACCTCCTGCGCGTGGGACTGGGCTCGAGTGACGGCGACCTCGTCGATCGTGCTCGGCGCCCAGCGCCTCGTCGTACCGGCGCACTACGCCTCGTCGCATGCCCTGCCGCGCGTCGATGGTCCGGGCGTGGTCTTCGGCGTGCGCCCCGAGGACGTCGAGGTCTTGGAAGCGTCCAGTCCCGACGCCCTCACGACGAGGGTCGAGCGACGTGAAGCACTCGGCGCAGAGATCCTCGTGCACCTCTCGATGGTGGACGCGGAGGGCGAGAACGCCATCATCGTCAACGACAGCGGCGCGGTCGTCGCACGACCCATGAGGTTGGTCGCCAAGATGGGACCTCGTGCGGGCGTGTCGGTCGGCGATCACCTCTACGTTCGACTCAATCCCGATCACTTCCACTTCTTCGACGCGGACTCCGGGGAAAGCCTTCGCCTGGCACCGCGATGACGAACACCTTGAGCGACGCCCTCGACTATCAGGTCCTGGCCTCGGGCTTCGACCACGTCGAAGGGGTCTGTTGGGACGCGGCGCGCGCGTGCCTGTGGGCGGGCGGCGAGGCCGGACAGGTGTACCGCATCCAACTCGACGGCACCGTCGAGGTCGTCACCACGATCGACGGCGGTGCATTACTCGGACTGGCCCTCGACGCGAGCGGCGCCTTGTACCTCTGTGACCCGGGTAATCACCAGGTCTGGAAGATGGACACCCACTTCGACGTGCGCGCCTTTGGGGGACCGATCGACTACCCCAACTACCCCGCCTTCGCGCCCGACGGTCGCCTCTTCGTCTCGGACTCCGGCGACTTCGCGACGGCTACCGGCGCCCTCGTCGTGATCGATCCGGACGGCACCACGTCGCGCGTGGCCACGCGACCGCTGGCCTTCGCCAACGGCATCGCGATCGACGACTCGACGCTGTGGGTCATCGAGTCGGCCGCGCCCGCGGTGAGCGCGATGTCGCTCGACGGCGGCGATCTCGAACGCGTCATCGAGTTGGAACGCTGCGTGCCCGACGGGTTGGCCTTCGACGCCGACGGTGGGCTCCTGATCTCGTGTTACCAACCGAATCAACTGTGGCGCTGGACCGGCGAGCTCCGGATTGGAACTGATCTTCGACGAGTGGACCGGCGAGCTGATCCTCTCGCCCACCAACGTCGCCTTCTACGGCGAGCAACTCGACCGGCTGGCGCTGGCGTCGCTGTGCGGACACGACGTGGTCACGATTGCCCTCGAGCGCCCGGGGCGTCCCATCCGACTGCCAAGAACGGAGCACCATGACTGAGGTAATGAGTACCAATCCGGCGACGGGTGAAGAGCGACCACTCGGCTTCGACGAGTCGAGCGACGAGGACGTACTCGCCGCCACCGAACGGGCCCGCGGCGCGCTGCAAGACTACGCCGCTCGAGCGCTGACGTGGCGCGCCGGACTCCTTCGAGCCATGGCCGAGGAACTCGAGGCCGACGCGGCGAACCTGGTCGCGCTGGCGCACTTCGAGACGGCGTTACCGACGGCGCGTTTGGAGGGCGAGTTGCGTCGCAGCGCGTTCCAACTTCGGTTCTTCGCTGACGTCGTGACCGAGGGATCGTTTCTCGACGCGACCGTCGATCACGCCACCGACTCACCGATGGGCCCATTGCCCGACCTTCGTCGAGTCCGCGTCCCGATCGGCGTCGTCGCGGTGTTCGGCAGCTCGAACTTTCCCTTCGCGTTCTCGGTGCCGGGTGGCGACACCGCGTCCGCCCTCGGCGCCGGATGTCCCGTCGTGATCAAGGCGCACCCCGCCCACCCTGCGACCAGCGCCGCCACGTTCGCCGCGCTCGAGCGCGGCGCGCGACGGAGTGACGCACCACTTGGACTCGTCAACCTGGTCTTCGGGTTCGACGCCGGCACGACGTTGGTCGACGCGCCGGACGTGAGCGCCGTCGGCTTCACCGGCTCGGTCGGCGCGGGTCTCGCCCTCTGGGAGAGGGCGAACGCGCGCGGCGTGCCAATCCCCTTCTTCGGCGAGTTAGGTTCCGCGAACCCATTGGTCGTCACGCCGAGTGCGGCGGCGGAGCGCGCCAGCGAGATCGGCACCGGGTTGGCCGGCTCGATGACCCTCGGCGTCGGCCAGTTCTGCACCAAGCCCGGCCTGGTCTTCGTGCCGAGCGGCGAGGACGGCGACGCGCTGGTCGCGGCGACCGTCGAGTCGCTCTCGTCGCTCGGAAGTTTCACGATGCTCAGTTCCTCGATCGCCGAAAACTTTCGTCGAGGCGTGGAGAACATCGCCGCGATCAGCGACGTCCGCGCCCTCGTGCAACAGGACCCGGGCGACGACGCCGATACGTCCGCGCAGTTGTACGAGGTGGACGCCGCGCGCTTCGTCGGTCGCGACGCCTACGCGCTGCGCGAAGAGTGCTTCGGGCCGTTGGCGCTCATCGTGCGCTACGACGACGCCGACGATCTCGACACAGCGCTCGCGGCCAGTGAACCGGCGCTCACGTTCAGCCTCTTCTGCTCCGAGAACGACCCTGACGGCGCCCGACTCCTCGAACTCGGTTCGCGTCGGAGTGGTCGCGTCATCATCAACGGCTATCCCACGGGCGTGGGCGTGAGTTGGTCGATGCAGCACGGCGGACCGTGGCCCTCGACGACGTCGAGCGCCGCGACGTCGGTCGGTGCCGCGGCGATCGAGCGATGGCTACGTCCGGTCACCTTCCAGTCGGTGCCGGACCAACTGCTACCGCCAGCGCTCCAAGAGTCCAACCCCCTTGCGCTCCCGCGCCGCGTGGACGGTGCGCTGCAGCGCTAACGGAGCACCGACGAGGGCGCCTATCAGTACCTAAACCTTCGATGCGAACTATCGTTTTTTTTCGAGCAGCGAATCCGTTCGCGAAGGGGCATCGATGGGCGCGAGCAGTATTTTCACTAGTCGTCTTCGTCGCACTCTCGCCCTCGCCGTGGCAGTCGGAGGCATCAGTGCGTTGACGAGCACGACGGCCGACGCGTCGCCCTCGGCGCCCATACTCGCCGCCGCCACGAACAACGCCGACGGCATCGTGCTGATCGCCCTCGGGGGCGGCGTACTTCTCTTGGGTGTCATTGGCTTCGTCATCTTCAGCTGGTCGCGCAAGAAGCGACGTCCCGGCCAGTGCGCGGACCAGCGCGAGGCACTGGCGCAAGCGGAGAAGGCCGTGGAGTACTGGGAAGCCGCGCGAGCGCACCTCGAGGCCGTGGAGAGAACGCGTTCAACGGTGGACGTCACGAGCGACGACGCGTCACACGCGTCACTGGTGGCCAAAGCCGTCGAGGGATTGAGCGCGGCGATGAAACAGCGTGACCAGTGTCAGATGGACTTGATCCACTGCATGGCCTCGGGAGTGCCAGGGTTGCCAAAGATCGCGCCGGCGCCCATCGAACCGCAGCCATTCTTCATACCGGGATCGAACGACACGCCTCCCTCGTAATTACGAACAACCTCTAGGACGGCAGCAGGCCCATCTCGTCCAGTACCCGGAACACTTCGTCGGCAGCGTCGTCGGCGCTCGCGAAGGACGAATCAATGTGGACCTCTGGATGCAGCGGCGCCTCGTAGGGCGAATCGATCCCCGTGAAGTTCTTCAACTCCCCCGCGCGAGCCTTCTTATACAGACCCTTCACGTCGCGACCCTCGGCGACCTCCAACGGTGTGTCGACGTGCACTTCGACGAATCTTCCCGGCTCGAAGAGGTCGCGCGCGGCGTCGCGTTGCGCGCGAAAGGGCGAGATAATCGCCACGAGGACGATCATGCCCACGTTGTTGAACAGTCGCGCGAGTTCTCCGACGCGACGTATGTTCTCCACGCGATCCTCGTCACTGAAGCCGAGGTCGCGATTGAGCCCGTGTCGAAGCGCGTCACCGTCAAGGTTGTGCACGGGTAGTTCGGCCTCGCGCAGTCGCTCCTCCACTACCAAGGCGATCGTCGACTTGCCGGCGCCAGAGAAGCCGGTGAACCAAATGACAAACGGGGACACCGCGTCGTCCCTCATGGAGATGGCGACGGCGACACCGACGCGACGCACGTGCTGTGTGAACTACAAGACATAACTCTTCGCTTTCGGTATCCAGCTCAGGAACGCGACACGAGCTTTGCGAACACCCGATAGAGCGGCCCGGGCACCATCCGCTGCACTCGACTGATGCGCTCGTGCAACCGATCGACTTCTTGATTGGCGATGTCGTTTCTCTCCCAGAGGATCGCGTTTTCCGTCGCGACACTGGCGTAGTTCACTTCGAGTTCGGCGATCGCGCCGAGAGCCCACTGGAGGAGTGTCCGGCGCTCCTCGAGCAAGGCAACTTCCCACCAGCTCGGTTCGAGCTCGGCGCCCATGTCGAACTGGTCGTGTCGTCCGCGCTGATCCGACGCGAGTTTCATCAGTTCGCGAATCTCAATCGGTGACGCCTCGGCGGCGCTCTCGTCGTCACCGCCGGCGTTACGGCGCAGCTCCGGACGAATGGACGCCAGTGCCTTCGTCAGATCGAGGTCCGCTGACACCTCGCCCCACGCGCGCAGACTCGCGGCCACGTCGCTGAGTACGTCGACCGGACTCTCCACGAGGTCGGCGTACGTGCACACGTGCACTCTCGCGCCTCGAAGGTCGCGGAACATCGCGCGGTTGTACGCCGCCCACAACGCGAGACCGGTCAGCATCGGTAGCCCATTTCGTCGATGCAATGACGTGGCCACTTCCACGGGATCGCGCACGATGACGATCGCGCAGTCGCGGTCCTCGGTGATCTGGCGCCACACCGGCAACAAGAGCGAGATTCGCGGGTCCTTGAGGAGGTAGCGATCGTCGCCGAAGAGTTCGACCAGGTGTGCGCGCATCGTCTGCACGAACTCGGTCGTGACGTCGTCGTCGGTCCACTCGGGCGTCAATTCGGGAGGACTGTCCCAGCGCCCTCCGAAGTGAGCGAGGAGGTCGTCATTGGCTCGTACGATGCTCCACAGTTCGAAGTAACCCTCGGGGTTGCCGACGTCGGCGGGCATGACGTCCTCGGCCGGTCCGACCGAGAGTCCCATGGCTTCGAGCGCGCCGGCCAACGCGGACGTGCCGGACCGATGCATGCCCAAAACCAGTGCTCCCATGACTAAAAATGTACTTCCCCAGCATCCGTTGATTCCACTGGATTGTCTCGGTGCGACGTCGACCACGACACATTTCGCGTCTCGTATGACGATTCGATGGGCGACGGCGCGCCGTTCATCGCGCGCAAGCGAACGTGCGTGCATGACGCGCGACATCGATGACGTCGCATCGCCGCGAGGTGTCACGATTCGAATCGGGGTCGTACTACGGTTTAATTCGCGTCAACGACACAACGTCGAACGCAGATCGCGTCGAGATAGAGCACCGTGACCCTCACCACCTCCCTAGTCATCCCGGCCTACAACGAGTCGCTTCGACTCGCCGCAGGTTTCGAACGACTGCGCCCGGTGCTCGACGAGATGGACGCCAACACGATCGAAGTGGTCGTGGTCGACGACGGATCGAGCGACGACACGATGCGGGTCGCGAACGACGTCTACGGTCACCTGCCGCACGTCGTGTTCGTCCAACAACCCCAGAATCGCGGCAAGGGCGCGGCCGTGCGCCTCGGAATCTCGGTCGCGAGCGCACCGCTGGTGATCGCCACCGACGCCGACCTCTCCATCCGACCGGTCCACCTGCCCGGAGTTCGTGGTCGCGCTGCGCGATAGCCCGCTGGTGCCCGGTTCTCGCGAAGAAGACGCCAACGACGGCTACGACACGTTCGTGCGCACACTCGCCGGACGGGTCTTCAACCGCTTGGTGCGCCACTACACCGGCACCACACTGCGTGACACCCAGTGCGGGTGCAAAGGCTTCCAGTTGGGGCCGGCCCGGATTCTGGGGCTCCTCGGGTTCTACGACCGCTTCATCTACGACGCCGAAATGCTCTACCTGGCCGAGCAGCTGGGCCTCACGATCCGGCCGATCCCGGTCACGTGGGACGACATCGCGGGCTCGACCGTCCACGTCGGGCGCGACTCGGTCCAGATGATCCGCGACCTGCGTTCGCTCAAGCGACGAAAGTACGAGAACCCGGTCGTCGAGGTCGCGCGCGACGTTGACGTCCACGCGGTCGACGTCGCGGCGCGGGCCTCGCGCGTGCAAGGTCTCGTCATCGCGCGTGGCAGCGACAACGCGCTGGTGGTACTGCCGCGCGACGCAGCGGTCGCGGGCGTCGGCATCGCGACGGCGCTCGAGGGTTCGTTGCGCACGGCCGGACTGTCCGAACTGCGCGGTCGAACGTTCGACGCCGTCACGTCGGCGCCGTAACGATTCGATCAGCGAGAGGTGTTAGTCGCGACTTTCGAGGGCCGAGAGGAAACGGTTGAGCGAATCGAGCGTCGCCTTCACGGCCGACACCAGGTCGTCTTCGGAGCGAGCGATGCCGAAGCGGTCGGCGTCGTTGGCGAGGGACCGGAGCGTCACGATGACGGGCCAGTCGCGACCATTCGTCACGTTGGTCACGGTCATGAGTGAGTACGGCACGTCGTAGCCGAGGTCGCGCAACGCCGACAACGTCGCCTCCGCACCACCGATGAGCGGGCCGCTGCCCGCTCGTCCGATGCCGGTACGACCGTCGACCGACAGTTGCACTTCGCAGAATCCGTCACTGGTGTCGTAGTCGGCGCGGATCAGGGCGACGCGTGGGCCTTCGCCGCGCGCGAGATCGACCAAGGCGCGATTGGCGTCTTCGACGACGACCGCCGCTTCCGGGTAGTAGAGGCTGGCGATCTGCGTGGCGGCGCTGCGCGTCGCGAGTGGGTCCTTGGAATTGGCGACGAGCGTGACGACGTTGACGTCGCCGTTGGCGTGCTTGGTGATGCCGACGTTGAGCACGCCGGGCAGCGAACGCAACTCGAGTTCGAAGTCTTCTTCGGTCCGTGACATCATGAGATGCGAATACCCTTCTTCTCGTAGAGGCGGCCATCGGCCATCCGCAACAGCTCACCCGGATCGGTCGAGTCGCGCGGTGAGGTCGCGGTGCCGATCGTGAACTCGACGGGATTGCCCAGCGCGATGAGGTGACCCTTCAGGCGTTCGGTGAAGCCCGAGGACTCGTGTCCCTCGGCGTTGCTCAAGATCACCGCGAACTCGTCGCCGCCGATGCGCGCGGCGGTGTCACCCTGTCGCACGGCCTGGCGTAACGCGAAGCCGAACTGGCGCAAGAGATGATTGCCGAACTCGTGACCGGACTTGTCGTTCACGGCCTTGAAGTTGTTGAGGTCCACCAACACCAACGTGAAGGCCCAGCCGTAGCGCGCGCTGCGCGCGGCCGCCACTTCGAGCGCCTCGTCGAAGCTGCGTCGATTGGCGATGTTGGTGAGCGGGTCGTGCGCGGCGCTGAAGCGTGCGAGGTGCAGCGACATCGCCAACTGACAGGCGGTGCGCACGGCGTCGCACTCGGCCGACGGCACCGTGTCCGGTTCGCAGTACACGCCCGGTGACGCGGTGAGGTGTGCCGCCATCTCCGGCGTCACGGCCTCACCACCGAGTCGGAACATCTGCGTGCCGAAGTTGTCGTTGACCAACACGACCGCGACGTCGGTGAGCCCGTGTCGCGTGGCGAACAGTTCGAGGATCGAGTAGATGAAGCCGACACCGAGTTCGCGTTCGGAGAGTTCGTTCAGCATCGTTTGGAAGAGCCACGGCTCGTAGCCCTCGACCGAGAAACTGTCGATCGACTCACCGGCGTGAATCGACGTCAACGTCGCGGGGCTCGGCGATCGTCGTCGCTGTCGTCGTTCATCGACTCAGCCGTCGAACCGTTATTGGAGCTCACAACTGCAAGTCTGCCAGTTCGATCGGGGTCTGCTCAACGGACCTCAGAATCGACGCGGCCACGGCACCGTCGCGCAGCATCTCGGACAGCTCCGAGGCGGGCACGGGACGTGAGATGAGGTACCCCTGGCCGCGGTAGCAGCCGAGTTCGAGGAGCTTTTGGATGATCGTGTCGGACTCGATCCCCTCGGCGATGACGCCCAGGTTGAGGGCGGCGCCCAAGCGGATGATCGACTCGACGATGGCCCGGTCGTAGTTGTCCGTGGTGATGCCGCGCACGAAGCTCATGTCGAGCTTCAAGAGGTTCACCGGCAGGTTCTTCAGTCCGGTCATGGAGGCGAAGCCCGTGCCGAAGTCGTCCAGGGCGATCTCGACGCCCGAGCGCCTGGAAACTCTTCAGGATCTTGGCGATGCGCTCGGGCTCATCGAGCACGGCGTACTCAGTGATCTCGATGCAGAGCCGGTTACCCGGCACGTTGTTCTCACGCAGGCAGCGCTCCACGAACTCCACGAGGTCGCCCATCTTGAAGTCGGCCGGCGACATGTTGATGCGCACGATGAAGGGGACGTCCGGGTAGTCCTTCTGCCAGATCGCCAACTGGCGACAGGCCTCGGCGAAGACCCAACGGCCGAGCTCGGTGACCAGGCCCGTCTCTTCGGCGACCGGGATGAACTCCAGTGCCGCGAGGAGCCCCCGCGTCGGGTGCTCCCAGCGCACGAGCGCCTCGACGGCGAGTACCTGACCGGTGCGCAGATCGACCTCGGGCTGGAAGTGCAGGCGCAGGCCACCCATCTCAATGGCCTCGCGCAGCATCAACTCGGTGCGTGAGCGGTCGTTGACCTCTTCGCGCAGTTCGCGGTCGAAGACGACGGCCTGGTTGCGACCCCGGGCCTTGGCGGCGTACATGGCGACGTCGGCCCAGCCGAGCAGGTCGAGCCCGCTCTGTTCGCCGGGTTCGGCCATGGCGATACCGATACTGGCCGTGTGCGTCACTTCCTGACCGGCGATGGCGACCGGTTGGGCGATCACGTCGAGCATGCGGTAGGCCGTGGCCAGGATCTCCATCTCGCTCTTGGCCTTGTCGACGATGAAGACGAACTCGTCACCGCCGAGACGCGCGGCGAAGTCGTTCGTGCGGATGCTGGTGCGGATCCGGTCGGCGATGGTCACGAGGAGGCGGTCACCGCTGCCGTGACCCAAGTAGTCGTTCATGATCTTGAACCGGTCGAGGTCGATCACCATGACCGCCGTCTGACGCTTGGCGTCGAGTCGGGACTTGAGCTCTTGGATCAGGGCCCGGCGGTTCGGCAGACCCGTCAGTTCGTCGTGGTTGGCGTTGAAGCGCGTGCGCTCTTCGGCGTCGATTCGACCCTGGAGCTGTACGAGCATCGAGGCGACGGCCTGGAGGGCGTTGATCTCCGGCGGGTTCCAGTTGTGCAGGTTGAAGTGAAGGAACCCGAGGACGCCCCACGTCGCGTCACCGAGCAGGAGCGGCACCGCGGCACCGGCGGCCGGCGTGACGCCCCCGCCCTCCATGGTGCGGTCGCGGTAGTCGTCGTTCATGTCCTCGGTACCGGTCAGGTACGGCGCACGCAGGTCGCGCAGCGCCATGAAGATCGGGTCGGCGTCGAAGGAGATCTCACCGAGGGGGTCGGGGTCGGGGATGTCGTCGCGCGGGGGCCACTGGGATTCGAGAATCGTCAGTCCCCGCACGAGGTCGTTGCGGCGGATGAAGGCCACGTCGGCCTTGAGGAATTCGGCGAGGACCTGACAGACCCAGTCGAGCACCTCCTGGCGATTCGTGGCTGAGGCGGGCATGAGTTTTTCTGCCACTTGAGCGACCAATTCGTCGAGACGACGCTGGTGCAGTAAGAGACCCTCACGCGTCGCGAGCGTCGCGACGTGGCTGAGGAGTGACCCGAAGGCCTTCGTGAGCGAACGCTCGCGACCGGACCAGGTACGACCGTGTCGAGCAACGACCAGGGCGCCCACCACGTCGCCGTCTTGCACGACGATCGAGTCGACGAGTACGCCCCATTCGACGCCGAGCACGACACACGAGAACGAGCCGAAGGGAATCTCACCGGTGAGTTGCATTCGCACGCGTTCTGAGATGCTGTCAAAGGCGCGTTCGGCGTCGGTGCCGACGAGTGGCTCGAGTTCGAAGCCGGGGATCGGCTTCGTGAGATTCGTCACTACGGCGACGATTTGTGTGCCCGGCACGACCTGGAGCAACGTCTCGACGACTAGACGGGTCTCTTCGCCTGCGCGGTCCAGATACGAATGGTTGAGACTTCTCATGGGGGATCTACCTTCGCCGACAGATAAAGGCTTGGATCAGGGGTTGAACCTCGTGGCCCAACCCCCGCGATGCGGTTTTATTACCAGTGAACGATTATTACACAGGCCGTCTAAGAAGTAAACCCCAAGATTTGCACCACTTTTCATCTTTTTTCGACGGAATACGGCTCAATCGGGGAGATTGTCTCGGTTTCTCGGCTGAGCACATGGCTCAGCGGAAGGCGCACACTGTGCACCGTGGGCGGGGGTGCCTGGAAGACACGAAAGACCATGACCGCCGTCTCACCGTCGCTGAGTCCCCAGAACTCGTGGAATCGCTCGGACAGATTATGCATCTCATCGAGGTAGCGTTCCCCGGCCATCAGGCGCATGTCCGATTCGTCAACCGCGTAGAGAAAGACCGGTGACGCCGGTTGGACGGCCAGGCCGTGCATCTCGGCCGAGAGCCAGAACCGCTCCATCGCGGCACCGCCGCGCAGGTACCACATCGGGTCCGCGCGCGGCACCGTGATCATCGCGAGGGCCGAACTGGTCATCACCGACGCCTGCATCCGCATCCCGAGCGCCGAACCGGCGCGCCAATCCGAGAGGTGGGCCATGACGTCGGGGCGGCTGAGGATGTCGAGCGCGGCGTAGCCACCGGGGTCGAGTTCGAGCGTGCGCACGTCGAGTCCCTCGTCGAGCGGGTCGCGACCCGGCCAACGGATCTCCGACGCCATCTCGCGGTGCACGGTGGGCAGTAAGAAACGGAGGCGATCCGAGGCGGCGAGTAACTCGGCGCCGGCCGTGAGGCGATCACGATCGGTGGCGAAGTAGAGCTGCGCGCCTTCTCGTTCGACGCCTCGCGTCAACGTCGCGACGGTCTCGGGTTCGATCTCCGAGGGCTTGCCGATACGGCGGTTCGACGATCGGCTGTGGAGATAATCGCGCAGCGGCATGATCGCCACGTCGTCGCTCGACCCCAGGCGCATCGTCGCGACGTGGTGTGACGGGCGACCCTCGGGAAAGAGTTTCACCGGACCGAGCTTCTTGAGCGCCGCCGCCTGCACGCGGGCGTTGAACAGCGCCGCGCCGATCCCCACGTAAGTCGCGCGATGCGCGACGTCCATCGTGGAGGTTCGTTCGGGGATCATGAAGAATCGAATCTCTTCGTCGTCGGCCTCGAAGCGCCACGGTTGCACGTTGCCGCCCGACGGCGCGCGCCTCGCGGCGTCGACGATCATCTCGATCGGGTCATCGCTCACGAGCGGCGGGTCCTGCGGCGGTGGCGTGAAGAGGTCGGCCTCGGCCTCGAGGTTGACCTCGACCGGTCCGAGGCCGTCGAGGATCTCTTCGACGTCGAAGCGCACCCGACCGGACGGCAACTCACCGGCGAGGCCGATGCGACGCACCGCCGCGGCGACGGTCGCGGCGCCGAGCGTGATCTCGCTCCCCAGTTGGGGCCATCCGGTGATCGTCTGTCCGACCTCTAACAGCGACGCCGCGCCGCGAGATGACGCCTCGCGTGCGCCGATGAGTCGGATGACGTAGGGACCCTTTTGCGCGGTCGTCAAGTTGGCCAGTTTCGACGAGTCCATGTCGCCGAGCAGTCCGTGGAATATCGGACGGTCCGGTTCGAGGTCGAAGCGTTCGACGTCGAGTACGCCGCGGTCGCTGGTCTCCATGATCACGGGGATCTGTCGATCGCGGGCCGCTTCGCGCACGAGGAACTTCATGTCGAGCGAATCGCACTCTTCAATCACGAGGTCGAGTCCATCTAAGAAGTGGCCCAGGTTCTCCGGGTGCACGCCGGTCGGTTCGACCACCACGCGCAGGTACGGATCGATCTCGGCGATGCGCCGCGCCGCGACCACCGCCTTGTTCACCCCGAGGTCGAGGACACTCGCGGGGATGCGGTTCAGGTTCGACAGTTCCAGGGTGTCGAAGTCCGCCAGGCGGATCTCCCCGGCCAGGCCCTCCATCGCCAGCACGTGGGCGATGCTGTGTCCCGCGCTCAGTCCCACGACGCCGACACGCAACGTGCGTTGACGGGCCTGCTCGGCGCGGGTCAACTTGTTGCGGTTCCGGTCGAGTCGCAGCGTCGAGAACGATTTCGGCGCCAGCAGTCGCACGACGGCGCGGCGCCACGGGTAGTACACCCAGCGCGAACCCTCATTTGCGATGACGTCAGAGACCGGCGGAATGATCTCGGCCAGTTGCTCGCGTTGCTCGGCGAAGCGGTCGATAATCTGCAGCGCCGAGTCTTCGCGAATAATTCGCATCACCTCGCGTTGAGCGCGCTCGCCTACGTCCAAGATCAGCGGCCGGCTGGCCCGATTTCGTGTGGACGCCGGTTCGATCGGACCCTCGCCACTGCGCGAGGGTCCGCGCAAGAGCTGTTCGGCCTCGCGGCGATAGGCCTGCTGATTCTCTGGCGTGGCCAGTTCGTAGGTTCGCCCGCGCTGCCACGAGATGGCAATGGTGCGGTAGCGCTCGTCGGGGAACGGCACCCAATGCGTCCCGACTTGGACGCCGCCCGTGACGGTGCCGACCGGCATCAAGGTGTCCGAGACCGCGGCGATGGCGAACTCGGCGCCCAACCAATTCAGTCCGTGGGTGACCGAGCGCGAGATCGCGGTGAGGAGTCGTGAACCCACGACCGCGGCGCCCTTGGACCACGCGCCCTTGACCTCGACGGCGCCGAGACGGATCTCTTGGTCGATCAGATCGTGGATGACGCCAATCTCGGGCGACGTGGCCATCTCATCGATGATCGCCGCTTGGTGCGCTCCCTCGAGAGGGCCGTGAAAACGCACGCCGGCGACGGCGTTACCCTCGGCGTCGAAGCCGAGCAGGAAGAGCGAGACGTCGTTACCTTCTTCGAGTTCGAGCCGACGCAACGTGCCCTCAAAGCCTCGACTACGGAAGATTCCCTCGGCCTCATTCAGGTAGACCTTCCAGAGGTCCGGTCGCTCTAAGGGATGGTGACCTTCGAAGCGCACGCCTGATTCTTGGTCCACGAAACTCGAGCCGTACCGATATCGACGACCGATTGAGTTACCCACTGACCACCTTTTCCAATACGCGTGCGAAGGCCGACAGCCGTCAATTTGCCGCCATTTCCCTTGAAACTATAATGAATCGGCCCAACTTTTTGGTGGACCACACTCACTCTTCTTTCTTCAGTCGGTGGTCGAAAAGCGCAGTTCGTGACCGATCGCGGCCGCGGTCCACCTGGTCGTCTCGGATCAGAATTCCTCGCCGGGCAACTGGAATTCACACGCGGCGTCCATAGAATGGTCAACAAGTCGACGACCCGTCGTCTGGAAGTTTGCATTGAATGACGCCGTAACGCAGTACGAAGTTCTCATTGTCATGGTTTTGTCACAAAGTTGGCCGCGAACACGGATGGAGAGAATTGACCAAGATTCTGGTCGTTGATGACGACACCGAGATGACCAAACTCCTCGACACCTTCTTGACGGGCGAAGGTCACGAAGTCCTGGTCGCCACCGACGGTGGCGCCGCGGTTCGGGCCACCTCCTCGATGGAACCGGACCTCGTGTTGCTGGACATCGTGCTCGGAACCGAGGACGGCCGTGACGTCCTGCGCGAACTTCGATTGATCAGCGACGTGCCGGTGATTTTTCTCACTGGACGGGGCCTTGAGTCCGAGCGGATCGCCGGCCTGAAACTCGGTGCCGACGACTACATCGTCAAGCCCTTCTCTCTGGGCGAGGTCTCGGCGCGTATCGAGTCGGTACTGCGACGATCCGGCGCCAACCTCGCGCAGCTGCATATCGACGCGCCCACACTGCACTTTGGCGACCTGCTCATCAATGAGAACACGCACGAAGTCCACCTGCGCGGCTCGCTGCTCGAGTTGACGTCCAAGGAGTTCGCCCTCCTCGCCTTCCTGGCGCGCTCGCCACGTCAAGTGTTCTCGCGCGAACAACTACTCGAGCACGTGTGGGAGTCCTCGAGTGAGTGGCAGAACGAAGCGACGGTCACCGAACACATTCGACGACTTCGCGCCAAACTGGAAGTCGACCCCGATCACCCGCGTTGGATCACGACGGTTCGCGGTGTCGGTTACCGATTCGAACCCGAGTCGATCGCGACCTGAGTGTTTAGGAGCGATGGGCGAGCAGGTCGTGGACCCGATCGACCAGGTCGCTCGGCTTGAAGGGCTTCGCGAGAAAATCGCTGGTGCCGGACAAGAGGTCGTCGAGAACCCGACGGTTCGCCGTACCCGACACGAGGAGCACCAACAATTTCGGGTTCTGCGACTGCAACGTCACGGCGAGGTCGCGCCCGGTCATCTCGCCCATCACGAAGTCACTCACCAGAACATCGAACGTGCCGTCGAATTCAGTGACGACGTGGAGCGCCGCTTCACCGGAGTCGGCCTCGGCGACGTGGTAGCCGTTGCGCTCAAGGATTCGGCTCATGAACCGACGAATCTCCTCGTCGTCGTCGACGATCAATATCGTCGCCGAACCCCGCGGTCGTTCGGGCGCGACGAAGTTGGATCGTTCGTCCACGTCGTCGGCGACGCTCGGAAAGGTGATCTCGATCGTGGTGCCGTGACCGAGTTGCGAGCGGCACGCTATGGACCCGTGACTCTCTTCGGCGAGTCGCCTCGCCGCCGCGAGCCCCATGCCCGTTCCCTTGAAGGGTCCCTTGGTCGTGAAGAGCGGCTCGAAACAGCGCTCGCGGGTCGCTTCGTCCATCCCAACGCCGTTGTCACTGAACGCCACGGTGACGAAGTCCCCCTCGGTGAGCGCGAGTGCGTGCGCGTCGTCGTGGTTCAACCGGAGCGGCTTGACCGCGATCGTCAACACTCCCCCTTTGGGCATGGCGTCGCGGGCGTTGATCGCGAGATTCAAAATCATCTGCTCGAATGAATCGGCGTCGACGCGGACGTTGCCCGACGAACCGTCGAGTTCGAACCGTACGTCGATGTCGCCGCCCAGGATCCGTTCGAGTACCTCGGCGTTCGACTGGACGACCGTGACGGGGTTGAAGACCACGAGTTCGGGTTCTCGCGTTCGTCCGATGGCCTGGAGCTGCGTGGTCAACATCGACGCGCGAGACGCCGTCGACTGAATCTCTCGCACCATCTGTGCGGCGCGCTCGTTTTCCACCAGGTCGCCGGAGAGGATCTCGGCGTAACCGGAGATCAATGTCAGGAGATTGTTGAAGTCGTGGGCGATTCGACTCGCGACCTGTCCGCGAATCTCCATCGTGTAGGCGTGACGAAGTTCCGCTTTCAACTCGCGATGATTCGTCACGTCGTCAATCAGTGTGAGGATCCCCGGCGTCTCGGACACCGTCGGTGGTAACAACGCCGCCGAAGCGCTCAACACGCGCAGTTTGCCAGCGATCTCGACGTCGACGAAGTCACGGCCGTCGACTGAACCACCGCGCATGACCTCGGACCACAGTTCTCGTAGCTCCGGCAACGTCGCTTCAGGAAAACTCGACACCTGTCCCGCCGGGCCCTCTTCGAACAGCGGCCACGCGAACACGTCGCTGGCCGCCCGATTCCACCAACGCACGCGACCGTCCTGATCCGATTCAACGATGCCGACCGGAGCGGTCTCGATCAACACCCGCAGCCGGGCCTCGCTCGACTGCACGGTGCGTCCGAGTTCGACGGCGCCGAGCGCACTCGAGGCCATTTGGGCGAGCAGCACGAGCACTTCTCTGTCCTCGTCGAGGAAGGCCGGTCCCCGTCGGACCGCGATGACACCGCGCGCGGCAACACGTCGTTCCAGTATGGGCGCGACCAGCCACCCGTTCTCCTCGCGCGTTTCGACTCCGAACTCCCACACCGTGGAGAACTGCGCTGGCGTTGCCTTCGTCGGCACTTCCCAGGTCGAGCGCTTACCGCGCCGGGCGACGCCTCGTAGCGGGGCGACCGCGCCGACTTCGAGCGTCACGACGGATTCGTCGGCGTCGAACACGGCGCGAGTGCTGCCCGCCAAGCTCACCAAGATCTCACGCTCACTTCGCAGGGCCGTGACGGTGATGGAGGCTGCAATCAACTGGTGCAGCTGAATCGCGATGCGTTGTGACTGGCGAACGGCGTCGCGCGCCGTCGGGGACGGTGCCGCCACGACGTCCGGCGCTACGACCTCATCGTCGGATGTCGACTTCTTTGGACTCATGGTCGCGACTCAATCGGCCCGGGCCGCTGGCGTCGATGTACTGGCGGAGCGACGCGACGGTGGTGGCGACGGTTCAAAGAGGCTTCCCCGAGAAGATCGAGAAATCTTCCAGGTACCGGTCAATCTCCGCGGCTTCATGCGGTTTGGAGAACAGGAAACCCTGACCGACCCCGACCTCTTCCAGTTGGAGACGTTGACGTTGCTCGGCGTCTTCAATGCCCGACGCGACAATCTGGAGCTTGGTCTTCTTCGCCAAGTCGACGAGCGAGTGCACGAGTTCTGTGCCTTCGGGCGAATCGGCGACGGACGCCACGAAATGTCGATCGAGTTTCACGACCGAGATCGGCAGCGTCGCCAGGTCACTGAGGAGCGACTGACCGGGCTCGAAGTCATCGACCGATAAGCGAACGCCCAGGGCGACCAGTTCGGACAGTCGATCGCTCAGTTCGCCCGCCAACGTGTGCTGCGTGAACTCAAGAACCAAGAGACCAGCCGGGAAGCGACTGAAGGCAATGACCTCTTCGACTTCACTGACGAAGCCTGACCACGCGAACTGGCGCTCCGAGATATTGACCGACACGGTGAAACGAAAACCCTTGTCGTGCCACTCCGCACCTTGCGCGCACGCCGTCGTTAACGCCCAACGGCCGACTTCCAGTATCAGGCCACTGGATTCGAGCTCCGGAACGAACGCGTCCGGACTCAGTACGCCGCGCTCGGGGTGGCGCCAACGAATGAGGGCCTCCACGCCGACGAATGCATTGGAGTTCAGATCGATCTCGGGCTGATAGACCAAGAAGAACTGCTCATCTTCCACGGCCTTCGCGAGTTCTCCCAGAAAATCAGAACCCTGCTCGGATTCTCGAGAGGATTCGGGGTGTTCGGACATTGCGCGTCGCTTCTCTTTTTGGCCCCAGACAAGTAGGCGTTGTCAGGTGTTCTTCGGTGCTGACGTTACTAGGTGGTCCAAAAATCAACGTTCTACTTCGCGCTGAAATTGTCGCATCTGACGACCCGCGATCGTTCGTGGATTATTCATCACCACGAATTCAAACCGGATACAAATGTGAGGCACCCACCCAATTGCCTCACCGGCGTCTAAGACGTTGACGAATCCGGCGTCAATCGAGGCGGAGCTTTTCGGTCGACGAGATCAAGAGATTTTCTTCGGACCGACGAATTTAACGTCACAGTTCTCGAAAAACAACGCCAGCAAAACCCCACCGAGAGAGCCCGTCAGTCGTTCACGATGCTCCTAAAACCCTTTAATGACAAGGATTTTCCCTGTCTCAGCAGCCATTATCGGCGTTCATCGCAGCAACGTCACAGCAATGCAATATCTACTACTTGACAATAAAGGTGCAAATCCGCTACTTTTAACTCTCGCAGGGGCGGATCGGGTTAACCAAAATGAACAAGAACGTCCGCATAATCCGCGGCGACGGCCAGGCGTTCACCTTGCGACAAGTTGTCGAAATGTGGCGCGCAACTTCAATCCGGTTGCTCAAGAGTTCACGATCAGCATTAGCCGTAGTGGCTGTGGTGACCCTGAGTCTCATTGCGCTTCCGGCCCTAGCGTCGAATGCTTCGACGAATCATAACGGCAGCAACTTTGGTTCGGGTAGTTGTTCGACCACGACGACGGTGAGAACGTACGTTCTTCACCCTCATCACAACTCAACCACGACCACGTGGTGGTGGACGACAACGAGTCGACCGGTGAGTACAACCACCTGGAAGACGGCGACCACCGTGCTCTGTTGTCACCCGACAACGACCACGACGGTTCGTTCAACCACTACCACGATGGCCTCGACGACCACCTCGCCGACGACCTCAACCACGTGGGCCTCGACGACCACCGCGCCGACGACCTCGACCACGTGGGCCTCGACGACCACCTCACCGACGACCTCGACAACGTGGGCCTCTACGACCACCGCGCCGACGACCTCGACGACCATGGCCTCGACGACCACCGCGCCGACGACCTCGACCACGATGGCAACGACGACGACGAAACCGGAGGACGCGACGACCACGACGCTTCCACCGCCGCCAGCAAACACGGTGCCATCGCCGACAACGACGGTGCCCGCTACGAGCACCACGACGTCGTCGATCCCGCCGGTCACCGTGACCACGGTGACCTCAGCGGCGCCAACGGTTCCGACGACGGGGCCGTCAATTGCTAAGGCCACCATTCCTTCGGGAGCTCCGGAAACGGGTGCAGGTGGCTCAGCCACGTCGACCGACAGTGGCGTCGTGCTAACGGCCAGCGGTTTGGTGTTGTTCGCCGGACTGGCTGGATTGGCACTTGCCCTTCGCCGACGTCGCCAGGCCTAGGAGCAACTCGCAGTCCCATCAACCAACCACATTGAGCGACCAATAGTCGCTTAAGGAAAACGGCCCTCACTCCTTCCGTGAGGGCCGTTTTTCACGTCAGGGCCCGAGTTATCCGTGGCCGCAATGTCGAGCCAATCCACGTGAGTCTCACCTTGAGCGCAGCTTCTCCGGGCGTTGGGTCGCACAGACCGGCGAAAGGAATCGGGTCTCCAGGACGATCTTTTGCCGTGAGCGCCGTGAGCCGGCCCTAGGACCTTTGGCCAATCAAAAGCAACGGTTCCCCTACGGCAGCACACCAGGTTGACAAGACTGTTCGGGTTTTGCGATACTTTGCGCGCTAAGGCAGAGGAGAAAACTAATGAATCGGATCCCATCAGGGTCTGGGAACGCCACGTTTGGTCGACCCCAAGCGAAGCCATCGCGCACGGCGCATTCCGTTGGTGACGCACTGCGACGAATCGTGGTCTTGCTCGGTTCGCTCGCTCTCGCCGGGTCGATCTTCAGCATCTATGCCGGTTCCTCGAGCGCGGCGAACGCGCCGACGACGACCGCGCCGTTCAACGAGTGCCCGGGGGTCGGTAGCGATTCCGGTTGCGAGTTCCTTATCATCCTCAACCCGGGCGGCGGTCCGGCGTCGATCGTGTCAAATCCGAACATCGGTCCCTTCGACGGCGAGGACGACACGCTGGTCGGAATCTTCAACAACAGCGGTGCGACGGTTTCCACGATCGGGCTGAGTTCGAACACCGACATCTTTGGTTTCGATGGTGACGGCATCTGCGGCACCGACGAAGACACCCACACGCACTACACGTGGGTCGGCACCGGCCTCAATGGATTCGGCTTTGCCGGATGTCCCTACGGGACATGGGGTTACGAAGGTCCATGGGTCTCCTACAGCAACTTCTCGAAGTCGAACAAGTACGAAACGGGCAACGTCAACTTTTCGGTGCCGAACGGCAATGGTGGCTTCACTGGGCTGCCCACTGGTTCGACGACGTTCTTCAGTCTTGAGAGCAAGTTGAGCGGTGCGAACTTCACGGTCCCGACCACGACGACGACGTCGCCATCGTCGACGACGACGTCCACTACTTCGAGCACGTCGACAACGTCAACGACTTCGAGCACCTCAACAACGTCAACGACGACAACGACCGCGGCGACGACGACGACCACCGTGGCGTCAACGACAACGACCGCACCGACGACGACGACCACCGTGGCGCAACGACGACGACCGCGGCGCCTGGATCAACGACGACGCTCCCGCCGCCGCCGGCGATAACGGTACCGACATCACCATCGTCGGCGCCCACCACGACCGCGCCGACGACGCACGACCACTGTGCCGCCGATCACGACGACCACCGTCACTGCCACCCCGCCGACCGCGCCGACGACGTCGCCGACGACGTCGCCGAACGTGCCGCCAGCGACTGTTCCGTCGGGGGCTCCGGGTACCGGTGTTGGTGGTGCGGCAACGTCATCGGACAACGGAGTGCTGTTGACCGCGAGCGGAATGTCACTGTTTGCCGGCCTGGCCGGATTGGCGCTCCTCGCTCGTCGCCGACGTCGCGCTTAACCTGCAGAGGTTTTCCAGTTAAGTCAAACTAGATTGGGCGATGTGGAGTCGCGCAAAAGGAAACGGCCCTCGCAGAAGTTGTGGTGGGCCGTTTCCTTGGCTTTAATAGCCGCTGGGATCTTGGGGATCGTCTTCGTCCCCCGAACTCAACCCAAGGGTCCGACGCTCACCTCGTCCTTGGGCGTCGTATCGTTACCCTCCTCGGGCGATCGTCATACCGTCGCCGACGACGACGACCACCGTCGACGTGACGCCGGCGGTGTCGACTCCGTCAACCACCACGACCCAGAAGAAAGCGCAGGCGTTCAGTTTCGGCGTCACGGGCGAGCCCTCGACCACGACCGGGACGGTCACCCCGCCTGTCGTCGCACTCCAAGACGCCGCCACCCACCTACGTCGCGAAGCCGATACCTCGATCGCGCCCGACGCATCTCTCAATTCCGAATAATTGGCGTCTCGGTGCCGCTCTCGGTGCTGACACTCAATAAGAACGGAACGGTGAACGTTCCCACGAACTTCAAAGAGCCCGGTTGGTACGACGGGGACCGCTCGCCGGGACAAAAGGGCTCGGCGGTGATCCTGGGGCACGTCGACAACTTTCACGGTCCGGCCGTCTTCTTTTACCTCGACAAGCTGAAGCTGGGCAACCGGGTAGACGTGACGTTGGCCGACGGGCGCCATTTGGTATTCGCGGTCATCGGCGAGCGCATGTACAAGAAGACGAACTTCCCCGACGCCCTCGTCTACGGCGCGCGCAGCTATCCGGCGCTGCAACTCGTGACCTGCGGCGGCATATTCGATCCCGAGTACTGGCCACTACCTCTCGAACATCGTCGTCTTCACCGCGCTCATCAAGTCGTAGCAACGAGCGATCGCACTCGCGATTCCCGTCCCCGACGACGTCGACATCTGCACGCCACGACTCGAATCTCTGACGTTTTTCTTCTGAAACGAACCGTTGCATCAACGAGCCGACAAACTCTGCGCAAATCCAAATCAAGTGGGCGAGAAAACGCAATATCGGATGGCACACTCGTCTTGCCTCGCATTCACGCGAGGGCACTTCTCAGAACTCTCTGAGGTGGACCACCAGCATGCCCTTGCGTGATGGTCCACGTCCACGGTGCAGTTTGACTTCCGCGCTTCGCGTGTGATGTGGCCATCAAATCTCCTGGTAGACGTGCACTAATCGCCGGAATCCGACGGTGAGCGTCACTGCACGTTGACGTCGCGCAAATGCCAATCTTCGACAACCCCTGCACTACGGTGACACTGTTTGGCGCGTGAGGCACGTTGCGCGTGCTGATTACGACGCTCGCTGCACGATCGACATCGTGGCATGCCGGATCACCGCGTCGCGCAACTGCGGGGACTCGAACTCGACTCGATTTATCGCACTGACGACAGTGCCGCGCGTGTGCTCGATCTGGAACGTGTCGACCGTGCCGTCCGCAAAAACACCGTTTCTCAATTGAATTGACGAACAGTTGATTGATCGTAGGGAGCCACGTGGATTTGGTTTTCGACAATTGATCCATGACCAATATCACGCAGGGGCAAAATCTCTCTGGAGACCCCAAAGGACGCTCCTCGGCTTCACGTCGAGGTCCGCGCCGTTCCGTACTCGTCGGCTCGATCGGCTCGCTAGTGCTGGGAGTCGATCCTGAGCACCACGGCGCTTCCGGCCATGGCCAACGTCGTGTCACCAAGCACGACGTTCGCCGTCGGCGCGACTACCACCAGCGCTACGAACGCGACCACGACCACGACCACGAAGTCCGTGGCCCCTACGACGACCACGACGCTGAAGAAGGTGCGACGCGTGGCGCACGTCACGGCGACGACGGTCGCTCGCCACTCTCACGTCGTTGCCTCGTCAACGACCCAGCACGCGCGTTCGAACCCGAACGGCTCCACGAGCCCGACGACCACGACGCCACCTCCGACGACCGTCGTAACCCCCACGACGGTCGCCCCCACGCCCACGACGACGATCAAGCCGGTGACCAAGGCACCGGCGCTGTCGATCTCGAACCCGTCGGCCAACATCGCACCCAGCCCGAACTTCCTGGCTCCCGGTGCCTGCTCCTTCGCCTCCGGTGTCTGGAGCTGCGCGAACCCGTGCGTCGCCGGAACGGCGACGGCACTGTCGTGGCCGGGCTACACCAACGGCGTCGCGTGCACTAACTACATTCTCGAGGCGATCAATAACGCCCGCGCCATCGAGGGCGTTCACCCGATGGTCCTGCCGTCCAACTGGTTCTCCCTCAGCGTGCCCCAGCAACTCTTCGTGCTCGTCGACCTCGAGCGCACCGCGCGCGGACTTCCCGCCTACCTCGGGATCAACGCCGCCCTGAGCGCCGACGCCCAACACGCCGCCGCGACCAACAGTGATCCCTCGGTTGCCGCCGGCTTCGCCATGGCCAACGACGCCCAGGGTTCGGCTGGCTTCGGCGGCGCGTGGTCGGGTGGCTTCAA
Source organism: uncultured Acidimicrobiaceae bacterium (assembly GCA_963801695.1). Lineage (GTDB taxonomy): Bacteria > Actinomycetota > Acidimicrobiia > Acidimicrobiales > RAAP-2 > RAAP-2. The sequence continues at coordinate 178,675 of CAWDFV010000002.1, read as the reverse complement.
CCCCCTCGCCGCTGACTACATCTGGATGTACGACGACACGTGGGGCGGCAGCGCCGCCAAGACGTCGAACATCGCGTGCACGTCGGCCGGCGCCGCCGGCTGCTGGGCCCACCGTGACGAACTGCTCGGCTCGGACCCCGGTTACAACCAGGGTGTGGGACTCGGCTGCACGACCTGTGAGGTTGGCACCGGATTCGCCATGGTGAACGGCCACGCGTCCTTCGTCGACCTCATCGAGATCCCCAAGGGAACGCCACCGCCGATGTCCTTCACGTGGGCCAACAACGTCCTGCCCAACCTGCCCTAGCGACTCGGCGTTGCGCCGCAGCTAAGGAGGTTTCAATCGGCCGCGGCCCCGGTCGCGCTCGGACTCTGTGGTTCAGACGGCGCGGGACGGAGATGGAAGTAGGCCATGAAGGCCAACGAACCCAGCGCGAAGATCCCGAATGCCACGAACAGGGGAACCAGCGCGACGTGATGCAGTTCGCTGCGGGTGCCACTGCCCGGGGTGAGCAACACGGCGACGAAACCGATGAGTCCAATCGTCGTGATCACCATCCAGGCGATCGGGTTCCAGTGGCGAACGTGTCGTCCCGGGAGGAACGGCAGCGGCAACATGCCGAAGGCGAGACTCGCGAAGCCGCCGAGGAACGTGACGTTGAGTGCGGGGTCGAGCACGAGCCAGAACGGCGACGGCGAACTCGCGGTCGCGAGGTGGTACACGGGCACGGTCAACAGGAACGCTGCAGTCGCCACGACCAGCACGCACACCGAGGCGATCGCGTGGAGACGACCCCAATCCTTCTCGTCCGTGTGCGGGCGCAGCACGAACACGGCGATGAGTCCGTAGCAGTAACCCGGCGAGAGGCCGATCAGGCGCGAGGCGGCGACGCAGACGATCGCGATGATCATGCCGCCAATCAGTACGTGCATGTGGATCTTGCGGCGCTCGCGCAGTCCGCCAAAGAGGATCGGTAGTTGCGACGTCAACGTGACGATGCTGACCCCGATGCACTCGCCGAGGTACAGCCAGAGCGTCGTGCGATTGAACCCGAAGCCCTTGTCGAGGAACGAGTTGATCAGCCCCGCGAAGCCGATGAAACCGATGAAGGCCAACGTGCCGATCGTCACGCGACGTCGCAGTGACTTCTCCTTCTCGCGGTCGATGAACAGTTTCGGGAAGCGGCGTCGCGCGCGGGCCTGGATGCGTTCACGATTCTCGGCGTACGTCGAGTCCAGCCATTCACTGGGGAACCCAGCCGCGATGAGACGACTCACGAGCAAGAAGCCGATGCTGATGCCCCCGGACGCGACGATGTGAGTTGCCGACCTGGGTGGGGCTCGGCATCGCGACACTGAACTCCGAGAGGTGGTTCTTCGTCGCCACGACGACAAAGTGCGTCGACAGGAGCCACGGACTCGCCGTCGTGCACGACAACTCGAGGTGGTGGGCGCCCACGGTTGCGTCACCCGGGATCACGAGGTGCGTCACGGCGAAGCCGTTGGTGGTGCCGGGCACCGAGTCGATGAGCTGATCGTCGAAGAAGACGTTCACGGTGTCACAGTGCGTGCTGAACGTCGGGTCACGCAGCGTGATGGCGATGCCCGGCGGTCCCGAGGACGGCGACGAACGTAGCGCGGACACGACGTTCAACGAGAGGTGCGCCTCGGCCGACGAACTGCCGTTGTTCGACACGGTCTGACCGGTGAACGTCGTCGAGATGGACGTCCCGTCGGCGCCCACCGCGGTCACCGAGGCCGCGTACGTGCCGGGCTTGGCGTAGACGTGCGACGTCGTCGCCGTGGTCGTCGTCGCGGACGTACCGTCGCCGAAGTTCCAGACGTAGCGCGCGATCGGCGAGCCCGAGGACGTAGAAGCCGGAGGCGTCGAACTGCGTGGGTTGGCCAGCCGGGGCCGAGACGACCGAGAGATGGGCCGACGGGCGCTTGCCCGGGCGCGATCGCGATGCCAAAACTGGCCGATCCCACCTGGACCGGTGCCTCCGGATGCGGAGTCTTCGCGACGATATCGATTGGCGTCACGGTGTTGGTCGCGTTCGCGACGTACGCCGTTTCCCCGTCCGGCGAGATCGCGATGCCGTCGGGCTGCGTGATGCTGCCCACGGAGAATGGCGCGGACGCCCGCGCGGGCGTGGTCGAGAGGTTGATCGGCGTCACGGTGTCGTCGGTGTTGGCGGTGTAGGCCATCGTGCCACTCGGGGTGACCGCGATGCCGAGGGGACCGTTCGGCACGGAGATCGCGTGCTCGAGGATCGGCGTTCCCGACGAGAGGTTGATGGGGGTCACGTCATCACCGTTGGCCACGTAGGCGACCGCACCGTTCGGGGCCATCGCAATCGCCTGGGGTGCGCTCGTGAGTTGTAGCAGCGTGGTCGCGCGCGTGGCCGTGTTGATCACGCTGACGGACTGTCCCTCGGAGTTCGACACGCACACCCAGTCGCCGTTGGGGCTCACCGCGATGCTCCACGGTCCGTCACCGACTTTGATGGGCCGACCGGCGGTGCCGCTGCGCCAGTTCGATCGGCGTCACGGTGTTGGAGTTGAAGTTGCTCACGTAGGCGGTCGCGCCGTTCGGGCGTGATGGCGATCGCGGCCGGACCACTCCCCACGTGAATCGGTGCCTCGAGTGAGAACGTCGACGACTTGAGATCGATCGGCGTCACGGTGCTCGCATTCGAATTGGTGACGTAGGCCGTGTCGCCATCGGGCGCGATCGCGATGCCGAGCGGACCGTTCATGGCCGGTGGCGCGCCGTGAACGGTCGTGGTGTGCAACGTCGCGGTGTTGATCGCCGTCACGGAGTTGAGTGTGAGGTTCGTCACGAACACCGTGCCGACCGGTGAGTTCGACGCCGCCGCGGCCGGGGCGCTCGAATGACCGCGGGCAGTGGACCGAAGAGGAGAATGAGCGCGGGAATCCACAACGCGCGTCGAATCCGACGTCGACCAACCGAGGCGACGGGCAACTTCATCGCCATCGTGCCTACGTTGCCTTGAGCGTCGCCACGACGCGTCGATTCATGGCTCGACCTTTCGCGGTGGCATTGGTGGACACGAAGACGACGCTGTACCCGGGGACGACCGTGATCGCCACACCCGAGATCTTCAATTTCTGGAGGTCGGCGCTCAACTGTGTCGAGACCGCTTCGGCGCGATTCTGATTCAGCGTGGCGTTGAAGGCCGCCGTGAAGACGTTGTCCGTGTAGCCCGTCAGATTGACCGTCTTGTAGTGGTTCTTCTGAATCGTCCGAGCCATCTGTTGAATCTCGGTCTTCAACTTCGCTGACAAGGCGTAAGAACCTTCGCCGAAAGGCTCAATCGTCACCGAACGTGGTGGCGGCGGTGCCGGTGGGGGTTTCGAGACGATGTGAACCGGCGCCAGCGTCGTGGTGGTGGTGGTCGTCGTGGTGGTGGTGGTCGTGGTCGTAGTGGTGGTCGTTGACGTTGTCGTAGGCGGAGGAGGTGGCGGAGGCGGTGGGGGCGGCATCGTCGTGGTGGTCGTGGTGGTCGTGGTGGTCGTCGTCGTCGTGGTCGTGGTCGTAGTCGTGGTGGTCGGTGGCGGACACGGCGGCGGCGGACAGAACCACCACCAGAAGAACGGCCAGCACTTGGGCGCGACAGTGACGGAGTGAGTTGCGCTACCGGAACGCACGGTGGCGTTCGACGACAGCGCGGGCATCGCGACGACGATCAAGGTGCTCACCGCGAGCGCGCACGCCGCCGTTCGGGTACGACGCACGAATCTGCGCGCAGCTCCCGCTGACCGCGATTGATTTTTTGTGCTTCGCCCTTGCATTTGTTCCATCTCCGACGGGCACATCGTCCGGACCCGTACCCTCCGCCTCGGCGGAATTTGACAAATCTAACAACATTGGGCGCAGCGTGCTCCGGGGCGGATTCGTGAGGCACCGGAGGGGGCACGGAGGTTCTAGGTACCCGCCTCAGCGCGCATCGTCACGGCCGAAGCCCCAGTGATGAGCCGTTCACGGTCGAACATGCTCGACACGATTCGCCAGGCCACGACGTCAACCGCGGCCAGCACCACGGCGATGATGACCGCCGTCGTGGCCGTGGGTTTGAAGACCTGGAGCGACATCAGCAACGGCAGCACCAGGGCCGGGAGGCTCGCGAGGGTACCGAGTTGTTGGGCCACGCGCACGTCCGACGATCGAGCCGAGATCGCCGTACCGACCCACACCGACCACATGGCTAACAGGGGCGCGAACAGTAGCTCCGCCAAGAACCACGACGGCTGCCACACGTCGTGGGCGACGATGCTCGACGCGCCAAGTCGAATGGCCACGACCAAGACGATGAAGAAGAGGTACGCGACCCCGACGGTCGGGACGGTGGCCGCCAGCGACTTACCGAGGAGGAACTCCTCTCGCGAGATCGGCGTCGTGAGCAGCGGTTCGAGGGTGCCCTGGTCGCGCTCTCCGATCACCGAATAGGCCGCGATCGTCGCGGGCAGCACCACCGGAATGACCAGTAAGAGGAGGAGCGTGATCGCGACCTGCGTCCGCACGGTCGACGGCGCGGTCGTACTCGCGATGCTGAACAGTGAGACCACCGGCAGCGTCGTGAAGATCAACGGCAGCGTGCCCATCGTGTAGATGATGAAGCGATTGCGACGGTACTCGCGGAACTCCTTGGCCATCACGGCTCGAATGCGAATCGAACTTTGACTCACGACGCTCCCCTTTGGCCCGCGGCTCCGACGAGTTCCAGGTAGACCTCTTCCAGGGAGTGATGGCCCTCCACGAGTGAGAGGACGTCCGCACCCGCCGCCAACGAGCGCCCGCGCGATTTGCGGGGCGGCGACGCGCACGTCAGTCACGACCAGCACGTAGCCTCCGGTGTCGTCGTGTGACCAACCCGTGACGCAGTCGAGGGCGGCGAACACGCGGTCGGGATCGGCCAACGGCGCGATGGTCGAGACGAGAATCGACTTGTGAAACATCCGCTGGCGCAGGTCGTCGATTCGCCCCACGGTGCGCAGCGTCGTGTTCAAGATTGCCACTCGGTCGCAGAGTTTCTCCGCTTCGTCCAGTCGATGCGTCGTGAGAAACACGGTGACGCCCTTCACGCGAAGCGCGTTGATCAGATTGTGCACCTCCAGTGACGCGACGGGATCAAGTCCGGCCGTTGGTTCGTCGAGGAACAGGATCTCCGGATCGTTGAGGAGCGCCCGAGCCAGTCCCACTCGTTGACGCAGTCCTTTGGACAGACTGCCGCAGAGGTCGTTGGCCCGCGACGTGAGGTTGACCGACTCGAGGGCCCGATCGATTCGTGGTTGCGCGTCGCGATACCCGTAGAGACCCGCGAAGAAGACCAGGTTCTCGGTGACGCTCAAGCGCAGGTACAGTCCGGGAACCTCCGTCATCACCGCGATCCGTTGACGAATGTCAATGTCGTGTTTCCCGTCGAGCGGAATGCCCGCGACTTCAGCGGTGCCAGCGCTCGGCGCGACCAATGTGCTGAGCGTTCGAACCGTCGACGTCTTGCCCGCACCGTTGGGTCCCAAGAACCCGAAGACTTCACCACGTCGGACGTTGAACGTGACGTCTTCGAACGCGACTCGTTGACCGAACTGCTTGGTGAGACCCTTGACGACGATGACCGAATCACTGGTGGCCACGTCTTCACTGTCGTCAGCGAATTTGCCGGTATGCGACACGATCGCTTCGGCGATGTCGTGTGGCGTCTGCGTGCCGTAGATCGCCTGAGGCACGGGCTCGGGCGTGGCGACGTCATCGAGGGTCCGATCGCCGAGGGACGTGTCGACGTGATTCTCCACCTTGACGAGTTTCTTCGTGCCGCCGAGGCTGTAGGCGACCGCGAGATACAGACCGACGACGCCGACCAGGAGGATGTCGCCCGTCGTCTTGCGTGACGCCGACCAGCGCGCCGATCACGCCACCGATCGCGAGCGCGGTGATAAGCCAGCCCTGCCACGTCGTGGGTCGAACGCCGAAGCCGTAGCGGCGTCGGGCGAACCACTGGTGCTTAGCCACGGAGACGTCGTGACGCGAACGATCCGACGGTCTGCGTCATGGCTCAATCATAAGAGTTCGATGTCCAGCGCCCGATGCGAGGCGTTCGCGCAGCACTACGAAGCGTGTCGACGAGACCGTCGACGGGCGCGAGCGATCATCCGCAGCGTGAGGAAGGCGACGACAATCACCAGATTGGCGTTGACCGCCGGAACCCAACGAACGTTGTCGTCCTTCACGACGTAGACGCCCACCGGCATCACCACTCCGCCGAAGCCACCGCCGGAACCCGTCGTTTGAACTTCCGCTGGGGACTCGTCGTCATCGACAATGGTGTCGTCGCTGCGTTCCGATGTCGCGCCGGTGGGACCTTCACCACCGCCACCACCGCCAGCGACGAGCGCCACCGGGATGACGAGTGACCCGTCCTTCTCGTAGGCCGTGCCGAAGGCGCGACTCACCGAGAGATGCTGAGCCACTTTGCCTAATAGTTCTTGAACGTCCACGTCACACCGTTCCTTTTCTTCGGGTTACCGCTTCGAATGTAGGCGCCGTGGTCGCCGACGAGCTACTTGTCCAAGTCGGCGAGGACCTCGCCGATGATCTTGGTCATCTTGTGTGCCGGTAGGGGCTCTCCCCCTTCGGCCTCGGCCACCTCTTCGGAGAATGCCTCGACCGAGTGCGTCCCGCCGATGAGCACGTGTCGCAGCGCCTCGCCGCTCGCTTCGGAGTCGTTGACCTCTTTCAGCGCGCCGGCGACGTCGTGGTCGGGCGACTCGGCGACCGCGTGGACGACGTTCATCGCCTCTTCACGCCCGCTCGCGGTCGAGACCGCCGGAGCGCGGTCGGGATTCTGTTGGAGGTCCCACTCGGCGAGCGCCTCGTTGTACCCACCCTCACCAGGGTGCAGCACCCGTGTCGTCGGTGCCGCGATCTCCTCGGCGCCACCGTCGGTCGCGCCCTCGGTGTCGTCGTCACTGTCGTGATGACGACCTTCGGGAATCGGTACCACCAAACTCCCGTCGGCGTTACGGATGATCTCCATGGTCATGCTCCTCTCCGACACCGCGTCGTGTCGTTTGCTCCAACCTAAAGGACTCGGTGCGCACCGCGACCGGTAGGTGACACTTCGAATTCGTTCAATTGAAAGGGTGAAAGACTTCACAAGAGATTCTCAAGGCAAAGGACGCATGTGAAATTGACCGTCGCCATCGATCGCACCGTTGGTCGAACGATCTATCGATGGCACGTGCACCTGTATCGACTGACACGCGGCGTCATTGGACACAAGAGTCCGGTCGGTCCGATGTTGTTGCTCGAGACGCGCGGACGAAAGAGCGGGCAGACACGATCGGTGACGTTGCTCTACTACGAAAAGGAGGAAACCTTCTACGTCGTCGCGTCCAACGGGGGACGTCCGGGCCACCCCGAGTGGCTACTCAACGTTCGCGCGCACCCGGAGGTCACGGTCCAAGTGGGCGCGTCTCGATTCGCGGCCGTCGCGAGAGAGATTCCGTCGACGGACGATCCGGCGCTCTGGAATGAACTCGTGCGGCACTATCACGGGTGGGCTGACTACCAACGCCTGACGGATCGCACCATCTCCGCCGTCGAACTGACGCCCGACGGAGGATCGGACGTCGCACGAACGCTAAGTGCGGATGCCCGCGATCACGACGTCGAACATGCGATTGACGCGCGACTGATCGGGTGCCTGTTCATTGGCGATGACGATGCCGTGCATCAAGCGCAGCACGTCGACCATTTCCACGTCCGCTCGTACCTCTCCGGCCTCCTGCGCGCGACGCAGTAGCACGGCGCCGGCCTCTCGCATGTCGACGCAGGCGATCTGAATCTCGGTGCCTTCGGTGTGCTTCGCGTTCATCACGGCGGCACCCATGCTTCGTCCGTGGGCACCGAAGTCCATCTGCAGTCGCAGCCAGTCGATCAACGCGTCGAAGGTTGCGGGGGCGCCGTACAGTTCTTCGGCGCGACTGACGAAGCTCCACCGCCTCATCGAGAAAGGCCGCTTCGAGCAGATCCTGACGGGTCGGGAAATGGCGGTAGAGCGTCCCGATCCCGACACCGGCGTCGCGGGCGATGTCTTCGAGCACGATGTCGCCACCGCGCTCGGCGACGGCGGCGCGAGCGGTCGCCAAAATGACGTCGTAGTTGTGCTGAGCGTCGGCTCGACGAGGACCTTTCCGCACCACCGTGTCGCTCATCATCGCTCCTCTTAGAACTCCGCCCCAAAGTTTTCCAAGAATGACTTGCAACCGGAGGCAACCTCCGTATAGTATGTGGAGGCACCCTCATGTTAGGTCCTCCGGAGACCAAAAGCAACGCCTTCGGCACCGAGTCTGCAAGAAATTGTCCGGAGTTTACGCCTCTAGTTCAAAAAAGGAGCCATCGTGCCTCTGACCTCTCACGCCCAAAAACGAGCCTCAACTATCGCCTTGGCCATCATCGTCACCTGTCAATTGATGGTCGTGCTCGACGCCACCGTCGTCAACATCGCCCTCGTGCCGATCAAGCACTCGCTGCACTTCAGCACCGCCGGACTCTCGTGGGTCATCGACGCCTACAGCCTGGCCTTCGGCGGACTGCTGCTCCTCGGTGGTCGCGCCGGTGACGTCTTCGGTCGACGTCGGATGCTCATCATCGGACTCACCATCTTCACCGCCGCGTCACTCCTCGGCGGCATGGCGACGACGTCGACGATGTTGCTGCTCACCCGCGCCGTCCAAGGTGTCGGCGCCGCGCTCGCGGCGCCCAGCACGCTCAGTCTGATCAGCGCGACCTTCGAAGAAGGTCCCGCACGCAACAAGGCGCTGGGGATCTTCACCGCGGTGTCGGCCGGCGGCGGTTCACTCGGACTCATCCTCGGCGGCGCACTGACGTCGTGGGTGTCGTGGCGCTGGGTGATGTTCATCAACGTGCCCATCGGCATCGCCATCATCCTCCTGGCGCCGCGCTTCGTGCCGGAACCACCGCGCAACGGCGGTCGTCTCGACGTGGCCGGAGCGGCGCTGGTCACCGGCGGTCTGGCGAGCTTGATCTACGGTTTCATCCGGCTCGCCGAACACGGCAGCCGTTCGGTGACGCTCGGTTCCTTCGTCCTCAGCGCGGTCCTGTTGACCTCGTTCGTGCACGTCGAGAAGCGTCGCGCACAGCCGCTCTTGCCGATGCGCCTGTTGACCGATCGCCTCCGTGGTCCGGCGTACTTCACGATGATGCTGGTACCGATGGTCATGTACGGCCTGTTCTTCTTCATCAGCCAGTACCTCGAGGGCGACCTGCACTTCAGCGCCATCGACGCGGGCTTCGCGTTCTTGCCGATGACCGGCCTGATCTTCGCCAGTTCGCGGATCACGCCGCGGCTCGTCGGACGAATCGGTGCGCGACCGATACTGCTGTTCGGTCTGTTCACGCTCGGCGTGGCGACGCTGTGGATCTCGAAGGCCACGCCGACGGAGGGCTACTTCGAGAGCCTCTTCGGTCCCGCTGGTCCTCTTCGGCATCGGAGCCGGATCTTGCTTCTTGCCCCTGAGCGTCACGATCCTCACGGGCGTGCCGCGGGCGGACGCCGGTGCCGCGTCGGGAATGCTGCAGACCATGCAGCAGACCGGTGGCGCGGTCGGCGTCGCCGCGCTCACCAGCATCGCCGCGGCCCACGGACGTTCCGACGCCCTGTTGACCGGCGCGGGGATTGTGGCCGTCGCACTGGCCGTCGCGTTCTTCTTGATTCGCCCTACGAGCATCGTGGCGTCGAGCGCCGAAGAGTCGGCCGAGGAGATGATCTCGCTGGCGATGGTCGAGTAAGCCGTACTCATCAGCACGCCCGCGCAGGCAAAGCCCCTCCCGAGCGGGAGGGGCTTTGTAACGAAATGCGCGCTCTCCGATACCGTTAGAAAGGAAATACGCGAGCCGTCATCGAGCGACGCGAAGAAGGAGTAGCCATGAGTGATAAGTACGAGAAGAGCGAAGCGGCCGTCGCACGACTGACGCCACACCAGTACTCCGTCACGCAAGAGAGCGCCACCGAGCCGGCGTTCCGCAACGAGTTCTGGGACCACCATGAGGCCGGGCTCTACGTCGACATCGTCTCCGGCGAGCCACTGTTCACGTCCACCAAGAAATTCGACAGCGGTTGCGGGTGGCCAAGTTTCACCGCACCGGTCGAGACCGAGAACGTCGTCGAGTTGAAGGACCGGACCTTCGGCATGACGCGCACGGAAGTGCGATCGGCCAACGGGGACAGTCACCTCGGTCACGTCTTCGACGATGGTCCCAAGGACGAAGGCGGACTTCGGTACTGCATCAACTCCGCGGCATTACGATTCGTCCCGTACGACGAGCTCGACGCGTCGGGCTACGGCGAGTACAAGCATCTGTTCGAGAACGCGGCACCGAAGGAGGAGGCGACACAATGACCATCGAAACCGAGACCGCGGTCCTCGCGGGTGGGTGCTTCTGGGGAATGCAGGACCTCATCCGTAAGCGTCCGGGCGTGATCTCGACGCGCGTCGGCTACACCGGCGGCAACGTCGAGAACGCGACCTATCGACACCACGAAGGTCACGCCGAGGCGATCGAGATCATCTTCGATCCGACGGTCACCTCATACCGCGACATCCTTGCCTTCTTCTTTCAGATTCACGACCCGACAACGAGAGACCGTCAGGGCAACGACGTCGGCACGAGTTACCGCTCGGCGATCTTCTACCTGAATGACGAGCAGCGACAGGTCGCCGAAGACGTCATCGCCGACGTCAACGCTTCGGGACTCTGGCCAGGAAAGGTAGTCACCGAAGTCGATCCGGCGGGAGCATTTTGGGAAGCCGAACCCGAGCACCAGGACTACCTCGAGCACTACCCCAACGGCTACACCTGTCACTTCCCACGACCCAATTGGGTGCTCCCACACCGCAGCGACAGTGTGGCGTCGTAATACGTCGAGAAGCGATTTAGAGCGCGACACCCAATCGGATGTTGACCGTGTCACCGACATCGATGTCTTCAGCCTTACGAATGGCGCTCTTCAGCGGCACGACGTAACGACCGTCCTTCGGAAAGAGTGACGTCGTCCAACGCGTGAGTCCGATCGTCGCTTCCACCGGAATCATCCCCCAGCCGTAGGTGACGTGCGACGACAACGCCTCGATTTCAACGCTCTCTTCCTCCGGAACCGTCACGAAGTAGAACGGCGACGGTCCGCGCCACTCCCATACCTCGCCACTGAACTCGAACTCCATCCGATCACGCCACTGATGTGATCAAGCGTGCGCGTCGCCGTCGTTGAGATCGTCCGAGCGACCCGCCGCGAGTCGCGACCACTGCGACGTCGGTCGACCATTCGTACGGAATTGGCCACCGTCGTTCTCATAGAACTGCGGCCAGCCCGCCGGTGAGTCTTCGAATTTCTCTTGGCGCCCATAGAGGGACATATCGAGCAGTGCGTACGACGGCGCGACGGCCTCCGCCCCTCGCCACGACGTCCAGTAGGTCTCGAAGACGCGATCGCCGTCACGGATGTAGAAGGCGTTGACCCCGAACCATCGCCCGGCGAGGAGTTGTTCCGCGTTGTCGCGCGCGGAGTACCACGGCACGTCCCAACCCATGAAGTCTCGATAGCGCGCGCTCTCCTCATACGGTCCTTCGCAGAACGTCGCGTAGGTGACGTCGCGCGAATGGAGATATGACAGCTCTCGCACCTGACCGTTGAAGAACGTGCAGCCCTCGCATTGACCCTCGGCGGGCATGCCGTCGTGCCACATGTGGAAGTAGACGGCAAGTTGCCGGCGACCTTCGAAGACGTCGAGCAACGTCACGGGTCCGTTCGGTCCGGTCACGGTGACCTTCGCGTCAACTTCCACCATCGGCAGTCGCCGGCGCGCGGCGGCGATCGCGTCTCCCTCACGGGTGTGCGCCTTTTCTCGACCCCGAAGCTCGTCTATCGCCGCCTGCCAGGTCTCGCGATCAACCGCGTCGGGAAGGGGCCAATTTTGCGAGGACGCGATGTTGGAGGTGGCTTCAGCTGTCATGACGCTCCTTTGCACGACTCAACGTGACGTTGAGTACCTATTGAACCAGACGCTAGTTACGCCATGGCGAAGGCCGCAATGTCCGCCGCGGTGCTGTGGGTGATCTCGGGGCAGAGTGGAGGAAAGAGCTCCGCGCCGTGACACGTTCCGAGGACGTTTCGCCCCCGGGCGGCCACACCTGCGGCGAGGAGCAATCGATAGAACGCGATGCCCTCGTCGCGAAGGGGATCGCACTCGTTCACGCTGATCACCGTGGGCGGAAAGCCGGCGACGTCCTCGACGGTCGCGAATCCGGGCCACGCCAAGGGATCGCCCGCGTTGAACGCGTCAATGCCGTAGCTCACTGCACCCAGGTTGTTGTGCACGTCGATGAAGATGCCGTTGTTCTCAGTGCTTGAGGGATACCTCTCGTCGGGCCAGTGGCCGGCGATGTAGGGGCAGAGTGCGTAGAGGCCCTTGACGAGTCCGAGTTCGCCGTCTCGCTTGAGCTTGAGTCCCAGGGCGAGCGTCAGATTTCCCCCGCCGCTCTCGCCGCTCACGACGATTCGCGAAGGATCGAAGCCGTACTTCGACGTGTTCTCGACGACCCACTTCAACCCGGAGACGCAGTCGTTGAGCCCCGCGGGAAACGGAGCGACCTCGGGAACCTCCGACGGCGCCACGGAATTGCGGAACTCCACCAGCACGACCGCCACGCCCTTTGCGGCGAGGACTCTGGCCCACGCCCGGTAGTTCCCGAAGAAGCTCGACATCGAAGCCATCCCGCCGCCGTGGATGTAATAGACGCAGGCCACGGTCTCGTCGTTGTCGGGACGAACGATTTGCAGCTTGATCGTGTTGCCGTCGGGCGAGGAGACGATGTCCTCGCGCGCGAAACGAAGGCCCTTGGACGGCGCGACGACCTCGTCGTCGGCCATATTCATGATGCTCGCCATCTCTGCGTACTCCGCGGCTCCCTGTGGCGACGCGGCGTCCGCGACCAACTCTTCACGACTTTTTACGTCGCGGGCTTCCATCGCGGGCATCATGGCGAGCATTGCCCGTATGCGCGGATCGAGTCGCTCGTCAGACTCCGGGTCGTAGGACATGGTGCCTCCTCAGGAAATAATTACGAAAGACTAACGCCACCGGCACATAGTGTTCCACGGCCTTCTCTCGCCGTTGAGGAGCTATTGCTAGCGCGTCGCAACCTTCATGAGACTCGCCGCCGAATCAATTGATCGCGACACTATGACGTCAGCACTTTCGGATTGAACGTGCCGACCACGAGTAACCAGGCGGCCGTGATCATGTAACAAGTAATGGTCACGATGGCGATCGCGGCAACGTAGAGACCAAATAGATGCCCGTAAAAGAACATCGCCGCTCCGAACATCTCGACCACGTGGATACAGCAGCCACCCACGATTCGAGAAAGGAGCAATCCGTTGCCCGCCCGAAGGGCTTTGACGTAGCCCCGGACAAAGACAGAACCGGAAATACCGGCAACCACGAACAGTTCAGCGCCGATCGCTCGATGATCTTGAGCCCCCATGAGCACAAGTGCACAACGCATGAACACCAACGCCAGACCGGTCAGCGTGTTGATGGCGCGGTTGCGATGCGTCGCATCGATGGCGATCTCTTTGAGGTTGAGCGACATCGCGACGAAGACCAACCCGGTGAGCGTGACCGCGCCGGTTCCGACCAGGAGAAAGAAGTCACTCCACTGACCGGGCTTGAATATATCGGCCACAAACATCACCGAAGTGTAACGAATCGTCTCGCGTCAAACCTCGCCAGTAAGGCTTGTCTATCCGAGCGTCGTAAGGATGTTGCGTGTGATCTGTTCGATCTGTGGATCTCGCTCTCGTAGGCCGTGCGCCCAATCAGTTGAACCCGACGTCAACACCGCGGCGCCCGCATCGTTCGTGTACGCACCCAGCACCGCGTGGCCGTGACGAATCCGTTCCATTGCGTCGGGATCTCGCGTTCCGAACACACGCGAGGCGATGTACTGCAACTCGCTGGGCTCACCGAGTTTTGGCGGACGCGGAGCCGTTTCATGCGAGAAGTGCTGCGTCGGGCACGTGCCAAGAATTTCGAACGTCGCGGGTGTTCCGTCTTCTCCCGTGGGGTAGGGCAGGCCGTCACGATACGTGAAGGCGCACCCGTCACATTCGTAACCGACCACCGTCGCGTTCGAGCCGAGAACGTCGCCGTAACTGAGCCCGGTGCCGTCAAAGATCCAGTGGTCCGCACGATGGACGGTGTAGCCACCCAGTCCAGCAGTGACGTTGCGACCGATGCGGTGATAGCCGCCCCGAGTGAAGGTGACCCCCGTCATCGTGTTTTCTGGTCGGCCAAGGACGACGTCGGACCATATGGTCGTTACCTCCGACTCGCGCGCCGTCCCCATGAACGGATCGTCTTTGAAGAACCCCTTGTAACCCACCATGACGTCGTGATCACTGCCCTCGATCCGCACCTGCCACATCGCCGTATTACCCGAGAAAAATGCCGCGTTGCCACCTCGAGCGATGAACCGTTCGACGGTGTCGCGCATGCCCTTCGACCAGTACTCGTCGTGTCCGACCGACAAGTAAAGACTCGCGTCGTCCAAGACCTCGGGATGCTCTTCTAAGTCCGCGTTCGTGCACACACCAATCTCAAATCCCTCACGCTCGGCCCACGCGATGAACGGGCTGTTCCCAGTCGGGCCAACCGGCCGATCCCGCCCAGCCGGACAAATGATTCAACTGGATGTAGCCCACGTGAGCGGCGTTCTGCGGATCTGGTTCGCCGGTGCCGGTGACGCGGCGGCCCTTGCCGAGTGGCTTATGCAGATAGCCAGCCGCCATCGGACGGCGCATCGAGACGTGGGTTCCGCCGTTGTAGAGGTTCGTCCCGCCGAAGTCGTTGTACGCGTGCCACGTGTTGGTCGACAACGCGATGACGATGCGCTGATCGGAGGTTGGTCGCACGACGAAGAAGGCGTAGTCGCGACGCACTTTCTCGCCAACCTCAATCTCCATTACGACTTCGTAGTAACCCGAACGCCACGTCGCGTCGATGTCCACCGTGAGTGCGACTGGCCATTCGCAGCCCGTCGATGACGCAGTGTGGGGCGTCTCGTGCTCACCAGTCGCCACCGACGATGCAGTGAACACGACTTCTCGTCGGCCACCGACGCGTGCAATCTCGACCCGAACTGGCCGTTCGTTTGGGGACGACATGTGAAGTCCGACTCGTTCTCGCTGAATGACTGACTGCGGCCAGCAGTACCCGGTGACTGTCTCTCGCGTCATCTTTCGACTGTAACTGGGCCGGACGACCGTTTCTCTCGCAATTCAGTTCGCGAACCCACGATCACCGAGCGTGGCTTGGACCTGTATCCCGGAGCCAACGAGGAACAGTTCGCACCATACCGCTGTGACCAACCAGGCCTAACTGACGTCACGCCGCTTCAGTAGTGCCACACCAATGATCGCAAGTGCTAATGCCCACGCCACGGTGACGAGGGTGCCGACGTCGCCAGGGAGCAACTTGTCTTGAATCGGACCCATCATCGCGTCCGACGAGTGCACCGGCAAGAATCGACCGATCTTGGGCAGGAACCCGAAGACCAGGTTCTCCACTACGAATCCCCACGCCAGTAGCGCGATCACGGCGCCGACCTGATTGGTCACGATCGCGCCGAGACCGACGCCGATGGCGCCCCACAACGCGGTCCCGACGATCGCGCCGACGATCAGCTCGGTCATGTTGGACCCGCTCATAGTGATAGGCACGCCTCGGATCTTCAGGATCAACATGCCGATTGCAAAGACGAGTCCCTCTCCGATAACGCCGAACACGAGACCGGAAAGAACCCCGGCGAAGAACTTGGACGAGAAGAGGTGTACGCGATTCGGATTGAACAGCGACGTCGGACGTATGGTCCCGAATCGGTACTCGCTGGTGAAGAGCATGACACCCGCCAACGCCGCGAAGACGCCGGCGATGCTTCCGAAGCTCAGCAGACTCGACTGGTCTTGCTCGGTCACGAGTTGGGACATCGGCGACAACGTGCACGTCAGGATGGTGAAGAGCAGCGCCAGGATGACTAGTCCCAGTAGGAGTCCGATCGTCGTGCGCGTCGAACGGATCTTGAGGAGCTCGGCCCGCAGTTGATTCACTTTGGCCCCTCTGACGTCAAGTCGAGGAAGACCTCTTCCAACGACGAACCTTCGGTCACGAGCTCATGAATGGCGACCCCAGTCGCGAGCGCGACGTCGCCGACGCGCTCCTTCGTCGTTCCTTGGACCAAGAGTGCGTGGTCGTTGCTCATCGTGGAGATGATTCCCTCGCGCTGCAGCGCCGCGGCCAAGACATCGAGCTGCGGACTTTGGACGCGCACCACTCCCCCGACGCGAGCGGTCAATTCGTCCAACGTCGACTCAGTGACGAGCTGCCCATGGTTGATGATGATCACCCGGTCGACAGTTTGGGCGATCTCGGCGAGCACGTGGCTCGAGATGAGCACGGTGCGCCCACCCGAGGCAAAGTCCCTGAGGAAGTCCCGCAGCCAGCGCACACCCTCCGGATCGAGTCCATTCGCCGGCTCGTCCAACACCAGCAGGTCAGGGTTGCCGAGAAGCGCGGAAGCGAGACCGAGACGCTGACGCATGCCGAGCGAGTATCCCTTCACGCGGCGCTTAGCCGCGCTCTGCAGTTCCACCAATGCGAGCACCTCATCCACCCTGGCGTCGGGCAACTCGACGGCTCGACTGAGCATTCGAAGATGGTCGCGACCCGAGCGTCCGGGATGAAAATCGGTCGCTTCGAGCACAGCACCGACGCGAATCGCCGGCGTCTTCAGATGTTCGTAGGGACTGCCAAATATGGTCGCGTGACCGCTGGTGGGTTTGGCCAGGCCGAGCAACATTCTGAGCGTCGTCGATTTTCCTGCCCCGTTGGGCCCGAGAAAACCGGTAATGGTTCCTGCCTCAATGGCGAACGTGAGGTCTTTGACCGCGAGCACGTCACCGTAACGTTTAGTCAGCGAATCACTTTGAACGACGAACGACACGGGCTCACTTTCGCTCTCAGGAATAGGACGAGCCTAACTCACCCCAATTTCAAGCAAATCCTGACATTGCGTCTTCATCGATCAAGTGATAGTCGTCCTGCCCCACTGCACGGCGGTCGGGTGAATGCTGGACTCTTCCGGACTCTCATTCCGTCGCGTCAAGGTAATTGTGCTTTGACGCCTTCGAAATCAGTCCTCGAAGTTCTTCGCGGTCTGCTGCGTTCAGCTTGTGAACAATGTTTGCAATATGAGTGCGTACAGTGACGTCCGCAACGAAGAGCCGCGTGCCGATCTCGCCAGTCGTCAGGCCTTCGCCTAACAACTCGATGACCTCATATTCCTTTGGCGTGAGGCTTGCCCCTTGAATCAATTCATTGAGCAGGCGTCGTCGCACGTCTTGGACTCCCTGTCCCAGGATCAGACTCTTCAACAGCACTCCGGCGACGATCAATTCGCCGGCGAGCGCTCGGCGGACAACCTTCGGGATAAGTGCGGGGTCCTCGCCTTTTAGCCAATAGCCGGACGCCCCAGCGGCTAGGGCCGAAAGGACGTCGATCATGTTCTCCGAAATGGTGAGCATGACGACGCAGAGTTCCGGACGGTCTGACGTCATCACTTCACACGCACGCAGTCCATTGCCGGGCATCCGAATGTCAAGTACCACCACGTCAGGCCCGCTCTCTCGCGCGATCCGAATAGCCTCCTCTGCATTTCCAACTTCGGCGCAGATCCGGAACCCATCATCTTCCATGACGTGACGAATCAGGGCGCGAGTCGGCGGATGATCATCGGCAATGAGTGCGACCGGTACAGTGGTCACGGCCATAACACCTCGACCGTGGTGCCGAGTCCGGGCTCCGAGTGAACCTCCAATGAGGCACCGATCTCCGCGGCCCTTTCCCTCATGCTGACGAGTCCGAACCTTCCAGGTCCGGCCGACAACGTGTCGTCGAACCCGACGCCGTCATCCGAGACACGCAGCGTGGGAATACCATCTTCCACCGACACTCGAACGCTCACATGCGCGGCATGTCCGTGGCGAACGGCGTTGGTGACCGCTTCCCTCACGATCCTCACAATCGGCTCTCGACGTGCTGGGTCGTCGACCGCTGAGACAGAGGAGAGGTCAACTTCAACGCGTACGTCCACGTTGTCGCCAGAAACTGAATACGCAGTGCGCGTCAGATCCGCGTCAATGGGCAACGATCGTTCGCCCGCCAACGTCGTGATCGTCCGGCGCGCCTCCGCCAGTGCCCTCTCGCCGATTGCCTGCAACTGCTCGTGCCATTTCGGTTCCGCTCTCTCCTCCGGCGGCGCGTACATGAAACTGGTCAACAGGGCCAACTCCTGGGCCAGGCCATCGTGTAAGTCGAGGGCCGCTGCTCGCAGGGCCTCGCGGCGTGCCGACTGGGCAATGGTCGACCAATACGAGAGAATCTCGATAACGGCACCCCACGCCCAAGCCGCGATCGCCGCCTCACGCAAGAGATCGCTCGGTCGCACCCAGTAGACGCCGTGTGCCGGCAGAAGGGCAGAACCAATCATCGAGAAGCCGGCGAAGATGCACCCAGTGGCGAGCCACGCCTGGAACTCGTCGGACCGCAACTCAGACTGCGTTGCGAGTCTCCACGCCGCGACGATGAAGAGCGTCGCTCCAAGCAGCTGAAACAAGGAGGCCAGCGACTGGGGCCAAATGACGCCATTGAGCAACCCGCCGTGCGCGGTGGGCACAAGTGCGACCGTCACACAGATGACTCCCACTCCAATCGCCAAGGGAATCACGAATTCGAAGAAGACTTGATACCACGCTCTCGGTTGGCGCACCCTCCTCTCGCCACAGATGCTCGCCCAAATGAGATACCAGCCAGCGAGGACTCTGGTGACGCCGGTTCCCCACATTTCAATTCGTGCACCGAGGCCTGCGCTGATGACGTGAGGTACCAGCAGCGTCGGGACCAGGTCGAAGAGACCGTGGACCCAGGCAAGGAGAATCACCGCAATCACAATGAGAAGGACGTCTGCGTTCCCTGTTCGGCGGTACCGACCAAACTCGAGGAAGGCGACCAAGGTTCCGATAAGTGCGACGGACGTGTCCAGGATCGAATCTGCCATCGATGCCCGATGGCTAATGAGCAAATTCGGGGCGCTTGCCGCCAAAATAATCAAGCCAACGCACACCAAAATCGCGATGAAGTTTCGTAGAACCGAACGATTCATAGCGGAATCGTAGATTGCCAGGCACGCGAAGTGTTGGGAAATCTCAGTGTTGAGAGAAACCAACAACTTGTCCAGGGACTCGGGGCGTCCTCGACATCAGAGGACGCCGATTCCCCTCCGTCGCGACGCGAGCAGTCCGCTAACTGGCCTCGTAAAGGAGACTCGAGTCATACTCAACTTTGTGGGGAACGATTGCGAAGTATGTGTCGTCGACCATCTCGCCACAGTGCGCACACCTCAGTCCTGAAATAACGGACATCGGCGTCGCTTTGGCGAGGAGCTCCCTCGATCGCCTTTCGACAATTTCCAAATGGAAGCCGAAGAGAATCGGTCCCAATGCCACCGCCAGTCCCATGAGAATCAAAAGCATCCCAATGCCTGCACTCCACATAACCAACTCCTCTCGAGCATCGATATTGAATCACGATGAAGGGTGCATTGCTAGGGTCCGACCGAGGATTTCCCTCAACGTTGAGAGAGGTCAACGTTCAATCAACCGTCGTATCTTGTCAGGCACCACCCAGTGTTGAACGGTGCGCGAACCTCGCTGAACGTCAGACCGGTCGCGCGACAGTTTTGCATCCCTCTCACGCACACGGTTGGTGACGACGATGCCGACATTGTCTACGCGCAAAATCGTCATGGCGTCGCGAGTAAGGGTCGCGTTGGGCGTGCGGGAAATACCAGGCCAAGACGACCGCCTCGCTCGGTGGGCGTGTGTGTGCTTACCCTAGAGACATGGACACGGAGCCGGCGGCGCGATCCAACGTGCGTTCTGCGCGAGGGAGGAAGCGCCGAGGTCCGCTTCGCCGCGTGTTGTTGGGCCTGGGCTGTCTCGTGCTCGCGATCCTCGTGTGGCTGGTGTCCTCCTTCGCGGTCTACACACTTCGACCCTCCAGCATGAACTTCTCTGAAAAGAGCACCGAGTGGGTGCGCACCCTACCCTTCGGCAACTGGGCCGTTGATGAGGCCGAACACGTGTACTTCAGCGATCACGCGCCGAAGAAAGGCGGACCTCAACTCACGAAGTTGCCAAGTGTCGGCCTCAGCAAGACAGCGGGTGCAGGGCCGCCACCTACTACCGGCACACGCCACACGGCGAGCGCATGGCCCGCCCCCATCGCGCCGGTCTTCGCCACCCCTCTGCCGGGCGAAGGGGTGTGGAAGCGCACGGGTCCGTCCGTCCAAGGAAAACCGCCCGTGCTCGTAACCACGTACCGACCTGACCCGACCTATCCCCAAATGGTCGCCTACGTGGCCTGGTTCAACCACTCGCTCGTCGATCTGGCGTACTACCCCGGTCGCTACGAACCTCCGACAGCGAGCGACCGCGGTCCGTCGGAAGTTCCGTATGACCAGCGTTACCGCCTCCTCGCCACCTTCAACGCGGGCTTCATCTACTCCGATGGCGACAACGGCTCAGCGGTGAATGGGCACACCAACGAACCGCTCACCGACGGGAACGCGACGTTGGTGGGATTCAAGGACGGGCAGATCTCCATCATCGATTGGCGCGGCGGTCCGAACCCCGGATCCAACGTCGCCTGGGCGCGACAGAGCCTCGCGCCGATCGTGTGGCACGGAAAGCTGAACCCCGAGCTCAACACCAATCCCGACAGTCCTCAGTGGGGCTTCACGGTCGGCAACGCGGTCAGGGTGTGGCGCACGGGCGTGGGCATTGACAAAGAGGGAAACCTCATCTTCGTGGTAGCGAACGACCAGACGGTCGTCTCGCTCGCCCAGATTCTTCAGCACGCGGGCGCGATCGACGCTATGGAGTTCGATATCAACGCCGACTGGCACACGCTGATTACCTACAGCCACGAGCGCGGTCTTGACCCCACCATGGTGGAGCCCCAGCCCGTTCAGTCGGTGGACCGTTATCTCTATCCCGACGACCGCGACTTCTTCGCGGTTTACGAACGCAAACCTGGTCCGGTGGTCGTCCCCTTTAGTTAAAGGCGCCTTGCCTGCCGCTTCCGGTGAGGGCTTGACGTGCACGCACGAAGGCAGAGGATGACCTCGGGTCACGGCCCAGAAGCGTCAGAGTGCAAGATGGAGACGAAGTGCCTCGTCGAGTTTGAACATCAAATCTTGTGGAACTTCTCCAATTGCCGATCCAAGTCGCTCCACGGAAATGGAACGAACCTGCTCAGCCTGGGCCTTGGAGTCGTGCTCCAACCCGGTCAAGTTCGCTGGAAGCAGGACTTGAAAGGGGTAGACGCGAGCAACGTTCGCGGTCACCGGTACGACGGTGATGACCCCCCGGCCAGTTCGTTCGGCGGCAACGTTCGCTCCGTCGTTGCTGACAATGACGGCCGGTCGTCGTTTGTTTGCTTCACCGCTCTTCGCAGGCTCAAGATTTACGACGTGGATCTCGCCTCGCCGCACTATTACAAACCGTCGGATGCGGTGGCATCCCAAAGCTTTTCGTCATCATTTGACCAGTCGGCCCAAGCACTTTCGTAGGCGGCACCCAGACCTGTCGCCCTGAGCAATCGGACAGCCTTATGAAGTGCGGCCGAGCGGGAAGGGAGGCCCTTTTCGCTGGCGTACGCGTCGAGGAAAGTGACGTCCTCCTCCGGCAAGCTCATGCTAATTTTCATACTTTTATACTACCGGGAGTATGTCACTTTGGGGTCGAGCCCCGTCTGGCCCGCTTTGGTCGAATGCCGCACACTCTCCGCCCAAAGCGCACGAAGACCCAGGCAGTGCCTGGGTCTTCGTAATTGGTGGCGGGGGCAAGATTTGAACTTGCGACCTTCGGGTTATGAGCCCGACGAGCTACCAGACTGCTCCACCCCGCGATGCAGAGTCCATTATATCGGGGATACGACTACATCCAAATGGCGGAAGCATTTGTTCAGTCGAATCGAATGTTGTAGGACACGAGAATCTTTTTGAGTGTGTCGTTCACTGCGCGATTTCGAACGCTGAAGGCGTCGGACGAAATTACTTCTTGCCCAGCGCGGTCTGCGCCAGGGCGATCTGGATGTTCATGGCGTTCACTTCGTTCTGGTAGCCACCGAGGTTGCCGCTGGTGAGGTCCTTCTGCGCCGCCTGGTAGTCCGACACCGCTTGTTTCAAATAGTCCGCCGCCGTCTGCCCAGGCTTCGTCGATCCCCCGCTCCCGGGCTTGCCCGGTGTCGTTCCGCCAATCGAGACGTTCGAGTTGAAGACCGCCGAGACCGCTTGGGCGAGCGTCGGCTGGAATGACACGTCCTGGTTGAAGACCGCGAAGATGTAGCGCAACTGCGGTATGCGGGTTCGACGTGCTGATCACGTAGAGCGGACGGATATAGAGGATGCTCTGGTCGAGCGGCACCATGACGTTGTTGCCGAGCAGCACCTGTGAACCATTTTTGTTGAGCAGGCTGATGGCACTGGAGCCCGCGGCGTTCTGCTGCATCTCAGAGTCGGCCTGCACCGGCCCGGTGACCGACTGCCCACGCGGCGTCACGTAGACGTGGAGTTGGCCGTAGTCCGACGGATCGCTGGTGGCGATCATGAACGCCGTGAGGCCCTGGACCGTGGCGGAGTTACCGGCCGGGACGAACGCGATGTTCTCCAACAGCTGTTGGTGATTGGCCTGCGGCAAGGAACCCACTTGGAAGATCGGACTCATGGGCGCGAGCGAGGACGAGACCACGTTGCCGGCGTCGTTGGTCACGGTCGTCAGCGCGAGCGACTGCTCCGGCGTACCCGAGCCCGTGGTCGGCGAGACTTCCCAGCGGTCCGAGGCCGCGAAGAACGCGCTCGCCGTCGAGATGTGGTACTTGGCCAACGTGGCGGCCTGGACCGAGAAGATGTTCGACGGGTAGCGCAGGTGCGTGCGGATGGCTTCGGGCATCTGGCTCATCGGGTGGAACATCGTCGGGAACGCCGAGCGGTAGGCCTTCAGGATCGGGTCGTTCGGGTCGTTCGCGTAGAAGGTCATGGCACCGGTGTAGGCGTTGATGACGACCTTCACGGAGTTGCGCACGTAGTTGAAGCTCGACGGCAGACCGCCCTGGTTGACGTTCAGGTTCGAGGCGTTCTCGCTGTAGGGGTACTGGTCGGTCGTGGTGTAGCCGTCGAGCACGTACTGCACCTCGCCGTTGGCGATCACGGCGTAGGGATTGGAGTCGAAGGTGAGGAACGGCGCGGCCTTCTGGGCCATCTGCTGCACGTCGCGCACGAACATCACGCGACTCTTGGACGTGATCTGGTTCGAGATCAAGAAGTTGAAGTCGCCGAGTCGCAGCGCCAACGCGATGCGACTGAAGATGTTGCCGACCGGCACGCCGCCGGTGCTGTCGTAGTGGGTCTCGACCGGCGCCCCGGCGTTCGCGCCCGAGTTCACCTGGTAGTCGAGCTCCAGCTGCTTGGTGTTGGCGACGACCCAGCCGGGATCGTGGATGCCGAAGTAGATGTCGGGCTGGGTCAACACCGGCATGCCGTTGGTCGACTGCGGCGGCACGTTCGAGACGACGAAGTTCGGGTTGCCCGTCGTGTAGTCGACGGCGTTCGCCGGCAGGACCGCGGCGCCGATGCCGTGGGTGTACTGCAGGTGTTGGTTCACCCACGACTGCGAGGGCAGGTTCGCCGCGTTGAGCTGTCGCGCGCCAATCAGGACCGGCGTGAGCTTGCCGTTGATGAAGTAGCGATCGACGGCGAGCGTCGCGAACGTGTAGTACGCGTGAATCGACTGACGGCGCGTCACGTTGGCCAACGCGATGTTGGGGGCCGGGTCCCACAGTCGGATGTTGTCCAGCGTCTGGCTATCGGCCTTGATCGTCGAGTCCGTGATCGTCGTTGAGGCGGCGAAGTTGTTGTACTTCACCTTGTCCAGTCCGAAGGCGGCGCGCGTCGCTTCGATGTTGCGCTGAATGTACGGCGCCTCGAGCGTGTCCTGGTTCGGGCTCACCTTGAGGGCCTGGAGGATCGTCGGGTAGAGCACGCCGATCACCAGCGCCACGAAGAGCCACAGTCCGACCGCGACCGCGGGCAACGACCACCCGCGCATGCGCACGTTGGCGAGCAGGATCAGCGCCGCCGCCATCGAGAGGAAGAACAGGATGGTCAGCGCCGGCATGCGCGCGTGCACGTCGGTGTAGCCCGCGCCCTGGACGAAGCCGTTGGTCGAGTTCACCAGCTCCCACTTCGCGATGATGTAGCCGACGGCCTTCATCAGCGCGATGCCGGCGCCGATGACCGACAGGTGGGCCTTCACGCGCGGCGAGACGCGCGGCGTCACCTTCGTCGCGCGGATGCCGCCGTTGAGGTAGTGGAAGCCCGTCGTCACGATCAACGCGACGATCAACGAGACCAGGAGCCACGTCACGACGAAGGACACGAAGGGCAGCGTGAAGATGTAGAAGCTCAGGTCCTTGTGGAAGAGGGCGTCCTTGACGTGGAACGGCTGGGAGTTCGCGAAGAGCAGGTACTTGTTCCACTGACCGGTGGCGTTGAGTCCGGCGATCAGACCCATGACGAGCGCGATGGCGGCGTAGATCCGCTTGGCGTAGGGGCGCACGACGTTCTGGAACCGGCGCACGATCTCGTCCTCGGGGTCAAAGGAGAGGTCGCGGGCACCGAATCGGTCGGTGAGCAGCAGGTTGCCCCACATGATGAAGAAGAAGATCGCGCCGAAGGTCAGGCCGAGGCCGACCTTCACCATCAGGAGCGTCGAGAAGACCTTGCCGAGTCCGACCGAGGAGAACCACATCTGGTCGGTCCAGAGCACCGCGAGATTGCGCAGCGACAGGAAGCCGATGAGGAGTGACGACGAAGGCCAGGCCGAACCAGAATCGCCGCGAGAATCGACCGAGTCGACGCGCCCGAGGCGGGATATCAGTCGGACTTCGCACGCAGTCAGCCTAGGTCGTATTTCAAACAGGAATAACGGCGCAGGCGCAACCGGCGTGCAGCGGCGGGTACGCCGAACCGCTCGGGAAAGGCTGACCGGCGGCCGCTCACCCGACGCCGCGTCCATGGCGCACGCGTCACACGGTGCGTCGTTCGGCGCGACGAAGAATCGAACGTGTCGACCCTGCGAGGCGGCGATGACGCCGATCTCGAAGGCTCGGCGCGCGGCGTCGGTGCACAGTCGTTCGACGCGCGCCCCGCGCCACTCCTTGTACGCGGCGTTCGCGCGGTCCGGACCGTCACCACTGCCGTCGGTGAGGATGCGCTTGCGCAGCGCCAAGACGATCGTCACCGCGAGATCGGCCGCGCAGTCCTTCAAGGCCGCGTCGTCGACCTCGCCCCCGCTGACGCCGGCTTCGTCCTTGGCGAACTGCACGCCCGCGGCGGCGGCGTCGGTGAGCGCGTCGATCGCGGCGTCGGCGTAGCGCGCGCGCTGCTCGTGTTCGTCCTCGAGTTCGGTCGTGATCATCGCCTTCACGTCGCGCAGTCGCTCGAGCATGATGTTCTGGTCGTCCTGGAGCGCGCGCTTCACCTTTCGCGTCAGCGCCGAGAGCGACTCGCCCAGCGCGGCGTCGCGGCGCTCGAACAGTTCACCGGTCGCCGTCACCGCCTTGGCGGGCGCGGGCGCGGCGCGCTTGGGCACCGGGGCGGCACCGCGCTCTTCCAGCGTCGCCTTTCGCAGCCGCGCGAAGATCTCGTTGACGACGTCGGTACCCGAGGCGTCGTCGTCGACCATGGAGACTTCGGTGACGTCGACGGCCGCGACCTCGTCCTTCGGTGCGCGTCGGGGCCGCGGACTGGTCTCGGTGACGTCGGGCACTTCTTGCAGTTGTGGTTCGGCGACCTGGCGCAGTGGCGTGCCGGCGAGCACCTCCTCCTCGGTCGGTTCGGGCACGTTCGGTCGCAGTCGCAGTGCCTCGAGGGCCGCGTTGCGCGCCACCTCGTCGGAGTTGTTGATGCCCGAGAGCACGGCGTCCACCTGGTCCTGCACCGAGGTGACGAACGTGGCGAGGACGTCGCGCGCGGCGCGCAGCTGTTCGATCTGGATCTGCAGGGCCTTGCGCTTCACCGCGAGGTCGTTGAGGACGGCCTTGCGCGCGTCGTAGGACTGCTCGACGATCGCGCGACCCTGCTCGCGCGCGCCCTCGACGAGCGCCTCACCGTTGACCTTCGCGGACTCCACGAGTCGTTCGGCGGCCAGTCGGGCGTCGTGGTCGACCTGGGCGGCCGTGCTCTCGGCCTCGGCGATCAACGTGGTGGCCCGTTCCTGGGCCTCGATGAGGTGGGCGGCGCTGCGCTGTTGGCTCTCGGTGAAGACCTGGGCGCTTCGTTCTTGGGCCTCGGCGGTCACGCGACCGGCCTCTTCGTGGGCCGATCGCAGGATCGCCGCGCTCTGGGCGCCGAGGGCGCTGGTCAGCGTGGCCTCGTCGAGGGTCGGGTTGGCGGCGCGGCGCTGGGCCTCGCTCAGCTGGTCCTGGAGCTCGCGAATTCGGGCCTCGAGGTGGCCCATCTCGCGCGCGACCGACTCCAACTGGATGCGGACCTCGTTGGGGTCGTAGCCGCCCTTTCGCAGGGTCGTGAAGTTCATTCGGGCAATCTCGGCTGACGATTGGCGCGTGGTTGAGAGAATTCGGCGATCGTCCATTCCCTCCAGACTACGGCGTCGGGATTGCCGAAAATGGCTTAACGAGGCGGCGTAAGGGGTTGCGGGGCGGCTCCGCCGAGCGCTCGAAGGTCACGCAACGCCTGGGCGAGTGTCGTCACGCCGACGATCGTGAGACCCGGTTGCGCCTCCGATTTCGCGGTCTTGACTTCGACCTGCGGGACGAAGAAGTACTTCGCGCCGGCGCGTTGCACCGCGACGGTTTTCTCCGCGACACCGCCGACGTCACCGACGTTGCCGTGGACGTCGATCGTGCCGGTCGCGGCGATCGGTTGGTTGCCGGAGATCGACCTACGACTGAGTTTGTCGATCAACGTGAGCGTCATCGCCAGCCCGGCCGACGGTCCGCCGATGTTGGCCGTATCGATACTGACCGTCGCCGGCAGTGCGTAGGCGTTCCCGTCCTCGAGACCGCACGCCGAGATATGACGTGCCGACGCCGCTCACGCCCGGGACAACCCGACGGCGCCAGTCCCTTCGGCGGTTTCACGGTCGTGACCTTGTCGGTCGACGAGCCGCCGATACGAGATCGTTCCGGACGAAGAGATCCGAGCGCGCCTGATCGTGAGTGCAACCGTCGTACCGGACGGCACCGCGTGCATGGCGGTGATGAGCGAGCACGCCGAGTCGACCGGCGTCCCGTTGACCGCGACGATCTCGTTGGCGACGTGGATGTTCGGCGCGTTGCGCCGGCGACGTCACTCTCGACCGCCGTCACGATGGCGCCCGTCGGGGTGCTCGGTACCTTCCATCCGAGCGTACGAAAGGCCGCGACCTCGGCGGCCTGCTTCGCGTCGCTCATCTCCAGATAGCCCTGTGCCCCGAGTTCCGCGGTCGACACGCCGGGATCGACGAACTCGTCGCCACTGACGAACTGCACGTGACTCTTGAGGTGGAAGTACAGCCACTGCCAACCGTCGAGCGACGTGAGATAGACGTCGGTCAACATGATCTTGCCGTGATGCGTCGCGCTCGCGACGCCCTTGATCTTGACGAGCGGTGCCACCGGCGTCGCGTCCCCCGGCGTCAGGGCGTAGTCGTTGGTGTTGATCTTTCCTAGGACGACCGTCGCGGTGAGAATCACGCACCAGGACGATGAAGAGGACGCCGGACCCCGTCGAGACTTCGGAGGTGATGAGATGGGTTCATGCACGGTGATGAAGCAACGCTAGCGGAGAGCATCGACGTGTCGTTATTGCGCGCCGGCTTCGCGCTGGGTGACGACTACGTCGAGGTGTCTGCGCACCAATCTGCACAGTGCCGTTGCTCGACACCGGATCCTGGCGCTGCGCGGCGCGGTGCGCCAACGGCTCGTCACCTCCGAGGACTGGCGCGCGGCGTTCGGTGACGACGACGTCGACGTGCGTCGTGAGGCGCTCAATCAGATCGCCCACGCGGAGATCGACGACGACGATGTCTTCGCCGCCATCGTGCGTCTGTCTCGATGACGACGACGCGCTCGTCGTCGACGGCGCCGTCTTCGCCCTCGGTGAACACCTCTACGTCGCGGCCGTCGAACAGATGTGCGTCATCGCGACGACGCACGAAGACGCGCGATGTCGTGAATCGGCGATCGCGGCGCTCGGAGCGATCGGCGACGACCGAGCGCGTCCGGCGATCCTCGCCGCGCTCGACGACAAACCACCGGTGCGCCGTCGCGCCATCGTCGCCCTCTCGAACTTCGAAGGTCCCGACATCGACGCGGCGCTGGCGCGCGCCAGCGAAGACCGGGACTGGCAGGTCCGCGCGGCGGTCAACCAGCTCGGTCGCGACGACGACTAACGATCGGCGTCGCGATAGAGCGAGTGCAGTGACGCCATCTCTTCGAGACAGAGCCGAAGTCCGCGGATCACGACCGTGTCGGGATCTTCGGCGACGGCGACCTCGACGCCGGTATTGGTCGCGATCAGTTCGGCGAAGTCGCTCAAGTGGGCGTGACCACCGGTGAGGAGCAGTCCTCGCGCGCTGACGTCCTGGGAGAGGTCCGGCGGCGCGTCGCCGAGACACTCCTGGATCATGCGCACGGTGGTCGTCACGACCTCGAGCGACCGCGGCGTTCACGAAGTCGGCGTCGACGTCGACCTCGACGAGGTCACCGCGGTCCACCGTGCGCGCGAGCACGACTTCGGAACGGCCCTTGGTGCGACCAAGCGCCGAGGCCAGTGAGAACTTCAGACGCCTCGATCACCGACGGCGCCACGACGACGCCGAGTTGAATCCGCAGCGACGTCGCGATCGCGGCGTCGAGGTCGTTGCCGCCGAGGCGTCGCGCGCTGCCCGGTCACGATGCCGCCGAGCGAGATGACCGCGGCCTCGGAGGCGCCCGGCGCCGAGGACCGTCACGGCCGAACCGACCGGGTCCTGGACCGGCAGGCCCATGCCGATCGCCGCGGCGATCGGCGCCTCGATCAGCGTCGCCTCGCGCGCGCCGGCCTGGATCGCCGCTTGGCGCAGCGCTCGCCGTTCGATCGACGTCGCCAGCGACGGCACGCTCATCACCACGCGGGCCCGACTCATCTTGGACACGCCGGCGCGCTCGAACAGCCCGGCGATGAGGCGTGAGGTCACGTCGAAGTCGACCGTGGCGCCCTGGGCGAGCGGTCGAAAGACGACGACGTGACGAGGCGTTCGCGCGACCATGTCGAGGGCCCCGTGGCCGACCTCGACGACGCGACCGGAGTTGGTGTCGATCGCGACCATCGTCGGTTCGTCGAAGACGACGCCGCGTTCGGTGGTCGCGAGACGCGTGTTCGATGTTCCGATGTCGAGCGCGACGTCCAATGCCATGGCTCTCGATGTTAGGGCGACCCCAACTACGCGAACCCCTGGTAACTAGCCTTCAATGGGTGGAGAGTCGGGGACTAGGGGATTGGTGGCGTCGCTCGACGCGCCCGCGCGACGCCCCCTCCGAGGGACGAGCGCGAGTGGGTCCACCCGAGTGAATTGCCGAGTTTCGAGAAGCTCCGCACCCACCAAATCTGGCCGATCAAGTCACCCGCGGCCCGCGCCGTCGCCACCTTGATGGCGGTCGCGCTGGTCGTCGGATCGGCCGGGCTGTTCCTCACGCAGTCGAGCAATCCGCCGGCGACGCCGCGCCTGGCCCAGTCGATCGCCCAGCTGCCGTCGAACTCGCCGAACCGCCGCGGCCGACACCGTGGACCTCTCGATCACCACGCCCGGCGACGTCGACGTCGTCGCCGCCATGGTCCTGCCGCACAACCTCGCGGTCACGACCACGCAGATCCCGGCCGACGCGCAGATCACCGGCTCGACGCCGGGCGACGTCAACTTCCCGGTGCACTGGGTCGGTCGCGACCAGGTGATGGGATTTTCGATCGTGCGCCTCGGTCGCCACGTCCCCGCGTTGAACTTCGCGCCGTTGCCCGCCAGCAAGTGGGTCGTCGCGGTCTCGCCGATCCTGACGAGTTCGACCAAGACCCCCGAAGTACGCGTGGGCGAACACCATCCTCGGCGATCCCAACGAGCGACGCGACGGGAGTCATCAGCTATCTCTCGACGAAGTCCGACGCCAACCTCAGCTAACTTCGTCGACGCCATCGCCGTCAACCAGAGCGGCCAGGTCGTCGCGGTGCTCTCCACGAATCACCTCTGGTACTCGGCCGCAGTTCGTCGCGCGCATCGCCTACATCGTCGCGACCGGTCGCGGCTGTCACGCGAGCCTCGGCATCGTCGGCTCGAGCGCCCAGGGCGGCGGCGTGACGGTCTCGCGGGTCATACCCGAAGAGCCCGGCGCAGTGGCAACTGAAGAAGGGTGACGTCATCACGGCGCTGAACGGCAAGCAGATCGAGACCTTCGACGCGCTCGACACGGCGCTCTACCTGACGCCGGCCTTCACCGTCGCCCACGTCACGTTCGTGCGCAACGCCACCGTGCACCACGCCGACATGACGCTCGCCTGCGCGCTTTAAATTGTCACCATGAGTGACAACCCCTTCGGCGGCATGTTCGGCGACATCTTCTCCATGCTCGGCCAACAGGGACCCGACGCCTGGTTCACGACCGCGACGCAGCTCGCGCTCAACATCGCGCGCGGCGAGGACAACGACCCCAATCCCCTGCCGATCGAGCGCCAGCGACTCGAGGAGCTCGCGCCGCTCGTCGCGCGTCACGTCGACTCGCTACTCGGCGTCTCGATCGACGCGTCGGTCGTCGCCGTCAACCGCTCGGCGCTCACGCTCGCCGCCTTGACGCAGTGGCGACCCCTGATGGAACCGATGGTCTCGAACTCCAGCGTCCGATCGGCGAGAGCCTCGACCTCGGCGACAACCAGATGATGGCCCAGATGGCCGCCACGCTCGGTCCGCTGTTCTCGGGATTCCAGATGGGCTCGGTCGCCGGTCACTTCTCCGAGCGTGCCTGGTCACTCGCGGCGCTGCCGCTGCCGCGCATCGACGCCGAACGCCAGATCGTCGTGAACAACCTGGCGAGTTTCGCCGAGGCCTGGTCGCTCGAGCGCGACGAGGTCTACGTCTTCGCCCTCGCCCAGGAGTTCCTCGCGTCACTCGTACTGTCCCAGCCCGGGACCGGCGACGCGTTGCGCGCGCTGTTGATCGACAGCGTTCGCGAGTCCACCAAGGCCCAGGGCGACTCTGCTCTCGCGTCTGCAGTCGATGATCAATCCCGAGGACATCGCCGGATTCATGGAGAACCCCGAGGCCCTGCTCGACGGGATCGAGATGCCCGAAGAGACCGACGCGACGCGCGCGATCAACGCCGCCGCGAGCGTGCTGTTGGCCTTCTTCGAATCGGCGGCCCATCAGATCACCGAAGCGATACTCGGTCCGCGACCGGCGCTCGTCGAGGCCTACCGTCGACACCGGCGCAGCGACGCGCGCGGCGAGGACGCCGCGGCGGCGCTCTTTGGCATCTCGACCCAGGGTGAGCACCACGATCAGGCGGCCGAGTTCGTGGCGACGCTCTCGAAGGAACACTCGCTGCGCGTCTTTGACGCGTTACTGCGCGTGGACGGACTGCCGAGTGCGGCGGAACTTACCGATCCGAACGCGTGGTACGAGCGAGTGACGAACTCGCCGCTGGCTTAACTCTCTTCTTCGTACCCGAGGTTCCACTCGACGAGCAGGTTCTCTCGCTCGGCGTCGCGGTTCACGCGCTCACGGTTGCGTCGGAACTGGGGGTCGTGCGGCGGCAGGAATCGGAGTCGCGCGTCGACGCGGTCGACGAAGGCCTGGATCTGCTCTTCGTCACCGAAGACCATGCGGCACTCCCAGTGCGGCGCGACGGGGCCGAGGTAGATGACCTGGACGTGGCCGACCGGGTCGACGACTTCGGTGATCTCCGGGGTTGGGATCTGGCTCACGGCGCTCCTTTGGGGTGGCGATTACGGCGGAAACCCATTCTACTGAACCGCCTGAAAGGGCTTACAACTGTGAGGAGGCTTACAACTGGCTGTGAGGAGTATGGTAACCATCGGCTTGTGAACAATTGAGCCTTTCGCAATCGGTTCGTCACACAAACTGTCGCTACTGTGACATAGAGAAGCGACAAAGGGGGTGAAGC
Organism: uncultured Acidimicrobiaceae bacterium; assembly: GCA_963801695.1. GTDB lineage: Bacteria > Actinomycetota > Acidimicrobiia > Acidimicrobiales > RAAP-2 > RAAP-2. The sequence continues at coordinate 146,242 of CAWDFV010000002.1, read as the reverse complement.
ATGAGTACCGAATGGATGGCAGACGGCAAGTGCCGCGAATACCCAGCGGGAACATTCTTCCCACGAGATGGCGTCGGCGTGATCATCGCGCAACGAATCTGCGCCACCTGTCCGGTGGCGAGTCAGTGCCTCGAGTACGCGCTCGAGAACCACGTGGACCACGGCATCTGGGGCGGCTGCTCAGAGCGTGAGCGCCGTCGCATACTGCGCGAGCGACGCCGTCGCCGCGTCTTTAATTCTGACGCTCCGTAGTACCTCACTCGCGTGTTCGAGTGCGTCATCAACATCTCCGAGGGTCGCAACCTCGACTTACTCGACGAACTCCACGTAACTGCCGGTGCGTCGCTGCGCGACCTCCACGCCGACCCGTCACACAATCGCTCGGTCTTCACCCTCATCAACGATCGCCGAGCCCCTGCTTCGACGACGTGCGCTCGCTCATCGCCGGCGCCTTCGAGCGCGCTCGATCTGCGCACCCACGAGGGCGTGCACCCGAGATTCGGGGTCGTCGACGTCGTACCCTTCGTCGCGTTGGACCCCGAGGCGCCTGCTCGAGCGCTCGAGCTCCGCGACGACACCGCCCAGTGGATCAGCGAGGATTTCGACGTTCCGGTCTTCCTCTACGGCCCGATCGGCGCCGCCGAGCGAACCCTGCCCGAGGTGCGAAAACACGCCTTTCACGGCCTCGCGCCCGACCTCGGACCGACCAGCGCCTCGCCCAAACTCGGCGCCGTCGCCGTCGGCGCGCGACCGGTGCTCGTCGCGTGGAACATCTGGCTCTCCGGCGTGTCGAGAGACGCCACCCGCGCCCTCGTCAAAGCCGTTCGTCGCCCCGAGGTGCGCTCACTCGCCTTTCGCGCCGGGGAGCACACGCAGGTCAGTTGCAACCTCATCGATCCGTTGGTCGTCGGTCCGGCGATCGTCTACGACGAGGTCGCGCAACTGCTGCCCGTCGGGGGCGAGATCGTTCGGTGCGAACTGGTGGGACTCGTGCCGCGCGCCGTGCTCGACGCGGTCGAGCGGGGTCGCTGGGAACAGCTCGGGTTGAGCGCGAATCAGACGATCGAGAGTCGGCTGTAGGTCAGCTGGCCTGGGCGCGGCGCTCGATGGCGCGCGCTCGGCGCAGGCGGCGGCGTTCGCGTTCGCTCATGCCGCCCCAGATACCGAACTTCTCACCGTTGTCGAGGGCGTACTCCAGGCAGTCCTCGCGGGCCACGCAGCCGCGGCAGACCTCTTTGGCCTCTCGGGTCGACGCGCCGCGCTCGGGGAAGAAGAGATCCGGGTCGACGCCCATGCAGTTCGCCCGTGCCTGCCAACCACGATCTTCCATGCCGCTCATCAATTCCACGATTTCCACGGTTACTTCCTTCCCCCCAGCAGCTCTCGCCACCGATGTAATTACAACCATGTCATTGTGACGGGTAACGTGACAAAAAGCAAATGGAAATGTGTAATTCCCTGATCACGGGGTATGAGTGCGGCGAAATCGCTTGAAAGACGTTCCGAGATTTGCGTGACGGCGTTTCAGCCGGCGCGACGGTGTTTCACGAAGTCATCGAGGGCGTAGGTGCCCAGATCGTCGACGTCGGTGTAGAACAGCCGTCCCCCGTTGACCTTGGCGATCTGTTCCACGAACGGGAACTGGCTGCGTTCGATGTCGAGGGCGAAGGTGTTGATCGTGATGTCGGCCTTGGTGCAGCGAAGGACCTCGGCCATGGTCTTTTCGAGGGTCTCGCGCACCGGCGGCCAGGCGAAGAAGGGCTCGCCGTTGGCGAGCAGGTGCGCCGTCGGTTCCCCGTCGGTGACGACCACGATCTGGCGCTCGCCGCGCTCGTTGCGCATGAGGTGGCGACTGAGGGCCAGCGCGTGCTGGAGGTTGGTCCCGTAGGCGTAGTCGATGGTCAGCGCCGGGACGTCCTCGATCTTGAGCTCCTGGGCGGTCTCGCCGAAGCCGACGACGGCGACGAAGTCGCGCGGGAACTTCGAGCGAATCAGTGACGTGAGCGCGAGCACCATCTTCTTGGCCGGCACGAGGTTGGCTGCGCATCGCCATCGAGAGCGAGAGGTCGATCGCGAAGACCGTCGCCGAGCGCCGCGTCGACTCGAACTCCTCGACCTCGAAGTCATCGGCGTGCAACTTGACCGGCGTGCCCGGACCCTGACGCAGGACGGCGTTGCGAATCGTCTTCGGGAGATTCAGCGCGAACGGTTCGCCGGGCTGCCACGGTTTCGAGGTCTCCTCGCGGTCGCCCCCGCGCGAGATGCTCGCCACCCGGTGCATGCCGAGCGTCGGCGAGTCGCGCAGCTGCGCGAAGAGGTCGCGCAGGGCCTGCTGGCCGATCTGGCGCACGCCCTTGGGCGTCAGGTGCAGTTGACGGCCCTGACGATCGACGAAACCCTGGTCCTTCAAGCCCTGCAACGCCTTTTGGAGGCGCACCACGTGGCGAGCGGCGTCGTCGCCGAGGTTTCGCCGAACGGCTTCGACGTCCACTTCCGGCAGACCCTGGGCCGCGCTGGCCCGACCGAGGAACTCCTCGAGGCCCTTCAATTGGCCCAACTGCTCGGCCACCGACGCGGCGTCGGCGAAGCGCGACCCGTCGTCGCCGCGCATCCGGTGCGCGCGACTCCAGTCGATGTCGGGCGTCGCCATGCGCAGGTTCGACACCAGTCGATTCAACGAGAAGTTCAGCTCCATGTTCTCCATCATCCCGGCGAACATCGAGCGCAGTTCGCTCTGTTGGTCGGGGGACAAGGAGTTGAACATCGCCTCGGCCGCGGCGGCGCGCTCGGCCATCATGCGCACCACGTCCTCGAGGTTCTCGGCGCCGGGGAAGAAGTCGCCGAACTTCTCCATGAAGTCCTCGAACGTGGGATCGAGGTCCTCGCCGCGTCGGTCCTGCTCGATCATGGTCGAGAGCGCGTCCATCATGTCGCGCATCCGCGCCAGTTCCTCGGGGTCGGGTCGACCCATCATCTCCTTGCTCTTCTCGAAGTACGTATTGAGGACGTCGCGTTCGAGTTCGGCCATGAGCTCTTCGAACTGCTCGCGGGCCTCGCTCGAGACGAACTCGTAGTTCTGGTACTCGCCCAGGCGTTCGCCGATCCGGTCGCTCATCAGGTCACGCTGCATCTTCTTCTGATCGACCAGGTCGCGCGTGACCTCCTTGTCGACGTTCATCGTCCGAAGCTCTCGGCGTCGGCGAGGAGTTCGTCGAGCTCGATGTCCTCAGTCGCTTCAATGTCGTTCAGCCAATCGCGATAGCGCTGCATCTCGCCGTCGGGGTCGGCCTGTTGCTCGAGCTCGCGGCGCTTGGCCCTCGCCTGTTCGAGCAGGTCGCGCAGTCCCTCGATGCGTTCACCGTCGGCCGTCGTGTAGCCCTCGCGCAGCAACCGGTCCATCGCCTCTTCGAGGTCGCCGTTCTCCATGAAGTCATCGGCCAGCATCCGCAGCATCTCTTCGACGTCGAGATCGTTGAAGTCATCGTCATCGCCGAAGCGACGGTAGCCGTAGCGAACGGGCACTAACGATTCCTCGAGCGATAGAGCGCCCGCGCGCCCGAGGCGTCCTTCGCCAGTCGCTTGGTGAGGTAGAGACCCTCGAGGACGAACTCCACCGCCGAGGCGAGTTCGCCGTCGCTGGCGTCCGGTCCGGCGATGCGCCGCGCCGGCGCGTCGAGCGACGGCATGGCCGCCAACACCGCGAGGTAGTCGCGGTCGGGCAGGTCGTCACCGGTGTGCACCAACGCCTCGGTGTTGAAGGCCTCGACGATCGCCGGCCCCTCTTCGAGCAACACGTGCTCGGCGAAGCACTGGCGCACCGCGAGCGAGACCAGCGCGGCGATCACCTGGTCGGAGTCACTGTCGTCCATGGTGTCGAACTCGATCTTGCCCTGCGTCGATTGCACCATCGCGCTGAGGTCACTCACGCGCGGCGCGACGGAACTGTCGTGAGTGCGCAACGTGCGACGCAGCGCGTTGGCGATGACGATCTCGTAGTTCGCGATCGAGAGTCGCACCGACACGCCCGAGCTCTGTGAGATCACGTGACTCTTTCGCGCGACGTGACTGACGCGCGCGACGATGTCGTCGATGAACCACGGGACCGTGATCGGCACCGGCGACGCCGGGAGCCTCGCCTCCTGGTGCATGATGGCGATCTCGGTCGTCAACTCGTACGGGTAGTGCGTGCGGATCTGTGAACCGAAGCGGTCCTTCAGCGGCGTGATGAGTCGACCGCGGTTGGTGTAGTCCTCGGGGTTCGCGGTCGCGACCACCATGACGTCGAGGTCGAGGCGCACGAGGTGACCGCGGATCTGCACGTCGCGCTCCTCGAGCACGTTGAGCAGGCCCACCTGGATACGCTCGGCGAGGTCGGGCAACTCGTTCATGGCGAAGATGCCGCGGTTGGACTTCGGCACGAGACCGTACGAGAGCGCCTTCGGATCATCCAGGAACAGGCCACCGGCGACCTTGATCGGGTCGACCTCACCGATCAGGTCGGCCATCGAGGTATCGGGTGAGGCCAGCTTCTCCGCGAATCGCTGGGAACGGTGAATCCACGTGACCGGGGTCTCCTCGCCCTTCTCCGCGACGAGGTCGATGGCGAAGGCCGAGATCGGCGCGAAGGGGTCGTCGCGGATCTCAGAACCCGCGACGATCGGGAGCCACTCGTCGAGCAGATCGACCAGTGAACGGATCATCCGGGTCTTCGCCTGTCCGCGTTCGCCGAGCAGGATGATGTCGTGACCGGCCAACAGCGCGGTCTCCAACTGCGGTAACACCGTGTCCTCGTACCCGAGGACGTCCGACGTCAGCGGCAGTCCGTCGGCGAGGCGCTGTTCTAAGTTCGCGCGAATCTCCTCGCGCACCGACTTCGGTTGGTAGTTGGACGCACGGAGCGCTCCGAGCGTGGTGGGCAGGTCAGTCGGGGCGAGGGGGGTCGTCATAGGTCCACTTTACGGGCTGGTCATTCGTCGCCGTGCTGGCGGCATCGTGACGAAATCGTCACAACTGCAGGTACATGATGTCGAGGCCGACTCGTCCCAGCGTCGCGTGTTCGAACGCGCGCGGCACGGTCCCGATGGTCACGAAACCCAACTGTCGGTAGAGCTCGATGGCGTGCACGTTCGTCGAGACCACCGCGTTGAACTGCATCGCGGCGTAGCCTCGCTCCTTCGCAGCCTTGATGACGTACTCGCACATCGCGCGTCCGACACCGGAACCGCGAGCATCGCGCGCGACCATGAAGCTCGCGGTCGCGACGTGCGCACCTCGCGCGGGACGATTCGGGCCGAACCTCGCGGTACCGAGGATGACGTCGTCGCGCAGTGCCACGATCGCTTCGCCCGGTGGTCCCTCGACCCAGAGTGCGCGCGCCGCGTCGGACGACAGACCTTCCGGATAGGCGTAGGTCTCGCCTTCGGACACGACCGCAGCGAAGATCTCGAAGACGCGGTCCCAATCGTCGTCGGCGAGGGGTCGAAGCACGACGTCGGCGCTAGTCATCGGTGATCAACGCGTTGTGCGAGAACCACGAGGCCGACGGCGCGACCATGACCTGTCGCACGAGTGGTGCGCCCGGTCGGTACGCGAGGTGGACCGCGCGCGGCGCGTTGAGGATCACGACGTTGGCTTCGGCGCCGACGCTCAGGTGTCCGACGTCGTCGCGACGAAGCGCCTTCGCTCCCCCGCGCGTCGCGCACCACAACGCCTCGTCGAAGCTCATGCGCATGTCGCGCACCGCGATGGCCACGACGAAGCCCATGCTCGTCACGTACGACGTGCCCGGGTTGCAGTCGGTCGCCAGCGCGACGACGCAGCCCCGATCGAGCAGTCGGCGCGCCGATGAGTAGTCCGCGCGAGTCGAGAAGTCCGCGCCCGGAAGGAGCGTCGCGACGGTCTGCGACGCGCGAAGTTGCTCGACGTCGTCGTCACTGAGGAACGTGCAGTGATCGACGCTCGCGGCGTCGAGTTCGACCGCCAGCGCGACGCCGCCGGTTGGTCCGAGTTGATTGCCGTGGACGCGAAGTCCGAGACCCGCGTCTCGGGCGGCCACCAGAATCGCCCGCGCTTCGTCGACGTCGAAGGCGCCGCGGTCACAAAAGACGTCGGCCCACCTCGACTTCGGCGCGCAGACCTCGAGCATCGCGCCGCGCACCAAGTCGACGTAACCTTCACGGTCGTGTGCGTACTCCTCGGGCACGACGTGCGCACCGAGGAACGTCACTTCGTCACTGAACTCACCGGCGATGTCGAGCAGGCGAGACTCGCCCGCGACGTCGAGTGCGTAGCCGGACTTGATCTCGACGGTCGTCACGCCGCCGGCGAGCAGTTCGCTCAGGCGCCGGTGCGATAGGCGGCGCAGTTCGTCGCTCGACGCCGCTCGCGTCGCCGCGACCGTACTCGCGATGCCGCCGCCGTCATAGTGCGCGCCACTCATGCGCGCTTCGAACTCCTCGGAGCGCTCGCCGGCGAACACGAGGTGCGTGTGCGAGTCGACGAATCCCGGAATGACGGCCGAGTTGTGCGCGTCGATCAACTCGTCCGCGGCCGGCGCGTCCGCGTTCGGTCCGACCCACAGGACATACTGCTCGTCGATCACCATCGCGGCGTCGTGGAGTCGACCCATGGGACCGAGACCGAGGGTCTCGTCGTTGGTCGTCAGTTCGGCGATGTTGGCGATGACGCGAGTGGTCATTAGCCCTCGCGCATCGGAATGCGCACGCCGCGCTCCTCGGCCGTATGCTCGGCGATCTCGTAGCCCGCGTCGACGTGGCGGATGATGCCCATGCCCGGGTCGTTGGTGAGGACCTTGGCCAGCTTCTGCGCCGACAACTCAGTCCCGTCGGCGACGCACACCTGCCCGGCGTGAATCGAGCGACCGATGCCGACGCCGCCGCCGTGATGGATCGAGACCCACGTCGCGCCCGAGGCCGTGTTGACGAGCGCGTTCAACAGCGGCCAGTCGGCGATGGCGTCGGAACCGTCGAGCATCGACTCCGTCTCGCGATAGGGCGAGGCGACCGAACCACTGTCGAGGTGATCGCGACCGATCACGATCGGCGCCGACGACCTCGCCGGTGGCGACGAGGTCGTTGAAGGCGAGCCCGGCCTTGTCGCGCTCGCCGTAGCCGAGCCAACAGATCCGCGCCGGCAGTCCCTGGAAGGCCACGCGTTCCTGGGCCTTCGTGATCCAGCGGCGCAGCGCGTCGTTCTCCGGGAAGAGGTCGAGCACGGCTTGGTCGGTCCGCGCGATGTCCTTGGGATCACCCGACAACGCCGCCCACCGAAACGGTCCTTTGCCTTCGCAGAAGAGCGGACGTAAGTACTCCGGCACGAAGCCCGGAAAGGAGAAGGCCCGCTCGTAGCCCCCGAGTTGGGCCTCGCCGCGGATCGAGTTGCCGTAGTCGAAGACCTCGGCGCCGCGGTCCTGGAAGCCGACCATCGCCTCGACCTGCTTGGCCATCGACTGGCGGGCCCGGTCGGTGAACTCCTCGGGCTTCTTCTCGGCGTAGTCGTGCCAGTCGGCGAGGTCGATGCCCTCGGGCAGGTAGCTCAGCGGATCGTGCGCCGAGGTCTGGTCGGTCACGATGTCGACCTCGACGCCACGACGCAGTAACTCGGCGAAGACGGTCGCGGCGTTGCCGACCAACCCGACGCTCAGTGCCGCCTTCGCGCGCTTCGCGGCTTCGACGCGCGCGACGGCCTCGTCGAGATCGGCCGTCCACTCGTCGAGGTAGCGCTGGTCGACTCGTCGCTGCAGTCGCGACGGATCGACGTCGACGCACAGACAGACGCCGTCGTTCATGGTGACCGCGAGCGGCTGGGCGCCACCCATCCCGCCACAGCCCCCGGTCAGGGTCAACGTGCCCTGCCAGCGTGCCGCCGAAGTGTCGGTCGGCGACGGCCGAGAAGGTCTCGTAGGTGCCCTGGAGGATCCCCTGGGTCCCGATGTAGATCCACGAGCCGGCCGTCATCTGGCCGTACATCGTGAGACCGAGGGCCTCGAGTCGACGGAACTCCGGCCACGTCGCCCAGTCCCCGACGAGATTCGAGTTCGCGATCAGCACGCGCGGCGCCCACTCGTGGGTCGAGAAGACGCCGACCGGTCGACCGGACTGCACCAACATCGTCTCGTCGCCCTTCAGCGTGCGCAGCGTGCGCACCAGCGCGTCGAAACTGCGCCAGTCGCGCGCCGCGCGACCGGTCCCGCCGTAGACGACGAGGTCGTCGGGACGTTCGGCCACCTCGGGGTCGAGGTTGTTCTGGAGCATGCGCAGGGCGCCCTCCTGGGGCCAGCCCAGCGTGGACAGCGTCGAGCCGCGAGCCGCTCGAACCGGTCGCGCGCCTTCCATGTCAGTCGCCCTTCACCACTACGACAGTGCCACGTGGCGCGCCACGATGTCCAGCAGTTCGCCGTCGCGCACCAGTTCACCGACCGCCGCGATCTCCGGCGAGAGCCAGCGGTCGTGTCCCGGGCCGCCGGAGACCGCGTTCACGCGATGACTCGACCGCGGCGGTCACCGGCGACGGCGTCAGTGGCTCGCGCAGCGCGAGGGCGCGCGCGGCGGTGAGGAGTTCGATGGCGATCACGTCGGCGAAGGCGTCGAGGGACTTGCGGAGTTTGCGCGCGGCGTGCCAGCCCATCGAGACGTGGTCCTCTTGCATGCCCGACGACGGAATCGAGTCGACGCTCGCCGGCGTCGCCAGGCGCTTCATCTCCGACACCAGCGCGGCCTGCGCGTACTGCGCGATCATCAGTCCCGAGTCGACGCCGGCCTGTCCGGCGAGGAACGGCGGCAGTCCGAAACTCCGCGACACGTCGAGCATGCGGTCGGTGCGACGCTCGGACATCGAGGCGACGTCGGCGATGGCGATCGCGAGGAAGTCGAGCGCGTAGCCGACGGGCGCGCCGTGAAAGTTGCCGTTGGACGCGAGCGAGCCGTCGGCCAACACCGAGGGATTGTCGATCGCCGACGCCAACTCCACGTCGGCGACGTGCGTGGCGAAGCCGAACGTGTCGCGCGCCGCGCCGTGGACCTGGGGCGCGCACCGCAGCGAGTAGGCGTCCTGGACCTGCGTGGGGTCATCGAGGTGCGAGCTCACGATGACCGAGTCGGCGAGCAACGCCAGGAGGTTCGCCGCGCTGACCATCTGGCCGGCGTGTGGTCGCAGCGCGTGGATCTCGGCGGTGAAGACCTGGTCGGTACCGCGCAGGGCCTGGATCGACATCGCCGCCGCGACGTCGACCAGTTGCATCAACGCCATGCCGTCTTCGAGCGCGAGGATCAACTGACCGAGCATCCCGTCGGTGCCGTTGATGAGCGCCAGACCCTCTTTCTCGGCCAGGACGACCGGCGTGAGACCGTTCGCGCGCAGCGCCTCGCTCGCGGCGAGGCGCTGGCCGCCGCGGTCGCGCACGTCACCCTCGCCCATCAACGCGAGCGCCACGTGCGCCAGCGGCGCGAGGTCGCCGGAACACCCGAGGGAACCGAACTCGTGCACGATCGGCGTGATGCCCGCGTTGAGGAGCGCGGCGTAGGCGTCGGCGGTCGAGACCCGAACGCCCGAGACGCCGCTACAGAGGTTGGTCAGTCGCGACACCATCATCGCGCGCACGACCTCGGTCTCGACCTCGGGACCGACGCCCGCGGCGTGGCTGCGGATCAACGAGCGCTGCAGGTCGCGGCGCTCCTCGGGCGAGATGAACGTCGTCGCGAGTGAACCGAAGCCGGTCGAGAGTCCGTAGACCGGCGGTGCCGCCGTCGACGAGTGCGTCGATCGCGGTGCGCTGACGCTCGAGTCGCGCCCGCACCGCGTCACTCAACGTCACCGTCTCGAACTCGCGCGCGACGGCGATCACCTGCGCGCGGGTGAGTGATTCGACGCCGACGTCTACGGCCATTGGATTCTCCTTCGCACGCCCGCGAGTACCTCGAGCACCAGCAGCGCCGCGAGGCGAACCGTTCGCTGGTCGGCGCTGTCTCGTTCGACGTCGATCTCGGTGATGTCGATCGCGCCGACGCCGTGCTGGAGCGCCACCGCGCGCACGAAGCGGCGCATCTCGTCGGCGCTCAGTCCACCGGGCGCGGCCGCGGGACAGCCCGGCACGAGCGATACGGTCGGCCGCGTCCATGTCGATGTCGACGTAGACGTGACGGCCGCCGGCCCCGGCGATGCCGACGGCGCGACGCGCCGCCTCTTCGACCGATTCGGTCCTGCAAGACGTCGCGCGGGATCACCGTGACGCCGGCGTCGTGCGCGCGCTGCGCGTAGGCCGCGGAGTTCGAGAAGTCCGCCAGGCCGACCTGCACGACGTGATGACCGTCGAGACCGGCCTCGAGCAGTTGTCGCACCGGCGAGCCGTTGGACACGCCGTCGCGCATGTCGAGGTGTGCGTCGAGGGTGACCAGACCGAAGTTCGAGTAGTCGCCGCCGCTGACGGCCTGGAAGGCGTGCCAGGTCGCCGCGTTGTCACCGCCGAGGATCAACCGCAGGGCGATGGTCGGGTCCCACCTCGACATCGCGGCCGCGACCCGCTCGGCGCCGCCGGGCTCGTCGGGCGCGTCGACGTCACCGAAGTCGACCAGGGCGACGGACTCGGCGATGTCGTGCCCGTCGCTGTAGGTCCAGGTGGAGTAGCGCTCGAGGGCGGCGCGAATCGCCGCCGGCGTACTGGTCGAGGAGCGTTCGGCGTCACCGACGTGGCGAAGGTCGAAATGCCGAGGAGACCGACGTTGCGCCGCCCCTCGACGGGCCGGTCACTCAGCAGCGAGGCGGCCGAGGGCCAGTTGGGATCGCTCGAGGTCGCCACGTGCCCATGTTAGGCATACCCCTCGCGACGAGGTATTACGCAAACGCCACCGTGCCGCGAGATTGTGATGAATGTGGGACGCCGTTGGCGCGCGGCGCCGCTCACCGGAGAAGTCCGGTGGTCCCGTCTAGCGATCGACGACGCGCACGCCACTGTCGCCCGACTCTTCGGACTCCTCGTGGATGTACGTCGGCACGGGCGTGGCCTCGAGGTGACTCGGCACGTCGTCCACGTAGCGCGGCGACGGCGTCGCGGTGTACTCGCCCTCCGAGGTGCGCCGCACGACGTTCGGCGTCTTTCGACGACCGCCGCCGTGCAGGGCCTGGATCTCGTGACAGATGCGGTACGTGATCGGGAAGGCGAGGATCGGCACGATGACCGTCAGGTAGCGCATCGCCACCAGCACCGTGTTGAGCGAGACGTTGAAGAACTTGGCGAGCACGTCGGTCGAACTGGCGATGAAGAGCATGCCCAAGAACGCGAGCATCGTGACGCCGACAGGCGGTGCGCACGGGTCGGTTGCTCGGTCGGTCGAGCAGGTTGTGGATCTCGTTGTCCTTCGTGAACTTGCGTTCGAGCATCGGCCAGACGAAGACGAGGTTGAAGATCAGGCCGGGCAGGATGACGGCCGGCACCAAGACCTCGAACGGGATCGTATGGCCCCAACTATGGAACGACCACGACGGCCATATTCGCAGCGCGCCGTCGAGGAATCCCATGTACCAGTCGGGCTGGACGGCGTAGGAGATCCGCGCCGCGTCGTACGGTCCGAACTGCCAGATCGGGTTGACCTGGGCGAAGGCCCCGAGCAGCGCCGTGATGCCGCCGACGATGAACAAGAAGCCGGTCGTCTTGGCCATGAAGACCGGGAACATCGGCGAGCCGACCACGTTCTTCTCGGTGCGACCGCCGCCGGGGAACTGCGTGTGCTTCTGGCGCACGAGCAAGAAGAGGTGCGCGCTCACGAGTCCGATGATGATCAGCGGCACGATCAGACAGTGCAGGATGAAGAACCGCGGGATGATCGACGTGCCCGGGAAGTTGCCGCCGAAGACCCAGAACGCGAGGTACGTGCCGACCAACGGGATCGACAGGATGATCGAGTACGCGATGCGGATACCGGTGCCCGAGACGAGGTCGTCGGGCAGCGAGTAGCCGAGGAAGCCGTTCACGATCGCCAGGATCAGCAACGTCGAGCCGACGATCCAGTTCAGTTCGCGCGGCTTGCGGAAGGCGCCGGTGAAGAAGACGCGCGCCATGTGGATGACGATCGCGCCGACGAAGATGTCACAGGCCCAGTGGTGCATCTGGCGCATCAACAGTCCCCCGCGCACCGCGAAGGAGAGATTGACGGTCGAGGCGAAGGCCTGAGTCATCGGCTGCCCGTCGAGCGGCTTGTAGGCACCGTGGTAGATGACGACGGCCGAACTCGGGATGAAGTACAGCGTCAAGAAGACGCCGGTGACGAGCAGGATCACGAACGAGTACAGCGCGATCTCACCGAGCATGAACGACCAGTGGTCGGGGAAGATCTTGTCCATGAACGTGCGCCCGCCGCGCGCGAGGCCCAGGCGGTCGTCGAGTTCATCGAGAGACTTGCCGACCTTCCCGTAGGGACCGAGGGCCTGCTTCTTGGCGCGCTTGGTGTTGATGACGTCGCTCACGAGCGCTCCCAGAATCCCGGACCGACCGCTTCGTGGTAGTCGCTCTGGCTCCGCAGGTACCCCGCGGCGTCGACGTAGAGCGGCAGCTGCGGCAACGGTCGCGGCGCCGGACCGAACTGCGGGACGGCGCCGTTGGTGACGTTGAACATCGACTGGTGACACGGACACACGAGCAACTGCAGCTCCTGCTCGTAGAGACCGACGGGGCAGCCGAGGTGGGTGCAGACCTTGGAGTAGGCGACGTAGCCGTGCGGCGCCCAGCTCTCGCGACCCTTCATCGTGGTGAAGGCCTCGTTGGAGACGCGGATCAGCACCGTCTGGTCGACGGCCTGGCCGCGGTCGGTGTTCTCCGTGCCCTCGGGAAAGACCGTCTCGATCGAACCGACGGCGAGGTCGCCGACCTCGACGCGTCGTCCGGTCTGATCGACCACGTAGGAGCCCGAGCGCCAGTCGGTGTGCTGCAGCGTGGTCTTGGGCAACGGTCCGAGACTGCGCAGCAGCGGGAACATCGCGACGATGGTGAAGATCCCCATACCGCCGCCCACGAGTCCACCGAGCAGCTTGCGACGCTGGACGACGCTGCCGCCTCGCTCGACGATCGCCGCGGCGAAGGCCTGGCGATCGGCCTCGGAGTTCGCGAGCGTGTGACGCTCCTCGACGAACGGTCCGCGCGGCATGAGGTACTTGCCCCAGGCGACGATGCCGATGCCGAGGAAGAGCAGTCCGCCGCCGAGCGTGGCGCCGAGCTTCCAGGGCTGGGTGTCGATCCAGTAGCAGGCGCCGAAGCCGGCGAAACAGAGCGTGCCGAGGATGAAGCAGACGCTGATGACGCGCTCGACCAGTTCGGGATTGCGCGCGGCCGGCTGCAGGTGCGGGTCGTTCGACGAGAGTCCCGTCAACGAGACCGGCGTGCGGTGTTCGTCACTCATCGCGCTCACCGACCCAGAATCCGAAGAGCGCGAGGACGCCGACGCCGAAGGCCAGGCCGACGAAACCTTCGGCGACCGGTCCGAGGCCACCGAGTCCGAAGCCACCGGGGTTGTTGGGGTGCTGGATCTCGGTCGTCACGTACTTCACGATGTCGTTCACCTGCGCGTCACTGAGGTTCCCGGTGAAGCGCGGCATGTTGGCGGGGCCGGTGCGGATCGCCTCGGCGACCTCGATCGAGGGGATCTTGCGCAGCGACGGCGAGAACGTGCTCATGGCGAGTGCGTCGCCGTCGCCTTCGATGGTGTGACACGACGCGCAGTTCAGCGCGAAGAGCGCGGCGCCGTCGGCGACGTTCGCGTTCTTCAGGTGCGGATAGGGAATGAGCGGGTAACCCGGCGACAGCGAGTTCACCCACGCCGAGACCGCGAGCGCCTGGTCGTGCGTGAGTCGCGGCGGACGCGACGGTTCGCTTCGATCGAGCGCGGATTCGCGGCCGGCATGCGACCCGAGTCGACCCAGAAGTTGATCGTCGCCGGGCCGAGACCGACGAGGTCGGGATAGGCGCCGAGCGGTCCCGTTCGCCGGCACGCCGTTGGCCTGGGTGCCGTGACACGAGGCGCAGTTCTGCTGGAAGAGCGCGTCACCCAGCGTGACCAGCGCCGAGGACGGCGCGCGGTAGGTGATCGAGGAGTTGCCGTAGGCGATGATGACGCCGTCGGCGTTCTTCTTCACGAACGTCGAGTTCGGCGTACCGGCGTTCTTTCGCGTCGTCTGGTACGGCGTCCGCTGATAAGTCGTCTTGGACGACGCCTGCGCGCCGCCGACGAAGAGGACCAGTGGGCCGAGGACTACGAGGCCGACGATCGAAAGTGCGAAGGAGCGCTTGATGAGGGGTGACGTCACGCCATTTCCTATTTCAGCAAGAACAGGGCCGAGTACAGCCCGATCCATACGACGTCGACGAAGTGCCAGTAGTAGCTCACGCCCTGGAACGTGGACAACTCACCGGGGTCGCCTTCGCTGCCGCGCATGCGAAAGAGCAGGAAGGACATGGCGACCAGTCCCAGGATCACGTGCAGACCGTGGAGACCGGTGGTGATGAAGAAGATCGAACCGTAGGAGTTGGTGTACCAACGCGTCGTGAGGTGCGTCCACTCGTAGGCCTGGTTGGAGACGAACAGCGCACCCAAGATGATCGTGAAGATCACCCAGTTGCGCGCCTCGACGCGGCGGCGATGTTCGATGAGCCACACGGCGCGCTGCATCGTGAACGACGAAGCTGATGAGAATGAGCGTGAAGATGCCCGACTGCAGGACGTCGAGGTGCGTGCCGACGGGAGGCCACGACGCCAGATGGGCGCGAATGGTAAACAACGCGGCGAAGAGTCCGGAGAAGAACATCAGCTCGCTGCCGAGCCAAATCATCACGCCAATGGCCAGCATCGGCGGTCGATCGTGGACGATCTTCCCTTGCTTCGCCAGGCTATCGGGGGAAATCGCCTGACTCACGGCTACATTTCTAGCGGAAATTCAGACACCGGTGCGACAGGTCGCACCAATACGCCTAACGCAAAGTCTCGGGCAGTGCCTCGACCGCGACGATCGCGAGACGTCGCGTCGGTCGGGTCATCGCGACGTAGAGAGTACGCAGTCCACGCGCCGTGATGGCCGCGCTGCCGCGGGCGCCACGACTGGCGATCTCGCTCGGTTCGACCACGACGACCCCGTCGAACTCCAGGCCGTTGGCCCCTTCGGCCGAGAGCACGATGAGGTCAGCCCCCAGTCCCTTGGACTCCTGATCGCGTGGGTCGATCGCGTCCAGACCCTTGGAGCGCAGAATGGCCACGATCTCCTCGACCCGTTCACCGGTCACGATGACCGCGACGCGTCCGGGCGCGACGACCTCGACCTCGTGACGAGTGACCTCGGCGAGCGTCGACACGAACTCCTCGCGGCTGACCTGGATGACGAGCGGCACGTGGCCGGCGCGACGAACGGGTCGCGGCGGCGTGAGATCCGGAGCCGCCGCGCGCAGCGTCGGTGCGGCGAAATCGAGCACCTCTTCGGGCGTGCGGTAACTGACCGTGAGATCGACGCGCGTCGGTGCCCGGCGGGGATCGAGGACTTCCAAAACGGCGTTCCACGAGGCCGAGGAGGAGGCGGTCGTCGCCTGGCCCATGTCGCCGACGATCGTCATCGAGCCGGTGAGGTCGCGGCGCTTCAAGACGCGCAGCTCCATCGGCGACAGGTCCTGGGCCTCGTCGATCACGATGTGGCCGTAGGTGACGAACTCCGCCTCGTCGAGTTCGTTGCCAACGACCGGCGCGTTGCGTTGCGCTTCGCGTAGGGCCGCCGCGCGCACGTCGCCGGTGTAGGCGTCGAGGTCGATACCGTCCAGGATGCCGTTGTCACCGGGTTTCGTGACGGGGCGCGGGCGTCGTATCGGTCCGAGCAACACGCGGGCCTCGTCGATCAGCGCGGCGTCGGCCTTGGTCCATCTGACGTCGTCGATCGTGGCCGATCGGGCCCGGAACAGCAGTGCCAACTCGTCATCGCTCACGAATCCTCGACCGGCCGCGCGCAGCAACGCTGGCGCACCGAAGAGGTCGTGCAAGAGCTCTTGGCCTGAGAGCCGCGGCCAAATCCGCTCGAGTGCCCACTTGAACTGTGGTGTCGCGCGGATGACGTCGGCCAGTTCACCGACGGCGTTGACCTCGTCGACGCCTTCGCGGACGAAGCGCTCGTGGTACTCGTTCGCCAATCGGTTCGCCAGTTCGCGTCCAATCGCGGAGCGGCGTTGGTTGTGGTTCCCCGGACGGCGACGCGCCCGTTCCACCGACTCTTCGGTGTAGCGCGCCTTCAAGACCGCGACGCCTCGACCGATCGGTATCTCCACGTCCTCTTTGAGGGGGCGTTGACGAGTGCGCAGGGCGCGAGCGAGGAGTCGGGCCATTCGCAGGTCGCCCTTCAACTCGTCGACCGGTTCGGCGTCGCGCCCGCGGATCTCCACGTTGGTCACGAGACCCGAGATCGTCGAGAGCGTGACGCCGGACTCACCCAGCGACGGCAGGACGTTCTCGATGTAGTTCAAGAACAGCGGATTCGGTCCGACCACGAGGACGCCTTGTCGCTCGAGTGTCGCGCGGTGCGTGAAGAGGAGGTACGCCGCGCGGTGCAGGGCCACGGCCGTCTTACCCGTACCGGGACCACCCTGGACCAAGAGGACGCCCGCGAGCGGATTGCGAATGATGCGGTCCTGCTCACCCTGGATCGTCGCGACGATGTCGCCCATGCGACCGGTGCGTGCACGACCGAGCGCGGCGAGCAGTGCGCCCGGTCCGCCGAGCGCGAGTCCCCCATCGACGAGACCCTCTTCGGTCGCCGCGCGCACGTCGTCGTCGGGCAGAGCCAGTTCACCGTTGGCGTCGGCGAAGTACTCGTCTTCGACGCCGGTCACGTCATGTCCGTGAATGGCGACGTGACGTCGACGCGCCAAGCCCAGGGGTTCGACGCCGGTCGCGCGGTAGAACGCCTCGGCGACCGGAGCGCGCCAGTCGATGACGAGTGGGTTCAACTCCTCGTCGGACACGGCCAGTCGGCCGACGTGGTAGTCGTCGCTCCGTCCCGCGGCGTCGGGGGCGTAGTCGATGCGTCCGAAGAACAGCGGCTGGTCACCGATCGCTAGTTGGTCGAGACGATGGAGCGCGGTACCCATGACGACGTCGCGTTCGACGAGGTCACCGGCGCCGCGCATGTTCGCCACCGCCGCACTGTCGCGCAACGAACGGGCCTCGTCACGCATGTGATCGAGGGCCGTGAGGGCGAGATCGAGGAAGAGCTGTTCCTCTTTGATCTCACGCTCGTGGGCCATCTCGTCCTCGTTTCAATTCTGAAAATTGTGAAGAATCAAGTCTAGGGCACACTCGTCACCCGGTTTCAAAAGGGCCTTCGAGCGCGCTCACGTAGATTGAGGTGAAAGAAGGAGTGAAGTGAGCGAGCCAGTTTTCCTTCGGGCCTGTCGCGGCGAGAGCGTCGCGCACGTACCGGTGTGGTTCATGCGCCAGGCCGGACGCGTCACTCCCCGAGTACCGAGCACTGCGCGCGAACGGCTCGATCCTGGAGGCCATCGCCGACCCCGCCACTGGCCTGTGAGATCACGATGCAACCCGTTCGGCGCTACGGCGTCGACGCCGCGATCCTCTTCAGCGACATCATCGTGCCGTACCACGCCATCGGCTTCGGCGTCGAGATCGTGGCCGGACGTGGACCGGTGATCGCCGAACCCTTCACCGGCGCCGCCGACCTGGAACGACTCCGCGACATCACCGACGTCGATCTCGCGCACGTCACGCAGACGGTCGACCTCGTGGTGAAGGAACTCGAGGCGACGGACACACCGCTGATCGGTTTCGCGGGTGCCCCGTTCACGGTCGCCAGCTACCTCGTCGAAGGCGGACCGACGCGCGAGTTCGCGCTCATCAAGACCTTGATGCATACCGAACCGCTGCTCTTCGACCTACTCATCGAACGACTGACGGACATCACGATCTCGTTCCTTCGCGCCCAGGTCGCGCACGGCGCGCGTGCGGTGCAACTCTTCGACTCGTGGGCCGGCGCACTCACGCGCGACGAGTACCGACGCTTCGCGTTACCGGCGACCGAGCGGGTCCTCGCAAACGTGGCCGACCTCAATGTCCCCACGATCCTGTTCGGCGTCGGCACCGGCGAACTCCTCGATCTCATGGCTTCGGCCAACAGTTCGGTCGTCGGCATTGACTGGCACGTAGACCTCGACGAGGGTCGGCGACGCGTCGGCGGACGTCCGGTCCAGGGCAACCTCGATCCCGACACGATGCCTCGCGGGCGTCGACGTCGCCGTGGCGGGGGCGCGCGAAGTGATGACGCGCGCCGGCAGCGACGCCGGCCACGTCTTCAATCTCGGCCACGGCGTGTTGCCGTCGACCGATCCCGCCACGCTCGAAGCCGTCGTTCGCGTGGTGCACGACGAAGGCATGGCGGGAGTGCGATGACGACCGGCGTCCTGGTCATGGCCTACGGGACGCCCACGACGCCGAATGACGTCGAGGCCTACTACACAAGGATTCGCCACGGCCGCGCGCCCACGCCCGAACAGCTCGCCGACCTCCAACGTCGTTACAACGCCATTGGCGGGACGTCGCCCCTCGCGCAGCGCAGCAACGACCAGGTGGCCGGACTCGCCGCGCAACTCGACCATCGCTCGCCCGGCGACTTCGATGTCCGCTTCGGTTCCAAGTACGAGCCGCCCCTCCTCGAGACCACGGCCGAGGAGTTTCGCGCCGAAGGATTCGACGAGGTCGTCGGTCTCGTCCTGGCACCGCACTCGTCGTCGATGTCGACGGACCAGTACATGGCGCGCGCGAGCGAGGCCCTCGGCGACGGCGTCCACTTCATTCCCATCGGCGCGTGGTGGGAGTTCCCGGGATTCCTCGAGATCATCGCCGCGCGTGTCAACGACGCGCTCTCGACGATTCCCGACGAGCGCCGCGGCACCACCGAGGTGATCTTCTCGGCCCACTCGCTGCCGGAGAAGATCCTGGCCTCCGGCGACACCTATCCCGAGCAGTTGCGCGAGAGCGCCGAACGCGCCGCCGCGCTGGCCGACGTCGAGCGATGGGATATCGCGTGGCAGTCAGCCGGACGCACGCCGGACCCGTGGATCGGACCCGACATCTTGCAGGTCCTGCGCGAGAAGCGCGCCGCCGGGTTGACCGACGTCGTGTCGTGTCCGATCGGTTTCGTGAGCGACCACCTCGAAGTGCTCTTCGACATCGACATCGAGGCACAGGGCGTCGCACGTGAAATCGGTCTGCACTTGGTTCGCACGGCGTCGCTGAACGACGATCCCGCGTTCATGGCGCTCCTGGCGAACGTCGTGCTGGACGCGCGTCGCGTGAGTCGCGCGTCGATCGTCGTCGTCGGTGGCGGCATCGCCGGACTCAGCGCCGCGTGGGAACTCTCCGGTGGCGCCGACGGACCGAGTGACGCGACCCCGCGTATCGAACTGATCGACGAGCGCAGCGTCGTCGGGAGGATCGCTCGCGACGACGTGAGTTCGCGGGTCGAACGATCGATCTCGGCGCCGACGGCTTCCTCGCTCGTCGGCCCGAAGCCGTCGAGCTGGTGCACGACCTGGGCTGCGGCGATCAACTCGAAGCGATTGACGCGAGCGGCGCGTCGATCTGGTTGCGGGGCGCGCTCGACGAACTGCCGACCGGGCTCGTGCTTGGAATACCCACCTCATCAGGTCAGTTGAAGAGCGTCCGTGGGCTTTCTCGGCGAGCCCATTTCGACGCGGTGCGCGACGAGCGCGCGCCGGTACGCATGAAGGTCGGCGACGACGCGACGATCGGTGACATCGTGCGCACCAAACTCGGTCGAGAGCTCTGCTACCAGTTCGTCGAGCCGATGTTGGGCGGCATCCAGGCCGGTCGCGATCGACGACCTTTCGGCCAAGTCCGTCTTCCCGGCGTTGTTGGACGCCGCGCGAAAGGGCGGATCGCTGATGCGTGCCCTTCGAGCCAGCGTCGCGGCGACGCCCGGACCGAGCGCGACGTCGACCAACGCCGGCCCGACGTTCTACTCACTCTTCGCCGGCGTCGGGTCACTTCCGCTGGAGCTCGCGCGCCAACTGCGCGCACGCGGTGTCGTCCTGCGCACCGGCGTCGCGGTCACGGCGCTACGGCGCACGCCGTCGGGCAACTATCCCTGGGAAATCGACACGCCCGCGACCACGACGCCGGCCGACGCGGTGGTGATGGCGACACCAGCACCAGTGGCCGCGCGACTGCTCGGGGCTCACGACTCGGCGCTCGCGAAGCTCGACGGCGTGCGCAGCGCCGGCGCCGCGATCATCACCTTCAGCGTCGCGCGCGCGGCGATCGCACTCCCTTCGAGCGGCACCGGCATCCTCGTGCCGCTCGGTTCGTCGTGGTCCGGCGACGGATCCCTGATGACCACGGCCGTCACGTTCCTCGATCGCAAGTGGCCGCACCTGCGACGCGATGACGACGTGTTGTTGCGCGCGCACGTCGGACGCATCGACGATCTGCGTTGGGACGAGCTGAGTGACGAAGAACTCGTCGCTCGCGTGAGCGCGGAATTGAAGTTCCTGCTGTCGACCTTCGGCGACCCGAACGACGTGCTGGTACAGCGATGGCCCGAGGGTCTGCCGCAGTACTACCTGGGTCACGAGACGATGGTGACCAACGCGCGAGCGGCGGCCGCGTCGCTCGGTGTCGTGCTCTGCGGCAACGCGTACGACGGCGTCGGCGTGCCAGCGAGTATCGGCTCCGGGCGACGGGCCGGACGTGACGCGCTGTCGATGGTGCACCAGCACGTCCACTAAGGGAGCTACAGGTAGTAGCCGGAGTGGATGTAGATGCACGGCACGCCTTCGCTGACGTACATCGCGTGGTTCTTCGGATCGTCGTCGAGGGCGAGACGGATGTCGAAACCCTCCTTCACGAGGTCGCGTAACGCGCCGCGCTTGAACTCGTCGACACCGGAGTAGTCACCGTGTTCGCGCATGATGAGGAGGTCCCAGCGCAGCCCGTAGCGCTCCAGCCAGCCGACCGTGTGCGGCTGGACTCGGCGCGGCCGTCCGGTCAAGAGCACGACTTTCAACGACGAATCCAGGAGTTCGAGTAGTCGTTCGATCTCTTCGATGATCGGATCGTCGCCGCAGGCGTCGAAGAACCGCTTCCAGTCGCCCCAATCGAGGTAGTGCTGGCGCCCGGCGGCGTCCGCGAGAACACCGTCGATGTCGAAGATGACGGCCGGTCCGGCCCCCGAGGAGCCCTCTCGCCAGTGCCAGTTCTCACTCCGGTAGTCCGAACTCATTGTGAATGAAGGTTAAAGGGTGTTAATCAGGGCGAGGTCTGCGAGACTGGATGCCGTGGGTTGTACCGAGCGGCAGACGCTGCCAATTCCTTTCGGCCATCACGTTTACGTGGTGAGCGACCTTGCACTCTCCCCCTCGACTGACCCGAACGGCCGTGCGGTGCAAGGGTTCGTGCGGCTCTTAGGCGACATCGATGACGCAGCCGTCGTCGTCGTGGCGGGCAACCTCTTCCAACCGGAACCCACCTCGGACCTCGTCAAGTTCATCGACGCCACGCTGGCGGCGCTGCCCGCCCTGCGCGACCAGATCGTGGCCTTCACCACGAATCTGCAGCATCGCCTGATCGTGCTGCCCGGGAGCGACGACCGAGAACTACGACAGAACCACGACGGCGCGTGAGCGACTCGAGCGACTGGGCGTGAGCTTCGCCAACGACTTGATGCTGCAAGTAGCGACCGCCACCGGCGTGCGCGACCTCGCCGTCGCGCCCGGCCACTGCACGATCGACACGAAGCGCGCCGACCTCGAATGATCGCACCGACGCAAAACGCCTCGAAGACCCGCACGCGCTGCCGCGATTCGTGGCGTCGCGCGTGCTGTATCGCCGACTCGGCGGCTGGGTCTGGTTCCCGGCGATCACCTTGTTCGTCTTTGACGTCTTGACGTCGCTCAACGCGATCTTCTATCACTTCACTCGTCACCACTTGCGGGTGCGGACCCCCCATACCGGCAGTTTCTGGGGCAACCTCGTGCTCAACCTCTTGATCCTGGCGGTCGTCGAAGCGATCGTCGTCTGCTGCGCCGGACTGATCGTTCGTCGACGCTTCGACCGCGGACGCGCGGCGTGCGGCACCGACCGAACTCAGTGAGCCGCTCTCGCTCACCCTCGTCGACGACGTCGACGCCCTGGAGTTCGCCCGTCGTAACGCCGAGCGCGGCGGAGCCGGAGCCGTCGTCGGCGGCGCCCCGCGACCGGCCCTCGCCTTCCTGGACCGCGGGGTGTGCGCCGCACCCGGACCGTCGCGCACCGTCATCGTCGAACGGCGCGGTCGATTCGGGCTCCCGCCGGTCTTCACCGCGGTCGAACGACTGGGCGTCGTCGAGATTGAGGCGGCCAGCGCGGTCCAGGTTCGCCTCTACGCCGGCGAGACGCGCCGAGCCCACGAACGGCTACTTGAAGAGCTCGTCGCTAACACCTACGTGCAGCCGGCACCGCCGAGCGCCACGGCGACGGTGGGCTCGTGGCCGACCGGCAACCCCTTCCCGATAACCCTGGAGCGCCTGAAGGAGCAGCGTCGACAGCGAACGGTTCGACGTTGGGCTAGCGGACTGCTTGTTCCTCGACGGCCTGGTCAACGTCATCGTCACCGCGACCCCGCCGCTGCGCAGTCGCCTCCACGACGTCCAGACGATCTTTCCCCTGGGCGTCGCCCAGTCGGCCGCCGCCTTCACCGCGGTCGCCGGTATCGCGATGATCATGATGGCCCGAGGCATTCGTCGCGGTCAGCGCCGCGCGTGGTTCGTCGCCTGCGTCGTGCTCTCCATCACCGTCTTCGCGCACGTCCTGCGCGGTGGCACCTTCGTCGCGTCCTTCATCGCCGCGGCGATCCTGACCCTGCTGGTCGTGGAGCGCCGCTACTTCCAGGCGACCACCGATCGATCGAGTGCCCGCGCGGCCATGCCGCGACTCGGGCTCATCGCGTTCGTCTCGGTACTGGCCGCGTCAATCGGCGTCGAGGTCTCCTCGGGCCGCCACCACCTCCCCGCCTACGGGGTCATCTTGGTGGCCTGCATCGAGCGCTTCGTCGGCCTGCGCAACATCTCCCTACCGGACCGCGCTGCCGACTTCGTCGACCCGTCACTCCTCGCCGTCGGCGTCTCGCTCTTCGTCTCGTCGCTCTACGTGTTGACCCGACCGGTCGTCGACCGTCGACTCTCGATGACGGGTCGCGGCGCCGAGCGACGCCTCGCGGAGTTGCGCGCGCGCGAGATCGTGCGCCGACACGGTCGCGGCACACTCGACTACTTCGCCCTGCGCGACGACAAGCAGTTCTTCTTCTTCCGCGACTCCCTCGTCGCCTACGCCGTCTACGGCGGCGTCGCGCTCGTGTCGCCCGACCCCATCGGACCGGAGGCGGAACGCTCCGAGGCCTTCAGCGCGTTCCGCGCCTACGCCGAGGGACGCGGCTGGACGATTGGCGTCATCGGCGCCAGTGAGGAATGGCTCCCGATCTACGGCGCCGCCGGGTCTGCATCACCTCTACATCGGTGACGAGGCGATCGTCGACTGCCCGACGTTCAACCTCGCCGGCGGCAAGATGAAGGGCCTCCGCCAGGCGACGACGCGACTGGCGCGCCACGGCTACACCGTCGAGTTCCTCGATCCGTCGAACATCGACCCGAGTCGCGTCACCGACATCCTCGAACTGATCTCGATGTTGCGCCGCGGCGAGGCCGAGCGCGGCTTCTCGATGATGCTGGGCCGCCTGTTCAATCCGAAGGACAAGGGACTCCTCCTCACGATCGTGCACGGTCCCGATGGCAAGCCGGTCGCGGTCTGTCAGTTCGTGCCGTCGCCCGCGATCAACGGATACTCGCTCGACCTGATGCGTCGTGACCCGGGCGAACACCCCAACGGGCTGATCGACTTCGCGCTCTGCTCGACGATCGTGCACCTGCGCGACACCGGGGCGCGGGGGCTCAGTTTGAACTTCGCGGCGTTCCGTTCGGTGCTCGACGGGGAGCGTGGTGAGGGGACCTTCACCCGCGTCGAGCGCTGGGCGCTCAAGCGGCTGTCGGGGATCTTCCCGATCGAGTCACTCTGGACGTTCAACGCGAAGTACGACCCCACCTGGTTGCCGCGCTACCTCGTCTATCCGGCCGCCGAGAGCTTCGTGCCCGTCGCGGCCGCGGTACTACGCGCCGAGTCACTCACCGAACTGCCGGTGCTCGGTCGTTTCCTCGTGAGCGATCCGTCTAATCGTCCCGGCACCGTCGTTCCCCCCGAGGTGCTGGCGGCGGCGAAGAAGGTCGACGACCGAGTACTCCACTAGCGGCGACGATCCTTCGGCGCACGAGTTGAGGCCACCGAGGAGTCGGCACTCCAGCGCGGGCGCGACGCGATGGATAAAGTGTGGCGACTAACTCACGAAGGGATTCCGATGCCTGAATTTCCGACCATCACGCACGTCGCACTGACGGTGAACGACCTGGGTGTAAGTGTGCCGTGGTACCGGCAACTCTTCGACGCCGACCCGGTGGTCGACGAAGACACCGGGCCGTTCCATCACGTCGTATGGCTGGTCGGCGGCCAGACGCTGGTTGGACTGCACAAGTTCCCGGACCTCGCCGACGGCTCGCCGTTCAACGAGCGACGAATCGGACTCGACCACCTCGCGTTCCAGTGCGCCAACCGTGACGAGCTGTCCCAGTGGGAGGACCGTCTCAATGAGCTCGGCATCGCCCACGGCGGCATCGTCGACGCCGGCTACGGCTCGGGCCTCTCGTTCCGTGACCCCGACAACATCGCGTTGGAGTTCTTCGCACCACCGTCGTAGACCTCGTCGGCTCCTGGCACGGGTGACACCGGCCACCTAATCTCAACGCGTGACGGACTTTCGCGACGTCGAACTGCAGGGCGCACAGTTCGAGAACGTTGATCTGACGGGCGCGAGATTTCGACGCGTCCGCTTCTCCGACGCCACTTTCGGCGCCGTCGATTTCAGCCGCGTGGTAATGCGTGGCGCCGACCTCATCGACGTCGACATTCACGGCGACGTGAGGAACCTCTTCATCAACGAAGTCGACGTCGCGCCGCTCATTGAGGCCGAACTCGACCGTCGCTATCCCGATCGAGCGAAGATGCGGCCAGTTGACGCAGACGGGTTCCGCGGCGCGTGGCGGATTCTGGACGATCTCTGGGAAGAAACCATTGCTCGGGCGCGCCGACTACCGTCGGCACAGCTCAACGACCGGGTGAACGGCGAGTGGTCGTTCATCGAAACGCTCCGCCATCTCTCCTACGCCACCGATTGCTGGATTCGGCGCGTGCTACTCGGGGATCCCTCACCGTGGGACCGGCTCGACTGGCCACCCGACGAGTTTCGCGACGATGAGGCATTTACTCGCGACTATGACGCTCGACCATCGCTCGACGAAGTGCTCGAACTGCGACGCGGACGAACCGCGACGGTACGCGACTTCATCGCCACTCTCTCTGACGACGACCTCGACACCGAGACCGTTCCGGTCGACGCTCCCGGTTGGCCGCCGAGCGTCAGTTTCTCCGTTCGTCAATGCCTTCGTGTCGTGTTGAACGAAGAGTGGGAACATCGGCGCTACGTCGAACGCGATTTCGACGTCGCGCAGTCGCAGTAGCGGCTTACTCGCGTCCGCGAACGGTCACTCGACGTCGTGAACGCCCGGCGGGTCCTCGCCGACGAGGCCGTCGATCGCTTCGCGAATCAGGTCGGCGTGGCCCACGTGTCGCGCGTACTCTTCGATGAGGTCGACGAAGGTCCGTCGTAAACTCGGCGATCGACCGTCGGGCCACTTCTGCGCCATCAAGCGATCGAGACCGCCGTCAGCGAGAACCTGCGCCACCAATCGTCTCGACTTGTCGACATTGCTCTGCCAGAGCGCGTAGAGCGATTCGGGCGTGTCCCCGGGCGCCCACGACCAGTCCCAATCCGGTTCGGAATCCCAGTCCACCTCGCGAAATGGCGACGCCGGCGCCTGGTCCAGGAGCCGAACCGCAAAGTGATAGTCCTCAACCAACGCCAAGTGCTTGAGCAGACCGCCGAGGGAGACGACGGACGCGCCCACCGTTGCCTGGAGTTGGTCCGCGTCGAGTCCTCCCGCCTTCCACGCGAACGTCGCGCGCTGGCGTTCGAGTGAACCGATCAGTGTCGCGGCTTCGTCGCCGTCAATGGGAGGTTCAGGCCACTCGTCCAGGCCGGCGTACACGGAAGGTCGTCGTTAGTCGTCGACGCGGACGTTGCCGTCGACCTTGAAGTCCACTTCGGACGTCGGGACGGCGCCGCCGCGACGACCCGGTGCCTCCTGGTACTCCCAATAGAGATTCGTGTGCGCGATGACCTTGTCCGGTGTCGGCGCGCCGTACTGACTGAGGTCCTCGGTGGTGTGCGCGTCCGAGACCAACGTCACGTCGTACCCGCGCGTGAACCCGCCGTGCAGTGTCGAGCGGATGCAGGCGTCGGTCTGCGCGCCGCTCACGACGAGGCGTGCGACGCCGCGCTCGGCGAGCAGGTCTTCGAGATTCGTGTCCTCGAAGGAGTCGCCGTACAACTTGTGCACCAGCGGTTCAGAGTCGCGGCGCTGCAACTCCGCGACGTACTGCCAACTCTCGCTGTCCAGTGGAAGATCATCGCTGGAGTGCTGCACCCAGATGACGGGCACGTCTTCACTGCGGGCCTTGTCAACCAGGGTGTTGATGTTCGCGATGACCTCATCGCGATTGTGAGAGTCGGCGACCACGCCATTTTGAACGTCGATTACTAACAGCGCGGTACTTGAGCGATCCTTCAGCGTCGTCATGCGGTTCTCCTCGAGTTGTCCGAACGGTGATTGCGCACCCCAGAGTACGCCGATGCCTGTGACACCACAAGGGTGTCGCGACGTCGAAACGCCGATTTTCCAGTGAAACTGTGGCCCGCCCTGCGATCGATACCGACCGCATTGCGATCACGATTCTGTGTCGAGATCACGTCGTCTACAGTCTCGCGATGGACGAAGACTTCGGAACCCGATTCGCCGGCGAGTGGCTCGATGCCTGGAACGCACATGACCTTGAAGCCATCCTGCGTCACTTCAGTGACGACGTCGTCTTCACCTCACCCCTCGCGCAGCGCATCGTCGAGGGTTCCGATGGCGTCATCCGTGGCATCGATGATCTTCGCGCGTACTGGAGCGAAGGTCTACGCCGGAACCCCGAACTGCATTTTGAGATCGAAGGCCTCTACGTCGGCGTCACCACGCTCGTGATCCACTACCGCAATCACTCGGGTGGGCTGGTGAATGAAGTGTTGACCTTCGACGGTCCCCTCGTGGTCCAAGGCCACGCGACGTATCTAGTTGCTTGACGCGCCGGTCGGCGACGCACACTTGGCCTGATAGGTGGCGCTGCCGGGCCGTAACGCTTGGCCGGAGTTCGCGCTCACCATGAGACACGACTCGTCGACCGCCACGAACTGACTCGCGGGAATGGCCTTGAGCTGGTCGACCTCGGTGTAGGTCCAGCGCCGGTCGGCCGTTCCCTGGAAGTACCAGTTACTGCCGTTGTCGGCGAGGATCAGTCCGTAGGTCTTCATGGTCGTCAACACGGTCTGACAGAAGGCCGAACACTGCGACGCCGGCAAGGTGAAGGACGCGTTGAGACGAAATCGTGCGCCCATCGGGGGACACGACGAGTTGTCCTGACCGGCCTCGTGGCGCGCGGGCCAGAGATACGACTCCTGCGTGCAGTCGGCCGTGAAGCGTAGGGCGTGGTCCATGGCACCAGAGGCGACTTCATTGAAGTTGACGAGCCCGGGCAGGATCGGCAGACCGGCGGCGTCGGCGGACGTGAAGCCCGCCGGTCGCAGCGAGTTCGAACGAAGGTTCCACGTGGCGCCCGAGCCGGCCGTCGATCGGTTGGACGGGTGGTAGTAGGTGTCCCAGGTCTCGAAGAGCGTGCAGGCCGCCGAGGACGCCGAACGATACGGGTCGACCATCAACGCGTGACGGTCCGATCCGCCTTCGATCGGCGTCGACGCCGTCAATGGGTACGGACGCCGGTTGCTCTCCGACGCGTACTGGAACGTCACGTGCGTGAACACCGTGGCCTTGCGCACGACCGTCCACGGGATGCCGTAGGGTGCTCGCGGGTTGCCGGACGGACCGTAGTCAGGGTGGAGGTTCGTCGACGACGATGACATCGACGCGAGCCACGTCGCACTGTTGGCATCGACGGGTAGCCCCGTGATCGGCGTGTTCCACACATTGTCCGCGGGAAAGGCCGGACAGTTGGTCCCGGGAAATGTAGTCCCGGCAACACGCGCTGACGCGTTCGACGTCGGGGCGCCGTGACGAACGGTTGCATTCGAGGCGACGGGCACCGCGATGAGTACCAGTCCGATGACGACGAGGGATGTACCAACAATCCCAATACGTCGTGAGTGACGCGCGTGTCGACTGCGAACCATCACTTTGGTCTAGTTGTCGATTCCCAACGGATACTCGGGATTGTCGAAGAGTTGTTGGGCTTCACACCGTACATTCGCCCCAAACCAGTGAATCGACGCGGCGTTCGTAGAATTGTCCGATGTCGCGATTCGACTTGGTGATCTGGGACTGCGACGGCGTTCTCATTGACAGCGAGCGCCTGGCCGTCCGAACCGAGTCCCAGATACTGACCGAACTAGGTTGGCCACTCACTGAGGCTGACGTCGTCGAACTGTTTGTCGGACGTTCCTCGCGATACATGCAAACGGTGATCGAGGAGAAACTTGGCCACCCAGTTGACTGGAAGGAACAATTCGAGCGCCGTGTCCAAGAAGCGTGCGAGCGCGAACTCGAACCGGTCGAGGGAGTGATTGACGCTCTCGACGCGATCGACATCCCGAGTTGCGTCGCTTCCAGCAGCAGCCACGCGATGTTGAATTTCAAACTCGGTCTAACGGGTCTGTCGGAACGTTTCGCCGGTCGCATCTACAGCGCGGACGATGTCGCGCATGGCAAGCCTGATCCGGCGGTCTTTTTATTCGCCGCGTCCGCGATGGGTGTTGCACCAAAATGTTGTGCGGTGATCGAAGACAGCGTCTCGGGAGTCGAAGCCGGTCTCGCTGCGGGCATGAGCGTCTTCGCCTATAGCGGAGGCGTCACGAGTGCCGAGAAGCTGCAGCGAGTTGGAGTCACGCTCTTCGACACTATGAAGAATCTGCCGGAACTTTTGATTTAAGGGAAATCTCGATGACGGAGTACACGATTGCGATTGAAGATGCGGGCAATAATTTCTCCGCCTCTGTCGTAGGACTTGACGGATGTGTCGCGACCGGTCAGACCGTAGAAGACGTCGAGCTCAATTTGCGTGAGGCCATTAAATCTCATCTTGAGGGCATGCGACTAATTGGAGACCAGATCCCTTCGCACATGCCAATCGTCAAGACGGTTCAGGTCGACTCGTAGCGCAACTGGCCGCCGTGATCAGTCAAGTCGCGACCGAATGGCTTCGGCGAGGCGGCGCGGTGCACTCTCTTCGTACGCGAGGAACAGCGACGGCTCGACGAGTTCCAACTCCATGATCGCCCACCCGTCGGGCACCTTCACGAGGTCGACGCGGGCGTAGAGGATGCCGCGAAAGAACCCTTCGCGCAACACGGCCTCGCCAAACTCGACGGCGTCGGGTTCGGCCTCGGACCGCGACATCTGTTCGCGGCGAAACAACGCGTCGCGGTCATCGGCGGCGGTGTTCAACATCGCGCCTTTCGTCATGGCGTGCGAGAACGTGCCGTCGATGAAGACCAAGGCACGCTCACCGTCGTCGTCGATCGACGAAACGTAGGGCTGGATCATCGCGTCGCGACCGCTCGCGTGCAACACACGCACGTGCGCGGCCGCGAGTTCGTGGTCCTCAGGGCCGTACTTCTCAGCGTCGATGGAACCGGCGCCGACCGTCGGTTTGACCACGAAGCGGCCGTCGGGGAATTGCGGTTCCTCACCGACGTCACAAAACGACGACGGCACGATGCGATATCCCCGCGCCTCGAGATCGCCGAGGTAGTGCTTGTCGGTCGAGTACTCGATGATCGGATACGGGTTGAGCAGTCGTTCGATGCCGCGGGCCCACGTCAGGTAGCCGTCGCGGTCGCGCGTGTAGTCCCACGTCGAGCGGATGACGGTGAGGTCGAAGTCCGCCCAGTCGATCGAGGGATCGTTCCAGACGCACATCGAGCCCTGGAGGCCGGCGCCGTCAAGCGCGTCGAGCAGGAGCTGTGCGTCGGGATCGAGATTGACGTCGTCGCTGATACTGGTGGCGATCGCGATACGCCTCACGGCGTGAAGAGCACCGTCGCGTGCTGGGCCAAGGTCACGAGCGGACCGGGCCAGACGCCGAAGACCAGCGTGACCAACACGCCGAAGGCGATGACGGCGCCCGTCGAGCGCGGCACCACGACACGGGCCGCTTCCGGTGCGTCATCGGAGTAGAGCGTCATCGCCCAGCGCAGGTAGAAGAACGCGGCGATCGCCGCGCTGATCAAGGCGATCAACGCTAGTGCTCCCCCGCCCGCGTCGACGACCGAGGCGAGCACGGCGAACTTGGCGTAGAAACCGGTGGTGAGCGGCGCGCCGAGTTGGCTGAGCAGCAGTACCGCGAGCGCGGCACCGAGCCACGGTTGACGTCGCGCGAGTCCCTGGTAGCGCTCGATCGAGTGGTGCTCGTCACCGACGCCGCCGATCAAGGTCACGATGGCGAACGTCGCCACGACAATGGGCGCGTAGGTGATGACGTAGAAGAGCGTCGCCGCGGTGCCGCGGATCGTCCCGGCCCACACGCCGAGCAAGATGAAGCCGGCGTGGTTGATCGACGAGTACGCCAGCATTCGTTTGACGT
The DNA here is from genome assembly GCA_963801695.1 of uncultured Acidimicrobiaceae bacterium. Classification (GTDB taxonomy): domain Bacteria; phylum Actinomycetota; class Acidimicrobiia; order Acidimicrobiales; family RAAP-2; genus RAAP-2. The sequence goes on along the minus strand of CAWDFV010000002.1, from coordinate 115,343 downwards.
TGCGTTGCACGACCGCGAGCGAGGCGCCGATGACGGTGGTGAGCACGATGAGCATCCACAGGATCGGACGCCAGGTGTCGAGCTGGGTGCCGAGGGCCGAGATGAGGACACGGATCAGCGCCGCGAAGGCGCCGACCTTGACGATCGAGGCCATCAGTCCGGTCACCGGCGTCGGCGCGCCCTCGTAGACGTCGGGCGACCACATGTGGAACGGCACGGCGGCGATCTTGAAGGCGAAGCCGACGAGCAGTAAGGCGCCACCGGCGTACAGCAGACCGGGGTGCAACAAGACGTTGCCGCCCAAGAAGTACGAGATCGTCGAGAGGTTCGTCGAGCCCGTCGCGCCGTAGACCAGTGCCGCGCCGTAGATGAAGATCGCCGAGGCGAAGCCGCCGAGCAAGAAGTACTTCAGCGCCGCCTCGGACGAGTTCGAGCGGTGTCGGTCGAAGGCGACCAGCACGTAGAGACCGATCGAGAGGATCTCGAGGCCGAGGAAGATGACGATGAGGTCGTTCGCCTGGGTCATGAGGATCGCGCCGGCGCTCGAGGCGAGCGCGAGGATGTGGAACTCGACGCCGGAGACCCGTTCGCGCACCGCCCAGTCGTGGGCCACCAGCGCGGTCATGATCACGCTGAGCGCGATGACGCCCGAGGCGACGACCGAGAAGTCATCGAGCACGATCGCGTGGGCGATGGTGACCGAGGCCCCGGCCTTGGCGACGCAGCGCCACTGGAAGTAGTTGGCGACGATGCTCGCGCTCGCGGCGGCAATCACGGTCGAGGTCGCGACGACGAGCGGCACCTTGCCGCGCGCCAGCGCCGAGGCCAGCACCAGCACGAGCGCCGCGCCGAAGAAGATCAGCACCGGCAGGATCGCCAGGTAGTGGATGGAGGGGATCACGAGCTTCACTTGTTCACCCCGGCCGGCGCGACGTGGTGGATCAGCTGCTGCACCGAGGGCGTGATGCGATCGAGGACGGGCTTCGGGAAGACACCCAGCACCAGGATCAACACGACGACGGGGACCAGCACCCACTTCTCCGAGGTGCTGGCGTCGGCGATCTCGGCGTTGGCGCCCTCGGCCTTGCCGTGGAAGACGCGCTGGTAGGCCCAGAGCAGATAGACCGCGGCCCCGACGACGCCGAGGGTGGCGACGACGGCCCACCAGGCGTGCGTGGCGAAGGTGCCGATGAGGATCAGGTACTCACTGACGAAGCCCGAGAGACCGGGTAGCCCGATCGAGGCGAGCATGACCACGGTGAACAGCGCCGCCATGATCGGTGCCGGTCCCTGGAGACCCTGGAAGTCCTTGATCAAGATCGAACCGCGACGCTTCTCGATGAACCCGATGATCAAGAAGAAGCCGATCGTGATGACGCCGTGGTTGAACATCAACAACACCGCGCCGACCGTGGCGATGGTCGAGCCCGACATGACGCCCAACGTGATGAAGCCCATCTGGGCCAGCGAGGAGTACGCGACGAAGCGCTTGAGGTCCGGCGTCGTGCACGCGATCATCGACCCGTAGAGGATGCCGATCACCGCAAGGGTCAAGACGACCGGACGCATGTCCGCCAACGCCAACGGGAACAGCCCGACCGCGAAACGCAGCAGTCCGTAGGTCCCGAGCTTGGCGAGCAGAGCGGACATCTGAATCGAGCCGCCCGTCGGCGCCTCGGCGTAGGTGATCGGCGACCAGGTGTGGAACGGCCAGATCGGCGCCTTCACCGCGAAGGCGATGGCGAAGGCGACGAACAGCCACACGGCCGTGCCGTGGGTGCATAGCCGTCGCCGAGAGCGCGCTGTAGGAGAAGGTGAGCGCCGAGTTGGGGATCTGGTGCTGGTGCTGCGAAGCCGAGGTACAAGATGCCGACGAACAGAAACGCCGAGCCGGTGAAGGTGTAGATGAAGAACTTGAGCGCCGCCTTGCCGCGTTCGCGCCCACCCCACTGACTGATGATGAAGTAACAGGGGATGAGCGTCAGCTCGAAGAAGATGAAGAACTCGAGCACGTCGTGGGACACGAAGCTGCCCATGGTGAAGCACGTGAGGAGCAGCATCCACGCCACGAAGGCCGGCTCTTGTCGCCGGTCGCGCGCGCCGAGCAGCGCCAACAGCACCGTGAGCGCGGTGAGCACGACCATCAGGAGCGAGATGCCGTCGATCGCCACGTCGTAGGCGAGACCGAACGGCGCCGCCAGGACGTGGCGGGTCGCGAAGTCGAAGGTCTGGGCGCCGTGGACGTGGTCGTTGTAGAGGAACGCGACGATCAAGCGAGAACACGAGCTCGACGCCCGAGGCACCGATCGCGACGAGGTAGGCCCGGCCCTCGACCTTGCGCGTCAACGCCGCGCCGATCGCCCCGACGAGCGGGACGATGAGCAAGGCGGCCAACCACCACGAGGAGTGCATGCCTAGCCGACCCTCGCCACGAGGAAGACGATGATGACCGCGACGCCGAGCACGGTCGCGAGCGCGTAGTGGCGCACGAAGCCGGACTGCACCTTGCGCAGCGCCTCGCCACTGTTGCGCAAACCCACGGCGAGCCCGGTGACGGCGCCGTCGATGATCTTGGGTTCGACCACGTCCTCTTCGAACTGCGCGGTCTCGGTGAGGGGTCGACCGATCGTCGCGTCGTAGAAGTCGTCCCAGTGCCAGACGTGCTCGAGGAACGACGACTCGTAGCGCTTGGACTCATAGATGTTGCGCCAGATCGAGAACGCCGCCAAGAGTCCGAAGACCGCCGCGGCGACGTCCACCAGCGCCAGGCCCCACTGCGCCACGGTGTCGGCGTGTCCCCCGGCCGCGACGTAGCCGAAGGTCGGCGCGAGAAACCCGGCGAGCGAGTCGTGATGGACCCACGGCAGGTCCAGGACCCCGCCGATGATCGTGAGCCCGGCCAAGACGACGAGCGGCATCGTCATCACCCACGGCGACTCGTGCGGGTCGTGACCGTCGGTGTCCTCGCGGAAGCGCTCGGTGCCGCGGAAGGTCAGGACGAACAGACGGCTCATGTAGTACGCGGTGAGGATCGCCGTCAGGACGCCGAGGACCCAGAGCGCCTTGTTGTGCTCGAAGACGTTGGTCAGCACGTCGCCCTTGGACCAGAACCCGGCGAACGGCGGGATACCCGAGATCGCCAACCAGCCGATGAGGAACGTCGGGAACGTGAGCGGCAGGTACTTCTGGAGGCCGCCCATCTTGCGCATGTCCTGCTCGCCGTTGAGTGAGTGGATGACCGAGCCCGAACCGAGGAAGAGCAGCGCCTTGAAGAAGGCGTGGGTGATCATCAAGAAGATCGCCGCGCCGTAGGCGCCGACGCCGACGGCGAGGACCATGTAGCCGATCTGGGAGATCGTGGAGAAGGCCAGCACCTTCTTGATGTCCTTCTGGGACGTGGCGATGGTCGCGGCGACGAAGGCCGTCACGCCCCCGATGACGGCGATCGTCATGCGACCGGAGTGCGAGAGCGCCAGCACCGGCGACATGCGCACGAGCAGGTAGACGCCGGCGGTCACCATGGTCGCGGCGTGGATCAAGGCCGAGACCGGCGTCGGACCCTCCATCGCGTCGGGCAGCCAGTTGAAGAGCGGGATCTGCGCGCTCTTGCCGGTCGCGGCGAGCAGCAGCGTCAGCACGACCAACGTCGCGATCGTCGGGGTGAGCGTGCCGGCGCGCTCGAAGATCGTGAGATAGGTCAACGTGTGCAGTCGCGAGAAGATCAGGAACATCGCGACCAACATGCCGACGTCGCCGACGCGGTTGTAGATGAAGGCCTTCTTGCCGGCCGAGGCGGCCGCGTCGCGTTCGAAGTAGTAACTCACGAGCCAGTACGAGCACAGCCCGACGCCCTCCCACCCGACGAAGGTGAGCACCAGGTTGTTCGCGAGGACCAGCAACAGCATCGAGAAGACGAAGAGATTGAGGTACAGGAAGAACTTGCGGAAGTCCTTCTCCCCGTGCATGTAGCCCGTCGAGTACAGGTGGATCAGCGCCGAGATGCCGGTGACGAACAGACACATCGTGATCGAGAGCGGATCGACGAGCAGCGCCGCCGGCACGTGCAGCGTCCCGACGGTGATCCAGGAGAAGAGGTTGACCGTCACCTCGCGCGAGGAGTGCGAGAGCAGCACGAAGAACTCGACGACCGCGAGCACGAAGCTGCCGGCGACGACGCCGGTGCCGACGACGCCGACCTGCTTCTCGCTCAGGTACTTGCCGAGCAGCACGATCGACGAGAAAGCCGCACAACGGCAGCAAGAAGATGAGCGTGGCGATCGGCGCCATCTCAGCCCTTCATCTCAGAGAGCTCGTCGACCGAGGTCGACGAGCGACGGCGGAAGACCGCGACCACGATGCCGAGTCCGACCGTGACCTCGGCCGCCGCGACGACCATCACGAAGAAGACGATGGCCTGACCGCTGATGTCGTTCAGCGTCCGCGCGAAGGTGACGAAGGTGAGGTTGACGGCGTTCAGCATCAGTTCGATGCACATGAACATGATGAGCGCCGAACGGCGCGTCAGCAGTCCGAAGGCGCCGATGCCGAAGAGCGCGGCGGCGAGGATGAGATACCACGCGGCGGGGACGTTCACGCGCGCTCCTCACTCGAGACGGGCGCTCGCGGCGCGCCAGCAGGACCGCGCCGACGACGGCGATGATGAGCAGCGCCGCGGTCGCCTCGAAGGCGAAGAGGTACGTCGTGAAGACGGCGGTGCCGAGTTGGCGCACGTTGCCGTTGCCGGTCGAGAGTTTCGTCGTGACCGACGCGGCGCCGGTGACCCAGTGCGAGCGCGCCATCAGGGCGATGAGTCCGCCGATGGTGATCACGACGCCGACCGCGGCGAAGGCCCGCTGGCCGACGAGCGGTTCGAAGTGGATGTGCTCTCGGCGATCGACGCCGAGGAACATGATCACGAACAAGAAGAGCACGACGATGGCGCCGGCGTAGACGATGATCTGCACCGCCGCGAGGAAGTCGGCCGACTGCGCGACGAAGGCGACGGCGACACCGATCAGCGTCATGATCAAGCACAGCGCCGCGTGGACCGGGTTCTTCACCGTGATGACGCCGATCGCGCCGATGAGGATCAGCAGCGCGCACGTGACGAAGACGAGCACCCACTGCGTGCCGTAGGCGCTCGAGATCGCGATCACGACTTGTCCTTCTTGCGCCGCTTGGGCATCTTCTCGCGCGCCTCGTTCAGCTTGCCCTGCAGGCCGCGGAACTGCAGCGGCACGTCTTCGGGCTCGAAGTGCTTCGGGAAGATGTTGCGCAGTTGCTTCGAGCCGGTCGCCTCGTCGTCGCGCACGCCGGACTGGCCGGCCTCGGCCGCGCGCACGCCGGCCCCGAGGTCGGCGGTCCACTGGATCACGCCCTCGTAGGCGGCGTCGCCGTTGGGCGACGTGGCGCGCATCCAGCCGCCGGTCATGGCCGCTTCGCCCTCGCGCCAGTCCTCCCAGGGCAGGCGCTGCGGGTAGCCCTGGTCGTCGACGAGGAGTTCCGTCTTGGTGTAGATCGCGTCGGCGCGGTTGGTGAAGGAGAACTCGAACATCTTGGACTCGGTGATCGCCTGGGTCGGGCAGGCCTCGACGCAGAGGTCGCAGTGGATGCAACGCAGGTAGTTGATCTCGTAGATGTAGCCGTAGCGCTCGCCCGGGCTGACCGGGTGATCGGGCGGGTTGTCGAGTCCGCGCACGTAGATGCAGTTGACCGGGCACACCCCGGCGCACAGCTCACAGCCGATGCACTTCTCCATGCCGTCCTCGTAGCGGTTCAACACGTGTCGACCGTGTTGGCGCGGCTGCTTCGGTCGCTTGGCCTTGGGGTAGCTCGTCGTCACGGTCGGGCGCGTCAGGTGCTGGAACGTCAGTTTGAAACCGCCGAAGAAGTCGAGCGCGCCCATCAGTCACTCTCCTCATCGGTGATCGAACGCAGGACCTCGCCGGGCAGCGGCCGCTCCCCGACGATCGGCAGGACCGAGTCGGCGCTGACCTCGCGCGTCTGTCCGAGGGAGAAGGCGCGCGTCAGCAACGAGTACGAGGCCAAGACGAGCGCGGCCATCAAGAAGCCCCAGCCCTTGGCGACGAGGAACCCGGCGACGATCAGCATCCAGCCCAGGCTGAGCGGGATCAGGCGCTTCCAGCCGAGGTCCATGAGTTGGTCGTAGCGAAAGCGCGGCAGCGACGCCCGGAACCAGATGTAACAGAACGCGAAGCCGATCGTCTTGATGAGGAACCAGGCGATCGGGAAGAGCCATTTCAGGTGCGGCACGTTCGGCGCCCACCCGGCCGGTCCGCCGAGGAAGAGCGTCACGATGATCGCCGACATGGTGATCGTGTTCATGTACTCGGCCAGGAAGAAGATGGCGAAGCGGAACGAGGAGTACTCGGTGTGGAACCCGCCGACGAGTTCGCTCTCGGCCTCGACGACGTCGAAGGGCGGACGGTTCAACTCGGCCGTGATCGCGATGATGAAGACGACGAAGGGCACGATGCCGAGACGGATCAGGTTCCAGTGCCAGATGCCGTCGGCCTGCGAGGTCACGATGGTGTGCACCGAGAGCGAGCCGGTCACGAGCACGACGGTCACGATCGTCATGCCGAGCGCCGCTTCGTAACTGATCATCTGCGCGCTGGCGCGCACCGAGGAGAGCAGCGGGTACTTCGAACCCGACGACCACCCCGCGAGCATCACGCCGTAGACCGAGATGCCCGACATCGCGAGCAACAACAAGATGCCCATCGGCGGGTTCGCGACCTGGAGCAGGACCTTGTGGCCGGCGATCGTCATCTCGCCGCCGATCGGCACCAGGCCGAAGGTGATGATGGCCGGCACCAGCACGAGGAACGGCGCCAACTTGAAGACGGTGCGGTCGGCCTCGGAGGGGATCAGGTCCTCTTTGAGGATCAACTTCAGACCGTCGGCCACGGTCTGGAGCAGACCGAACGGACCCCAGCGTTGCGGTCCGATGCGACTCTGCATGTCCGAGATCGCCTTGCGCTCGAACCAGATCATGATGATGACCGAGTTCATCAAGAGCCCGAGTCCCAAGACGCACTTGATCAGCACGATGAGGATCACGGCGAAGTCGACGCCGTGGTCGAACAGCGGGTCGGTCACGGCGAGCCAGTTCACGCGCTCTCCAGTCGGACCTGGGAGATGACGTCGCCCCCGTCGAGGATCGGTCGCACGACGTCGTTGCCGTCGGCGTCGAGCGAGGCGAAGGCGATCTCGGTCACGCCGCGTGGCACCGCGTCATCGAGGGCGACCGGCAGTCGAACCGATCCGCGCGCACCGGTGACGCCGACGACGTCACCGGTGGCGACGCCCAGTCGGTCGAGGTCGAAGTGATTCAGGTGCAGCACGCTCACGGCCTTCAGTGTGGCCAGTGACGGCGAACCCTGCACGGCGACGCCGTTGTCGAACAGTCGTCGGCTGAGATTGACCCGCAGCGAGTACGAGTCGGCGAGCGGCACCTCGAGCTTGTCGCTGCCGCCGAGAGTGGTCGAGCGTCGCCGACGTCGTCGACGTCTGCGCGGCGACGTTCGAGAGCGAGGTCGTCCCGGCGTTCGCGCCGAGGCCGACGGCTTCGGTCGAACGGATACCGGGAAAGGCCATCGGGTCGAGCGGTCGACGCGCGGAGCGCTCGGCGAGGTCGCCGACGACGACGCCGTCGCTCGTCGAGTCATTCAGCACCGACAGCGCCGGGTAGCCCGTCGTCTCTTCGATCGTCTTGGCCGCCTGTTCGACCGACGCCAGTCCGATGCTCTGACCGAACTCCTCGGCCAGCTCCGAGGCGATGGCGACGTCGGGCCAGGCCGATCCCGGCGCCACGATCTTCGGCGCGACCGCGGTCACGCGACCTTCGATGTTGGTGACCGTGCCGAGGCGTTCGTGCTGGACCGCGGCCGGCAGCACGACGTCGGCGTAGGCCAGCGACGCGCCGCCGTGTCCCGTGACGACGACGACGTCGGCCCGGTCGAGCGCCTCGCGCGCGCCGGCCTCGTCGAGCACGTTGCCGAGTAGACAGCCACCGAGCAGTAAGAGCGCGCTCTGCTCACCGGCGCGCAGCGCCTCGAGCTGGGCCAGGGCGTCGCGACCGGTGCTCGCGGCGTCGAACCCGCGACCCGGACGAAGTCGCGGTGCGAGCCCCATGTCGAGGGCGCCCATGACGTTGGCGCGACGAAGCGCCGGCAGGAACGTCGCCTGCGGGAACTGTGCGGCGAGTCGTCGCACGGCGAGCTCGATGACGTCGGCCGACTCGGCGATGTTCGGGCGACCGACGACGAAGACCACGCCGTTGCCGTCACCGATGAGTGTCGCGCGCGCTATCGAGTTCGCCCTGGGAGAAGGCGACGTCCAGTGGCAGCGCGCCGTCACCGAGCGCCTGGGCGACCAGGTGCGCCTCGCCCGGACGGACCGGTAGCGAGACCGCGGCGACCGATCGCAGTGCGCTGGCGCCGAAGGCCAACTCGACGATCGAGCGCTGGTAGCGCACGGCGCTCTCGCGCAGTCGCAGGAACAAGATGGGGAGTTCTTCTCGCAGGTCACCGGTCAGCGTCACGACGACGCGCGCGTTCGCGGCCTCGTCGATCGTGGCGCGCGGCAACGCCTGCAGCAATGCCGCGTCGAGACCGTCGCCGTACTGGGCGTCGATGTGGTCGGTGCGCAGCACGCCGCGCAGCAATCGCTCCCACGCGAAGGCGCCTTCGTTGGTCAACGCCGCGCCGCCGATGGCGCCGAGGCTGTCCTTTTCCGAGGCCCGTCGCAGCAACTCCGCCGCTTCGGCGAGCGCCTCGCCCCAACTCACGGCGACGAGCGTCCCGTTGCGACGCACGAGCGGTTCGGTGATTCGTGAGGCCGCGTCGAGCGGATCGTTCGACGCTTCGTTGCCGTCGATGGACTCCAACGTGAACCGACCCTTGTCGCAGAGCCATCCGTGATTGACCGGTTCGCTGTCGACGCCGAGCACGCGCGTCAGATCGGTTGCCCGAGGACTGCACCGCGACGCGGCATCCGACCGCGCACGTCGTGCACGTGCTCTCGATCTGCTCGAGGTCCCACGGTCGGGCGTTGAAGCGATACGGCTTGGCGGTGAGCGCGCCGACCGGGCAGATCTGCACGGTGTTGCCGGAGAAGACCGAGTCGAAGGGTTGCGTCGGTGACGTCGCGACCTCGATGAGGTCACCGCGACCGGCGAAGGCGATCTGGGCGTCGCCCGCGACGTCGGCGGCGAACCGGGTGCAGCGCGCGCACTGGATGCAGCGCTCGCGGTCCAACAGGACCAGTGCGCCGATCTCGACCGGCTTGACGAAGTGACGCTTCTCCTCGATGAAGCGCGTCTCGCCCGAGCCGTGCGCCAAGGTCTGGTCCTGCAGCGGGCACTCGCCCCCCTTGTCACAGACCGGGCAGTCGAGCGGGTGATTGGCGAGCAAGAACTCGAGGACGCCGTCCTGGGCCTTCTTCACTTTCTCGGAGTCCGTGACGACGTTCATGCCGTCATTCACCTTCAAGAAGCACGCCGGCTGCAGGGTCGCGCCGCGCGGTGAGTCCACTTCGACGAGGCACATGCGACAGATGCCGACCGGTTCCATGCGCGGGTGATAACAAAAGCGAGGCACGTAGGTGCCGGCGCGCTCGGCGGCCTCGATCAACAGCTCACCGGGGTTCGCCTCGAAGGACCGTCCGTTCACCGTGATGGTGACCGTGGTGCGGATGACGTCAGTCATTGGGACACCCGTCGTTCAGGACGTGCGCCACGAAGTCGTCGCGGAACATCTGGATCGCCGAGTGCACCGAGGACGGGATCGACGGACCCAAGACACAGATCGTCGTCTGCTGCGGCGGCCACGTGAGACCCGGCGCGATGTTGTCACAGAGATCGAGCAAGAGGTCGATGTCCTCCATGCGGCCGCCGCCGTGTTCCAGGCGGTACATCGCGCGTTCGATCCACCCCGAGCCCTCGCGACACGGCGTGCACTGGCCGCAGGACTCGCGCGCGAAGAACTTCGTGATGCGCCACGCCGCGCGCACGACGCACGTGGTCTCGTCCATCACCACGATCGAACCCGAGCCGAGCATCGAACCCTTCTCGGCGACCTCGTCTTGACCGAGCGGGAGGTCGAGCAGCTCGGGACCGAACCACGGGGCCGACACGCCGCCGGGGATGATCGCCTTGATCTTCTTGTCGTCGATGACGCCGCCGCCGAGTTGGGGGTCGTAGATCAGGTCGCGGAACGTGTTCTTCACCATCTCGATCTCGAAGACGCCGGGGTTGTTCACCCGTCCGGCGAGCGCGAACAGTCGCGTACCGGTCGAGCGACCGCCGCCCAACGCCGCGAAGGCGGCGCCGCCGTTCGTTGATGATCCACGGCAGGTTCGACATCGTCTCGACGTTGTTGACCACGGTCGGTTCGCCGTAGAGCCCGGTGACCGCCGGGAAGAACGGCGGCTTGATGCGCGGGAAACCCCGCTTGCCCTCGAGGGCCTCGATCAACGCGGTCTCCTCGCCACAGATGTAGGCGCCGGCACCGGGGTGCACGACGACGTCGACCGAGAAGTCCGAGCCGAAGATCTTGCTCCCGAGCGCGCCGAGTTCGTAGGCGTCGTTGACGGCCTGTTGGACGCGCTCGAGACCGAGCGCGAACTCGCCGCGCACGAAGATGTAGATCGCCGAGACCTGCAGCGCGTAGGCCGCGATGATGACGCCCTCGACCAACTGGTGCGGGTCGCGCTCGAGCAGCAGGTGGTCCTTGAACGTCGCCGGCTCGGACTCGTCACCGTTCACCACGAGGTACGAGATCGGCGCCTTGCGCAGCATCGACCACTTGCGGCCGGCCGGGAAGCCGGCGCCACCGCGACCGAGCAACGACGCCTGGTCGACCTCGCTCGCCACGGCCTCGGGGAACATCGTGAGCGCCTTGCGCAGGCCGTCGTAGCCGCCGGTCGCGAGGTAGCGCGCGATCGTGTGCGAGTCGGCGTGCTCCAAGCGCGACAGGACGATGCGTGGTGCGGTGAGCGTCGCCACTACTTCGTCTCCTCGGCGCGGGCTTCTCGAGCGGCGGACGCCGCGGCGCGTTCGGTCGCCACTTCGGCGCGTGGCGCGTGCAGTCCCCCGGCGCGGCGCACGCGAATGAGCGTGCCGTGCCGGGGCACGTCGTGGTCCAACTTGCCGGCGCGCAGTTCGGCGACGACGGCGTCGAAGGCGGCGGGCGTCGTCGTTCGCACGTAGCGGTGGTTCACCTGGACGCACGGCGCGAAGTCACAGTCGGCAAGGCACTCGGTCTCTTCGAGCGTGAACAGTCCGTCACTCGACGTGGACCCGACCGGGCAGCCGAGAACCTCGCTGGCGTGCTCGAGCAGTTCGTCGCCGCCCGCGAGCAGGCAGGCGATGTTCGTGCAGATCCCGACCACGTAGCGTCCGACGGGCTCGAGGTGGAACATGTCGTAGAAGAGCGCGGTCCCGCGCACGTCGGCCGGCGTGGTCGAGGTCAACTCCGCGACCTCGGCGATACCCTCGTCGCTCACGTAGCCGTCCTGTTCTTGGGCGAGGTGCAGGAGCGGCAGCATCGCCGAGCGCGGTCGCGGGTAGAGCGCGAGCACCTCTTCGGCGCGCTGGCGGATGTCGATGCGAAAGTGACTCACCGGTCGACCTCGCCCATGACGGGGTCGATCGTCGAGACGACGGTGATCGTGTCGGACATCGAGCCGCCGCGCATCAACAACGACACGGCTTGGAGATTGACGAAACTCGGCGCGCGCACGTGCAGGCGATAGGGCTTGGCCGTGCCGTCGGCGACGAGGTAGCACCCGAGTTCGCCCCGCGGTGACTCGACGGCCAGGTAGACCTCGCCCGGGGGCACCTGGAAGCCCTCGGTGAAGAGCTTGAAGTGGTGGATCAGGGCCTCCATCGACTCGCCGATGCGCGCGCGCGGCGGCGGCGTGACCTTGGGGTCCTGACTGCGGTAGTCACCGCTCGGCATCTTCTCGATGCACTGGCGAACGATGCGGATCGATTCGCGGATCTCGTTGAGTCGGATCGCGTAGCGGTCGAAGTTGTCACCGAAGGTGCCGACGATGACGTCGAACTCGACCTGGTCGTAGGCGAGGTACGGCATCGCGCGACGCAGGTCCCACGCGACGCCGGTCGAGCGCAGCAGCGGTCCGGTGACGCCGAGGGCCAGTGCCTCCTCGGCGGCGAGCGGCGCCACGCCGATCATCCGGTTGCGGAAGATCGGCTGGCCGGTCAGCAGTTCGTCGTACTCGAAGGTGCGCGCGTAGATGGTGTCGCAGATGACGAGCACGTCGTCCTGCCACCCGTCGGGCAGGTCCGCCGCCACGCCGCCCGGCCGCACGTAGTTCAGGTTGAGCCGCAGGCCGGCCGTCTTCTCGAAGAAGGCCAGGATCAACTCGCGTTCGCGCAGGCCGTAGATCATCATCGAGGACGCGCCGAGGTCCATGCCGTTGGTCGCCATCCACACCAGGTGCGACGAGATGCGGTTCAGCTCGCTCATCATCATGCGGATCCAGGTCGCGCGTTCGGGTATCTCGATATCGAGCAGTTTCTCGACGGCCATCGAGTAGCAGAGTTCGTTGATCACCGGGCTGAGGTAGTCCATGCGCGTGACGTTCGTCGCGCCCTGGATGTAGCTCAACTCCTCACCGGTCTTCTCCATGCCGGTGTGGAGGTAGCCGATGACCGGCTTCGTGCGCAGCACGAACTCGCCGTCGAGTTCGAGCATGAGACGCAGCACCCCGTGGGTCGACGGGTGCGACGGCCCCATGTTGATGATCATCGTCTCGTCGTCGCGACGGTCCATGTCGATCGACGTCGGGTCGAGCGTGAGTCCGTCGAGGCGCAGCACCGCGCCGACCTCGCGACCGAGTTCGTCGGTGGTGGTGGTCGTTCGTCGCTGGAGTTCCTGGGCGCCCTCGGACGTCTCGGCCGTCAAGAGGTCGAGGCGCTCGGCCGCTCGGACGGTTCGCGTCACTCATCGCGGCCCCGGTGACTCTTTGAACTGCACCGGTACGCGACCGGCGCCGTAGTCCTTGCGCAGCGGGTGACCTTCCCACTCCTCGGGCATCAAGATGCGCGTGAGGTCGGGGTGGTTGGTGAAGAGGATCCCGAAGAGGTCGAAGGCCTCGCGCTCCATCGCCTCGGTGCCCGGGTAGAGCCCGAAGAGTGAGTCGACCTCGGGCGCCTCGTCGCCGGCCTTGGACGCGCACGCGTACGCGTTCCTTCTTCGAGAGGCTGAGCAGGTTGACGACGACCTCGAATCGGGTACCGTCGACACCCTCGGGCAGCCAGCGATCGACGTGTTCGAGGTAGTCCACGCCGCAGAGGTCGACGCACATCTCGAACCCGTCGTCGCGAAACGACGCGACGAGGTCGTAGTACTGCGCGGGCGTCGGGAAACAGCACAGGTCCGCGGCGAGTCCCTCGCTGGTGAGAACGCCCGGGGGGGCCGTGGACGACAGGGAGGTCACTTCGGGGTGCCTACCCTCACCGCGACGGGGACCTCGGGGGTCCAGAGTTCGGCGTGGGCGTCCAGGTGGACCGGACGTCCCTCGTGACGGCGCTTCATGATCTCACCGGTGCGGATCTGCTCGTGCAGCGTCAGGATCGCGTGCATCAGCGTCTCGGGGCTCGGCGGACAGCCGGGCGCGTAGACGTCGACCGGCACGATCTGGTCGACGCCCTGGACGATGGCGTAGTTGTTGAACAGTCCCCCGGTCGAGGCGCACACGCCCATCGAGATGACCCACTTGGGCTCCATCATCTGGTCGTAGACCTGGCGCAGGACCGGGGCCATCTTCTGGCTGACGCGACCGGCGACGATCATGAGGTCGGCCTGACGCGGCGAGTTGCGAAAGACCTCCATGCCGTAGCGCGCGATGTCGAAGTCCGCGCCGCCGGTCGCCATCATCTCGATGGCGCAACAGGCCAGACCGAAGGACGCCGGCCAGACCGAGGCCCGTCGCGCCCAGCGCACGAGGTCCTCGATCGGTCCGGTGAGGAAGTTGTGTTGCAGATCCTCCAGGGCCACTACTAGGCCGCCTGATCGGAGTCGGAGTTGATGCGAAGGATCGTCGAGGAACTCGTGCGCGACGGCGTCCCGGGGACCAAGTGCTTGACCGGTCCCCACGACAGCGCGCCCTCGGACGACCAAGAAGAGCAGCGCGCCGAACACGGTCGCGGAAAAGACCAGCACCTCGACGAGACCGAAGAGTCCGAGCTGGCGAAAGACGACGGCGAAGGGGTACATGAAGACGACCTCGATGTCGAAGATCACGAAGATCATCGCGACGAGGTAGAACCGAACGGGGAATCGCTGTGGTGGCTCGATTTCGGGGACGATCCCGCACTCGTACGGTGCCAACTTCGCGTCTGAGGGTCGCTTCCGAGGCGCCAGCAGCGCTGACATCACAAGCGAACCCGCACCGAAGAGCACTCCGAGAATCAGGAGTCCCAGTATTGGTAAGTACTGGTCCACGGACATCATTTCTACCAGACCGCATCGACCCCTTCGGCCGATAGGCCCCGACGCGAACCTCGTAGTCTGTACCGGTGACGAGCCTGCGTGAAGTCGTATCGAAACCGACGCTCTACGACGTCGTCATCGTCGGCGCCGGCCCGAGCGGATCGGCCTGCGCGTACTGGTTGGCCCAGGCCGGCTGGTCGGTCTGTTTAATCGAGAAGAAACATTTCCCGCGCGAGAAGACCTGTGGCGACGGCCTCACGCCGCGCTCGGTCTACCAACTCCAAGAGATGGGACTCGAAGAGACCGTCGCGGCCCACGGGCACAAGTTCATCGGACTGCGGGCCTTCGGCTTCGGCGCCTCACTCGAGATGAAGTGGCCCGCGCACCCTGTTTTCCCTGATTACGGCTACACGATCACGCGATTCAACCTCGACGGTCTGGTCGCCGAGGCCGCCGAGCAACTCGGCGCGACGTTGCTCAACGGCGTCGAGGCCGTCGCGCTGTTCGAGCCGACGGAGGCGCGCGAGGGAAGTCTGAGGGGCGCGGCCGGCGTCGTCGTGAAGGACAAGGACGACAACGTCGCCGAGATCAGGGCGCGCTACCTCGTCGTCGGCGACGGACAGAACTCGCGCCTCGGTCGCGAGCTCGGCACCGTGCGCAACAAGGACTGGCCGATGGGCATGGCGCTGCGCGGCTACTACACCAGTGATCGTCACGACGAACCGTGGATCGACTCGCACCTCGACATCCGCGACCCCAAGGGCGACGTCGTGCCCGGCTACGGATGGATCTTCCCGCTCGGTGACGGTCGCGTCAACGTCGGCGTCGGACTGCTCTCGACCGGCGGCGCCTGGAAGGGCGTCAACACGACCAAGCTCCAGGAGTACTTCGTCGCCCAGACGGCCGACGCGTGGGGACTGAACGACGAGACGTGTTGTGGTCCGCCGACGGGCGGACGGCTCCCCATGGGCCTCGCGCTCGGACCGCGCAGTGGTCCCAACACGCTCACCATCGGTGACGCCGCGGGCATGGTGAACCCGTTCAACGGCGAGGGCATCGCCTACGGCTACGAGACCGGGCGCATCGCGGCCGCGGTCGTCGCCGAGGCGCTGCTCGTGAACGACGCCTCGCTGCTCGGCCTCTACGACGAGCGACTCCAGAGCGCCTACGGCGACTACTTCAAGGTGGCGCGCGCCTTCGTGCGGATCATCTCGGACCCGAAGATCCTCACGGTGTGCGTGGCCGTCGGGATGCGGATCGAGCCGCTGATGAACGAACTCCTCGCCATCATGGCGAACCTGATGCGCAACGACAAGAAGGGTCCGGCCGAGCTCGGGTACCGCGCGCTGCTGCGCCTGGCCGACGTCATCCCCGAGCGCGCCTACGCCATGTTGTTGAGCGGCGAGCCGACGCAAGGCCTGAGACGCTCAACTACACCGGCTTGGACGTCGGTGAGTCGATTCGCGACAACAAGCGTGCTCGTGAGACTCGAGATGAAGGTCTCGGACTTCGGCCAGGCGTTCACGAGCACGCCGAGCGTCACTTCGTAGTGTCCGCCGGTGATGACGACCATCACCAGGTGCGGACTCCCGGGCACGTCCGGCAGCGTCAACACCGCGTCGCCGCCGCGCGACCAACCGTGCAGGAACGTGACCGGTCGATAGTCCGCGCCGATGTCCGTCGACGGGATCTTCACGCTGATCACCGCGCGCACGAGCGCGACTTGGGACGTCGCGAAGCACGAGCCGAAGTTCTGTCGCGACATCTCGGCGGTGTCGCGACGCACCATCGTCGTCGTGTGGTAGTACTGCGTCGTCGACACGACCTCGATACCGCCGTAGGACTCGGAACCGAAGATCGGCGACGAGATCTGGTAGTCGGGCTGCTGTGCGGCCGCACCGTAGACGCGGTCGCGTTGCGCCGAGACGCCGAGACACTTTTGAAAGACCGTGGAGACCTCCGTGAAGATCGCGTTCACCTTCGAGGCGATCGTCGTCGTGGTCGAGAGCGTGATGACCTTGCCCGCCGCCGAAAAGAGATCCGACAACGGCGACGAGTTCGGTTGGTTCGACGCGAACCATCCCGTCGGCAGGTCCTTCAAGGTGAGGTTCACGCCGCGCGCGGCGGCGATCTCCTTGGAGCCCGACGAGTTCCGAAAGAGCCACGACCCGATGCCGCCGGCGAGGGCGGCGACCAAGACGACGACCGCGACGCTGTAGACGCCGGCGCGTCGACGCTGGCGCGCCACGACGCCGCCGTGCTCCGACGACGATCGCGCGCAGCGCCTCGAAGTCGGCGCGGCTGGGGTTGCGCCAGCAGTAGCGCATACCGCCGGCGGTCGCGAAGAGCGCCATGCTGCGAGCGAAGCGCACGATCTGGATGTTGGACAGTTCACTCCACGGCGTCTGCCACGCCACGGCCGGATCACCGGCCAACTGCGTGAGGGCGTTGTCGTCGGCGAGGAGCGTCACCGGGGTCACCGCGCCGTTGCGGCACGAAACTCGGTCGAACCGACCACCCCTCGCTGCGCAGCGGCGTACTCACGATCGCGCGATGACCTTCGCGGCCTCGGCCGCTTTCTCGACGGTCGTCGCGAGATCGTCGTCACTGTGGGCCAGTGACACGAAGAGGATCTCGTAGGCACCGGGCGCGAGCGCCACGCCGCGCTCGAGCATCGCGTGGAAGAACGCTCGGGTAGAGCCCGTTCTCACACAGCGCCTTGGCCTCGATCGAAGTTGCGTCGGCGCGTCGAACGGCTCGCGCGAGAGGATAGAGACCCATCAGCGGTCCCTCGCGTGGGACAGCGTGCGCACGAGTCCACTCGAGGTGATCGCCGACTCCAGATTCGTGGCGAAGCCACCGACGCGTTTGGCGAGGTCCGCGTAGTCGCGCGGCGTCACGAGATTCAAGACGGTCGTGCCCGCGGCCGTCGCCAACGGATTGCCCGACAGCGTGCCGGCTTGGTAGACCGGTCCGAGCGGCGCGAGCGACGACATCACCTCGCGCGATCCCCCGAACGCGCCGACCGGGCAGACCGCCGCCGATGACCTTGCCGAAGCACCAGAGGTCGGGCGTGACGTCGAAGTACTCCTGGGCGCCGGCGAAGGCGAGACGGAACCCGGTGATCACCTCGTCGAAGATCAGCAGCGCGCCCACGCGGCTGCACTCGGCGCGCAGTCCTCGTAGGAACTGCGGCGTCGGCGCGACGAGGTTCATGTTCGCGGCCACCGGTTCGACGAGCACCGCCGCGACGTCGTCGTCGAGTGTCGGCACTTCGTTGTAGGGGGCGACGATCGTGTCGCGCACGGCGCCGGTCGTGACGCCGGCCGAACCGGGTAGCCCCATCTGGGCGACGCCGCTGCCGCCCGCCACCAGCAGCGCGTCGGAGTGACCGTGGTAGCAGCCGTCGAACTTCACGATCTTGTCGCGCCCGGTGACGCCTCGGGCGAGTCGCACGGCGCTCATCAGCGCTTCGGTGCCCGAGGAGACCAGTCGCACCTGTTCGAGTCCGGCGACGCGCGCGGTCATCGCCTCGGCGAGCAGGACCTCGCCGGGCGTCGGCGCGCCGAAGGTCGTCCCCTCGCCCACCGCGTCGCGCAGGGCCTTCACGACCTCGGGGTGCGCGTGGCCGAGCAGCGACGCGCCGTAGGACTGGACGAAGTCGAGGTAGCGCGTCCCGTCGACGTCCTCGACGTAGGCGCCGTCGCCGCGCGCGACCGTGTAGGGCGTGCCGCCGACCGAGCGAAACGATCGCACCGGCGAGTCGACGCCGCCCGGCAGGACACGCTGGGCCCGGTCGAACCACGCCTCGTTCGAGAGTCAACGCGACGAGCTCCGTGGCGATCTCGCGAGCGAAGTACGTCAAGACGAAGTCCGCGCCGGCGCGACGCACGGCGGTCAACTGTTCGAGGGCGACGGCGTCGCCGTCGATCCACCCCTTGGCCGCGGCGGCCTTCACCATGGCGTACTCGCCACTGACGTGATAGGCGCACAGCGGTACGTCGAGTTCGCGGCGAAGGTCGCTCAACACGTCGAGGTACGTCATCGCCGGCTTCACCATGACGATGTCGGCGCCCTGGGCGACGTCGGCGCGCGCCTCGCGCAGCGCCTCGCGCCGGTTGCGGTAGTCCTGCTGGTAGCCCTTGCGATCGCCGCCGTCGATGATCTCGACGTCGACCGCGTCGCGGAAGGGTCCGTACAGTCCACTGGCGTACTTCGCCGCGTAGGCCATGATGATCGTCTCGTCGAAGCCCGACCCGTCGAGGGCGCTGCGGATCGCGCCGACCTGGCCGTCCATCATCCCGCTCGGCGCGACGACCGAGGCACCGGCGTCGGCCTGGGCCAAGGCGACGCGTCCGTAGAGTTCGAGCGTCGCGTCGTTGTCGACCGTGCCGTCGGCACGAAGGACCCCGCAGTGACCGTGGCTGGTGTACTCATCGAGACAGAGGTCGGCCATGAGGACGAGCTCGTCGCCGAACTCGTCGCGCAGCGCGCGAAGCGCGACCTGCGCGATGCCCTCGGGATCCCAGGCGCCACTCCCGAGTTCGTCCTTCGTCGACGGCACCCCGAAGAGGATGACGCCGCCCACACCGACGCGAACCAGTTCCTCGACCTCTTTGCGCAGTGAGTCGACCGTGTGTTGGAACTGACCCGGCAGCGACGTGATCTCGCGGGCCTCACTGAGTCCTTCGGCGACGAAGAGCGGCGCGACGAAGTCATCGGGCGCGAGTGACGTCTCGGCGACCAGACGGCGCAGGGCCGCGGTGCGTCGAAGCCGGCGTGGTCGTTCGGTGGGAAACACGGACCCAGCCTAGGACAGCGCGAAACTCAGGCTTCCGGCGCGTTGGCGAGATCGACGAGCCGAGTTCGCAGGTCCGCTCCCCAGCCCTCGATCACCCGGTCATGGTCGCGACGTACGTCCGCCGCCGTCGAGGACACCGGGCACGACGACCCACGTCGCGCCCGCGACGAGTTCGCGCGCGACCGACCAGGCCGACGGGGCACCGATGAACACGACGTCGGCGTCACGCACTCGTTGCGCGTCAACCGCCGACAAGTCCACCGCCGACCGTTTCGTAGCACGCGACGGAGACGACCTCGAGTCCCTTCGCGTGCAGTGCTGAAGAAAGTTCCGTGCGCATCGCCCTCGCACCGAGCAGCAACACGGGACCAGTGGTGATGTGCTTCGCGAGCGTGTCGGCCGTGCCGGCACTCTCTCGAGTGACGTAGATGTCGTGCGCCACGAGCGCGTCAGTGGTCGACCGGGCCGACGCTGTAGATCTCGACGTCCGGCGACGACGCCGCGAAGGCGAGGTCGACGTAGCGCGCGCTGCGCTCGCTCGTGACGACCAACGCGACGAACGTTCCGTACGCACTGCGACGCCGCGAGTTCGCTTCGGACCGTCGTCGGGGTCGAAGTACTCGGTTCTCGTGAGCGGCACTTCGTCGACGACGGCTGCCGGGGGGAGCCAGCTCGATCAACGAGCCGTTCATCCCCGCCTCGCGGGTCACCACGACCTTCACGATGGACGTTGCCAACCCGCCAACGCGCCGCCACCCTTCTCGTCGCGCAGTTCGCGAGCGAGTCCTCGACCGAGCGCGAGTGGATCGCTCCCCGGTGACGACACGCGCGCACACTGCGTGCGCCGTCGACGCTGAGCATGACGCCACTGAGGGAAATGGTGTCCGTCGAGACTCGGGCGTGCGCACCGCAGGGGACGGAGCAACCGGCGCCGAGTTCTTCGAGAAATGCCCGTTCCGCGCAGTACGCGCCGTCAGCGCGTCGGGCACGTTGAGTTCGCGCCATGACCTTCGCCGTCTCGTCATCGTCATCGCGCACCTCGAGCGCGAGCGCGCCCTGGCCGACTTGGGGCACGAACCACTCGATGTCCAGTCGTTCGACGATCAACTCGTTCTGTTCCAGTCGATCCACCGCGGCCGCGGCGACCACGACCGCGTCGACATCGCTGCGGCTCGCCGCGGCGAAGCGCGTCGCCATGTTGCCGCGAAGTCCGACGACGCGAAGGTCCGGTCGACGCTCGAGCAAGAGCGCGCGACGGCGCGGCGGATCCGGTCGCGACCGTGGCGCCCGGTCCGAGACCAGCGAGTGAGCGTCCGATCAGCACGTCGGCGGCGTCGAGTCGTTCGGGCACGCACGCCAGTATGAGACCGTCGGGCGTCGTGCTCGGCAGGTCCTTGGCGCTGTGGACCGCGACGTCGGCGTCACCATTCAAGACCGCGCGTTGCACCTCGACGGCGAACACGCCCTGCGCGCCGAGTTGATCGAGCGAGACGTCGGACTCGCGGTCACCGCGCGTCTCCAGCGGCACCAACACCGACTCCACGCCGAGATCGTGCAAACGACGTTGCACGAGTGTCGCCTGTACGAGTGCCAACGGCGAACGCCGAGTCGCGAGTCGTAGTTCGCTCATAGATCGAAGAGCGTGCGCGTGGCCTCGCTCAGTCGCGTCCCTTGATCGGTTCCGGCTGCCTCTTTCAACACCACCGTCGGGCGGTGCGCGATCTTCGCGACGACCGAGCGAAGAATCGAGGCGACGCGCTCGCGCTGCTCCGGCGTCAATCCTTCGAGGTCGCTCTCGCGACGGGCCATCTCACTCGGCCACGACTTCGTCGAAGTGTTCGCGCAGTTCACTCACGATCGCCGAGGCCCCGCGCGCACGTTGGTCGCTCAGATACTTCTCCACGTCGTCGGCGACGATTCGCTGCGCGTCGTCGACCGCCTCTCGTCGATCGCCCAACGCCTGACCGACCCGATCGCGAAGGTCGCCGATGTCGATGCGACGGACGTTGGCGAGTCCGGACACGTCACTGGCGACCGCGCGCGGCAAGTCCGAGGTCGACGAAGAGCACGTCCTGTTCGACATCGTTCGAGGTCGCCCCGCGTGACGATCGGCGTCGCGACTTCGACGGCCGCGACGACGAGGCTCGCCGTCGTGATGCGTTCGCTGACGTCCTCGAGCGCGCCGACGACTGACGCGCGAGTCGCCCAACTCGTCTCGAAGACGTTCTGCCCGCGCGGTGGTGCGATTGCAGATCGATCATCCGACGAAGGCGCGCCGGTCGTTCCAGCAACGCCCGCGCGATGCCGCCCGCCAACTGACCGGCGCCAATGATGATCACGTCGGCGTCAGTCGAGGTCGACGCCGAGGTCATCGGTCGCCATCAAGACCGACGCCTGCGCGAAGCTCGTGCTGCCTCGCGCGATCGGCGTTTCGCTGCGGACTCGACGACCCGACGAGATCGCGCGTTGAAACAGTTCGGTGATCTCCGGTCCGGCGGTCTGCTCTTCGACCGCGAGCTCGAGGGCGCGTCGCAGTTGACCGAGCACCTCGAACTCTCCGGGCACGACCGACTTGAGTCCCGCGGCGACACTGAAGAGATGGGTCGCGACGGCGCGGTCGAAGTTCACCGTCAGGTGATCGTCGAACTCACTCGGCGCCAGTCCCGTCGCTTCGGCGATCGTGTGCGTGATCTCTTCGATCGCCCCGTGGAATCGGTCGATGACCGCGACGACTTCGGTGCGCAGGCACGTCGACACGAAGACCGCCTCGTGAATGTTGCGCTGGCTCATCAAGGTGCGAAGGACCTTGCTCCACTCGTGCTCGGGGACGCTCGCGCGCTCCAGGAGGTCGAGCGAGGCGTGCTCGTGGTCGATGCCGACCGATATCACTGCCACGAGACGACCCCGTCTCTCATAGGGCGCCGCGCAGTGGCGAGGGCGTCGAGATGCCGAGCGAGTGCAGCAGTCCCCCGCCGAGCGGTCCGGTGCCGTTGTTGAGGTGGTACATGAGGATCTGCAGTTCGATCGAGAAGTCCACGTAGTGCACGGCGGTGCCGATCGGCACGTTGAGGACCTGCGGGGCGAAGTTCAACAGCGCGTGGATGCCGGCGTTCACGAGACGATCGGCGACGGCCTGCGCCGCCTCGGGCGGCACGCAGATCACCGCGACCGTGGCCGGGACGATCGCGTCGTCGAGGGACTTCACGACGTGACCCGCGATCATCGTGCCGACGACGTCGGGGTCGTTGTCGTACAGCGCCGCCGAGTTGCGCGCCGCGGATCAAGAAGTTCGTCGAGTTGACGAGTGCGCGGCCGAGGTTCCCGATGCCGACCACGACCACGTCGTACTGACGGTCGTGACCGAGCGCCTCGGCGATCCGTTCGTTCAGGACCTGGACGTCGTAGCCGGCGCCGCGGGTGCCGAAGGACCCCAGACCGGCGAGGTCGCGTCGCACCGTCGTCGCGGTGACGCCCGCCAGTTCGCCGATCTGTTGGGAGTCGATCCGGTTGAGGCCGCGCAGGGCCCAACTCTCGGCGATGCGTTGGTAGACCGGCAGGCGTGCGATCGTCGGTTCGGAGAGTTTCCTCGGTCGAAGACGCGGGGTCGCCATGTTCGAAGGCTACCGGGACCGCTAGCGACCCATTTGTCGACTGCGCTCCGCGGCGGCGGCGACCGCGTCGATGAACGCGGAGCGAACCGCGCGACTTTCCAGCGTGCGCAGGCCCGCCGAGGTCGTGCCGCCGGGTGAGGTCACCTGATGACGCAGTTCCTCAGGCGAGTCCCCCGTCGACGTGAGCAGCGCCGCCGAACCTTCGAACGTGCCGACCACGAGTTGGTGGGCGACGTCGCGCGAGAGCCCCTGATGCACGCCGGCCTCGATCAAGGCCTCGATGACGAGGTACAGGTAGGCCGGCATCGGACCGGAGAGACCCGTCACCGCGTCGATGTTGCGTTCGCTCACGCGCACGACCGTGCCGACCGCGCCGAGGATCGATTCGGCCCAGTCGAGGTCGTCCTTGGTGACGTGCGAGCCGCCGGCGATCGCGCTTACGCCCTTGCGCACCAACACCGGCATGTTCGGCATCGAACGGATCACCGCGACCGGTGTCGAGAGCGTCGCCTCGATTCGCGCGGTCGAGAGACCGGCGACGACGGACAGCAACCGCGTCGCTCCCATGGCGCCCGCGAGTCTCGCCACGCCCTCGGCGTGCTCGGGCTTCACGCACATCACGACGCCACTGGCGTCGTCCACGTGGTCGATCTCCAGTGACGCCAGAACCGCGACGCCCGGGAGACGCTCGGTCAGCGCTGCGCGTTGTTCGGCCGAGACATCGACGACGGCCAACTGATCATTGGGACACCACTTCGCGTCCACGAGCCCTTCGGCGAGGGCCGATCCCAGTCGGCCACCGCCCACGATTATTAGTTTGTACGCCACGATTGAACGCTACAGGTTTGGGCTCAGGTCTTCCGGCGGCGGCGATAGAGCGACGGCAGACCCATCGTCATCGCGGTCGGGTAGATCTCCTCGACGTAGATGAGCGTCGCGCCGACGACCTCGTCGAGTCGTTCCGTGGTCATCTCCGCGATCGGGATCTGCGCCATCAGGTAGATGCCGTCCTCCGGACCGATGGCCAGGTGCAGTTCGCGTAGCTCGTGCGTTCTTCATCAACAAGTAGCGATACAACGTCTCGCGATTCTCCTCCGGTGCCGGGGTGACCTCGGTCTCCACGTGCACGGTTCGCTGGCGCAGCGAGAGCCAGAGCGTGATGACGTCCTTCTCCTCGCCCTTCAGTCGGATGAGCCAGTGGAAGTGACCGCGGTCGTCGGCCAGCGGTTGGTGTTCGACGCCCAAACAGAGCGCTGGCGCGCCACTGCTTGGCCCACGACGACACGGTCGCGTCGAGGCGTTGTGCCGACTCCGCGTCACCGAGCGGAGCGCGTTCGCTCAACAGCGAACGAGTCCCGAGAGCGTCAACTGCTCGGTGAGGTCAGCGAGTGACTGCGCGGCCGATCGCCACGTGTAGCGCCGCGCGAGCAGCACCGCGGCGTTCGACAACGTTGTCGAGTGCTCCGCGTCGAGCGTCACTTCGACGGCGTCGGCCCACGTCTTCGGATCGCGCTCACCGACCAAGAATCCTGTGACGCCGGGTTCGATCAACGTCATCAGGCCGCCGACGTCACTGGCCACGACCGGCGTGCCGCAGGCCGAGGACTCCAGCGCGACCAGTCCGAAGCTCTCGGAGCGACTCGGCACGAGGACGACGTCCGAGGCGCGCATCCACGTCGAGAGGAGTTGGTGCGACTGGGGCGCGACGAAGCTCACGTGTTCGATGACGCCCGCCTCTTCGACGCGGCGATGCAGTTGGGCGAGTGTGTCACGCCCGTCCGGGCCCGGACGGTCCCCCGACGATGGCCAACATCGCGTTGCGGCCGCGCGCGCGGAGTTCGATCAGCGTCTCGAGCGCGAGGTCGACGCCCTTCAGGGCCTGGAGGCGACCGACGAAGAGCAGCATCGAGTCCTCACCCGTTATGCCCAGCGCCCGACGGGCCTGCGGTCGATAGCCCGGGCGCGAAGAAGGCGTGCTCGACGCCGAGCGGCACGATGTGGACGCGCGCCGGATCGGCGTTGTAGAAACGGACGAACTGCTCGGCCTCGACCTCACAGCTGGCGAGCACCGCGTCGGCGCAGGCGAAGATCGCCGCCTCCTGGAAGGCGCGGTCCTCGGACTCGCCTTCGTAGGTCTCGGCCTTGACGCGCTCGAGCGTGTGGAAGGTCATGATCAACGGGATGCTCAGCTCGTGCTTCAGCCGGTGACCGGCGAGTCCGCTCAACCAGTAGTTCGCGTGGATGGCGTCGGGCGTCCCGTGGCAGCGAAACAGCGTCGCCACCGAGTCGGTGAACTCCGCGACGTGATCGGTGAGTCCGTCGCGGTCGAGCGGCGTCGCCGGTCCGGCGGTCACGTAGTGGACGCGAAAGCCCGGCTCGACGTGCACCGTGTCGCGCACCTGCGTGTTGTCGCGGCGGGTGTAGACGTCGACCTCGTGACCGAGGCGGGCGAAGGCGCTCGAGAGTTCGCGGACGTAGACGTTCATCCCCCCGCCGTCGCCCGTACCGGGTTGGGCGAGCGGTGAGGTGTGATACGAGAGGACCGCGAGTCGAGCCACGGGCGCATCCTACCGGCGTTAGCCCTGATTCAAGAGGGGAATTCCCTAGGCGGTGGGCGCGGAGAGCACGATGTAGGCCACGTCACGGGCGTCGACGAGTCCGAAGTCGCGCGAATCGGTCGAGGCCGCGACGTTGTCGCCTCGCAGGTCCACCCGCCGACCGACGCGGCCGACGCAGCGCTTCAACAGCCACCGGTCGGCGTCGCGCGGGTCACGGAGCAAGACGACGTCACCGATCCGGATGGGTCGCCATCGTCGCAGTGCCGTGATTCGTTCGCCCGGTAGGTACGTCGGCTCCATCGACGTTCCCTCGACGATCACGCGCCGTAGGAAGTACTCGAGGAGCCGGTCCATTTCAGTGAACGATAGACGAGGGTCGTGACTATCCTTCGTTTGGATAAAGGGTTTGTGCCGACACCACAACGAACGACAACCGAAAGGCGAAGCCATGACGCTTCTGACACGTATCAATGCAGTACTGGACGCGACGACGACGCCGATCGTCGCGCACGCGCACTGCGACCTGCCCTGCGGCGTCTACGACCCGGCCCAAGCCCGGATCGAAGCGCAGTCGGTGAAGGCCTGCATGGAGAAGTACAACGCGTCGAGTGACGCCGACTTCAAGGTCCGCGCGACCTTCATCAAGGAAGAGCGTGCCGACCTCGTGAAGCACCACCTCTGGGTGCTCTGGACCGACTACTTCAAGGTCGAACACCTGAAGGAGTTCCCGAACCTCCACGACCTCTTCTGGATGGCGACCAAGAGCGCCGGCGACGCGAAGAAGACCAACGACGTCAACGTCGCCGACCGTCTCCTGAGCGAGATCGACGCCATCGCAGAGCTCTTCTGGGCGACGAAGAAGTAATTCGCCTTCATCGGGAAATCTTCGCTGCGTGACGTACCGAGCGCTGCTGAGGTCCTGAGATTGCAGAGAGAGGCGCCTTCGACGTTGTCATCGAAGGCGCCTCTCTTTGTTAGTGCGATTCACCCTCGAGGAAGTTGCTCTGCTGCTCCTCTTTCCACTTTGCGAAGTGCTCTTCGTAATTCGAATCGGCCAACCGCATGAATCCGTACACCGGGAAGACGACCCAGGGAATGTACTTCACCCATGAAGGCAACTTTCGGTTGTGGTACGCGCGCCGAAGCGCTCGTTGCTGGCGGGCCAGGTCGTGATGCGACGTCGCGCGCCGGTCAGAAACCGCACGCACGGCGTCACTCGACAAGGCGGATTCGTTCGCTCCAGAGTCGTCCGGTGTGTTGTCGGGCGTCGTGCGATCGTCGGGAGCTGACGCGGCGTCGTCGGTACCCATCAAGCCAGTTCGGGGTGCGCCGGACAGTTCGCGAGCAACGGACTGGCGATGAGGACGTTCTCGTCGATGGGCGCGCTGCACACCTGACACGCTCGATACGTGCCATTTCGAAGTCGCTCGAGCGCTCGGTCGACGTCGTTCAACGTCGATTCGATCGCACTGACGCTTTCATTGGTGAACTCCGACATGCCACCAAACTACCGGGCCGACCAGTACGACCTACTCCTCTCGCAAGACGAGCGCCGTCGACGTTCGGGCCGCCATGCGCCCCGGCACGCTGGCCACGACGTTCGCGAGCACTAGCGCGCCGAGCGCGATGAACACGATGACCAGTCCGGGGACGCTCGGCGCCGGCACAGCGTCGATCTCGTGCGCGAAGAGATTCCACAGTGTCCGGCCCAGCAGGATGCCGACGGGAATGCCGACGACAACCCCCACGGCCACGGCGATGCTCGCCTGCCACGCGACGGCGGCCGCGAGCTGGCGACGGACGAAGCCGAGCGTCTTTAACAACGCGAGTTCGCGCCGACGTCGCCGAACGCAGGCGATGAGCGTTAGCGCGAGCGCCACCACCGCCCCCAGTGCCAGCGCACTGCCGAGGATCGCGGGCGTGGTGCCCATCGCTCGGTAGTTCACGATTTCGGCCGGTCGTAGGTGCGCGACCAAGCCGCCTGCCGTTCCACCATCGTTGGCGACTCGATTCAGTTTGTAGATGATCTTGTGAAGGCTCGCTAGCGCCGCCGTCGTACTGGCGCCGCTGCGTAATCGAATCAGTACGGTTTGGGGACCCGGTATCGAACTCTGCTGCGCGTTCAACAGCGCGGTCGGGAAGTCGCTCGCGGCGACGAGCGCGCCGGAGCCCATTTCGAGGCCTTTGGTAATCGGCGTCATCGTCGCGGTGCCGACGATCGTCAGTGTCGTCGATTTCGTCTTGCCATTGGAGAACGTGACCGTGTCCCCGACTCGTTTGTGAAGTGCCGCGAGCGTGTCGCGGCCCAGTACCACCTGATTGGCGCCGTCCAGGCCGTGACCCGAGAGCAACGGTGGCGCCACGCGAGCACCGGGTGCTTCGATCATCATCTGCACCGTTTGACCGTCCAACTCCCCCGTGAAGAAGTTGGCACCAGACCACGCCGCGACGTAGTGATCGTGATTGAACAACGTCGCGACCTGCGGTCCCGGCATATCCTCCTGCCCGGCAAAGCCCGAGAGCAACGCGTAGTTCCAATTCCACCCGTACAGCGACGGATGTGAGACGAGATTGTTCAGGCTGGCCCCGAACGTCACGGTGGTGACGAGCACAACGACCGCGAGGACGGCACCGAGGATCGCCGATCGCACGGGCGCGGCATTTGCTCCGCGACCGGATTTCAACGCGAATCGCAGTCCGGTGGCGAGTGAGAGTGGCACGCCGGCAGTCGTCGTGGCTCGCGTGACCCACGAGTTCTCTTCACGTTCACCCACTCGGTATCCCCACCCAATACGACGCAGTTCGCGACGCGACAGCACGAGCGCGATCACCTCGAGCGCCACCACGAGCGCCACGAGTCCGAAACCGAGGACGGTCCAGTCGAACGAGACACCGCGATAGGGATAGACGAAGCGCACGGGTCCGAGTGGCGCGAGCGGCGAGAGCGAAATTGCGAGCGCCACCGCAAGGAGCGCACCCGTGACCACGGCGAACGTCAGGCCCATCAACTCGGCCCACAACGACATCGACGTGCTCGCACCCAATGCGTTGAAGGTGCGCATCTCGGCGGCGCCCGAGCGGACCATTCGGCCGATCGTGAGACCGGCGATCAAAATTGCAGCAATTCCCGCAATCAATCCGAACACTCCGAGTGCGATGGCTTCGGGTCTGATCTCGCGTTGGCCCTTCGCTAGGGCCTCGACCACATTGCCACCGCCCCCGATACCGAGCTTGGCGATCGGGTCGACCCGCGCTGCCGACGATTCGAAATGCTTCAAGCTGCCCGCCCCGCCCCGCAGTGTGACGGCGACTCCCGAGTAGTACGCACAGCACGTCTCGAGCTGTTTGGTCAGCGCGGGTGACATCAACACCACGCTCGAGCCGAGCGCGTTGATTTCATCTTGGATCACGGTGCTGTTGATCACGATCTCTCCGACGATCGTGATCTTCGGGAAGGCGTAGGGCGGCCCGTTGTACGTCGGGCTCGCAGTCTGCTGATCCGAGTAGAAGGGGACTTGGATGACGGAGCCGACGTGGACGCCCATCTCGAGCGCGGCCTGTGCGTCGACGACGGCTTCGTCAGGATGTCGCGGATTGAACCAATGACCCGAGGTGAGCGTCGCCCGGTCAATGGTCAGGTACTCACTGCCACCGATAACGGTTGGTGGGGTCTCGCCCGCCATCGAGTGAGGATGCAGTCCCTTCACGCCCGTCAGATCGATGTTGCCATCGAATCCAACGGACACGGCACTCTGCTCCACCAGCGGCAGGTGTTCGATCGCACGGATGACCTTGGGGTTGTAGCCCGTTGGCGATCCCAGCTGCGGATCGTCGAACCCGGCGAATACCTGTGTCGTTTCCGGGTTGGTACTGGTGACGTAGATCGGAAAAGACGAGTCGGTACGACGTGCACCAGCAAGTGACGCCATCGACAGACCACTCAACAGCGCGATCAAGACGACGAGGCTGACGTAACTCCCCCACTGACGAGCGAACGTCGCACGGAAGCGATACGAGGCAACCCGAAGTACCTGATTCATTGTCGTGAATTCCCCGCCTGGTGGTTTAAGTGAATGCTGTCACGACAAGCAAGGAAACCGCAGGTAGTTGGCAACACTTCGACGGTTCGTACTAACACGTCGGCGACCAGCCGCAGGAGGTCGCCTGCACAGAATTAGTAGGCTCCCTTGAGCCAAGAATCATTGGCACGGCGAATTGTTTGGAAGTCCGGTTCAGTGGCGAGCGCTCTTCCGACAATTCTCCGACTCCGCGTTGCGGGCCGCTAGCTCATCGGGAAGAGCAGGGGACTTTTAATCCCAAGGTGCCGGGATCGAGACCCGGGCGGCCCACCTCAGAAAATTGTTTGATGTTCGTGCCATCTTCCGATGGTTGACAGATGTGTGCCCTCGCGAGTTGAGATGAGATGAATCGGATCCAGATTCACCAACGCACCGCCGCGTAGAACCATCACTTAGTCAGTCAGAATCGACCAACCATAAAGTGTGAGGGTGCCGGAACTCCCCGAAATGCAGGCGCTTTCCGAGCGACTCACTGAGTCTCTCGTCGGCCGGAAATTGCGAGAGGCCCGACTGCTCGGCTTCACCTCGCTTAAGACAGTCTCGCCCGAACCCGCCGATCTCCTCGGACACACGTTGATCTCCGTAACGCGACGAGCGAAGTACCTCGTGTTCAAGTTCGACCATGGCCTCCAGCTGGTTGTGCATCTCTCGCAGGCTGGGCGACTCGATATCGAGGAGCCACCGAAGGTAACGAGACCCAGGGGGGCCGTCGCGCGATTCACCTTCGATGGTGAACCACAGGACCGCGCCATCCTCATCCGTGAGTTCGGAACCCACCGCAAAGCTGCGTGGTGGATCCTGAGTGCCGATGACGAGGGGCCGCTTGAAGGCTTAGGACCAGAACCCTTTACCCCTGAGTTCGCTCAGCTCATTCGCACCAGCACGAGCAACCGGCGCCTGCACTCCGACCTTCGTGATCAGCACGTCATGTCGGGAATCGGCCGCGGTTGGGGCGACGACATCTTGCACCGAGCGCGGCTCTCCCCCTTTGGTGCCCTGGGTTCGCTGAGCGCCGAAGAGCGAGAACGTCTGATCGAGTCGGTCGACAGTGTCCTCGGCCACGCGCTCGAATTGGAACGAACTCGTCTTGGCGGACTTTCGCAGTCAAGCCTCAGCGGTCGATTCGCGGTGCACGGTCGATTCGGTCAACCGTGCCCTTTACCGTGCGGCGACGCCTTGGCACGAGTCTCCTTCGAGTCCTATGAAATGACGTACTGCCCACGCTGTCAGACCAAGGGCAAAGTCCTTGCCGATCGCCGGATGTCTCGCTTCCTTAAATAGTTCTCTTGCCCGTGCGAATCCCCGAACGAGTCAGACTGGGACCCAGAGTTGACCTAACAATTATATTGTTACTATTCACACTATGAATGTTCGAACGAGGCGACAAGCACTCGTCGAAGCAGTGCGGATGGAGTCCCTCCCAGTCAGCCAGTTGGCCGTTGTACTCGGGTGCTCTGAAATGACCGTTCGTCGTGACCTCGACGTTCTCGAACGCGACGGTGTGCTTCGCCGCGAACGCGGCGGCGCGGTGGCATCAACACTGCGCGGCGACGAAGTGCCCTACGCGCTGCGGGTCTTTGAAGCGACGGAGGCGAAGGAGCGAATCGCCCGTGCGGTCGCGGCACTCATCGCCGATGGGGAAACCGTGGTCCTCGACTGCGGCACCACCACGGCTGAAGTAGGTCGGGCACTGCGGGGGCGATCAATCACGCTCATGCCACTCGGGCTGCGCACGCTCA
The DNA here is from genome assembly GCA_963801695.1 of uncultured Acidimicrobiaceae bacterium. GTDB lineage: Bacteria > Actinomycetota > Acidimicrobiia > Acidimicrobiales > RAAP-2 > RAAP-2. The sequence continues at coordinate 84,072 of CAWDFV010000002.1, read as the reverse complement.
TCGACCTCGCCGACGACGAACACGTTCAACTGATCGCCGCGGGTGGTGACGTGCGCTCGGGCGAATTAGTGGTGACCGGCGATCTCACCGAGGCCGCATTTGAACGCTTGCGATTCGACACGTTCGTGCTCGGGTGCTGCGGGATCAGTGAGCGCGACGGCGTGACGACGCACGTCCCCGCTGACGCCAGGATCAAGCGACTGGCGCTCTCATCGTCCCGGAGAACGATCCTCGTCGGCGACGCCTCGAAGATTGACAAAGTGGCCTTCGGACGAGTGTGCGGCATTGATGCCGTCGAACGGTTCGTGACGGACGCTTCGCCTCGGCACACGGACGCGTTGAAGTCGACAGGACTGACGATCACCCGTGTCTGACATCGATCCGGGATTTCGCAACGAACCTGACTCGACACCTCCCGAGCGACGCTCTGAGTCCTTCGACCGTTCCCCCAAGGTCCATCGTCTGGCCGTGACCGTGGTGTTCTTCCTCATCGGTTGCGGGTCCGGAACGTGGGCCGCTCGGGTTCCGGCGATAAAGGAGCACCTGCATCTCTCAGCCGGCGTCTTGGGTCTGACGTTGTTGGGACCACCGGTGGGAGCGGTCGCGGCCATGTCGGTGGTCGGTGCGATCCTCGTGAAAGTGAAACCACGTCGCGTCGTGGGAACAATGTTCATTCCGTTCGGAGTTGCACTGTGTGCCCTCAGCGTCGTCGACTCGCCCTGGCAACTGTTCGTGGCACTGTTCGTGTGGGGCGCGTCAACCGGCACGATCGACGTGGCCATGAACATCGAAGCCGCCGCGCTACAGGATTTCATCGGCCGACGGATCATGTCACGCTTTCACGCCTCCTACAGCATCGGCGGACTCGCCGGTGCCGGCGCCGGTGCCGTGGCCGCGGCGACCAGACTCAGTGACAATGTCAACTTCGTCGTCGTCGGTGTCATCGTCCTGTTCGCGGGCGTGGGCGCGAGCTCCGTGTTCTCGAGGACACCCGTGCAACCTCGCGACCGATCGGAGACGGTGCGTGCCGCGCGGCGTCCGACGTTCTCGTGGACACTGGTCGGACTCTCGGCTATCGCCTTTGGTTGTTTTCTCGCCGAGGGTGCCGTGAACGGCTGGAGCGCCGTGTATCTGCACTCATCGCTGAAGGCGGGAGCGGGTCTCGCCGCCGTGGGCTACACCGTGTTCTCGTGCGCCATGGCCACGGGCCGCCTTTTCGGGGACCACATGGCCGAGCGGTTCGGACCGGTCCGACTCGTTCGTTTCTCTGCGGCGATCGCGGCACTTGCATTCGCCGGTGCACTGTTTGCCGGACAGGTTGCGACGGTCATGGTTGGTTTCGTCTTGCTCGGTCTCGGGATGTCGATCGTGGTCCCGCTGGTCTTCACTGCCTCCTCGCACCTTGAACGCCCCGGACCGTCACTGGCCACGGTGAACTCGTTCGGTTACTTCGGTGTACTCGTCGGCCCGGGGCTCATTGGCGGGCTCGCCGACACGGTGGGTCTGCCCAGTGCGCTGGGCGTCATCGTCGCCATTTGTGCCCTCACCGCACTCCTGGCCGGCGTCATCACACCCAGACGACGAATCGGCGAAGGCATCGCGTCCCATGCCACGGACCAAGAGAGCCGGTGAGGATCAATGTCGTGTCTTACGAATAGCCGCGCTCAACACGGAACCTCGACAGGTATGCCGTAGGCGGTCTTCGGAAGTCGCACGCAGTTATTCACGGTGACTTTGGCACCGAGTTCCATCTCCGCCGTCGTAGTGAACTTGACGGTTCCCCCTGCGCCCGCTCGGAACGTTGGCTTGGGGTGCAGCGTTAAGCCGAAGATCTTCGCGGCCGCGACCACGTCGGCACCCGACACGGCCGCACCGTTGGCGGCGGCCGCAGCGATCGCCCGGTCACTGACACTCAGCGCATCACCGCGACCCATCCAGAAGGCTTGCGCTCGGTGAGGACACTTAATGATCGTCGGCGCGCCACCGACCGTGTCGGGCAAATGGAGACAGATATCGGCGAAGGGCTTCTGCTCGAAGAACAAGACGAGTCGCGAGTACCCGAACACGTCGCCCACATTGATCAACACGTAGAGATTCGCCGTGTTCACCGTTGCGATGCCGGCAGCGTTAGTGACATCGGCCGCGGTAACGACGTGCGCCGGATCGTCGTGGCTCGCGGTGGCTACGGCGTAGCGCGCGATGCGCAGGGCCACCGATTTTGAGGTGGAGGCACCGACTGGACTGCCAATACCCAGTACGACTGCGAGCGCGAGGACAGGAGTGAACGCGCCCATGACGCGTTGAAGCCCGGAGAATCTTCGTCGTGGTTTCATCAGGTCTCCTCAGCGCGTGGTTGCGACCATCTTCGTCCACCGCGAATCATTCGGTGCACGCGACAGTGGGATAGTTAGATTTGGGCCGGTGTGGGTGACTTCGCACCAGACGATTCGATCCATTGAGAGTGAGGGGAACGCAGTGGCAACGTCAAACATGGACCAGCGCGAGAGAGAAGAGTCTCTCGCCGCACCGCACGTCGGTCTCATCTCGATCAATCGCCGGCACTCGAATGCACCGCTCGCCACACCCGTTTGGTACAGCTACGTGCCCGGTGGCGACGTCACGGTGCAGATTGAACGCACGTCGGTCAAGTACCGACTTCTCAGCGAGAGCGGTGGCTTCACGTTGACGGTGCAGAACGAGCTGTCTCCCTACGGCTACGTGAGTGTCTCTGGTGACGCGACGTTCGATGAGTCATTGAATCGTGACGACGTGTTCGCGCTCGCAAAGCGCTATCTCAACGAAGCTGACGCCACGGCGTACGCCGACGACAACGCCGGTGCGAGCAACGTGGTCGTCGTACGAATGCGACCGAGTCGCTGGTTCGGACAGGATTTCTCCAAGACGTAACGACGCGGACCGGCACCTCGTCAACGGTCCTTCAGCGTTCATTCGAGTGAACTTGCTACCCTGAGTCGTTCGGCCTCACCCTCGCGAATGGAATGAGTCATGACAGTCCCCCTCATCGAAGGTCGGTCGGGGTTCGCCCTTCCGGCCATTGGACTCGGCACGTACTCACTCGACGGCAACGCCGGGGCCGACGCCATCGTCGAGGCGATCGGACTCGGCTATCGGCTGCTGGACTCCGCCTTCAACTACGAAAACGAAGGCGCCGTGGGTGCCGCCGCGCGGCGCTCGAGCGTCGCGCGCGACGAGTTACTCGTCACTTCCAAACTCCCGGGTCGCCATCACCGCTACGACGACGCGATCACGACGGTCGAAGAGAGCGTGTTGCGAACGGGCCTCGACTACCTCGACATTTATCTGATTCACTGGCCAAATCCTCTCGAGGATCATTACGTCGAGGCGTGGCGGGCGCTGATCGAGTGCCGCGACCGCGGACTGATCCGTTACATCGGCGTCAGTAACTTTCTGCCGGAGCACCTTGAACGGCTTCGCGCAGAGACCGGCGAACTGCCGGCCCTCAATCAGATCGAACTGCACCCGTACTTCCCCCAGACTGCACAGTTGGCCTACCACGTGGCCAACGGCATCATCACCGAATCGTGGAGCCCGCTGGGCCGCGGCACCGACCTCCTGGCGAATCCAGTCATCGCCGCGGTCGCCGCCGAACACGGCGTCACGCCGGCACAGGTGGTCCTCGCCTGGCACGTACGTGTCGGCGCCGTTCCTATTCCCAAGTCCAAGTCCATTGAACGACAGCGAGAGAATCTCGACGTCTTCGGCGTTGCGTTGACCGACGAGAACATGGAACGAATTGGTTCGCTCGCCCGTCGCGACGGTCGGGTGGCGAATCAGGATCCTTCTGTTTACCAGGAGTTCTAAGCGTCGTCACTGGCCTCGTCGGGTGACGCCGCCGGACGCGGCCGAAACCTGATATTCCACTATTGCCTCGACGGCCGCGGGCGCGGCGATGAGGTTCTCAACGACGATGAGTTTCAGTTCGCGCAATCGTTGGTCGTCGTCTGAAGATCGTCGATTACGCCGAAACATCACAACCTGGTGCTCGACGGACGGCACGTGTGACCAGCCTGTTCGTGACCACTCTGGAGCTCCGACTCGACGAGCATTGGGTTGACGAAGCGTTAATGAATGAGAACCTTGAGCGCGTCGTGCGTGGAGGCGTTCGCGAAGACGTCGTACGCCTGCAGGATCTGGTCGAAGGAGAATTCGTGCGTAACGAAGCTCTCCACCGGCAACTGCTTTTGTGTGACGAGCTTCAACAACATTGCGAGCGTGTCGGTGTTCACGAGGCCCATCGAGATGGTGATGTTCTTGATCCACAGCTCGTTCAGGGCCAACTCGACGGGCTTGCCGTGCACGCCGATGTTGGCGACGCTGCCGCCGGGGCGAACGATCTCGGTGGCCATGGTGAACGTCTGAGGAACACCGACCGCCTCGATTGCGACGTCGACGCCTTGACCGTCAGTGAGGGCGAGGACCTGCTGCTTCCAGTCCGCGTCACCGGAGTTGATCGTGTCGGTCGCGCCGAAGTCCGACGCGCGCTTCAGTCGCGAGTCGTCGAGGTCGATCGCGATGACCTTCGACGGTCCGTAGAGCCGCGCCGTCATCACGGCTGAGAGGCCTACGGGGCCCGAGCCGATGACCGCGACCACGTCGCCCGGCTGTACGTCGCCGTACTGGACACCGATCTCGAAACCGGTGGGCAAGATGTCCGACAACAAGATGCCCTCGGACTCCGTGAGCGTCTCGGGCATCTTGTAGACCGAGTTCTCGGCGAAGGGAACGCGGACGAACTCCGCCTGGGTGCCGTCGATCATGTAGCCGAAGATCCAGCCGATCCCGGCAACGCCTTCGGGGTCCAGACAGTGACCGTAGAGACCCTCGCGGCAGTTCGAACATCGACCGCACGAGCTCACACAGGACAGGATCACCTTGTCACCGACCGCGAGTTGTGTGACACCTGAACCAATCTCGGTGATCACGCCGATACCTTCATGGCCCAAGATGCGGCCCTTCTCGACTTCGGGGACGTCGCCCTTCAAGATGTGCAGGTCCGTGCCACAGATAGTGGTGGCGACCATCTTCACGATGACGTCGGTTGGCTTTTGGATGACCGGGTTCGGTACCTCTTCCCAGCTCTTTTCGCCGGGTCCTTTGTAGACGAGTGCTTTCATGGTCGATGCTCCTTAGGGTTTGGTACGGCGCCGTCGTGATTTGATTCACGACATTTACGCCACGTCTCCACAATGCCCGCCGCAGCGGAAGGACTGACAAGGGCCAAAGTCCTATCTCTGCCTCCCATCGTGACTCGACGGCCACTCGAGCTGCGACGTGCCCAGGGTGCCACTCCAACCTGCGCCGCGTCCGTTACGCCCTCGACCCGTGTAACGCGACGAGCGAGGGTGTTACTCTGCAATTTGGACGTCAAGACCTCGCATCCTTCTCGCCTGACATTTCGTCAGGAATGCAGAAGAAGGCGTGACATGGGTCTTCCAGGATGGTGCTCAGTGCGATCGCGGCGGCAGCCGGCGCAATCATGTACAGGGCCATCACGTACCAAGGCACGGGTTTTCGTCTCTCGACGGCGGATATCATCCTCGTGATCGCCGGGGGCGTTCGGGTTTGTCGTCTCGGCAATCGACTTCGCGATCTCGAGGGCGCCCGAGCGCTCAACGAAGCACTCGTTGGACCGTCAAGTGGTCGACTCGAGCGGGAATTCCAGCTCAGTCCACGAAGACTCGAAGTAGCCACGAGCGGCATGTGAACACGTCGTCACCGCGCACAAGATGTAACGCGCGAATAGTTGACGGTAGGCGCACACACAGCAGCAGCCTCGACCTCGGAGAGGAGTGCTCGCTATGTATAGGTGGCGGAACAGTCGTATTGATACTGATCATCGTCCTCATCGTCTTTCTAGTACGTCGATGAGTCGGTGGCGTGAGGCGGAGTGGACTCGGGTTCGGGCGCGACCGGTCAATGGTGGCACCCGTCCAAAGTGGAAGGAACACGCTCTCCTTCGAACAAGGGATGGAAATGGGCAAGAAGGACAAGGCCAAGAACCGGGCGCAGATAGCCAAGGCCAAGGTCAAAGCGACCGTCGGTAAAGCGACCGGCGACGATCAGCTGAAGAACGAGGGCGATGCCGATCAGATGAAAGGCAACCTCAAACAAGCGGGAGAAGAAGTGAAGGACGCATTCAAAGAGTAAGTGCCCAAAACGCGTCATGAACACCGCGCAACTCTGGTCGACGAGGATCAAGCCCCCCTTGATCCTCGTCGACGGAGTGACAAACATGCAAGAAAGTGACCCGAAGTCCGCGACGCAACGACAGAACGTTGAACGTTGAATTGTTGAAGACACGTTAGGGTACGACAAGATTCCAACCGTCGAGTTGGAGAGCGCTAGATCTGGACCCTGTTGGGCGTTGCGACAATGTGAGGAGCAACGCAGTGGCCCGCCCCTGGTTCACCTTCTCACTGTTACTTACCGCAACGACGGGGCGACGCCGTGCCGTCTGAACGCTTACTCGTCATCCTTGACATGCTGGCCGCGATCGCCGGCGACGCCGATCATCCCGCGGCGCTGTGTTCGATCGCCGCGGACGTCACCGAGCTCGACGGTGCCGGCATCACGCTGCTCTCGACCGGCCCCCACTACACCCCCTACTGCTCCAGCGACGATGTCGCGCGACTGCTGCTGGACACCGAAGTCCAACTGGGCGTCGGCCCAGGTGTCGACGCCTGTCGCATGAACGTTGCGTGTGACGAAGAGGATCTCCTCGCTCCCGCCAACAGACATTGGATCGCCTACGCGCCAGCGGCCGTGGCACTCGGAGCACGCGCGGTCTTCGGATTCCCTGTCGGGATCGGTGCGGTCCGCATCGGCGCCCTGATCCTCTACCGAGAGTTGCCGGGACCGTTGGATGATTATCAAGAGTCGGACGCCTACCTGATGGCGTCGTTGGTCGGACGGGCGGTCCTCGCCACGTGGGCCGGCGCGTCGAGAGCCGAGTTGACGAGCGAACTCGCCCTCGCGCTCTCCTTTGATTTCTCGGTGCACCAAGCCGCCGGAATGATAGCGGTACAAGGCGAGATGAGCCTCAGTGACGCCATGGTCGCTCTTCGCGCGCACGCCTTCGGGACTGGGTCGTCGATGACCGCGCTCGCCGAGAGCGTCGTGCGGCGAGAGACGACGTTCGAACCGGCCACCCGAACTTGGTCGGGTCAAGAATGAGGGGGCTCAAGTGCGCGAAGTAGCATTGTGACGTTTATTGAACTTGAAACCTCTGTGGCCTTGACTTCAATGGATCAACTGGGGGGCAGGCGGGCAAATGACTAGAGAGTCCCTTCTGATTACCACTCTCGTCGAACTCGCGGACAATTTGGTCGACGACTTCGACGTCATCGAAGTGCTGACAATGCTCTGCAACCGGTGCGTGGAAACGATCGACGTGGACGCCGCCGGGGTCATGCTGGTCTCGCCGTCCGGAGAGTTGCAGTACGTCGCGTCATCGAGCGAGTCGATGCGCCTTCTCGAGTTGTATCAGATCCAGACCGCCGAGGGCCCCTGCGTCGAGTGCTTCAACTCCGGTGAGGCGATCATCGATCGATTGCTTGACGACGCACGTGATCAGTGGCCGCGTTTCAGTCCACAAGCCATCGAACAGGGTTTCAACTCCGTCTACTGCCTTCCCATGCGACTGCGTGGGCGTATCATCGGCGCACTCAATTTCTTCCGCGTCGACGCCGATCCGCTAGATGAGAGTGATGTCGTCGTCGCCCAGGGGCTGTCCGGCGTAGCGACGATTGCAATCCTCCAACACCAAACGTCGCTTGACGCCAAAGTCCTGAATTCGCAGTTGAGTAAGGCGCTTGACAGCCGAATTATCATTGAACAGGCCAAAGGAATGGTGAGTCAGGCGACGGGCTGTGACGTGGATCAAGCGTTCAATCGACTTCGCGCACATGCCCGCAATCACAACGCGCGCCTCACGGCAGTGGCGAATGCGGTCGTCGACGGGACGATCCTGCCTCAGGATCTCGACAGTGCTGCAACTGGCACCTGACCTGCCTCTTTTCCTCTTTAAGTTGTGACTCGCGAGTGAAACGAGGTGTTAGGTTTCGTTTTGACGCCCTAGTAGGCAATTCACGCTAGAGGTCACCTCCAGACAATGCGGGTTCCGCAGTTCCAGCATTTCGTGGAGGCGACCCGCATGAACAGTTCATCCTTCAGCGTGATTGACGCGGCGCCTGAGGCGATGCTCGTCGTCAACGTGGCGGGCGTGCTCGTCATGGCGAATCGTAGAGCCGAACTGCTATTCAACGCTGAGCGCGACGAGATCGTCGGCGCACTTGTGGCGCCGCTGATTGCGATTGAGTATCGAGCGGATCAATCAGACGTAACGGGCGTACTCCTTCCCGCCCGCCGCCTCGATGGCGTGGTCTTCCAGGCCGAGGTTTCCCAGTCGGTACTGCTCACCGAGGAGGAGCCGCTCATCATCGCGATCATCCGAGACGTCTCGGCGCAAAGTGAGATCGAAGCCGAGCGCGTTCGCGTCAAGTCGACCGCCGAACGAATACTGCTCACCGCCGAAGCGCAGCGCGTGAGTGCCGAGGGCGAGAAGACCGTCGCCGAACGAGTGCGCCTCGAGGCCGAGGCCGATCTAGTGAAGGCCGAGGCGGCGAAGACGATCGCCGAGAGCGTGCGCATCGAAGCGGAGGCGCAACGCCTCAAGGCCGAGGGCGAGAAGACCGTCGCCGAACGAGTGCGCCTCGAAGCCGAGGCGAAACTCGTCAAGGCCGAGGGCGAGAAGACCGTCGCCGAACGAGTGCGACTCGAAGCCGAAGCCGAGCGAGTGAAGGCGGATCACGAGAAAGCCATCGCGGAGAGGGTGCGCTTGGAAGCGGAAGTCGAGCGCATCAAGGCCGAGGCGGAAAAGATCGAAGCCGAACGAGTGCGCCTCGAAGCCGAGATGGAACTCGAGCGCTTAAAGGGCATACTCCACCAGTCCCAGCGCATGGAGAGCTTGGGCCAATTGGCCGGAGGCGTGGCGCACGACTTCAACAATCTCCTCGCGGTGATCTTGAACTACGCGGCATTCGTGGGCGAAGAGTTGCAAAAGGTGGTCGCCACGCCGGAGGGGTCCCAGTGGAGCGGTTCACTGAAGGACGTCGAGCAGATACAGGTGGCGGCCGAACGCGCCAGCGTCTTGACGCATCAACTCCTCGCTTTCGCGCGCCGCGAGGTGATTCAGGCCCGACCGTTGAGTTTCAATGGGGCGATCCGCAACATCGAAGAGATGCTGCGACGCACGATCGGAGAGCAGATCGAACTGACGATCGATCTCGAAGACCATCTGTCCAAGGTCATGGCGGACCCCGGTCACATCGAACAGATAATCCTCAACTTGGCGATCAACGCGCGCGACGCCATGCCGATGGGCGGCACCCTCTCGATCGTCACGTCCTCGAGGATGGTCGGTGGATCGGAATGGTCGATGTTCGGTGCACCTTCGGGTTCCTACGTCTGCGTCCAATTCAGCGACAACGGCATGGGCATGTCCGCCGAGGTCTGCGATCGGGCCTTCGAACCGTTCTTCACCACGAAACCGAGGGGCGAAGGATCAGGACTCGGCCTCGCCACCGTGTACGGGATCGTCCTGCAATCGGGGGGGTTCACCAAGATCTACTCCGACGAGGGCGTTGGCACGTGCGTCACGATCCTGTTGCCGGTCGATCCGCACTCGGATGAGTCTGAACAGAACGACGCGATCGTCGAGCGTTCCGCGACGCCGGACGGATCCGAGACGATCCTCGTCGTGGACGACGAAGAAGGTCTTCGCGAAGTGACGCGGCGCATACTCAGCCGGTCGGGCTACTCGGTGCTGACCGCCTCCAGCGGTCTCAACGCCATAGCAATCGCGGCCACTCATCCGGAGCGAATCGACCTGTTGTTGACGGACGTCATCATGGCCGGGATGCAAGGTCCCACCGTCGCCAAAGAAGTGGCGCTGTTGCGACCTGACGTCCGCGTGCTCTTCATGTCGGGCCATGCCCAGCCCGTGCTAGAGGCCGAGGCCGTGCTGGGGACGGATTTCCAGTTGGTCGAGAAGCCCTTTGACCAAAAGATGTTGCTCGATAATGTGCGACTCGCACTGGACGTCTGTCGGGAGAAAATCACGTCATGACCTCACCACGTGGATTCGTCCAATGACCGACCAACGTCCCATCACCGTGGTCGTCGTCGACGATCACGAGATGATCCTCCAGAGCGTCGTTCGCCTCCTCGCGGCCGACCCGCAGATCGTCGTCGTCGGCACTGCCCTCACGGGCGCCGCAGGCATCGACGTCACCTTGCGCGTTCGGCCCGACGTACTGGTCATCGACTTCCACCTGCCTGACATGGACGCGCCGGAGGCGATCCGACAGATCCGAGCCGCGAACTCCAGCGTCAAGGTCGTGACGATCTCGGGATCCGAACGACCCGGCGCCCTATACGCATCAATCCGCGCCGGCAGCAGTGCCTGGGTCCGAAAGACGCGCGCGATTCACGAACTGCGTGACGCCATTCGCCACGTCAATGCGGGCTGGCCGTTCGCGAACGAAGAGTTGGAGGCGACACCGAAATCGGACCAACTCGTCGTTCACTATCAACCGATCGTGGCGCTCACGACCGGTCAGATCGTGGGCTTCGAGGCGCTCGTCCGTTGGCAACACCCGGAACGGGGACTGTTGTATCCCGAATCGTTCCTGCCCTACGCCGAAGAGACCGGTTTCATCGAAGAGATCGACCGCTGGATACGAGCGAAGGCGGTGCACCAACTCTCACTGTGGCAGCACCTCTTTCCAGCTCAGCCACCACTGTGGATGAGCGTGAATCTCTCGGCGTCCGACATTCTCGATCCCGGTCTGTTCCAATCGATCAAGGACATACTGAGCAACTCGAACGTCGAACCACAGCACCTCGTCGTCGAGGTCACTGAGTCGGTGCTGCTGGACGACTCGGACACCACGATGCAGTTTCTCTCGCAATTGAATGACGTCGGCGTGAAACTCGCTCTCGACGATTTCGGCACGGCGTTCTCGTCGATCTCCTACGTCCGCCGTTTTCCGTTCGACCACTTGAAGTTGGACATCTCCTTCACCGCCGAACTACCGCACTCGATTCGCTCGATGCTGCTGGTCGAAGAGATCTGGCACATGGCCGACTCACTCGCCATGATGGGCATCGCTGAGGGCATCGAGCGACCGGAGCAGCTCGAGGTGCTGCGTGATATCGGATTCAACTTTGGCCAGGGCTATCTCTTCTCCCCGGCGGTGGGCGCCACGGAGTGCGGCGTACTGCTCTCGAAGACCAGCCTTTTGCCCGCAACTCACGAGAGGGATCCGGCCGAATGACCACGAGACAGCTCACACGTTGCCGGTCGCATTACTCGTGCGGCCGCTGGGGTTCCGGCGCATATTCCCCACGAACGGCCACACGGTTCTTCGAATCAATCAGTGACGGGAGAATGTGTTGAGACCCGAGAGCCTCGCCGAATCGAAAGTCAACCTGGTGAACGAAGTGACCGGTCGGTTGTCCTTGGACGAACGCGGCACTCTCGCGGCTGACATCGGAAGGATCGTTGCCATTGTCGCGCAACTGTTCTCGGCCATCGAGCGCCAGACCCATCTGATCGAAGGAGAGTTGGTGATCGCGTGCGGTGAACAGGCGCGACCGTTCGCGCAATTCGCGTTTCAGGAGCGGCTCACAACACGCGCGAAGGGACTGGACGTGTCGCTTCATGACATCGCTCTCAATCTCAAGCGGCGCGCCGCTGTGCGATTCATGGGCAACGAGTGACACAGGCGATGGGGTCGGCAACGAACCCACAAAAGAGCAGTATTCGGAAAAGTGATGGAGGAGAACAGTGAAGATACGCAACCGAGCTAGAAACATGCTCCAGATCTCCAAGGGCAAGACCAAGGAAGTCACAGGTAGGGCAATCGGCAACCAGAAGATTGAGAGCGACGGCGCGAACGATCAACACGTCGGCCACCTCAAGCAGGTCGAAGAGAAGGTCAAGGATGCTATCGAGGAGCTTTGACACTTCGGTCAACAATGAGGTCGGCTACTTACACGATGTCCCGGAGCGTGAACACGCAACGGGGGTGGTCGGTCTTCAAGACGATGTCGAGCGGCTCATCGATATAGCCGCAGAGCTCTTCTCGGCGATCGAGCGACAGATTCATCGAATAGAAGAAGAATTGGCTTTCGCCGGAGGCGAAGAGGTCCGCGCGTACGCGCAGACCGTCTTCAAGGAACGACTGATCCGGTGTGCGCAGAGTCTCGAAGTCTCAATCCACGACATCGGAGTCCATGTTGAACGCCGTGCCAACGAGCACATCGTCAACTTCGGTCTTCGCGACGCTTCGCAGGCATAAGCAACGATCCACACGGTTTCGTGGTGCGAACCACGCGTGCGTAGCGCGCGCGGAAACCAGCGAAACTTGATTACTTCTATCGTCTTTGTTATAAATACAACTTCAGGACTCGTCGAGACACTCGTCATCGACGAAAGTGAAGGAGAGCACCATGCCCGACTGGGGATTCGAAACACGTCAGATTCACGCCGGCACCGCGCCCGATCCGACCACGAACGCCCGGGCCGTCCCGATCTACCAGACCACGAGTTACGTCTTTCGCGACACGGCCCACGCGGCGGCGCTCTTCGGTCTCCAAGAGCTCGGGAACATCTACACGCGCATCATGAATCCCACGCAGGCCGCATTCGAGGACCGCGTCGCCTCGCTCGAAGGTGGTGTCGCGGCGCTCGCGGTCGCCAGTGGCCAGGCCGCGGAGACGATCGCACTGTTGAACCTCGCCGAGAACGGTGGCCACATCGTCTCGTCAGCTTCGCTCTACGGTGGCACCTACAACCTCTTTCACTACACGTTCCCGAAACTCGGCATCGAGACCACGTTCGTGAACGATCCTGATGACCTCGAGGCCTGGCGCAGCGCGATTCGCCCGAACACCAAGGCCTTCTACGCCGAGACTCTGGGCAATCCCAAGGGTGACGTCCTCGACTTCGAGGGCGTTGCCAAGGTGGCGCACGACAACGGGATCCCCCTCGTCGTCGACAACACCCTGGCAACGCCCTTCCTGGCCCAGCCGCTCAGCCACGGCGCCGACATCGTGGTCCACTCGGCGACCAAGTTCATCGGTGGACACGGCACGTCGATCGGCGGCGTGATCGTCGACGGCGGCACCTTCAACTACGAGGCGAGCGGTCGCTTCCCCGCCTTCACCGAACCGGACCCGAGTTATCACGGACTCGTCTTCGCCGAACTGCCCGCGCCGCTCTTCCCCGCGCGCTTCGTGCTGAAGGCCCGTCTTCAGTACCTGCGCGACGTGGGCGCGGCGATCGCGCCGTTGAACTCGTTCCTCTTCATCCAGGGACTCGAGACGTTGAGCTACCGCATGGAACGTCACGTGCAGAACGCCGTCGCCGTCGCGAACTGGCTCGAAGCGCGTGACGAGGTCTCCTGGGTCGCCTACCCGGGACTCACCTCGAGCCCGTGGCACGAGCGCCAACTCAAGTACCTGCCCCGCGGCGGCGGTTCGATCATCGCCTTCGGCATCAAGGGCGGACTGAGCGCCGGACAGAAGTTCATCGAAGGGCTCGAACTCTTCAGCCACCTGGCGAACGTCGGCGACGTGCGCAGTCTCGCCATTCACCCGGCCTCGACGACGCACTCCCAACTCACCGAGGAGGAGCAGACGACGACCGGCGTGAGTGCCGACCTCGTTCGACTTTCGGTGGGACTGGAGACGATCGACGACATCCTCGCCGACCTCGACGCCGGATTCCGCGCGGCGAAGGACGCGTGAACTCAACTCCGATACCCGGCACGTGGCAGGTCGGCGACGATCCCGGTCAGCGCCAGTTCGTCGAACTCAAGCACAACGGCAATCAGGGCTTCGTCTTAGAGAGTGGCGCGACACTGGCGAGCGTGAGCGTCGCCTTCGAGACGTGGGGCGAGTTGAATCAGTCGCGTTCGAACGCGGTCCTCGTCTTGCACGCACTCTCCGGGGACTCCCACGCCGCCGGGACGACCGGTCCGGGACACGTCTCGCCCGGCTGGTGGGACGCGCTCATCGGACCCGGCGCGCCCATTGACACGGAGCAGTACTTCGTCGTGTGCCCCAATGTCCTCGGCGGCTGTCAAGGAACGACCGGACCGTCCTCCGCCGACGCCGGCAATCGGCCCTTCGGCTCGACGCTTCCCGCTCATCACGATCCGCGACCAAGTCGCCGTCGAGGTCGCACTCGCCGACGAACTCGGCATCGACACGTGGCACACCGTCATCGGTGGCTCGATGGGCGCGATGCGCGCCCTCGAGTGGTGCGTCGGGTACCCCAGTCGCGTCGAGCGCGCCGTCGTCCTCGCGGTCTCCGCGGCCGCGTCGGCTGAGCAGATCGCGCTGTGCTCGCTGCAGGTCCGCGCGATCAAGTCCGACCCGGCCTACGCCAACGGCGACTACTACTTCACCGGACGGTCTCCAACGGTCGGCCTCTCGATCGCGCGCGGTCTCGGCCAAGTGAGCTACCGCACCGAACACGAATTCGCACTGCGATTCGACCGCGAAGCGCAAGGTCACGAACTGCCGCTGCGCGGTGGCCGCTACGCGATCGAGTCCTACCTCGAGTACCAGGGTGACAAGCTCACGCGGCGCTTCGACGCCAATACCTACGTCGTACTCAGTGAGGCGATGAATCATCACGACGTCGGTCGCGGACGCGGCGGCGTGGCCGAGGCACTCAACTCGGTGCGCGCCAAGGTCACGGTCGCCGGCATCGCCAGTGACCGGCTCTATCCGCTGAGCCAGCAACTCGAGATCGCCGAGTCGTTACCCGGTTCCACCGAGGTGCGCGTCATTGAGTCGGAGTTCGGGCACGATGGTTTCCTTCTCGAGACCGCGGCCGTGGGCGCCGTCGTGCACGACGCGCTGCGCTCCTGATTGACAGCTACCGTGTGCCACGACGTCTGCTGATTCCATAATCAGAGGTGAGAAGCAGTTTCTCGGCAATGGTCGAGGGTTCGAGTCACTATTCCTATTATTTCACTAGGAATAGTGGTACATTGAACCCAACCAGTCAAGGAGGCTCTATGTCACTCAACGTCGAAACCATATTCTCCGAAGCACCGACCGAACGACTCGTCGAGCTGCGCGACTTCTTCGAGTCCCTGCAGTTGCCCGACAGTCGACTCGACACCGACACGCTCGTGCGCGTCACCGACGCTCTCGCGGCGCGCCCCGATCTCTTCGAAGACCTTCTCGTCGATGACGAAGTGAATCGTTGGTGGCTCCAACTCTTCCTCACCGAGAACTACGAAGTCCGTCTCCTCACCTGGGAGCGCGAGCAGTCATCGGACTGGCACGACCACGGCGGCTCATCCGGTGCCTGGACCGTCACCGCGGGCTCGCTCTATGAGACCTACCGCGCCGAGGACCACTTCAGCGTCCGTGACCGTCACTACGTGGCGGGTGACAACGGCTCCTTCGGACCCGAGCACGTCCACGACGTGATCTACGAAGCCGGCAAGCCGGCGGTGAGCATCCACGCGTACTCCCCGCCCCTCAGTGGTCTCACGGTGTACGACCGCACACGATTCGGTTTCGTGGCCCGCGACTTCGTACTCGAAGAGAATCGCGCCGCACAGCGCTCGTAGATCTCCAATCCGCTTCATTCAATTCCGTGGGACTGAAGCGGATTGGAGAGCCCCCACGCCTCGGCGACGAGCGTTAGCGACTGGATACGTGCCTCGTGTGAGTGGACGCGCGTCGAGATCATGATCTCGTCGGCCGCGGTGCGCTCTTGCAGTTGTGACAGTCCTCGCGCCACAGTGGTCGGATCCCCGATCAAGTGCGTCGACATCGCGTCGGCGGCGATCTCGGTCTCGAGTGGCGAGAACTCATAGGCCGCGGCCTCTTCCGGTGACGGCATCTCGCCCGGTCGACCGGTCCGCATCTGGACGATGCTGAGCGCCGACGCGCCCGACTGCCACCGCGCCTCCTCGGCGCTCGGCGCACAGATCACCGACGCCGCCACCATCACGTGCGGTTCGCCCAACACGATCGACGGCTGAAAGCTCTCGCGGTACGTCGCGAGCGCCGCGTCCAACTGTTGCGGGGCGAAGTGGTACGCGAAGGAGAACGACAGTCCGAGAATGCCCGCCAACTGGGCGCTGAACGTCGAGGACCCGAGCAACCACACTTCCGGGAGATAGCCGCGACCGGGATTCGCGAAGGGATGCATCGTCGAGCCATCCGAGGGCAATAGGTACTTGATGAGTTCCACGACGTCGTTCGGGAAGCTGTCGGCGCCGAGGTCCATCGTTCGTCGAAGCGCACGCGCCGTGACGTGATCGGTGCCGGGCGCGCGTCCGAGTCCGAGGTCGATGCGGCCCGGATGCAGCGCCTCGAGCGTCGCGAACTGCTCGGCCACGACGAGCGGCGCGTGATTGGGCAACATGACGCCACCGGAGCCGACGCGTAGTGTGCTCGTCGCGTTCGCGATGTGCGCGATCAAGTACCGCCGGCGCCGAACTCGCGACCGCCGGCATCCCGTGGTGTTCGGCGACCCATAGTCGTTTGTAACCCAGTCGCTCCGCGGCCACCGCGGTGGCCGTCGACTCCGCGAGAGCTCGCGCGGGCGTGGATCCGGTCGCGACCGTCGCGAGTTCAAGGACCGAGAGAGGAATCATCGCGTTGGTCGATCGCTCGATTTAGGCAATCTCGGTGATGTACGAACCCACGAGGGTCGCCGTCTGTTGATCAACCTTGCCGTCACGGCGTGTTTCGTGCCCGTCTTGGAAGTGGGCGAAGGCCGCCGTCGATGAGATGGGGTTGGCCTCATCATCGCGGTGATTGTGGAATGAGACGTGAACGAACGAATCGTCGGCGAGACGCAGCACGAGATAGCTGACGTTGTCCGGCTTTGAAGTGCTCAGTTCATCGAAGACACCCTCGATGCGCGCTTGATTCTCATCTGCCGCCTCACGAGATTGCGTCGCGTAGCGCGTGACTAGTCGTTTCTCCATCGAGATTCCTTTCAAAGAAGTGGCGATCGAACGAGTCCCACTCTCAACTCGACTCGACCTCTGATGCGAACTCGACGTTAACGGTCACCATTGAGTTCGTTACGTCCTTCGTTGTGGTGCACGCGTCACCGCGAACGTCAGCGCCAAGACTTACGCTGGGTTCACGCCGTCGAATATGAGGTCGACGAGACGTTGCGATCCGGTGCGGCGCGGACACGAGGTGACGCGCTGAGAAGCTCTACGAGCACATTCTCATCCACGTCGACGCGAATCTCTCCGGTGTCTTTGCCGCGTCGAATTGCGATCTGTCAGGGCGCCTCGAAGTGGCGCGACGACGACATCGGTGTAGTGCTCGAAAAGGTCGGGGTACGCGAACGCTTCCGCGTTGATGGCCCGCTCCAACCGATTGACGCGGGGATCCGGTTCACGCGCGAAATAGAAATCCAACACCATGACAAGGTTCTCTCGAGCACTCTGTTGCGTGAGCTCAGGCACAGCGCGGCCAATCGATTTCACGACGTCGACGAGGAGTCGCTCTTTAGTTTTCCATCGGCGATAGATCGCATTTCGAGACACCCCAGCGTTCTGGGCAATACTCACGAATGAGAGGGAACTCAACGTTGCACCGTCGCTCACCATCTCCAGCACGGAATCAACGACGTCGCGGTCGACGTCCGCGTTCCTTGGTCGACCCTGCCTCGGCGACGAAGGCGCACCGGTGCTCACAGGGTTAACGATACAGAGATGTTTCGTTAATCGCCGTGATGCACACTGTCCATTTGAGGAACAGTGCTGTATCGTTATTAGACCAGTGATTCGGTACAACTTCATCGACGCGAGGTGAATCTTGGCGATCGAGGTATCCAGTTGGAACGGACTCAACATTGTAATAGCTCTCTCTCGACAGATATCTCTCGATAGAGTACGCTCGAAGAATGACTCCTGAGAAATCTCAATCCCAAGTTGCTTCATCGGTCGTTGAGGACATTGATTCGCAGTTCCGCAATGTCAACGATCCGAAGACGCTTCGAGCCCTTACCCATCCCGTTCGACTCGCACTGCTCGAAGCACTCGCGCTTGAAGGTCCGCTCACTGCAACAGCGGCCGGAGAGCTCATTGGCGAGTCGCCGACGACCTGTTCGTTCCACTTTCGACAGCTCGCGAAGTACGGCTTCGTGGAAGAGGCCGACTCAGGTCCCGGTCGCCTTCGACCTTGGAAACTCGTCAACGTCGGCATGCGGTTCAGCGACGTCACCGAGGACCCCGAGATGAGCGTGGCGGCAAAGAGTCTCGAACGCATGGTCTTCGATCGGGCCATGAGCCGACTCTCCGACTACATCTCCACGAAGTCCAACTATCCCAAGGCCTGGCAGGAGGCATCAGCAGAGCGTCGAATCGCTCCTTTGGGTAACGCCCGCCGAACTCGAAGAGGTCACGAAAGATGTTCTTGGGATTTTGAACCGATTCATCGACCGCAATGCAGATCCTTCGCTTCGCACTGAAGACTCACTGCCCGTCGAAGCCTTGATGTTCACGTACCCGATTCGATTTCCTGGGAGTCCACGATGACCATGCGCCAACTCGCCAAATCGCGCGACGCGCGGGTCTACCTCATCGGTCAGAGCTTCTCGCTCTTCGGTGACACCGCCATGTTTCTCGCCCTCGGTATCTGGGTCAAAGAACTGACGCACTCAAACGCTGAAGCCGGCTTGACCTTTCTTTTCTTCCCCTTGGCGGCACTGTTCGGACCGATCGCGGGCATGGTGGTCGACCGCGTGCGCCGACGTCCCACGCTCGTATGCGTGAACTTCTTGAGCGCGGCACTCGTGATGCTGCTGCTCTTCGTGCACAACGCGTCGGACGTGTGGATCATCTACCTGACCATGTTCCTCTACAGCTTCGCCGGCAACTTCATCAGTTCGGCGCAGTCGGCCTTTTTGACGGTGCTGTTACCGCCGGAGCAACTGGGCGACGCGAACGGATTCTTGCGGACCGTTCGCGAAGGGCTACGTCTCGTCGCACCACTCGTCGGTGCCGGTCTCTTCGTCATCGTCGGTGGCCACTGGATCGCCGTTTTGGATTCGGCGACCTTCGTGATCGCCGCCTTCACCGTGCTCGCGCTGCACGTTCGCGAGGACAAGCCGGTGCGAACGCCCGAACACTTTCTCGCCGAGATCATGGGCGGCTTCCACCACGTGGCGCGAACGCCGATCCTTCGGCGCATGGCGATATCACTCGCGGTCGCCCTCAGCGTCGTCGGCTTCATCGAGACCGCGATCTTCGCAATCACGAGTAACGAGCTGCACCGCAGCCGCCGTTCATCGGCGTCCTCATGGCCGTCCAAGGCGTCGGGGCGCTCATCGGCGGTCCGCTCTCGGCACCGACGATGCGACGCATCGGTGAACGTTGGCTATGCGGTATTGGACTCATTGGCATCGTCGTGGGCTCGCTCCTCCTCGAAGGCGGATCGCTCGTCTTCGTCCTGATGGGCGCCGTTGTCTTCGGTGTCGCGCTGCCGCCGCTCCTGGTCGGCGCCTACACGCTCTTGCAACTGCGCACGCCCGCCGAGTTGCAGGGACGTGCGTTCTCCGCCTTCGACCTCATCGCGTCGCTCCCGCAGACGATGTCAATCGCCTTGGGAGCGATTCTGGTAACCGTCGTTGGGTTACCAGGGCGAGTTGACGATCATCGCCGTGGTCGTGTACGATCGCGACGATCATCATGTTGCTGCCAATCAAGGGTGAACCGAACTTCGGTCCGCTCGTCACTGCTGAGGTCGTGGATAACGCCGCCGGTGATGTCCCGATCACGGAAACCACGAGGACGAACTAACCGAGCTGCGACGCAGCGCACGTTTCGGTCGACATGCTTTTCGTCGCCGAGGCTGCACCGGATGGGAAGTCGCCGTCGACTGCGTGCCAGAACGAACAGTTCTCGTTGTCCAGGATCGCGTTGGTCGTCGCCGACGTGATCGTGAGCGCACCGGGACAGGAATCGGCCGTCGCGCTCCAGACAACCTTCCCGTCCTTGACGATCTTGATCTTCAAGAGCAGCGAATCCTCCATGCATCCACTGTCCGTCCCCAAATCCTTCAAACCCTCGATCGCCGAGCGCAGCGTAAGCGCCTGGTCGTGTGTCAAGACCACGGATGAGGGATCGCTCGAAGAGGACGCCAGTGACAGTCTTCCCGTAGCCCGTGATCGTCACGACGCCCGTCGGTGGGCATCTTCACGTGCAGCACCGGCAAGTAGTTGACTTGCGCCACGATAGCCAATTCCTGCTGACCGCCCTTCGTCGTGCTGGTGGCATAGTAAACAGCGCAGTTCGTCACGTGAGGACTATCGCAGTGCACTGACAGACCGAGCAGTTCCATCGGTGGAGCATTCCCCGTGCCCGTTTCGGCGACGGCCTCGCCCTTTGGCAAGTGCGCGCGCACGAATTGAGCCACCGAAATTGATGCCGGGAGCACGTAGAAGTGTTGTGCCTGACGAACGTCGGACGAGCCGCCGACGATCGGCAACGAACCATCAGGCGTCGGTAAAGCACTCACCGCCCGAGCGTCCGGCGGCACTGGCTGTTCGCTCAACAGATGACGCGCGTAGGCATTGCCAGCCACAATGATCGCTGGTCGGCAAGCGTCGTCGTCGTCGTGGCGGCGCCGGCGCGTACCGTGGTGAGGCCGAGGCACGCAACGCCGAGCGCGATCAGACTAAGTGCGGCTCGACTCGTTGCGTGACCGACACGAGGCTCGCGTGCTCGTGAGTGCAGGACTCGTGAAGCGCCGAATTTCGGTCTCGCGGTTTGCCTCATACTCTCTACTGTCCTTGGCTCCATGATTCTTTCGTCAAGCAATACTTCGGCGACCCTCTCGCCCTCTAAGGACTGAGTAAAGACCACGACCAACGCTTTTGTGACTCGCTTAGGGTGGTAGTTGGCCCTGGCACATTGGCCCTCAGCCACAGTCCCACACCGGAGGAACATCATCAAGAAGCTCTTCGTCTTCGACCTCGACGGCACGCTCGCGCCCAGTAAATCGCCTCTCGGAAGCGACGTCGCCGCCTTGTTGCACGACCTCCTCGGCGTCATGAAGGTCGCCGTCATCTCGGGCGGCGACTGGTCGCAGTTCCAGAAACAACTCCTCGCCAACCTCCCGGACGACGAACGATTGAAAGACCTCTACCTTCTGCCGACGTGCGGCACGCAGTTCTACGAGTACGTCGGCCATTGGTCGAAGGTCTACTCCGAGGACCTCAGTGACGACGAGCGCGCGCGGATCAAGAAGGCGCTCCAGGACGCCTACGACCAGTCCGGCACCAAGGTCGACAAGACCTGGGGCGAAGTGATCGAGGACCGCGGTAGTCAGATCACGATGTCGGTCCTCGGCCAAGAGGCGCCGCTCGCCGAGAAGGAGAAGTGGGACCCCGACTTCGCCAAGCGCACGAAGATCATCGCGATCCTCCAGCCGATGCTGCCCGAGTTCGCGATCCACATGGGTGGTACGACCTCGATCGACATCACCAAGCCGGGTATCGACAAGGCCTACGGCATCGAGAAACTCCACGAGCAATTGGGCATCGACGTCGCCGAGATGCTCTTCGCCGGTGACGCCATCTTCCCGGGCGGCAACGACTACCCGGCCCAGGAAGCCGGCGTCGACAGCATCCTCGTGCGTGACCCGTGGGAGACGGCGCGTGTCATCCAGACCGTCATCGCGTGCCTCGGCGACGGAAAGGTGCAGATCACCTCGCCAGGAAAGCACTCGTGAGCGGTTTCAACATGCGCCCGCTGGCGCTGGTGATCGATCCAGAACCGGGGAACCCGAACGAGGTCGGCGGGATCTTGAACCCGGCGGCGACGCGGGGGCCTGACGGGCAGCTCTACCTCTTCCCGCGACTCGTGGCGAAGGGCAACTACTCGCGCGTCGGCATCGCGCGCGTGCAGTTCGATTCCAAGGGTGAGCCGTGCGGCATCGAACGCCTCGGCATCGCCCTCGAGCCCGAGATGCCCTACGAACTGCGACCCGACGGCGGCGGATGCGAGGACCCGCGCGTCACGTTCGTCGAACCGCTGAAGCGGTACGTCATGACCTACACCGCCTTCTCACCCGACGGACCGCGCATCGCGTTGGCGGTCTCCGAGGACCTCTTCACGTGGGAGCGACTCGGTCTCGCGACCTTCGAACCCTACGAGGGAATCCACTTCGACGGCGTCGACAACAAGGACGCGGCGATGTTCCCCCTCGCGGTACCCAACCCCTCGGGCCACCATGAGCTCGCGATCCTTCACCGTCCGCTCTTCCCCGGCACGCTCCCCGAGGACACGATGAAGATGGACGAGAACCGCGACGTCGACCTGCACCGCGAGAGCATCTGGATCTCCTACACGCCGGCCGGCCCGAGCGACCCGAAGTACCAGCTGCGCGAGTTCACGTCGCACCACCGCTTGGCCTCGCCGGTCTCGGACTGGGAGTCACTCAAGATCGGCAGCGGGGCGCCGCCGATCATGACCAAGCACGGGTGGCTGTTCATCTATCACGGCGTCACCGACCTCGCACCCCCCGGCAGTGACGTGCACCACCTCTCGTACTCGGCCGGCGTGATGATCCTCTCCAAGGACCACCCCCAGGAACTGCTCTATCGCTCGACGCACCCGGCCCTCGCGCCCGGACCGTACAGCGGTCCGCGAGGCACGCCGTCGAACGTCGTCTTCCCGACCGGCATCGACCGACGCGACGACATCGGTGAACCAGACCGACTCGACGTCTACTACGGCATCAACGACTACCAAATCGCCGTCGCCCGCCTCGACATTCCCGAGACACTGCCCCACGCCGGCGAGGCCGACCCACCAGCGGATCAGGCCCGTGCAAAAACGATTCTTTGACCGCTCCGCACGCGAACGGACGGATTCGTGTCGGTTCGCGATGCTTGCCAAACTAGGAACACGGAGCGACGTCATCTCCGCTGATCGAACACCGAGGACGCCATGACTACTTCTCCCCTTCGCCAACGAAGCGCCTGGCAGGCGCTCGAGGCGCACAAGGCGTCGCTCGACGCGACGAATCTGCGCACGTTGTTCGCACAAGACCCGCAACGTGGTGAGCGACTGCGCGTGCGACGCCGAAGGCATCCACCTCGACTACTCGAAGCAACGCATCACCGACGAGACGCTGCGTCTCCTCATCGAGCTCGCGAACGAGTCCGGTCTCGCCGAGCGTCGCGACGCGATGTTCCGGGGCGAGCACATCAACGTCTCCGAAGACCGCGCGGTCCTGCACGTCGCGCTGCGCAATGCCCAAAGACGCGTCGCTCGTGGTCGACGGCGTCGACGTCGTCGCCGAGGTCCACGAGGTCCTGGACCAGATGAGTTCATTCGCCAGCCGGGTCCGTTCCGGTGAGTGGAAAGGTCACACCGGCAAGGCGATCAAGAACGTCGTCAACATCGGCATCGGCGGCTCCGACCTCGGACCGGTCATGGCCTACGAGGCGCTGCGCTACTACTCGCGACGCGATCTCACGTTCCGCTTCGTGTCGAACGTCGACTCGACCGACTTGGTCGAGGCGCTGCGCGACTTCGAAGCCGACGAGACGCTCTTCATCATCTCCTCGAAGACCTTCGGCACCCTCGAGACGCTGACGAACGCGACGTCCGCGCGCGACTGGCTCGTCGAGAAGCTCGGCGACGACGCGGCGGTCGCGAAGCACTTCGTCGCCGTCTCGACGAACGCCGCGAAGGTCTCGGCCTTCGGCATCGACACCGAGAACATGTTCGTGTTCTGGGACTGGGTCGGCGGTCGCTACTCGATGGAGTCGGCCATCGGCCTGTCGACGATGATCGCGATCGGCCCGGAGCGCTACGTCGAGCTGCTCGACGGGTTCCACGCCATGGACGAGCACTTCCGCACGGCGCCGTTCGAAGCGAACCTGCCGGTCCTGATGGGGCTGCTCGCCGTATGGAATCGCGACTTCCTCGGCTGCGCCAGTGTCGGCGTGATGCCCTACGAGCAGTACCTGAAGCGACTCCCCGCCTACCTGCAACAGCTCACGATGGAGTCCAACGGCAAGCACGTGACGCTTGAGGGCACGAGCGGTCGACTACGACACCGGGGCGCGTCTACTGGGGCGAGCCGGGCACGAACGGCCAGCACAGTTTCTACCAACTGATCCACCAGGGCACCTCGATCATCCCGGTCGACCTCATCGGCTTCGCCAAGAGCCTCAACCCGCTCGGCGAGCACCACGACATCCTCTCCTCGAACGTCTTCGCCCAGGCCCAGGCGCTCGCCTTCGGCAAGACCGCCGACGAGGTCCGCGCCGAGGGCACGCCCGAGCACGTGGTGCCGCACCGCGTCATGGAGGGCAACCGACCGACCAACGTGCTGCTCGCCGAGGTCCTCACGCCGCGGCTCCTCGGCTCGCTCATCGCCCTCTACGAACACTCCGTCTTCACCCAGGGAACCATCTGGGGCATCGACTCGTTCGACCAGTGGGGCGTGGAACTCGGCAAGCAACTCGCCGTCGCGATCATCCCCGAACTGGAGTCCGACGACGAACCCACGCTCAGCCACGACTCATCGACCAACGAACTGATCACGCTGTACCGACGACTGAAGAGGAATGAGGACACGCATGGCGACTGATCGACCAATGCAACTGGGAATGGTGGGGCTCGGCCGGATGGGCGCGAACCTCGTCCGACGGCTCGTGCGCGACGGCCACAGCTGCGTCGTCTACGACGTCAACGACGACGCCGTCGAGAAGCTCGTCGGGCGAACGCGTCGTCGGCGCGTCGTCGCTCGAGGACCTCGTCAGCAAGCTCGACGCGCCCGCGCGCCGTGTGGCTCATGTTGCCGGCGGCGATCACCCAGGACACGCTCAACGAACTCGTGCAGTACCTGGACAACGACGACGTCGTCATCGACGGCGGCAACTCGTACTACCGCGACGACATGGCGCGCGCCGCGCAGCTCACCGAGCGAAGCCTGCACTACGTCGACTGCGGCACGAGCGGCGGCGTGTGGGGACTCGAGCGCGGCTACAGCCTCATGATCGGCGGCGAGGACGACGTCGTCGCGCGCCTCGACCCGATCTTTCGCACGATCGCGCCCGGCGACGACGGCACGGCCAGACACCCGGTCGCACGCGCACCGACGGCACGGCGCCGATGGGCTACCTGCACTGCGGTCCGAACGGCGCGGGCCACTTCGTCAAGATGGTCCACAACGGCATCGAGTACGGCATGATGGCCGCGATCGCCGAGGGCCTCAGCATCTTGAAGCACGCCAACGTCGGCACGACCGCGGTCGAGGCCGACGCCGAGACGACGCCGCTGCGCGACCCGCAGTACTACTCCTTCGACTTCGACTTCCCGAAGTCGCCGAGGTGTGGCGTCACGGCTCGGTCGTCGGATCGTGGCTCGTCGACCTCACCGCCGACGCGCTGGCGCGTTCACCGGAACTCGCCGACTTCTCCGGACGCGTCTCGGACTCCGGCGAGGGTCGCTGGACCGTCGAGGCCGCGATCGACGAGTCGGTGCCGACGCCGGTGATCAGCGCCGCCCTGTGGCAGCGATTCGAGTCGCGCGGCTAGGGCGAGTTCACGGCCAAGGTGCTCTCGGCGATGCGCTCGGAGTTCGGTGGACACGTCGAGAAGAGTTCGTAGCGTGCACCACGAGTTGCGCGACTTCGCCGACGCGGACGCCGTCGCGAGCGCGGCCGCCGAGTTCGTCGCGCAACGCGCGCGCGAGTCGATCGAAGCCAATGGTCGATTCACCTTCGCCGTGAGCGGCGGGCGCACGCCGTGGTCGATGTTCGAGAAGCTGGCACAGCTGGACGTCGCGTGGTCCGACGTCGTCCTCTATCAGGTCGACGAGCGGATCGCGCCGGTCGGCGACCCCACGCGCAACCTCACCAACCTGGAGCGGAGCCTCGGCGAGCGCCGACCGACGATCGTCGCGATGCCGGTGAACGATCACGACCTCGACGCCGCCGCGGCGGCCTACGCCGCGTCGCTGCCGGCCCGCTTCGACCTCGTCCACCTCGGCCTCGGACCCGACGGTCACACCGCGTCACTCATACCGGGTGACCCGGTGCTCAGCGTGCGCGACCGACTCGTCGCGGTGACCGGCATCTACCAAGGCGAACAGCGCATGACCCTCACGTACGAGGCCCTGGCCCGCGCCGACCAGTTGCTCTGGCTCGTCACCGGCGAGGACAAGCGATCGGCGCTCTCGGCGCTGCTGCGTGGCGACACGACGATCCCGGCGGGTGCGTGTCGAGGCGCCGGCGTCACTGGTGATGGCCGACGAGGCGGCGCTGGGATCATGAGCGTCGACGACGAGAAGCGACTCGCCGCCGATCGACGGCGGCCGAGCTCATCGAGCCGGGCACGCGCGTGGGCCTCGGCACCGGCACGACGGTCGCCTTCCTGCTCGAGGCGATCGCCCGGCGCGGCGTGCGGGCGCGCTACGTCGCGACCTCGCCCGAGACGGCGAGCGCCGCCCGATCGCTCGGTATCACGGTCGAGACCTTCGACGACCTCGACGAACTGGACCTCGCCATCGACGGGGCCGATCAGATCGCGCCCGACGGGTGGCTCATCAAGGGCCGCGGCGGCGCGCACCTGCGCGAGAAGATCGTCGCCGCGGCTGCGACACGGTTCGTGGTCATCGCCGACTCGTCGAAGCCGGTGACGACGCTCCACGCGCCGGTGCCCCTGGAACTGCGTCCCTTCGGACTGCGCGCGACGCTGCGCGAACTCGGTGCCGTCACCCTGCGCGACGTCGGCGCTGAGTCCGGACGGCGGCGTGCTCGCCGACTTCCACGGCGCGTTCGACAGCCCCGCAGAACTCGCCGAGCGCTTCGCCGCGACGCCCGGCGTCGTCGCCCACGGACTCTTCGCGCCAGACTTGGTGAGTGAGATCATCGTGGCCACCGGTAAGACGGTGACCACCACAGCCCCCGGAGGTCAACTATGACGGGTTCCCACAACGCCATGCACACCGAGGTGCCGCCGGACCACATCTTCGTGATGTTCGGTGCCACCGGTGACCTGGCCAAGCGCAAGATCCTGCCGGGTCTGTTCCACCTCGCGGTCGCCGGACTCCTCCCCAAGAACTACCGGATCATCGGCTGTTCGCGTCAGGCCTCGGCGATCTCGGACAAGGAGTTTCGCAAGCGTGCCTACGACGCGGTGTGCGAGTTCGGTTCGAACAAGCCCGAGGGCGCGGAGTGGGAGGAGTTCGAGAAGAACCTCTCCTTCGCCTACGCCGAAGAGGACGGCACCGGCGAACTCGTCGACGCCGTCGCGCGCGCCGAGAAGGAGATGGGCGGCGAGGTCCAGCGACTCTTCCACCTCGCCGTGCCGCCGGACGCGTTGCTCGGCATCATCGAGATGCTCGGTGCGACCGGGCTGAACGCGAACACGAAGATCATCTGCGAGAAGCCCTTCGGCACGGACCTCGCCTCCGCGCGCCAACTCAACGCCGCCATCGCCGAGTGCTTCGACGAGGCGCACGTCTTTCGCATCGACCACTTCCTCGGCAAGGAGTCGATCGACAACATCCTGGCCCTGCGCTTCGCCAACGGCCTGTTCGAGCCGATCTGGAATCGCACCTACGTCAGCTACGTCCAGATCGACGTGCCCGAGACCCTCTCGATCGAAGGTCGCGGGGCGTTCTTCGAAGAGACCGGGACGTTCCGCGACATGGTCGTCACGCACCTCTTCCAGGTCCTGGCCTTCGTCGCCATGGAACAGCCGATCTCGCTCGACGCCAAGCCGCTGCGCGACGAGATCAGCAAGGTCTTCGACTCGATCTCACCGATCAACCCCGAACACGTCATCCGCGGTCAGTACGACGGGTACCTCAAGGAAGACGGCGTCGCGCCGACTCCCAGGTCGAGACCTTCGTGGCGCTGCGCGCCGACGTCGAGAACCCGCGCTGGAAGGGCGTGCCCTTCTTCCTGCGCACCGGCAAGGCCATGGCGCAGAGTCGACAGGTCGTGACGATCGGATTCAAGGAGCCGGTCATGCGCATGTTCCCCGTCGACCACATGGAGGGCCAGCGCCACGGCAACGAACTCGTCGCCGACTTCGCCGACCCCGGATCGATCCAGACCCACTTCCTGGCCAAGCAACCCGGTCCGCAGATGCGCCTCGCGCCGGCGGTCATGACCTTCCGCTACGCCGACTCCTTCCAGACGGCCAACAACCTCGAGGCCTACGAGCACCTCATCCTCGAGGCGATGCTCGGCAATCAGGCCTTCTTCACCAGGTCCGACGGCATCGAACGACAGTGGGAGATCGCCGCGCCCGTGCTCGAGAACCCGCCGGAGGTCGAACTCTACGAACCGGGATCGTGGGGACCGGTGTCGATTGACCGCATCGTCGCGCCGGACCGGTGGTCACTGCCTCGATGAGCTCCAAGATTCGGCTACTGCTCTCGGACGTCGACGGCACGCTGGTGCCCCACGACAAGGTGCTCACGCGGCGACGCTGCTCGCCGTGCAGCACCTGCGCGACGCCGGCATCCTGTTCGCCCTCACCAGCAGTCGCCCACCGCGGGGACTGCACATGTACATCGAGCCGCTCGCGCTCACGACACCGATCGCCGCCTTCAACGGCGGCATGATCGTCGACACGAAGAGCACCATTCTCGAAGAGCACACGATCGACGACGACGTCGTGCCGGTGATCATCGGGGTACTCGACGACCACGACGTACCGGTCTGGGTCTATCGCGGTCAAGAGTGGTACGTGCGCGACGCGAACGGCGCTCACGTGCAACACGAAGCCGACGTCTGTCAGTTTCAGCCACTGACGGTGGCGAACTTCGACGGGGTCAGCGACGGCGTCGCCAAGATCGTCGGCGCGACGGACGACGTAGACGCGCTCACGAAGGCGCGCGAGGTGATCGAGACGCAGGTCGGCGCGCGCGTCTCGGCGACGAATTCCCAGACGTACTACCTGGACGTCACGAATCCCCACGCCAACAAGGGCGCCGTCGTCGACTACCTCGCGCAACGCTTCGACATCCCGCGTGATGTCATCGCCACCATCGGCGACGCTCACAACGACGTGTCGATGTTCGAACGATCCGGCCTCTCGATCGCCATGGGGAACGCCGAGGACGACGTGAAGGCGTCGGCGAGCCACGTCACGTCATCGAACGAAGACGACGGCTTCGCGCACGCCGTGGAGAACTTCATACTGTCGCGTTGATCATCACCGCGACATTTTGTATTTCACAACGGTTGCGAAGGTTTCAATTCACAACGCGATGCGCGATCGTCAGCACGTACACATCTTCTCGAACGTGTTACGACACTACGTTTGCGACGCGCATCCACCTCTTTGACGTCGAAGAGGAGGATAATTGTTGTGTCGAACTCGTCATCGTGTCGGACTTCTTCGAAGGAGGATGAATGAGAATCTTCAGGAAACTGCTTGGTCTGTCGACCTCGAAAACACAAAACACCAGCCTGCTGGAACCCACGTCGTTGGCCGCGTTCGGTCACATGAGTGGGAGTCAGCAGTCAATGGTCGCCGAGGCGCTGGTCGCCGCGGCCAACGAGCGCCGCAAGCTCGACAAGGCCTCCTAACTCCGAGACTCAGACGTTGGGCAGTGCCCGACGTCTCATCGGCGGCAGTTGCGGCGGTGGCGAACGTCGCGCCGGCAACGCAGCGAGCAATCGTTCGGTGACGTCGGCGATCTCGCTCACGGCGTCGACGAACGGCTCCGACGTCAGTAGTGGTCCCGACGTGACGGCGGCAACCTTTCTCGCGTACTGCAACGCGGCGGCGTGAATCTCTTCGTGGGTGGCCGGAGGTTCGAGCCCGCGCAACATGGTGATGTTTCGACACATCGCCCCACCGTAGGTCGCGGGCACGCGTCACTTCAATACGGAGCCACGATTGGCGCCTCGCTACTCCCAGATCGCGACGTCCGGAGTCCAGTCGAAGAACTCGAGTCGCTCCGGATTGACGCGTGAAACGAATCTGCTCTCCGGCGCGGACCACGTGTCGCGGTTCAATTCTCGCGACGCAGTCGTCGTCCGGAGTGGCTTTGGTCGACGTCTCCTCACCGTCAATGAGGACCGTCGTCCCTTCCGGGAACGACGACCGGCGCGTCGGTTCGAAAGTGCACGAGAATCTCGGAGCCGAGCGCCTCGACGAGTTCCACGTCGCCCTTGAAAGGTCACGCCGGAACGCTCGTCGCTGGCCGCGGGGAGATCCTCGGGACGAATCCCGACCACGATCGTGCGTCCGGCGAAGTCGTCGCAGCGCCGGATGGAGGTGAACGATCTCCTCGGAGAGCGGAATGCTCTGGCTGCCGAGCGC
The DNA here is from genome assembly GCA_963801695.1 of uncultured Acidimicrobiaceae bacterium. GTDB lineage: Bacteria > Actinomycetota > Acidimicrobiia > Acidimicrobiales > RAAP-2 > RAAP-2. Next base: position 53,666 of record CAWDFV010000002.1, on the reverse strand, counting down.
CACCGAGCGACAGTCAGGCGACAAGTTGTGCCTCGAAGAGGTTCATCGACGGCGAACCGATGAAGCCGGCGACGAAGACATTGGCCGGTCGATCGTAGAGGACCTGCGGCGTGTCGCACTGCTGCAAGTGCGCCGTCACGAAGTACGGCGACTCGATGTCCGAGCGTCATGGCCTCGGTCTGGTCGTGCGTCACGTAGATCGTCGCGACGCCGATTCGCGATTGAACGCGCGAGATCTCCGCGCGAAGTTGCACTCGCAGTTTGGCGTCGAGATTCGAGAGCGGCTCATCCATCAAGAACACGCTCGGTTCGCGAACGATGGCTCGACCCATGGCCACGCGCTGACGTTGCCCGCCGGAGAGTCGACCGTTGGCTTTGCGATCGAGCCACGGCGTGATGCCGAGGACGTCGGCGGCCGCGCGCACGCGTCGATCGATCTCCGCCTTGGGCACCTTCCTCATCCGCAGCGCGAAGCCGATGTTCTGTGCCACCGTCATCTGCGGATACAGCGCGTAACTCTGGAACACCATCGCGACGTCGCGATCTCGTGGGGCGACGTCGTTCATCACCTCGTCACCGAAGCGGACGACGTCCCGGACGTGATGTTCTCCAGTCCCGCGATCATCCGCAGCACCGTGGTCTTGCCACATCCGGACGGGACCCACGACGACCATGAACTCGCCATCGGCGATCTCCAAGTCGAGTCTGTTCACCGCCTCGAATCCATTGGAGTAGACCTTGGTGACCTTTTCCAGGCTTACTGACGACATCATTCTTCCGCGACTCGTCGCTCTTGCTGTCACGCTCCCCTGCTTCGAATCGGACGACCGACCAACCACTCCCGAGCGGCACGGAACATCGAGACGGCGCGTCCCTCGCGATGAGTGACTCCTTCGATCACGAGTGGCGACGAATCGTCCTCCGTCGACGCCGAGCCTGCGACGTGGGCTCGCCAGTCTTCGGGTCATCTCGACAAGGACGGAGACGTGAGCTGCTTGGCACGTGCCGGCGACCGCGGACGTGACGCCACGAGCCTTCGGCGCCCCGGGAGATCGAGGACACTGACGACGACGAGTCGTCGTCGCGTCGCACGCGAGCAGAACCCGCCACCGAGCGGTTCCGGACTCACGGTCCCCGACCACGTCACCGAGACCGACGCGTTCTCATCGTCGAGTTCGTACCAACTGGTGTCGACGCCGTCACGGAACAGATCGCGACACCGCAACGCAAATCGGTGCCACGCGAGCACGACGTCGATCTCGTCATCGTGCAACGTCTCGTGCTCGACGTAGTACGGATGACTCAGGACGCCGAAGTCGTCGCCCCACATGAGAATCTCCGGCGCCCAAGGTCGTGACGATCGCCTCGCTCAAGAGCGCCGTGCGGAGCGCGGCGGAGCGCTCACCGTCCCACACGGGCGGGTAGAGGGCGAGCGTGTCACCTTGGGCGTGGTGCACTACCAGCACTGCGCTCCAAGAGTCCCTCGAGGTGACGCCACCGGTCGTTGGGCGGCCATACCTCGGCGTAGCGAAATCCCGGCTTCGCGGGCGGGGCGAATCCACGAGGGACGCCATTGACCTGATTGAAACTGAGCACGTCGTTCGGACGCGCTGCGCGTACCGCGCGCACGAAGCTGTCGTAGCCCTTGGCGATCGACACGACGTCACCGGCGTCGTCCAACGCGGCGCGCGGATAGCCGTAGGTGTCGAGATGGAGACCGTTGAATCCCAGCGCGTCCAGTGCTCGACCGTACACGTCGATCCAGTGCGCTTGCCACGCCTCGTTCGCCGGGTCCATGATCTGCAACAGCGTCCCCAGGGATTCCGGTGCTTCGTCGTTTCGTCGCAGGAGCCACGACGCATGTTCAAGCGCGAAAGCCTCGTCGGCCGCGCACACGGGCGCGTAAGCCTGGGCGACAGCGCCACATTCTCACGAATACCGTCGATCAATTGTCGTAGCGCCGGTCAGTTCGATCGGATCGCCGAGCGGATCGACGTAAGGCATCAGTCGTCGCCAACGGTCGCGAGTACACGTTTCCATCCAGTCGTAGACCTGAACGACCGTGCAGCGCAGATCCGCAACCACGAAAGCACGGAGGTCCTGCTCGACGCTTCGAAGGACGTCGCAAAGCCCACGATCGGGTCGTCACCCACGCGTGGTTCGCACGCTGACGAAGTCCTCGGCCAGCACGTCGCCGTCGCTTGAGAGTGCGCGTCACCGCGTGCGTGCCACGGGCAGACCTATCGACCGCTGCGTCGCCCTGCGAGATCGCCGACTGAAGTGACTCTCCGCACGCCGTCGTCGACCGGACGGCGGCCGTTCCCGACGGCAGGCCCGAACCACGACGACGTCGCCCACGAGTACGGCGCTGGCGAAGAAAGTCCAAAGGTCGCGACGCTCATCGGGTCCACCGCCGGTATCATCCAACCCATCGTGATCGACGCCGCGCTTGAGATGCCTCGCTGGAAGGAGCGTTGCGAGATCAAAAACACGATCAAGCTGGGAATCGTCGCGATCACGGACGCCGCGAAGAGTGGTCCCCACTGCGTGGTGTGCTCTCCGATGAAGAAGTTCAAGGCGATCGGCAACGTGCGGTGCGACGGCGAGTTGATCAAGGTCAGCGCGATGACGAACTCCTCCCAGGCGAAGTTGAAGGTGAACATGGCGACGACCGCCAATGCGGGTATCGACAGTGGCGCGATGAGGCGCGTCAGCACGCGTAACGTTCGCGCGCCGTCCAGTCGAAACGACTCTTCGAGTTCTTTCGGGACGGCCTCGAAGAATCCTCGGAGGAGGAAAATCGAAAAGGGCAGATTCTCGCTCGCGTAGATCAGGGTCAGTCCGAACAGCGAGTCCGTGAGGTGCAAGCTTGCAACACCAACAGATACTGCGGAATGATCAACTCGACGCTCGGCACCGCCAAGGCGATGAGGAAGACCGTAGAAGATGATCTCCTTGAAGGGGAAGCGTGTAGCGGGCGAAGGCGAACGCCGCGAGCGACGCCACGCACGACCGTGATGAGCACCGTACCGAGCGCTACCTCCGCGCTGTTCAAGAAATACCGACCGAAGCTGTTCTCGGACCATGCTTGGACGTAATTGATGACGGTCGGGTTGTGTCGGTACCAAGCACCGGATGCGACGTGAGGATGTCGCTTGTCGGCTGGAACGACAGCGAGATCATGTACAGCAAAGGGAAGACCGAGATCGCCCCGAACACGATCGCGACGGCACAGTCGTGTCTTCTTCCACGTTCGGATACCGAACAGTCCGGGCTGAGAATCCTTCGCTCGTCGCGGCGCGAACGGCGCGTGGTGGGGGAACGAAGTTCGTCCTTGAACGCCAAGCTCACGGTCGGTCCCCGCTTCGCATCACGCGAATCTGAAGAATGCTGAGTGCCAGACGACGATCGCCATGACTGACGCGATCGCCGCGGCGTAACTAAAGGAGAAGAACGAGAACGCCTGCTGATAGGCGTACGTCAGGAGCGTGCTCGGTCGAGCCGTAGGGGCCGCCGCTCGTCAAGATGAAGACCTGCGTGAAGACCTGACTCGCTCCGATCACCAAGAAGACGACACGAAGACGATCGTCGGTCGAATATTGGGGATCACGACGTGGCGCCACACTCGCGTCTCTTTGGCGCCGTCGACGCGGCCCGGCCTCGACGAGGTCGCGCGGGACGCCGTCGAGTGCGGCGAGGAACATGATGAAGGACCAACCAACGCCTTTCCAAATGCTGACGATCCAAATGACCGCGTTGCCCGTCCACGTCTGTGCCAGCCAGTCGATGTGCACGGTGTGACCTACGAAAAAGCGAAAGCACGGAGTTCGCGACACCGCCCTGGTCGGCGAAGATGTACGCGAAGATGTAGCGCGACCACGACCCACGACGTGATGACCGGTACGAAAATCAGTGCCCGCCAGAGACCACGGCCGGGCATGCGGTCGGTCAACAAGGCGGCCGCGAAGAGGCCGATACCCATCTGGATCGGGACCGTAATGACGAGAAAGAGCAAGCGTGTTCCACGCGGCGGTGTCGAATCGCGGGGTCATGGAAGATTCGCGAGTAGTTGGCCCAACCGACGAACGGATTGGACACGCCGGGAAAGATGTGCCAGTTGTAGAAACTGATATCGAACTGTCGATAGATCGGGTAGGCGATGAAGAGCACGTACAAGAACGCGGCCGGCGCCAACAGCAGATACGGCGTCGCGACGCGGGCCGACGCGTCGGCCACGACGCAAACCAGCGCCCGGCGGAATGTCCGCCGGGCGCTGTTCGAGTACTACAGACGCCACTAACTACCCGCGAGGGCGGTATTCCCCTCCTGCGCTGCAGTCTGGAGACCGGTAGCGACCGACACGGTACCCGCCAGTATCTGCTGCAATTCGTTCGACCAGTCGCTGTCGAGCTGGCTGTAGCCCGGGCTGTTCGCGCGGATACGTGCGGTCAGCAACTGCTTGGCGAACACGGCGTAGTACGGCGTGTGCCTTGACTTCCTGCGCCGAGTCCGTCTTGATCAGCCGACATGTCACCCTGCTTGGCCATGGCCAACTGCGCGAACGGCGAGTCGAGGAACTCGGCGAACTTCTCGGCGTCCGCGACGTGGTGTCCGTCCTTGGCGACGACGGTGTCTTCACCGCCGACGGTCGAGACTGAACCACCCGCGCCACTCGGGAACGCCGCGATGCCGTAGGACGGCACCGGGCTCAGAGCCCGCGTAGGTCGGAACGGCCCACGGACCGTCGATGTACATGGCGTACTCGCCCTTCGGGAACCCGGACTCACCGGAGACCGCGCTGGCGCCGCCCTGGAAGTCACTGCCGATGTCGCCCGCCTTCAAGAGATTGACGAGTGTCGTGCACCGCCGTGATCGTGGCCGTGCTGTCCATGTAGCCGGTCGCCTGCGTGTACTTGGAGTTGGTGAACGATCCACCCATGCTCCAAACATAGGGCGCGATGTTCCAGATGTCAGTTCCGTCGACGCCGAGTCCGTACTGCCGCTTGGCGGGCACGGTCAACGTGGCGGCGTCCGCGAGCAGCTGATTGATCGTCGTCGGTGGTCCAGAGATGCCCGCCGCAGCGAAGTCCGCCTTGTTCCAGTACAACGCTTGGGTGTTGGTGTCGTCCGGGAAGGCGTAGTAGCTTGCCCCCGACTTCCGTCGTCGCCAGTGGTCCCGGAGAGTGATTCCTTCCTGATCGCCGCGAACGCCTTCAACTTTCCTACGTTGACGATGCCAGGCCCTTCTGGGCCAGCTGCGCGACCCACGCGATGTCGGATCGCAGCACGTCCGGTGGATCGCCGGCCGCCGAGGTCGCGATGAACTTTGTTCAACAGGTCCGCGTACAGAGACATACCGGACACAACCTTGATGCCCAGGATTCAACTTCTCGAACTCCTTGATGATGACGTTCTGCATCGTCTTTCGCCTCCTTGGTCCGTCGGGTCATAGGTGTTCCAGATACTGCAAGTGTCACCGTCTTCGTGCTTCGCTGCCGCGGCGGCCGACGTGCAGGCTGGTACTGGAGACGCCAACGATGGCGCCGCTGCGATACCAGGGCGACGGCCGCCACCGACAGTTTCACGGCGACCCCAGCCCTTCCTCTAACTAACCGGTCAATGCTCATTTTGATGCTCCTCTATCTATCGTTATTTCAGACCGAATGGCCCCATGTAATGCGTTGTTTGTCGTAAATCTCGTGGACCTCATGGCCGCGGTCCTACTGCTCTTCCCCCTCACCTTTCTGGTCTCCAGAACTCGTTGGTGGCCCTCCCCAACGCGAATTCGATTTCACGCACTTCGACTCGTCGGGCCCTCATGGCCGACCTTCATGGGAGCGATTGGCCGCGCCGAAAACGCGGTGGCGTGCTCCGCTTCGTCGATCGCGATCATGAGCACGACGTACATGGCGTAGGACCACGTCAGGTCCTTGGCCGGGTGCCCCCACCGTTCGACCCACTCGTCGTAGTGCAGCGCGTCGCGGCGTTCGCCACCAAATTGCTCGCCCAGTAGTCCGGCGTCGTCGAAGTGCCGGCGACCCACGACAGGCACTGCTTCGCCTTCTCGAGGTCCCCGGTCGCCACGGCGTACCAACCGAGCGACGCGGTGAGCACGGGCCACGCGCCGCTGCCGAAGTACACGTCGGTCGAGTAGCGACGGATCCCGCCCTCGAGCGTCAAGCGATCTTCGATCGTCGCGACGGTCTCGACGAAAGTGCCATCGTTCACGTCAACCGCGTGAAACGGCGCGAGCAGCCATAGCTCGCTCGCGTCGACGTCACTGTTCTCACTGGACTTCACGTAAACGCCGTTCACGATGGCGTCACGAAGACGGTCCTGGACCGCGTGGGCGGACTCCAGCAAATCGAGGTCGTCCAGAAGACGGGCCGCCGTGGTCAAGCCACCGTAGACGCACGCCAAGGTCGACGTATGCACCGCGGTGCCGTTCTCTTCCCACACGTCATAACACGGTGTGCGGGCGAACGTCGCGAGATAACGCGCGGCTCGCGCGACTGAACTTCGCCATTCCTTGGGTACCGCCGTTTGATTTGACTCCTGCAAGTGTTGGCCAAGTGACCACAACCACGTGCCGTAGCCGTCGATTTGAAAGTTGGGCCAGTCGTCGATGACCGAGGTGCCGTCGAGTGCGAAGCGCGCCGGCGGCATGATCGACGGATCGAGTTCCTCGCCGCGCAGCATCTTTTCGATGACGTCGTCGATGATGCCGCTGATGCCGCCGATCGCGTCATTCACCCACGCGTGGTAGCGCGCCGACGCCTCGTACTCGCCCGCACGGTCGAGCGCGAACGCGCTGAACGATCCGTCGCGAAGCCAACAGAAGTGATACTGCGCGAAATCCGGCGACGCCACGAACGCGCCGCTGGGCGATTGATTGCGCAAGATCGCGTCGATGCTCTCTCTGCAGCGACGAATCGAATCGGGCACGGTCGAGTCGCTTCGCGGCGCTGGCCGGCGTCGTGGGGTCTGTTCCGTTCGAGCGTCATGCGTTGACCCGATGCCAGATTGCGTGACTCTTCTCGTCAGAGTTGGGGAGACTGAAGGACTCGCGCAGCACCTGGGTCGCGGCGCCGACGGCCCAAGCCTCGTCGCCCCACAGTTGCACTTTGACGTCGACGGTTGCGACCGAGATCGCCGAATGTCTGCTCGCGAACCGCGGCGACGATCGGGTCGAGGAAGGTCGAGCCAAGTTCCGTGCCTTCACCACAGATGATGAGCAGTTCGGGATTCAGCAGGGTCATCATGTTGGCGACGGCTTGGCCGAGACGGCGGCCCGCGTTCTCGAGCACGGCCGCTCGCGATCGGATTGCCGTCTCGCACCAACGTGATGAGTTCGGCGCGCGTGATGTCGCGACCGATCTGTTCACCGACGCTGCGGCGCAACGCACCTTCGCCGACGATCGCTTCGAGACAACCGAAGCGGCCACACTCGCACTTGGCACCGCCGGGTTCGATGATCATGTGTCCGAACTCCCCAGCGGCGCCGTTCGCGCCGTGGTACAGCGAGCGGTCGATGACGATGCCGAGTCCGATGCCTCGTCCCAACACTCAACGTGACGAAGTCACGCGCGTCCGGTGCGTCGCCCGCCCATTTCTCGGCCACGGCCAGGGTATTCACGTCGTTGTCGACCCAGATCGGCAGGCCGAGACGCTTGCGAAGTGGGCCGGCGAGGTCGACGTCGCGCCACCACAGCAGGTGGGAGAAGTTGCAGATGCCGCGGTCGGTATCGATGATGCCGGGAAGTCCGATACCGACACCGAGCACTTTGGTCTGCGGGACGACGGCGTCACGCAGAACCCGCAACACCGCCTGCTCGATCGCTTGGATAGCTGCCGCCGGGTTGCCGACGAGCGACGCTTGCGTCTCGCGACTCGCGACGACTTGAGCGTCGAGGTCACAGACCACCGTCGTGAGACCATCGGCGCGCAGTTTGATGCCGATGACGTAGCCAGCCTTTGGATCGATGCTGAGCAGGACGGGTGGTCGACCGCCACTCGACGGCGCGAGCGACACTTCATTGAAGATGCCGCGCTTGATGAGCTTGTCGACGATGTTCGACACCGTCGGCGCGCTCAAACGTGATTGGCGTGCGAGGTCCGCGCGTGACACCGTGCCGGCACGGCGCACGAGTTCGATGAGAAGACTGACGTTGAGATCGCGCAGCAAAGATCGGGAGCCACGCCGCGTCGAAAATCCCGCGGCGGGCTCCCTCTGATCAGTCGCGATCGGAGCCTCGGGAGAGGAACGCTCGGGTTGGGGTTCGGCGTCGAGCTGTTTGCGAGTCATGCTCCTCCATCAATCGGATACTGCGCGGTGCGGCACTTACTTAATTCAATGAACATACTAAGTATGAGATCGAGTCACGTCAAGAGCGGGCCCACAACATTCTTCAACGAGGTTCGTTCCTGGTCAGGAACCTTTTCTCAAGCAACGGCGCGAATCGGGGGAGCGGACCCGCGAGTCACCGGCCACGGTACCTCCGGAGGCAATCTTCGGCCCACGACCCTCGCTCCTCGAATGAGCGGCGCGTTGATCGTTAGAACCGGTGACTTGTGCGGCCCGACTTACGGTGTTATTCCTGCGAGTCAGATGTATTCCGGAATGTATTTTCGTACTCCCTAAGAGTGCGGGAACCGTCCGCGTCCCCGGTGCACCTTTCGACTCAACCTGTGGCGTAAGCAACTCGGATGGAGAAGCCACTTTTGGATCCAGGGCGTGCAGTCAGTCGCCGATTCGATTCGAGGTGACGCAGCGCATCCCTTGTTGGACAATGGCGTTTGCAAAGGATTGGGGTCTCAACGACAGATATATTGAAGGCGACAACCGTTGTTGGAGTTACATCCGCTGTCGAAGTGCAAGGAGCCGCTTGATGTCGTCGAAGCATGAACTGAAGATAATCCCACCTCTATTAGCGTTGGCATTGCTGATACCGTCGCTCGTGTTCGCTGTTCCGGCGCTGTCCGCCGTCGCGGGACCTCTGAAGGTGACGCAGAGATTGTCAAACACTGAACCTGCGACATCCACGACTATTCACGTCACAGCGTGTTGGGTCAACGCCCAACACGGAGATGTCATCGAACTCGACGAGCAGTCGTCTTCCACACTGCTGTGGAAAGCCGTGACCCACGAAACGATTGACGTCGTGAAGGGCTGCGCAGTATGGGCACGGACTTCGGGTGCGATTGGAAACTATCCGTATCGAGCGGAGGTCCGCCGTGGGCGCTCGATCTTGAAAGTGAGCTCTGCGACAATCGAGCGAACCTTCGGTGTCATCTCGGCGGCTTCATTCTTCGAAGCCGAATTTGGATGTCAAGGTAGCGGCACCGTCTCCACCGGCGCACAGACCTACGGCTATTTCTGTAAGTTGAGCGCCGGGCCGCAATCGCAGTCGGACTTAATAACGTTTCCGCGTTCGACCACGTGCCGGTCGCTCACTTTGAGCATGATTTCGACGGGTAATGCCGAGGGCAACCCAGCCGACCATTCAACGATGGTCGTTGAGGTGCAACAGGACAGCGCCGTCCAATCCGCAATCTTCACGGACAACGAATTCGAGAAGTTCACGTATCACTTAAGTACTCACAGCGCTGCGCTCAATATATGGGACAACCCAGGCAACAGTGATGGAGACGCGGTCTATTTCCTCACCAATGGATCAAGCGCGACCTGCTCTTCACGCACCGGTGTCTGAGTTCGCCCAGCGCCTAGTTCGCCGATCACGACTTCGCCGACGTCAAGCTGGGCAGTAATCACTCGAGTCAGGACTGATTGCTCAAGATCTCGCCCGGCAACGGCCCTTGGGGAGCCGCTTGTCCACTCTTGAACGGAGGCTGAGCAATCGCCAGACACGAACTCGGAGCATTGCAAACGACCTGAAAGATGATTCCCAGGCCGCTCGGCAACGCGACCGCAATCCACATTCCTCCGGCATTGCTGGTTGCCCACATCGCTGCCTGCCAACTGTTGGCGCTGGCGACACGTTCTTCGCCGGCAGCCCAACACGTCGACGCGCTTGCGCAACTTACCGAGGTCAATTCGACGTCGGGTCCGATGCTCCCGCCTACGACGGGATTTTCGAACGTCCACGAGGTCCCTCCGTCGCTAGTAGTCATGACCTCCGGCTTGCCAGGAAAGGTTGCGCCCGTTTGGACTGTTGCGTAGCAACGAAGTGTGGTGGGGCACGTGAAACCCGCCGTCAAACCTGCCGCGACGGCGGGTGCGGGTGCCCATGAGCTTTGCCACGTCGTACCTCCGTCGCTGCTGTGCCACACCTTCACGCTGGAGGTTTGGACTCCGTTGACCACCGAATGAAAGACGGTGGTGAGTCCGAGGCAGTTCAGTCGCGGAAGCGCACGAGAGATCCATGAACTGCGCATTCGACCATCCTGGCGACCCGTCGGCGGCGCTCGACCACGGCAAGACAGTGGATGACCACGTGACCCCTCCATCGTTGGTTCGCATGATGACGGTCCGTTGTACGCCTGTCGCACTCCCATTCGAAATCGGTTCTTCTGGCTGATCTGAGGGCGCCAGGGCCACGGCGATGCAGGTCTCGGCACTGAAACATTCGAGCTGCGACCACGACCCTTGGACGTTGCGCAGCGACGAATCGAGCGCGGTGTCATCACCTAACACGGGGTTGATGGTGATGACGTGGCTGGTCCACGTCGCCCCTCCGTCGGTCGTCGTCAGCATCGATTGAACCGTCCCCGGGTCCGGGGTTGAGGTGGCGAGCGCAGGCGAAGTCATCTCGCCGATTGAGCACACGGAGACACTCGAGCATGAGAATGGCGTATCTGCCGTACCGTCCGACGGGGCCGTCATCGCCGCCCAGTCCGTGCCACCATCGGTCGTCTTGTAAATCTCGGTCTCAGTTGCGCCGTTCGACCCGACGATGTTCGTTGATTCGAGGTAGCAGACCTGACTCGTTGGACACGCCAAGTGATTGGAACCCTGTGGAGTACCGGGCACGGAGGAGAATCCGCCCGAGGTCGCGGCGTTCGCGTTCACAACTCCGAAGGCGCGAGCGATCGCATCAGTGAGTGACGGCTTATGGCCAGTCCCATTGACACTCACGACGGTCGAGACACCGGCGATGAGAACGATTGCAGCGATGGCAGCGAAAAGTTGACGGCGACCCAGGCGTACCGTGATTCGACGCGGCGCCGGAGAAAACCGCATGTGCCGGTGTCCAGCGACAATCTGGTCCCACGCGATATCAATCGGACGAGTCGGTTCGCGCGTCACGGGATTGGCATCGCGAAGCAGTTCTGAGAGTCGGTCATTTGTCATTTGGTATGTCCTTCACGGGTTCGATGTGATGAGGCACGACAATCGAACGCTCCAACTTCTGAAGCGCTCGGTGATAGCGAACGTTGACCGCGTTGATCGAGAGATTCAGTATCTGTGCGATCTCCTCCCGCGAAAGCTCATCCCAAAGGATCAGCCGAAGGATCTCCTGATCGGCGTCACCGAGAGCCGACATCGCCCTTCGCACGCCGGATCCTTCGAAGTCGTCACCCAACGTCGCCGCCATCTCTTCGTGCACGACGGATATGGAATTTCTCCGCTCGCGACTCTGCTGGCGACGAGCGTTCGCGACCTCGTAGCTGGCGATGCTGATGAGCCACGGCAACGATGGTGTCTCGGTCGTCGAGTACTTTCCCCAAGCCACGATGAAGCTGGCCGACACGACGTCGTCGGCCTTCGAGTGAGGAACTCGACGCGCGACATATCGCCAGAGATTCGAGTAGTGCTCACGAAAGAACACCTCGAAACCCTCAGAAGATGTCTCGTCGGGTGTGGCGGGAATGTTTGCCATCACCCTCTTTACGTCACGTGAGTGCTCCGGTATTACACAAATCTCAATTCGCAGCGTTCGAGCGCCAGAATAAGTAGATCCGCTTCAAGCATCAAGGACCAGGAATCCAGGCTCGTCGTTGCTCACACATCACGGTTAGCGATGATCCTTAGCCTGAGCGCGTCGAGATCCCGGCCACCAGCATGACCGACCTTCCAGGGTGCTCGAAGGTTGTCGTCCTCCCACCTCGGTACGAGGTGGAGGTGCACGTGAAAGACGGTCTGCCATCCGGCATGTTCATTCGTTTGGAACATGGTCATTCCATCAGGGTGCAGTGCGCGATTGAGCATTGTCGCCACATGGGTTGAGGCGATGAATAACGCTCCCGCACTCGCGGGAGTTATATCGAAGAGTGTTCGCGCGTGCACGCGAGGGACAACAAGCGTGTGCCCCTCTGCTGCCGGGGCGAGCGGGAAAAATGCGATGGAGTCCAGGTCCTCGTAGACGATTGTGGCGGGCTCGGTCCCGTTCACAATGCGACAAAATACACATTCTGAATCGACACTCACGTCCCCAAGTATTGTTCGCCAAGCAAATGCCGCCAAGTCGGGCAATGATGTCGAAATGACTGGAGCGTTGACCGATCTCAGACGACTCGTGACCGCCGTCGTCCTCGTCACGGCCCTCACGAGCCTCGTGATGACTCATACGGTCAACGCGGTGACGGCACCGCAGTCAGCTCAAATCCCGCTGTTCGTCACCGGAGTGGCGGGGACACCGATCGCGTTCGTCGTAAGCGCGAACAGCGCCGAGTGTGCCAGCGGGCGGTGCATGGAACTTCAACGGACGAGTGACAACGGCGCTCACTTCACGACGCTGCATCTACCGCCGATCGTCGCGGCCAGAGGCAGTGCCCTCGGCAATCTCAGTCAGCTGATCTTCACCGACTCGACGGACGGTTACGCCAGCCTGGACGACGCGAGATCGTTCGTCTGGTACGCGACCACCGACGGCGCCCAGTCGTGGCATCGTGTGAGCGTCACCCCCGGCGAATCGATTTTGCAGTTGGTCCCGACTCATCGCGAGCTCTACGCCGTCATGGCCCACTGTGTGAAGAGGTACACGTGCACCGACTACCGATTCGCTCGGTCGTCCCTGAGCGCCAGCTCCTGGTCCACAGTGGCGTTGCCATCGACGTTATTCAAGGCGGGATTCACGATGGCGGCCTACGGATCAGATATCTGGTTAAACCTCGAAAGTCCAGGGTCGCCGCTGCTGTACACCTCCCAGAATGGAGGTCGGACCTTTTCTCACTCGACGGCGTCGCCGCTGGCCAGCGTGTCTGGCTGCTCTTTGACGCCAATGTCGTCGCGCACGGTGTGGGCCGAGTGCCCGACGGGGATGGACGTCTCCTTCTTTCACTCCAGTGACGCCGGCGTCCACTGGATCAGCATCTCGAGATATGCGTACGGCGGCACCGCAGGTGGAGCATTCGACCCGGTGTCGAGTTCTCTCGCGTACCTGAACTTCGGTATCTTCAGCACGCGAGCCAAGGGCCTCTACGTCATCACCAACTCAGGTCACCAGATGAGCGCGGTGGGGAATCTCGCGTGCACCTCGACGGATGAACTCGTCTTCTCCAACGCGGCGCGCGGATTGGTCATCTGTACAAAGAATGGCGCGGACGTGTCCATGACGTATCTGCTGCGAACGACCGACGGTGGAAGACAGTGGTCCAAAGTGAGTCTGCCTAGAGCGTAGGCACGACCTCCCAAAAGGCAACCCTGCCGTGGCGACCGAGTGAAATCGAGACTGGATCCCGAAACCCACCGGACATTTGCGGTCCCGCCTATCCTGAGCCCAGTGGCGCGACGACACCCTCGATGGATGAGATGGACGACACTGGCTCTTGTCACTGTCATTGCGGTGCTCCTAATCCTCCTCACCACTGGAACATTCTCGTCCGCGCCGTCAGCCAAGCCTCAAACCGTTGGCGCGTTGGTCCGGCTCATGAGGAAGGGCGCGAACAGCGCGTACGTCGCGACCTACGAGATATCGGGTTACGCGTACTTTTCGCGCGGCACGCTGACTGTCGCGAATATGCCACCCGCACCCGGGATCACGTCGCGACCGAACATCGATGGCTACTCGAGCACGCTCGAGAGCTCCTACGTTTTCAGGGGGACGAATGGGCGCATCGTGCAGTGGATTCAAGACAAGACGAATGTCAGTGCGTGTAGTAATGGTCCGGCTCTCTCGGGCAAGAGGAGTCTCGAGTGTTCACGTCCCTTCGCGTTCATTCCCTCCAACGGGTTCGCCGAGGAGAGCATGGGATTTCTACCGACGAACATGTTGAACGGCTTCGGAACCGGTCCGTCGTCCTCCTCATCGATCTCTTCTGAGATGTCCCAACAGTTCGGTGAACTCCAGTGCATACTTCTTCGTCAAGACAGAGGGACGTTCCGACAGTCGACCTGTGTCAATCGCAGAGGGCTACTCGTCTCGTGGACGACTCGAAATGGGAAGCTCCTTGGTAGAGCGCAGTTAATCTCCCTCACCTATCACCCGACGGCGAAGGACTTCATCACCCTCGAGAAGCCGACGAAAGCGATGATCCTCCCGGGGTATTAACGACGCACGATCGCTCCTCCCCTCTAAGGTGAGCCGATGAGCGACGACCGTATCGAAGTGCAACGAACCATCCGGGCCGAACCAACCGACATATTCCGGTTACTGAGCGATCCGAGTGGGCACGTCACGATCGATAGCTCGGGCATGCTGATGAGCGCTGAGGGCGGTCCGGTCACCGGTGTCGGTGACACCTTCACGATCCACATGGACCGAGAGGCGCTCAACGACTATCCGCTCGGCCTCTATGACGTGGTCGTCACGATCACCGAGTTCATCAAGGACCGTGAGATCGCTTGGAGCGTCGCGGGTCTCGTTCGACCGTCGATTGGACACGTCTACGGCTACCGACTCGAGCCACTCGACGACGCCACGCTGGTGACGTCGTACTACGACTGGTCGGACATCAGCCAGGAGTGGCGCGACGCCGGCATCTTTCCCGTGATCTCCGAAGGTGCGCTTCGCGCCACGTTGGGCATTCTCGACCGCACTGTGACCAGAGGCCAGACCGCTCCGAACTCCTGACTGGTACGCCGACGTACCTAGGCGTCGCCGCCGGTCGTCGAGTACACCAACGCGTTGTTGCGCACCGTGTTGGCGTACCACGTGAAGCTCGTCTTCGGCAGTCGCGTGCCGGTCGGAAAGTCGACCCACACGATGCCGAAGCGGCGCGAGTACCCGTAGGCCCACTCGAAGTTGTCGAGCAGGCTCCACACGAAGTAGCCCTGCACGTTCACGTCGGCCTCGATCGCGTCGTGCACCGCCGAGATGTGCTCTTCGAGGTACGACACGCGGTCGTGGTCGAGGACGTGACCGTTGGGGTCGACGTAGTCGTCGAAGGCCGCACCGTTCTCCGTGATGTAGATCGGCAGTTCGGTGTAGTCGGTCTTCACGCGCACGAGTAACTCCGTGAGTCCCGACGCGTCGACTTCCCAACCCATCGACGTGGTGTCGGTGCCGGGCGTCTCGAACGACAGCACCCGAAGGTCCGGGAACTGCTCGCCGAGCGGCACGCCGTAGCCCGCGGCGCGGGCCTCTTTGGCGCGCGACGAGTCCATGATGGTGCCCGGGAAGTAGTAGTTGACCCCCAAGAAGTCCAGCGGCTGAGCGATGACGTCCATGTCACCGTCGTGCACCACCGAGAAACCCGGCAGCGTTGTCCTTGTAGTGCTCGAGCATGTCATTCGGGATACTCGCCCTTGAAGAGCGGGTCCAGGAATATCCGGTTCAGGTTACCGTCGGCGCGGTGCGCGGCCGCGAGGTCGAGTTCGTGTGTCGTGCCCGGTCGCGAGACGCCCAGGTTCAGCGTGATGCCGACCTTGGCGTCGGGGATCGCCGAGCGCAGAATCGGCACCGCCATACCGTGCGCGAGCAGGAGGTGGTGCGTCGCGGCGACGGCCTTGCCGATGTCCTTGATGCCGGGCGCGTGACGGCCGGCGCCGTAGCCGAGCCAGGCCGAGCACCACGGTTCGTTCAACGTGATCCACCGCTCGACGGAGTCGCCCAGGGCGCGCGCCACGAGGTCCACGTACTCGCCGAAACGCTCGGTCGTGTCGCGCACGCACCAGCCACCCTCGTCTTCGATCGGCTGCGGGAGGTCCCAGTGATAGAGCGTCAGGGTCGGCTCGATGTTGCGGGCCAACAGTCCGTCGACGAGTCGACGGTAGAAGTCCAGGCCGGGCTGATTGGCCGGGCCCTTGCCGTCGGGCTGCACTCGGGGCCAGGCCACCGAGAATCGGTAGGAGCCGACGCCGAGCTCCTTCATGAGATCGAGGTCTTCGTCCATGCGGTGGTAGTGGTCACAGGCGATGTCGCCGGTGTCGCCGTTCCACACCTCTCCTGGACGGTGGCTGTAGGTGTCCCAGATCGACGGTCCGCGCCCGTCGACGTCGACGGCGCCTTCGATTTGGTATGAGGCGGTGGCGGTTCCCCACAGGAATCCAGGTGGAAACTGGCGCGGTGGGCTCTCGTTGTGGGGGGAAGTCGTACTCATGATGTGGATGTCTCCTGATAGTAATTGGGCGAGTTTCAGCGAAGGGTGATCGCGCGCGACCGCGCCGACAAGATTTCTGGCGCGGTCGCGCGTAATCTGATGTTCCCTCCGCGTGCGGGCTAGCAGGGTTGGAGAACTCCTAGCCCGCGCGCGGAGGTGATCAATTACGACGCCTTGAGTTGCATCAAGATGTACGGCAATTCAGGGTCGCTCGGCGACGGGTCCATGTACGGGTTCGCCGCAGTCACGAATCCACTGAAGTTCGCCGTGCTGTACTCGTCCCAGTCCGCGCCGTAGAGCAGTGGCACGACGGGCAACGTGGTCGCCTCAATCTTCTCAAGTGGCAACGTGGCGGCCTTCACGGCAGCCGTCGTGGCCGGGTTGGTCGCTGACAGCTTCGACAGCAACGACTGAACCGCGGCGTTGTGGTAACGGCCGTAGTCAGCGTCAGCCGACTTGCCGATCGCCGCTGAGTTCTTGTAGTCGAACCAGTTGTCGAACTGCGTGTACGGGTCGGTGCCACCATTGCCCCAGTGCTCGATCGAGTCGAAGTTGCCGTCGGCCGAGTCGGTGTACCACTGTGAGGCCTGGACACCGTCAACCGTCGCGTCGATACCTTCGGACTTCAGTTCAGAGGACATGAGCTGGATGTCCGCGTAGTAGTCGGAGTACGAGATCGGGTCCTCCATGGAGAACTTGACCACTTTGCCCTTCAACGCGTAGTAACCCTGCTTGTTCTTCTTGAACCCGGCCTTGGTCATGATCGACTTCACGGTCTTGGGCTGGTTCGTCGCCTTGATGTCGTTCTTGTACTGCGGGGCGAGGTACGAAGCCTGGCTCGGCAAGATGAGTGCGCTCAGCGACGTCGCCGGCGCTTCGTAACCACTCTCACCCTTGACACTCAACGCGGTGCGGTTCACACCGGCGCTGATGGCCTGACGAACTGCGAGGTTGGTGAATGGCCACTTGGTCATGTTGAACTCCAATGTCACGGTCGAGCCCGGGGCAAAGTAGATGTGGTTGGTCGCCTTGTCCGCGTCAACGAAGATCTTGTTGACGTTCTCAATGTCGTTACCGGCCCACTGCAACTGTCCAGCTCGCCAAGGCGGTCGCGGCGTCAGTGTTGGACGCGTACGACGGAACGTCAATCTCGCTCGCTGCGGGTGTACCACCCCAGTAGTTCGGGTTGGCCTTGTAGCTCACCAGCGTCGAGCTGTAGTTGTCCAGTTCGTACGGACCGGTACCCACTGGTGCCGTCACCGTCGCCGTTGCCGGCGTTGAGTACGTCGTCCCGAAGCTTGCCGGCAGCATCAACTGCGTACCAGCGATGGCCACGATGTTCGAGTACTCCGGTGTCGCGTAGTTCAACACCACCGTGTCACCCGAGACCGTCGCCGGGCTCGACAACGCCGGAAGTCCGGCCGACGTTCGCCGCCGGGGTGGTGTTGACGAGGTTGAACGTCGCGGCTACGTCGGCGGGGCCGAATGCCGTTCCGTCACTCCACTTCACACCGGTGCGGATCGTGAACGTCAACGTCTTGCCACCGTTGGACCACGCGTACTTCGTCGCGAGCCACGGGTACTGAGTGCCCGCTTTGAGCGAGTCGAACTCGAACAGTGGTTCGTAGATGAGTGAGCAGACGCTCATTTCCTTCGCGAACGAGGTCGAGTCCAATGGATTGAAGTTATCGGTGAAGGTAACACCGGTGTTGTTCTCCAATGTCAACGTAGAACTCGCCCCCGACGCGGCGGTGAGGCCCGCGCTCATGACAATGCCTAGTGTCAAACACGACATAGCCGTGAAGACAACGACAGCTCTTTTAAACATATTTTTCCTTTATATTGATAGTGTCCAGCCGGCTTTCGCCGACGTTTTGTCTGAACCGTGTGGGTCCCTACTTAACAAACGCGAGGCCGGTTGGACCTTCGCGATTTTTCGACCGCGAGAACCTCGAATGAGCGTTCTCGCGGCTGTCTATTCGATGTGGGTCATGTCGTCGCTGTCTCCCCCTCCCTCCGGCGCGTCGACAGCGCCACTTCGACCGCGACCTCGTGGTCGGCGTAGAGCCAACACTTCGAGGTGTGATTGTCACCGACGTTGAACGACGGCGGCTCTTCCACGCGACAGCGATCCATCACGTGGGGACAACGCGGATTGAACCGGCAGCCCTTGTCGGCGATCTTCGACCTGCCCGTGCTCGCCCGTCGGCGGCACGTCCCTGGTCGGGTCCGACGGGATCCGGCACCGAGGCGATCAGGAGTTGGGTGTACGGGTGCGTCGGCTCGTCCACGAGGCTCGTGCCGCGCGACTGCTCGACGATCTGACCGGCGTACATCACGATGATCGAGTCGGCGATGTAGCGCGCCGAGGCGATGTCGTGGGTGATGTAGAGGATGGCCAGCTGGTCGTCATCGCACAGACCGCGCAGCAGGTTGAGCACGCCGAGTCGCACCGAGACGTCGAGCATCGAGATCGGCTCGTCGGCGAGCAGCACCTTGGGCTCGATGCACAGGGCCCGCGCGATCGAGACGCGCTGCAGTTGACCGCCCGAGAGTTCGTGCGGGTAGCTCTCGAGGAAGCGACTGGGCGGCTCGAGCGACACGCGGCGCAGCGCCGCTTCGGCGAGCGCCGGCGCGTCGCTCCTTCGGTCGCGCCGTGGATGCGCAGCGGTCGCAAGCAGGTTGTGACTCATCTTGTGGACGGGGTTCATCGACGCGAAGGGGTCCTGCAGCACCAACTGGACCTGCGAGGCGTAGCTGAGCGTGCGCTTTGACTTGATCGCGATGGGCGTTCCCTGCAAGCACGAGGTCGCCGGACGTCGGCGTGACGATGCGTGCCAGCATGCGCGCCAGCACCGACTTGCCCGAGCCGCTCTCGCCGACGACCGCCACGACTTTGCCCGCGACCAGGTCGAGACTGACGTCGTCGACGGCGCGCACGATTCGCTTGGCGTTGCGCAGGCGTCCCGGGGTGCGCACGGTGAAGTGCTTCGTGAGGTGACGCGCCTCGAGCTGCACCGGTGTGGTGGTCACGTCGCTCATCGCGCCGCCTCCTTCACTGGAGCTTCACTGGACGGCACACGGCTGAGTTCGACGGGCACCGCGACACCCACGTCGCCGACGTGCAGCCAGCACGCGACCGACCGACCCGTACCCTTGATCTCGACGAGCGGTGGCGTCTCGTTCGTGCACCGCGCCATGGCGTAGGGGCAGCGGGGATGGAAACTGCACCCGGTCGGCAAGTGCGCGAGGTCCGGGGGAGAACCGGGGATTCCGATGAGTTCCGTGCGTTCGCCGTGCATCGGCGGGAAGGAGTTCAAGAGGCCGAGCGAGTACGGGTGGCGTGGTGCCTCGTAGAGTTCTCGCGACGTAGCGCGCTCGACCAAGGCGCCGGCGTACATGACGACGATCTCATCGGCCAACTCGGTGAGCAACGAGAGGTCGTGCGTGATGAAGATCATCGCGAAACCGAACTTCTCGCGCAGCTCGAACAGTTCGCTGATGATCTCACGCTGCGTGACCACGTCGAGTGCCGTCGTGGGTTCGTCCATGATGACCAGCTGGGGATCGAGCGTCAGGGCCAGGGCGATCATGATGCGCTGGCGCTGTCCGCCCGAGAGTTCGTGAGGGAAGCGGTCCAGGCGGTCTTCATCGAGGCCGACCATCGCCAACAGTTCCGCGGCGCGTGCGCGTCGTTCGTGCTTGGACATGTCCTTTCGATGTGTCTTCAGGACCTGCTCGAACTGCGCGCCGACTCGAATGACGGGATTGAGGGCGCTGAGCGCGCTCTGGAGGACGATCGAGATGCTCGACCAGCGCACGCTGCGCAGTTCACGTTCGCTGGCGTTCACGAGGTCGATCACGTGCTCGCCGTTGTCGTCGGTGCCGAGATTGAAACGGGCTTCCCCACCCCGGATGACGCCGGGGGCGCGAAGGAGTCGCGTAATCGCGTAGACCAACGTCGACTTGCCGCTCCCGCTCTCGCCGGCGATGCCGAGGACCTTGGAGCGATCGATGTGGACGTCCACGTCATCGACGGCGCGCACCGCGTTCTCGCCCCACCCGTAGTCGACGCTGAAGTTGCGCACGTCGAGGATGCGCTCACCCATCGCGTCGTCACTGTGCGTGGTCTCCACGATCGGGCCGTAGGACGTCGTCGGGAGCGCCATGGGCGGTACTTCGGTCGCGACCACGTCGTCCACTGGCTTGGACTCGGTGGTCATGACGTCACCGGACTGTTCGCGGGCGCGGTGACGCGCGGGGCGGTCGTGACCGCACGCACGACCGGCGTGAGACCGAGACGCTGACGGCGCGGCATGCCCAAGCGACGACGTTGGCGGCTGCTCAGACCGCCGGCGCGAAGGCGCGGGTTGATGAACTCGTCGATGCCGAAGTTCAACAGAGCCAGACTGGTGCCGACGAGCGCGATGCAGATGCCCGGCGGCACGAACCAGTACCACTCGCCCGAGAGCGGCGCGTTGTTCGACTGCGCCCAGAAGAGCATCGTGCCCCAGTTCCACACCGACGTACTGGTGAGACCGATGTAGGCCAGTGTGACGTAGGCGCCGATGGAATAGAGAATCGTGAAGAGCAGCGACGACGCCAGGATCGGCAGGAGGTTCGGTGCGATCTCGGAGAACATGATGCGGAGTCGCTTCTCGCCGATGATGCGTGAGGACTCGACGAAGTCGCGATTGCGCAGTGACAAGGTCTGTGCTCGCAGCACGCGCGCGCCCCACGCCCAGCCGGTCAGCGAGATGATCAGGCCGATGACGAGCGTGTTGGATCGACTGTTGACCGGCAGGTAACTGTCGATCACGATGAGCAGCGGCAGACCGGGCAGCGCGAGGAAGACGTTGGACAAGAGCGTCAGGCCGTCGTCGCTGAAGCCGCCGAGGTAGCCGGCCGAGACGCCGATGATGATGGACAGCATCGTGGCGGCGAGTCCGGCCACCAGGGCGACGATCATCGTCGCGCGTGCCCCGACGAGCGTCTGGGAGAAGATGTCCTGACCGAGGCTCGTGGTGCCGAACCAGTGGTGCGCCGACGGCGTGAGCAGCGGCGCGAAACTCGTGTTGTTCGGGCTGTACGGCGCGAGGTACGGTCCGAAGATCATCAGGAGCAGGAAGAATCCGAAGATCACCAAACCGACGATGACCTTGGGGGAGCGCGGAAGGCGTGGTCGCTTCACGGCGCCACTTCCGTTCTCGTTCGTGGATCGAGCGCGAGGTAGACGAGGTCGGCCAACAGGTTCGCCGCCAACACGGCCAACGTGATGCACAAGAAGATCCCTTGGATTAGCGGATAGTCCTGGCTCTGGACCGCGTTCAACAACAGGTCACCGACGCCGGGATAGTTGAAGACCAACTCGACGAGCAACGCACCGGAGACGACGAGTCCGATGGCGAGCGAGAGATTCGCGATGCTCGGCAAGACCGCGTTGCGCGCCGCCGCCCAGATCACTTTGCGCTTCGGCAGTCCCATCGCGATCGACATGAGCACGAAGTCCTCGGCGACCATCGTGATCATCATGTTGCGCATACCGAGCATCCATCCGGCGACGGAACTCAGCACGATGGAGATGACCGGCAACTCGGCGTAGCGCAGCACGCTGGCCACGTACGTCCAGTCCCAGCCGGGCCGCAGGCCGCTGAGCTCGTTGTACGGACCGAGGACCGGGAACCAATGGAGGTTGCTGGCGAAGACCAGGAGCATCACCGTCGCCAGGAAGAAATACGGGATCGCCTGGAAGAACGTCGCGGTCGGAATCAGTGAATCCAATCGTGAACCCCGGGTCCAACCGAGCAACGCCCCGCACACGGTGCCGAGCAAGAAACTGAGGATCGTCGACACGCCGATCAAACCAATCGTCCACGGCACCGCCTCACGCAGTACCGTGCTCACCGGGGTGGCCAAGGTGATCGACGTTCCGAGGTTGCCGTGCACGAGTTGATCGATGTAGGTGAAGTACTGCGAGAGCAACGGCCGATCGAGTCCCCCGCCGAAGGTGAGTCTGATCGCGTTGATCTCCTGCGGCGTGACCTCGCCCGTCAACTTTCCGATCATCGTTTGGATCGGATTGCCGGGCATGAAGTGCGGCAGCAAGAAGTTGACCGTGATCGCGACCCAAAACGTGAGGGCGTAGAGCGCGAGTCGACGGCCGATGAGACGCATGCTCAGTTCACCGCCATCGTCGGTGTCGCGATCATCTTGTAGATCTCCGTCGGTGATTCGGACTCGGGCTCACAGCCACAGCTCTCGCGAACGACGAGTTCGGTCGGCAGGACGATCGTGCGCTCCGCGGGCTCGGAGTTGTCCAACGTGGCGACCAGTGCGTCGACGGCGACCTCCCCGAGCAGACTGCCCGACTGGCGGATCGTCGTGAGCGGCGGCTTGAAGTAGCGCGTCAACGTGATGTCGTCAAAGCCGGTCACCAGGACGTCCTCGGGCACCCGTAGCCCGGCGGCGTGCAGCGCGTAGATGACGCCCACGGCGGTCTGATCGTTCGCGCACGCGAAGACTTCGGGCAGTGGTTCGTCCATCGCGAGGCGGCCGCGCATCGCGCTTTCACCGCCCGCCGAGGTCCAGTCGGACTTCAGGATGTCGATATCGGCGAGCGTCGCGCCGGCTTCCTCGATGGCGATCTTGAAGGACACCTCGCGCGCCACGCTGTCGGGACTGCCTTCGTGACCAGAGACGAAGCCGACGCGCGTGACGTGGTGCACGTCGATGAAGTGCTTGGCGAGGCTGCGCATCGCCTGTTCGTTGTCCACGCGCACGGTGATGGCGGCCGAGGACACGCCGGCACCCGCGAGCAAGACGACGGGAATACGGCGACTCAGATCGGCGACTTCACCTTCGGTCATGACGCGGTCGAGCATGATCAGCCCGTCGACGGTGCCGGTCAAGTTCATCAACGGCGTCATGCCGGCCGGGTGGTTCTCACCCGCACCGCAGAGCAACAGCGAGTAGCCGTGCGCGGCGGCGCGCGCCTCGGCGCCACGAATGACGATGTCGGTGTAGAGCAGGCTCGCCTCTTCCACCGCGAGGACGTTGTTGTCGAGCGCGGTCTGCATGAAGACGAGTCCGAGGATCCAGTGCTTGCCACTCGAGAGTCCCCGGGCGACGGAATTGGGAACGAACTCCAGCTCGCGCATCGCGGCCAGAACCTTGTCGCGGGTAGCGGGACGAACCGAGGAGAGGGAGTTGAGGGCCCGGCTGACTGTGGCAATAGAAACGCCAGCCCTTTGAGCGACGTCATAAATCGTCGGTTGTGAATCAACCACGCATTCCCCTTGGTCCCCCAACATCGACAACGTCAGTGTTGCCTCTGTAACCGCTTACAAAATACACAGGGGTCCCCACTGTGTCAAGTCAGCAAACCCCATATATTGCAGGGAAAAACTCAGAAATCTTCAAAAAGAAAGCGTTTACAACGCTTTTGCGTGACCAAAGATTTCGACAATTTTTCCGGCACCGTTTGCGCTCCTCTACGAGTTCGCCCGACCGTTTCCACTCACGCGACCGTCACGTTTTCATCGCGTGAGAACAACATATTCGAGTGGTTTCGAAAATACTCGTCGCCCCGACGGGCACGAATTCGATTCGCTCGAGGCAATCTGATTGGTCGTGGCTCAGAGCTCAATTCAAGGTCATTCGATAGATTTGGTTCATTGATTGCGTGCAATCCCACGTCGCGACATCGAACAAGGCGCCGACACGGATGTTCAAAGCTCCTGAGTACGACTTCGAAGCAACGTCGTTTCGAACGCAGTACCCAATGGAAGGTTCGACGGTGACGAGATGAGTACGACCGGCGAGTTGCTAGACGGACGGTACCGACTCGGCACCCTGCTGGGTCGCGGCGGCATGTCCGACGTCTTTCGAGCCGTCGACGAGGTCAACAGCACCGACGTCGCGATCAAGATCGTCCGGTCGCCGGACCGCGAGTACGCGCAACGCCTCGCCCAAGAAGCGCAGGCGCTGCGACGCTTCTCGCACCCCGGCCTGGTCCAGCTCTACGAGAGCGGCGTCAACGGCGACATGGCGTACCTCGTCATGGAGTTCGTTGACGGTCCGAGCCTCGATCAGTTGCTGCGCCAGGGACCGCTCACGACCGCCGAAACGGCGGCACTTGGCTCCTCGCTCGCGGACGCACTCGCGTACGCGCACGCCCAAGGCGTCGTCCACCGCGACGTCAAGCCGGCCAACGTCCTTATCGGCGCCGACGGCCTCGCACGCCTCACGGACTTCGGCATCGCGCGCTTGGTCGACGAGTCGACGTTGACGCTGACCGGCACGATGCTCGGCACCGCCACGTACATGGCGCCCGAACAACTCGAGAATCACGCCGTCGGTCCGAGCGCCGACGTCTTTTCCCTGGGCATCATCCTGCTCGAGTGTCTTACCGGCGAGCGCGTGTACTCCGGAACGCCGAGTGAGGTGCTCGCTCGTCGTTTGGCTGGGCCGGTAACGGTGCCCGACGGACTCCCCGTGCCCTGGAAGCTCCTCCTCGCGGGCATGCTGGCGCCGGTCCCCGAAGACCGCCTCAGCGCGCTCGACGTGTCAACGATGCTGGCCGCTCCGGCGTTTCGCACCCCGTGGGTTCGAGCGACGCCGGCGAGTGACGTGACGACCGTCGTGGGTGACGCGGGACGACTGCGTGGCGGACAGGACGGCGCGACGTCGATCACGCCGCCGCGTGACGCGCCACTCCCCTCTCGTTCGACGGCGTCTGATCCAAACCGAACGCGCAACACGTGGGTGATCGTCGCGGCGGTGGTCCTCGTCGTCGCGGCGGGCATCGGCATCGCCTTTGCGTTGACGTCGAAACCCAATGTCGTCACGACGACCACCGTGCCCACGACGACGACGACGGTCCCACCCACGACGACCACGACGCTGCCCTCGACCTCACACTCGCTCGCCAAGATTGTGAACGACGTCGTCGCCGGACAGAGCGCCCACGAGATCGGCCCGCAGGTCGCCCAGTCAATCTCGAGCGGCGCCCAACAGGCGGTGACGGATTTCTCATCGGGGAACCTCTCGTCGGCCGCCAATGACCTCCAGGGTGTGGCGACGACGATCGCGAGCGGCTTGGCGAATGGGTACATTACGCCGACCTACGCGGCCCTGCTGCAGTCCGATCTCAAGACGCTCGCGAACACGCTCGGGCTCGGTGCGGCCGCCACGCCGTCATCATCCACGACCACAACCACGACGTCGACGACCTCGACGACGCAACCCACTGGCCCCGGCAACGGTAATGGCAACGGATGGCAATGGCAATGGCAATGGCCTTCCCTAGTCGCGCGTAGCGCGACAAAAGTAGATTCGCAGTCAGCGAGGAGTGGCGATGACCTTGATCATGAACACCCCGATCGCCGACGCGGGTCACGAGGACCCGGGTCACCCCGAACGCCCGGAGCGACTGCGCGCGGCGCTGGCGGGCATCGGCGACCTCCACCTCGAAGACGAACTCATACTCGCGGCCCCCTACAGCGCGACGCGCGCCGAACTCGCGCGCGTGCACGACACCGAGTACCTGGAGCGACTCGGCGCCTTCTGTTACGAGGGCGGCGGAGCGCTCGATCCCGACACGTACGCAACGTATGACTCGTGGGGAATCGCGCAGCTGGCCGCCGGTGCCGGCCTGTCCGTCGTCGCCGAGATGGACCGTCGGCGTGACGCGTTCGGGTTCATCGCCGTGCGGCCCCCGGGTCATCACGCACTACGTGATCACGCCATGGGTTTCTGTCTGTTGAACAACGTCGCGGTCGTCGCGGCGGCACTGCGCAGTCGCGGCGAGCGCGTCGCCATCATCGACTGGGATGTCCATCACGGCAACGGAACCCAGGCGATCTTCTGGAACGATCCGAACGTGCTGTTCGTCTCGACGCACCAGTGGCCGCTCTATCCCGGGAGCGGCGGGGCGCGCGAGATCGGCGGCGTCGACGCTCTCGGTCTCACCGTGAACGTCCCGTTACCGCCGGGCGCGACCGGCGACGTCTTGTTGCAAGGCTTCGACGAGATCGCGGCACCGGTGATCGATGAGTTCGCGCCGACGTGGGTACTCGTCTCGGCCGGCTACGACGCGCACCGCGCCGACCCCCTCGCGAACCTGGATCTCTCGAGCGGCGACTTCGCGCGGATTGCGAGGCGGGTCGGTCAGATCGCCGCGCCCAGCCGGCTCGCACTGTTTCTCGAGGGTGGGTACAACGTCGAGGCGTTGCGCGGTTCGGTGGCCGCCACGTTCTCATCCCTGCTCGGCGGCGACTTCGTCGCGGAGCCCTCCACGAACGGCGGCGCCGGTGTCGAAATGATCGAACGCACGTACGACGAACGCCGCGCCGCACTGCAATTGGCACACGACGTCAAGCGCGCCGAGACCGAACGCGAAGAGTCCGTCGACGAACCCTGAGTACAGTTCGAGGATGATCGTTTTCCTTCACGGCGTTCCGGAGACCTCCGCCCTCTGGGACAAGGTGCGCGCCGAGTTCGATGAGGAGACCGTGGCCCTCCAGCTGCCCGGGTTCGGCTGCGCCCGACCGGATGGATTCGGCGCCACCAAGGACGACTACGTCGAGTGGCTCGTGGCCGAGCTGGAATCGTTCGACGCCCCGGTCGACCTCGTCGGCCACGACTGGGGAGCGCTCTTCACGTACCGGGTCGCGACGACGCGCCCCGACCTCCTGCGCTCCTGGACCGCCGACATCGCCAACGGCACGCACCCCAAAGTCGCGTGGCACCAGTACGCGCGCGTGTGGCAGACGCCCGGGGAAGGTGAGGCCTACTTCCAAGCCGTTCACGACACGCCGCTCGAGTCGATGGCCGAGGCGTATCAGAGTTTTCATCTCGAACACGACGACGCGCTCACGCTGGCCAGTTGGTCCGACGAGACGATGGCGACGTGCATCCTCGACCTCTATCGCTCGGCGATGCCGAACGTCTATGACTCGTGGGGCGACCGGTTCGGTCCCACGTCAGTGCCGGGCCTGATCCTCTTCGCCGAACTCGACACCTTCGGCAACGAAGAGATGTCCAAGGTCATGGCCGAGATGTTTCGGCGCGCGCGAAGCGACGCTGGCTGGAGTGGGCCATTGGTGGGCGCTGGAGGGTCCGGTCGAGGCCGCGGCCGTCATCAAGGACTTCATCCACTCGCTGAACTAGTTACCGCCGTCGTTAGTGAACGCGACGCACCAGGACGAAGGCCACCGACAACGCGATCATCGCGATCGACAGTGACCGAAGCGCGCGTTCGGACGGAACGAGCAAGAAGTCTCGATCGATCGGGCGAACCGTGCCGTCGGCGAATCTGATCTCACCCTCAACCGACGTCACGCGACGACGGATCATGCGCACCGGATTCGAGAGATTGCGCTGCGCCGCCGAGATCAGTGCCGCCGCGCCGGCGAGTACGACGGCCGACCACGTGATCGTCGAGGTCTGGGCGTACGCGGAGGTCAGGACCGGAAAAGCCCCCCACGACACCGCGAAACCCAGATCGGTATGGACCAGGCCGCCGAAGAGTTCCAGGTCGTAGGCCAAGACGAAGAACGCACCCACGATCATGAAGCCGAGTAACCCGAAGCCGACCCGCGTGATCCCGATGGCGCCGAGGACCACGGCACCGCCGAGCCCGACCGCCGCGGCGGCGCTCAAGAGCCAGGTCGGCAGCGCCGTGCCGAGCGGGCGACCGCGCAGTTCGTCCAACGCGTGCGCCGCGACGCCGACGGCGAGGAAGAACGCGATGAGCGTCGCGATGAGTGTCGTCCAGTTCACGTGCGGCGCGATCATGGCGCCGAGCACGACGTAGGACAGGTGCCACGCCGTGTAGGGCGGGTGGAGCACCGCGCGCACGTCGCGCCACGCGCTCCGCTGACCAGTCGCGTAGAACGCCGGTCCCTCGAGACTCTTAGGCACCACTCCCCTTGGTGCCCCACATGACGAGGCCGCCCCCGAGCGACATCGGCTCGGCGTGGACGTCGACCATCCCCGCGGCCTTCCAGTAGTCGATCGTCGTCGCCAGCGAGCATCGGGCGTAGTGCCCTTCGATGTTCGGACCGAGGAATCGGCCCACTTCGTACCACTCGCGACCACCGGTGAGCAGCCCTCCGATTGGCAACACCAGACGCGTGTAGCACCACCACAGCGGGCGCCAGAGTCGAGAGGGCGGCACGTAGAAGTCCATGCCCGCGAGCACGCCGCCGGGCTTCAAGACCCGGACGAGTTCAGCGACCGTGGCCGCCGGGTCCTTCACGTAGCGAAGTAGATAGGTGAACGTCACGTCGTCGAAACTGTCGTCGGCGAACGGGAGGTCTTCGGCTCGGCCCTGCACCAAGCGGATACCGGATTCGCCGCGTTGGGAGAGTTTCTGGCGCGCGTTCTCGAGCATGTTGGCGTTGAGATCGATGCCGGTGATCTCGGCGCCGGTCGCCGCGCGTAACGCCAACGCCACGCCGGCGGTGCCGGTCGCCACGTCGAGCACGAGTTCGCCCGGACGGGCTTTGATCTTGTCGACGACGGCCGAGCGCCAGCGACGGTCCTGACCCATCGAGAGGAGATAACCGAGTCGGTCGTAGCGGCGCGGCAGTCCGTTGAACAACTTGGTGGCAAATCGATTGGGGTCAGTTCCAGTGCCTAGTGACATCGCCGTCTTTCGTATTTCTTGCAGGTTACGCCTTGCAACTACGCGCGGTGACGGCGGCGTCCGCGCACGACGTCACGCGCCAAAGTCCAGTCGCGCGTTCGCTCAGAGAACGGCGCGACCGCGAGCAATCCGTCGACGGGTGTCGCGTTCGATGAGGTTCCAGGGGAATTCGCGAACCGGCGTCGGCAAGTGACGATTCGCGCGCGCCGCCCATGAAACGATCGCGTCGAAGCGTCGTTGTTGTCCGGCCGTCCACGTCAAACCCAACTGCTCTCGGAACGGTGACGGCAGGAACCCGGTCGTCAAAAAACGGTGACTCGGTCCGAGGAGACGAGCAAGTGGTGCGGGCAAGAACTCGAGCGACGCCAGGCCACGCAGATACGTGCGCGTGACGTCGTCCACGCCCACTTCGCGCATCGCGGCCCCCCAGTAGACCTCGAAGGAGGCGCGGTCACTCGGCCAACGCGCCTCACTCACTTGCAGCGTGGTGCCAAATCGACCACAGAGCGCGAGGAGTGTCGTGAACTCCACGTCGTCGACGGGCCCGCGTAGTTGTGTGACCGTGTCGACGACACCGCGAAACATGCACGCGGCCACCCACAGTTGCAGTTCGGGGTCGTGCGCGTCGTACGCGATCACGCTGTCGCTGTCAGAACGGACCAGATGGTGCTGGGCGTTCACTTCGCGTCGCATCACCGCTCGTTCGTGCTCCGTGCCGAAGAGCGCGACCATGATGTAGGCGAGCGTCGTTCGCGTGCGCTTGATTGGATGCTTGCGCAGCGAGCCGCTGTCGACTTTGCTCTCGACGATGGCGTGTCCGATGGGGAGACGTGACAGCTGCATGATGACGTTCGCGCCCGCGGGCGCGAGGGCGAGTCCACTGATCAGGAGGCGTCGTAGTTCGGCCGAGTCAGAAGACCTCGCCATCGCCTCCGAACCGTCTGAGTCACTCGTCACTGCGTCTCGATCCGCTGTCGTTCGATGACGTCATCGTACCGGCGGCGTCACTCGGCACTTCTCATTCGGACACCGTCATCGCGATTGGCCGGTCAGATTGTTGCGGTACTCTCGCCGTAACGCGACCAACGCGTCCGCCCGAGAGAAAGTCCGTCTCGACCTTGATGAAGGCACAGGAGTCGCTCTACACCGATCGCTACGAGTTGAGCATGCTCGACGGCGCGCTCACGTCCGGCGTGATCAACGCCACGGCGACGTTCGAAGTGTTCACCCGGTCGCTCCCGAATGGCTATCGCTACGGCGTCGTCGGTGGGACCGGACGTCTCCTCGACTCTCTCCAAGAGTTCTCCTTCGACGACGAAACGATCTCGTGGCTCCTCGCCCAACGCGTCATCAGTGCCGAGCTCGCTTCGTTCCTCGCGACCTACCGGTTCGAGGGCACTGTGTACGGCTACCGGGAGGGCGAGGTGTTCACCGCGCTCTCGCCGATCCTCCGGATCGAGGGTCGATTCTGCGACTTGGTACTCGAGACGCTCGCGCTCTCGATCCTCAACTACGACTCCAGTGTTGCGACCAAGGCCGCGCGCGTCGTCACAGCGGCGCAGGGACACCGACTCATCGAAATGGGATCACGCCGCACGAACGAAGTGGCGGCGGTCGCGGCCGCCCGCGCGGCCTACGTCGCTGGCTTTGACGCGACCAGCAACCTGGCCGCCGGCATGAACTACGGCGTGCCCACCGCCGGTACAGCGGCGCACGCGTTCGTCTTGGCTCACCGCACTGAGCGCGAAGCCTTCGAAGCGCAGGTCGCGGTACAGGGACCCGGCACGACGCTCCTCGTCGACACCTTCGACACCGAGGCCGGCACCGAACTGGCACTCGACGTGGCCGGCCCCGAATTGGGAGCAATCCGCATCGACTCCGGTGATCTGGCTGATTCGTCTCGCCGTTGCCGCAAGTTGTTGGACCAACGAGGGGCGGCGAAGGTGAAGATCACGGTGACGGGTGACCTCGATGAGTTCAAGATCGCCGAGTTGCTCGCGCACGACGCGCCGATCGACACGTTCGGTGTTGGCACGAAGCTCGTCACCGGGTACATGCCGCCGGGCTTCGTCTTCAAGTTGGTGGCCATCGAAGACGGTGCGACGATGCGACCCGTGGCCAAGCGATCGATCGGCAAACTCTCGAGTGGCAGCGCCAAGGACGCCTACCGGCTCTACGAAAGCGGCGTTGCCGTGAGCGAGCTGGTGATCGCGCGCGACGCCGGCACCTCGGCGCCGAACAGTCAGAACCGGGCACTGTCATACGTCCTCTACGAGCACGGCGCCGCGGTCGTGGATACGTCGCTCGAGACGGCGCGCGCGACCGCGCGAACGGCGCTTGGCGAACTGCCTCGTCGCGCGTTCGACCTGAGTCCTGGTGATCCGGTGCTCGCGACCACCGTCGTCAGCGGTGACACGCCGCAGAACCTCGCTACCGACGTGGAGCGACCGTGACCCGGAAGCATGACGCTCGAGCGATCATCGTCGTCGATCCGCAACCGGATTTCTTCGAAGGTGGTGCGCTGCCCGTCGCGGGCGCCACTGTCACCGCGCAGCGCATCGCGGACTTCCTCCGCAGTCGTGGCGACGACTATGCGATGACTGTCGTGACGCAAGACTGGCACGTCGATCCCGGCGACCATTGGTCCGACACGCCGAACTTCGAAACGACGTGGCCGGTGCACTGTGCCGCCGACTCCAGTGGCGCGGCGATCCACGCGTCGCTGGTCGACCAGCCGTGGGACGTGGTCATCCGAAAGGGGCAACACGAAGGCGCCTACTCCGGTTTCGATGGTTCGAGCAATGAGGGAATGGCACTCTTTGACGAGTTGACGTCAGCGGGCATCACCTCGGTCGCGATCGTTGGCTTCGCCACGGATCACTGCGTCAAGGCCACCGCGTTGGACGCGCGCAGACTGGGATTCGACGTCGACGTAATCCTTGATCTGTGTGCGGGGGTGGGTCCCGACACCACAAAAGAGGCAGTCGAGGCGATGACCACTGCGGGCGTGTCGATGAAGGAGTCGAACGTCGTCTAATTGATGTCGTCAGGACTACGGCAGCGATTCGATGAGTCGAGCGAGTTCCTCTCGTCGGTAGCCGTGGTCTCTGGCGAAATCGATCAACTCCCGAGCTCGTGTCACGACGGCGCCCACTTCCGGCGTTCCCGACACGGTGATGCCGCGTCCGCGACGAAACTCCAACAGGCCCTCATCGCGCAACATCCGAAGGGCCCGAAGGACGGTGTTGGAGTTGACGTTGAGTACGGCCGCCAGGTCTCGTGCCGGCGGCAGTCGTTCGCCGCGCCGGGCCTCGCCGTCAGCGATGGCGCGTCGAAGTTCCGCGGCGACTTGATCATGCAGCGCGACAGATTCTTCGGGGGTCAACTTGACACTCAGCATGGTGCTAGATAGAGTAGCACCAAAGCGGAGATCGTTACTAGCCCGGAGATTGACCATGAGCCAAGTCCTTACAGCACTTTCACCAGACCTTCCCCGCGAAGTCGCCACGACCTCGGACGTGACGCGCGAAGCGGAGCAGATGCTCATCGAAGAGGCGCGACGCCGTCAGCGACGTCGTCAGCGCGTCATCGCCGCCATCGTCTCGACGATCGTGGCCGCCGCGGGCGTCGCCTACGCCGTGGCGAGTGGCGCCACGAGTGCGCGGCCGCGTCCGATCTCGGGTCAGCCGGTCTCGTTGGCGGCCTTTCCCATCTGTACCGCGCAGCCACCTGCACGTCTCCCTTTCCGGCGAGCCGGAGGGTGCCGCGGGCACGAATCTACTACACCCTGAAGCTCGTGAACAACGGACCGGAGTGCACCGTCGCACCGGTGGCCGCGCGCGGTTTTCATCACGACGAGTTCCAACTACGTGGGACCGTGGTCCAACGTCTTCATCACCGATCACTCCAAGACCGTCGTCACGACGGGACAGCGCCGCCTACGTGCCCCTGGGCGTCGGTGTCACCGAGAACTGGCCGACGTCGTTGTGCCGGGCACAGAGCGTGAACGCCGTTCGCATCGCCCTGGCCGGCAACCACTCGTTGATCGGCGCGGTGGCCATCCACTCGACGGTCTGCACGGTGACCCGGAGCCTGCACACGCAGTCGGCGTCGCTCAGTCCGAGCGGCGTCTGACGCCTCAGTCGTCGAGACGCGCGACGCTCGAGAGAATCTGCTCGGCGTGGCGCAGGAGCGGCGCGTCGATCATTCGTCCCTCGTAGCGAAACGCACCGCGTTCATTGGTCGCGGCGCGAAGGACACCTGACGCCCACGCAATCTCGTCGTCCGTTGGTCGATAGGCCGAACGCACGACGTCGACCTGCGACGGATGGATGCACGCCGTCGCACCAAAGCCCGACGCCGCGGCGTCGCGTGCTTCGCCGCGCAGTCCCTCGACGTCAGCGATGTCGAGGTGAATCGCGTCGATCGCCGACGCGACCGTAGGCGCGCGCGCTGAGGAGAACCTGCGAACGCGCGAAGCGAGCGAACTCGCGGTAGGTGCCGTCGTCGTGGCGACTCGCCTTCCCGCCGAGTGACGCGACCAGGTCCTCCGCGCCCCACATCAGGGCGACGGTCCCGGCGGCCGCCGCGATTGTCGCCGACTGCACGACACCCTTGGCGGTCTCGCACAGCGCGATGACGCTCCGACCGGTGAGCGCGTCGACATGTTCGGCCGACTCCGTCTTGGCGAGCATCACCAACGAATACGGCGTGTCGGTCGAGCGCGTCGAGGTCGAGTGCGAAGTCCTCGCGTCCCGACCGGGATTCACCCGCACGATCGTTCGTTGGGGATCGAGCAGGTTGTCTTTCACCGCCTTTCGTGCCGCGCGGCCGGTCGCCGGCGTTGACGCCGTCTTCGAGGTCGAGGATGACCATGTCGGCGGCCGACGGCGGCCTTGGCGAATCGATCGGGTCGATCGGCGGGGCAGAACAGCAGCGCGGGACCGACGGGCGTCCAGCTCACGCGGCGGGCCTCGTGAGCACCATCGTCGAGCGCTTCGCCACGCAGACCACGTCGCCGTCTTGATTCCGCGCCGTGTGCTCGAACGTGACGATGCCCGCACCCGGACGGCTGGCCGACAGTCGTTTCTCCAGCACGACCGTCTCGGCGTAGAGGGTGTCCCCGTGGATACACGGGCTTCGGGAAGACGACGTCGGAGAAGCCGAGGTTGGCGACGATCGTGCCCTGCGTCAGCTGCGCGACCGAGAGTCCGACGAGCGTCGACAGCGTGAAGAGACTGTTGACCAGTCGTTGACCGAACGGCTGCTGGGCCGACCAGGCGCCGTCGAGGTGCAGGGCCT
Source organism: uncultured Acidimicrobiaceae bacterium (assembly GCA_963801695.1). Taxonomy (GTDB): domain Bacteria; phylum Actinomycetota; class Acidimicrobiia; order Acidimicrobiales; family RAAP-2; genus RAAP-2. The sequence continues at coordinate 19,276 of CAWDFV010000002.1, read as the reverse complement.
GCGGATTCATCGTCAACGTCGAGAACAGAATGTTGTCGGCTTCGCTCACGGTGCGGCCCGGCGCGTGGCGATAGAGCGCGCCGACTTCCAGCTCTTCAAACCAGAGCCCGCGTTGTTGGTGGACCGTACGCTCGTCGTCGCTCATAGCGCCAACCTCATTTCTGGCCCGGTGGCCGCGCGCACTTCCTCGACGCTCACGCCGGGAGCCGTCTCTCGAAGGATCAGTCCGTCGTCGTCGATGTCGATGACCGCTAAGTCCGTGATGATCCGGTGCACGCATCGCTTCCCAGTGAGGGGCAACGAGCACTCCGCCACGATCTTGTGCTCGCCGTCCTTCGTCAGGTGCTCCATCATCACGATCACGCGCTTGGCGCCGTGGACGAGGTCCATCGCCCCGCCCATTCCCTTGATCGTCTTGCCGGGCACGATCCAGTTGGCGAGGTCGCCGAACTCCGAGACCTCCATCGCCCCGAGCACCGCGACGTCGATGTGGCCGCCGCGAATCATCGCGAACGACGTCGCCGAATCGAAGAACGACGCACCGGGCAACGTGGTGACGGTCTCCTTACCGGCGTTGATCAAGTCCGGATCGACGTGGTCCTCGTCGGGGTACGGTCCGACGCCGAGGATCCCGTTCTCAGAGTGCAGCACCACCGTGATGTCATCGCCCAGGTAGTTCGGCACCAACGTCGGCATGCCGATGCCGAGGTTCACGTAGTCGCCGTCGCGTAGTTCCGCGGCCACCCGTGCGGCGAGCTCTTCTCGTGACAGCGCCATCAGCCAGTCCCCTTGCTCTCGGCGCACGGTGCGACGTTCGATTCGCTTGTCGGGATTCGCCGCGACGACGACTCGTTGGACGAAGATGCCCGGCGTGTGCACGCTGGCCGGGTTGATGTCGCCCGGTTCCACGAGTTCTTCGACTTCGGCGATCGTGACGCGCCCGGCCTGGGCACAGAGCGGGTTGAAGTTCTGCGCGGCCTTCTCGTAGACGAGGTTGCCGTGGCGATCGCCGTAGCGCGCGTGCACCAGAGCGAAGTCACACGTGATCGCGTGCTCCATCACGTAGTCGACGCCGTCGAAATGTTCTCGTCTCCTTCGGCTCCGACGCCACGGCGATCGAGCCGTCGGCGCCGTAGCGAAGCGGCAGTCCCCCGTCGACCACCTGCGTGCCGACGCCGGCGCGGGTGTAGAACGCCGGTATCCCCGCGCCGCCCGCGCGGAGGCGCTCGGCCAGCGTGCCCTGGGGCACCAACTCGACCTCGAGTTCACCCGACAGGTACTGGCGCGCGAACTCGCGATTCTCCCCCACGTACGAACCGGTGGTGCGTCGTATTCGCTTCGCCTGTAACAGCATGCCGAGTCCGTACTCATCGACGCCGCAGTTGTTACTGACCGTCACGAGATCGATGGCGCCCAGACCGCAAGACCGCCTCGATCAAGACCGACGGCAGACCGGAGAGCCCGAAACCACCGACGGCCAGCGACGAGCCGCTCGCGACGTCGGCGACGGCGTCGTCGGCACTGGCGAACACCTTGTCCATCACTTCACCGCCTTTTCGATCCGTTAGAACGGATGCCGCCGTGAGAACTCGAACGGTCTCACGAACTTGCCTCCGTCGATGTCAGCGTCGGCGTCAACCGCGCGACGACTTCGTCAACGACCACCGAATCGCCTTCTCGCACAAGGATATCCACGGTGCCCGTCGCGTGGCGCCACGAGTACGTGTTCCATCTTCATCGCCGACACGACGACGAGGGCTTGACCCACGTGCACGACACCGCCGTTGTCGGCGGGCACGCTGACCACAGTCCCGGGCATGGGGCTTCGGATGTCGTTGGAGATCGTGGCGGCACCTCGGGCACGGCTCGTGACGTCGACTTCGAGCAGCGGCCACGTCTCGCCACCAACGCAGACCCACGTCGTTGAGCCATCGATCCGGTGCCAGGCGCGATAGGTCGTGCCGTTCACGGTGACGAAGGTCTCACCGTGTTCTTCGGAGAGTCGAACGGCAACGTCCACCCCGCCATCAATGGTCACGATGGCGGCGTCGAGTGCTCCCGCGACCTTGACGAGGCTGACGTCCGCTGCGCCGGTCTTGACGCGCAGCGTCACGGGACTCTGTCGTCCACCGCTTCGCCAACCAGTCAACGCGGTCCATGGATCGTTTGATGATCCCGTTGGCGTCAGTCGCTGCAGCCAGGACAGGGCGAACAACGCAAGTGCTTCGATCGAGGGCCGTGACGTGACGAGCGAGTCGACGTCGCGTTCGATGAGTCCGGTGTCGAGGTCACCGGCGAGCACGTCAGGACTGGCGACGAGGCGCCCGAGGAAGCCCACGTTGGTGACCACACCGAAGACCACGGTGTCACCGAGGGCTTGCTGCAGTCGGGAGTACGCGGTTGATCGATCGGGGCCCCACGCCACGACCTTGGCCAACATCGGGTCATAGTCCGTCGCCACGTCGAGACCCTCGAGCAGCGCGCTGTCCACGCGCACGCCCTCACCGACGGGTTCGTGCACCTCAATGAGACGTCCACTCGTCGGCAGAAACCCTCGCGACGGGTTCTCGGCGTAGAGACGAGCCTCGACGCTGTGGCCCCGAAGGCCCACCGACGTCACCTCGTCACCGAGGCGTTCGCCGGCGGCGACCCGCACCTGTTGTTCGACGAGGTCGATGCCCGTCACCATTTCGGTGACCGGATGTTCGACTTGCAAGCGGGTGTTCATCTCCATGAAGAAGAACTCGTCGGGGCGTGCGGTCGCGACGATGAACTCCACCGTGCCGACGCCGTAGTAGTCGACGCTCTTCGCGGCGGCGATCGCCGCGGCGCCGAGTCGATCGCGCGTCGCGTCGTCGATGAGCGGTGACGGCGACTCTTCGATCACTTTCTGGTGGCGACGCTGCAGGGAACATTCGCGTTCGCCCAAATGCACCGTCGTGCCGTGCTGATCGGCGAGTACCTGCACCTCGATGTGACGAGGTCGCTCCACGAAACGCTCGATGAACAACGTGTCGTCTCCGAAGGCGGCCGTCGCCTCACGTCGGGCACTCACGAGCGCGGCGGCGAGGAGCGAGTCGCGTTCGACGAGTTGCATTCCCTTGCCCCCACCACCGGCTGAGGGCTTGACGAGCACGGGGAAGCCGATCTCCTTCGCGGCGCTCATCAGGTCGTCGTCGCTCATCCCCGCGGCGACACGGCCCGGCACGACGGGGACGCCGGACGCGGCGACGTGCAGTTTCGCCTGGATCTTGTCGCCCATCAGACGAATGGCGTCAGGTGACGGACCGATGAAGACCACGCCGCTGGTGGCGCACGCCTCGGCGAAGCGTGGATTCTCGGAGAGGAAGCCGTAACCGGGGTGCACGGCCTGCGCGCCCGAACGCGCGCACGCGTCGAGCACTCGCTCGATGTTCAGATAACTCTCGTGGGCCGGCGTGGCGCCCAGATACAACGCTTCGTCGGCGTCGAGCACGTGGCGGGCGGCGCGGTCGGCGTCGGAGTAGACGGCGATCGATCGAATACCGAGCCGTCGCAACGTGCGGATCACGCGCACCGCGATCTCACCCCGGTTAGCGACGAGCACCGTGTCGAACATGCTCACATCCGAAAGACGCCGTAGGCGACGTCCTCGAGCGGGGCGTTGGCGCACACCGAGAGCGCGAGACCGAGCACCGTGCGCGTCTCGAGCGGATCGATGATGCCGTCGTCCCAGAGACGGGCGGTCGAGTAGTACGCGTTGCCCTCGTCTTCGTAGCGCTCACGAATCGGCGCTCGGAACTCCTCTTCCTCCTCGGCGCTCCAGGCGCCACCGGCGCTCTCGATCTGCGTGCGTTTCACCGTCGCCAGGACGGCCGCCGCCTGATCGCCACCCATCACCGAGATCCGGGCGTTCGGCCACATCCACAAGAACCGCGGCGAGTAGGCCCGCCCGCACATCGAGTAGTTCCCCGCGCCGAACGATCCACCGATGATCACGGTCAGCTTCGGCACCCTCGCGCAGGCGACGGCGTTCACCATCTTGGCGCCGTGCTTCGCGATGCCCCCCGCTTCGTACTCACGCCCGACCATGAATCCGGTGATGTTCTGCAAGAAGACCAGCGGGATCTTGCGCTGGTCACAGAGCTCAATGAAATTCGCACCCTTGAGGGCCGACTCCGAGAACAGGACGCCGTTGTTCGCGACGATGCCGACGGGATGGCCCCAGAGATGTGCGAATCCCGTGACCAGCGTCGTGCCGTACTCGGCCTTGAACTCGTGGAAGAGGCTTGCGTCCACGAGTCGCGCGATGACCTCGTGCACGTCGTACGGCGTGCGGGTGTCGGTGGGCACGACGCCGTAGAGGTCACTCGGATCGACGGTCGGTTCCTCACTGGCCTGCACGTCCCAGGGCGCCGCGGAACGAGGCGCGAGCGTCGAGACGATCGAACGAACGATCGACAGCGCGTGCGTGTCGTCATCGGCCAGGTGGTCGACGACCCCCGAGATGCGCGCGTGGACGAGTCCCCCGCCGAGGTCCTCGTCGGTCACGATCTCACCGGTCGCGGCCTTGACGAGCGGTGGCCCGCCGAGGAAGATCGTCCCCTGACCGCGCACGATGACCGATTCGTCCGACATCGCCGGGACGTAGGCGCCACCCGCGGTGCACGAGCCGAGAACGGCCGCAATCTGGGCGATGCCTTGGGAACTCATCTTCGCCTGGTTGTAGAAGATGCGACCGAAGTGATCGCGGTCGGGAAAGACTTCGTCTTGTCGCGGGAGAAACGCACCGCCGGAGTCGACGAGGTAGAGGCACGGCAGGTGGTTCGCCAGCGCCACTTCCTGGGCTCGCAGGTGCTTCTTCACCGTCATCGGGTAGTAGGTGCCGCCCTTCACGGTCGCGTCGTTCGCGACGATCACGCACTCGCGACCGCTGACGCGGCCCACGCCGGTGATGATGCCCGCACCGGGCGCCTCGTCGTCGTACATCGCGTACGCCGCCAACGCCGAGAGTTCCAGGAACGGACTGCCCCGGTCGAGCAGGGTGTCCACGCGATCACGCGGCAGGAGTTTGCCGCGTGCCACGTGGCGTTCGCGCGACGCCTCGGGTCCCCGGGAGTAGTGGTCCAGGCGCTGCTTGAGCTCTTCGACGAGGGCGAGCTGCGTTGAGCGATTGCGCGCGAAGGCCTCGCCGTGACGATCGACCAGGCTGGAAAGTCGCTCCACTTGAGCCCCCGATTTGAGTTAGTTATGATTAACTGAAATAGTGTACCAACGAATTAGCGACTCGTCCAGAGGGAGATCGACGAAGTGAAAGAGATCACCCAACGCAGTCGTATGAAGGCCGAGCGGCGCCAGCAACTCGTTCGTGCCGCCTCGCGACTCTTCGCCGAACGGGGCTTTCGCGCCGTGTCGATGGAAGACCTCGCGGCCGAAGCCGGTGTCAGTGGACCCGCCGTCTACCGTCACTTCGCGAGCAAAGAAGCGCTACTGGCCGATCTCCTCATCGACGTGAGTGAACAACTACTGGAGCAAGGGACGCAGCGGGCGCATCTTGCGGAGCCCCTCGAAGCACTGACCTCGCTCATCGCGTTCCACACGGAATTCGCCTTACGTGATCGTGACCTGATCCGGATCCAGGACCATGACTTCGCCAGTCTCGCGACGCATGACGCGCGGTCCGTGAGTCGACTCCAGCGGGCATATCTCGAGGAGTGGGTTCGCGTGTTGCGCACGATCGATCCGACGTTGTCCGAGAGCGTGGCGCGCACCAAGATCCAAGCCGTCTTCGGACTCCTTAACTCGACCCCGCACAGCGCGTCGCATCGCGACACCGAGACGACGCGGTCGATACTCGAGGCGATGGCACTCGACGCACTTGGTCTTGCGGTCGCGCGATGAGCCTCATGGCCTCGTTGAGGTACTAGCGCAACATCGCGGTGGCGCGATAGACGTCGGTGACGTACGGCAGTTCAATCACCTCGGGCAGTGGATCGACCACTCGTTTGACGTCGCCCATCACGAGGGCCTGTTCCGCTTCGTCCATGACCGCGATATAGCTCGTCGTCAAGACACGCTGCAACAGGCCGTCGTGATCGAGTACCTGACGATGATTGAACTTTCGTCGTCTCAATGTTGATGAAGGGTCCGGACTCCAAGACCGGCGTGAAGTCTTGGCCCACTTTGTATGGCTGGTGTGTCGGCCAGCGCATGGCCTCCCCGAGTTCGGCGACCCACGGTACCGATTCGTCGCGCTCATTCCACAAGACACCTAATCGCCCGCCGTCGACGAGTACCCGGTAGATCTCTTCCAGCGCCACCGGCGCGTCAAACCAGTGAAAGGCCTGCGCAACGACGACGCAGTCGACGGTCTCGCTGTCGAGTGGAATGGCGGTGTCACGACCGTCGAGGACCTTCACGGTGGGAAGTCGTTGGCTGAGTACGTCGCGCATGCCGGGCGTCGGTTCCACCGCCGTGATCTGCGCGCAGAAGGGAATCAATTGACCGGTGAAGATTCCCGTACCCGCTCCGAGGTCGAGAACGTGTGCGTCGTCATCGATACCCAGCGACTGGACGAGGAACGTCACCGCGTCTTTGGGGTAGTCAGGTCGTGCTGACTGGTAACGCCCGCCATTAGAAAATCCAGACGTGCCGTGTTCACGTGGGTGTTCGGCCAAGTTCGCCATCCCTGAAACTGAAGTTCTCCCACAATCTACGGTCCGAACGCGCCGACGCAATCAATGGGCGTTCGCGCGCGGTAAAACCGCCAACCGGCCCGGACGCGTCGTCCCCCACGGCCGATGCTGAGGCACTACGCAGCGCCTCAAATATTCATCGTGCGTCCTCGCGTGGAACCAGTGCCCATGGCACACGAGATCGCACACCGACCAGTTCAACTGAAGCACGACTTGAAGTATGAGTGTCGGTAAACTCCGCTCATTGTGACAAAACGAGGCGACGTCCACGAAAGTCACGTGATTTCAGCATTTAAAGCTTGGTTGGACGAACCGATAGCCCAGTGGAAATGTGTGCTGGGCTGGACTGCTTCAATAGCAATATTTTCCGGTTTGGTTGCGATTCTGAGCGGGCCTACGGATAGTGACGCACCGATAACCATTTATTCCACGTGGGCGATCGCGCACGGTTCGTTTTCGTGCGCGTACCCGCACGCGAAGTCGCTGGGCGCACCGCTGTATCCGTTGCTCTCCGGAGGCGTAGCCGCGCTGCTTCGTATCGGCAGCCACACGCCGTTCCCCAGTGCTGCACAACTCGGACCGCACTGTTCCACGGCAATCAAAGCGATGTCCAACTGGTCGACGCGCGCCAACGCGTGGCCACGAACTCTCCAAATAGGTGATCTGAGTTGGCTGGTCTTGTTGGGCGGTCTCGTCGCAATGCTCCGAACGACGTCTCGGGGGCGCCGTGGTTGGGAACCTTTCGCGCTGGTACTCGCCGCAGTCTCGTTACCTGTCCTCATGCCCCTTGTTGAAGACTTTCATCCGCAAGATGTCGTCGCATTCGGTTTGATGATGTGGGCGTTGGCCTACGCGCGGCGCGGGTGGTGGACCGGTGCCGGCGTCTTCGATTGGACTCGCGTTCACATCTCAGCAGTTCGCTACGTTGACGGCGGTCATTCTGTTTGTCATCGCGCCGTGGGTCGACGGCTGCGATTCACTCTCGGGGCACTTGGCGCTGTCGCTCTGATCGCAGCGGCCGTTCTTGATCCTCACGTCGGGCCGCGCGGCGAGGGCGATTCTCGTCGGAACTGGGCTTTCTGCGTCGTACGGCCGGCACCTTGATGGTCGGAGAGCCCACTACGCGGGTCCACGCTGACCGTTGCCGCCGTCCTACCGATACTGGCGACGTTGGCGTTCGTCATCTGGTTGGTTCGACCGAATCGGGCGCTCTGTCCTTGAAGCAGACATTCTCATGGTGTCTGCTGGCTGTTTCACTTTGCGTTCGGATCGCCTTTCGAGTTGAACGTCTGGGGCTACTACTTCATGCCGCTGAGCGTTGCTCTGGTCACGCTCGACGTCATCAAAGGAAGGATTCGCGGAGTGACGATCGCCTGGATCGCCATGGTGACGTTGGTGTTCAATCCAGTTGTCTTCTACCAATTCGCAACGGGTCAGCACCTACAACCTGGGTCCGTTCCGCGCCCTCCAAATTGTGTTCTTGGCGATTGCGCTTCCTTCTCATCGCGTGGGACGCCGCGCATCGTCGCGTGCGCTGGTATCTCATCACGTGGTTCATTCTCGCCGTTAGTGGCGTTCTTGCCTCGATGGGTGGGAGTATGGACCTACGCACAATGCCTTTCCGCAGTGGTTCTGGCAGATCGTCCTTCTCTCTTCTGCACTCGCGCTCTTCTCGCGGACACCGCTCAGGACGCGGATGCGCGAACACGATGACGTGATCGCTCATGCACTTCACTCACTTCGGCCTGACTCCCGCGACCAGTCTGAACGCGCTGTGCTCGACCGGACGCGTTGGAGTCTACGCGAACGAGAGGAAGCCCGACGTGATGCAGAGGCCGAACGCGTCGATCACGAGAAAACCCGACGATGAGCGTGATGACGATGGCGCGCGTCCAGCGACCTCGAAGGTGATACGACGGTGACGGCATGTACCAATTCGGCAACAGCGATGGCGTACGCGATGTCTCCCCCGCCCCACGGCACCGCGTCGCTCGGCGAGCGACGTAATCGGCTCGGCGGCGAGCGCGAGGGCGGTCAACTCCTCGTCCGTGAAGGGCATCCGTCGTCCACCGGAGTGTCAACAGTTCCGTAGTCCACGATGGTCACCTCCGTCTTACTTTGAGCGTACGGGAGATTCAGTCTCGCCAGACGTCAGTGTCGTTACAGCCAGCTGCAGCGTCGCGACTAGCCGATATTGAAGGTCTTGGCCAGGTTGCCGAGGCCACCACCGCTGGTGTTGCCGCCTTCGGGAATGTAGGGCTGCAGCGCGTGCGCGAGTCCCGGCAGCGTCATCGTCTGCAGGTGGACCTTGCCCGGTCCGGTGAGCTTCGCGAGGAAGAGCGCCTCGGCGCCGAAGAACATGTTCTTGATGCCCTTCACCATCTGGATGTCGAGCGTGACCTTGGCTTCGAAGAGTCCGATGTGTCCCGGGTGCACCAGTATCGACTCACCGGCGGCGAGTTCGTAGGTGACGAGCTCACCGGAGAGTTCGATCCACGCCGTGCCGGCGCCCGCGATGTGCTGGAGGATGAAGCCGTTGCCGGAGAAGACGCCGACGCCGAGCTTCTGCTGGAACCCGATGGTGAGCGTCATGCCGTCGGTGCTCGCGAGGTAGCCGTGTCGCGACACCATGTACTCGTTCTCAGCGTCAATCTTGATCGGCATGATGCGACCGGGCAACTTCGTGGCGAACGCGACGGTGGCGTTGTCGGCCGAGGCGGTGTACTGCGACATGAAGATCGTCCCGCCCGCGACGGCGCGCTTCAGCACGCCCACGAAACCGGAACCACCGGCGCCTGCCGTTTGTGTGGTCATCGTGATCGTCGGCGACATCCACGAGAGTTCGCCACCTTGGGAGATCACCGACTGACCCGACTTGAGTTGTACCTCGAGCACCGGCAGGGTGTCGCCGATCACTCGGTGCGCGACGCCGGCGCCGTCGGCGTCGGCGAATGCGGGCAGCCCGCCATCAACTTCTTCGGTCATGGTGATCCTTTCGATTTGGTCCCCTCATACTGGCATGAAATCCACGATCGCCGACGGGTCCGACGTGGCGTTCCGCGCTGGCTCGAGTCGCGATTCTCTTGGTCGTGATGTTGGGCGAATGATGTCGCAGTACGCGACCAAAGTCCCAAAATAAGAGGAGTAAAGTGTGATTCGGCCCCCCTTCGCGGTACTTCACCCGTCGCGGGACTAAGTCGAGTTGTACTGAAGGAGATCGCTGCGTGGAGCCGACGAATGACCAGGACCCGAGTTACTACCACAAGGTAGTGGACTGCCAGTGGGCCTGTCCCGCGCACACGAACGTCCCCGGCTACATCCGGATGATCGCGCAGGGTCAGTTCGACGACGCCTACATGTTGAACCGCGAATCCAACGTCTTTCCGGGAATCCTCGGACGCACGTGCGACCGACCCTGTGAGCCCGCCTGTCGTCGCGACCGCGTCGACGGACAACCGGTCGCGATCTGTCGTCTCAAGCGCGTCGCCTCGGACTTGAAGGGCGACATCTCGGACCGACTCCCGGTGATTCCCACCGAGAAGAACGGCAAGCGGATCGCCTGCATCGGGGCCGGGCCGTCGTCGCTGACCGTCGCCAACGACCTCTTGCCGCTCGGCTACGAGGTCGTGATGTTCGAGCAGTACGCCAAGCCCGGCGGCCTCATGCGTTCGAACATCCCGTCGTTCCGTCTGCCGGACGAGGTGCTCGAGTCCGAGACGCAGGTCATCCTCGACATGGGCGTCGAGGTCCGCTACAACACGCCGATCACCAGCATGCGCGCGCTGCTCGAGGAGGGCTTCGACTCGATCTTCGTCGGCGTCGGCGCGCCGCGCGGCAAGGAACTCGACATCCCCGGTCGCTACGACGAGATCGAATCGCACATCTTCATCGGCATCGACTGGCTCGAGTCGGTGGCCTTCGGTCACGTCGATTCGATCGGATCGAAGGTCTTGATCATCGGCGTCGGCAACACGGCCATGGACTGCTGTCGCTCGTCGCGACGTCTCGGCGGCACCGACATCAAGGTCATGGCACGACGACCACGTGAGTACTTCAAGGCCTCGCCGTGGGAACTCGACGACGCCGAAGAAGAGGGCGTCGAGATCATCGTGAATCACGCGCCCAAGCGCTTCGTGCTCGAGGACGGGAAGCTCGTCGGGATGGAGTTCGACGTCCTCGAGTGGGACGCCGGCGCGAAGCAGTCGACGGTACTCAGTTCGGTGATCATTCCCTGCGACGACGTGATTCTCGCCATTGGCCAGGAGAACGCGTTCCCCTGGATCGAGCGCGACCTCGGCATGGAGTTCGGCGACTGGGACATGCCGGTCGTGGATGAGACCACGATGCAGTCGACGCGAACGGGCGTCTTCTTCGGCGGTGACGCCGCGTGGGGCCCGAAGAACATCATCTGGGCCGTCGCGCACGGCCACGAGGCCGCCATCTCGATCCACAACCTGTGTTCGGACGTCGACCTCAACGATCGACCGGCGCAGGGCATGAACCTCATCAGCCAGAAGATGGGCATGAGCGAGTGGAGTTATCACAACGACTACAACCCGTCGCCGCGCCAGAAGATGTCCCACGTCGAGTTGACGAAGCGTTTCGAGTCACTGGACCTAGAAGTCGAACTCGGCTTCAGCGTCGAACAGACCGTGCGCGAGGTCCAGCGCTGTCTCAACTGCGACGTCGAGACCGCCTTCAACGCGCCGGCCTGCATCGAGTGTGACGCCTGCATCGACATCTGTCCGGTCCAGTGCCTGACGATCACCAGCAACGGCGACGAGGCCGACCTCCGGACGCGCCTCTCCGCGCCGGCGCTCAACCTCGAACAGGACCTCTACGTCTCCGCACCGCTCCCGCAGACCGGACGCGTCATGGTGAAGGACGAGAACGTCTGCGTGCACTGCGGACTGTGCGCCGAGCGTTGTCCGACGGCGGCCTGGGACATGGAACTCTTCGACCTCCAGATCCCGTACGCCGCGAGTCGCAACTTCATCCAGATCGGCGCGATGTCGCCGAGCGGCGCGAGTCGGAGCTAGCCGTGGCCCTCGACGAACGACTCGATCAGCGAACGCAGGTCAACGACTTCTCGATCAAACTCGCCAACGTCAACGGCACCGGATCGGCGAGCGCCAACAGCCTCTTGATGCAGGCGATCTTCCGCATGGGCGTCCCGGTCTCGGGCAAGAACCTCTTCCCGTCGAACATCCAGGGCCTGCCCACCTGGTACGAGATCCGCGTCAACAAGACCGGCTACACCGCGCGCGCGCTCGACTACGACCTCGTCATCGCGATGAACTCCCAGACCTACGCCCAGGACATCGCCGACGTGCGCCACGGCGGCTACGTCATCTACGACTCGTCGTGGCCCCTGGACCCCGATCTCACGCGCGAGGACGTCACGTTCCTCGGCATCCCGCTCGCCAAGATGTGCCTCGAGAACTTCAAGGCACCGCGCGAGCGAATCCTGATGAAGAACATCGCCTACGCCGGCGCCGTCGTCGCGCTGGTCGGCATCGACGTGGCGCTCGTGGCCGACCTGCTGGCCGAGACCTTCGCGCGCAACGAGGCGCTGCGCGATTCGAACCAGCGAGCCCTGCGCCTCGGCTACGACTACGCCATGGAGAACCTGGAGTGCCCGTTGCCGTTCTACGTCGAGCCGCTGGACGCCAACGGCAACTCGATCCTGATCAACGGCAACATGGCGATCGCCCTCGGGTGTCTCTACGCCGGCGCCACCGTCGCGGGCTGGTACCCGATCACCCCGGCGACCGCGGTCATGGACAACTTCATCGCGCTCTGCGCGCGCTATCGCCGCGAGAAGGTCGTGAGTGACGACCCCGACGTGCCCGACACCACGCGCAACAACTACCTGATCATCCAGGCCGAGGACGAGATCGCCTCGATCGGCATGGTGCTCGGCGCGGGCTGGAGCGGCGCGCGCGCCTTCACCTCCACCTCGGGTCCGGGCATCTCGCTGATGAACGAACTGCTCGGTCTGGCCTACTACACCGAGATTCCCGCGGTGATCGTCGACGTGCAGCGCACGGGGCCCTCGACCGGCATGCCGACGCGCACCCAGCAGGCCGACATCATGATGTGCGCCTACGCCAGCCACGGCGACACCAAGCACATCGTGCTCTTCCCGGCGAACCCCTACGAGTGTTTCGACTTCGCGGTGCAGTCCTTCGACCTGGCCGAGCAGTTCCAGACGCCGGTCTTCTTGCTCTCGGACCTCGACATCGGCATGAACGACTGGGTCGTGCCGGAACTGCAGTGGGACGACAACTACGTCTGGGACCGCGGGCCGGTACTGAGCGACGAGGACCTCTCGCGCATGTCGGAGTTCTTCCGCTACAACTCGGCCAACGAGGACTTCGTCGCCGCGAGGACGCTGCCCGGCTCCGACGAAAAGGGCGCGTACTTCATCCGCGGCTCGGGCCACGACCAGTTCGGTCGCTACACCGAGAACCCGCCGCAGTACCAAGAGGTCGTCGATCGCCTGAAGAAGAAGCACGCGGCCGCGGCCGCGCACGTGCCCGCGCCGGTGATCGAGCGTCGCGACGGCGCCGCGATCGGCGTCATCACGATCGGCAGCTGCGACCTCGCGGTGCGCGAGGCGCTCGATCAACTGGCCGACGCCGGCGTACCCGGCCGACTTCATGCGGGTCCGGGGATTCCCGTTCGTCGACGAAGTCCGCGACTTCGTCGACGAGCACGAACCGTGCTTCGTCGTCGAACAGAATCGCGACGCGCAACTGCGCTCACTCATCGCCATCGAGACCGGCGTCAGCACCGAGAAGATGCACCCCGTCCTCGCCTACGGCGGCTTCCCCCTCAGCGCCCAGCAGGTCGTCGAGAGCGTTCTAGCCAAGTTGGAGAACTAACCATGCCGTCGATCACCAAACCACTCATCCCGCTCTCGCCGTTGCCCAAGAACGACCTCGGCCTCACGATCCGCGACTACGAGGGCCAGATGTCGACGCTGTGCGCCGGATGCGGCCACGACTCGGTCACCGCCGCGATCGTGCACGCGTTCTGGGAGCTCTCGACCCCGCCGCACATGATCGCCAAACTGAGCGGCATCGGCTGTTCGTCCAAGACGCCGACGTACTTCGTGCGCGGCGCGCACGGCTTCAACTCGGCCCACGGGCGCATGGTGCCGATCGCGACCGGCGCCATCGCCGCGAATCGCGAGCTCACCTACATCGGCATCTCCGGTGACGGCGACTCGCTCTCGATCGGGCTCGGTCACCTCATGCACGGCATCCGACGCAACGTGAAGATGGTCTACATCATCGAGAACAACGGTGTCTACGGCCTCACCAAGGGTCAGATGTCGGCGTCGGCGGACATCGGCTCGCGACCGAAGAAGGGCGACGCCAACCTGCTCGCGCCGATCGACCCGGTCACGACCGCGCTGAGTCTCGGCGCGACGTTCATCGCGCGAAGCTTCTCCGGTGACAAGGAGCAGCTGGTCCCGATCATGAAGGCGGCGATCGCCCACAACGGATTCGCCCTGATCGACGTCATCTCGCCGTGCGTGACGTTCAACGACCACGAGGGATCGACCAAGAGCTACAAGTTCATGCGCGACCACGAAGTCAAAGAGGTCGAGACCGACTTCGTACCGATCCGCGCCGAGATCCGAGCCAAGATCCCGGCCGACGGCGCGATCGAGGTCACGATGCACGACGGCAGCGTGGTGCGCTTTCGCTCCGTGCCCGAGGGTTACGACCCGCACGACCGGATGAAGGTCGAAGAGTACATCCGCGACCGCGAGGGTCGCGGCGAGATCGTGACCGGCCTGCTCTACGTCGAACGAGGACGGCAAGGACCTCCACCAGCTGAACGCGACGCCGACGCACGCACTCACCAAAGTCCCCTACGAGACGCTCTGTCCCGGTGCGGCGGAACTGGCGTCGATGCAAGCGGACTTCCGATAACGACAGTGCCGTCGGTGTCGACGAGGGCCAACGAATCGAGGCACCGTGAGTGAAGATCCCGTCGACGCCGACGAAGGTGGCGAGAGCGCCTGTTTCGCCCACTTGATCTGCCCGGAGTGCGGTGTCGTCCTCGATGGTACCGACCATCTTCAGTGGTGCACGTGGGTCGATCCGGTGAGCGCCCTGGATCCCATGGACGGCGTGGAACCGAGCCCCGAGACCTGACGCCGACATCCTGAGTCACCGATCAGTCGTCGCGATTTCGTCACGAATTGTTCCAAGTTTCGTCCGCCTTGACTTGACTCACTTCGGTCGGGCCGATAACCTGTTCTATTCTCTACTAATTCACTAGTAAATAGTGTAAATAAAGGACCCCTCTGTGAAAAAAGCCAATTTGAAGCGAATCGCCGGAATCGCGGTGGCACTTCTGCCGATCACACTGCTGGCGACGACGTCCGAGGCATCGACGTCCAAGGCGTCGCCGCAAACCGTGAACGTCGTGGGCTACTCGATCGTCTCGAAGGCCTACACCGCCCTGGAGACGGCCTTCTCGCACACCGCGGCCGGCCAGAACGTCACCTTCACGAACTCCTTTGGCGCCTCGACCACCCAGGCAGAGCAAGTCGTCGCCGGTCAGCCCGCCGACGTCGTGAACTTCTCGCTGAACCCGGACTTGGCGCTGCTCATCAACGCCGGACTGGTCTCGCGCACGTGGGCGTCAGTGAAAGCCGTCAAGGCGCAGAAGGGCATCGTGACCGACTCGGTCGTCGCGATCGTCGTGAAGCCCGGTAACCCGTTGGGCATCCACTCCTGGAACGACTTGACCAACGCCGGCGTCAAGATCGTGACACCCGACCCGATCAGCTCGGGCAGCGCGCGCTGGAACCTTCTCGCCGCCTACGAAGCGCAGATCGACCAGGGATCGTCACCGGCGCAGGCCAACACCTACATCAACGCACTGATCAAGAACGTGGTCTCCGAGCCGTCGAGCGGTTCCAAGGCGCTGTCCGCGTTCATCGCGGGCACCGGCAACGTGCTCCTCGCCTACGAGAGCGACGCGCTGAACGCCTTCGTCTCGGGCCAGAAGATCCAGATCGTCCAGCCCGCGCAGAACCTGCTGATCCAGAACCCGGCCGCACTGACGAAGACCGGAACGGCCAACAAGGCCGCCGTCGCCTTCTACGACTTCCTCTTCTCCAAGGCCGGTCAAGAGGTCTGGCTCCAGCAGCACTTCCGTCCGACGATCGCCTCGCTGCAGGCGGTCTCCAAGACGACCTTCTACACCCCGGTGAAGTTGAACACGATCACGGCGCTCGGAGGATGGGCCAAGGTCACGCCGAAGTTCTTCTCTCCGACGGGCATCATCACACAAGCAGAAAACGCGAATGGATACACCAGCTAGACGACCCAGCTCCGAGCTTGGAGCGCCGCCAGCCCGAAAGGGCTGGCGGCGTTTTTCGTCGCGTCTGGGCTCGAACTTCGGTCTCTACGGTGGCGCGTCACTCATCGTCGGCTACCTCTCGATCATCGTCCTCATTCCGATCGCCGCGGTCGCCGCGCACGGTTTCTCCTTCAGCATCCACACCCAAGGCTGGGGCGGCGCGTTCTGGCACTGGCACTTCAGCGCCGGCTTCGGGACTTTCTGGACACGACATCACGCAGCCCGCCGCGATCAGCGCGATTCGACTCTCGCTCTGGCTCTCGTTGACGGTCGCGGCGATCAACGCCGTCATGGGTGTCGCGATCGCCTGGGTGCTCGTGCGCGACAAGTTCCCCGGCAAGTGGTTCCTCGAGGCGTTCATCGACCTTCCGTTCGCGCTCCCGACCATCGTCGTCGGCGTCGTCTTGCTCTTCCTCTACGGCACCGCCGAGTCCGCTCAAGATCGATCTCTTCGAGACGTGGATGGGCCTGCTGGTCGCGCTCTTGTTCGTGACGCTGCCGTTCTCGGTGCGCGCCGTCCAACCCGTGCTGGCCTCGCTCGACGGTGAGGCCGAGGCGGCGGCGAAGTCGCTCGGCGCCGGCGGCATCCGGACCTTCGTGTGGGTGGTCCTGCCGTCGCTGTGGCCGGCGGTGCTCGGCGGATTCGGACTGGCCTTCGCCAGGGCCATCGGTGAGTTCGGATCGATCTCGTTGATCGCCGGGGGCATCGGACGAACGACGTTGGCCTCGTCGCTATATCTACAACCTGACCCAGGGCTTCCTCTGGACCAACGCCGCCGCGGTCTCGACCGCGCTGCTGGTGCTGAGCCTCGTGATCCTCATCGCCACGAACGTCTTCGCGCGTCGCATTCAACGTCGGTTGAGCGCATGAACCACACCACTCGCAAGTGGTCGCTGCGAGCCATCGTGGTCCTGTACCTCGGTCTCCTGGTGGGGCTACCGGTCGCGTACCTCTTCATCAAGGCCTTCAGCAACGGCTTTCACGCGTTCTGGGTCGAGGTGACCAAGCCCGACGCCATCGCCGCGTTGAAGCTCTCGGCCGAGGTGGCGCTGATCGCCGTGCCCGTCAACACGCGTCGTCGGCATCGGCGCCGCGCTGCTCCTCGCCAAGCGAAAGTTCTTCGGCAGCCGCGCCCTGCAGGTGGCCTTCGACATCCCGGTCGCGGTCTCACCCATCATCATCGGCGTCGCCCTGATCCTCGCGTACTCGAGGATCGGCTGGTTCGGCAGTTGGTTGAGCTCCCACGGCATCCAGATCCTGTTCTCACCGGTCGGCATCGTGATCGCCACGATGGCCGTCTCGCTGCCGTACGTGCTGCGCTCCGTCCTGCCCGTGCTCGTCGAGGTGGGCAAGGACCAAGAAGACGCCGCGCGCACGCTCGGCGCCGGGCCCTTTCGGACCTTCTGGCAGGTGACGCTGCCCGGCGATCCGCTGGGGCGTCCTCTACGGCGTGACGCTCACGATCGCGCGCACGCTCGGTGAGTTCGGCGCGGTCCTGGTGGTCTCGGGCAACATCACCGGCAAGACCCAGACGCTCCCGATCTACATCTTTGACGCCTGGGACCAGAACTTCGACACCATCGGCGCCTTCGCCGGTGCCGTCGTGCTCGCCTCCATCTCCATCGTGGCTCTTATAATTCTCTCGACCCTTCGTGCGCGTGAGAGGAAACTGCATGTCGATCTCGCTTAGCCACCTCACGAAGCGATACGGCGACGACGCCGTCGTCGACGACGTCAACGTCGAGATCCCCGAGAGTTCACTGACGGCGGTCCTGGGCCCTTCGGGTTCGGGCAAGTC
The DNA here is from genome assembly GCA_963801695.1 of uncultured Acidimicrobiaceae bacterium. Taxonomy (GTDB): domain Bacteria; phylum Actinomycetota; class Acidimicrobiia; order Acidimicrobiales; family RAAP-2; genus RAAP-2. The sequence goes on along the minus strand of CAWDFV010000002.1, from coordinate 1,416 downwards.
GACGCTGCTGAAGCTCATCGCCGGACTCGAACGTCCCGACGAGGGGCGCGTCGTCATCGAGGGCGACGACGTCACCGACGTCGACCCGCGTCACCGCGACATCGGCTTCTGCTTCCAGCACTACGCGCCCTTTCGCCACATGAACGTGGCGCGCAACATCGGCTTCGGACTCCGCGTTCGCAAGCAACCGAAGGACGTGATCGACGCGAAGGTCGCCGAGCTGATCGAACTCGTGCGACTCGACGGCAAGGCGAAGTCCTACCCCGCCCAACTCTCCGGCGGCGAACGCCAGCGCATGGCGCTCGCGCGCGCGTTGGCCATCGAGCCGCGCGTGCTGTTGCTCGACGAGCCGTTCGGCGCCCTCGACGCACAGGTGCGCACCGAGCTGCGCCAGTGGGTGAAAGAGCTGCACCAACAGATCAAGGTGACCACGATCCTCGTGACCCACGACCAGGACGAGGCCATGGAAGTGGCCGACCAGCTGTTGATCATGCACGAGGGCCGCATCGAACAGGCCGGCGAGCCGACCGAGCTCTACGAACGCCCGGCGACCGAGTTCGTGCACGGTTTCTTGGGGCCGACGACGATGTTCAAGGGCGTCTCGGTGCGACCCCACGACCTCGAACTCGTGGCTCCTTCGGAGGGCGCCATTGAGGGAACCGTGCAGTCCGTGATGGAACTCGGTTTCGAAGTGCAGGTGACCGTCGCGCTCAGCGACGGCTCGACACCGTGGGTCCAGATGAGTCGCAACGAGTTCCGAGGCCTCGACGTCCAGGTCGGCTCGCTGGTGTCAGTTCGCGAACGTGAGTGACGGACGGTCTCGATTTCGACCTGACGTCGACCAAAGCCACAAAATTAAGACCGCGCTTGTAGCCTTAATCATCTTGAATCCGACCGCGCGCGCAGCGACTTAGCGACACTCCAGTCATGTCGGCCAAACGATTTCAACGACTGAACGCGCAATTACAACTGTGGAACAATCGACTATTGCGACCCCTCAGTCATCCCTGGTTGATTATCGGGTGGATCGCGATTTCGATCTTGTTCATTGCGCCTGATCGAGTTTCGTCGGAGGTCCCACGACCAACGACTCCGACGTCACCGTTTTTACTGCGTGGTCTTTGGGCCATGGCCACATGGCGTGCGCGTATCTTCCACAGGGCATTATCGGATACCCCCCCACTGCTCCGATCTATCCGATTTCTCCGGTGCCATCACCGCCCTATTCCAGGTGGGTCATCGATTGCCATTTCCAACCTCGACGCAATTGGGCCCGCATTGCGTCACCGCGACGGCCGCCATTTACCAGTGGGCATTCCATTCGGGAGCGTTCGCACCCACGCTTCGAATCGGATACGTCGGATGGCTCATTCTGGCTGCTGGCTTCATCGCCTATCTTCGCGCCTCGGGACGCGG
>CAWDFV010000001.1:0-700360 GCA_963801695.1 uncultured Acidimicrobiaceae bacterium | reverse complement strand
CACGCACGGCTACTGCTTGCAGAATGAAGAGGCCAGCGATGAGCGCTGAGACCTACCAGGCCCTCCGGGGCCACCTGGCCCACCTGCGCCTCATCGTGGCGGCCTGGAGCCCTGGCACCCGAACTCGATTATGCCAGGGACAACAAGCTCACCCACACCGCCTTCTTTGGAGCGTCTTTTCGGCCATAGAAGTAAAGGCTTCCCTGGCCCGGCGCGTGCGCCGCCGCAGGCTTCGAAAACCGCCCCCTGGCGGTTGTCGGACTTCGACTTCGACGCCGCTCACCCTGGACCGAAAGCTCATAGAAGACTTGGCCACGCTACGGTTCTTGGACGACGCCACCAACATCTTGCTGATCTCGGGCCGCCCGGGGTGGGCAAGACGATGTTGGCCGTCTGCCTGGCCCGTTTGGCCGTCGAGTCCGGCTACCGCTGCTTTTTATACCACCGCGGGCCTACTTGGCAGCCCGTTGCCATAGGGCTGCCCTGGAGGGCAACTGGAACAGGTAATGCGCTTTTACGCCAACCCGCGTGATTAGCAATACGCTGACGAGGTACCGCCCGGACAGCTACGTATTGCTGTCCAACAGCTGTTCGAAGAGTCGACGGCGCGTGGGGTCCGAGAGCGCCGCGAAGACCACCGAGATGTCGTCGTTCATCGAGAGATGAGACTCGCCTGGGCCGTCACTTCGATCGGTGACTCCGAGATCGAGATCCGAGTCCCTTCATCGATCGGTGTCAGTTCGATCTCGACTCGAGACGGCTCTTCGGTGAAGGTCGCCCAGCGATAGACGAGTCGATTCTCCTCGTCCACTTCTTCGACGATCAAGTAGCGAACGTCGTCGCCGTCACTGATCCATCCGTCCGCGCCGGGCGTCGTCGGCAGGTCGCCGTCGTCGCCCAACCACGAGGGATCGATGACGTGCTCCCACGCCTCACTGGGTGAACAAGGAAGGTCCAACTCACGGTGCACGGTATCTGTCATGCAACTACTCTATTGCACAAGTCCGCCCGCGGCGCTATCATGCAACTAACTGATTGCACAACAATCTACGCGCTGAGGAGGCCCATGACCGACGTTCTGCCACGAGAGATCCGGCACTCACTCGTGCCGATGGTGCTGGAGGAGTCCAAGGGCGGCGAGCGGGCGTTCGACATCTACTCGATGCTCCTTCGCCAGCGCATCATCTTTCTCGGTCAAGAGGTCGACGATCAGATCGCGAACCTGATCATCTCCCAGATGCTGTATCTCGAAGCGCAGGACGCTGATCGCGACATCAACCTCTATATCAACTCCCCCGGCGGACTCGCCTACGGCGGCATGGCCATCTACGACGTCATCCAGCACGTGCGCCCCGACGTGTCGACCATCTGTGTGGGTATGGGGATGTCGGCGGCCGCGATGGTGCTCTGCGGTGGTGCACCCGGAAAGCGCATGGCGCTACCGAGCGCGCGCATCATGATCCACCAGGGCAGCGCGGGTGCCCGCGGTGCGCCTAGTGACATGGAGATCCAACTCCGCGAGGCGCTGTCGCTGACGCGACGCATGGCCGAGATCATCGCGCACCACAGCGGTCGACCGGTCGACGAGGTGATGCACGACATCGACCGCGACTACTTCATGACCGCCGACGAGGCCGTCGCCTACGGCATCATCGACAGCGTCATCGCCCCGCGCAGTGGCTTGGGGTACGCGTTGGACGCGGCCGGCGCCCCGCCGAGTATCGAAAGTCAGTAACGCGTCACCAGATGGTGACGCGCGACGCCGGCTCGAGCCACATCGCGTCGGCATCGCCAACGCCGAAGGCGTCGTAGAACTCGTCGATGTTGCGAACGATCTGGTTCCCACGGAACTCATTGGGTGAGTGCGGGTCGATCGCCAAGAGCCGTTCGACCTCTTCCTTGCGTTCTTTCTGTCGCCAGGTCTGCGCCCAGGCGAAGAAGAAGCGCTCGGCGCCGCTGAGCCCGTCGATGACCGGCGGTTCCGCGCCGTCAAGTGAGATCAGGTACGCCTTCCAGGCGATCGACAGTCCACCGAGGTCGCCGATGTTCTCACCCACGGTCAACGCGCCATTGACGTGCAGCTCGGGCGTCAACTTCGGTGAGAGCGCGTCGTACTGTTCGATCAACGACTTCGTTCGCTCTTCGAAGGCGGCCCGGTCCGATGGCTCCCACCAGTCGGCGAGTCGACCGGTGCCGTCGAACTTCGATCCCTGGTCGTCGAAGCCGTGTCCGATCTCGTGACCGATCACCGCGCCAATGGCGCCGTAGTTGCCGGCCTCGTCGCGCTCCGCGTCGAAGAACGGCGGTTGCAGGATCGACGCGGGAAAGACGATTTCGTTGAACCCGGGGTTGTAGTACGCGTTCACCGTCTGGGGCGTCATGAACCACTCGTCACGGTCGACGGGCTGACCGATCTTCGCGAGGTTGCGGGCGAACTCGAACTCACCGGCGGCGCGCACGTTGGCGAGGAGGTCGTTCGCGTCAACGCGCAACGTCGAGTAGTCGCGCCACTTCACGGGATAGCCGATCTTGGGCGTGAAGGCGTCGAGCTTGTCCAGGGCGCGTTGACGTGTCGCTTCGCTCATCCACTCCAGCGACGTGATGCTCTGTCGGTAGGCCTCGATGAGGTTCACCACCAGCGCGTCCATACGCGCCTTCACTTCTGCTGGGTAGTTGCGCTCCACGTAGATCTTGCCGACGGCCTCGCCCATGGCGCCTTCAGCCAACGCGACGGCGCGCTTCCACCGGGGACGGATCGACTCCGCACCGGTGAGCGTGCGACCGTAGAAGTCGAAGTGCTCGTTCACGAACGGGTCCGAGAGGAACGGCGCGTCGCCGGCGATGATCTGCCATGACAACCAGTCCTTCCAGGCCTCGAGGTTGGGCTCGGTAAAGAGAGCACCGACGGCACTGGCGAAACTCGGTTGGCGGAGGACGACCTGGTCGAAAGCACCGACCGGTACTTCCATACCGTTGCGCCACACCTCGAGCAGCGAGCCGCCGAAGACCTCGCACGCCTCGTCCCACTCGTTCAGGTTGTAGGTCTTCTCAGAGTCACGCGAGTCGACGTTGTTCCAGTGGCCGGACGCAATCTGCTTCTCGAGTTCGAAGATCCGTGACGCGCGCGACGCGGCGTCATCCAGTCCCGCCAGTGCGAGCATCTTCTCCACGTGCGCGACGAAGGCGTCGCGAATGGACGCGAAGTGCTCTTCGCGGTAGTAGCTCTCGTCGGGGAGTGAGAGACCACCCTGTTCGAAGAGCGTGACGTAGCGCTCGGGATCGCCCGGGTCGTTGTCCACGAACACGGCGTAGAACCCCCCGACACCGCGTCGCTGGAGTCGGCCCATGAGTGACACGAGTTCATTCACCGTAGCGACGGCATTGACCAGCGCGAGTCGGTCGAGCAGTGGTCCGACACCGAGGGCGTTGATGCGGTCTTCGTCGAGGAAACTCGAGTAGAGGTCACCGACCTTGCGCGCCTCGCTGCCTTCGGGTGCGTCGCGTGACTCATCCAGGATCTCGCGAATGGCCAGTTCGGCGCCGTCGTTGAGGACGTCGAACGTCCCGTAGCGGGCCTTGTCCTCGGGCATCACGGTCTCTTCAATCCACTTGCCATTCACGTATTGATAGAGATCGTCTTGCGGTCGCACGGTGGTAGAGAGATTTGAGGGGTCGAAGCCGGAAGTCGGTGGTTGAGTTGTCACCCGCAAAATCCTAATAGGGGTCGAAAGCGTCAGAACTTTGTGGGACCGCTCTAATGATCAAGAGCGGATTACTCCGGGCATCAGTGCTTTCTCCCGTTCAGCGACGTCGCACTGGCTCACCTTCACCTATCGCTGTGGCACAATCGACCAGTGGAAGAGACGAAGAACGAGAGGAACATTCTTGTCAACAAGTTCCGCTACCACCTGCGCAGCGACGGCCTACTACCCACCATTCGTCGGGCGTCTCGGTACCTTCGACTGAGACTCCGCGGCAAGAAGAAGTGGGAGGAGGTCGCCAAGTACGCAACCGCCGAGGAGAAGTTCCAAGCCATTTACGAGCACAACCTCTGGGGGAACGACGAAAGCGTCAGCGGGGCGGGCTCGACCTTTCGCCAGACGGTGAACCTTCGAGAAAAACTGCCGCAGGTCTTCACCGACTATTCGGTGAAGAAGGTATTCGATGCGCCGTGCGGTGACTTCAACTGGATGAAGCACCTTTTGCCGACGGTCGACGTCGAGTACATCGGAGGGGACGTCGTCCGGCCACTCATCGCGGCGAACCGGGAGAACTTTGCCAGCGACACCGTGTCCTTTGTGGACCTCGATTTGATCTCGGACGACTATCCCCAGAGCGACCTGATGATTTGCCGAGACTGTCTGTTTCATTTCTCCTACGCCGACACCAAATCGGCGCTCCAGCGATTCATCGACTCGCAGACTCCGTACTTACTGACGACGACGCACATCAACTCGACCGGCTTTGAGAATCGTGACATCGAGACGGGCTCGTTCCGGTTGATGGACCTCTTCAAGGCGCCCTACAGTTTCCCGTCGCCCCCGCTCCTCGTCATCGATGATTGGCTGCCACCTGAACCCGAACGTCAGATGTGCCTCTGGAGCCGTGAACAAGTCATTTCGGTACTGCAGCACTTTGGCGAAGAGAACGTCGACGTGACGCCGAAGGACGAGACGCATTCCAATCCAGACTGATCGCGCCGTCTTTTAGCCTGACGTCGTCGGTCGTTCCATCGTGACGTTCGAGACGTCGATGTACGGCTCCACGTTGACTTGACTGTCGGTTGAGATTTGCAGGTCAACGGTTCCGCCCCACGCCGGAGGGGCGCTGGTCGCGCTGGAGGGGACAAAATCAAATGCCGAAGTCGGCAAGTACACCGCGTGCGTACCAACCCAGTTCACGTACACCGTTGCGCGAAAATACGATTCGTCCTTTGGATTTATGAGGTCGACGTAGATGTTCTCGGCACCGCCGTGACCGTCGATGTCGATTTTGACTTCGGACGTTCGCGCTCCCATGTCAATGGAGTGCTGGTCGGTCATCGAGATGTATTGACCGCCCACGTTCTGTCGCTTCACTCGACCCGAGTAGGAGAGCAGGTCCTTGTTCGCCACGTACGAGGTCTTGTCGATCCCGTGGGTGTCGATAGTCCAGGGACCTCGGAGATCGACACTCGTCACGCTGGTCAACGCGGGTATCGGCACTTTATAGATCGTCGCGAAGCTGTGATTCGACATCTTCACCGAGTAGACGGCCCGAGCGCCCGCGACCGACTGCGCCGCGGTGGTGCCGGGCGGCATGTCGTGGCCCACCAACACGCCGTACTGGAACCCGTCGGCGGACATCGAGCCGATCGACTGATTCGGGAACCAGGGCCCGATCGAACGACCGTGTTTCAAATACTGTCGCAGCGTGTCGTCGGCGTACGTGGCCGCGACGCGGACGTTCTTCGGCAACTTGGTGTTGATGTAGGCCGCGATGCGCGGCAACTCTTCGCTGCCGGTGCCGTAGGGCACGTCGATGCTCGGGCGCCACGTAGCGCACGAGCGCCGCCGTCGGCGTCGTCGAGAGCGACAGTTGCGCCAGCGGGACCGCCAAGAGCATGAAGGCCAGCTCGCCGCAACCGATCAACGTCAGTACGGTGACGACGCGCCGTCGATGCGGCGTGACGAAGGCTCGGCGAAGAGCCCACCCGGCCGGTATGAGAATGAAGGGCAACAGCGGCAGGAGCTGATAGTCCCAGCTCGTGGGTGCGGTAATTGCCAACTCAACGAAACCCACCGCCGGAAGAACGGCGATGAACAACAGACTCGGTGGCGCACGATCGCGCAATCGTTCGGCCACCAGTGGGCTCACGAGGACCAACAGCCAGGCGCCGAGGATGATCAAGGGGATGTCGCTGAGAAACGAGAACGGGTAACGAAAGTGGTCGGGGCTCACGGTGAGCGATGAATACTTCGACGACAGAAAGCCGATGACGCCGCGGTACTGCGACGGCGTTCGAAAGCCCGACCAGATCACCAGGGGTAAGCCCACCGACGTGACCGCGAAGGCCACCGCCATCCGTCGTCGGCCGCTTCCCACGAGGAAGATCAGCGCACTCAACCCGATCAAGAAGTACACGAAACCGAGTGACAGTTTGGTGACGAGCACGAGTCCCAGTACCGAAGCCAGATACATCACGTGGGGCCACGACGCGCGTTCGCGCACGCGTAGGTAGGCGTCGAGCGCCAGGACGGAGAACAACGCGAGCGTCGGTTCGAGGAACGCCGACGCCCCGGTCGTAATCGCCAGTGGCAACAGAGCAAACGTGCAGGCGGCGAAGGCGGCCACCGTTGGCCCCAGCCACCGTCGCGCCGTTCGAAACAACATCACGTTGGTGACGAGCGAGATCGCCACGTCGGCCAGGCGCGCCGAGAGCAGGGCACTCACCGAGAACGCACGCCCGATCCATATGGCGACGCCAAAGATCCACATGGCGAACGGCGGGTTGGCGAAGAACTCCGACCTCGGCGGGTAGATGTGCTGTTGGAATTGGAAGATATAACTGAACAGATGGTGCGAGAACCAGCTACCGGTCCACTGCACGTAGACGATCTCGTCGTCGCGCCAGGGCATGTGGTACGCCTCGTAGAGCCGAAGTACGAGTCCGAGCGCAATCGCCACGACGGTAACGGCCACCGCAATGGTCGTTGCGCGACTCTTCATGTCAAAACGCTTCTTGGTGGATCCGTCGCCCGTCACTGCTGGCGAACTTAACTCGTCCGGGTTCGCGCGCAGCCACGCCTCACGTGTCGGCGGCGCGGTCATGTGACCCAACAGTGATTCGGCGGCGTCGGACCAGTGCCAGCTCGCCGCCCACTGGGCCCCGGCGGTGCTGAGCCTCGACCACTGATCGCGATTCCTCAAGAGTTCTGTTGCCGCGGCGGCCAGGTCGTCCGGCGTCTCGGAGGTCAATAGGCCGGTCTCACCGTCCTTGATCGAATCCCGGAGACCCGGGACGTCGTAGGCGACCGCCGGAACACCGAGCAGGGCGGCTTCGGCAACGACCATTCCCCAGCCTTCGCGCACGGACGTGACGAAGAGGAGGTCCGCTTGTTGAATGAGTGACTCCTTGACCTCCTCCGCGACGTACCCCCAGACACGCAGATCCGAACTTTCCTTCTCCCGGATCTGGTCGATCAGATACCCGGCCCCGACGATGTCCATCGAGATACCGGGAAACTCATCTCTCATCAGTTCAAAGGCCCTCACCGCGTCGAGTGGTCGTTTGTTGTTCACCAGACGACCGATGAACAGCACGCGCGGAGGGCTTCCGGGAACACGGTCGAGGACCGGATCCTTGGGCGACAGAGCGGGTGGCACGATGCCATCACACGCCACGCCGTAGTGCGCGAGCGATTCGGCCGTCGACTCCGATATCGCGAGCACGCGCGGCGCCGACCTCAGTCGGCGCATCCATTCCGGTTCCAGCACTTTTCTGCCCACGACGTTGAAGGGGAAACCGAACTCCGAGTTCCACGTCTCCAGGCCGAGGTGGTACACCAGTGCGGTGGCCTTGTTGCCCACGATTTCGTGTGCGAGAAAGGGTCGCTGATTGACCGTATCGAGCACGACGTCGTAGTCGCCGCCGTGTTTGGCCAAGTAGACCTTGGCGGAGTGAAAGACAGTGAATTTGGTGCCTTCACGGACGTAGTGGACGCCGTCAACCGTCTCTACGCGAGGACGATCGCTGAAACACGTGAAGACCGTCACCTCGTGACCCATGCGCTGGAACTCGTTGATCATTGCTCGGGCGTAGGTCTGCGATCCCCCCGCTTCGACGTGCCAATAGTCCTTGTAGTCCAATACAAGAATGCGCATGGTTAGAACCGAGGTGCCGTGCGAAGGCGCCTAGTCATGGCCGGCGAACCGTGGTTTCGAATGACACCACACTTACGCATTCGACCCAGAGCGCTTCTGCCCGATGGCTCGAACGTGACAAGAAAAGACCAACCTCTCAGCCGTTGACATCGATGCAAAACCAAGGGTAACCATAGGACTTTGACTAAGTCAAGCCCATCCAACACCACCCACGATTCGAGAACGGTCAAAATTTGATTGTGGCTACTATTAATTTGTCGACTTACGGATCTTGATTCCTGCACGTTCATGTTCCAGTGAACTGACAGCGATTTCGCGCAATGGTTCGGGTCAAGAGAGGTCACGTGGCAAGAGTCCTTTGTCTTGATTGCGATAATCCCTTCGGCCCTTCCCCCGGCGGACAAAGCGTGTTCACTCGCGACATGGTGCTCTCCATGGCCGACCCTATGAGCATCACGCTGGCCACGTTGGGCCCGGTCGAAGTGAGTCGCGACGATCACGTCACGTATGAATCGGTCGTCGCGGGAGGGCACTCGACACGACGCGACATGGTGACCTTCGCGCTCAAGGGCCGTCGATACGTGCAGCGCCAACGAGGATTCGACGCGGTGATCGAGCAGTTCACCAGCCCCGTGGGTCCGCTCGGACTGCCCACGGCAACGGACGCGCCCGTGATCGGCGTCGCGTGCTTCTCCTTTTGGGACGAGATGAGCGAGAAGTACCATCTGCCGTTCGACCGGATCGCTCGGCGTCGTCTCGCTCACTACCGTTGGTTGATTGCGAATCATGCCTCGGTGGCGGAACGACTTCGTCAGACTCGCGCCGGACGCTGAGGTGCTCGTCATCGAACAGGTGGTGAGTGGTGGCCCCGAAGTAATCCCGGCCGAGCCGGGCACGACCGCCCTATTCATCGGCCGCGCGGACTGGCATCAAAAGGGCATCGACCTGCTCATCGGGGCACTCGAGTTAGTCGACGTTCCGGGTCTGGTCGTGGAGATCGCGGGTTTCGACGCGACCGACCCTACGTGGGCACGACTGGCCCGGAACCGAACGTTTCGATGCGAGGTCCGATTCCTGTCCTACGTCAGCGGAGCCGCAAAAGCCGCGGCCTTCGAGCGGGCCCGCGTCGTGCTCGTACCCTCACGATACGAAGGGCCGGGTTACGTCGTGTTGGAAGCGGCGAGCTACGGCGTTCCTTCCGTAGCGTTCGATCTACCCTGTTTCTCTGACCGGCGTGACTTGATGTTTCTCTCCCCCGACGTGAGCGCCCGAGGCTTCGCGGACGCTCTCGAGCGCGCCTGGTCGGACGAGGTCGCGTTCAACGCGGTCCGCGCGAGGTGCATCGCGTCTTCGGCAAAACACGAGGGAAACGCGCAGGTGGCGAACTTTCGGAGTTTCGTCGATCGAGTCATGGCAACGCGCCCGATCCCTGAGGAGCAGTGAGAGCGCCGATGGCCGCGGACGGGCCGGCGGCGCCAGTGACGGCTACCTCGGCGCCGCACTTCATCACCAGAGTGACCGGTTTTGCCCAGCGCCGTCCGAATGCCGTCGCCCTCGCTCGTCGGGCTCGTGATCGCCATCGCCGTGTGTTATCCGTTTTTCCGACCGGGGAGCCTCTTTCTCCTGGACTGGGTGGTCGGTCCCCACGTGGGCACGGTCACCGCACAGACCCTCGGGCTCTCCGGCGGTCTGACCGTCAATACGCCGTCGGTGACAATTGAGGCGCTCCTGTTCCACCTCATTCACGGACCGGCGACCTGGCTTCCGCTGGCGGCCTTCTTCCCGTTGGCCGCCTACGCAATGTCACGACTGGTCGGTGGCTCGCTCTGGTGTCGCGTCGGCGCGGCCACGCTGTACGCGGTCAATCCCTTCGTCTTCAACCGGGTCTTCGTCGGCCACATCCCGCTGTTGATCGGCTACGCGCTGTTGCCGCTCGCTACGCGATCGGCGCTGACGTCGCGATCGGCGAGTCGCTTCGGGCTGCTCGCTCCGGCATTGTGGTGGGCGATTCTCACGGCGCTGAGCGTGCACTTCGCCTGGATCTACGGGGTGGTGATGGTGGTCGTCGCGTGCTCGTCGCGTCGCGACATCGTGCGCCGTCTTCGTTGGTTGGCGATCAACCTCGTGGCCTTCGCGCTCAGTTGCGCCTATTTACTCTTGCCACAGTTCGACACGAACTTGCCGCTCAGTATCGGTCAGGGTAGTTTGGCGAACTTCCGCACCGCCGCCGACCCTCATCTCGGACTCCTGACCAACGTCCTGGGACTCTACGGATTCTGGCGCGCGGGCCCGGGACCGGTGCTGCCCAAGAACGACCTCTCCGGATGGCCGCTCATTTTGCTGGCTCTTTTGCTCATTGCCGCGGCCGGGGCCTACGCCATGATCGCGACTCGTCGAGATGATCTGGAGGACGACCTTCGACCAAGGAAGATGGCCGGCGTCCTCCTGTCGGTCGGTGTGCTGGGCGTCTTGTTGGCGATGGGTGACCAAGGACCCACCGGGGGACTCTTTCGCCTCGCCTACGATCACGTCCCGTTCTTCAACATCATGCGAGAGCCCGAGAAGTTCTCGATGCTCTACGCCATGGCGTTCGCCGTGTTCTTCGGCCGAGGCGTCGAAGCGTTGATGAACCGAACCACGGACTATCGCCGCGTCTCGCACTACGCGATTGGCGTGCTCCTCTGCGTCGGCCTCCCCTTGTCCTACACGCCAACCATCTTCGGTGGACTCGACGGTCAGATCGCGCTCTCGCAGTTGCCCTCGTCGTGGGCCCGAGCCGACGCGCTGATGGGCAACGGTGCCGGAAAGATCCTCGCGCTCCCCTGGCATCAGTACCTCGAATACTCCTTCACCGGCGGTCGCGTCATCGCCAATGCCGCGCAGTCGTCGTTTGCGCGCGACGTCATCGCCGGCGACAACCTCCAGGTGGCAGATTTCGCCTCGAACTCCACGTCACCCCAGTCGAAATATCTCCAAACCTTGTTCAACGACGGTCAGCAACTCAAGGACTTCGGGGCGCTCGTGGCACCGCTTGGCGTCCAGTACGTCGTCCTCGCCAAGACGACCGACTGGTCCAGCTACAAGTGGTTGACACACCAAGATGACCTTCACCTCGTGATGACGACCAAGAGTCTCGAAGTGTGGCAAAACATGGACTTCCAGGGCGTCGGCGGACGTTACCGTTCGCTCCAATCGGTCTCCAGCGTCACCCAGCTCGAGTCGATCGCCGCGGGCACGCCCCTCTCGCTCGCGCCGTTCGTACTGTCAAAGTCCGCAGGCGCGGGCGCCACCGCGCAGCGCTCCGGCGCAGTGGTCAAGCAGATCTCTCCCCTGGAGTTCGATGTCGCACCCGGTACACCGGGATGGGTCGCCATCGACACTCCTTTTGAACGCGGCTGGTCGGCGGCATCCTCCAAAGTTCGAGTCTCGGCCGAAGGCGACGTACTCGTGAAGGTCAACGGGGAACGCACGGCAATCACCTTTTCCCCGTGGGGTCTCGTGAGAGTGGGTTATGCCGTTTCCGCCCTCTGGATCTTCGTATTGATCCTGCTCTGTGGCGCTGAAATGGTGTCACGACGCCGAAGGGCGCCTCGAGACGCTCAGGGAGCACCTTCGACTGACTCCGGACCCTGAAGAACGACACCCCGCACGCCCACATGGTCAGTGGCCAACGAATCCCGGGGCAACGAGAACCAGGCCACGACTACCTGAACGAGAAGCGTGGCCGACGTGGTGACCACCATCACCTTGGCAATCTCGGTTGGGTTGGCGTGAAAACCCCAGATCGCGAGCGCCGCGGCCGCGACGCCGAGCCAACTGAAATTGGCGAACATCATCTTGCGCGCGAGGAAGTAGTAGGTCATGAGGGTCATCACACCCAGTTCGGCCGACGACACCGAGAGGAGTCCGATCGTGTGCGCCGCCGGGTCGAATCGGTGGCCGAACAGCACGCTGACGATCAAGTGTGAGAGGACGAAGAGCACGAGCGTCGAAAGGATGCCGAGAATGGTCACGAATGCGAAGTTCTGGGTGAGTATCCGACGGATCTTGGCGGGGTCCGCGATCACCCTCGCGATGCGCGGAAACGCCATCTGCGTGACGGCCGCCGGGAGGAACAGCGTTATCTTGGCGCCCGTTGCCGCAGCCACGTAGTAGCCCGACTCGACTCGGGGCAAGAAGTGACGGGCCAGAAACGAATCAATACCGATGAACGTGGAGACGCCTCCGAGCGCGACGATGGCGAAGATGACCGATCGGGTCTTGATGAAGCGATCTTCGACGGCGCCCGCGCGACGCAGCTCCGAGCGAACGGGGTACACCAGCACCACGAATTGGACGGCGCTCGCGATCGCGGCTGCCGCCATCGCCCCGTTGAGACCGAACTTCAACTCGACCAAGATCACGCCCAGGGCGCAGCGAACAGCGGCGTTGGCCACGATCGCGATCGCCACCGTCGAGAACCGAAGCCGTCCCATGAGTAGGCCTTGCGGAATGATGCCGACGAGCGTGATGGCCACGAAGAGTCCGAATAAGACGACCGGAAGCGGTGATTTGAGGTGGAGGTAGTGCTCGAACAGCGGCGACGTCGCCGCGACCGCCGATGAAACACAACGCCCCGCCGGCGACGGCCCACTGCAGCGGTCGCCGCATGGCCACTTCGCTCGCCCACTCGTTGTCCAGGTGGTCGCTCGACGCGACCGCGTGCGTGACGGCGGCCTGCATGGCGGCAGCGGCCAACGTGACGATCGTCGTCAGCGCGATGAGTGAGCCCAGCGCCCCGTACACGGAGGGTCCCAACATTCGACTCATTAGGGCCTGGTAAAGAAATTGGAGCCCCGCGGCGACGATCGTGGCGCCAAAAAAGAGAAGTGCGCCGTTCTCGGCTAAGCCGAAACGGCGCACTAACTCAAGTTTTCTAAATATATTCAACCGTTGTCCAAGTCCAACACGGGGCTCGGTTCAACAAAATACCAGTATTACTTGACCAGATAGTTCACTCTGGTGGTAGCACCGTTGGCCAAGCGGATGGTGAGCGTGTGCCAGCCGTGTCCGGACCTGAGGGGCACCCTGATAAGAACGTCCAGATAGTTGCCGTGGTCATGGATCGCCCACACGACCGTTCCGCGTTCGTTACTCGTGATCCTTGGATCTGCGTAGAAACCGACGCCGGCGATGACCATGTGCACCGTGCGTCCCGCGACCGCGTAGCCGTAGACCTTGGTGGCGTGGAACTTGCGCTTTGGCGGCGCGGTCTTTGCCGCGATCGAAAGGGACAAGGAAGCGGTCTTGGTCTGGGCATTGACGTCACTCATCGTGACCGTGAATGAGAAGGCTCCCGAAGCGGTGGGAGTACCAGAGAGGGTTCCGGCACTGGAAAGCGTCAGGCCCCCAGGAAGTGCGCCCGTCTCGGTCCAGGTGTAAGTACCGGCGCCGCCGGTGCCAGCGAGGGCCTGTGAGTACGCGGTGCCCACGGTTCCACCGGGGAGTGTCGCTGTCGTGACCGCCAGTGGGCAGACTTCGTTGCCGTAGCCGTAGCCAAAGGCGTTATTGGCCAAGTACCCGTAGCCGTACTGGATGCCGGTGCCGGTTCCACCGGTTGATCCCGTCGAGTTGTAGCCGTAACCGCAACCAATGTTGTAGTCCGCCAGGGCGCTCGGCGTCGACACGAGGCTGACGGCGAGGCCGGAGAGTAGGGAGAGCGCCACGAGGATTGGAACAATCCTCTTGCGGTGACTCGTGATCTTTTCTTGGATCTGCTTGACCATTGGGGAAACCTCCAACTGTTGATCACTTGTTTTGACTATCCGAATACAACCTTAACCGCGACCAAACAAAATAAGTTCGTCATAAATGTTAAATCGCGAAGACAATTGCATGTGAGAACTCTGTGACGCGCGACAAAGACTGAACTTACGACGCAGTAAACACGTAAAACAACTTTGCGACAATTTGGTTACGCAAAAAGTTTGACGACATTATGTGCACAACCTGAACACGAATATGAGCTGCACTCATTCGTTGCAACGGCTTCAACGTCTCGTCACGCCAGTAGCAGCTTGCAGATCGTTACGCGCTGGCGTTACCGAGACGATGTTGCAACGTCGTAGCCCACGGCGACCAACGCCAGTCCGCCGGCGGGCGCCGGTGATGGCAAATGGTCACGACTGAAGCTCTCGAATCGCTCCGCGATGGTCGTCTCGGCGATCTTGCCTTGTCCGATGGCGACGAGTGTCGAGGTGAGACAGCGCACCATGTTGTGACAGAACGACTCGGCGCGAATCGTGAACTTCAGCGCCGGTGACGCGTCGGGCGTCAGCGCCCATTCGTCGGCCAGACGTTCCCATCGCGCGTCAATCACCCGACGTAGCAACGGTTCATCGGCCTCAGAGTTCGTCGGTCGTCGACAGAACGCCCGGAAGTCGTGCAGTCCGATCGTCTCTCGGCTCACCCGGTTCATCACGTCGAGGTCCAAGGGACCCTGCACCGACCACGACCACACGTCAGTGAGACCCAACGCGGGCGGCGAGGTCTCGAGGACGAGGTACCGGTACTCGCGCCACGTCGCCGAGTAACGAGCGTGAAAGTCCGGTTCGACCGGTTGGGCAGCGAGCACCTTGATGCGCCCGCGCAGCTGCTGGTTGAGCGAGCGCGTGAGTCGATTCGCCTCCGGTCCGCGATCGTTCCCGAACAACGTCAACGGCAGGTCCACGTGGACGACCTGGGCGAAGGCGTGCACACCTGTGTCGGTGCGACCGGCGCCGACGATCATCGGCTCTTCGATACTTAAGGTGCTGGCCAGCGTCTCGCGCAGGACGCCAACGACCGTCGTGAACTCAGGTTGGTAGGCGAAGCCGGAAAACGCGTTGCCGTCGTAGGCGATGTCCAGACGCCAGCGTTGGACGTCTAGTGGTGGATCAGACGAACTCAATGCGCGCCATCGGGGCGTTGTCACCTGGGCGCGGCCCGAGCTTCAAGATTCGCGTGTAGCCACCGGGACGATCGCTGTAGCGCGGGGCGATCTCGGTGAAGAGCTTGTGGGTCATGTCCTTGTCGCGGATGAACGCGACGACACGGCGATTGGCGTGCACCGAGCCCTCGGGAGAGTTCTTGGCGGCGGTGACGACCTTCTCGACGATCGGACGCAGCGCCTTGGCCTTGGCCTGGGTGGTCACGATCGCTTCGGCCGCGATCAACGAGGCGACGAGGTTGCCCATCATCGCCTTCTGGTGCGCGGAGTCGCCACCGAATCGCTTGCCCTTCGTAGGAGTGCCGCGCATGGTTAGTCCTCGACTCGCAGTGAGAGACCGCGCTCTTCGAGACGGTCGTTGACGTCCTTCAGCGACGTGGCGCCGAAGTTGGTGATCGACGTGAGGTCGCGCTCGGTGGCGTTCACCAACTGCGCGATGGTGTTGATGCCGGCGCGCTTGAGGCAGTTACGCGAACGCTCGGTAAGTCCCAACTCCTCGATGCGGATGTCGAGCTCGCTCGCGGCGGCCTGGGCCGTGCCGACGTCGCCCAACTCCAGGGCCGGGGCCTCGTCGTCGAAGTTGCCGATGAGTTCCACCAATGAGCCGAGCGTCTTGCCGGCCGAGGCCAGTGCCTCGCGCGGGCTGATCGAACCGTCGGTCTCGATCTCGATCACCAGGCGGTCGAAGTCCTTGGACTGCTCGACGCGCACGGGCTCGATCTCGAAGCTGACGCGACGCACCGGGGTGAAGATGGCGTCGAGCGGGATCACGCCGATGGTGGAGGATCCCTTGTTGCCCTCGGCGCCGACGTAGCCCTTGCCGCGCTCGACGGTGAGCTCGAAGGTCAGCGCGCTCTTGGCGTTGGTCAGGTACGCGAGGTGGAGGTCGCCGTTCAAGATCTCCACGTCGGCGGTCGTCGAGAGGTCGGCCGCGGTGACGGGGCCCTCGCCGCGCTTGTCGAGGCGCAGCATGACCGGCTCGTCGCTGTGCACCTGGAGGAGCAGGTCCTTCAGGTTGAGGCAGATGTCCTGGACGTCTTCTTTGACGCCCTCGATGACACCGAACTCGTGCAGCACGGCGTCGAACTTGACGCGCGTGGCGGCGGCGCCGGGGATCGACGAGAGCAACGTGCGGCGAAGCGAGTTGCCGAGCGTGTGACCGAAGCCGGGGTCGAGCGGTCCGATGCCGAAGGACTGACGGTTGTTTACCTCGTCGCCGAGGGCTTCAATGATGGGGCGCTGGATGATCAACATGGGGACTCCTCTAAGTCTGTGAAAGGTTGGATTACTTGGAGTACAGCTCGACGATGAGCTGCTCCTTGATCGACTCGTCGATCTGTTCGCGTTGCGGGACGATGCGCACGGTGACACTGAAGCCGGCGTCGCCGGTCTCGAGCCAACCGGGCACGGTGCGGTCCAGCACGTCAAGGTTGCGCTTGACGTTGAAGTTCTCGCGCGTGACGTTCTTCAGGGCGATCACTTCGCCGGGGCGGACGCGGTACGACGGGATGTTGACGCGCTTGCCGTCGATCGGTCACGTGACCGTGGCGCACGAACTGGCGGGCCTGGGCGCGTGAGGCGCCCCACCCGGCGCGGTACGCGATGTTGTCGAGACGCAGCTCCAGGAACTGCAGCAGGTTCGTACCGGTCATGCCGGGACGGCGGCTGGCCTCTTCGTAGAGGTTGCGGAACTGCTTCTCGAGGAGCCCGTAGATACGGCGCGCCTTCTGCTTCTCGCGCAGCTGGCGTGAGGTACTCCGAGCCCTGGCGCTGACGGTCGCGACCGTGCATGCCCGGCGGGAACGCGCGCATCTGGCGGTCCGAGTTCTCGGCGACGGGGCACTTCATGGTGAAGCAGCGCTCGCCCTTCAGGTACAACTTGGTGCGCTCACGTCGACAGAGGCGACAGACGGGTCCGGTGTAACGAGCCATGACTAACCCCTACGACGCTTCTTGGGGCGACACCCGTTGTGCGGCAGTGGCGTGACGTCCTTGATGGCGACGACCTCGATACCGGCCGCGGCGATCGAACGGATCGCGGTCTCGCGACCGGAGCCCGGTCCGCGCACGAGCACGTCGACCTTCTTCACGCCGTGCTCCATCGCGGCGCGCGCGCACTTCTCGGCGGCGAGCTGTGCGGCGTACGGCGTCGACTTACGCGATCCCTTGAAGCCGACCTGACCGGAGCTGGCCCAGGAGAGCACGTTGCCCTCGGGGTCCGAGATCGAGACGATCGTGTTGTTGAACGAGCTCTTGATGTGCGCGACGCCGAAGGCGACGTTCTTGCGCTCCTTCTTGCGACCCTTGCGAACCGTATTCGGCTTAGCCATTACTTCGTTACCTTCTTCTTACCGGCGACGGTGCGCTTCGGTCCCTTGCGGGTGCGAGCGTTGGTGCGGGTGCGCTGACCGCGCACGGGCAGGCCCTTGCGGTGACGGATCCCCTGCAGGCAGTTGATCTCCATCTTGCGCTTGATGTCCTGGGCGACGTCACGACGAAGGTCACCCTCGACGGTGACGTTCTGGTCGATGTAGGCGCGAAGCTTGTTGACGTCGGCTTCGCTGAGGTCCTTCACGCGCGTCGACTCGTCCACGCCGGTCGCGGCGCAGACCTGTTGGGCGATGGTCGGACCGACGCCGAAGATGTAGGTGAGCGCGATCACGGTGCGCTTCTCGCGCGGGATGTCGACGCCAGCAATACGGGCCATGTTCTTCTCCTAGCCCTGGCGCTGCTTGTGACGAGGCTGTTCGCAGATCACACGGACGACGCCGGACCTGCGAATGACCTTGCACTTCTCACACATGGGCTTGACGCTTGCGCGAACCTTCATGATTCTCTTTCTCGATCTTCTAGAACTGGAGCTATTTGTAGCGGTAGGTGATGCGACCGCGGGTCATGTCATACGGAGTGATCTCCACCTGGACCTTGTCCCCGGGGAGGATGCGAATGCGGTGCATGCGCATCTTTCCTGAGCTGTGCGCGAGGACGGTGTACCCGTTCTCTAATTCGACGCGAAACATGGCGTTGGGTAGGGGCTCGACGACGGTTCCCTCGACGGTAAACGCGTCTTCCTTTGGCTTGCTCAGGTTCTTTCTCCTTGTAACGGCGGGACGTGGAAGAGCAAAAAGCTCCTTCACGGATGGACCTCGAGGCATGCCACGAGGTCGGCTGACAATTCTACCAAAATTTCGGCAAAACGCAAAAGTTGGTCCCCAAATACGTCCCGTCGTGACGATCCGGTACATCCAGTGTAATGGTCGAGGACGTGACCCGGGACCCCAGTGACCATGGGGAAAATGCCCCACACTGCAGCCAGGGCACGCTCGATCGATTGCCACTACCTTTGTGCCATGCCCTTCGACATTCAAAGCGCCCGACACAACCTCAATTCGCTAGAGGGCTTGAATGAGTGGTCACTCTTTGACCGCGATTTATTGATCACCACGCTGCTCGATATCGTGGCCGGACTTGAAGAGCTCGCCAACGACACGGACGATCTCGCCTGAAACTGATCCTTCCAACCCAAAGGTTGGCGAATCATTCGAGAACGTGACCCGAGACCCTAGTGACCATACGGAAAATGCCCCCATACTGGAGCCATGACGTTCACGAGTCACTCTCTTTCGGGTATTCCGTTCACCCGTGACGAGTGCTTGCGCCTCCTCGACAAGGCCGACGTCGCGCGCGTGCTGCTCTCGGTAAAGGGTCTACCCGCCGCCCTCCCGGCGCGCATCGAGCTCGCCGAACGTGACCGATTAGTCATCTCGAGTCGTGAAAACGCAGTATTGCTGGCCGCGCGACGCGGTGAGGTCATCTCGCTCCAGATCGACGGCCTCAGCGACGATGATCGCACGTGGTCGGTCACCGTCACGGGGATCGCCGCCTCCGCCCCCACCGAGTGCCCCGAGAGTGAGCGGTTCCGGCGTCGGTTGGAATGTGGCGCCACGCTCGTGATCCTTCCCCTCTCGTTGGTGGCCGGACATCACGAACACTGAGCAGTCTGCGTTGTTTTCCAACTGTGGGAGAATGCGACCAGTGGCGTTTCATAAAATCAACGATCCAGCGCGACTCCACGCCCTGATCGACGCAATACTGCTGATCGAGACGGACGCCGACCTCGACGAGTTGCTCTCGCTGATCATCGAGACGGCGAGTCGACTGGTGGGCGCGCGCTACGGTGCCCTCGGTGTCATCGACTCCAGCGGCGAATCGCTCGTTCGGTTCATCACGTTCGGCCTGGACGCCGAGGAGCGCGCCGCGATCGGACCCGAGCCACACGGCCACGGTCTACTGGGCGAGATCATCCGCGAGCGCAAGACCGTGCGACTCGACGATTTGGCGGAGGATCCCCGGTCATCGGGCTTCCCGCTCAACCACCCACCCATGCGTCGATTCCTCGGCGTACCGGTCGCGACCAGTGACGGCCATATCTTCGGCAATCTCTATCTCACCGATCCGATGGACGGCGAAGTCTTCAGCGAAGAGGACGAGCAACTCACCGAGGCCTTCGGTCGGGCCGCGGGCTTGGTGATCGACCAAGAGATGTTGCGTTCAAACATGCGCGAACTGACGCTCGCCGAAGAGCGCGAGCGACTGGCCCGTGACCTCCACGACACGGTCATCCAGCGCCTCTTCGGCGTCGGACTCGCGCTCCAGATCGCCCTGCCCAAGATCGACGACGACGTGGTTCGCGAACGCATCAACAACGTGCTGGACGAGCTCGACGCGACCATCCATGAGATTCGCACCACGATCTTTGAGATCGACCAAGACCGTTTGTCAGGGGTGAAGTTCGAAGAACGGGTCAAGGCGCTCTCCGCCGAGATCGAGACTCGTCTCGGCGTACTCGCCGACGTTCACGTGATGGCCGGCATCGACGAAATGCTGGACTCCCAGTGCGCGCAGCATTGCGTGCAGGCGCTACGAGAGATCCTCTCCAACGTCGTTCGACATTCGCACGCCACCGCGGTCGATGTCCGCGTCGGCACCGTCGGTGATCTCATCGAGATCGTCGTGAGCGACAACGGCGTCGGCTTCACGCCCAACGTCGGATCCGGTCGCGGCGTGCGCAACCTGACCTCGCGTGCCCGCGAACTGGGCGGCAACTGCACGATCAAGTCGAAGATCGACGGCGGCACCACCGTGCGGTGGACCGCACTACGAAAGGTCTGAGATGATTCGCCTGTTCCTCGTTGACGATCACGAAATTGTCCGTCGCGGGCTTCGCGAACTCCTCGAAGCCCAGGACGACCTGGAAGTAGTCGCGCAAGCGGGTTCGATCGACGAGGCACTCGCGGTCGACCTCGACGGCGTCGACGTCGCCGTGCTCGACGTGCGCCTCCCCGACGGCAGTGGCGTCGACCTGTGTCGCCAGTTGCGCGAGGCCCGTCCCGAACTCGGCTGTCTGATGCTGACGTCCTTCGCCGACAGCGACGCGCTCAACGCGTCGTATCTCGCCGGGGCGCGCGGCTACGTCTTGAAGAACGTACGCGGCGACGACTTGATCACCTCGATCCGACGGGTGGCCAACGGTGAGATGCTCTTGACGCCCGAGCAGATCGAGCGCGCCCGTGAGCGACTTCGTCGACAGATCACCGAAGACATCCGACTCGAGAGTCTCAGCCCGCAAGAACATCGGATTCTGGATCTGCTGAGCGAGGGCTTGAGCAACCGCGAGATCGCCGACGTCATGTTCCTCGCCGAGAAGACCGTCAAGAACTACGTGTCGAACATGCTCGCCAAGTTGGGATTCCAACGCAGAACTGAAGCCGCGCTCTTCGCTCAACGCCAACAGGATCGCGCGAAACCACGCGACTAAGACGCTGAAGTTTCGCTCAGCGCCTCGATGCACGACGAGAGCGCGCTGGCCAGTCTCGACCTGGCCGGTTCGGAGAGTTGGCCGAGCATCCGCTCCTCCACGATGTTGACCGCATCCGCGGCAGATCGCAGCGTGCGTCGACCCGTTTCAGTGAGCGCGGCTTGGAGCACGCGTTGGTGCTGTGGGTGGGTGCGTCGCACGACGAGCTGGCGTCGCTCCAGTTCTTGCAGCACGGCGTGCATGCTTTGGGGCGTCACGAAGGCCCGACGAGCGAGGTCGGCGTTCGAGAGACCGGGCTCGTCATCCAAGGCCGTGAGGACGGCGAACTGGGTCACGGTGAGATCGCGAGACCGCAGCGCGTCGGTCATCGCGTCGTGCAGGACCGTCTGCGCCCTCTTTATCAAGTAGCCCACCCTGGACGTCGTGACCTGGTCCACCATCACCTCATTATCAGTTTACCTGATATACTCTCAGGATGCCTGATATAGGCTACCTGCTCCCACTCACAGAAATGGACACCCAATGACAGCACTCGGCCCCGATTTCATCGCACTCCAAGTTCGCGATCTGGACGCCTCCGCGGCCTTCTACACCGAGCACCTTGGCCTCACTCGTGCGCAGGTCAGTCCCCCACACGCCGTGGTCTTCGCCACCGAACCCATCGCGTTCGCGCTGCGCGATCCGCTCGTTGATCTTGAAGCTGTCGAGCACCTCGGGTGGGGCGTGGCCCTCTGGCTAAAGGCGAACGATCCCCAGGATCTGCACGACGCCATGGTGAACGCCGGCGTCCCGATCCTGGTCGCACCTTTTGATGGACCGTTCGGTCTCACCTTCACCTTTGCTGACCCCGACGGCTACGCCGTGACGATTCACGGGTGAGAGATCGCCCGCCCGCTCAGTTCCGAAGTGCCACTAAAGGACGGTGAAGACTTCCGGTCCGTTGTCGGTGATCGCAATGGTGTGTTCGAAGTGCGCCGAGAGTGAGCCGTCCTGGGTCATGACGCCCCAGCCGTCATCGAGCACGTAGGTCTCGTAGCCGCCGACGTTCACCATTGGTTCGATGGCGAAGACCATGCCCTCTTTCAGGGTCGGACCGGGTGAGCCCGGCCAGTAGTTCGGCACCTGGGGACTCTCGTGCATCTCGGTGCCGATCGCGTGGCCGACGTACTCGCGCACGACGGAGTAGCCCGCGGCCTCGGCGACCTTCTGCACGGCACGACCGACGTCGTTGAGTCGGTTGCCCTTTTTCAGCTGATCGATGCCCGGCCCAGAGCGAACGCTCGGTCACTTCGATGAGGCGCGTCGCCTCGTCGCTGATCTCCCCGACCCCGGTCGTGTAGGCGGCGTCGCCGTGGTAGCCCTCGATGATCGCGCCACAGTCGACCGAGATGATGTCACCCTCGTGCAGCGTGATGTTGCCCGGGGATGCCGTGCACGATCATGTCGTTGGGACTCGTGCAGATGACGGCCGGAAAGCCGTGGTAGTTGAGAAAGTTCGAGCGCGCGCCGCGCTTGGCGAGCACCTCGGCCGCGACCTCGTTGAGTTGCATCGTCGTCACGCCCGGGCGGATCGCCGCGCGCGTCGCTTCGTGCATCTCGGCTACGACCTTGCCGGCCTTGCGCATCTTGTTCAGCTCGTCGGCCGAACGCCTCACGCGAGGCCCCGTTCGTGGACCAAGCGCATGATCTCTTCGGTCACGTCCTCGGGGCTCTGGTCGCCGTCGACGGTGACGAGCAGTCCGCGAGAGCTGTAGAAAGCGAGTAGCGGCTCGGTGTCCTTCTCGTAGTTCATCAAGCGAGTTCGGATCGCCTCGGGGTAGTCGTCGGTGCGTTGGATCACGTCGCCGCCGCAGTTCGAGCACGTGCCCGAGATCGCTTCGATGTCGGTGTCCTTATAGGTCGTGCCGCACTCCTGGCAGACGCGACGCGACGAGAGTCGCTGCGTGACCAGTTCGATCGGCACGTCGAGGTTGATGCAGAGCTTGATGCCGTCGGCGCCGAGCATCGCCTCGAGTGCCTCGGCCTGACCGATGGTGCGCGGGAAGCCGTCGAGCAGGACGCCGCGCTGGGCGTCGGGCTCTTGGAAACGCTCCTCGACGAGCTGGTTCACGATGTCGTCCGAGACCAGTTCGCCGGCCTCGAGAATGGAGGCGACTTGCCGGCCGAGTTCGTTCTCGGCCTTCACGGCATTGCGCAGGATGTCACCGGTCGAGACGTGCGGGATGCCGTACTTCTCGGAGAGCGCGATCGACTGTGTTCCCTTACCGGCGCCCTGTTTTCCCAGGACGATCAGATTTAGACGTGGCGTCATGACTACCGCTTCAGGAAGCCTTCGTAGTTACGCATCATCAACTGGCTGTCGATCTGGCGCATGGTCTCGAGGGCGACACCCACGGCGATCAGCAACGTGGTCCCGTAGTACGGGAAGCTTGTTGATGTTCCACAGGGCCATGAGGATGCTCGGCACGACCGCGACCGAGGCCAGGAAGAAGGCCCCGACGACCGTGATGCGCGAGAGCATCTTGGCGAAGTAGCGCTCGGTCGGCATGCCCGGGCGGATGCCCGGCACGAAGCCACCCTGTTGGCGCAACATCTCGGCCTGTTGGTGCGGCTCGAAGGCGATGTAGACGTAGAAGAACGTGAAGGCCACGATCAAGACGAAGTCCGAGATGATGTAGAAGAAGCTCGTCGGGTGCAGCGAGGAGTTCACGAAGTTGGTGAAGCTCGCCCACGGCACGATGTTGCTCAACAGGATCGGGATATAGAGCACCGACGACGCGAAGATGATCGGGATAACCCCCGACTGGTTGACCTTGAGCGGGATATACGTCGAGTTCCCGCCCATCTCCTTTCGCCCGACGACGCGTCGTGCGAAGGTGACCGGGATGCGCCGCTGACCGTTGTCCATGAAGACGATCAGCACCAGCAGCGCGATCGAGACGATCGAGCAGGACCACGAACTTGACCGGGCCACCCTCGTCCAAGACCGCGTGACCACCGGACGGGATGCCGGCCACGACGTTGGCGAAGATGAGCAAGCTCATGCCCTGGCCGATGCCGCGCTGGGTGATCAGTTCGGCGAGCCACATGACGAAGGCCGTGCCGGCGGTCATGATCGCGACCATGAACAGACCCAGTTCCAGGTTGAACTTGGGGATGAGGTCGATGTTGAAGCCGAGCAGCGCCTCGTCGTGACCGTGGAAGGCGTAGATGAGTCCGGTCGACTGCAAGAGTGCCAGGCCGATCGTGAGGTAGCGCGTCGTCTGGGTGATCTTCTTCTGACCGACGGCGCCCTGGTCACGCCACTGCGTGAGCTTGGGGATGACGGTCGTGAGGAGTTGGATCACGATGGAGCTCGTGATGTAGGGCATGACGCCCAGTCCGAAGACCGCGAGTCGGGTGAGCGCGCCACCGGAGAAGAGGTTCAAGAAGCCGAGCACGCCACTGGCGCCGGCCTTGGTCTGGAGCAGTCGGACCTGGCTCCAACTCACCCCGGGGATCGGGATGTTGGCGCCGGCCTGGTAGAGGCAGATGACGCCAATCGTGAACAGGACCTTGTTGCGGAGGTCTGGTACGCGAAAGATGTTCCCGAGTCGCCGAAGCATTTTTGGACCTTAGCGGTTCTGGTGTTGGTTGCCCGAAGCGGGAGGGCGAACGGCGAAGGGTAGGGCCACTTCGGTCGTGGTGCCGCCGGCGGCCTCGATGGCGGCCTTGGCCGACGCCGAGAAGCGGTGTGCCGTGACGTTGAGTGCCGTCTTGAGTTCGCCACGTCCGAGGACCTTCACGAAGTCCTTCTTCCGGGCGAACCCGCGCTCGACGAGCACGTCGAGCGTGATGTCACTGACGCCCAAGGCGCGCGAGCGCGTCGAGGTTCACGGGGGTGTACTCGACGCGGAACGGGTTGGTGAAGCCCTTCAGTTTCGGGATGCGCTGGAGGAGCGGCAACTGGCCGCCCTCGAAGCCGGCCGGGATCTGTGCGACGGGCCTTCTGACCCTTGGTGCCACGACCGGCCGTCTTGCCGCCGCGACCACCGATACCGCGACCGACGATCTTCTTGCGCTTGATCGAGCCTTCGGGTGATTTGAGATCGTGCAACTTCATTCGTTGACCTCTTCTACTTTCACGAGGTGCGGCACTCGAGCGATCATCCCGTGGATCTCGGGACGATCAGGCAGCACGTTGGATTGGCCGATGCCCCGCAGACCGAGCGCGCGCAGGGTTCCGCGGTGCTTGGGCTTGGTGGCGATGCCGGAGCGAATTTGGGTGACTTTGAGTTGCATCTCAGCCCTCCGTTACCTTGAACAGGTCGCCCTCGCGCTGGCGTTCGCGGTAGGCGCGCAACGTCCCGCTCGGGATGACGTGGTCGGCCGGCTTGTCGCGCGAGGAGGCGATCTCCTCGGGGCGACGCAGCTGCTTCAGACCTTCGATGGTGGCGTGGGCCACGTTGATGCCGTTCGAGGAGCCGAGTGACTTGGCGATGATGTCCTTCACGCCGGCCATCTCGAGGATCGCGCGTGCCGCACCGCCGGCGATGACGCCGGTACCGGGCGCGGCCGGCTTCATCAACACGCGGCCGGCGCCCGAGGCGCCGAGGACCGGGTAGACGATGGTCGTGCCGGCGAGGGGCACGTCGAAGAGGTTCTTGCGCGCCTCCTCGATGCCCTTTTGCACGGCGAGTCCGGCTTCCTTGGCCTTGCCGTAGCCGAGACCGACGCGGCCCTTGCCGTCACCGATCACCATGAGCGCGGTGAAGGAGAACCGACGTCCACCCTTTACGACCTTCGAGACGCGATTCACCTTGATGGTGCGCTCTTCGAACTGTTCGAGGTCAGCCATTAAAACTCCAGTCCGGCGGCGCGAAGGGCGTCGGCGAATGCCGCGACCCGGCCGTGATAGTCGAAGCCGCCACGGTCGAAGACGACGGCGGTGATGTTGGCCTCTTTGGCGCGCTGCGCCAGCGTTTCGGCGACGGCCTTGGCCCCGGCGATGTTGCCACCGGTGGTCTTCTTGTGACCGGACTCCACCGGACGAGGCCGCCGCGAGCGTGCGACCCGTCGTGTCGTCGATGATCTGGGCCGAGATGTGCTTGTTGGTGCGCGAGACGGCGACGCGCGGACGCTCGGCCGTGCCCGAGAGGCGACGGCGGATGCGCGCGTGACGGCGCCTTCGTAGTTCCAGTGTGGTTCGTGGCATTACTTCGCAGCCTTTCCAGCCTTGCGCACTACTCGTTCTCCGAGGTAGCGAACGCCCTTGCCCTTGTAGGGCTCGGGCTTACGGATCTTGCGGATGGACGCGGCGACCTGGCCGACGACCTCCTTGTCGTAGCCCTTCACGATGACGCGCGTGGGCAGCGGCACCTCGAAGGTGACGCCCTCGGGCGCGGTGAACTTGACGGGGTGCGAGAAGCCGAGGGCCAGATCCAGCACGCCCGGTCCCCCGTTGGCGGCGCGGTAGCCGACGCCGATGATCTCGAGTTCCTTCGACCAGCCGTCGGTCACGCCCACGACCATGTTGGCGATCAGCGTGCGCGTCAGGCCGTGCAGCGAGCGGTACTGCGTCTCGTCGTTCACGCGCGACACGGTCAGGACGTCGCCGTTCTGCTCGAGCGTGATGCCGTCGGGGATGACGCGGCTCATGGTGCCGTTGGGTCCCTTCACGGTGGCGACGCCGTCAGCGACGGTGATCGTGACCGAGGCGGGCACGGTGATGGGGTTGTTTCCGATTCGCGACATCAGCGGACCTCCGTGGGACTACCAGACATAACAGAGCACCTCGCCACCGAGCTTGGCCTTGCGGGCCTCGCGGTCGGTCATCAGGCCGTGACTCGTCGAGACGACGGCCACGCCGACGCCGCCGAGGACCTTGGGCATCTGGTCGGACTTCTTGTAGATACGAAGGCCGGGCTTGGAGACGCGCTTGATACCGATGATCGTCTTCTTGCGGTCCTCGGAGTACTTGAGGGCGATCTCGAGCTGGTTGCCGGGCTTGCCGTCGACCTTGGAGACGGTGAAGCCCGCGATGAAGCCCTCGCGCTCGAGGACCTTCGCGAGGCTCTCCTTCAACTTCGAGCTGGGCATCTTCACGGTGTCGAACATCGCGGAGTTCGCGTTGCGGATCCGCGTGAGCATGTCGGCGATGGGGTCGGTCATTGTCATGATCTACCTACCAACTCGCCTTGGTCACGCCGGGGATCTCGCCGGCGTGCACCATCTGACGCAAGCAGATACGGCACAGGCCGAACTTGCGGTACACCGAGCGCGGTCGACCGCATCGCTCGCAACGCGTGTAGGCACGCGTCGAGAACTTCGGGGTCTTCTGCTGCTTGATGCGAAGAGCTTTCTTTGCCATATTTACTTGGTCTCCTGCTTGAAGGGAAAGCCGTACGCACGCAAGAACGCGCGGCCCTGCTCGTCGTTCGCGGCCGTGGTGACGATCGTGATGTCGAAACCACGTGGCGCGTCGATCTTGTCGTAGTCGACCTCGGGGAAGATCAACTGGTCATTGATGCCGAACGTGTAGTTCCCGTGACCGTCGAAGGACTTCGGCGACAGGCCGCGGAAGTCGCGGATACGCGGGATCGCGAGGCTCAGCAGTCGGTCGAAGAACTCCCAGGCGCGGTCCCCGCGAAGGGTCACCTTCACGCCGATGGGCTGCTCTTCACGGAGCTTGAAGCTCGCGATCGACTTCTTGGCGCGCGTCACGACCGGCTTCTGGCCGGTGATGAGCTCGAGGTCGCGCTGGGCGCCTTCTAAGAGCGACGCCTGTTGCGTGGCCTTGCCGACGCCGGAGTTCAGCACGATCTTCGTGAGGCGTGGGACCTGCATGATGTTGTCGAGGCCGAGCTCCTCTTTGAGCGACTGACGAATCTCTTCGTCGAAGCGCACCTTGAGACGTGGCCGGGTAGCGGTCGTCATGCGAACACCTCCCCACACTTGCGACAGACGCGGTGCTTCACGCCGTCTTCGGTCTTGTAGCCGACCTTGGCCGGTCCCTTGTGGTTGTCGCACCACAGCGCGACGTTGCTCGCGTCCAGCGGCATCAACTTGTCGATGATGCCGGCCTGCATGGTCGAGCCCGCCTGCTTGGTGTGGCGCTTGGCGATGTTGAGTCCGTCAAGGATCACCTTGTCCGAGGCGGGGAACGCCTCTTCGACGTGGGCGCGCTCGCCGCGGAACTTGCCCGCGAGGACGAACACTTCGTCACCTTTTTTGATCTTCATTACAGCACCTCCGGTGCCAGCGAAATAATGCGCATGAACTTCTTGTCACGCAGTTCGCGACCGACAGGTCCGAAGATGCGCGTGCCGCGCGGCTGCAGCTGGTCGTTGATCAGCACCGCGGCGTTCTCGTCAAACTTGATGTAGGAACCGTCGGGACGACGCTTCTCTTTGCTCGTGCGAACGACGACGCAGCGCACCACGTCGCCCTTCTTCACGGCGGCCCCGGGGATCGCTTCTTTCACGGTGGCGATGAAGACGTCACCGATCGAGGCGTAGCGACGACGCGACCCGCCGAGCACGCGGATGCACAGGACTTCCTTCGCCCCGCTGTTGTCCGCGACCTTGAGTCGACTCTCTTGCTGGATCATCGAGCACGCTCCACGACTTCGGTGAGGCGCCAGCGCTTCAGCTTCGACAGCGGTCGTGTCTCTTGGACGCGGACCTTGTCGCCGATCTTGGCCTCGTTGTTCTCGTCGTGCACGTAGAGCTTCTTCGTGCGCTGGACGGTCTTGCCGTAGCGCGGGTGCGAGACGCGCTCGTTCACCGCGACGACCAGCGTCGAGTTCATCTTGTCCGAGACCACGATGCCCTCGCGGACCTTGCGGGGGTTCACGCGGTTCGTGTCGTTGGTTGTTTCGTTCGAGTCAGTCATGACTACTCACCTTCTCCAAGAGCTTCGGCGGCCGCGATCTCGCGCTCGCGCGCGAAGGTCGACAGGCGCGCGATGTCGCGGCGCACTTCGTTGAGTCGCGCCGAGTTGTCGAGCTGACCGGTCGCGAGTTGAAAGCGCATGTTGAAGAGCTCGCGACGCGACTCGGCCAGTCGCTCGAGCAGTTCGCGGTCACCCAACAGGCGCATCTCGGCAATTCGTTCACGGGTCTTCGCCATTAGATGCTCACTTCCGGGGTCCCGTGCGTGCCGGGACGAATAACGAACTTGGCCTTGATCGGCAGCTTCTGGATGGCGCGCTCCATGGCGGCGCGCGCCAGGGCCTCGTCGACACCACCGAGCTCGAACATGATGCGACCGGGCTTCACGACGGCGACCCAGTGCTCGGGGTTGCCCTTACCCGAACCCATGCGGGTCTCGGCCGGCTTCTGCGTGACGGGCTTGTCGGGGAAGACGCGGATCCAGACCTTGCCACCGCGCTTCACGTGACGGGTCATCGCGATACGGGCCGCCTCGATCTGGCGCGCGGTGATCCACCCTCGTTCGAGGGCCTGGATACCGAAGTCGCCGAAGTTCAGCTCGACGCCGCCCTTGGCGTTGCCGCCACGACGTCCGCGCTGCTGCTTGCGGTGCTTTACCTTGCGGGGCATCAACATGGTTACTCCGCGTCCTTCCTGAAGTGCGGCGTGTCGTTGTGCTCTTGGGCGGTACGACGCTCGATCTCTTCTTCGACGCTCAACTGCGCTTCGACCTCGGGGGTCACGGCCAACAGGTCGACGGCCTCGGTGGGCTCACCATCGACGACGACCTCTTCGACGATCTCATCGACGACCGGCTCGGCCTCGACGCGGCGGCGTCCACCACCGGCGCGCACGACGCCCTTGGGGGCCGAGGACAAACCAGTCGCGCCGACCGGCACGGCGTCGCCCGCGGCCATGGCGGCCTCGCGCACGATCTTCTCGTCGTTGGTCAACTGGTAGGGCAAGATGTCGCCCTTGTAGATCCAGACCTTGACGCCGACGCGTCCGGTCGAGGTGCGGGCCTCGCGAAATCCGTAGTCGATGTCGGCGCGCAGGGTGTGCAGCGGCACGCGACCCTCACGGTAGGACTCGCGACGTGACATCTCGGCGCCACCGAGACGGCCCGAGGCCTGGATCTTGACGCCCATGGCGCCGGCCTTCTGCACGGTCTGGATACCGCGCTTCATGGCGCGACGAAAGGCCACGCGACGAAGCAACTGGTCACAGATGCCTTGGGCGATGAGTGCGGCGTCGAGTTCGGGCTGCTTGATCTCTTGGATGTTCAAGCTGATCTTGTTCTTCTGGCCGGTGATCTTCTCGAGGTCCTTCTTCAGACGCTCGGCCTCGGCGCCGCGGCGACCGATGACGATGCCGGGACGCGCCGTGTGGATGTCCACGCGGATGCGGTCCGAGTTGCGCTCGATCTCGATGCGACTGACGGCGGCACTCTCGAGCTGCTTGGTCAGGTAGTCGCGGATCTTCCAGTCCTCGATGACGAGGTCCTTGTAGCCGCGCTCCTTGAACCAGCGTGACTTCCAGTCCGTCGTGATGCCGAGACGGAAACCGTAGGGGTTTACCTTCTGACCCATTACTTCGTCTCCTCAGTGGTGTCGTCGTCCGACGACTCAGCCGTGGGGGCCTCGTCGAGCGGTACTTCGTCCTCGGGCGTCTCATCAACGGGCGCCTCGATGACTTCTTCTTCGGTCTCTTCGGTGTCGGCGCCCGCCATGACGTCGGTGTGGAGGTCCTCGATCGGCGTGTCGACGGTGTCGAACTCGCTGATGTCGGTCTCGTTGGCCTCTTCCTCGAGCAACGCGGCCTGTGCTTCTAGGGCCTCGTTCTCGGCGGCCTCGGCGGCGGCGGTCTCGCGCTTATTGAGACTCGCCGTCTGGTCGGCGCGGCGACGCGAGGAGGCCACGCGACGGGTGCGACTCGCGGCGGCCTGGGCGCTGCGCGCGTTGCGCAACGTCTCGAGGCGCTCGTCGGGCAGTCGCGACACGATCACCGTGATGTGGCAGGCGCGCTTCATGATCTTGCCGGCGCGACCGCGCGCACGGGGCGTGAAGCGCTTCATGGTGATGCCCTCGTCGGCGTAACACGCCGAGACGAAGAGCTCCTCGGCCTGCATGGCGTCGTTGGTGACGGCGTTGGCGACGGCCGAGGCCAGGACCTTGCCGATCACGTCGGCGGCCTCGCGGTTCGTGCCGGCGAGGATCTCGCGCGCGGTCGTGACGTCCTCACCACGGATGAGGTCCAACACGACGCGGGCCTTGCTCGCCGACATGTGGTAGCCGCGCAGCGTGGCGCGGGTACCGGGGCGTTCGTTCAGCTTGGGACCGGTCATTAGCGCTTACCCGTCTTTTCCTGGCCGGCGTGGAAGCGGAAGGTTCGCGTCGGCGCGAACTCCCCCAGCTTGTGGCCGACCATCGACTCGTTCACGAAGACCGGGACGTGGCGACGACCATCGTGGACGGCGAAGGTGTGCCCGACCATGTCGGGGATCACCGTCGAGCGACGGCTCCAGGTCTTGATGACCTTCTTCTCGTTCGCCGCGTTCATCGCGTCCACCTTCTTCAGAAGATGCGCGTCGATGAACGGACCCTTTTTGAGACTTCGTGACATTCTCTACCTACCTCCGCGCGCCGCGTCCACGGCGACGACGAATAATCAACTTGTCCGATGCCTTCGGCAAGCGTGTACGACCTTCGGGCTGACCCCACGGCGAGACCGGGTGACGTCCACCGGACGTCTTGCCTTCGCCACCACCGAGTGGGTGGTCGACCGGGTTCATGGCGACACCACGCGTCTGGGGGCGGATGCCCTTCCAGCGGTTACGGCCGGCCTTGCCGATCGAAGTCAATTCGTGCTCGGAGTTGCCGACGGTGCCGAGCGTGGCGCGACAGTCGATCGGCACGCGGCGCATCTCGGTCGACGGCAGACGCAGCGTGGCGTAAGCGCCCTCTTTGGCGACGATCTGCACACTCATGCCGGCCGTGCGCGCCATCTTGCCGCCGCCCCCGGGGCGCAGTTCGACGTTGTGCACGGTGGAACCGGTCGGGATGAAGCGCATCGGCAACGAGTTGCCGTTGCGGATGTCGGCCTTGGGACCGGACTCGACCATGTCGTCGACCTTGAGGCCGTTGGGCGCGAGGATGTAGCGCTTCTCGCCGTCGAGGTAGTGCAACAGCGCGATGCGACAGGTGCGGTTCGGGTCGTATTCGATCGCCGCGACGCGCGCGGGGATCGCGTCCTTGTTGCGCTTGAAGTCGATGATGCGGTACTGCTGCTTGTGACCACCACCGCGGTGACGTGAGGTCTTGCGGCCGTAGTTGTTGCGGCCACCGGTCTTGGGCTTGGAATCCAGCAGCGACTTCTCGGGCAGCGTCTTGGTGATGTCGGCGAAGTCCGACACCGTCTGGAAGCGGCGACCGGGACTCGTGGGTTTGCGTTGACGTAGGGCCATGGCAGTCCTTAGTTGTCGAAGAGGTTGATCGTGTCACCGGCGCGCAGGGTGACGATGGCCCGCTTCGAGCCGGGGCGCATGCCCACGACACCGGTGCGACGATTGCGCGTCGACTTACCCTTGCGGTTGAGAGTGTTGACGTTGGTGACCTTCACGTTGAAGGTCCGCTCGACGGCGTTGCGCACGTCGATCTTGGTCGAGTTCGGGGCGACGACGAAGACGTAGGTGCCCTTGTCCATCAGGGCGTAGGTCTTCTCCGAGACGACCGGTCGAATCAGGACGCTCATGGCATCGCGCATCAGCTGTTCTCCTTCAGGGTCGGCAACGTCTCGTCGGTGAAGACGATCCAGTCACAGTCCAAGACGTCGTAGGCGTTGACCTCGCCGGCGTCGATGGTCTTGACGTTCATCAGGTTGCGGTACGAGCGAAGGGCCGTGGCGTCTTCGCGTCCGAGGACGACGAAGATCTTGCCGTCGACACCGATCGCCTCGAGCGCGGCGATCGCGTCCTTGGTGCGCGGCGTCTCCCACTTGGCGAAGCCGTCGATGACGACGACGCGCTCCATGGACGCGCGGTCCGACAGCGCGGAGTAGAGCGCCAAGCGGATCATCTTCTTGGGCGTCTTCTGGTCGTACTTGCGCGGCTTGGGTCCGAGCGCGATGCCACCGCCCGGGTAGTGCGGCGCGCGGATGGTTCCCTGACGAGCGCCGCCGGTGCCCTTCTGGTTGAACGGCTTGCGACCACCACCGCGAACCTCTTTGCGGGTCTTGGTCGACTGCGTACCGGCAGCGCTTGGCGGCCAGTTGCGCCTTGATGACCTGGTGCAGCACGGCCATGTTGGGCTCGATGCCGAAGAACGTGGGCTCGAGATCGACCGAACCCAAGCTCGGTCCCGTCGAGGGACTTGCGCGTCACCGAGCGCTTCGGCGGGCTCGGGGCGATCCTTCTTGATCGGACCACGAAGGGTGAAGACGTCGGTCATCGCGTGCCTCCGGCCTTCATCGGGTTCTTCACCGACGTGCGCAGCACGACGGTGCCGCCACGCGGTCCGGGTACCGCGCCCTTGACGAGCACCAGGTGGCGCTCGACGTCGACGGAGATGACTTCGAAGTTCGTGGTCGTCACTTGACCGCCGCCCATGCGACCGGCCATCTTCGTGCCCTTGAAGACGCGACCCGGTGTGGCGCAGGCGCCGATGGAACCGGGCGCGCGGTGGTGCTTGTGGTTACCGTGCGCGGCGCCCATGCCGGAGAAGTTGTGGCGCTTCATGGCACCGGCGAAGCCCTTGCCCTTGGCGACGGCGGTGGCGTCGATCATCTCGCCCGCCTCGAAGGCGTCGGCGAGGATCTCCTGGCCGACGCTGTAGCCCGAGACGTCATCGAGACGCAGCTCGACGAGCTTCTTGCCGGGCGTGACGCCGGCCTTTTCGAAGTGGCCGAGTTCGGGCTTGGAGAGGGTCGAGGTGCGACGGGTCCCCCACGTCACCTGGACGGCCGAGTAGCCCTCCTTCTCAGGTGTCTTCACCTGGACGACGCGAGCGGGGCTGACGCGTACGACAGTCACCGGGATGGCCCGGTTCTGGTCGTCCCAGACCTGGGTCATGCCCACCTTCTCGCCGACGATCGCTTTGGTCGCCACGTGTGCCTCTTCTCTTCCTCTGTGCGTCGGATGTCCGACACACAGACGCTCCGCCGGGTCAGTAAACCCGAACGGAGCGCTCGACTGGTTCGGTTCAGCGTTCCCCAAAGGGCAACTGAACACTTCGTTTGTTCGCCCCAAACTGCTTTATGGGGGCTATTAATGGTACAGCATCAGCCCCCGAGTGCGCAAAGGCGCTCGGGGACGATGCTGATTCAGACTTGGCGAATCTTGATCTCGATGTCGACACCGGCCGGGAGGTCGAGTCGCTGGAGCGAGTCGACCGTCTTGGCGGTGTGATCCACGATGTCGAAGAGTCGCTTGTGCACGCGCATCTCGAAGTGCTCGCGCGAGTCCTTGTGCTTGTGGGGTCCACGAACGACCGTGTAACGGTGCTTCTCGGTGGGCAGGGGCACGGGGCCCTGCACGCGAGCGTTCGTCCGCTCGACCGTCTGGACGATCTTCGCGGTGGACTGGTCCAGGACGCCGTGGTCGAAGGCCTTCAGCCGGATACGAATCATTTGTCGGTTGTCGGCCATGACCTATCTACTTCAGGATCTTGACGACGCGACCGGAACCGACCGTGCGGCCACCTTCGCGGATGGAGAAGGTGAGACCCTCTTCCATGGCGATCGGCTTGCCCAACGTGACGGTCATCTCGGTGTTGTCACCCGGCATGACCATCTCGGTGCCCGTGGGCAGTTCGATGGTGCCGGTGACGTCGGTCGTGCGGAAGTAGAACTGCGGACGGTAGTTCGCGAAGAACGGCTTGTGACGGCCGCCCTCTTCCTTGGTCAGCACGTAGACCGAGGCCTCGAAGTTCGTGTGCGGGGTAATCGTCCCGGGCTTGCACAGCACCTGGCCGCGCTCCACTTCTTCCTTCTTGGTGCCTCGCAGGAGTGCGCCGAGGTTGTCGCCGGCCTGACCCTGGTCGAGGAGCTTGCGGAACATCTCGATGCCGGTCACGACGGTCTTGGTCGTCGGGCGAAGGCCCACGATCTCGACTTCGTCGCCGACCTTCACGACGCCCTGCTCGACCTTGCCGGTGACGACGGTGCCACGGCCGGTGATGGACATGACGTCCTCGATCGACATGAGGAACGGCTTCTCGGTCGCGCGGATCGGCTCCGGGATGAAGGTGTCGACCGCGTCCATGAGCTCCATGATCTGGTCGCCCGCGGCCTCGTCGCCCTCGAGGGCCTTGAGGGCCGAGACGCGCACGATCGGGGTGTCGTCGCCGGGGAAGCCGTAGCTGGTGAGCAGCTCGCGGATCTCCATCTCGACGAGCTCGATGAGCTCTTCGTCGTCGACCTGGTCGACCTTGTTGAGGGCGACCACGATGTAGGGCACGCCGACCTGGCGCGCGAGCAGCACGTGCTCGCGGGTCTGGGGCATGGGACCGTCGGTCGCCGCGACGACGAGGATGGCCCCGTCGACCTGGGCGGCGCCGGTGATCATGTTCTTGACGTAGTCGGCGTGGCCGGGCATGTCCACGTGGGCGTAGTGACGGTTCGCCGTCTCGTATTCCACGTGAGCAATGGAGATCGTGATGCCGCGCTGCTTCTCTTCGGGGGCCTTGTCGATCTGGTCGAAGGGGGTAAAGGCGGTTCCCGGGAGGCGCGTGGAGAGGACCTTGGTGATGGCCGCCGTCAAGGTGGTCTTGCCGTGGTCGATGTGACCCATCGTGCCAACGTTTACGTGCGGCTTAGTGCGCTCGAACTTCTTCTTTGCCATTGTCGGGGGCTAACTTTCTGTCTCACGACGGCTTCACTCGAAGTCGTCTTTGTTTGTTTCGGCCCGCCCCGACTACGGTTTGGACCTTGTTTTCGCTGGTCACCCAGCTTTACGCGCCAGTGGCCTTGGCCACGATCTCCTTCGAAATCGCGTCAGGTACCTCAGCGTAATTACTGAACTGCATGGTGTACGTCGCGCGCCCTTGGGTGCGAGAACGCAGGTCAGTAGCGTAGCCGAACATGTCGGCCAGCGGCACAAGTGCCCGAATCGCTTGACTGTTGCCCTTTTGCTCCATGCCCTCGACGCGACCACGTCGCGACGACAAGTCACCGATCACGTCGCCCATGTAGTCCTCGGGCGTCACGACCTCGACGGCCATGATCGGCTCGAGCAACACCGGACTCGCGAGGCGCGCGGCCTTCTTCACCGCGATCGAACCGGCGATCTTGAAGGCCATCTCCGAGGAGTCGACGTCGTGGTACGAACCGTAGGTGAGTCGCACGCGCACGTCGACGACCGGGTAGCCCGCGAGCACGCCCGAGGTGAGTGCCTCGGTGATGCCCTGGTTGACCGGCTGGATGTATTCCTTGGGGATGACGCCGCCGGTGATCTCGTCGACGAACTCATAGCCGCCGCCGGGGCCGGTGGGCTCCAGGGTGATGACGACGTGGCCGTACTGACCCTTACCACCGGTCTGGCGCACGTACTTCTCTTCGACCTTGGTGACGGTCTTGCGGACCGTCTCGCGATACGCCACCTGGGGCTTACCGACGTTGGCGTCGACGGCGAACTCGCGCATCATGCGGTCCACGAGGACCTCGAGGTGCAACTCGCCCATACCGGAAATCACCGTCTGGCCGGTCTCTTCGTCGGTGCGCACGCGGAACGTCGGGTCCTCTTCGGACAGTGAGTACAGCGCGCGGCCGAGTTTGTCTTGGTCGGCCTTGGTCTTGGGCTCCACGGCGACGTGGATGACCGGCTCGGGGAAGACCAGCGTCTCAAGCTGGATCGGCTGGTCAATCGAGGACAGCGTGTCACCGGTCGTCACTTGCTTGAGACCGACCGCGGCGACGATGTCACCGGTGCGGATGGTATCGAGGTCTTCGCGGTTGTTGGCGTGCATGAGGAGCAGGCGTCCGAGACGCTCCTTCTTCATGCCCTTGGTGGTGTTGACGACGGTGTCGCCCTTCTCCAGGGTGCCGGAATAGACGCGCAGGTACGTGAGCTTGCCGACATACGGGTCGGTCTGGACCTTGAAGGCCAGGGCCGCGAAGGGCTCGTCGTCCGAGGGCTTGCGCTCGATGACCTCGTCCTTACCCGGCTTGGTGCCCTGGGTCGGCGGGAGGTCGATCGGGGACGGCAAGAAGTCGACGACGGCGTCGAGCATGGGCTGGACACCCTTGTTCTTGAAGGCCGAACCGTTGAGGATTGGAACGCAGAGTCCCTCGAGGGTCCCGTGGCGCAGGGCCGCGCGGATGTCCTCGACCGAGACTTCGTGGCCCTCGA
This sequence comes from uncultured Acidimicrobiaceae bacterium, assembly GCA_963801695.1. Lineage (GTDB taxonomy): Bacteria > Actinomycetota > Acidimicrobiia > Acidimicrobiales > RAAP-2 > RAAP-2. The sequence continues at coordinate 663,462 of CAWDFV010000001.1, read as the reverse complement.
GGACCTTCTCCATCAGGTTGTCGTCGAAGGTGGTGAGGGTGTCGAGCAGCTTCTCGCGATACTCGGCGGCCTGTGCCTTGTACTCGTCGGGGATCTCGATGATCTCGACGCGCTCGCCGTGCTCGTCGTGGTGGATGGTCGCGGTCATCGAGGCGATGTCGATGATACCGAGGTAGCCACCTTCGGAGCCGATGGGGAGTTGAATGACGGCCGGGACACAGTCCAGGCGGTCGGCGATCATCTCGACGCAACGGAAGAAGTCCGCACCGATGCGGTCCATCTTGTTGACGAAGCAGATGCGCGGCACGTTGTACTTGTTCGCTTGGCGCCAGACGGTCTCGGTCTGGGGCTCGACGCCGGCGACGGCGTCAAAGACCGCGACGGCACCGTCGAGTACGCGCAACGAACGCTCGACCTCTACCGTGAAGTCGACGTGGCCCGGCGTGTCGATGATGTTGATGCGGTGGCCGTTCCAGTAGGCGGTCGTGGCCGCCGAGGTGATGGTGATCCCGCGCTCTTGCTCCTGGACCATCCAGTCCATGGTGGCGCCACCGTCGTGGACCTCGCCGATCTTGTAGTTCTTGCCGGTGTAAAAGAGGATGCGTTCGGTCGTGGTGGTCTTGCCGGCGTCGATGTGCGCCATGATGCCAATATTTCGCACCTTGTCCAGGGCGATGTCACGAGCGGTCATTTCGAGAACTTTCTTTGATTACCAGCGGTAGTGCGCAAAGGCCTTGTTGGACTCGGCCATCTTGGCCACGTCCTCACGACGCTTCACTGCAGCACCGACACCGTTACTCGCATCAATGATCTCATTGGCGAGCCGCTCGGCCATGGTCTTTTCGCGGCGCTTCTTCGCGAAATCCGTCAACCAGCGGATAGCCAGTGTAGTGGCGCGACGGGGTCGAACCTCCATTGGCACCTGGTAGGTGGTACCGCCGACGCGACGGCTCTTGACTTCCAACTCGGGACGAACGTTCTCCAGAGCGCGCTTCAGGGTGGCGACCGGGTCGGTGCCCGTCTTCTGCTCGACCTGCTCGAGGGCCGTGTAGACGATGCGCTCGGCGATGGTGCGCTTACCGCGCTCGAGGATCTTGTTGGTCAGTTGGGTCACCAGGACCGACTTGTAGATCGGGTCGACGGGGACTTCACGACGAAGGGCGGGGCCTTTACGGGGCATTGCTTACTTCTCCCTCTTGGCGCCGTAGCGACTACGGGCCTGCTTGCGGTCACGCACACCGGAGGTGTCGAGCGCGCCGCGGATGATCTTGTAACGAACGCCCGGGAGGTCCTTCACACGGCCGCCTCGCACGAGGACGATCGAGTGCTCCTGGAGGTTGTGGCCGACGCCCGGGATGTAGGCCGTGACCTCAACGCCGGAGGTCAGACGGACACGCGCGACCTTGCGAAGGGCCGAGTTGGGCTTCTTCGGGGTGACGGTGTGGACGCGGGTGCACACACCACGACGCTGCGGGGCCCCCTTCAGGGCCGGCGTCTTGGTCTTGGAAACCTTGTCCTGTCGGCCCTTTCGGACCAACTGTGCGATTGTGGGCACGCAGAAAACCTCTTCTAATTGAACTTCGTTGCTAGCGGGCCGAAGAACTCGGCACGCGGACTATCAATCCTACGACAAAACACCCTCTGACGGCAAGCCGGGTAAGGGTTCTCAGCAAGTTCGAAGGAAGGCAGAATCTGCTTGACTGACGCACGATGAGTGAGACCCGGCTAATTCTTACCTGCGGGCTGCCGGGGGCGGGAAAGACGACGCTCGCTCGACAATTGGCCGAGAGCCGAGACGCCGTGCGGCTCACGTCGGATGAATGGCTCATCGCCGTCGGCTCCAACCCCTGGGTCGAGTCGGCCCGGGTCACGACCGAGCGTGAACTCTGGCGCTTGACCCAAGAGATACTTGCGCCTCGGCACCAGTGTCGTCCTCGATTTCGGACTCTGGGGACGAAGCGAACGTGATGAGTTCAGGTTGGCCGCTCGCGACCTGGGCGTCGGGGTTGAGTTGCACTTCCTCGAGGTACCGACTGAGGAGCTCTGGCGGCGCATCGATGCGCGGAACGCAGTTCCTCCCTGGGACAGTTACCCGATCAGTCGCGCTCACCTTGATGAATGGACGGCGTCCTTCCAACCTCCGGATGTTGCCGAGCTGGCCCTGTTCGATTCCCCACCAAGGTCAGACTGACGTTCAGTTGATGTCGAACTCGTTGCCTTCGGGGTCCGTCATCGCGACGGCGTAGTGGTCCATACCTGCCACGATTTCCTCGTCCAGGTCACTGAGGACGGTTGCGCCGAGGTCACGTAGTCGAATTGCCTCTGCGTCGACGCGCTGTTTGCGGGTTTCGATCGGTAGTTCGCGCCCGCCACTGGCGTGGATGTCGATATGAAGACGATTGCTCGTGGTCTTTGGGTCCGGCACGACCTGGATCCATATGCGCGGTGCCACGCCGTCAGGGTCGACAAGGCAATCCGTCCCACGGCCAAGCCAGGATTCGGGCAACCCGACGTCGCGGCGCCAGTCATCCCACGTGGCAAAGCCGACCGGCGGCTCCTCCAACACGTAGCCCAAGGCGCTGGCCCAGAAGCGAGCCAGCCGCTCCGGGTGACCGACACAGTTGATGACGAGCTGGAACTGAACCGCCATTGGTCTCCTTCGCCAAAGCCGCGACACCTCGAGGGACGACTGATTGTGTCGAAATCCTACGATGACCGTCCTACACGACTTTCGAACTTCGAGGACCTGTGGCGTAGATTCTGACTCGAAGAACAGGGAGAACCGGTGAAACTTCTACTCACGTCCGCGGGCGTCAAGAACCAGAGCATCCGCGACGCCATCGTCGAACTCGTCGGAAAACCGATCGAAGAGTGCGTCACGCTGTACATCCCGACCGGCGGGTACCCCATGGGTGGGCCGAACGGGGTCTGGCGAACCACCACCGGTGTCGGACGTGCACCTATGGTCGAAGCCGGTTGGAAATCGGTCGGGGTGTTGGAGTTGAGCATCCTCAAAAGTCTCGGCGAGAAGTATTGGCGGCCGCAGTTCGACGACATGGACGTTTTGCTCGTAGGCGGTGGCGACGCGGTGTTCATGAGCTACTGGATGAAGCAGTCGGGTGTGGCCGAGCTCATACCCTCGATGAACGCGGTCTACGTCGGCCTGAGTGGCGGGAGCATGGTGATGACACCGCGCATTGGCGACGACTTCATGGAGTGGACCCCGCCCACCGGTCACGACAAGACGCTCGGGATCGTCGACTTCTCGATATTCCCGCACGTCGATCACCCAGAGATGCCGGAGAACACCATGGCCGAAGCCAAGAGATGGGCCGCAACACTGGGCAACCCGTCCTACGCGCTCGACGATCAGAGTGCCATCAAAGTGGTCGACGGGAACGTTGAGGTCATCACCGAGGGCCACTGGCAGTACTTCGCCTAGGACTCGACAAAGTCTGCGTCACACGAAACTCGTCGCATCAACACGGACAACTTCCGCCCCAACCATGGCCCCACACGTCGCGCGAACCGGCGAGGTGGACCTGGCCCCCTCTTGCACCACTGGCGCCACTCGCAGGTACCGATCCCGTGCGCGTGATGTGCGCGCCACCGAACTCGGCCACCGGCGACCAATCGGGTTCCACCGGCAGCGGAGGTGGCGCATACGCAGAGAGACGGACCCTGGGCAAAGACGATGTCGCCGTCCATGATCGTGAGCACCGACTCGATGCCCTTGATCTCTGCGTCATCCACCGCGAAGTAGTCGGCGCTGAGGACGGCAAGATCTGCGTACTGCCCGGGAGTGAGCGTTCCCTTTGCGCTCGTCGTCGCGAGAGAACCACGCACTCCCCTGCGTGTACAGCCGCAGTGCCTCCATTCGGTCGAGTCGGTTCTTCTCCGACCACAGTTCATAGCCACCGACGGTGCGTCCGGTCACCAACCAGTACAGCGAGACCCACGGGTTATACGACGCGACCCGGGTGGCGTCGGTTCCCGCGCCGACCGGCACGCCGGCGGCCATCATCGCCTTGATCGGCGGCGTGGCGTCGGCCGCGTCTTGTCCGTAGCGCTCGACGAACTTGCTCACCGGCGAAGGCCATCCGGTCCTGCACGGCGATCCCGCCACCCAAGTTCGCCACTCGATCGATGCTCTTCTTACTGATCGTCTCGCAGTGATCGAAGAACCAGTGCAGACCGTCGAAGGGAAACTCTCGATTGATGTCCTCAAAGACGTCCAGATACTTGGAGATCGATTCGTCGTAGGTCGCGTGGAGACGGACGGGCCACCGATGTTGCACGAGCCACCCGAGCACTTCGCGCAAGTCGTGCAGACCCTTGTCGGCGATCTCCGGACGGGGCTGGACGAAGTTCTCGAAGTCGTACGCGGAGTACGTGATCACTTCACCGATGCCGTTGACCTTCAGTCGATCGTCGCCGTCGCCGAAGGCCGTCATCGTGTCCCACAGCTTGAAGTCGTCGAGTTCCTTCCCGGGATTATTCGTGAACATGCTGTACGCGACGCGCACCGTCGTCTCGCGGCGCGACGCGAGGTCTTTGATCGCGTCGTAGTCCTCGGGATAGTGATGTCCCCCGCCGCCCGCGTCGCTCGCACTGGTGACACCGAGGCGATTGAGTTCGCGCATGAAGAGTCGAGTGGAGTTGAGTTTCGCCGACGGACTCAACGTGGGTGCGTTGGCGATCGCTCCGTAGAGCAGTGCCGCGTTCGGCGTGGCGATCAACAGTCCGGTCGGTTCGCCGCGACGTCGCGCTCGATCACGCCGCCCGGCGGATCGGGTGTCTCGCGGGTGTAGCCGAGGACGCGCAGGGCCGCTTGATTCATGAGAGCGTGGGTGTAGAGGTGCAGCACGAACACGGGCGTGTCCTTCGACACCGCGTTGATCTCATCGAGCGTGGGAAAGCGTTGCTCCACGAACTGGAACTCGGACCAGCCGCCAATGACGCGTACCCACTGCGGCGCCGGCGTGCGCTCGGCCTGGCGCTTCAACATGCGCAGCGCCTCGGCGAGCGAAGGTACCCCGTCCCAACGCAGCTCCATGTTGTACATGAGGCCTTCGCGCACGACGTGCATGTGTGAGTCATTGAGACCGGGGATCACCGGTCGCACCCTTCACGTCGATCATCACCGTCGTGTCGGCCCGGTGCTGCGACAACTTCTCGAGGTCTCCCACTGCGAGCACTCGGCCGTCGGCGATCGCCAACGCCGAGACGAACGGCCGACCCGGGTCCAGTGTGGCGATTCGACCACCGTGGATGATCGTCGCAGCCGGCGTCACTCTGTCCATGCGAGTCTCCTCGGACTAGTCGTGTGACAATCAAATCCAACTGGCGACACGCATGTCAACTGGACGCTCCGGCGTGTCGACACGTCAAACATGACTCGAACGACGGGATGTCGATCTGCAAACGACGAAGCCCGCCCGAGCCTTGCGACTCGGGCGGGCTGTTCGTTTAGATCGCTCGGTTACCCAACTCGTCTTCGGGATTCGACGCGTCGTTCTCAGGTAGCGCCGACTCGTCGTAGGTGGCGGTCCCGATGTTCTGGAACGCCGACAGGTCGGCGCTGAACGTCGAGTCGTCACCGGAGAGTTCGCCGAGCAGGCTCGCGAGGTCGAGGTCATCGTCGCTGACCTGCGCCCAGGCGGGCAGCAGTTCGGCGTCGGGCATGTCCAGGCGCAGTTCGCGCTGGTTGTAGTACTCGAGCCCGGAACCGGCCGGGATGAGCTTGCCGATGATGATGTTCTCTTTCAGCCCGACCAGGTGGTCGCGCTTGCCCTCGATGGCCGCTTCGGTGAGCACTCGGGTCGTCTCCTGGAAGGAGGCGGCCGAGAGCCACGAGTCGGTGGCGAGTGAGGCCTTGGTGATGCCCATCAACTGGGCACGACCGTCGGCCGCTTCGTTGCCGTTGGCTTCGATCTCGTCGTTGGTGTCGTTGAAGAGCTTGACGTCGACCATCGCACCGGGCAGCCACGGGGACTCACCGGCGTCGACGATCTGGACGCGTCGCGTCATCTGACGAACGATCAACTCGATGTGCTTGTCGTGGATCGACACACCCTGGTCGCGGTAGACGTTCTGGACCTCTTCGACCAAGTACTGCTGGGTCTCACGAGTGCCACGGAACTTCATCATCAACTTCGGGTCCAGCGGTCCGTCGTGCAGCGGCGTGCCGACCTCGACCTCTTGACCGTCCTCGACGAGCAGGTGGCGCGCGATCGAGATCGACTCCTCCTGCACTTCGCCGTCGTTGCCGACGACCGTGACCTTGCGCTCACGACCGATCAGTTCGACGCGGACAACACCGCTGAACTCCGCGACCTTCGCGGCGCCCTTCGGCGTACGGGCCTCGAAGAGTTCCACGACGCGCGGTAGACCGTGCGTGATGTCGCTCTCGGTCACACCACCGGAGTGGAAGGTACGCATGGTGAGCTGCGTGCCGGGCTCGCCGATGGACTGCGCGGCGATGACACCGACGGCCTCACCGAGCTCGACCAACTGGTGCGTCGCGAGCGAGAGTCCGTAGCAGTAGGCACAGACGCCCTGTACGGCGTCACAGGTCAACGTCGTGCGAACACGAACGCGCTCGACCGCCTTGTCCTCACGCAGCAGTTCGACGTCGTCGACCATCAACATGGTGCCGGTCGCGATCGTCGTGCCGTTGGAGAGCGTGACGTCCTCAGCGAGGACGCGTCCCCACAGCTTGGTCTCGAGGTGCGCGCGCTGACCACGGGTGTCGGGCGTGACGTGCTCGATCCACATGCCGCGTTGCGTGCCGCAGTCGAACTCCTTGACGATGAGCTCCTGGGCGACGTCGACGAGTCGACGGGTCAGGTAGCCGGAGTCCGCGGTGCGCAGCGCCGTGTCACCGAGGCCCTTGCGGGTGCCGTGGGTCGAGATGAAGTACTCGAGGACCGAGAGGCCTTCACGGAAGGACGACTTGATCGGACGAGGGATCATCTCACCACGCGGGTTGGACACGAGGCCCTTCATGGCGGCGATCTGACGGATCTGCTGTGAGTTACCACGCGCACCGGAGTCGACCATCATGCGGATCGGGTTGTCGAACGTCGCGTTCATGGCGCGGTCGGTGGCGTCACCGACCTCCTTGTTGGCGTTCGTCCAGATCTCGATCTCCTGCTGGCGACGCTCGTCGTCGACGATGACGCCGCGGCGGTAGTTGGTCTCGACCTTGGCGGCCTGCTCCTCGTACTTGTTCAAGATCGCGGCCTTCTCCGACGTCGTGACGACGTCGTCAATGGAGATGGTCAGACCCGAACGCGTGGCGTAGCGGAAGCCCAACGACTTGATGGCGTCCAGTGACTCGGCGACCTCTTGGCGACTGAAGCTACCGGAGATCTCCTCGACGATCGTCCCGATCGGCGTGGCGTTCTTACCGATGAGCTCGTTCACGTAACGGAAGCTGAACGGCAGGGCCTCGTTGAAGAAGACCCGACCGGCCGTCGTGATCAGTGAACGGCTCGCGCCCTTCACCTCAACGCCGGCGGCTTCGAGACGCGTGTCGAGCGACGAACCCTCGCTGGGGCGAATCTGGATCTGCGTGCGAACGCCGATGGTCTTGTCGGCGAGTGCGTTCTCGATCTCGTACACGTGTCGAAAGACCGGCGGGTTCGCCAGTGCCTCGTCGGCGGGCAACGTCAGGTAGTACGCGCCGAAGACCATGTCCTGAGCGGGCTCAGTGATAGGTCGACCGGTCGCCGGCGTGAAGATGTTGTTCGTCGAGAGCATCAAGATGCGCGCCTCGGCCTGGGCCTCGGCCGACAGCGGCACGTGCACGGCCATCTGGTCACCGTCGAAGTCGGCGTTGAACGCCTTGCACACCAACGGGTGGATCTGGATGGCCTTGCCGTCGACCAGCACGGGCTCGAAGGCCTGGATGCCGAGACGGTGCAAGGTCGGCGCGCGGTTGAGCAGCACCGGGTGCTCGCGGATGACCTCTTCGAGGACGTCCCACACGACGGCTTTGCGACGCTCGACCATGCGCTTGGCGCTCTTGATGTTCTGAGCCATCTGGGTCTCGATCAGTCGCTTCATGACGAAGGGCTTGAAGAGTTCCAGGGCCATCATCTTGGGCAGGCCGCACTGGTGCAGCTTCAGCTGCGGACCGACGACGATGACCGAGCGGCCCGAGTAGTCGACGCGCTTACCGAGCAGGTTCTGACGGAACCGACCCTGCTTACCCTTCAACATGTCCGAGAGACTCTTGAGCGGTCGACCGGACTGACCGGCGACCGGTCGTCCACGACGGCCGTTGTCGAACAAGGCGTCGACGGCCTCTTGGAGCATGCGCTTCTCGTTGTTGACGATGATGTCCGGTGCACCGAGATCGAGCAGACGCTTCAGTCGGTTGTTGCGGTTGATGACGCGACGGTAGAGGTCGTTGAGGTCCGAGGTCGCGAATCGTCCACCGTCGAGCTGCACCATCGGGCGCAGGTCCGGCGGGATGACGGGCACGGCTTCGAGGATCATGGCGCGCGGGTCATTGAGTCGACGACCTTGGTCGTCACGACGGTTGAAGGACTGCACGATGGCGAGGCGCTTCAAGAACTTGGCGTGACGCTGCGCGCTGAGGGGCTTGCGGCCGTCCTTCGCGTCGATCATCTCGCGCATGGTCTTTTCCTCTTGGTCGAGGTCCATGCGGTCGATCAGTTGCAGGATCGCGTCGGCGCCCATGCCGCCCTCGAAGTACTCGCCGTAGCGGAAGTCCATCTCGCGGTACAGCACTTCGTCCTCGATGATCTGGCGTGAGTGCAGTCCCTCGAAGGTGTCGAAGGCCTGCTTGGCCAACTCACGCTCTTCGGCGAAGCGCGAACGCACGCCGTCGAGTTCCTTCTCGGTGCCGCGCTGGAGCGCACGAAGTTCGGACTCCTTGGCGCCGTCGCTTTCGAGCTTGACGGCGCGCGCCTCGATCTCCTTGAGCTTGTTGTCGAGCGCCTTCACTTCGCGCTCGGCGATCTCGAGGATCTCCTCGGCGAGGCCGCCACGCAGTTCGGCCAGGTCGTCGTGACGCTTGTCGACGTCGACGAAGGTGACCATGTGGGCGGCGAAGTAGATGACCTTCTCGAGCTGCTTGGCCTTCAGCTCCTCTTTGGGCGCGGTACCCATGAGGAGGTACGCGAGCCACGAACGGGTACCGCGCAGGTACCAGATGTGCACGACCGGGGCTGACAGGGCGATGTGGCCCATGCGGTCACGTCGGACCTTGTCACTGGTGACCTCGACGCCACAGCGCTCACAGACGATGCCCTTGAATCGCACCCGCTTGTACTTGCCGCACGCGCACTCCCAGGCCTTCTGCGGTCCGAAGATCTTCTCGCAGAAGAGGCCGTCCTTCTCGGGACGCAGGGTGCGGTAGTTGATGGTCTCGGGCTTCTTCACTTCTCCCGAGGACCAACTGCGGATGTTCTGGGCCGTGGCGAGTCCAATGCTCAGTTCGTCGAACTGGTTGACGTCTAACGGGCTCATGACAACTTCCTTTCGGCGGCGCGTCGAGCGTCCTCTTCGTCCGAACCGCGCTCCGGTCGACTGATGTCGATACCGAGTTCACGGGTGACGGAGAAGAAGTCCTCTTCGGTGTCGGCCAGGTCCACGTGGGCCCCGACCTTGTCGCGCACTTCTACGTTCAAACAGAGTGACTGCATTTCCTTGATGAGAACCTTGAAGGACTCGGGGATTCCCGGCTCCGGCAGGTTCTGACCCTTCACGATCGCCTCGTAGGCGCGCTCGCGGCCCTTCATGTCGTCGGACTTGACGGTGAGGAGTTCCTGGAGCGCGTACGCCGCGCCGTAGGCCTCGAGGGCCCAGACTTCCATCTCCCCGAAGCGCTGACCACCGAACTGCGCCTTGCCACCGAGTGGCTGGGCGGTGATCATCGAGTACGGACCGGTCGAGCGCGCGTGGATCTTGTCGTCGACCATGTGGGCGAGCTTCAAGATGTAGGCGTAGCCGACCGAGATCGGGCTGTCGTAGACCTCACCGGTGCGACCGTTGAAGAGCGTGACCTTGCCGTCGTTGTCCCCGGCCAACAGGCGCTTACCGTTTTGACCGTCGACATTCAGCGTCGCGAAGGTCTGTTGGATCGTCGGCTTGTCCTTGGCCCGGTCGGTCTCGTCCCAGTGCGCGCCGTCGAAGGACGGGGTCGCGACGTAGACGGCCGGCTCGGTGCGCGGGCGGGTCTTGCGGTAGGGACGCGTGGCGGGGTCGGCCTGGTCGGTGTGACCGGAGGTCCCGACGGTCGGGTTGACCTCGATGCCCTCCCAGCCGTGACGCGCGGCGTAGCCCAGGTGACTCTCGAGGACCTGGCCGACGTTCATTCGACTCGGTACACCCAAGGGGCTGAGGATGATGTCGACCGGCGTGCCGTCGGACATGAAGGGCATGTCCTCTTCGGGCAGGATCTTCGAGATGACGCCCTTGTTGCCGTGGCGTCCGGCGAGCTTGTCGCCCTCGGAGATCTTGCGCTTCTGGGCGACGTAGACCTTGACGAGTTGATTGACGCCGGGCTGCATCTCGTGGTCCTCGTCACGGCTGTAGACCTTGACGTCGATGACCTTGCCGGACTCCCCGTGGGGAACCTTCAGCGAGGTGTCACGCACCTCGCGCGCCTTCTCACCGAAGATCGCGCGCAGGAGGCGCTCTTCGGGCGACTGCTCGGTCTCACCCTTCGGCGTGACCTTGCCGACGAGGATGTCGCCGGGCTCGACTTCGGCGCCGATGCGCACGATGCCGAGGTCGTCCAAGTCCGCCAGGATGTCATCGGGCAGGTTCGGGATGTCGCGCGTGATCTCTTCGGCACCGAGCTTGGTGTCGCGCGCGTCGATCTCGTACTCCTTCACGTGGATCGACGTCAAGACGTCGTCACGAACGAGACGCTCGTTCAAGATGATGGCGTCTTCGTAGTTGTAGCCCTCCCACGGCATGTAGGCGACGAGCAGGTTCTTGCCGAGCGCGAGCTCGCCGTTGAACGTGCTGGTACCGTCGGCGAGCAAGTCGCCCTCTTTGACCGTCTCGCCTCCGTACACCAAGGGCTTCTGGTTGATCGAGGTGTCCTGGTTGGAACGACGGAACTTGTTGAGGTTGTACTGCTTCTTGCCGAGGGCCTTGCCGTAGCGGTCGGCGACGTCCTTGTCGTACTCGACGACGATGCGGTCACCCGAGACCAACTTCACGACGCCGTCGCCTTCGGCGATCAGTACGTCGCCGGAGTCGAGCGCGGCGCGCGCCTCCATGCCGGTACCGACGAACGGCGCCTCGGGCATGATGAGCGGCACGGCCTGCTTCTGCATGTTCGCACCCATGAGGGCGCGCTGGGCGTCGTCGTGCTCGACGAAGGGGATCAACGAGGTCGCGACCGAGATGATCTGCTTCGTCGAGACGTCCATCAACTCGACCTCGTCGGGCTTGACGAAGTCGATCTCGGACGTCGTCGAGGACGACTTGTTGGAGGAACCGACGCGAAGACCGGTGCCGACGGGGCCACGACGCACGAGCACGCGCTCGGCGCGGATGACGCCCTTCTCATCGACTTCGGTGTTGGCCTGGGCGATGACGAAGCGCTCTTCCTCGTCGGCGGTGAAGTACTTGATCTCACCGGTGACCTTGCCCGAGGTGACGACGCGGTACGGCGTCTCGATGAAGCCGTACTCGTTAATGCGCGCGTAGTTGGCGAGGTAGCCGATGAGTCCGACGTTCGGGCCTTCGGGCGTCTCGATCGGACACATGCGTCCGTAGTGCGAGGAGTGGACGTCGCGGACTTCGAGGCCGGCGCGCTCGCGTGAGAGACCGCCTGGTCCCAGGGCCGAGAGACGACGCTTGTGCGTGAGTCCCGACAGGGGGTTGTTCTGGTCCATGAACTGGCTCAACTGCGAGGTCGCGAAGAACTCCTTGATCGCCGACATGACCGGACGGATGTTGATGAGCGTCTGGGGCGCGATCGCCTCGACGTCCTGGGTGTTCATGCGCTCGCGAACGACGCGCTCCATACGTGAGAGGCCGGTGCGCAACGCGTTCTGGATCAGTTCGCCCACGCTGCGGATGCGGCGGTTCGCGAAGTGGTCCTGGTCGTCGATGTGGTACGTGGTCTCCTTGGCGGTGCGGTCACGCGCCAGGTTGAGCAGGTACGTCGCGGTCGCCAACACCTCGGCCTTGGAGAGCACGTGCATCTGCATGTTGGGGCGCTCGAGGAGGTCGCCGAACAGTTCGACGTTCTTGGCGACTTCGTCGCCCAGCTTGCGGTCGAGCTTGTAGCGGCCGACGCGCGAAAGGTCGTAGCGCTTCTCGGAGAAGAACGCGCCCTCGAAGTACTGACGGGCCGCTTCGATGGTCTGTACTTCACCGGGACGCGCGCGACGGTAGATCTCGAGCCACGCGGTCTCTTGGCTCGCGCGCAGGAAGTTCTCGGGCGTGTCCTCGAGGTTGTACTTGTCCATGTGCTTGGCGATCTCGACGTGCGCCTTCTTCCAGTCGGCGTGGAACTGGTCCTCGAGGAAGTCGAAGTGCGCGACGAACTTCTCGAAGAAGGCCTCGTCCATGACGGTGTCAAGGGCGCGCAGCAACGTGAAGATCGAGATGCGGCGCTTGCGCGCGATGCGTGCACCGGCGTTCGCCGCCTTGTTTTTCTTCTCTTCGAGGTCGACCTGCAGCCACTCACCGCGACTCGGGTGGATGGTGCCTTCGAAGGCGACCTTCTCGTCCTTGCCCGGCTGGAACAACACGCCCGGTGAACGAACGAGTTGGGACACGACGACACGCTCGGTGCCGTTGATGATGAACGTGCCCTGCTCGGTCATGATCGGGAAGTCGCCCATGAAAACGGTCTGCTCTTTGATCTCGCCGGTTTCTGAGTTCAAGAACCTCGCGCGAACGAAGATCGGCTGGGAGTACGTGGTGGCGCGCTGACGGCACTCTTCCACGGTGAACTTCGGCGGCGACTTGAGGTCCGCGTCGTCGGGATCGAACTCGAGTTCGAGCGAGAGTCGACCGGTGAAGTCCGTGATCGGCGAGATGGCCTCGAAGGCCTCACGCAGACCCTGCTTCATGAACAGGTCGAAGCTGTCTCGCTGAATTTCGAGAAGGTTAGGCAGGGGGTGGGCTTCACCGAGTGCCGAGAAGTTAAATCGCTCTGGGCTAGTGGACCGAGACGTCAACGGTCTCTCCTCCGTGTTGGTGGGTGATTACTGCTGGCATATGCCGGGAACACGTACAAAACGGCGTCAGGGGATGACAAAGTTAGGTGCAAGGACACGGTCTTACAACTCTAGCGGGAATTTCAGGGTATGCGCAACTGGCGCTCCTCCTTTGGGAGACGCGCGGCCGCTAGAGCGGTTGCGGTAACCCTAGGCAGGTTCTGGACCAAGGTCAAGTACACCAGGCAAAGAAAATGTCCCGGCCGATTCCTCGGCCGGGACATCCTCCGAAAAGCCTTTAACTTACTTGACTTCTACCGTCGCACCGGCGGCTTCGAGCGAGGCCTTGGCCTTGTCGGCGTCGGCCTTGGAGACCTTCTCGAGCACGGGCTTGGGGGCACCGTCGACGAGGTCCTTCGCTTCCTTGAGACCCAGGCTGGTGAGTGCGCGCACTTCCTTGATCACCTGGATCTTCTTGTCGCCACCCGCGGTCAAGATGACGTCATAGTCACTCTTCTCGTCGGCGGCCGGCGCGTCCGCGGCGCCGCCACCGGCGGCGACCGGTGCGGCCACTGCGGCGGGTGCCGCGGCGGTCACGCCGAACTTCTCTTCGAACTCCTTCAACAGCTCGCTCAGCTCGATAACGGAAAGCTCTGCGATGCCGTCAAGGATTTGTTCCTTGGTCAATGTTGCAGCCATGGTGATTCCTCTCTTCTCTTCGTACTTCGTGGACTGGGTTATTCGGCCGGTTCGGCTTCGGCGTCTTCGCGACACCTCGGTAGCGTCCGCCTCGGGCTCGGCCGCGGGGGCCTCCTCCGCGACTGGGGCTGCAGCCTCGGGCTCGGCCGCGGGGGCCTCCTCCTCGACTGTGACGTCCGCGACGGGTGTCGCGTCGTCCTCGCTCGCTGCCGGAGCAGCTTCCTCGACCCCGGCCGGAGTCTCGGCGACCTCTTCTGCCTTGTCCTCAGCCGGGGCGACAACGCCACCCTTGCTTTCGATCAAGGCCGAGAGGCCGTAGGCGAAGTTTTGCGGGACGGCCTTCAACAGACCGGCCATGGTGCGAAGCGGTGACGCCAACAGACCGGCGATCTGGGCCAGGAGGACGTCGCGACTCGGCAGGTCGGCCAGGGCGCTGAGGTCCTTCATCGAGAGCGGCTTGCCGTCGACGACGCCGCCCTTGACGATCAGCTTGGGCGTCTCGCGCGCGAAGTCGCGCAGGGCCTTCGCGACAGCCGAGACGTCGCCGTCGACGAAGGCGATCGCCGTCGGGCCGACGAGGAACTCCGAGAGCGACTCGACGTCGGTGCCGGCGATGGCGCGGCGCACGAGCGTGTTCTTGAAGACCTTGTAGTCGGCGCCGAGGGTACGGAGTTGGCGGCGAAGGGTCGAGATCTGGGCGACGGTGAGGCCGCGGTACTCGGTCACGACGGCCGTCGTCGACGCCGCAATGCGCGTTTTGACCTCGTCGATGGTGGCGACCTTGGCCGGTTGGACCTTGCTCATACTGCTCCTTCGCCGGATACCGCCCGGTTCGGGCCGGGACATCCAAGCGAACGAGTCTCAGCAGAGACTCGAACTCCTCGTCAGGCGGACCACTGGCCCTTATGGGTTTCCCCACCGGATGTCTTCGGCGTTCTTTCTAAATCTGTGGCACAGGTTTCGTGCGGAGTTAGATGATAGTCCTGTGATCGCTGACAGTCAAAATGCTCAACGTTCGGGGGAAGTTTTTGATGTGGAAGAAGGAAGGGATTCTGGTAGCGGCCCCGTTTGAAATGCTTGCAAAGACTAGTGAGAATCCATCGCAACTATCATCAATCCCATGGTTGCCCGGCCATTTACCCTTCCTCAGTTGGAGGCGCAGAGAATCAATCACGTTCTTGGCGGCTCCTTGAATCAGTTGGAAATCACATTGTGGTGGAATACTCCCAATTCACACCTCAACGAAAAGACGCCCTCGCAAGTGTGGCGCAGTGAATCGGTCCCGACCTCCGACACATTTGAGGCCGTGCAGGTCGCGGCCCTTGCCGATGCTTCGAAGTTAGGAAATCGACAGATCCAGCCCGGCGAGCATGGGCGCTGGTCCAAATGGACGTAGGTGCCTAAGCGAAGTCTGCCGGAATCTCAAACGGATCCGTGTGTTGAATTGCAGCCCTACGCCGAAACGGCGACGTCCTCGACGGCCTTCACCTGGGCCGGGTCGACCTTGACGCCCGGTCCCATCGTGGAAGAGACCGTGATCGACATGATGTAGCGACCCTTGGCACTGGCGGGCTTCACGCGGATGATCTCGTCGACGACGGCCCGGACGTTCTTCACGAGGTCGTCGCGGCTGAAGCTGACCTTGCCGACGCGCAGTTGCACGTTGCCGATCTTGTCGGTACGGTACTCGACGCGCCCACCCTTGAACTCGGTGACGGCCTTGGCGACGTCCATGGTGACGGTCCCGGTCTTGGGGTTGGGCATCAGACCGCGCGGTCCGAGCACTCGACCGAGTCCTCCGACCTGACCCATGAGGTCCGGCGTCGCGATGGCGACGTCGAAGTCGAGGAATCCCCCGGCGACCTTGGCCACGAGGTCCTCAGCACCGACCTCGTCGGCGCCGGCGTCACGCGCGGCCTGGGCCGCTTCGCCGGCGGCGAAGACCGCGACGCGGTTCGTCTTGCCAGTGCCCGCGGGCAGCGACAGCGTGCCGCGCACGATCTGCTCGGCGCGACGCGGGTCGACGCCCAGTCGGATCGCCAACTCGACGGTCTCGTCGAACTTGGCGGTCGAGAGGTTCTTCACCTTGTCGAGGGCGTCGGTGACGCTGAGGAGTTCCTCGCGGTCGACCTGGGCCAGGGCGTTCTTGTAGTTCTTGCCGTGCTTCATGTCTCTCCTAGCTCGCGACCGAGATGCCCATCGAGCGCGCGGTGCCAGCTACCTGGAGCTTCGCCATCTCGATGTCATCGGTGTTGAGGTCCTTCAGTTTGGTCTTGGCGATCTCTTCGATCTGGTCCATCGTCACGCTGGCGACGACCTCACGGCCGGCGAGGTGCGCGCCCTTGGCGACGCCGGCGGCCTGGCGCAACAGCACCGGGGTCGGCGGGGTCTTCAAGATGAACGAGAAGGAACGGTCGTCGTAGATCGTGATGTCGACCGGGATGACCGTGCCCTTCATGGACTCGGTCGCGGCGTTGTACTGCTTGCAGAACTCCATCGTCTGGATGCCGTGCGGCCCGAGGGCCGTGCCGACCGGCGGGGCCGGCGTGGCGCCGCCCGCTTCGAGCTGGATCTTGACGACTGCGACAATCTTCTTGGCCATGGTTCTCTCCTTTGGCGTTCTAGAGCTTCGTGACCTGGGTGAAGTCGAGCTCCACCGGGGTCTCTCGTCCGAATATGTCCACGAGCACCTTGACCTTGAGCTGGTCCTCGTTGATCTCGGCCACGTGGCCCGAGAACGTCGCGAAGGGACCGGTCTTGATCTGGACGGTGTCGTTGACTTCGAATTCGTGCGTCGGCATGCGGCGCTTGGTCGGCGCGAGTTCGACGCCCTCGACGTGCGGTCGGATGATGTTGTCGACCTCGCGGCGCGTGAGCGCCGTCGGGCGGGTCTTCTCGGCGCCGACGAAACCGGTGACGCCGGGTGTCGAGCCGATGACGTAGAAGATCTCGGGGTCCGGCTCACAGCGGATCAGGAGGTAGCTCGGGAACATGCGCTTGGAGACGGTCACCTTCTTGCCCGACTTGAACTCGGTGACGTCCTCTTCGGGCAGGTAGATCTCGTAGATCTGGTCCTCGAGCTCGCGGCTCTTGATGATGTTGTGCAGCGCGCCGATGACCTTTTGCTCATGGCCGGCGAAGGTGTGCACGATGTACCAGCGACCGGGTCGGTCAAAGGCGCTCTCGGCGACGGGCTCCTCGAAGTCCTCCTCGAGGATGGTGATCTCGAGGATCTCGTCGCTGACGGTGTCCTCTTCGGTGGTCGGGGTCTCGATATCGCTCATGATTGCCTTACTTCTGGAAGAGGAACGTGACGAACTTGGAGAAGCCGTAGCCGAGTCCGAAGATGAGTGAGGTCATGAACACCAGGACGCAAAAGACGATGATCGTGTAGTTGATGACCTCGGGGCGGGTGGGCCAGGAGACCTGGCGCATCTCTTCACGGATCTCGCGGAAGAACTGGCGCGGGCCGGTGCGCTGACGGCGACGACGCTGGACGTCGGCGGTCGAGGTGCGTCGAGGTGCGGGGGTGCCGTCGGCACCCACCTGACCCTGTCGCTGCATCGCACGCTTCTGTTCGCGGTTCATCTCACGTCTCTCGTTCGCACTACATTTCCTTCGAAGAACACCTTCGCGCAGGGCAGGAGGGACTCGAACCCCCAACCACCGGTTTTGGAGACCGGTGCTCTACCAATTGAGCCACTGCCCTTCGTGACGCCAGTCACAACGTGACTGAGGCCGTAGGGAAGATGAATCTTACCATCCTCCCCGAGGACCTCCTCAGCGGGTCTCTTTGTGGACCGTGTGCTTTCGTTCCCACTGGCAGTACTTCTTCATCTCGATGCGCTCGCGGTCGTTCACCTTGTTCTTCATCGTGATGTAGTTGCGCCGCTTGCAGTCCTCGCACGCCAGGGTGACCTGGACACGCTTCTCGTTCTTCGCCATTCTTCTCTCCTCGTATTCACTGCAATTCGGTCCTGCGTTGTGCCTGGTAGCGGCGGCGGGAGTCGAACCCGCGACACCACGATTATGAGCCGTGTGCTCTAACCACCTGAGCTACGCCGCCTGGCGAGCCCTCTGTCGGGATTGAACCGACGACCCCTTCCTTACCATGGAAGTGCTCTACCACTGAGCTAAGAGGGCGTTCGCGCCCACTTGGCGCGGAGCGAATTGTACTCTGAGCAGTCTACGGCTTCCAACTGGCCTTTTACTACCCTTGACTGTCATGAGAACGCGCCTGGTCGAAGTGCAAGACGCCACGGCGCTGATGAACATCTACAACCCTGAGGTCGTCGAGGCCTCGATCAGCTTCGATCTCGTCGAGCGCACCCTCGAACAGCAAGAAGCGTGGATTCGTCGTCACCTGGACACACATCCCTGCATCGTCGCCGTGAATGAGGACGACGACGTCGGCGAAGTCGGCGCCCGGGGCGAACGGATCCTGGGCTTCGCGCTGGTCTCACCGTTTCGCGACCGCCCGGCCTACGCCACGACCGTCGAGAACTCGGTCTACGTCCACCGTGCGGCGCGCGGGCGCGGCGTCGGCGAGGACCTGCTGGGACAGCTCATCAAGGTGGCGGGCGATTCGGGCTTCCACTCGCTCATCGCGCGCATCGTGGGCGAGAATGCCGGTTCGATCCGGTTACACGAAAAGTGCGGATTCACGCTGGTCGGCACCGAGATCGAGGTCGGCCGCAAACAGGGCGTGTGGCTCGACGTCGTCGAGTATCAGTACGTGTTCCCGACTAATCGGTCGCGATAGGTAGGGCCTCGGCCGGTTCGAACTCTTTGCCCGGCCAGGACCACTGCGTCCAGCGCCCCATCGGGAGGATCAACACACCACCGAGGATCGCGACCGCCAGGGCGATGAGGAGCGGATTGGAGTGCACCAGGTCGGCCAGCAACGCGCGCCCGCCGGGTATGCCGATGAACGGACCGGTGATCGAGAGCGCGAGGAGCCAGAAGTGCTCGCGTCCCTGGTAGCTGGCGGCGAACAACACGAGCCCCCACGCGAGGTACCACGGCTGGACAACTGGACCCAGTTCGACGAAGAGGATGAGCGTCAGCGCCAACGAGCGCACCCAGCCGCGCTCTTCGGCGTGCCAGAGCAACCAGATACCGAAGCCCGCCGCGACCAACAGTCCCACGAGTCTCGTGACCGAGATCACGGAACTGGTTTGGATGCCGTGCAGGCCAACGGCGTGCAACGTGTTCGTTATCGCCAAACCGATAGCGGTCGCCGGCGCGGCCCACGACCGCACGGTGCCATTGGAGAGAAGATTCTGCACCCAGCCGAAACCGAAGCCCGCGAGGAAGGTCCACACGCCCAAGGTCGCGGCCGCCACGATGCAGGCGATCCCGATCGGTCGTAGTCGGTCTCTGACGGTTGCTTTCGGACCGAGCCACGTCCACGCCACGAAGGCCAGTCCGATGGCGGCCGGGGCTTTGATCGCGGCCGCGCACGAACAGAAGAACAGCGCCCAGACCGGATGTTTCTTGACCGCCAGTGCGATGCCGACAACAAGGAAGCCGGCCATGATCGCGTCGTTGTGCGCCCCGCCGATCAACGTGAGTAGCACCAGCGGGTTCATCGCGGAGAGCACGAAGGCCTCGCCGGGATCGCGGTTCATGCCCCGGGCGAGCATGACGACGCCGTACCCGATCAACGCGACCGCAACTGTCTCCAGAAGTCGCAAGCCGACAACGGTCCAGAGCGCGTTGTGCTGGGCGATCCAGTCGATCTTGCCGTCAAGGAAGAGGAAGAACGGCCCGTAGGGCGCCGGGGAGTTCTGCCAGAGGGGATCGACGGGCGGCACGAAGGCGCCGCCACCGAGGGTGTAGGGGCCATATAAATACGGGCTGATGTGGTGAAACGTCATCTCGCCCTGGGCCGCGTAGCTAAAGACGTCGCGGCTGAAGAGCGGTGGGGCGACGACCATGGGCGCCGCCCATAAGAGCAGCATCCACCAGAGCGACTTGATCCTCGCCCCGGGGTGCAGTCTCATGACCTCCGCCAGGCGCAGCCACACGCGCATCAGGAGCAGCAGCCCGCCGTAGACGAGGACGACCGAGAGGATGTACTTCGTGGCATTCGGCGTCACGGCGTACTTGGCCGACGGCTCACCGAAGAACCACGTGTTCGGCATGTCGAGTTTGAAGGGCGAGTTGTTGAAGGAGCAGCCGGCCAGGATCAGTGACATCGCCACGAACCCGAGCACCGCCGGCTGCCACAGGAAGTTCCAGCCTTCGAAGGGACCCGGGGTGAACCGGCCGAGCGGCGTGTAGCGGCGTTCCAGCATCGAAACGCCCGTTTCGAAACGCTCGGCCACGCGCTCGTAGCTACGGCGCACAAAACTCGCCGTCGACTTCAGCCGGTTCACAACACTCCTCCCCTGCCCATCGCTACCTTATTTCTTTCGGGCCGTTTCGGAAATGGTCAATCCAGCCACGCTGGATTGACCTTGGTGGGCCAGGAGGGATTTGAACCCCCGTAGGCTAAGCCGTCTGGTTTACAGCCAGATCCCATTGGCCACTCGGGCACTGACCCGTCGAGCATCTTAGTTCGGCCACCGCGACGCTTTCCAAGCGACCACGTCTACGATTTGCCCATGCCCAGTTTCGACATCGTCTCTGAACTCGATCTACAAGAAGTGCGCAACGCCGTCGACCAAGCCAACCGCGAGGCCGGCACGCGCTTCGACTTCAAGAACACGAACCCGGTCATCGAGTTCTCCGACAAGGAGTTGCGACTGTCGGCCTCCACCGAGGACCGACTGCGAGCGCTGTATCAACTCCTCGAGGAGAAGCTCGTCAAGCGATCGGTGTCGCTCAAGTCCCTCGACCCGGGCAAGATCGAAGAGGCCAGTCAGGGTAGCGCTCGCCAGAAGGTCGCCCTGAAGGCCGGCATCACCCAGGACGTGGGCAAGCAGATCAACAAGATGGTCAAGGAGATGGGCGTGAAGAGCCTCAGTTCCTCCATCCAGGGCGATCAGGTGCGCGTCACCGGCAAGCAACGCGACGACCTGCAAAAGGCGATCGCCTTCTTCAAGGAATCGGACCTCGCGGTGCCGCTGCAGTTCACGAACTTCCGCGACTAGGTCCCCGTTACCTCTTCGATGTTGAGGTGCTCGTCGATCTCTTCGGCGGTGTCGACTTGGAAGATCCGGTTGAAGACAATAAGTTTCAACACCCAGAAGATCGCGAAACTCGCCAGGTTGGTCGCGACGACCAGTCCGGTATTGGCGAGGTGACTCCAATGGTGCGCCTTCACCTCGTGGCGTGCCCACAGCGCGCCGAGTTGGGACACCCCGATGCCGAGGAACGTGAGTAGCCAGAACGGCACGACCTCTTTTCGGAACTGGCTCTTTCCCCGCTTGCCCCAGGTCCAACGGCGATTCAGTTGATAGGCCGGGATCGAGGCGACGAGGTTGCCCGCGAGCGTCGACCAGATGACGCTCGGGATGATGTTGAGGCCGTAGAACACCGAGAGGGCGACGAACGAGACGATCGTCGAGCTGCCCGAGACCAGGGTGTAGCGAATCAGTTTCTTGCCCTTATGGGTCTTGGACCACGCTCGCAGACGAGTAATCACAACCAAAACCTTAGTTTCGGGCCTTCGACGCGAACGGTTACGAGTTCGACGCTGAACCCGACGTGAACGACGATCGTCAGTCGTTCCGGATGGTGTCGAGCGGCGTCTCGGGAATCGACGAGAGCTCTTCGGCGACGAGTTCTTCGTCGATCACCTTGAGCTTGTCGAAGTGGAAGATCCGGTTGAACACGAGCAACTTCAAGACCCAGAAGATCGCGAAGCACACGAGGTTGATGCCGGCGACCAATCCGGTGTTGGCGAGGTGGCTCCAGTGATGCGCGCGAACGATGGCCCTGGCACTGAAGGCGCCGATCTGACTGAAGGCGATACCGGCGAAGGCGAGCGACCAGTACGGAACGATCTCCTTGCGAAAGGCGCTCTTGCCGCGCTTGCCCCAGGCCCAGAGTCGATTCAAGTGATACGACGGCACGGTCGCGATCACGTTGCCGACGAGTGTCGCCCAGATGACACCGGGGATGATCTTGAGTCCGTAGAAGAAGACGATGGCGCCGAAGGAGACGCCGGTCGTGATCACGGAACTCGCGGTGTAGCGGATGAGTTTCTTGCCCTGATGGGTCTTCGACCACGCCACGAAAGAATCAACTCGTCTGCGCACGAGTGCCAGTCTAATTCCTCGGCGACTGTGGGCCCGAGGCGCCATTAGTCCCAGATGCAACAATGGAACATGTCCGAAGCCCTTGCGCTCCTTGTCGATTTGCTCGATCTCGAACGTATCGAGGTCAACACCTTTCGCGGACGCCACCCCGAGGAGGAGCGCCAGCGCACCTTCGGCGGCCAGGTCGCGGCCCAGGCCCTGATGGCGGCGGGTCGCACCGTCGAGGTCGGCCGCGTGCACTCCCTGCACTCCTACTTCCTTCGACCCGGTGATCCGAAGATCCCGATCCTCTACGAGGTCGACCGCATCCGTGACGGGCGAAGCTTCGTCACGCGCCGCGTCGTCGCGATCCAACACGGCCGCGCCATCTACAACATGCAGGCGAGTTTTCATGTTGACGAGGTCGGCATCGAGCATCAGTTCGAGATGCCGGTCGTGGCGAGTCCGCAGTCCATCGGACGCCTCGCGGATCGGATTAAAGACGCCGGCGGCAACATCGAAGAGTGGTTCTCGCGCAATCACCCGATCGACCAACGCTTCGTCGGTGAACTGCCGTGGGACCCCGATCGCAACCGGGAACCTCGACAACAGGTGTGGATCAAGGCCGACGGCGAGTTGCCCGAGGACCCGCTGTTGCACGCGTGCGTCATCACCTACGCCAGTGACATGAGCCTCCTCGACTCAGTCCTGCGACCGCACTCGCTTCGCTGGGACGACGGTTCATTCATGGTCGCGAGCCTGGACCACTGCATGTGGTTCCACCGCGAGGCCCACGCCGACCAGTGGTTGCTCTACGACATGGACTCACCCATCGCCCACGGTGGTCGAGGCGCCGCCCACGGCTTCCTCTGGAGTGAGGACGGCGAACTCATGACCTCCATGGTCCAGGAGGGACTCACCCGAAGAGTCGATCCCCAGAAGAAGAAGGAGAAGTCATGAATCTCAGTGACGACGTGGCCGCCTACAGCATGGCGACCTCACAGTTCTTGCACGACGCCACGATCGTCAACGACGACAACCTCGATCGCCACGTCGAGGGCGGTTGGAGCGCGCGCCAGGTCATCCATCACGTCGCCGACTCCGAGGCGCAGTCCTACGCGCGACTGCGCCGACTCCTCGCCGAACCGGCCGGTTCGGTCATCCAGGGCTACGACGAGGCGGCGTGGGCCGAGTGCGAACAGCTCGGCTACAAGGTCTTGCCGATCGTGCACTCGCTCGAAGTCTTTACCGCCGTGCGACTCGCGTCACTCGACGTGCTGAGTCGTCTGCGAGAGGCCGACCTCGAGTGTTACGGCGAACACTCCGAGTCCGGTCGCTACACGTTGGCCACGTGGCTGTCGGTCTATACCCAGCACCCGCGCGCGCACGCCGAACAACTCATCGAAGCGGTAAACGCGTAGATCAGGTGCGCGCCGACATCGGCACGTACTTGCGCTCCTCGTCACCGATGTAGAGCTGGCGCGGTCGAGCGATCTTCACGTCCTGGGCGAGCAGTTCCTGGTAGTGCGCCAGCCACCCCGACGTGCGCGGAATCGCGAACAGCACCGTGAGCATCTCGAGCGGGAAGCCCATCGCCTGGTAGATCAGTCCCGAGTAGAAGTCCACGTTCGGATAGAGACGACGCGAGATGAAGTAGTCATCGGCCAGCGCGATCTCCTCGAGCTTCAACGCGATGTCGAGCAGCGGGTTCTTGCCGGTGACCTCGAACACGTCGTCGGCCGTCTTCTTGATGATCGTGGCGCGCGGGTCGAAGTTCTTGTAGACGCGGTGACCGAAGCCTTCGAGCAGGGCCTTGCCCTGCTTCACCGTCTCGATGTAGGCGGGGATGTTGTCGATGCTGCCGATCTTGGTGAGCATCTTGAGGACCGCTTCGTTCGCTCCCCCGTGTCGCGGACCATACAGCGCGGCCGTCGCGGCGGCGGTCGCCGAGTACGGGTCACCGTGCGAAGAGCCGACGATGCGCATCGCCGTCGTGCCGCAGTTCTGTTCGTGGTCGGCGTGCAGGATGAACAACACGTCGAGCGCGTGGGCCAGGACCGGGTCCGGTTCGTAGCGCGGCTCGGCGACCTTCCACATCATCGAGAGGAAGTTCTCGGTGTAACCGAGGCCGTTGTCCGGGTAGACGAAGGGCATGCCGACCGAGAAGCGGTGCGCCGCCGCGGCGAGCGTGGGCATCTTGGCGATCAGGCGCACGACCTGACGGTGCAGGATCTCCGGGTCATCGAGGATCTTGGCGTCCTTGTAGTACGTCGAGAGCGCGGCGATCGCCGAGACGAGCATGCCCATCGGGTGGGCGTCGTAGTTGAAACCCTCGAGGAAGCGCTTGCGCACGTTCTCGTGGATGTACGTGTGATGCGTGACCTCTTGTTCCCACTCGGCCGCCTGGGCCTCGGTCGGCAGTTCGCCGTAGTTGAGCAGGTAGGCGACCTCGAAGTACGTCGAGTGTTCGGCGAGTTGTTCGATCGGGTAGCCGCGGTAGCGCAGGATGCCGAGGTCGCCGTCGACGAAGGTGATGGCGGACTCGGCGGCCGCGGTGTAGAGGAACCCGGGGTCGTAGAACCAGATGCCGGGAACGGCTTTGGAGAACTCCGACGCGGCGACGCCGCCTTTGTCAATGGGAATCTCTCGAGTTTCACCAGTGCGGTTGTCGGTCACGGTAATGGACTCAGACACAATTCCTCGATTCATTATGGGGGCGAGTCCATCGTATGCCAACTGGCCGGTAACGCTGCCAAATCAAGTGTGACCGTGGGGTGACATCTCGACTCGGAATACCTTCGATCTCTCGAGGTTCGGCGACGCCGGGGCACCCGTGATCCGGACGCTCAACGTGGCGCGCTCGCTCGGCACGACGGCAATATCTTTCGGCACGAAGGCGTAGGACTGCAGCGGCGCCAGTACCACGTGGAACGTTTGGCGGCGCGCGGGCAGCGGTCCGTTGGAGGGCTGCATCGACACCTCCATCGTGACGCGCTGCACGACGAATCCGGTGTTCTCGATCGAGATGCCGAGCTTGATGCTCGACACGGGCGGCAGTACCAGCTCACCGGCCTTGGATGGCAGCGGCGCCGGCAGGACCGAGATCGCGGCGATGCCGATGCCGCGCACGACCGCGAGCGACGGCGAGGATGACAGCACGTCGACCCCCGTGGTGATGAACAACCTCGCACTCGAGAGTGTCAACTTGTCGAGTCGCACCTTTCCCGGTTCATGACGCAAGTCGAATCGATCCTTGTTCCAGGTCAGACCGGCGTCCAGGAGCGACTTCGCGGGATCGGAGATCAACGTGCCCTCGGGCTGAGGCGTCGGCACGGGCAACGAGAGTGCGTTAGCGATCGTGGCGATCACTTCTTCGTAGTCCGCGATGCGCGTCTCGGTGAGGTCGGCCATCTTGTCGTTGACGTCGTGGGCGAGTTTCGGGTGTCGCAACAGGTCCGCGGTCGTCGACCAGTACGCCAACTCCTGGTCCAGCTGATCGAGTCGGGCGTCGAAGACCGGACGCGTGAGCGACGAACCGCTTCGCAGGAGTCGCGCGAAGCGGAGGTCGAAGTTGTTCTCCTGGACGATCAGTGCGTTCGCCAACGCCGCGAAACTCCGGTTCTCACTGCGTCGCGAGGTGATCGCGCCATGACCGGCGCGAGAAATGTCCCTCGCGAAGACCAGCACGACCAACGTCACGACGAGCGCAATTATCAGAAACAGCGAATGTCGGCGACGTTGCGCGCGGGTTCGGGCCACGACGCAAAACTTAGTCTTCGCGGGTTTTTACTACTCGTCGTCGAAGAGGTCGAGCTCGAGGATCTCGGACGAGCCTGCCGGCAACGCGTTCTCGTCGTCGATCTCCCACGTCAATTCATTCAGCGGGCTCGTGAGTCGATCGACCGACGCGAGTGCGCGGCAGTTCCTTCGCGCGATGCGCGCCCCCGAAGGAACGCAGTCGCTTCGCCGCCGGAATGAGTCGACCTTCGATCGACCCCAGCATCGTGTTGTAGTCACGAACCGCGGTGTCGAGGGACTTGCCCATCTTCCCCACCGGTTCGGCGATCTTGCGGATTCGGTCGAACAGCTTGTTGGCGGTCTCGGCGATCTGTTCGGCGTTCACCGCGATCTGTTGTTGTTGCACGATGAATCCGACCGACCACAGCAGCGAGAGGAGGTTCGTCGGCCCGACGATGACGACACGTTCGTTCGCCGAGAAGGCCAACAGTTCGGGATCGGCGTCGAGCGCGGCCGACATCGCGAAGTCACTGGGGATGAAACAGACGACGAACTCCGGGGCCGGCGAGACCGCCTCCCAGTAACTCTTCTCCCGCAACGTCTTCACGTGGCTGCGCAGGTCGCGGGCGTGCTTGGACTGCAACTCGCGGCGCGCGTCCGCGTCCTCTTCGTCCAATGACTTCTCGAAGGCGTCGTAGGGGAACTTCGCGTCGACCGCGAGGCGGATGCCGTTGGGCAGATTCACGACGCAGTCGGGACGCAGCGCGCGACCTTCGTCGTTCGTGGCCGACACCTGCAGTTCGTAGTCGATGCCCTGGCGCAGGTGCGACGCGTTCATCACGTTCGCGAGCTGGATCTCGCCCCACGCGCCGCGTTGCGAACTGCGACCGAGCAGTTGATTGAGGCGTCGGGTCTCGTACTGCGTCTGCTGTTGGGCCTCGAGCAGTTCGGCCGCCCGGCCCTTCACGTCCGAGAGCGCCCCGGCATTCAGCGTGTTGAACTCGACGAGGTTGCGCTTGTACTCATCGAGCAGGTCCTCGAGTGGCTTGAGCGTCGAATCCAACTTCGTCTCACGGAGATTCTGGGTCACCTCTTGGGACTGACTGAAGCGTCGCACCGTTTCATCGAGGGCCTCGGCGGAGAGCAC
Organism: uncultured Acidimicrobiaceae bacterium; assembly: GCA_963801695.1. Classification (GTDB taxonomy): domain Bacteria; phylum Actinomycetota; class Acidimicrobiia; order Acidimicrobiales; family RAAP-2; genus RAAP-2. The sequence continues at coordinate 636,532 of CAWDFV010000001.1, read as the reverse complement.
CTTGAACGTGTCGCCCATCTGCGTCATCGCGATCTCGTGGTCCGCGCGCTGGCGATCGAGTCGTTGCTGCGCTTCCAGCAGTTGCGAGTCGCGGACCTTGAGGTCGGCATCGGCGCGCAGCGCGTCCTCGCGAAGCGTCTGCGAGCGCTTCATCGACAGGGTCCACGTCACGGCGACGCCCAAGGCGAGGCCGACGACGGCGCTGATCACTGCAACCATTTCATCCCTTTCGTCCAGACACTTCCACCCTAGATAGGTGCTGTGACGCGGAAGTAACCTTTGACCATGAATCGGCTATTTGGAAACCGCTCAGAGCCGGACGAAGAGGAGCCCCTGGTCGCCACCGCCGACGAGGAGTTGCGCCCCCAAATAGTGCAGATCTTCGCCTTGGTGGGTGAGGCGATGGCCGGCGCCACGCACGCGTTGCTGTCGGGCGACCGCGAACTCGCCAAGAGCGTCGTCGACAAGGACATGGCGATCGACGACCTCGTGAACTCGATCGTCAACCGCGCCGAACTTCAGTTGGTCGAGAACGAGTCGCTGAACATCGCCGACCGTCGTCGTCTGTTGACGCTGCTACGAATCCTTCCCGAGGTCGAACGCAGCGGGGACCTGGCCGAGCACATCGCGCGACGCGCGGCGCGCGGACTCGGCGTCGAGATGTCACCGACGGAGTCGCGGACTCGTCGAGCGCATGGGTGAGGTGGCCTCCACGATCTGGCGCGAAGCGACCGACGTCATCATCGACGGCAAGCTCGAGGCGGCCGGCGCCATCGAAGAGATCGACGACGAACTCGACGACCTGCACGTCTCGTTGACCGCCGAACTGACGTCGGGCTCGATGACGTTGCCGGTCGCGGTCGAACTGGCGCTGCTGGCGCGCTTCTACGAACGATTCGGCGACCACTGCGTCAACCTCGCGCGCCGACAGGTCGGTCGCAACGGCCCCGACTAACGAAGCGCGAGCAGTTCCTCGGCGATCTGCACGGCGTTGAGCGCCGCGCCCTTTCGCAGGTTGTCGTTGCTGATGAACATCGACAGTCCGTTGGGCACGGTCTCGGCGCGACGGATGCGTCCGACGTAGCTCGGGTCCTTGCCGGCGGCGAGACGCGGCATCGGCATCTCACAGACCTCGACACCCACGGCCGCCTCGAGCAACGCCGTGGCCTCCTCCGGCGAGAGTGCGCGGTCGAAACTCGCGGTGATCGCGAGCGAGTGCCCGGTGAACACCGGCACGCGCACGCAGGTCACGTCGACCACGAGCCCGGGGATCTCGAGGATCTTGCGGCTCTCGTCGCGGAACTTCTTCTCCTCGTTCGTCTCGAGAAGGCCGTCATCGACGATGGCGCCCGCGATCGGAATGACGTTGTGCGCGATCGTGGCCGGGAACTTGACGCCGGAGTCCAACGGGAACGCCGATCCGTCGAACGTGAGCACGCGCACGTCGTGTCCCTGCGTCTTTTCCAACTGGTTCCACAACTCGTCGACGCCTTCGCGACCGGCGCCACTCACGGACTGATACGTCGCCACGGTGAGGGAACGAAGCCCGGCGGCGACGTGCAGGGGCTTCAATACCGGCATCGCGGCCATGGTCGTGCAGTTCGGGTTCGCGACGATCCCCTTGGGAATCGTGCGCAGGGTGTGGGCGTTGACCTCGGAGACCACCAGCGGCACGTGCGGGTCCATGCGCCACGCCGATGAGTTGTCGATCGCGATGACGCCGGCCGAGGCGATGCGCGGCGCGAGTTCCTTCGAGGAGGTGGCGCCCGAGGACATCAGCGCGATGTCGAGACCGGCGAAGTTGGCCGTCGCGGCGTCTTCCACTTCGATCTCGGTGCCGTTCCACGTCAAGGTCGTGCCGGCGGACCGGGACGACGCGAAGAATCGGATCTCCTCGACCGGAAAGGCGCGCTCGCGAAGGATCTCGCGCATCGTCGTGCCGACCTGGCCCGTGGCTCCGACAACGGCGACTCGCATGGCAAAAGTCTACGGGACGAGAAAAGCCCCTACGCGGCGTCGAGTCCGAAGGCGGTGTGGAGGTTGCGCACCGCGTCGGCGACCTTTTCGGCGCGCATCACGCACGAGATCCGGATCGAGCTCGTCGAGATCATCTCGATGTTGATGCCGTTCTCCGACAGCGTCTCGAACATGAGCGCGGTCACCCCGGGGTTCGACTTCATGCCGGCCCCGATGATCGACACCCGTCCGATGTTGTCGTCGCTCGTGACCTCGGTCGCGCCGATCTCGTCCTTCACCGCGTCGCACGTCTCGGTCGCGGCGGCGAGGTCGGTCTTGGCGACGGTGAAGGAGATGTCGGTGATCCCCTTGGCGCTCGTGTTCTGCACGATCATGTCGATGTTGATGCCCCGCTCGGCGAGTTGGCGAAAGAGTCGCGCGGCCACGCCCGGTCGGTCCGGCACTCCCCCCACGGTGATCTTCGCCTCCGACGTGTCATCGGTCACTGCCGATACGACGGCTTCTTCCATGGTGGGGTCCTCCTCCACGATCCAGGTGCCTGGCTCCCAGGTAAAACTCGATCGAACGTGCAGCGGTACGCCGTGACGACGGGCGAACTCGACCGAGCGCAGCATCAAGACGCGCCCGCCGGTCGCGGCGATCTCCATCATCTCGTCGAAGGAGACCTTCGGGATGCGCCGGGCCTTCGTGACCACGCGGGGATCGGCCGAGAAGACGCCGGTGACGTCGGTGTAGATCTCACAGACGTCGGCCTTCAGCGCCGCGGCGAGCGCGACGGCCGTGACGTCGGAACCGCCGCGACCGAGCGTCGTGATGTCGCGCTCGGTCGAAACCCCTTGAAATCCGGCGACGACCGGCACCAGACCGGCGTCGACCGCCTCGCGGATCCGGTCCGGGCGCATCTCGATGATCTTGGCGCGCATGTGATCGGTGTCGGTGATGATGCCGGCCTGGCTACCGGTGAAGGACGGCCGCCTCCACGCCGCGCGCGCCGAGCGCCATCGAGACCAGCGCCATGGAGATTCGCTCGCCCGCGGTGAGCAGCATGTCGTGCTCGCGAGGTGGTCGGGTCGGCGAGACGTCGTCGGCCAGCCGAATGAGGTCGTCGGTGAACTTGCCCATGGCCGAGACGACCACGACGACGTCATTGCCCGCGGCGCGCGTGCGCGCCACGTGATCGGCGACGGCCCGGATGCGATCGGCGTCGCCGACGGACGTGCCGCCGAACTTCTGAACGATCAATGCCATGGAACCAACGTTACTTGAGGCATTCGGAGCCCTTCAGGTGGCGGAGTAAAGTGAGCACCCATGGCAACTACCAAACGAGAACGTCAGAAGGCCGCGCGCCGAATCAAGATGGAAGCGATGCAAAAGCGCGCGAAGCGTCGCCAGAACACGCGTCGCGGCATCATCGTCGGCATCGTCGCGGTGGTCGTGCTCGGCACCGGCGCACTGCTCTTCTCCAGCAAGTCGCCGCACTACGACGACGACCACGGTGGCGCCCACGACGACGACGACCGCGGCTGCCGTGGTGAACCCGGCGAACATCCACTTCTCGGCACTGACCGACCCGTCACCGGCTGGCGTGTGGGGTAAGGCACCGACGCTCGTCGTGCCGCCTGGCGCGCCGCCCGACGAAGCCGGAGCTCGCCAACCTGATCACCGGCACCGGTACCGGCCTTGGCGGTCGGCGACACCTTCACGGCGCAGTACGTCCTGGCCGACTACGCGTCGCGCAAGGTCCTGCAGTCGTCGTGGACCGCCAAGCCCTTCACCGACCACCCTCGAACGGGCCAGTTTGATCCCCGGTTGGGTGGCGGGGATGCAGGGCATGAAGGTCGGCGGTCGTCGTGAGTTGATCCTGCCCCCTGTCGGACGCCTACGGCGCTGGCGCCGCAACGGCATTCCGGCGAACGACACCCTCGTCTTCATCATCGACCTCCTAAAGGTGACCAAATGAGCGACCACATCCCCAACCCCGACGGATCGAGCGAGAAGCGTCAGAAGTTCTCGAGCTGCGCCGCCGATGATCATCGACACGACCAAGAACTACACCGCCACGATGGTGACGTCCAAGGGAACCCTGGAGATCGTCCTCGACGCACTCGGTGCGCCGACGACGGTGAACAGCTTCGTGTACCTCGCGCGCTGGCACTACTACGACGGCATCGTCTTTCACCGCGTCATCCCCGGTTTCGTCCTGCAGGGCGGTGACCCCACGGGCACCGGCGCCGGCGGTCCGGGCTACAAGTTCAACGACGAGTTGCCCAAGCCCGGTCGCTACGAACTCGGCTCACTCGCGATGGCGAACGCCGGACCGCACACCAACGGATCGCAGTTCTTCGTCATCTCCGGTCCCGAGCGGCATAGCGCTCCCGCCGCTCTACGCGCTCTTCGGCAAGGTCGTGAAGGGCCTCGACGTGGTCGCGGCGATCAACGACATCGGGACGTCGTCCGGCAAGCCCAAAGAAGACGTCGTCATCGAGTCGGTGACGATCACCGAGTCCTAAAGCTCGACGACGTCGTGACCGCGCGTCACGGTGACGTCACCAACGACCAGGCTCCACCTCGTCGCCGTCGTGGCGCACGACGCCACTGGGCGACAAGACGATCAACGTGACGTCGCGTAACAGCGAGCGCGTCCGCGACATCTGCTCATCGCTCGCCGGGACGCTGAGCGCCGCGCCGCCGCGATACCCCAGGCCGGTCGTCGGTGCTCCGCCGCGCGGATCGATCATGACGTCACCCAACGCTGAGGCGACCTCACCGATCGCCACCACCGTCGACGCGGCGTTGATCGCGTTACCGAAGTCGTTCGCGCGCCACACCGAACGCGCGTGCAGCGCGGAGCCGTCGCACAACACCACCAGGTCGGCCTTGGCGAGCCGGTTGACGTAGTAGTGCGTCGTTGGTCGCGGCGCGATCACTCACCATCAGCGCTTCGACGCGAACGTCAAGGTCGTCGAAGACGGCGCTCGTCTGCAGTGCCGCCTCGAGGATCCCGGTGAACGCCGCCGCGGTCGGCACGATCACGACGTCGGCGTCCGCCGCCAAGTCGAGCGGTCCGTCACGAAGTAGTGCACGCAGCGCGTCGAGTGATCCGACCGCGTACGTCCAGGACCCCATGCGTCGAGTCTGGCATCTGGGGCGAATCGACGTGCCAAGTATCCTTCCCCTATGGGTTTCCAAAAAGTCGGCGTACTCGGCTCCGGGATCATGGGCAGCGGCATCGCCGAGGTCGCGGCCGCGACCGGCGCCACCGTCATCGTGCGCTCGCGAAGCCAGGCGACCGGCGAGGCGATGCTGGCGACGATGGCCACGTCGCTCACCAAACAGATCGAGAAGGGCAAGCGGTCGACCGAGGACGCCGAGGCCATCATCAAGCGCGTCTCGGCGACGACGCACATGGCCGACCTGTCGGACTGTGACTTCATCATCGAGTCCGTGATCGAGGACCTCGAGGTGAAGCGCCTGGTCTTTCGCGAGCTGAACGACGTCGTGAAGCCCGAGGCGATCCTCGCGACGAACACGTCGACGCTGTCGGTCATCGAACTGGCCATGGAGACGTCGCGACCGGACCGCGTCTGCGGTCTGCACTTCTTCAATCCCGCGCCGGCGATGTCGTTGGTCGAGGTCGTGCGACCGATCTGTGCCAGCGACGAGACGATGGCCGCGGTCACCGAGTTCGTCGTCGCCTGCGGCAAGGAGCCGGTCAACGTGAAGGACCAGGCCGGCTTCGTCGTCAACGCCCTGCTCTTCCCGTATCTCAACAACGCCATACGACTGCTCGAGCAGGGCGTCGCGACCAAGGAAGGCATCGACATCGCGATGAAGGGCGGGTGCGGCTTCCCGATGGGACCGTTCGCGCTGTTGGACCTCGTCGGACTCGACACGTCCCTCGCGATCCTCGACGCGCTGTTCGCCGAGTTCGCCGAGCCGAACTTCTCACCGCGGCCGCTGCTGCGACGGATGGTCTCGGCCGGACAACTCGGTCGGAAATCGGGATCCGGATTCTACGATTACCGTCGCTAACGACACCGAAGGAGGCGAGATGACCCAGCGTTCCAAACCGTGGGTGATGCGGACCTACTCGGGACACTCGAGCGCCGTCGCCTCCAACGAGCTCTACCGCTCGAACCTCGCCAAGGGCCAGACCGGTCTCTCGATCGCCTTCGACCTGCCGACCCAGACGGGCTACGACCCGGACGACCCGGCCGCCGCCGGCGAGGTCGGCAAGGTCGGCGTGCCGATCGCCCACCTCGGTCACATGCGACAACTCTTCGAGGGACTGCCGCTCGCCGAGATGAACACGTCGATGACCATCAACGCGACGGCCGCGTGGCTCTGGGCGCTGTACCTCGCGCTCGCCGAAGAAGAGGGCGTCGACCTCAACCTGCTGCAGGGCACGACGCAGAACGACATCGTCAAGGAGTACCTCTCGCGCGGCACGTACATCTTCGCGCCCGAACCGTCCAAGCGGCTCATCGTCGACATGATCGCCTACGGACACGACCACGTCGCCAAGTGGAACCCGATCAACGTCTGCAGCTACCACCTCCAAGAGGCCGGCGCCACGCCGGTCCAGGAGATCGCCTACTCGCTGGCGACGGCGATCGACGTCCTGGACGCGGTGCGCGACTCGGGCAAGGTCCCGGCGTCCCAGATGCCCCACGTCGTCGGGCAGATCTCGTTCTTCGTGAACGCCGGCGTGCGCTTCATCGAAGAGATCGCCAAGATGCGCACCTTCACCGCGATGTGGGACGAGATCTGTCGCACTCGCTACGGCGTCCAGGACGCGTCGCTGCGTCGCTTTCGCTACGGCGTGCAGGTCAACTCACTCGGTCTCACCGAACAACAGCCCGAGAACAACGTGCAGCGCATCGTGCTCGAGATGCTCGGCGTCACGCTCTCGGCCGACGCCCGTGCGCGCGCCCTCCAGTTGCCGGCGTGGAACGAGGCGCTCGGGCTCCCGCGCCCGTCGGACCAGCAGTGGAGCCTGCGCATGCAACAGGTGCTGGCCTTCGAGAGCGACCTCCTCGAGTATCCCGACATCTTCGCCGGATCCTCCGTGATGGAGGCCAAGGTCCACGAGCTGACGCTCGGCGCGCAGATCGAACTCGACGACGTGCTCGCCCTCGGCGGCGCCTTCGCCGCGATCGACGAGTTGAAGAGTCGTCTCGTGGCGAGCCAGTCGCTGCGCGTGGCGCGCATCGAGTCGGGCGAGCAGGTCGTCGTGGGCGTCAACCGGTTCACCGAAACGGCGGAGTCACCGCTCACGAGTGACAGCGCGATCGAGACGATCATGACCGTCGACCCGGCCGTCGAGCGTGAGCTGATCGACGACGTCGTGGCGTGGCGAGCTACGCGCGACGAGGAGGCCGTGCAGATCGCCCTGAACGAGTTGACGCGCGTCGTGCAGAGCGGTGACGCGAAGGACAACATCATGGTGCCGACCATCGCGCTCGCGAAAGCCGGCGGCACGACCGGCGAGTGGGCGAACGCGCTGCGCGACGTCTTCGGGGTGTACCGCGCGCCGACCGGCGTTCGCGGCGGCGTCGGTGAACGCGGCGATGACTTCGCGTCGCTCGTCGCGAGGTCGAAGGCCGTCCATGACCGGCGCGGTCGACCGCCGAAGATCTTGGTGGCCAAGCCCGGACTCGACGGTCACTCCAACGGCGCCGAGCAGATCGCCGTCGCCGCGCGCGACGCCGGCTTCGAGGTCGTCTACCAAGGAATACGACTCTCGCCCGAAGAGATCGTGGCGGCCGCGCGCGACGAGGACGTCGACGTCATCGGTCTGTCGATCCTCTCGGGCTCCCACCTCGCGCTCGTGCCGCGCATCCTCGAGGGCCTACGCGCGAGTGACCTCGAGACCAAGGTCGTCGTCGGCGGCATCGTGCCGACCGAGGACGCGAAGGAACTGCTCGCGCTTGGCGTGACCGCGGTCTACACGCCGAAGGACTTCTCACTCGCGGCCATCATGAGCGACCTCTTGGGGATCGTCGAGTCGCTCAACTGAGTCGGGGTCGGCGATCGGAGAACGGCGCGGCGTTGAACCACCGACCCGAGAATCGCCAGACCGGCGCCTGATCGATGATCGCGACGGCCTTCTCGCTGCGGAGCACTTCTTCGGCCGCGGCGATCAGCGCGGCCAACTCATCGGGTGGTAGTTCCGGCCGCGGCGTCAGGCCGTAGCTCACAGGGGGACGTTCCCGTGCTTGCGCTTGGGCAAGTCCTCGCGCTTGCAGCGCAGCAGTTCGAGCGATCGCGCGAGGATCCGTCGAGTGTCGGCCGGGTCGATGACGTCATCGATGAAGCCGCGCTCGGCCGCGATGTAGGGCGAGGCGTACTGCTCCTCGTACTCCTCGATCAACTGCTTGCGCAGCGTCGCCGGGTCGTCGGCGCTCATGAGGTCGCGGCGATGGACGATCTCCACGGCGCCGGCCGAACCCATGACCGCCAACTCCGCCGTCGGCCACGCGTAGGCGAGGTCGGCGCCGATCGACTTGGAGTTCATGACGACGTAGGCGCCGCCGTAGGCCTTGCGCGTGACGACCGAGATACGTGGCACCGTCGCCTCGCAGAACGCGTAGAGCAACTTGGCGCCGTGACGGATGATGCCGCCGTACTCCTGGTCGGTTCCGGGCATGAAGCCCGGCACGTCGACGAAGGTCACGATCGGGATGTTGAACGCGTCACACGTGCGCACGAAGCGCGCCGCCTTCTCGCTCGAGTCGATGTCGAGCACGCCGGCCAGCACGTTGGGTTGGTTGGACACGATGCCGACGCTGTGCCCGTCGATGCGCGCGAAGCCGCACGTGATCTGCTGGGCGAAGGTGGCGTGCACCTCCATGTAGTCGCCACCGTCGACGACCGACGTGATGACCTTCTTCATGTCGTACGGCAGGTTGGGCGACGACGGCAGGATGTCGCGCAGGTCCTCGCAGAGTCGGTTGGGGTCGTCACCGGTGAGGATTCGCGGCGCCTCTTCCATGTTGTTCGACGGCATGAACGACAAGAGGTAGCGCACCTCATCGAGCACGCTCTTCTCGTCGGGCATCACGAAGTTGGCGACGCCGGACTTCGTGGCGTGCGTGAGCGCGCCACCGAGTTCTTCGAGCGTGACGTCCTCGCCGGTCACGGTCTTCACGACGTCGGGACCGGTGATGAACATGTGGCTGGTGTCTTTCACCATGAAGATGAAGTCCGTGAGCGCCGGCGAGTAGACCCCGCCACCGGCGCACGGTCCGAGGATCACCGAGATCTGGGGCACGACGCCCGAGGCGCGAGCGTTGCGGATGAAGATCCCGCCGTAGGCGTGGAGGGCGGCGACGCCTTCTTGGATCCTCGCGCCGGCGCCGTCGTTCAGTCCGATGATCGGCAGTCCCATGGTCGTCGCCATGTCCATGATCTTGTGGATCTTCTCGCCGTGCGTCTCCCCGACCGCGCCGCCGAAGACCGTGAAGTCCTGGGAGAAGACGCAGACCTTGCGACCGTCGATCTTGCCGTACCCGGTGATCACGCCGTCGGTGTAGGGACGATTTTCCTCGAGACCCATGCCCGAGGCGACGTGGCGGTTCAACATGTCCAGTTCCTGGAACGTGTCCTCGTCGAGCAGGTACTCGATGCGCTCGCGCGCGGTCATCTTGCCCTTGGCCTGATGGCGTTCGATTGCTTTCTCGCCGCCGGCCACGCGAGCTTCGGCCTTGCGCGCGTTGAGCTCGGCCAGACGTTCAGACATTGAATGCTCCATGAAGAGCAAGGCTACCCAAATGACGCGCGAGACGTTCCGTGAGGCACCGAGGACAGGGAACGTGAACTCTTAGACTGCGCGTCGTGCGCACGATAGGTCGAGGAACGAGCGAACGAGGATCGATCGTGATCGTCAGCGGTCCGGCCGCGAGCGGCAAGACCACCGCGGCTCGGCTGCTCGCCGAAGCGTCGAGTGAACCGTCGGTGCACCTCCATGGCGATGACTTCTTTCGCGCGCTCAAGGTCGGGCGGTTGCGGGGCTGGGAGGAAGGTGCCGTGCCGCAACACGAGGTCGTGTTCGACGCCGTGGCGAACGCGGCGGCGTCGCTCGCCAACGGCGGCTACTTCGTCGTCCTGGACTCGCTCATTCGCCCTCGGTATCTCAACATTCTCATCGACATCATCAAGGCCAACGACGTAGAACTTCACTACGTGGTGCTCCGCCCGAGCTGGCCAGAGGTTCAGCGACGCTCCGACCTGCGCGACGAGGCGTGGCGTCACGACGTCGAGGTGTTGCGAATTCTCTACGACGTCTTCGACGACCTCGGCGATCTCGAGTCGCACGTGATCGACAACACCATGCTCGACGAGCACCAGACCGTCACGGCGATTCAAACAAAGGTGTCGAGCGGCGAACTACTCATCTGAGTGGTCGCGCGATGCGCCTGCGCTCGACGCGATCAAGCGAAACCCGTTATTTGACGCGGACTGCGTCACAGAAACAACTTCGCATCAAGTACCGGAGTTGCGCCACCCAGGTGGGACAATCGTTGAATGGTTGACTTTCTCGCCGTCTTATTGATACCGGTCATAATCGCGGGCGTGTGGTACGGCGTCGCCGCGCGAAGCCGACGACTCGACGCTGAAGCGTTGGTCGCTGCTCGCGACCGAGAAATAGCCCAACTGCTCGACAAGTCATCTGAACCATCGGCCCACGTTGATGACGTCAACACCGAGGAACCCGCGGCCTTTTCATTCACGGACCCGTTGACGAGTCTCGGAACGCTGCAACTGCTGGAGAAGGACCTCGCGACCTACGAGGGCCAAGTCGCCCGGTACGGACTGAAGAGTTGCATCGCGTTGATCGACATCGACAACTTCAAGGAGTTCAACGATCGCCACGGACGCGACACCGGTAACGCCGTCATCGTCACCATCGCCCAGCGACTCGCGAGTCGCTCAAGGTCCGGCGACTCCGTGTACCGGATCGGCGGCGACGAGTTCATCTGCCTCTTGCCGGAACAGACGCTGGACACCGGGGCCATCGCCGTGGAGCGAATGAAGCGCAGCATCGATGAACTGGCGATTCCCTTCGACGGTTCACCGAGTGGCTTCGTGACCGTGAGCGCCGGCATCGCCCTCCTCGACGCCCAACATTTGAAGACGTGGCCCGAACTCTTGAAGGACGCCGAAACCGCACTCGCGCACGCGAGGGAGGACCAAGTCGCTCCCAGCTAGTTCGACTCCTCGACCAGCTCGATCAACGTGCCAAAGGAACTCTTCGGGTGCACGAAGGCGACGATCGTGCCGCGCGAACCCGGGTCGGGGCTTGTCGTCGATGACCCGCGCACCGCTCGCCTTGACGGCTTCGAGGGACTCGGCGCAGTTATCGACCCGGTAGGCGACGTGGTGCAGTCCCTCGCCGTTCTTCGCGAGGTACTTCGCGACCGGTGAGTCGTCGCGCGTCGGCGTGAGCAGTTGGATGTAGGACTCGGCGACCTTGATGAGTGCCTCGTCCACCCCGTCGGACTCGACCACCTCGCGGTGCACGACGACGGCACCGAAGACCGACTCGTACCAGGCGATGGCGGCGTCGATGTCGTTGACCGCGATGGCGACGTGGTCGATCTCGGTGAGCTGCGACGTCACGACGCCTCGGAATCGTGCCGACGAAATATGGTCAACCGTTCCTCGCCCACTCGCGCGCGCAGTTCCGGGTTCGTGATGCCGAGGCCCTCTTCGGGAGCGACGCAGAGGATGCCGATCTTGCCCTCGTGGCGATTGTGGTGCAGTTCGTAGGCGGCGACGCCGGTCTCTTCGAGCGGGAAGACCGCCGAGAGCGGCGGCACGACCTTGCCGTCGATGATCGTCTGGTTCGCGGCCCAGGCCTCGCGGTAGTTGGAGAAGTGCGAACCCTTGATCGTCTTCAGTTTCATCCAGAGATGACGGTTGTCGTACTCGATCATGTAGCCGCTCGTGGCCGCGCACGTGACGATCGTGCCACCACGCTTGGCCACGAAGACGCTCGCGCCCATCGTGGAGCGTCCGGGGTGCTCGAACACGATGTCGGGGTCGTCACCGACGAGGCCGCGGATGTCCTTGCCGAACCGGCGCCACTCGCTCTCGTCCTGGGTGTGCTCGTCCTTCCAGAATCGGTAGTCGTTCGCGCGGCGATCGATGACGAACGCGCAGCCCAGTTCGTGGAGCGTCTCGACTTTCGCGTCGCTCGAGACCACGCCGACCGGCACGCCGCCGGAGTTCAGCACGTGCTGCACCGCGAAGGAGCCGAGACCGCCCGACGCGCCCCAGATCAAGCACGACGTCCCCCTGGGTCACGGGCGCGCCGTTGCGCGAGACCAACATCCGATAGGCCGTCGAGTTGCACAGGGCGTTGACGGCCGCCTCTTCCCACGTGAGATGCGTCGGTTTGGGCATCAGTTGATTGGCCTTGACGACACAGATGTCGGCCAGTCCCCCGAAGTTGGTCTCGAATCCCCAGATGCGTTGACTGCTCGAGAGCATCGAGTCGTCGTGACTCGAGGGATCCTGGTCGTCGACGTAGTTGCAGTGGACCGTGACTTCGTCGCCGACCTTCCAATTGCGCACCGCGGATCCGGCGCGCACGATCACGCCGGCGGCGTCGGATCCGATGACGTGGTAGTCGAGCGCGTGGCGTTGGCCCCAGAACGACTCCTTGCCCAAGCGGTCCAGGAACCCGAACGTCGAGAGTGGCTCGAAGATGCTCGTCCACACCGAGTTGAAGTTGATCGACGAGGCCATGACCGCGATGAAGACCTCGTCGGGGGCGAGTTCGGGCAGTGGGACCTCGTCGACGTGGAGGCTGCGGCGAGGATCCTTGTCCACGCTGTCCATGCCGTCGAACATCGTCTGCTCGTCGCGACGCACGAACACCGCGCGCGTCTCGCTCGGCATCTCGGTCGCGGCCAACTCCTCAGCCGAGGCACCGGAGCGCACCGCGTCGAGAATCTCACTCATTCCGGCGAGGTTAGTGGGCGTGGTGGCGTGGCTCGTTCGATCGCGGTGATCGCAAAGCGAGATGACGGTTGAGTATGGCCCAGTCGGAGTTGAGAGTCCGGCGTCTAAAGTCGACTCTGTCTCGACTGCTCGAAGGAGTCTCATGTCACGAAGCGTCATCGTCGCCGGAACACGAACGGCCATTGGAAAGTTGGCCGGAGCCTTCGCGTCACTCAGCGCCCAGGACCTCGGTGGCGCGGCCATCAAGGGCGTGCTCGATCGCTCCGGTGTCGACCCGGCGAGCGTCGACCTCGTGTTGATGGGTCAGGTCCTCCAAGCGGGTCAAGGTCAGATCACGGCTCGCCAGGCGGCCGTCAAGGGCGGCATTCCGATGACGGTGCACGCCACCACCATTAATAAGGTCTGTCTCTCCGGTCTCCAGACGATCTACCTCGCCGATCTCATGATCCGCGCCGGCGAGGCCGACGTCATCGTCGCGGGCGGCATGGAGTCCATGACCAACGCGCCGTATCTACTACCGGGCGCGAGGGCCGGCTACCGACTCGGTGACCAGAAGGTCGTCGACGCGATGATGTTCGACGGCCTCACCTGCGCCTTCGACCAGTGCGCGATGGGACTCGCGACCGAGCGCTACAACCACGGGCAGATCAGCCGCGAGCGTCAGGACGAGTTCTCGGCGCGCAGCCACCAACTCGCCGCGGCCGCGATCGCGGCCGGTAAGTTCGCCGACGAGATCGTCGACGTCGCGGTCCCGCAGCGAAAGGGCGATCCGATCATCGTCTCGATCGACGAGGGCGTGCGCGGTGACACGACCGCCGCGTCCCTCGCCCAGTTGCGCGGCGCCTTCGAGAAGGACGGCACCATCACCGCCGGCAACGCCTCGCAGATCTCCGACGGTGGCGCGGCGGTTCTCGTGATGTCCGCCGAGCGCTGCGAGCAACTCGGCCTCACTCCGCTCGGCGAGCTCGTCAGTTACGGCCAGGTCGCCGGGCCCGACACGTCGCTGTTGACACAACCGTCACACGCGATCCTCCAGGCGGCGAAGAAGGCCGACCTCGACGTCAAGGGCCTCGACCTCTTCGAGATCAACGAGGCGTTCGCCGCCGTTGGTCTCGCGTCGGTCGACGACCTCGGCATCGACGAGGCCAAGGTCAACGTGAACGGCGGCGCCATCGCGCTCGGTCACCCGATCGGCATGTCGGGCACGCGCCTCGCGCTCTCCGCGCTCTTCGAACTGCGGCGACGCGGTGGCGGCGTGGCCGCGGTCGCGCTCTGCGGTGGTGGCGGTCAGGGCGACGCCGCGATACTGCGCAGTCTCTAGACCGGGATGAAGCTCGCGACCACCTCGTAGCGTTCGAGGCCGACCGGTCGATCCTCCGGCAGCTCCAGCACGTAGGCACCGCCGAGGGGATAGTGGTCGCCGCGTAGCGACTTCGGCAACTCCTTGGCCAGCGCGATCATCACCTCGTGCACCGTCGGATTGTGCGCGACGACGAGGAGCGACGTCGTCACCGGGTCGATCGCGGCCAGATCGATGAGGAGGTCCTCGGCACTGACGTCGCGCTTCCCGTTGTAGATGAGCTCGCTGAACTCGCAGCGTTCGACGAAGTCCGTGCCGTGAAAGGCCCGGCGAAAGGTCTCGCGCGTTCGAGCGGCGGCGCTGACGAGCGCGGTCGTCGGTCCGTAGCGACCGAGTTCGTCGACGTCACTCGCCCACGCGCGGAGCCGTTCGCACTCATCGCGACCACGTTTGTTCAAGGTGCGCGCGAAGTCCGACTCACCGGGCTTGGCCGGTGACGACTTCGCGTGGCGAACGACCGTCAGATACCGCATCGGAGAATTCTGGCCTATTTCCGTCACCGACACCACCGGCGCGGTCGTTTAGCGTTGTGGGGTGCACGCACACCTGACGTACTTCCAGGCCATCATCATGGGCCTCACGCAGGGCATTACCGAACTCTTCCCCGTCTCGAGCCTCGGTCACGGCGTCTTGTTACCGGCGCTGCTCGGCTGGCACAACCTCGTGAACTCGCAGTCGGCGTCTGAGTCGTTCTTCCTCGCCTTCATCGTCGGTCTGCACGTGGGCACGGCACTCGGGACTGCTCATCTACTACCGCAAGACGTGGATCGCGCTCTTTCGGGGCCTGGGCCGTCAGTTGCGCGCCGTGCCCAGCGCCGGCGTCTCGTCGCTGTGGCACCTGAACGAACCCGAGACCGATCCGAACTATCGACTGTTGTTCGTGCTCGCCGTCGCGACCGTGCCCGTCGGGATCGCGGGCCTCCTGTTGGAGCACAAACTGCGCGTGCTCTTCGCCAAGCCGCTCGCCGCGGCGATATTCCTCACGATCAACGGCGTCATCTTGCTGGTCGGCGAGCGACTACGTCGCAACGCCGGACGTCACGTCCGGTTCAAGAAGCTCGATCGACTCACTCCCACCAGTGCCTTCGCCATCGGTTGCTCGCAGATCTTCGCGCTCTTCGCGGGAATATCGCGTAGCGGCATCTCGATGGTGGCCGGTCTCATGGACGGTCTCGATCACGAGGAGTCCGCCAACTTCGCCTTCTTGTTGGCGACGCCGGTCATCTTCCTCGCCGGCATCTTGAAGTTGCCCGACCTGACCGGACCCCTGGGCGACGGCGTTCGTTACCAGACCCTCGTCGGGGCACTGTGCGCCATGGTCACGGCCCTGATCTCGGTGAAGTTCCTCACCAAGTGGTTCACCACGAAGACGCTGACCCCGTTCGGCTTCTACAGCCTCGTCGCGGGTCTTCTCTGCGTGATTCGCTTCGCCTAGTCGGTCAGTACGCGGCGACCGTCGATCGCGCGACCGAGCGTGAGGTCATCGGCGAACTCCAAGTCGCCGCCGACCGGTAGGCCGCTCGCGGGCTGAGACACGATCAGTCCCGGCACCTGGAGCAACCGACTGAGGTACATGGCCGTCGCGTCGCCCTCGACGTTGGAGTTGAAACAGAGGATCACTTCTTTCACCGGTCCGCGCAGTCGCGCGATCAACTCTTGGATCCGCAACCGGTCCGGCGTCACGCCCTCGAGCGGATTGAGCACGCCGTGGAGCACGTGATAGGTCCCGTGGAAGGCGCCCGAGCGTTCGACCGCCACCACGTCAGGAGGATTCTCGACCACGCAGATCGTCGTCTGATCGCGGCGATCGTCGGCGCAGATGGGACAGAGCCCGCCGGTCTCGGCGATGTTGCAGCATCGTTCGCAGAACGAGAGCTTCGTCTTCATCTCTTCGATGGACACGGCCAATCGGGCGACGTCTTCGCTCGGCTGGCGCATCAACCAGAACGCGATGCGCTGCGCCGACTTCGGCCCGACCCCGGGAAAGCGTCCCAGCTCGTCGACGACCGCCTGCAGCGGGGGCGGGTAGCTCACGTGACCTCCGTCGCCCCGGGGAACATCTCGGTGATCAAGTGCTCGCCGACCGAGTCGACGACGATGACCGTTTCGTCCTGGGTGTAGGTCTCATCGGGCTCGGTCTCTCGCGTACCGATCGCGTGTGGCGTTGCTGCGGGTGCCGTCGACACGTTCACCAGCGTGGGATCGACCGCCCACGTGATGTGCAACGGCGACTTGAACTCGTGCTCCATCGCACTCTTAAGTCCCTGGGCGATCATCTCGGTGTTCTGGCGCATCTCTTCGCTCGGGAGCGCGATCGTGAGGTTCGTCCCATCGATGGAGCGAACGAACGCCGACTTGAGCAACAGTTGCGCGCCGCGCGAGGTGTGCGGGATGACCCGCTCGGTGAAGCGTGCGCGGACGTCTTCGATGTCGAAGGTGGTGACGCTGCCGCCGAGCTTTGGCGTCTCGGATTCGACGACCTCCGCGACGGGAGCGGGCGCTGGCTCCTTCACGGGAGGGGACGAGGGCGCGGGCGCGGACGTACCAATCGGTCGCAGTACCGCCGGCGGTGCGGGCGCTGGTGTCTCCACGCGAACGCCCTCACGCTCCAACTTGGTGACGCGCTCATCGAGTGCCTCAATTGAGTTGTCGAGTTCCGGTCGGATGAGCCGGACCATCGCCACTTCGAGGATGACGATCTTTTCTGGCGCACTCTTCATTTCTCGCATGGCGCGCCCAACGGTTTCCAAAATCCGCACGGTGCGCGGAAGTCCCAACTGCGAACCCCACTGCGTCAGACGTTGACGGTCACTGTCGACCGCGTCGGCGACTTCCGGTGCGACTTGGAGCAAGAAGACCTGTCGAACTTCGGCCGCGAAGTTCTCGGCGAGCTGCTCCGGGTCCCAGCCCTCTCTCGCCAGCACGGCGAGGCATCGCAACGCGGCCACGGCGTCGACGTCAACTAGCGCGCGAAACAGTCCGTCGAACTCCGGTTGACTTTCGATGATCGACCCGGTGGCGATGAGCTGGTCGAGTGCACTGAGTGCGTCGCGCGCTGAACCGCGACCCAGTCGAACCGCGGCCTCGATGGTCGCGTCATCCGCGTTCAGTCCGGCGGCGTGTTCCACTTCGTGCAACAGCGAACTCAGCGTCTCGCCGTTGAACAGTCGGAACTCCAGGTGCTGGGTGCGCGAGCGAATGGTCGGCATCACCTTGTGCGGATCGGTCGTCGCAAGTACGAAGACGACGTGCGAGGGCGGCTCTTCCAAGGTCTTCAGGAGCGCGGCGGAGGCGGCCTTGGACAACTGGTGCACTTCGTCGAAGATGTAGACCTTCCAGCTCCCGGGCGTGCCGTGCCAGGCACCGGCGGTGATATCTCGAATGTCGTCGACGCCGTTGTTGGACGCGGCGTCGAGTTCGGTCACGTCGAGCGACGTGCCCTTGGTGATCGCGACACAGCTCGCGCAGACGTTGCACGCGTCACCGTCGAGCGGATTTTCACAGTTGAGCGCCTTGGCGAGTATTCGCGCCATCGTCGTCTTGCCCGTGCCGCGAGGTCCCGAAAAGAGGTACGCGTGCGAGACGCGCTGGTTCTTCACCGCCCCCTGAAGTGCCCGAACCACTGGATCTTGACCGCGCATTTCCACGAATCGACCGGGTCGAAAACGGCGATAGAGCGCGGTGACGCCCTCGATGGAAGTAGGGGTTGTCGACGCGTCAGACATTCATTCAGCCTAATTGCGAGGTGTCAGATGCCGAGGTCCAAAGCAGTGGTCAGGCAATCCGTGGCACCCAACACGATTTGCTGAGAGCTGCTGGCTTCCACCCCTGACTCGGTTCACAAACGGTCGTCGCACGGGACCCGACCACTGCTTTGAACCTCGGCGTTGAAGAGGTTAACGGACGAGCGCTTCAGCTACTCATGTAACCTTGCGAGCCGGTATTCATTTCCAAAGTGAATATAGGTTTTGTGGAGGAGTGCGAGAGCGGCCGAATCGGCACGATTGGAAATCGTGTGAAGGGAAACCTTCCGTGGGTTCAAATCCCACCTCCTCCGCCGGTATCACCTCACCATGAGGTCTAAGCGAACTGGACATCGTCTTCCTGCGGAAATCTGTTCCGGAGATACGCCGATGCCTCTTCCGTGTCCTTCGAACGTGAGTTGCCTTCCGGAGAGGAGCATTTTGAGTAAATCCTGGGCAAGTTGCGCGACTGCGGTGGTCTATTGAGCGGACATTGATCGGTGTAGCGAGAATGTTTCTGTTGTCAAACTCAAGGCCGTCAAATCCAGGATCTGTTGGCAATGGGGTATGGGAATTTACGGATCGCTTATGCTTAGATATTCGTGTAAATGGCATTATTGAATGTACGTTCGGATTTCCGTGCAACCAGCAGTATTGAACATATGTTCAGATATCCGTGCAAGTGGCAATTCTGCTATACTGCACGGATATGAGTGCAAATGACAGCGCAGACCAGAAAAAGCCATTCCGGGTTTACAGCACCCCAACCTTGGGTGCCGCAATACGACATTTTCGCACAGCTTCAGGCTTATCTCAAACCGAACTAGCGCTTCGAACCGGAATTCCTCGGAACTACATTAATGCCCTCGAGAGCGGCCGTGAAAAGGAGTATCTGAGTCGGCTACTTGAAATACTCCGAGAGTTAAACGTTCAAATGACGCTTAATCCAGTGGACCAATAGTGGCCGATGCACTGGCGGTTTGGCTTTACGGCGACCATGTCGCGACTGTCACTGAGTTGCGTGGCAATCGACTACGCCTGCAATACACGCAAGAAGCGCTTGCGAAGTTCGAACTCGGCACAGCCTTACTTTCCATTGGATTGCCACTCACTGACGTCTACTACCCTCCCGCCGCGACTCTTGCATTTCTTGACGGGCTGCTCCCTGAAGAAGAACAGCGTCGCACCGTCGCGCAAGACTTGAACCTTCGGGCGGCCGACACCTTTGGCCTTATCGGAGCGCTTGGTCGAGATTGCGCTGGAGCGATCATCATTCAACCGACGATTGAGCCACCCCCGTTGTCATCGACCACATTGACTGCGTCGCCGCTTACCGACGACGAGATTGGAGAGAGGGTTTCAAATCTGCGTAACGCCCCTCTCGGAGTAACGAAGCGCGTACGCATATCTCTCGCCGGTGTTCAAGAAAAGTTGCTCCTTACTCGGATGCCAGATGGCAGATGGGGCGAACCCGTCGATGGAACACCATCAACGCACATCATCAAGCCGGCGATTCGCGATCTTCCGAACACAGTGGAGAATGAAGCATTTTGTATGCGCCTTGCAAAGGAGCTAGGGCTGCGAACTGCCGTTGTGGAAACGGGAGAATTCGGGGGCCGGAAAGTACTCATAGTCAAGCGTTACGACCGTGTGGTAAATGAATACGGCGACGTCGAGCGAATCCATCAGGAAGACATGTGTCAAGTCATGTCAGTTCCGCCACGCCAGAAGTACCAGGAGGATGGCGGCCCCTCTCTCAGACGAATCGCCATGGTCCTTCGAGAGTCAGCTCGACCGGACTGCCTGCGGCGACTACTCCAGGCGATGACTGTCAATGCTTTGATAGGCAATGGCGACGCACATGGCAAGAACTTTTCGCTGCTCCACCATCGCGACGGATCTATAGAACTGGCGCCGTTGTATGACCTAATGTCGACGCTGTTCTACAAGGATGTCGACCTCGCGATGTATATCGACAACGTGCACGAGACGAACAAGGTCACGCGAGAGCGCTTGGTAAATGAAGCGAAATCGTGGGGCATGCGAGATGAGGCAATCAATGTTGCTATCGACGAGCTTGTGGAACGCGCACCGGAGGCGATTGCCAAGGCGCGAGCCGAAACGAAGGAACTTCCGTCTGAGGTCCCCAACCTAATTGAGTCACAGCTGAAGAACATCCGAAGTTAGATGATCGATTGAACGATGTCCGCGACTCGATCGTCGCCGTCATTGGGCACGAAGCGTACGAGGTCGCCGTTACCGGTCGGCAACGTCTCGAGTGAATGGACGATGTCAGTGAGACGGGGATCAACGGTCATTGCAGAAAGAGTAGACAGGTTCCGATCGACGACGACGAGCGAACACTCCTGATGGTGCGTGTCGTGAGTACTTTCGACCCTACGGAGTGGTCCACACGTTTCGATTGTTGTGTTCGAATTGTTTGAACGAAGGACTCGTTACCTTACGCTCGTTACTAGCAGCACCAATGAGGCTTGTCGTTATTTGTCACTCCCACTGATGAACCATGGCGATCTTTGGGAAGGACAACTATGTCCACCAACGCAGGATCTTCGCAGCACCACTCTCTCAAGTCGACAACGACATCTCGTCGACGTGGACGGAGCACGACGCCTCGCGGCCTACGCCTCTCCTTCAACACCCTGGTGGTGACCGGCATCGCCTTTCTTACGTTGGCGGCGTTCGGTACGCCGTCGGCGATGGCCGCGACTGCCGCTGTCAACCTCAGCAACGCCACGTCCTTCGCGGTGCTGGGTGCGACGACCGTCACCAACACCGGATCGACCACCATCACCGGTGACGTCGGTCTCGATCCGGGCTCGTCAATCACCGGGTTCCCACCGGGCTCCTTCACGGGCACCGAGCACATCTCCGACGCAGAAGCCGTCCTGGCGCAGAACGCCACGAACGCCGCCTCGGTCGACGCTTCGACGCGCACGCCTATCGTGCCCGGGACCTACGCCGACCTCACCGGGGACACGCTCACGAGCGGTGTGTACAACGCCACGTCGTCCATGGCCCTGAACGGCGTCTTGGTACTGAATGGGCAAAACGACCCCAACGCCGTGTGGATCTTCCAGGCCGGGTCGACGCTCATCACGGGCTCGTCCGCGTCGGTCGTCTTCGAAAACGGAGCCCAAGCATGCAACGTGTTCTGGCAAGTGACGTCGTCGGCCACGTTGGGCACGACCACCGACTTCGCCGGGACGATCATCGCGACCCAGTCGGTCACGCTCGACACGGGCGCGACGCTCTTAGGTCGCGCGTTGGCGATGAATGGCGCCGTCACGATGGACTCCAACACGATCACCGTGCCGACCTGCGCGGCAACGCCTCCGCCGCCGGCGTCGACCACGACCGTTGCAACGACCACGACAACCGCCGCCGGCACGACGACGACCGCCCCTGGCACGACGACGACCGCAGGCACCGCGACGACCACCGTCCCTGGATCGAGCACGACGATCGTGACACCGGTCGGCGTCCACAGTAAGTCGTCGGGAACGACGACCACCTTTGTGATTCCGCTTGGCGCCCCGGAGACCGGCGCGGGCGGCGCCGCGTCGGCCGCGTTCTTGCTCTGGCCGCTCGGGCTCCTCGCCTTGGGTGGCGCTGTCTTCACCCGAGCACTGGTCGCCCGCGCTCGCCGATCTCGCTGACACCGCGCCACTGTCGATGACGCGCTAAGGCACTCTCCCCCGGGAGTGCTTTAGCGCGGTCGATCACCCGACCGATCGATCGCGAATCTGCGCGTCGAGGAACTGTCGTTCGCTCTCGTTACGCGTGAGCTCCATCGCGCGCTTACTCTCTTCCATCGCTTCCGCGTCGCGCCCGAGTTGTCGTAACAGATCGGCTCTGATCGCCGGCACGTAGTGATACGACGCGAGCCGTGGATCCGTGGCGAGCTCGTCGATCAGGGCCAAGGCGACCTCGGGTCCCTCGATCATCGACACCGCGACCGCGCGATTCAACGCCACGATCGGCGAGGGCCACGCGATAAGCAGCCGGTCGTACAGATGCACGATCTGCGCCCAATCGGTCGCGTCATAGGTCGGCGCGTTCGCGTGCACCAACGCAATCGCCGCCTGGAGGACGTAACGACCGGGGTGCGTCGCGCGCAGCCCCTCGTCGATGAGCTGGCTGGCGCGAGCGACGGCCGCCATGTCCCACCGCGACCGGTCTTGTTCCTCGAGGCGCAACAGTTCTCCGTCGGCGCCGACGCGCGACGCGCGTCGGGCGTCGGTTACCAACATCAACGCGAGCAACCCGCGAACCTCTCGCTCGTCCGGCATCAACTCTCGAAGCACATTGGTCAGGTGCATCGCCTCGTCGACCAACTCCGGACGCATCAGCGTGGAGCCGGTCGTCGCGGTATGACCCATCGTGAAGAGCAGGTAGATGATGCCGAGGACCGCGCGCAGGCGATCGGGCATCTCGGCCTCTTGCGGCATGCGCAACGGAATGCGTGCCGTCGCGATCTTCTGCTTGGCTCTGGTGAGTCGTGCGCCCATCGTCGTCTCGGGTACCAGGAACAGCCGCGCGATGTCGTCGGTCGACATGCCACAGACCAGGCGCAACGTCAGCGCCATCTGCGCCTCCGGCGCCAACGCCGGGTGACAGCAGAGGAAGATGAGGCGAAGCCGTTCGTCCTTCAAGGTGTCCTTCGAGTCCGGGTGAATCAAATCTCCTCGATCGTCGTCGTTCTGCGTCACGTCGGTCTCGACCAACAGCGGCAACTTCGTGCGAAGGGTCACTTCGCGGCGAATCACGTCGACGGCGCGACGCTTGGCCACCGTGCTCAACCAGGCACCGGGGTTCTCGGGAATGCCGTCGCGACTCCAGGCCTCGAACGCCGTGGCGAACGCTTCTTGCGCGCACTCCTCGGCGACGTCCAGGTCGCGCGCCGTGCCCGCCGCCGCGGCGAGCACGTTGGCCCACTCACGACGATGCGTGTCAGCGATCGCCTGTTCGACCTCATCCGGCGTGTCGTGGCGCACCTAGTCGAACCGTGGCGTCATTCGCCTAGTGCTCGTGCGCGTGAACGTTACGGATCGGGATGACCCAGTCGTTGACCGGTCGCACCTCAACGCCGCCGCCCTGGTGGCAGATGGGATTGGTCTTGGCGATGGCCAACGCGGCATCGAGGTCCGCGGCTTCGATGATGCAAAAGCCCGCGATGACTTCCTTGGTCTCGAGGAACGGTCCGTCGGTGATGACGTCACCGTGGATCGAGGTCGACATCGTGTGGGGCTCGAGCGCGAACGCGGCAACCATCGTGCCGGCCGCTTGCAGGTCCTTCGAGTGCTGCTCGTGTTCGCGTCCTGCCGCGCCACCGTCGTCCTCGTAGTGGTCAGAGACTGGTGCGTACAGCAAGACTGCGTATTCAGCCATGGTGGCTCTCCTTTCGGACGGTTCTTCCGCCTTCATCCTTACGTCGAACCACTTCGTCAAATTCAACAGGGAAATATGGAAGAAAGTCAAGAAACCTTGGCCACGGATCGCTCTGGTAGCAATCCTCCCGCCCAAACCGGTGCGCCGTCAGGTGATTGCGCGGTGTGACTGCGTTGTGAGTGCGCTGGGCCGGACCCTCGCACAATGTAGGTTCGGTACTGGGTGAGCGGGTCACCCAATCAGATGCCACACGCCGAAACACCTTCTCTTCTGGGAAAAGTCGCGCGAGGGGCAGGGGGTCGCAGTTCGTGAAGGACAATGAGTCGACGGTCCCGGATATCGGGGACTTCTTCTACAGTTCTCCCGACCTGCTCTCGGTCTTCGGCAAGGACGGCGAGCTCAAACTCGTGAATCCGGCCTGGCACGACCTGCTGGGCTGGGACTTCGACGAACTCCAGGGTGTGCCCTTCGCCGACTTCGTCCACCCCGATGACGTCAAGGCGACCGAGGAGGAGTTCTCGCCGTGATTCGTGGCGCCGAGGAGACACGTCGAGGTTTCACCAATCGCCAGCGGTGCAAGGACGGCACGTACAGGACGATCTCGTGGAGTTCGCTGCGCAAGGACGGCTGGATCTGCGCGACGGGCCAGGACGTCACGGACCGCCAAGAGATGCAGTACAAGTTGAATCAGAGCACGGCGGTCGCCGAGGCGATGTTCGAAGCGGCGGCCGACTCGATCGTCATCATCGACCGCGACCTCACCATCGTCGAGTCCAGCCCCGAGAGCGAGGAGATCTACGGCTACCCGGAGGTCGGTCGACGGGGCCGCACCGGTCTGAACATCATCGACGCCCGCGACCGGCCCGTCGTCGAGGCGGCCCTACGCAAGACCTTCGAGATCGACGAGGTCACGACGGTGAGCTTTCGCGCACAGCACGCCGAGGGACATGAGATCACGCTCGAGACGCGAGGGCGCGCGTTGCACACTCCCGACGGGCCGCCGCAACGCGCCGTCTTCATCACCCGCGACATCACGGCGGCCGCCCAGACTCAGTCCGCCCTCAGCGAGAACGTCGCCAAGATGCGCGCGATCATCGACACCGCGGTCGACGCGATCACCGTCATCGACCGAGACGCCGTCTTTCTCGAGGTGAGTCCCGCGAGCGAGAGGATGTACGGCATCCCCGAGGAGAATCGACTTGGCCACTCGGTTCTGGAGTTCGTGCACTACAACGACCAGGCCGTCGTGCTCGCCGCGATTCGCAAGATCTTTGACGAAGGTGAAGCCACCACGGCCCGTTTCCGAGTTCGTCACGACGACGGACACTGGGTCACCGTGGAGTCGCGGGGTCGGGCGCTCGACAACGGCGACGAGCCGCCGGTCGCCGCGGTCGTCATCACCCGCGACATCTCGGAGTCCGTCGCGCTGGAACACGCGCTGGAGATCGCGCGCTCCGAAGCGGAGCGTCACGACGCCGCCAAGAGCGAGTTCATGTCGCGCATGAGCCACGAACTGCGGACGCCGCTCAACTCGGTGATCGGATTCTCACAACTCCTCCAGATGGAGTCCGACGACCCCGACGTCCTGCGGATGCTCGGGCACATCAACAACTCCGGACAGCACCTCTTGAATCTGATCAACGAGATCCTCGACATCTCGCAGAATCGAATCTGGTCGCATCATCGTCACGTTGCGCGCGGTGGCACTGGATGACTTGATCCGCGACTGTGTTGGGATCATCACGCTGCAGGCGCATGAACGCGGCATCACGCTGGAAATTGGCGAGGTCACCGACGCACTGGTCCGCGCCGACCAACAGCGACTTCGTCAGGTCGTGTTGAATCTTCTGTCCAACGCCATCAAGTACAACCGTCCGCAGGGCAGCGTGACGGTGGACGCCGAACTCGTCGATGAGACGGTGCGAATCTCGGTCGCTGACACCGGTCTGGGCATCAGTCCCGAGATGGTGGAACGACTCTTCATCCCCTTCGACCGACTCAACGTCGAGGCGACCGGCATCGAGGGGACGGGTCTCGGACTGGCACTCTCGAAGAACCTGACCGAGGCGATGGGCGGCACGTTGCTCTTCGACAGCACCCCGGGCAAGGGATCGGTCTTCACGATCCAACTCCCGATCTTCCAGGCGTCGTAGGTCACCGCGACGTCGAGTCGCGCTCACGAACTCGTCACCGGCCCCTTCTACGATGAAGTGCGTGCGTGACCCGATGAGCGTCGATGAACTGTTCGAACTCTACGAAGCGCTCGGCGATCGCAACTACGGCGAATCGATCACCCAGAGCGAGCACGCCCTGCAGAGCGCCGCGTTGGCGCGTGACGCGGGCGCGAGCGACGCGCTCACGGTCGCCGCACTCTTCCACGACGTGGGCCACCTCGCGCTCGACGTCCAAGGAGAGTCCGAGTCCGAACTCTCGAGTCACGACGACGATCACGAAGCGCGCGGCGCTCGCATACTCGCTCGACTCTTCGGTCCCCGAGTGGCACAGCCCGTCGCACTGCACGTGACTGCCAAGCGATGGCGCTGCACGCGAGAGCCCGACTATCACGACCAACTGTCAAGGGCATCACAGGCGACGTTGATCGCCCAAGGGGGCTTGCTAAGCGAAGAGGAGTGTCAGCGATTCGAGCAGCACCCGGGGTTCGCGGATGCGGTTGCCCTTCGCACCTGGGACGACACGGGCAAGGTTGAAGGTCTCCACGTCGGCGATCTGCGCGACTGGGAACCACTCGTCTAGGTCGCTGGCCGAGACGCAGTGACGAGTACGTCGCGAGCGTTCGCGACGAGGTCCACGCGTGTGCCGATTTCGAACACGTCGGCGGCGCTGCTGAACACGTCGACCTTGACCGACGCACCGGCGATACCGACTTCCAGACGCGTCGTCGCACCGAGGAAACTCTTATGGGTGACGATTCCGAGACCGGTCGGCGCGACGAGCACGTCCACGTCTTCAGGTCGCAGCAGCGCGTCGAGTGACTCCGCACCTTCGGGCGCCGCACCTCGAATCTTGACGTCGCGACCGAAGAGGGTGACCGAGTCACCGGTGCGCGGTACGCTCACCCGACTCGAGATGCCGACGAACTGCGCGACGAACTCCGTCGACGGCCGAGAATAGAGCTCGGCCGGCGTCGCGATCTGCTCAGCGCGACCACGCGACATCACGCACACGCGGTCGGCCATGGAGAGCGCTTCCTCCTGGTCGTGGGTCACGAAGACCGTCGTGATCATGAGACGCTGCTGCAACGCTCGGATCTGGTCTCGAAGTTCGGCGCGCACCTTGGCGTCCAGGGCCGAGAGCGGTTCGTCGAGCAAGAGGACGCGTGGCTCAATGGCCAAGGCGCGTGCCAGGGCGACGCGCTGCTGTTGACCACCCGAGAGCTGGTGGGGGTACTTCGTCGTGTGTTCGGCCAGACCCACGAGGTCGAGAAGTTCATCGGCGCGGGTGCGGCGCGACGCACTGCGTTGATGGCGCAGGCGGAGTCCGAACGCCACGTTGTCCCGGGCGCTCATGTTGGGGAACAGCGAGTAACTCTGAAAGACCATGCCCATGTCGCGCTTCTGCGCCGGGATGTGCACCACGTCCTTGCCGTCGACCGTCACCCTGCCGATGTCGGGCTGTTCGAATCCCGCGAGCACGCGCAGCGCCGTGGTCTTGCCGCATCCCGACGGACCGAGCAACGCCACGAACTCACCCGGCGCGATCTGGAGCGTGAAGCCGTCGAGCGCTGTGGTCGTGCCGAAGCGTCGAGTGAGGTTTTCGAGGACGACCGGCGCCCCGCTCTTTGGTGGGGACGTCTCGGTCGAGGTGATGGGCGGTGATTGCGTGTCCATGGACATCAGCTCCTCCTAGTGCGCGACTTGCGGTCGAGTGAAACAATAAGCATGAGCACGACGCACGTGCCGAGGAGCGCGATCATCGCCACCAGCGTGTTGATGCGCGCGTTGTCCGTCGGCGCGAGATAGATCCACACCGGAACCGTCTCCCACCCATCGAGGTTGGCGATGGTGAACTCACCGAAGACCAACGCCAACGTGAGTACCGACGCCGAGAGCAGCGCACTTCGAAGGTTGGGGACGAGGACTCGCCAGATAATGGACACCCAGCCGGAGCCGAGCGAGCGCGCCGCCTCGACCAAGGTCTTTAAGTCCAGCGCACCGAGCCCCGCGTCCAGCGATCGGTAGACGTACGGCATCGCGAGGACGACGTAGATCAGCGCCAGCAGCCACTGCGACGACAGCAGCCACTGCGGCGTCGCGCCGTGGATGCCCACGATGAGCACGATGGGTGGAATCACGATGGGCAAGATGGTGATGACTTCCATGACCCGACGAAAGCGCGGCATGCGCAGGTGCACGTAGATCATCGTGGGGACCATGAGCACCAAGACGATGACCATCGTGGCCACCGCCAACTGCGTCGACAGCCAGAGCGCCGACGTGAATTGCGGTGCGTCACCGATCTGTGTGAGCGGTTGCAGGGAGAAGCCTCCGTTGACGTTCTCCAAGCAGAACTTCATCGCGGCGTAGAAGGGGATGATGAAATACGCGGCTGCGACCCAGAGCACGATTCCTCGTCCCCAGTGGACGCGACGGAACCAACTCTGCTCGGGCTGCAACTCCGGGTGGTCCTCCATGGACACGTCGTGTTCCATGGCGTAGCCGAGTTCTAACGAAGCCATCGCGACGTCCTTCTGCGCAATAGTGCGTAGCCGATGACCGAGATCAACAAGATGACGATCATCGCGAAGCCCAGCGCGTAGCCGAGGTTCGCTTCGTTGGCGAGCACGTTCCCGTTCAAGATGTCACCGATCTGGATCGGCGTGATCGCAATCGAGCCACCCGTGATCGCCTCGGCTGTCGCGTACGCGGAGAACCCGCTGCCGAACAACAGGAACATGCCGCCGAGTACGGCCGGCGCCAACACCGGGAGTCCCACGTGACGCCAGTATCGCCACGTCGAGGCACCGAGGTTCGAGGCGGCCTCGCGCCACGACTCCTTCAGTCCGGCGAATGCCGGAGTGATGATCAGCACCATCAGCGGCAGTTGAAAGTACATGTAGACGAACGCGACGCCCCAAAACTTGTAGAGGGAAAATCCGTGGTCCCACGGGTCGAAGCCGACTTCGCTCAACCAGTGCGTGACGACACCCGTCGTCGCGTTCAACGCTGCGATGAACATGAAGGCGAGGTTCACGCCACCGAACTGCGCCAGTACCCCCGAGCACGCCGCGGTTAAGCGCTTGAACAGCGCGTGATTCGACGTCGCGATGGCGTAGGCCAGGAACGTACCGAGGATGCCGGGGACGATCGAGGTGACGAGCGCCAGCTTCAGACTGTTCTCGAAACCCGCTCGGTACTGTCCTCCGACGAGGAGACCCGACTCTAGGTGACCGGCCGCCAGAATCGTCCGCATGTTGGCCAGCGTCAGTTTCCCACTGCTCGAACGAAACGCCAGATTGATGATGACGATCATCGGAATGAGTAAGCCCAAGGTGACGTAGACGAGAAATGGAACAACGGGTGCACCGGTCCGGACGGCCCGAATCAGTGCACCCGCTCGTGACTTCTTTGTGCCGATCTCATCATTGACGCCGGAAGGGGAAGGACTGGCGTCAATGATGAGATCAGACATGGTGGTTGAGGTACTACGGACTAACTAC
Organism: uncultured Acidimicrobiaceae bacterium; assembly: GCA_963801695.1. Taxonomy (GTDB): domain Bacteria; phylum Actinomycetota; class Acidimicrobiia; order Acidimicrobiales; family RAAP-2; genus RAAP-2. The sequence continues at coordinate 607,398 of CAWDFV010000001.1, read as the reverse complement.
CGCTGATGGCCGCGGCCCAGTTGGCGTCAACCGCGGCGCCCGCCGCGGTGACCTGGGCCGGCGTCGGGAACGTCAGCGCACCCTTGGGAGCGGCCGGCAACTTCGCCAAGAAGCCCTGGTTCACCGTCTTGTTCGCAATCATGCCGGGCAACTCAATTGGACGGGCGTAACCCTGAAGGAACAGGTTCTGTCCCAGCGAGGAGTACAGGAACTCCTCCCAAAGGCGCGCGGCCGCGGGGTCCGGAGCGTCCTTCGTGATGGCCTGGGTGTAGTACGCCGCGATCGTGCCGTCGGTCGGGATCACTGACTTCCAGCCCGGGACGCTTGCGGCGACACCGTTCTGCAGGTAGTCCCACCAGATCAGGATCGGGGTCGCACCGGAGGCCGCGGTCGCTGCCGTGCCACCAGGTACGAAGTTGCCGATCTTGTTCAGGTTGGCGAAGAACGTCAGGCCGGGTGCGATGTTGCTATACGAGCCACCGTTGGCGATCGCCGCTGCCCATACCGCGTAGAACGCGGCCGAGGCCGACGTCGGGTTGTTGTTGATGGCGACCTCGTTCTTGTACGCCGGGTTGGTCAGGTCAGCGAATGAGGTCGGGCACGTGGTCACGATCTTGGTGTCACAACCGATCGCGACGTAGCCGCCGTAGTCATCGAACCAACGACCCTTTGCGTCCTTCGACGCCGACGGGATCAAACTCCACGTCGCCACCTTGTACGGAGCCCACAGTCCCAGGTTGGACGTCGCGTAGCTCGTGCCGACGTCGACGACGTCCGGCGCGTCCGCGCGGCCCTTGTCCTGTTGGATCGCGGTGATCTCTTGCGCACTCGATCCATTCGGGTTGGCGTCATTGATGTGGATGCCGTACTTCTTCGTGAAATCCTTCATGATCAGCCCGTAGTTGGCCCATCCCGCGAGCGGAATAGTGATCACGTTGACGTGGCCTTCCTTCTTCGCGGCCTTGATCAGCGCGGCCATGCCTCCGCCAGCTTGGGCCGACGTCACCGTCGCCCAGTTCACCTTCTTGGTGGCTGCGTTCGCGCCACCACTGACAAGTGCAACACCGGACAGCATGGTGCTCACAAGTCCAGCGGCAACCGCCACCTTCATTTTCTTTGTCGACACTCGTCGTCCTCCTAAAGGTGAGTGCACCGGTTGGTGACTCGCGACGAGAGTAAGTTGCGAGAGTTAGCCGAGTGTGACGCTACGGAGCAACAAATGTGACGAGTTCTCGGATTCTTCGCGAACGTTTCGACGCACGAGAGAGGGAAACGATGAGTGACGCATCCGAATTGAAGTGCCTGCGGTGCCAGAGTCCGATGGCACCGCTCGGACAAGAGTCGATTGTGACCGGCGGGACCGGGGCGGCGGCCAAGTTCTTCCTCGGGCAACTGGCCGAGATGCAGGAACAGAAGTGGATCGTCAACGCCTACCACTGCCCCAACTGCCACCACGTCGAACTGTTCGACGCCGGCTAGAGAACGCACGCAGTGTGACTAATGCGTGACGAGAAGGTCAAAACTAAGTAGATCGACGACCGAATCGATGACGTCGTCGGCGCCGTTGGCGATGAGACGTTGCTGATCGTCGTTGCCCGAGAGCACGCCCACGCAGTAGCCCGCACCGGCGCGCAGCCCCGCCACCATGTCCGAGGCCGTGTCGCCCACGACCATCAACGAGCTCGCCGCGGTGATCTGGCACTTGAGCGCACACCACCACAACATGTCGGGCGCCGGTCGGCCGCGGCCGGCATCGGCCGGCGACACGCGCAACTCGAACAGGTCGCCCCAGCCGAGTACGTCGATCAGGACCTCGCGGGTCGTCGGCGAGAAGCCGGTCGTGAGCGCCACCTGCAGGCCGACGTCGCGCAGGGTCTCGACGGTTGATCGAGCGCCCGGAATCTCGCTCACGCCGAGCTCCTGGGCCGACTCGACGAAGTTTCGTTCGAACGCGTCGTTGGCCAACGGCGCTCGATCGCCGAACAGGGCGGTGAAGACCTCGATCTTCGACTGACCCATGGTCTCGATCACGTACGCCTCCGCCGACTCGGCCTCGTCGCCACTGACCTCGAGGTCTTCGATCGTGCGACGAAAGGCCTCCAACACGAGTCCGTTATCGAGGACGGTGGTGCCGGCCATGTCAAAACAGATCAGTTCGACGTCGTTCATTGGAAACTCTCCTCCGCGATGGCCGGCGCGAGGGTCATCCCTCGACCGCCGGCGCCGGTGACCGCGCTCACTCCGTTGGCGACCTGCTTGCGGAAATAGATCTCGTTGGGTGTCGGGTCGACGAGTTGGTGGTAGACCCCACTCCAGCGTCGTTCGATCCGGGGCATCGCCGGTCCGATCACCGTTCGCGCCGCCCTCTCGATGATGTCCATCGGGCGGTCCAGCGTCTCGAAGAGTCCGGGCACTTCCGGCTCGTGCGTGTCGCCGATGGTGAGTCCCCCGTGGAGGCGCTGTTGGCACAGCAGTTGGATCGCGAAGTCCGCCGCCGGTGAGGCCTGCGCGTCGAGGATGTCCGTGGCGAACTCGGCGAAGCCCGGGTAGTAGCGGAACGAGTCACCGTTGGCGACCGACGTCGTCAACGTGTCGCCGAGTGGTTCGGTCTCGGCCATGTAGAGACGGACCTTGCGCAAGGGGTCGTCTCTCGAACAGCTCCGCGCCGAAGCCGCTCAACGTCGCGCCGAGACAGAGCACGACGTGGTCGCCGCCGTAGTGCACGCCCCGGTGATCGATCGCCGCGTGATCGGCGACGCCGGCGAGTTCGTGTCCCGGCAAGAACTCGTAGCGACGACTGTTCTCCATGTAGGTGCGCAGTGCGCCGAGGGCCGCGCGCGATTCCACGGCGGCGTCGCGACCACAGTAGAGACCCGAGTTGAACTCCCCGCGCAGCGCGGGGTTGCGGTCGAGGATCTCATCGCGCGTCAGAGAGTTCGAACTCGCGCTCCTTGGCATCGCCGCGCACCATCGCGCGCTCGGCCACCTCGAGTTCTTTCTCGTTCTCGATGAGCGTGATCGACCCGTTCGCGCGAAAGCCGACACCGGGGACGTCCTCGGCGATGTCCTCCCAGAGTTCTCGCGAGCGCAGCGCGAGGTGGAGTTCGCGCCCCGGGGCTCGACCACTCACCCAGACCAGACCGAAGTTGCGGACCGTCGCGCCACTCGGCACGAGGTCGCGCTCGAGGTGCACCACGGTCGCACCGCGCGCCAACGCGAACAGCGCGTGCATCGTGCCGAACACGCCACCGCCGACCACCACGACGCGCTGACCGTGGAGCGTCGCTTCGATGTCGCTCAGCACGGTGGCGAAGTTAGGTCGGTCACGTTTCGCGTCCGTGACGAGTTGGTGTCATCGACACAACTCTTTACAGTCCCTAGTCGGCGCGACGCTCGAGGAAGAAGGCGCGCAGTAGTTCCGCCGACTCCTCGCCCAGCACGCCGTAGGTGAGGGTCGCCTCGTGCAACAGTCGCGGGTCGCTCAACACGTTGTAGCGAGAACCGACCGCGCCGGCCTTCTCGTCGAGCGCACCGATCACGACGCGACGAACGCGCGCGTTCAACAGCGCACCGGCGCACATGACGCACGGCTCCAACGTGACGTAGGCCGTGACCTCGTCCATGCGCCACGACGGTCGCGAGAACGCGGCGTCGCGCAGCGCCACGATCTCGGCGTGCGACGTCGGGTCCTGATCGAGTTCGCGCCGGTTCTCCCCCACGCCGATCACCACGTCGTTCTCCACCAGCACGCACCCGACGGGCACGTCATCGTGCCCCGCCGCGACGATCGCCATATCGAGCGCCGCGCGCATGAAGAGTTCGTCGTTCGTCGTGTCATCCACGCTCACGAACTTACCTAGACGCGCACGACACCTCGACCAAAAGTGGCGACGAACACGCGTTGTAGACTTCTCGACGGAGGGGTGCGAGAGCGGCCGAATCGGGCAGTCTCGAAAACTGCTGTGTCTCCGGGCACCGTGGGTTCAAATCCCACCTCCTCCGCCAGCGGCGAACGGGTGACTTCGGTCACCCGTTTTCTGTGCCGAGAGAGAAAATCGTCGATGGAAGTACGCTGGTTTCGTGCGGCGCGAGCCGACGAATCTCAGGAGAATGCCATGGTCTCGTCAATCGATACTGCAGTGGGAACCGAGCGAAAAGTCATCACCGAACTGCCCGGACCGAAGTCGCGCGCGCTGCACGAACGCCGTCAGGCAGTCGTGAGTGCCGGGCTGACCCAGGGCTTCCCCATATATATTGACCGCGCCGAGGGCGCGATCCTCGTCGACGTCGACGGCAACCAGATCCTCGACCTCGGCTCGGGCATCGCCGTGACGACGATCGGCCATGCCGTGCCCGAACTCGTCGACGCCGTGAGCGCCCAAGTCGCCGCCTTCACCCACACCTGTTTCATGGTCAATCCCTACGAGAGCTACGTCGAGGTCTGCGAGGAGCTCGCCGCGCTCACGCCCGGGGACTTCGCCAAGACCACGGCGCTCTTCAACTCCGGCGCCGAGGCGATCGAGAACGCCGTCAAGATCGCGCGCCTGGCCACCGGTCGACAGGCAATCGTCGTCTTCGATCACGCGTATCACGGTCGCACGAACCTGACCATGGCGCTCACCGCCAAGAACATGCCCTACAAGGACCGCTTCGGTCCCTTCGCGCCCGAGGTCTACCGCGTGCCGATGAGCTATCCGTTCCGCGACGGACTCAGTGGTGCCGAGGCGGCCGCGCTGGCGATCAAGACGATCGAGACCCAAGTCGGTGCCAAGAACGTCGCCGGTCTCCTCATCGAGCCGATTCAGGGCGAAGGCGGCTTCGTCGTGCCGGCCGACGGATTCCTGCCGGCCCTGTCGGAGTGGACGACGGCCAACGGCGTCGTCTTCATCGCCGACGAGATCCAGAGCGGCTTCTGTCGCACCGGCGACTGGTTCGCCGTCAACCACGAAGGCGTGATCCCGGACATCGTCGCGACCGCCAAGGGCCTGGCCGGCGGCATGCCGCTCGCCGGCGTCACCGGACGAGCCGAGCTGATGAACGCCGTGCACGAGGGAGGCCTCGGCGGTACCTACGGCGGCAACCCCGTCGCCTGCGCCGCGGCACTGGCGACGATCAAGACGCTGCGCGACCGCAATCTGGTCGCACGGGCCCGCGAGATCGGCGACATCCTCTTCGCCAACCTGCGTTCGCTCGCCAAGGACGTGGCCATCATCGGCGACGTGCGGGGGCGCGGCGCGATGGTGGCGATGGAGTTCATCCAGCCCGGCACCAAGGAACCGAACGCCGCGGCGGTCAAGGCCATCGTGAACTACTGCAACCAGCACGGCGTCATCGCGATCTCCTGCGGCACCTACGGCAACGTCGTGCGCCTGTTGCCGCCGCTCGTGATCACCGACGAGCAACTCGCCGACGGACTCGACGTCCTCGGTGCCGCGGTGCGTTCAGCGAGCTAGTTCACGCAGCTCTGGGTCGACTGCGAACCGTTCTTCGGCGTCTTCGCGAGGTCACTCTCGATCGTGGCGGCCGGGATGGCGTAGGCCGTCTCGCCCTGACTCAGCGACTTCGAGAACACGACGCCCGTCACCTGTCCGTTGACGAGCACCGGGCTGCCGGAGTTGCCGGGCTCGATATTGGAATAGACGACGAGCACGGTGCGCGCGAAGGTCTGCTTGTCGTAGATATCCCTCGACTCCGCGGTGATCTCACCGCTGATGACCGAAGGACTGATCGTTCGTCGCCCGTCGAGCGGGAATCCGATGACCTTGGCCTTCGCGCCCGAGGACGGCACCGACGACGCGAACTTGAATCCCGTGGGATTCATCGCCACGCGAAGGACCGCGAGGTCGTTCACCGGATCGAAGAGGGCGACCTGGGCGTGCACGCCATCGACGGTGACACTCGTGGCGCCCGCTACGACGTGTGCGTTCGTGACCAGCACTCCGGGCGCGACGAAGAATCCCGTTCCCTGATGGGTGTCGGCACAGCCCATCGCGAGGACCTTCTGAACCTGCGCCGGCGACAGTGGCGAGATGATGTTCGGACCGAGGCGTGGCGTCTTGCCGGATGACGGAATCGTGGGCGCCACGATGCTGGTGAACACGCTCGGAAAGTTCGCGTTATGCAACAGCGTCTGGAGACGCGCCTCAGCCGACGGCACGGTCGGCAGGGCGCTGTCGAGGCCTTTGATGATGCGCGAACCTTGAATACCCTCCGCGGCCGCACTCCACGACGTCGAGACCAGCAGCGCCGCGACGAGCCACACGGTGATCAGGGCCCCGACGACGCCGACCGCGACACCGGCGACCGAGTCGATGAGTCCGAGCTTCACCATCTTGACGGTCTGACGAATGAACGAACCGAGTACGTGACCGCCGAAGTGTCCGAGGTAGGCAATGACGAGCACGATGCCGAGCGCCAGTAGCGGACGCCACGCCGCGTGCGTGATCCTCGTCGAGAGCGACGGCGCGATGGCGATGCCGATGTAGAAGCCGGCGATCAGTCCGATCCACCCCAGGACCTGGCGAATCGCTCCGGAGAACCAGCCCCGAATCGCCGCCACGATCACGATCGCGACGATGAGTACATCGACCCAGTTCATGGACTCCAAGTTAGACCGCCCCTTCGACGTCGACGATTCGAAGTCGGCCTTCGCTTCAGTATCATCAACAGAGCGACAACGGTCGTCACGATCACAAGGAAACGATGAGTCGAGTGCCAGCCTCCGTACGCTCACTGGTACGAATCGTGACGATGTGCTCCGTCGCCGCAGTGCTGTTGGCGTCGTGCGCCGCCGTCGACGCCCGCGATCAAGCCACACGTGACCGGTCTTCCCGCCGTCAGCATCTCGGTGCCGCTGTCGACCGTCGCGTGCACGACGGACAACTCGTGCGTCGCGATCGGTACGTCCAATCTCGACGTGAGTCCGACGTCAGTCGGTGAGTACCGATCGGCGACCGGTCGCTGGACGTCACTCACCGTGCCCATCGCGGACACGTCGACGTACATACAGACCTCGTCGTGTTGGAACCGAGGGTGTCTCTTCGTCGGTTCGCAGTCGAGTGGTGACCTCGTCTGGAGCTACGACGCCACGACGCACTCGATCACCGTGCAACACGGACCCTCGGGCGCCATCGGTATCGACGCGATCAGCTGTTACGCCGCCCTGACGTGCGCGATCCTCGACTCGACCAAGAGCAGCCAAGCGCTTCCTCACGACCGTCGACGGTGGCGTCACGTGGTCGTCGCCGGTGACGCTCGGCGTCCCCGCCAGCGATTCGGTCACGTCGCTCTCGTGCGCGTCACAACTCACGTGTGTGGCCAGTTTCGAAAGCTCGTCGAACGGGATCGCCGTCTACGTGACCAACGACGGGGGCCAGACGTGGACCCCGCGCGCGGATACTTCTACCGTCTCGTGGGCCGCGCTCACGTCACTGGACTGCGCCGGTCGAACCTGCGTGGGTCTGGCGAAGCTCTCCTTTGGCTGGCGCGTCGAGCGCAGCGACAATCTCGGCAAGTCCTGGAAGAAGGTCGCGCCGGTGCGCGGTCCGATCGTCACGATGGCGTGCACGGCGCTCGATCGATGCGTCGTGGGCGGCACGAAGAACTTCCAGACCTCGACGCCCTACCTCGCCACCGTCGTGTCGAAGGTGGTCACGCCGGTCACCTTGAAGTACGTGCCGTCGCCGATCTCTGACGTCGCCTGCGGCTCCACGATCTGCGCCGCGATCGGCGTGACGACGGTGATGGCCCTTCGGCCCTAGCCCTTCAACGACGAGGCAACGAGTCCGGGCAGTTTCGACCACGACGGCGCGCCTTCGAAGGCCAGCAGTTTTCGCATCACCACTCCGGCGTTGCGGTTCGTGACGAACCACGCCGGTGCCGGCTTCTGCAACGAACGGACCGCGCACCACGGACTTCTGGGGTCGCGCGAAGAGGTACGCGTTCCCGACGACCCCGCATCCGGACTGGATGTCGGTCGACGGATGGCCCGGATAGGCACCCCACGTGGTGGTGGCCAAGCGCGTAACTCAAGGCGTGCCAGAGATTGACGCCGATCGAGCCGTAGCGCAGGTCGGCGACCGCCTGCTCGACGGCCGCACCGATCTCCGGGTCCTTCAGTCGTGCGCGGGTCACAGAGCAACGTCATCGAGAGCGTCCCCCACACCACGTCGTTGCAGAAGTCGACGGCCGCTCGAACGAAGTCAGCCGGCGTAGTCGGCCTCGAGCGCCGTCTCACTCGTGAGCGCACAGAACGCCTCGACGTTGAGACAGATCTCTTCGGTGTCGGTCGAGTCCACGTCGCGCACGATGGTCCAGGGCAACGTCGCCCTCGCCGGCGGTGCCGAACTGGTGCGCGTCGGGGTGCGCGGCGATGAACGACGCGTGTCGGTCCTTCGCTCCGGGGTAGTACGGCGCTGACGAACCGGGAGCGACACGAAGACCGACTCCAGCGCGGTGAAGAACTCCTCGCGCTGAGCCCAACCGGCGTGCGTGATGATGACGCGCGGCGTCAAGCAGTTGAACCCGGCGTTGTTGGCGATCATGGTGGCGACGTGACGCGCCTGGTAGTCGATCTCCGCGCTCGTCCACTCCCCGGGCACGATGACGACCGGCGAGACGTTGCCGAGTTCACACGTCATCGGCTTGGTCACCAGCGGTTCATTCGCCGCCTTGCGTCGGGCGCCGTCGGACCCGACGCCGAAGACGATCGCGTCGTGGGTCTTGTCCGAACCGGTCACGTGAATGTCGTCGATGAGGTCGTGGCCCACGAGATACGAACCGACGTGGGCGCCGCCACTCACGATGCGCAGGTAGCCCGCGTCGATCAAGGACGCGAGCGCGCGCGACCAGTACGGCACGAGGTAGTCGTTGACCGGATTCGCCTTCAAGACCACGACCTTGCCTTCGGCGAACAGTTTCGTGAGCGCGTCGCGCGGACCGAGCGACGCCCACGTTCCCGGCGCCCAGGACCAGCGACACGCCGGCGTGCTCGTGCGGCGACTTGGTAGGACGAGGCCTGGGTCGCTTGCACGTCGGCCTCGGTGACGCCCGGCTCCATCCACACCTCGGCGCTCACGCCGGCATACAGCATCCGGTCCATCAACGATCGACGGCACCACGCGTACGGCGATGCGATCGCCCGGCTTGTGCACGACCGGCCCGGGATACTTCGGTCGGCCCGAGCGCGCGATGTCGAGCATGGACTGACGGAATCGCTGCGCCATCGTGCACGAACGTGCCGATACCGCCGAAGAGCTCCTCGCCCCCGTCGGGGCCCGACGTGTCGTAGCCCTTCGCCGCGCACGCGGCGGCGTTCCACTCCTCGGCGACCGCGAGCGTGTCGGCGACGACGCGTTCGAGCAGTTCGGCGCGTTGGCGCGGCGTGGTCGCGGACCACTCCTCGGCCCGGCTCGCGACGTCCGTCGACGGCCTGATCGAGTTCGGCTTCGTCGACAGCTGACGTGGTCCTGGGGACCGGAAGTTGGTGCCGACGCCCCTCGCGTGTGGCTCACGTTGACCCTCCCCGTACTTTGTATGCGAGGCTAGTCCTGTGAGTTTGAGCGAATCTTCCGTCCCGTCCGGCTGGTATCCCGGACCCGTCGGGCGAACGTCAGTGGCGCGTGTGGACCGGCCGGGAGTGGTCGGAGTTGACGCGTCCCTACGGTGAAGTGGCGCCGACACCGAGCATCGCCGCCGACCTCCCGCTGATCCAGGCGCTCCACCGATCTGGTGCGTTACGGGATCGCCGGCGACTTCGCGGGCATCAGCATCCTCGTGAGTGTCCTCGCCCACTGGCCGGGCACCGCGCATCCGGTCTCGGAGTGGTTCGCCGTCGCGGCCTGCAACGTCGCCGTGGCGCTGGTACTGATCGGCTCGGCCTGCTTCGCCTTCGCCGCACGAGAACTCGAAGGACACTGGACGCTCTGGGCATTTCTACCCGGCGTCAACCTCTTCGCCGTCAACGCCGTCGTCACGACTCGCCTCGGGGGCAAGCCGCTTCGCCGCGTCGGTGCTGAGGCCGTCTTGATGGTGCTCTTCGTCGCCCAGTTCCACGCCGAGGCGTGGCTGTGCGTGGCCCCGGCCATCGTCGCGGTCGGGGAGTCCCAGTGGATCACGACGTTGATCGACCACCTCTTGATCTCGTCCTCGCCGTCGTCGCCGGCCGCGTCCTGAGACCGGCCCGCGCAGTGACTCTCACGAACTGAGGAACCATGTACGAATGGACCGACGAACAACAGGCGATCATCGACGTGATGCGGCGTTTCGTCGACGAGGAGATCCGACCGAACCTCGACGACCTCGAGCACAACGGCGTGCCGCCCTACGCGATCCTGCGAAAGATGTACGACGTCTTCGGTCTCAAGGAGATGGCCAAGGAGAGCTTCGCGCGCCAACTGCAACGCAAGATCGCCGGCGACGAGCCGTCGCGCGAACCCCGCGGTTCGGACCCGGCCGCCCAGTTGATCTCGACGATCGAACTCTGTCGCGTGAGCCCGGGATTGCTCACGTCACTCGGCGTGTCGAGCGGACTCGCCGCCGGGACGATCAACAAACTCGGCACGCCCGCGCAGATGGAACGCTGGGCGCTGGACCTGATGACGCTCGACAAGATCGGCGCGTGGGCGATCACCGAACCGGACTCGGGTTCCGACGCGCTCGGCGGGATGCGCACCAGCGCCGTTCGCGACGGCGAGGACTACGTCCTCAACGGTCAGAAGACTTGGATCACCAACGGGCCCTACGCCGACACCATCGTGCTCTACGCGAAACTCGACGACGGGAGCGGCCAAGAGATGCGCAACCGCAAGGTCCTGACGTTCGTGCTCGACACCGGGATGGACGGACTCGTCCAAGCGGCGCCGATGCGCAAGATGGGTCAGCACGGTTCGCCGACCGGCGAGATCTTCCTCAGTGACGTGCACGTCTCCAAGGACCGCCTCCTCGGCGAGAGCGAAGACCCCGTGGGCGGCGGTCGCCAGAGCGCGCGGGACAACTTCGTCGCCGAGCGCGCCGGCGTCGCCGCGATGTCGCTCGGCATCATCGAGGAGTGCCTCAAACTCTCGATCGACTACGCCAAGAACCGCCGACTCTGGGGCACGGCGATCGCCGACTACCAACTCATCCAACTCAAACTGGCGAACATGGAGGTCGCGCGCGTCAACGTGCGCAACATGGTCTTCGCCCACATCGAGCGCTCGTCGCAGGGCGCGGTGCCGACCTTCGCCGAGGCGTCAGCGATGAAGCTCTACTCCGCGCAGGCGGCCTGTCAAGTGGCCGACGACGCGATTCAGATCTTCGGGGGCAACGGCTACATCGCGGAGTACCGCGTCGAACAGCTCAGTCGCGACGCGCGCGTCCTGCGCATCTACGCCGGGACCGACGAGATGCAGGTGATCGCCATCGCCAAGGACCTGGTGCGCGACTAACCCGCGTTCGCGGCGAGCGACGAACGCAAGCGATCCGCCACCCCGACCCAGCCCTTGTACTCGCGCATCGCGTCGGGCGCGGTGTCCAGGTTCAACAACAACGTGGCGCCGAACTCCTCGTGTGTGTCGCACAGCGTCTGGGCCGAAGCCACGTAGTTGCGAATCGTGAAGACGATCGCGCCACTTTCCGCAAGACGGCGCAACGTCTGTCGCTCGACCCGGAAGAACCAATCGTCCAAGTCGCCGTGGGGACTGTGGCGTGCGCTCGTCGGTTGGTGTAGCGCCGGTGAATCGATCAGCGTCCAGTTGAGACGCCAAAACGAACGATCGGGACTCAGTCGTTCGAAGAACGCGTTCGTCGGTCGACTGAGCTCGACGTCGTAGCGCGGCACCGGTCGGTGGATGTCATCGAGCGTCGTGCCGAGTTTCGACGCGAGATTCCATCGCGAAGGAAAGCAGACGCACGCCGCCTGCAGACGCCACACGTCAGAGCGAACCAGCACGCAGAGATCCTCCTGCACCAGACGAGCCGCCGCGACGACCGGGTGTTCATCATCGCGAACCTCGAGCGCGACGTCCGCGTGGTGCGTCTCGAGGAATCGCGTCACCTCGGTGAGCAGTTCGCGACTCCCCTCGTCACCTTCGGGCCTGGTCGCCACGACCACGTCGTAGGCACTGTCGAGTAGTTGTCGTTTCAACTCGAGTTCATCGTCGCGACGTTCGTCGACCTCGAGCCAGTGATCCAGGTCGAGCGGGCGCAGTCCCATCGCCATGCGCCAACCCTTGGGTTCCAATGGCACGTAGGGGAAGTCGCTCACGGACGTCCGCGATCACGCAACCAGAAGAAGTAGATGCCAAACACCGTCACCGGCACCACGATGATGATGAAGCGCGCCACGGGCAGCACGGCGCCACGATGGACACTGACGATCGTCGTCGTCGTGTTGAATGCTTCAAGTACTCCACTCAACTGAACAATCTCCTTTGATTGTCGCGGACGACGTGTCATCCAACGAACGGCGCGTGACTACTGGGACTTCTTCTCTTGTTGGGCCAACAACGTCTCGAGGCGCTCGAGGATATCCGCCATCGCGTGATCCTGGGCGTGCAGATGCCGCTGGATCTCTTCGGACTCCTTCAGCACCGCCTCGGCGTCCTTGTACGTGTCCTCCGCGCGCTTGTCCGCGGCGCGGGCCTGGATGTTCTGGCCGACGATGATGATCGGCAACAGCACGAGCTGCAAGAACGAACTCGAGAGCCACACGATGATGAAGTAGGTGCCCTGTTTGATCGCGTCGGGCAACGCGAACAACGCGATGATCGTGAAGATATAGGCCATCCACATCGTGCCCACGACCAGTGTGATGCGGAGCCCGAACCTCGCGTTGAAACGGATGAACGGGTTGGGATGATCGAGACGACGAAGGTCACGCGTCTTCGTAGGCGTCGCCAACTTGCGCTCCTCGACCCACGGGTGTCGCACGTATTCATAGATATTCGGCATACAAGAATTCTCACACGTTCTGCCCGACCGCTCGTCCGGGCTGCCCGTGAGGAATCCCGTTTCCTGCGAGGATGGCAACGTGGACTTCTCGCTCCCGCGGGCTAAGGCGGTGCTCACTCGAACGCCAGCGACATTGAGCGACCTGCTGGTCGGACTGCCGCAGGAGTGGACCACGTCGGATGAGGGCCCCGGTACGTGGTCGCCGTATCAGGTCGTGTGTCATATGACCTACCTCGAAGAGTCCGATTGGATGGACCGGACGATGACGATCCTCGCCGACGGCGGTCCACGGCACTTCGAGCCTGTCGATCGTGTAGCAGGATTCTCTCGCTTCGAAGGCTGGACGCTGGAGGATCTGCTCGATCACTTTCGCGCGGTGCGAACGACGAACCTCGACGCACTGGAGCGCGCGGTCTCCGATGAGGACCTCGCGCGCACGGGACTGCACCCCGAGTTCGGTCTCGTGACGCTGGCGCAGCTCCTCGCCACGTGGGTCGTGCACGACTTCAATCACCTTGACCAGATCGCCAAGACGATGGCGAAGCAGTTCACGGAGGCCGTCGGTCCCTGGCGGGCGTTCCTGCCAATCATCGACGCCACCTAGTTCGTCAGGCGCCCACCGAGCTCGAGCGGCGCACCTCGGCGAGCGCCACGTGACACGCCGCCAGTTGTCCCGGCGCGACCTCGCCGAGCTCGGGGGTCACGGTCAAGCACTCGTCGATGGCGAACGGGCAGCGAGGCTGGAAGCGGCACCCGGGCTTGGGGTCCACGACCTTCGGGGGTTCGCCGGCGTCGGTTATCGCCGACGCGTCGAGCAGCTGGCGCGGATCGGGTACCGCCGAGAGGAGGAGCTTCGTGTAGGGGTGACGAGGATCGGCCAAGAGTTGCTCGGTCGGACCGACCTCGACGACGTGGCCGGCGTACATGACGATGATCCGATCGGCGATGTAGCGAGCCGAGGCGAGGTCGTGGGTGATGTAGAGGATGGAGACGCCGTCGCGCGAACGCAACTCCGCCATGAGGTTGAGGATGCCGACGCGGATCGAGACGTCGAGCATCGAGACCGGCTCGTCGGCGATGATCAGCTTCGGTCGCAGCACGAGCGCCTGGGCGAAGCCGATCCGCTGTCGCTGACCGCCGCTCAGCTCGAACGGGTACTTCGCGAGCGTCTCGGGCGCGAGGCCCACGGCCTCCATCACCCGGACCGCTTCGGCGCGCTGCGTCGAGGCGTCGAGGTCCGGTCGGTGCAGTTTGATCGCGCGCATGATGCCGTGCGAGACCCGGTACGCCGGGTTGATCGCCGCGTAGGGATCCTGGAAGACCATCGGCACCTCGCCGCGGTACGCCAACTTCGCTCGGCGTCCCCGGATCGCGCTGACCGGCTGACCGTCGAAACGAATCTCGCCCGAGGACGGCCGGTACACCAACGCGAGCATCTGGGCGATGGTGCTCTTGCCACTCCCGCTCTCACCCACCACCGCGACGATCTCACGTCGGCCGATCGTGAAACTCACGTCGTCGACGGCGCGAAGGAGGCGCTCGGACCAGAAGCCGCGCAGCCGGAAGTTCCGCGTCAGACCGGATACCTCGAGGAGTGGCGACGTCGGTCGTCGTTCTCGCCCGGCGCCGACTCGCGACGACGGAGCGCCGGTCGCGACGACGGAATCGCGACTGCGACAGGGCGTCATCGCCGGTTCGTCGGGACCGGTTGGCGAGACTCCCGGTCTCGGGGCCCGCGTCACGGTAGAGCAGACAGCGCACGTCGGAGCCACCCACCTCATAGATCGGCGGCTCGATGGTGCGCGCACTCCGGCATCGCGTCAGCGCAACGTGGTTGAAAGCGACATCCCGGTGGTGGCGAGAGGAGATTCGGTGGCGCGCCCGCGATGCCGGTGAGCGCGACCGTCTCGCCTCGGATCGACGGGTAGGCCTCGAGCAGGGCGCGCGCGTACGGGTGACGTGGCGTCTCGAAGAGCGTCGACGTGACGCCGAGCTCGGCCACCTGTCCCGCGTACATGACCATGAGACGATCCGAGAAGTTCCGCACCAGCGAGATGTCGTGCGTGACGAAGATCACCGCGAAGCCCAGTTGGTCCTGGAGCTCCTTGATCTGGCGCATCAGCGAGCGCTGGCCGACGACGTCGAGCGCCGACGTGGGCTCGTCCATCACGATGAGGTCGGGCGTGAAGAGCAGCGCCATGGCGATCATCGCGCGCTGGCGCATGCCGCCGGAGAGTTGGTGGGGATAGCTGTTGAGGTGGATCGGGTCGATCGACACCAGGCGCATCACCTCGGCCGACCTCGCCGCGATCTCGTCGCTCGACATCGTCGAGTGTGCCTTGCAGCGCGTCGCGCATCTGCTGGCCCACCGTCATCACCGGATTGAGCGCGTTCATCGCGTTCTGCATCACGACCGAGAAGTCGCGCCAGCGCAGGTGTCGGATCTCGGCGTCGCTCATCTGCGCCATCTCTTGACCGCGGAAGGTGACGCTGCCCCCGATGATGCCGGCCGGGCGCGTGAGCAGGCGCGTGATCGCGAAGACCAGCGTCGACTTGCCGCAGCCGGACTCACCCACGATCGCGAGGAACTCCCCGCGGTGAAGGTCGAGGTCGACGTTGTCGACGGCCACGACTGGCCCGGCGTCCGTCGCGTACGCCACCGAGAGGTTGCGCACCGTGAGCAACCGGTTCGACGGGTGTCCTCGACGCCGTGCGGAGCCGCGACCTCCTCGGCGAGACCGACGTCGGGGCGACGACGGAGGATTCCGTGCCACGGCTGCGGGCGCGTCGGCGACGCTCGTGGCGAGGCTCGCAGCGAATGGCCGACGGCGTGACACTCGGCGCACCGGTCGCAGCGCTGGGTTCGAGATCTCGTCGAAGGCGAAGTTGATCAGCGCGAGCGACCCGCCGAAGAGCGCGATGCACACGCCCGGCATGATCGCCCAGAGCGCGAGGCCGGACTGGAGCGCCGCTTCTTGGTAGGCCCAGTAGAGCATCGTGCCCCAGCTCTGGGCGTTCGGGTCACCGAGTCCGATGAACTGCAGACCCGCGGCAGTCAGCACCGAGAAGACGGCGTTGAGGCAGAACGCCGCCACGATGAGCGAACTCATGGACGGCAACATCTCGGCCGCGATGATGTAACTGGCGCGTTCGCCTCGGACGCTGGCGGCTTTCAAGAAGTCCCGATTGCGCATCGAGAGCGCTTGCACCCGTAATTGTCGCGCGCTGTAGGACCAGTTGAGCGCCCCGAGGATGATGATGATGTCGAGCAGTCCGGCGCTGCGCAGGTACGCGGCGATGACGATGAAGAGCGGGAAGATCGGGATGACGAGCAGGATGTCGGTCACCGTCGAGAGGACGCCGTCGGTGACGCCACCGAGGTAGGCCGACGCCACGCCCACGAGCACGGCGATCAGTGTCGCGATCGCCGCCCGCGGCGAAGGCGATGATCAGCGACTGGCGCGCGCCCCAGATCGATCTGTGAGTAGACGTCTTGGCCGAACGACGTCGTGCCGAGCCAGTGGGCCGCCGACGGCCCGAGGCTCGGCGTGAAGGTCTGCGCGCTCGGGCTGTACGGCGCGATCTGACCCGGGAAGACGGCGAGGACGAGGAAGAACAGCACCAGAATCGCGCCGACCCGAGCCTTGCGATTGTGCAGCAGGCTGCGCCAGATGTTGTCATTGCGACGACGCGCTTCTTCGGCGTCGCGACTGTCGGCTGATCGGCGAGCTCGCGACGCCCGCTGACTCCGACGAAGCCAGGTCGTGGATCGAGCTCGTCGACATGGCTACGACGACTCTCTCGTGCGCGGATCAAGGAGTGGCCGTCAGTACGTCACAGAAGAGCAGACTGAACAGGACCGCGAGCGTGATGAGCAAGAAGAGGGCCTGCATCAGCGGATAGTCGAGACCCTCGACCGCGCGCAGCAGCAGACTCCCGAGACCGGGGTAGTTGAAGACATCCTCGACGAGGATGGCGCCGGACACGACGAAACCCAGCGCCATCGCGAAGCCCGTCAGGTTCGGAAGTATCGCGTTTCGTCCGGCGTAGGCCCACATGACCCGCCACGGCTTGAGTCCTTTCGCCCGAGCCATTCGGACGTAGTCCTCGGCGAGCACCGTGACCGTGTTGTTTCGCATCAACAAGATCCAGAGTCCGATCTGCGTGATGATGATCGTCATGCCCGGAAGGATCGCGTGTTGCAACACGTCACCGATGTAGGACAGATTCCAGCCCGGCACGCCGCTGATGACGTTGAAGGCGTCTTGGTACGGCAGCCACCCGAGCGTGACGCTGAAGATGTAGACGAGCACGAGGCCGACCCAGAAGTACGGCAGCGCGAAGCCGATCACGGCCATCGGCGGCAGCACCGCGTCGAGCCACGTGCCGCGCCGCCATCCACTCACCAGTCCGATAAAGGTGCCGAACACGAAGGCGAGGATCGTCGTCACGCCCACCAGTCCGAGCGTCCAGGGCAGCGCGCTCATCACCATCGTTCGCACCGGCGTGCCGAAGCTCGTCGTGTACGAGATGCCGAAGTTGAACGTCACGACGTTCTTCCAGTAGTCGCCGTACTGCACGAGCAGGCTCTGGTGTTTTCCACCGCCGAGCAGCGTCGTGAGCGAGTGAAACGCCGTCGGCGAGAGATGCGGGTACTGCGCCAGCAAGCGCCTCAGCCGGATTGCCCGGCAAGAGACGCGGCAGGAGGAAGTTCAGCGTGACCGCGGCCCAGACCGTGATGACGAAGAAGGCCAGCCGGCGCCCGATCGTTCTCAATCGGGCGCCTTCGGCGCTCGGACCGCACGCCGGCACGTTACTTCTTGTACAAGTGCAAGAGCACCACGCCCCAGTCGGGCACCGCGTACTGATCGGGCTGGGCGTACGGGTCACTCGGCGTGACCCAACCACCGATGGACTGCGTGTCGTACTGGTACCAGTCGACGGCCTCGGTGACGGGGATCACCGGCACGTCGGCGAGCATCACCTTCTGCAGTTCGTCGATCACCGTGTGCTGGACCGCGGCGCTCGTCGTCGAGGCGTAGGTCTGGAAGAGCGCGTCCGTCGCCGGGCTGCTGTAACGCTCCCAGTCATCGGCGGCCGACTTGCCGATCGGCGCCGTGTTGCCGGAGTACAGCAACGCGCGCAGTTCGTAGTACGGCGTCGGGCCGCCCGAGTCCCAGCTGTAGGCCAGTTGGTAGCTTACCGGTGTAGAGGTCCGCCAGCCAGGTCGTGTCCGAGAGGTTGTCCGGGGTGAGCGCGATGCCGACGGCCTTGAGGTCGCTCTGGATCACGTTGACCGCGGCCACCCAGTCGGAGTACCCGCCGTTGTTGATGATGGTGAAGGCGAGCGGCTTGCCGTTCTTGGCGAAGATGCCGTCGCTGCCCTTCTTGTACCCGGCCGCTTCCAAGATTGAGATCGCCTTGGCGGGGTCGTAGGCGTAGGCGTTGCCGTACGAGGCGCCCTGGCTCTTGTCGTACCAACTCGAGAACGTCGGGTTCACGATGCTCGACTGGTTCGACGCCGGCTCGTAGCCGGACTCACCGATCTTGGAGACCGCCGACTGGTTGATCGCGTAGGACATCGCCTGGCGTACCGCCAGGTTCGACAGGATCGAGTTCTTGAGGTTGATGTAGATGTTCACGTTGTACGTGGGCTCGAACCAGATGTGATAGTCCGGGTTCTTCGACAGGTAGTAGGCCTTGATGTTCGGCACGTACTGCGATCCCCACTGGTCGACGCCACTCGCCAGGTCGGCGTTCGCCGCGTTGTTCGAGAGGTACGAGGGGAAGTTCACGGTCTCGATCGTGCGGCAGTCCCTTCTGCCAGTAGTTGGGGTTCTTCTTGTACTGGATGTTGGCGCCGCTGCACGTGTTGCAGCGTGTACGGCCCGGTGCCGATCGGGGTCTTGTCGAGATAGGTCACCGGGTCCTTGATGCTCGACCAGATGTGCTCGGGCACGATCGGTGTCTCGTCGGCGATGTAATAGAAGTACGGCACGGCCGGCTTCGAGAACTGGAAGACGACCTGGTCAGATCCCTTGGCCGTCACGCTGGAAAGTACGGTCCAGTCACCGTTGAGGTCGAGCGCGGAGTTCTTCTTCAAGAGGTTGAAGGAGTAGACGCACGTCCGCGGCGCTGAAGGGCTTACCGTCAGACCACTTGACGCCGCTGCGGATCGTGAAGGTGAGCGTCCGATCGGCGTTGGACCACGCCCACTTCGTCGCCAACCACGGCGTCGTCGCGCCGTTCTTCAGCGAGTCCATGTAGACGAGTTCTTCGTAGACCGGGCCGAACGAGCCGAACTCGTCCGATCCGCTGTACGGGTTGAACTCGCAGTTCCAGGCGACCCCGTACTCGTCCGAGATCGAAATCGAGCTGGTGTTCGATGAAGCTTTACTTGATGGCGAACTAAAAGCAGTCGTTGAGACGCCGACGCCAAGTGCGATCACCGCACCGAATACCGTCAGCCGTCGTCCCCATTTCATGGTGGTCATTTGTCTCCCCCTTGAGTCGCAGTCTTCGTATCCCTGACTGTACGGCGTGCATGCTGCGAGCACCAGTGAACGTCACGGAAACGATTAAAGAAACTTCATTGCCTTAATCGCCGAATGGTACATCAATCAGAAGTTTTCGTCAAGGACGACGACACCGGCGACGCCACGTGTTGACGACGTTGCCGCAGGCGGAACGTCGATCCGTCGGCCTACGATGGGCACGTGATGCGCCCACCCCGGACGTGGCAGTGGGCGTGAACGAAGCGACGCTCGCCCTCATACCGCGTCCGCTCGACGTGACCTTCGGACGCTCCGACACCGGCTGTCTGCTCACCAACGGACTCATCATCTCGTACCCGCCGGAGTTCGCGCGCGAGGCCACATGGTTTCGAAGGTGTCCTCGCATTCCGGAACGGGGTGGGACGTCCGACTCGTCGCGGACGCGTCCGGTGACGACGCGACCATAGCGCTCAACCTCGGCGACGTCACTGAGTTCTCGAACGGCGGCTCGCATGACGTCGCGTTCGACGCGGCGTATCGACTCTCGTCGTCCGATGCACGGCGTCGTCATTACCGCGCCGAGAGCGGAGGGCGCCTTCTACGCTCTGCAAACGCTGCGCCAGCTGTTGCCCGACTCGACGTTTGGTAGCGATGGCGCGTCCCGAACCCATTCGACTTCCCGAACTGGTGATCGTCGACGCGCCGCGATTTGCGTGGCGCGGCGTGCTGCTTGACGTCGCTCGCCACTTCATGCCGAAGACCTTCGTGCTCAAGCTCATCGATCTCATCGCCCTTCACAAATGCAACGTGCTGCACCTCCACCTCACCGACGATCAGGGCTGGCGCCTCGAGATCGACGGCTATCCGCGCCTCACGGAAGTCGGGGCGTGGCGACGCGAGGCGGACGGCTCGTTATACGGCGGTTTCTACACCCGTGACGACCTCGAAGAGATCGTGACGTACGCGACCGAACGACACGTGCGCGTGTTGCCCGAGATCGACATGCCCGGACACATGTTGGCTGCGATCGCCTCGTACCCGTCGTTGGGCAATACCGATGGAACGGTTGGTCGTCGACGCGGCGTGGGGGGTGTCCGCGCACGTCCTCAATCTTGAGGACTCGACGCTGGCATTCTGTACCGACGTCCTCGATGAGGTGACGCGCATCTTCCCCGGGCCCTACGTGCACGTGGGGGGCGACGAGTGCCCGACGACGGAATGGACCACGAATCCGCGCGCCCAAGAGATCATGCGTGAAGAGGGCTACGACGACGAGCGCCAACTCCAAGGCTGGTTCAGCGAGCGCATCGCGAAACATCTGGCGCAACGACAACGTCGGATCGTCGGTTGGGACGACCTGCTCGAGAGCGGCGCACCCGCGGACGCGGTACTCATGGCCTGGCAGGATGAAGCGAGCGGCGTCGCAGCCGTCGAGGCGGACCATGACGTCGTAATGGTCCCGCAGGACTGGTTCTATTTTGACCGTGCTGCGTCGAGCGACCCCCATGAGCCCGTCGGGTTCCCCGGGGTGACGACGTTGGAGAAGGTGTACTCACACGATCCGATGCCCGAGGGCGTCAACGCCTCACGTCGCCACCGCGTGCTCGGAGCGCAGGGTCAACTGTGGACCGAGTTCGTCACGACGCCCAAGCAGGCGGAGTACCAATACTTCCCTCGGCTCTGTGCGTTCGCGGAGGTCGCGTGGATGACTGAAACCGAACGGCCCAAGTCCTTCGCGGAGTTTGAAGTGCGCCTCGGTCGCCACCTTGGACGTCTGGCCGCGATGGACGTCAACTTTCGACCGCTCAATGGGCCGAGCGGGATTACGTCCTAGCGAGTCGGTTTCTCATCGCTTCAGGACGCGTTGCCATGCGTGTTCGGCGCCGACCGCGAGACTTCCCTGCACGATCGCGTCCTCTCCCAGCGCACTCGCTCGCACCGCGATCGGAAGTCTGACGAGCGAACGCAGTTCTCCCTTTACCAGTTCAACGAAGTACTCCGCTTGGCCGATCCCACCGCCGAGCACGACGAGGTCGAGGTCGACGACGGCGGTGATCGAGGCGATAGCCCGCGCGATCAGACTGGCTTCGTCGGCGACGATCGCGCCGCAGAGCGCGTCACCGTGCTCCGCCAACTCGAAGATCCGCCGCGCCGTCACGACACCGCTCATCTTGGCCTGTCGTGCCGCGCGAACCACGCCCGCCGCGGATGCCGCGGAGTCGAGCCATCCTCGTCGTCGCGCGTCTTTCGGGTCGACGCTCCCGTCACTGCCGAGCGTCATGAACGCGATTTCTCCGGCGCCGCCGTGTGACCCTCGATGAAGTTTCCCGTCGAGGATGAGACCGAGACCGACGCCGGTGCCGACGGAGAGGAAGCCGAAGTTCTGAACACCCTGCGCGGAGCCGACGTCACGTTCGGCCAGCGCGGCGAGGTTGACGTCATTCTCGACGATCATGTCCTTGCCGAATGCGCGTCGCAACTCAGTGAGTATCTGGGGGCTTTGCCATCCGGGCAGTCCGCGGGCCATGAAGAGAGCGTCGCGCCGAGGGTCGTAGATGCCGGGACTGCCGATCACGGTCTGTGTGACGGACGACTTCTTTATCTGCACTTTCGCCATCAGTTCGTCGGCCAGGGCCACCAACTCCGAGACACGTCCGGCGCTGCTCGCGGGATGCACGTTGCGTTGCCCGCGTCCGCGTACTTCGCCCGAGAGGTCGGCGATGGCACCACGGACGTATTCACGTCCGACGTCGAGACCGAGCACGTAGCCGGCCTCGGGCCGGAGTTGGTACAGCGTGGGCGCCCGGCCACGACGGCCTGACGTTCGACCCGCGGCCCGAATCAGTCCGCCTTTTTCGAGGTCGGCGAGCACCATCGCGACCGTCGGTTTCGACAGACCTGAGACCGACGCCAAGTCGCTGCGCGAGACGCGGTCGAGTCGTCGAATCTGTTCGAGCAACATCTGTTCATTGAGGGCGCGAACGAGACTCGGACGGGCCGCGAGTACTGGCGGTGTCTCCGAAGTCCGGTCGTCGTGGTGCATGACGCTCTACTCTCCCCGACTCTTGGATCGCCGGTTCGCGATGCCGCGTTGCGGCAGGTTCATCGCTGTGATGCAGACCTGATGGTAGCGAACGACGTGTGCGACGCGGCTAAGCGGTGAGCGTGACCTTATTCAACCCCGGCGAACTGTCGATCGGTCGACCGCGCGCTTGACCGAGGCGCAGTGCCACTACCTGGCCGACCACGACTTGCGCGAGCCCGACACACCAGTTCGGTGCCGACTCAACGAGCACGATCTCTTCGTTAGCGTTGAGTCCGGTGCGATGGGGCGATCGCAGCACCACCGAGCGCATGCCGACGCGAGAACTCTCAGTCAACAGCTCCTCACACACGGCGTCACTCAACTCGTCGGTCACGACGAGCACCAGCGTCGAACCGTCACCGCCAGCGCCGATCGGTCCGTGAAGATAGTCGGGGGCCGCGAAGGACTCCGATCGGATCCCCGCCACTTCGCGGATCTTGAGCGCGATCTCGGCGGCCACCGATTGGCCGACACCGCGCCCGACGATCGTGAGTCCTCCGGCAACGTTCAACGACTCGATGGGCAGGCTCAACTCGAGCGCCCACGCGACGGTTCGTTCAACATAACCGGGCAACTCATCGAGCCCTTCGAGCGCGATCCCCTTCAGCGCCTCCACCAGTTGCGCGAGTGCGTGCCACGTCGAAGAGAACGTCTTGGTCGACGCGACCGCTTGCTCCGGACCCGCCGCGAGGTCGATGACGAGCTCCGTCGCCAGAGCGAGTGGGGAGTCGCGGTCATTGGTGATCACCGCGTTCGGGCGACCTTGCGCTACCGCGCGACGGATGACGTCGATGAGCCCCGGAGTGCGACCCGACTGAGAGATCGCGAGGACGCCGGCACCGTCGAGACCAATCGTCCCTTTGCCCTCGAAGAGCGACGGCGTGGCGAGGGCGACGAGGAGTCCGAGCTCTTCGCCCGCGAGGTACTGGAAGAAGACTGCACCATTGTCCGAAGAACCCCGAGCGGCGGCCAGTGCGTAGGACACGTCGCGCCACGATTCGGCGACGCGCCGCGCCTGCTCGCGTCCGACTTCGGCGCGCCGGGCCAGGATCGCTCCCTGCGCACGGATCTCTTGTTCGAAGAAGGTCGTGGTCTCACCGGAACTGACTGTCACGTCCGCAGCGTAACGGGCACTCGGAATCGACGGTTGGTCCGGCTCGGCTCAAGGGATCGCCACGACACGGACGATCGGTGCACCACCCGAAGGTTTAGTACCCGACGAGGTCGGGTGACGTCTCCATGCCTTGATTCCACACGGAGCGGGCGATGATCTTCGTCCGGTCAGCGCGGTGACTGTACTTCTGAGCGACTTCGCGGATCTCTTCGAGCAGTCCTTCGGTCAGCGTCGTCGGATCCAGTCCGAGCGCGATGAAGCGTTCGCGACTGACGTTCAGCTCGTTCTCCACCGCTTCCTTGCGAGGGTTGGGCAGGTTCGCGACCTTGACGCCGGTCTCCTTGGAGATGAGTTCGGCGAGGTCACGGACGCGGTAGGTCTCGGTGACCTGGTTGAAGACACTGACCTGGTCACCGCGTTCCGGCGGGTTCTCCAACGCGATCTGGATGCATCGCACCGTGTCGCGAATGTGGATGAAGGCGCGCGTCTGACCGCCGGTGCCGTGCACCGTCAACGGGTGACCGATGGCCGCCTGCATCAGGAATCGGTTGAGGACGGTGCCGTAGTCGCCGTCGTAGTCGAAGCGGTTGATGAGGCGTTCGTCGATCACGGTCTGCGGTGTCTGGGTTCCCCACACGATGCCCTGGTGCAGGTCGGTGATGCGCAGGCCGTCGTTCTTCGCGTAGAAGGCGAAGAGCAGTTGGTCCAGCGTCTTGGTCATGTGGTACACCGAGCCGGGATTGGCGGGGTGCAGGATCTCGCGCTCGATCTCGCCGTCGGGCGTCGGCACCTTGACGGTGAGGTAGCCCTCGGGGATCGGAGCCGAGCCGGACCAGCCGTAGCCGTAGACACCCATGGTGCCCAGGTGCACCAACGCGATGTCGAGGCCGCTCTCCACGATCGCGACGAGCACGTTGTGCGTGCCGCGCACGTTGTTGTCGACGGTGTAGCGCTTCGTCTTCGAGTCGCGCATGGAGTACGGCGCCGCGCGCTGTTCGCCGAAATGCACGATCGCGTCCGGGCGCTCGTCGCGCAGCAGTTCCAAGAAGCGCTCGTACTCCTCGGCGAGGTCGAGATTCACGAAGCCGATGTCCTGGCCTCGCAGTTCCTTCCAGGCGCGGATGCGCTCGCCCATCGGGCGAATCGGCGTGAGTGACTCGACTTCGAGTTCGATGTCGATGTCGCGACGACTGAGGTTGTCGACGACGATGACGTCGTGGCCCTTGTCCGCGAGGTGCAGCGATGTCGGCCAGCCACAGAACCCGTCGCCTCCGAGTACCAATACCTTCATGTCATCTCCCAGTTCGAAGCCGTCTCGATGACTTCAGCCAAATATCAAATCGCCATCATGGCAATCTCAACCGTTCAACCTTACCAGTGGTCGCTTTGTCGTTGCGTTCCGCAGAACCACACGGATGTCGTTGCGAATGGGACGGATTCGTGCGTATGGGAAACGCTACGCATCTTCACTGGTGGCGTCGGCTATTGACTCGACGTAGTTCTGCAATCGACGATCGGGAATGAACCACGCCACCGCGACCGCGATGAAGATGGCGATAGCGAGCCACCGGAACACGAAGGCCAGGGGAATTGCCACCACGTACGCGACGAACGACATCCGGCCCTTGAGATCTCGACCGAGCGCGTTCTTGAGTCGCAGGTCGGCGCCGTGGGAGCGCACGATGACGGTCTGCAGCAAGGTGTACGCCGCACCCGCGAGTGCCAGCACGATCGCGTAACTCGCGACGGTGTCCGTGGCGAAACCGTTCTCCGTCATCCACGACGTGGTGAAAGGGAACAGCGACAGACAGAAGAGCAGCGCGAGATTCGCCCACAGCATCGCGCCGCTGATCTTGCGCACGGTCATCAGTAGATGGTGATGGTTGTTCCAGTAGATGCCGAGGTAGACGAAGCTCAACACGTAAGCCAACAGCGACGGGTACGCCGAACGGAGATCGGAGAAGTTCGGACCGGACGGTCGGTGTAACTCCAACACCATGATCGTGATGAGGATCGCGATGACGCCGTCGCTGAAGGCTTCCATCCGTCGACTCGTCATGAACGGACCAGCACGATCGAATCAGGACGCGTTCATCGCCGGGATGATCGTCTCACCGTACGCCTCGAGAGTCGCGTCGTTGGCGTCGTGCTGCAGGTACAGCGCGAACTGATCGACACCGAGTACGCGCAACTCCTGCAGTCGCTCGAGATGGCGCTCGACCGGACCGAGCAGGCAGAAACGATCGATCACCTCGTCGGGCACGAACTCGGTGTGCGTGTTGCCGGCGCGACCGTGTTCGGCGTAGTCGTAGCCCTCACGACCCTTGATGTAGTCGGTCAACGCGACCGGGATCGACGACGAGGGGTCGCTACCGTAGCGCTCGACGATGTCGGCGACGTGATTGCCGACCATCCCACCGAACCAACGGCACTGGTCGCGTTGGTGCGCGAGGTCGTCGCCCACGTAGGCCGGTGCCGCGACACAGAACGTCAGCGATGCCGGATCGCGGCCGGCGTCCGCCGCCGCGTCGCGCACGTGGGTGATCATCCAGCGCGCGATGTCGGGATCGGCCAACTGCAAGATGAACCCGTCGCCGACCTCACCGGCCAGTGTCAGGGCCTTGGGACCGTAGGCGGCGACCCAGACTTCGAGGCTGCTGTTCGTCACCCACGGGAAAGTGCAGCGTCGAGCCGTGGTACTCGACCGAGCGTCCGTTGGCCAGTTCGCGGATGACGTCGATCGACTCGCGCAAGGTGGCGAGGGACGTCGGTTTCCCGTTGGTCACGCGCACGGCCGAGTCGCCGCGACCGATGCCACAGACCGTGCGGTTGCCGTACATCTCGTTCAGCGTGGCGAAGAGGCTCGCGGTCACGGTCCAGTCGCGCGTCGCCGGATTCGTGACCATCGGACCGACCGTGATCGAACGCGTCGAGGCCAAGATCTGGCTGTAGATGACGAAGGGCTCTTCCCACAAGATGTGTGAATCGAACGTCCACGCGTAGTCGAAGCCGAGTTGTTCGGCGCGCGTCGCCAACTCGACGACACGCGCCGCGGGTGGATTCGTCTGGAGAACGACGCCGAAATCCATACTCCCCCTTCTCTCGCCCTATCAATCGTCGTCATGGACGACGTCTAGATCAGATACTGACTGAGTCCTCGTCGCAGGAACTTCCCGTGACCGACCGAGCCGGTGAACGTGTTGTTCTCGATGATGACGCGCCCGCGCGACAGGACCGTGTCCACGCGACCGTCGACGTGCATTCCTTCGTAGGCCGAGTGGTCCATGTTCATGTGGTGTGTCGTCACGCTGATGTCGGTCGTGCCCTTGGGGTCATAGATCACGACGTCGGCGTCGGATCCGGGGGCGATCACGCCCTTTCGCGGGTACAGCCCGAACATCCGCGCCGGTGTCGTCGACGCCAACTCGATCCAGCGCGGCAACGTGATCTCGCCGGTCACCACCCCCTGGTAGAGCAGGTCCATCCGATGTTCGACCGAGCCGATCCCGTTGGGGATCTTGGAGAAGTTGCCGAGACCGAGTTCTTTTTGATCCTTCATGCAGAAGGGACAGTGGTCGGTACTCACGACCGAGACGTCGTTCGTGCGCAGCGCTCGCCACAGCGAGTCCTGGTGTCCCTCGGCGCGCGAGCGCAGCGGCGTCGAACAGACGTAGGCCGCGCCCTCGAAGCCGGGCTTGGACAGATGCTCCTCGAGACTCAGGTACAGGTACTGCGGGCAGGTCTCGGCAAAGACGTTGGCGCCGAGCCCGCGCGCGTGCGCGATGGTCTCGACGGCGTCGCGCGAACTGACGTGCACGACGTAGAGCGGCGCCTTGGCGACCTTGGCCAACATGATCGCCCGGTGCGTCGCCTCTTCTTCCAGTTCAACCGGTCGCGTCAGCGAGTGATAGCGCGGATCGGTCTCGCCACGCTCGAGCGCCTGGGCGACGAGGACGTCGATCGCCGGACCGTTCTCGGCGTGCATCATGATCGTGGCGCCGAGGTCCGACGCGGTCTGCATCGCGCGAAGGATCTGACCGTCGTCGGAGTAGAAGACGCCCGGGTAGGCCATGAACAGTTTGAAGCTCGTGATGCCTTCGTTGTTCGTGAGGTCCGACATGGCCTTCAAGGCCGCGTCGTCGACGCCGCCGATGATCTGGTGGAAGCCGTAGTCAATGGCGCAGTTACCGTCGGCCTTCTCGTGCCACGCGGCCAGTCCGTCGTGCACGTCCTCGCCGGTGCGCTGGACCGCGAAGTCGACGATCGACGTCGTGCCGCCGAAGGCCGCGGCGATGGTGCCCGTCTCGAACGTGTCCGAGGCGTTGGTGCCACCGAAGGGCAGCTCCATGTGGGTGTGGACGTCGACACCGCCGGGAATGACGTACTTACCCTTGGCGTCGAGCACCCGGTCACAGGTCGGTTTCACGTTCTCGAAGTAGCCCGGCGTGCCGAGCGCGGCGATCTCGTCGCCGTCAATCAAGACGTCGTAGTCCTGGGCGCCCGTCGAGGAGAGCACCTGACCACCGGTGATGAGTACGCGCGCCATGATCTACCAGTCCGTCAGCGGTTCGTACATGTCGGGACGGCGATCGCGATAGAACGCCCACTGTTCGCGGACCTCTTTCAGTTCGTCCATGTCGAGGTCGCGCACGACGACCTCTTCGTCGCTGGTGCTGGCGACCTCCCCGACGAACTGTCCGCGCGGGCTCACGAAGTAACTCTGACCGTAGAAGTCGTTGGTGCCGAGGTCCTCGACACCGACGCGGTTGATCGCGCCGACGAAGTACTCGTTGGCGACCGCCGACGCCGGCTGTTCGAGCTGCCAGAGGTAGGCCGAGAGTCCCCGACTCGTCGCCGAGGGGTTGAAGACGATCTTCGCGCCGGCGAGACCGAGGGCGCGCCACCCTTCGGGAAAGTGCCGGTCGTAACAGATGTAGACGCCGATACGACCGACCGCGGTGTCGAAGATCGGGTAGCCGAGGTTGCCAGGTCGAAAGTAGAACTTCTCCCAGAAGCCGCTCACCTGGGGGATGTGCGTCTTGCGATACTTGCCGAGGTACGTCCCGTCGGCGTCGATGACGGCGGCCGTGTTGTAGAGCACGCCCTCTTGTTCCATCTCGTAGACCGGCAGGATCATGACCATGTTGAGTTCGGCCGCGAGCGCCATGAAGCGCTGCGTCGTCGGACCCTCGGGCACGGCCTCGGCGTAGTCGTAGTACGCCGCGTCTTGGACCTGACAGAAGTACGGCCCGTAGAACAACTCTTGGAAGCAGATCACCTGGGCGCCCTGGGAGGCGGCCGCGCGAGCGTGGTGCTCGTGCAGGTCGATCATCGAAGCCTTGTCACCGGTCCACGCCGTCTGCACCAGCGCTGCTCTCACCACGTCGGGCATGGGGCCTCCTCTCGAAGCGACGCGCACGCGTCGTCGAATAGAAAGAACCATAGACAAAGTTCTGCGACGTCGTGCACGACGCCGCGTCGCGCACTGCGTCGTCGACGCCTAGGAAATCGCCTTCTGGTAGACGCGCGTCGACCACCACAGCACGAGCGCGGTGAGCGGCACGAGCACCGCGAAACCAACGCCGACTTGGAAGGTCGCGAGGCTGCCGGCCGCCAGCTGTCGCCCGGCGTCAACCACGTAGTACAGCGGGTTGAAGTGCGCGATTACCTGGATCCAACCGGGCGCCAGGCTGAGCGGCAGCATGACGCCAGCCGTCAGCAGGATCGGCAAGTTGAGTCCGGTCACGACGCCGCTGATGCTGGTGATCTCGCCCTTCATGATGATCGCGATCGCCGTGACCCACGCTTCGAAGAGCGTCAGCAACAGTACGAGCAGCACCGCGAACAACAACAGGCCGACGACGTGGATATGGAATCCGAAGGCGACACTGATCGCGACGATGACGGCTGAGGAGATCAGCGTCCACGCGTTCCACATCAGGATCGGTCCGATCAAGAGCGCGAAGCGACTGGCCGGAGTGACGCGGAACCGTTCGATCAGTCCGTCCTTCAGTTCAAAGATCGTCGGCCACACCGAGAAGAGTCCGGCCATGGCGAAGAGCAACGAGATGATCCCCGGCAAGAAGATCTGGACCACGTGCGACGAGTTGAAGCCCGGACCGGACAGTTTCTTCAAGAGGGGCATGAACAGCACGAGGTACAGGATCGGCGTCGTCAGGTTCACGATGATGAACATCGGGTTACGCAGGTACTGGAAGAAGAGCCGCGAGAACAGCAGGCGCATATCGGTGAGGGTCTTCACTGTCCCACCTCCAGGTTCTGGGCCGCGTCACGCAGCGAGCGACCGGTCTGCAACAGAAAGACGTCGTCGAGCGAGGGCTGTGAGAGCGAGACCGCTTCGACGACGACGCGCGCACCTTCGAGCACGGCGAACAGCTGCGGCAACGCCTTGGCGCCGTCGTGGACGTAGAGACGCACGGCGTCGTCTTCGACGTGCGCGTCGAGCACGAAGGACTGTTGCGCGAGGAGTGAACGAACGGCGTCCACTTCGAGGACGTCGGTGCGGGGTCGCACCACGATCGCGTCACCCGCGATCTGCGCCTTCAAATCGCGCGGCGTACCTTCGGCGACGATCTTGCCGTTGTCCATGATCGCGAGACGGTCACTCAACACGTCGGCTTCCTCCAAATAGTGCGTCGTGAGAAAGATCGTCGTGCCGGCGTCGCGCAGTTCTCGCAGGTGGACCCACAGATTGGCGCGATTCTGCGGGTCCAGACCGGTCGTCGGTTCATCGAGGAAGAGAACGTCCGGCCGGTGGACGATGCCGCTGGCGACGTTGAGCCGGCGAAGTTGTCCTCCGGAGTACGTCTTGGTCTTGCGGTGCGCGAACTCATCGAGCTGCAGCGTCACCGCGAGCTCGTCGACCCGTCGGCGCGCGTCCTTCTCGGACATCCCGTAGAGACGGCCCTGGAGGAGCAGGTCCTCGTAGCCGGTCGCCTCGTTGTCGGCTCCCCCCAGCTGGCTGACGTAGCCAATGCGTTTGCGGACCTCCTTCGGTCGCTTGTAGACGTCGAAGCCGGCGACCGTCGCCTCGCCGCCGTCAATCGGTAACAAGGTGGCGAGCATGCGAAGCGTCGTGGTCTTGCCCGCGCCGTTCGGGCCGAGGAAGCCGAAGATCTCGCCCGCGCCGACCTCGAGGTTCACGCCGGCCACGGCCTTCACCTCCTCCTTCTTGACAACGAAGGACTTCTGCAACTCGCGCGTCCTGATGATCACGTCACTCATGTGCACCCCTCTAACATCGTTGAAATCTTCGCGAATTGCGGTAGAATGTTCAGTAATTAAGTATCTTAATGATTAAGAGACATCATGTCAAGTAATTCAGAGAAATCGCCTCCGAGCCCCGCTGACGAGCACGCGGCGCTGGTCGAGCAACTCCAGTTCCTCGGTCAGATGTCAAGTACCGAGGCCGCGCTCTTCCACCACCACGCCGCCGCCGCGAATGGCTTGGGCATCACCGACTCCAAGACGCTGTCGGCGCTGACACAAGAGGGCCCGATGACCGCGGGCGAGATCGCCAAGCGACTCGGACTGACGACCGGCGCCGTCACCAACGTCATCGATCGCCTGGTTCGAGCGGGCTTCGTGCGTCGCGTCGCCGATCCGAAGGACCGGCGCAAGGTGATCGTGGAAGCGGACCTGGCCAACCTCGAGCGGCTGAGCCACGTCTATGACTCGGTCGCCGACGCCTTCCAGAAGCTGCACGAGCAGTACTCCGTCGAGGAACTGCGCTTCCTCATCAACTACTTCACCCAGTCCGTCGAAGTGACGAAGGGCGAGGTCGCCAAGTTGGCGGCTAGTGGCGAGTGACGATCGGCTTGGACGACGGGCCGAGGCGTAGTCCCGGCGGCGGGGCGCAGTAGCGCGTCAGCGTGCCGGCCAACGCGTCGACGAACGTCAACTGCTTTTTCGCCGGCACGGTGATCGTGACCGGCGCGCCGTAGCTCATCACCGTTTCGGTGGCGCTGACGATGGCGAACGTACCGTCCTGCCTCGCCGAGGTCGTGAACTTGATGCGACCGATTCGTCCCGCGGTGGTGACGTCAATCGTCACCGAGTTCGCGCCTAACGGGCCACGAGACGTCGGATCGGCGAGCCATAGCGGCAGGTGCGCCTCGTGACGGCTGACGACACTCGTCGTCACGCTCTTGGTCACCTTCACCACGAACTGATGCATCGCGGTGCCGTCGACGCTGACCATGCCGTCGTCTTTCAAGGCGGCACCGTTTCGGGTCAGTAACGCCAGGCCCGCTAGCGGACTACCCGTCGATCCCAACGCGGAGGGCCGGTTGGACGCCTTGAACGGCAGCCAGATCCACGGCGTCGGGAAACTCGCGCCGACGGTCCCGGCCAGTTTGAGGTACATCGTGCGATTCGAATAGACCATGGACTCGGTGCCGAGTTGGGCGAGCGCGCCGTGATAGTCGAGCGTCGCTGAACAGGCGTCGACGCGGAGGTCGCACTTGGCCCGGCCCTTCGCCGTCCCGATCTGTCCTTCGACGTCGATCGACTCCGCGATCGACAGGGTTGCCGTGTGATGCGCTAGCGACGACACCAGGGCGCTGCGAACGGCGCTCGAGGCCGCCGCCGCTGTATTTCCCGAGAGCCGCAGGCCGATCGCAATGCCCGCGACCACCACCACGAGGGCGAGTCCTACTTTGGCCACCACCCTCGACGAACCCGATTGTGCGACGCTGTCCGGTTCGCCAAGCGTCGCCACACGTGGCTGCATCGAATCGTCGGCCATGGCCAACTCGCTTCTCTCGAACTACAGCCCACAGTACCGCCGCAAATGAAAACGAAGTCCGCAGCGTCAGGTCGCGTCGTCGTCGTCATCATCACTGTCGGAGTCCAGAACTTCGACGTCCTCCGGGCGCCACTCGAACTTCCCTTGGGGCTGGGCACCTTCGTCGGCGTGACTTACTGCAACGGCTACCGGTGAGGTCGTTCGACGTTCCTTTCGCTCAAAGTGCTCGTGGAACAACACGGAGCCGACGCCGAAGACTACGAAGAGGATGATCGACACGATGAGCGGCCGGTGACCGTGGCCCGCGATGCCCGGGCGAAGGAGTATCTGGAACAGCCCGAGAATCGTGACGCCGAATGCCGCGGCCCACGCCCAGTTACTCCAGCGCCTCACCGTCCATCCCGGGAGACCGCGGATCGGCATCATGCCGAAGAACGAGCCGACGAGACCGCTCACGAAGAGTGCCGCGAGCAGATCATCGAGCAGCACCACGCCGAAGAAGGGATCAGGACTGAAGTGCGGCGGCGTTCACTGGAATCCATGCGATCCACGCCAGCGCGCTCAGCACCAACGTCGTGCACACACTCAGCGCCGCGAGGTGACCTTTCTCATTCGTCGGCAACTCGCGCGTGAAGAGGACCCCGCAGACGAAGCCGTAGAGGTAACCCGGCTCGAAGTGGATGAGTCGACTGAAGACGACCATGACGACCGCCAACGCGAGCCCGGCGGGCAGCGCCATGAGTTTTCGCGGCGAACTGCCGTGACGCGCCGTGTGATAGATCGTCCCCACCAGTGCCGGCACCGCGACACCGATCGCAAGAGCGCACGCGACGGCGATCAACGTCACGAGAGAACTGATGTTCAGTCCGAAGTTCCCCCCATTGAAGGCGTTGGCGAACACTCCACCCACGAAGACCAGGATGAACACCCATCGCTTCTCCAGATAGGACAGGTCGCGAGCGAACGTGTCCGGCGTTGCGGCAACCGTCGCTTTGGCGTCTTCTCGCACTGTCGACGCTCGACGACGAAACGGGAGCCACCGTAGCTTTCGTCGCCACCACAGCGCGAGTTCCGCGTAGTTCTCCTGGAGCGTCGAGTTGAAGAGTTGCGAGGGGAACGTGAGCAGCAGAGCCACCGCGGCGGCGATGCCGCCGTTCACGGCGAGCGACGACAGCGGCAACAGCGCCTGTCGCGGCGTGGGAAGCGAGGTGGCGATGCTGGAGGGCACGATGCCGGAAGGAGTCGTGAGCGAGACGTCGTCCAAGCCATTTTCCGTATCGCTGTTCGGATCCAGGTTGAGAAACTCCAGATGGGTATCGTCGGACGTCGCGACGAACGTGGTCGTGAAGTTCTTCCACACCTGACGCGTACGTCCCCCGGCCCCGAGCGTTCGTCGCCGTGAGAATGACGTGTCCGTTGATGCTCACGGCGATGGAACTGCTCACGCCGAAGATGCCACCCGGGTTGACCGTGTTGCCGGTCGCGAATCGGAGCGTGTAGCGAAGACCGTTGACGGTCGAGATGGTCTGCTCCACGCCGGTCGCCGAGTTACTGATCCCCGTGAGATCGAGCCACTGCGACGTTCCGTCAGCGTCGAACGTGTAGCCGTTCTGGGCGAACGTGCCACTCATGACGGCGACGTTGCCGGTAGCGCCCACGACACGCCACCCGAGAAAAGTCGTCCCGGTCGCCGCGAACTGGTCGGAACCCGGCCCGACCACCGGTGAGGAGAAAGTGCCGTTGACGACCAGATTCGTGGCCGCCAACGCTGGCGTCGCTGGTAGCAACAACGCGACGCAACCGGCGACCGTGAGAGCGAGTAGTGCTCGACGCATCCTGACATTCTGGAGATTCATCGCTTGGGCCGCAAATAGTTACGGGCGTCGCCCCGCCAACGGCGAGCGACCCTCGATCAGTTGACGCTCAGCACGAGTGGTGGGTCCGGGAGCAGCAGTCGGCGCACTAACTCCGGTTCGGCCAGGTACTCGTCGAGTTGCTCCGACGTGAGCGGACGGGCGAATAGGTAGCCCTGCCCGACCTCCGCGCCGAGGCCCTGGAGCGTTCGGAGCACCT
Organism: uncultured Acidimicrobiaceae bacterium; assembly: GCA_963801695.1. Taxonomy (GTDB): domain Bacteria; phylum Actinomycetota; class Acidimicrobiia; order Acidimicrobiales; family RAAP-2; genus RAAP-2. The sequence continues at coordinate 572,935 of CAWDFV010000001.1, read as the reverse complement.
CCTCGGTTTCGATCCCTTCGGCCACGAGGGTGAGGCTGAGTGCCCGGGCCAGCTCGATGGTCGAACGCACGATTGCCAGGGCGCGTGGGTCCGAGGTGAGTGCCAGCGTGAAGGACTTGTCGATCTTGAGCTCATCGATCGCCAGCGCGAGCAGTTGGGACATCGACGAGTACCCGACCCCGAAGTCGTCGATGGAGACGCGCACCCCCAGGTTTCGGAGCTGGCGCACGCACCGTTCGGCCCGCTGCGGGTCGCCGCCGAGTGCGGACTCGGTGACCTCCAACGTCAGACGGTCGGGTGGGAAACCGTGTCGTGCCAAGACGTCGGCCACGCAACTCGCCAGGTCCTCGTCGATGAGGTCGTAGCGCGAGATGTTCACGCTCATGTCGAGCTGATGGCCGGCGCGGTCGAGTCGGGCCGCGTCGCCCACCGCAATCTCGAGGACAGCGCTGGTGAGTTGTGGCATCAGACCGTTCTGCTCGGCGAGGGGAATGAAGGTGTCGGGATAGAGCAGCCCGAGACTGGGGTGCGGCCAGCGCACGAGCGCCTCGAGGCCCCTGATGGTGCCGCAGTGCAAGTCCAGTGTGGGTTGATAGTGCAAGATGAGGGCCCGAGCACCGATCGCCCCTCGCAGAGCGTCGATCAGGCCCAAACGCTCGCGACTGTGGGGATCGCTGTCCGGTCGGTAGACCGACACCACTGAGTGCGTTCGTTTGGCGTCGTACATCGCGACGTCGGCGCAACGTAGGAGTTCGCCGTTGCGTTTTGGCGTTCGGGCCCGAGAGCGCCACCCCGATGCTGGCCCCGACGCGCACGCTCATGCCGTCGAGCACGCACGGATTGGACAGCGTCTGGGCGAGGTCGTGCGCGATGGCGATCAGGTGGCCCTCGTCGGTCACCGGGCAGTAACAGGCGTACTCGTCTCCCCCCAGTCGGGCCAGTACGCCGCGATGACCCAGGCGATGCTCGAATCGCTTGGCCACCACGCAGAGCAGTTCGTCGCCGGCCGTGTGGCCCAGCGCGTCGTTGACCTCCTTGAAGCCGTCGAGGTCGACCAACAACACCCCGGTACCTCCGGCGGCGTCTGGTTCGCCGGACAGCCTCGACGCCAGTCGTTCGAGGAACGCTCGTCGATTCGGGAGCCCGGTGAGGTAGTCGGTGCGGGCGTCTTGATAGTTGGCCATGGAGTGGCGCAACTCGCGCAGCGTGAACGCCATGCGACAGATGACCAGGCCGAGCGCGGCGACGGCCAAGGTCGTCACCATCGAGGAATCGTGTCGGAGAACGGAAATGGCCAGCACCGCCAGGGACACCAACCCAAACACGACCGGTACCAGGGCGATGCCCGCCGACGAACTGACCGACGCGCGAGCGCCCCCGGAACGTCGTCGGTCATTCACCGTGGCCGTGAGGCCGATGAAGAAGAAGCTCATCAACCAGGTCTCGCCGAGCAGGCTCCCCGCCACGTAGGTGCCGTCGACGCTCTGGTTGAGAAAGATCACGCTGCCGACGACGGAGAATCCGACGCCGATCATCAGGAGAATGGTCGTCACGTTGGGCCGAAAACGTTGGGGGGCGAGGCCGGCCACCAGGAGCGCGATGAGCACGAGGTCAACGACCGGGTAGGCGAGGTCCACCGCCGCTTGAAAGGGCCGACCCTCCAAGTGCAGCACGGGTTGCAACCAGATGACCCCGACCACCGCGGCGATCGTGAGCCCGGCGATCGCGCTGTCGAGGCGCACACTGCGGTGGACGCGACCGAATGATGACTGGGTCAGAATCGCGAAGCCGATGATGAAGGCCACATTGCACGAGAGGAAGAACGCGTCGCTCGGGGCCGGACTCGGGATGGGATGAAGGTTCTGGTCGTGGTAGATGTAGACGAGATCGGCCAACGTGTACAGCACGACTCCGGCCGCCATCACGAGCCACGCCGAGCGCAGCCGTGGGGAGCGCCGGGCGCGCAACAACAGGGGAATGACCGGCAAGGCGCTGGCGATGTTCTGGACCCACCCGTCCCAGAACGTGTTGTAGCCGCTGGGGGGGCGATGCACGACCAACGTGGAGACCCCGTAGGCGAGCACGATCGCGGCGATGACGACTTGCAACCACCACTCTGGTCGGATTGAACGCAGTGCTTTTCGGGCGAGCGACGCGAGTCTCGTCATGTCGGGCGACCAGCCCTCGGTTGCGACGAACGCACGATGGATGTTCTGCAGCGACGTTCGACAAATAGGGGCCCGTCAGTCATCAGAGAACCTCTAATCCTCGACAGGGTCTGGGTCGAAGCTGTGCGTCAACTCATCACGTCGGGGACGAAACCTTCGATCCGGGTAACGAACTCACGTTAGGTGATATTCATATCCCGTAATACAATTCGCGTATCTGATTACCCCAATTTTGTAACAATCACGGTAAAATCCCAGGTCAGGAGTGTGGTTGGAGGGCAACCGAGGCATTTCTTCTGGGAAGCGATGGTACGGTGACCTTTAGGACGTCAAGACCCCGCATCCTTCCGGCCAGATAGTTCGTCAGGTCTTCGAACGACACAAGGACACGACTGTGGTGAAAAGATGGGCGTCGTTCCTCTGTGGAGTACTCATTCTTGCGGTTCTCCCTACCGGTACGGGCGCTGTCGCGTCATCAACTACGGCCTCGAATATGGTGCCACCGGCGTCGGTCATTGCCGCGGTGGCCGCCGGTCAATTCGTCACCACGCTTCCCAGTGACGTCAAGCCGTCACTTCCATTACTCGCCAGTTCTCCCGTTGACTCAGTCGACTGGGGCGGCGACGTCCAAAATGGGTCGAAGTGCGTTACTCCGACCCCCACCAACGCGTCCAGCGAGAAGTACCAAAACTGTTATTTCGGTGACGTGCACGCCAAGATCACCGTTGCGTTGCTGGGTGACTCGCGCGCGAGCATGGTGCTAGATGACATGAATTACCTCGGCATCCACGAGGGTTTTCGGGTGCTGTACGTCGCGAAATCTGGTTGTCCCACCCCGATGCTGCCCTACACACCCGACTCGAGTTCGACGCTGTGGACCGGCTGCATCGAGTTTCACTCGACGATGCTCTCCGTGATGTTCAAGGTAAAGCCCCAGGTCATTCTGATTTCGTCGAGTTGGCGCGGGGATCTCGCCCAACCTTCTCCGCACTGGGCGACACCGGCCGACATCGAGTTTGGACTGGAGAAATTCCTGTCCAAACTGCCCAAAGCCTCGAGAACTCTGGTGCTCGGGGGTTTCCCGCAGCCGTACCCGCCATTTAATCCCGTCGTCTGTCTCGCTCGAAATCTGACCAATATTCAGAACTGCGCCTACTCCCCGCCATCGGCTGCAGCCGAGGAAAATAGTGGAGCGAGGGCGGCAACACTGAAGGAGCACGACACGTATCTCAATCTCCTGCCCTATTTCTGTGCCACCACGTGTCCACCGGTGATCCACAACATCATTCCGTATACGGCCGACGGGTACCACGCCGGAAAGACGTACATGAACTACCTCACCGGGACTCTGTGGTCCATGTTGAAGCCGTCGCTTTCGGTCTCGAAGTAGACGTTCCTAAATGGTGCGGCTGGAGGGATTTGAACCCCCGACACTCGGTTCCGAAGACCGATGCTCTATCCGCTGAGCTACAGCCGCGCGTTCACTGCCTACAACTGATTCCCCGACCCACGGTCAGGATCGAGACCCAAGAGTACTTGCCGTCGGGACCTGCTTCACTTCTCACCGATTTCAGAACCTTCTCGCAGCCGACTAACAGCACCTTCACATCACACTCACAATTGCGTTCTCTACCTTGGGGATTGTTCCTTTGAAAGGGGAAAACATGAAGAACCTAACCAGCCGATCACTCGTGGCACTCGCGCTCGCCGCCGCCATGGGTCTCGGAATTCCAGCAATTGCTTCCGCCGATTCGACCACCACCACGACCGCTCCGAGTGCCAGTTTCCTTACGGCGCAAAAGGCGCTCGAGGTTCAGCTGGCCAACCGTCTGACGCAACTCACGCACCTGACCGCGGACGTCACCGCAGCGACTTCGCTGTCGACCAGTACGTCGGCGATCCTCCAGGCCCGCCTCTTGACCGAGGAGACCAGCATTAACGCCCTGATCACCAAGGTGCCCAACGACACCACCCGAGCCGAACTCAACGCGGACCGCGCGGCGATGTTGAAGGACAACCGCGTCTACGCCGTGATGTCCCCTCAGGTGTTCGAGATGATCGAAGCGTCGGTTGTCGCCGGTGAGGTCACCACGATGCAGGGCAACGAGACGACGCTCCAGTCAGAGGTCAACTCGATCGTCGGTCTGCCGGGCTACAAGAACGCCCTGAATCACTACAACAACTACGTGACGCGTCTGTCCAACTGGTCAACGCGCATCGTGAGCGTCGAAGCCACCGTGCTCGCCCAAACGCCGCAGGGCTACCCGGGCAACACGAAGGTCTTCCTCAACCAGAACCACAACATCCTGAACGCGAACATCGCCCTGGCCTACGCCGGGTATGACGCGAGCATCATCGGACTCGCGACCGGCGGTTACACCGGTTCGTAAGCAGTCAACGCCTGACGTGGCGGCTGGTGGCTTCGGCCATCAGCCGCCATTTCAGTTGGTGCGGCGATTTCTAGCAGTAGTGAGCGAGGCCGCTCAGCTGGAACATGGTCAACAGCAACCGGTCTTCACTCTTGTTCGCCGCGAGCGTAAAGGCGCTCGCTGGCACGCGCGGGTCTGACCGCGTCGACACTGCGGAACTGGAACCACCCAGCAGACTCTCAAGCGCTTGGGTATAGGCCGAGGACACGACGCCGTGATAGCAACCAATTGACGATCGCGCCCCCTTCACGTTCTCGAGCACGTAGTGGTACACGCCGTGCGGATAGCCGGGCACGGGCGAGAAGATTCCGTTGCACGAATCCAGTGACGACACGGGAACCGTCTTGCCGTTCATCGCGATGTTGTCGTAGATGCCGTAACCGTCGAACGCGAATCCGAGGATCACCGGTCGCCGAGACGCCGCGTTCACCTCAGCGACCGCGCTCGTGGTCTTGCTCGACAGTGACGTGACCGAGGCAACCGCCGGACTACCACCGGTCGCGTAGGTCACCAGGCACGCCGGCAGTCCGTGGTAGTGGTACTGACCGCCGGGACCCGGGTGTCCGTCACAGGAGTCGAGAAACGAGGCGGTGACCCCGTTCACGGTCGCGATGAAGTTGTCACTGGTGGCCACGGTCGCGTGATTGGCCTCATAGGGATTGAACAGCGCGGCGCCGTCGAGAAGAAATCCGATCGGTCCCTGGTTCGCCGCCGTCACCGTCTTTGAGTAGACGGGCGTCGTCGGGAGCGTGTAGTCGTAGTTCTGATCCTGCAACACCCTGGCCGAGGCGACCACGTTCGCCCCCGTGGCACTGACGTCGAGGGCATTGGCCGGAACGGCGTAGTTCGTAGCCACGAACCTCGAGGCCGGTAAGCCGTCGGACTTGAACGTCCACGAACCCTTCGCCACGCTGACGGCGACGTTCGACGTCCACTTCACGTCGCGAAGGGCCGCTACTTCACTTTGCCGCGTGCTCACGCCGTAACGTTTCGTGCTCGCGTTCGCCACCGAGGGGACGAGACTCGCCACGAGTACCGCCGCGACACACCCAAGTAGTGGACCGAGCCGAGTTCTCACGCCAATTGAATTGGAGTCAGGTGCTGCACTCCCCTAGGTTAGTGACGGTGTGAACAGTTTAAATATCATTGGTTATGGTAGATTCAACCGGTAATAATTGATATTTCATTGTTCACTGAACGAGTGTGACGTATTTCCGGGAGTAATCATTAGAATATAATTGTTTATATGAGCATAGGGGTGTAAGTGATGGAATATGAGCTCTCGATGACCACCCAAGAGTGGGAGAAGCGACTCGGCGTGGAAGTTAGGCGCCTTCGCGTGGCGCGTGGCCTCACCCAGGTTGACTTGGCGCAGCGCGCCAACGTCTCGATTTCGACGATTCGATACTTAGAAGCGGGTAGGGGCTCTTCGTTGTCGACCCTTATACGAGTCGCCAAGGTGCTCGACCGAACGGCCTGGCTTGCCTCCTTCGCACCGGTAGAACCGTCGGTCAGCCCCATGGAGCTGCTCCGAGAGAAGAACCGAAAGGCCGGAGCCGAGCGGTCGCGCGTCCGCAAGAAGGTGGACACCCGGTGACCTACGTTCCCACCGAGGTCATCGAGGTCTCGGCGTGGGGCCAGGTGGTCGGTGCCGTGGCGCGCGACCCGGTGACGGGATTCTTCGCCTTTGAGTACGACCGGGATTGGATCAGGGGTGGCGTAGAACTCGCTCCCCTCCACATGCCGTTGAGCCCTCAGGTCTATCTCTTCCCGGAGTTGCCCGTCGCGACCTTCTACCGACTGCCGGCGATGTTGGCCGACGCCCTGCCCGACCGATTCGGGAACTCATTGGTCGACGCCTGGATGGCCGAACAGGGAATCGAATCGAGCCTGATCTCCCCACTGGACCGCCTCGCCTACGCCAGTAATCGCGCGATGGGGGCATTGACGTTCCGGCCGCCCGTCGGGCCCGACAGCGCCGAGCAGAGTGCCGTGCAACTCGCCGACCTCGTCACAGCGGCTCGAGCGCAAATCTCGGGCAACCTGGGTGACAGCGAGGACATACACCGCGCCCTCGCCGAACTGATCACCGTCGGATCGACCGCCGGTGGGGCGAGGGCCAAGGCCGTCATCGCCTACAACCCGTCCACCGGACAGATGCTCTCGGGGCAGTTGAACGCTCCCGAAGGCTACGAGCATTGGCTCTTGAAACTCGACGGCGTCGGTGACCCCGCCGGTCAACACGACCCCCTCGTGTCAAGTCAGCAGTACTGCCGCGTCGAGTACGCCTACTACTTGATGGCGACGGCCGCGGGCATCACCATGAGCGAGTCCCAACTTTTGGCAGAAGGTCCCCGCGAACACTTCTTGACGCGACGCTTCGATCGGAATGCGTCGGGAGAGCGAATCCACTCACAGACACTGTGCGCCTTAGCGCACTTGGATTACAACGCCCTCCACGCGCACTCCTATTCGAGTTACTTTCTCACGGCCAGGCAACTCGGACTCGGCGACGAGGCCACGGCACAAATCTTTCGGCGCGCGGCATTCAACGTCATGGGCGTCAACCGCGACGACCACGCCAAGAACTTCTCGTTCTTGTTGCCCCACGACGGCGATTGGCAACTGGCACCGGCCTATGACGTGACCCATTCCAATTGGGGTGCGAAATGGACCGACAGTCAGAAGATGAGTGTCAACGGCCATTTCGTTGACATATCCCTGGATGATCTGCGATCGATGGGTGAACGTCACGAGGTTCCGGGAATTGAGAGGATCCTCACCGACGTCCGCGAGACGCTCGACGATTGGCCCGAGTTCGCGGCCCAGGCCGACGTGGACACGTTGACGACGCAGCGCATCGAACGCGATCTCACGGAACTGCGGCCGAGTTAACGCGGTTCGCGACTCGCCCTAGCGGGTCGTGTGCGAACTAGTAGTAGTGCTTTCGACCACCGACGGCGCGGCCCATGCTGCCGAGGACCCACAGCACCAGGCCCACCACGAGCACGATCATGCCGATCGTCCACACGATCGGAATGCCCGTGACGAAACCAATGAGGAGAAGAATCAAACCAAAAATAATCACAATGCCTCCAGTGTTAGTGCACAACGTCTCTTTTGCCAACTGCTTCCGGTCAGCTACCCGATCGGAGATCTTTCGCTTCGTTAAGGCGAGCCTCTCCCGTTCCAACTTTCAAGTCCCTCGGAGATGAAAGTGAGTTCTGTCTGTGGAAGGGATGTCTCAGCGCGTTCCACAAGTGCGTTGTCCTTCACGGTGCTGCGAACGATCGGCACAGAGCTTCGATGACTAGGCCCCGTCACGGGACCCAAGGCCTGTAACTGCTCAACTCTCCAAGGGGTAGTGCCGGGGATCGAGGCAGGGACGGGCGATGTCGCTTCAACGACCGCGTCGCTCGCGGCCATTGGCGGCGATGGCTCTGGAGGGGAACCCGGCAAACGATTACCTCTCCGTCGCATCGTCCACCCTCCGGCCAGGCGCCACGCACCGCAACGAATCTGGGCGATGGCTCGTTCCCCGCGCCGGGAATATCTGGCGCGGGGAACGAGTGGTCGCGGACGACAGCACCCTCAGCGTCAGTTGTCGTGTCGCGTGGTGGGCTTGTACGGAAACCACCATCACGGGACGACGACCTGACGGTCAAAAGTGTGGTGTGTGTTTTCGGAACTACGAGACGTGCTGAAGACGACTGCCAACACCTGAGTGCCAGCCACACCATTCAACTTCTTCAGTCTCACCGGGGAGAGACGGGTTCCACTGCCTTGAACGGTGAACGCCCAATACATCATCGCGCTTAGCGAAATCAAGATTGCGTCTAAGACAATTCCTGGTAATCCCACAACACACTCTCTTCTAAACGACCTGACAACGTGTCAGGCGAGAAGGATGCGGGGTCTTGACGTCCTAGATGCAACGTACCAGCCTGGAGCTGAGGCGTGACAGGGTCCGAAACCTCAGCGATGCGTTGCCGCGAAGATTCAGGAGCCAGAGCGCCGAGCTGCTATTGCTTCGTCTTCTCTCGACGAGTACCGTCAATATCATCACTCCAGAACCTCGGTGACACTACTTTCGACCGAGGAGCGACGACGTGAGCCATACACCACTCGGCAGGTTGCGCGCCGTGCGATGGGTCGTCTTTGGAGAGGCTGCGTTTCTTTTCTTCATGGGAGTCAGCGTCGCGCTCCATCCGGGCTTCGTTCTGGCCCGGCGCGAAGGCGGTATCAGTCAGTACGGTGTGCACGCCAAGACCGCAGTGCTCTACACACTCGCGTGGACAGCGCTCGCTGCCAGCAACATGCGCGCGGCGCGGGTGTGTGGTGGCCGGGGCGCGTGTTTGGAGAAGATGCGCAAGCTCCTCCTGTTCTATAGCGTCGCCATCCTTTTGGTCCTCCTCAGCACCTACTTCTACTCACTGGACGCGGTGCTGAAGTACATCCACTACGGCTTTGGCGCAATCCTTGTGACGTTCATGAGCGTGGCGGCGTACTGGTTGTGTCGTCAGTTGGCCGACGTCTCTTGGGCCAGGGCTGTCCTCTGGGTCCAAGTGCTGGGGAGCCTCGCCGCGCTCTTGAGCATTGTGGGCGTGTTCCACGTGCTCTTCTGCGCCGAAACGATCTCCAATGTGGGGTGCGCAGTATTGCTGGCCAAGACGTGCAGTCGGGCACTCGACGAACGCGTTGACGACAATGCGGTAGTTGCGATAGCGCGATAGTCGGCTGGGTCACTACTTGATGATTCGGACCAGTCCCCCGGCTGTGAACGTCAGCGGATCACTGCTCCGGCACTGTTGACGTCGACGTCGACGTCGACGTCGACGGCACCGGTACCGACACGATCGCGATGGTGTGGCCACCTGTCAGATTGATCGCCTCGTCCAGTGCCGGAGCGACGAAGGCCGAGTATTGCGGTGTCACGTGCGAGCCGTCTGCGGTCGGGATGATGCCATCAATCACGCTTGGACACAGACGCTCGTCACAGAGCAGCGGCGTGATGTCGAGGTACTGCACGTGCATCACCGTGGCGACCGCATGCGTCTTGGCTTGCGCCGCGATGCGCGTCGGTGACTCGTGGCGCAGGCACGTGCCTTGCGTCGCGTTGGGGTACAGAAAACACTGCGCCGGCGCCGGGATCCACGGTGAGTCACTCAACAAGATGAAGCGCTTCGTGAGTGGTCGCAACTGGGATATGACGAGGCGCTCGCCGAGGGCCCAATACCTGGTGAAGGTGTAACTACCCATAATCAGCACGTTGGGGTGAAGTCCTGCGATGACCGTCGTCGCCCAGTCGTACCACGAAGAACACTGATTCGCGGGATTGAGGTGCGGCACCACGTCGGTGTAGGTGTCGTAGCCGCACGACTCTTTCACGACGGGATATAACTTCCAGTGATCGGCCTTGGCGGCCACGGCGAGGGCGGGAACCCACATCGCGGAGTGCGAGTTGCCAAAGACGACGACGGTCTTGGTGCCATTCGGATCTCCGTAGTTGCAGATGGCGCTGCGCAGTCGACGAAACGCGCTGCAGCGTCCAAGGTCGACGTGATCATGCAAGGCGTGGGCGACGGTGGGCGTCGTCGTTGCCGGCAACGGATCGTTCTGCTCTCCATCGGCGACAGCTTGCGCAAGCACCGCGAGCGGATTTGAGGCCACGGCTCCCGACGCGTACGGGGCCATCACAACCGGCGCCAGCGTCAAGATCGCCAGCACCACGAGCGCCGCCCGCGCACCGAGACGTGATTGATGTGAGTGTTTCCGGTCTGTCAGCAAGGGAAACTCCTTATGCCGCTGGCTTGAGCAGGGTACTCGGTGATTTCCTCGAAAGGCCGTGAAACAGAAGGATTCTCTCGGGAGGGTGAGTCACCGTCAAGTGCCACCACTGCTCTTCGTCGTGCTCGCCACCCTCAGTGATCCAATGGGCACCGTCTTGGTCCCGAGTACGTTGAGCGCCGATTCCAGCGCAGGGGCCAAAAACGTCGAGTACTGCGGGGTGAGATGTTTTCCGTCCCACGTCGGGATGAGACCGTTGATAACTGCGGGACACAGTGCGTCATCACAGAAGAGATTGGTCATGTCAAGGAACTGTACGTGGGTGCTCGTCGCAATACTTTGGACTTTCGCCTGGACTTTGGCGCTCACCACCGATTGGCTTGAAAGACACGATCCCTGCGTGGCCCCGGACTTCAACAGACACTGTGCTGGCGCCTTGGTGTAGGGAGTGTCACCCAACAAGATGAGGCGCGGTGTAAGCAGTTTCAGCGTGTTAATGACGGACGTTTCGCCGGCCACCCAGTGCGGCGTCTTGGAGAACGTACCGATGACGATGACGTCAGGGTGCAGTCTCTTGATCGTCTTCTTCGCCCAGTCGTAGAACGTGGTGCACTCGTTGGAGATGTTCCATTCGAGGTTGAGATCGGGAAAGGCCTCGTACGCGCAGGCCTCTTTGACGACGGGATAGAGCTTCAGGTGCTCCTGCTTGGCCAGCACGATGAGTCCCGGCACCCACATCACCGAGTGCGAGTTGCCGAAGACGACCATCGTCTTGGTGCCGTTGGGGTCACCGAGGTTGCAGACTTTTCCCGTGAAGACTGGGTACTGGCTGCACGAACCGAGGTTCACGTGGTCGCTGCTCGCACTGAGCAGGCCGGGGTCGGTGAGCGCGGGAACGGCGTCGGCCTCTTGGCCCGCCACGACGGCTGCTCGTACAGCGTTCAGTGGGGACATCGTCGAATTGGCGGACCCGGCGGCTGCGGCGAAGGGCACGCTCGGCGCACCGAAGACAGCGATGGAAATGACGAGTCCCGTCGCGACCGGCCAGAGCACCAAACCTCGCCACGTGCGCTGGGACAGCAACTTGACGTGGCGGAGTGGATTCTCCAGTCCGTAGTACGACAAGGTGGCGACGAGTGCCGAAACGATGACGAGGATCACGCGAATGCTAAGGGTGTCACGCGCGCCCCCATAGGCCGCGGCGATTATCAAAATCGGCCAGTGCCAGAGGTAGAGCGAGTACGAGATGTCGCCGAGGTAACGTAGCGGTCGAATCGAGAGCAGCGAGTGCGCCCCGTAGCGCGGCAGACCGATGCCACCAACGAGCAGCGCCGCACAGCCGAGGACCGGCAGGAGGGCGTTGTAGCCAGGGATCGCGGTCGCGGCCGTGAAGAACAACGCCGCCGTGATGATGGCGACCAGTCCGCTCCACGAAAGGGCGCAGCGCAACGCAGTTGGAATCTTGCCCAACCATGGCAGCGCCACGGCGAGTAGGGCACCGACGGCCAATTCCCAAGTGCGGTCAATCGTGGAGAAGTACGCCGCCGTTGGATTCGACGCGGTCTGGACGACGGACAGATAGAGCGAGAGGCCGCCGACAGTGGCGAGGGTCAAAGCGATCGGCACGCGCGGCACGTGGCCGACGACACCCTTCTTACGAAAGACCAAGGCGACGATGCCCAACACCGCGGGCCACACAAGGTAGAACTGCTCCTCAACGGCAAGTGACCAGTAGTGCTGGAGTGGCGACGTGCTCGTCGACGCGGCGAAATAGTTTGTGCCGACCGAAGCGAAATGCATATTGGCACCGAAGAACACGGCCCACACACCATCGACCAACACCGAGCGGGCCTGAATGATGCCAAGCAGCGCGATCGACGCCAGACAGGTCACCACAATGACCACCGTGGCCGCCGGCAAGATGCGTTGCGCTCGGCGCGCATAGAAGTTGAGGAAGCGTACGCGAGCGTGCTTGGCGATGTCGCCGAGCAGGAGGCCCGTAATAAGGAAACCCGAAATAACGAAGAAGACGTCGACCCCGATGAACCCGCCACTGAACCCGGGGATGTGAGCGTGATCCAAGACGACGACGCCGACCGCGAGGGCGCGCAGACCCTGAATGTCCTGACGGAACTTTGACGGAGCAGTCTCGGCGTGCGTGCCGCGAGTGCCAAAGCGCAAGAAGTGCGTCACTCCATCGAGGGCGCGTGGAATCATCGCCTTGTCACCTCGGTTAAAGCGACGATTGAGCACGGTCGACGAACGTCGGTTCAACGTGGGCTCCGAATCGACGCGGATGCCACGCTCGCGACGGTTGTCGTGGTCGTCGAGGTCGTCGTGGTCGTCGTCGCACCCGGCCAGGTGGGCGCAACCGGTGGCACAGGGACCGGAACGATCTTGATGGTGTTACGACCTCCAAGGTTGAGCGCCAGAGCGAGCGCGGGGGCGACGAACGCCGAAAACTGCGGGGTCAAATGTGCGCTGTCTTTGGTGGGGATGAAACCACCAATGACTGCGGGACAGGTCTCGTCCTCGCACATCAAGGGCCGTATGTCGAGGAAGTTAACCTTCCTCGTGGTCGCGATGTGTTGCGCTTGTAACTCGTGCGCGTTCGACCCCTCAGGTCTGGCACAGGTACCCTGCGTCGCGCCGGCTTGGGCCAAACACGGTTCCGGCGCAACGCCGTGGACGTCGTCACCGAGGAGGATGAACCGCTTCGTCATCGGTTTAAGTTGGCGAATGACCTGTTCTTCACCGGCGATCCATTGCGGAGATTCGTCGTAACTTCCCATCACGATGACGTCGGGATGGAGTCGCTTGATGATCACTTTGGCCCAGTTGTAAAAGGTGCTGCACGGATTTTGGGGCATCCAAAATTGGCCCAAGTTCACGAAGACCTCGTAGGCACACGCTTCTCGCACGATTGGGTAGAGTTTCCAGCCTTCGGCCTTGGCGATTAAGGAGAGCGCCGGCACCCACATCACGGAGTGCGAGTTACCGAAGACCACGAGGGTCCTGGTTCCCGTCGGATCCCCCAGGTTGCAGACTTTTCGAGTCAGCCTCGGGTACTGCGAACACGCGTGGAGGTTCACGCCATCGCTACTGGCGGTGGCGAGGGAAGGAACGAGCACGCTAGGCAGTGCCGTCCAAGTCTTGATCGCCACCACTGCATTTGCTACGGCTTGGAGCGGCACGGACGCCGGGATGCCGTCGAGCGAAGTGTGCGGCCCGATACCGCTGGCGGTGGCGTCGGTGGCAATGGAGAGCGAGAGCCCCGACGCCAAGAGGACGGAGGCCCAGGCGGCGATAAGAGCTGCGCGACGACGTTGGTATCGGTGAGTACTCGTTGGCGCTCCATCTATCGACTGCACAAAAGTCCTCCACGTACATGACGCCAGCGCCGAGGTATTGCAATAAACATAGGTCGGAGCGTACAATGTGAATTAGGGTCAAAGGTCAATAACAAGTCGTTTATCAGGGTATTCCGGTGAAAATTGTCGTATTCTATTGTGAGTATTGTTGCAGTGTTGTGATGATGGCATCAGAACCACGGAGGCTTCACGGGGTCCGTACGGCAGAACAACGCACTCGCCGTTCAGATGAGACGACAGGGATGACTACCTCAAGTCCATGGAGGAGTTCGCCGCGATCGGCGTCGACCTCATCGAAGTCACGTCACGAACAGACGACCCAGCTTCGTGGCTGGATAACTTCGCGTCTCAGGTGGTGCCGAACATGTCGGAGCTCGGTCGCTAATCTCTTTGACCGCTGCACGGGGTTCAGGTCAAGTGGTGCGGCTGGAGGGATTCGAACCCCCGACCCTCGGTTCCGTAGACCGATGCTCTAATCCGCTGAGCTACAGCCGCGTTGTTGCAGACCTTCCATCGTAGCCGACCGACCTTCGACTTCTTCTCGGCGTCGTAAGTACCATGCCTGAATGACTAGTACGTTCTCCGACGATCTTCCACAACTACTCGATGACGTCGAAGGTGCCATGGTCGAACTTCGCCACGACCTTCATGCCCATCCCGAACTGTCGTTTCAAGAGCACCGCACGACCCAGGTGGTTCGCACTCGCCTCGTCGAACTCGGGTGGGATTTAGCGTCGTGCCCAACTGAGACCGGCGCCGTCGCGGTCCTGCGGGGCGCCAAGGCGGGTCGGCGGATCATGATTCGCGGCGACATCGACGCGCTTCCCGTCGTCGAAGAGAATCAGATCTCGTTCGCGTCGGTGAACGACGGCGTCATGCACGCGTGCGGACACGACGTGCATACCGCGGGACTTCTCGGCATCGCCGATCTACTCGCTCGCCGTCAAGAGGAGCTCGCCGGAGAGTTCACGTTGCTCTTCCAGCCGGCCGAAGAGGCGCTCGGTGGCGCGACCGCGATGATCGAAGGCGGCGTGCTGCGCGACAATCCGGTCGACGTCGTCATCGGGGCGCACGTGTCGTCACTCGCGCCGCTCGGATTCGTTGGGACCAAGCCAGGTGTCTTGATGAGCGAAGCCTCGTCGCTCGTGATCCACATAAAGGGCAAAGGCGGCCACGGCGCGATGGCCACCGTCGACGGCAACGTCATCCTCGCCGTGAGTCATCTCGCGCCACGACTCGGCGAAGTGGTCGACGGACTCTCCTTCGAGGGTACGAACTGCGCCTGTTCCGCCGGCGTCATCCAGGCCGGCACCGCCATGAACGTGGTGCCGCGTCACGCGCTGCTGCGCGGCACGCTGCGAACCTTCACCGCCGAACAACTCGTCGAGGCGTTGGAACGACTTCGCTCATTGTTGCGTGAGGTCGAAGCAACGTTCACGGTGACGTGCTCACTCGAGCTCACCGACCGCGCGCCGGCCGTCGTGAACAACGCCGACGTCTACGAGCAGGTCATGAGGTCTGCGACCAAGGTCGTGGGCAGCGGTGCCATGACCGTTCCCCCGTTCTCCCCGAGTGACGACGTGTCGGAGTTCATGAACCTCGTGCCGGGTTGCTACATGTTCATCGGCGGCGCGAACGACGACGGATCGAGCGGCATGCACCACAGTCCCGACTTCCAAGTGCAGGACGGCGCGTGTCGGATACTCGCGGGCGTTCTCGCGCAGAGCGCGGTCGACCTCGCTCAGCTGTAGAAGAGTTTGGCGGCGCCGCGAATCGACGCCTGATTGCCGTTGATCACGACGCGGTAGTGCGTGTCGGCGAACAGCGTGGGCGCGACGCGGCGGGCGTTGCCGCCGGCGAGGTGCACCGTGGTCGCGCCGAACTCGCGAACGAAGCCGTCGACGGCCATCACCAGCAGTTCGCCCCAGTGCACTTCGTCGATCGAACGGGAGTGCTCGCCGATGGTCTGGTCGTAGGTCTTGCCGCGCACGAACACCTCGGCGCCGACGTCGCGGATCTTGCGGAGCGTGCCGTCGATGGCGAGCGCGATGCCCAGGCCGGTACCCAACGTGAGCACCAGTTCGACGCCGTGACCGTCGATCGAACCCAGGGCCGCCAGTGTGGCGTCGTTCACGATGCGCACGTCGCGACCCGTCACCTTGCGGAGTTGGTCCTGGAGATCGAATCCGCGCCACTGCGCCTCGAGGTCGGGGTCGACCTCGGTGGTCACCCCACCGGGGCGCGAGAGATTGCCCGGACGCACCACGTGCCCGTCGATGAACTCGCCGGGAAAGCCAATGCCCACGCGAGGACACTCACTGCTCTCGATCCGTTCGTCCAGGGCTTCGATTAAGCGTTCTGGCGAGCACGGGTAGGGCGTCGGGCGCCGACGGGGCGTCTCGAGCATCTCACCGTGAATGTCGACGTGACAGAACTTGACGTTGGTGGCGCCGATGTCGACCGCCAAAATCTGATCTTCAACGGGTGTTCGTGTCGGCGCCATCACGAAATGCTAGTGAAGGCTCGCGCACTCCTCGGACCCGAAGACGCCGATCACGCCACCACGGCCGAAGGCGGACCGGGTAGGCGGGTCGGTGACCGGCGATCACGGTGGCCGTGCCGGGTGGTCGTTGACGAAGCGGCACCGACGGCGGGGCGTCCTTGCGCGTCTCGAAGAGTTCGGGCAGGAACTGCGACGCCGTCGGGTCGGCGAGTCCTCCCAAGACGACTCGGGTCGTGTGATTGTTGACGATGGTCGACGCGCGCGCGCCCCAGCGCGCCTTCAATTGGGAGAAGTCCTGTAACACCGTGACCAGGGTGACGTCGAGGCCGCTCACTGTCGAGGCCATCTGATCGAGCTCGTCGAGCGAGGCGACGGTGGCCGCTTCATCCAGCACGAGCAGGAGACGGCGCTGGCGGCCCAGTTCGACGAGACGCTGCTGCTCTTCCAACACCATGCGCAGGGCGCCGCGAAACAGCGCCTCGTAGTGGCGCTGCTCCCCGCGCGGACTGCAGAGATACAGCGTGTTCGGGCCATCGACGACCGTGCGGACGGTGGCGAGCGGTTGACGGAAGCGCCACGGCATCAGCATCGTCTCGGCCGTCGTCAACACGCCATCGATCGTCCGGTGATCGTGAGTGAGAAAGGACTCGAGCACCTCGCCGGCCTCGCTGTGACCAGCCGCGTCGAGCCACGGATCGAAGTCGCGCGTCTCGATGGCCCGGGCGACGTCGAAGACGTCACGCGACCGCTGAAACGCCAGCATCAAGAGCGCACCCACGACCTTGGTCGCGAGCGAGTTCCAGAACTCCGTCTCGCCGCGTTCGGCCGGTCCACTCGTAAGGTCGCGCGCCACCCGAAACGCGTGGCGCAACGTTCGCACTCCCTCGAGCGGGTTCCACGTCAGTCCGCCGTCACGGCCGGGCTCGAGGACCTGCACGTCGCCCAGCGTGGCGCGCCAGTCCTTGGTCGTGGTGATGACGTCGTTCTTCACGCTCGTCACGACCAGCGCGTCGCTCCAGCGCAGCAGCGCGGGAATCACGAGCGACGACGTCTTGCCGACCTGCGTCGGACCGACGATCAACAACGAACTGCGCGGCGCGAGACGCACGCGTGGGCCGTAGCTGACGCCGTGGAACGTCCGACGTCCCATCGACGGACGATCATTCATGGACCCTGCGCCCTCATCGCCGCGTCGGTATCGATGAAGGCCAAGTCCCGCGCGTCCGGCCGAACGCGAACGACGGAACGATGCGCGCCGTAACGAACGAGCGCGGTGCCCTTAGGCAGGGCCGCCAGGTAGCGCTCCTCTCGAGGGTGCAGTCCCAACGCCACCGCCATCTCACGGGCCTCGTCGGGCGGTTGGCGAAAGAGCCACGCGGTCTCGCACTCGCGAAGAAGCCCCTGGGCGCGCTCGCGATGCGCCGATCCGACGTCGCCGGCGGCCGCGACGTCACTCCAACGGTGCAGCACCAGTACGTGACTGAGTCCCTTCGCACGCGCCAACTTCCACGAACCCTGCAGCCAGCGCAGGGCGTGCGGATCGGCCAATAGTGACCACGCCTCGTCGAGCACGAGGTAGCCCAGACCGTCGTGCGTCCGCGACCACCTGTTGCGCGGCGGCGACGGCGCTCAAGGCGGCCACCGGAAACGAGTTCGACGACCACTGTGACGAGAGGTCCAACACGACGAGTTGACCCTCGAAGACCATAGGGTCACCGTCCCCATCGAACAGACCGGCGAGATCGCCGTGGATGAATCGGTACAGCGTCAGGGCTACCGAGCGTTCGGGCGTCGCCGTGAGCGCCGTCAGGTGTGCGCGCAGTACTTCGAAGAGTGCACGGAGCACTCGTCGTGGCCGCGGCGCGTCCAACCGTTGCCACGCCTCATCGATGACATAGTGCTGATCACTCTTCAGTGTCGTGCCCTGCGCACTGGCGATCGAGCGCGCGCAGCAAGTCTTGACTCTCTCGGTCGTTGACCGGAAACGGGTCGCACCAGCCGTCGCGACCGAGCGCGACGACGGTGACGTCGTAGGCCGTCGCCAACGCCGCGTACTCGCCCTTCGGATCGATGATGACCGCTCGACGACCACGCTCGAGCGCGCGGTCCAGCATCATCTTCACCACCGTGCTCTTGCCCGCCCCGATCGAGCCCGCGACGATCACGTTCGGGTTCGACACCAATCCCGACGCGTAGGCGTCGAACGGATCGAGCACGAAGGATCCGCCACGTTGCGCTTCACCGAGGGTTCGCCCGACGAGGCCGGTGCCCGCGTCGTGGGCGGGCACCATCAGACTGATGAGATCGCGCGACGTCGCCCAGTGCGTCCAGGAGCGCCTCACCAGCCCGGCGCGCCTGGGAGTTGCGCGCAGTACCACGGGGACTGTCGACCGCGCCCCGACTCACAGCGAAGTCCCGACTCGAGCGCGGCGCGCGTAACGGTCTCGACGTCGCGCCACAGTTGCGCCAACGACGACGCCCGTATGACCACGAAGACCGCGAGGCGCAACAGCGCCGTCCCCTCGACCACCAGCGTCTCTCGTTGTCGCAGTCGTTCGAGCGAGCGCGTCGACGCGCCGTGCGGCGAAAGCCGGCCGCCTGCGACGTGACCTCGTCACTGCCCACGCGGTGCACGGCTCGAGCGGCGAGTCGATGGGCCCGCGCGCCGCCGACCACCTCGACGTGCACCACGACGTCCAGCGTCGACGACGCGAACTGCAATCGATCGAGGAGCGCCCTCCCGTCGGGCACCGCACTGAAATCTCGCACCCGCAACACGCGCATCACCTGACGTTCGTCACGCACGTACGCCCATCGCTCGAGTAACGACGAGTCGCACCGCGCTCCACCGCGAGCAGCTCGATCGCTGTTCTCCGTCCAACCAGTCGGCGCACTCACGTCCATGGGTACGAACAGCAACGTCGCCACGTCGCCGGGCGACGAGCGCACGTGCAGTGAGAAGTGTCGCGTCGCGTCCGACGCCGCGAGTGCGTCGGCGAAGTCCGCCAGCGCCGCGGCGTTCTGACGGTCGCGTCCCGAGAGGTCGAGTCGACCGCGGTGCTGTAGTTCGTAGCCGCGCGCCGTCGCCTCGCCGCGCGGCGTGCGTCGTCACCGTGGCACGAAACTGCGACGTCTGGACCCGTGTCCAGCGCGAGCGCAGCAGAAAGGCCTCAGCGATTCGCACGCGCTCGCCGACCGTCAGACCGTCACTCGTCGGCGCCGCGCATGACAGCAGTGCGACGCCGATCACGAGTTCGATGAGCGTTCCGTGGACCTGCGTGCACCATTCGCCGACGAGTCCCAGACCGACGATGACGAGGACGGCCTGATGTCGTCGGATCCCGATCCAGCGTCTCTCCCCGTCGGAGGCGCCGAGACCGAGGATCTCACTCATCGAAGTGCCATCCGACGACGGGACCCATCTCGTCCGTTCGGTACGCGACGTGACCGCCGCGCGGCGTCGGCGTGCCGATTGGCGGGGGCAGTTTGTTGCCGGTCGCCTCGGGCATCGGCGTCTCGGGAGCGCCTTCCCACATTGCGAGTCCGAAGTCATCGGGACGCTCCGCCGGGCCGGACATTGGTTCGTCGGGCACGAGTGCGCGCGCCGCTCGCGCGACCGGCGACGACGGCAGGTCGGTGACGTTCTTGGTGAACCGAGCTCGAACGCCTTCGAGATTGTGCAGTGCCGCCGTCTCCACGAACGGGATCACCTTCAACAACAAGAAGGGCGAGGAGGTCGCAAGGATCAACGTGAGGGCGCCGGTGATGACTTCTGTCGCCGAGGAGCCGAGCAGTTCGTCAAAACCGAGCGTCAACGTGATGACGATGAGGAACTTGCTCGCCGCGACGGCCAGAAACGTCTCGGCGAGTCGCCACCCGAAACGACGTCCAGCGGGAAACGTGGCGAGGGGCACGATGACCGGGACCAGCACTAGCAATAAGGTCAAGACGACCGCGCGAACGATCAGTTCGCACCACAGCAGCCACGACCCGATGACGACGGCGACCGCGATCACGAAGAGCGCGAAGGCGGGCACCGCGGTGGCAACCGAGGTCAGCGCGCTCGAGAGTTCCGCCTGTCGTTCCACGATGACGTTCGACGCACTCGAGGAGAGTTGATTGACCGCGTCGAGAATGAGCGATCGCGAACGGTCGCGCCACGAAGATCGCGAGCACGCACGCCGGGGCGACGCCGAGGTAGACGCGCCAGAGCGACGCCGCGTCACCGTGGCGTAGTGCTTGCAGCGTCGCGACGAGCAGTCCCACCATCAACAGGATCGGCGAGAGGTCGAGCAGGACATTGAACTCGTCGGTCGCCGAGCGAATGATCGTCGACGACTCGCTGGCCGAGGTCAACACGACCCCGACCGACGACAGGAACCAGCCAACGCTGTTGACGATCCATGTCGTCAACGTGTTGAAGAATCCTCCGACGACCGTCGAGGTCACGACGTGCGTCACGCAGCTGAGCGGGTGGAACAGGCACAGCAGGTGACTCACTTGACGTTGGCGCCAGTGTTGAAGAAGAAGCTGATCAACTCTGGTGCCGCCCCGATCAGGACCGCCGCGATGAGCGACGTCAAGACGGCTCGGCGGCCTTGTGAGGATTGATGCATGTTCTGCGTGTGGCTGCCGATGGCCCACAGCCCCGCGCCCAGCACGAGTGCGACCAGCGCGCCGATCAGGGCCCACGCGGCGATGCCGTTGGCAATGGATTGCAACGCCGCGCTACCGGGCAGCGCCGTAGTCGATGGACTGAGATTGACGACGTCCGCGATGAGCATCGAGTTCTCCTCTTCTCTAGGGAGCGCCCAACGGTCGCTGGCGCGACCATGGCGCCAACGTCTGCGAGAATGGACCCGTGCTCGTCGCAGTCGCCACCAACGTGATCTCCAAGTGGCCGCCGGCCGCTCTCTACGGAGCCGGCGCCGGGGTTCTGATCGTGGGACTCCTCATCGGCGTGCTGATCAACCGCCAGCGCGGACACCGCGCCATCGCACAACGTTTGATGGCGTTGGCCTCTCGGCTCGGCGTCGAGCCCCACGATGACAAGGGCAAGGTCGAGACGGCACTGAGCTTCCTCGAAGAGGCCACCGGCGTCGCCAGCACCGCGGTGTCCGAATCCAGCGCCGACTCCTCACGGCTGCGCCAGTCGATGAACTCACTGCCCCTCGGACTGGTCCTGTGCGACGAGAGCGGTGGCGTCATCTTCCGCAACACCCAGGCCGAGTCACTGATGACGAGCCGCTACGGCGACGCCATCGCCGCCCAAGCCGTCACCGACGTGCTCGCCGAGGGGTGGTCGAACGGTATCGCCGAACGAACCGTCGACATCTACGGACCGCCGCGTCGGACCCTCACGATTCGTGCCGCGGTCATCGACGACGGTCGTCGGCCGCTCGGGGTGCTCGCCATCATCGAGGACGTCTCAGAACGTCGTCGCCTCGAAGACATCCGACGCGACTTCATCGCCAACGTCAGCCACGAACTCAAGACACCGATGGGCGCCCTCGGACTCCTCGCCGAGACGCTGTTGTTCGAGACGGACCCCGCGGTCGCGCATCGTCTGGCCGAACGTATCAACAACGAGGCGTTCCGAGTCAATCGCATCATCGAAGACCTGCTCGACCTCTCGCGCATCGAAGGCGAGGGCTCGCCGTCGCGCGAACCGATCCCGGTGGTGTTGATCGTGGCCGACGCCATCGAGCGAATCCGCACCGCCGCCGAACAGCACGACGTCAAGGTGGACTTCGTCGAGCCCGAGGCCAACCTCGTCGTCGTCGGCGATCGCCGTCAACTCATCTCGGCCATTCACGCGCTCTTGGAGAACGCCGTCGTCTACTCCCCGCGCGGCGGTCTGGTCAACATCACCATTGACCGCATCGAAGCGATGATGACCGAGGACGGCGAGAGCGTCGGACCGCTCGCGTTGATCGCGATCAAGGACCAGGGCGTGGGCATCCCCGCCAAGGACCTCGAGCGGATCTTCGAACGTTTCTACCGCGTCGATCCCGGTCGCGCGCGAGAGACCGGCGGCACGGGGCTCGGACTCAGCATCGTGCGCCACGTGGCCCAAAATCACGGTGGCAACGTGCTCGTGGAATCTCGCGAGGGTGAAGGTTCGACGTTCACGCTCGAACTCCCAATGACCCACTGATGCCCAAGAAACAGTCCAACGACAAACGCGTCAACATCCTGCTCGTCGAGGACGAGGAGTCCTTCGTCGACGCGTTGACGATCGGACTCGACCGCGAAGGCTTTGACGTGGCCATCGCCCGAGACGGCCAACAGGCGATGGCCCTCTTCGGGGCCGAGACCTTCGACATCGTGTTGCTCGACCTGATGTTGCCCAAGATGTCCGGGCTGGACGTCTGTCGACAGATTCGTGCGAGCAGCGAGGTGCCCATCATCATCGTGAGCGCCAAGGGTGAAGAGGTCGACATGGTCCTCATGCTCGAGATCGGCGCCGACGACTACGTCACGAAGCCGTACCGACTGCGCGAACTCGTCGCGCGCATTCGCGCGGTGCTGCGTCGTCGAGAGTCCCACGAGACCGAGCTGGTCACCGACGACGAGATCGAGCTCGGTCCGATCCGCATGGACATCGACGCGCGCCGTTGCTACGTCAACGGCGAGGAGATCAAGCTGCGCAAGAAGGAGTTCGCGCTGCTGCGACTGCTCCTCGAGAACCCGGGACGCGTCTTGACCCGCGAAGTCCTGATCGACCGGGTCTGGGGCAGTGACTACGTCGGCGACACCAAGACCCTCGACGTGCACATCAAGCGACTGCGCACGCTCATCGAGGACGACCCGAAGAACCCCGAACACATCACGACGGTGCGCGGCGTCGGGTACCGCTACGAAGCTACGAAGGCCTCGGCCTGATCGTTCGCGCGTCGCCCATGTAGGGCGCGAGGACCTCGGGCAGCACCACCGAGCCGTCGTCCTGACGGTACGTCTCGATCAACGCGGCCCAGATGCGAGCCCACCCGAGGCCGAGCCGTTCACCGTGTGCACCAGCGCCGTCGTGCCCTCACTCGTGCGGTAGCGCACGTGCGCGCGTCGGGCCTGGTAGTCACGGAACCAACTCACCGAGGAGACCTCGAGCCAACGATCGACGCCGGGGCTGAAGACCTCGAGGTCGATCGTGTGCGCCGACGCCGTGCCCATGTCGCCGGCGCACAGGTCCAAGAGTCGATACGTGAGACCGAGTTCTTGCAAGAGACGCTCGGCGCGCGCGAGGATGTCGTCGAAGGCCGCCTGAGCTCTGTTCGGGCGTGCAGTAGGCGAAGAGCTCGACCTTGTCGAACTCGTGCACGCGCAAGACGCCGCGCGTGTCGCGTCCGGCCGCGCCGGCCTCGCGCCGGAAGCACGCCGTCTCGGCGCGTGAGTCGGATCGGCAGACTGGCCTCGTCGAGGATCTCATTGGCGTGCATCGAGGTGAGCGGCACCTCGGCGGTCGGGATCGCCCAGAGTCCGTCGCGCTCCATGGCGTACATCTCGTCGACGGACTTCGGGCAGGTGACCGGTGGACATCATCGTCGCGGTGAGGGCGAACGTCGGCGGATGGATCTCCTCGTAGGCGTCGGCGTTGCGATCCAGCGACAGCGCGCTCAGCGCGCGGATGAGTCGGGACCCGGCGCCGCGAAAGAGCGGGAACATCGAGCCAGCGATCCGTGCGCCGGCCTCGAGATCGAGGATGCCGAGCTCGAGCGCGGCGTCCCAGTGCGGGACCTTCTGGTGGTCGGCGAACTCGGGAAACGGCTCGGCCCTCGTCCGATCCCCGGCCACCAGCGACGCAGTTCGACGTTGTCGCTCTCGTCGACGCCGTCGGGGACGTCCGGGTCCGGAAGATTCGGGATCATCAGGAGTTCGTCGTGCAGCGTCGTGGCGACGCGCTCCATCGCCTCGGTCGCCGCCCGCTCCTCCTCGCCGAGCGCACGACTCTTCTCGGTCAGCGTCTCGGCGGTTTCGGTGTCCTTGTCGCGACGGGCCTCGCCGACCAGTCGCGACAGGAACTTCACTTCGGCGCGCAGCCGTTCGGCCTCCTGGAGCAGCTCTCGGTGCTCGACGTCGAGGGCGATGATCTCGTCCATCGTCGCCGACGAGACGCCGCGACGAGCCAGCGCGGCCTTCACGATGTCGGGTTCGCGACGTAGTTGGACGAGGTCAATCATGACGCCAAGCCTAGTGAGCACGCGAAAGCCGACCGAGAGAACCGTCTATGTTCGAAGGTCGTGAGCTACGCGGTCGAGGTCAATGATCTAACGGTCAACTTCGGATCGCTGCGCGCCGTCGACGACGTGTCACTCCACGTCGCCTACGGCGAGGTCGTGACGTTGCTCGGGCCCAACGGCGCCGGCAAGACGACCGTCGTCGAGACGCTGCTCGGATTTCGCGCGCCGACCTCGGGCACCGTTCGCCTGCACGGGCTCAACCCCGTGCGCGACCATCGCGAGGTCGTCGTGCGCACCGGCGCGCTGTTGCAGCGCGGCGGCGTGTGGTTCCCCATGACGCCTCGGCAGGTGCTCGAGCTGACCTCGTCGTACTACGACGCGCCCAGGAACACCGACGAGCTCCTCGACTTGCTCGACCTCGAGAGGTGCGCGCGAACACCGTGGCGACGACTGAGTGGTGGCGAACAACAGCGAACGCTGCTGGCGCTGGCGCTGCTCGGTCGCCCTCGGGTGCTCGTGCTGGACGAACCGACCACGGCCGTCGACCCCGAGGGTCGCCAGGTCATCCGATCGCTCATCGCCTCAGAACGCGACCGCGGCTGCGCGCTGCTCGTGACGACCCACGAGCTGACCGAGGCCGAGCGCACCTCGGATCGCGTCATCATCATGAACCACGGACGCGTCGTGATCCACGGCACGCTCGACGAACTCGCGGGTGCCCCCGAGATGATCATCGAACTCTCCGGTCCGGTCGACTCGACGCAACTCGCCGCGGCGCTCGGCTGTGCGATCACGACGGACGCGCCGACGCAACTTCGCTGCGAGATCGAGTCGACGCCTGATCGAATGGCAACCCTGAACGACTTCCTCACGAACGTCGGCGTCTCGTTGTTGTCACTGCGCACGCGCGCGTCGCTCGAGGAGCGTTACCTGGAACTGATCGAACAAGAACGTCGTGGGGTTCGACCGTGAACGCATGGTGGGCGCAGAGTCGCGCCGAGGTCCGCATGACGCTTCGACGCGGCGAGACGTTGCTCCTGACCGTCGGCATCCCGGTACTGCTGCTCGTGTTCTTCTCGCTGACCAAGGTCGTCACGACGCCCACGAAGAGTCGCGTCGATTTCGTCGCGCCGGGCGTCCTCGCGCTCTGCGTGCTCTCGACGTCACTCGTCGCGGTGTCGATCTCGACGGGCTTCGAGCGCAGCTACGGCGTACTGCGCCGTCTGCACGTGACCCCGCTCGGCACCCGTCGCCTCATCGGCGCCAAGATCGCCGGCGTCCTCGTGACCGAGGCGCTACAGGTCATCATCCTCGCGCTCGTGGCCTTCACGATGACGTGGCGACCGCGCGGCGGCGTCGAGTGGCGGATTCGAGGTCGCCGCGCTGCTCGTGCTCGGGTCGATCGGGTGCGCCGGCATCGGTCTCGCGCTGGCCGGTCGTTTGCGCGCCGAGGTGAACCTCGCCGCGAGCAACGGGCTGTACCTGGTCTTGCTCTTGCTCTCGGGCATCGTCGTGCCACTGACGTCCCTGCCGAGCGTCATCCGGCGCGTCGCCGTCGCGCTGCCACCCGGCGCGATGGCCGAAGGCCTGCACCGAATACTCGGCCAGGGTCTCGGTGCCGACCGGCACGGACTGGCTCGTACTCGGCGTCTGGGCACTCCTCGCACCACTCGTCGCGGCGCGCACGTTCCGATTCGACTAGGCGCGAAGCGCCGCGATGCCCTCTGCCAGCACGTCCTTTCGGGATCGCGCCGAAGTAGATCTGCGTGACGATGCCCTTGGCGTTCACGAACGCCGTCTCGGGGATCGTGGCGAACTGGAAGATGCCGGTCGTCACGGTGTCGTTCGGATCGAAGGCGACGGGAAACGTGACACCACTCTTCTTCACGAAGCGCTTCCGCCGCGGCGCGCGTGTCGAATTGGCGTCGATGCCGATGACACGGATCGAGCCCTCGTTGTGATGGCGTAGGTACGTCGCCACCTTGGGCATCTCACCCTGACACGGCGCGACAGGTAGCTCGCGAAGAAGATCAGCACCGCGGCGTGATGACTCTTCCACGGCGCTTCGATCGTGCCGCTCTTCGAGTCCACTCAGCGAGAACGTCGCGACGGACTTGCCCGACCAGCGCGCTCGTCGGCTCATCGCCGTTGCCGGTCGTGACCTTGCCGCCGGTGAAGATCGACACCACGACGATCGCGATGCACGGCCGCCACCGAAGCCGCGACTGACGTACAGCGTCTTCGGCGACGGACGACGTCGCGGCGCACTAGTGGTGTCGGACAAGTACGTCGACCGCCATCAAGACGAAGAGCGCCGTCAGGTACGTGATCGAGAAGTGGAAGAGCCGCATCGCCTCGCCGACGTCGGCCTTGTCGACGCGCGCGTGGCGATAGAGCCGCGCGGCGTAGAACGTGAAGAGTCCCCCGAGCACGGTCGCCGACACGGCGTAGACGACACCGAGGTGGGCCGTCGGTCCGATCAGTATCGTCAAGCGCCCACATCAGCACCGAGTAGATGAGAATCTCGAGCGTCGTGTGACGAAGCGACGTGACGACCGGCATCATCGGCACGTTGGCCGCCTCGTAGTCGTCGCGGTAGCGCACGGCGAGGGCCCAGAAGTGCGGCGGCGTCCAGATGAAGATCACGAGGAACAACAACACCGGGGTCCACGTGAGTGAGTTGGTGACCGCGGCCCACCCGATCAGTACCGGCACCGCACCGGCGGCACCACCGATCACGATGTTCTGCTTACTACGACGCTTCAACCACAGCGTGTAGATGAAGACGTAGAACGCGGTCGCGGACATCGCGAGCCACGCGGAGAGTTGGTTCACCCAGAGCGCGAGCACGACGAAGGCGAGGACCTCGAGCGCGACCGCGAACATCGTGGCGTCGCGCGCCGACATGACACCGGTCACGAGTGGACGGCGCTTGGTGCGCTCCATGATCGCGTCGATGTCGCGGTCGATCACCATGTTGAACGTGTTCGCACCCCCCGCGGCGAGCGTGCCACCGCAGAGCGTCGCCACCATCAACCACAGACCGGGAACCCCCTTCGCGGCGACGACCATCGTGGGGATCGTCGTGACGAGCAAGAGTTCGATGATCCGCGGCTTGGTCAGCGCGAGGTAGCCCCGAAGTACGTCGCCCAAGGAATGGCGGGCCGGGGCCGTGAGCGTCATGGCGAAATTCTACGAGACCTTGAATTACCTAGTCTGAAGAGGTGACCGCTTCGACACGCCGCGTCGTGCCGGGCCCGACCTTTCGTTGGTTCGCCCTGGCCTCGTTCATTTCGATGATCGTCATCGTGCTCTCGGGCGCGGCCGTGCGACTCACCGGCTCGGGACTGGGTTGTCCGGACTGGCCGACCTGTTTCAAAGGGAGAATCAGCACTCCGTGGGGCATTCACCACTACATCGAATACGGAAATCGGATGATCACGCTGTTGTTGATCTTCGTGACGGCGGCCACGCTGGTGGCGGCGCTGTTGCGCGAGGTTCGCCGACAGGACCTGATAATCCTCTCAGGAATGCTCGATCGCCGGCGTCGTCGCGGACGCCATTCTGGGCGCCTTCGTCGTCTACAGCAAGCTGAACCCGTGGCTCGTCTCGCTGCACCTGTTGTTGTCGCTCGCCATGGTCGTCATCAGCGCCGTGCTCTATCACCGCTCCAAGTACGTCTACGGACCGGGGGCGCGCAGTGACGTCCGCGACCGACATTTCCTTCTGATCGCGCGACTGCTCTGGATTCCCTTCGTGATCTTGCTGATCACCGGCACCATGACGACCGGTTCCGGACCGCACGCCGGGGCCTCGCAGGGACAACTCGTGGCCCGTCGACTGCCCTTCGCGTTCTCCTCGGCGGCCTGGGTGCACTCGCTCGCCGCCGTGCTGTTCATCGGTCTCATCACGGGACTGCTCTTCGCCATCTGGACGAGTGACGCGCCGAGCGCACTGCGTCTGGGGGTGCGTCGGCTGGTCCTCATCTCCCTGATCCAGGCGGCGATCGGCGTGACGCAGTACCTGACGCACGTCCCGCCGCTCCTGGTCGAACTCCACATCGTCGGCGCGGTGTCGCTCACGATCGGCGTCACGCAGTTCCACTTGCGCCAGACCGCGCACGATCGCGAACCGGGCACGCGGCGAGCCGATCGCGAGGCCGTCGCGGTGAGCTCGTCGCTCTGACTCAGCTCACCTCGGTGACCACGCGGAGCTGATCGAGCGAGTCGCGCATCAATTGCGTCAGGTCGCGCGTTTCAGTGTCGGCGACCCAACGTTCGAACGAGATCTTGAAGATCGCGATCGCGACTTCACCCGTCAGGCCAGCCGTCGGATCGGTGACCCCGCGTTGACGAAGCGCGTCGGCGAGGCCTGCGGCGAGCGAGGCGAGTTTGATGAGCTCGCGTTCTTGCAGTTCCGCGCTGCCGTCGATGATGCGCTGGCGCTGCACGGAGTAGGCACGATTTCCGTTGAAGAGAGTACCCACGGCGTCGAGCGCGAGCGTGACCGCCTCGAGCGGCGTCGCCGACGCGGGCGCCTCGAGCACGGAGGTGACGAATAGGTCGTGTAGTCCCTGGGCGCCGCCAAAGAGGACTTCTTTCTTGTCCGTGAAGTGGCGAAAGAAGGTGCGCTCCGTGAGCCCGGCTCGTTCGGCGATCTCGGCGACGGTCGTCTGGTCGAATCCCTGTTCGGCGTAGAGGACGAGGGCGGCCTGCGCGAGCCGCCCCTGACTGTCCGGTTCCCAGCGCACCATTAGATAATCCTATTCGGTGTTGACAGTCTCTGACATCATCGATATAGTGATGACAGTACCTGACATCACGAAATCGAACTACTTCGAAGATGTCAACAAATCAAAGGAGAAAGCTATGCGTGTATTCATGACTGGAGCCTCGGGCTGGATCGGCTCGGCGGTCGTTCCTGAACTTCTCGGCGCGGGTCACGAGGTCGTGGGGCTCGCCCGTTCCGACGCCTCGGCAGCCGCCATCGAGGCGTCAGGCGCCGAGGCTTCATCGGGGATCGCTCGATGACCCGTCGGGTCTGATCGACGGTCGTCGCGAACAGTGACGGCGTCATCCACCTCGGCTACAACCACGACTTCTCCCAGATGCAGGCCGCCGCGGACACGGACCGCAGCGTCGTCGAGGCCATCGGATCGATCCTGAAGCACAGCGACCGACCGTTCATCGTCGCCGGCGGCGTGATCGGCATCGCGCCGGGACGCATCGCGACCGAGAACGATCGAGCCGGACCCAGGCCTTCATCCGCGCACCGCCAACGTGGACTACGTCCTGTCACTGTCGAACGAAGGTGTTCGTTCGTCGTGCGTTCGCTTCGCCCCGACCGTCCACGGAGAGGGTGATCACGGTTTCATCGCCACCCTGGTCGCCATCGCCCGCGAACAGGGTTCCTCCGGCTACGTCGGTGACGGTGCCAACTGCTGGCCGGCGGTGCACCGAGTCGACGCGGCGCGTCTCGTTCGCCTGGCGCTCGAAGGCGCACCAGCCGGATCCTCGCTGCACGCCGTCGCCGAGTCCGGAATACCCACGAGAGCAATCGCCGAGGCGATCGGCACGGGACTCGGACTGCCAGTAGTCTGCCATTGCGCGAGAGAACGCGGCGGAGCACTTCGGGTGGATGGGTCGCTTCTTCGGCGCCAACGCCACGGCGTCGAACGCAATCACTCGCGAGCTGCTGGGCTGGGATCCCACACATCAGGGTCTCCTGGAGGACTTGGCAGCCGGCTACTACTTTCGCGAACCGGTTCGCTGAACACCGCCGGTGGAGCGGGTGGGACTGAGGTCCCGAAGGCACTGTCGCAGAGGTGCCGAAGCCGGGCCGGATAGTGAGACAGATGTCCCGAGGCCAAAGTGTGTTGACCACGAGGGCGGCCAAGTGGGTCGTCAGGGAGATCGCCTCGGGCCAGACGGTGTCGCATCTGGCTCGTGAACTGCGTTGCAGTTGGGACAGCGTGAATAGCGCCACCCGCGTCTACGGCGCGGCCTTGCTGGCGGCCGACACCAAGCGCCTGAAAGAGACGACGGCCATCGGACTCGACGAGACGCTCTTCGTGAAGCGCGGTCCCTACAAGAAGAAGTCGTGGTCGACGACGGTCTGTGACGTTCAAAACCACCAACTCATCGACGTGGTCCCGACCAGGGAGTTCACTGAAGTCGCGGGGTGGCTGCGCGCCCAGCCCCATCACGTGAAAGACAACCTTCACTACGGGTGTCTCGACATGAGCCGCACCTACGCAGCCGTCTTCAGGGTCGTCACCCCTAAGGCGACCCAGGTCATCGACCGCTTCCACGTCATGCGCCACGCGATTGCCGCGGTTGACGAGGTGCGCCGTCGTGTCCAACAACAGCGCCTCGGACACCGCGGACAGACGGAACAGCCGAGTTAATACGCAGACAATGGGGTCGACCTCGTGGAGACGATGGGGATCGAACCCACGACCTCAGGCTTGCAAAGCCCGCGCTCTACCAACTGAGCTACGTCCCCGGGGGCAACATCCTACCAAGTGACGCTATTCGGGCTGATGACGTCGAACGGCTCGCTCGCGTTGTCGGTCGACGCGCAACAGTTGGCGTTCGACGTCGGCCCAGTGCAGCGGTGTCTCTTCGATGGGCGTGCCGCGCTCTTCGGCGTGAAAGAAAATGGTGAAGGCGACCGCCCACATCGGGATGTAGCACCCGAGCTTGGCGACGAAGCCCGCGAGCTGCTGGTCGAAGAGCGGCGTGATGTGCAACAACGCGTACTGGTGGTGCAGCGCCGGATAGAGCGAGTGCTGCGAGAAGATCCACACGAACGAGAGGCTCGTCACGACGAGCGCCGACGCGAAGACGTAGCCCGCCCGCGCTGCCGGTGAGAGTCGTTTGGCGCCCGGCAGGACGCCGAGCGCCGGTAACCAGAGCACGAACCCGACGAACAAGACGGCGAGGAGAACCAGGTCGCGACCGACCGACGAACGCGCCCCCCAGTCCACGACCGGCGCCACGAGCGTCACCGTGCCGAGCACCGTCACGATGACGACGGCAAAACCCGGATGAGCGAGCAGACGCGTCACCGCGTCGATCGGACGCGGTCGCGTGAGGCGCGCTAGCACGGTGGTCGGCGTGGCCATCAACAACAACGGCGCGACCAAGAGCATGATGACGAGGCGCTGGATGGTCGCGACGGTCAGCGACACCGACGCCGCGAGGTCCCCGACCGGCCAGACGGTGACGACCAGGAGCGCCAACAGCGCGTACAGCGCGAGACGGCGTTCGCGCTTGGTCGTGACGACGAGGTGATGGGCGACGCCGGCGCGACGATGAGCAACACTTCAGCGATGTGCCAGCGGAACGGCAACAACGAGGTCACGTCGCCAACGTAATCCGACCTTCCTTCGCCGCGCTCTGGAGTGCTGTGAAATCACTCAACGTTCGGTCGCGGTAGGCCATCGCGAAGGCCGCGAACGCCTCGTCGGCGACGTCGGACTTGCCGAGGTAGCCCGCGATCTCGGCGCCGCGCCCGCCGCGGGCGTGGGCCCGGGCGAGCGTCCACGCGCAGATCCGTCCGTAGGCCACGAGCAGCGACTCGTCGAGTTGGTCGATGGCGATCGCCGCCTTGTTGTCGTAGAGCTGACGCACGTAGTAGTGCCGCGTCGACGCGCCCTTCTTCACCGCGTGAAATCCCAAGAACACGTCGGGCGTCGCCTGCATCAGTCGTTGACCGCGCACCACGCGCTCCCCCGGCGGTATCGACGCGTCACGACCGAGCGCGGTCGCGATCACCGACGCACCGGCCTGTTTCACCTGCAAGAAGAACGGGTCGAACTCGTCGCGGCCGAAGAGCAATACCACGTAACACTCGGTGCCGACCGAACCGACCCCGACGACCTTGCGCGCGGCGTCGACCGGCGTGAACTGCGCGAGCAGCTGTCTGACGATCGAACGTCAGTGACTTGGCGTACCCGGCGATGAGATGTTCGAGGTCGCCGGGTCGTCAGATACCCGCTCTCGTGAAGCTCCTCAAGGGGCACGAGGAGTGGCGGCTTCGCGACGATGCGCGGACCGTCCTTGGCGTCGACGATCAACTTGGCGTACGCCTTTCGCGTGTCGCGCCCAGTGGCGTAGGCGACGACGTGATCGACCTTGTGAATCGTGTTCACGGTGAAGAACCCGCCGAGGTCCGCCATGACCGCGTCGATGTCCAACGTCGCGTACCACGACGGCGAGTCGGTCCTCGCCGGCGAATCGTCGAATCGACTCTCGATACTCCTGGGCGGCGCACAGCGCGATGCGCTCTTGTTGGGCGTCACTGTGGTCGAGGTGTGACGAAGCGATGGCGAGCGAGGCGACCAAGCGTTTGAGGTCCCACTCGAATGGTCCTTGATCGGTCTCGTCGAAGTCATTCACGTCAAATACCAGGTGGCGCTCGGGCGACGAGAAGAGATTGAAGTTCGAGAGGTGCGCGTCACCGCAGATCTGGACCTCGAGTGACGTGCTCGAACCCCGCGCCAGGTCCTCGGCCATCAACAGCGCGTTGCCGCGATAGAACGAGAGCGGGTTTTCGAGCATGCGCGAGTAGCGCAGCGGCAACAGGTCGGGACGGCGGGACTCGCCCCTGCCACATCAGGCGCGCGACCGGGTCGTAGTCGGCGGGACGCTGCGCTCAGTTTCGCCATGGCGCCGCGCGGTGTCGCGTCGCGCTGGCCCTGGCCCTCGTTCTTGCGTTCTTCCGGGGTCGGAGGTGTGGTTGCTGCCATAGTCACGCCATCTTTGGTTTGGTTACGCCGTAGGGTTCGCCGCGTAGTCGCGGCCCGACATTGCTCACGATGAGCAGGCCCACAATCAGGTCAGTCACCAAGATACAGCCGGGGAAGAGCACGCCCGCCGTCGTCAACTTCGTCAGTGTCAGCACCGTGATGGCACAGTTCGTCGACCCCAAGAAGAACAGTCGCGGCGACTCGGTGCTCGGCGCGAGCCACGACTTTCGCACCGTCGGGAGCGCCGCCATCTGATCGGCGACCACGAAGGAGACCAA
Source organism: uncultured Acidimicrobiaceae bacterium (assembly GCA_963801695.1). GTDB lineage: Bacteria > Actinomycetota > Acidimicrobiia > Acidimicrobiales > RAAP-2 > RAAP-2. The sequence goes on along the minus strand of CAWDFV010000001.1, from coordinate 539,470 downwards.
CGCCACCGTCGGTTCGTTGACGAAGGCCCAAAAGACCAAACCGGCGACCGACACCGCGCCACAGACGACGTCGAAGGCGCCGAGCTGCCATACGGCGTTGCGGTTGCGAAACGACGCGACGACGACGGCGCACGGCACGAGTCCGAGCATCAGCGTCATCAATGACGCCAGTCCGACGTGCTGTTGGACCTCGACGCAGAACGCGAGCACCCCCTCGACGCCCCACAGCGACCACGTCACACGATTGGGCGACGTGTCACCGCGCAACGTGTCGCGGATGTAGCCGTAGGCACCGACGAGTGAGAGCGCCGCGGCCAGGTAGACGAAGCGTGGATCGATCACCGTTCAAGTCTGCCCGTTACGACACTGCGTTAACCTCGGCCCTCGTGGACGCGCGAACCTTTCTCGGCATGGAGCGCAGTGGAGAGACGACGTGGACCTTTGACGTCACCGAGCGTCTCGTCACGCCGGGCAACTTCCTCTTCGGGGGGTGCGGTCTCGCGTCGGCCCTCATCGCTCTCGAAGAGGCGAGTGGGCGACCGACGATCTGGGCGACGGCGCAGTATCTCTCGTACGCGCCACTCGGATCGACCGTCACCGTGAAGACCGATCTCGCCGTCGTCGGGGGCCACGTGACACAGGCTCGCGCGACGACGTTTGCGCGAAGACCGCGAGATACTCACGGTCAGTGGCGCGTTCGGAACCGGAGACCTCACTGCCGAGACGCCGTGGCTCTCGATGCCCCAGGTCGAGGCGCCTGAGGATTGCCCCGCGAGGGTCATGCACAACCGGTTCAATCGCTCGATCTTCAATCACCTCGAAACCCGGATAGCGATGGGCACGTCGTTCGACGAGCTCGCGTCCCCTGGTTCACCGGTTTCGGCGCTGTGGTCACGCATCCCGGGACACCTCGAAGTGTCTGCGGCGACGCTCGCAATCTTCGGCGACTACGTCGCCGGTGGCCTCTCGCAAGCACTCGGCATTTACACGATGGGCCGCAGCCTTGATAACACGATTCGCATTGTGACGCTCGAGCCCACCGAGTGGGTCCTTACTGAGATTCACATGCACGCGCTCGTCGGAGGTTTCGCGCACGGCGCCGCGTACATGTGGAGTGAATCGGGAACCCTGCTCGCCACGGCCAGCCAGTCCATCGCGGCACGCGTGTGGGACCCCGCTGTCATATAGCTGCAATTCGACCGTCGGCTAGATTGGTACCCCTGCGGGGCTATAGCTCAGTCGGTTAGAGCGCGTCACTGATAATGACGAGGTCGTAAGTTCGATTCTTACTAGCCCCACCACGGATGATCGGATAAGTCCTCTAGGTTCGGACGAACAGTCGACAATGTCCGATGTGGTGGTGCTGAATGATTCGAACACGAAAGCCGACGCGATTGACTCGCTCAATCAAGTTATTGAGTCAGTACTGAATGTCGAGCGCGTAGCGCAATGCGTGATCCAGCTCGGCACGCTTCCCAAGGCCGAGACGGCCAACTGGGGGGCTGGCGAGAAGGCCCAAGGGCAGCGTCACGATGTTGTCGCACGTGATCACACTCGCTTCGGGCAGTCCTTCTTCGGGCCCGACTCCAACTTCCGAACGTATCCCGCGAATCGTTCGCGTAATCGGAGCGCACGTCAGGGCCGAGAGAACTTCGATGGCTGCATCTCGCGTCAATACGCACACCGGGCGCCGGCCAGCAGGGCTCCCCAAGTTGGCCCAGATGATGTCGCCCCTGGCTACCAATTCGGAATTGTCTCGCTGGCAAGTCGAGCGGCAACCCCGACCACGATCGGGTCTTGGGGAGTGAAGCGATAGGACGCTTGCAGTTCGGCGTCAGCCAGACGAAGCTCCTCGGCATCGAGCACCGCGACTGCACCCCTGCGCAAAAGTTCCGATCGGTTGGTTCCGCGTTCAGCGGCAAGTCGATCAAGTCGCGCGACGAGATCATCGTCCAATTGCACCAGCACCTCACGTCGACCCATACACCATATGGTAACACATATGGGCCACCGTCTGACCTAGTGGTGGCTTTCGAGGTACCAAAAAATGCTCGAGGCGATGATAAGGCCGATCAACACACCAACATAGGCAAGCCCGGGACCGGCCGGTTTTTTGTATCCGTCGTCCTCATCCTTTTCGGCGTCGAAGTTGTCCACGTGGGAACTGTAATCTCACCTAATTCGGGCACGGGCGACTCACCCTCCGTGATCGCCTTTCTACTGACCCGTTCGTTCGCGATGCGTACACCCGGGCCAACAACAAGGTCGACGCTGGCCCTCTTCCAATTCCTCTTTCGTTCGCCGAATGCGACGGGCTCGCGTCACCTTTTGTTTGGCGTCTTCCACCCAACAGATGAATTCGTTGCGGGCGAGGGGCGTGATGTCCTTCCACGCGTCCATCGCCACAGGATTGGCGACGAGTGTCTCTCGCAGGTCACGCGGTAACTTGTGCACCACCCCACCGGGAACGCGCTGTGAACTCACGGCACCCTCTTCGCGCGAGACGCAGGGAGGACGAGCGATGACATCAAGTCGCCGAACTTGTCGATTCGCTTGAGCACGTCCTTCGCTTCGAAACGAAGTCGCTCTGGATTGCCGGACTTCGCACATTTGTCGACTTCGTCCCAGGTCACCGGCGTCGACACGGTCGGCTCGGGCCGTGCACGCAATGAATACGCGCAGACCGTCGTCTTCGATGAGCTGTTCTGGCTCCAGTCGATGAGGACCTTGCCGTCGCGCAGATTCTTTCGCATCGTCGACACGACATTGGTGGGATGATCTCGTTCAATCGCTTGCGCGATCTCGTGGGCGCGTTCACTGAGTTTCTCCCACGACGTGCGTTGCACGCGCGTGTAGAGCTGCAGGCCCTTCGAACCACTCGTCTTGGCGAACAGCGCGTCGCGATCGAGTCGCTCTGCGACCCACTGCGCGACACGACAACACTCGGCGATCGTCGTTCCGGGACCGGGGTCGAGGTCGAAGACGAGATAGTCCGGTGGCGCCGGATTCGCTTTCCCCTTCGCCACGTGCCAGAGCGGTACGTGGAACTCGAGGGCCGCAAGGTTCGCGGCCCACAAGAGCGTCGGACGGTCGCCAATCGCGGGGTACTTGATCGGTTCGTGCTCGCCACTCTTGGACGGCACCTCGATCGTCTTGATCCAGTCGGGCTGGTGATCCGACGCGTGCTTCTCGAAGAACGACATGCCTTCGACGCCGTTGGGGTAGCGACGTAGGGTCGTCGGGCGGCCCCGGAGATGCGGCAGCATCACGTCGGCGATCCGCGCGTAGTAGTCGAGTACCTGACTCTTCGTGAAGCCGGTCTCGGGGTAGAGCACCTTGTCGAGATTCGACAGCGACAGCTCGCGCCCGTCGATCTCGGTCAGGACTCGCTCAGGACTCACGGACGACCTCGTTCGGCCCTTTGTCCGACCGGAGCCCTCGCCACGACGGTTGGCGCAGGTGGCCGTCGGGCGTCCACTCCGCGAACTGGACCTCGCCGACGATCGTCGGTCGAACGAAGTGCGCGAGCGCCGTCTCGGCGCGACTCAACGGCGCCGAGAACGGAGTCGTCTTGCGAGCGAGCGGTCTCAAGCGATCGAGGAGCTCCTTCCGGCGTCGCTGCGGTAAATCCGGTGCCGACCTTGCCGACGTACGTGAGCCCGTCGCCATTCGGGACGCCGAGTAACAGCGCGCCCAGGGTGCCGTCGCGTTCACCCTTGCCCTCGGTCCATCCCCCGATCACCACCTCTTGGGTGCGGAAGTTCTTCACCTTGATCCAGTCGCCCGCTCGCGATCCCGGCAGATACGGCGACGCCCGACGCTTGATGACGACGCCCTCGAGTCCGCGCTCGCGCGAGATGTCGAGCACCTTCGCGCCGGTGGAGTCGGTGATCGACGGCGGCGTCGCGAACGTCTCCCCGTTCAACTTGAGCGTCTCGAGCGCCGCACGGCGTTCGTCGTAGGGACGCGACATGAGCGAGTGACCTTCGAGATAGAAGACGTCGAAGGCGAAGAAGCTCGCGGGGATCGATTTCGTCAGCCTCTGGACCTCCGTCTTTGAAGTCACGTGGAGCCGCTTGGCGAGCGTCGAGAAGTTCGGACGGTCCTCCTTGTCGAGGGCGACGATCTCACCGTCCAGGATCGCCGATCGCGAGCCCAGGTGCTCGCCGATCTCGCGGAGTTCGGGAAACGTCGACATCAGGTTCTTGTCGTTGCGGGTGAAGGCCCGCACCCGTCCGCCGTCGACGTAGACGAGGGCGCGCACGCCGTCCCACTTGAACTCGTAGGCCCAGCCGGCGTCCTTCTTCGGGAGCTCGCCCGCGCAGGGCCAGCATCGGGCGGACGTGTTCGGGCATCTGGTCGACCTTCTCGGGCGGCGGGTCCATGCGGTGGATCATCCAGTTCTTGTCCTCGATGGGAAAGAGCACGTACTTCCCGAGGCCCGTGTCCCGTGGAGCACGACCATGACCTCGTTGGCGCGCCATTTCTCGGTCTCGTAGGTGCCGTGATCCCAGATGGTGACTTGACCGGCGCCGTACTCACCCTTGGGAATGTCCCCTCGAACTTCCCGTAGTCGAAGGGGTGATCCTCGACGTGCACGGCGAGGTGGTTGGTGGCGGGGTCCATCGGCAGGCCCTTCGGGAGCGCCCACGACACGAGCACGCCGTCGCGTTCGAGGCGAAAGTCCCAGTGCAGCGCGCGGGCGTGGTGCTCTTGGATGACGAACGTCGGCAGTGGTGTCTTCTTGGTACCGGCCTTCGACGAGCCCATGGGTTCGGGCGTCTTCTTCGGATCTCGTTTCGCCCGGTAGGCGGTCAGTTTCGTGGGCGTCGCCCCGGCGTCCTTGGCGCGAGCCATTGAACTCGTCAGCCTGATTTCTTCTTGGCGTTCTTTGCTTCGCTCACCACGCGAACGAGTTCGGCTTTGGTCATCTTCGAGTTCACGTCGAGCTTCAGCTTCTTGGCGCGGTCGAGAAGTTCGGCCTTGGTCATCGCGTCGAGGCCCTGCTGTTCACGGTGAGCGGCGACGTTGATACTGGCGCTCTTGGTCGTCGCCGTCGCCTTGGCGGCCGAGCGTGACGGCCGCTTGGCGGTGGAACGGTCGATCGACGCCTGCAGGGCGGACATCAGGTCGATGACGTTGGACTTCGGCCGGTCCTCGGCGCCGTGGACGACGGCGTGACCGGCACGCTTTTGCTCGATGAGCTCTTCGACTCGAACGCGGTACGTGTTCTTGTAGCGACTCGGGTCCCACTCATCGGTCAGTGACTCGACGAGCTTCTTGGCGATCGACAGCTCCTTAGCGTTGGCGTTGCCCACGGGCGGGAGCGTGTCGAGCTCTTCCTCGGGGTCGCGAATCTCGTCTTCGAAGTACATCGTCTCGAGCATCAGTACCTTCTCCGCGGGACGAACGGCGACGAGGTGCTCCTTGTCGCGCAGCACCAGCGTCGCGATGCCGACTTTCTTCGTCTCGAGCATCGCCTGGAGCAACAGCGCGTAGGCGCGGTCCGATCCCTTGCCCTTCGGCGCGAGGTAGTACGACGAGCGAAAGAAGATCGGGTCGATGTCCTCGAGATCGACGAAGTCCTGGATCTCGATCAACTCGGACTTACCGGGCGCGGCCTCGGCCATCTCCTCGCGCGTGACGACGACGTACTCACCACCCCCGAGGGGGTAGCCGTTCACGATGTCCTCGGTCGAGAGCTCCTCGCCGGTCTCTTCGTCCACCTTCTTGTAGCGGACGCGGTGCGAGGTGTCCTTGTGCAGTTGATTGAAGTGAATCGTCTGATCGGAGGTCGCACTGAACAGCCCGACCGGAACACTTACCAGCCCGAAACTCAGAAACCCTGACCACGTGGCTCGTGCCATGACGCTGCTCCTCGTTGAGTTGTTGCGAGAGAACTTACAAATTTACCATCGTCATCAATCAATTCAAAGAAAACTTCTCGTTTTGTTGTGTCCAGTTGATTTTCTGCGTCCTCGTTGATGTCACAGCGGTGCTTTAACTTGAATTCATGTCCCTTCCACTGCGCTCGTTGCCTGAGATTGTGTGTACGTTCTGTGACGAGGACCTCGCGCACTGTCACGGAACGGCACTCGTCAGCGTCGACGAGACGCACGTGTGTAGCGACGATCCCGAGTGCACGTTGAGCCTCGACGAGCACTGGTTCGTCTCGTTCGACGAGGACTGAGACGTCCGGCGCCACAACGTTCGGTGCCAAGTCACGACGCTGCGCACACCGTGTAAATTTCGAATTCGCGGGTAATCGCGCAACTCAAAGGATCCACCATGTCCGAGCAAACTCCTCAGTCGACGATCTTCGCCTTCGCCGACGAGATCGTCAATCAACTCGCCGAGAGCGATCCACTCTTCGCGACCGAAGCCGGCATCCCGGGCTACGACCACCTGCTGCCCGACTTCTCGGTCGCCAAGCAACGTCGCGATCAAGAGCAGGTCGTGCGAAACCTGCAGCACCTCGAGACCCTCGACGCGCACAGCGACGTCGATCGGATCGCCGCGGCGGTCATCCGAGAACGGCTCTCCGCGACCCTCGCCCTCGAGGAGAACGACGAGTGGCGACGCACCTTCTCGGTGCTCGTCTCACCGGTCTCGTCGATTCGCCAGGCGTTCGAGTTGATGCCCCTCACCACGGAGGAGAACGCCAAGAACGTGGTCCGACGATTCAAGGCCGTGCGCGAGTCGTTCGAGACCTGGCGTGGCGCGCTGCTCATCACCGCCGCGGAACACGAGTTGCCGGCGACGCGCCACGTGCTCGGCGTCGCCGATCAGGCCGACACGGTCGCGGGCGGCGCGTTCAGCGAGTTCGCCGAGCGATGTGCCGCCGCCACCGGCGTCGACGTCGACGCCTCCGGATCTGCGCGCGGCGGCCCAAGAGGCGGAAGCGGCCTACGCCGACCTCGCGGCGTGGCTGCGATCGGACCTCGCACCGAAGGCGTCCAGTAACGAGGCCTGTGGCGAGGAGCGCTACCAACGGTGGTCCGCGTACTGGTCGGGCGCGACGCTCGACCTGCACGAACTCTACGAGTGGGGCTATCAGGACCTGAAGCGCATCAACACGCGCATGTGGGAGATCGCGAACGAACTGCTGCCGGGCGCGAAGAGTCTGGTCGAAGTCGCCGAGCACCTCGACAACGACCCGGCGCGGGCCATCGACGGTACCGACGCGCTCTTGACGATGCTGAAGGCCTTCACGGCGCGCACGACCGACGAGCTCGACGGCGTGCACTTCGACATCGACGAGCGAATCCGTTTCTGCGACGCCCGCCTCGCTCCCGAGGGTTCGGCCGCCGCGCCCTACTACATCAATCCCAGTGAGGACCTGAGCCGTCCCGGCACGACCTGGTTCCCGACGCTCGGCAAGACGAAGTTCTCGTGGTGGCGATTCGCCTCGACCTGGTATCACGAGTCGATCCCGGGTCACCACCTCCAGATCGCGACGGCGCTGCTGGCATCGGATCGACAGAGCCGATTCCACCGTCTCGTCGGTAACACCAGTGGCTACGCCGAGGGATGGGCCCTGTACGCCGAGCGACTGATGGACGAACTCGAGTACTTCTCGGACCTCGGCGACGAACTCGGCTACCTGGCGAACCAGGCACTACGCGCCGCGCGCATCGTGGTCGACGTCGGACTGCACCTGGAACTCGACGCGCCGTCGGACCTCGGCGTCCTGGGCGACCTCGGTGACTGCTCGGGCAAACGTTGGACGGCGGAGATGGCCGTGGCGCTCCTCGAGGACTGGGCCATCCAAGACCACCCGATGTCGGTCTCGGAGGTCAATCGATACCTCGGACTACCGGCCCAGGCCATCTCCTACAAGGTCGGCGAACGGATCTGGCTCGAGTCGCGCGAGGCCGCGAAGCAGCGTCTCGGCGACAAGTTCAACCTCAAGGCGTTCCACGCCCACGCCCTGGTGCTCGGTCCTATGGGCCTGGACGACTTCGCAGCCGAGATGGCGCTGTGGGATGGCGGCCTCTAGACCGCCGAGCTCGGAGTCGGCCCGAGGCGTGTGCGTTACCGTCTGAAGTGAGCAAAGGACAGTCATGGCGAACGATCGATCGACGTTGACGAGCGCCGAGCGCGAGAAGGCTTCGGTCTTTCACTCGTGGTCGGCCCAGGCGAGCATCAATCCCTTGATGGTGAAGGACGCGACCGGTGTCTACGTCACGCTCGAGGACGGCACGTCGTACCTGGACCTCTCCTCGCAGTTGGTCAACACCAACATCGGCCACCAGCACCCCGCCGTGGTGCGCGCGATCCAGGAGCAGGCGGCCACGCTCTGCACCATCGCACCCCAGCACGGCTACGTCGCGAGGTACCGCGCCGCCGAACTCATCTTGGACCGATCCTTCGAAGGTGCGGCGAAGGTCTTCTTCACCAACGGCGGGACCGAGGCGATGGAGCACGCCATTCGCATGGCGCGACTGTTCACCGGACGACACAAGGTCATGTCGGCCTACCGCAGCTACCACGGCGCCACCGCAACCTCGATCAACCTGACCGGCGACCCCCGTCGTTGGCCGAACGACACCGGTTCGGCCGGCGTCGTGCACTTCTTCGGACCGTTCCTCTATCGTTCGGCGTTTCACGCGACGACCGAGGCCGAGGAGTGTCAACGCGCGCTCGAGAACCTCGAAGCGACGATTCAATTCGAGGGTCCTGCGTCAATCGCGGCGATCGTGCTCGAGACGATTCCCGGCACGGCGGGCATCATGGTGCCGCCCAAAGGCTTTCTCGCCGGCGTGCGCGCGATCTGTGATCGCTACGGGATTATCTATATCGCCGATGAGGTCATGTGCGGCTTCGGTCGCACCGGTTCGTGGTTCGCGTTCCAACAGCACGACGTGAAGCCCGACCTGGTCGTATTCGCCAAGGGCGTCAACTCCGGCTACGTGCCACTCGGCGGCGTGATCTTGAACGAGGCGATCAGCGCGTCATTCAATGACCGCGTCTATCCCGGCGGCCTCACGTACTCGGGACATCCGCTGGCCTGTGCCGCGGCCGTCGCCACCATCGAGGCGATGCAGAACGAGGGCATCATCGAGAACGCCCAACGAATCGGCGACGAGGTTCTGCGACCGGGACTCGAGGCGTTGGCACAACAGCATCGCGTCATAGGTGAGGTGCGCGGACTCGGCGTCTTCTTCGCCCTCGAGTTGGTCACGGACCGCGCGACCCGAGAGCCACTCGCCCCGTACGGCGCGAGTTCTCCGGCGATGAACGACATCGTGGCGGCCAGTCGCAACGAGGGTCTTCTCATTTTCACCAACTACAACCGGATCCACGTCGTGCCCCCGTGCACGATCACGCCCGACGAGGCTCGCGACGGACTCGCTCGGCTGGACCGCGCGCTCGCTGTCGCCGACCACTACTACTCGGGCGCGTGACGATCGAGGAACAACGGGTCGTGGCAGCCACGCTGATGCGCGAGTTGGGACACGAATTCGTCGGACGCGTACTAGATGACGAGCAACTCGAGCGGTTGAGCGCGGACACCCGAGCCCTGCTCGATGTCGTGCGCGACGCACCGCCACGCGTTCGTGAATTCTCCAGGGACCGCTTCGAAGAGTTCGCGCTGACGATCCCCACCAAGGACGAGCGCGGCGAACGTCAACTCTTCGCGGATTCCATCGTCACCGGCGCCGCCAATCCGATGGGTATCGCGGCGCAACTATGGCGAGACGGCGACGCCACGTGCATGCAGGTCACACTGGACAAGGCGTTCGAGGGCGCACCGGGACGCGCGCACGGCGGTGTCGTCGCCGCGATACTGGACGAGGTGATGGGCTCGGTCAACGCTTTGCACGGCGCCCTGGGATACACCGCACAACTGGACATCACCTATCACGCGCCGACGCCGGTCGGCGAGCCGATCCTCGCGCGCGCCTGGCTGGAGCGACACGACGACCGAAAGCGCTACGTGGAGGCGACGCTCTTCGCCGATGACCTCTTGGTGGCGAGCGCCAAAGGACTCTTCATCACCATCGAACGCTCGGTCTTCCTCGATCAGCTGCTGGCGCCGGAGGAGTAGGAGTGGCGATCTCGCTTCGTCACCGTTTTACCTCTACCAAGGTGCCGCCCACGATCACGCCTTCGTTTTGGGGCCTCAAGATTCTCACCACGGCGATGGGCGAGGCGACGTCGGACTACTTCGTGAACCGATTCGATCCCCGCCTCGCGGTGGCCTGCGCGGCCGTCGTCTTCGTCGCCGTGCTCTGGTGGCAACTTCGCGCACCGGTCTATCGGACCGTGACGTACTGGGCCGCCGTGGTGATGGTCAGTGTCTTTGGCACGATGTGCGCCGACGTCGTGCACGTGGAGTTCGGCGTGCCCTACGTCGTCTCGGCGCTCACGTTCGCGGTCGTGTTGGCGTTGGTCTTCTGGTCGTGGTTCCGGGTGGAGGGCACACTGTCGATCCACAGCATCACGACGACGCGACGCGAACTGTTCTACTGGGCGACGGTCACGGTCGCCTTCGCGCTCGGCACCGCGGTCGGTGACTTCACGGCGACGGTGGCGAAACTCGGCTACTTCAGTTCCGGTCTACTCTTCACCGGTTTGATACTGCTGCCGGCGTTGGGGGCGTGGAGGCGCCTGAACGCGGTCTTCATGTTTTGGATCGCCTACGTCCTCACGCGACCGCTCGGCGCGTCCTTCGCCGACTGGATGGGCAAGCCGAAAATCGTCGGCGGACTGGGGTGGGGCTCGGGCAACGTGGCGCTGACGTTAACGAGCATCATCGTCGTCGCGGTCGGGGTCTTGGCACTCGTCGAGGGACACCGCGCACGGTCGTCGCACTCGTAGGTCGCTGTTGGCGATGTACGGTGCGGCCACTCCGGTGGGCCAGACGATGGCTACCGAGGTGGCCGCACCACGTGTGGGTCAGTCTTCGAAGGTTTCCTTGACGCGCTGACCAGCCTGCTTCGTCTTGCCCTTCATCTCTTCGAGCGTGCCCTTCACCTGGAGCCTCTTGTTGCCAAGTGCTTTGCCCGTCGCGGCCTTCACTTTTCCTTTGGTCGTTACGGCGGCGTTCTTCACGTGCGCCTTCGCGTCGCTCGTCTTCTTCTTCGTTGATTCAGCCATAGTTGACACTCGCTTTCTTACGTTCGATGATTCCGGTCTGAGAACTGCGCACCGCGAATTAGTAATAGTGCCGTCGTCCACCAACTTCGCGACCGGCCGCTCCAAGAACGAACAGCACGGCACCGACAACGACGAATATCACTCCAAGGGTCCACAGAATCGGGACTCCGAGGAGAGCACCGATCAAGAGAAGCACTACGCCCATGATGACCATTGTTCCTCCATGTTCATTGCCTAGATACGTCAAACCTTCGTCGACGATGTCACGCATATTAAGTCGACGCGTCAACGAGAGACGTGCGCGCGCGGACACCGCACGTCACGACTGCGCGACGTGCATTCATCAGTGATGCATTGCACTGTCACGACTCGAACCGATACGACTCGTCGAAGAACCACTCCCTCAATTCACGGCGCGACCGTGTCGCAATCGCACGATTCATACTCGACGCAGTGCAGTTGCGACAAAACTGTGTTCCACGGAACTGGTTCTGCACCAGGTATGACGTGACCTCGTCTCGATGAAGCGGCGAACACTTTTGGACTCGTCCTTTCATGTACACCGACGGGGTGCCTGACGAGCCTTAGAACATTCTGTGAGTTTTCGAACGGGTCGAATCGTATGCACCGTACTCAAAACGTGAATGCGGATGATACGAAAAACTCCTTGACTCGAATTGCACAACTGCAGATACTTGGACTCGCAAAACGCAACTCGAACTCCGATCGTCGGATTCGAAGACTAAGAGGAGGAGCATCATGGCGCTCAAGGCAGCACGAACAGACGAAGTCGAAGTCAGTGGTGAGACCTTCTGGATCGATGAAGTTCTCGCGTCCATCGAACTGCAAATGAGTGATGAATCCGTCGGCGGCAACGACGGGGACGACGAACCTGATTCGGTCGGCGGAGATGACGAGGACGGCCCGGACTCAGTGGGCGGTACGGACCAGGGAGACTCCGAGTCGGTCGGAGGGCGCCACGGCGCCCACACCGAGACGACCGGTCACGAAGATGACGACGACGCGCCTGACTCCGTGGGTGGCGACGACGATGATGACGACGATGACGACGACCGCCAGTCCAACGGACCCGGTAAGGAGTGACGTCGATCAGTGGAAGAGTTCCTAACTGACGTCAAAACGCTTCGCGCGAATGCCCGTAAGAACATGAGCAAGGGGCCGGTGACGAACGCCTACGGGGCGGACGTCAAGCGGGTCATCGAGGTATTGAATCAAGCCCTGGCCACGGAACTTGTCTGCGTACTTCGCTATAAGCGCCACTACTTCATGGCCGACGGACTCAATGCACAAGCGGCGGCGGCTGAGTTCCTTGAACACGCAACGGAAGAGTCGGCCCACGCGGACAAGATTGCGGCGCGGATCCAACAACTCGGCGGCGAACCAGATTTCAATCCCGAGACGTTGACCGGCCGGAGTCACTCGGAGTACGACTCGTCGTCGCAGCTGAAGGCCATGATCCGTGAGGACCTCGTTGCCGAACGAATTGCCGTCAGCGCCTACACCGAGATCATCCAGTGGCTCGGTGACGGCGACCTGACGACACGACGAATGCTCGAGGAGATTCTGGCAAACGAAGAAGAACATGCTGAAGACATGCTCGACCTGATGGCCGGCATGAAGTAGTTCCCCTTTCGGTCTCCCTCGGCGCTACCCCCTGCGAATACGCCGAGGGAGACCGGGGTGTCACTTAGCAACGAGGAGGTAGCCGTGACATCAGTCACACTTCAATTCGAGGAGTTTGTCCAGAACTCAGGCTCAGAGCTTCCGTTGCCTGGCAGTGGGAGTACTTGGCGGCGCTTTACGACGCTCGCAGAGCAGGCGTCGGTCGACCTCTCGCTGGGACGTCTGTCCGAAGGACACGCGGACGCGCTGGCGATCTTGGCCGAAGCGGGAATGAAACCGGTCGACGGTGCCGCGTACGGGGTATGGGCCTCACAGAGCAAAGGTTCGCCCACGGTCGCTGAGCGCGTGTCCGATGGGTGGAAACTGAGCGGCACCAAGGAGTTCTGTTCGGGCAGTGGCATTCTGGATCGCGCCCTTGTCGTCGCCCAGACCGTCGAAGGCCGGATAATCTTCGACGTCGCGGTCGACGCCCACGTCAACGCGGTGATACCAGAGTCGTGGCCATCGGTGGGCATGGCGGCGTCCAGGAGCGACACGCTCGAGTTCGGCGGCCCTGTGATCGGCGACGATGATGTCGTCGGATCGGCCGACTTTTACCTCTCGCGACCGGGGTTCTGGTTCGGAGCCATCGGTGTCGCGGCCTGCTGGTACGGCGGCGCGGTCGGCATCGTGAATGATCTCATCAAGTCGCTCGGTCCCGATCCGAATGACTTTGTCCTCGCTGATCTGGGCGACTGCGTGAGTGCACTCGAGGCCATGCGCACAGTGTTGAAGTGTGCGGCCAATTCGATTGATGACGATCCCACCGACAACGCTCGGCAGGCGCGCTTTCGTGCCCTCGTCGCACGACACGTCGTTCACGGTGGGGCGCTCACGATCTTGGAGCGCGCGGCGTCAGCGGGCGGCGCGCGTCCACTCTGTCTCGACGCTGCCCAGTCGCGACGCGTGGCCGACCTGTTCGTGTATCTCTCGCAGCATCACGGGAGTGCGGACGCGAAGGAGTTAGGTCGCATACTGACGAGTGCACGATCGTGGAACTGATCGTTGACGAAACGCACCGGGGGCCGTCAGAGGAGGAGTGGAGTGCTCGAGTAGCACGCGCCGCTATTCCACTGTTCGAATCGATTCGCGAACGGCGCGTCGTCATCGTCGCGCCACATCCGGATGACGAAGTGCTCGGCGCTGGCGGACTCATCCAAACGGCGCTGCGCGAGCGTTGTCTCGTCGAAGTCATTGCGGTGACTGACGGCGAAGCCTCACACCCAGATTCACTGTCACCGGCCGCGGCCAACCTCGCAGCGATTCGGGTTCAAGAGTCAGAGACGGCATTGCGGCGCCTGGGGTGGAAACAGCCGACCGTGACGCGACTGCACTTTCCTGACGGCGACGTGGCCATCCACAGCAACGAACTCTTCGACGCACTAGCCAAGGTCGTGGTACCCGATGACCTCTGTGTTGCACCCTGGTCTCGGGACGGTCATCCGGATCACGAGGCCACGGCAGCGGCGGCAATGCGCGCGAGTCGAGAAGTGGGAGCGCGATCATTGGGCTATCTCGTGTGGGCGTGGCACTGGGCGAATCCCGAAGGCGAAGACATCCCCTGGGCAACCTGTCGACGTCTCGATCTGGGACGACGAGCTCGTGCCCGGAAGCGATGGGCCACCTCCGCCTTTCAATCACAGATCCGACCCCTCGGAACGACCACCAACGACGCCGTGGTCCTTCCGGAAGATGTCTTGCGACGGTATTGGCGTCCGTACGAGATCTACGTCGACGAGACGGGCGCGAACCGATGACCTCGACGGCGCGAACCTATTTCGAAGAGATGTACCAGCGCAGCGCTGATCCGTGGGATTTCGCTCACAGTGAGTACGAGTCGCGCAAGTACGCACTCACGGTTGCCAGTCTGCCCAAGGATCTTTACGCCAACGCCTTTGAACCCGGTTGTTCCATTGGAGTGCTTACCGAGCACTTGGCGCCGCGATGCCATCGATTGCTCGCGGCGGACATGATGGGCGAGCCACTCATTCTTGCCGCCGACCGTCTCGACGCGTACCCCAACGTTCAGGTTGAAGTACGGACGATTCCCGACGAATGGCCCGACGAGATCTTCGACCTCGTGGTCTTGAGTGAAGTGGCGTACTACTTCGACGTCGAAACTCTCTCGAGGATCACCGAGCTGGTGGTCGCCTCGACCGTCGTGGGGGCGCACGTTGTCGGCGTGCACTGGCGAGGCCGGACCGACTACCCGCTCACCGGCGACGGCGCGCACGCCGTCATCGACCAGCAGGCGAAGCTCGCGCTCATCGTGCATCACGTCGAAGACGACTTCGTGCTCGACGTGTGGGAGCGTCTCGCGTGAGCGCGGTGCGAACCATGGAGGAGGCCGTCCGCGCGGTGGGCGTCATCATCCCGGCCAGCAACGAGGAGCGTCTGCTGGGGGCGGCCCTCGACGCCGTTGAAGGATCACTTAATGACGTGTGCGCCAATGGCCTTCGGGCTCACGTTGCCGTCGTGCTGGATTCGTGTCGCGACAACAGTGAAGCAGTCGCTCGCGCGTGGCAGCGTCGAGTCGACCAGCGGCGCACGTTCTGCACGACTCTGATGATCGTTGACGTTGGCAACGTGGGCCGCGCCCGTGCCCTCGGTTGCGACGTGATTCTGGAGCAGTTTCGCGCCGACGACCTGGCGCACGTCTGGCTCGCCACCACTGACGCCGACTCACGAGTCCCAACGCACTGGCTACGAACCCAGCTTCGCCAACACCAACGTGGCGCTGACGCCTGGGCGGGTCGGGTCGCGGTCACTGAGTGGCCGCGCCACCGCCGCGGTAGCGCTGACGCCTGGCAACGTGCCTACGACGCCGAGGCGCGTCCGATCCACGGTGCGAGTCTCGGTGTCAGCGCCAAGGCGTACGTCGACGCCGGCGGATTTCCATCGCTGCGAACGGGCGAAGACCGGGCGCTGTGCAACGCGCTCTTGGTGAACGGGGCCAAAGTCCACTACGACGCCTCGGCGGCGGTCGTAACGAGCGCACGCCGACACGCGCGCGCGCCCGACGGATTCGCTGCGGCACTGACTCGTTTTGACGTTCCGACGCTCGCGAAGGTCAACGAGTTGCACGTAGGGCTGACGTGAGCCGAACATCAACACTTCTTCGTGCCTTCCCCACATGACGTATTCGTGACAATTCGAGTTGTGGGCGAAACTCATCGTTGAGCCAATGACTGTCCGTAGCGACCAAGTCCGGCGTTACGTGGCGTCGGTCGAATACTTGGTCGACGTCTTTAGACTTGTCGTGCGATTAACGACGACGTTTCGCGCATCCGGACGCCTGGTCAGAAGACGACGCCGGTCAAATCTGATCTACAGAGGATACTCAGCGTGCCCAGACCAAGAAGCGCCCGGGCGCTCACTAACGACGAAGCGATTCGTACCGCCGCAGTCCAATTGCTATTCAGTAAAGGTATCGACTCGATCTCGTTTCGCGACGTGGGCGCAGAGGCCGGTCTCACCCACGGCGCCTTGTACGCGCGGTTCGAGGACACTGAAGAACTATTGGTCGATTTGTGGAACTCTGTACTGCGCCACCGCGCCATCGCCATGATCACGGTGTCCGCTGACGCGGCGGCGAATCCCACGTACGAATCGGTGCACGCGGTTGTCGAATCCATACGCGACGCGTCCACGGTCGACGCAGTCACGGTGCAAGTCCTCTTGGCGTCACGACGATTCCCGATCCTTCACGAAGAGGTGGAGAGCTTCATTCACGACTACCTCGAGTCGAATAGCGCCGAGGTGACCGACGCCGTGCGGTCGCGCGCCCTCGTCGTATTCGCATTGACCATGATCGTCATCCTCTCGAACAGTCAGCTCGGGCCGGACTTCGAGTGTCTCGACTTCCTCGAGCCGATTCTCCTCGACACACTCAGTGTGGACGTCCGGGACGTGGCGCCCGTCACGCTTCACGAGCCCACCGATCGGTTGATCCCGCCACCCAAACCGGACCTACGTTCGCAACTCACGTTCCACACGTTCAGCGCCGTCGGCAAGAGCGGTTACATGCGCGCGACGATCTCGCGAATTTCGCGTCGCGCCAACTGTTCGCCCGGGTCGATCTACAAGATCTATCCGTCAAAGGAAGACTTGACCATCGCCGCGATTCGCGCGGTGATGCAGGTACCCTGGATCGCCTTGAGCCATTTCAACGACATATTGGAAGAGGGTGCATTGACGCAACTGCTGTACTCCTCAGCCAGTACCCAGAATGACGTTCGCAAGAGTTTCACGCTGGAAGTCGCCATGGCCTCGGCGAAACAGCGAGAAGATACGCAAAGCAGTCCAGGCCCAGTTGCAGGGACTCGAGTCGGTGGTCCCCCTCATTTCGGGACTCGACGAGAAGGAGAGCGGGCAACTCGGCTGCATGATCCGCTCGCTCATCTTGTTGACACTCGGGGTGAGTTTCCTCTCAACGATCACCAAGGCCACCGATCAAGTCGACTTCAACCAGTTCGCCGAACCACTGCGTCGGGCGTTCGCCGATCTGGCCGTTCCCGCGTGGTCCGAGATTCAAAAGCAACTCGGCGCGCTGGCGGCGCAGGCTCGAACACCCGCATCACCCGAAGTCTGAGTCGATCCGCACGACGCAGAGTTGGCTCATTCTCATCGCCGAGCGCCGTACGCCGAGGCGTCCGAGTGACGACGTTCGTCCGTAATATGGTCCAATGCCCGCCATCTCCGTAGAAAATCCACTCGAACTCGCCAAGGCCGTCACGCCCGCCACGACCGACCGACCGCGCCGCGTGAAGTCCATCACGTCGGCCCCGCGCGGCCTCGAAGGCGAGGGTTTCCCCGTTCGTCGAGCCTTCGCCGGCATCGACATGGCCGACCTCGACCCGTTCGTGCACATGGACCAGATGGGCGAGGTCGACTACGGACCGGGCGAACCCAAGGGCACGCCGTGGCACCCGCACCGCGGTTTCGAGACCGTGACCTACATGATCGACGGCACGTTCTTGCACCAGGACTCGATCGGCGGGGGCGGCGTCATCCAAAACGGCGCGACCCAGTGGATGACCGCGGGCGCGGGGATCTTGCACATCGAGCGCCCGCCGGACGCGCTGATCGACTCGGGCGGACTCTTTCACGGGATCCAGCTCTGGGTCAACCTGCCCGCCAAGTTGAAGATGACCAATCCCCGCTATCAGGACATCGAGGCCGAGTCGGTGTCGCTGCTGACCAACGAGAACGGCGACGCGATCATCCGCGTCATCGCCGGCTCACTCGGTGGCATCGACGGTCCGGGTTCGACCCACACGCCGATCGCGATCTCGCACGTGACGCTTGTTGCCCGGCGCACAGCTCTCGCTCCCGTGGAACCCGTCCTACAACGCGCTCACCTACGTGCTCGCCGGACAGGGCACCGTCGGTCTCGACCGCGCCGCGATCGGCGAAGGTCAGATGGCCGTGCACGTCGACGGTGACTTCCTCGTGCTCTCGGCCAACGAGTCCCAGGACTCGCGCACCCACGCCTTCGAGGTCCTGATCCTCGGCGGTGAACCGATCCGCGAGCCCGTCGCGACCTACGGACCGTTCGTGATGAACACCCGCGCCGAGCTACAACAGGCCTTCGAGGACTACGAGGCCGGCCGACTCGGTCAGATCCCGGCCGAACACATCTAGTTCGGACTTCGATCGGTGCACGAGGAACGTGCCCGTCGAACGGCTGATCAGTTTGCCCTCGTCGCTCGTGATCGTCGCCTCGGCGTAGGCGATCTGGCGCGTCAGGCGAACCACGTCACCGCGGACCACGTAGTGCGCGTCGAGCAGCGCCGGGCGCATCAGTTCACTCGTCATCTCGATCGTCGCCTCGGTGCGGTCACGACCGACCAGCGCGGCGTTGATCGAAAAGTTCATCGCGGCGTCCAAGAGGACCGAGTGCACCCCGGCCTGGACCGCGCCGTGGGGATTGCACGCCAGCGGCGTCGGCGTGAACGAGCCGCTCACCCATCCGAGGTCTTCACCGTCGACGCCGTAGCTCTCGAAGGCGCCGCCGATGGCGCCGATGATCGCCATTCCCCCGTCGCCGAGCCAGCGATCCATGCTCTTTCGTTCGCTCACGCCTGCGACGATAGCCGTACTCACCAGTAAGATTCGCCGAGCGGGCGCTGCTCGCGAGGAGAAAGGTTCGACAATGCCGACAGCCGTAATCGTGGACGCCGTGCGCACGCCCGGGGGCAAGCGCAACGGAAAACTGAAGAACTGGCACCCCGTCGACCTCGCCGCGGAAGCGCTGAAGGCGATCGCGAGTCGCAACAACCTCGACCCCGCGTTGGTCGACGACGTCATCATGGGCTGCGTCTCCCAAGTCGGTGAGCAGGCGTTCAACGTCGGTCGCAGCGCGGTGCTCGCGGCCGGCTGGCCCGAGTCGGTGCCGGCCACGACCATCGATCGACAGTGCGGTTCGTCACAGCAGGCGTTGCACTTCGCCGCCCAAGGCGTCATGTCCGGCGCCTACGACATCGTGATCGCCGCCGGCGTCGAAGCGATGTCGCGCGTCGCCATGGGTTCGTCGATCGGCAAGGACGCCGGCTGGCCCTTCGGTCCGAGCGTCACCGCGCGCTACGAACCGGTCGGCGGACTGAAGAATCAGGGCATCGGCGCCGAGATGATCGCCGACCAGTGGGACGTCTCGCGTGAGGACCTCGACGCGTTCTCGGCCGAGAGCCACCGACGCGCCGCCCAGGCGACCGCCGAGGGCCGCTTCGACAACG
Organism: uncultured Acidimicrobiaceae bacterium; assembly: GCA_963801695.1. Classification (GTDB taxonomy): domain Bacteria; phylum Actinomycetota; class Acidimicrobiia; order Acidimicrobiales; family RAAP-2; genus RAAP-2. The sequence continues at coordinate 519,950 of CAWDFV010000001.1, read as the reverse complement.
AGATCGTCCCGGTCTTCATCCGTGACGACGAGGGTCACGCGACCGACGAACTCATGAAGTCCGACGAGGGCATCCGACCGGACTCCTCGGTCGCGACGCTCGCCAACCTGAAGCCGGCCTTCAAAGAGGACGGCAAGGTGACCGCCGGCAACTCATCGCAGATCACCGACGGCGCCTCGGCGGTGTTGATCATGAGCGAGGAGAAGGCCAAGGAGCTCGGCTACACGCCGCGCGCGAAGTTCCACACCTTCGCCCTCGCGGGCGTCGACCCCGTGACGATGCTCACCGGTCCGATCCCGGCGACCAAGAAGGTGCTCGAGCGCGCCGGACTCACGCTGGACGACATCGACCTCATCGAGATCAACGAGGCGTTCGCGTCCGTCGTGCTCGCGTGGCAGAAGGAACTCGAACGTCGACCTCTCGAAGGTCAACGTGAACGGCGGCGCGATCGCGTTAGGTCACCCGCTCGGCGCGTCCGGGCGCGAAACTGTGCGCCACGTTGGTCAATGAACTCGAGCGCACCGGCGGTCGCTACGGACTGCTCACGATGTGCGAGGGCGGCGGACTCGCCAACGCGACGATCATCGAACGACTGGGCTGAAGCGGCGAGTTACTTGTAGCGCGTGGCGAGGTAGAAGCCGCCGAACATCACGACGAGTCCACCGATCAGGTACCACGACGACACCGAGCCGGGCAAGACCGACAGGTAGTTCAAGACGATCGTCAACATCCCGATGGCGAGCAACGCGACGATCAACCATCCGTACCAACGCGGGCTGTGGTCCTCGCCCGACCGGACGCCTTGCGGTGACCTTGCCGCGCGCTTCGGGCGCGACGTAACGACCGACGGTCTTGCGGTTGCCGGATTTCGAGGACGAAGTCGCCATGGGGCCTAATGCTAGTGAACGTGCCCGCTACGACGTTGTGGTGGTCGTGGGCGGCGGAACGGTCGTCGACGTCTCCGTCGACGCGTCGCAGACCGAGATCGTGATCACCGATTTATACGGCACATAGGTGCCGATGTACGGACTCTCGGCACGTCACGGTGCCGACCTGCGACGGCGAGCACGTCGACGGGATCGTCGGACTGACGTTCACTTGGAAGTCGTAGCCTCGCCCGTCAGTGTCGCGGTCGCCTGCGCTTGCGATTCCTCGATCACGCTCGGGACTCGGACCTTGCAGTAACCGGTGGACGTGATGAGCGAGACCTGATCGCCCGCATTGACGAAGGCGCCTTCCGCAGGGTTCGAACCCATGACAAGGTCCAATGCCAACGGTGTCTGAACAGGCCTTCGTCGTGGTCGGCCCAACGTCAGGCCCGATTGTCCGAGAATTCCGGCCGCCTGATTGGTGGTGTCCCCCAGCGAGTTTCGGCACGCTGAAGTCTGCCTGGGGTGACAACACGTAAATCGTGACGGTGTCACCTTGATGACCATTGGTGCCCGCCTTCGGAACTTGGGACAACACGATGTTCGGCGTTGGCACCGTGTCGGGCGGTGCCGTCTGCAAGAAGGCCGTGTGCACGTTCAAGTCATACGTCGTGCTCTCGAGTTCATTGGTCGCCTGTGCCAGAGTCAAGCCCTTCACACTTGGGAATCATGACGGGTGCGGCTTGGACGCCGAGGCTCACCACGAGTTCGACCTTCTGTCCCTTCTTCAACGTTCTTTCCGGACTTCGGATCCGTCGAGATGACCAGACCGGCGGCGACGGTCGAGTGAATATGGCTCACGTTCTTGAGGTGGATCCCGTCACTGAGTCGAGCTTCTTGATTGCATTCAGTTCGGACTTGCCGACGAGATTGGGCATGCACCGTGGACGGCGTTGTCTTTTGCGTGAGGAAGTACGCGAGCCCACCGGCGACCAAGAGCAGGAGTATCACGGTGACGATGATGCCGGCGCCGCCGCTACGTCGTCTGCGAATGTCGGTGCGCGGACCGGTCATCATCGGCACGGCCTGCGTGCGTTCGCCCGGCGCGACCTTGGAGACCGCCCGCGTAGCGTCTTGGCCGAAGAAGGCGACGTCGCGCTGTGCGGCGCGAACGGGTTGGCCTTCGCTGAAGCGCATGAGGTCCGAGCGGAAATCTTCGGCCGACTGGTAGCGCCGATCCGGTGACTTCGCGAGCGCTTCCATCACGATCGCCTGGATCTCCGGCGGGATCGTCGAGTTGAACTCCGACGGCGGCGGCACGGTGCCGTGCACGTGTTGACTCGACACCTCGACCGGCGAGTCGCCGATGAACGGTGGACGACCCGCGAGCATCTCGTAGAGCACGACGCCGAGTGAATAGATGTCGCTTCGTCCGTCGACGGCGGCGCCCTCGGCCTGCTCGGGCGAGAAGTACGTCGCGGTACCCATGACCGAGCCCTCTTCGGCCAGCTGGTCCTCGACCGACATCGCCTGGGCGATGCCGAAGTCGGTCACCTTCACCTGACCGTCACTCGCGATCAAGATGTTGCCGGGCTTCACGTCACGGTGGACGACGCCGTTGCGATGCGCGTAGCCGAGCGCGGCCGCGACCTGCGCGATCAACCTGGCCGAGTGCGACGCCGTGAGCGTTCGCCCACCGCGCAACATGTCGGCGAGCGACGTCCCGTCGACCAACTCCATGACGATGAAGTACGTGCCGTTGTCCTCGCCCCAGTCAAAGACCGGCACGATATTGGGGTGCGAGAGGTTCGCCGCGGCCTGGGCCTCGCGACGGAAACCCTCGACAAACAGGGGGTCGGCGCTGAGTTCGGGATAGAGCGTTTTGATCGCCACCGGTCGGTTGAGCAACACATCTTGGGCCCGGTAGACGATGGCCATGCCCCCCCGGGCAATGAGGTGCGTTACCTGATAGCGACCGGAATACAGTCGGGGGTCATCTACAGGCTCCATATGGCGCCTAGCCTACGCCGTCGAGATTCGGGCAAATTCTCATTTGTGCAGCGTCGTCGTCGTGGTTCCCGACGGCGACGTCCCGTTGGGATGCGCGAAGTACGCGTCCACGAGTGCCTTCACGATGGGACCGGCGATCGTCGCACCGAAGTCCGGCGTCGGTTGGTACGGCACGACCACGGCGATCGCGATCGTGGGATCGGTCGCCGGTGCGAAGGCGATCAGCCAGTCGTCGGTGTTCTTCTTCTTGTTGCCCGGTCTGGGCGGTACCGGTCTTCGCGGCGACGTCGTACTGCGCGGGGAACCCGACCCCCGCCGCCGTGCCGTCGGGCGCGGACACGACCGTCTTCCATCAGCGGGACGATGAACGCGGCCTGTGTCGGCGTCAGCGGCGTCTTCCACACCGAGTCCTTGTAGCGCTTGACGATCTTACCGTCCGGCGCCGTGACGAAGTCCATCAGGTGCGGCGTCATCTCGACGCCGCCGTTGCCGACGGCCGCGGCGACCAACGCGTCTTGCAGGGCCGTGGCGCGCACGTTCCCCTGACCGATCGAGGAGTAGGCCAGAAAGGGAAGGTTGTTCGCGAACGACGCCGCCGTCGGGAAGTAACTCGACACGGTGCCGGGCAGGTCGAGTGGCGGGATCGAGTCGTAGCCGAATGATGTCGCCGCCTTGAACATGTAGTCCGCGCCGAGGTCGAGACCGAGCAGCGCGTAGCCCGGGTCGCACGACGGCGGCAACATCTCTTCGACGTCTCCGCCGCACGGTTGGCCGCCACTGTTGCAGAGCAGTTTGTCCGAGTCTGGCAGCGTCGTGCACGCGCCGCGATCGCTTTCGAAGTCCTTGGTGAGATCGGCGGGCTTAGAGACGACCGCGGCCGCGGTCGTGATGACCTTGAACGTCGAACCCGGTGGGAATGTCTCATCCGTGGCCACCGAATCGAACGGCTCGAAGCCGTTGCCATCGGGTTTGTTGTCGAGACGCCGCGCAGCGGTCTCCACGTCGAAGGAAGGCGACGTCAGCGGGACGGGGTTGTAGTTCGGATTGGAGTACATGGCGAGCACGGCGCCCGTCTTCGGGTCGAGCGCCACCGCGGCGCCGTCGGTCTTGCCCATTGCCGTGCGCGCGACGGCCTGCAAGGAGGTGTCGAGCGTGAGGGTCACCGAGTCGGCGGCGCTCGTCGGCGCGAGCAGTTGTTCGAAGCTCTGCGGCGGCAGCGAATGAGCCGCGAGGAAGCTGTTGTACTGCTGTTCTATGCCGTCGACGCCGTAGTACCGCGAGACGTAGCCGACGACGCCCGAGGTCAATGAGCCGTCGGGGTAGACCCGCCGATACGGGAAACTCGGGACGTTCTGCTTCACCGAGTACGCCAGCACGTCGCCGTTGGCCGCGAGTATCTCACCGCGCGGAAACTGCGCGGAAGGATTCGTGTTGCGAGGATTGTTCGGATTCGCGTCCAGTGACTTCGATCGAAAGAACTGGATGTTCGCCGACTGCGCGACGATGACCGCGAAGAGCACGAGGATGATCGTGGCCAGGATGCGAAGACGTCGTGACACCGATCAGCCCTTCTTCAGCGTCGTGGTGGTCGTGGACGTGGTGGTCGTCGGCGGTGTCGTCGATGCACTGGCACTGCGTGGTTGAACAGAGGTTCGTCGCGTACGTGAGTGCGTCTGAGAGCGTCGGCTCCGAAATCGTCTGCGCCAATCGGCGTTGCTGATCTGGGTTCAGCGTGTTCACCTTGTAATTCGTGTCGGCGATCTTCTGCGACTTGAACCAGAGGACGCCGCCCGGCTGACCCTGATAGACCGCGACGGTCCCGTTGTCATTGGCCAGGTAGTACGTCGAATAGGCGTACCAGTGGACGATGAAGTAGGCGCCGACGAACACACCGATGAAGATCAGCAGCGCGAGCGGCGTGCGCCACGTGAGGTGATGACGTTTGCGCCGCTTGGCCGTCGTGGGCGTGGCGGCGCGTGCCTCGGGCGGGGTGATCGTCGAGATCGTGCGCTTGATCGGCGTCGACGCGACCGAGACGTCGTCGAACTCCAAGAGCACCGCGGTGATGTTGTCGCGACCACCGGCCTCCTTGGCGGCCTCGACCAGTTGCACGACCGCCTCTTCCAGCGTGAAGGGCGCGCTCGAGAGGCGCGCCAACGTGTCGCTGTCGAGTTCGTTGGACAGTCCGTCGCTGCAGAGCAACAGTCGATCGCCCGCGAGCGCGTGCACCGACATCACGTCGACCGCGATCGTCTCTTCCACGCCGATACCGCGCGTGAGTTGGTGACGTCGCGGATGCACCGCCGCCTCTTCGGGCGTGAGTCGACCCATGCGCACCCACTCTTCGGCGACGCTGTGATCGTCGGTGAGTTGACGCAGCGCGCCGTCGCGCAGTTGATAGGCCCGCGAGTCCCCGACGTGACACAACGTCGGCGACGTCACGCCCTCGTCGTCCACCGTGAGACCGAGCGCGATAACGGTCGTCCCCATGCCGAAGTGATTCGGGTTCTCACGCGCGTCGTTCAACACCGTGATGTTGGCGGCGTTGATCGCGTTGTAGAGGCCCTCGACGGTCTGGTCCTCGACGAAGCCGGCACGGAGCATCTCGATGGTCATCTCCGAGGCCACTTCGCCGGCCGCGTGTCCGCCCATCCCGTCGGCGACGATGGCCAGCGAGTCGTCGACGTAGACCGCGTCCTGATTCGATTGACGTACCAGTCCAGTGTCGGTCGCCTCGGCGTGACGCCAATGCGTCAACGAACCACCTCGAAGAGCACGCCGCCGACCTGCACGATGTCACCGCGTTCGAGATGCACGCGGCCGTCGACGAGTTCTTGATTCACGTACGTGCCGTTCGTCGATCCGAGGTCCTCGATCGAGAGGTCCCCCTCGTCGTTGGAGAGTCGGGCGTGTCGCGACGAGAGGTACGTGTCACTGAGGCTGAGGTCGCAGTCGGCGCTGCGACCGATCGTCACCGCCACGTCGACGTCGACGCGCTCGCCCGCTACGGTCGGTCGGCTCGACGAACTTCAGCGCGAGGCGTCCGGTGCGACGACGCTTGGAGCGCTTCTCGTAGTCGATCGGTCGTGCCTGGACCGCGGCGACGCGCGTGATGCGCAGGAAGAACAGCACCGCGACGACCATGACCAAGACTTGAAGCGGCCGAACGATCGCCGCGTAATTCGACGTCGTGGCCCCAAGAGTCAAGCGAGCTCAATCCGAAAGTGCAGCGTGCCGATCGTGACGTCGTCACGAGGTGACAGTGAGACGGCGGTGACCCGGTGGCCGTTCACGTACGTGCCGTTGGTGGACTGGAGGTCACGAATGGCCACGCCGTCGCCGGTGCGCCACACCTCGGCGTGTTGTCGCGACACGTTGGAGTCGTTGATGCACGACCTCGACGTCGGGACTGCGTCCGATCACCAGGGGACGCTCTCCCACGTTGAAGCTCCGCCCGTCGCTCAAGATCAGTCGCGGTTGGCTCTCGCCGCCGAGGAACTCGGCCTTGACCTCGAGGTTTCCCGGCTTGATGTCGTCGTCGATGAAGACCTCGACCTTGACCGGACCGACGAAGCTGAAGCCCTCGCTGATGGCGTGCTGGCGAACCGTCTCTTCGAGCTCACTCACCAGCGCCTTTTGGAATCCGTCGAAGCGCGCGGCGTCGACCGGGCCGAGCCACACGCGGATCTGGTTCGGCGAGATCGGTCCCTGACTCGAGAGTCGTCGGGTGAGGTCCACTTCGCGCACGATGCGCGTGCCGATCTCAATCGGTTGCAGCGTGCTCTTGAAAGTACGTGAGAACGTCTTTTCGAAGATCCGCTCGAGGCGATTCTCTACGCTCTTCAGGACCATATCAACATCAACTGTACCGGCGGCTCACGTGCAATCGCTGGCGGCGAGGTCCTCAGGCGAGTCGACTAATGTTGCAAGGTCCTCGGGCGAGTGGCGAAATTGGCAGACGCGCAGGCTTCAGGTGCCTGTATTCGAAAGGATGTGGGGGTTCAAGTCCCCCCTCGCCCACGATTGAGTTGCGGGTTCAGTAGGGTCCCAACCGTCATTGCATGCTCACGCCGGTTGCTCCGCGGCTTCAGCGTTGCGAAGTCCCTTGAGTGTTATGGCCAGGATGGCCGAGACGCTCAACGTCAGCGCGAAGACTCCCATCGCCCAGTGCGACGACGTGTGCGCGACAAAGAGACCGGCGACCAGTGGAGAGAACGCCGCGAGGCCGGTCGCCATTTGCAGCAGCGCGTTGTTGACGCGCCCGCGCATTTCCGCGGGAGTCTTCCGCAGCATCGCTGCGAAAAGGGCCGCGTTGGTGACCGGAGAGATGAAAAAGGGAATCGCAATTGGGATCGCCATCAATGGTGACGGCACTATGAGTGCAGCGACGGCGAAGAGTATGGTGCCGCCGGCAGTCAGCGCGACGACCAGTTGGGTCAGGGAATAGCGACCTTGGAACCTCGGCGCCGCGACGGCACCGAGGAGACCGCCCACCATGATGGCTGACTGCGTGAGTCCAATGACCGTTGCCGACGTTCCGTGATGTTGGAGCGACAACGTGACGGTGAAGATGACTCCCGAGAAGGCGAAGTTAATCGAGTGGCGCTTGCACGATGACGGCACGTAAGAGGGCGTCGTGCCAGATGAGTCGCAGTCCCTCGAAGGCGTCGTGCCAGAGACCTTTGCGCTCCGCGTCGCTCCGCGGTGGGCGGAACGATCCTTTCATGGCGCTTGACGTGAGCACCGACACGCCATAGGAGATCGTGTCGCCAATGAACGGGACGGCCCGACCGAGACCAAAGAGAATTCCGCCCAGTGCTGGTCCGCCAAGACTGGCCGCGTACTGTCGCGCTTCCGTCGCTGCCCACGCGCCTTCAAGTTGCCGGTCATCCACTATCTCCGGGAGCGCCGCGGTCGAGGCCGGCGTGAACATCGTGTCGCCAATCCGGTCGACCATCGCCACCAGTAATACGACGGGCCACACGATCTCGTGGAGCGCCACCAGGACTGCGAGGACGAGGAGCACGACCGTCCGTACGGCGTCAACCGTGATCATCGTCTTTCGCCGGTCGAGTCGATCGGCGAGGGCGCCCGCGGGCAGCCGCACAGCAAACGCAGTGATCGCCGTCACTGTGCCAACGACACCCGCGATAACCGGCGAGTGAGTGAGTGCGAGTATCAACAAGGGATACGCGAGAGCGCCGAACTGCGAACCCAGGTCCGACAGGACCTGACCAATCCACAGCAACTGAAAGTTCCTATTGCGTCGTAGAGGAACTGAGGCGGCGGCGTCAGTCAACTCGACGTCAGGTTCGTCACGATCACTCATGGTTCAGTGACCGTAGCAAGACATTGCCGAGTCAATGGAGCCGCGAACGACGACGGCACTCGCCAGTACTACTCGTTCGCCGACGCGAACGCCGCGAGGCGCTCCATTCCGGGCCCGTTGTACTCGACGTAGCGCCCGATCGCCGATTGCATCACCGGATCGTCAAAGTGTTCGGAGAGTCCGCGGGCGACGTTGAGTCGCGAACGCTCCATCCACGCCGCGATGTCTGGTGTCGCGCCCCACACGGCCTCCGCGCGCTGCGAGGTGTTCGTCGCACGTATCCAGTCGGTGGCCCGCCGCGGATAGGGGTTTGGCGGACAGAGTCGGTTCTTCTCGGCGTCGTCATCGCGGCTCGACTCCACGAAGCCGAGGAGTGCCGCATTGAAGGTTGGTTGGCACGTCCGAATCTGTTGGAGCGTTATTCGGTTCGACTCGAAGATTGGTCGGGCAGGCTCATGCGGGAGGCCGTCCCCCGTGCAGTCGACGTGAATCTGTTGCGCGTCGGTCGGTATCGACCCGTCCGCAAGTTCGATGCGGTCAACACCAATACGTGTGACTCGACCGAGCCGGACCACGTTCTCAATGGTCCGGAGACGTTCGAGTTCCGATTGGCTGACCGTGGCACAGCGGAACATCGTCGGTTCGATCGTCTCGTCGAGTCGCATCAAGAATCCGCTCGCCTCCAGATGGGCGAAGAGCTCTTCGACGCTCTGCGACTTGGCGGCCGCTTCAAGAGAAAAAGCAACGCCTTGGATCACCCAACCCACCATGTCAAGTGGTTGGAAGTACTGACGGTTGTAGAGCCACGCCTCGCGCGGGCGTATCCACCGAATCGCCGTCGGTGACACACCATTGTCGAGGAGCCAGGTGCACGCGTCCATCGACGTCTTGCCCGCGCCGATGATCGTAAACCCGCTGTTCGGCCCGTTCGGCACGACGAGGTCGTTGACCGCGATGAATCGCGCCGACGGATCCACACTGAACGTCGGCGCATGGGTTGACGGGACCGAAGCCTCGAGGTACGTCGCGTCAACGACCTTGCGACGTACGTCGACCGTCGTCGTCTCACCAGTGAGCCGCGACGTGAATCGATGCGCACCCGACGGCGACTGCTCGTAGTCACTCATGGCGAAGAAGCGCACGCGTCCCGACGCGAGGAGTACCTCATTGAGCACTCGCTGGAAGTAGTCCAGGATCTCCGCCGCGCTCACCCGTTCGTACCATCCGACGTTTGGTCCGTCACTGTCGATGGTGGCGGTACCGAGAACCCGGGAGTTGACGCCGTAGAACGCGGCCGGCTGATGAAGACGAACGAACGGGTAGGCACTGTTCCAGTGACCGCCGGGCGCGTGTCGTCGATCGACCATCACGACGTCAACGTTCGATCCCGCGATGAGCGCGTCGGTGAACGCCATCGCGGAAGCACCGGCGCCGACGACCAGATAGTCGGTCTCGATCGTCGCCATTCAGGAGATACTAATGATGGACTTCGTGTTCAGTCGGGGTCGAGGTGATCGGGTCATCACGCCGTGACGCCTAGACGTTGACCTCGACCTTGACGAACTCGAATGACGGTCCAGCCGTCGTGAGACCGTCGCCACTCGGCATCGCCATCAACTCGGTCGCGAGTGACTGGAGTTGAAACATCATCGAGATCGCGGGTGACAGGCACGCCGTCTCGCCGTTGAACGTGCGATGGAGTGTCGCGAGCATCTCGCAGTATTTGATGTTGAAGGCAATCATCTTCGCTCGGACAGGACTTCCGGACGGGTAGTCGTCGACCTTGGGGTTCGGTCGCATCGGATACACCGAGGACCAATCGACGACGAACGCCTCGCCGCTCGGACCGGTACGCGGTGAGTCGCCGCGGACATAGGAGCGGCCCTGCAGTATCTCGCTGAAACGGAAGTAGTGCGCGACCTCCTCGCGTTCGGGATGGAACATGTCGCGATCGCCGTCCCAGACCTGACGATGCTTCAATCCCTCACCCTGCTCTTCGATCTCATCGATCGCCTCGAGGGCCGTCTTGAGGTTGTGCACGGCGACGACTCGCCGTTCTCCGATGAAGCCCAGCATCTCCGGCGTGATCTGGCGACTCGGATCGCCCGTGAAGACAGCGTCGTGACCCATCGTCATGTTCAGGTGTTTGAGGCCTTCTTCGATCGCTCGATAGAACTGACCGATCGTCTCGAAGTTGTCCGCCTCGGACTCGCCGTGACGTTCGCCCGGGCGTTCTACCTTCATGAAGATCTCAATGGTCTCGGCAGTGAAAGGCGCCAGCGGCACCGTGAAGGAGCCATCGCTGTGGGGCAGCGTCGTCGGGTAGACGGGCACGAAGCCCGCCTGATTCAGCGCGGGGGCGCCGCCGATCGCGTTCAAGACGTTCGCCGCCAGGGCCAGGTGCAGCATCTCTTCGATGAAGACCGACCGGATGACTTCGACGCTCTCGGGGTTCGTCCCGGCATGAATTGAAAAGAGCGCGCACAGATACGGCGGGAGGGTGGAGTGTTCGAGTTCGAGTGCGCCTTGCACGTGCCGGCGAAGGCTCTCCAGCGTCGAGATGTGCGAGGTACTGGTTTCCATGCGATCCCCGTGCCCTAAGAGGAGTTCGAACCCAACACGCGGAGCATACTGAAACGAGTCGAGATGTGCCGAGGGAACGACCAAGTGACGCGCTACCTTCGGGGCGATCTTCAGATAGCGCGCAAAGCTCCATTGACGCGCGTGAAGGTGCTCAGTGATCGACAACCATCGTGCCACCGCGATTCGAGCGGTAGCTCAGGACGACACGTGAAGCGCCCCACACTGCGGCGACGGTTCCCAACGCCATGACCGTGAGCGCCGCCGCCAGGTTCGTCGACCACGCGGACGAAGGGAGTCCGACAGTGCTGCCGCTCAAGAACCACGACGCGTGTTGCGCCATCTCGATCCACCAGGCAGTGGCGCCAGCGATGACGAAGAGTGCAGCGAGGCTCACCGCCAGCGCGAGGTACGACTCTCGTCGAAGCTCCTGCGAGGTGAACTCACAACCAATCGCGATGCCGACCGCAACCTTCGTCCAAAGGCCGATCGTCACGACCACTAAGAAGGCGCACGTTAGAAACGCACTCGAGTACCAATCGTCGGCGCCGTTGCGCTGGACCGACGTCAAATGATGAGCCCACAGGCTGAGACCGGATGTGGCCGCACCCGACATCGCCGTTGCAATCAGTGGCGTGACCAGCTTGGGGCGCAGCGAGGACCAACCTTCCGCACGAAGAAGTCGCGAGCACGCGGGCATCGCCACCCCAGCGCCCGCCAGCACCAGGAGCGAGCCGATGATCCCTGACGCCACCGTCACGTTGAACGCGACGTCGGCCAAGGAGTGCGCGTGCGGCGGTAGCGACGAAGCGAAGTGCTCCGATGTCTTTTGGAGCACGGCGCCGCCGACGATCATGATCGACCACGCGACCAGCACCATGAGCGCACCGCTCTTGCGTTGTGTCACGTCGGTACTTCGCGTTCCAGTGATTCCCGAGTCCGTGCTTCGTTCGCGAACTCCCGCGACCACGATCGATAGTTGTGCGCGCCACGGGAGGCGCGACGTTCCGTAGCGATCGGTCAAGAACTCGAGGAACTCCTCTTCGTACCGCGATCGCCAGCGCGGTGGATACCACCGGAGAAGTCGGCGTGCGTCACGTCGAGGCTTCACGGAGACCTCCCTTCGAGAGGCGCAGTCGCGCCGCCCCGACGTCCGACAGCCGTCGCATCTCGTTGGTCACCTCTCGCAGGACCTGGGCGCCGCTCGCCGTCAATCGATACGGGCGCCGTCGATCGACGTCGGCCAAGGGCTCAATCAGTCCCGACTCCTCGAGTCGCGTGATGGCGCCGTAGAGCGTGCCGGGACTCAAGAGAACACCGGCGAATTCCTCGACGTCCCTTGACAGCGCGTATCCGTGTTTCGGACCTGAAGCGAGACTGGTGAGAATCAGAAATGGCGGATCGTTCGTGCGCCGCAGGAGCTGTTGGTGATCGCTCTTCATTACTGCAGACTACTACGTCGCACGTACTAGTCAAGAGGCAGCGGCCGGGGGCCGCGCGGGAACGCTACGTCGAGACGATCGCCTTATTATTCGCTGCGTTACTCACGGATCGCACGATGACGTGCATCACGCCCAGGATCTTGAGATAACGCGCCACGGAAGTCGCACGTCGCAGTGCCAACGCGCGATTGCCCTTCGCGTACCCCGTGGACACGACGGTGTCGGTGCTCTTGAGTGCCGCCGCAAACTTCGTGAGCGCGCGTTTGGATGCACTCGTGAGCGCGCTCGCACCTGCTCCGAAGACAACGGTCAGTGTGTGTGCGCTCGAACTAAGGGCGCTGAATCGAATCGTGATGGTCTTCGAGGAGACCGCCGGCGTCGATCCCCGAGCTGACCGTTTCGCCGAGACGAGGCAGGTGCCGGCGCTCTTGACCGAGAGTTCGTCGCCCTTGAGCGAACATCCCTTCGCCGACCCGTCCCTCACACGGAAACTCAGGCGCCGCCACCGGGATCACCTCTCGTGACGAGCTTCAGCGACCTGCCGACATGACCAGACTGACTGACGACGGTGAGAACCGGAGTGGGAATCGTCGTCGTCGTGGTCGTCGTGGTCGTGGTCGTGGTCGTGGTTGTCGTCGTCGTGGTTGTCGACGTCGTCGTCGGCGTTGGTGGTGGTGTCGGCGGCGGTTGCGGCGGCGGGCGTGTAGCCGGTGCCGTTCAAGGTCACGGTCTGCACGCCGTTGCCGTCGTTACCTTCGAGGAGCCACGTCGCCGAGACCGGTCCGTCAGCCGTTGGCGCGAACTGCACCGTCTCTTGTATCGACGTGTTCGGTTCGATCGTGTCGGGCGGGCTCGGTGTTCGCCAACTGGGTGAACGGATCCGTGAGCGCACTGAATCCATTGGTCGTCGGTGGCGTCGACTCCGTTATCTGCAGTGGAAATCCCCCTTGATCGCCGAGATTGAAGTTCAACGTCGCGCTCGATCCAACGGCGACGCTCCCGAAATTGAGGACGTCCGGTGCGGTGCTGATCTGAGCCGGTGGATCGGCCGTTCCCGTAATCGCGACGCCGAAGTTACCGGCGGAGGTGTCGAGCGTCGCGACGCTATTGAAGAGGTGCACGAAGTCGCCGGAGGAGCCGGGTGGTGCGAACTGCACCGTGAACGTGAGCGTGCCGCCATTCGCCGCCACTGTCTGATTGGCTGGGCGGATCGGTCACCGTGAAGGGCAACGCGGGCAACGTCAGGGCCGTCACGGTAATCGGACTCGTTGAGACGTTCGTGAAGGTGACGGGCAAGGTCACGTCACTCCCGCCAATGGGTTGCGGCGCGAAGTCGACGGAGGTGGGCGCGATGGTGAACGACGCCGTCGCGGTCTCACCCTGGCCACTCAAGTCCAACGTGGACGTCCCGCCCGAGTAATTCACCGTCAGCGTGCCGGGATTCGCACCAAGCGCAGTTGGCGTGAACGTGACCGGCACGACGACGGACGAGGCTGCTCCCGAGCGTGGCCGGCAGCGTCGCGTTCGGCGTCCCCATCGAGTACGCGGCACCCGACAACGTGAACGACGACAATCGTCGTCGGCGAGGACGCGGTGAACGTGACGTTCTGCGTCACGGACTGCGAGACCGTCGTGGCCGGAAACTCCACGTTGGCGCCGCTGACCGCGGGCGTCGCTGACGCCAGTGCGCCGAATCCCAGCAACGTGTCGTCCTTCGTGCCGACGTAGACGATGCCGTTGTCGACGCTCGGTTCGGAGAAGACCGTCGACGTGAAGGGTGCCGAACTCCACACCTCTTCGAGTGAGTTGTTCACGGGAATCGGATTGAAGGCCTCGAGTTGCGAGTCCTGACCGGTCGGACCGTTCGCGTGAATGATCCACACCAGCGCCGAGCCCGACGTCGTGCCATTCGACGTGACGATCGGTGTGCCCGAGCCGTAGCCGAAGGTGTTCCCGGTGTTGGCCGTCGCGCCGGCCAACGTGAAGTTCACGTCGTTGTTGACCACGCTGCGTTGGAAGACGTCGAGTGAACCGCCGTTGGTCGCGAAGCCCGTCGTGCCCGCCGTCGGCACGTAGACGTAGCCGCCGTCCCCGGGCCATACCGCGGGTTTCGACCACACTCCCCCGGACGCGGTCACCTCTTGGGGCACGTCGTCGGTCTGATTGGCACCTTGTTCGTAGCCGCCGAGTTGTCCTGGTCGAGCACGTACATGATGCCCTGCTTCCCGACTTCGAGCATGACGTCGGGTTCGGTCGCGGTTCCCATGCTCGCGGGCAGCGACACCGGACCACCGGAGCCGAGGTCCCCGTCTTGACCGTTGAGCGACGTCGCGTCGGCCGGCGATGAAGAAGTCGATCGGATGGATGATGCCGCCGGACGTGCTGAGTTCGATCACCGCTTCTCCGTACAGGTCCGCCGTGGCGTCGAACCCGGTTCCGGTCCGCTCGGAATGTCACCGTTACCGGTCGAGACGAACATGTCGCCGTTGGCGTCGACGACCGGTGGCGAACCCGACTGCCAGATGCCAGCGCCCGGATTTGCCGGGACAGGTGCTCGCGCCACACTCCTCGCTGGACCACATCGACGTGATGCTCGCAGTCGATTCACTCACGCCGACGACCCACCCTTCCCAGTGATCGAAGTCGCACTGCGAGCCGAAGGCCGCGTAGACGACGCCGTTGATGAGGACGAGTCCGGGACGCTGCGTCTGCCAGTTCCCGTTAAAGACCGTGCCCGAGTTGTTGTCGGCCGATCCTTGAATCGGAACGCCACCCGCCGGCCAGCCCGGCGCCGTCGCGCCCGTCTGCACGTTGACGGCCTCCATGAACCACTGCGTCGCTCCCGAAGGTGCCGGAGTCCTTCCCGGCGACGAAGTACGCGATGCCCGTCGAGGGATCGATGACCGGCGTGCCCGTGATGCCCAGGGCAGTTTCCGACGTCGCCACAACCGATCGCTGCCAGCGGGTTCGCCTGCGGTCCGAAGTTGTCCTGCCACTCGATCGCGCCCGTCGTCGAGTTCAGCCCGTAGGCGTAGTCGTTCTCGGTCACCGCGAGGACCGTCGGCTGACTCACCAGCGGTTGTGCGTAGACCTCGCCGTTCAACTGCGTGTCGAAGAGTTCGCCGAAGTTCCCGCCCGTGACATTGGCGGGCGACAGCAGCGGCTCATTGGGATACCAACCGGTCGAGGAGTTGTCCGAGGACATCTGCAGCGTGTCGCCCGAGCGCTCGTCGTGGTGACGACCGAGGCAATAGGTATGGCGACGGCGCTCGCCACGACGAGTGCACGTCATGAACAGTCTGGTGCGACGAAGCGACGTTTGTCGAGTAACGGGACGTCCCCGACCGAGCTGAATTCGTCGAACAGGCATAGGAGCCAAAGTACCTCGATTTTTCAATGCACTAAGCGCAGCGACTGGCCTTCGGCGTCGCTGCAAGTGAAGATTGGGACGACGCTGTCACGGTGTTGTTGGGACCAAAGACCTTCGCGTTCCTCGCTTGCGTCCCTCATAGTTTGAGAGGTACCCGTCGATGCAGTTGCACGACGCTTTACGAAGGCGGCACATGACGGCGACCAGATCAGTGACTGGGGATATCCCGTGGCTCATCCAGGGCGGCATGGGCATCGCCATCTCCGGATGGCCGCTCGCGAGAGCGGTCTCGAGCGCGGGTCAATTGGGCGTCGTGTCCGGTACGGCCATCGACAACGTCTTCGTGCGCCGACTGCAAGACGACGGTATCGACGACGAACTGCAAATGGCGCTCGACCGTGTTCCCCGCGCAGCGTGTCGTTGAGGACATCGTCGCGAAATACGGCTCGGTCCGACGAACGGGCTCCACGCCCTACCGCAGCCTGCCGGCGCTGACCCAACGAAGCGCGGGCCGCTCCATCGACGCCATCGTCCTCGCGTCTTTCGTCGAGGTCACCCTCGCCAAGATGGGACACGACGGCGTGGTCGGTATCAATCTCCTCACCAAGGTGCAGCTCCCGACGCGCCGCCACACTGTGCGGGGCGATCCTCGCCGGCGTCGACTACGTCTTGATGGGGGCCGGGCGTCCCCACGCACATCCCCGGCGTCCTCGAACAGCTCACGCGTGGCGAGCCGGTGGACCTGCCCCTCAGCGTGACGGGGGCGCCGAGTGATGATCCGATCTCCTCGCTCCACTTCGACCCGACGCCGTATCTGGGATCCCAGTCGCTGCGTCGGCCCGCGCTTCGTCGGCATCGTCTCGTCACACGTGCTGGCTTCCGCGCTCGCCAAGCGCAGCAACGGACCGGTTGACGGCTTCGTCGTCGAGCGACCGTCCGCCGGCGGACACAACGCCCCGCCGCGCGGCGCCTTCGACGTCGACGCGCAGGGCAACCCGCAGTACGGAGAGCGCGACGTCGTCGACTACGACGTGCTCACCGGTCTCGGTCAGCCCTTTTGGATCGGCGGCGGTATCACGTCGGCCGCCGACGTCCACGAGGCCTTCGCCCTCGGCGCGAGTGGCGTCCAGGTCGGCACCCTCTTCGCCTACTGCGACGAGTCGGGAATGGACGTCGAACTTCGTCGTCGCGTACTCGATGAGGTAAAGCACGCGTCGGTGACCGTGACGACGTCGCTGCGCGCGTCCTCGACGGGCTATCCCTTCAAGGTCGCGTCCATGAGCGGCACGATCTCAGAGTCCGACGCCTACGACCGACGCGCGCGAAAGTGTGACCTGGGCTACCTGCGCGAGGCCTTCGTCACGCCCAACGGATC
Organism: uncultured Acidimicrobiaceae bacterium; assembly: GCA_963801695.1. Taxonomy (GTDB): domain Bacteria; phylum Actinomycetota; class Acidimicrobiia; order Acidimicrobiales; family RAAP-2; genus RAAP-2. The sequence continues at coordinate 502,975 of CAWDFV010000001.1, read as the reverse complement.
GACGGGTTATCGCTGCACCGCCGAACCGGTCGACGCCTACATCCGAAAGGGGGGCGACGTCGCCGCGACCGAAGGATCGACGTGCCTCTGCAACGGACTGATGTCGACGTGCGGACTGGGTCAGTACCGCGTCGACGGTCACCGCGAGCCGCCGATCGTGACCAGCGGTGATGACATCAACGACATTCGTGCGCTACTGGTCGGTCGAGAGAGCTACCACGCGAGTGACGTCATCGCTCACTTGAGCGGCGCTCGGGACGGTTCGGTGCCAGCAACGTCCTGACCCGAACCGTCCCGAGCTCTTCGTTATGAGTTCTGTCGCTCGTGCACTTCGGTGCGGTTACCCGAACTGTCCACGACCTCACGGTCCAAGGAACGCGACGGTGCTGCGGGCGCGTGACGCGACGCCGTGAACACGATGAGTGAGATCACGAAACCGACCGCGCCAGCGATCATCAAGATGACGCCCAGTGTCGACAGACGGAATCCGTGTTGCTGTGCGACCGCTGAGGTCTGCGCCGTGGTGGCCCAGTACATGATCGCTCCGGCCACCGTTGAAATCGCACTTAAAACCATTCCTGACAAGCCCATGACATCTCCTTTGACGTGCACGTATTGTGCGGTGGGCACTGCGTACGCGAGAACGTTCGCCCCGCACTAAAAACCTAAGAGAGGTTTTTCGTCTCACAGAGAAAACTCACGAACGATTAAAGAGATTCGCAGAGTGCTGCCGCTGATTGCGGGAACGACAACTGTGATTCGTACGTTGAATGAACTGCACTTTGAACACGGAAGTTCGCAACGTTAGGCTTCACGCGCAACGACGAAATGGGGCGTAGATGTCAGTGCAAGTTGATTTGACGGGTCAAACCGCCGTCGTCACCGGCGCGTCGAGCGGCATCGGTCGAGCGATCGCCGAACGCATCGGTGCCAGCGGTGCGCACGTGATTCTCAGTGGCCGCACCGAAGTCGCCGATGCAAGAGAGCGCGGCGAAGATCACGGCCGCCGGTGGTCGCGCCACCGTCGACGTCGGCGACGTTCGCGATCCCGACGGTCGTGCGCGCGCTCGTGGACCGCGCGGTCGCGGCCGACGGTCGACTGGACATCTTCGTCAACAACGCGGGCTACAGCGTGCTCGGACCGGTACTCGACGGCGAGGTCGAGGCGTGGCGCGCGATGTTGGAGACCAACGTGCTCGCGCTCCTCGTCGGTTGCCAAGCGGCGGTGAAGGCCATGCGCGCGACCGGCAATCCCGGACACATCATCAACACCTCCTCGATCGCCGCGCTGAGCCCCGACTCCGGTGTCTACGGCGCGACCAAGCACGCCGTCAACGTCATCACGAACTCGCTGCGCAACGAGTTGGCCGAGGACCCGATCCAGATCTCCTCGGTGATGCCGGGCCTCGTCGCGACGAACCTCGGACGCGAGAACCCCGAGATCCTCGCCGGCATCGTCGCGATGTCCGGCATCGAACACGAGATCAAGAAGGGCGAGCGTCTGCCCGACGAGATCCTCGAGAGCGGTCAGCGCCGTGCTGAGTGAGTTCGTCATCAAGCCCGACGACATCGCCGACGCCGTCATGTACCTGCTCGAGCGTGCCGGGCTCGGTCGACGTGACCGACATCGTCGTGCGACCCAACAAGGCGCTTCGACCTGTAGCGACCTCGCGCGATCAGTGCAGGTCGAACCGATCGAGGTTCATCACCTTGTTCCACGCCGCGACGAAGTCGTGCACGAACTTCTCCTGCGCGTCGTCGCTCGCGTAGACCTCGGCGAGCGCGCGCAGTTGGGAGTTCGAGCCGAACACGATGTCGACGCGCGTCCCGGTCCACTTGAGTTCGTTCGTCCGGCGATCGCGTCCCTCGAACGTCGTCCTCGGCCGCCGACGTCGCCTCCCACTTCGTGCTCATGTCGAGCAGGTTGACGAAGAAGTCGGTCGTCAACGTCTCGGGCCGCTTCGTGAAGACCCCGAAGTCCGAACCGCGGAAGTTCGCGTTCAGCACCCGCAGCCCGCCCACGAGCACCGTCATCTCCGGGGCGCTCAACGTCAAGCGCTGGGCGCGTTCGACGAGCAGTTCCTCGGCCGAACGTCGGTGACCGTCGCGCAGATAGTTGCGGAACCCGTCGAACGTCGGCTCCAGCACGGCGAAGGACTCGACGTCGGTGTCCTCTTGGAGTCGCGTCCGTGCGACCGGGCGTGAAGGGAACCTGCGACGTCGTGTCCGGCGTTCTTCGCCGCTCGCTCGACGGCGGCGCATGCCGCCGAGCACGATGAGGTCGGCCAGTGAGACCGTGGTGCCTCGGCGTGCGCCTGCGTTGAAGTCACTCTGGATGCCCTCGAGGGTGCGCAGCACCATCGACACGTCCGCCGAGTCGTTGACCTCCCAATCCTTCTGGGGCGCCAGTCGAATGCGCGCGCCGTTGGCGCCGCCGCGCTTGTCCGTGCCGCGGAACGTCGCCGCCGACGCCCACGCCGTCGCGACGAGTTGCGACGACGGAGAGTCCCGAGCCGAGGATCTGTTCCTTGAGCTCCGCGATCTGCGTCGCGTCGATCGGCCGTGCGTCGCCTCGGGTACCGGGTCCTGCCACAACTGGGCTTCGGCGGGAACCCAGGGACCGAGGCTGCGCGAACGCGGTCCCATGTCGCGGTGCGTCAATTTGTACCAGGCCTTGGCGAAGGCGAGTTCGAACTCATCGGGGTGCTCGTGGAAGCGCTTGGAGATCGGTTCGTAGATCGGGTCCATCCGCAGCGCCAGGTCCGTCGTGAACATGACCGGGGCGTGGCTCTTCGCCGGATCGTGGGCGTCGGGCACCGTGCCCGCGCCGCCGCCGTCCTTCGGGATCCACTGCGTCGCACCGGCCGGGCTCTTGGACTGCTCCCACTCGTGTCCGAAGAGCGTGTCGAAGTAGCTGTTGTCCCACGTGATCGGGCTGGGCGTCCACGCGCCTTCGAGTCCGCTCGAGATCGTGTCGCCGGCGTTGCCCGTGCCGAAACTGTTCTTCCAGCCCAGTCCCTGCTCGGCGAGACCGGCGCCCTCGGGCTCGGCGCCGACGAGCTCGGTCGCCGTCGGCCGCACCGTGGGCCTTGCCGAAGGTGTGACCCCCGGCGATCAGCGCCACCGTCTCTTCGTCGTTCATCGCCATGCGACCGAACGTCTCGCGAATGTCGCGCGCGGCGGCGAGCGGATCGGGCGTGCCGTTGGGACCTTCGGGGTTCACGTAGATGAGACCCATCTGCACGGCGCCGAGCGGTCTCTGCGAGTTCGCGGTCGCCGCTGTAGCGCTCGTCGCCGAGCCAGACGTCCTCGGGACCCCAGTAGATGTCCTCGTCGCGGTTCGAAGACGTCCTCGCGTCCGCCCGCGAAGCCGTAGGTCTTCATGCCCATCGACTCGAGCGCCAGGGTGCCGGCGAGGATCATCAGGTCGGCCCAGGAGATCTTGCGTCCGTACTTCTGCTTGATCGGCCAGAGCAGCATGCGGGCCTTGTCGAGATTGACGTTGTCGGGCCAACTGTTGAGCGGCGCGAAGCGCTGCGTACCCGACCCGCCACCGCCGCGACCGTCGTGGATGCGGTACGTGCCCGCGCTGTGCCAGGCCATGCGGATGAAGAACGGGCCGTAGTGACCGAAGTCCGCCGGCCACCACTCCTGGGACGACGTCATCAACGCCATGACGTCCTTCTTCACCGCGTCGAGGTCGAGGCTCTTGAACTCCTCGGCGTAGTTGAACGTCGCGTCCATCGGATTGCCGACGGCCGAGTCGACGCTCGAGCGGGCTGAGCTTCAGTTGATTGGGCCACCAGTCTTGGTGGGGGTCGTCGGCCCGACGGCGTGGCGTCGAATCCGTCCGAGACCGGGCACTGGTTTTCGCTGTCCATGTTCTCTCCTGTTATTGCCGCGTGAATTATGCATCAGCGTAACGAATCCGCACGCCGCCTCGACAGTCCGGGGGGCCGATCGCTAGGTCAGCACTCGCTGCTCGTCGCCGCGACGTGGCGTCTGTACCAGGGCCAGGTCGGTCGCGGCGTGCACCGACAGCGTCGTGCCGAACGCGTACTCGCGTTCGAAGGCATCGTCGCCGAGGGCTACGCGCAACCTGGCTTCGAGGTCGCGTTCGAAGGCATCCTCGAACGGCGTATTGGGACTCAGGGTTCCGATATCGAGTCCGTGCTGGTTGAGCGCCTGGCCCGCGCCCAGGAGTTGGGCGCCGCGAATCGCGTCACCCTCGGACTCGGCGAGGGCACCGGCCAGTTCGACGAGGGGCCCGACGTCAGTTCGAAATCCTGCGCGTCGCGCGTCGCGCAGACTGCGCCGAAGTAGCGGCGCGGCCTCTTGGAACTGGCCCAACACTCCTAGGCCGATCGCGAGATTGACGCGCGGCGAACGAGCCCACCAGGCCGCGCCATTCTCTTCGAGCACGTTCATCGCGTCACGCCACTCGCGCACCGCGAGTTCGATGTCGCCGCGCCCCAACGCCTCACCCGCGGCGCGCGAGCCGATCGCCGCCAGTCCCGAGCTGTAGCCCAACGCCGTCCAGATCGCTTTGACCTCTTCGATCACCGTCTCGGTCTCTTCAGGCGTGAAGAGCACGTCGCCGATTCGTCCGCCGATGGCCGAGAAGAGCGCGACGGAGATCTCGCCGCTCTGACCAGACCGGCGCGCGGCGTCGATGGACTCTTGGCCGAGGCGCACGGCGAGGTCGATGTCGTGGCGACGCCCGGCGTAGTACGCGAGGATGCCCAGCGCGCGCGACTCCAGCGCGTACTCGCCCAGGTCGCGCGCGATCGCGAGTCCCCGCTCAGCCTGTTCGGCCGCTCGCGCGACCTTTTCATCGTCGAGCATCGCGAAGGCGATCTCGAGTTGCCCCTGGATGATGAGCGCCCCGGCGAAGAGTTTCGTCGGCGCGTCGCCCACCGCCTTCATGGCCCTGGCGAGGATCGGCAGCAGATCCCAGGACAAGCGCGAGACGAAGTACCACTCGATCGCCACGAAGACCCGCAATACGTCCTCACTGCGCGGCGGCGTGGCCGCGCAGTGCGTCAGCGTCGCACGCAGGTTCTCACCTTCAAGGTCCAGTGTCTTCGCCCAATGCATGTGCTGGGGACCGTAGTAACCCTCCCCCGCGGAAAGCGCGAGGGCGACGTAGAAGTCGGCGTGGCGATCGCGCACGTCGAGTGTCGCCTCGTCGCCGTCGGTGTCGAGCAGCTTTTGCGCGCTGTACTGGCGGATCGTCTCGAGCAGCCGGAATCGCACGGAGCCGACACTGCGGTCGGCGACGACGAGACTCTTGGCGACGAGCGAGTGCAGGACGTTCGCCACGTCGAACTCGTCCACGAGTTCATTGGCGCCGATGGACTCGGCCGCCTCGAGGCTGAAGCCGCCCACGAAGACCGACAGACGTCGCAGCACGCTCTGTTCGGCGCTCGTGAGCAGCCCGTAGGACCAGTCGACGAGCGCCTGGAGTGTCTGTTGACGCGCCATCACGTTGCGACTCCCACCGGTCAGGAGGCGAAATCGCTGATCGAGTCGTTCGTGCAGCTGCGACAACGACATCGACGAGAGTCGGGCGGCGGCCAGCTCGAGTGCCAGTGGAATACCGTCGAGACGCACACAGATCGATGACACGAGCGACGCGTCGTCGTTCCCCGCCACGAAATCGACCTCGCGGGCTCGGCCGAGGAACAGGGCAACGGCGTCGGACGAACTGAGGTCGGCGAGCGTTTCCACCTCCTCACCAGGGAGGGTCATTGACGGGACCCGGTAGACCCGCTCGCCTTCTATCCCGAGGGGTTCGCGCGACGTGGCGAGAATCCGAACCTGGGCGCAGTTGCGCAGGACCTCGTCGGCGAACTTCGAACAGGCGCCAATGAGGTGCTCACAGTTGTCGAGAATCAAGAGCACGTCCTGATTACTCAAGGCCGAGATCAACGTCTCGAGGGGCGAGACGTCGAGCATGTCTTGGATACCGAGCACCGCCGCGACCGCGAGGGGAACGTGCTCCTCGTCATTGACCGACGCCAACTCCACCAGCCAGACGCCTTCTCCCTGTCCGTCAAGGAGTTCGGCGGCGGCCTGCATCGCGAGGCGAGTCTTGCCCGAGCCACCGGCGCCCGTGAGCGTCACGAGCCGGTGCCCGTTGATCAACGTGCGGACTTCACCCAGCTCCTCGTCGCGACCGACGAACGATGACAACAGCTCGGGCAGGTTGTTCGGGAGTTCGGGGTTGTCGAGGGACTTGAGCGGCGGGAACTCTGACGGCACCGTCGCCGCGTCGAGCTGCCACACGTGCTCGGGGCGACCAAGGTCGCGCAGTCGGTGCTGTCCCAGATCGCGAAGCATCCCCTCATCAGGGGGGAAGTCGGCGAGTAACTCGGCGGTCACGCCCGACACGACCACCTGACCGCCGTGGGCGATGGCCATGAGGCGCGCGGTCCGGTTGACTACGGGACCGAAGTAGTCGCCGTCGCGTTCTTGACAGACCCCCGTGTGGAGGGCGATGCGCACCCGGATCACCGCACCGGCGGGCCACGCTTCCGCGCTCAACGCTTGTTGTGTCTCGAGCGCCGCGCGAAGGGCCTCGTGTCCGGTCGCGAAGGCCACGCAGAAGGCGTCGCCGATCGTCTTAAAGACGTAGCCGCCGTTCGCGTCCATCGCCCGGCGCACCAAGTACTCGTGGCGCTCGAGCGCGCGGGCCATCTCCTCGGGCGCGGCTTCCCACAGATGCGTCGAGCCCTCGACGTCAGTGAAGAGCAGTGTCACGGTCCCACTTGGAATTGACATTTTTTCAGTATTGCGGATGTCGTCACTCGACTAAACACGAATTCTCTGTCGCGATTGACGCGGGTCCGTACGAAACCTCACCCGAGCGACGAAGAAATCGTCCGTGACCACGATTTCCCACGGCTCGGCGATTCTTTCGGCGCCATTGCCCCATTTTTCGGGTGTTTTTGTGGTCATTTGATTCCAAAATGAGGGCGCTGCTACGGTCACCGGAGGCACGGAGGGGGACTCTTGGCGATCACCGAACGATTGCGTAGCCGAACGCCCCGAGTCGGGTCGGGCACTACGGCACTTCGCGTCGCCCTCGCGGCGACCTTCGTACTGACGCTCTGCGTCACCGAGCAGCGGCGTCGCCGCCGCGGCGTCGGGCTGCAAGAGCACCGGCTACGCGTGCACGATCGACGGCTACAACGCCACGACGATGAACAACAGTTGGGCGGCGCAGCTACTACGGCAGCGACACCAAGGGCGGCATCGGCACGCCGCCGCACAACTGCACACTGTTCGCCGCGTGGATGCTCGCGCACAACGGACTGCCGGACCCGGGTCGCTGCGTGGGGCTACGCCGATCAGTGGGGCATCACGCTGGCGCGCCGACACGAATCACACGCCGGCCGTTGGTTCGATCGCCTGGTACGACGGGCCGGGCATGGGCCACGTGGCCTACGTCGCGCGCGTGAACTGGTCAAATCACACGGTTTTCCTGGTCTCGGACAACTACGCCGCCGACAGCGCGGGCTACACGTCCAACGCCTGGGTGTCCTTCACGGTGCCGACGGGATACATCCACTTGCGCGATCTCTCGGCACCACTACCGTTAGCGGCGCGGCGCATCCAGCGTCAACGGTGACGACGTGTCGCGTGACGCGACGCAAGCGATTTAGATCGCTGACTCACACGACCACTGGCTCCAGCCGTCGCGCGCGTAGAGCAGGGCCGCGGCGCGCACGTTGAGTACGGGGTTGAACGCCAGGTTCAGTTTCTTCGGGTTCTGACCGATCATGGCCATGAGGTACTGCTCAGTGCCGCCGTCATTCAACTGGAACAGGCCGCGGTCGTGCGTGCCGTTGCTGTCAAAACCGATGTCGGTCGTGCGGAACTTGGACTCGCACCACGCCACGGCCTCGGCGTCGTGCCAGGCGTGCGCAGGAAAGTCCTGATGAATGAGGGTGACCACGTAGCCGTCGGCCGGCGTCGGGTTACTCGTGAAGTCCGCGAGCTCCGCGACCACGCCGGCGACGCGAACGTGGTGCACGAGCGGCGCGACGTGACGAGGCGGTGACGCCTCGATCGTTTCGGCGGGCACGCCGCGAATGGGACGAGCAATCGTGACCGCCGCGGGTGACGCCGTCGGCAATGCAGTGAGTGAAATGACGAGTGCCAACGCACCCACTCGGATCAGTGCCTGCGAATGCCGTGGGACGCGTTTTATTCGGTTGCGCACTTGCAACATTTCTTCTTCTCCGCCTTATTGTTTTGGTCCGCCCTCGACGGCACTTTGAGAACCGCTCGGGACTCACGGTCCACGGTTCGAGACCTACCGCCGAGGTATGGCACAACGGCCACCCTCTTGGATGATTCAGCGGAGGAACGACCATTTTAGGTCCAGAGGCCCCAAAAATCTCCGCCGAATGGATAAACGGCGCCTATTTCCGCTGATTTAAAGGCGTGTGGCGCAAAAAGTTGTTAAAAGTCATCCCAAAACATCGTAGTTTTTGGGTGCCCTCACCATTTTGCCCAAGTGTGCTAACCGTGTCGGACGAAATCGTCTAGCGAGTGAAGAGTTCTTCCAAACAGTCGCGCGCCGAACCGGTTGACGCGATCTCTTCAGCAATAACTTGGGCTGCGATCGGATACGAACTCTTCGCGAGTACTTCGTTCACCGCCGCGCGAATGCGCGGGACGTCCGTCGGTTCGATCGCGCGAAAGCCCGGCTCGGACCTCGAACCGACGTCGACGACGATGCCCGCACCGGCGACCGCGATCAGTCGCGCGTTCGTTCGTTGATCGGCGAACATCGGCACGAAGACGATCGGCAGACCCGGCCGCGAGCGCGCCGTAGGTCGTGCCCGAGCCGCCGTGACACAGGACCATCGACGCGAAGGGGAAGATCGAGGCCTGGGGGACCCACGACTCGACGACCACGTTCGAGGGAATCGTCACCCAGGAGGAGGCGGTTGAAGCTCTTCCCGGTCGTGACCAGCACCCGGGCGTCGAGGCCCTCGAGCGCCTGAATCGCCAGGCGAAAGGCCGAATAGGCCGTGTCGAGCCCCCCGGCCACCGAGCCAAACGTCAAATAAATCAAGGGTCCAGCGCCGTCGGCCCAGCGACCCGGCTCCTCGACCTCGGCCGGGACGTCCTCGCGGTAGCGCAACGTATTCGGGAACGGCGACGGATCGAGGCTCACGGGCAGACGCGAGACGTAGCGGGTCTGGCGCAGGACCTTTTCCATGCCGTGTTCGAAGTCCTCCAGCGTCGAGGCGACCAGCCCGATCACGCTCCACTCGGTGCGCGCGGTCGAGATCGCGACCTGGGCGTGTTCGATCGAACGGCGTTGCGCCACGACCGCGCCGGCGTAGGCGCACGGTTCGCGAATGATCAGGTCCGGTTTAAAGGCGTCGCACGCCGCGTCGACCGTCGCGAGCATCGCCTCGGTCGAGAGTCGGCCGAAGAACTCTCCGTCGAGGAGTCGCGCGGCCTGCGCGTGCGGCAGGCGCGCCGCGCGTCGCCAGAGCTCTTTGGACTTCGTGGGATCCGGCGGGTCACTCAGATAGTGCGCGACGCCGAGCGTCTGCACCTCGTCGGCGAGACTCGGCGGCACGACCACGAAGACCTCGTCGCCGCGATCACGGGCGGCGTCGATGAAGGGCACCAGGGGGTTGAAGTGCCCGGCGAGGCCGGTCGAACAGAGGAGTAGTCGCATCGCTTCGCCATTTTGTCAGTCACAGCCGAGGCGCGGTGGTCCCTTACGAGGAACCGCCCTGGGCCGAGGCGAAGCCGATGGGCGAGGTCTTGGTGGAGAACAGCGCCTTGTGCGCCAGCGCCGCGAGGGCCCCGCCCACGAAGGGGGCCACGATGAACAGCCACACCTGGTGCAGCGAGGTCCCGCCCACGATCAGCGCCGGTCCGAGCGCGCGCGCCGGGTTCACCGAGGTACCGGTGATCGGGATGCCGATGAGGTGGACGACGGTCAGGGTGAGACCGATCACCAGACCGGCCGTCGAGGGATTCGCCGTCTTGCGTCGTCACGCCGAGGATCACGAAGACGAAGAGCGCCGTGAGGACGACCTCGGCGATGAAGGCGCCGCCAGCACCGATGTGGATGTGACTCGCCGCGCCCCATCCGTCGGTGCCCAGCCCGGTGGTCGTGCGGTGATAGAGCGGCGACGTCGAGAACATGCCCCACAGCGCCAGCGCGCCCACGAAGCCACCGATGAACTGGGCCACCCAGTAGTAGCCGGCGTCGCGCAGCGAGATACGTCCGGCGACCACCGCGCCCAGCGTGACCGCCGGATTGACGTGGCACCCCGAAATTGGACCGAGCACGTAGGCGAGGGCCAGCAACGTCAGGCCGAACGCGAGCGCCGTCGCGACGACGCCGGCGATGAACGAGCTCCCGTCGGCCTTGAAGCCGAAGGACAGTGTCGCCACGCCGACGGCGAAGAAGACCAGTAACGCCGTTCCCAGTAGTTCTGCCGCGAACTTCCGACCCATTGGACCCCCCTCGGTACACCTTGGCCACAGAATATCCGTCGGGTCTGCGACTGCGGTGACGTTAGACGTCGGCCTCCTCGGGTGCGGGCCGATCGCACAACGCTTCGAAGCGCTCGCGCGAGAAGGCGTAGGAGTACATCGAACTCGCCACGATCTCGACGTAGCGCGCGTCCTGGGGTCGCTCGACCCAATCCTCCGGTGAGCCGCCTTCATAGACTTCGCGCCAGTAGTGACGCAGTTCGTCGGCCTCACCCGGTCCCCCGTGGACCACGCGCGCTCGGCCGTGGACGAAGATGCCGACGTCGTCGCCGATCACGTGCGCGGCGCTGATCGCGGGTCGACGTTCCAAGTGACGCGCCTTGAGCGATTCGCCACTCGTCGAGAACCAGAAGTGGCCGTGAATGAACAGTCCGTCGACCGCCGAGCATCGCGGCTCACCGCGCTCGGTCACCGTCGCCACGACCAGGTGGCGCACCCCGACGAGGTAGCGCGCGAGGTCGGCGGCCGAGAGCCGACGATCGGGCGAGATGATCCCGACGAGGTGAGCACCCGCTGAGCGGAACGACGCGTCGAGCAGTTCATCCAACGCGGCGAGTTCGCTCGGGGTCTCGAACATCGAAAGAGCATGGCGCATGACATACACCCCGTCAACTGACCCTCGGGGCACCGATGCCGTTAATGCATAATGAGTTGTGCCCCAGAACAAACGCGACCACAGTCTCAATCTCGCCCCGGCGTCGATTGACGACTACCGCGAGCTGGCCCGGCGCAAACTCCCGCGTCAGATCTTCGACTACGTCGACGGCGGGGCGTTCGCCGAGGTCACCATGACGGCGAACCGCGAGGACCTGCGCCGCATTCAATTTCGCCAACGGGTCCTGCGCGACGTCTCGTCGAGGTCGCTCGCCACGACCGTGCTGGGTGAAGAGATCGCGCTACCGATAATCCTGGCCCCGGTTGGCTTCGGCGGCATGCTCGCTCGACGGGCCGAGGTGCAAGCGGCCAGGGCCGCCGAACGGGCCGGAATCCCCTTTTGTGAGTCGACCCTGTCGATCTGTGGTCTCGAAGAGGTCGCCGCCGCCATCGAACGACCGATCTGGTTTCAGCTCTACGTGATGAACGACCGCAGCTACGCCGAGGACCTGATGGCCCGGGCCCAGGCCGTCGGCTGCACGACGTTGGTCTTGACCGTCGACCTCGCCGTCGTCGGTCAGCGCTACCGCGACGGACGCAACGGCATCAGCGGAAAGATCTCGCGCGCCAGTCGTGCTGCGCCGGGGCGCCGACCTCTTCACGCACACCAAGTGGGTGCGCGACGTCGCGCTCGGTGGTCGACCACTGACGTTCGGGAACCTCGAGAAGGCGCTGCCCGACGCGAACGTCCCCGGTGACTTCCAGGCGTGGGTCGCCGGTCAGTTCGATCCCAGCGTGACCTGGGACGACCTCGCGTGGCTGCGCGAGCACTGGCGCGGCAAGATCGCGTTGAAGGGCATCTTGGACCCCGACGACGCGCGAGCCGCGGTCGAGCACGGCGCCGACGCCGTCATCGTCTCGAACCACGGGGGCCGCCAACTCGACGACGTGCGCTCCACCATCCGTGCGCTGCCGGGCATCGCCGACGCCGTCGGCGACCAGTGCGAGGTCTTGATGGACGGCGGGATCCGCAGCGGACTCGACGTCGTCAAGGCGATGTCCATGGGGGCCCGGGCCTGTCTCATCGGTCGGGCGTGGGCCTACGCCGTCGCGGCGCGCGGCGAACGCGGCGTCGACCATGTCTTGCGAATCATTCAGTCCGAGATGATGGTCACGCTCGGTCTCACTGGGGTGAATGACGTACGCGATCTCGACCGTACAGTCGTGGTGGAACAGTAAGCCTCCGAGTTCCCCGACCACGAAAGCAGAGTCTCATGACGACACGCCTTGACGTGCTGGAACTGTCCGTCGGCCGTCTTCAGACGGTGATCGACGGACTCAGTGAGAGTGACTACGTCGCCTCGGCCCACCCCACCGAGTGGACCGTGGCCGACGTGATGAGCCACATCGGTTCCGCGGCGATCATCTTCAAGCACGGCGTCGACAACTCGCTCAACGACCGCGAGACGGCTCCGGAGTTCAATCAGTCCGTCTGGGACGTGTGGAACGCGAAGACGCCGCACGCCCAGGTGACCGACGCCCTCGACGCCGACCAGGCGCTCCTCGCCCGACTCAAGGAACTGACGCCCGAGGAGCGCGACCGCTACAACTTGAACCTCGGACCGATGGTCTTCGACTTCGATCGCGCGGTTGGTCTGCGACTGGGCGAGCACGTCTTTCACACCTGGGACATCGAAGAGGCCTTCAACAAGCGCGCAACGCTGCAGCCCGAGGCGGTCCCGTTCCTCTTCGCCAACCTGGAACTCCTGATGCGCTTCGCCGCCAAGCCGTCGGGCAACGAACACACGTTGCACATCCGAACGACCGATCCGAAAAAGGACTACGAGTTGATCCTGACCAGTGACAGCGTGGCCCTGGGCGAGGTCGACGAGCACGAGAAGGTCGATCTCGAACTCCCCGCCGAAGCGTTCCTCCGTCTCGCCTACGGCCGACTGGACGCGGCACACACGCCCGAGGGCATCGATCCCACCCACCTCGACGAACTGCGTCGAGTCTTTCCGGGGTTCTAGGCCATGACGCTGAAACTACAACTCATCATCGCCTCGGTCCGAGAGACGCGCTTCGCCGACAAGCCGGCCGCGTGGATTCAGGACCGACTCGCCGGTCGCGACGACTTCGAACTCGACGTGCTCGACCTGCGTGACTATCAGTTGCCGCTCTTCAATAGCCCGATGTCACCGGCGAGGAGCCAGCGCGACTACCCCAATGAAGCGGTCGCCGCACTCGGCCGTCGCTTCGACGAGGCCGACGGCTACATCGCGCTCACCAGTGAGTACAACCACGGCTACCCCGCCTCACTCAAGAACGCCATGGACTGGGTCTTTCCCGAGTTCAACCACAAGCCGATGTCCTACGTGGGCTACGGCAACGCCGGTGGCGCGCGAGCGATCGAACAACTTCGCCTGGTGTGCGTCGAGTTCGAGATGGCGCCGCTGCGTCACGCAGTGCACATCTTCCCGGACCTGATGCTCCCGGCCATGCAGACCGAGGAGTTCACGCCGGCACTCTTCGAGTCACTGGACCAGCGACTCGACACTCTTGGCGAACGATTTGGTGTGGTGGGCCACCGCGCTCAAGACCGCGCGCGAGACCAGCTAAGCAAAGTTCTCGAGCACCGACGTCATGTAGGCGGCGTCACTGTCATAGACGTGCGCCGACTTCACGATCATCGTCAGCGTGCCGACGGGACATTCGAGTTCGGTCGCGACCTGATGTTGGATCACCGCGAGCTCCACCAGGTTCGCGTAGCCCTTCGCGCCGAAGTCGATGCTGTGGGCGTAGACCACGAGTGCCAGCGTCGCTTCGTCGAGATAGAAGTCCAGCAGGCTGACGCACGGAATGTAGGAGGTGTCGCTCAGCGGCTGAAACGTCGTGATGGTGGCCGACCGACTCAGCGGGTCGCGGCGTAGTCGCTCGACTCACCCATCGAAGTTGATCGAGACCAGTACCGGCGTAGTCGTGCAACCGCGTGGCGTAGCTCGACGCGTCACCCAGTTCAGGAACGTCGCGGTAGTCGACGAAGTTCGAGCGCATCCATGCCAGACGCTCCGGGTCGGCGAAGCGCTCGACGATGTCGTCAGTCGTCCGTGGATTGTCGACGACGAAGGTGGCCATGAGTACCTCGCGCATCGCGAGTCCGTCGTAACGGCTGGCCACGCCGAAGTCCATGATCCGTTGCGCGATCGCGATCCACGCCTCACCGATTGTCGCGGCGTTGATGGTAACTGGCTCCGAACTCACCGGAACATCCTTATCGATGCCTCAGTTGGAGGGAACGCTCGGTGTCGCCGGTGTCTTTGGCGTCGTGGGCGTCTTTGGCGTCGTGGGCGTCGGTGGGTCCTTTGGTGTCCGAGGAACTGTTGGATTCTCGCCGTAACCGCGCTCGAGGACGATCTGACCCACACCGACCTGCACGTCGAGGGTCAAGTGCGGCGCGGCGCGTTCGCTCGCAGCCGTCGTGAGATTCGATGGTATCGGGTTAAAGGGCCCGATCGAGTAGCCGAGGCGGCCGATGTACTCGATGTTCCCGATGCCGATGTGTGTCTTGAGGTAGACGATCGCGTCCGCCGGAACGTCCACCGTCAGGACCCCCGCGGCGACGCTCGCCGACACCGAGGTCGGCGTCGTGCCGAAGTGGACCTGTCGAAGGTCAACCGACATTGCGCCGAACTCCGTTCGGTACGTGTGCTGCACCTCGGCCAGGGTGCTCGGCTGTTCGATTCGTTGACCGCTCCCGCCCGTCATCGGCACGCCGGTCGCCGCGAGGAAGCCCAAGAAGGCACCGGAGATCAGAATGAGCACGGTGAGAATCGAAAGGAAGACCAGTGCGATGAACCGGCGCAGCATGTGCTGTCGCGCCGAGGAACGAAGTGACAGGATCGCCAGCACCGCTAAGAACACGAGCCAGAGAAGACCGAAACCGCTGCCGACCTGCGGTGTCGCCCCAAGCGTGGCGACCACGATGACGACCGCGACGACGACGCCGGCCAAGAGCACGTAGCTCAGAAGTCGCATGTTGGACGCGGGGGGCGCGTCCTCGGACTCGGCCAGGCCGCCGCCGCGGCGCCCCGACTGGGGAATCAAGACCCACATGGCGAGATAGATCGCCGCGCCCAGGCCGTAGAGGACGGTGAGCACCACGAAGATGACGCGCACGATGTTGGGGTCGACGTCGAATCGCTCGCCGATCCCTCCCGCGACGCCGCCGATCATCCGACGCTTCGTGCTGCGGTGCAGCGTCGTCTCAGTTACGACCTCCGGCTCTGGCGTGGTCGGTTCGGCCGGCTCCGGTGTGGTCGGTTCGCTCGGATAGTGCTCGTCGGTCATGAGTCCAATGTACGAGCCCCGCTGATCAAGGACTATGGGGATGAACCCTCAGCGTGCACCGTCGTTCAGGGTTTCCCCTTAGATACACAAGGGAAACTCCGTGCCAGAATTAGCTTCCGTCCGAACAGCGTCGAAGGAAGAGCCGAATGTCGATCACCACCTCGAGTCACGCAGTCGTCGGCACCCCGCTACGACCGCTGCGTCGTGGTCGCGAGAACTGCATCCTCGGCGGTGTCTGCGGCGGTTTCGCGACACGCCTCGGCATCAAGGAACGAAACATCCGCGTCATCTTCGCCCTGCTCACCCTGGTCTTCGGTCTCGGGATACTCCTCTACATGACCTTCTGGCTCGTCATCACCCGCTCGGGCGAAGACCACGCGATCATTCAGCACATCTTCCAGAATCGGCGCGAGGCGCAGATCGTGCTGCTCGCCTTCCTCGGGACGTTGGTGTTGATCATCGCGCTGCAACTGACCAGCACGCAAACATCAGACGGATTCGGGTGGCCGCTGCTCTTGAGTGGCTTCGCGGCGTTCGCCGTGTGGCAGGGAGCGTCGAGCGACGAACGCAACCACCTCACCGAGTTCTTCAACACCGCGCCGATCATCGGCGGCGCGTTCTCCAAGAGCCGCAAGGGCGTCTTCCTGCGACTCGTCGTCGGCGTTGCGCTGGTCTTCTTCGGACTGAGCCAGTTTCGGCACATCCGCGGGGTGTGGGGATCGGCCGGATCAGGGATCTTCGGTACGGCGGTGTTGGTCATCGGCGTGCTCGTGCTCTTCGCGCCGTGGTGGCTGCAGAACGTGCGCGAACTCTCCAGTGAGCGTCGCGAGCGCGTGCGCATCGAAGAGCGCGCCAGCATGGTCGCCCACCTGCACGACTCGGTGCTCCAGACGCTTGACGCTCATCGAACGCGCCGCGGGTAACGAGGGCGACGTCGTGCGTCTCGCGCGTAACCAGGAGCGCGAACTTCGTCAGTGGCTCTTCAGCCCCGAGACCGTCACCGACGCGTCGACGTCTTTCGTGGGACTCGTCGGGGCGATCGAGCACGACGTCGAGAACGACTACGGCGTGCGCGTCGAACTGGTGACCGTGGGCGACTGCGTACCCGACGAGCGCGTCACCACGCTGGTCGCCGCCGGACGAGAGGCCGCGATCAACGCGGCCAAGTGGTCCCAGGCCGAGAGCGTCTCGATCTTCACCGAAGTGGAGAAGAACGCGATCTCCATCTTCGTTCGCGACCGCGGCGTGGGCTTCGACCTCGACGCGGTACCGGCCGACCGTCAGGGCATCGCCTTGTCGATCCGCCAGCGCATGAGCCAACTCGGCGGCGAGGCATCCATCAACACCACGGTCGGTTCCGGCACGGAAGTGCAACTCGTGATGCCTCGGTCACTGTGAGCGACTCGTCGCGCCCGCGGGTGTTCTTGGTCGACGACCACGAACTCATCCGCGCGGGCATCAAAGCCGAGATCGCGGGTTCGGTTGAGATCGTGGGTGAGGCCGACGAGGTCGAAGCGGCCATCGAGATGATCATCGAACGAACCCCCGACGTCGTTCTGCTGGACGTGCACATGCCCGATGGCGGCGGCCAGGCGGTCCTGCGCGCGGTCGCTGAACAGAACGCCACGACGCGGTTCCTCGCGCTCTCGGTCTCTGACGCCGCGAACGACGTCATCAGCGTCATTCGGGCCGGAGCCCGAGGGCTACGTGACGAAGAACATCTCCGGGCCGGACCTGATCGACGCCATCTACCGGATCTCCGCCGGTGACGTCGTCTTCTCACCACGGTTGGCCGGCTTCGTGCTCGACGCCTTCAGCACGGGCACCGAGGATCAGCCGGTCGTCGTCGCCGACCCCGACCTCGACCAACTGACCGCCCGGGAACGCCAAGTGCTGCGTCTCATCGCGCGCGGGTACTCGTACAAGGACATCGCGAAGGAACTCACCATCTCGACCAAGACCGTCGAGAGTCACGTCTCGTCAGTCCTGCGCAAGTTGCAACTCTCGAGTCGCTACCAACTCTCGCACTGGGCGAGCGAACGGAACCTCAACTAGACCTCCGTTGCGTCACCGGCAGCTCACTTCGCTCTCTCGTAGCATGACGTGTATCGCAAGGGAGGAAGTCGCATGCGCATTCTCATCGTCGGTGGCACGTCTTTTGTCGGGAGGGGCGTCGCGTGGGCCGCGCTGAACGCCGGTCACGACGTCACGGTCATCAACCGCGGTCAGACGCCGAGCGACCTTCCCGAGTCCGTGACGCGACTCGTCGGTGACCGCCAGGGCGACCTGTCGGCACTCGACGGACTCTCCTTCGACGTCACCGTCGACGCCATCGCGTATCGACCGGTCGACGTCGACGCGCTGGCGTCCGTGCTCGGTACTCGCGGTGGCCACCACATCCAGATCTCCTCGGTCTCGGCCTACGAGGATCCGCCGAGCGAAGGGGCGACCGAAGAGACCCTGACGATCGTGAACGACACCGACCTCGCTCCGGACGCCGAGGTGACCGGCGAGACCTACGGCCCGCTCAAGGCGGCCTGCGAACGCTCGGCCGAAGAGCACTTCGGCGAGCAACTCACGATCGTGCGACCGACCTTCGTGATCGGCAGCCACGACGCGACGATGCGGTTCCCCTACTGGGTGGAGCGGCTGCGCCGCGGCGGCAACGTCGCGGTGCCGGGACCGCGCGACAACGCCCTGCAGTACATCGACGCGCGCGACTTGGGCGAGTTCGTCGCTCACCATCGCCGCCAACACGACCCTCGGGGTCTTCCACGCCGCCGGACCCTACCCCCCGGGTCGCTTCTTCGATGTCGTCCAACAGATCAGTGACCAAGTCGCGCCGAACGAAACACGCCTCGTCGAGATCTCGCCTCGCCACATCAAGAGCCACCATCTCGAAACGAGATTCCCCTTGTGGTCAGGATCCAGTAGTGAGACCGCCCTCGCCGTCGACCCGGCAAAGGCGGTGGCTGCTGGACTGACCTTCCGCGACCTGAGCGACAGCGTCGAGGACGTCATCGAATGGTGGGACGACCGCGAGTCGCCGTCGTGGTGGCTGACCCGAGAGCAAGAGGCCATGCTCGTTCGCACCAACCCGTAGATCGAAGAATCTCGAAGAATCCTGCGGCGGCGGTAAGTATCAGAGGTTGTCGGACAGAATCGGTCAATGGGCTCACCTGAAGACGATCGTTTCCGCCGCCTCGTTCACGAACACAGTCCGGCCATCGGGAACTACATCCGTCGACGCCTCTATCCCCTGACGCTGGCGGACCTCGACGACCTCGTCGAGGAGACGCTGCTCGTGGTGTGGCGACGGATCGACAGCGTGCCCAGTGACGCGGAGCTGCCCTGGATGATCGGCGTCGCGCGCAACGTGCTGCGAAACGCCCGGCGCAGCCAGTACCGCAAGAACAACTTCGAGTCGACGCTGTCTTCGGCGCCCGATGATCCGTCGGCCGAGGACCTCGTCATTGCCGACGCCAGCGTGCGCGACGCGCTCGTCGCGCTCAATGAGGACGACCGCGAGGTCCTCATGCTGAACGCCTGGGACGGCCTGGACACGCACGCCCTGGGCATTGCCCTTTCGATCACGACGAACGCCGCGGCGGTGCGACTTTCCAGGGCCCAGGCCCGTTTTCGCGATCATTTCTCGGCGGCCCAAGTCATCTGAAAGTTTTGGGCGCGTCGCGACAAGGACTAGTTATGCAGGCGGAGGAGCTTTCATGAACGAATTTGAAGATCGCTTACGCGCGGCCGACCCGGCTGCGGCGAGCAGTTACGAACACCCTGATGCGAACGCGATGATCTCGCGCATCATGACGACGGCCCCCCGGGCCCGCCGTCACGTGCTGCGCAGTTTCCAGCTTCGGATGGCCGGCTCAGTCGCCGTCGCGGCGGCGTTGACCGTCGGTGGCATCGCCGCCCTTGATGGCGCTGCGCCGTCGCTCTCGGTGTTCTCGCTCGCGGCCGCGTCGAACCCGACTCACGGGTCGCTCAAGGCCAACGTCACAGAACCGACGCACTTGCGCGGGGGACCAATGCGCATCCTGGAGGACTACGACTTCAGTGCCGGACCGGACCTCAGCACCACCCCGGGCAGTGGCGCGGCGTATGAACTGACGGTGCCGACGAGTGCCTCGGCCGAAGCATCACGCATCGCTGGGATCTTTAACGTGTCCGGCTCGCCCACGGACGTCAACAGCGACGGCCAGGACTTCACCGTGACGGACCCTTCGGGCAACTTCGTGGAGTACGAGACCTACGACACCGTCCCTCAGTGGTCGTACTCCGTTGCGATTCCTTCTGCGCCGGGCACCGACTCCACGACGTCCGACGGCACGACGGTCACGATGCCGAGCCAGTCAACCGTCGAGGGTGACGTGCAGAACTACCTGGGCCAGCTCGGCTACAACTACCAGGTGACGAACCCGCAGTTCTCGACCTCGAACAACGTCGTGACGTCACCCGGTCAGCCCACGGTCACCACGAACGAAGAGCAGGCGACGTTCAGCGTCACGGTCGACGGACAGATGACCGACCAGTACTTGGACTTCACGGTCGACCAGAACAACAACGTCATCTCGGCCGACGGACCGGCCTTCACGGCGGCGCCAGCGGTGAACTACCCGCTCCAGAGTGCGGCCGCGGGCGTGAGTGTTCTCGAAGCTCAACAGCAGGCCGAGTTCTCCGAGAACGCAGGCGCCACTGGTTCTGGCGCGTCACTGACACCGTCGAACTCAACGGCGCCTATTACGCCGCCGGTCTCAACACCCGACGTCAATGACACGACCACCACGACCGGCCCGACGACGTCGACAACGATTCCGGTCGTCGACGTGACACTCGACGCCGAGACGGTCTCCTACGCGACGTTCCAACTGACCGACGGCTCGGTGTGGATGTTGCCGATCTACAACTACACCGGCCTCGTCACCAACGCCGACGGCTCGTCCTACACCGGGACCTGGTCCACCATCGCCGTCGACCCGACCTACATCCAAGTACCCACATCGTCATCAGGAGGTATCAATCCCGGCGGACCCATGCTCTACTAACCACATCTGAATAGTCTGGCGGCGAGGCCGACGCAGCTTCGAATCCGCACAGACGTCAGCGCACAACTAATCCCCGCACCATGTGGTGCGGGGATTAGTCATTGGACTTCTTGCGCGTGGGTTTGAACGTTCGGGTCTGGTGCGTCCGCGGTGGGTTCACGACGGTCGGTCGGGCGTCGGCGAACTTCTGCGACGATCGCCGGTGCGCGGTGCGGCGGACGTTTCGGTTCGACCACGCCGGCGCGCAGGTTACGACGCGTACCGGACCACGGCGCCAGCGGCGCGGTGAAGGCGTCGGCGAGTCGGTAGGCCGACGCTTCGTAGTTGATGCGCCAACCGCGAAAGTGCGGCCACGCCTCTTCGGCGCTGCGCTCCATGGGGAATCCCGACGAGCGCCAGCTTGTCGACGGCACTGGAGAACTCCTCGAAGGACAAGATGATGTCCCCGTCCGGATCGGGGTCGTCGTCGACCGGGTAGCCGAGCGACTTCGCCAGTCGATTGAACAGTGTGAACCCCATGCGAAGACAGAGTCGCGTCTGACTCGGGGCGGTCGAGGGGCAGAGCGCTAACTGCATGGCGCCGGCGTCGAGCACGGCGAGGAGGCCGACGATCCAGTTGAGCCACGGTTCGGGCGATCGAAAGAGCAGCAAGACCGGATACGTCGTGTGACTCTCGGTCACCTCGGCGGCCCACTGCTCCCAATCGGCGTAGAGCATCGGGCAGGGCGTCGTTGATGCCGACCAGTTGATGGCGCGCGAGCAGCTCCGGTCCCCACGCGGGCGACCCGGCGCGGCTCTCGAGCATCGTGACCAGCGCCTCACGGCGACTGAATGAGGCGTAGAGCGACGGGAGGTAGGCGATCTGCAGGGCCACGATCACGACCCACGTGGCGCCGGCGGCGATATCGAGGGCCGTGTTCGGCGCACCCCCGATGTGGATCGCGCCGACGGTGAACAGCGACGTCACCGCCTGGGTCAACCCGTGCCAGAACGAGTGCGTCGTGTGCATCAGCATCAACGCGAACCCGAGCACCAGACTGACGGCCCAGAACAGCAGTTGCGCGATGAGCGCCACCGGTGCGGTCGGCGCGAGGATCGAGTCCTTGACCTCGTAGGTCCGGGCCATGCGCGCGATCGCGACGAACGAGTAGTGCACGCTCTTGTTCACGACCACGGTCAACTTCTCGAGGCCCTGGGGCTGTCGCGGCAGGACGAGGATGAACAGGACGCTGACGACGGTCACGATGTTGATGAGGAGCCCGATGACGTACTCGAGTACGTACACGCGGCCTCCTCTCCCCTGCGGTCGGTCGGCACCGACTTCGCCGAATCAGTAGAGAGTAAGCGAAGCGGCTTCTCTCGGCGCTCTCGTACAGTTGAGCGATGAGTTCCACACTCTCGGTCACGCTCAGCGGACGCCACGTCACGCTGACGCCGCTCACCTTGGACGACGTCCCCGGCTTGGTGCGCGCGGCCTCGGGCGACCGCTCGACCTTCGGATGGTCGATCGTGCCCCCGTCGAGTGACGAGTGGGACGTCATGGTGCGCCGACTCGTCGCCGACGGCGATCGAGGGAACGTCGTGCCGTTCGCGACGCGACGAAGCGACACCAACGAGATCATCGGCATGACGAGGTTTCTCACCCTGCGGTGGTTCTTCGAGCGCGACTATCCCGACGCCGTAGAGATCGGCGGCACCTTCCTCACCGCTGACGCGCAGCGCACGGCGGCCAACACCGAGGCGAAACTGCTCATGATGACGCACGCCTTCGACGTCTGGGGGGTGCGACGTCTCGATCTCAAGACCGACGAGCGTAACGAGCGCTCGCGTCGGGCGATCGAACGTATCGGTGGCCGCTTCGAAGGCGTGCTGCGCAACTGGCAGGCCGCCCAGGTCGACGGCGAAGAGGGCCAGACGAGAAACTCGGCGATGTACTCGATCCTCGTCGAGGAGTGGCCCGACGTGCGGGCACGTCTCGAAGAACGACTTCGCGCCTAGACCGCGAGCGCCTGCTTCGCGCTCTTCGCGAACCGCAAGTGCAGCGCGATCGCGCCGCTGGCGAGCGCGGCGTAGAAGCACCACAGTGACGCGAAGCCGTTCGCGCACAGTCGCGCCAAGCACGATCACGGCCACGAGGTTCACGACGCCGAACCACACGACGTTGCGCAGTCCCGACGCCATCATCGATCCACACGTCGCGAGAATGTACAGCCCGATGATCACCATGCCGTGTTGGAGACCGATCGAGTAGGCCACGTGATACGAACCGAGCGTCGCGCTCGGATGACCGTTCAGCATCGTCTCGAGTAACACCGCGGACGTGACGACACCCAACGCGAGGAACGGCGCGATGACTCTTCGTCGACCTCGCGGTTCGAGTAACAGGACCATCGTCGGCACGAGGGTCGGCAGCACCACGAAGGCGAAGAGCAAATAGATCCACATCGCGACGACGCCGACCGAGTGCGCCACGTGACCTTGCAGCTGCCACCACACGAAGGTCTCGTCGATCTGATGCAGTCCCAAGAGGATTGGAAACGGTGCGATCAACCGATACTCCGGACGACCGCGCAGGTGCAAACACGCGTCCACACCGATCGCGGTGACGACCAGGCCGCCAATGAGGTCTCCCTCAGGTGAGAAACACATGGTGGCTCACGAACTCTCGTCGAATGAATCGGCGAGATCTGAGATGTTCGACGTCACGCATAGGGCACACTAACCCTCGAGACTTTTCGATTCAGTGAATACATCGCTCGTCAGGACTACTCGAGAGCTACCTCAGTTCGATGAGGTCCATGTAGTCGTCGTTCCAGAGATCGAAGTACTCCTCGGGCAACAAGACGGCGTGCGTCGGCTCGAGCGTCTCGACGAAGCCGCGTTCGTGACTCACCGCGACGATCGTGCCCTTCCACTTGTGCATCATGTCGCCCAGCGCGACGACGCTCGCGGGGTCCAGGTTGTTCGTCGGTTCGTCCAATAACAAGAGATTCGCGTCCGAGGAGGCGAGTATCGCGAGCGCCAACTTCGCGCGCTCGCCACCGGAGAGTGTCGAGGGCATCTGGTGGGCCGCCGAGCCCTTGATGCCGAAGGCGCCGAACAGTGATCGGCGCTGCACCTCGGTCACGACCGTGGCGTTCTCGAGATTGCCCAAGACCGTCTTGTCGAAGTCCAGTTGCTCGTTCTCCTGCGCGAAGTAGCCGACCGTGACGTTCGCGCCGAACTTCACGAGGCCCTTCTGTTGGTGCTGCGTACCAGCGAGACAGCGCAGCATCGAGGACTTGCCCGCGCCGTTCTTACCCACGATGACGATGCGGTCACCGCGGCGCGTGATGAAGTTCACGTCCTTCAGGACCTTCAGCGATCCGTAGCTCACGGCGACGTGCTCGACGGTCATCGGGACGTCGCCACTGCGCGGGGGGATCGGCAACTTGAAGGTGACCTTTCGTTCCTTCTTCGTCACCTCCACGCGATTGTCCTGCAGCTTCTCCACCTTGCGGTCGAGCACCTTGGCGAGTCGCGCGCGCTTCTCGGTCTGGCCGCGCATGGAGTCGGCCAACTTCGAGAGTCGGTCGATCTGCTCGTCCTGGTGTGACGCCAGCTTCTCTTCGCTCAGTCGCCGTTCCTCTTCGAGCTGCAAGAACTTGGTGTAGTTGCCCTTGTACTCGCGCAACTGCCCTTCGCGCAGCGCGAGCACGCGGTCGATCGACTTGTCCAGCAGGGGCAGGTCGTGACTGATGACCAGCACCGTGCCGCGGAAGCGGTCGAGCTCTTCGAAGAGCCAGCGCTTGGCCGCCTTGTCGAGGTGGTTCGTCGGTTCGTCGAGCACCATCGTCGTCGGCTCCTCATAGAGCACGCGCATCAGGTCGACGCGACGGCGCTGACCACCCGAGAGTGAGTCGAGGTCCTCCAAGAGGAGGTCTTCCTTGAGACCCAGCCCGGCCGCGAGACGCGACACCTCGGACTCGGCCTCGTAGCCGCCGAGCTCACGGAACTTCTCTTCGAGCGCCGTGAACCGCTCGATCGTCGCGTCGGTCGGGTTCGCCGCTAACTCGTGGCGGGCGTGCTGCATGTCGGCATCCAGTTGGTCCAGCCCGCGTGCCGAGAGCACGTGGCTCAGTCCGATCGGCTCGACGCCGAGACCACCGGCCACCGGCTCTTGCGGGAGGTGACTCATGGTCCCCTGGTGCACGACGGAACCTTCGATGCGCAGGTGCTCGGGGTGTTCACCGAGCAGGACCGACATCAAGGTCGACTTGCCGGCGCCGTTTCGGCCGACGATGCCGACCTTCTCGGCGTTGCCGACCGTGAACGAGACGGGGTTGAGGATACGCCGAGCACCGATCTCTATGCCTAAATCTCGAACTATGAGCATTTAGCGCCCTAGCAACTCAGCCGCTGCAGTGAGTTCGTCTCGAAACTGCGGATGGGCGATTTCCGTGAGGGCGGCGGCACGCTCGCGCACCGTCAGTCCCCGCAGGTCGGCCGATCCGTATTCGGTGACGATGACTCCGGCCAACTGACGTGGCGAAGTCACTGTCGAATGCGGGGTCATGTCACCAATGATACGGCTCTTAAGTTCGCCGCCAACCGTCGCGGTCGATTGCAAACAGATGAGCGACGCGTGCTCGAGCGACAGGCTCGTCCCCTCGGTGAAGTCCATGTGACCGCCGACGCCCGAGTACTGGCGCGCGCCGATCGTGTCGGCGACGATCTGACCCTGCAGGTCCACCTCGAGCGCCGAGTTGATCGACACCATCCGGTGGTTCTGGGCGATGACGTGCGGGTCGTTGGTGTAGGTGACCGGCGCCACACCGATGTCGGGGTTGTCATCCATGAAGTCGTACATCGCGCGGGTCCCGGCGGCGAAGGTGATGACGGACGTGCCGCGGTTGATCGTCTTCTTCGTATTCGTCGCCTTGCCCGCCGCCATCAGTTCATAGAGCCCGTCGGTGAACATCTCGGAGTGCACGCCGTACTCACCGCCCTCGCCCTGGGCAAGCACTCGCGCGACGAGGTTCGGCACGGCGCCGATGCCGGTCTGCAGCGTCGCGCCGTCAGGAATGTGCTGCGCCGCGAACTCCGCGATCTTCAGGTCCTCCGGGGAGCCGGGGTCGTTCGCGAAGATCGTCGGCTGCTCGTCGGTGTAGGTGATGACGTCCACGTCTTCTAAGTCCAGAAGGTTCTCGTGACCGACCAGGGCGTGCGTCCGCGGGAAGTGCGGCGACGCTTCGACGATGAGCAGTCGTTCCGGGTCTCGCCCGGCGCGCACCAACTCACCCAAGGTGGCGCCGTTGTAGAGCGACAGACTGACGCGCCCGTGCTCGTCGGGCATCGACACCGGGGCCATCAACACCCGCGGCTTCAGCTGTTCAATCAACAATCCGTAGTGCCGGAAGAACGACGGCACGTGTTGCACGTCGGCCCCCTGGGCCATGAGCGCACGCTCATTGCCGCCGAAGAAATTGACGCGGTAGTGCACGTTCGGGTGGAGGAAGACCTGCGGCGAACCGAGCGACAGACCGCCGCAGAAGGTCAGGTCTTCCCAGTCCGTTCGCTCCCCCAGCGCTCGAAAGAGCGCCACGGGCGTCCCGGTGATGATGCCAAAGCCGATGGCGTCACGGGGACGGATGAGCGCGGCGGCCTCCTCGACACTCAGTTCTCGCGCTTGCATCCATGTATTCTGCACGACCCGACGGGCTGTGCCACGATTTAGGGATGAGTGAGACCTTGGTCATCGACCTCTGGAGCGACGTCGTCTGTCCGTTCTGTTACCTCGGCACGCGTCAGTTGCACGCGGCGTTGCAACAGTTCGAGCACCGCGAGGACGTCGTGCTGCGCCACCGCGCCTTCGAACTCGATCCGTACGCCAAACTCGCCTACGACCGACCGCTCGCCGAACTCGTCGCTGCGAAGTATCAGATACCGGTATCCCAGGTCCACACCATGCACGATCGCCTCTTGAGTAACGCGCAGGCCCTGGGCATGACGTGGTCGCTCGACACGGCCCAGCCGACGAACACCTTCGACGCGCATCGCGTCATCGCCCTCGCCACGTCACAGGGACTCGGTGACGCAGCGAGTGATCGTCTCTTTCGCGCCTACTTCAGCGAGGGCGAACTCATCAGCGATCACACACGACTGAGCGCGCTCGCCAGTGAGGTCGGCGTCAGCGACGTCGACGCCCTCTGGGAGGGCGACGCATTCAGCGACGAGGTGCGGGCCGACGAGTTGGCCGCCCAGGAACTCGGGATCTCGGGCGTCCCGACGTTCCTGATCGACTCGAAGTTCATGGTGTCGGGCGCCCAGGGCACCGAACAAATCCTCGACGTGTTGCAACGGGCCTGGGCCCGTCGCGCGGCCTAGTCCTCTTCGTTCGGTACGACGGCCGCGGTCGCCACGGAGTGTCCCTCGTCGAGGTTCATCACGCGCACGCCGGTGGCGTCACGACCCTGTGAGGAGACCTCGCGCACCGGCGTTCGAATGAGCACGCCGCCCGTCGAGGCCAACAGCACTTCGTCGTCGAGTCGCGTCATGAACGCCGCGACCAAGAAGCCGCGCGCCGCGGTCAGTTTGATGGCGCGCACGCCCTGTCCCCCGCGACCCTGACGATTGAAGCGCTCGACCTTGACGCGCTTGCCGAAGCCGGTGTCGGTGACGACGAAGAGATCGGCGTCGTCGCGTACGACGTCCAGTGAGATCGCCTTGTCGTCGCCACGCAACTTGATGCCGCGCACGCCCATCGAGTCGCGACCGACTTCACGCACCTCGGCCTCTTGGAAGCGAATCGCCATGCCGCGGTACGTGACGACCATGAGATCCTCGTCGCCGCTGGTCGCGACGACGCGCACGACTTCGTCGCCCTCGCGCAGGTTGATGGCGATCCATCCCTCGCGACGTGACTTGTCGTACTCACTGAACGCCGTCTTCTTCACGGTGCCGTTGGCGGTCGCGAAGACCAGGAACTTGTCCTTCGGGAAGTCGTCGGTCGTGACGATCGCCTGAATCGACTCGTTCGGCTGCAGGTTCAAGAGATTGACGACGGCCGTGCCCTTGGCGGTGCGCTCCTTCATCGGGATCTCGTGACCACGGAGGCGGAACACTCGCCCGCGGTTCGAGAACAGACAGGAGATAGGCGTGCGTCGTGGTGTGCACGATCTGCTGCACGAAGTCCTCGTCGCGCAGCTTCGCACCCTGGACGCCACGACCACCGCGGCCCTGCACCTTGAAGGCGTCGGCGGCGACGGACTTCACGTAGCCGGCCTGGGTCATCGTGATGACGATGTCCTCGTCGTCGATGAGGTCTTCCATGCCGAGCTCGCCCGGGTCGTTCACGATCTGGGTCAAACGATCGTTGGCGAACTTGTCGCGGATCGCGGTCATCTCGGTGGCGATGACGCCGCGGAGCTTCACGTCACTCGCGAGGATCGACTGGAGTTCGGCGATGGTCTCGCGCAACTTCGCCATCTCCTCTTCGAGCTCGGTGCGTCCGAGTCGCGTGAGACGACCGAGCGTCATGTCGAGGATGTGATTCGCCTGTTCCTCAGAGAACTCGAAGGGCGCGGCCATCAACGCGACGCGCGCGGCGCCGCGGTCATCGGATCCGCGAATCGCCGCGATGACGAGGTCGAGCATGTCGATCGCCTTGAGCAGTCCTTCGACGATGTGCGCTCGCGCCTCGGCCTTGCGCAGACGGAACTGCGTGCGACGCGTGAGGACCTCGACCTGGTGCGCGATGTAGTGCGTGAGTACCTGGGCGAGGTTCAACGTGCGCGGCACGCCGTCGACGAGCGCCAACATGTTCACCGCGAAGGTCGTCTGGAGTGACGTGTTCTTGTAGAGCTTGTTCAACACGACGTTGGCGTTGGCGTCGCGCTTCAGTTTCACGACGAGTCGTGCCTTGCGACCGGCGGAGTCGTTCTGCACCGCCGAGATACCGTCGACGTCGCCGTTCTTCACGAGGTCGTAGATCTTCTCCTCGATCGACTCGACCGACACCTCGTAGGGGAACTCGGTGATGAGGATGCGCACGTCGCGGCTCGTCTCTTCGATCTCGGCGACGGCGCGCATCTTGATCGAGCCGCGGCCGGTGCGATAGGCGTCGAGGATCCCCTGGCGCCCGAGGATCTGCGCGCCCGTCGGGAAGTCCGGTCCCTTCACGAAGGCCATCAGATCGTCGGCGGTGGCCTCAGGGTTCGCCAGCAGGTGCAGCGTCGCGTCGATCACCTCACCCAGGTTGTGCGGCGGGATCTTGGTCGCCATACCCACCGCGATGCCCTGGGAGCCGTTCACCAACAGGTTCGGGAACCGGGCGGGCAGGACCGTCGGCTGCTGGGTCGAGTTGTCGTAGTTCGGTTCGAAGTCGACGGTCTCTTCGTCGATTGAATCGAGCAGTTCCAGCGCCAGCGGCGCGAGTCGACACTCGGTGTAGCGCATCGCGGCCGCGCCCTCATCGGGTCCGGTGCCGCCGAAGTTGCCGTGACCACTGATGAGCGGGTGGCGCATCGAGAAGTCCTGCACCATGCGCACCAGCGCGTCGTAGATCGCGGAGTCGCCGTGCGGGTGGTACGTGCCCATGACCTCGCCGACGACCTTGGCGCACTTCGCGTGCGGGCGATCGGGCCGCAGACCCTGGTCGAACATCGAGTACAGGATCCGACGGTGCACGGGCTTGAGACCGTCACGGACGTCGGGCAAGGCGCGCGACACGATGACCGACATGGAGTACTCGAGGAAGGAGCGCTCCATCTCGAGGTTGATCTCTATCGGCTCGATGTAACCGACGACCTCGTCCTCGGGTGGCGGCGTTCCTGCGCCGGAGTTGTCGGTAGTGCGTGCCATGGTGCCTTCCGCCTAGATGTCTAGGAAGCGAACGTCTTTCGCGTTGGTCTGGATGAAGTGTCGGCGCTGCGGGACGTCGTCACCCATCAGGATCGAGCAGACCTCGTCGGCGAGCGCGGCCTGTTCCACGGTGATCTGCAACAGGGCGCGCTTGGTCGGATCCATCGTCGTGTCGCGCAACTCGTCGAAGTCCATCTCACCGAGTCCCTTCAGACGTTGAAAGTCGTTCTTGTGGTCCGGGTGTTCGGCGAGGAACGTCGCCTTGGCCATGTCGTCGTGCAGGTAGACCTTCTCCTTGCCGACGAGCGTCGAGTACAACGGCGGTTGACCGACGTAGACGTGGCCGTTGTTCACGAGTTCGGTCATCTGGCGGAAGAAGAACGTGAGGAGCAGGGTGCGGATGTGGCTGCCGTCGACGTCGGCGTCGGCCAACAAGATGATCTTGTCGTAGCGGACCTTCGTGACGTCGAACTCCCCCTCGACCCCGGCGCCGATCGCCGAGATCAATGCCTGGATCTCGGTGTTCTTCAGAATTTTGTCGGAGCGCGCCTTCTCGACGTTCAAGATCTTGCCGCGAATCGGCAGGATCGCCTGGATGCGTGGGTCGCGCGCGTCCTTCGCCGATCCGCCCGCAGAGTTGCCTTCAACGATGAACAGTTCGCATTCGCGTGGCTCGTTCGACGAGCAGTCGACGAGCTTGCCCGGCAGTCCGGCGCCGTCGAGCGCGCTCTTTCGTCGCGTGAGGTCACGTGCCTGGCGTGCCGCGAGGCGCGCCCGCTGCGCCTGCAGCGACTTCGCGACGATCTGGCCGCCCTCTTTAGGGTTCTCTTCGAGCCAGTCGGCGAGTTTCTCGTTCGTCGCCTTCTCGACGAGCGAACGGATCGAGACGTTGCCCAGCTTGCCCTTCGTCTGACCCTCGAACTGCGGTTCGGCCAGTCGCACCGAGACGATCGCGGTCAGTCCCTCGCGGATGTCCTCGCCGGCCAGGTTCTCGTCCTTTTCCTTGAGGAGGTTGCGCTTGCGCGCGTAGCGGTTCACGACGTTGGTGATCGCCTTGCGGAATCCCTCTTCGTGCATCCCGCCCTCAATCGTGGCGATGCCGTTCGCGAACGAGTGAATGCTCTCGTAGTACCCGGTGTTCCACTGGAACGCGACCTCGACCTCTTGATTGGGTTCGGCCTGCTCGTAGAAGCCGACCTTGCGAAAGAGCGACTCCTTCGTGTTGTTGAGGTGTCGCACGTAGTCCACGATGCCGCCGTTGTACTTGTAGGTCTCTTTGCTCTGACGACCGGCGCGTTCGTCGATGAAGCGGATCTCGAGGCCGCGATTCAAGAACGCCATGATCTGGAGTCGTTCCGTGATCGTCTGGGCGCGAAACTCGACGTCGTCGAAGATCGCCGGGTCGGGCGTGAAGGTGACCGTGGTGCCCGTGCGAGCGCGCGGCGCCGGTCCGGTGACCTTCAACTTGCCTTGCGGCTTGCCGCCGTCTTTGAACGACATTTGGTAGTGCTCGCCATTGCGGTCGACTTCGAGCAACAAGTGGGTCGACAGCGCGTTCACGATCGAGGCGCCGACGCCGTGCAGTCCGCCCGAGACCTTGTAGCCCCCACCGCCGAACTTGCCGCCGGCGTGCAACGTCGTGTACACGATCTCGGCCGCCGATTTTCCGGGGTACTGGGGGTGTTCATCGACGGGAATGCCACGGCCGTCGTCCGCCACGCGACAGCTGCCGTCGGCCAGGATCGTGACGTCAATCCTCGTGCACACACCGGCCATCGCCTCATCGACGGAGTTGTCGACGAGTTCACGAATCAGGTGATGGAGCCCCGAGGGACCGGTCGAGCCGATGTACATACCCGGTCGGACCCTGACTGGTTCTAGACCTTCGAGAACTGTGATGTCGCGGGCATCGTACCCAGCGGGTCCCTTGGTCTTCTGGGCCACGAAGGCATCCTTTCGGCAACAAAATTGAGGCGCTTTTCGCGCGGTCGAAGTCATATTTTCGACTGTTCTATCCTACCCGAAACGGTGTAACTCTCGGTCGTTCCGCGACCGTTTTCGACCACTAATTCGCCCCGTTTTTAGGGCTTTGCGAGCACCGTTCGCAGTGCCGTCGGCGCACGTGTTCCGAGTGACGAAAAACCCTCGAGAATCGTCGTGGCGTCACTCATCACGCGCTGCGCGAATGCCCCCGAAGGGACACTCACGAGTAGCACGCCGTTCTTCACGAACTCCGGTCGACAGTGCTCGGCGATCACCGGTTCGACGATGCTCGGCCACAGCGTGCGTATCTCGTCGATGTCGCGAAGATCGACCTTGCGGAGTCGTCCGGCGAGTGTGTCGAGTAGTTCCGCGAGCTTCGCGGGCTGTTCGTCACGCGACTTCACGGCACCAACTCGGTGAGATCGATCACGGCCGCCGGACTCATGCCGGCCGGCAGTGGCGAGGCCGTCGTGACCAGTGTTTGACCTGTTGGGAGGAGATTTAGTAACCGGTCGCTGCGGTGCGGATCGAGCTCGCTGAAGACGTCGTCGAGGAGCAAGAGAGGATCGACGCCGCGTCGACGTTGCACCAGTTCGTGACCCGCGAGTCGAATGGCCAGCGCCAGTGAACGTTGCTCGCCCTGTGACGCTTGACGTCGCGTGTCACGTCCGTCCAGCGTGAGTGCGATGTCATCGCGTTGCGGTCCAATCGTCGTGTGACCTCGAAAACGATCGTCGTCGAAGACGTCACGCAGTGCGCGTTCCAGGTCGCCACTCCACGACTGTTCATACGACACGTCGACGGCCGAGTCGTCTTCGGCGAGTTCGTGGTAGTAGTTCGACACGAGTGGCGCGACCTCGTCGAGCAACGCGCGTCGCAACGTGACGAGCTCTTCACTGACCTTGCAGAAGTCACTCGTCCACACGTCGAGTTCTCCCTGCTGGATTGAGGTCGGACGTTCGCCTTGAAGATGACGCAGCAGTGCGTTTCGCTGACTCAGTAGTCGCGTGAATCGTTCGATCACGTCTCCGGTCGTCAGGTCGACGTCGGTGAGGAGGTTCGTCAGGAACTCTCGTCGGTGTTCCGGGCCCTGGCGCACGACGTCGACACCCTCGGGCGTGAAGATCGTCAGCGGTAGCGCCTCGGCGACGTCGGCGCGCGAGCGCGGCCGTTGTCCGTTGACCAGCATGCGTTTGGTCGTGTTGCGCACGCCGCGCGTCAACGTGAGATCTACCTGGACGCGCCGTTCGCGCTCATACAGCACCCCGTGCACCTCACTCGCGCTCTCCCCCGCGCGGATGAGGTCGCTCGCCGCGCCGGTGCGAAACGACGACGCCGTCGCGAGGGCGTAGACGGCCTCGAGGACGGTCGTCTTACCCGTGCCGTTGGGCGACAACAGGACGGTGATCGCCTCGGTGTCGGGGTGAAAGGAGAGTTCGGGAAAGATCCGGAAGTTCACCAATCGCAACTCGTGGAGGCCCACGACGTCCGACCTCGACTACTGGACGCGCACCGGCATGAGAAGGTAGCGGAATCGCGTGTCCTCAACGCCGTGCACCATGGCCGGACGCACCGAATCCGACATCTCCAACACGACCTCGTCGCCGGGCACGGCCTCAATACCGTCGATCAGGAAACTTGGGTTGAAGGCGATCGTCATCTCCTCGCCGCCGTAGTCGGCGTCGACGTTGTCCTCGACGTCGCCGGCGTCGTGGCTCTGCGTACGAATCTCGACCGATCGGTCCTTCATCGTGAGCCGCACCGATGACGTGGAGTCCTTGGCGAGCAACTTGGCGCGCTTGAGCGACGTCAGCAACGTGTCCTTGGCGACGCGCAGTTGATTGGGGTAGCTCGCCGGGATCAGCTGGAGCACCGAAGGGTAGTTCCCGTCGATGAGGCGTGAGGCGATGCTCGTGCCGCCGACGACGAAGCAGATCTCGGCGTCGGTCAACGTCACGCCGATGGTCGCCTCCGCGTCGAGTGAGGCCGCGGCGCGCTGGAGTTCCTGGAGCGCTCGTGCCGGCACCAACAGGTCGTGTGAGCCGCCGATGCTCTCCACCTCCGGTACGTCGCGCACCGCCAGGCGATACGAGTCCGTGGCGATCAGTCGCAACACGCCGTTGTCGGTCGTGAACAAGCACGCCGGTGAGGAGTGGGCGCGCGTCGTCATTGGCCGCGGCGCGCACGACCTGATTCAGTCCGGCGATCAGATCCGACGCCGCGATCGACGTCAGCGGTCCGGTGACCGGCGGCAACTTCGGATAATCCACGACGGCGAACGTTCGCAGCGAGAACTTGGCGCGCGCGAGTGACACTTCGACCGTCTCTTCGGTACTGGAGACCGTCACCGCGCCGGCCTCGAGTGAGCGAACGGCGTCGACGATAAGTCGCGCCGGGACGACGGAGGAACCATCCTCGATTCCGATCACGTCGACCGTGGTGCGCACCGTGATATCGAGATCGGTTCCCGTGACGACGAGCTGGTTGCCGGTGAGTGAGAGCAGGACGCCCGACGAAGCCCCGATGAGACGTGTGGCGACAACACGGCTCGCGGCACTAAGTGCTTCGACGAGAATGTCGCGCTCTGACTTGAACTTCATTCGACTGCCTTTCGTTGCTACTGAGATTACGGTGTGTTTTTTATATGTGTAGAGGTGTTAGTAGTAGTAGGTCTGTGGATATGTGGAGTGCTCGATGTCAGACCTGATAAGAGGATATTTTCTCGGTGTGACACTACACACAACGCTGTGGCTAACTGTCTCAACCCTGCGCGCTCAACCTTGAAGTGATGTGGACGACGGGCTCGTTGTCAACCTGAAATCAACAGGGTGAGCCCAGGGTTGCGCACACACTATTCCCTGCTCTCTCCTTGGAGCCGACGCTTGAGTTGATTGACCTGCGCGAGCACTTCGGGATTCACCGTGATCTGTTCTTTGATCTTCTCGACGCCGCTGATGACGGTCGTGTGGTTTCGTCCGTCGAAGATTCTGGCGATCATCGGATAGGAGTAGTTGTTCAAGAGATCGCGGATGAGGTACATCGCGATGTGTCGAGCGTGCACCAGCGGGCGCAGTCGCTTCGAGCCGCGGACGTCCTCCACGGAGAGACCGTAGAAATCGGCGACGACCGAAAGGATCGTCTCGGGTTTGAAGACGACCTGTTCCTGGCCGAGGTTCGTGAGGTGCGCCTTGGCGAGCTCGAGCGAGATCGGTTCCTGGCGCAGATTGGCGAAGGCGCGCAGCATCGTGATCGAGCCCTCCAACTCACGGATGTTGTCGCGCACGCGGTGCGCGATCCACTCGGCGACGTCGTTGGGAAGGTCGATGCCCTCGCGCTCGGACTTGGAGCGAAGGATCGCGATGCGGGTCTCGAGGTCCGGCTGATCGATCTCGGTCACGAGACCCTGGAGGAGACGACTCCGGAACCGCTCTTGCAAGCCCGCGAGGTCGCGCGGCGAGCGATCCGACGTGAGCACGATCTGCTTGCCCTCGCCATGGAGCGCGTTGTAGGTGTGGAAGATCTCTTCGTGGAACGTCTCGCCACGCGTCTCCATGAACTGGATGTCGTCGATCAACAACACGTCGTTCTCGCGGTAGCGCTCGTGCAACGCGAGTTGGGTGCGCGTCTGAATCGCGCGAATGAAGTCGTTCAGGAACGTCTCGGTCGAGACGTAGAGGACCTTGCGACCGGGATAGTTCTCCTGCACGTAGTTCCCGATGGCGTGAAGCAGGTGGGTCTTGCCGAGTCCGGAGTTCCCGTAAATCATCAGCGGATTGTAGGCACGACCAGGGGTTTCAGCGACCGACTGCGCGGCGGCGAAGGCGAGGCGGTTCGACGACCCGGGTACGAAGGAGTCGAAGGTCATCCGGGGGTCGAGGCGGGCCGGTCGATCGACGCTCGGCGCGAAGGTGACCGCACTCGGTGCGACGTCCAACTCCTCGTCGGCCGTTGCCGGTGCACCGGACTCACTCGAGGGGTCGGTGATGGTGAGCGAAACCTGCACCTCGGGACCGACCAACAACTGCGCCTGTTCGGTGATGAAGGGTAAGTAGCGCTGTTGCACGCGCAGCAGTTGGATTTGATTCGGTGCGCCGATCACAATTTGATTGTCGTGGTAATCCACAAGGCGCAGTGTGTTAAGTCCCGCGGCCCATACTGCCTCAGAAGCGTTGCCACGTAAGGAGTCTCGAAGAGCTACCCAGATCTCCTCGCCACCTTGCACGCGCTTCCTCCACAGATCGAACTTCACATTATCCACAGGCCACTGCTCCTAGGAGCTCGCGTGAGGCCCGTCGGGGAAGTCACCATACACCTATTTGAAACGTCTTGCCGGGGGGCCCGGTCCGGTCAGGTAAGATTGCTCCCAGTAAAACGCCAGCGACCCCCAGGGGGTAACGCGAAGCGTATTGAGACACTTGAGAAGAGGATTTTGTGAAGCGTACCTATCAGCCCAACCAGCGTAAAAGGGCTAAAACGCACGGATTTCGCGCGCGTATGCGAACCCGCGCCGGCCGTGCCGTCCTGAAAGCCCGTCGCAACAAGGGCCGTCACCAGCTGACGGTCTAAGCGCAACGTGCCCGATCGGGTTCGCACCCGACGGCAGTTCGCCTTGTTCGCCACACCAACTGGACGGGGACAGAGTGGCTCACTTCGAATCAGTTTCGTCGCTGAGGTCTCTGACGCGCCCAACGTCCGTGTGGCGTACGCGATCAGTCGAAAGGTCGGCAATGCGGTTGTCCGCAACCGGATCCGCCGGCGTCTGCGGGCACTCATCGATGGACTCGACCCCCAACCCAACCCTGGTAACTACCTGATCAGGTGCGGTAATGAGACAGGAAAACTCTCCTATGAAGAACTCCAGCATCACCTGCGTGAATCCCTCGACCGAGCCGGAGCGCTCTGAGGTCACGCCGTTCGCGCGACCGCTGATCGCGGCGCTCACCTTGTACCAACGAGTCACGGCGGGCCGCGTTTCGGCCTGTCGTTTCTATCCGTCGTGTTCGAATTACGCCCAAGAAGCCATCGCGACGCACGGCGCGCTGCGCGGCAGCGCCCTGGCGCTGCGCCGAATCTCTCGCTGTCGCCCCCTGGGC
Organism: uncultured Acidimicrobiaceae bacterium; assembly: GCA_963801695.1. Classification (GTDB taxonomy): domain Bacteria; phylum Actinomycetota; class Acidimicrobiia; order Acidimicrobiales; family RAAP-2; genus RAAP-2. Next base: position 466,524 of record CAWDFV010000001.1, on the reverse strand, counting down.
CCCCACGGTGTTGACCTGGTCCCGGTACCCAAGCACACGAGGAGTCAGCGATGAAGTCCTTTGCTCACGACGTTGGTTCGGTTTTCCAACCGATCTATGACCTTCTTGGTCGAATCATGGCCTTCTTCTACGGCATCATCCCGAACTACGCCGTGGCCATTGCGCTATTGACCGTCGTGATCATGGCGGTCTTGACGCCGTTCACGATCAAGAGCACCAAGTCGATGGCGGCGATGCAGAAGCTTCAACCAGAGTTGAAGAAGCTGCAACAGAAGTACAAGGGACCAGAGAACCGTCAACTCCTCAACGAAGAGATGATGAAGCTCTACAAGGAAGAAGGCGTCAATCCCCTGGGGGGCTGCCTTCCGATGTTGCTCCAGACACCGTTCCTCATCATGCTCTACGGCGTCATCAAGGGACTCGCCAACCAGGTGATGGTGCACGGCAAGTTGGTCTCGCACCCGCGCTACATACCTTCAAGTTCCAAGATGTACCACGATCTCGTCGCACTCCGGCGGCCAGATCAAAGCATTTGGTATGGACCTTAACTTGAAGCTGTTCAGCGTCCACAGCTCGTTCCTGGCGCAGATCCCGTTCGTCCTCTTCGTCCTGGCCGCCGTTGGACTTCAGTACTTCCAGATGGCGCAGATCAACAACCGAAGCCGCAAGACCGGCCAGGCGATGCCGGCCCAGCAGCAGGCGATGCAGCGGTTCCTGCCGCTGATTTTCGCATACTTCTACATGATCATCCCTGCGGCCGTCGTGTTGTACATGATTATTTCAACATCTATCCGTATATTAACTCAGTACCTGATGTTCCGTACCGGCCTCTCGGACCCCACGAAGAATGGTGTCAAGGCCTCCACGCATCGCGCGGAGATCGAAGAGGAGCACAAGGACGGGGCGAACCGACCCCACGTCGAAGAGATCCCGGGTGCCGCGCCCTCGAACGGGACGAAACCGAAACCTGCTGTTCCCGCGAAGAAGCCGGATCCCAGCAGGCCTCAACCGCAGAATCGTCCGGCGACCAAACCTTCAACCCCAAAGCCGCAAGTACAGTCTCGCTCCAAAGCGAAGCGTAAAAGAAAGGCGCGTTAACCCATGGATTGGGTAGAAACCACTGGAAAATCAATCGAAGAGGCGACCGACCGAGCCCTCGCCCACCTGGGTGTGCACCGCGACGACGCGGAGGTCGAAGTAATCGAAGAGCCGAAGGCCGGCCTGTTTGGTCGAGTCCGCGGCGAAGCCCGCGTGCGTGCGCGCGTTCGTCCGAGCGGTCCGCGACCGAAGCGCTCGCGTCGAACCGGCGCTCGTGAAGAGCGACCGCGAGCCGGCGGCCCTCGAAACGACACGGCCGAGAGCTCCGCGAGACCGAGGCTCGAACCCCGACGAGACCGCGAGAAGACCGCGGCCCGTCGTCAACCCGAGGGCGCCGTCAAGGCGGCCCCACGAACTGCAAAGAGTCCATCAAAGGAGGACACCATGGCCGAAGGAATTTCGCTGGCCGAACAGGGATCAATAGCGAAGGAGTTCCTCGACGGGCCTTCTGGCGTCGATGAACATTCAAGCGGAGATCACCGTCAAAGAGCTCGACGAGGAGACGGTCGAACTTTCCGTCAACGCGAGCCCTCCGACGGAGCTCGGCGTGCTCGTCGGACCGCGTGGCACCACACTGCAAGCACTGCAAGAGGTCACGCGCACCGTTGTCCAGGCGAAGAGCCCGAGTCGAACGGACCGAATCCTGGTTGACGTGGCCCAGTACCGAGAACGTCGAGTCGCGGCACTTGGTCGTTTCGCGCAGCAAGTGGCGACCGAAGTCGTCGACACCGGCGAGGAGCGAGCGCTCGAACCAATGTCGGCGGCCGATCGCAAGGCGGTGCACGACGCGCTGTCCGAGAACCCGAATGTCGTCACGCGATCCGAAGGGGACGACCCTCGCCGCTTTGTGGTGGTGGCGCCGTCATAATTGAACGGTGAGCAACGACTGGTTACCCCGCGTCCTCGAGGAATCGAGGGCGCGGGGTTTTTTAGGGCCCAACGCAATTGAGCCCCATTTCACGCACTCCCTAGGCTTCGCGCTCTGTTGGGAGGAGATCGCAACCCGCTCCCCCTACGTCTTTTCTGGACCTCGGTAGCGGCGGAGGTCTGCCGGGACTGTTCTTGTTAGATCGCTGGCACTGTCGTGCGGTATTCACTGATTCCATGGTGAAACGAGCCAAATTCCTCGAAGAGGTCCTCGAATGGGACGGAGCGCCGGACAACGGAACCGTGATAACTGGCAGAGTCGAGGAAACCGCCACGAATTCCCGAATTGGTCGAATCTTTTGACTTGGTCACGGCTCGATCCTTTGGTCCGCCGGCGGTTACTGCGGAGTGCGGGGCGCAATTTCTGAGAGATTGGGGGAGTCCTGATCGTTTCCGAGCCGCCGGACGATTCGGACGCCACTCGGTGGAATGTCGCGAAACTTGGACGATCTGGGTTTGGTCGCCCAGGGCCGAATCCGTCACGGCGCCGCCTATCAGGTGCTGGTGAAGACACACTCGACCCCGAATGAGTATCCCCGAGGTCCATTGGCACACCCCGAAAGAGACCCCTGTTCTGATGTTTCACGTGAAACAATTTGACGTCTGCCTCTCTGATTCGGGAGTGTTTGTCCCGAAACACTTGTGATGTACGTGTTTCCGAATTGAGGAATGTTTCACGTGAAACAATCAGGTGGCTCCAACAGGTCGAATGTTTCACGTGAAACATTGGTACTTGACGAAATGCCAAAAAGCGAGTTGAATGGCAGGAGTTCGACGCAGTGTCGGGATCCCCTAAGTCGGGAAGAGGCTCATGGCGGAATGCCACCACAATGAGGATTTTTGCTGTAGCCAACCAAAAGGGCGGCGTTGGCAAGACCACAACCACAACCTCATTGGGCGCGGCGCTAGCCGAAAGAGACAAGCGGGTCCTGATCGTCGACCTGGATCCCCAGGGAAACGCCACTACCGGTCTCGGGCGTTGACGGTCGCCAGTTCGAGCGCTCGGTCTACGACGTTCTCTTGAATGACGTCCCAATGGTGGACATCGTCGAGCCCACCGGCTACAACAATCTCTTCGTGGCGCCGGCCACGCTGGACCTGGCGGGCGTGGAACAGGAGCTCACGTCGGTGATCTCTCGCGAACTCCGATTGAAGAGGGCACTCGACGTCGGTCGAAGGCGACTTTGACTACATCTTCATCGACTGTCCCCCGTCGCTCGGCCTCATAACGATCAATGCCTTTGCCGCGGCGACCGAGATCATGGTCCCGGTCCAGACCGAGTTCTACGCCCTCGAAGGTTTGACCCAGCTCCAACGAATCGTTGATCTGGTTCAGAAGAACCTCAATCCGACGCTGCGGATCTCGAAGGTCGTCCTGACGATGTACGACTCGAGAATCACACTTTCGGGGACGTGGCCAAAGAGGTTCGACGACACTTCGAGAACGAACTGTGTCGAACGGTGATTCCGCGCACCGTCCGGTTGGCGGAGGCACCGTCGTTCGGTCAGCCGATCACCGTATTCGACCCAACATCAAAAGGCGCAATGGCGTACCGCGCCCTAGCAGAGGAGATCATGAATGGCTAGGAAACCAGGGTTGGGCAAGGGACTCGGCGCCCTCATCCCCGACAACGAAGTATCGACGAAGTCACATCCACGACCGACGCAGTCCGACGGACCGCTCCGGCGTGTTCCCATCGCGTCGATTCGTCCCAATCCGTACCAACCCCGCAAGGCGATCAACGACGACAGCCTGGTGGCATTGGCCTCGTCGGTGAAGGAATTGGGCGTCCTGCAGCCCATCATCGTTCGTCCGGTCGACGGGGAAGAGGGTCACTACGAGTTGATCGCCGGTGAGCGCCGCTGGCGCGCGGCCATTCTGGCCGAACTGGAGTTCATGCCGGTGCTCGTTCAGGTCGACGTCAACGACCGACTCTCACTGGAGCAGGCCGTCGTGGAGAACCTCCACCGTGTCGACCTGCATCCACTGGAAGAAGCGGCGGCGTATCAGCAACTCATCGACGAGTTCGATCTCACCCACGAACAGGTCGCCCAGCGTGTCGGCAAGAGCCGAGCAAATATTACGAACACGTTACGACTTTTGCAACTAGGCGAGGCGGCGCAGTCAGCGCTCGCGTCCTCCCTGATCAGCGCCGGTCACGCTCGATCGCTCCTGGCGATCACTGACGCCAACGCCCAGGCGACCATGGTGGCGCGCGTCATTAAGAACGAGATGTCGGTGCGCGCGACCGAAGAAGCCGTCAAGACCTTCCTCGAACCCAAGGCGGTGGTCGAGACGGAGCCGGCCATCAAGCCGGGTCTCGGCGCAGCTCGTCTTCGACCGGTGCCCGACGCCAGCGTGGCCGAACTCGAGCATCTACTTGAGGATTACCTGGATACCCGCGTGCACGTGGACCTAAAAGGCCGCAATGGCCGCATAATCATTGACTTTGCGGACCTCGACGACCTCGAGCGGCTCTACATCGCGATCTCGAACCCGAAGTAACCTTGAACCCTAAATCTAAACCTCAAGTTGAAGTTATCCCCAACTTGTGGATGAAGTTGTGGGTTTCTCAGGTTTTGCTTTAAACAAAGGGATTTACCGGACTAAATCCCCTAGTTCAGGGTCCGAATTCAGGCCTGCCTGTGGATAACTTCGTCCAAAACGGTCGAGATGACCTCCGCAAGCTCCTCGAGGGTTTCACTCTTGTCCTCGCCGTGCTCGATATGCAGCGTGATCATCTTTGTTTCGCGCAAAATCGGCAACGCCATGCCGGTCACCTCAACCCTTGGTAGGTCGGCGGCGATCGCTGAACGCGGCCGCGATCTGACTCGCGAGTTGTTCGCCTCGACGCGAGTGTGAACGGTAGCTCGCCCAGTAGTGGAGGTGTACGCCGTCGATGTGCTTGAGGGTTTGGAGCGAGATGACGAACGCGGCGGCGTTGGCGTTGGCGTAGGCCGCCACGATTTCGGGCGCTCTCGTCACCGAGGACTTCAACCTTCAAGATTCGCTCGCACGATTGCGCCAGCAGGGGAGCGAGTGGACTGTGACCGGAGATGACGAGCGGACCGGAGGGCACTTCGTTGAAGCCGGCGCGGTCGCGCGCCTCGGTCACCAGACTTCGCGACGTATGCGTCGACGTCATGCGCACCAGTTCGACCAGCGTCGCTCGCGTCAACGTCGCCGCTCGACGTCGAGCGCGCAGTTGCGCTGGAAGTCGTTCAGCGCCTCTTCGGTGAGGACGCCGAAGATCCCGTCGATGCGTCCCGGGATTGAATCCGAACTGCGCGAGGCGAACCTGTAGTTCCGCGACGTCATCACCGCGCAAGTTGGGTTGCGTTAAGTACAACAGACGATGACCGAGTCGCCACCCGGCTTCGATCAGTCGTTCCCACGTGGTCTCGTCGACCGCGCCGGTGAGTCGGTAGTCCGCGTGAACGCTGGAACGCCTCGACCAGGGCGAGCGTGCCGTCACCGAACGTCTCTTGGGCGTCGTTGGTCGAGAGATGTCCGAGGGCAGGCGAGGCGCTCGTGTAGCTCTCGAACACGAGGACCCGTGTCACCGAGTTGGAGCGAGTCGAAGTTCGACAGCGTGGACTACAGGTTCGCGGAGATCTCTTGGAGCATGGCACCCTTGGGCTTGGCGCCCACGAGTCGCGCCACGACCTCGCCGTCCTTGAACAGCAACAGCGTCGGGATACTCATGACCGAGAACTTGGTGGCGGTCGCGACGTTGAGGTCGACGTCGAGCTTGCCGATCGTGAACTTGTCCGACTGTTCGACGGCCAGCTCTTCGAGGATCGGAGCGATCATCTTGCACGGACCACACCATTCGGCCCAGAAGTCGACCAGGATCGGCTTGTCCGACGCGCCCACGACTTCGTCAAACGTTGCGTCGGTCAGGGTCGTGATCTGCTCGCTCATAAGCACCTCCAAAGGTGGCGCCTTCGTGCGCCAGGTGACCACATTACCTGGTTGGATTGGCGTTAGTGACCCTGCGCCTCGAGCCAACGTTCGGCGTCGATGGCCGCGATGCACCCGATCCGGCCGACGTGACGGCCTGGCGATAGACGTGGTCCTGGACGTCGCCGGCGGCGAAGAGACCGTCGATGTTCGTGTACGAACCGAGCCCGGTGCGCACGTAGCCGTTCTCCTCGAGGTCGGCCTGTCCCATCACCAACGTCGTGTTCGGGATGTGTCCGATCGCGACGAAGACGCCGGTGACGTCGAGCACACGGTCCTCGCCGGTCACCGTGTCTTGCACCGCGAGTCCCGAGACCTTGTCGTCGCCGAGCACCTCGGTGACCTTGGTGTTCCACGCGAAACGGATCTTCTCGTTCGCCAGTGCGCGCTCCTGCATGATCTTCGACGCGCGAAGGACGTCGCGACGCACGACGCACCGTGACACTGGAGGCGAAGCGCGTGAGGAAGAGCGCCTCTTCCATCGCCGAGTCGCCACCGCCGATGACGGCGATGTCCTGACCGCGGAAGAAGAAGCCGTCGCACGTCGCGCACGTCGAGAGACCGTGACTCAGCAGCCGTTCCTCGCCGGGCACGTCCATCATCATCGAGCGCGCGCCGGTCGCGAGGATCACGGTGTCGGCGGTGATGCTCGGTTCGTCATCGTCGGTGAGCCACGCGCGAAACGGACGCGAGTCGGTGTCGAGCACCTGGACCTTGTTGACGCGCAGGTCGGCGCCGAAGCGCAGTGCCTGGGCGCGCATGTTGGCCATCAGCTCGGGACCGGTGACCGCCTCGGGGAAGCCGGGGTAGTTCTCCACGTCGGTCGTGAGCATCAACTGACCGCCGGGTTGGTCGGTCGTCGAGGACGGTTCGCCCTCGATCACGATGGGACTCAGTTGGGCGCGCGCGCTGTAGATGGCGGCCGTGAGCCCGGCCGGTCCCGAGCCGATGATCAAGACACGAGTGTGTTCGGGCATTACTTCCTCAGGTTGACCGGGTCGGCGCTTGCGCCAAACGATCAGCCCCGCGATCAGCGAGATCGCGCCGACCGAGACGTAGCTGAGGTACTCACGACCGGCGAAGCAGTAGACGTCGATCAATCGAATGAGTCCGATGAGCAGCGCACCGACGAGAACGAAGCCGACGAAGAGGATGATCAGCCCGTACGCGACGGCGCGTCCGGCCAGCAGGATCGGGCGAAGGACCTTGTCGTGGACGATGTCCAGGACGTGGTCGAACTGGAAGAGCGCCTTGTCGACGAAGTCGCCGTCGGTGGGTTTCCTCTCTTCGTTCACGCAGACAACCTAGCGGCGTGCGGCTTTCTTATGCTTCGATCCAGCACAGTCCAATAATCCCCGGACCGCCGTGCGTGCCGACGACGGGACCCATGTCGGTGACGATGATTGGGTTCTCGGTCGCGATGTCCGCCGCCATTTTCTCCAAGGTGGCGACCTCACTCGACGCGCCGTGCACGAGCGCCAGTCGCTTCGAGAGGCGCGTGGGACTTGGTGGCCTCGGCGATCGCGACGAATGCCTTGGAGCGAGTGCGTTGGCGACCCGCTTCGGCGACGACGCCGTCCTTGAGTTCCAGCAATGGCTTGATCGAGAGCACCTGGCCGAGCAGCGCGCGCGCGCCGCCGACGCGGCCACCCTTGATGAGGTGCTCGAGGGTGTCGAGCATCGCCACGACACCGACCTTGGGCACCAGTGACTCGGCGTGCGCGACGAGTTGGTCGAGGTCGGCGCCGGTCGCCGCCAGCTCGGCCACGTCGATGACGAGGAGTCCCTGCGCCATCGAGACCGCCTTGGTGTCAACCACGCGCACGGGTAGGCCGTCGCCCAGTGCTTCGGAACCGAGCACCGCGGACTGATTCGTGGCCGAGAGCAGTGCCGACAACGTGAGCACGATGACGCCGTCGCAGTCGTCCGACTTCGCTCGTTCGTACGCGGCCTGGAAGGCGCCGGGGGACGGCGCCGCGGTCTCGGGCAGCGTCTTGCTCGCTTTGCACTTCGCCCAGAACTCCTCGGGGGAGAGGTCGACGCGATCGGTGAACTCCTCGTCGCCGAAGCGGATGGTCAGCGACACGATGTCGATGTTCAAGCGACGCGCGATCTCTTCGGGAATGTCACACGCACTGTCGGTTACTACGCGAATACGAGCCATGGCCCCCCTTTGAACTAGTTCAGCCTTGCATCTTTCGCCCCGACGCGCGTCACGCGGTGGTGGAGGATCACGACGACCAGTGCGTAGCGCGCAGAGTCCGGCGAGGACGGCGAACAAGAAACGCGTCACCAGGCCGACGCCGTGGTTCCACGTCGGCGCGGAGTACGCGAGGGCCATGACGAGCGCCGCGACCAACGAGGCGTCGAGACTGCGACGCACGTGTCGCGACCAGATCTCCGACGCGATCGACGACGTGGTGACGCGCGAGCGCGATGAGCGCCACGATCGCCGCGGCGCTGTAGGCGATCGAGACGCTCGCGGTGAGTCCGGCCATCGAGTGGCGACCGATGGCGACGCACAAGACGATGGTGAGGACGTTCTGCAGCGCGTAGAGATAGAACACCTCGCGCGCGCGCTGCATCGACTGCAGTCCGCGCACGCAGAGTTGGAAGACGGTGAAGCCCGGCAGTCCCGCGGCCAGGACCGCGAGCACCGTGCCGGCCAAGATGTCGTGTCGGGCGTTCAAGTGATTGAGCAGTATCGCGACGATCGGTTGGGCGAGGACCAGCAGAACCAGCGTGCACGGGATGATGATGACGAGCGACTGGCGAAGACCGAAGCGCAGGCGTTCACTCAGTCCCGCGAAGTCCTCGGCGGTCGACATGCCGGCGAGTTGCGGCGTGAGGACGCCGAGCACCGAGACCACGACGACGGCGTAGGGCATCTGCATGAACGACCAGCCGTAGGTGTAGGCGCTGACCGGCCCGTCACCGCCGATGCCGAAGGCGAAGGCCAACACGATGAACAGCGACAGCTGATTGAACAAGACCACCAGCAACGTCCAACTGCCGAGTCGACTGACCGCGCGCAACGCGGGGTCCTTCAAGTTGAAACGGAACGAGAGTCGCCAGAGGTCGCTGCGAAAGAGCGAGGGGAGCAGACAGAGGAACTGGATGGCGACGCCGAGCGTGGTGCCGAGTCCGAACCACATCAGGTCGGTCGATCCGCCCAACGTCGACGAGCATCGGGGTCGGGATCGACGAGGTGGAACCAGATGAGTACGCCGATGCAGACGATGTTGTTGGCGACCGGGACCCACGCCGCGACACCGAATCGATTGCGGATGTTGAGCAAGCGACGTCGCGACACCGATGACGCCGTAGAAGAAGATCTGTGGCACGAACCAGCGCAACAGGTCGGTCGCCACCGCGCGCTGTTGCGCAAGAACAGCCAATGACTCCGTGCTCTTCGTTTCGCGAAATGCGGTGAAGCCGTCGATGATCCACGGGGCGCAGAACCACGCGATGACCGACGCGACCGCCAGCACGATCAGCGCGCCGGTGACGACACTGGAGATCGACTTCCACGCGCGTCGTTCTCCGTCCTTGGCGAGTCGCTCGACGAACACCGGGATGAACGTCGCGCCGGCGACGCCGCCGAGCACGAGGTCGAAGAGCATGTTGGGCACGGTGTTGGCGAGGTTGAAGGAGTCGGCGATCGGCGTGAAGCCGAGGACCCACGCCAACACGAGGACGCGGAACAGTCCCGTCAGTCGCGACACCATCGTGCCGCTCGCCATGGAGACGACGCGCGAGCTATGCGTCGAGGTCGAACTCATCGAGCGTGACGGCCCTTGGGTCGTTTGCGATAGGTGCGGAGCCACCAGTAGGCGAGTACCAGGAGCGACGCGATCGTCAAGACGTAACCGACGATCGAGGTACTCGCGATCCGAACCTGGATGGCCGCGCGCGCGAGCACCAGTCGATTATTCGGCGTCGTCACGACGACCTGCAGCGTCAGGCTGTTGCCCTTGCTGCTAGATGTCGCCACGCGCACCGACTTGGTGGGCTGGTTGAGCGAGACGGGCACGTCGTTGCCCTTGGGGAACGTGAGCTGGTCGGTCAAGAGATGCACGTCGGCCATCACCGTGTAGGGCGCGTGATTGGTCAAGGTGATCGGGATCGACGTGCCCGATCCGGCGAGCGTGATCGTGCTCGGATCCACCGAGAAGTTGCTCAGCTGTCCTCGCAGGGCCACGGCGGCGGCGTCGATGCCCACTTGTCGAGCCCCCGGCGTGCCGGTGATCTCCGAGGCCTCCATCGCGACTTCGAGGTCGTTGCCGATATTGGTCGAACGAAGTGCCGGCGCGTAGGAGTTCACCTCGACGACGAGGTCACTCAGTGACGCGACGTTATGTTGCGACCATCTCATGTCGACGTGTGGAACCAGGATCGGGCGAGTGGCGGGCGCGCCGTTGGTGGCGACGAGCGAGTTCTCGAAGGACGGCGTCAGCGTCGCGAGCGTGATGAAGGGATTGCTCGCGAATCCGTTGAGGATGTCTTTCAAGAAGCCCACGGGACTCTCGGCGATTGGCGCGTCGATGACCACCGTTCGCGTCGCCGGCGCGTTGGGCGCTTCGAAGTGCAAGAACGCCAGCGTGCCCAAGGTGAGCGCGGCTCGTCGACCGGCGCTGATCGCGGTGTCGGCGTAGAGGGTCGAGAGCGGTCCGTCGGTACTGAGCGCGGTGAGTGACCCGGCGCCGACGACGTGGAACGGCGCACCCCAGTTGAGTGTCGTCGAGGGAGCGACCTTCAGGTCCGCCTCCGGGAGCACGACTTCGTTGACGCCGAGACGCTTCAACGCGCGAAGACTTTGCAGTGACGGCGTGCCGTTGATCAAGACGGGCGACGTGACGTCGCGGTTCGTCAGTGATTTGAGCAACGTGGACGACAGCGACAGTTGTTGACGCACCTCGTCCCCGAAACCGTGGACCGCCAGCCCGCCGAAGTCGATGTTCGCCGGCGGTGCGTCCACTGCTTCGTGCAACGGACTGACGAGTGCCCTGCGAAGCTCCGTGTGGAAGAGGGTGTTGGTCGCGCCGGGATGCAAGAGCGTGTTGAGCAGTCGATAGTCGGCGCTGAGCGTGATCGCCGACGACGGGTGCTGTGCCAAGAGATGCAGCACGGCGATCGAACGCTTCGCGTGCTCAAACGCGTTCGGGTCCATGGTCTCGACCACGTCGACGCGAAGGGCTTGATCGACGCGCGTGGACTGGACGGCCAGCAACGACCACTGCGTGGACGTCGTGCCGTCGTTCGTGACCTGGATGCGAAGCGGATAGACCCCGTCACAGCGCAGCGAAGGGCACGGGAGGTGGAGTCGCGGCGTGGGCGCGCAACTGTGTCGCAGCGACCCGGGGCGCTTCGAGTACATGTTGACCGTGAACTTGTACTTGCCGTGGGTCTCACACTTCAGCGCAAAAGTGCTGGTCATGCCAAGTGCCTTGCCGGACACGCCAGTGTCGGCGACGATCGGCGCCAACTGGGAGCGATCGATGACGCGGGGGTAAATGGAGACCCGGGCTCGAGAGGAGGCGCTCGTGGTGAGCGTCACCGAGAAGTGCGACGTGCCCTTGGTCGACACGGTCGCCACCGCGTCTTGGTGCAGCATGGTGAAGGAGGCCGTCGCGTCAGCACGCGCGACCGTGGGCCACGCCATCGTTGCGAGGCAGAGGAGTACAACGCTGAGTGCCCGCCACCAGGTCGAAAATCGGTGGAACATGCGTTCATAGCGTACCTTCGTGCCACTGTGAACTTCGGCGCCAACTACCCTCGTTCGCAGTGACTTCCTTCGATCAAGTTCACGACCGACTCAGTGATTTGGCGCATTTGTCGAGTCCCGTGGCCCGCGCGTTCGCCGACGCGGGCTTCTCCCTCTACGCCGTGGGGGGCTCGGTTCGCGACGCGATTCTTGGCGATGAACGTGGCGAGGACTTCGAGATCGATTTCACGACCAACGCGCGTCCCGATGACATCGTGGCGCTGATGACGCCGCTGTGCACCACGCTGTGGGAGCAGGGCCGGGACTTTGGGACGATCGGCGGATTGCTGCGTGGGAGCGGTATAAAGGTAGAAATCACCACGTTCCGCTCCGAGGCGTACGTCGATCACTCGCGCAAACCCGCCGTCGAGTGGGGCGACTCGCTTGAGGCCGACCTCAGTCGACGAGACTTCACGATCAACGCGCTCGCCCTCGACGTCATCGCCCTGGACGCCGCGACACCGGACGTGCAGACCCTCTTCGACTTCTACGACGGATTCAACGACCTCCACGATCGGATACTGCGCACGCCGATCGATCCCGAGATCCTCTTCAGTGACGACCCCCTGCGGATGCTGCGCGCCGCACGCTTCGCCGCGCGGTTCTCGCTCACCATCGATCCCGCGATCGAGGCCGCGACGACCAAGATGGCCGATCGACTGACGAAGGTGTCACCCGAACGCATCCGCGGCGAGCTCGACCTCCTGCATGGTGACGGCGACGCCGTCGGTCGGTCTCGACTTCATCGTGCGCACCGGTCTCGCCGAAGTGTTCTTTCCCGAGTTGCCGAAGCTGCAGCTCGAACAAGACCCGATCCACCGTCATAAGGACGTCCTGGCGCACACGTGGGCCGTCGTCGACAAGACCTCGCCGGACTTGGTCCTGCGACTCGCCGCGTTGTTCCACGACATCGGCAAACCGACCACGCGTGCCATCACCGAAGACGGCGTGACCTTCCGGTTCCACGAGGTCGTGGGCGCGAAGATGACGCGCAAACGTATGACGGCGTTGCGCTACTCCCAGGAGATGATCGACGACGTCAGTGCGCTCGTGGAACTGCACCTGCGCTTCCACACCTACAAGCTGGGGTGGTCCGACAAGGCCGTGCGACGCTACGTGCGCGACGCCGGACCGTTGCTGGAAGAGCTCAACGAGTTGACGAGGTGCGACTGCACGACGCGCAACGCGCGAAAAGCCGCCGAACTCGCTGAACGGATGGACGAACTCGAGATTCGCATCGCCGACCTACGCGAACGCGAAGACCTCGAGCGACTTCGTCCGGCCCTCGACGGCGTCGCCGTCATGGAGTTGCTGAACATTGCGCCGAGCCCGGCGGTCGGGCGAGCGCTGGAGTTCCTCATGGAGATTCGACTCGACGAAGGCGAGATTACGCCGCAAGAGGCCGCGGTGCGTCTGCGCGAATGGTGGGTCGACCAGGCGTAATACGCCGTCGACGGGTGATGCTGAGCGTTGAGCTCGGCGTTGCTGCTTACGGCCAGACCGGGTTCTCGGCACCATCGGCGAACTCTTCGATCATTTTGTGCGCGATGTCGTCGTGGTACTGAATCGGTGGTGACTTCATGAAGTAGGCCGACGGTCCGATGATCGGGCCACCGATGCCGCGGTCGAGGGCGATCTTCGCGCAGCGCACCGCGTCGATGATGACGCCGGCGGAGTTGGGCGAGTCCCAGACTTCGAGCTTGAGTTCCACGTTGAGCGGCACGTCACCGAAGTTGCGACCCTCCATGCGGATGTAGGCCCACTTGCGGTCGTGCAGCCACGGCACGTGGTCGCTCGGTCCGATGTGCACGTCGTCGGGGTCCATGTTGGAGATCTCGAGCTGTGACGTGACGGCCTGGGTCTTGGAGATCTTCTTGGACTCGAGGCGCTCGCGCTCGAGCATGTTCTTGAAGTCCATGTTGCCGCCGACGTTCAACTGGTAGGTGTGGTCGAGCGTGAGACCACGGTCTTCGAAGAGACGCGCGAGGACGCGGTGCACGATGGTCGCGCCGAGCTGGCTCTTGATGTCGTCGCCGATGATCGGCAACTTGGCGTCGGCGAACTTCTGGGCCCAGACCGGGTCCGAGGCGATGAACACGGGAATGGCGTTGACGAAGGCGACGCCGGCGTCGAGCGCGCACTGGGCGTAGAAGCGCTGCGCGTCCTCGGAACCGACCGGCAGGTACGACACCAGCACCTGAGCGCGCGAGTCGCGAAGGACTCGCGCGACGTCGACGGGCTCATAGGGCGACTCTTCGATCATCGCGCGGTAGTACTTGTTGAGTCCGTCCATGGTCGGTCCGCGCTGGACCGTGACGCCCAAGGTGGGGACGTCGGCGAACTTGATCGTGTTGTTCTGGCCACCCTCGATGGCCTTGCCGAGGTCGCTGCCGACCTTGGAGGCGTCGACGTCAAAGGCCGCGACGAACTCGATGTCACTGACGTGATAGCCGCCCAAGCACGACGTGCATGAGGCCCGGTACGTCGTCGGCGGGATTGGCGTCCTTGTAGTAGGTGACGCCCTGGATGAGTGAGCTGGCGCAGTTTCCGACGCCGGCGATGGCCACGCGAATCTTCTCCATGGCTCTCCTTTCTTACTTCGCGTCGTGCGCGAAGGACTCTTGATTACTTCGTTCGGTGGTCAACATTCCGTCGATCCACGCGAGGTCCAACTCGACGCCCTGGGCCGCGTGCTCCATGACGCCGCGCGCGTAGGGGTCGAGTTGTTCGTTGTTCGCCCCGGCCCGCACTTCGGCCAGGCGGGCAATGAGATCGCCACGGCGACGCTCGAGCAACCCGACCCGAGCGTTCGGGTTCAGGTACTGGGCGAGGGCCATGCGCAGTGAGAAGTTCTTGCCGTCATCCAGCGTCGCCGGGTCCGCGAGCATCGAGACGAAGTCACGACGACCGCGCTCGGTGATCCGGTAGACCTTGCGGCCGCGGCGTCCGATGCCCGGGGTGGTGCGAAGGGAACGCAGCGACGCGCGTTCACCCGAGAGTGAGCCGGTCGAGAGCGCGTTGAGTCGCGTCTCACTGGCGGTGACGGCTTCGACGCAGCCCTGGCGCTCCAAACGAGCGAGGGCCGGGTAGATCGAACCGAAGGAAACATTCGCCCACACACCGAGTCGGTCGCGCAGTTGGGTGCGTATCTCGTAGCCGTGGTGGTCACGGTCCATGAGCAGTCCGAGGATGGCAATGTCTAACACGCGAAACATAGTATCACTTCGATATATCGAACGTGCAGTGGTGTCATTTACCAGTGAAACAAAGGTGACTAGGGTCACTCCTAATGGATAAGCGATTCCGCACGAGTACCGCGAACGGAGCGGTGGTCGAGTTCGGACTCGTTCGTCACGCCCTCCTCGCCAAGGTCGCCGCGGGACTCTTGCGCTACGAAGACGTGTGTGACGCGCACCCGGAACTACTGCGCGCGGCGAAGAACCTCGGTCGAAAGACCGGCGAGACCTGTCCGGTCTGCAGCGACGTCGAGCTCGTAGAAGTGACCTACGTCTTCGGCGCCCGGTTGCCGTCGGGCGGCACGTGTCCGACGTCGCGCGCCGAACTGTTGAAGCTCGAGCGACGCGAGGAGCCGGTGCAGTGTTACGCCGTCGAGGTGTGCGTCGGCTGCTCGTTCCACCACCTGGTGCGCAAGTGGTCGGCCGGCGGACGACGGGCGCGCCGCGTCAACGCGATCGAGCGCCAAGAGGTCGGCGAATGAGTTTGAGCGCACCGGCGATCCGAGCGCGCAAGCGCCGAAACGGCGCGATTCCCCTGGTCATGGTGACTGCCTACGACGAGCCGGGCGCCCGCTTGGCCTCGGCGGCGGGTGTCGATCTGATCCTCGTGGGCGACTCGATGGCCAACGTCGTACTCGGTCAAGAGACGACGCTGCACCTCTCGATCGACGAGATGGCGCACCACGTGCGCGCCGTCGCCGCGGCCAAACCTGACGCGCACGTCGTCGCCGACATGCCGTGGCTGAGTTACCACGTCGACCTCGGCGAGAGTGTTCGCAATGCGGCGAAACTCATCCGCAGTGGTGCCGACAGCGTGAAGCTCGAAGGCGGGCGAGTGCGCCAAAGCGTGGTTCGCGCGTTACTCGACGCGCAGATCCCGGTGATGGGTCACCTCGGACTGACGCCGCAGAGCGTGATGGCCTTTGGCGGTTTCAAGGTGCAGGCCAAGACGATGGAGAGCGCGAAGCTGCTCATCGAAGACGCGCAACTCCTCCAGGACGAGGGTGTCTACGCCATCGTGATCGAGGGCGTGCCGAGCGTGGTCGGAAAGACGGTCACCGAATCACTCGATATCCCGACCATCGGCATCGGTGCCGGCCCGGACACCGACGGCCAGGTCCTCGTCTTTCACGATCTCCTCGGTCTGACGAATCGGCCGCCGGCCAAGTTCGTCCGTCAGTACGCCAATCTCGGGCCGGTCATCACCGACGCCCTGCGCCACTTCGCCGACGACGTGCGAAGCGGCGATTTCCCGAGTGCCGACGAGGCCTATCCGAATCCCGACGGACTGCTCGACTAGCGCTTTTCGCAGGCTTCAACTAGGATTATCCTCCACAAGCGTGGGGAAGTACCACATACCCTGCTCTGTTTTCCGCAGAGCCCGGCCTAGCCGGACCAGAGGGAAAGGAAACTGGCCATGAGGCCTTATGAAACCATGATCGTGTTCGACACGGCTGTCGACGCCCAGACGATCCAGATCGCCCTCGACCGCGCGTTGGAAACCATCCGAACGCACGAGGGAACCCCCGGGGCCATCGACCGTTGGGGCAAGCGTCCCCTGGCCTATGAGATCAACAAGCGCAAAGAGGGCTACTACGTTCTGGTGGAGTTCAGTGGTGAGACGTCGACCGTCGACGAACTCAACCGCATCCTGACCCTCTCGGACGAAGTCCTGCGCTACAAGATTCTTCGCCGCCATGAACGTCCCGCCAAGAGTGTCACGGCGCAGGCGTAAGTTCGGACGCTTGAGATTCCAAGGAGAGAGAAATGGCCGATAACGCAATCACCGTCGTAGGGAACGTCACCCGCGACCCGGAACTGAAGTTCCTCAACTCAGGGCAGGCAGCGCTGAAGCTGTCCATCGCCGTCAACCGCCGCTGGCAGAACCGTCAGACCCAGGAGTGGGAAGAGCGCGTCAGCTACTTCGAGGTCGTCGCGTACGCCGCCCTCGCGGAGAACGCGGCGAACTCACTCGTGAAGGGCTCGCGCGTCATCGTGAGTGGTCGACTCGAGCAGCGCTCGTGGGAGACCGAGAACGGCGACAAGCGCTCGATCGTGGAGATCAACGCCGACGAGATCGGACCGAGCCTCAAGTGGGCGACCGCCGTCGTGACGCGCACCCCGCGCGCCGAGGGCAGCAACTTCCAGTCCAACGACCGTCCGGCCGCGGCAGCGCGACCCAGCGAACCCGCCTACGCCTTCGATGAGGAGCCCTTCTAATGCCCCGTATTAATAACCCCAAGCCGCCGAAGCGCGCGCCGAAGATCGACACGCGTCGTGGCGCGAAGAAGAAGCCCTGCTCCTTCTGTCAGCACGGCGTCGGCACGGTGGATTACAAGGACCTCGCGCAGCTGCGCAAGTACATCTCGGACCGCGGCAAGATTCGCGGACGAAAGGTCTCGGGCAACTGCCAGCAGCACCAGCGCGACGTCACCGACGCGATCAAGACCGCCCGCGAGTTGGCGCTGCTGCCCTACACGCAGCGCACCGTGACCGAGCGTCGCGGAGGTCGCGGTAACCGCGACGACCGTGGACCACGCGCACCGCGTGGCGACAGCGACCGACCGGCCGCGCCTGAGGTGAACGCCGAAGCGCCCGACGTCGAGGCCGAAGAGATCCTCGAGTACGTGGACACCACGCCCGTGGCCGAGGTCGCACTCGTCGAGGAGGTGGCCGAATGAAGGTCCTGTTACGCAACGACATCCGCGGCGTCGGTCGCCGTGGCGACATCGTCGACGTGAAGTCCGGCTACGCCCGTAACTTCTTGCTGCCCTCCGGTGCAGCGATGAAGGCGAGCTCGAGCACTGAGTCCCAGGCGTCGTCGATGCGCAAGTCGCGCGACCTGCGTGACGCCGCCAGCCGCGAAGCGGCCGAGGCCCAGCGCACGATCATCGAAGCGCAGACGTTGTCCATCGCCGCGCGCGCCAGTGCCAACGGTCGCCTGTTCGGTTCGGTCACTGAGGCCGACGTCGTCAACGCGCTGCGCACCGCGACGGGAATCTCGCTCGATCGTCATGCGATCCATATGACCGAACATTTGAAAGAGGTCGGCACCGCAACGGTGACCGCAACACTCTTCGACGGCGTTGACGCCACCATCAACGTGGAGATCACCGCGAAGTAGTCAGCGATTTGAGAATTGCGTACGCCGAGACGTTTGTCTCGGCGTTCGCTGCGTAATGCGCGCTATGTAACACCCGAATGAAATCATCAGATTCGTGAGTTTTGTACACAGACATTTCCCCACGTTGTGCTTCTTGTTGCAAACAGTCCCCACACGCGACCATTGAGGTCTTATGACGCAGATTGAATCGGAGCCACGCACGCGCCAAGCGCCGAGTGGCGGCCGTATTCCACCGAGCGCGATCGAAGCTGAAGAGAGTTTGATCGGCGCGATGCTGCTGTCGCAAGAAGCCGTGAGTATCGCGTACGAGACGGTGCAGGCTGAAGACTTCTACCGACCCTTGCACGGTCAGATCTTCAGCTCCATCGTCTCGCTCGCGAACTCCGGCGAACCCGTCGACTACGTGACGGTGCAGGCGAAGCTGCAGGAGCGTGGTTCAATAGCGGTCGAACTGGCGCTGCTCTCCTCGCTGCAGATGAACACGCCGTCGGCCGCGAACGCCCAGCACTACGCCGACCTGGTGCGCGAGAAGGCGCAACAACGCCGACTCATCGCCGTCGCCGGCGAGATCGTCGACGAGGCCTACGTCGCGACCGAAGACGTCGTGGGACTGATCGACGAGGCCGAGCGCAAGATCAACGCGATTGGCGACGCCGGCCGCACCGACTCGGTCTCCCCACTCCAGCGACTGCTCCTCAGCGAAGCCGACATCCTGGAAGAGCGTGGTGAGACCCGGGGTCGTATCAACGGTCTCGAGACGGGCTACAAGTCCCTCGACCAGATTCTCCAAGGGCTGCAACCGAGCAGCATGACCATCGTGGGCGCGCGCCCGGGCACCGGCAAGACGGCCTTCGCCCTTGGCATATTGATCCACGTCGGCGCCGTGGTGAAGCGTCCCGCGCTGTTCTTCTCCTTGGAGATGAGCCGCCAGGAACTCGCCGAGCGGATCCTCGCCTCGACCGCGCGCATCGACTCCTCGAAACTGCGCACCGGCGACCTGAGCGACGCCGACTGGAACCGGGCGCACGAAGCCTTCGGCTATCTGCAGTCGGCCAGGGTGTTCATCGACGACAATCCGGCACTGACGGTGATGGACGTCCGGGCCCGTGCGCGGCGAATTCGTCAGCAAAATGGTGATCTCGGCGTCGTGATCATCGACTACCTGCAGTTGATGAGTTCAAGAGGCCGCGCCGAAAACCGTCAGGTCGAGGTGTCGGAGATGAGCCGGTCACTCAAGATCCTGGCGCGTGAGCTTCAGTGTCCGGTGATCGCTCTCTCGCAGCTCTCACGAAAACTCGAAGAGCGTTCGGACAAGCGGCCGATGATGTCGGACCTTCGCGAGTCGGGTTCGCTCGAGCAGGACGCCGACGTCGTGCTATTCATCTTCCGACCCGAGCAGTACGGTGAGGTCGCGAACGACAAGAAGGCCGAAGCCGAGATCATCGTGGGCAAGAACCGTAACGGTCCGACACGTACCTCGCACCTAACGTGGCGCGGTGAGTTCGCTCGTTTCGAGAACGTCGCTGAGGCGCGCGAGATCTGAGCGCCAGTTGACTTGATCAACGTGCTTCATTCAGGAAAATAGGCGCGAGAAGCGCTTCAGTGACGACGTTGGGGCCGCACAGCGGCAGGCGGATCCCTTCAGAGTGCGGGTTCACGTCGGCCCTCCAGCACCAACAATCTCGGGTGCTTTGAGGGCCACTTGAACGACCGAGGTCGTATCCTCAAGTTCCACATTGGCTCTGCTGGTGCGCGAGCGCATGCACAGTCGCTGCCGGTTTATGGTCGTGTCGCTGGTCACGTGGACCACTCTGAAACACTTTCAGATTGACGACTCGGTATGCCCAATCCAGATTGTGGGGGTTGTGATTCGAGGAACGTACCCACCGCTCCACTTTGGCAGCACAGCCGAAGGGCAAAATGATTGTCGACCCTGCTTTGTGGTAAGAAGTGCGTTCCCACTTGGAAGATCCAATGGCGTGGAAGGGAATTACATGCGTTCGAGGGTGTTTCTGTCGACGGTTTTCCTCGCGGCATCGCTATTTACGTTCAGCGCAACTGCTGCTCAAGCTCAATCTGCTCCTCACGCCGAAGTGGCCCACACAGCCAAAAGCTGCGCCGCGTGGAACGTTGCTGGCAAATGGCTCAGCGTCGCTTCGAACAACTACGACACGACCTTCATCATCTCCCAACATGGGACGCATCTTTCTGGACGGGCTTCGATCCCCGCCTCCGAGGCTGCGAATTCGGGCTATTCGACAGGGACATTCACGGGAACAGTGATCGGACCAAGATTCTCTATCACCGTCATTTGGGCGCCACGCGCGAGCGATGGAGTCAGACTCCATGGTCGGTACACGGGTACGGTCATTAGCCGTCATATCGTGAAGGGACTTGCGCTAGACCTCACCACCAAGCCAACACCGGCACCCGCGTCATGGGTGGGATATGGACCAACGAGGTGCACCAAGTCCTAGTTTCTTTCAAAAACCGCGGTGGTTCGAATGTCTCATTCCGGATTCCTCCTTCAAGCGGAAAACTCGCGGCCACAAGTGAGTAATCAGGTAGCGATCCAAATGGAGGGCCGTGCACAGTTGACAACATCTACGTGACTCTGCCCGTGCGCCCCAACACCTACAACCAGAACTTTGAGACCACGGATCGCTTTGACTGAATGTTGACGTCGGCCCTCCGGTTTAATTCCCCATACCCGCACGAACGGGAGATTCACGGCAAAGGCTGACGACATAAATGTCCTCCTCCTCGAACTAGCGTCGATGTGATGGTTCTCCCTGACCGATTCGTCGAGTTGATGCAAGGTGCGAATACTTGCTTCATCACCACGTTGATGCCTGACGGCTCACCGCAAACGACTGAGACCTGGGTCGACACTGATGGCGCCCATGTGATTATCAACACGGTTCAGACCCACCAGAAGATGCGCAACATTGCGCGGGATCCCCGTGTGTCCGTTGCCGTCTGTGACGCCACCGACCCCTCGCGGTACTACGCAGTTCGGGGGCGGGTCACGAACATCACGACCGAGGGTGGCGCGGAACACATCGAACTCCTCGCCCGGCGTTACACCGGTGGACCGTACCAGTGGTACGGCGGAGGAGAACAGGTGCGCGTCATCGTGACGATCACGGCCGACAGCATCCACTCAATGGACCGTTGATCCGGTGAGCCGACATCACTTGGTTTGAATGCGTTCCCGTCCGCGGAGTTAGGAAATTCCACGACCAGATCCTCCATTTCGGGAACGTTGACGTCGGTCCCAGGATCCGAGAAGTTGGCCGCTGATCTTGGTTCGTGAAGGACCACGAGGGTGGCAAATTGCTTTCCAACGTCCGCTGATTGCGTATATTCGAAATTCGAGATGGGCGGTTCATGTTCTTAGCGCTGATCCTCATACTTTTCGATGTCTTCAGTACGGTGGTGACGATTCGAGTATGGCTTGGCAAGCCACCTGCAAAACGCAGCAAGTTACGCGACGAGAACTTCTTACGTTCCGGGACTCTTGAATCTTTCAGCCCTGCCGGTTCATACAATTTGAACGCGAAAGGGGTGTACTCCGCCCTCATTCCAGGTGTACTCCTGATGTGGACAATTGCCATTGCTGATCTTTTGATTAGCCAGTGGCCTCGGAGACATTTCACCCACGAATTCGTCAGTATCGACTTTGGACTTGCGGCGATCTGTGCGGTCTTAATCGTTCCCCTTTATCTCCGCGGACGACCTCGAGGACTGGTGCCACCACCACTCCGCAAGTATTGGCTAGAAAAATAGAAGCGTTGATTTCTCGCTCACGGCTCAACTCCAGAAGAGGTGAAGGCGCGCCCACGGATCAATTCGACAGTCGCAGAATGTCTACGTCGGCCCTCCACACCCGTTAGCGAAGGGTTAATCAAGCTTGGTCCAAGCCATTGGCCGGAGGTGCCTCAATGTCCGAAGGTTTGGGTCCCCTCCCGCACCAGTAGTACGGACCAGTTAACTGTCGTGCGATCACGAAGTCAGTCTGTTCAAGAGCCCATTTAACGGCCTCAGTCAGCGTTTCGAACGCGGGAGAATTTTCATGGATGTCAGCGAGGTCGTCTAAGAAGACTGAGAATCGAAGCCCTCCGTCTGTTTCGTCTGGTGCGATGTATGCCTTGAGCACATTGAACCTCACGTACGTATGTCGAGGACTGTTTTTCGACACCATACAGTGCCGAAGGATCGGTACCGAGTGGTGGTCAGTCAGTCAATTCGAGGCCAGCCCACGTCGGAGCCACTCCTCCGTTCATACCTGTCTGTCGTGAAGTTCTGTCGTACGAAGTGATCTCATTGACTCCCTGCGCCGTACTGCTGACGAGGTCATCGAACTTGCAGCATTCCCCCTAAAGGTGATCGAGGAAGTTGGGCCAATGCCGTCCGTCACCACCGCTCTCAAGAGCAAAGTTCTTCGACGGGTCGCGCCAGTTGTGTTCGTCGCACTCGCCGGCGTCACGTTGGCGGCGTGCGGGTCGTCCGGTGCGTCTGAGGATCGAACTCCAACCACAACTCGACGACGACCACGCCGATGAACTCGACGACAACGACGACGCCGGGCTCGTCGGGTGGCGCGGGCTTCTAGAACTCGAGCCGTTGTACATTGGCTTCAGGCGGAGATCCGCCGAGGCGGCAAGGAACTCCATGAGTCCAGAGCACTACGTGCGCCCAGACGACGAAGGCGAGACGGGTCCACCGCTACGCGCGTGGCGTCGTGCGACACAGCGCCTCACGCACTTCTTGTTCAACAAGGAGATCGACCGCAATCCTCCGGGCATCCATCCCGAGACCGGATTCAACGCGAACGGCCGCCGTCACAGTTAGCCGGCGCACTTCAGCGCGGAGTGATGCGTCGAAGTTATTTCGGCTGCATCCTGATGCCCGCGTCAAGGCGGATCGACTCGGCGTTCATGTAGCTGTTGGCAAGGAGTTCGGCGGCAAGCGTCGCGAACTCTGAGGCGTAGCCGAGACGCTTCGGGAAGAGGACGCCGGCGCCGAGGCGAGCCTTGAACTCATCGGACTGCGGACCGGTGCCGTAGATCGGGGTGTCGATGAGGCCGGGCAGGATGCAGTTCGCGCGTACGCCGATCACCGCGAGGTCGCGGGCCAACGGCAACGTGAGTCCGACGACACCGCCCTTTGACGACGAGTAGGCGACCTGACCGATCTGTCCGTCTTCGGCCGCGACCGACGCGGTGTTCACGATCGCGCCGCGCATGTTGTCGACGTCCGGCGTGTTCGCGCTCATCGCCGTCGCGGCGAGGCGACAGACGTTGAAGGTGCCGATCAAGTTGATCTCGATGACCTTGCGATAGAGGTCCAGGTCGTGGGCCGAGGCGTACTCACCGTCCTTGCCGACCGTGCGCGTCGCCCAGCCGATGCCGGCACAGTTCACGGCACTCCACAGCGGCGCTAGCGCCTTCGCGGCCTCGATTGCCTCGATCACCTGCTCGGTGTTGGTGACGTCACAGTGCACGTACGTGCCGCCGATCTCGGTGGCGAGGGCGCTGCCCTTGTCGTCACTGAGGTCGGCGAGGACGACCTTGACGCCGCGCGCGCTGAGTTCGCGCGCTGTCGCTTCGCCGAGTCCCGACGCACCGCCGGTGACGACGGCTGAAGTGTTGTTGAGTTCCATTGTTGCTCCTGATGTTCTTGCAGCGCTTGCGGCTGAGGCGCTTAAGAGTCAAGCAGAGATTCACTAGGTGCCGCGAAGGGCGAAGGACGCGGGCCGGGCCACCGTGTCACCGACGTAGCGTTGAGGGATGCCGTCGGTCTATGAGTACTCCAAGGAAGAGCTGGCCGAACTCTTGGTCGACGAGCCTCGCTACCGCGTCGATCAGGTCTGGCACGGACTCTGGAGCGAGGGCCAGGCGCTCGAGGGGATCACCACGATCCCCAAGGTCCTGCGCGCTCAACTGGCCGAGCGGTTTCCGCCGAGCCTCGAGGTCGCCGACGACGTGTCGAGTGACCACGGTGCGACGCGAAAATGGGTCTTTCGTCTGCACGACGGCGCCACCATCGAGACCGTCCTCATGGGGTACGAGGACCGCGTCACGGTCTGCGTGTCATCCCAAGCGGGCTGTGCGATGGGTTGCACCTTCTGCGCGACCGGACAGGCCGGCTTCACACGACATCTGAGCGCGGGCGAAGTCCTGGAGCAAGTCATGTTCGCGGCCCGAGCAGCGGCACCGCGTCGGCTCTCCAACGTGGTCTTCATGGGGATGGGCGAACCGCTGGCCAACTATCTCGTGACGATGGACGTCGTCAAGCGACTGCACGAGTACCGCGGACTGTCGGCACGGCACATCACGGTCTCGACGGTCGGCGTGGCGCCGGCGATCGAACGCATGGCCAAGACCGGACTCCCGCTCACGTTGGCCGTCAGTCTTCACTCGGCGAACAACGAGTCGCGGAGCAACCTGGTGCCGCTCAATCGTCGCTACCCGCTCGAACGGCTGCACGAGGCGTGCCTCTTTTGGATGAACACGACCGGACGCCGACTCAGTTTCGAGTGGGCGCTGATCGACGGCGTCAACGACCGCGCGAGCGACATCGACGAGTTGGCGAAGTACGCCGGCTCACTTCGCGCCCACGTCAACCTGATCCCGCTCAACCCGACGCCGGGCTACCTCGTGCGCGGATCGTCGTCGCAACGCGTGCACGACTTTCGCGAAGGTCTCGTCGCGCGGGGGATCAACGCGACGGTGCGCAACACACGGGGGCGTTCGATCGACGCCGCCTGCGGTCAGCTCGCCGCAGTCACCAACGCACGGCACAAGTCGATACCGGTGCGTTCGGGCTAGATCATCTCGCTGTTCCAGAACGTCGGGACGCCAGCGCATCAACACCAGCACCCCGACGATGCACGCGATGCCGCCCGACACGATCGAGAACTCGGTCGAGGTGAAGTTCGCGACGACACCGGACTCCACGTCACCGAGACGGGGACCACCGGTGACGACGGCCATCTGAATCGACGAGATTCGACTGCGGAACTCGTCCGTGATGGCGTTCTGCAGGATGGTGTTGCGCAGTACCGTCGAGATGACGTCCATCGCGCCAGCAATGCCCAGACAGATCAGTCCCACGTAGACGACGTGGACCAGTCCGAAGAGCGCCATCGACGCGCCCCAAGCCATCACGACCAAGGCGACGAGGCGACCCTGTCGCCGAACGCGCGCGATCCATCCGGTGACGACCGCCATGAGGAGCGCCCCGGCGCCGGGCGCGGCGTAGAGAAGGCCGAGCGTTCGTGGGCCGCCGTGATACAGCGTGAGCGCGACCGCGGGGAACAGCGCGCGCGGCAGTCCGAAGACCATGGCGTTGAGGTCGACGAGATAGACCGCCTGGACCACGGCGTGCGCGCGGACGTAGCGAAAGCCGTCGCCGATCGCGCGAAACATCGCGGTCCCGGCGTGTTCGGCTGGCGCGGGCATCGCAGCGAGCGGGATCGTCAACAAGTCAACAAGACGAAGAACGTGATCGCGTCGATGGCGTAACACGAGTACAGACCGACGCTGGCGATCAAGACGCCGGCGACGGCCGGACCGATGACGACGGCCGCGTTCATGGCGACTTGATTGAGCGAGTACGCGGCGACCAGTTGCTCCGGGGATCGACCATCTTGGGGATCGCCGCGGTGCGCAGCGGTCCGGAGAAGCCGGCGAAGCCGGCCGAGAGTGCGGCGAGTAGCAAGAGCACGACCAGATGGTGGTCGTGGACGTGGGCGTTGATCGCCAGGCCGGCGCTCGTCGAGTCCCAGAACGACGGCGCTGAGCAACATCAGCGTGCGTTTGTCGACGCGGTCGCCCATCGCGCCACCCCAGAGTGCGCCGGTGATGAGGAACGGCAACTGGATGAGGCTCGCGAGTCCGACCCAGAGGCTCGAGTGCGTCTGCGAATAGACCTGATACGGGCACGGCGACGACGGTCAAATTACTCCCGAGTAGAGAGATCATCTGACCGGAGTAGAGAAAACGGAACTCCCGGTTCGTGCGCAGCGGGCTGATGTCGACGAGCAGCCGGGGCACCCGTTAATCGTAGGGGGGTAGTGTGATTCCCGGGGGTAGTGCCGAAGGAGTGTCGATGATCGACGAAGAACTAGTTCAACTGCTGACGCCCGAAGGCGAGCGCGTTGAGAACTCCGAGTACGAGTCCACCCTGAACGGTGACGAGATCTTCGGCTTCTATCGCGACATGGTGATCATCCGTCGACTGTGCAACGAGTCGACGTCCTTACAGCGTCAAGGACAGCTCGCCCTGTGGGCGCCCATCCAGGGACAAGAGGCCGCGCAGATCGGCGCCGGACGGGCCCTGGCGCCGATGGACTTCACGTTCCCGACCTACCGCGAGCACGGCATCGCCTGGTGTCGCGGGGTACCGCCGGAGAACATGCTGCGACTCTTTCGCGCCGTCAGCAACGGCGGCTGGGACCCCCAGAAGTACCGGCACTCGGTGCCGACGGTCGTGCTCGGCAGCCAGACCCTCCACGCCGTGGGCTACGCCATGGGCATCCAGCGCGACGGCGCCGAAGAGGCCGCGATGGCCTTCTTCGGTGACGGCGCCTCGAGCCAGGGCGACGTGATGGAGGCCTTCGTCTGGGCCGCGTCCTTCAACGCGCCCGGTCGTGTTCTTCTGCCAGAACAACCAGTGGGGCATCTCGACGCCGTCCACGGTGCAGTCCAAGATTCCGCTCTATCACCGTGCCCACGGCTTCGGCTTTCCCGGGCGTGCGCGTCGACGGGAACGACGTCCTGGCGGTCTACGAGGTCACGAAGCGCGCCCTGGACTCCGCGCGCGTCGGCGGCGGACCGACGTTGATCGAGGCCTACACCTACCGCATCGGGGCGCACACCACCTCGGACGACCCGACCCGGTACCGCATCGACGCCGAGGTCGAGGTGTGGAAGCACCGCGACCCGGTCGAGCGCGTGAAGGCGCTGTTGGTGCGCGAGTACAAGGTGAAGAACGCCGACTTCGACGGCGTCGC
The DNA here is from genome assembly GCA_963801695.1 of uncultured Acidimicrobiaceae bacterium. Taxonomy (GTDB): domain Bacteria; phylum Actinomycetota; class Acidimicrobiia; order Acidimicrobiales; family RAAP-2; genus RAAP-2. Next base: position 439,392 of record CAWDFV010000001.1, on the reverse strand, counting down.
GGCCGAGGCCGAGGCGATGGCGCTCAAGCTGCGCGAGGACGTGCTCGCGATGAGCCGTCCCGACCCGATCACCATGTTCGACAACGCCTACGCGGCGCCGCATCCGCTGATCGAAGAGGGTCGTCGCGAGATGATCGATCTCGGCATCTCCGGAGGTGAGCTCTAATGGCGACGACCACGATGACCATGGCCAAGGCCCTCAACGAGGGCCTGCGTCGCGCGATGGAGAAGAATCCCAAGGTCCTCTTGATGGGCGAGGACATCGGTCGCCTCGGCGGCGTCTTTCGCATCACCGACGGACTGCAGAAGGACTTCGGCGAGGACCGCGTCGTCGACTCGCCGCTGGCCGAGTCGGCCATCGTCGGTACCGCGGTCGGACTCGCGATCCGCGGCTACCGCGCGGTCTGCGAGATCCAGTTCGACGGCTTCGTCTACCCGGCGTTCGACCAGATCGTCTCCCAGGTCGCCAAGCTGCACAAGCGTTCGGACGGCGCCTACAACGATGGCGATGGTCATCCGCATTCCGTTCCAGGGCGGCATCGGCGCCATCGAACACCACTCCGAGAGCCCCGAGCCCTACTTCGCTCAGACCGCCGGACTGCGCGTCGTGTCGTGCTCGACACCGAACGACGCGTACTGGATGATCCAGCAGTCGATCGAACACGACGACCCGATCATCTTCTGCGAACCCAAGAGCCGCTACTGGGAGAAGGGCGAGGTCGACCTCGAGACGCCGCCGGCCGGACTCTTCGACGCGGTCGTGCGTCGCGAGGGCACCGACGTCACGCTCATCGCCTACGGCGCCTCGATGAAGACGGCGCTGCGCGCGGCCGAGACCGCCGCCGTCGAAGGCACGTCGATCGAGGTCATCGACGCGCGCTCCATCGCGCCGCTCGACTTCGGCGTCATGGCCAAGTCGCTCGAGAAGACCGGACGCGTCGTCGTCGTCCAGGAGTCGCCGCACACCGCGTCGGTCGGATCCGAGATCATCTCGGAGTTGACCCAGCGCTGCTTCTACTCCTTGAAGGCGCCCGGACTTCACGTCAGCGGTTATCACGTGCCGTACCCACCGACGCGCATCGAAGAGGACTACCGTCCGACGGTCGACCGCATCCTCGACGCCGTCGACCGAGTGATGGGATTTGACAGTTGAGCGAAGAAGTATTCCTCCTGCCCGACGTCGGTGAAGGTTTGACCGAGGCCGAGATCGTGACCTGGAAGGTCAACGTCGGCGACGTCGTCGTCCTCAACCAACCGCTCGTCGACATCGAGACCGCCAAGGCCACCGTGGAACTGCCGAGTCCCTACGCCGGAACCGTGGTGGCGCTCCACGGGAATGTCGGCGACGTGCTCGAAGTCCACAAGCCCCTGATCACCTTCGAAGTCGGTGGCAGTGGAGGCGCTGCACCGGCACCGGCGGCGACTGAGACGCCGAGCGAGCCCGCGCCTGCGCCCGCGACTGCGCCATCGGACAAGCAAGAAGGTTCGGTCGGCGAAGGCCGCGAGGCCGTCCTCATCGGCTACGGCGTCGCCAACGAAGACGCCGTCGTCACGCGCAAGCACCGTCGCCAAAGTGGAGCGTCGACCTCAGCGCCGGTCGCTGCAGCGCCAGTTGTCGCGCCCGTCGCGCCCGCTGCTCCGGTCTCGGCCCTGCCGGCGCTCGCGCCGCGCTCCACGCCGCCGGTCCGCCTCTACGCCAAACAGCACGGCGTCGACATCGCGTCACTGACCGGCACCGGTCGCGATGGACTCATCACCCGCGACGACGTCGAACACGCGCTCAATGGTGCATCGGCTGCACCGGCACCACGTGTCAGCGCTCCGATCACCGGTCCGAACACGACGTCACGCTTCGTCGGTCGAGAACTCGAGTCGTGGTCTACGGGTCCCAAGGAAGAGCGCATACCCGTGAAGGGAGTGCTGCGCTCGATGGCCGAGGCGATGGTGCAGAGCGCGTTCACGCAGCCGCGCGCGGCGGTGTGGGTGCGAGTGGACGCCACGCGCACGATGGACCTCGTCGCGTCGCTGAAGCAGCAGCCCAACCTGGCCAATGTCCGTCTGTCCCCGCTCACGATCATCGCCCTCGCGGTGTGTGACGCCGCGCGACACTTCCCGGGCATCAACTCCAGTTTCGACGCGGCCGCGAATGAAGTCATCGTGCGTCGCAGTGTGAACCTCGGCATCGCCGCCGACACGCCGCGCGGACTGATCGTGCCGAACATCAAGGGCGCCGATCAATTCGATCTCGTAGGTATGGCCTCGGCGCTGACGGTGCTGGTCGACAAGGCCCGTCAGGGTACGACGACGCCGAACGAGATGATCGGCACGACATTGAGCATCACGAACGTCGGTCCTTTCGGTGTCGACGCCGCGATTCCGATCCTGCCGCCGGGGACCGGCGCGATCCTCGCCGTTGGCCAGATCGCGAAACGGCCGTGGGTCGAGGACGACCAAGTCGTCGTGCGCCAGGTCGTCGAGTTGGCGATGGCCTTCGATCACCGTCAGGTGGATGGCGCGATGGCCTCAGCGGTGCTGTCGCACATCGGTCGCTTCTTGCACGACCCGGCGCCGGCGATAATCGCCGGTTAAGCCTTCAGTCGTCGCAGTGCGTCGAGTGACTTGTCGGCGTGGGTGTTCATACTCACCTCGCTGTTCATACCTCCACGATTCGTCGGTCTTGGCCGATCACGAACGTCGTGCGCTTCACCTTCAAGAGGTCGAGTGATCGCTTGACGCCGTAGAGCTTGGCGACGGCGCCGTCGACGTCGGCGAGTAGCGGGTAGTCCAAGTCGTTCTTCGACGTGAACTCGGCCTGCTTCTCCACGCTGTCCATCGAGATGCCGAGTCGCTGAGAGCCGAGCGCCGCGAACTCTGCGGCGAGGTCTCGGAAGTGACAGGACTCCTTCGTGCAGCCCTTGGTCATCGCGGCCGGGTAGAAGAACAACACCACCGGACCGTTGAGCAGCATCGTCGAGAGCGTGCGCTCGTTACCCTGTTGATCCTTGAGCGTGAAATCCGGAGCGAGGTCACCTTTTTGCATGACCAGGCAGACTACGGGTCGAGGCGAAAACCTACTCCGCGGATCGTGATGAGGTGGCGTGGGTTGGCGGGGTCGTTCTCGATCTTCTGGCGCAGTCGCTTGACGTGCGTGTCGAGCGTACGAGTGTCCGACAGCTCCAGGCCCCACCACAAGGTGTCGAGACAGACCTCGCGGGTCACGACCTGACCCAGTCGCGACGCGAAGAGCGCCAACAGGTCGAACTCCTTGCGACTCAGTTCGATCTCTTCGCCGCGACGAATGACAGTGCGACGCACGAAGTCGATTCGCAGGTCTCCGAAGGTGACGATCTCCTCGTCGGAGTTGGTGAGCGGACGGCGCAACACCGCGCGAATGCGCGCGATCAGTTCACGCAGACGAAAGGGCTTGGTGACGTAGTCGGCGGCGCCGATCTCGAGGCCGAGGACGACGTCGACCTCGCTGGAGCGTGCCGTCACCATGATGACCGGCGTGCGCGTCGAGTCGTAGAGCTCGCGGCAGTAGTCGATGCCCGAGCCGTCGGGCAGCATGATGTCGAGCAAGACCAGGTCGGGCTTCGCCGACACCATAAGTTGTCGCGCCTGGGCGATGTTCGTCGCGCCGACCACGACGAAGCCCTCGACGGTGAGTCCGATGTTGAGGGCGTCCTGGTAACTCTCCTCGTCCTCGACGACGAGGATCACGCTCCGGCTTTCGACGTCAGCCACACTCATACCGGGCTCCCTGTACTGCATAGCGAGTGGCGGCACGGCTCGATGTCAAAGGGGGATTTGGAGATCGCCGACGTGCCACCGTCTCAACGTAAGAAGGTTGGGTTACCGCAACGTGAAGCGCGCGCTATCGCGAGGTGTTTATCGGATGAAACCTTTTCGACGGGGCTCGTCGGGCGCCGTTTGTTGTCCGTATGTTGCTCAATTACTTTAGAGACCAACAGCGGACGGAGATCAGATGCAGAGCACCAAAGTGAAAATCAGTCGGGACGACCACGTCTGGTCCTTCGACGCCGAGCGGCAACCCGTGGTCGTGGTCGATCCCGGGACGGTCATCGAGATCGAGACGTGGGACTGCTTCACCGGACAGGTGCAGAGCGAGGAGGACACGGTCGAGAAGATCGACCTCACGCGCGTGAACAGCGCCACGGGTCCGATCGGCGTGCGCGGCTGCGAACCCGGCGACACGCTCTCGGTGACGCTGCTCGACATCCGTCCCAACGAACAGGGCGCGGCGATGTGCATCCCGGAGTGGGGTCAGTTGATCGACTCCGTGAAGTCACCGACGACGCGCATCTTCAAGGTCGCCGACGGCGTCGTCACGATGAACGACCAGGTCTCGTTCCCCGCGCGCCCGATGTTCGGCGTCATCGGCGTCTCGCCCGAGTCCGGCGACATCTCGACCTTCTACGCCGATCGTCACGGCGGCAACATGGACGATCACGTGAACGGCATCGGCGCGACGATCCATCTGCCGGTCTTTCAAAGCGGCGCACAGTTGGCGATCGGCGACATGCACGCCGCGATGGGCGACGGTGAGATCTGCGGCACCGGCGTGGAGATCGGTGGCACCGGCGTCATCAAAGTCGACGTGATCAAGAACAAGTCGCGCGGGGTGGCCGGTCACCGAGACGGCCGACGCGTTCTACACGCACGGCACGTCGAGCGGCGACCTGAACGAAGCGCTGCAACACGCGGTCGAAGAGGCGTCGAAGTTGCTGGTCGACGAGTGGGGCTTCTCTCGCGAGGACGCGTTCATGTTCCTGTCAGTCGCCGGCGACCTCGGCATCGCGCAGTACTGTCACCCGTGCCCGGGCAGCGTGATCGCGCGGATGCGGGTGCCGAAACTGGCGTCGAACCCCGGGCCGTTTCGCCGGTGATCAGCTCGTGGTGACGGTGAATCCCGCGTAGTTCGTCAGCGTCTTGAGGTAACTACCCGTCGCGGTGCACGGCCCCGTGCGGTGACAGATCAGTCCGTAGACGCCGCCGTCGATTCCGACGGTGTTGTTGCCGGTCGGCAGCGTGATCTTCTGTCCCGTGCGCCAGTGCCCACCGACCTCATTGACGACCAGGGCCTGGTAGCTGCTCGAGCCGTCGAGGTACGCCGCCCCGGCGCTGCAGTTACCGGCCGAACGACACGAGACCGCGACGACGCCACCGTTCTTGCCGGCCATCTCGGACCCGCCGGGCAGTCCCATCTCGGTGGCCGTCTGCCAGACACCCTTCACCTCGTTGATGAAGAAGCCCTCGTAGGTGGTGGTGCCGACGAGGTACTGACCGCCAGCGCTGCAGTTGCCGATCGACGCGCACGAGAGTCCGCCGTAGCCGTAGAAGAACGTGTGCGGATTGGTGGCCGCACCACTGGGCATGACCATCGCGACCGCGCGCTGCCACAACCCGTGCGTTTCGACCACCGTCATGCCCTCGATGTCCGCCGAGGCGTTCGTATAGGTACCGATGGCCGTGCAGTTCCCGGTGGCGACGCAGTCGACCTCACTCAGAGTGGCCCCGGGGTAGGCGCTGGCGTTGCCGGGCAACACGACGGCGGTGGAGTTCCGCCAGGCGCCACGGACCTCGGGGATGACGAGGCCCTCGGTGGCGCTGTCCTTGTTGATGTAGGAACCGACGGCGAGACAGTTCCCGGCGTGGGTGCAGGCCACTTGATTGATGTCGACGTAGGGGTCGACGTTGGCGTCGGCCGGCAGCTTCGTCTCTTGGGCCCGGTCCCACTTGCCGCGTACTTCATTCACCTCGAAGCCCTGGGCGTAACCCGTGGGCTGGGTGTTGTCGAGGTAACTGCCGATCGCGCTGCAGTTGCCCGGTGACCAGCACAGGACCGAGTGCAGTTCACTGTTCTGCACCGTCGATCCGGCGTTCGCCGGTAGGGCCACGTTCGTTGCCCTCTTCCACACCCCGTTGACCTCGTCGGCGACGAAGCTGAGGCCGTTGCTGTGCGTGTCTTCGAAGCTGCCGACCGCCACGCAATTGCCCGCGGTCGAGCACGAGAGCGAGTTGATGGTGAGCGAGGGATCGGCGTCGGCCTGCGAGGGGGGGATCAGTCGCGACGGCGCCTTCCAGACGCCCTTCACTTCACGTAGCACCAGGCCCTGCACGTTGCCGGAGTCGTCGAAATAGGAGCCACCGGCGCTGCAGTTCCCGGCCGAGGGACACGAGAGCGCGGGCAAGAAACCGTCGGGAAGACCCGTCGCGCCCGAAGGGAGACTGACGACTTTCGCGGCGTGCCACTGGGGCACGGTGCTGGTCGCCGCAGCCGGAATCGCCCACAGCATGAGGCTGAGGGGTGCTACCAGGAGTACGGTGCGTCTGAACTTCAAGGGCATGACTCCACGATCTCGGTCTGGGCGGGGTTCGACCACGAGTTGAGTTCAGTATAAATAGGTGTCCGGGTGAGGGGTCATCAGCGAGGCGCTGATGGTGTCGCTTTACTGAATTCTTAATGGGCGTGAGACGACAGTTGTCTGATTCGAGGGAGCACTGTGAAGTTACTTCTGACATCCGCTGGCATAAAGAACGCGAGCATCAACGACGCGCTACTCGGACTATTGGGTAAACCGATCGCTGAAGCGGGCGCTCTGTGTATTCCCACGGCGGGCTACGCGAAGGGGGGACCCGAGAGGGCCTATGCCTTCATCGCCGGACGTGAACCTCGATGTCCCATGACCGAGTTGGGTTGGAAGTCTGTCGGAGTACTCGAACTCACCGCGTTGCCGAGTCTCGACAACGAACTCTGGGTCCCTGCGGTCCAAGAGACTGACGTAATCCTGGTCAATGGTGGCGACGCGCTGTATCTCAACTACTGGATGCGGGAATCTGGCTTCGCGGACCTCATCGCGTCGCTGCCCGAGACCGTCTACGTCGGGCTCAGCGCCGGGAGCATGGTGATGGCCCCAAGCATCGGTGAGGACTTCGTCCAGTGGCGACCGCCGAGCGGCGGCGATGCGACCTTGGGCGTGGTCGATTTCTCGATCTTCCCGCACTTGGATCATCCGGACTTGCCTGAGAACACGATGGCCGACGCGCAACAGTGGGCGGCCTCGGTACCACGCCCGGCGTACGCGATTGACGACGAGACCGCGATCAAAGTCGTCGACGGCGACGTCGAAGTCATTTCCGAAGGACATTGGAAACTCCTCAACGTCTGAATCGATCGGTTCGATCTGACTTCTGATCAGGTTGAAGCTTCGCCACAGCGCGAAACGACCAATCTGATACCAATCTGATACCATTCGTGCGTGGCCTTCACAGTTCGCACCGATCCTCAGTTGGAAGAAGCTCTCACCGCACTCGCACGCATGGAGGGTGTGTCGCGTCAAGAACTCGTTCGACGGGCCGTCCTCGAACGTTATGAACGTTCGGATCACACTGGTCGCGTTGCTGAGGCAACGCAGCGAATGATCGCTCGATGGGGCGACGTCTTGGAGCGACTTGGCGCTGAATGAGTGAGTGTGAGTACCTCGACATCGAAGATGTCGTCGAGATGATCCGTGTCTTGGCGATTGGGCCAATTCGTGACCTCGGACTCCTTGATTCTGCCGTTAATCGACCACGGGCGAGTGCATTTGGTCTTGACGCCTACGAGTCGCTCGACCTCAAAGCGGCAGCACTTCTGCACTCACTGACGAAGAATCACCCCCTGCTTGACGGCAACAAGAGGCTCGCCTGGCTCGCAACGGTCGTGTTCTGCGATCTGAATGGCTCGACGACAACTCTCTCAGACGACCAAGCGTTCCACTTGGTCTGGGACGTCGCCAGTTCCGACATTGAGGTCTCCGTCATCGCGACCCGACTCAAGCTCTCTGTGTAGTCGCTGTTCAGGGCGTTCCTTGCAATTGGGACCTTCGGCATGAGGTGGCCAACCATTTCGCGGGGAGAATGGCTCGAATGGGTCACTCACCAGACGTTCACCGAAACTTCACCTTCAGGTAACCATGGCGTGGTCGCGCGTTCAATCGTGCTTGCAAGGATGGCGAGTGACATGAACGTCGTGGAGGATGCGAGTGACTGACCTAAAAGCAACGGAGACCTCCACGGTCACGCCACGTTTTGAGACTGGATCGGAGCCACCGACCGTACTGACGTTCGAATCGGTGAACATTCCCCGAACGGTCAGTCAATTACTGGACGACGCACCGACGAGCCGGTTCCATCATCGGGCCGTATTGATTTCGGGCATGGGTTTCTTCACTGACGCCTACGACCTCTTCGTCATCGGCACCGTTGCTGCCCTGGTCAAGGTCCAGTGGAACCTCTCGACGACCCAGACCAGCTGGGTCACTGGCGCAGCGATCCTGGGCGCGTTCGTCGGGGCGTTCGTCTTCGGGCGGATCGCGGACATATTCGGTCGAAAAGTGGTCTACACGACGGTCGCCGCCATCATGATCGTCGGCGCAATTGCGTCTGCCCTGGCGCCGAGTTTCTTGTTTTTGGTCATCGCCCGGTTGATCCTTGGTTTGGGTATTGGCGGGGACTACCCCGTGTCGGCGGTGCTCATGAGTGAGTATTCCAACCGGGCCGACCGTGGTCGTCTCGTAGGACTGGTCTTCTCGATGCAGGCGGTCGGTCTGATCGTCGGCCCGCTTGTTGGCATCATCCTGCTCTCCTCAGGTGTCGGTGACCCGTTGGCCTGGAGGATCCTTCTCGGTCTCGGTGCCCTCCCCGCGGCCGCGGTCATCTACTTCCGCGCGAAGATGCCCGAGTCGCCACGATTCAAGGCGCTCGTCCAGGGGCGAGCCGATCAGGCCGCCAAAGAACTGAACCAGTTCGCCGGCGGCGCCGTTGACGCGTCGACGGTCTCAGATGACGGCAAGCACTTGATGGGAGTGCGACAGTTCCTCGCCAATCCCCGGATGCTCGTGACGCTGGTGGGAACGGCCGGCTGTTGGTTCCTCTTCGACTACGCCTACTACGGCAATACGCTCTCGCTGCCGAGCATCTTGAGCGAGGTCTCGCCGAGCGCGAGCATTGAGCTCAAGCTGTTCCTGACGCTCGCGCTCTTCGTCGTGTTCGCGCTCCCCGGCTACGTGTTGGCGGTGTGGAAAATGGACAAGATCGGCCACCGCCGGTTGCAGTTCATCGGTTTTGCGGTGATGGCAGGCTGCTTCATCCTCTTGGGGGCCGTGCCCTCGTTGACGTCATCGGTCGCACCGTTCATCGCGATTTTTGGCATCAGCTATCTGTTCACCGAGTTCGGTCCGAACATGACGACGTTCGTCCTGCCCTCTGAAGTGTTCCCGGTCAACATGCGAACCACGGGACACGGAGTAGCCGCGGGCGTCGGGAAACTCGGTGCCTTCGTGGGCGTCTTCTTGGTGCCGCAGCTCGCGGACCACATCGGTCTTCGCGGCTTGCTGTACGTGGCGGGCGGTGCCGCGGTACTCGGATTCCTCCTCACCAAGGTGCTGCCCGAACCCTCTGGTCGATCACTCGAGGAGATCTCCGGTGAACTTCGTTCCCCAGCGCCGGAATCGACGCACGCGTAGCTCGTAACAGGCCAAAGTGGGACGTGGGCTGCGCTACGGAGTGATCTTCAGTACGGTCCCGCAGGCTTTGGCGACGTTGATCGCGGTCGGGTTACAGGTCGCCGTGACCCACACGTGCTTGCCCTCAGAAGTGATCGCCCAGACCTGTGATTGCGTGCCCCATTTCGAATAGAGAGGCGAGTTGATTTCCGTGACTTTGCCGGTTGACGTGTCGACTTGCAAGACCGTTCTGTTGTAGTAGTCGGTCATCCAAACGTAATGCCCGTTCGTCGCCAAGCCCTCGTTGAATTCGAACATTGGATTGTACGTACTCTTCACGGCGCCGGTCGCGATGTTCAGCTCGACCAGATGTCGATTGCCCCACCGAACCCATACGTCCTTGCCGTCTGAGATGAGCGATCCGATGTCGGTGAGTCGTGTGGCGTCGATGACCTTGATGGTGTTGGTCGACTTGGAAATCCTGAGCAGTTGAGTCCCGCCGACCCAGACGTACTTCTTGTCAGAGGTGATCGCGCTTTCTGCGTCGGTCACGACCGATTTATTCGCGGTGATCGCTCCAGTAGCGATATTCATTCGAAGTAACGAGTTGCTGCACAGCAACCAGAGGTACTTTCCGTCCGAGGTCATTTGGGACGGACCAACGATTGCCTTATTGACGATCTTGGACAGCTGGCTCGTCGCGATGTTCAATTTCAGGAGTGAACCTCCTCCAGAGCCATTCACGTTTGGGCCACCGTACTCGTTCGTAATCCAGAGGTTCGTGCCATCGGAGAAGAGCCAGAGTGGATTGTCAAAGAGGGAACTGAAGACTGCCACGGTCTTACCCGTTGCGAGGTCGATCCGGTAGACCGCGCCGTTATGTTTTGGGCCGCCGTCGTGATCGAGTACCCAGAGGTACTTTCCGTGTGCGAAGTCCGCGTACGGACCGAAGTATTTCTGACTCGACTCGAGCGTCACGACCGGCTTCGAACCGAGAGCCCCTGCGTTGAGCGACACGAGTGAGATCGATGCCAGGACGGAGATACTCACGAGCAATGCTGTAAATACTTTTGCTCCGCGAGCCGTGAGGGGGCGTTGCCGCAACGATTGTGACATGTACTGAGAAGTATTACGACGTCTCGTCGGTGGCGCTGCTCATCCCATCGGTGATTCCACCAGGTGTTCAGAGCGGGCGGTTACCTTCCCAGCCGTCTTCAATGCCTTTGCACTTAATGCAGAGCGTTCGGAAGTAGCCCTGGCCCGCGGCCGCGGTGCCTTTTTTCATGATCTCTTGACCAATCGGACACTCAGATTGGTTGTGAAAGACCAGTTCGTCGACGTCTTCGATGCCGGTGGTGTGGAACTCTGCAACCTTGGTCATCTTCACCCCCGGTGAATCCACTCGTTTGCGCGACACTCGGAGCGTATCGGACGACGAATGTGGCGGCCCGGTGGATGTCCACTTCTTGGAAATCCACCTCATTTGTGCATCCGCAGAAGTGCCGGTGCGCACATGAACTGACGTCTGAGAAAATTGCACTCGTGTAAGTCGCAATGTCGTGTCATGTTCACAGAGCGTTCACGTGCGTGGCCGTGCTCGCGGACCAAGAAATACGCGACACCGGTAAGTTGGTTGCGGAAGTCAAACGGGCTGCCAACTCATCAGAAGCGCCGAATTTTAGAGGTTGAGCGCATCTCTGCAAGGCGTTGTCACCGGCGTGTGACCAGCGTTCTAAGGTCACCGGCGACGACGTCGAGTGCGGCGAACGATGAGTTGGGGGTAGGGCGAGGACGCGTGAGTGAGAGGAGACCAGTGACACGATTCCAACGATTCGATCTTGGAGCACGTCGCGACGTTGACGATCATTCACGCAAAGGAGCCGCCAATGTTTGAAGACGAGACACCGATGAATGATCACGTGACGCGTTCGTACGCGATGGTCTCGACCTATCCACCGACGCAGTGTGGCATCGCGACCTTCGCCGCGGCCTTATCGGGCGGACTCTACGAATACGGCGACGACGTCGGCATCGTGCGCGTGGGCGCCGACGGTGAGCCACCCGCGAAGATCGTGGTCGCCGAGTTGAATGATCAAGACGGCCACGAAACGATCGACGCCATGGACGAGTTGAATCGAGCCGACGTCGTCATCGTGCAACACGAGTACGGGATCTACGACGGACCTGACGGTGAGTCGATCGTCCCGGTCCTCGAGGGAATCGACCGACCGACGATCGTCGTGGCGCACACCGTGTTGGAACACCCGACCCCGCACCAGCGTTCGGTACTCGAAGCGGTCGTTCGTGCCGCCGACGCCGTCGTCGTGATGACCGAAGCGGGCCGGGTACGGCTCTGTACGAGTTTCGACGTCGACACGCGCAAGATCTCGGTCATCCCGCACGGCGCCGCCGTGTCGGACGCGCTACGGCTCGAGGACTCCAAGGAGCGACCGAAACTCCTCACGTGGGGACTTCTCGGACCCGGCAAGGGCATCGAGTGGGCGATCGACGCGATGGCGATGGTGTCGGACATTCGACCCAAGCCGCTCTACATCGTCGCGGGCAAGACCCATCCCAAGGTGAAGGAGTACGAGGGCGACGTCTACCGCGACATGTTGATCCAGCGTGCGAAGGATCGCCACGTCGACGTGGTCTTCGACGACAAGTACCGAACCGTCCCGGCGCTCTCGCAACTGATCAGTGAGTCGACGATGGTGATCCTGCCCTACGACTCGCCCGATCAGGTGACCTCGGGCGTACTGGTCGACGCGATCGCCGCGGGACGCCCGGTCATCGCGACCGCCTTTCCGCACGCCGTGGAACTGCTCTCGAGCGGCGCGGGCATCGTGGTGCCGCGACGCGACCCCGAAGCGCTGGCCGACGCCATTCGAACCGCGTTGACGACCCCGGGGATGGTGAAGGCCATGGCCAGCGAGGCCCGGCGACTGGCACCGGAGTTGGCGTGGCCCGCGATCGCCTCGCGCTACGCCGCCCTCGGCGAAGAGCTGCTCGACAATCGAGCGCCACTGTCAGCGAACCGATGACCGAACGCCCCCGCTTTGACCACCTGGTCGCCTTGACCGATCGCTTCGGCACGTTCGAGCACGCTGAGCACGCCACCCCGCGTCGCGAACACGGGTACTGCGTCGACGACGTCGCGCGAGTGCTCGTCGTGGCCGCGCGCGAACCCTCGCCGAACGCTTCGGTGCGGTCATTGGCCCAGGGATCGCTCGGCTTCGTCGGTGACGCCATGGGTCCGCACGGAGAGTGTCACAATCGTCGAGCGGCCGATGGCACGTGGACGAGCGAAAGTTCGACCGAGGACTGCTGGGGTCGAAGCCTGTGGGGACTCGGCACGGCGGCGGCCAGTCAGCAGTTCGCGATCGCCGGACGCGCGCTCGAGCTCTTCGAGCGAGGTGCCGAACAACGCTCCCAGTATCCGCGCGCAATGGCCTTCGCCGCTCTTGGGTGCGGCGGCCGTGCTCGAGCGTTCATCCGACGAACGCCGGCCGCGCTGTCACTCATGCGCGACGCCGCGGACACGATGTTTGCCGTCGAGCGACGACCCAGCGTGGCCCTGGCCCGAGCCGCGCCTCTACTACGCCAACGCACTCTTGCCCGACGCCATGATCGCGGCCGGCGTCGCCCTGGAGCGACCGGAGCTCGTCTCGCGCGGGCTCTCGACCTGCTCGGGTGGCTCCTGGCGCGAGAGACGCGCGACGGACATCTGTCGGTCACGCCCGCCGCGGGCTCGGGGCCGGGCGACGTCGGTCCCGGTTTCGACCAGCAGCCGATCGAGGTCTCGACGATGGCCGACGCCTGCGCTCGAGCGCTCAGCGTCGACGACTCGCCGAAGTGGCTCGAGGGAATTCGGATGGCGAACGCGTGGTTTGACGCGGACAATGACGCGAACGTTATGATGTGGGACCCCGTAACCGGCGGGGGTTTCGACGGACTTCACGCCGACGTCGCGAATCAGAATCAGGGGGCGGAATCAACTTTGGCGCTGGTATCAACCCGCCAGCAGGCCTTCGCGCACCAGACTATCTCTACATGAAAGAAAACCCCCTCGCGTCACGCTCCGATGTCCATATCGTTCCCGACTCGTCACGAGTCGTGGCGTTGCTCTTCGTCGCCGGTCAAGAACTGGGTGGCGCCGAGTCACGCGCGTCGAGCGTGGTGAAGCGAATCGTGGCGTTGCCCGAGGCGGACGTGCGTCGACGACTGAAGGACGTCATCCAGCGATTCGCCCGACGACACCGCGACATCGTGGCCGTCTTCAGTCAGCACGCCGAGCGCGTGAGCAACCGACTCGACCCGAAGGAGGACCTGAGCGAAGAGCGTTGGCTCCTGCTCGGCGCCTCCTTCACGCACGAGTACTCGCTCGAGGCCGCCGCGGTCTGCAACCCCAGCATCGTCGTGCACCCCGATCAGTCCGACGTGCCCGAGGGCGCCGTGCGATTCGTCATGAGTTTTCGCGGCGTCGGCGAAGGGCATCGATCGAGCATCAGCTTTCGCACCGGACTCGTGAGCGCCGACGGCGAGATCACCCTCGATCCGCGCGAGCCCTTTCCGATGATCGGCACGGCGCGCGACGGTCTCTTCCATCGCGACGTCTTTCACGCGCGACTGAAGGCGATGGGTCAAGACGGTGAGAGCGCCGCCTACGTCCTGGACGAGTTACCGGTCGTGTTCTCGATCGAAGAGCTCGAAGCCCGTCTGGAGATCTTGATCTCGGAGTTCGACACCCGTCAAGACGCGCACACGATCGCGCGCCACCACCGATCGATCGCGGCCTGCAGCTACGGCGTGCACTTCGACGACGGACGTCGACTATCTCCGAGCGGGTGCTCTGGCCGGTCATGTCGGCCGAGGCGCACGGCATGGAAGACGCCCGCTTCGTGCTCTTCACCGAGACCGACGGGATCGACGACCTATCTCGCGACCTACACGGCGTTCGACGGCGTGCACATCTCCCAGCAGCTCCTGCGCACCGACGACTTCCTCTCCTTTGACGCCTCACCGGTCGTCGGCGCCGCGGCGCCCAACAAGGGTCTGGCGCTCTTCCCGCGTCGCGTCAACGGACAGTACGCCGCGCTGACGCGCTACGACCGCGAGACGAACGCGGTCTGCTTCTCGGACACGCTCGGACACTGGGGCCGCGCCGTGACCTTCCAGATGCCGGAGTGGGACTGGGAGGTCGTGCAGCTCGGCAACTGCGGTTCGCCGATCGAGACCAGCGCCGGTTGGCTGGTGCTCACCCACGCCGTCGGTCCGATGCGCACCTACAGCATCGGCGCCGTGCTGCTCGACCTCGACGACCCCACCAAGATGATCGCCGCCCTGAAAGAGCCGCTCCTCACCGCGTCGCGCCGAGGAGCAGGACGGCTACGTGCCCAACGTCGTCTACACCTGCGGCGCCATGGCCCACGGCGACGTCCTCGTCATCCCCTACGGCGTCGCCGACCAGCGGATCAACTTCGCCACCGCCAGCATCAAGGCGCTGCTCGAGGCCATGACCGACGAGCGAACATCCGACGATCGTCTCCAAGGTCCGACACCGTCGCATCGAGGACCTAGCCCTCGAGCACTGAGTCGCCGAGACCCTCGCAGTTCGGTTTCGGTCCGGCGTTCACGTTGCCGTAGCGATGGTGCGTGATCGACACGCTCTGCTCGAGCAGCCACCGGGCCATCTCGACGTCGCCGCGTTGGGCGAGCGCGCGGCGATCGACGCTCACCCCGTGCTCCAAGAGCGCGACGGTCGGTGACGCTCTCGCTCGAGAGCCATCGCACTCGGCTCGACTGACTCGACGCGCACGACGAGCTGCGCCGGCGTCTCGATGAGCGCGTCGGGCGCGGCGGCGACGGGTTCCGGCGCGCTGTAGGTGACGTGCACGCCCGCGACGCGTCACGACCGCGTCGATGAGTGATCGCTGGACCTCGTCGAAGGCGTCGTCGACGCGCACGCAGATCGCCTTCGGGTAGCGGCGGTAGCGCTGGAAGTTCTTCTCGACCGTCAGACCCGTGTGGTCGATCGCCTGAGCGCCGGTGGAATGCCACCACGACTCGGCGCGCTCGATCGGACGACGTCGCGTCCGTGAGTGGCGCCCAACGCCGCAGCGAGTTCACGTAGTGGTGACCGCCGGCCTTCGCGGTCGGACCGACGCTGCTGCGTCGCCACCCGCCGAAGGGCTGGCGATTCACGATCGCACCGGTGGTGCCGCGGTTGACGTAGAGGTTGCCGGCCTGGATCCGGTCCATCCACAGTTCGCACTCGGCCTCGTCGAGTGACTGGAGTCCGGCCGTGAGTCCGAAGTCGGTCCGGTTCTGCCACTTGATGGCGGTGGTGAAATCCGGCGCGACCATGACGCCGAGGACCGGTCCGAACCACTCGTGTTGATGACTCCACGAGCCGGATCGCACGCCGAGCTTCACGCCCGGGACTCCACTGCAGGCCGGCGGCGTCGAGGGGACGGGCTGGAGGAGCCAGCTCTCGCCGGGGTCCAGGTGGTGGAGCGCGCGATCGAGCGCCGGTTCGGCGCGGCGGATGATCGGGCCGACCGAGGTCGAGAGTTCCCAACTGGGACCGACGCGAAGACTGCGCACGGCGTCGGCCAACTGGCGCAGGAACGCGGGGTCCTCGTAGACGTCGCGCACCACGATGGCCAGGCTGGCCGCGCTGCACTTCTGACCGGCGTGACCGAAGGCCGACTGCACCAGGTCGCTTCACGGCGACGTCGATGTCCGCGCAGGCACTGATCAACATGGCGTTCTTGCCGCTCGTCTCGGCGAGGAGCGTGATGTCGGGACGCCAGGTCGTGAACAGCAGCGCGGTGTCGAACGAGCCGGTCAGGATGACGGCGTCGACGCTCGGGTGGGTGATGAGGTGACGTCCGTTGTCGTCGTCACGCGTCGGCACGAACTGCAGGACGTCGCGCGGCACGCCGCCGCGCCCAGAGCTGTTGCACCAACTGCCACGCCGTCGCCACGGCTCTCCGGCGCCGGTTTCAAGATGACGGCGTTGCCGGCCGCGAGCGCGGCGCAGACGCCGCCCGCCGGGATCGCGTACGGAAAGTTCCACGGCGGCACGACGACGACCGTGCCGAGCGGCGTGGAGTCCGTCGAAGTCGGCGGCCGCCGTCGCGTAGAAGCGCGCGAAGTCGATCCCCTCGCTCACCTCGGGATCGGCCTCGGCCTCGGTCTTGCCGCGCGTCGCGCGCCATCACCGCGGTCGTGGTCGCGATTCGCTGGTCCTCCATCACGAGCGCGCTCGGCGAAGAGGATCCGTCGACGCTCCTCGATCGAGAGCCTCGACCACGCGCTCGCGGGCGACTCGCCGCGCACCGTACCGCCTCGTCGATCTGTGCGGCGTCGGCGACCGAGTACCGGTACCACGGCTGCGCGTCGGCGCTCGGATCGTGGCCGACTTCGAACTCGCCGGTCGATGATCTCTTGGTCGTCGATGACCAGTGGAATCTGGCAGATCCGGCAGCGGCGCGCACTGCGGCGAAGGCCCCGGTGATCTCCTCGAAGGCTGCTCGTCGAGGTGGGATCGAAGTTCGCGACGTTGGAGAACACCCGTCGCGTCAGACGGAGTCGCTCGGCGCGTGGCGAAGCGACGGGTCGAGATCGAGTGACGTTCTCGAACCGACGCCGTGAATCGATCGCTCTGCTCCTGCGAACCGCGCCTCGTCCGTGCCGATGTCGAAGGCCGCCTTCAGATAGTTCTCGTCCGACGTGTTCTCGTCCAGGCGGCGCACGAGGTACGCGACGGCGGAGGCGAAGTCGTCGTGTCGCGTGACCGGCGCGTAGAGCAGGACGCGCTGACCGGTCCTGGCGATGGCGAGGGACTCGGAGTTGGCCATGCCTTCGAGCATCTCGACGTCGACCTGGCGTTCGACGCCCCGCGCGCGCGCCACTTCCAGGGCCCACGAGAGATGGAAGAGATTGTGGCTCGCGATGCCGATGCGCACCGCGTCGGCGTGCTCGGGGCGCAGCGCGGCGTCGATGAGCCGCGCGTAACTGGCGTCGACGTCGGCCTTGGACCGATACGGCGCGGCGGTCCAGCCGTGGAGTTCGGCCTCGGTCGTCTCCATGGCCAAGTTGGCGCCCTTCACCAGGCGGACCTTGATGATGCCGCCCGATGCGTTCGTGACGCGCCGTCGCCCACTCGACGAGGTCGGCGAAGGCGGCGTGCGATTCGGGTAGGTAGGCCTGCAACACGATGCCCGCCGCGATGGCCGAGAACTCCGGTTCGTCGAGCACCTGCGTGAACGCCGTGACCGTCAGTTCGAGGTCGCGGTACTCCTCCATGTCGAGGTTGACGAAGGTCCCGTGCGCTTCGGCCTCTCGATAGAGACGGCGCATCTTCGTGGCGACGCGGTCGAGTGAGCCGACGCGGTCGATCGTGATGATCTGACTCACGACCGACGAGAGCTTCACCGAGACGTAGTTGATCTCCGGTCGTCGAATCATCTCGAGCACTCGTTCGAGTCGTTCGTCGGCTTCGTGTTCACCGAGCACGGCTTCACCGAGGACGTTGATGTTGAGCGCGATGTCGTCGCGTCGTCGCTGTTTCAGATGCCGCTTCAACGGAGCCTCTTCGAACGGGAGGATGAGGTCCTTCGAGAGTCGACGAATCTGTGCGGCCACGGTCTTGATGACCGGTGCCGGTGCCACGCGAGAACTGGCGGCGAGGAATTTGAGTCCGGTGGCGTTGAACGCGCCGAATCCCTCGACGGACGCCTTGGCCGCGGCGCGTCGAAAGATGTTGATCGAACTCTTGACCGAGTTGATGCGCATCACCTCGTCGGTCAGGGTGATCGTGACCTCGATCGCTCGGGGGTCGCGAAAGAGTCGCGAGAAACGTCGACGGTTGGCTTTTTCGGCGTGGCCCCGTAAGCGATCGGCGTCAGCGATCAGTGCCCGCGCGCGCTCGACGGCGCCAGCCGACAGGGCGTCGATGGAGGGGTCGGTGGGGATCAGCGACATCGGAACCTCGACGCCTCGCAGGAACTGTCGTCGGTCCGCGTTGACCAAGCCGTATCCATCACCACGTTCTCAATGCTTTAACCGTAGACGCCGCTCCCCGGCGCATTTCGCCGCGTTCGGGGGTCGTTCACGACTGATTCAGTGGGCTCGCATCCGGGCGACGACCTCGTCGACCACTTCGGACGTGGAGGCCGAGCCGCCCAGGTCGAAGCAGCGGATGCCGTCCATCGCCGTCGACAGCGTGGCGCTGCGCAGCCGGCGTGAGGCGTCGCTCGCTCGGGGGTCGCCCTGGATGCCCGCGTGCTCGAGGACCGCGGCGCACGCCAACAACATCGCCATGGGATTGGCCACGTTCTTCCCTTCCAGGGACGGCGCCGTCCCGTGGGGCGCTTCGGCCATCGCCGTCGTCGGATTGAGGTCATCATCGAGCGCCAACAGCACCGACTCGGCGCCGGCGATCGAGCCGAACATCGCGAGTACCAAGTCGCTCAGACAGTCGCCGTCGCGATTCAGTGAGGGGATGATCACGCTGCAATCCCACTGTTCGGTCATCAGACCGGCGTAAGCCGCGTCAATCAACATCGGGTGGTACGTGACGTGGGGGTGACGAGCCGCGGCACGGTCCATCTCCTCTTTGAGCATCCCTTCGTAGATCGCCGAGACCGTCCACTTCGGTCCGCCGTAGACGAGGCCGTCCATCGACGCCGCGGTGGCGAACGCGAACTCCGCGACGGATTGACAGACACTTCGGTCGATGCGTTCGGTGCGCCAGGCCGACTCCTCGCGCGAACCGGGTTCGCCGTCGCGTCCCTCGGCGGCGCCGTAGGCGTCACCGACGGCCATGCGAACGACCACGACGGGATGTGAGAGCGAGACGACCGGCGCGACGCCGGGAATCCGTCGGCCGGTGCGCACGATGACCTTGCCGTTGATGCCTTCGCGCAGGATCCGGTTCGGCGAACCGACGCTGCCGATCTCGGTCGGCGTGATCGTCGCGGCCTTCAGTCCGAGCCCCGTTTCGACCATTGCGGCGGCCGCCTCGTGAACGACTCGATTGCTGGTGGCGCGCCGGTTCTCGAGTGAGAGGTCGAAGCGAACGAGGTCGACGTCGAAACCGAGCACACTCGGATCGAGCACCCGCAGGGCCTCTTGGAGCAGTTCTTGTCCGGTCTGGTCGCCCTCGCAGACGACGATCGAGTTTGTTTTCATGCCATCACGATATCGACGCGAGGGCGAAGGGCTCCCTTCGAGACGACGGTGAGTCGCGCTCAGACCGAAACGGTCGACGCGTTCGCGGACGAACGCTGCGCGAGCACTCGGTGGAGTAACGCGGCCGCCTCTCGGACGCCCTCGACGCCGGGAACGCTCGCGTCCTCGTGCTCGATGCTCAACGTGCCGTCGAAACCGACGCTGGCGAGCGTATCGACGAAGGTCGTCCACCACTCGATGTCGTGTCCTCGTCCGACCGTCACGAAGTTCCACGCGCGTTCCTCGACGTACGGCAACGTCAGCGGTTCCAGTCGCGACCGAACGGCCGAACGTTCCTCGACGCGGGTGTCCTTCGCGTGCACGTAGTAGACCGCGGAGCCCAACGCGGTGACGGCCTTCAGTGGGTCGGCGCCCATCCAGATCAAGTGACTGGGGTCCAGGTTCGCTCCGACGATCTCGCCGATCTCTTCTCGCAGCCGAAGGACGCCCGGCACACTGAAGACGATCTGGTTGCCGTGCATCTCGATGGCGAGGCGCGTCACACCGTTCGCGGCGGCGAAGTCGGCGAGGTCGTGCCAATAAGGAATCGCGACGTCGTTCCACTGGTAGTTGAGCATCTCGGTCGTCTCGGGCGGCCACGACGTCGTGATCCAGTTCGGCATCTGATCGGTGGGGGTCCCACCCGGGAGGCCCGACATCAGCACGATGGTCGTGACGCCGAATTCACCCGCCAAACGAATGACGTCGCGCACCATCTTGTCGTTGCGCTTGCCGTCGCGCGGGTGCAGTTGATTGCCGCTGGCGTTCAGCGCGGAGATTCGGAGTCCTCGCGAGTCGACCGCGGCGAGGAAGTCGGCTCGTCCGCGCCGACTCTCCAGAAGCGCGGGCACGTCGATGTGCGGCGAGGTCGACCAGTTTCCGGCGGCGAACTCGACGCACGAGATCCCCACCTCGTTGGCGAGGTCGAGGGTCTCGTCGAAGGTGAGGTCTTCGACGCTGTCGGTGAGTAGTCCAATATCCATGGTGACCTCAGTTCGCCCACGCGGGGAGGGCGCTCGGCATCTTGACCGGTTGACCGGTGATGTGTGACGTCGCGATCGCGTGACAGAGCGCGATGTCGTGCAGCCCATCGATGATGTTCGTTCGCGGATCACGCCCCGAGCGGATCGCCGACTCGAACTCAATCAGTTCGCGCTTGAAGGCCTCTTCGTAGGAGAGGGTCTCGTTGGTGCGCCACGAGTGCGGCGAGCCGTCCTCGCCGCCCTCGATCGTCAACAGACTCGGCATCGCGCGCAGGTACGGCGAGGGCAGCGTCAAGGTGACGCGCTTGTCGAGGGCGTAGAACGCGAGCTGCTGCTTGTAGTGCGCCATGCCCGGGAGGTCGACCCACGACATGTGCACTTCGGTTCGCACCGAATCCCAGGCTGATCTCACAGACCGTTCGTCCGAGACGGGCGTGATGCACGATGTCGGGCTCGCCGAGGGCGCCGCGCAGCATGTTGAGTTCGTGCACCAGGTTGTCGAGCAGCATCCACCGGTAGCAGAAGCGGGCGTCGTCGTCGCCCTCGGGCAGCGCGGCCAGTAGTCGCCGCGCGTCATCGTCCTTCAAGGCCGCCAGCACGTCGGGCGCGGGCGGCGTCATCGGGGTGAGCGGGTAGGCCTGGACGTAGGGCTGGAAGGGCGATTCGAGGGTCGTCACCGACACGAGGCGCAGGTCCTCGCAGCGGCAGAAACTCCAGAAGCCGCTCGTAGGCAGGGTCGTAGCGCTTCATCGTGCCGACCATGAAACGCACGCCGGCCTTGCGCACGGCCTCGAAGAGCTCCTCGCCCTCGGCCAGGGACAGACAGAGCGGCTTTTCCACGAAGACGTTGGAGCCGGCATTGGCCGCCGCCACGGCGATCGGGGCGTGGCTCCCGGAGGTGAGGACCATGACGACGTCGAGGTGCTCGTCGACGAGGTCCTGCCAGGAGGTGAAGACCTTTTCGACGCCGTACATCTCGGCGCAGGCCCGGGCCGTCGGCTCAGAGATGTCGCACAGGGCCGCTATCTCGTAGCGGTCGCGCAGTTCAGCGAGGTGGGGGAGGTGCATTACCTGGGCGATCACGCCACAGCCGACGACGCCAACCTTGAGTCGTTCTGTCATGTCTGATCCTTTCGGCCGGGCTCGACCCGACCACGCCATCGTTTCCGCAATCGTTTCCAGCGCCACGGCAGTATGGCATTGGTGACGTCGATTGTCAACGTTTCTATGGGAAGTATACCGTGTGGGTGCCTTGACAGCGTGGGGTCTCGGTGGTACGGTCCATCAACGGAAACGATTGCGCTATCGTTATCGGCTAATCAGCGACTGGTTGGACCGAGGCGTCGCGGATAACTAATGGGGGGCAACATGCGAAGTACTCACAATCTTGGCTTCAAACGAAAGGTTGGCATGTTCGCCGCCGCCGGCTTGATGCTCACGACCGGTCTGGCCGCGATCTCCGCCGGATCGGCCGGTGCGTCGAGTGCGAAAGTGACGCTCACGTTCTGGGAGAACTACGGCACGCAGCAGACGCTGCTCGGCACCGCGAAGAACCTCATCTCGGCCTACGAGAAGCTGCACCCGAACGTCACCATCAAGATGGTGA
Organism: uncultured Acidimicrobiaceae bacterium; assembly: GCA_963801695.1. Taxonomy (GTDB): domain Bacteria; phylum Actinomycetota; class Acidimicrobiia; order Acidimicrobiales; family RAAP-2; genus RAAP-2. Next base: position 417,058 of record CAWDFV010000001.1, on the reverse strand, counting down.
GCCAGCCCGCGGACAACTACTTCGCCCAGCTCCAAACCGCCGCGATCGCCGGCACGGGACCGGACCTCGCGGTCATGTGGACGGGACTGTACCTCCCGCCCTACGCCAACCTGCTCGCCAACCTGCGGCCGTACTTCCCCAAGTCCGAGATCGCGAACATCGAGGGACTCAAGTGGGGCGCGAATGACTTCAACGCGAGCTCGGCCATCCTCGCGGCTCCGGTCGACGCCCAGTTCTACATGGGCTTTTACAACAAGAAGGACTTCGCCAAGGCCGGCATCAAGACGCCACCACGTGACTGGAGCCAACTGCTGGACGCGTGCACCGCGTTGAAGAAGGTGGGCATCACCCCCATGGCCTACGGCACTGGCAGTGCGTCGTACTCGGGTGAGTTCAACCCGTGGTACTCCTTCAGCTACATGATGATGGCCCTGCCGCCGAGTCAGTGGCACAGCCTCTACAGCGGTCAGATCCCCTGGACGTCCTCGGTCGTGCAGAGCCAGCTGAAGATGTGGCACGAGATGTACACCAAGGGCTGCGTGAACTCCGACGCCCTCACCGACCGCAACAACGTCGGACAGTTCGTGGACGGCAAGGCCGCCATGGCGCCGGATGACGGAAGTTGGGACGTCGCGCAGTACACCCAGCAGATGGGCACGAACGTCGGCGCGATGGTGCCACCGTTCTCCACCAAGCCGATAAGCAGCGTCGTCTTCTTCCCGGGTGACGCCATCTCGGTGCTGAAGGGTTCTAAGAACGTTCCGGCCGCCGCGAAGTTCCTCGCCTTCATGGACTCCCCCGCTGGCGCGGTGCAGATCGCCGCGGCGGGACTGATCCCCGACATCACGGGCTATCACTCGACGAACGCCTTGAACGACGAGATGTTGGACTTCGTGAGCAAGGACCACTACACGGTGTACCCGATGTTGGACAACGTCACCCAGCCGAACATCGTCAACGTCGGCTACCAGGCGTTGCCGGCGGTGCTCGTCGGTCAGGCGTCGGTGAAGCAGGCGACCGGTGAGTTGGCCGCGCAACACAACCAACTGCCGGCGAATCAGCGCGGCTCCTACGGGGCGTATTTCAAATAGTCGTTCATAGTTGAACTAGGAAGGACGCCGTGGCTTTGATTGACGTAGCCCGTCGCCCCTCCAAGAGAGGTCCACTCGGCAGTGGTGGTGCCGGGTGGGTCCTCTCATTGCCCGCGCTGTTGGCGGTGGCCGGTCTCTTGATTCTCCCCATCGGACAGGCCGTGTACTACAGCATGACCAACTGGAACGGCCAGACCTCGACGTGGATCGGTCCGCGCGCGTACCTCAATCTCTTCGAGGACCCGACGTTCCTGCGAGTACTCGAGAACAACGGGCTGCTGCTCTTGGCGATGCCCTTCGCGATCATCGTGCCACTGGCGATCGCCTTCCTCCTGCACGAAGAGATATGGGGCTGGAAGTTCTTTCGCTCCGTCGTGTTCATCCCGACGGCCATCTCGTGGGTGATCATCGGACTCGTCGCGGCCCAGTTCTACGCAGTGAAAGGAATTCTGAACGGGATGCTCGCCTCGGTGGGGCTCGGATTCATCAAGACCGACATGTTGGGCAACACTCATCAGGCGATCTTCGCCATCGCCATCACGCTGATTTGGAGTCAGCTCGGCACGAACACGATCATCTTCATCACCGGACTGGCCGCGCTGGATCCGAGCCTCGCCGAAGCCGGTCGCGTCGACGGCGCGAGTTCGTTTCGCATCTACCGGAAGATCATCATCCCCCAGATGATGCGCTTCATCCAGTTCGCTTTCGTGATCACCGTGCTCACGGCGTTCACGGCGATCTTCAGTCTGATCTTCGTGATGACGGGCGGCGGGCCGAACTACGGTTCGACGACACTCGAGTTCTACGTGTACCAGCAAGCCTTCAACCAGGGTGACTTCGGTACCGGCGCGTTGCTCGGCGTCTTGCTGTTCGTCCTCGTGGCGACGGTCAGCGTCATCCAGATTCGACTACTGCGAGTCAAGACGTGACGACGCTCGAGGTCGCGCCGCGACGTGGTGACGACGACGACCAGTTCTTAGGAGTGCGGCCACGTCGGATCCGTCCGGCGCGCATCGTCTTGTTCTTGATCATGGCCTGCGTCGCGGTGGTGATGCTCTATCCGTTCTTCTACATGATCGTGAACTCGTTCAAGACCCAGGCGCAGTACGAGGGTGCGCGCAGTGGTTTCTCGATGGCGAGTTGGCGCCTCCTCTTCGACTCCGAACCGATACTGCGTGAACTCCTCAACTCACTCGTCGTCTCGGCTGGCGCGGTGTTGTGCGTCGTGGTGATCAGTACCGCGGCCGGGTTCGCGCTGGCGAAGATTCGTTTTCGTTTCCGCTCCGTCGTGTTCCTCGCGATCGTCTCGTGCATGTTCGTGCCGCTGCCGTCGATCATCATCCCGGAGTTCATCAACGTGGCGAAGCTCGGACTCCTCCAGACCTACTGGGGAGCGATCATCGTCTACGCGGCCCTCGGTCTACCGTTCTCCATCTTTTTGATGACGACATATTTTCGTGGCATCCCCGATGAGCTCATCGAGGCGGCGTCGGTCGACGGCGTGCCGTTCACCAAGATGTGGTGGAGTCTCGGCGTGCCACTCGCGCGTCCGGCGATTTTCACCGTCGCGGTACTGCAGTTCATTCAGATTTGGAATGACCTGCTCGTGGGACTGCTCTTCTTGGAGAACACTGACGACCGAACGGTGACCGTCGGTCTGGCGTTGTTATCGTCGGGTCGCGTGGCGAGCGTGCCGGTGCTGATGGCGGGCGCGGTGATGAGCGTCATTCCACCGATCGTCGTCTACATCCTCTTCCAGAAGTACCTCGTTCGTGGCATCACGACGGGGATGGGGAAGTAACCCGTCCGCGCGGATCGTCGAAGCCGGCGTGCTTCAGCGCTTGAAGGGTATCGAAGGCACAGCCACACGAGCGTCGAATCACGAGTGACACGGGCAGTCGAACATCACTGAACGGGGCGTTCTCGTTCTCGAACGCCGCCACCAGGAGTCGCGCGCTGCGCTCGCCCATGGCGAGCGTGTCGTACGTGATCGCCGTCAGCGCGGGTTCGAGCAGTGCGCCGACCTCGGGGTCGTCGAAGGAGACGATGGCCATGTCCTCGGGAAGCTTCAGTCCGCGACTTCGCGCGGCGGCGAGTGCGCCGAGGGCGAGTTCGGCGCTGGCGGCGATGAGTGCCGTCGGCGGATTGTCGAGGTCGAGCTGGTGCAGCGTCTGTTCGACGCCACTGCGCACACTCCACTCGCCCTCGCTTTCGTGCTCGGGTGCGACCAAGAGACCACGGCGCGCCATCGCGGTGAGGAATCCTTCGCGACGTTCGCGCCCGTCGGTGCGGTCCGGTCGTCCTCCGAGGAACGCGATTCTCGTATGCGCGTGCACTTCGGCGAGGTGATCCACCAGCATCGCGATGCCGTCACGATTCTCCAGCGTGATGCTGCCGGCGCCGGCGCCTTCGACCGTCTCGTCGATGAAGACGCACGGTGTGCCGCGAAGAAGGTCGGAGAATCCGACGGCGGTGAGTGGCGTGGTGGTGATCATGATGCCATCGACCCAGTGACCGATGAGGGTGTCGATCGCGTCGGCGACACCCTCGGCGTCTTCGCCGGAATCGATCAAGACCAGCTGATAGCCGGCTTCCTTCAAATAGGCCTGGGCCCCCTGGACGATCGTCGCGTAGAAGTGGTGCGCGACGTTGGGGACGATGAGGCCAACCGTGTTGGAGCGGCGCGACTGCAGTGACTGGGCGAAGGGCGACGGACGAAAACCGAGGCGGTCGGCCGCCTCGAGGACGGCGGCGCGCGTCGAGTCCGAGATCTCCCCGCGACCGTTCAGTGCGCGCGACGCTGTTGTCGTGGAGACGCCGACGAGTTGGGCGACGTCGGCGAGTCGAACCCTCGAATGACGTGCCATCTGGTGGACGTCCTCTCACCTGAATAGTTGCGGAAACTCCACTACAGCCCTTATTCTAACAAGCCTTTCCTCGCCGTGACCGATACCGGATTGGTTCAGTCGACGACGGCGTCGCCGGTCTCGGGATCGAAGAAGTGCAGACGGATCGGATTGACCGACAGCCGCACCCGGTCACCGTGGGCGACGGTCGAACGCGGCTCGATCCGGGCGACGCCTTGGGCCGTTTGGAGCGTGGCGGGCGTGAGGTCATCATCGTCTTCCATCGCGCCCTCGACCTCGATGCGCTTGGCGTCAATCGAGAAGTGGATCAACAAGTCCGAACCGAGGGCCTCGACGAGTTCGACGTCACCGTCAAGGGTTGACGAATCGTTGGCTACCGCGCCCGAGCCGTCCGCCGCGGCCATCGGCAGATCCTCGGGTCGGATGCCGAGGACGATACGGCGATTCGCGTACGCGCGCACGCCGGGTCGGTGGTTCAGGACCGCGTCATTCAGATCGATGCGTTGGCTGCCGATCACCACCGCGCTCGCACCTTCGGTGATCTGCGCCTCGAAGAGGTTCATGGCCGGCGAACCGATGAAGGCCGCCACGAAGAGATTGTTTGGATTGTCATACAGGGCCTGGGGTTTGTCGCACTGTTGGAGGACGCCGGCGCGCAAGACCGCGACCCGGTCACCCATAGTCATCGCCTCGACTTGGTCGTGGGTGACGTACAGCGTCGCGACACCCAGTCGTCGTTGGATGCGCGTCACCTCGGCGCGCATCTGCACGCGTAGCTTGGCGTCCAGGTTCGAGAGGGGTTCGTCCATCAGAAAGACGCTGGGTTCGCGCACGATGGCACGGCCCATGGCGACGCGTTGGCGCTGCCCGCCCGAGAGCTGTCCGGGCTTGGAGTTGATGAGCTCGGTGAGTCCGAGGATCCCCGCGGCCGTCGTGACCTTCTCCTTGATCTGGGCCTTCGGCAGCTTCTTTGTTCGCAGCGCGAAGCCGATGTTCTCGCCGACCGTCATGTGCGGATAGAGCGCGTAGTTCTGAAAGACCATGGCGATGTCGCGGTTCTTCGCCGAGACGTTATTGACGACCTTCTCGCCGAAGCGCAGCGTGCCGCGGCTGATCTCCTCGAGGCCGGCCACCATTCGCAGGGCTGTCGTCTTGCCACAACCCGAGGGTCCGACGAGCACCATGAACTCACCTTCAGCGACGTCGAGGTCCAGCGAGTGCACCGCTTCGAAGCCGTTCGGATAGACCTTGGTGATCTTCTCCAAGCTGATTTGTGCCATCAACTGCCCTTCGTCTCGAGGTCTGTGCGGCCCCCGTTTTCCGAGGGTTCAGATTAGGAAAATCATAGTGCCTGGAAGAGACGAAATGCCAGTAAATTACTGGACTTTCGGCGGTTTTGGACGCGGATTTTCCGGCGTCGACTCGGGCCCTCAGGAGGACTTCGGAGGGATCCAAATGGCGGCCGATTCGTCGCCGTAGGCGGTGCAGTCGCCTTCGAGGTATTTGATGCCGACCCAACCGCCGATCAGCGCGTCAAGCGCGTCTTCGAATCGCTTGAGCGCCGTCGACGCGTACGTCTCGAGTTCGTCCTTGCCCGGCAACGGGAGGTCGATCCTCGCGATCGTGACGGAGAGTTCGTCGATGATCTTTCGCCAGTTCTTCACGATGCGACGTCGGCGATCCGCGGCCGACTTCTCCGGCCAGTACTCGTTGGCACGTCCGATCTTGTACTTGTAGCGAAAGTCCTTATTCAAGAGGTGCAGCAGCGCCGGGTGAGGGTAGACCTCGGCGAGGACGTAGGTGCTGCCGACCGGCGTCTCGATCGTGGCCACCGGGTAACCGAGTTCCTTGAAGCGCTCGGTCAGTTGACGTCCGATTTCACCGGGTCGGACTTCACTCGGCGAGTGCGTGCTGCAGCCCTTGGAACCGAACTTCTGGGAGACCGCGCTGTCGGCCTCGCGGCGCTTGTGAATCGTGGTGAGCGCGACCGGCATGTCGACCGTGACCAGGTCGACCGAGTCACCACCCAGGAGAGTTTTGGCGGCACCCATCAAGGCGTCGACGTCGGGTCGACCGGCACTGGGCACCTTCGTCCAGTCCACCGGGGTGCCCTCCGCGAGTTCCAGGAACTGGCTGTAACTCGGAGCGAGGCCCACGCACTTCCATCGGTCCTTCACGAAGTGGAGTACTGCGACACCGCTTGGTTCGGTCGCGGTCCACGCTGGATCGAGGGCCAGGATGCTCGTCATCCTGGGCAGGTTATACCTTCAGGCAAAGCCGCGGCGGCGTGCGCCGTCGGTCACGAACCTCAAGAGGCGCCGACTCGCGTCCCGGTAGTCTCAGACGAAGTGGCCTCGTCGCGAAACACTCCGTTGCGCAGAGCTCTCCACGCCCCTCGTCGCGTACTCGACGAAGTGATCCGACTTCGTCAGCGCCATCTCTGGCGCGTGGTCGGCAACGGTTTCACGCGGCCGGTCCTCGATCGCTGGGGATACCTTCGAGAGAAACGATTTGACGGGATCAATCGACTTCGCGACATCGCGGGGCTCACGCTGATGTTGCAGTATCGACCGGCCCCGGTACCCGACGGCGCCTGGTCGCCTCGACGTATCAACGCGCTCGTTCGTGAGCTCCGCCTGCGTTCGTACCTCGAGATCGGTGTGTTCGAGGGCGAGACGTTCAAGGACGTCATCACGCGACGGCGCTACGGGGTGGACCCGAGTCCACTCTTCGACGCTGTCTACTTGCCCCGCGGCGCCAAGTTCGCCGTCATGACGAGCGACGAGTTCTTCGCTACGCTCCGACGCTCCACGCGCTTCGACATCGCCTTCGTTGACGGTCTGCACACGATGGAACAGACGTACCGTGACGTGATCAACGTGTTCACCCATCTTCGACACGGCGCGGTGCTGATCGACGACACGGTGCCGAGCGATGAGATCTCCGCGATTCCCGATCAGGCCGAGTCGTACCGTCGACGCGACGCCGCGGGTCTCGAGGGTCGACCGTGGCACGGCGACGTATGGCGCGTCGTGACATTGTTCGAACGACATCACCCCGAGTTGGAGTGGCGCACGATCCTCGACGACGGCAATCCGCAAACTCTCGTGTGGCGACGTCGCCGCGGCGCGCCGGTGCGAGTCGCGTCCGGTGCAGTGATCGAACTCGTGAAGGCGTCGTCGTACGCCGAGGAGTTCGCCGATGGCGTGCCGACGTACTTCCGTGCGACAACCGAGTCGACTGCGTTGTCCGACTGCGTGCAATCACTTCGTCGTGAGCGGCACTGACGTCACACGTTTCGCGCGACGTTGCGTCGACGTTGGGACTTTGGACCTCGGAATTTCCGTGATTTTCAAGGGTCATCACTCTTATGTTGAACATTGAAGGTCATTCATACGGCCCTTGAACTTGGGAAGACCTAACAATCTCGGGACCGTATGAAAAGAAAATTACGAAAGAGGGATAGTTATGAACCAAGTCATCCGAATCTTCGGTAACCCGGCTGAACGCACCACCCCCGGATTTGTCGGGTGGCTGCGCGAGTCCAAGATCGCCTCCGTCGCGTGGCTCGCAGTGCGCGTCTGGGTGGGGATCATGTGGATACAAGCCGGCGTGGCCAAGGTATGGGGCGCCGAGAACCCGGCGTTCCTCCACAACAACGGCGCCGGTGTCGCTGGATTCGCTGGTCACGGGGCCGCCGCGTACAGCTGGTGGGGCAGTTTCCTGCACAGCTTCGTGGTACCCAACGCCAGTTGGATCGCCGTCATCGTCGCCTTCGGTGAACTCGCGATCGGACTCGGACTCGCGTTCGGCTTCCTCACTCGCGTCGCCGCCATCGCTAGTTTGGCGCTGCTGTTCACGTACATCATGTCGGGTACGGCCAGCGTCTGTGGCTTCTACGCACTGTGCGCGATCATCGTGCTCGCCACGTGGCGCACGTCGACGTGGATCGGTGTCGACGGACTCATCGCTGGATGGCGTCAACGTCGAAACCGTGTTGTGGCACCAGTCGAGGTAGCGCCCGTCGCTGCCTCAAGGCCGGAGCTTGTTTCCGTCGCCTAGTTCAGATTGACCCGAAAGGTTCACGACGCTTCCCCAAGGCGTCGTGAACCTTTTGTTTTTATGAGGCTTTGAACGCGCTGCTCAGCGCGTCGTCGAGATCGGCCCAGAGATCGACGGGGTGTTCCAGTCCGACACTCAGTCGCAGTAGTCCGCCCGGCACGATCTCCTCGCCCTTCCAGCGCGCGCGACGGTCGATCGTCGATTCGACGCCGCCGAGACTCGTGCCCCCGACGATGAGTCGCAGTGACGCGACGACGCGGTCCGCGCTCTCGGCGTCTTTGACCTCGAAGGACAGCATCGCGCCGAAGCCTCCCATCTGAGAACTCGCGCGTTCGAAGCCGGGGTCGTTGATGAGTCCCGGGTAGCGAACGCGCTCCACGTGCCGGTGGTCATCGAGTCGTTCGGCGAGCTCCGCCGCGGTGCGCTGTTGGCGAGCGAAGCGCACGGGCAAGGTGCGAAGTCCGCGCAACGCGAGGTACGCCTCCATGACTCCCGGGATAGCGCCCTGGGCCGTGCGCCACTCGACGAGTTGTTCGTACTGGGGTTCGTCGCCGACGATGACCGCGCCCATGAGAAGGTCGGAATGACCTCCGATGTACTTGGTGGCCGAGTGCACGACGGCGCTCGCACCCAACGTCAACGGTTGTTGCAACATCGGCGTCGCGAAGGTGTTGTCGACGACGGCGAACATGCCGGTGTCGCGGGCCTCGCGAAGGATCGCCGGCAGGTCCGCGATCCCGAGTAACGGATTGGTGGGGGACTCGAGCCAGAGCACGTCGGCGCCGTCCATCGCGTCGAGGACCTCTTTGGTGTTGACCACGTCAACCGCGCGCGTGCTGAGTCGTCCCTCTTTTTCGAGACGTTCGAGTAGTGCGCGCGTGCCGTTGTAGCCGTTACTCGGGAAGACCACGGTCGAGCCGAGTGGGAGTGGCGCGAGCAGCGCCGTCACGGCGGCCAGTCCCGAGGCGAAGGAGACGCAGCGACCGCCCTCGAGTTCTCCGAGGGTCTCTTCGAACGCGCTCCAGGTCGGGTTCCCCCAGCGGCCGTAGCCGATGTCACCGCCGTCGCGGTAGGTGGACGCGAAGGTCGGCGGAACGTTGAAGGGACCACCGGGCGACGGCGCGCGACCGGCGACGATGGCGAGCGTCTCGGCGTGCCACTTCGATTCGGTCATGACGCCAGTATTGCGGATGTTCTTACGGGGTCTCGCTCACTCAACGATCTCAACTGCGAGAACAATTCATGACGCAAAGTCGCGTCCAGTAAAGAGAGTGACACAATGCACTAATTCGGTTCGCTCGTGCACTCATTGGGGCCATGATCGCTCTCGCGCTCGTGACAATCGCTTCGCCTGCCGAATCAACAACAAGCGCAATTCCGGTCCTCCTGGTCGCAGTGCCCCACTCCAAATATGCGTACGTACTCGAGTCGGCGAGTTCCGGATGCGGACGAACATTTTGCCTTTGGTTCTCTCGCATCAGCGACCCACCCGCTCCATCCTCGGACCGCACACTGCCGCCACTCCATGCGCTTGGAGGCCAGCCGACCGGCAATCTTGAGTCGTTGCAGTTCACTTCGCTCGATGACGGCTACGTCTGGACCAAAGAGGGCCGAGTGAGTGCGCTCTACGTCACCGTTAACGGTGCACGCTCGTGGCATCGGACCGTGACAACTGCGTCACTGATGCCTGTCCATCCATTCGTCGCGACGAAGGGCCACCTTTACTTCGTGACTGAAACTTGCTCGGGAATGGGAATCTGTCGTGACTTCCGACTTCACGCCGCGGGAGCAAGTGGCACCAATTGGATTAGCCGACCACTTTCGCTATCTCCGGACACGAGCGGCGTCGGACTGGGTGCGATCGGCTCGGATCTGTGGATCGAGGAGGGGCCCATCACGGGAACTCGAATCCTGTTCACGAGAAATGCTGGACGTGACTTCACGCAGTGGACTCCCAACATTTACGGCGTGCCAACGGGGTGCATCATGACGGCTAGTTCCCAGAAGAACATCTGGGCGGAGTGCCCGACCGGGATGAATTGGCTTTACGAAGTGAGCGTCGACGGGGGTCACCATTGGCGAGCCATCGACACGGGTGGCCTCATTCCAACGACCGCCGGAGGTGCGTTCGACCCCCTAAACGCCCTCGCGGCCTTCGTCGACCTCGGCGCCAACGCCAAACTCGACGGTGGCAACCTGCTGAGGTCGGATCCCGATGGGGCAACAACCGAAGTTGGAGTGCTGGGCTGCTCGATCCTCTTCGACCTCGATTTCGTTGATTCGTCGCACGGACTGGCGGACTGCCAGCAGACCCAACGGGCCGACAGCACGGTTCTCCTCATGACGTCCGATGGCGGAAGTACTTGGATTCCGTTTCATTGACTCGGCGTCCGAGTTCTTCGGGCACGCGGGCACGAAAAAGCCCGCGCCCTCGAGCATGAAACTCGAAGGCGCGGGCCGAGTGTTTTAGGACTCGTCTTCCGCCAACAAGCGGTAGATCGAGCGCCGAGCGTCAGCCAAGATGGCCGCCGCCTTTTGGGTCTGCGAGTCCGAACCGGCCATCGCCACCTGGCGAACCGAGAGGACGACCTGTCGAAGTGTTCCGAACAGATCCGACGTGGCGTCACTGACGTCCGCCGCCGCGGTCTCCCACGGCTTGCCGAGCGCCGCACGATCCTTTTCCACCAGGGCTTTGCCCGAGGCGGTCAGGTTGTACGTCTTGCCCGAGTCCGTTGAGACGATCTCGACGAGACCCTCGTCCTCGAGCTGTTGAAGGATCGGGTAGACCGATCCGGGGCTCGGACGCCAGGCGCCGTTGGAACGCTCGCTCAACTCTTGGATGATTTGGTAGCCGTTGCGGGGTGACTCATCGAGCAGGACCAAGACGGCCGCTCGCACGTCACCTCGGCGAAGACGCTGACGTCCGCGCGGGAAGCCGCCTCGGAACATCTCATCGCCTCGGCCGAAGGGGCTTCCGCGGTGTCCGCCGGGGCTTCGGCCGCGTCCGCGACCGCTTCCGCGGGGACCACGGTCGCGTTCGGAACGCTCACCGTGTTTGTGTTCGTGAAATTCGTGATTCATAGTTTTCTCCTTTGATATAAAACTGACTATAACGATATATCGTTATCGAACGTTTGTCAAGGGGTACTTTCTACTTGTGCAGGAAACCATCCTTTATCAGGTGGTTTGTGGAGGCGAAAACCGCAGGGCACTGGCGAATGTGGCGCAGGTCAGCGCCGCGAAGCTGGACAGGACCAGCGGTACGACGCGAATTCCGAAGGCGGAGACCATCAGACTCTGCAGCGCCGGTCCGATCACGCCGCCGGCCATCATGCACAAGATCAGCAGGGCGACGCCGTCGTCATCGTGCGGACAGAGCGTGGAGTACCACACGAGTCCTAAGGGATACACCAGGGCGAAAGAAAGTCCGACGAGGGGATACACGTACGGCGCGGCACCGGTCACGAGCGCCAAGAGACAGAGGACGATCGCGGTGGCGAGTCCTGCGAGCACCAGTCGGTGATCGCTATGACGGCGATTGAGCGGGCCGGCCAGTACCCGGCCGGTGGCCAGACCCAACCAGAAGCCGGCCGTGACGATGCTGCCGAGCGACGCGGAGTAGCCAATGCGATGCAGGTGCGGCGCGATCCAGCCGGCCGTCGTGGTCTCGGACGCGACGTAGAAGATGTAGGCCGCGATGAACGTGCCCAGAATCGCTCGCCGTTGTGTCCGGTTCACCACGAGCTCGCTGCGGCGATGTTCGAGCGACAGGGGCGGCGCGATCAGGCCGCGATTGCCCAACGTGAGGATCACGAGCGCGATCGCGACCGCGACGTAGAGCAACCGGTAGTTGTGGGGACGCACGAGGACCACGAGCAGCGGACCGATGACCGCGCCCAGTCCGTAGCCGGCGTTCGTGATGCTCAGTCGTCGACCACGCCCCGTCATCCGCGTGCGCACGAGTAGGGAGATCAGGGAGAAATCGGCGCCGCCGAAACCGACACCGAGGAGAAAGACGGACGCGATAAAGGCCACCCACCGTGACGAGAGTGCGGCCCCGCACGCTCCGAGCGCCGTGATCACCAACGTCGAGGACAACACCGTGGCCCCAGTGAATCGCTTCATCGCGAGCCAGCCGATTGGCACCCCGCAGAAGGCGCCCGCGAAGTAGACGCTCAGGACGATGCCGGTCGCCGCCAGCGACAGGTCGAAACGGTGGGCCAACGTAACGAGCAGTGGTCCAAAGAGCGAGGAGATCGCGCCGTAGACGAGGAGGTCGACGGTCGCGCTCGTGATGGCGAGCGGGCGGAACGAAACTTCCGTGGCGTTGGGATTGGGAGCGTCCGGTAACGTCGTCAAGAGATACTCACGCCCTCGAGGGCGTCACGTCGTCGGGCGAAAGTACTCGCGTTGCACCGTGCGCTCTTCTTCATAGCGTTGCAAGGCGTCGCGCGTTGCGGCACGGGTTGCGACTTCGGCGACCGGCACGTCCCACCACGACGCGGAATCCGGCGCGGGGACCAACGGGTCCGTTTCGATGTGAATCACCGTCGTGTCGACGTTGGCCCGCGCGACTTTCAGCGCGTCTCGCAGTTCAGAGATCGAGGTCGCGCGAATGACGGTAGCGCCGAGGCTCGCGGCATTGGCCGCGAGATCGATGGGCAGCGTCGCGCCGGCCAACTGCCCGGAGGCGTCACGCATCCGGTAGCTCGTGCCGAATCGTTCGACGCCGACCGACTCAGAGAGCGCGCCGATCGACTGGAAACCGTGATTGACCACGAGGACGACGATGATCTTGATGCCCTCTTGCACCGCCGTCACCAGTTCGGAGTTGAGCATGAGGTACGAACCGTCGCCGACCATGACGTAGACCTCGCGTTCGGGTGCGGCCATCTTCACGCCGAGGCCCGCCGCGATCTCATAGCCCATGCAGGAGAACGCGTACTCGACGTGGTACCCCTTCGGATCCCTCGTGCGCCAGAGCTTGTGGAGATCCCCGGGCAAACTTCCGGCGGCGCCGACGACGACGTCGGCGTCGCTCGTTGACTCCTCGACCGCGCCGATCACCTCACTCTGGGCCGGCAGCGGCGCGTGGTTGAGGTGGTAGGACGCCTCCACCGATTCGTTCCACTGTCGTGCGAGTTGCTGGTACTCCTTCTCGAAGTCGGCCGTGACGCGCCAATCAGGGACGTAACGTCGTAGTTCGTCGAGAGCGACCCGCGCGTCGGCGACGATGGGCAACGCCGAGAGCTTCGAGGTGTCGAAGGGCGTCACGTTGACGTTGACGATCTCGACATCGGGATTCTGAAACACGGAGTGTGAAGCCGTGGTGAAGTCGCTCCAGCGTGTGCCGATGCCGATCACGAGGTCGGCGGTGCGGGCGATCTCGTTCGCGGCCGTCGTCCCGGTCGCGCCGAGGGAACCGAGGCTTTGGGGATCATCGAACCGTAGCGAGCCTTTGCCGGCCTGCGTCTCGGCGACCGGGATACCCGACGCGTGCGCGAATTCAGTCAGCGCCTGGGTGGCCTCGCTGTAGATGACACCGCCGCCGGCGACGATGAGCGGTCGTTTCGCCGATCGAAGTTTCGCCGCGAGTCGTTCGACGAGCTGCGTCTCCGGCGGTGGACGACGGATCCTCCACACGCGCGGTTCGAAGAGTGACTCGGGGTACTCCCAGGCTTCGGTCTGTACGTCCTGGGGTAGTGCGAGCGTAACCGCACCGGTCTCGGCGGGATCGGTCAAGACGCGCATGGCGTGCAGCATCGCTTCGGGAAGTTGCTCCGGTCGCCAGATTCGGTCGAAGTACTTCGACACCGGACGCAGCGCGTCGTTGACCGAGACGTCCAGTGACGTCGGGTCCTCGAGTTCTTGCAGCACGGGATTGGCTCTGCGGGTCGCGAAGACGTCACCGGGCAACAACAAGACGGGAATCCGATTCGTCGTCGCGACGGCGGCACCGGTCACCATGTTGGTGGCGCCCGGCCCGACCGACGAGGTGCACGCGAAGGCTCGTAGGCGATTCGACATGCGCGCGTAGCCGACGGCGGTGTGGACCATCGCCTGTTCGTTGCGCGCCAAGTAATACGGGAACTCGTCCCCGCTCTGGAGGAGCGCCTGACCGAGTCCGGCCACGTTGCCGTGACCGAAGATGCCGAAACAGCCGGCGAAGAAACGATGGTGTTCGTCGTCGCGTTCGACTGACTGCACGCTCAAGAAGCGAACGAGTGCTTGGGCCACCGTGAGTTTCATCCGACACCTCGCGACGAGGTCATCGGGAGTCGCGGATCGACGACCTGGTCGTGCCATGAGCCTCGCACCCAATCGTGCGTCGGGTCATCACAGAACGCCATCGTTCGTTCGGGCGCGGGTCCGGCGAGCACGTTCAAAAAGTACAGGTCGTAGCCCGGCGCCGCCATCGTCGGTCCGTGGTACCCGAAGGGAATCAAGATCGTGTCGCCGGTTGAGACCTCGGCGAGGACGTCGATCTGACGATCGGGTCCGGAACTGTAGACGCGCTGATAGCCGCCGGGACCGGGTTCACCAATGGACGAGCCACCGCGGACTTCGAAGTAGTAGATCTCTTCCAACACCGCTTCGCCCGGTCGCTCTTGGTCGTGCTTGTGCGGTGGATACGAGGCCCAGTTGCCACCGGGGACGAGTACCTCGACCGCGATGAGACGATCCGTCGCGAACGCGTCGGGCGACGCGAAGTTGTTCGCCTGGCGACTCGCCGCGCCGGCGCCGCGCAGTTCGACCGGTACGTCCTCGGCCGCGCCGTAACGCGCGGGCAGTACCTGCTCACAGCGCGCGCCCAGCAGCGCGAAGCGACCACCGCGCGCGCTGAAGATCGTGACCGTCGCGTCGCGCGGTACGTAGGCGAAGTCGGTCACTCGTTCGAAGACACTCGGTCGTCCAACGAGCTCGAATGTCGCGTCGCCACACGTCACCTGAGCGCTGCCGGCGAGCGGCAGCACGATCCACTCCGAGTCGCCGGTCGGCCACCTCACGATTTCGTCGGGCTTCACGTGGAGCACGCGCATCGAGGAGTAGCGCCATCCCGCGCTGGCCGGCGTGATGTCCACGCTGAAACCGTCCGGTCCCGGCGCGCGCGCCGGCGTGTACAGCGACTGGCTCATAACAGACTGACGGCCGTCTTGACGGCGGTGGTGACGTCGTCGTCCGAGGGGTAGAGAAGGTTGCGGCCTACGACCAAACCGCGAACTCCGGGTAGTCGAAGCGTCTTCTCCCAGTGCTCGAACATCTCGTCCGGTCGGTCACTGCGCGGTCCGCCCAACAACACGATCGGCATCGTCGTCGCTTCGGTCACGCGTTCCATGTCCTCTACCACTGGCACCTTCAACCACGTGTGCGACGACGTGGCACCGAGCGCGCTGGCAATCGCCATTGACCGCATCACGCCGTCGGCGCTGAGGTCGTGCTGGATCGCTCCATCGACGCGACTGCTCATGAACGGTTCGATCATCGCGATCCGATTCGTGGCGGCCAGTTGCGTCACCGCGTTCGCGCACGACTCCAGAGCGTTCGCGGTCCCCGCGTCCTCCAGGTTGATTCGTAACAACATCTTGCCGCCGTCGAGTTTGAAGTGGACGATCGATTCCGCGGTGTAGGACGTGAAGCGATCGTCCATCTCGAAGACGGCGCCGGGTAGACCTCCGCGGTTCATGGAACCGAACACGAACTTTCGATCGAGTGCGCCTAAGAGCAAGAGGTCCTCGATCACATCCGGCGTGCCGAGCACGCCGCTGACGCCCGGAATGGCGAGCGCCGTCACCAACCGGTCCAACATGTCGAATCGGTTCGACATCGCGCTGGGGTTCGCGCCGACGTCGAGCGCGCCCCGCGCGGCGTGATCGGCGGCGATGATCAAGAGGCGGCCCTCGTCCGGTGTCGACTCGTGCAGTCGACGGTTCTTCGCCGCGACCGCGATGGCTTCGGGTCGCGTGAACCTCGATTCCAATAAATGGTTGCGCTGATCTTCGTTCATGGACGTACTCCTTCCAACAGTGCTTGCACTTCTTCGTTCGTGGGCATGGCCTCGGAGCATGAGAGCCGCGACGCCACGATGGCGCCGGCGGCGCTCGCGTAGCGAATCGTCTCGTCAAGGGTCCATCCGGAGAGCACGCCGTGACACAGCGCGCCGCCGAATCCGTCGCCGGCGCCGAGGCCGTTCACGACGTCGATGGGCGTAGGTAGGACCTCGACTCGTTCCTCGCGCGTCTTCGCGAGCACTCCCTCGGGCCCGAGCTTGACGACCGCGAGTTGCACACCGAGGTCGAGCAGGCGCTCGGCCGCGACGTCGGGGCCACCGCTACCGACCGCGACCTCCACCTCGCCAAGATTGCCGACCGCGATGGTGACGTGGGCGAGTGCCTCGAGTGCGCTGTCGCGCGCGTCCTCACGCGAGGTCCAGAACGACGGTCGATAGTCGAGGTCCAGGATCGTCGGGTGCTTGTGCTGGCGCGACTCGAGCGCCGCCAACGTCGCCGAGCGACTCGGCTCTTTGGAGAGTCCACCGAGTGAGGCCCAAAACAGCCCCGCGTCCTTGATGGCGTCGTAGTCCAGTTCGTCTGGATAGATCTCGAGATCAGGGGCCTTGGGTTCTCGGTAGAAGTAGATCGGGAAGTGGTCCGGGGGGAAGGTCTCACAGAACGTCACCGGTGTCTGGAAACCCTCGACGTCCGTGACGAAGCGATCGTCAACGCCGAAACCGCGTAGGGCCGCGTGGACGTAGGCGCCGAAGGGATCGGGGCCGGTACGACTGATGAGCGCGCTTCGCTGACCGAGGCGCGCCGCCGCCACCGCGACGTTCGTGGGACTGCCGCCCAAGAACTTGTCGAAGTGCTTGACGTCGACCAAACTGCCGTGTTCGGTCGGATAGAAATCGACGCCACAGCGACCGATCGTGATCACGTCGAAGGCCTCAGTCATGATGACGTACCAGTGGAACCTAACGGAACGCAATCGATTGCGGCGCGGGAATTACGGCCCGAACGACGCGTCCACCTGCTCGGAAGTTCGGGTCTGAACGTGCGGAACGACCCCATCGAGACCATATGTAAGGACAATAGCACTACGAGGAGATTTGCGACCTAGACTTTTGCCACCGCAGGCGACAAAGGATTCCCATGGCCCGTCAAGCAGTACTGGCGTACAACCCGTTGCGAACGATGGTGCTCGAATCGCTCCAGTCCGGTGCCGCTGTACTTCCAATTGGCCCAGCACATCGAGAACGAGATCCGGTCGGGCAATCTGGTCTCGGGCGACCGACTCGAGAACGAGGTCAAGATCGCCGAGGAGCTGGGACTCTCGCGACCAACGGTGCGCGCCGCTTTTAGTTACCTCGTCGACAAGGGACTGGTGCTGCGTCGACGGGGCCAGGGGACCGTGGTGACCAAGGGCAAGGTCAGCCGGTCCGTCAAGTTGACGAGTCTCTTCGACGACCTCGCCGAGGCCGGGAAGAGCCCGACCACCAAGGTGCTCCACAACGAAGTGATTAAGGCTTCGGACCTGGTCAAGAGGTGCATTAGAACTGGCGGACGACCAGTTCGTGATCTACCTGGAGCGTCTCCGGTTCGGCGATGGCGAACCAATCGCCCTGCTGCATAACTTCATTCCGACGTCCTTGGTGACGATGAGTAACGAGATGTTGGAACAGCACGGTTTCTACGAACTCTTGCGCGCGGGCGGGGTCTTCCCGGACCACGCCACGCAGCGCATCTCGGCGAAGAACTCCTCGACGAACGAGTCATCCCTACTCGAGGAACCAAGGGGAACCGCGCTGTTGACCATGGAGCGCACCACGTATGACGCGAGTGGCCGAGCCATCGAGTTCGGTCAACACGTCTATCGTGCCTCGCGCTACGCGCTGGTCAGTGCCGTGACAATCGGTGAGGCGACCGTCGACCAACGGGTGTGAGCGTATTTGATAGTAGTTATTGACAAGAGAATGTATCTGCACTACGGTCGCACGCAGAACAGCGGGATGTCGAGTTCTGACATGTCAGGCGCGCGAGGTCTGCGCCAACATGGACGAAGTCAAAACGGCGGAGTTGGGGGACAGTGGAGACGCTGAGCAACACCGGATCGTGATCAACGTGACGTCCAGACGGTGACGTCCGTGGTGCTGCGCGCGTGAACGAGATTCGGTTCGAACACGTGTGGAAGATGTTCGAAGGCAACGCCGTCGTCTCGGACCTGAATCTCGACATTCGCGAAGGTGAGTTCCTGGTGCTCGTCGGCCCCTCGGGTTGCGGCAAGACCACGTCACTGCGGATGCTCGCCGGACTCGAGCGCCCGAGTCACGGACGAATCTGGATGGGCGACCAGGACGTCACCGACGTGCCGACGGGCCAGCGTGACATCTCGATGGTCTTCCAGAGCTACGCGCTCTACCCCAACATGAACGTCTACAAGAACCTGGCCTTCGGACCGAAGGTCCGCAAGGAGCCGCGCGCGACGCTGCAGCAGCGGATCCACGAGGTGGCCGACATGCTCGGTATCCGCCACCTGCTCGACCGCTCCCCGGCGGCGTTGTCGGGTGGCCAGCGCCAACGAGTCGCGCTCGGGCGGGCGCTCATTCGCGAACCGCACGTCTTCTTGATGGACGAGCCCCTCTCCAACCTCGACGCGGCGTTGCGCGTGCAGATGCGTGCCGAGTTGATCCGGCTTCACCAGCGCCTCGAAAGTACGACGACCGTCTACGTGACCCACGACCAGGTCGAGGCGCTCACCATGGGTGACCGCGTGGCGGTGTTGAAGGATGGCGTCTTGCTGCAGGTCGACACCGCCAATGATCTCTACGAGCACCCCGAGACCGTCTTCGTGGGTGAGTTCATTGGCTCGCCGAAGATGAACGTGGTGCCGGGCACGCTCGAGGTGACGGGCGGAGAGATTTTCGTCGAGTGTCTCGGTGTTCGTTGTGACGTGACCCGAGAGTTGGCCGGTCGACTCGCCGCCGTGGCGACGAACGGCCCCGTGCTCGTCGGCATTCGACCCCACGACCTCCACATCAAGGGTGAGGCGCCCAGTGACGGCCCCACGTTCCAGGTGATCGTCGACATCTGTGAGCACACGGGAACGGAGATTTTTGCGACGGTCGAGGTCGGCGAGGCGAAGTTGATCGCCCGGCTGCCACGCTCGCCGATGCCCCAACCCGGTCAGAGCATCGACGTCGCGTTCAACAAGGAGCGGCTGCACCTCTTTGACGTCACGTCGCAGGCGAGCCTGCTCGAACGCGACGCGACGCGCGAACACGTCTCGGTCGGCTCACCGGAGCCGGTCGCTGAAGTCCAGAGTTCTTAAAAGTTAAGGAAAGGAAATGAGGGGAGAGATATGAAAGCAGTTTGGAAAGGTGCATTACCGAGATTGATCGCCGGTACGGCCATCATCGCAATGGGGACCGCGACCTTGGTATCGGGTGGCGCGACACAGGCGGCGGCGGCGTCCAAGGTCACGATCTCGGTGGCGTACGCCGCGAACACGACGTTTGACACGACACCGTTGGGTCTGACGTGGTGGACCGCGGTCAAGAAGCAGTACGAGAAGTTGTACCCCAACGTGACGGTGAATCTGATCGCCGTGCAGGGTGGAGAGCCAGACTTCTTGACGAAGTTGGCACTTGACTACCACACGACGTCAACCTCACCGACGCTGGCGCAGTTCCCGTCAACTGAGATTGCGTTGTACCAGTCGATCGGGCTGGCTGATGTCGCTGAGTCCGTTCTTGAAGGGCTCATCGTGGTTCAAGCAGTACCCGAAGGTCATTCAGAACGAGGGTCTGATCAACGGCAAGATCTACGCCGTCAGTTCGGGCGAGAACAACGTCGGTCTGTACTACGACAAGGCCATCCTCACCAAGGCGGGGATCGCTCTGCCGTGGCAGCCGAAGAACTGGGCCGACATCATCAGTGCCGCCGAGAAGATCAAGAAGGCCGAACCGAAGATCATCCCGCTGTGGGTGGACGCCGGAACGAGCGCCGGTCCCAACGGTGCCGGCTACGGCATCTTGAACCTGTTGGCAGGTTCGAGCACGCCGACGATCCAGACGTCCTCGGGCAAGATGGTGGTCGAGCAGTCCCGGTCTCTTGCAGACCCTGAACTTCTTCCACACGATGTTCTCCAAGGGACTCGGTGCACCGACGTCGCAACTGTTCAGTCTGAACAACGCGCCGAACATCCCGTCGGCGGACTTCAAGAAGGGCACGTTGGGCATCGCGGTCGGCGCGAACTTCTTGGCCGGCAACTGGACCAAGCAAGTGAGCTTCCCGTACTGGCCGCAGGCCTCGACGGCGATTGGTATTGCGGGACTCCCGAAGGTCAACGGTGGCGGCTACGCCTCCACGTTGAGTGGCTGGGACTACGGCATCTCATCAACGGCCACGAGCGCCGAGGCCACCGCCGCGTTCAATTTCATGAACGTCGCGCAGGGTCAGACGAACCTGATTGACGCCGGTAACTGGGCCGGATGGGTTCCGCCCGTCCAGTCCGACTGGAACGTTCCGCTGTACACCAACTTCGCCGCTCCCTTCAACAAGGAGTTCGGTGAGTTGCTGCCGTCGTCATCTGAGCTGCCGACGAGCGCGAACTACTCGGTGTGGGTCCAGGGAATCGAAGAGGCCAGTGGCACGCTTGCACAAACGCCCAGCACCACGGGCGCTCAAGCGATGTCCACCATGAAGAGTTACGTCACTAACCAACTCGGTGCGAGTTCTGTCGCAACGCTGAAATAGCAACGTAACGAAGAGACACCTAAGACATGAGAAAGGTCCGGTGATGGCGTCGATCCCCATGGTTGACACCGTCGCCGGACCTTCCATGTCCGAACTCTGGAAGACGCGGCGCGACAAATCGCGCTACCAGTGGAGCAGTTTCGGCCTCTTGACGCCTACCTTCGCGCTCTTGATCTTTCTCTTCCTCGTGCCCATGGGTTTCGCCGTGTATCTGGGGCTTACCAATCTCACTCTGGTCGGTCCGACGGCGGTCAAATGGGGCTTCACCGGCACACAGAACCTCGTTCGACTGAAGGGCGATTCGACATTCTGGAGTTCGCTCTGGGTGACGGGCATCTTCATCGTCGGGTCGGTGGCCGGTGTCGTCGTCGTGGGCTACGTGCTGGCGTCGTTGCTGATGCGTGCTCAGTCCTGGATGCGCATGATCGTCGGCGGCATCGTCGTCGTGGCGTGGATGATGCCGGCGGTCACCGCGGGCATGACGTGGTACGCGTCGACCACGGGGAACGGTGCGTTTGCGACGCTCCTCGGGACCCCCAGCACGAATTTCCTCGACGACTATCCGCTGCTCGTGGTGACGATCGCCAGTGTCTGGTCGATGACTGGATTCGCCATGCTGGTGATGGGCGCCGCGCTGCGCAACATTCCAAGCGAGGCGATTGAGGCGGCCACGGTCGAGAACGCCTCGAGTTGGCAGCGCTTCCGTATGATCATCCTGCCGTTGTTGCGTCCCACGATGACCGCGATCGTCTTGCTGACGGGACTCTTGGCGCTCGCCAACTTCTCGCTGATCTACATCATGACCCAGGGCGGACCGGGCAACGACACGAACATCCTGCCGCTGTATTCGTACCAACAGGCCTTCACATTCAACAATCTTGCCTACGGCGCATTGATCGGCAACGTGATGGTCGTCATCGCCACGGTCTTCGGCGTTTTCTACGTGCGCGTCGCTGCGAGGCGATCGTGAGTGACGTGACTGACGCCACCGAGACCTCGCCCGTGGTGCGTGACGCGACTCCCGCACCGGTCTTGCCGCCGGAGAATCGTCAGACCCAGAACACGAGAGTACGGAGTGTGACGCTCCACCTAGTCCTCGGGGCCCTCGGCATTCTGTTCCTCGCACCGATGCTCTGGCTCTTCCTCGCGTCGTTCGACAAGAACGCGTCGTGGGGGATCGAGTGGCCGCACTTTTCGCTCATCAACTTCAAGCACGTCCTCACCGGGAGTCTCTTGCACTCACTGTGGAACAGCGTCGTGCTGGCCGTCATCTCGACGGCGATCGCCTCGACCGCCGGGGTCTTCGCGGCCTATTCGCTCTCTCGTCGAAAGATCCCCTTCAAAGGGCCGCTTTTGTTGTTCATCATCTTCTCGTCGGGCGTGCCGCTCGCGATCATGGTGATCCCGGTCTACGAGATCTTCTCGAGATACGGCTTCCTCTCGATCCTGCCGACCGCGGTCTTCCTCTCCGTGACCTCGCTCCCGTTCGAGGTGTACCTGATGAAGAACTTCATCGACGCCGTGCCCACCGACCTCGAAGAGGCGGCGCGAATGGAGCGTGCCAGCACGTTCCAGGTTCTGCGGCGCGTGGTCATCCCACTCGCGATGCCGGGCATCGCGGCGGCGGCGATCTTCGGTTTCGTGAACGCGTGGGGATCATTCGTCGTGCCGTTGATCTTGATCAGTCAGCAGAACCAACAACCGGCGCCGATTGCGATCTATACCTTCCTCACGTTGCCCAAACCTGAATTCGGGAATATCGCGGCGTACTCCCTGATCTTCTGCATCCCCGTGTTCCTCCTGTACGCCGTTTCGTCGCGTCTCTTCCGCGAAGGATTCGTGCTCGGCGGGGGTGTCAAGGGATAATGGACGCCGGCTGCGAGCGCGTCGCGGCCGTCTCCGAGTGAATGTCAGCCTCACGAATCGCGCGTATCGACAAGTCGAATAGAGAAGAAGGAAGACCAGTAATGAAAATCACTGTGGCCAATGCGCCTATCAGCTACGGAGCGTTCGAGCTCACCGTGGGCATCGACCCCAACGTGCCCGACGGCGAGATGATCCTCGACGAGGTCCAGAGCGCCGGGTACGCCGGCATCGACCTCGGACCGGTGGGCTACCTCGGTGACGGTTCGGTGCTGGCCGCAGCGCCTCGCCGGACGTCAACTCGGTCTCGCCGGGGCCTACCTGGAGTTCCCCTTCACCGACCACGACGCGCTGCCCGACGCTCTATCCCGAACTCGACGCGATGCTCGACACCTTCGACGCGGTGCGCGACGTGGTACCCGGACCTGTGCCGCATCCGACGATCGCCGACTCGGGCAGCGAGCGCCGACGCAACAATCCGGGCCGCAGTCACGCCGATCACTCGTGGGGACTCGACGACGACGGCTGGGCTCGGATGAAAGTGGGCCTGGCTGAGGTCGTCGCGCGCTGTCGCGCCCGTGGGTACGAGCCGACGTTCCACCACGAGACCGGCACCAACGTCGAGGCGCCGTGGGAGATCCAGCGCGTCTTGGACATCTCGGACGTCGGGCTCTGTCTCGACACGGGACACTTCTTCATCGGCGGCGGTGACCCGGTCGTGGCCATCCACGAATGGGCGGACCGCATCAATCACGTGCACGTCAAGGACGCGCTGCAGTCGGTGATGGACGGCATCATCGCCGACAACGTACCGACGATGAACATCTGGTCACGCGAGGCCTTCCCCGCCTTCGGCAACGGCGACGCGAACGTGGCCGGTGTACTCGCGGCACTGAAGGACATCGACTACGAAGGTTGGCTCGTCGTGGAACAGGACATCTTCCCTCAGACGTCCGCTCGCTTCACCCAGGCGATCGACGACCAGAAGAAGAATCGCCGGTTCCTCGCCGATCACCAGGTCTAAGCGATGTTCCGACTCGGTCTCGTCGGTGCCGGCCGCATGGGTCGCACGCACTTGCGCGCGCTTCGCGACGTTGTGGACGTGAGCATCGTCGCCGTCGCCGAACCGGTTGACACGCTGCGCGAGCAAGCGGTCGCCGAGTTCGAGGTCGTCGGCTACGCCACGCTCGCGGCGATGTTGGAGTCGAAGGACCTCGACGGCGTGCTCATCGTGACGCCGAGTGACAGTCACGTCGACGTCATCACCCAAGTCGCCGCGGCGGGACTGCCGATCCTCTGTGAGAAACCTTGTGGCGTCAACGCCGAGGACACGCGACGAGCCCAATCGATCGTGCGCG
This sequence comes from uncultured Acidimicrobiaceae bacterium, assembly GCA_963801695.1. GTDB lineage: Bacteria > Actinomycetota > Acidimicrobiia > Acidimicrobiales > RAAP-2 > RAAP-2. Next base: position 393,068 of record CAWDFV010000001.1, on the reverse strand, counting down.
ACGCCGACGTCGCGCTGCAAATCGGTTACTGGCGCCGGTTCGTGCCGGGTCTCGAGTTGCTGCGCGAAGGAATCCTGGGTGGTCACTTCGGCGACGTCCTCACGCTGTCGTGCCTCCAGTGGGACGGCGAGCCGCCCTCGTCGGCCTTTCGCGCGCGCAGTGGCGGCGTCTTCATCGACATGGGCGTGCACGAGTTCGACCAGGCGCGGTGGCTGACCGGGGGCGACTTCACGACGATGGCCTCGTTCGCGTCGCCGGCGATCAGTGATCCCGAGGTCCGTGACGATCCCGATAGCGCCCAGGTCCTGTGCGAGACCACGTCGGGCGCGACGGTCCTGGTCTCGCTCGGTCGTCACTACGGCGACGGTGACATGGCGAGCGTCGAAGTGTTCGGTTCGAAGGACCACGTGCTGTTGGCGTTCTTGAATCCGGAGGACGGTGAACGCGCGCAACTTGAGGCACTCGTTCGTCAGGCACAGTCCTTCGCCGAGTACGCCAAGGGCGGACCGTGCCGCGGTGCGAGTGTCGAGGACGCGATCGCGGCCCTCGAAGCCGCCGGACGCGCCGCCGGTCAATTGGCCACGAGCCACTGAACGGTGGCGACCAAGGAACTGCGCGTCGGCATCGTCGGTTACGGGATGATGGGACGCGCCCACGCCTACGCTTACCGCGCGGCGCCGCTCATCCGTCCGTCATCGGTCGTCTTCAGGCCAGTCGTGATGTCGGGTCGAAACGCTGAGGCGGTGGCGAGGGCGTCCGTGGCCTGCGGCGTCGACGAGTGGGTGACGGATTGGCGTGAGCTCGTGGCGCGCGACGACGTCGACGTGGTGGACGTGTGCACGCCGCCGGGCACGCACGCCGCCATCATCGAAGCGGCGGCGTCGGCGGGCAAAGACGTGTTCTGTGAGAAGCCGCTCGCGACGAACTACGAGGACGCCCGCTCGGCGCTCGACGCGGTCACCGAACGCTGGTGTGCGTCACGCGATCGGATTCAACTACCGCCGATTGCCCGCGGTCTCGTTGATGGCCGAGATGATCGCGAACGGCGAACTGGGCGAAATCCATCTGTGGCGCGGCACGTGGCTCTCCGATGAGTTCGTCGATCCGGACATCGCCTTCGACTGGCGATTCGCAGTCCGCAATGGGTGGCAGCACGATCGGCGACCTCGGGAGTCATCTCATCGACATGGCGACCTGGATGCTGGGTCCGGTCGACGACGTCTCGGCGATGTCCTCGACGTTCGTGCGCCGTCGCGACGACGGCGGACAGGTCCGCGACGTGGAAGTCGATGACGCGTCGTCCGCGCTGGTTCGATTCACGTCCGGTGCGCAAGGCACCATGGAAGTCGCGCGCGCCGCGCCGCGACGCCCGTGCGATTTCACGGTCGAGGTGAATGGCAGCAAGGGCACCGCGATGTTCTCCTACGCGCAGCTGAACGAGTTGTGGGTCGGCAACACCGACGACGACGCGCGTCTCTATGGTCTGCGACGGGTTCGCACCGAACATCCGTCACAACCGGAGACGGCGGGCTGGTGGCCCATCGGACAAGGCGTCGGCTACGACGCGAGTCTGATCAATCAAGTCGCGGACCTCGCCGCGACATGGTCCGAGCGCGCCTGGAGTCCCGACTTTGCCGTCGGTGCCAACGTCGCGGCGATCTGTTCGGCGATGGAGCGTTCGGTCGCCGATCGGCGGTGGGTGTCAGTCAAGGAGATCGTCGGCCGCGACGGCGTAGTGGATTAGTGCGTGGCGAACTGCGCCAGATCCCGCGCGGTGGCGCGACTGATCTCGGGACAGATCGTCGGGTACATCTCGGTGGCGTGCATCGTGCCGAGCGCTTCAAGAGCGCGAGCCTCGACACCGGCTGAGAGCAATAGTCGATAGAACGCTACGCCTTCGTCGCGCAGCGGGTCGCACTCATTGACGCTCACCACGGTCGGAGGAAAACCGGTCACGTCCTCGCGCGTGGCGAAGCCGGGCCACGCGAGTGGATCGCGAGCGTCGAAGGCCTCAATCCCGTAGCCAATCCGTCCGCGATTGCAGGTGACGTCACTCAGCAACTCCCGGTACTCGAATGACGAGGGGTACCTGGGGTCGGGCCACGAGCCATTTATATAAGGGCAGAACGCGTAGAGACCCTTCACGATGTCGAGCGCGCCGTCGCGCTTGAGTCGAAGCACCGTCGCGATGCTCAAATTGCCGCCGCCGCTCTCACCCGCCACGACGATGCGTGCGCGGTCGACGCCAACGTCAGCGGCATTCTCGTGCACGAAGCGCAGTCCCGAGACGCAGTCGTTCAGCCCGGCAGGGAACGGCGCGACGTCACGAACCGTCGAGGGCGAGACCGCGTTTCGGAACTCGACCATCACCACCACGACTCCCTGGGCCGCGATGAGCCGACCCCACGTGCGATAACTGCCGTACGTGCACGAGAGTCCGGCCATGGCACCACCGTGGATGTAATAGACGCACGCACGAACCTCGTCGTCGTCGGGTCGGATCACGTGCAGCGTGATGACGTTGTCATCCGGAGAGGACACCACGTCGATCGACGAGAACCGAAGTCCCGTAGAGGGCGCGACGTCCTCGCTGTCACCCTGGTTCATGAAGACGGCTTCGGCGAGCAACATCGCGCGACCTTCGGGCGAGGCGACCTCGGCGAGCATCTCGTCGCGGTCCTTCACGTCCGTGACGGCGACGGGAGGTTGGGCGCGCAGAAACACCCGTACTCGCGGATCCAGGAGCGCGTCGATCTCTTCGGGCGTCAACGGGGATCCACTTCAGGAGTTCCGCGAATGGCGGGGCCAAGGGTGGCGAGCTTCGTAGCGCGCCGCGGCTGCGAGCAGGAGGTCCTCGCGGAATCGGGGTCCGATGACTTGCAGACCCACCGGAAGACCGTCAACGAATCCGGCCGGGATGCTGATCGCCGGCAGGTTCGCGAGATTGGCGAGCATCGCGAGGACGACCGACATCCCACCGTGCACCTCGACACCCTGGATCTCGGTGGGCATCGGACCTTCGGCGGCGAAGGGTGGCATCGACGACATCGGCGTCACGATGAGATCGACGTCATCGAAGATTGCGGCCACGTCGTGCACGAGCTGACGTCGGGTGTCTTCTACCCGGGCCGCCCACGGCAACGTGCGCTCGCGCGACGCGGTCCAATCGGCTATGACGAGCGGGTCGAGTTCGTCGAGGTGGTGTTCCCACAGATCGCGTTCGACGCCGACGAACTTATCGACGCCATCGATCGTCACGTAGGTCCGGATGTAGTCATCGAGCACGATGGGCCGATCGATCAACGCGAGGTCGATCGACTCGGCGAAGGCGAGTGCCGCGTCGTGGCACAGTGCGGCGACGCGGTCATCGACGACGGCGAATCCCAGGTCGCGCGACCACGTGACGCGACGAGCAGTGAGGTCCGTGGTGTCGATCGCTTCAACGTAGGAGAGAGACGGCGCTGGCAGTGAAGTGCGGTCTCGGTTGTCCGGTCCGGCCATGACGTCGAGCAACGAGTGCGGTGTCGCGAACGCTCGTCGTCAGCGCGCCGATGACCGAGTTCTGCGCGAGATGAGTGCTCCCGAACGTGGGGATGCGACCGTAGGTGTTCTTGAGACCCACGAGTCCGGTGAAGCTCGCGGGCGTTCGAATCGATCCACCGCCGTCACTCGCGGTGGCGAAGGGGACCATGCCGCTCGAGACCGCCGCGCTCGATCCGCCACTTGAGCCGCCCGGCGTGCGCGTCGGGTCCCACGGGTTTCGTGTCACGCCTAGGAGCGGACTCGCGGTGTAGGCCCACGCGCCGAACTCCGGTGTCGCCGTCTTACCAATGGGAATCGCGCCGGCGCGCCGGAGTCGGCCGACATGAATCGAGTCGCTCGACTTCGGTGGGTCCTTGGCGTACCAGTGAGAGCCTTTCGTCGTAGGCATGCCCGCGCAGTCCTCCAGGTCCTTCACCCCGAAGGGCACGCCCGCCAGTGGGCCGAGTTCAGACGTTCGTCCGGCGCGAATGACGGCGTCGACTGTTTTGGCCGTCGCGAGGGCTGAGTCGGAGTCGAGGTAGACGAACGCGTTGAGCTCATCGTTGTCACGCTCGATCGCCTCGAGACACGCGAGGGTGAGTTCCTCGGCCGAGAGCACCCCGGCTCGGATCAATGCCGCCGCGTCGTTCACCGTTGGCATTTCCATCCACTTTGCCTACCACGAGCGCGTGGCGCGTCGAACGCTCAGACGGCGAGGAACTCCTCGAGCAGTGCGTTGAGTTCGTCACTGGCGTAGACCGGAATCCAGTGGCTGGCGCTCTCGATGCGCTCGTAGCGCCACGGTCCCGCGACGTAGCGCTGCGAACCGGTCATCTGCACTTCGCTCAGTGCCATGTCCCCGCTGCTCCACACGCCCATCGTCGGACACGTGATCGGCGGCAGGTCCACGCCGCGTCCGTCACCGGCGAAGGTCTCGGGATTGACATTGGCGCGGTACCAATTGAACCCGGCGCTGAGTCTCCCAGGACGCGACAGGTCGGCGATCTGACGTTCCATGTAGTCGTCGCTGCCGCGAGCCGCGCCGTTGTGGGCCCACGTGCAAAAAAGTTCCCAGTCGTCCGCGGTGAGTCCCGCTTCGGCGACGCCCGGGAACTGGAACCACAGCATGTACCACGAGAGCTGCTTCTGGATGAACCCGGCGCCCGAGAACGCTTGGGGATGACCGACGGACACACAAACCAAACGCTCGACGCGCTCGGGTAGAAAGGTGGCGACGAGCCACGCCAGTACGGCTCCCCAGTCGTGACCGACGACGTCCGCGCGTTCGATCTCGAACTCGTCCATGACGGCGCCGACGTCACTGATCAAGAGGTGAGCGCGTACGTCGCTGACCGCTTCGGGCGCGGCGCTCTGGCCGAAGCCTCGAAGATCCGGCGCGATCACGCGGTGACCGCTTCGCGCCAATGTCTCGATCTGCGCGCGCCACAGTTGCCACGAGTCGGGCCACCCGTGGAGCAAGATCACCGGCGCGCCGGATCCCGCCTCGGCCACGTTGAACGTCAGGTCACCGACGTTGACTGATGTTCGACAATCTCGAAGTCTGCCATGGGCGGACGTTAGCAAGAGCGCGTGGTTACGGTGCGAGGATCTTGCGGAAACGACGCGAGGCGATCGAGAGACACACGAGCGCGATCGCGAGCAGATAGGCGGCGCGAAAGACCATGATCCATTGGAACTGACCGAGCGAGAATCCTCGCATCAGCGCGGCCGACTGGTACAGGGGTGAGACGGTGACGATCGCCCCCAACCAGGTCGGGTACAGCGTGACCGGAAAGAACGTGCCCGAGAACAAGAAGAGCGGGAGCTGGACGAGCAACACCAGATCGAAGTCCTGCCACGTTCGCATGTACGTGCACGCCGCGAGACCCATGCAGCTGAAGGTAAGGCTCGTGAGGATCGCGCCCGGCCAGCACAGGATGACCCACGCGCTCCCGGCGTCGCCGAGCAGCGCCATGCAGACGATGAACGACGCGGAGTACATCGTTCCGCGCAACAGTGACCACAGGACTTCACCCATGGCGATGTCCGTCACCTCGAGGGGCGTCGACAAGAGCGCGTCGTACGAGTGGGAGATCTTCAATTTGAAGAACGTGTTGAAGATCGAGTCGATCATCGCGCCGTTCATCGCCGAGGCCGCCAGCATCCCCGGCGCCACGAACAAGGAGTAGCTGATGATCCGGCCGTCCACGTGCAGGGGGCCGACGAGTTTGTTGAGTCCGATACTGATCGAGAGCAGATAGAAGAGCGGCTCGAAGAAGCCCGAGACGAGCATGACCCACTGCGCGCGGTAGATCATCACGTTGCGTTCCAGCACGCGGAGCGATCGGCGTGAACCGACCATCGGGAACGTGCGCGTGAGCATCAGTTGGTCAACCGGCGACGCATCGTGCGCCGTCCCCAGATGACGCCGCCGACGGTCATCGCCAGCAAGACCACGACGTGCGCCAGTTGCGACGACGACCGATCCCTGCCCGAAGGCCGCGGCGCGCGCGAGCGCGACGCCGTGGTAGAGCGGGAAGAACTGCACCACCGGTCGCAGGTAGCCGGGGTACGCCGACAGCGGATAGAACGTCGCCGAGAAGAGGAACATCGGCACGAAGGCGAAGCGGTAGATCGTGATGAACGAGGCTTCGGACTCCGAGCGCGCGGCGTAGGCGACCAACGGCGCCGAGAAGGCCAGCGCCACCAAGGTCCCGATGAAGGGCAGCGTGAGGCTCCACCACGACTGCAGTGCACCGAAGCAACGCGATGATGATCATGTAGAACACCGACGTGACGAACGCCCGAGTGGCGACCCACGCCAGTTTGCCGAACAGGATGTCGTCCGGTTCCAGGGGTGTCGTCGCCGCGGCGTGATAGGTGCGAACCCACTTGAGGCACGCGAGCACGGGCCAGAGTGACTCCCCTTCACCCAGTTGCATCGTGGTCGTCGCGAGCAGGCTCGGCGCGATGTAGTGCAGATACGTCTGACCATCGACGAGTCCGTGGTGTGGCGCGACGAGATGACCGACGCCGATGCCGAGTGACGCGAGAAAGAGAATCGGGAAGAGCACCGAACTCGCGACCGAGCCGCGCCACGTCTGGGCGTAGTACTCGGCGTGATACCCCCAACTGCGAAGCCACCGGGGACGGCTGACGTCGGTCTTCGTCGACGGGATCACGACTACTCCGTCAACGATCGGCCGGTGAGGTGCAAGAAGACGTCCTCGAGTGAGCTGCGTCGAACGAGCGTGCTCGAGGGCGTGATGTGGGCCGCGTGCAACTCGCGCAGCGTCTCGTCACCGTTGTTCGACGTAGAGCAAGACGCGATCCGGCAGGACCTCGACGCGCTCGGCGAACGGCGTCAACTGATCGAAGTACTCCTCGTGGTCGTCGGTCGTGAAGCGCAACTCCACCACTTCGCGGGTGGAGAATCGCTCGATGAGTGTTCGTGGTGCGCCTTCGGCCACGATCAATCCCTGATCCATCACGACGAGTCGATCGCACAGTTGTTCGGCCTCGTCCATGTAGTGCGTCGTGATGATGAGCGTGACACCCTCACGCTTCAGTCGGTAGAGACGGTCCCAGACCAGGTGGCGAGCCTGCGGGTCGAGACCGGTCGTCGGTTCGTCGAGAATGAGGATCTCCGGTCGATTCATGAGTCCGCGAGCGATGGTGAGGCGCCGCTTCATGCCGCCCGACAGATTGTCGACCTTGTCGTTCGCGCGTTCGGTGAGTTGCGTGAACTCCAGCAACTCCGTCGCGCGTTCGCGCACGACGCGACGCGGAAGGTCGAAGTAGCGACCGAACATCTCCAAGTTGTGTCGAACCGAGAGTTCCAGTTCGAGTGAGTCCTCTTGCGTCACCACGCCGAGGCGACTGCGGATCTCGGGTCCGTCCGTTCTCGGGTCGAGGCCGAAGATCGAGATCTCCCCGGTCGTCGGCTGGGACACCGCCGAGATCATGCGCATGGTGCTGGTCTTGCCCGCGCCGTTGGGGCCGAGGAATCCGAAGCTTTCGCCTCGGTCGATGGCGACGTCGATGCCCTTGACGGCCTCGAAGTCGCCGAAGCGCTTCACCAGTTGACGTGCCTCGAGGATGTGGGCGTCGTTCATGACGCACCTCCGCTCGCGTCGCGCGACGTGCCCGTCCGCCTCTGAAATGGTCCCCCACCTGAACACGAGTGTCGCGTCCCCCTTGACTGTGTACTCATGTGGCGGCGCCCGAAGTGCTCAATGATTGAGACAGCGCCGCATTACATCCGAGGTCTCAAGTTACTAGATGGGTGTGACGTCGAAATGTCAGTCGGCGCCGTCTCGTTACCCGAGGTCGCGTCCCCAGTCGCGGGTCGTCAGCACCTCGGACATGCGCTTCAAGAATCGCGCCGCGTACGCGCCGTCGACCGCGCGATGGTCGAAGGTGAGCGCCAACATCCCGACCGAGTGGATACCGACTGATTCGGCCCCGTCGTCAGCGGTAATGACGACCGGCTTCCGCACGACCGAGTCGGTCGACAGGATCGCGACCTGGGGTTGATTGATGACCGCTCCCGTGAGGAGGGTACCGAACGGACCGGGATTGGAGATCGTGAACGTCCCACCGGCGAGTTCGTCGGGGCCAAGCCGCTTCGTTCGAGCCCGCTCGGCGACGTCGCGTACGCCGCTCGCCAGTTGCGCCAGGTCGAGCAGTTCGGCACTGCGAATCACCGGCACGACCAGGCCCTCATTGTCGATGTCCACGGCGATCCCCAGATTGACGTCGAGATGCACGATCAATTCGTCCTCGCCCACCGAGGCGTTGAGGCGCGGGAAATCGCGCAGCGCTTCGATCGCGGCCACGGCGTTGAATGGCAGATAACTGAGACCGAACCCTTCACGTTCTTTGAATGAAGTTCCGAATCGTTCGCGAGCCAGTTCAACGTGTTCGTAGTCGACCTCTTTGACCATCAGCGTGTGTGCCGACGTGGCCTTGGAACGCACCATATGTTCCGCGGTGAGGCGCCGAATCTTGGTGAAGGGCACGACCTCGTCGCGGGCGCCGCTCGCCGAGGGAGTGGCCGGACCGGATTCGATCAAGGCGTCCACGTCGTGTCGAGTGATCGTGCCGTTGGGTCCCGTGCCGACGACGTCCTTCGCCTCGATGCTGTGTTCACTCATCAGTCGGCGAACGATCGGTGACTGTGCCGCGCCGGGTTCGGTGTTCGTAGTCGTGAGTGCTTCGACGGCCGCGAGTACGTCTTGACGGGTGATCCGACCATTGGGTCCCGAGCCCGTGAGTGTGGCGACGTCAAGGCCGTTCTCTTCGATGAGTCGTCGAACGACGGGAGAGAGTTGTGCCTCTTCCGGGGAGCTCGTTTGTCGCGCGTGACCAGAAGCGGGAGCGGTGCCGGTCTTCTTGGTTGGCTCTGCGACCGGCGTCGCCGCTGGAGCCGGTGTCGGCTCCTCGGAACCGTCGCCAATCACGGCGAGCACGGTACCGACGTCGACCGTCACTCCTTCTTCGACCAGGATGGCGCTGAGCACGCCGTTGGTCGGCGACGGAATCTCGGTGTCCACTTTGTCGGTCGAGACCTCGAACAGTGGTTCACCTTTCGTGACGGTGTCGCCGACTTTCTTGAACCACTTCGTGACCGTTCCGTCGGCGACGGTCTCACCCAGTTGCGGCATGGTGACATTGGCCATGAGTTCCGTCCTTCGTAGTCTGATGCGACGTTCGGTGGGTGTGCGAGCTCGAGGTTAAAACAGTGTCGACGACGCGTGAGCCCTTATTTCTGCGCTTGATTGCCCTACGGTGAAGTTATATGCTACAGCATGTTAAGTCACGCTAAACGATGTCGCGAGGGCGTGCCTAGTCTCGTTGCTGCACCATATTCGTTGCCGTACGTGATTCGAGTCACAGGAGAGTAAGAGATGGCCAACACCGACGTCGCGTCGCCCCCGGTCGATTTCACCCACTTCCTCGATCTCTACCGCAGTCAATTTGCGCTGCGAAAGTTCGAAGAACGCGCCTACGACCTCTTCTTGGAGAGCTACGTCAAGGGCACGAGCCACCTCTCCATTGGCCAAGAGGCCATCGCCGCGGGTTTCGCCGCCGCGATGCGACCGACCGACTGGACGTTCGCGACCTACCGCGGTCACGCGCACACGCTCGCGCGCGGTGTCGCGATGACGCCGGTGTTCGCCGAGCTGATGGGTCGCACCAACGGTCTGATGGCCGGCAAGGGCGGGTCGATGCACCTCACGAGTGTGGACCACGGCGTTATGGGCAGTTACGCCATCATCGGCGCGCACTTGCCGATCGCCTGCGGTGCCGCCTGGAGCGCGCAGTACCGAAAGACCGACCAGGTCGCGGTGTGCTTCTTCGGCGACGGTTCGGTCAACATCGGCGCCTTCCACGAAGCACTTAACTTCGCGGCGATCTGGAAGCTCCCGGTCGTCTTCGTGTGCGAGAACAACCTCTGGATGGAGTACACACGCACCAGTGAAGTGACGGCCGTGAAGAATCCCGCGGCCGACCGCGCCGCCGCCTACGGACTCGAGTCGATACTGATTGATGGCAATGATGCCGACACGGTGTTCGAGGCCGCAACGACTGCGATCGAACGCGCGCGCGCCGGTGACGGACCGAGCATGATCGAGGCGCTCACGTATCGCCACGGCGGCCACTCGAGGGCCGACCCAGGGAAATACCGTCCCGACGAAGAAGTGACCGAGTGGATGGCCAAGGACCCCATCCCCCGGTACCACCAGCGACTCCTGCAACTCGGCGTCGACGAAGCGATATTGACGGGCATCGAACACGACGTCATCGACGAGGTCGAGCGGTCGACCGAAGAGGCGAAGGCCGGCGAGATTCCCGGTGAGGACCTGTTGATGAAGGACGTGTGGGCGGACGGGAGCGGATCATGGCGCAACTGACGTTTCGTGAAGCAATCGCTCGGGGTATCGCCCAAGAGATGCGTCGAGACGAGTCGGTCGTGTTCCTCGGCGAGGACGTCGGTGCCGCGGGCGGCGTGTTCAAGGGAACCGTCGGACTCATCGAGGAGTTCGGACCGGTGCGCGTTCGCGACACCCCGATCTCCGAGCAGGCCATCCTCGGCGCGGCGATGGGCGCCGCCATGACGGGACTACGACCCGTTGCCGAGATCATGTTCGCAGACTTCTTCGCGGTCTGCTGGGACATCGTGGCCAATGAGATCGCGAAGAGTCGATACATGACGAACGGCCAGTTGACCTTCCCGTTGGTGATCCGCTCGGGCAACGGCGGCGGTCTTCGATTTGGTGCGCAACACTCCCAGAGCGTCGAGAACTGGGCGATGATGATCCCCGGTCTCAAGGTCGTAGTGCCGAGCAACGCGGTCGACGTCATCGGATTGATGGCGGCCTCGATTCGCGACGACGACCCGGTGATCTTCCTCGAGGCCAAGGCACTCTATGCGTCGAAGATGGACGTGCCCGAGGGCGAGATCGTTGACACCTTGGGTTCGGCGAAGGTACTGCGTAGCGGAACGGACGCGACGGTCGTGGCGTTGGGCGCGATGGTGCCCAAGGCACTCGCGGCCGCCGAAGAACTCGCCGACGGCGGAATCGAGTGCACGGTCGTCGACGTTCGCTCGTTGGTGCCTCTCGACATGACCACGATCCTTCGCGAAGTGTCGGCGACGGGTCGTCTGTTCACGGTTGAAGAGAACCCGAGGCTGTGCGGTTGGGGCGGCGAGCTCTCGTCGATCGTGAGCGAAGAGATCTTCTATGACCTGGACGGTCCGATCGTGCGCATCACGACGCCGCACATCCCCCTGCCGGCGGCCGACGCGCTCGAAGACCTGGCCATTCCCTCGGTCGAGCGAATCGTGGCCACCATCTCGAAATCGATGAACTCGTAGCCGACGCTTTCGTCGACTGGTTACGCGGTTGGCGGCTCGATGTCGGGCGTCTGTCCCAGCGTGCGTTGCAAACTCGGCAACAACGACGCGAAGTCGATCTCGCCGTAGCCGTTGGTGGCCGCGAGGTGCGTCAGTGTGTTCACGAGTTCGATCACCGGCAGGGATAGTTCCGCGTTGCGCGCCACGTCGAGCGCCAACTCCAAATCCTTGATCAACAGGTTCGTGGTGAAGGTCGCGGAGTAGTCGCGGTCGATGAGGCCCGGTGTCTTGTAGCGAACGAACGGTGAGCCCATGACGGACTCACCCAAGGCCCGGAGCAGGATCGAGCGATCGATGCCGTTGTTCTCGCCGAAGACGATGAGCTCGGCCATGATCTGTGCGGTCACCGCGAGTCCCGAGTTGATGGCGAGCTTCAGCGTCCGTGAGTGCTCCGCGTCGCCAACGTACAGCACAGTCGGTCCGATCGAGTTCAGCAGATCCTCGACTCGGTCGAACGTGGTGCGCGGTCCCGAGACGAGCAGCGTGATGTTGCCCGCCGAGAGCACCGCGGGATTGCCGCTGACCGGGGAGCGCAGGTAGTCGATGCCGAGTGCCTCGGCGTGGGCCGCGATCGTCGCCGAGATCCGTGGCGAGACGGTCGACATGTCGATCAAGATGCGGTCGCTGGCGCCCGAGTGCAAGATGCCGCCGTCTTCGATCGTGACGTTCGCCAGTGCCTCATCGTTGGCGAGGAAGGTGATGACGATTGTCGCGTGGTCCCAGAGATCCTCCAACGAATGCAGGTGGATCGCGCCTTGTGCTTCGAACTCCGAGAGGTCCTTCGCCGAGCGGTTCCACATACGAACCGACCATCCCTGGGCGAGTAAGCGTCCGACGAGCGCTTGGCCCATCTTGCCCATGCCCAGCACCGCGACGGGCGGGCGTTCCTCAGTCTCCATTGAAGGTCCCTTCTCGAACGTGGAAGAGATGGTCCATCGACGCGACGGACTGTTCAGTTCCCTCGGAACTCGAGGTTGACCCAAATCGCCTCGACGGCCACGTCGCCGACGTTGTAGAGACGGTGGGGCCGACTCGAGTCAAAGCAGATCGAGTCGCCGGCGTTGAGTACGTACGTGTCGAAGCCCAGGGCGATCTGGAGGGTGCCCTTCAAGATGAACCCGTACTCAGTGCCGTCGTGTCGAATGAGTCGGTCCTCCAACGTCGAGCTGCCACCGACTTCGTAGCGCACGAACATGAAGTCCGTCCTGTCGCGGTGTGAGGAAATCAGTGATTCCCACGTGACACCTGAGTCGAGCACGAGAACTTTGCGCTCGTTGGGTCGCACGACCGGGGACGCGCCGTCGTGACGAACGCGTTCCTTCACCGGGGGTTCGGCACTTTGGTTCGCGGTGAGCCACGTGTTGTTGGCGGCGTCGGTACGACCGTTGGTTATCTCGGACGTCGGCTCCGTCGGTTCGTCATAGTTGAACAGTTCGTCGATCGAGATGTCGAGGGCGGCGCAGATCGAGTAAAACGTCGCGACCGACGGTTGCGCCTTGCCCGTTTCGAGTTGTGAGATGAATGACGCCGAGACGTCGATGTCGCGCGCGAACTGGCGAAGCGTGATGCCGCGCTCCAGTCGGCGCTCGCGCAGTCGCGAGCCGACCAGGCCGGGCGCGAAACGGTTGTTCGAGGCTGCGGGTGGTGGCGCGGCCACGGTCGTCTTACGCGGCTTCGCCGACGTTCGAGGAGAAGTTGTCGCCCTTGGTTCGGTGGCCACCCTCTTGGGAACCGCCATCTGTCAATCCCTCTTCCCGCACTTGTCACCCGCAGACCTAAGCCGGGATTGACGTTCGCTAGCGCATTCAGCGTTCTCAGATTCTATTGACACCTACTGTTCCGCCTTCAATAAGTCTGAGAGATGCTCCCACTCTCGACTGAAGCGGTAGGAGTGGCGAGGTGGTGGCGCCGGTGCCTGGACCTCGATCCACCGCACCAGTCCGGAGGAGCGATTCTCAAAGCCGTGGTCGCATCCGACCCCGGCCCAGAGGACGTCGCCGGGGTGCAGGACCAGGAGTTCGCCGTCGATGAGGCCGTGCACCTCACCCTCGACGAAGACGTACGCCTCCTCGAAGGGATGGTCGTGGGGATGCGCGATCGCGGTTGGCTGGTAGTCGACCATGAACATGGTGTGCAGTTGCGCGCCGACTTGTTGGTCGATGAGCATCTTCACCCCGATGCCGCTGTAGGCCAGCAGTGCTGTTGCCATGCTGGGCGACACGGTCGGCGCGGCAACGTCGGACCCGCCCGCGAGCCGCGTCAGGTCCATCGCGTCGGCGTCGAAGCGAACGGCGTTGCGGTTTCGAGGGTCGCGCATGTCGGGTGTCACCGGCACCGACGCAATGAACACCTCGCCCGGAAAGAAGGTGTCCTGTCGGCGACCGTCATCGAGTTCGGCGGGGGCCTGCATTTGCAACCAACGAACCGGCCCTTCGACGGCCCTCAGTTCATACGTCGTCGCCAGCGGCAGGACGATGCAGTGATCCGGTCCCAGAAGTGTCGTCTGTCCGAGTGTGGTCACCGCCAGCGCGCCGGATAACACGTAAAAACTCGCCTCGAACGAGTGGAGAACCGCCTCGACGTGTCCCCCGTCATCCAGGTGATTCACTGACAACGTCATGTGAGGAGAACCGGTGGCCCGCGTGACCAAGACTTGACGTCGATAACCCGTGGAGTGACCCGCGAATGACTCGGGTGTCTGCGCTACTTGGTCATCGATCGCGGTCAAGTGGTAAATGGTCTTCTCCTTCAGTCACTGGAGAGTGACGAGTGATTCGTTACTTCAACAACCATCCGCCGTCCACGGGCAGGTTCACTCCATTGACACCCGTGTTGTCCAGCAAGAACTCGACGGCGTTCACGATTTCGTCCATCGTCACGAGTCGACCGAGCGGGGTCCGACTGAGTACGAGGCTGGTGTCCTTGTCTTGCCAGTACGGGCTGTCGCCGATGATGCCCGGGTGAATGGCGTTGACGCGAACGGGCGCCAGCTCCGTCGTCAGTGAGTTCACGATACCCAAGACGCCACCGTTGACCGTCGACACGGTGGTCGATCCGGGATAGGGACGCCACGTCGCGAGCCCGCCGAACAGCACTATCGACGCCCCGGGAGTGAGGCGATGGCGCAGGGCGTGCACCGCGGCGGTGTACCCGACCAGTTTTAGGGTCACGAGACGGACCGCGGCCGCGATGTCGTAGTTCGACAAGGTATTCGCGTCACGTTCGATGGCGGCGATCACCAAGTGGTCGACCGACGGCACACTGGAGAGCGCGTCGGCGATGGACTCGGGTTCCGAGAGGTCGACCGCGAGGCCGATAGTTCCCAACCCGATTGCCTTGGCGGCGTCGTCCGCGCTCTCACGTGTTCGACCCGAGAGATAGACGGTCTCGCCCCTGCCGGCGAGGGACTTCACGAGTTCGCGGCCAATGCCCTGCGTTCCTCCGAGGACAACTGCGGTGCGACCTGCTCGGCTTTCTGACATGGACCGACCCCTTTGAGTGTTCAGTGAAGTAAAACATACTCCAAGAAATCACGAAGTGAAACAGAGAATGTGCGTCGAGTGACACGTGCGATCACTCGAGAATTCGTTGTCCCCGTAAGGAGAATGAGACGTTCCGGGTCGTCGCGCAGCGTGTGAAGTCACTATTGACATTGAAGAACGCGGTGCTACGCTCAAGCCCTTAACGGCTAATTAGTGGGGGGCTTGTAATGAGCAATGACGTCAACTCGAAGGGCGAATCACTCGAGCACGGACGACCGATTGTGTTCCGAAATGGCATCGTGATCACGATGGACAATCAACACCGCGTCCTGAAAAACGCTGACGTGCTGATCGTCGATGGCGTCATCAAGGAAATCGGAACGAACCTCAGCGCGCCCGAGGGCGCACTGAGCATCGATGCCTCGGGCGGCATCATCATGCCGGGCATGATCGACACCCACCGCCACATGTGGCAGACCGCGATGCGCGGCTACGGCGCGGACTGGAGCCTGTCGCAGTACTTCGTCTGGTACTACCTGCAGCACGGCAAGAACTTCCGACCCGAGGACATCTACGCGGGCAATCTCCTGTCGGCGATCGAGGCCGTTGACGCGGGGGTCACCACCACGGTCGACTGGTCGCACGGACTCTCCAGCACGGACCACGCCGATGCCGCGGTCGACGCGCTCGAAGCCGTACCGGGCCGATTCATCCTCGCCTACGGCAACATTCAGGCCGCGCCGTGGGAGTGGTCTGTTTCCAAGGAGTTCAAGGACTTCTACAGCCGCCGGTTCGGCTCCAAGAACGACATGTTGGGATTCAATATCGCCTTTGACGTGCTCGGTGACCCCTCGTTTCCCGAGAAGCCAGCCTTTGACGCGGCCAAGGAGCTGGGCGTGCCGGTCACGACCCACTGTGGCGTCTACGGGGTCAATGGCGATGACAGCATCCGTTTGATGCACGAAAACGGCTGCATGGCCGCAGACACCGTGTTCGTGCACTGTTCCTCGCTTTCGGCCGATTCCTACAACCGCATCGCCGCCTCGGGCGGGTCCGCGTCGGTCGCGACCGAGAGCGAGCAGAGTGCCGGTCAGGGTTATCCCTCGTCGTGGATCCTGCGGCAATACGACATCCCGATCTCGCTGTCCCACGACACCTCGGTGTGGTGGAGTTCGGACTTCTTCACCGCGATGCGAGCGACCGCCGGGGCCGACCGGTCGCGTCAGCACTTCGAGTCCCAGCTGAAAGGTGAGCAGGTGATCAATCTGGACGTCCGATGCGAGGAGGTCGTCCACTGGGCCACGCGCGGTGGCGCCAAGGCGGTCGGACTCGAGGACAAGGTCGGCAGTCTCGAAATCGGCAAGCGCGCCGACGTCGTGCTGGTGAAGAACGACAACTCACCGGCGATGTTCCCGATCATCAACGCCTACGGTCACGTCGTGATGCAGGCCCAGCGTGCCGACGTCGACACGGTGGTCATTGACGGCAACATCGTCAAGCACGAGCACAAACTCGTCGGCATCGACCTCGGCGCCGCTCGCACGGCGACCGAGAAGACGGTCAGCTTCCTCGCCGACACCATCGGCGAAGAGGCCTGGGTGAGCGGTCAGAACCCAGAGCTGACCGACCGCCAGGTGAACGAGAACCCGTACAAGTACGTGAACGAGTAACTGTTCGCCGCAGTACGTGAACGAGTAACTGTTCGCCGTAGTGCGTGAACGAGTTCACTTAACAATCAATTCCTGCCGAGCCGACGTCCTTTTTGTGACGTTCTCGTGCATGATGGAACTCGGAACGAACAAGAGTTTTAGGGCGAATCTCCTGCGATACACCGTGGAACGCTGACGCCGAGAACTGTTCACTATCGGTTGACACGTTAAGTGAACACGTGTACTGTCGGTCATCTATGGCAGTTCGTTCCGAGCGGAACGTTGGTCTTTGCTGAGCCTCTCGATGAGAGTTCACCGGGGGGCCACATGACGCAAGGAGCATCGCAGCATCTGTCGGGGGCAAAGCGCCTTCGGCATTCGAGGGGGGATTAATGCTCAAAAACAGGTTTCGTACCTTAACGATTTTGTCGGCCGGATTAATGGTCATGACGTCCATTGGCTTTGGCGTCGCGTCCACCGCTCAGGCCGCCGCGAAGCACAAGGTGAAGACGTACAACGTCGCCTACATGTCCTACGGGGTTGCCAACAGTTACGACGCGCCGATGCTCGCCGCTGCGAAGGCAGTCGCGGCGGCTGATGGCCATATCAATGTGACGGTGTTTGACTCACAGAGCACGGACACCCTCCAGGTGTCAGAACTGCAGAACGTGGTCAACTCGGGCCATTACCAGGGCATCATCACGCAACCGATTTACGGCCCGGTTTTGGTTCCTGAAGTGAAGGCCGCCATCAAGAAGGGCATCAAGGTCGTCAACATTGACCAGATCCTGGGCACCAACTACAGCAGCGACCAGATCGAAGTACACGGTCTCTCGGGCAACGTGGTCTTCTTCCCCGCGAAGATTGGTTCACAGTTGGCCGCGGAAACGATTTTGGCCTGTGGCACGGCGAACCCCTGCAAGATCGTCCTCGTGCACAACTACACCGGTGACGAACCCGACGCAGAGATCACGAAGACCTTTACGGCCGGCATCGCCAAGGACGCGAACGCGAGCATCGTCGCCCAAGGTGACGGTCTCTACACCCCATCGGCGGCGCTCACCGTCGTCGCTGACGCCCTCGTCGCCAACCCTGACCTCAACGTCATCGTCGGTGCCGACCAGGACTGTGAAGGTGCGCAGTCGGCGCTCACGTCGGCCAAGAACACGACGGCGAAGCTGGTTTGCTACGGCGCCAGTGCGACCGGTATTGCCGCGGTGAAGAGCGGTGCGTGGTTCGCGGACGTCGCGCAGTTGCCGGCGACTGAAGGCGAATTGGGCATGATCGCCCTCGTCAAGGCCATGAAGACGGGCAAGGGCTCTGGTTCACAGAACCCCGTCGCCAAGTTGCCGAACAACGGCATCGTGACCAAGGCCAACGCCAACAAGTTCAACGGTGAATGGCCGGGTTGATCCGTCACTAGGAGAGGGAGCGAACATCCGAGACTGACATGGATAGCTTGAACTGACATGTCGATTGAGAACAACGAAGAGGCACCCCGCAGTAGCGACCCACTGACCGGCGGCGACTTGGTCGTCACCGGCATGTGGAAGCGCTACGGCGGGGTGCCCGCTCTCAGTGACGTATCACTGACGATTACCCCCGGGACGGTGCACGCACTGGTCGGGGAGAACGGCGCCGGCAAGTCCACGCTCGGCAAGATCATCTCCGGGGTGATCGAACCCGACGAGGGGACGATGTCACGCAACGGCGAGCCTCTGAGCTTCAAGTCACCGCGTGACGCCTTGGCCAACGGCATCGTGACGATCGTGCAAGAACTCGCCATCGTGCCGGGGCTCACGGTCGCCGAGAACGTCTACTTAGGCGTCGAGGCCTCGACCGCTGGATTCGTTCGCCGACGAGAGTCACGACGACGTTTCCGCGCGCTCGCCAAGAAGGTGGGCTTCGATCTCTCGCCTGACCGTCGGGCCGGGACTTTGTCGATCGCCGACCAACAGAAGGTCGAGATAATGCGCGCGCTCTCTCGCAACGCGTCGATCGTCGTGATGGACGAACCGACCGCCGCGTTGTCGGGCAACGAAACGAAGGCGCTGTACGAGATCATTCGTTCACTGGTGCGCGACGGCAAAGCTGTCGTACTTATCTCGCACTTCTTGTCAGAGGTGCTGGCGCTGGCCGACGTCATCACCACGCTGCGCGACGGCAAGTTGATTCGCACGGTCGACGCCAAGGACGCGACGGAAGAGACGTTGATCGAAGGAATGCTCGGGCACTCTCTGCTCTCCGCGTTTCCCGAGAAGTCCGTCGCGGACCAGGCGAAGAAGGTCGTGTTGGAGGTCGAGCATCTCCATGCACCTGGCGTCAATGACTGTTCCTTCGTGCTGCACGAACACGAGATCCTTGGCATCGCCGGACTCGTCGGCGCGGGCCGCTCTGAGTTGGCCCGCGCGATATTTCGAGATTCGAAGGTCTCCGGAGGAACGGTTCGTCTGAACGGTTCGGATCTGGCGGGTCACAGCCCGTCGCGTTCCATTCATCGGGGACTGTCGTTCATTCCGGAGTCGCGTAAGGAGATGGGACTCCTCGTTGGACGCTCGGTGAAGGAGAACATCTCGCTGTCGCGTCTCGACTTGGTCAGCCGATTTGGATGGATCTCCGGGAGACGTGAACGTCGCAAGGTGAATGAACTGATGAAGGCCGTCAACGTCCGGGCCGCCAGCATTCGCATGCCGGTCTCGATGTTGTCGGGCGGCAACCAGCAAAAGCTCTTGTTCGCTCGCACGGTCATGTGTTCACCCAGTGTGTTGATCGCCGATGAACCGACGCGTGGCGTTGACGTCGGTTCGAAAAGGGCGATCTACGACCTCTTGACGGAGATGGCAGAGTCGGGAATGGGCATCGTCGTCATCTCCTCGGACCTGGAAGAAGTGCTGGGGCTCGCCCATCGAGTCCTCGTGATGCGTCACGGACGCATCATCACCGAACTCTCGGGTGACGCGATGAACGAGCAGACCGTGCTCGCCGCCGCGTTCGCCGAGACGAGCAGCGAAGGAACGGAGTCGTAATGGACGTGCGGACCGACACCCCCGAAACCCCTGAACCGCCCGGGAACTCCGATCTCCTCGATGTTGATATCGAGGGCCGCATCGGCGCCAAGTCGTTTGCCATTCACGTGCTCGGGTCGTGGCGGCTCGCGGGCATCGCGATCCCGTTCTTAATTCTCTTCCTCATTCTTTGCTTCACGAGTGCGCACTTCTTCTCGGTATTGAACCTGGTCGACGGCATCCTCGACCAACAAGCGGCCACGCTCGCTATCGCGGCCGCCGGAACGTTGGTCCTGGTCGCCGGCGGGTTGGACCTGTCCGTCGGTGCGATCTACGGACTCGCCGCGGTCGTCTCGGGTGAACTCGCCGAACATCACTCACCGGAGATCGCCATCGGCGTGGCGCTACTCGTCGGTCTTGGTTTCGGCATCGTCAACGGTTTGATCGTCGCGTACCTGAAGATCAATCCGCTCATTGCAACACTGGCCATGTCCTTCGTCATCGCCGGCGTGGCGTTGAAAGTGTCGGGCAACAACCTCATCGTCCTGTCGGAGAGCTCGGGCTTCTACAAATTCGCCAACGTGTACTTCCTCTCGGTTCCGAGCGCCGTGTGGATCGTGCTCGTGTTCGTCATCATTCTGGCGTTGCTCTTAGCGAGGACGAACTTTGGTAGATACGTCGTCGCTTCAGGAGGAAACGCCGAAGCCGCACGACTGGCGGGTGTTCGCGTCAACCAGATTCGCATCATCACGTTCGCGCTCAGCGGTCTCGCGGCCGGACTCGGTGGCGTCATTGACACGTCGCGACTGCTGAGTGCCCAGGCCACGAGTGGGGGAAGTGGGCTGACGTTCACGGTGCTCGCCGGCATCGTGGTGGGCGGGACGTCAATTGCGGGCGGCGAGGGATCGGTCCCACGAACGACGATTGGCGTGCTCTTCATCGCCTTGATCGGCAATGGCTTCGACCTGTTGAACATCAACGTCTTGTATCAGCAGATTGTCCTCGGACTGATCCTGATACTGGCAGTCTCAATCGACGTCTGGGCGCGGAAGCGCCGGCGTTAGATGATCACTAACTACCGGGAGGCATGATGGGCATTCATACGTACGGAAGTAACGACGTTGACTGGGAGACCCGCGTTGACATGCCCCGTCTCCGCGAGGAGCGACTCGCCAAGTTGCAGGCCGAACTGGAGCGCTCCGATCTCGGGGCGTTACTCACGTTCGACTTCCACAACATTCGCTACATGACCGGGACGCACATCGGCACGTGGGCCATGGACAAGTTGATCCGCTTCGCGCTGTTGCCGCGCGGCGGCAAGCCGATCGTCTGGGACTTCGGTTCGGCCGCGCGACACCACCAGCTCTACAACCCCTGGCTCTCGGGCGTGCAGATCGGACCGGACGGCAACGAGATCCCCTATGAGGGCGCGCGCGCCGGCATCTCCACATTGCGCGGCGCGATTCCCCCCGGCGCGGACCGCGCCGGCACCGTCGCCGAGAAGATCAAAGAGGTGCTGTCACAGTTCGGTCTCCAGAACGAACCGATTGGCGTCGACGTCATCGAGATGCCGGTCCTCGCGGCCTTCGCGAAAGAAGGAATGACGCTGGTCGACGGACAACAGGTCTTCCTTGAGGCCCGTCGCGTGAAGACCGCCGATGAGATCAGCTTGCTGGCGCACGCCGCGTCCATGGTCGACACCGCCTACGAAGAGCTCTACGCGTTCTTGCGACCGGGCGTGCGCGAGAACGAGTGCGTCGGTCTGGTCAACAAGACGCTGTACGACCTGGGCTCCGAGCACGTGGAAGGCGTGAACGCCATCTCTGGCGAGCGGTGCTCGCCGCACCCGCACGTCTTCAGTGATCGGCTCATCCGTCCCGGCGACCCGGCCTTCTTCGACATCCTGCACAGCTTCAACGGCTACCGGACGTGTTACTACCGCACGTTCGCCGTCGGGAGTGCCTCGGTCGCCCAGCGCGACGCGTACACGAAGTGTCGCGAACTGGTCGACTCCGCCATTGCACTCGTGAAACCCGGCACGACGACCGCCGACGTGGTCTCGTTGTGGCCCAAGGCGACGGAGTTCGGATTCGCGAACGAGGAGGCGGCGTTCGGACTGCAGTACGGGCACGGCATCGGACTGTCGATCTGGGAGCGTCCGATATTCAGTCGCATGATCTCGCTCGAACACCCCGAGGTGCTCGAGGAGGGAATGGTCTTCGCGCTCGAGACCTACTGGCCCGCGAAAGACGGTTGGTCGGCCGCGCGGATCGAGGAAGAGGTGGTCGTCACCGCGACCGGTTGTGAAGTCATCACGAAGTTCCCCGCCGAGGAGCTCTTGGTCGCCGGTCAGCGCTACTTCAGTGCCGGTGGTCCGGTGAACGGACTACGAGAGTCACAGTCGCACCTCAATACCGCCGCCGGACGAGGTGAGGCCTCAACGAAGAAGTAATCACTCTCCACGGCGATCATTTCGATCGCCGATAAGTGTCTCGCGTCCGTGCTGTCTATAGTCCCCAACGAGAGGATGGCGTTCTCTCGCCAATGGTGGAGAGGTAGCCATGGACAGCCCGTCGGAACGAGTGTCACTCGTCACCATTGCACGAGAGTGGACGCGCTTGGGCTGTATCGGGTTTGGCGGACCACCCGCGCACATCACGTTGCTGCGTCGACTGTGCGTCGAGGACCGGCAATGGCTGAGCGAACGAGATTTCGAAGACGGGGTAGCGGCGACGAACCTCCTGCCGGGTCCGGCGTCGACCCAACTGGCTATTTATTGTGCATGGCGCTTGCGTGGCGCCGCGGGCGCGCTCCTCGGCGGCGTCTGCTTCATCGTGCCGGGCCTGGCACTCATCCTGACCCTGTCGGTACTGTTTCTCGATCGTCACGCCCCGACGTGGATCCTCGGGACCGCGGCCGGTGCGGGCGCCGCCATTCCCGCCGTGGCGCTCAAAGCCGCGTGGACGCTCGTCCCCGCGAGTCGAAGAGGCACGGCGACTGGTCGCGCGGCGCGCGTTCGATGGTTGGCCTACCTCGTGGTGGGCGGCGCTGCGGCGGCCACCGTCGGTTCGTACCTGGTGGTCGTGCTCGTCGCGTGCGGGTTAGTGGAGATCGCCATCCAGCGCGAGCAACGCGAAAGCACCGACGGCACGAGCGAGCATTTCGGGCGTCCTCGGACACGTCGGCGCTGTCGGCGGCTTCGGCGCGATTGGCTGGGTCGCGCTCAAGGTCGGCGCGCTCTCCTACGGCGGAGGATTTGTCATCGTTCCGTTGATGCAGCACGACGTGGTGAGTACGTATCACTGGATGACGGGCACGCAGTTCCTCAGTGCCGTGGCCCTCGGGCAACTGACGCCCGGCCCTGTCGTGCAGACGGTCGCGTCGGTCGGCTACGCCGCGCGCGGCATCGGGGGAGGACTCTTCGCGGCGCTGATCGTGTTCAGCCCGTCGTTCCTCTTCGTCCTCTGCGGCGCGCCGCACTTCGATCGAGTTCGAGAAAATGTGTCGGTTCGCTCGTTCTTTCGAGGTGCCGGTCCGGCGGTGATCGGTGCGATCGCCGGTTCGGCGATTCCCCTCGGTCGTGCCCTTACGCACGTGTGGCAAATCCCGGTACTCGTCGGCGCGCTCGTCTTGCTCTTCGTCCTTCGGCGCAGCGTGGTGACGTGTCTTCTGGCCGCCGCCGCCGTCGGACTCTTGCTGGCGATCTCCGGCGTCTCGGTGTGAGTCGTCGTGACAGCGTGTCATTCGTAACGACTACGTGAGACCGCGATAGTGCTCGCGCCAGATGAGTCGGTAGACCCGCGATACGCGAGGAATCGTCCGAAGGCCCGGAATGAAGGGCACCAACACGAGACCCAAGGTGAGCACCATCATGATGGCCCAGACGAGGATGTCCCCGTTGCCGCTCGTGTTCATGGGTGACACCTGATACCAGAACGTGTAGAGCCAGAGCCACGCCTGTCCGGGGTAGTTGCCCGTCTCGTTCATCATTCCCCACTGGTCGCCCGTGAGGTGTTGCTTCTGGGCGATGTTCGCCATGTACGCGCCGTCGGCCAAGAACAGCAGCGGCAACGTGTAGTCCGTCGTGTAGAAACCCTTTTGCGTGACGAGTGCTTGGTCGAGGGCTCCGGTTCGGGCCATCTGGAAGAGGTCCGCCATCATGACCTGCACCGGTCCGGCGTTGGTCGCCGACACCACGAGCTGGCCGCTGACGACCTTCATGTGATTCGCCGCGTGCGTGTAGTTGTTCACCCAGCCCGCCCGCGTCGAGGTCGAGGCACCCGACCACTGCTGCAGGTCCGCCGAGAGCACCGGCTGTTCGGGCAGCGACTTGAGCGGATTGACCACGAAGGCGTTGGCCGCGTTCACCGGGATGCGCGCGCCGACCCACTTGGCCAGTTTCAGCGGACCGAGCTGTTGACCGGTCGCCGCGTTGTTGTAGGGCGCGCCGTACTGGGCGGTGCCCGAGGTTCCGTTGAGTTCACTCAGCGCCGTTGCCGCGAAGTCCATCGGATCACTGTTCGACCAGCCCTTGATCGTGAGTGCCGGTTCGTCGGGCGAACCGAACACCACCGCCAGCAAGACCGTCAAGATCGCCACGACCACCAAGGCGATGACACCCTCTTTGACGATGTCGTAGGGGGTGTGACCGCCCTTCCACTCGGGTGCGTCCACGTCGGGACGAAAGCGGTTCGAGGTCACGGTGCGACCGCGACGTTGTCGTCAAAGGGCGGCACGACGCCTTTGACGCGCACGAGTAACACGTGCAACATCGTCAGGAGAACGGCGGCGATCGGCAGTAAGACGATGTGCCACATCAACATCTGGCCCATGTTCAAGACATTCCAAAACGCGCCTGCGCCGGTCGCGTTGATGCCGTCCTTGGCCTGCGTGGAGATCCACTGCGAGTCGAAGTTGGTTTGGCAGAGATAGCCGGTGAAGGCCGCGGCGATCGAGGTGACGAACGTGACCACGCCGGTCATCCAGGTGAGCGCTCGACCTCCTCGCCACGCGGCCATGAAGTATTTGCCCCAGAGGTGAATCACCATGGCGAAAAAGAAGATCTCGACACTCCACAGGTGCAGTGAGTTGACGAAGTGGCCGACCGACGAACCGTGCCACCACTGCGGCCCACGCAGGGCGAGGAGGCAACCCGTGGCGATCACCACCGCGAGCGCGGCCATCGTGGTGACGCCGAAGACATAGATCCACGACGAGACGTAGGACGGTTGCGTGTCGGGTAACAGTTTGTCCGGTGGGAGTTTCGCGATGACGCGCTTGCGAAGACGGGTCGTCCACTGGCGATCGATTTCGGTCGTACTCATCGGTTCTCCTTGCGACGCTTGCGGCCGGGGAACGGAGCAAAGAGCGCGACGATGAACGTGACGACCATCAAGACGATGACCACCAGGTTGGCAACGCTGATCTGGATAATGTGCCACTGGATGTAGTGACCAAGAGTGTTCAGCGGTAAAAGTGCTGCGAACAATCCGAGATTCATAATCGCCCCTCCCCGGTAATGTTCGTTACATTCTCCTCTGAAAATTGGTCCCTACTACAGGGTCTAAAGACCTCTTCGATTGACGAATCGCGCGAAATAAGAAGACGCTTCGTTCGTGTACACCGGACGATGAGTTGACGTATCCCCTAGTGAGTTGATAGGTTTAGTCAACTTTTAAAGGACCCGCCAATGTGGTCCAGAACGTGGAGGGCACACGAAGTGACTGAAGAGCAATCCCAGCGAGGTCCCATCTCACGTCGCGACGTTTTCCGGTACGGACTCGGCGCCTCGACGCTCATCGCGCTCGGACCGTTGCTGCCGGAGACCAGTGGCGCCGCGACGTCGACGGCGACCAAACGGTTTGGCGCTCTGCGCGCGCACGCGTCGAGCCCGAAGAAGGGCGGAACGCTGAAGTTCGCACGCAGCGTCGCCCCGACGACCGCTCGACCCGGCGAACTCGATCATCGCGGGTGACGTCTACACCCTCGACAAGATCTTCGAGCCGCTCTACGTCACCAACCCCGCCGGGCGAACTGACGCCGTGGCTCGCCACGAGCTACACAGCTAGTCCAACGGCAACAAGACCGTCACGTTCCCGCTGCGTCCGGGCGTCAAGTTCTCCGACGGCAAGCCGCTGACCGCGGCCGACGTCGTGTTCTCGATCAACCGGTCCCGCCAGAACGCCGCCGGCCCGCTGTCCTTCCTCGACTGCGCGATCACGTCGATCGGGCCGGCGGCGCAACGCGGTCGTCATCCACCTCAGCTCGCCGTGGGCGCCGTTCATCTCGGACATCTCGGTCTTCGCGAACGCGATCATCCCCGACAACTTCGGCGGCAAGAGCGAGGCGGAGTTCTTCAAGGCGCCGATCGGCACCGGTCCCGTTCACGCTGTCCGTCGTTCACCCCGACGCCACGTCACTGACGCTGAAGGCGAACCCGCACTACTGGCAGGCGGGCAAGCCGTACCTCGACGCGGTCGAGTTCCTCTACGTCGACGACGACAACCAGCGCGTGCTGCAGATCGAGGCGGCCAGGTCGACATCATCGACTCGGTGCCGCCGGCCAACGTCGCCTCGCTGAAGGGCAACGCCAGCGTCACCGTGGAACTGTTCCCGGCCTGGGAGGTCGACCTGCTCGTCTTGAACGAGAAGCTGCCGCAGTTCGCCGACCGTCCACGTCCGTCGTGCGATCACCTACGCGATCAACCGACCGGCGCTGGTGCGCGCCGCGAGCTTCGGCACGGCCAAGCCCGGCGGCTCGTTCTTCCCGCCGAGCCTCCAGTACTACTCGGCGGCGACGCCGGTGCTCGCCTACAGCCTCGCGCAAGGCCAAGGCCGAGCTCGCCAAGTCGAAGTACCCGAAGGGCTTCTCCACGAAGCTGCTGATCGACGGCGGCGTCCAGAAGTGCGTCGACCTTCGCCCAGATCATCCAGCAGCCGCTGGCGCCGCTCGACATCGACGTCACGATCACGCGCCTCGACCACGCCGCGTTCGAGTCGACCTTCCAGAAGTTCGACTACGACATGTTCATCGACTACGCGATCAACGACATCAGCGACCCCGACGAGATGGCGTCGTTCGAACTCGACTTCAAGGACGGTGGCTCGTCGTCGTACTGGTCGAGTTACAACAACCCGGCGGTCACCAAGCTCGTGCACCAGGCCGAGGCCGAGTTCAACACCGACCAAGCGCGCCGCGCTCTACGCGAAGATCCAGGCGCTCGTCGCCGAGGACGCGCCGTTCGTGCCGCTCGACTACCCGCCCTACATCTACGCGACGTCGAAGCAAGGTCCAGGGCTTCGCGGTCAACCCGGGCGGCGCCTACCGACTGGAGGACGTCTGGCTAACTTGAGTGATGGCGCGATACATCACGTGGCGGCTCGCCTCGGCGGTGCTCGTCGTCTTCGGTGTCAGCGTCGTCGACGTTCCTGTTCTTGCACCTCGAGCCGGGCGAGTGCCGCTCGCACGTCCTCGGCGAGCACGCCACGCCGAAAGCCATTGCCGCGCTGCAACACGAGTGGGGTCTTGACCGCTCGCTGCCGAGCCAGTTCGGGCGCTACATGACCGATCTCGTCCACGGCAACCTCGGCACCTCGTTCGTCTACCAGCGTACCGGCCTCGCGCTGATCGGCCAGCGCATCGGTCTCACCGCGGCGCTGGTCGGTCTCGCGACGCTCTTCGCCGTCGTGATCACCGTGCCGCTCGCCACGCTCGCCGCCGCGCGCAAGGACACGATCGCCGACCACGCGGTGCGCGGCGTCTCGGTGTCGGTCTCGGGCTGCCGGCGTTCTGGTTCGGCATCGTGCTCATCGAGATCTTCGCGATCCACCTGCACTGTGCTGCCGGTCGGCGGCATCGGGAGCGCGTCCGGCCGGCACCTCGAGTCGCTCATCCTGCCCGCGCTCACCGCGGCGTTCGCGATCGTCCCGATTCTCGTGCGCAGCCTGCGCGTCGGCATGATCGAGGTCCTCGACGCCGAGTTCGTCGCCACCGCGCGCGCCAAGGGACTCAGCGAGCCGCGCGTGCTCTTCTCGCACGTCGCGCGCAACGCGCGTGATCCCGACGGTGACGTTGCTCGGTCTCAACATCGCCTACCTCGTCGGCAGCACGGTCATCGTCGAACAGGTCTTCGACCTCAACGGCCTCGGCTCGCTGCTGCTCGAACTCGATCCTCAACCGCGACTTCCCGGTGGTGCAGGCGGTCACGATCGTGCTCGGCGACCAGTCGTCGTGCTGATCAACCTCGTCACCGACCTGGTCGCGGCGCGCCTCGATCCGCGGATCCGGCTGCGATGAGTACACCACGTACCAACCGCCGAGAGCGTCGAATCAGAAGAGTTCACGCTGGCGCGACCGAACGGCTTCTGGCGACGGGCGCGCCACAGTCCGGCGTTCATCGCGGGCGCGGTCATCACCGCGCTCCTCGTACTCATCGCGATCTTCGCACCCTGATCAGCCCGTACTCCCCAGACCACCAGGACCTGTACCACATCCTCTCGGGATTCTCGAGCACGCACCTGCTCGGTACCGACCAGCTCGGTCGCGACGAACTCTCACGACTGTTGTGGGCGGCGCGCACCGATCTCCAGGTCGGCGTGCTCGCGGTCATCTTCCCGTTCTGCTTCGGCACGCTCATCGGCACCTTGACCGGCTACTTCGGCGGCTGGTTCGACGCGATCGTGATGCGCATCGTCGACGTCGTCATCGCCTTCCCGTTCTACGTGCTTCGTGATCGGACTCGTCTTCGTCGTCGGGGACGGGACGAACGGGTATCTACATCGCCTTCGCGGTCGTCGACTGGGTCGTCTACGCGCGCGCCGTTCGCTCGACGACGCTGGTCGTGCGCGAGTCCGACTACGTGGCCGCGGCTCGAGGGGGAGGGCTCAGTCACGCCCGGGTGATCTTTCGTCACGTGCTCCCGAACACGATCACCCAGGCGGTCGTCTACGTCATGAACGACATCGTGCTCGTCATCGTCGCCGTCGTCACCCTCGGCTACCTCGGACTCGGCATCCAGCCGCCGACACCGGACTGGGGGACGATGATCAGCGACGGTCAGCAGTTCCTCACCACGCACTGGACGCTCGCGACGCTGCCCGGGATCGCGGTCGTGCTCATCGGCCTCGGCCTCTCGCTGCTCGGCGACGGGCTGGCCGACGTCTTGAGGCCTGGCTCATGACGTCGATCCTGCGAGGTGCGTGACCTGTGCGTGTCGATCGGACGCGGCGACGTCGCTTCGCGGCCGTCGACGGCGTCTCGTTCAGCGTCGATGCCGGCGACGCGTTCGGCATCGTCGGCGAGTCGGGATCGGGCAAGAGCTTGACGCTGCGCGCGATGATGGCGCTCTTGCCGACGAGCGCCCGACTCGACAGTCGGCGCGGTCGCTCGTCGACGGCGAGGAACTCGCCACCGCCGGACACGCGGCGCGCGATCGCGCGCGACGAGCACGGGTCGCGATGGTCTTCCAGGATCCGCTGAGCGCGCTCAATCCAGTTCAGCACGATCGGTGACCAGGTGGCCGAGGTCCCGCGTCGGGTGCTCGAACGTCACGAGCCGAGTCACGTCGACGCGCGATCGAACTGCTCGGTCTGGTCGGTGTTCCGGACCCCGCTCGACGCTTCGACGCGTACCCCCACGAGCTCTCCGGCGGCATGCGCCAGCGCGTCGCCATCGCCATGGCGCTCGCCGCCGAACCGGCGATACTGCTCTGCGACGAACCGACGACCGCGCTCGACGTCACGGTCCAGGCGCAGGTCCTCGACCTGATCGACAAGTTGCGCGTCGAGCTCGATCTGGCGGTCGTCTTCGTCAGCCACGACCTCGCGGTCGTGCGCGAACTCTGCCAGGACGTCGCCGTGATGTACGCGGGGCGATTCGTCGAGACCGGGCCGACGTCGGATCTCTTGCGCCGTCCCCGTCATCCGTACACACTCGGGCTGCTTGCGCGCGGTGGTCGACCTCGACGATCAGATCGGCACCTTGCGACCGATCGGCGGCACGTTGCCCGATCCCCTGCATCTGCCGAGCGGCTGCGCGTTTCATCCGCGTTGTCCCTTGGCGACCGCCGAGTGCCTCACGAACGTACCGCCGCTCATCCACCTCGACGTCACGTCATCGAGCGACGCCACCTCTCGGGCGAGTGCCTGCTTTCACCACGACCTCGTGGAGGCACCGTGAGCGAGAGTGCTTCGACTGCAACGACGACCTCGGCCCTCGCGGTGCGCGATCTCACGGTGAGCTTTCCGATCGAGCGCCATCGTCGACTGCTCGCGGTCGACGACGTGGGTTTCGATCTTGCCCAGGGCGAGTCGTTGGGCATCGTGGGGGAGTCGGGCTGCGGAAAGACGACCGTCGCTCGGTGCGTCGTGGGTCTGCAGCGCCCCGACGCCGGTTCGATCAGCATCGACGGCGTCGACGTCGAGGCGACCCGGAGCCGCTCGGAGCGTCGAGCCGTGCAACTTATCTTTCAAGACCCCTTCTCGTCGCTGAATCCTCGAATGACAATCGGCGCGATGTTGACGCAGCTGCTCTCGTTCCACGACCTCGCCCGCGGCGCGAAGGCCGAGGAACGCTGTCGCGAGTTGCTCGCACTGGTGGGGCTGCCGTCCGACGCGCTGACGCGCTATCCCGGTGCGTTCTCCGGCGGCCAACGCCAGCGCATCGCGATCGCCCGGGCCCTCGCCGTGGAACCTCGCGTCATCGTCGCCGACGAGCCGGTCTCCGCGCTGGACGTGTCGATCCAGGCGACGATCCTCGAACTCTTCGCTGATCTGCGCGACCGACTGGGCATCAGTCTGGTGATGATCTCGCACAATCTCGCGGCGGTTCGTCACGTGTGCGACCGCGTCGCCGTGATGTACCTCGGCAAACTGGTCGAGGTGGGAACGACGCAGCAGGTCTTCGCCGATCCCCGACATCCCTACACGCGTTCACTGCTCAACGCCGTGCCCCAAGTGCGTCGCGACCCGCCCAAGAACCGGATTCGTCTCGCCGGTGAGCCACCGAGTCCCCTCTCTCGTCCTACGGGTTGTTCGTTTCACCCGCGATGTCCGCGGGCCGAAGCGCGCTGCGCGACCGACGAGCCGGCGTTGCTGTCGCTCAGCGATGACGCGACGCGCGAGTCGGCGTGCTTCTTTCGAGACGAACGAATGGACGCGACGCTCGGTGCACGAGTACAAGAGGAGATGCCATGACCAGTACCAATACGCCACCGGTCGTGAGCGCGCAGCACTACGCCGCCATCGAAGACCGGTTCGCGCAGTTCCTCCAGGCACCGGGGCTCTTCCTACTCCAGGGTGAGGCGATGATCCCTCTCGAGGCGGTCGCGCGCAGTATTGGACGACCTGGATCGCGCGCCTTAAATATTGTCACCGGTCCCTACGGCGAGGGATTCGGGCGCTGGCTCGCTCACCAGGGCGTTCTCGTCGAAAACCTGATCGTTCCCTTCAATCGCGCGGTGTCGCCCGACGAGGTGCGCGCAACGTTCTCCAAGGAGGATCGTTTCGACATCGTGAGCGTCGTCCACGCCGAAGCCGCGACGGGCGTCGTCAATAAGTTGGACGAGATCGCGGCGCTGGCGCACGACGCCGGCGCGCTCACGGTCGTCGACGCCGTGGCGTCGGTGGGAGCTGAGCCATTGGATATCGCGGCCTGGGGACTCGACGTGACGGTCGTCAGTGCCCAAAAGGCGCTCGGTGGTCCGGCCGGCGTCACCGGCGTCGCGATCAGCGACGCGGCGTGGACGGCGATCGAGGCCAATCCCTCTGCGCCGCACGACTCGGTCCTCTCACTGCTCGACTGGCGTGACCAATGGCTGGCTGGCGATCGCAGCGCGCTTCCGACGATCCCCAATCACTTAGAGACATTGGCGCTTGAATCGACGATGTCGTCACTCGAGTCCGAAGGACTCGCGCACGTGATCGCGCGACACGCGGCGGCGCGCGATGCCTGTCGTCGCGGTATTCGTGCGCTCGGCCTCACTCCGTGGGTTCACGAGGACGACGAGGCCGCCGCGGTGGCGACGACCGTCGCCGTACCGGAAGGCGTGCTCGCGAGTGAACTGGTCGACGCGGCGCGAGGCGCGAGTGACCCAGGACTGGCGCTCATTGTGGGCGTGGCGCCGGGTCCACTGCGTTTTGAGGCCCTGCGCGTCTCGCACACCGGCGCGCGCGCGACGACACCTGATGTTCTGGCGGCCATTGAGGCACTCGGGCGAGGACTTCGTTCTCTCGGTATCGAGAGCGACGTCGCCAAGGCGACCGCGGCGGCGCTGAACGGATAAGCGTTGAGTGTTCTTGACGGTGAGGAAGGGGTGTACTAGTGTACTAGTACATGAGTGAGCAGCGCCCCACCATTGTGTTTCGGCTCGATGCCCGATCCGATCGGGCACCGTTTCGTCAGCTCGTCGACCAGGTGACAAGCGCGTTCGAACGAGGCCAACTCCAACCGGGCGATCAATTGCCGTCGGTGCGCGAGGTCGTTCGCCAGATCACCATCAACCCCAATACGGTGCACCGCGCGTACCGGGAACTCGAACACCTTGGACTCGTCGAAGGACGTCTGGGACTTGGAACCTTCGTCGTTGAAGCCGTCGATGGCGCTTCGCGCGAGTACCGAGCACAGTCGTGGCGTGACGCGTTGCGTGAAGGAATCGTGCTGGCGCGCGCAACGGGCATAGACGACGACGAGCTGGTCGACAACTTTCGAAGTCTTATGTCGAGCGAAATCGAGGCCCAACCATGATGAGCGACGAATTGGTGATCGAGACCGAAGCGTTGACGAAGCGATTTCGTCGTCGCACGGCACTGGAGGACTGTTCAATCGCCGTCCCTCGGGGCCGCGTCGCCGCACTCGTTGGTCCGAATGGCTCCGGGAAGACGACGCTGCTGCGTTTGCTCGCGGGGCTGTCCAGTCCCACCGAAGGTCGAATCTCGATCTTCGGTGAAGAGATGTCGAAAGCGAGCGTCGGCCTGCGGGCCCGCGTTGGCTATCTTGATCAGGAACGACCCTTGTACCCGTGGTGGCGCGTGCGCGAGATCCTCGAGTTTGGTCGCAAGACCAACCCCGCCTGGGACAGCGACCTCGCGCGCCAACATCTCGCGGCATTGCATATCGATTTGAACAGTCGAATACGCGAACTTTCGGGCGGGCAGAAGGCGCAGGTCGCGCTCGCGGTGTGCTTCTCCAAGCGACCGGAACTCGTGTTGCTTGACGAGCCGGCGGCCGCGTTGGATCCGGTGGCTCGCCAAGACTTACTGCAGAACGTCACCGAACTCTTCGCTGACAATGAGGCGAGTGTTTTGATGTCGACGCACGCTATCGATGACGTAGCGGCAATCTGCGACTACGTCATCATCCTCTCTGACTCGAGAATCCTCTTGAGTGAAGACCTTGACTACGCACTCGAGAGCCACCGGTATTTGAGCCGTGGTGTGGACGACGGCGTGACGGTTCCCCCAGGCGCGATCGTGCTCGAGGAGCGTCGAAGCACCCGTGAGGTCACGTATCTCGTCCGACTCGCAATGCCGCTGGAACGCGACGGATGGCGGATCGAACGACCAACCCTCAATGAGATAGTGATCGCGTATCTGAGAGATAAGCCACGGCCGGCCGTGGACACCGACGCAAGGGTTCAAGAATCAGGTGCCTCATGATTTGGATTGCCTGGCGCTATCAGCGTTCCGTCGTGTTAGCTCTCGGTCTTCTCGCCCTTGTCGTCATTGGCTTCTCTATCTTCAACGGCGTCTTGCTGCACCACGACTGGATGCAATTCTTGGGCGCGCCCTGCCACGGTAGTGAATCGGCCACGAACGCGCCTGGCGATGTGTGCGGGGTGCTGGACGTCAAACTCGCCAACGCGGAACACTACAGCTCTGAGATTCGATTCGCGGGCTTCATCATCGCGCCGCTCGTTGGAGCGATCCTCGGACTCCTCGCGGTCGGTAACGAGCTGGACAACCGCACCGCTCGTTTGGCCTGGACGCAGTCGATCTCGCGGACCCGTTGGTTCGTGGCCAAGGCGGGCGTCGGGGCCGCCATCGTCACGGCAATCCTCGTTCCGGTGGCGATTACGTTGTCGTGGTGGAGTGGCCAAGGCCCTCCCGGGGATGTCTTCAATACCGAGAATTTCGGCATCGCCGGTTGGGACCTCGTTGCCTACGGACTCTTCATGTTCGCCTTGACGCTCCTGACCGGAGCTGTCATTCGTCGAGCGGGATGGGCGCTCGCGGCATCGATTGTCATCTTCCTCGCGATTTCCCTGACAGTTCCGTCGCACGTGCGACCGCATCTCGTCACACCAACCGTGCACTGGTCGCAGCCCACGTTGGCCACGAAGGGGAAGGCCTACGCGTACTCGGATTACTTCCCACAGAATTCGATGCTCCTGGTCAACGGGGTGGTGTCTCGAAACACTGTCGGTATTCCGACGTGGAATGACGTCTTCGCCGTCGAACCGCGGATCACCAAGTGTGAGGGAAACTATCCCCAGGAGTCCGAGACTAAGTACGTCAAGACAGAATTCCGGTGCTATCGCACGTTGGACGTGGAACAGGTCTCGGTCTACATCGCCGGGGACCAGTTCTGGACCCTGCAACTGCGCGAAGGCGTGCTCTATCTCATTGTCGGTCTCGTGCTTGCGGGTGGATCATTGCTCATCGTCCGACGAATCGAGCCGTAGATATTTCGCACGAGTGAGTAGTTGATCGGTACGCGACAAACACACTGCCGTGCAACATTGTTCAACTATTGGTCCAATGGCGCGCGCTGGTTGCGACGTGAAGGTTTGACTCATGACAATGCTTGACCTGAGCTAGTCGCAGCAGAAGAATGAGATGGACTGCTTCACCACGATGATTCGAAAATTAGATTGACGACACAGCTCTAGACACGACGGTTGCCGCGGGAAGTACTCCGTTCGTTTCGTAAAGGAGCCTCATGCGAATACTGCCCCCAGGTGCCAAAGCAAGAATTGCACGTCCGTGAGTGACGACCGGCCCGCTCGTTCGGCCGCGTCGGGTCCGTGCAAGTGCAATCGCCGTACGAGTTGTTGGCACCAGCGAGACTGTCGAGGGAGCGGAATCGTGCGCATCTTGCGCGCCGCGCCTGACAACGGTGGGCCACGAACTTCGGTGGTGCTGTGTCGCGAATGTGCGGCGCCGACGCAGCGTCACCGCGTCGCTTAGCGACACGGTGCTGTCTGGGCGCGGCGATTCGCCCCTACTTTGCGCGTCCCGAACCGAACGATTGCTCGCCGCTCGATATCCGGGCCGCGTACGCGATCGGCACCGCGGTCAGGATCAGGACAAAGACGACGACGGCATTGACCTCCGGCAACTGTTGCCCTCGCAGGATGGCGCCGAAGATCCACAGCGGCAGCGTGTTCTGAGCTCCGGCGGTGAAGGTGGTGACGATCACTTCATCGAAGCTCAGCGCGAACGCGAGCAGCGCGCCCGCGATGAGAGCCGTCGAGAGCATCGGCATCGTGACGAGCCGGAACGTTTGCAGTGGCCGAGCGCCGAGGTCGGAGGACGCTTCGATCAGTGAGGTCGACGTCCGACGTAGTCGTGCGACCACGTTGTTGAAGACCACGACCATGCAGAACGTGGAGTGTCCAATGATGATCGTGTAGATCGACAAGTCGATGTGTGAAAGGTTGAACGCCGACTGCAACGCGAGACCGGTCACGATGCCGGGCAAGGCAATCGGCAGCACCAGCATGAGCGACACGGTGTCGCGTCCGAAGAAACGGAATCGGTGAATACCGAAAGCGACGAGCGTGCCGAGCACGAGCGCGATTACCGTCGCTGCGACGCCCGCCTTCACACTCAACCAGAGTGAACTGCGCACGGCGGGATCGTTGAACGCCACGGCAAACCAGTGCGTCGTCCAGTGACGAATCGGTAGGGACTGCACGTTGGACTTGTCGAACGCGAACAGAACGATGACGAGGAGAGGGCCGAGCAAGAAGGCGACGACCAGCGTAGAGAAGAGAGCTAGGCCGCCTCGAGAGAGTCGCGAGAGTCTCATATCGCCTCGAAGGCGCCCGCCAGACGCGCCAGGAAGAGGTAGACGGCCATGATGGCGATTGATACGAAGGCGAGTGCCGCGGCGAAGGGTAAGTCGCCGCCGTTGATCGCGCTGTCGTAGATGGCGTTACCGATGAAGTTCGAGCTCGAGCCGCCGATCAACAGTGGCGTGATGAAGTCACCGAGCGTGAGCGAGAAGGTGAAGATCGAGCCGGCCACGATGCCCGGCAGGATCATGGGCATCAGGATCTGGCGAAAGGTGAACCACGCGCCAGCACCGAGGTCCGAGGAGGCCTCGAGCAGCGAGTCCGGTACTCGCTCGAAGGCGCCGTAGATCGGCACGATCATAAAGGGCAACCAGAGATACGAGAAGACGATCCACATCGCCACGTTGGTATAGGCCAAGTTCGTGATGGGCAGTCCCAGGTGTGACTCGATATTGGGCAGCACGCCGTGGTTCGAAAGGATGTTGATCCACGCGTACACGCGCGCGAGATAACTGGCCCACAGTGGCAGGAAGACGAGCGCGAGGAGCGCCTGGCGGAAGCGACGTGAGGCGATCTTGGCGATGAAGAAGGCGAAGGGCAGCGCAATCACGGCGTCGGTGATGGTGACCAACACGGCCATGATCACCGTTCGCAAGATGATCGTGCCGTACACGGACTGCGTGAAGATCTGCGAGAAATTCGCCCACGTCCACTGATAAACGATGTTGCCGGTGAGTTCGTTGGTGCTGAAGAACGCGGTGACGAGTAGCGCGACGAGCGAGGCGAGGTAGACCACCAGGAACCACATCAGTGGTGGTGACAGGATCAGTGCCCCACGCAACCAGGGGCGGCGCCACAGCGCCGCCCCCAGTCGTTCGCGAGTTTCTTCACGCACTGACATTCGGTGTTATCCCTCGATCTGGGTCCAGGCCTGTTGCCACTGTGTGAAGCCCACACAGTCATTCGTGCCGTTGTCACACGTCGTGAGCGGCGTCTTCCAGAACTTGATCGTCTTGAAGTAGGACTGCGGCTCATTCGCGTGGTACGCCGCGCAGCCACCCTTTTGCAGGGTGTTCATGATCGGACAGGCCAGCGTGTTGGCCGGGGTCTCGCCATAAGAGATGGCATCTTCTGCCTGGATCTTCGGTGTCGACATGTACGCCATCCACTTGTAAGCGCAGTTCGGGTCGGGCGCGTTGGCGGCCAGCATCCACGTGTCGGCCCAGCCGGTGGCTCCTTCTTTTGGAATCGTGTCGTTGACCGGCGCCTTGGCGGCCTTCAGTGTTGACGTCTGATACGGCCACGCCGCACCGACGACGACCTCACCGTTTTGGAATAGTGAGATCTCCTGGCTCGCGAGGTCCCAGTACTTCTTGACCAGCGGGTGTTCGGCCTTGAGCAGGTCGACCGCCGCGGTGAACTGCGTCTCGGTCAACTCATACGGGTCGGTGATGCCCAGGCTCGGCTTGGACGACTCGAGATAGAGCGCCGCGTCGGCGATCTGGATCGGATTGTCGGGGATCGAGATCTCGCCCTTGTACTTCTTGGAGTAGATCACGGACCAGGAGGTCGGTGCGGTCTTGAAGACCTTGGTCGAGTACAGCAGCACGTTCGGTCCGAACTCGAAACTCACCCCGTAGTGGTAACCCTTGATCGTGTTGAACGAGGGAGACTTCAAGAACGGTTGGAACTCGCTCCACGAAGGGATCAACTTGATGTTGATCGGCTTCACGTCACCGCCGTAGATCAGTCGAAGGTCGGCGTCACCGGAGGCTGACACGAGGTCCCATTGGTGGCCGCCGCCGTTCGCCATCAGTGAGACCATCTCACTCGAGGAGCCGGCGTACTTGACGTTGACCTGACAGCCGGTCGTCTGTTCGAAGGGCTTCACCCACTCGGGCTGGGTATAGCCCTCCCAGGCGATGATGTTCAACTTGCCCTCACCCTTGCCGATCGAGGTAGGAACCTTGTCGTTCTGCGCCGGAGGCGTGCCCAATGAAGCGCCCGCCGTTCCGCTGAGAGCGATGGGCACGACGAACACGGCGAGCATGAGCCCGACCGCTCCTGTGCGGAACCATCGTTGGAATCGTGGCCTATTCATATTGCTCCTTTGGCTTGTGCTCCGAGCTGCGTTTCAGCCACGGAGTGTGACGTGAGAGGGAAGGCATCGTTGAGATCCCAGGACAACATCACCCGACTCTCGGGCGTGAGTTCGTTCCTTTGCGCACCGGTCGAGCTGTTCTGTCGCGCGACCGTCATCGTGTCGCCATTCTCCAGGCGAACGCTGAATCGGGTCACCATGCCGAGGTAGGCCACGTCGATCACGGTCCCCGCGACACTCGTTCGTCCATCGGCGAAGGTCCCGCTCGTGATGTCAATCTTCTCGGGGCGCAGCACCGCTCGACCGCTCGGCGTTTCGATCACGTTCGACGTACCGACGAAGGATGCCACGAACTCGGTGGCGGGGCGTTCGTAGACCTCAGACGGCGGGCCGATCTGTTCGATCCGACCACTACGAAAGACCGCCAGTCGGTCGCTCATGGTCAACGCCTCTTCCTGGTCGTGGGTGACGTAGATAAAGGTAATGCCGATCTGGCGCTGAATTCGCTTGAGTTCGACCTGCATCTCTTGGCGAAGTTTGAGGTCCAGTGCACCGAGCGGCTCATCGAGCAAGAGCACCTGCGGCTCATTGATGATGGCCCGCGCGAGCGCGACGCGCTGACGCTGACCTCCGGAGAGTTGGGCGGGGCGACGCTCGGCGAACTCGGTCATCTGCACCATCTCAAGCGCCGCTTTCACGCGCT
Organism: uncultured Acidimicrobiaceae bacterium; assembly: GCA_963801695.1. Classification (GTDB taxonomy): domain Bacteria; phylum Actinomycetota; class Acidimicrobiia; order Acidimicrobiales; family RAAP-2; genus RAAP-2. Next base: position 354,672 of record CAWDFV010000001.1, on the reverse strand, counting down.
CGTCAATTTCCGCTCGCTTCACGTGTTTCACCCGCAGGCCGTAACCCACGTTCCGGGCGACATCGAAATGGGGGAAGAGTGCGTAGTCCTGGAACACGGTGTTGACGCCGCGCTGATAGGGCGGCGTGCCCGTCACGTTGACGCCGCGTAAGGAGATCGTTCCCGCGTCGGGTACCTCGAAACCCGCGATCAACCGCAGTAAGGTCGTCTTTCCCGATCCCGAAGGGCCCAGCATGGTGAAGAACTCACCGCGGAAGACCTCGAGATCGACGTCGCTGACCGCCGCTTGGGATCCGAATCGCTTCGTGATCCCGCGCAGCAAGATTCCCTGACTCGCGTCGGTCGCCTCATCGTCCTTGAGCATCGTTGCGCTCATCGGCCGTCCCGTGAGGGCGTCGGCACGAAGGCAATCTGGACGACGATCGAGTCGAGTGAGGGCACGGTGCTAATGAACAAACCCCGCCCCCTGTCTCGGTCACCACGCTTAAGAATCATCCACCACTGTCGAGTCAACACGTACAAACTCGATCGAGTTGGAGCAAGCATAAGTCTGAAAGTGGGCGGTTGCCTTGCGTGGCGAGGCGTCGGTTCGGCGCTCGCGAACGGACTCAACTCAGGCGAGTCCCTCAGGTGGCGTCGTTCACATACGGCGTGCCACCTCGATCGAGGGGAGCTGACGACTCGGCCCCCGCTCGAGCTTCGCCGCCCGTTCGACGGGCCACGAACATGAGCACACCGAACGTCGTCCACCCCACCGCCACCGCGAGCCAGTAACTGATGAATCGGTAGACGAGCACCGTTGAGAGGGCGGGAACCCGGTGTGCGCCATAGGCCACGAGGATGACCGCGAGGCTGCCCTCGACCAGTCCGAGGCCGCCCGGCACGATCGGCAGCACGGCCACAATCTGGGCGATGCCGTAAGCGAGGAGAACACCGTCACGCGGGACCGGCGCGTGCACGGCTTCGAACGCGCAGAGCAGACAACTGAAGTCGAGGAACCAGGTCAGAGTGGCGACGGCGGCGACGCCCACGGTGCCACCGGCGCCAAGTTCGAATTGGTGCATCTTCTCCAGTGTCGACGTCACGCGGCCACCAAAGTCACCTCGAGGGTGTCCAGTGACGCGTTGCGTCAGGCGCACGAGCGACTCGATGAACCGCAAGAGCAGATGTCGTCGCACGAGCACGGCGCCGGCGAGCAAAACGATCACGAGGCCGAACACGGTCACGCCCGTGAGGTCCCCGTTCGATCCGGTCAACAGACCGATGAGAACACCAACAAGGAGGAGGAGAGAGAGCCCGATGGCCTGCGCGATGATGACCGTCAAGATTGCCCAGCCTGACGCGGCGTCGTCCGCGCCGCGGCGGTGGTACTGACGAAACCGGAAGGCACCGGAGACGACCGGTTCACCAGGCACCGTGAGGGCGATCGCGTTGTTGGCGAGGGAGATAGCCATCAACGACGCGAGACCGATGGCGGCACCCGAGGCCCCGAGGACTCGCTGTTGCAAGAATGCGTAGGCCAGGACGGACGTCGCTTCGGCCGCGACCGCGCCAACCGCCCACGCCCAATCGATATGAGCGAGTTGGTGCCACACCAAGACGAGGTCGCCGCGCTGAGAGAAGAGCACGACGAGCACGATGATGCCGATGCCGACGCCCACGAGGTAGCGGACGACCGACCACCGGACGTTGCGCTCACGACTCTCGGAACTGTCGTTCGACATGGTCTTAAACTACCGAGCACGAATCACGGGGTCCCCTCGCACGACTCCGGTCATTCGACCAGTGCGATCACGAGGAGGGCGACGATGGGGCAGGTCTTCGAGGGTCACATCGGTCGAGACTGGCGTGACTCCCAGCCGTGGTGGCCCGAGCAACCGACCGCGCCGGAGGGCGCGCCGAATGTCGTGGTGGTCGTACTCGACGACGTGGGGTTCGCTCAACTCGGGTGTTACGGATCCGACATCGAGACCCCGTTCATCGACGAGCTCTCCGACAGTGGCGTGCGCCTCTCGAACTTCCACACCACAAGCCTCTGCTCGCCCACGCGAGTATGCCTTTTGACCGGTCGAAACCACCACCGCAGCGCCATGGGTCGCGTCGCCGATCTCGCCGTCGGTTTTCCCGGCTATTGGGGGAAACCCCCGCGCGAGAACGGCTACTTGTCCGAGATCCTGCGCGAGAACGGCTACGCCACCTACGCCGTCGGCAAATGGCACCTCTCGCCTGAAGACGAGACGAACATGGCGTCCTCACGCTCGAGCTGGCCGCTGGCCCGGGGCTTTGATCGCTGGTACGGCTTCCACGGCGGTGAGACCCATCAGTTCGTACCGGCGCTCTACCACGACAACCACTCGGTGCGACCCCCCGCCTCGATCGACGACGGCTATCACTTGAGCGAAGACCTGGTGGACCGTGCGACGACATTTCTCGGAGACCTGCGCGCGATCGATGCCGACCGTCCGTTCTTCCTCTACCTCGCGTTCGGTGCGTGCCACTCGCCGCACCAACCACCCGAGCGGTGGCGCGAGCACTACCGCGACCGTTTCGATCAAGGGTGGGACGCGTGGCGACACGAGACCTTTGAGCGTCAGATCGCGCTCGGCCTGCTGCCGGCGACCACGGTCTTGTCCGAACGTCCGAGTTGGGTGAGGGCGTGGGACTCACTCGATGACGATGAACGCAAGGTCGCCGCGCGGTTCATGGAGTGCTTCGCCGGCTTTCTCTCCCACGCCGACGAGCAACTCGGTCGATTGCTGGCGTTCCTCGAAGAGATCGAGGAACGCCAGAACACCATCGTCGTCGTGGTCTCGGACAACGGCGCGAGCGCCGAGGGCGGTTCGGAGGGTTCGTTGAACGACGTGCGTCTGACGAACCTCGATCCGGCCGACAACGATGAGATGGTTCGTCGAATTGACGAGATTGGCGGTCCGCTCACGCACAATAACTACCCGTGGGGTTGGACGATGGCGGGTAACGCGCCCTTTCGTCGATGGAAGCGTGAGGTGCACGAAGGCGGCGTGGCCGACCCCTGCATTGTCGCCTGGCCGCGAGGCGGCCTCGGCGAGGGCCAAATACGACACCAATTCACGCACGCCATCGACGTACTGCCGACACTCATCGAGCTGACCGGAGTGGCGCTGCCCGCTGAAGTTGACGGCGTCGCGCAGAGCCCGATCGACGGGATCAGCTTCGACTATCTGCTCGACGTCGACGGCGCCAATCAAACCGAACGTCACGAGACGCAGTACTTCGAGATGTTCGGTTCGCGAGCCATCTATCACCAGGGGTGGAAGGCGGTGACGTTCCATCCGGTCGGTCCCCTCTACGACGACCAGGATCCCAACGCGAGTTTCGACGACGACGTGTGGGAGTTGTACCGGGTCGCCGAGGACCCGACCGAGACGAACGACCTGGCCGATGCGCACCCCGACGTCCTCGAGACGCTGATCCAACTGTGGTGGAGCGAGGCGGAAAAGAACCAGGTGCTGCCCCTCGACAACCGAGTGCTGTGGGCGCTGACCCATCCCAAACCCGACCACCGTCGGCCCCGCGAGCGCTATCGCTACTTCCCGGGTGGAGCGCAGGTCCCCGAATCGGTCGCGGTCAACGTCCGCAATCGTTCGCACGCGCTCATCGTCGAGGTCATCATTCCCGAGACCGGTCCGCGTGACGGCGTGCTCCTCGCACTCGGATCCGCGCTCGGGGGTTGGTCGCTGCACGTGCTCGACGGGAGACTGCGCTACGTCCACAATCTCTACGGCAAGACACGACACGTGGTGGAAGCGAGCTCGGCCGTTCCTTCCGGCTCGCACGTGCTCGAGTACGAGTTCGTGAAGGACGATGGAGCGGGCGGGATCGGAATCCTTCGTTGTGACGGTGAGGAGTTGGTCCGAGGTGTCATCGAACGGTTCACGCCGTCGGGATTCAACGGCGTCGGCGTTGGCCTCACGTGCGGTTACGAGTGGGGACCGTCGGTCGGTACGGGATACGACGCACCCTTCACGTTCGGCGGAACGATTGTCCGGGCAGTCGTCGAGACGAGGGGTCCCGTCGTGCGCGACCCGCTCGCGGAACTTGAGGCCATCCTCTCCGAGCAGTGAGACGTCTGTGGGTTGTACGGCCGACGAACCTCAACGCGTCGTGCGACGTGCCCCGCCGTCACGCGCATTCGGCGTCGTAAGATTTGTCCAAGTTCGACACGACCGATTCTTGGAGGAGCCGATGACGTATCGGAGTCGTCTTCGCTGGTACGACCTCAAAGGTCCGGCGAGTGCGTTCGCGGTGGAGTCGGGGCTTTCGGAGGCGACGTGGTTCCGAAGTTCGATTCCGCGCGCTCGAATGCAGCAACTCATGAAGCGATCGGATGAACGCGCGATTCGCGACACGTTGCTGTGGTTGGGTATGGCGGTTGCGGCGGCCGCCGGCGCCGTCTACCTCTGGCCCTCGTGGTGGTCGGCCCCGTTGTGGTTGATCTATGGCGTTCTCTACAGTTCGGCGAGCGAGACCCGTCGACACGAAACGAGCCACGGCACCGCATTTCGAACGCGCCGACTGCAGAACGTCGTATTGCAGATCGCGTCATTCTGTCGCATGCGCGATCCCATCGTTGAGCGGTGGCGGCACACGCGGCACCACACGGACACTTTGATCGTCGGAAGAGACTTGGAGATCGACGTGATGCGCCCGGCTCGTCTCTTCAAGCTCTTGATAAATCTGTTCGGTCTCATTGACGTGCCTATCCAGTTCGGACTTATCGTCGAGCACGCCTTCGGACACTTGTCTGCCGACGAACGCGAGGTCGTCCCTTCATCGGAGGGTCCAAAGGTCTACCGGACCGCGAGAGTGTGGCTCGTCGTCTACGCCGCGACGATCATCTCGGCCGTGGTACTGCGCTCGTGGATTCCCGTGCTCCTCATTGGCGGACCGCAGTTCTACGGGTGTTTTCTCGAGCGGATCTACAGCTTCACGCAACACGCCGGATTGGGCGAGAACGTACTGGACCACCGACTGAACACGCGCACGATCTTGATGGGACCGATCAACCGCTTCGTCTATTGGGACATGAACTATCACATTGAACACCACATGTTCCCGATGGTTCCGCACCACAAGTTGGCCGAACTGCACGAGGAGTTGAAAGGAGACATGCCGACCCCGTACCCGTCGCTGTTCGCGGCGTATCGCGAGATCATCCCGGCCGTCATTCGCCAACTCAGGGATCCGACGTACTTCATCAAGCGCGAGCTTCCGCTTGGCGCCGCTCCCTACAACCCGCCGGTCGATGGTCTCTTCATCGAAGCACTGAGCGCGTAGATCGTGAAACGGTGATGTCGTCGTGACCTGGCTCGAAGTCTGCGCGATCGGCGATATTGGCGACGACGACGTCATTCCGTTCATCGCGGACGGTCGCGACTTCGCCATTTACAAAACAGCCGAGGGCGAGATCTTTGCGAGCGATGGTCACTGCACCCACGAACGAACGTTGCTCTGTGACGGACTCGTCATGGACGGGACAATCGAGTGCCCAAAACACAACGGCCTGTTCTCGCTGATTGATGGCATGGCATTGGGCGCGCCGGTGCTCGTCAATCTCAAGATGTTTCCCGTAAAAATTGAAAACGGAAAGATCTATATCGACGTCGACGCCTAATTCGTTGATGATTTAGATTTGGATTGTGCGGCTAGGTACCATCATTCTTCCCTTGGAGCGATGGCAATTGTCTCGCGAAAAGTGGCAGCGGGCTGAGGAACTCGGTTTTCACGCGGCGTACACGTACGACCATCTTTCGTGGCTTCGTCTGAAAGATCGACCTTGGTTCGGCGCGGTGCCAACTCTCGTCGCTGCCGCGATGGTCACGTCTCGCATTCGGCTCGGCACGATGGTGACATCGCCAAACTTTCGACACCCCGTACCACTCGCGAAGGACCTACTTTCGATTGATGACATTTCAGCCGGACGACTCATTGTCGGCATCGGCGCCGGCGGCTTGGGCGCTGACGCCACCGTCTTGGGAGAACCGGAGTGGTCACTTCGAGAGCGGACCGAGCGTTTCGTCGAATTCGTCGGAGTGCTCGATGAACTGCTTCGAAATGACGAGACATCATCGGCGGGGACTTTCTACAGTGCGCATGAAGCGCGAATGTTGCCCGGCACCTTGCAGCAACCACGTCCGCCGTTTTATGTCGCCGCCAATGGAGCCCGAGGTATGCGACTCACCGCTGAGCATGGCGACGGCTGGATCACGCTTGGCCGTGCAGATGATGATCGTGAGTCGTGCCTGAACGTCGTGACAACTCAATGTGCCACGCTCGACGCCGCCCTCGCGAGCGTGGGAAGAAGTTCCGACAAGTTCGAGAAGGTCCTGCTTAGCGGTTTCGGCGAGGAGCGACCTTTGGAGTCCCTCGATGCTTTTGTCGACTGGGTAGGTCGCTACCAAGAAATCGGATTGAACGAAGTAGTGATTCATTGGCCGGAGGCAGATTCAATCTTCGCGGCCGATATGAAGGTCTTCGAAGACATCGCCACGCACGGACTGTCGCAGCTGTAAAGAGACCGTTTGCGATCTGCTCGGAACCGTGGACTCAGCCACGAACAGCGGTTGAGTTGGCCACAACCTGGTCGAAAGGGGACGTTCGCCCCTGCCGGTCAACTCCGTCGGCAAACAAGGATGGGACCAAATGCTGATATCACTCGAACCAGAGGATCAAGTCGCCGGTCAATCGCAGTATTGCGGTCGATACCCCGTGGAACTTGAAGTCAACATCGAACTCAGCACTGGCATCGCAGTACTACTTCGACCAATCCGCAGCGAGGACGATGAAAGGCTTGTTGACTTTCACAGCCGTCTGTCCTTTGACTCGGTGTATCGGCGTTACTTTTCGATTCACCCCGAACTCTCGACCGAGGAGGTTCGACACCTCGTCGACGTCGACTACGACAATCGTTTTGCGTTCGTCGTTCTTGATGGCGGTGATCTGGTCGCCGTCGGGCGCTACGACCGGATCCCCGAGACCGCAACGGCAGATTTGGCGTTCGTCGTCAGCGACGCGTACCAGCATTTAGGACTAGCGAGGCGGCTCCTCGTCGCTCTGGCCGACGCCGCTTGGCAACGCGGGATTCAGGTATTTGAAGCTGAGACGCTCTTTACGAATCGCGACATGATGTCGGTGTTTCTGCACTCAGGTTTCCCAGTGAAAACGGAGCGCTTGGGCGGGGACATCGCCGTTCATTTCCCGATTGATCCGATCAACAAAATCGCGAGCTGATCAGACGGGTCCGAGTTGAGTGACGAAGTCATCAAATGACGATGAGTGGTCATGCGTGCGATCGTCGCAGAGGTTCAATGGGTCAATGTGAATCGCTTTCATCCCAACGGCGAGTGCACCTGCAACATCGCTGTGCAACGAGTCACCGACGTGTACGCCTTCGGCGGGGTTGACGCCAATCGCCTCAAGAGCCATGAGAAAAGGTCGGGGGTCAGGCTTCTCAATGCCGATGGTGCGCGAGTCAATGATTGCCGCCACGCCAACACCGTCGCCGCCCACACTGCACACTTTCTTCTCGGCCAACAGTTGGGCTAATTCGCCGTGAACAGTGTTGGATACCACGGCTGCGCCGTAGCCTCCGTCGACGAGACGCTGCAAAGCTGCCGGCGCGCCGGTCGCGGGGATCCAGGAGGTTCCGAGATAGATCCGATCTGCGAGCAGTTGGCCCGCGACGTCCAGCGCCGCAGGACGGACACCCAACGCCCGAGCGAAGGAACGATTCATGGTTGGCCAATCGGGAGGCGGCAATTGATCCAGGAGGCGAACCATCTGATAGTGCGCCTTCCAGCAGACTTCGTCGTCGGGCTCACACGAGAACTCCGCCAGAACCGTCCTAATCGCCTCCGGATCGGGAAGCAACAAGACGCCGTGGGCGTCAATCGTTACGGCTCGGATCACTTCCCAATCATGTCCTTTCCGTCCATCAACAAGTTCCGGTCAATTGGGCTAGAGACCCGAGAGCTTGCGAATCGGCCTGGCCAGCGCGGAGTTGTCGTCGTCACCATGTCCCTCGGCGATGAGTTCATCCTCGAAAGTCGCGGCCATCGCCGTGACCGGTAACACCGCACCCACACTCTTCGCCAAGTCGAGACCGATGGCCAAGTCCTTTCGGTGCAATGAGATCTTGAAGCCCAGCGGGTAGTCGTCGTCGATCATTCGACCACTGCGGTTCTCCAGCACCCACGACCCGGCGGCGCCACCTTTCAACGCCGACAGCACCCGCTCCACGTCGAGGCCAGCCTTGAGTCCGAGTGTCACTCCTTCGGCGACACCCAGATACACGCCACAGAGGATCACCTGATTGATGGCTTTCGCCCACTGCCCGGAGCCAACCGGTCCAAGGTGGTTCACGCTGCGCCCCATCGCTCCCAACACGCCACTCGCTCGCTCGACGTCCGCGTCGTCTCCGCCGACCATGATCGTCAACGTTGCGTTCTTCGCACCTTCGGAGCCACCCGAGACCGGGGCGTCCAGCATCGAGACGCCTTGCGTGGCGAGCCGCCCGGCGAACTCCTGCGCCTTGAGGGGACTGAGCGTCGAACAGTCAATGAACAACGACCCGTTCGCGAAGCCCTCGGCGAGTCCGTCGGGGCCGAAGAGGACCTCCTCGACTTGGGGCGAATCAGTGAGACAGGCGACGACGATCCCACAGGAGCGCGCAAGATCCGCCGGAGTCGACGCCTTCTCGGCGCCGAGTATCACTAAGTCGTCGCAGCGACTAGCGGTCCGGTTCCAGACGGTAAGAGGGAAACCGGCCGACAGTAGATTCGCCGCCATGAACGAACCCATCGTGCCGAGACCGACGAAGCCGACACGCTCACTGGCTGAAGACTCGTTAGCGCTCACGACGAAACCCTTCCGTGCCGTGGCGAACTTTGCGTCGCCGCCGTCGCGGCGCGTCGCAACAGCGCCGAATCCGATGCCACGGCGACGAAGGTGAAGCCGCGATCGACGTGACGTTGGACATCAACTACATCACCGACCAGGATGCCGGCCGCGACGTGCGCGTTACGCGCGGCGTCGACCACGTGATCGAGCGCCTCAAGGTAGATCGCTGCGTCCAGCTGCCCGGGACAACCAAGCGCCGCCGAAAGATCGCTGGGACCCACGAAGAGCACGTCGACGCCCGGCGTCGCCGCGATGTCTTTCACGTGGGTAAGCGCAAGCGACGTTTCGATCTGCACGATGCAGAGCAGCCCGTCATTCACGTCGCTCGAGGATCTCGCGTCTCCCCCAAATTGTCGAGCGCGGTTGTACGTCGCAATGCCGCGATCACCCTGCGGCGGATACCAGAGGTGGCTGAGTGCGGTGGCGACCTCAGCCGGCGTGTCGAGGCGCGGGAACATGATGCCGGCGGCTCCCAGGTCGAGCGCGTGACCGACCCGGATGCGCTCCGCGGACTCGACGCGCACCAACACCGGCACGTCGTGCGCCGCAGCGGCGAAGAGTTGGCCGACGAGCGCCTCTTCTCCGCCGGCGCCGTGTTCGAGGTCGACGAGCAACCAGTCAAAGCCACTCAGTGCACAGACTTCGGCGACGAGCGGCGATCCGAGATTGAGGAACGTCCCGAGGTTCACGTCGCCGTTGTGCACGCGTTGCTTGAACGACGTCACGATTCGACCCCGTTCAATCGGCGTGTCGGTCGGACAAAATTTCTCATGCGTTAGTCTTCCACCACGGATAAAGGGTCGCAACTTCTCACGCTTGACGGACGACTATGACGAAGTCACAGACCACCAACGCCACTCGCATTACGAAGATCCGCATCACTCCCGTGGCCTTTCATGACCCTCCGTTGCTGAACTCGGTCGGCGTGCATCAGCCGTTTGCCATTCGCGCAGTGATCGAGGTTGACACGAGCGACGGTATTACCGGACTCGGTGAGTCCTACGGCGATAGTGGTCACCTCACGCGCCTGCGAAAGGTCGGCGACGCGCTGGTCGGACTCGACGTGTTCGCCACGAACGAGATGCTTACGCGAACTGCGGCGGCGCTGGGTGGTGTGGTTGGCGCAGACCGCCACGGGCTGACGGGCACGATCACCGGATCCGGCACCGTTCTGCGTGCCTACGCCGCATTCGAGGTAGCGGCGCTGGACATCCAAGGAAAGTTGCTCCGGCGTCCGGTCGTGGACTTGCTCGGCGGTGCGGTGCGAACGAGCGTGCCGTATTCGGCGTACCTCTTCTACAAGTGGGCCGCGCATCCCGGCGAGGAGCCCGATCGCTACGGTGAAGCGCTCGACGCGGACGCCATCGTGCTCCAAGCGAGGACGATGATCTCGGAGTACGGGTTTCGGGCCATCAAACTCAAAGGTGGTGTTCTTGACCCGGAGAGGAGATCGACGCGATCCACGCGCTTCGCGATGCCTTCCCCGACGTGCCACTGCGACTCGACCCCAATACTGCCTGGAGAGTCGCGACCTCGATCAAGGTGGGTCGCGATCTCGAGGGCGTCCTGGAGTACCTGGAGGACCCGACACCGGGACTCGACGGCATGGCCGAAGTCGCGCGCGAGGTCTCGATGCCACTCGCGACGAACATGTGCGTCGTGGGCTTCGAGGACATCGCACCGGCGATTGAAAAGAAGTCGGTGCAGGTCATCCTTTCTGATCATCACTACTGGGGCGGTCTGGCAAAGGTTCAGGAGCTGTCGACGATATGTGACACGTTCGACCTCGGACTCTCGATGCACTCGAACTCCCATCTCGGCATCAGCCTCGCCGCGATGACGCACGTCGCGGCGGCGGTGCCGAACCTCACCTACGCGCTCGACACGCACTGGCCGTGGAAGGACGAGGACGTCATCGTCGACGGGCCGCTGCGCTTTGTCGACGGAGCGATCGACGTACCGAGCGCCCCCGGACTGGGTGTGGAACTCGATCACGACGCGCTGTCACGCCTGCACGAGCAGTACCTCGCCTGTGGCATCACCGAGCGAAGCGACACGCTCTACATGCAGTCGTTCCGCCCCGACTATCGCGCGGAATTGCCCCGCTGGTGAGCGTCACCGGCTACGCCTTCGCCTGGGACTACCTCGACGACCCCGACGCCGTGGTGCGAACGCGCGAGCTCGGCGTCGACGTCGTCGCACTCGCCGCCTCCTATCACGCGGCGCGGGTCGTCAACACGTTCCATCCCACGCGACGCGTGACCGAGATTCCGTACTCCGCCTTCTACGGCACGCGACGCGAGGACGCGTGGCGCGGACATCGACTCACGCCGCGTCGCCCACGTGGCTGGGTCGCGACGACGCCTTCGCGACGTCGGCGCAACTCCTCACGCAGCGAAGGTTTCGACGTCGACGCCTGGATCGTGCTGACGCACCTCGACGATCCGGAGTTCTCCGACCTCGAACTCGTCGAGCGCAACGCCTACGGCGAGCCCTACCCGTACGCGCTCTGTCCGGCATCGGAAGACGTTCGCGAGTACTGCCTGACGTTGGTCGAAGAGACACTGCGCTCGGCTCGACGTGCGTGGCGTGATTCTCGAAGCGAGCGGACCGATGGGCTTCGACCACGCCAGCACCCACGACAAGAGTGAGTTCGCGACGTTGAGCGCGACACAGCGTGATCTCCTCTCCCTCTGCTTCTGCGCGGCGTGTCGAACGGCTCAACGTGAGTACGGACTCGACCCCGACGAGATCGCGGCCAAGGTGCGCACCGGGATCGACGACGACGTGTCCTCTCCAGAAGCGGCGCTCGGAAGAGAACTCGCCGATCGAAGTGGCGACGTATCGCCTCGCGCTGGGTACGACGCTGCGTGAGGCGATCATCGAGCGCGTGCGCGACGTACAGCCCGAGGCGACGGTCACCATCCACGCGTCGGCTCGACGGTGGGCGACCGGTTCGTTTCCGGCGCTGAACGCGCAGCCGTGGTCGACGTCGATCACTGCCGTGGTGTCGAACGCCTGGGAGTCGGTCTGGGCCGAGGATGAACTGCTCGCGTTGGCCGGCGTCGTCGACGGGCGAGCGCAGGTGGGCGCGTACCTGCGATTGGACCGCGGTTGGAGTGACGAGGACATCGATGAGACGCTGCGGCGTTACGTGCGCGCGGGCGCCACCGAACTACACCTCTATCACCTCGGTCTGCTCACGGCGGCGAGTTCGAGGGCCGCCGCGAACGTCATCGAGATCTTCCGGACGATCCTCCCTCGACCGACCACGGGGCGACCGTGAGCGACGCCTCGAGGTTGACGAAGAGTGAGGTCGTGCTCATCACGGGTGCGGCCGGGACCATCGGCTCCATGCTGCGTCGCTCGCTCGCACGACCCGGACGACATCTTCGACTTCTCGACGTGGCCGATCAAGAACCGCTCGCGCCCGACGAGGACGCCGAGCTCGTCGTCGGTTCGTTCACTGACGCCGCGGTGATGGCGGACGCGTGCCGAGACGCCGACGCAATCGCGCACTTCGGTGGGCTCTCGACGAAAGACTTCGAGTGGCCCGAGTTCCTCGACGTGAACATCAACGGCACGTACGTCGTCCTCGAGGCGGCTCGCGCCGTGGGCGCGCGCGGTGGTCTACGCGAGCAGCAATCATGCCGTCGGGTTCCAGCCCTTTGACCGCGTGTCGCTCGTTCCCGACTACGTCTTCCCGAGACCGGATACGTTCTACGGCGTCTCGAAGGCGGCGAGTGAGAGCCTGGGCAGTCTGTATCACGACCGCTACGGCCTCGACGTGGTCTGCCTGCGCATCGGTTCGTACGGCGAACGGCCGGCGAACTATCGACAACTCTGGAGCTGGCTCTCTCCGGGGGACTGCGCGCGCCTGGTCGAAGCGGCACTGACGACAACCCATCCGGGTTTTCGTATCGTCTGGGGCGTGTCTGCCAATAGCCGTGCCGCGGTGACGCTGGACGAAGGGCACGCCATTGGCTACTTCCCACTTGACGACGCCGAGGTCTTCGCCGATGCGATCATCACCAGCGACGGCGGTCGCGACGACCCGCCGCTGATCGGCGGTCCCTACGCGTTGCCCAACGTGTAGGTCAATCCCACGAGGACTAATCGAGACGTCGAACAACTTTCGCCGGAGCGCCCAACGCCAAACTGTCAGGTGGGATGTCGTCGGTCACGACCGACCCGGCGCCAACCGTGCTCCGATCACCAATGCTGACGCCGGGCAACACAATGACTCCCGAACCGAGCCACACGTCGTCGCCGACGACGATCGGCGCGGACATCGTGCGCCATACTGCAGATCCAAGGGCGACGTCTTCAACTGGCGTGCGCCGATCGGATGCTCGAAGAGGGTGCTTGGCCGTGATGATTTGGACCGCGGGGCCGAACAAACAGCGTTTCCCTATCGAAACGGCCGCGTCGTCGACCAGCATGAAGTTGACGTTGATGAACGTGTCGTCGCCGATCGAGGTATGAACGCCATAGTCCGCGTAAAAGGGGGCCTCGATGTGGACGCCGTCACCCACGTGGCCCAAAATCGTCTGCAGTAGTTCGAAGCGAGCTTCTTCGTCCCCAGGGTCAGCGGCACAGAATGCCGCAACTCGACGCCGAGCGACGATCGCCATCTCGATCAATTCGGCGTCGTGACAGTTGTACTCCTCGCCGGCCAGCATTCTCTCGCGCTCGCTCCGGCTCACTCCGTGAACCTAGCGTCCCTCGCGCTGGCCCAACTTGCGATGGACTTGACCGGAAGTACGACGAGTACCTCGGGTCCATCATCGTGATCCAGTTGAAACTGCAGGCACAAGTGTGCGAAGTTCGGCTAAACGTTTCGGCGGTGGTCATCGTCTTATCTATGAGCAACTAAACGAAATGCCGAACGGAGCATCCCGAGTGATGGATTTCGACACCTTCTACTTGGCGAGCTATGAGCGCGTCCGTTGTGCGATGGTGCTCACGTTCCGTGATCCAGGTCTTGCCGAGGAGATTACCCAAGAGGCCTTCTTCCAAACGTTACGCAGATGGTCAAAGGTCTCACTGCTCGCCCATCCGGAAGGCTGGACCATGATCGTTGCCCTGAACAAAGGGTCGTGACCTTCATCGTCGACGAGTGCGACAAGACGCGAAGAAACCGCTGCTCATCGAGCGAAACGAGGTGACAATCGGGTGAAGCTCACGTCGGAGAGATCGACGCGATCGCTCGACTGAACGGCCGAAGGACGTTACGCCAGGCAGCCACGGCATTGCTCTTGCGTTACATCTCTCAACTGACGATCCCCGAGATCGCCGTGGTGATGGGCTGCGCCGAAGGGACCGTCAAGGCCACCCTGCACGCTGCCCTCGCCAGTGCGTCACAACAATGGAAAGGTGCCACTCATGTCGCCGACTGATCAGATTCAAGACCTCTTTGACCGAGCTCGCACGACGTTTCCGCTGGCGTCGCACCCTCGCCGATCGCGTTGCACCAGCGACTACGCCGGCGACGCTTCGCACCGCCTACCCACTCGTGACGGCAGACTCGCCATTGCGTCGGTGCCGTCGTTCTCTTTGCCGGTGTCGCTTCGAGTCCTGCCTATGCCGTGACCCTTTACCCAGGTGCATCTGGTCCGGTCGTCGCGCTTCACACGCAGTGTCGTTAACCCCGGCGACTGGCGCTCGACCATACGCCGTCACGATCATTGGCGACGAAGGGTTGCGTTACGTGACTATTCGAGATGAAGCCGACCGCGCTGCAGGAGTGGGCCGAATCACACGCGACCGCATTCACGGCAACTGATCCCCGACGTTGTTGAACCCGATTGGACCCGTGACCTGCTCAGCGCTCGCACACTCACTGAGTGCAGATCAGCGTGTGATGTCCGCGCGACTGCGATCGATCGGTTTTCCCGACGCCACCGTGAAAGTGGTCCACGGAACGCTGGTCGTCACCAACGGTCCACGGGACCTCACCAGCCCCGCCACGTTTCTGACCTCATCGCCGGAGATTCTCGTACGCAGTGTGACGTGCTATGCCGGTGCCCAAAGTGGACCGGTTTCACCGAATCCGCTCCCCACGAAGTGTTCGGGCTCACAGTATTCAGCGCCCGTAGCGACGCCGGACGGAACCTCGTCGACTGGATTCACGCAACCCCCTGTCCTGCCCGACCCGGCGTTGTCGGCGTACGCGACGACCTCCCCGGCGCAGGATGCTGCGTCACCCAACGCTTTCGCCCTCCTGCCGAAACTGAACAACCCCAGCGATGCGCCGCAGCGCTTCTTGGTCGGTCCGACGCTCCTCACGATCACGTCAAAGGTGGCGTCGGCGACGGTTGTGCGTGCATCGTTTTCGGGCGGCTGGATCGTTAACGTTCGTCTCAATCCGGAGGAATCCCGACAGTGGGACCAGGTGGCGGCTGAGTACTTCCATCGTCAACTCGCCATCGACCTCAACGGTGTCATCGTCGAAGCGCCACTTATCGAGCCCGACAACACATCCTTCAGCTCATTTGATGGTCAGATGCAACTCCTCGCCACGACGAAGAGTGGTGCCGACGACTTGGTGGCTGCTCTTACGTCGGGACCCCTCGTCGTGCCGCTCAATCCAAAGGCTCATCACACTGCCTATGGGAATCTCGTCATTGCTTCGGTGCCGGCGGGGACTCGACCTGCGGTTTCACGGCGCACGGCGATTGAAGTTGCCAGATCCGCTGCGGCAATAAGTGGACCAGGTTCAGCATTCACACGAAACTCGGCGTGGTACAACCGGGCACAGGTTCAGCGATTCACACGAAACTAGGCGTGGTCACAGACGCTCGAATTCTTACGGGCGATGGCGGGTCGATAATTGGTCCGAATGTGGACGGTCCAACCCTGGTGTGGGTCATTGCGGCGAGCCACGTCAAAATCATCTCGTATGGTCCGTCTTCTAATCGCAATCAATACGGGACGTGGATTGTTGTGGTGAACGCCACAAGTCGAGCAGTAGTTGCAAATTTCAACTACGGCAGTGCTCCAAGCTGACTGGTTGAAACGGTGACGTGACCGCCCTGGCGACGTTGAACGAGAGTGTCAATCGCGGGAACGCAACGTTTCATTCTCCGAATGCCCACTCCACCATTCGGGGGAACTCTTCACGCCAATGTTGGGCGCCGTGCGAGACGTCGCGCTCGCGCATAACAACATCTCCACCCGCATCGCGTAGAGCGACCATCCAGCGCTCAGCGTTTTCAAGAAAGAATGGTTCCTGCGTGCCAGCGAAGAGATAGGTCCGCGGCAACGAACTGGGCATTTCGCTCGGCGGCTTGAAACCCCCGCCCGGCGAGCCCGAGAGCACTGCGCCGTAGACCTCAGGATGGCGGAGTCCCAGCGCAAGCGCGAGCTCGCCGCCGGCCGAGTAGCCGAACACCGCCGTGCGTGAAGCGGGCAGATCGAACTCGAAACGCGACTGCGCCCAACGAGGGACCGTCTCGACGAAGAACGCTTCGTGGGCAGCGAAGCGCTCGGCATCAAAGACTGGCGAGTACTCGTAGAGACGAGGCATCTCTTCGGTCATCCCATGAACGCCGACGATGATCGTCGACGGTCCGTCGACTGATTCCAGGAGTCGACCCCACTTCGAAAGCGCTTGCCCATCACCGGCGAATATGACGGCCTCGGGTGGATCGGGCGGGAGGTACATGGTGACTTGGCGTCCTCCGTCGTAGTCACGCAGCGTCTCGGTGATGAATGTGCCTCTTTGTTCACCCACGGTTGACCTCGTCATTAAGGAGAGTTTTCTGCCATCGATTCTTAACTTCGAAAATTACTGGTGCGACGAGAATCGCACCGGCGTTGGCAGTTTGAGAAACCGTCGTTGAGGCGAATACTCACTTAATACGCTTGACGGTATATCGTGTTACGTAGTAGAGTGAGTGGCTATGGATACTTCTTTAGGCGATCTTGGGCACTATGCCGGTCCCGCAACTCTGATCTTGTCGTCTCTCGCGGGCGGGCCCAAGCACGGTTACGCGTTGACACAGGACATCGAGACCTTTGCCGGTGTGCGCCTCCAACCGGGCACGCTCTATGGGGCCATCAAACGACTCGAACAACAGGGTCTCATCGAGCCGTTGGCCGAGGAAGGTCGCCGGAGGCCGTACCGGATGACCGCTCATGGCGCCTCCGTTCTTGAAGAACATCTCAAAGCGCAACAGCAAGTCTCAGTAGTCGGCCTGCACCGACTGTCAATCGATTGGACTGGCGCATGAACTCCATCAATGGGGACCGAAACAAAGGGATGCCGTTCGGAGTCGACGAAGACGGGACCGTTCTAAATCCACGAATCATGGCCCGCGTGGCTCGGTTACTTCGGTGGTACCCGCGTACGTGGCGCGATCGCTACGGCACGGAGTTCGAGGCGGTCCTGACGAGTTCACTCGTTGACGGCAAGGGAGGTCTTTCACTCTCGATGAACGTTGCGCGCGAGGGCCTCGCGGCGCGACTCGAGAGCGCTGGTTTCGTGGGTCGGACTGCTCCGGTTATTGAACGCGCGAGAGCTTCGGTGATGACCGTATTTGTGGCAACGCTCGGTTTCTTGACGAGTGCCATAGCGCTTCTCATTTACTCCAAAGGATGGCAGGCGTCACCACGCATCGAGGCACTGCGAAACGCAGATACGGTCCTCGTGCGCTCGAAAGCATTCCACGCCTTCTCAAAAGTGATGTCGTCTCCCCTTGACCGGAGGATCCAACTCGCGGCCGTTCGTTCCGGCAATGGCAACTCGCCCGCGTGGAGAGCGTTATATAAATTCCAAGACAAGGCGAGAAGCGCTCTCGAGAATTCTGCAGCTGGTCACGCGTTTACCCGTGTGATGAGCACGGCGCACCCGGCATCCGGCACGCCGGTCATCTTCAATCACATTGCGTACTACTCACGGGCGTCGCGATCATCTGCGTCGCCGTCGCATTGATCTACTTGGTCGTCACCGCGGTGAGCGCGCCAATGGCGCATCGATCGAAAGCCGCTTCTCGCGCCACTTGGTCTCTTATTCGCGTCCTCGATCTTCTTCGTCCTCGCGGCAGTCGCCTACCACGCCTTCGAGCAGAGACCGCCCGGAGAGCCCGCTGCCTGGAAGTCATTGAGATTGCTCTTGGAGGGAAACTTCAACTTCTGGCCGGCAATTGTCTTCCCGCTTTGCGTCGTGATCTCAATGGTTCTCGCGCAATCGGCGGTCCGAAACTTCTGCGACGTGTGGACTACACGTCTCGGCTCTATCGCGTCGAGAGCTCGTTCGCAGTTGCGATCGCAGCGTGCTTAGGCATTGTCGTCATCTCCACGGTCGCGTGGGTGGCGACCCTCACGGTGCAAGCCCCCGACTTCCTCACCGTCAAAAGATGGCGGACCATTTGGCATGTCATTCCTTCCAATCTTCCTCGTCGCGATCGTCCTGATGGTCGGCGACATCGTGGTTCGTCGTCTCACGCTCCGCTCGGTGCGTGCGAATCATTCGTCCTGCTTAAGCACCGCAAGAACTTTCAATCGATGTCGCGTCGATGCCTGGGCCATGGCTGGCTGTCTCGTCGGCGAGTTCGTAGGTAACGCTCGAGAGTTGCGTCGGGCGCCGAAGGTTGCGGACCAATCGCGACCTCGATTGGATGGGTCGGTCTCGGAGATAGTTTCGTGGTCATGAAACACATTGGATTTTTGTCGTTCGGTCACTGGTCGCCGTCGCTGAGCTCACAAACGCGTTCGGCGTCGGACGCCCTGCTGCAGTCCATCGATCTCGCGATCGCGGCCGAGGAGCTCGGTGCCGACGGCGCGTACTTCCGGGTGCATCACTTCGCCAACCAGCTTGTCATCGCCGTTCCCGCTGCTGGCCGCGGTCGGTGCGAGGACCAGCAGGATCGAAATCGGCACCGCCGTGATCGACATGCGCTACGAGAATCCGCTCTATATGGTCGAGGACGCGGGCTCCGCCGATCTCATCTCGGGCGGACGCCTGCAGCTCGGTATCAGCCGTGGATCACCGGAACAAGTCATCGACGGCTATCGCTACTTTGGCTACGTTCCGGCCGAAGGCACCGATCAGGCCGACATGGCGCGAGAACACACGCGGGTCTTCCTCGAGGCGTTGAAGGGCGAAGGATTCGCTGAGCCAAACCCGCGACCGATGTTCGCCAATCCACCGGGGTTGCTTCGAGTCGAGCCGCACGCACAGGGTCTGCGTGAACGAATCTGGTGGGGTGCCGGCACCCGGAAGACGGCCGAGTGGGCCGCCGAACAGGGAATGAACCTCATGAGTTCGACGCTGCTGAGCGAAGACACGGGCGTGCCATTCCACCAACTCCAGGCCGAGCAGATCGAGCGGTTCCGCAACGCGTGGACTGCACCGGATCGTGAGCCTCGAGTCTCGGTCAGTCGAAGTATCTTTCCAATCGTCAACGACCTGGACCGCATGTATTTCGGTCGCGAGGGCGACTCACAGGACCAGATCGGTTACCTCGACGGCGGCATCGCGCGCTTCGGTAAGACCTACGCCGCGCCGCCAGATCAGTTGATCGATCAGTTGGCCAAAGATGAGGCGATTGCCAGCGCCGACACGTTGCTGCTCACGATCCCCAATCAACTCGGCGTCGACTACTGCGCCCACGTGATCGAGTCGCTACTGACCGATGTCGCGCCAGCGCTCGGTTGGCGTTGAGTTCGTTGCCTTTTCAACCGCTACGACCATTCAGCACCGCGACCGAGAAACAACGTGTCGTCGGCCACGAAGCAGAGCAAGTTGCCATCGGGGTCAGCGCAGTAAAAGGATCGCTCCCCCCACGGTTGCGACTCGAGCGCCAGATATGTTCAACGCACCGACTGTCTTGGCCCGTTCGTACGCTGCCTCGACGTCCTCCGTACTCAGATAGAGGTGCTCGGGTATTGGGCGAAATTGGCCCTGCGGTTCAACCTTCCAGTCAATGATCGCCAGGATCACGTCTGCCTAAGTGAAAGTAAATTCGACTCGGCACGGTGTCATCGGCGTCGACTCCGAGTAATCGTTCGTAGAAATCGCGAGACAGTGAAATGTCGGACACAGGGATTGCGATACGAAACACTCTCACGGTCAACTCCCCCCAGGAAGCGCGTAGTGCCCCCGATTGCGCATCGGTGCTCAGTCGCCATCAATCGGCCCCAACCTACCTCCGGGGCGAACGTCGAGCGAGGAGAATCTCAGGCGGGCATGCCGTATTAACTGGTCCCCGACGACGTCGTCCCGTAAGCGAGGAAGACGAACGGCTGCGTTGCGGTGTTGTCGTCGTTGACTTGCGGTACGCCAACCGCGAAGCACGTCGACGTGGTGGGGCATGAAACGTCGAGAACCGCCGCCACGCTTGAGGGCAGCTGAACGTCTTGCCACGTCACACCGCCATCGGTCGTCATGGCGGCGAATCCGGTGTCGTTCAAACTCACCGATGACGTCATGGCTGCCGTCGATGTCACGCCAGTGGCCCAGCAAACACCAGCTCCGGGGCAGGACAGACCCAAGATGGCTCCTTCGGGCAGTCCCGCCGCGGGAGTTTGGGACCAAGTGGCGCCCCCGTCGTTGCTCGACTTCATCACCTGAGAGGTCGCCGCGGAATTAAGGCGCCCGTGAGACACGTCCCACCGGGCGTGCACGACAGCGAGCTTGATGGACCGATTGGGCCGACCCCCTCCGCTATGGTCGACGACGACCAACTTGCTCCGTCGTTCGTGGTAAGAACCAATCGCCCTGAGATTTCGGCATGGTTCCGTAGCTCACACCGATGGTCACACCACTCGCGACGCAGTCATCCGCCGAGGTGCACTGCAAGCCCTGGGGCAAGAATCCTCGCGGCAACGGGTCTTGTGTCCAGTTGACTCCGCCGTTGCTGGTAGCGAACGCCTGGGGGTTGGACGCTATCTGAGTCGTTGACGAACGTGGGACGGTGCCCCCTCCGGAGACAGCGACGCAGTTCATTTGCGTCACGCACGAGATCTGCGTTGAAAACGACGTGGTGAGGCCACTCGGCCCGGCCTCCGTCGTCCACGTCTGTCCGCCGTCGCTGGTTCTTGAGGAACGTCGTTGCGCCGAGGCGTCGTCCCCAGGATTCTCGCAGGTCGCAGCGCCGCCGCACGTCAGCGATGGTTTACCCGAACTCGCCAGCGTCACCGGCAGTGTCACGGGGTTCCAGGTGGTTCCCCCGTCGTTGGTGACCACGATCTGGTTCGTGCCGCCGTATCCAGAGGCGCCGAGCTTCACCGCGAAGCACGTGGAGACGGTCGGGCACGTCAGGTCCAGTCCCTTTGGCAGGCCGATACCCGGTTCATAGGCAGAATTCGGTAGTGCGGTCCACGTTGGACTGACGTCACTCACCAGTTGCCATTTACCCAAGTGCTTCGGTGCGACGTCTCGTGCGCCTCGTGGAGTATGACCGGCCCCTGGGCCCGCCACGCCGAGGGCGGCGATGACCACGACCACGAGCGTCAGCGTTCCAAGCGCAGTGACCGCGGTCATTAGGGGTCGTCGACTCACTTTGACGCGTTTGGTGGCAATGAGGCGGGTGGCATGACTACGAACTGGGGCCGACACGGCCGCACCGCGGACTTCATCGCCGATTACGCGCTTGTCGGCGTCGGCGCGTTCCGGTCGCAACTTCGGACTCGCCGCGTGGTTCTCTTGAATTGTCATTTCCATCCTCCTGCGTGTTGAACAATCGGAGTACTTCGTCGCTTTTTTTCTTTTGATTCGGCGAGTCGGAGAGCTTGGACAGTCGTCGACGCGCGCGCGAGAGCCGAGACTTCACGGTGCCGACGGGTATCGAAAGAGCGGACGCCAACTCTGCCTCATTCAGGCCGGACCACGTCGCGAGTTCCAACAGGTCTCGGTCGCGTCTGGACAACTCGGCGAGCGCTCCGAGAGCGCGACGAAGTCGCTCGTCGTCGTCGAGGTCGACCGCCCACGTCGTCGATGACCGCGGGTGCTAACTGTGCGATCCGCGCGAGCGCCGTGCGGTGGCGACGCGCGGCCCTCGCATCGTTGGCGAGCACGTAGCGCGCCGTTCGAAAGAGCCACCCGACGATCGAGTCATCGGCACCGAACCGAACTTCATGACGACGGCGCCACGTCTCAAGCATGACCATCGATACGGCATCCTCGGCGCGGTGGGGACGTACCTGTTCGTCGATACGCATACGTAAGAAGTCGCTGCGCGTATCGGTTGTAAATCGTGGCGAAGGCTCGTTCATCACCACGCACGACTCGCCCCCACAACTGCTTGTCGGTGGCCGAAGAGTCGCTCACATCAGGTTGGATGTCCGCTCGAGCCATTTGGTTCCTGATCGGTGGCGAAGAAGAATTGTGAGGGACCTTATGTCTGATGGCCAGTGGGCACGCAATCTGATCCGACCCGGCGTTCCTTGCGGCTCCATCGTGCGCACCGGCTCGGCGCTATCGTTAAGACAACCCGTGACCGCCAAGGCGCTAAACGTGAAGACGAAAAATCTCCTTCGACAAGAGGGATCCGGTGCAATTCGAATGCCGGTCCTCGACTGAACTCTCTGGCGCGCCGTGGTGCGATTTCACGCAATCGCGAGGGTGTTTCGATCGGCGTTCAGAAACTCTGCACTTCGGCGAATCAGTATCGCCTACTTTTGCTTTCGATCGGCTGATTCAGGGGTTTGGATAGCGCTTCTGGTGTACGCGTTTCGTCACGGGGGTGCGACGTCCGGCATGGTGATCGCGCTGGTACAAATCGTACCGGGCGTCGTGTTCTCACTCTTCCTCGCGGCCCTCGCCGATTACGTGCGCCCTTCACGGATGCTGTGTTCGAGTTATGTGGTGTTGACGGTGTCGATCTCGGTCATAGCAGTGGCGATGGCGCTGAACGCATCCTTCGTGGTGGTCTGTGTCCTCGCGTCAATCGCATCACTGACGACGAATAGCGCGAAGCCCTCAAACGCGACGTTGCTACCGGGAATCGTGCGCACGCCAGATGAGCTCACCGCGGCCAACGTGATGGGAGGTTGGGCCGACGGCGCGTCGAATCTCGTCGGTCCGGGTCTTGCCGGCGTCACCTACGCGGCGGGTGGTGCCTCGCTGTCGTTGGGAGTGATGGCCGCCCTGACCTTCGTGTCGGCGATAATGGTCGTCCGAATCAAGGGACCACGTGCGGCGATCACGCTCGACACGCGCCGCCGGGGCACCGCAGAGAGTCATCCCCCTCGTCGACGCCTGGAGATGTGGTCGACGCTACGCCTGGTCGCAACCTCCGCGAGGGCCAGACTTCGAAGCAGCATCAGACAGTCGGGCCAGATGGGCGATCTCTTAATTCTCCATACCTTCTATTACGTCGTGGTCGGAGCTCTGGATTTGCTGTGCGTCGTGCTGGCCCTGAAGTACCTGCGCATGGGGTCAGGAGGCCCTGGTCTGCTCAACTCGGCGATGGGAGCGGGGGGACTCGGTGCCGGTCTTCTCACGATCCTGCTCGTCGGCTGGCGCCGCCTGGTTGGCGTTCTTACGGTCTCGATCGCGGTGGCGCTGGCGGCACTTGGACTGATCGGGGTGTGGCGAAGTGTGGATCTGACATTCGCGCTCATCATCCTCGTTGGGTTTGGCGGGCTGATCTACGACGTCACAAGCCAAACACTCATGCAGCGCGTCGCACCCGCCGACTCGATCGCGGGATCCTTCATGATCCGTGAAGCGTTAGCCAACCTGGGTCTGGCAGTCGGTGTGATCGTGGTGCGCGTCGTGATCGCACTCTTCGGATTGAAGGCGGCGCTGTTGGCGCCGGCCGTCCTCGGCAGTGTCGTTATCGGCGCGCTGTGGCACCGAATGCGCACCCTGGACGACGCGGCGGTCGTGCCACAGGTGGAGATTCAACTTCTGAGGTCCCTGACGCTCTTTGCGGCGCTACCGATTCAGACCATTGAGGGCCTTGCACGGCGGCTCACTCCGATGTTCGTTGCCCAGGGAGTCAGTGTCATCACCGCGGGAGAGCCGGGAGACTCGTACTACTGCGTCTCTGACGGAGAGTTGTCGGTGACGCGTGACGGGCTGGTCGTGAACCATTTATCTCGAGGAGACGGCTTCGGAGAACTTGCACTCTTGCGCGACGTGCCGCGTCAAGCGACAGTGACGGCCGTCTCGGACGCGTGGTTGTATCGACTCGACAAGTCATCATTCCTGGAGATGATTTCGTCGTCCCCAACGGCAGCGCTGATGGCTGAGAGCGTGATTGCGGAATACGGCAGCGGCTCATAGAGCACGAGTGCGTCACGGTCGACGACGAGACGACTAGGGCGGTTCATCGTGTCACTTCTGGTGATTTACAACGATTGTTGTGCTCCGGCATCACGCTCTGGGGCGACGAACGATGGACGTGCGTCCCCACTGGGGTAAGCGGATCGGTCGCCACCGTCTCGTGGCCTACGGCAGTATTAATCTCGTAAGATGCCCAGCCAAGGGGGCACCATGCAATGTTGGTCGTGCCACGGCGAGACGCCGGACGATAAACCGTTCTGCGCGAATTGCGGCGCCGCGATCGTCCGAGACTGCGCCTCGTGCGGTGCGCAACTGATCGCGGGCAAGCCCTTCTGTGCGAGTTGCGGTTCGCCGGCGTCGTCAGTTCCGATGGCAGTTGGCGCGCCGTCGCCAAGTGTTCCCCGGCCGGTTGACGATTCACTGGCGACCATCGCCGAACGTCGTCTCTGTTCGGTGCTTTTCGTGGACCTCGTGGGATTTACCCCCTTTGCGGAGCAGCGCGATCCTGAGAGCGTGCGCGAACTACTGACTCAGTACTTTGAACGAGCGCAAAGAATCATCCAGAGTTACGGCGGCACCATCGAGAAGTTCATTGGTGACGCCGTGATGGCCGTGTGGGGTGCGCCGGTGGCGAACGAAGACGACGCCGAACGAGCTGTTCGCGCCGGGCTCGACGTGGTGGCCAGCGTCACCGATCTCGGAAGCGCTACGGGCAACTCTGGACTTCGCGCTCGCGGTGGTGTGGTGACCGGTGAGGTCGCTGTCACTATCGGCAAGGTCTCCGAGGGCATGGTCTTGGGCGATACCGTCAATTCTGCGTCGCGCGTGCAAAGTGTCGCCGAACCGGGAACTGTGTTCGTCGACGAGTCGACGTGGCGCGCGTCCTCAGGAGCGATCGCCTTCGAAGAGGTGGGCCCGCTGGAGCTGAAGGGCAAAGCCGTCTCGGTGAGTGCCTGGCGCGCCCTGCGAGTGGTGGCCCAGCGCAAGGGCCTCGGGCGTGCGGAGAGACTCGAGCCCCCGTTTGTCGGCCGTGAAGAAGAGATCCGTCTCATCAAAGATCTGTTGCACGTGACGGGCCGAGAGAAGCGAGCGAGGCTGGTGTCAGTGACCGGGATTCCCGGTATTGGCAAGAGCCGCCTCGCCTGGGAGTTTCTCAAGTACGTTGACGGACTGGCCGACAACGTCTATTGGCATGAAGGCCGCTCTCGCGCGTATGGCGAAGGCGTGACGTTTGGGGCGTTGGGAGAGATGGTCCGGATGCGCGCGGGAATTCTCGAGGTCGAAGACGCCGCGTCCTCACTGGTGAAACTGCACGCGTGCCTTCGCGATTTCGTGGCGGACGATGAAGAGCGGCAGTGGATACTGCCGCACCTGGAGCATCTACTGGGCCTCGCCGAGGCACCGTCGAGTAATCGAGATGAAATCTTTTCAGCGTGGCGAAGGTTCTTTGAACGCATCGCCGAACGCGGTTCGACCGTACTGATCTTCGAAGACCTCCAGTGGGCTGACGCGGGGCTTATCGACTTTGTGGAGTCGATGCTCGAATGGTCCAAGAGCTGTTCACTGCTCATCGTCACGCTCGCGCGACCTGAGCTCATGGACCGGCGACCGTCCTGGGGCGCGGGACTTCGGAACTTCACCTCGCTGCATCTCGAGCCGCTGTCGGCGACGTCGATGAGCGAACTGCTCAATGGGTTTGTTCGCGGACTTCCAACCGACGTGACGTCGCGGGTATTGGAACGAGCCGAGGGCGTGCCGCTGTACGCCGTCGAGACGATCCGCATGCTGGTCGATCGTGGCGTCATTACCGAAGTCGGGGACGGATACACGGTTCAAGCCGAGTTGGGGGCACTGGAGATTCCCGAGACGCTGCACGCGCTCATCGCCTCGAGGTTGGACTCGCTGACATCGGGACAACGCGCCCTGCTCCAGGACGCCGGGATCGTCGGTTCGACGTTCTCGATCGAGAGCCTTCGGGTGGTGAGCGACCTGTCGACCGAGGAACTCGAAGTGCAGTTACGTGACCTCGTTCGCAAGGAGTTCATTTTTGCCGACAATGATCCGCGCTCTCCCGAACGCGGGCAGTACGGATTCGTCCAAGGCGTCATTCGTGAGGTGGCGGTCGGCACCTTGGCTCGTCGTGATCGCCAGGCGAAACATGCCGCAATCGCGCGCTACGCAGAGTCGTTGGGTGAAGAGGAGTTGGCCGGCGTCATCGCCGCGCACTACCTCGAGGCCTATCGGGCAAGTCCTGACGAATCTGGCAACGAGGCGCTGCTTCCCAAGGCGCTCGAGTGGCTCGATCGCGCCGGCCAACGTGCCTTGTCGCTGGGCTCTCCCGACCAGGCGGCCCTTATGTTCGACCAGGCCATCGACCTGGCGCCCGACGACGACACCATGGCACCGCTGCTCGAACACGCGAGTAGTGCCGCGACGAACCGGCAACACTACGAGCCCGCCATTGAGTACCTGCAACGAGCCATTGACATCTATCACGCGAAAGGTGACCTGGTGTCCTGGGGAAGTTGCGTGTCCGAACTAGTTCTGCCCCTCATGGCCGTTGGGCGTCCCGGCGAGTCGGTTGAAAAATGCGAACGTGCATTCCAATTGGTCGGGGAAGACGAGACACGAGTGCGCGCCAAACTGTCGCTCTCGATCGCGGAGGTGCTCAGCCATGGGACCGAGGTGGAGCGGGCCGTGGTGTGGTGCGAAACCGCGCTGCGACTCGCCGAAGAACTTGATGATGACGCGCTTCTCGCGAGCGCGCTGGGTTCGCGATCACTCGCGTTGTTCACGATGGGCCGACACCGGGAGGCGGTGATGTTGGCTCGCGGCATGGCGAGCATCGCCGACGATGCCGGAGAAATCCACGCGCAAGCGCGGGCCCGGACTGCACTGAGTCTCTACATGCTGCCTGACGACCCGCGCGGCATGGTCGACGTTGCCAACGAGGCGGTGGAACTGGGTCGCAAAGCTGGCATACGTGGGCTCGAAATCACGAACATGCTGAACATAATGGAGACATCGCTGTATCTCGGGCTGTGGAACGAGGCGTTCGCCGTGGCCGAAGAGTTGCACCAGCGTGAGCTTCCTCCTTGGCAACGTGACTGGTTCGCTGGGCTCGAGGCAGTGTTTGCTGCCTTTGGTGGCGACGCCGCTCGGGCCGACGAACTCCTGGCCGGAAGCGAATCAGGGGATAGAAGCCTCGGATGGAAAACGACGAGACTGACCACGGTGGCCCTTGTGGCTCTCGCCAAGGACCAACTCAATGACGCGTTACTGGAAGCCAAACGGGCCGTGGAAGTCGATCCGATGGGCATCAACAGTTCCGTCGCGCTGGGAATCGCCGCTCGCGCCGCGCTGTGGATGGGCGACCTCGAGGAGCTTCGAGACGTCTTCGTGTCGATGCAAAGGGTTCGCGGGCGCGCCATGGCGGCGCAGCGCCGTACCACCGAAGCCGGAATTGCGGCACTCGAGGGGCGACTTGATGAGTCAGCCGAAATATTCCGGGATGCCATCGAGCGGTGGCGCTCCGTCGAGAGTGTTCTCGACCTGGCGCTGTGCGAACTCGACCTGGTGATGGTTCTGGGAGCGCAACACGAAGAAGCATCGGCTGCCAAGGAGGCGCGTGACATTTTCGAGCAAATTGGTGCCCAGGTCTTCGTTCAGCGTTTGGCGGACCTTACTGACGCGTGATCGCATTCGATCCAAGAGATCGCGCTACGTCGAGCGGGCGACGAGAATCGAATTCGCGTGGCATCGTGTCCGCTCTCACAGTGTCAACTCAAACTCATCGACGCGCTCGACGATCTGGAAGCCGAGGAGTTCGTTGATCTCAATCATCCGAGAGTTCTCGTTCGCGTTCCAAGTCTCGAGTCGAAGAGCTTCCGGAACTTCTCGGCGCAAGTGGCGAAGATTAGCAATCTTCACAGCGAGGCCAAGGCGGTGGCCGCGATGATCCGGTTCGACGATTGTGTTCCACTGTTCCGCGACACTTGGTTCTTGCTTCCATACTCCGATGTCGCTGAAGGCGACCAGGTCGGCCACTTCGATCGACGGCGCCCGCAGCAACACGTCCGCGTCCCGAATGGAAGGCATCGTCTTCCTTCTCACGCCAGCGCGAGACATCCCACACTTCTGACTCCCACGAGAGGTCGCCGTGCGGTGTGTCCGTTGACATGCGACCCACGAGCCGCGCGACACCTTCAACGAGGTGATTCGGAGCTCGGTCAATCCAGGTGACGATCTCGTAGTCGCTATCGCGTCCGTTGATCCTACCTTCGCAAGGTTCTCGAGCTCGCTCTCGTCGACCGACGTCAGGTCGAGTTCGCGACGCAGCCGCGAAAGAACATTCTTCGCGCCCAACGCCCGCGAAAAAGCACCTCCTCTTCGACTCGGCACTCACGGGAGAGCCCACCGTCCACACTGCGCTCGTCCGGCCCTCACTCCGAACGAAGGCGAGAATCTCCGTTGCGAACGCCGTACCGATGCCTTGACTTCTCCGTGCCGGGAGTACCGACAAGGAGACCGTGGCGTTGGAAAGGTTGTCTCGCAGGGGCAGACGTACTGTCCCGTAGGCGACGTCGGTACCATCGTCGACGGCCACGAAGTGGGCGTAGCGTGCGGAACGCTGCTCGCCACGGAGCTGGTGCAGCACCTCGTCGAGCGAGCCCGCAACGAGTCCGGGGTGATCGAAAGGCACACACTTCGAAGCGAGCGCAAACCATCGCTTCGCTCCGGCCGCATCCCTGATTCGCTCCAGTGTCGTCACCTTGGGAGATCATTCGACGAGACGGCTTCGCATGGTTGGTATTTCAACACAAACGTACGTGAATCACGCAGGTCTTTGACGGTGCCACAGGTAGTCGTCTCGCCAACGTGATTCACGGTATCCGCCTTTGGCGAACGCGGCGCGCATCGGCGCGTTCGCTCGATCAGTGTCGGCGACAATTCGATGAGCGCCAGATTCTGCCAAGCGACGGGTCCCCCAGGACAAGAGATCGCCGACCAGACCGTGGCCTCGGTGAGGTTGAGCCACTCCAATCTCGCCGATGATGGGAACATCAGCGGCGTACGCGGGAACTACATAACCGACAGGCGAGTTGTGAACATCGAAGGCGACGGTGAACCACTCTCGTTCGCCTGGATAAGAGCGTACGGTGCGAAGGCGTTCGCGAGCTTCTTCTTCAATTCCGACTCGGGCTCGCTCGGCCACCATCCCATTGTCAAGCGAACCGTCCGCGACGGATTGAAAGAGGGTGTTGAGGAGAACGTCGTCGAGGTCGCATGCCGGTCGATATGTGAGCCGAGCAACTTCCAACGGAATCGTAGTGTCGCTTGTCCATTCCACGGTCACTCGAGCAACTTCGAATGAGAACTTGCTGTCATTGAGTACGGCAACGAGATCCGCGAGAACGTGACTGGGGTTGTCGCCAATCTCGGTTGGCATCGTAATCTGGCAGAACGCCACGTCGACTGCCAGCTGCTCTCGAGCGTGAAGAATGAGAGCAACCGCAGCAGTGTGATCTTCAGAACTGACGAAGTCGATTCCGAATGGCGCAGTCGAACCGGAACGAAGCCACCAAAAGTGGCGGGCGACTATCCCGCCGTACGGACCAATTGCAGCAAAGCACCACTCGGGTCGAACGATTCCGGACTCGAGGAAGCCAGTGAGTCTCGCTAGAAGTACGGTCGGGTTTTCCGTATTCGCACAGAACGATTTGATATTGGTCTCTGCCAGTGTTTGAAATTCAAGGGGCACGAAAATTCCTCTAACAGGACGCCCCTAGTTACTCAGCGGCGGAGATCCCCAGAGGCATACGGTGGATGAAATTGATTCGAAGTCACGATTGCCTCCTTTGCTCAGTCGACGCCGCCGAGTTGTTTGGAATGATACCTCGCTGAGTCCACGCGGCCGTCGTTGCATTCTGCTATCAGGTGTCAAAGAACTAATGGGACTGGACAGTTTCGCTTTACAGAGCGACTTCAGATCGCCTGGCCAAACTCTGAAGCAAGGTTTAGGTCGGGTCGAGACTTGAAAGACAGACGTGCCGGGCGTCACATGGGCGTCAACGGGCGTCAAATGGGCGTTTCACAAAGGGCAACGGTGGTCAACATCGGACATTCACGGCTATTCGAAAACGTGTGCAGACACTGGGCGTGAGGCGAAAATCCTTGGAGCGGGCGACGAGAATCGAACTCGCGTTCTCAGCTTGGGAAGCTGAACTCGAAGATTACTGGAATATCGCGAAATACCTGATCCAGGTGTTGAAGTAGGGACCTGTTTGAACCGAAATTTGGCACGCGGGCATACTGCGGGCATACTGGCGACGTTTCACCACCAACATCGTTCGGTGAAAAGATTTTTCGCAGCAACTGCATCCGTCTTGCGTGCGGGTTCACGTCGGCCCTCCGAGACCGAATGATCTGGAGATTGTTGGGAGCCGGCTTCCAACATGGTCGAAATGATGGCCAACTCACCCATCGGAGAGACGAATTGGATCAATTTGGAACTATCACGAGGCAGCCGGACATTATGTAGTTGTGATGACAAAATTCGATGGAGTTGGTGACGGCGACCTTTGGTTGCAGGCGAGCGCTCATGAAGGAGCTGCTTTCGCCGAACTTTTTGAACGTCATTCGGAGGCTGTCTATAACCACTGCTTTCGCCGCACTGGCTCATGGTCACTAGCGGAAGATTTGACGAGCGTCGCCTTTCTTCAAGCGTGGCGTCGGCGAAATCAGGTCAAGCTCCACGGCGACTCGATTCTTCCCTGGTTATTGGCGGTAGCCAACAACGCCACACGAAACTCGGAGCGGTCAATCCGTCGACACCGTCGACTCCTCGCGAAACTCCCAATGTCGGACGCAACTTCGGATATCGGGAGCGTCATGGACGAGCGAATGGAGGACGAACGACGGATGAAAACAATCCTCGACTCGCTCAACATTCTAAATGTGGAGATGCAAGAGATCATCTCGCTCTGCGATTTGTCAAACCTGAGTTACGCCGAAGTTGCGACAACATTGGACATACCAATTGGAACTGTCCGATCTCGGCTCTCTCGTGCGAGAGAGCAGTTGCGCGGTCTGCTCAACGAAGACGATTTCGCTCAACATTCAATACCGCAACTCAATGTTCTAGACAACACAAAGGATGCCCATGACCTTGCATGATCAACTTCCGCCCACTCGATCAATGCCCACGGCGCGACACCATGCCGCTCGTCGACAGTTAGTGGGCATAGTCGAACAGACTGTTCGATCGAGGTGGCACTTCGGTCGAAACACGACTATTGCGGTGGTGGTTGGTCTCATGTTGACCGGTGGCGCCGCGGCGGCCGTACTGACTCCGACGCCAACGACCATACCGAACCAGAGTGCAGCGATTACGCCGCCTCCCGGAGCTCAGTCGCCTTCGAGCATTGTCGTCCGTCAGAGTCCGCCACTAGTCCCAATGGGAGCTCCTGCAGTGATTTCGGCTGCTACGGAGGCCTGCAATTCGGGTGACCTTGTCGCGACCATGTCAGCGCCGGGACCGTATAACTACCAACCTGGCCTCGGTCAACAGATAATCAGCCTGTCCGCAACTAGCCCTTGTTACGTGAGCGGCTATGCGGAGTTGACATTCGCAAGCGAAACAGGCACTCAGGTGGAAACGACCGTTGTCGATGGAGGTTATACCGGTGCTTCACTCGGTGTCTCCAATGTGACGCTCGGTTCGTCGAACGAAGGGTCGTTCCTGTTTCAATACTCAGCGGCTCCGAACGGCGCTACTGGTAACTGCCCCCTGGAGACATCGCTGAGCATCGAAATTCCTAACCAGTCATTGACCATAAATGTCAATCTCAACGGAGTTGGGCTACTGGTCTGTGGCACGGTCAACCTATCTCCGATCATTCAAGGCAACTCGGTCGATAGGTACGTTCCGTGAACAGTACAAATAATTGCAAAACTGAGTCATGTGGAAGTTCGTTAGGCGGCTGGGGGCTGACTACTTGAGTCGCAAGTGAAAGGTTGCACTCTTGTGGCGTCGGGCCACCGGTGCCAACAGCCCGTCACGTTTCTTCACTACGCACCGGGTTGCAATAAGCCGCTGTGAGCATTGATGATGAAGGCGAAACAAACGCCGACCGCCGTGGATAGCGCAAAGTATTTGAGTGGCCACGTCTGCGATGGTCCGCCGACCTCGAGTCCGCTGACGGCCGTTGGCGGGCACACAATTGGCTTCCAGTTCTTGGGCTGCGTGTCCGTCACTTCCAACCAAGTGTGCGCACTGCCGCCGTGTTGGACTGGGAAGGGGAGGCCCAGTACGACAGGCAAGTATTTCTTCGACAGGGCTCGTGGTGACTCTGCTGCGCCAGTCTCCGCAATTACTGAGACCGTGCTTCGTGACAACTCACATTGCGGGCCAGTGTTCTTGAACACAACTTGGCCGAACCATGCGTAGTGATCGTTCGGTGGCTTCATTGGCACCGTAGCGACGTTCTCCGTCATCTGCGCAGATCGACAGTTGGGCAAACCGACCTTCGGAGCAGATCCGATAAGAGTGATGGTCAGTGGTGGGGGCATCGGCAGCGGAAATGCCGAGGTAGGCAGGACGAGCTGCGTGCGATAAGTGCCATCTGGAAGCGGGGGCAACTTGGTGGGTTGGCCGCACGGGTTGCCTTTCTCACCGCAGTTCACGTACCTGGTGAGAACCTTCGTTCGAAAGACGTGGACTCCCCGACTCATCCTTGATGCACAGAGCACGGCAGGAATGACGGGCTTATTCGGCGACGAAGAGTTGCCGGCAACAATCTCGTAGTCGGTGCCGGGACAACCAGTGATAAAGACACCACGACCCGTGCGATTATCAACTGTGACGATCGCCGGTATTGACTCTCCAGCCTTCGTAGACGTCCTCGACACCCACACGGTCACTTTCCAGTCTTTTGTCGTCGCCGTGTGACGCTCACCACTTGACACAGCGCCAACGTCTGTTGGCACCGACACGAAAGTGAGAGCAATCGCCATGGCTGCCAAAACAGCGACGAGGGAATGCGTTCGTGCATGAACCTGTTTCATCATTAGCCTTCCGCAGTTGTTGATAAGTGGCAATTTCCATAGGGTCAGTCACTTCGTCGCTTCTATTGGTCCGGTGGGCGCGTGGACGATCCTCGCCATGAGGTTGACCAACCACCTCGTCGCCCCGTCGCTCGTTTCGGTCAGCGGAATGACCTTGTGGACCACGATTGACGAAGCGCAATAATCACCGAGTGTCGATTCCGGTGTGAGACTCTCGATGGTGAGTGCAGAGCCGCTCGCGTCCTTTTCAAAGCTGTAGCCGTGGAGTGCGCCACAAGGGAACGGACCCGTTGTGATGTCGAGACGGTGGTTCGTGACCGGGCCGATTTGAGTCCACGCAACAGAAGATTGCAGGATCGCCGGGAGCAGCTTTGGTTTGGTCGTGGACCCACTCCCAGCACTCTGATACACGAATGCGATCGGCGTCCCCGACTTTGCGGCACTGTTTGGGAGTCCGTAGCCACTGACCGCCACCGTCAGTGGCAACGTCGTCAAGTGTGAGGCGTTGCACGCGATCGCCGAGCTACATGGTTGGGTAGTGGCGATGGCAATCCAAACGGGGGCATCCCGAATCCTTGTTCCACCTTCAACCGATCGATTCATTGTGAGGTCGCCGAACCCAAAGATCACCGGCGATTTACCTCGCAAGGCAGTCGTCGACCAAAGTTCTTCGGACATGAAGCGAGCGGACACCGTCGGCCTAACCGATGTCGCTGGCGAAGTAATGGTGAAACCATCAAGTCGAAGCGTCGTCTGCACGCGATTGTCATTCACCAGCCACCGCAAGGCGGCGGGATTGGACGTTTCGTAGCCAGCGGGCGTAGCAGCTTTGACGAGAGTCACGCCTTTGTAGAGGACCCACTCCGAGTGAACAGCGCCTACGGCCAACCCGCTTGGTAGCACGGAAGGTGACGACCCCCAGAATGCGACCGCCCCAGACGCCACGAGCACAACGGCTGCTGCAGCTGTGCTCACGCGGAAGGAAGTCCGGCGCCATATGGAGTCACGCGCACGCACAGGTCGTTCAGATGGCTGTTCGATATCCAATAGAACCCGAGCCATCAACTGGTCGTTCGGCACGAGCTCATCCAACGTCTCGTCGCTGAGATTGCGAACGGGGTCAACGTCGCTCATCAGTGTGCGCAGCAGGTCTTCGTTCATCACAGTGTCCCCTGGTTTGGAAGGTGAGTAATCGTCGCCGCAGGTGTACTTTCGTTGAGGAGTTCACGCACGTGCTGACGCGCTCGTGAAATTCGAACGCCGGCCGTCCCTGCCGTGCACCCGAGGACGGTACCAATTTCTCGATACGACAGGCGCTCCCAATAAGTCAGTTGAAGCAGCTCGCGATCCTCGGGTTTCACCTGGCTGAGCGCTGACATCAGTCGCTTGACGTCATCCTCGCTGTAGCGCTGTGTGTCGCACTCGTTCTCTCGCTCGAAAGCCAGTCGCACTTCCAACCGCATCGATCGCTGACGACCGCGCATCATGTTCGCAAGGACTCTGCTGGCAATGCCGTAGAGCCAATAGAGCTCTTCATCACGTGACGGCAGTTTGGACATTCGCCGCCAGACGACGACCAAAGACTCGGCGACCAGATCTTCAGCATCCGTGTAGTCGTCGAGTCGGCGGAGCGCGTATCGCAGCAGGGCGCGGCGGTGCGTCGCAACTACACGTGCGAACTCCGCTTCTTTCTCGCTCACCTGTGGCCCACGATGTCTCATCACTATCTAAATGTCCAGATATCGGCGTTCCCTACATTCGACAACTGATGACTCGTAGTGTCGTGAAGATGAACGGGAAGATTAGAGCCGTGATTTTTTTCTGTGAGATTCCAAATGAAGTTGCCCTTTGGTGGGCGGAACTCCTTGGTGTCAACTCTGGCATCGTCAACCATGACAGTGGCTTCTTCTGGTTTGAATCTGGTGACACTGAATATGGATTTCACCCAGCCGACCCGGAGCGGAACCCACTGGGAAGATCAACCGTTGTGTATCTAACTACTCCCGACTTGCGCAATGCGATGGACAGAGCGGTCACATTGGGTGCGACTCGACGCCGAGGTCCGCTGGTGATTTCGCCTGATAGGTCTATTGCACAATTCGTCGATCCGTATGGGAATGTGTTTGGGATTGACGGCCCTTAAGGCATTGATTCAATCATCGAGATGATGTCACTCCGTTTGTAACCGTGGACTCTTGCAAAAGCCAGGAGTTCTGAGACCTTCATGATGACGGCTCCCTTCGAAGGCGAGCCGGTGACTTTGACCCCGCGTCCTCTTGTGAAGTCGACAACTCCTTCTTCACGAAGTATGCGGAGCGCTCGAAGAACGGTGTTCTGGTTTACGCCGAGAACTGTTGCCAAGTACTTTGACGACGGAAGCGTCTCTCCGGCGACCGCTTCACCATCGGCGATTGCCTTCCGGATCTCCGCCGCGACCTGATCGTGCAGCGATACGGACTCTTCTCGATCAATTGACAATTGCATCATGGTGCTACTTAGAGTAGCATTCTTTACCAAGGAGCAGCCTTGACGACAGATATTGCCGAACCGACGGTTCAGAACCTTTCAACTGACGCGAATTCGATGCTGATCGAAGAGGCGCGGAAACTTCAGCAGCGCCATCGGCGACGCTGGATAGTCGCACTCGTGCTGGTAGTGGTCACAGCCACAGTATTGATAGTCGTCGAGGCCGGTGGTCGGACTCCGTCACGCAGCCCTGGCGTCAACTCCTCCCCACCATCACCTGTCAGTCCTCCTAGCAACAACAACGCTTCAATGCGTATTCGTTCCCAAGTGCCTCAACTCGTTATTCGAGCCGGAACGTCCGACGTGCTGTACGTCTTCTACTCTGCGGCCTGCGGCGGTCACACCTGCTACCGACTAACCCGGTCCGCGAACGGCGGACGAACTTTCATCACAGTGAGTACTCCGTCCATCAAGAGCGACGCTGTCTATGCGGGTTCTGGGACTGGCTCTCTGGACCAACTCGTCTTTGCAAACGCCGAGGACGGTTACGCAACCGAGAATTTCTGGGGGAAACAGAGTTGGCTGTACGCAACCTACGACGGCGGCAAGTCGTGGCATCGCGAGCACATTACGGGTGCTCAATTCATTCAATCGCTCGCCGCATCCCCGACGGCGTTCTATGCAGTTACCGAACAGTGCAATCCCAAACATGACACCTGTACGAAGTGGCAAATGGCGCAGACGCCGTTGAACGCTTCGAACTGGACGAGTACTCCCATTCCGAAGAACTTTCTGAAGGACGGAACGCCGTCCTTCGGACTCCAAGTGGCAGCTTTCGGAGCGAGGACCTGGATACTCGAACAGTCCAAGAATTCTCAACGGCTCGCGATTTCGACAAATGGTGGAAAATCGTTCTCGGATCGTCTTGAACCCGAACTCACCGGAGCGGCTACATGCACACTGACCGCGACCTCAACGACATCCCTGTGGGCACAATGCCCTCAAGGAAATGAACTCAGTGAATTGAACTATTCCGATGATGGTGGAGTTCACTGGAAGGACACCGGTGAAATTGGGAGCACCGGTCGGCAACGGTTGTCTTTCGGAGACTTTGATCCGGTGACACGCGACGTGGCGTACGCCACCGATGGCTTCGACGCCACTCCGTTCCGGCCGATTTATGAGTTTGATGGCAGTTCGGATTCGTTTCGAGTCGTTGGTTCGCTGCCGATTGCGAAGTATTTCTTCGATCTGACTTTCACGAACTCAAAACAGGGTCTGGCGTATGCCTGGGTCGGCCAGGGCGCGAAGGAGCAACTTTGGAGCACTGTTAACGGCGGCAAGTCTTGGCTCAAGGTGTCAGCTCCAACGACGTAGGGACCAACTGCCCAGGCGGTATTGGTGGTTGATCCCAGTACAAATGCCGTAGTCACGAAATAATTGGTTCCTGCCTCCGAGGAAGGCTTTCAGCTGGCTACACTTTACCTATGATGATAGATAAAGAGAAGAACTTGATCGAAGAAGTGCAGTCGGGCTCTACGATCATCTTTCGACTAGACCCTCGGTCTGGCGTTCCCACATACCTTCAACTCGTCCAACAAGTGGAAAACGCCATAAGGCTTGGTTACTTGCGACGCGGTGACCAAATTCCTCGCATTAAAGACGTGGTCTCCACCTTGTCGATCAATCCCAACACTGTGGTCAAGGCATACCGGGATCTCGAGCAAAAAGGTCTCATCGGCGCGCGCCCAGGTCTTGGCACATTCGTCGAAGCAGAACCGGTGACCGTCGGACTGCGCGAGCTGACGACGCTTCGACGCAACCTGGTGACGGGATGGCTGCGTGAGGCCGAAGAGTCGGGCCTTGATGAGGACGGGATCGTCGCACTATTCATCAGCGCGTTAGGGGACTTTCGCAATCGTCATGACGAGCAGCGACCGACTCGTAGCGAATCGGACGAGATAGGTGAAGCGTCGTGAGCGTCGTCGAGAGTTTCGGACTCGGAGTGTCCTACCGTGCAAATTGGGCGCTTCGCGACTGCTCATTATCTGTACCCGCAGGTCATATTGTCGCACTCGTAGGTTCGAACGGTGCGGGTAAGACCACGCTTCTCCACTGCGTTGTCGGACTGACCACGCCAACGGTTGGGGAGGTCACCGTGCTCGGCGGCGTCGCGACAGGATCGCCTGGTGCACGTGAACGTGTCGCATTCGTTGCACAGGAAGCGCCGTTGTATCGCCATGTCAGTGTTCGCGCGATGCTGACGATCGCGGCCAACTTGAATCAGCACTTCGATCGGAACCTCGCTGAAGCACGACTCGCGACACTCGACATACCTCTGGATCGCCGAGTCGGCAGGCTCTCCGGAGGTCAGCAGGCCCAACTCGCGCTTGCTCTGGCGCTCGCTCGACAGCCTGATCTGCTTGTTCTTGATGAGCCGCTCGCTCGGCTCGATCCACTGGCACGCCATGAAGTGATGTCGGTGATCATGTCTTCCGTCGCCGAGGGAAGGCTGTCAGTGATCTTCTCCTCGCACGTGGTCTCGGAACTGGAACGAGTTGCTGACTTTCTCATTTTGATGAGCCATGGTCGAATCCAAATGATTGGAGTCATTGACGACCTCCTAGCCGGACACCTTGTACTGAGTGGACCGACCGACGAAGCCGACCGTGTTGTGGAGCAGTTCGTTGTCATCCAATCCCAACATGCTGGGCGGCAAAGTCAGTTCGTCGTGCGAGCCAATGCGTCCGCGGAGCTTCCGGGTGGTTGGGTGGCCGAGAACATCTCGCTCGACGAACTCGTGTTGGCCTACTTGCGTGAACCGTCCGCCACCGCACTGTCTGGCCCGCTTGCGGTTTCCGGAAGCCGAGCGGGAAGGAATGCACCGTGACGACGACAGTAACTCTTCCGGCTGTGGTCTCGCACGACCGCGGTTCGGTCGGACGCCCAGTCTCGTTGCGTCGGCTGACCCGTGTTGCGCTGATTCAGCACCGTGCGGCGTTGGCGACGATTTTCATTGCGTTTGTTGTCTTCGTTGTCGCCATCATCACCGGACGAGACGCTGTGAGCTCGAGTTACGCGAATTACCTCGCAGCGGGTTGCACACTTACTCATCCGATCAATCCCGGGGTATGTGCCAATACCGCCAATCAGTTTGCAGATATACCGAGTTTCACACCTCTCGTCGTCGCGCTCCGTCTGTTCCCCTTAGTCATTGGCACCTTTGTCGGAGCGCCGTTGGTCGCGAGAGAGATGGAGTCAGGGACGTATCGGTTCGCCTGGACACAAGGTGTGGGTCGAGTTCGCATGCTCATCGTGACGATGGCAACGTTGGCCTTGATCGTCACCCCCGTGGCAGTCGCACTTGGATTCCTGCTTGGGAGTTGGTACATCCATCCCTACGCCGTTATCAACATTGGTGTTGGTAGCCATTGGCAATCAGCGTTGTTCACGACGACGTGGTGGATGATGCCGATATGGACGTTTTTCGCCCTGGTGCTTGGGACGTTCATCGGAACCGTTGTAAAACGCACGGTCGCTGCGATGGCGGCCACCGCAGTCGTCGTCGGAGGGATTCTCCTCGCGGTGGGCCTCTACATTCAACGGATTTACGCGCTCGGCGCCGTTACGTCGTCGCGGATTCTCCTCCACGGAATGAACTCCGGGCCGCTCGATTCCATGGCCACGCGAGGTCAGGGCCCCACCGGGA
This sequence comes from uncultured Acidimicrobiaceae bacterium, assembly GCA_963801695.1. GTDB lineage: Bacteria > Actinomycetota > Acidimicrobiia > Acidimicrobiales > RAAP-2 > RAAP-2. Next base: position 315,259 of record CAWDFV010000001.1, on the reverse strand, counting down.
GTTGGCTGGTGCGCGCGTGGTACACCGGTCCCGGCGGGCACGTGCTGGGAGTCAAAGTGGCAAAGAGGGTCAGCATTCAAGTGGACAGCCTCTTCGAACCAAAGGGGGGTTTGAGCGCCGCGCTGCGGTGGCTTTCGTTGCACCATGACAAGTACTGGGTCTCGTACCAACCCGCTGGCCATTTCTGGATCCTCCAAGTTGTCGTTGGACTAATGATGCTTGCCGTGTCGGCTCTGTGTGCCGTCACCGTCGCACGCTTCATACGGGGTCGGCGGGCGGGAAGGAAATCGGAGGTTCCCACCACCCTCCGAACTCATCCATGAGTTTCTTCCTGAATCGGTCGCGCCAGTCGCCCGCAATTTTCGCTGGATTGATCCAGATTTGCCCAGTGAACAAGTCGTGGTACTTGTTGAACTCTCTCTCGAATAATTCAAAAGAACCGCGGAGTTGACCCCAAGTTTCCGGGGAAGGCTCCGCATTCTCGGCAGATGAGCGATCGTTGTATCAGCCCAATCGCGAACGTTGGCAACTTCATTGCCAAACACTCTGATGTCGACATCGAAAATCGATACATCGAGATGACCACTGCGGAGATCCTCGGCGATCGGGGCAGAGGTCCGACAGAAGTATCTGACGGTGTCACTTTGGAGTTGCTGATTGACCCTCGGAGGCACATTCGACTAACTAATCATGATGAGGAAACTGTTCAAAGAGCGATGTATCTGCAAGGCAGCATCCGCGGGCCTCTCAAATTGGTGTCCGGCGACTACACGATGTTGACTACCGGTAGAGCCGTAGGTTTGGACGCAGTGCTGACGCCTGCAGAGTTGTCGATAGCGACTGAGGCGTATGGACGTGAAATGCGAACTCACATGGTTGGATCGAAGCCAGCGGTATGGTTCAAGATATGGGCGCGCCTGACGACTTAGGGTTTCAGGCTGGTGTGGATGCAGTTCTTACTTAAGCGCTTGGAAGAGGATCCGTCTCGATGTACCGCATGGCGGCGCCTGTCAGGGCGTAGCGACCTCGTTCTGGTGACCAAACCCAACCACGAAGTCGGATCTGTAAGTCGGGCTGATTCGTCGCCAACGTCCACGCCTGGCGATTGATTGTCGCAGGATTGCCATCGATCCGCTTATGCAGCTCCGACAGGGTTAGCGAATACGGGCGCCCGGCTTGAATGAGTTCATGCACGATGTCATCGGGAATTGCTCTCGATTGAATTGGCCCGGAGGCACCTTCTGGAAGTAAGGCCGAGGTCTCTTCTGAATCAAAATCCTTCGCGTCGAGGATCAACGTGACTCGAAAACGTCCTAATTCCATTGATTCAACCTTCGATTCGACGACGTACATGGTATCTCCTTGTTGGTATAATTTTCATCAAATAATACCAACAATAATACCTTTGTCAAGTGGCGGATTGATACGTCCAAGGGGTGCTCAAAATCGGGCTACTGGTGTCAATGTCTGTAATGAATCACGTTGATCTAGGGATAGAGGTGTATCGAGAGTGGAGGACTGCTGACTATGCCTTTTCCAGACGATTTTGACGATGTACTTCGACGGTCGGACCCTCTTTCCGACACGCTGGAGACGCCGGAGATGGAGGCTGCATTCAACGAGTTGGGCGAGAACCTGATGAGAGTTCGGACGCCGCCGTCTCGCGCACGGATACGAACCAAGCGACGGATGACTCGACGAATGATTGCCGTCGCCCTGACGAGTTTCCTTGTCGTTAGCGTTGCGGGCGCGGCGTCTGTAGTGGTCTCAGCCCGGACGGGACAACAAGTGCCGAAGCAATATATTTCTGCCGGTGGCCCCGGAGAAGAGCTTCGGACGTGGGCGCCCGACTTTTGCAAAGTCGCCCTTTCAATTTCTTCCGACATCAAGTATCCCTCGGGCGATGCTAACTGGCGACTGCAAGTCTTGGCCGATGAGAACAGCATTCCGAATCCGACCACGACGGGTGCATGTCCGATCACGCCGGCAGGAGGTACGCCGGTCGCACGGCAGGTCGAGGTGTCGACGGGAGCTGAACGGGGATTCTTTGCCATGAGCGCATTCTGCGCATGGGTGAGCGACTACGGGCAGGCGAAGAAGTCGGGGAACAGCGCGGAGGCTTCGAAAGCGGCGAGCGAGGTGGCCAACGCCCTGTCATGGCCAGCAGTGCGAGCCGAACTGTCGCACCCCGTGAAGTGGTCTGTTTTTGGTTGGTTCTTGCCTTACCAAAGTGCGGTTGCGTCCGGCAACGTCGCGAGGGTTATGCATAGGTTGACGCATCGCGAATACTCATGTGAGCAGTTCGTGCCGAATTCGTGAGACGTTCGTCCCCTCAAGTTCAAGGACGCACCAGGGAGTGACAGATCGTTCCAGGCTCCAGACTGAGAAATTCGAGACACTGTACGCCTCGAATCGTCTTGACATTCTCAAGTACCTCGTTCGTCGTAGCACCGATACCGATGAAGCCGCCGATGCTCTTGCAGAGACGTTTCTAGTGGCATGGAGACGGATCGACGTGGTGCCCGATGGACTAGACGGGCGACTCTGGCTGTTTGGTGTCGCGCGGAACATTCTCTCCAAACAGTTCAAGAAAAGACAGCTCACCACCGCTATCAATCAGCGAATGGCGACGGAACTCAGATCCATTGCCACGAACTCCAAGAATGATCAGGTTGAAAGCGGAGTGCTCAGAGCACTCTCGCAACTTTCAAAGTCCGACCGCGAGATGGTTGAATTGAGTGCGTGGGAGGAAATGTCCCCAGCCGAAATTGCTTCGGTTCTCGGAATCTCCGCGAATGCTGCGCGGGTTCGACTCCATCGTGCCCGGCATAGAGTCGCCGACATTTTGTTGCAGGCGGAGTTAAGCAACGGTGAATGACTTCCGCTGGGCGCTATTTGGGCGCTTAGTTGGACGACGGGCGCTAACTGGGCGCTAACTGGAGGACATCGACAGACACTCGTGGATTCTCGCGGTCAACCGAAATCGTTCGATCTAAGCACTTCTGTCGAGCAGTCCTTGGAGCGGGCGACGAGAATCGAACTCGCGTTCTCAGCTTGGGAAGCTGATGTTCTGCCGCTGAACTACGCCCGCGGAGAAGACAATGATAACGCTCGTTGGTCGCTGCCATCTTCGCTAAGAACAGTACGGAATCGCCGGAAATGGTGGACAGAGTCCGACGTCACTCGTGGCAACTCATCCAACGAGACTTCGATGGTACTTTCTGTTCGTGACTATCCGCGTAGTACTGGCCGAGGACAATGCGCTTCTTCGCGAAGGAATTACCCGCCTTATAAGTAGTGACGAAGAGTTCGAACTGGTCGGAGTTGGTTGCGACTATCCCGAGTTGATCGAATTGATCACGACCCATGAACCGGACGTGGTCGTAACCGACATCCGAATGCCTCCCACCGGCACCGACGAGGGAATACGTGCCGCGAGTTGGCTTCGCGAGAACTATCCGAAAATTGGTGTCGTCGTCTTGAGCCAGTACACGGCCCCGGCGTACGCACTGGCATTACTGGAAGAGGGTTCGGCAGGCCGTGCGTACTTGTTGAAGGAACGAGTCGCCGGTGCCAGCGAGTTGGCGCGCGCCATTCGTGTCGTCGCCGAAGGCGGTTCGGTCATCGATCCACTCGTGGTCGATGAGCTGGTGAAGGCACGATCGCATCGCCCCAAGAGTGACCTCGATTGGTTGACCCCGCGCGAGACCGAGATCCTGAGCGAGATGGCCCAGGGCAAGTCCAACGGTGCCATCGCCAAGAGCCTCGGCGTCTCGGAGCGGGCCGTCGAGAAACATTCGAACTCGATCTTCGCGAAGTTCGGCCTATCCGAAGAGCACGATTTGAATCGACGCGTAAAGGCCGTACTGGTCTATTTGGGAGAGAACGCGGGAGGCTAACCACACCCCCCTCGCGGAAGGCACCTCACTACCAACGCGGGTGCTCAAGTGGCAATACTTTAGGCATGGATGAGCCCCTCTCAGTCATGGTCGTCGACGACCAGGCGCCATTTCGAATGGCGGCGCGCGCCGTCATCCGCCGTTCCGAGGGCTTCTCGCTCGCCGGTGAAGCGGAGAACGGTGTGAAGGCGCTCGAACTCGCCAACGAGATCCATCCGGCCGTCGTCTTGATGGATATCAACATGCCCGAGATGGGCGGCATCGAAGCGACGCGACGTATTGTCGCGGACCTGCCCGAGACGTTCGTCATCCTCTGCTCGACCTACGACATCAGTGACCTGCCGCCGGACGCGACGGCGAGTGGCGCACGGGCCTACGTGAACAAGGAGCAACTCGGCGCGACCACGCTTCGTCGATTGTGGGATCAGCGCAACGAAGTCGTCTTCGCGACGTAGATCAATCCAGCGGCAACGAACCGCGGATCGCGGTGCCGTGCCCGATCTCGGACTCCCAGCGCACGGCGCCGCCGATGGCGCCGAGGCGGTCCATCATGTTGACGTAGCCGTGACCGCGTTGTGCCGTGCGAATGTCGAAGCCCGGACCGTCGTCGCGTACCTCGAAGAGCAGACTGCCGGTCTCCTCCCACACGCGAACGACGACGTGCGCTGACGAGGCGTGCTTGCCCGCGTTCTGGAGTGCCTCGAGACAACAGAAGTACACGGCCGCTTCGACGTCGCCGCCGTATCGGCCGATCCCTTCGGTGATCAGTTCGACGTCGAGTGGCGAGCGATTCACGACGGCCTTCAGTGCCTCACCGAGTCCGCTGTCGACGAGGAGCGGTGGGTAGATACCGTGCGCCAGTTCGCGCAGCTCTCGAATCGTCTCCTGGACCGCTTCGGCGAGTTCGTCGAGCATCTGGGAGGCCATCTCGGGATCTTCGGCGACGATGTCTTTCGTCAGGCGAAGATTTACCGCCAAGGCGACGAGGTGTTGTTGCGCGCCGTCGTGCAGATTTCGCTCCACGCGTCGACGTTCGGCGTCACCGCTCGCGACGACGCGGGCCCGCGAGGCGCGCAACTCGTCGGCCTGGCGGCGAAGTTCGTCCAGCGAACTTTGCAGCGCCGTGTCGAGTTGCGCGTTGTGCAGCGCTAAGCCGACCTGACGCGCGAGGTCCGCGAGCACGCGGTCGTCCTCTTCTCGAAACGCCACCGCGCCCTCGACCTTGGAGACCACGATGATGCCGAGTAGTTCTCCGGCGTGACTGATCGGCGCGACTCGCATCGGGCCGATGAGGTCGCTCGTCGCGATCGACGGGAGCCACACTGACGCCCACGCGTTACCCGAGACGCCGGCGCGCGCGATCACCTGTCGCTCGTCACGGGTCACGTTCAGTGAGCGCGGCGGACGGTCCGGGACCGATACGACCAGGTCCAGCACCTCACCGTTGCCGGTGAAGATCTCGGCCGACGCGAGTGACAGCGTCTTGCGCAGCGACTCGACGAGTTGCAGCAGTAACTCGTCCATGGGAATCGCGCGCGTCATGCGGGTGCCGAAGGAGCGAACTACCTCGTCAGGGGCCTCGCGGGCGCCGTAGGTGAAGCTCGTGGCGATGCGCGAAAACCGGCCCCGCAGCGCCAGTTGGGCGACCGCGGCCACCGCCGCCGCGGCCATGGCCCACCACAGGAGGTCGCGGTCCGTGTGCGTCGTCGGCGCCTTGTCAAAGCCGCGAACCGCGAGGAGGTAGGCGCCCGCGACGATCGCGACCGTGCCCAGCGTCGTGATGAGGTGCACCAGGACGCGGTCGGCGTGCGACGCGGCGTTGGACGCGCCGACGGCAAGTCCGAGCGGCACGAGGCACGAGAGCGCGATCAGTGGCGCGCCGACGGCGACGGGCCAGTCGACCAGTGAGTGCAACGTGACCAGGATGACGATGAACGTGAGCGCCAGGGCCGAGCCCGCGACGAGCGACTGGACGAGTTGTCGAGAACGTGCTGAGGCGTCAACGTAGCGCCCGCGAAGAGAGGGCAGTCCCGACGCGATCGCCACGCACCAACCGAGCGCGAGCGGCCACGGCGAGAGCGCCTTGGCATCGGACACGTAGAAAACGCACAGGACGATCGCCACGCCGTACCAGGTGGCCGCGCCGAGTTGGCGGCCCCGGGACTTCAAGACGCCGTTCGGGAGTGACAACACGACGTGGACGACGACGGCCATGGTGATCAACGCGAGGACGTCCGCGAGCCGTCGCGTGGCGTCATCAACACCGAGACCGACGTGGCGATCGCCCACGCGCATGACCATCACGGACAGTCCGCCACCGAGCGCCACGAGTGAACACAAGAGGCCAAGTCGTGGTGTCCGCGTTACGAGGACGACGCCGGCGACGGCCCAACACGCGACCGCCACGATGCTCACGCTCCAGAGCGCGAGATGTCCGGCGTTGGGTGCATCAGTCAGCGCGACCGCCACCGCAACGACCGTGACGATCACCGCGGCGAACGTCGCCAAGCGGTCTCGAGAGGTCGTTGCCGTGCCGCTCGTCGTGGAGCCGGAGGTTCGCAACGTGCTCACCACGTCGCGGGTGCTCAGAGTGTGCCGATCGTCGTGACGGTCTCCGCGTCGCCGTCACCTTGGGCGTCATCGCCCACGATGCGCCCGTCGCGCATTCGTAGCACCGTGTCGGCCGCGTTGGCGACGTGGGCGTCGTGGGTCACCAAGATGATCGTTTGTCCGGCCGCGTGGAGCCGGCTCAGGAGCTCGATCACCTCCTGGCCGCCGACCGAGTCGAGTGCCCCGGTGGGCTCGTCGGCCAGCAAGAGGGTGGGCTCATTGGCGAGCGCTCGAGCGATGGCGAGTCGCTGGCGTTGTCCACCGGAGAGCACGCCGGGCATCTCGGATGCCTTGTCGGCGATGCCGAGGAGGTCCAAGAGGTCGCGGGCGCGTGACTCGGCCGACTTGCGGTTTCGTCCCGCGATGATCGCGGGCAACGCCACGTTCTCGAGCACGCTCATGCCCTCGAGGAGGTTGAAGAACTGGAAGACGATGCCGATGTGCTTACGACGGATCAACGCGTGATCGTCCTCGGATCCCTCGGACATCGACTCGCCGGCGACGACGATCGACCCCTCGTCCACCTCTTCGAGCCCGGCGATGAGATTCAGTAACGTCGACTTGCCGCACCCCGAGGGACCCATGAGGGCGACGAACGTCCCGCGTTCGACCGTGAGGTCGACACCGCGCAGCGCGCGCACGGGCGCGAGTTCGGCCTCGAAGGTCTTTCGCACGCCGCGCACTTCGAGGGCTGGTTGCGACGAGGCGGCTCGCGCGCTCTCGTCGGTTTCGGTGGACGTCATGGTGTGTCTCCTTCACTGGCTGAACTGAAACTTGGGTGCCTCATCGCGGGTGAGCGCGAGGATCTTGTAGGACACGACGGGGGTGTCGCGGCCCTTCACGAGTTGGGCGTCGAGTTCGACGACGTCGAGGTCGAGTGACAAGGCGTTCTTCGTCGGCTCCGAGATCACCGTCTCACCGGCCGACGCCAACTGCTGGAGCCGTTGGGTGAGATTGACGGTGTCGCCCACGAGTGTGTACTCCAGGCGCTCATCGGATCCCAGCAGCGCGGCGGCGACTTCGCCGGTCGAGAGGCCGATACCGAGACCGAAGGCCGGGAGTCCGTCGGCCTCCCAGGTCACGTTGATCTCGTTCTGGAGCGCGTGCATGCTCGCGGCCGCCACGACGGCGCGGTCGGCGTGGTCGTCACTGGGTACGGGGGCACCGAAGACCGCCATCACCGCGTCGCCGACGAATTGCATGACCGTTCCCCCTTCCCCAATAATGGCGCGATTCATCGCGGCGCGATGGGTGTTGAGTTGGCCGGCGAGTTCACTGGGGTCGGCGTGTTCGGCGATCGTCGAGTACGAGCGGATGTCGCTCATGATGACGGTCACGTTGAGTCGCTCGGTCTCGCCGATGCGTCGACCCTCTTTGCGAAGCTTCTCCGCGATACCACCGGGCAGGAGTCGCGAGAGCGTCTCGCCCTGCTCCTCACGGTCGACGATGGCGCGATGGAGGTTACGGAGTCGATCGAGCGCGCCCTGATGGCCGGCGCTCACTTCGGCGGCCAGTTTGCGAAAGAGGTCCTCGACCTGCGCGTCGACGGCCTCGGGTGTCATGCGACGCGCGGCGGCGATGGCCTTGATCGGCTTGCCTTCGGCGACGAAGGCCAGCAGCGACTCTTCTAAGTCCGAGAGCTCGCTGTTCGACGTGACCGGTCGCATCAGCGACTCGACGATCGAGGGGTCGAGGGCGGTGCCGCCGGTCGCGACCATCCGGATCGCCTCGATGAGTTGATTGCCCTGGGCGAGGTTGTCCTTCAAGAGATAGCCGTAGCCGGCGGAGCCTTCGGCGAGCAGCGCGACGGCGTACTCGGGGTCGTCGTACTGCGAGAGGATCACGATGCCGGTGCCGGGGTGGCGCTTGCGCACCTCTTTGGCGGCGTCGATCCCCTCGCGGTTGAACGACGGCGGCATGCGGATGTCGGTGACGAGGACGTTGGGCGCCGCGGCGGTGGCCCCGGCCACGGTCTCGTCGTAGTCCGAACCGACGCCCACGATCTGCAGGTCGCTCTGACGGTCGATCAGCGCGCGCACGCCTTCGCGCACGAGCAGGTTGTCGTCGGCCAGGAAGACGGTGATGACCGGGACGCTCTCGGCGCTGTGCTCGCTCATGATGAGTACATTCTTGGTCATGGCGGGCGTTTCTCAAAAGGGGGCAGACCCCACAATTTGTGGGGGTGTTAGGCCCCCACCACGCAGTGCGGTAGCACTATTTACTGGCCTCTCGCGAGTCGCGACGATGGTCCCATGAGATACCAGAGTTCAGTCACTTCACTGTCATGGATTCCCTCCGAAGCGATTCAGGGGGGAACCCGTTTACCCTTCGACGTCGGGATGGCGCACTACGACAAGGCGCCGCCGGATGAGATCGCGGACCTCGACGAACTGCGTCGCAACGATCGGTTCCGCTTCGCCAATCGGCTCTCGGCGTCGATCCAGGTGAACGCCAGCGGCGAGATCATCGCCGCGAGCTACACCGGGGCCGGCATGATCGGCAGCACGACCGTGAAACTCGGACCGGTCAGCAAGGTCTTCGAGGCCGTGGCGTTGCCCGACATCAAGGTGAAGCCGGTCTACGGCGACGGCTGGGTCCGCTTCACCCAGACCGCGGGCGGACGCACCGGCATGCCGGCGCCGCGACGGGTTCGCCGCGCGCCGTTTATCCAGTGGCAGGCGCCACTCGCCTGGACGACGCTCTCGCTCACGATGTACACCAACGGTGAGACCAAGGGTGCGTTGGTGGGCGCGAGTCGGTTCCCCCGGCACTGGGTCTACGACGAGAACGGCCAACTGAGTGCGAAGTCCGGCTTGATCGACTTCAACGACTGGTACCGCAAGTCCTTTGGCAAAGAGACGCCCTGGGGTCACCAGGACTCCGACGCCTTCGTCACGACGGTCGAGACCGCCCTCGAGCGAAACCTCTCGCACAAACTGATGGCGGGTGCGGCCAAACCTAGGATTAGAAAGGTGAAGCGCGGTACGGTGCTGGTCACGCAGGGGGACAGGAGTTCGGACGTGTACCTGATCCTCGACGGCGTGCTGCGCGTCGACGTCGACGGTGAGCGCATGGCCGAGTACGGTCCCGGCGCGATGCTCGGCGAACGCGCCCACCTCGAGGGCGGCACGCGAACGTCGTCGCTCATCGCGGTCACGGACTGTCGCGTGGCGTCGGTGCCGGCCGAGTCCTTCGACCGTGAATCCCTGCAGGAGCTCTCCACCGGACACCGCCGAGAAGATTCGAACGCGGGCTGACCGCGTGCGGGTCACCCTCCTCGGAGTCCGAGGTTCCACTCCGGCGCCGGGCGAGGAGTTCCTTCGCTACGGCGGTCACACGTCGTGCGTCGCGCTGGCCCACGACGGCGAGGTGCCGTCGTTGCTCCTCGACGCCGGCACGGGGATTCGTCGAACCAGTTCGCTGATGGACGGCCAGCCCTTTCGCGGTTCGATCCTGCTCACCCACCTTCACTGGGATCACGTCCACGGACTGCCGTTTTGTGACGCCACGGACCGCGTTGACTCGCGCGTCACGCTCTTCGTGCCGGACCAATTAGACGGTTCGGATCCACTCGAGATGCTCTCGCGCGGCATGTCGCCGCCACACTTCCCGGTGCGGGCCGACGAGCTGCGCGGGGACTGGTCGTTCGTCTCGCTCTCCTCCTCGCGGCTCGAGATCGAAGGATTCGACGTCTTGGTAGAGGAGATCCCCCACAAGGGTGGCCGTACCTACGGGTTTCGCGTGAGTGATGGGACGGGGAGCGTCGTGTACATGCCCGACCACTGTCCGAGCGCCCTCGGACCCGGACCAGACGGACTCGGCGAGTACCACCAGGCGGCGTTGTCACTCAGTCAGGACGCCGACGTGTTGATCCACGACGCGCAGCTGGTGCGCGAAGAGTTGGAAGCCGAAGGCTATTTCGGTCACGCCGCGGCGGAGTATGCCGTCGAACTCGCGCGACACGCCAATGTCGGGCGGGTGGTGTTGTTTCACCACAAGCAGAGCCGCACCGACGACGAACTCGACGAAGTGGCGAGGCGATTTAGCGGTGCTCCCAACGTGACGCTGGCGACCCAGCGCACGGTGCTGGAACTGTGAGCTCGGCGGGTTCCCCACTCGACGCAATCATCGTCGGATCGGGTCCGAACGGGCTGGCGGCGGCCCTGACGCTGGCGCACGCCGGACTCTCGGTCGAGGTCTTTGAAGGCGCCTCGACTCCCGGGGGTGGATGTCGCACCGAGGAACTGACGCTGCCGGGTTTTCGACACGACGTCTGTTCCACCATCCAATCGATGGTGGCGATCTCGCCATTCTTTCGAGCATTCCCCGAGGTTCGCGACGCCGTGACGCTGTTGAAGCCCGAGGTCGCGATGGCCCATCCGTTGGACGGCGGTGCTGCGGCGAGCGTTGAGGGATCGGTCGAGCACACCGCCGCGTCGCTCGGCGTCGACGGCCCGACGTATCGACGCCTGTTCACTGCGCTGGTCAATGATTCCGACGGCCTCGCGGCGTCGGTGCTCGCGCCACTGCGATCGCCGCCGCGCAGTCCTCTCACGATGGCGCGATTCGGCCTCAATGGTCTCCCGTCGGCCGTGCACTTGGCCAAGCGCTTCTCGACGCCCGAAGGGAAAGCTCTCATCGCGGGACTGTGCTCGCACGCGATGCTGCCGCTCGACGCGCCGGTGACAGCAGCGTTCGGACTGTTCCTCAACGTGAGCGCGCACGCCGGCGGCTGGCCCGTCGTTCGTGGGGGCAGCGACCAGCTCATTGACGCGATGGTGAGCGCGTTGACGGCGCAGGGCGTGACGATCCACGTCGATCGTCCGATTCGTCGCCTCAGTGATCTGCCGTCGTCGCGGGCGACGCTCTTTGACACTTCGGCGTGGGGACTCGTCGACATCGCCGGTGACCAGACTCAGCGCTCGCTACAAGGCGGGCGTCGCGCGCTTCGCGCGCGGCCCGGGTGTCTTCAAGGTCGACTGGGCGCTGTCGGGACCGGTGCCGTGGACCTCAGAAGTCGCGCGAAGAGCGGCCACCGTGCACGTGGGCGGGACCTTCGATGAGGTGGCCGTCTCGGAGAAGGACGTGGCTACGGGCCGTCACTCGGAGACGCCGTTCTGCATCGTCGTGCAGGCGAGCGTCGTCGATGACACGCGAGCGCCGAAGGGTCAGCACACGTTGTGGTCGTACTGTCACGTGCCCAACGGTTCGGACGTCGACATGACCGAGCGCATCGAAGCGCAGATCGAGCGTTTCGCGCCGGGCTTTCGCGATCTGATCCTCAAGCGCGTCACGACGTCGACAGCCGACGGTGAGCGTCACAATCCGAACTACCTCGGCGGCGACATCACGGGCGGCGCGGGGACGCTGCGTCAGACGCTCTTTCGACCGACGATGCGTTGGAATAACTACCGCACCGGCACGCCGGGACTCTATCTCTGCTCGGCCTCGGCACCACCCGGTGGCGGCGTGCACGGTATGTCCGGATACGGCGCAGCACGCACGGTGATAGCCGACTTGAAAGGTCACGCGTCACGAACGAGTCGGTCGTGACGCGCGCAACCGACTGCTCGTCGTTCGACGGCACGTGATGTTCGACGAGGTTCGCCGAGTTGTCTCGTATCGCTTCGCGAGGCTCCTGCGCAAAGGGTGGGCCACGTACCTGGCGGTCGTATTGGTGATTGGCGGCATCGGTGGCGCCGCGTTATCGTCGTTGGTCACTGCGCGCGAGACCCAGACGTCCTTCGCCACCTTGCTCAACCAATCGAATCCCGCGCAACTTAACGTGACAATTTTCGCGCCGAATCTGATCGCTCGACTTTCGTCACTACCAGGCGTCGCCCACGTCGAAGGCAGTCTGTATTCGATGGCGGCCTTCCCACTGAACGCCAAAGGGGCGGCCTACATTCCGCCGGGCCTCAATTCGGGCGACGTGACACCGCTCGGCAGTATCGGTGGCGAGTACTTCAATCAAGACAAAGTCACCGTCGTCGCTGGTCACATGGCCAATCCGAAGACGATCAACGAGTTCGTCGCGACCGCGGCCGCCGAGAAATTGATGCACTGGCACGTCGGCCAACACATTCCAATGGGGCTCTACGTAGACAACGCCGATGACTCCACGTCACCGGCGGCGTTGAAACATCCGGTGGAGAAATTTGTCGCGGATCTGGTGGGCACGGTCGTTTTCTATGACGACGTGACCCAGGACGAAGTCGATCGCTATCCCACGTGGCTCCTCTTCGGCCCGAAAGCGACCGCGCCACTCGACAAAGGTGATCAGTACGTCGACTACGCGCTCAAACTTCGCCCTGGCGCGAGTGTCGCTCAGGTGGAGAATGAGTTCGTCAAGGCGGTACCGCCGAACGTCACGTACACGCTCCACGAGACGTCAATCGATGAAAGTCAGGTGAACTCCAGTGTTCGCCCCGAAGCTCTCGCGTTCGGCGTGTTCGGCGCGCTGGTGTTGCTCAGCACGCTGTTGGTCGCGCTGCAGTTGATCGCTCGCCAACTCCGCGTGGCGCGTGACGAACAAGCGACGTTGCGTGCGCTCGGCGCGAGTCGACGTTCGATCATCGTCGACGTCGTCAGTGGCTCGCTCGCCGCGATCGTCGTGGGAACGGTAGTGGCGGTCGTCGTGTCGTTCCTCCTCTCGCCCCTTTCGCCGATTGGACCGGTGGGTCCCCTGCTCGGCGGTCGGTATCACTTCAACGTCGAAGTCCTGCTCCCGTGCGTCGGCGTGCTCTTGGTGGGTTCCCTCTCGGGCGCGATCGTCCTCGCGGTTCGTTCGGCTCCGGGCCGTCGTCAGGCGTCGACGTACCGTGCGTCGAGCCCGGCGATCGTGCGAACGGCCACCAATCTCGGCCTTCCCGCGTCGGCCGTCGCGGGATTGCACTTCGCGTTCGAGTCTGGTCGCGGTCGTCGCGCCGCACCCATTCGATCGGTGCTCGTTGGGGTCGCGTTGGCCGTGACACTGATTGGCACGACGCTCACCTTTGGCGCGGGGCTCTCGACGTTGGTCTCTCATCCCGCCCTCTACGGGTGGAGTTGGGACTACGCGCTGACGAACACCGGCGGCGGCATCGCACCGCAGTCGCTGGCGGCACTGTCGAAGAGTCCCTACGTCGCCGCGTGGTCCGGCGTCACCTTCGCCGACGTCGATATCGACGGACAGACGGTGCCCGCGATGCTGCAAAACTCGAACGCCCGAGTGAGCCCGCCACTGCTCTCGGGCCATGAGGTGCGCGCGAAGAATCAAATCGTCCTCGGCGAAGCGACGCTCGCCGCGCTCCACAAGAGAATCGGTCAGAGCGTCACCTTGAGTTATGGCTCCAAAGCGCAGGCCCCGGCCTACCTTCCACCAATGCAAGACACGATCGTGGGCACTGCGACGCTCCCCGCGATCGGTCGCGCCCAGGTCCTGCACACGTCGCTCGGCTCCGGGGCGGTTCTCGACGCCGACGTGATCACCAGCGCACTCAAGACCGCGCTTCTTTCCAATCTCATCGTGAGTGACCTCGACATGGTCCTCGTGCGGATGACACCGGGCGCGACGCACGCCGAGGGGCTCTCCGCGATGCGCCAGGCGGCGCGCGCGGGGGACCGCGCCTACGCGGCGCTTCCCAACGACGAAGGCGGCGGCGTGTCGATGGCGGTCCTGCCCGTGCAGTATCCGGCCGAGATCATCAATTACCGCTCGATCGGCGACACGCCGGTCTTGCTGGCGATGGGATTCGCCCTTGGTGTCGCGGGCGCCTTTGCCTTCACCGTTGTCGCGTCGGTTCGGCGGCGGCGAAGGGACCTCGCTCTGTTGAAGACGCTCGGTTTCACTCGACGACAATTGAGCGCGTGCATCGCTTGGCAGTCCAGCGCTTCGGTGTTGACCGGTCTCGTGATCGGGATACCCCTGGGAATCGTGATCGGGCGCTGGCTGTGGCTGACCTTCGCGCGTGAGATTTACGCCGTGCCTTCAGCGACGATTCCCACGCTTTCACTCGTTGTCCTCGGCGTCACTGCGATGGTGCTGGCGAACGTCGTCGCGTTCTTCCCCGGCCGAGCGGCCGCGCGAACGGGCGCCGCCGTGGCGTTCCGATCGGAATAGGTCGGCTACTCCGAACGAAGCACCAGTCCCGGTGGCGTCGTGGCGGCGCTTCGACCGGGCCACGACGCAGCGATGACCGCGACCACGATGGTGCCGAAGCCGACGAGTACCAAGGCTGTCCCCGGCACCGTTGGATGGGGAACGGCGTTGATGTCGCGGGCGAAGAGCGTCCAGAGTTCACGACCCAGGATGATGCCGAGTGGGATACCCACCACGGCACCGACGATTCCGTCCACGGTCGCTTGCCACGCCACGGCGGCGGCGATCGTTCGTCTCGTGATCCCCAGGGACTTCATGATCGCGAGATCGCGCCGGCGCCGTCGAACGGACGCGATGAGCGTGAGTGCCAAGGCGATCACGGCGCCGGCCGCCAATCCCGTCGCCAACACCACTGGGGTCGCGCCGATGGTGCGGTAGTCGACGATCTGTGCCGGTCGCTGCACGCCGAGCACCGTCACGTCGTTGCCGTATCCATGGGGATCCTTCTTGAATATGGCGTCCGCCATTTGAGCGATCTTTTCGAGGTTGGCCTTACCCGCGCTCGCACTCACCCCGGGTCGCAGGCGGATGAACACCAGTCCCGGTCCGTTGAGGTTCGGGTCCGGCGAGAGAAGGGCGTGTGCGAAGGCCGGTGTCTCGGTGCCGTTCGCGACCAGCGCGCCCGTGCCCATCGACGTGTGGGCGGCGACGGCGGTGACGTATCCGACGGCCGGAAACGTCGCGGTCCCCACGATCTTCAACGGCGTCGGTGGGATATAGAGCGGCGCGCTCTTCGGGGTGCCGTAACCCACGAGGACGGTCTGACCGACTTTCTTGTGCAATAGAGCGAGGGTCTGGTTGCCCAGCACGATCTGGTGCGTGTTGTGGATCCCGTGACCCGAGAGGATCGGCGGTCCGACCTTGGGGTAGGTCGCCATGATGATCATCGGTACCGTCTGTCCGTCCACCGTCAAGATTTCGTAGTTGGCGCCGCTCCACTGCGCGATGTCCGGGTCCCGACTCAGTACCGGCAACATTGATGGCGGCATGTCGCTGGACGGGTTCAGCATGTAGTTCCAATTCCAGCCATAGAGGGCGGGGTGCGTGACGAGCGTGTTGAGTCCACTGGCGAACGTCAGCGTCGTCGACATCAGGGTGACCGCGAGGATCGCGCCCACGAGGATGGAACGGACCGGCACCTCCCCGCGTCCCCGCGGCGACTCCAGTGCGAAGTGGGCGCCGAGCGTGGGCGCGACGGGCAGTCCGAGGAGCTGGAGGCGACGGACGACGGCCGAGCGCCTCGGCCCCTTGGACTCAGACGTCTTGAGTCGTTCGGGCGAGTTGGCGACCGCGATGATCATTGCCGCGATGCCGAGAACCAGCAGCAGTAGGGCGGCCCCCAGACCAAGGACCGTCCAGTCCCACGAGATCCCGCGATCCGGATAGACCGGTCGCACGGGCCCAAGTGGTGCGAGCGGCGAGAACGCGACTGCGATGAGCACGGCGAGCGCGACGCCGAGCACGACACATCCGAGCGTGCCGATCATGCTTTCGACGAGTGTGTCCCTCTGGCTGGCACCAAGGGAGTGCAAGATTCGTCGATCGTCATTGCCTTGACGCAACTGACGCGAGAGCGCCTGCACGGAGAGGATCAAACACACGAGCGCCGCGATCAGCCCGAAGGCACCGAGGGCCACGGACTCTGGCTTGACCGCGAGTTCGACGGTGGCCGTCACGGTTGAGGCGACGTGAAATTCGTAGGCGTCGCGCGGGGGAACGAGCTGTTCCAACTGCGACTCGATCGTCGCGATGCCAGTGTGGCCGTGGCGCAGTTGAATGGCGTAGTAGGCCGGGTGCGTCCACTCGGGGTCGATCGACGCCGCGCGCTTGGTCATCGCGGGCGTGATGAAGACGAAGCCGTAGGCCCGGTCGACGTCGTCCTGGACGATCTCGCTGTTCAACTCGACGATGCCGGTGACGGTGGCGTACACCGTCAAGACCGGCTTGACCTTCGGCGTCCCGAATCCCGGCACGTTCTCTTGGTTGGGGTTGTAGAACCCGTAGGGAACCTTCTCGCCGACGTGAAGGTTCAAGAGGCGCGCCGCGCCGGGCGTCACTTCAATCTGATTGAGGCTCCGGGGATTCGCGAACTGCCCTTGTAAAACGGACAGGCGATCCTCTCGAGAGAATTCACCATCGAGGCTTCCGGCGCTCACCACGAGATTGAGTGTGCCGAGGCGAGGTGCTCCAGCCGAATCGAGCGGCACGGCGGCGCCGGCACCCATAGTGCGCACGCTCGCCACGCTTTTCAGTCGTTCAATCCGACCGGTGATGTCGGGAGGGCTCGTCCCTGCACCTTCAAAGATGGAGAACGTGAGCGTCGAGGGGTTCGTACTCTTCAAGAACGTCGGATACGACGACTGTGTGCGCCGCGCGGCGGCGACCGATGCCATGGCGACGCCGCCCGTGAGACCGATGAGCAGGATCACGCTGAGGTACGCGCCGACGCGCCGCACGAACGTCGCACGGAATCGATACCTCGCAATCTCAAACGTATGACTGTTCATCAGTAAACCGATGCCCCCTGGCGGACGACGACCACTCATCCTCTCGTGCGCGAGAGCCGAACGCCAGAAAGTTGACCGCACACTTCGCGGGGTGTTACCACCACCGCGCCCAAGCCGAGAATTGAGCGTTGGGGCCGTCGCGAGTCAGACCGTAAGGTAAGTCCGGTGAGAACGAGGCACGACGGAGAGACCAATGGCCGATGAAGTAGAGGAGATCATTCGCACCGAGGATCTCACGAAGCAGTACCCGACCATGGACGTGCCCGCCGTCGACAAGTTGAATCTCAAGGTTCATCGGGGCGAGATCTTCGGACTCCTCGGACCGAACGGCGCCGGCAAGACGACGACCGCGGGGATCCTGACGACCCGGGTCGTGCCCACGACGGGACACGCGTACATCTCCGGCATCGACGTGAAGCAACACCCGGCGCTGGTGAAACAGCTCTCGGGCATCGTCTCCCAACAGAACACCCTCGATCGTCAGCTCACCGTCTGGGAGAACCTGTACTTCCATGGTCGGCTCTTCGGTATCAGTGCGAAGGACTCGCGCGTCCGCTCCGACGAGCTCCTCGAGCGATTCTCGCTGTCGAGGTGGTCGAAGGCGTCGATCTACGCCCTCTCCGGTGGCATGGCGCAGCGTCTCATGGTGGCGCGCGCGATCTTCCACTATCCGGCGGTGCTCTTCATGGACGAACCAACCGCGGGTCTCGATCCGCAGAGTCGCTTGGCGCTGTGGGATCTGCTGACCGAACTCAACACCGCTGGACAGACCGTCATGTTGACGACGCACTACATGGAAGAGGCCGATCAACTCTGTGACCGCGTCGCGGTCATGGACCACGGGAGGATCCTCGCCCTCGATACGCCAGCGAATCTCAAGAAGAGCACGGGCGCCGACACCATCGTCACGATCAAAGTGGCTGGCCACGCTGAGCAGTTAGCTGAGAACCTGAAACGCGACATCGACGCGATCGTGATGACGCGCGTGCAAGAGAACTCACTGATCGTCGACATGCGCAGTACAGAACGTTTGGTGCCGCGAGTCGTGGCATCGGCAGAGTCGTCGAACATCGAGATCCTCGACCTCGCGGTCGCCGAACCGACGCTCGAGACCGTCTTCATCAACTTGACCGGCAAGGAGTTGCGCGAGGTATGAGCACCGACACCACCTTCGAAATCCACCCGACGCGCAGCGTCTTTGACGCCAGTCGCACCGCCCTCGGTGCACTGATACTTCGTGACCTCGTCGTGATGTGGAAGACCAAGCGCGAGTTCGTGCTGCGCACCCTGATCCAGCCGTTCCTGCTCTGTTTCGTCTTCCTCTTCGTGTTCCCCAAGATCGGTCAGGCGGTCGGAGGCTCGGGTTCCAACGGCGCCGCGGATTTCGCTACCGTGCTGGTCCCCGGCGTCGTCGGCATCTCGGTCATGTTCCAGGGCGTGCAGTCGATCGCGCTCACCATGGCCCAGGAGTTCGGTTTCACGCGGGAGATCGAGGACCGCGTGCAGGCACCGTGTCCGATCTGGCTCGTCGCGATCTCAAAGGTGCTGTCGGCCTCGGTGCAGGGTCTCATCTCGGCACTCATCGTCTTCCCAATCGCGTCGGTCGTGCACGCCGCCGGCGTTGAAGCGCACATCCAGTTGCACTGGCTCATCATTCTCACGTTCGTGCCGATCGCGTGTGTTGCCATGGCCGGACTGGGACTCACGCTCGGGACGTCATTCGAGCCGCGCAACATCGGTTTGATGTTCGGGTTCGTGATCCTGCCGATCACGTTCCTCGGTGGCACGTACTATCCGTGGACCCATTTGGCGCCGGTGAAGATCGGCGGATTCCACTGGCTGCAAACGCTGGTCTTGATCAATCCACTGGTCTACGTCAATGAGGGCATGCGCGCGGCCTTCACCGAGGCCCCGCACATGCATCTCTACGTCGTCTATCCCGTGATGATCGCCTTCGGCGCCTTCTTCTTGGCGTTGGGACTGCGGAACTTTCGTCGAAAGGTTCTGTCCTAGGACTCCGTCGCCGCAACGCTCCGCACCCGGAGAGGATTCGACGAAGGGGCTATCGTAAATCTGTCATGGTGCTCTCGGATCGCTCAATCAAAGAAGCCATTGCCCAGGGCCGGATCATCATTGATCCCTTGGGTGAGGACTGCGTCCAGCCCTCGTCGGTCGACCTGCACATTGACCAATACTTTCGCGTCTTTCGCAATCACACCCAGCGCGTCATCGACGTGCGCGACGCCCAGGAGGACCTGACCGAGTTGATCGACGTCGGTCCCGAGGCGCCGATGATCCTGCACCCCGGGGAGTTCATGCTCGGCTCCACGACCGAGCGCATCGCGATCCCCGACGACATCGTCGGACGACTGGACGGGAAGAGCTCGCTGGGTCGTCTTGGCCTCGTCATCCACTCGACCGCCGGATTCGTGGACGCCGGCTGGGACGGACACATCACGCTGGAGCTCTCCAACGTTGCGAACCTGCCGATCACCCTTTATCCCGGGATGAAGATCGGCCAGATCAGCTTCTTCCAGATGACGACGCCCGCCGACCGGCCGTACGGGTCGAAAGGCCTCGGCTCGAAGTACTCCGGCCAGCGTGGGCCGACGCCGAGCCGCTACTCGGAGAACTTCAAGAAGTAGTGACGAACCAACTCATGACGAGAGGACCGCAGTGCTAGCTCGCATCATCATCGGTGTCGGGATCACGGTCATCTTCTTCTCCATCGCGGGCCGTCGTTTCTACTGGCTCTCGAAGTTGATTCGCTCTGGCCAGCCGGCGCCACGTCGCTGGCAGGGATTCCGCAAGGTCAGTGACGTCGAAATCGTCGAGGTTGCCGGGCAGAAGAAGCTGTTGAAGTGGACCGTGCCTGGGCTGGCGCACTTCTTCACGATGTGGGGCTTCACCATATTGATGACGACGATCCTCGAGGCCTACGGATCGCTGTTCAGTCGGTCATTCCATATTCCGCTCATCGGACGCGACAACTGGCTGGCGTTCACCGAGGACTTCTTCGCCACGGCCGTACTGGTGTCCTTGGTTGTCTTCACGATCATTCGCATCAAGAACGCGCCGTCACGCAAGGAACGCGAGTCCCGTTTCTATGGCAGTCACCTCGGCGCCGCGTGGGCCGTGCTGTTCATGATCTCGATGGTCATCGTCACGCTCCTGCTCTATCGCGGCGCGCAGATCAATACCGGTTACTTCCCGTTTGAGAATGACGCTCGAAATGCCGCAAGTTTCCCGCCGGGCGCCATGACGACACATTTCTTGGCGCAGTTCGCCTCGCCGTGGGCTTTTGCGAGTCACATCGTCGCAAGTTGGCTCGCGCCACTGGGCGTCGGCGTCAACTCAGTCTTGGAAGCGGTCTTCCTGCTCCTTAACGTTTCCGTGATCGCCGGATTCCTCGTCTTCGTCTCGTACTCCAAGCACCTGCACATCTTCATTGCGCCAATCAACGTTGGCGTGTCGCGTCGACCGCGGGCGCTGGGTGGTCTCGACAAGACGCCTGACATGGACATGGACAACGTCACCGAGGACACGGTCTTCGGCGTCGGCAAGATGGAGGACTTCACCTGGAAACAGATGCTCGACTTCTCGACCTGCACGGAGTGCGGCCGCTGTCAATCCGTCTGTCCGGCGTGGACGACGGGCAAGCCGCTCAGTCCGAAACTGCTCATCATGGGACTGCGCGAGAACATGTTCGCCTCGGCCGATCGTCTGCTCTCGGGAGCGTCCAACACCGACGTGGCGACGCTGGTGCCGACGACGATCGATCCTGACGTCCTGTGGTCGTGCACCACGTGCGGCAGTTGCGTCGAGCAGTGCCCGGTCGACATCGAGCACGTCGACGCCATCATCGACATGCGCCGCTACGAGGTGATGATGGAGTCGCGCTTCCCGTCCGAGGCGGCGTTGCTCCTTCGCAACATGGAGAATCAGGGCGACCCCTGGGGACTCGGTTCATCCCAGCGCACGAAATGGTTGGAGGCCCTCGACTTTGAGGTGCCGATCATCGACGGACCGATTCCCGATGACATCGAGTACCTCTACTGGGTCGGGTGCGCCGGATCGCTCGACGAGCGGGGTCGTAAGCAGGCGATCTCGACCGCGCGCATGTTGCACCGTGCGGGCGTCACGTTCGGCGTCCTCGGCCCGCGCGAGTCCTGCACCGGCGACCCGGCCCGGCGAATGGGCAACGAGTACCTCTTCCAGGAGATGGCGAAGGTCAACATCGCGACGTTGCACGAGGTCGGGGCGAAGAAGGTCGTCGCGAGCTGTCCGCACTGCTTCAACACGATGAAGAACGAGTACCCGGGTCTCGGTGGCGACTTCGAGATGATCCACCACGCGCAGTTGCTGAGCCACCTTGTCGCCACCGGCAAACTCGTGCCCGGTGTCGCCTACGAGGGGACCGTGACCTATCACGACCCCTGTTATCTCGGACGTCACAATCGCGTCTTCGACGAGCCGCGCACCGTGCTCGACGCCATTCCCGGCGTGAAGACGGTCGAGATGGGGCGTTGCCGCGAGCGAGGCTTCTGCTGCGGCGCGGGCGGAGCGCGCATGTGGATGGAAGAGACGATCGGCAAGCGCGTGAACATGGACCGGACCCACGAGGCGCTCGAGACCGGCGCCGACATCATCTCGACGGCCTGTCCCTTCTGCATGATCATGCTCGATGACGCCGTCAAGGCCAACGGCCGCGACGAAGAGGTCTCGGTGATGGACATCTCCCAGGTCTTCGAGCGTTCGCTCCAGGACTGATCGCGTCACCATTTCGTCGCGTAGTTAACACTGACGAAACCTATTGCTAACGGTTTCGAAATCCTCGATTGGGACACTGGTGCCATCAACCTGAGGTCAGCGTCGCCCTCTCCTAATTAGCGGAGGAGTGGACGTGCTTTCAGCAACGATCATCCCGTATCCCCATTGGCTGAATCCGGCCGACAATACGTGGCAGCTGACCGCCGCCACGTTGGTCGGTTTGATGAGCTTGCCGGGTCTCGCCGTCTTGTACGGCGGACTCGTGCGAAAGAAGTGGATCGTCAACACGATGTTGATGGTCTTCGCTGGCTTCTCCATCACCCTGATCGTGTGGATGCTCTGGGGCTACAACCTGGCCTTCGGACCGATATCGCACTTCGGTTCGACGGGGTCGTTCTGGAGCGGGTTCATCGGTCACTTCACGCCACTGGCGACCGCGAGTTCCGAACAGGGCCAGGCGGTCTCGGGCGCGAATACCCTGGTCCCCTTCCACTTCCCGACCGCGACACTGGCCTACTTCCAGTTCGTCTTCGCGGCCATCACGCCGCTGCTCTTCGTCGGCGCCTTCGTCGGACGCATCAAGTTCAAGGCGTGGCTCCTGATCGTGCCGCTGTGGATCACCGGCGTCTACTGCGTGAACGCGTGCCTCTTGTGGGGCGGCGGCTTCTTCGCGCAGAAGGGCGCCGTCGACTACTCCGGTGGCTACGTCATCCACCTCTCGGCCGGCGTCGCGGCCTTCGTCGGCGCGGCGATCCTCGGACCGCGTCGCTGGCAGGACCGCGAGAACGCCTTCCCGAGCAACCTGATGATGGTCGCCGTCGGTGCGGGCATCATCTGGCTCGGCTGGAACGGCTTCAACGGTGGCGACCCGTTCTACGCCGGCGCCGACGCGGCCTCGGCGGTGCTGAACACCAACGTCGCGACCGCGGTCGGCGTGATCACGTGGCTGCTGTGGGACATGTTCCTCTCCAAGCAGAAGAAGCCCACGTTCTTGGGCGCCATCAACGGCATGCTCTGTGGACTGGTCGCGATCACGCCGAGCGCCGGTTTCGTGAACGGCACGGGCGCGATCTTCGTCGGACTCATCTCCTCGACGCTCGTCTGGTTCGCCTGGAACTACCTCTCCAAGGTCCGACCCTTCTCCAAGGTCGACGACGCCCTCGGCGTGGTCTACACCCACGGCATCGCCGGCCTCATCGGCGGACTACTGGTCGGAATCCTCGCCGACCCGCATATGACCGAGTACGGCGTCTCGGGCAAGCACTACAAGGGCCCGGGCGGATTCTCGGTCGACGGCTGGTTCTACGGTCACTCGTTCCATCAACTCTGGGAACAGTTCCTGGCCGCCGCCTGGATCATCTGTTGGACGGCCACGGCCACCGCGATCATCTTCTACTTTGTGAAGTGGGTACTCGGTGGACTACGTGAGGATGAAGAGACACTACGAATCGGTGACGTCGCCATCCACGAGGAAGAGGCCTATCCCGGAGCCGACCTTCGGTGAACCGATCGACTCGCCCAGCCACCTTCACCCCGACAACGTCTAAGGAGAGACAATGAAGCTAGTCACCGCAGTCGTCAAGCCGTTCAAGCTCGATGAGGTGAAGACCGCGGTCAAGGACGTCGGCATCACCGGCATGACCGTCGCCCAAGCGCGAGGCTTCGGCCACGCCGGGGGTCACATTGAGATCTATCGGGGCAAGGAGTACGAGTTCGACTTCGTCGACAAGATCCGCGTCGAGATCGTCTGCACCGACGAACTCGTCGACGCGCTGATCGACGCGATCGTCCAGGCCGCGCGCACCGACACCATCGGTGACGGCGTGGCGTGGGTCACCGACATCGAGCACGTGGTGCGCATCCGCACCAACGAACGTGGTCCCGCGGCGCTTGTAACTAACCGGCCTGGCGCGCGACGGCTTCGGCCGCCGCCGCCGCGGCCGCGGGGTCACCGAGGTAGTCGGCGCTGAGGATGTTGAGTCCGTCGTCCAGCGTCACGCGGTACGGGATGCCCGTCGGGATCTCGAGTTCGGCGATCTCGTCCTCGGGGATGTTCTGTAGGACCATGCGCAGGGCCCGGATCGAGTTGCCGTGGGCGACGACGATGACCGCGCCGCCGCGCACGGCCTCGGCGCGCAGGTCCTCGACGATCACGTCGGCGAAGTACGGCGTCACGCGCGCCACGACGTCCTTCAGGCACTCGGTCGCCGGCACGAACTCCGGCCGGCACGTCGCGGTAGCGCGGGTCGCGCAGGCTGCTGCGCGGGTCGCCGTCGGGCAGCGGCGGCGGGGGAACGTCGTAGGAGCGGCGCCAGAGTTTCACCTGCTCGAGTGCCGAACTGGTCGGCGGTCTCCTTCTTGTCCTTGCCGGTCAGGTCGCCGTAGTGGCGCTCGTTGAGTCGCCAGTTGCGCCGCACCGGGAGCCAGGAGCGTCCGGCCGCGTGCAGGGTGATCTCGGCGGTGCGAATGGCCCGGGTGAGCACCGAGGTGTGCAGGACCCGCAGGTCCAGGTCGGGCTCGAGGGCCAGAGCAGTTCACCGGCGCTTCGGGCCTCGGCCTCGCCCAGCGGGCGTGAGGTCCACGTCGGTCCAGCCGGTGAAGAGATTGAGCTCGTTCCACGCCGATTGTCCGTGGCGCAGGAGAATAAGGTCAGGCACGCGCACCAGCGTACCTCGGGCGATTCGCGACGGGTAACAGGCGGATTTCGGAGCCGCAGATGCCCTTGTATTCCATGGGCTTTTCTAAAGATGTAGCATAAGACCTATATATTTTCTTGACAAGCAGAGACTCAACTCTGTACACTGGATGCAGTGAGTTCTGACTCTCCGGATGGACCGGCGGCGAAGACAGCGAATCAAGGAGAATTTCATGGCTAAGGCAGTCGGCATCGACCTGGGAACGACCAACTCGGTGGTCAGTGTCCTAGAAGCGGGCGAACCCGTCGTCATCCCCAACGCCGAAGGTGGACGCACCACCCCGTCAGTGGTCGGCTTCTCGAAGACCGGCGAAGTACTGGTCGGTGAGGTCGCGAAGCGTCAGGCGATTACGAACCCCGAGCGGACCATTCGTTCGGTCAAGCGCCACATGGGCGAGAACTGGTCCGTCGACATCGACGGCACGAAGTACACCGCCCAGGAGATCTCGGCGCGCATCTTGCAGAAGCTGAAGCGCGACGCGGAGGCCTACCTCGGTGACAGCGTCACCCAGGCGGTCATCACCGTGCCGGCGTACTTCAACGACGCCCAGCGCACCGCGACCAAAGAGGCCGGCCAGATCGCCGGACTCGAGGTGCTGCGCATCGTCAACGAGCCGACCGCCGCCGCGCTCGCCTACGGCCTCGACAAGGGCGGCCAGGAGCAGACCGTCTTGGTCTTCGACCTCGGTGGTGGCACCTTCGACGTGTCGGTCCTCGACATCGCCGACGGCGTCTTCGAAGTGAAGTCGACCCACGGCGACACCCACCTCGGTGGTGACGACTGGGACGACGCGGTCATGGAGTGGCTCATCAAGACCTTCAAGGACACCGAAGGCGTCGACCTCTCGGCCGACAAGATGGCCGTCCAGCGCCTGAAGGAGGCCGCGGAGAAGGCGAAGATCGAACTCTCCGCCGTCCAGGACACGACCGTCAACCTGCCGTTCATCACGGCGACGGCCGACGGCCCCAAGCACCTCGACATCAAGCTCAGTCGCGCGAAGTTCAACGAACTGACCTCGCACTTGGTCGATCGCTGCCGCAAGCCCTTCGACCAGGCCATCAAGGACGCCGGCCTGACCCTCGACAAGATCAACCACGTGATCATGGTCGGTGGATCGACCCGAATCCCCGCGGTCCAGGAGCTCGTCACCAAGGTGACCGGCAAAGAGCCCAACAAGAGCGTGAACCCGGACGAAGTGGTCGCCATCGGCGCCGCGGTCCAGGCCGGCGTCTTGAAGGGCGACGTGAAGGACATCCTCCTGCTCGACGTGACGCCGTTGTCGCTCGGCATCGAGACCAAGGGTGGCGTCATGACCAAGATCATCGAGCGCAACACCACCATCCCGACCAAGAAGTCCCAGACCTTCACCACGGCCGACGACAATCAGCCCTCGGTCGAGGTCCACGTCCTCCAGGGTGAGCGCGAGATGGCGTCCTACAACCAGACGCTGGGCAAGTTCCAGCTCGTCGGCATCCCGCCGGCGCCGCGCGGCATGCCCCAGATCGAGGTCACCTTCGACATCGACGCCAACGGCATCGTGCACGTCTCGGCCAAGGACCAGGCGACGGGCGCGACCCAGTCGATGACCATCACCGGTGGCTCCTCGCTCTCCAAGGAAGAGATCGACCGCATGGTGCGCGACGCCGAGGCCCACGCCGAGGACGACCGTCAGCGCCGGGCCGAGGCCGAGATCCGCAACAACGCCGACGGACTGGTGTACCAGACCGAGAAGCTGTTGAAGGACCAGGCCGAGAAGTTCCAGGGCACCGAGCGCGACGACGTCGAGACCGCACTGGCCGCGTTGAAGGAGGCCCTCAACGGCACCGACATCGAGGCGATCAAGGACGCGACCGAGAAGCTGCTCACGACGAGCCAGGGATTCAGCCAGCGCCTGTACGAAGAGGCCGCCAAGGCCAACGCCGAGCGAGCCGTCGGCACCGCAGGGTAACGACGACGACATCGTTGACGCCGAAATCGTTGACTAATCATGAGCGACGAAGTTGGAGAACGACACCGTGACGACGCCCGAGGGCGCCGTCACGGAGGTCGTTGACGAACGCTCCGACGTAGAGCGCCAGCGCGACGAGTACCTCGACGCGCTCCAGCGTCTCCAGGCCGACTTCGAGAACTACCGCAAGCGCGTCGCGCGTTCCTCGGTCGAGGCCGCCGACCGCGCGGCCGGTGAGGTCGTCGTGAAGATGCTGCCGGTGCTCGACGCCTTCGACCTCGCGGCGCAGCACTTCCTGAGTGCGCCGTCGGAAGAGGCCGAGGCGTTGGACCAAGCGCGGGGACTGCTGCTCGACGCACTCGCCAAACAGGGCCTCGAGCGCATCGACGCCGTCGGCGTCGACTTCGATCCCCAGGTGCACGACGCGGTCGCGCACGTCGAGGGCGACGACGGTCCCGTCGTCGACCAGGTGCTGCGCGCCGGATACCGCTGGAAGGGCTCAGTACTTCGTCCTGCGATGGTGAAAGTACGGGGCTGACCCGATGGTCGATCGTGAGTGGTTCGACAAGGACTACTACAAGGTCCTCGGGCTCACCTCGAGCGCGACCGAGAAAGAGATCACGCGCGCCTATCGCAAGCTGGCCAAGTCCTCGCACCCCGACACCAATCCCGGATCCGAGGAGAAGTTCAAAGAGGTCTCCGTCGCCTACGACGTGCTCGGGGACAAAGAGAAGCGCAAGGAGTACGACGAGGTTCGCCGCCTCGGACCGGCCGCGGCCGGATTCGGTGGTCCGGGCGGACAGGGCGCCGGTGGCTTCAACTTCCAGACCGGCGACTTCGGCGATCTCGGCGACCTCTTCGGCGGACTCTTCGGCGGCGGGCGTCGACAACGCGCCCAGCGCGGCGCCGACCTCGAGACCGCGCTCCACTTGGGTTTCCGCGACGCCGTCATGGGCGTGACGACGTCGGTGAACCTGCCGAGCAACGAGGCGTGCCACACCTGCAAGGGGAGTGGCGCCGCGCCCGGCACCGGCTTCGTCACCTGTGAACGCTGCGGTGGTCGCGGCGTCCTCAACGACGACCAGGGACCGTTCGCGATGTCGAGTGTCTGTCCGGTCTGTCAGGGACGCGGCGGCCGTATCGAGACGCCGTGTCCGACCTGTCACGGCACCGGTCGCGAGCCGTCCTCGCGCAAGGTGAACGTGCGCATTCCCGCCGGCGTCAACGACGGGCAACGTATCAAGATCAAGGGCAAGGGCAACCCCGGTACGCACGGTGGTCCCGCCGGGCGACCTCTTCGTCGACGTGCACGTGTCGCCCGACGCCCGCTTCGATCGCCGGGGTCGCAACGTGACCACGTCGGTCAACGTCCCGCTCACCGCGGCGATGCTCGGCACCACGGTCGAGGTGCCGACGCTGGATGATCCGGTCACGCTCAAGGTCCCCGCCGGGACCCAGCCGTCGACGACGATGCGCGTGCGCGGTCGCGGCGTGCCCGCGGCCGGCAAGAACGCCGCCGGCGACCTCCTGGTCACGATCAACGTCACGATCCCCAAGAAGCTGAACAAGGAACAGAAGTCCGCGGTCGAGAAGTTGGCGGTCGCGTTGAAAGAAGAGGTACCCAGTGACTGAACGTCAACAGCAACACGCCGTCTACGTGATCTCGGTCTTCGCCGAGCTCGCGGGCGTGCACCCGCAGACCCTGCGCAACTACGAGCGCGGGGGCCTGCTGAACCCCCAGCGAACGAGCGGCGGGTCACGGCGATTCTCGGACGCGGACCTGGCTGCGCTGCGACGAATCCAGGAGCTGACCAACGAGGGCGTCAACCTCGAAGGCGTCAAGAAGATCCTGCGACTCGAAGTCGAGCTCGCGGACGCTCGAGCTCGCCTGGCCACGACACTCGACCAAGCACGGACGAACATCGAAGAGGCCCATCGCCAACACCGCCGCGACCTCGTCCCGATCCAGAACACCATCGTGGAGTTCATCGAAGCGCGTCGCCGTCTTCACGAGAGTTCGTAGCGACGCGCGCGACGTCCCTCAACGAACGTCCACTTTTCCTCAACTAGACTTTTCTTGCAACGAGGCCGACTCGGAGGAGCCCAGTGCCCGCAACGGTGGTCGTCGGAACCCAGTGGGGTGACGAAGGTAAAGGGAAGTTGACCGACCTCATGTCTCGTGACATGGATATGGCCGTGCGCTACCAAGGTGGCCACAACGCCGGTCACCGCATCGTCGTCAACGACGTGGCCTTCGCCTTACAACTGGTGCCCTCGGGTGTGTTGTACCCGACGATCACGCCGGTCATCGGCAACGGCGTCGTCGTCGATCCCGCGGTCCTGCTCGCCGAACTCGACACGCTGAGTGCCAAGGACGTCGACGTCTCTCGACTCCTCGTCTCGGGCAACGCGCACCTGATAATGCCCTATCACCAGGAACTCGATCGCCTCACCGAACGCTTCCTCGGCAAGAACGCGCTGGGTACGACCAAGCGCGGTATCGGACCCGCGTACGCCGACAAGTCGTCACGCGTCGGACTTCGCGTGCAAGACCTGCTGGACGCGAAGATCTTTCGCGAGAAGCTCGACGTCGTCTTGCACGAGAAGAATCTGATCCTCACCAAGATCTACAACCGCCCCGCGATACCCGCCAAGGCGATCGCCGAGAAGTACCTGGACGAGTACGCGCCGCGCATGGCGCCGATGATCGCCGACACCGTCGCGATCGTGCACGACGCGCTCGATCGTGGCGAGCGGGTTCTGCTCGAAGGCGCGCAGGCGACGTTCCTCGACCTCGATCACGGCACGTATCCATTCGTGACGTCCTCCAATCCCGTCGCTGGTGGCGCGTGCACCGGATCGGGACTCGGTCCGCGCGACATCACCTCGATCGTGGGCATCGCCAAGGCCTACGTCACGAGGGTCGGCGCGGGACCGTTCCCCACCGAGGTCGACGGTGACGTCGGCGAGTTACTCGTCGAGCGCGGCCACGAGTTCGGGACGAACACCGGACGACGTCGACGCGTCGGCTGGTTCGACGCCGTCATGGCCCGTCAGGCGTCTCGGCTGAACTCGCTCACCGAGATCGCGCTCACCAAACTCGACGTGCTCGACACGCTGGACGAGATCAAGGTCTGCGTCGCCTACGAGGCCAACGGCGTGCGCTACGACTACCCGCCGTATCACCAGTCGGTGTTGCACGAAGTGACACCGATCTACGAAGTACTGCCCGGTTGGAAGACCGACATCACCGAGTCGACCAAGTACGAGCAGTTGCCCGCCGCGGCCAAGAGCTACGTGCGCTTCCTGGAGGAGACCACGGGCGTCACCATTTCGGTGGTGGGCGTGGGTCCGGGCCGAGAGCAGTTCGTTCGACCCTCGTGAGTTCGCAGCGTCGTCATCGGTTCGGGCGCGCGCGAACACGCGTTGGCGTGGGCCCTCGCCAAGAGCTCAGACGTCGTTGTCACGCCCGGCAATCCGGGCATCGCCGCGCACGGCATTTCGTGCGTCGACACTCCCGCGACTGAGTTGGACGCCGACCTCTTCGTGATCGGCCCGGATCAGCAAGTGGTCGACGGGCTCGCCGACGACTTGCGCGCCCAGGGCAAGACGGTCGTCGGGCCGGGCGCCGACGGCGCGCAGCTCGAAGGTTCGAAGGCGTACTTGAAGGAGTTCCTCGCGAGCGCGAACGTCCCGAGCGCGGCGTACGGCATCTTCGACGACGAAGACGCGGCGTTGGCATTCCTTCGCGACGATGAAGCCGCCGTTCGTCATCAAGACCGACGGCCTCGCGGCCGGTAAGGGCGTGCTGGTGACGCTCGATCTCGAAGAAGCCGTCGAACGACGTTCGCGAGAAACTGAGTGGCCGCGCCTTCGCTGGCGCGGGACGAACGGTGATCATCGAAGAAGGCCTGGACGGCCCGGAGTGCTCGATGATGGTGCTCTGTGACGGGACGAACGTGAAGGCGCTCGCTCCGTCCCAGGACTTCAAACGACTCGGCGACGGCGACGCCGGCGCCAACACCGGAGGCATGGGTGCCTACGCGCCGATGTCGACCCTTTCGCCTGCCCAGTTCGACGACATCATGGAGCGCATCATCGCACCGACGGTCCGTGAACTGCAGCGACGCGACATCGACTATCGCGGCGTCCTCTACGCAGGCATCATGCTGACCTCGAACGGCCCGAAGATCCTGGAGTACAACGCTCGATTTGGCGATCCCGAGACCCAGGTGCTCGTCCCGCTCTACGGTGACGGCTTCTTCGACCTCCTACTGCGAGTCGCCGAGGGTCGTCTTGAGGGCGCCTCACCGGAAGCGAGCGGCGCCGCGGTGACCGTGATTCTCGCCTCACACGGCTACCCCCAGTCGCCGCGAAAGGGCGACGTCATCGCTGGATCTCGGCCCCGACGGACAACTCGCCGAGGCGGTGGAGGGCGTCACGGTCTTCCACGCCGGCACCGCCCTGGACACGGACGGTCGCTTCGTCACGTCCGGCGGACGAGCGCTCGCCGTGACCGGCGTCGGCGCGACGCTCGCCGAAGCGCGCCGTCGCGCCTATGACGGCGCGGCGCTCATAACCTTTGAGGGGAGGGTGATGCGTAGCGACATTGCCCTGTCCGTGGCCTAGAGGAGACCGATGATTCCGAGGTATGCCCCCCTGGACGTGGCCGAGCTCTTCAGGACGAACATCGCTTCGACACCATGCTCGAGGTCGAACTCCTCGCCGCCGAGGGCCTCGCCGAACTCGGCGCAGTTGCCCTACGCGGAGGTCGTGAAACTGCGCCAACGTCGTCCGGTGATCGACGCCGAGTTCGTGGCCGCGGTCGACGAACGCGAGCAGGTGACGAACCACGACACGGCGGCCTTCGTCGACGTGGTCCAGTCACGGATCGGCATGCCCGAAGGCGCGTGGATCCACTACGGACTGACGTCTTCGGACGTCGTCGACACCGCGCTCTGCTTCACGCTCACCCAGGCGATGGACATCGTGATCACCGAGGCGACCGCGCTGCGCGACGCACTCACTCGACGAGCCGTTGCCTCCATTGACCTCCCGATTGCCGGGCGCACGCACGGTCAGCACGCCGAACCGACGACGTACGGCGCGAAGTTCGCACTCTTCGCGTTGCAGGTGCAACGCGACGTCGAGCGCGCGCAACGCGCGCGAACGTCGATCGCCGTCGGCAAACTCTCGGGCGCGGTCGGCACGTTCTCGAACATCGATCCCGCGGTCGAGACCTATGTCTGTTCGCGTCTCGGGCTGGTGCCGGTACCGGCGACCCAGGTGATCGCGCGCGACCGGCACGCCGAGGTGCTCTACGCCTGCGCGTCACTCGGCACCGCGGTCGAACAGTTCGCACTCGAAGTGCGCCTACCTCGCGCGCACCGAGGTCGGGCGAGGCCGAAGAGCCGTTCACCGTGGGGCAGAAGGGCTCGTCGATCGATGCCGCACAAACGAAATCCAGTGCTCTCGGAACGTCTCTGCGGTCTCAGCCGAGTGCTGCGCGGCTACCTACAGGCCGGTTTGGAAGACGTCGCCCTGTGGCACGAACGTGACATCTCGCACTCGAGTGTCGAACGCGTCGTGCTGCCGGACGCGTTGCAACTGACGGTCTACATGTTGCGCAAGGCCACCGGTCTCGCCGAACGGACTGGTGCTGCACCCGGAGCGCGCGCTGGAGAATCTCACGACCGGCTCACTAGGGCTCGTCTTCTCACAGTCGGTCCTGCTGGCCCTCGTCGACGCGGGCATGTCGCGTGACGACGCGTACCGCGTCGTGCAGAGCGCCGCTCGTCGCGCGATCGAGGAACGGCGAAACTTCCGAGACGTCGTGGAGAGTGACGACGACATGAAGTTGAGCAACGAAGACCTGGCCAACGCCTTTGACACGGATCGCCTGCTCGCGCACCGTGGTCGGATCCTCGACGCCCTGGTGTGGCGCTCGTGAGCGATCTCGGTCTCACGCCGCTCTACTCCGGCAAGGTCCGTGACCTCTACGTGGTCGACGACCGACACCTCCTCATGGTGGCGTCCGATCGCCTCAGCGCCTTCGACGTCGTCATGGCCGAGACGATTCCCGAGAAGGGACGGGTGCTCACCGGTCTCACGAACTACTGGATCAACGAGTTCGGCGACGCCGCGCCGTCCGCGCTCGTGAGTTGCGACCCACAGGTCATCGAGTCGTCGGTTCCGGGATTTCTCCAACAGACGCAGTGGCACGGACGCGCGATGCTCGTGCGCAAGGCAGAGATGTTGCCGCTCGAGTGCATCGTGCGAGGTCGCCTGGCCGGCTCGGCACACGACGAGTACGTCGCGCGAGGAACCGTGCACGAGATGATCGTGCCGCCGGGACTGCAGCTGACCGACGCGTTCGCAGAGCCGATGTTCACCCCGTCGATCAAGGCGGCGTCGGGCCACGACGTCAACATCAGCGTCGAGCGCGCGTCATTGCTGGAGGGCGCCGAACGGGTCCACCACGCCCAGACACTGTGCGTCGACATCTTCACGCGTGCGGCCGAAGTGCTCGCGGCCAAGGGACTCATCCTCGCGGACACGAAGTTTGAAGTCGGCTTCGTCGACGGTGAACTGGTGCTTTGTGACGAGGTCATCACGCCCGACTCGTCGCGGATCTGGCCGGCCGATGAGGTTCGCTCCGGTGAGATGCCGCCGTCATTCGACAAACAGCCGTTCCGCGACTGGCTCACCGCACAGTCGTGGGATCGCACGCCACCACCACCGTCGATTCCCGATGACGTCGTGGCGATTACGTCCGCTCGCTACGTCGAATGCGTACGAACGCGTGACGGGTCATCCGATTAGCGACTGGTACGGTGCTGCGCAATGAACTACTCCGTGATCGTCGACGTGACACTGCGCAAGGGCATCGCCGATCCAGAGGGCTCCACCATCGAGCGTGCGCTACCCGCCCTCGGCTTCACTGGCGTCACGAACGTGCACGCCGGTAAGTCGTTTCGCTTCGACGTGGAGGCCGATGACGAGACCGCGGCACTCGACAAAGCCACCGCCGCTGGCCCAACGACTCCTCTCAAATCCGGTCATCGAAGACGCGTCGGCGCGGATCGGAGCGAGCTAGATGTCGCGAATCGGTGTCGTCGTCTTTCCTGGCTCGAACTGTGAGTACGACGCCGCGGCGGCGGTCGCGCGACTTGGCGACGAGGCCGAGTTCGTCTGGCACACGCGCACGGACCTGGACGGAATCGACGGCGTCATCCTGCCCGGGGGTTTCGCCCACGGCGACTATCTCCGACCCGGCGCCCTCGCTCGTTTTTCACCGGTCATGGGCGCCGTCGAACGCTTCGCCGCGGATGGCGGTCCGGTACTCGGTATCTGCAACGGCTTTCAGGTCCTCGTGGAGGCCGGGATGTTGCCCGGCGCGTTACAGAAGAATCGCGGACTGACGTTTCTCTGTCAACCGACCACGCTCGTCGTCTCTTCCACGTCGTCAGTCCTGACGCGCATGGCGAGCGTCGGACAAGAACTCGTCGTGCCGATCAATCATTTCTCTGGTTCGTACACGTGTGACGACGAGACCCACGACGAACTCGTCGCGAACGGTCAGATCGTTCTGCGCTACAAGGACAATCCGAACGGTTCGCGTGACGACATCGCCGGCGTGACGAACCGCGCCGGCAACGTGGTGGGCCTGATGCCGCATCCCGAGCGCGCGATGTCGACGCTCGTCGGCAGTGCCGACGGCGTCGTGCTCTTCGAAAGATTCCTCGGCGTGAAGGCCGCGACGCCCGTTCTCGCGCATTGAGGCGACAACCGTGACCCTTAAAGTGGTGGCGTGAGTAGCCCCGAGCCCCTGCACCGCGCGCTCGGACTGACCGATTCTGAGCTCGATGAGATCCGTGAAGTGCTTGGTCGCGAGCCAAATTCACTCGAACTCGCGCTCTACGGCGTGATGTGGAGTGAACACTGTTCGTATAAATCGTCACGTATTCATCTGCGCCGACTGCCCACCGAGGCGCCGCACGTGCTCGTCGGTCCGGGGGAGAACGCCGGGGTGATTGACGCGGGCGACGGCATCGCCGTTGCCATTCGCATCGAGAGCCACAATCACCCCTCGGCCATCGAGCCCTATCAGGGAGCGGCGACCGGCGTCGGCGGTATCTTGCGTGACGTCTTCACGATGGGTGCTCGCCCCCTGGCGGTCATGGACCCTTTGTTCTTCGGTGAACTGAGCGACGCTCGCCAGCGTTGGCTGGTCGAGGGCGTCGTCTCGGGTATCTCGGGCTACGGCAACTCGGTCGGCGTGCCGACGATCGGCGGCGAACTGACCTTTGACGACTGTTACGCCTCGAACCCACTGGTGAACGTGCTGTGCTGCGGCGCCCTGCCGACGGAACGACTCGTCCTCGGGGTCGCCTCCGGCGTCGGCAATCTCGCGGTGCTGCTCGGTTCCTCGACGGGTCGTGACGGGATCGGTGGCGTGTCGGTGCTGGCGTCGGCCGGGTTCGACGGCGCCGACGGCGCCGAGTCGCTGGACGACGCCAAGCGACCGAGTGTCCAGGTCGGCGACCCCTACGAGGAGAAGCGACTCATCGAGGCGTGCCTCGCGTTGCTCGACGACGGGCTGGTCGTCGGCATCCAGGACCTCGGTGGCGCGGGCATCGTCTGTGCCACCAGTGAGACCGCGGCGCGCGGCGGCGTGGGCATGGACGTCGACGTGACGGCGATCCCGCTGCGCGAGGCCGGCATGGCGCCCTTCGAGATCATGACCTCCGAGAGTCAGGAGCGCATGCTCGCGATCATCACGCCCGAGAACTGGGACGCGGTCGCCGCGCTGTGCGCCAAGTGGGAGGTCCGCGCGACGGTCGTCGGTCACGTCGTCGAACCGACGATCGACGCGAACGGTCGCTCGGTCGCGATGTTGCGCGTGCGTCAGGGATTCGACGGCGAGGTCCTCGCCGAGGTGCCGGCGAGTTCGTTGGCCGACGAAGCGCCGCTCTACGACCGACCGATGCAGCGTCCCGCCGACCTTGACGCCGTCAACGCCGACGACCCGACGGACGACGAGCCGGTCGGATCGCCGAACGACGACCTGTTGGACCTGTTGCTCGACCCGGCGTGGGTCTATCGCCAGTACGACTCGCAGCTCTTCTTGAATACCGTCGTCGGTCCGGGCCGCGACGCCGCGCTGCTGCGCCTCGCCGGTCCGGGCCTGCCGTTCTCCGAGCGCGGCATCGCGCTCTCGACCGACTCCAATCCCCGCTGGTGCGCGCTCGATCCGCGGAGCGGCACCGCCCTGACGGTCGCCGAGAGCGTCGCGAACCTCGCCTGCGTCGGCGCCACGGCCAAGGCCGTCGTGAACTGTCTGAACTTCGGCAACCCCGAACACCCCGAGGTGATGTGGCAACTCTCGGAGTCGATCGACGGCATGACCGAGGCCTGCCTCGGCCTCGGGCTGCCGGTCATCGGCGGCAACGTCTCGCTCTACAACGAGAGCGGCGGCCACGACATCGATCCGACACCCGTCGTGGGTCTCCTGGGCGTACATCGACTCACTCGTCGCGCCGCCGCCCGGTTGGGCGTGGCGTGACGGCGACGACATCGTGCTCGTGGGCACTCGCCACGCGAACTCGCACTACCGCTTCCCGCTCGGGGGATCGCGCTGGGCGACCCGACGTGGTCGACGCGGTGGTCACGTGCCGCACTTCGACGCCGAGACGCTGGCCGCGGCGATCGACTTCGTGGTCGGCGAAGTCGCCTCGATCTGCGCGGGCAACGCCAGTGACGTCACGGCCGTGCACGACGTGGGCGGCGGCGGGCTCGCGGTGGCACTGGCCGAGATGGTCGCGGTCAGTGAACTCGGCGTCGATGTCGACGAACTCGAGACGCCACGCCGAGCTGTTCACGGAGTTCCCGGGTCGCTTCGTCATGGCGACCGACGACGTCGCGGCCTTCATCGCCCGCGCCGAGCTGGCCGGTGTGCCCGTGGTGCGTCTCGGCGCCGTCGGTGGGAGCGAGCTGCGTATCGGTTCGATGATCGCGATCTCCGGTCGAGGACGTCAGCGTCGCGCCGACGCGGCGCGCTCGAGGAGTCGCTCGCGGCGGCTCGGCTAACGCGCCGCTTTGAGTTCGTCGAGCATCTCGTCCGGCACGCGCAGGTCGCCGGTGCGTCCGAAGCCGAGTTGGACGTCGGTCTTGTAGGTGCCGTGATAGTCCGATCCGCCGGTCGGGATCATCCCGGCGTCCCGGGTGAGCTTCACCATGAGCGCGCGAATCCCGGCGCTCGTGCCGCCGTAGTACGCCTCGACCCCGGCGAACCCTCGTTCGCGAAGCGACGCCATCACCCGCGGCATGGTCGTCTCGATCGACGTCGGGTTGACCTCGTCGACGTAGTTGACCAGCGGGTGGGCGATCGAGAAGACCGTGCCCGAACCCTTGGCGGCGTCGACGAACTCCTCGATGGGCATGCTCGTCTTGGAGACGTAGGCCGCGCCGTCGGTGCCGAGCCAGTCGATGAAGACGCGATTCCAGGTGTCCTCGTTCTGTTCGCCCACCAGTTCGGGGTGGAGGTCGATCATGGCCCGCGCGAAGTGCGGCCGGCCGATGGAGTCCACGTTGCCGGTCATCTTCGGTCAAGTAGGCCAGCGTGAGGTCCTCGAAGCCCTTCTCTTGGAGCACGTTCACCAGTTCGTGGTTGCGCGAGTCGCGGTCGTGGCGCAATGAGGCCAGCTTCTTCTGGAGGGGGTGCTCGGCATCGAGCGGCAAGAAGTAGGCGAGGACGTGGACGTTGCGCGGTTTCGTGACGCCGTCGCGCGCCCTCGGGAACTCCGTGTCGCGCAGCGAGACCTCGACGCCGGTCACCAGTTCGAGTCCGAGGCGCGCGCACGCCGCCGACATTTCGACGTGACTGAGCGTCGTGTCGTGGTCCGTCAACGCGATCGCCGAAATACCCAGATCGTGTGCCTTTTCGGCCAACTGGGTCGGCGTGTCCGAACCGTCGGAGAACGTGAGTGGGTGTGAAGATCTAGCACCCCGAAAGAGTACAGAGGTCGAACAGGGGTGGGCGTCTGTGCGACAATATCTCAGTGCCTTCTGAGATGAAATCCCGAACCGAAGAGGGCGCGTGAAAGAAGCCTGCGGCGTCGTCGGGATCGTCGCCCCCGGTCGCAGCGTCTCGCACCTCTGTTACGACGCGCTCTACGCGCTCCAACACCGTGGTCAAGAGTCGGCCGGCATGGCGACCTTCAACAATCACCAGATCACGGTCGTGAAGGACAACGGTCTGGTCAGTCACGTCTTCGCCGAGACGACGCTGCGCGCACTGGCCGGGGACTTCGTCATCGGCCACACCCGCTACTCGACGTCGGGCTCGGCCAACTGGACCGCGGCCCAGCCGGTCTATCGCTCGGCCGGCACGTCGGGCTTCGCCATCGCGCACAACGGCAATCTCACCAACACGACGGCGCTCGCCGAAGAGGCGGGCATCCAGTTCACGTCGATGCTCTCGGACTCAGACCTCGTCGCCGAACTGCTCGCGCGCGAGGTCGAGTCGGGTATCTCACTCGCCAAGGCGCTCGGTGTCGTCCTCGCGCGGACCGAGGGCGCGTACTCGATGGTGGTGCTCGAAGCGGGCGAGATCCACGCCGTGCGCGACCCCTACGGATTTCGACCGCTCTGTCTCGGTCGCTTCGGCAGCGAAGCCGAGCCCGAAGGCTGGATCGTGGCCTCGGAGTCGCCGGCGCTGGACGTCGTCGGCGCGACGTTCGTGCGCGAGATCGCGCCCGGTGAGATGGTGACGATCTCGAACAAGGAGATCTCGTCGGTCCAGTTGCTCGACCCGGCCGAAGGCAAACAGAAACTCTGCATCTTCGAGTTCGTCTACTTCGCCCGTCCCGACACCTATCTCATGGGCCATCAGGTGCACACGACGCGTCGTCGCATGGGCGAACTGCTGGCCGCCCAGTCCACGCGTCGACGCCGACATCGTGATGGGCGTGCCGGACTCCGGTGTTCCGGCCGCCGAGGGATTCGCCAAGGCGTCGGGCATACCGTTCGGCTACGGGCTCGTGAAGAACCGCTACATCGGGCGGACGTTCATCTCCCCGGATCAGAATCTCCGCGCGGCGACCGTTCGACGCAAGCTCAACCCGCTGCGCGAGAACATCGAGGGCCAGCGCCTGATCGTCGTGGACGACTCGATCGTGCGCGGCACGACCACGCGCGAGATCGTCAAGATGCTGCGCGACGCCGGCGCCAAAGAGGTGCACCTGCGCATCTCGTCGCCGCCGTTCATGAACCCCTGCTACTACGGCATCGACACGCCGACGCGCGTCGACCTGCTGGCGGCGAACCACTCGATTGCCGAGATGAACGAGTTCATCGGTTCGGACTCGCTGGAGTTCATCACGCTGGAGAACCTGCGTCGCGCCATCCAACTCGACGGTGAGTGCTGCGACGCCTGTCTCACCGGCTCGTACCCCGCGCCAACACCGGTCGTGTTGGGAACCGCAGGCAGCCGCTGGTGAGCCGACTGCTCGAACAGCCCGTCAACGGCGCGACCTACGCCGCCGCGGGGGTGTCGATCGAAGCGGGCGACGCGGCGGTCGAGCGGATCAAAGGCATGGTAGCGAGCACGAATCGACCCGGAGGTGGTGGGCGGCATCGGCGGCTTCGGCGGGACTCTTCGCGCTCGACACGTCGAAGTACACGTCGCCGGTCCTGGTCGCCTCGGCCGACGGCGTCGGCACGAAGCTGGACATCGCTCGTCAGGTCGGGCGCTACGACACGGTCGGCATCGACCTCGTCGCGATGTTGGTCGACGACCTCGCGTGCGTCGGCGCCGAGCCCCTCTTCCTCTTGGACTACGTCGCGGTCGGCAAACTCGAACCGGCGCGGCTCGAAGAGCTCGTCGCCGGCATCGCCGAAGGTTGTCGACATCGCGCGAAGACCGCACTCCTCGGCGGCGAGACCGCCGAACACGCCGGGGTGATGGCGCCCGATGACCTCGACGTCGCCGGATTCGCCGTCGGCGTCGTCGAACGCGGCGAGGAGCTCGGCCCCGAGCGCGTTCGCGACGGTGACGTGTTGGTGGGTTTCGCCTCGCCGGGACTTCGCTCGAACGGCTACTCGTTGGCCCGTCGCGTCCTCGTGAACAACGTCGGTGATCTGAGCGCGCCGGCGTGGGACGGCGCGGACCACAGCCTCGGAGAGGAGCTGCTCGTGCCGTCGGTCATCTACGCCCCGACGATCACGGCGCTGCGCCACGAACTCGGCGGACGCGGTGCACGCCTGCGGCGCACATCACCGGCGGCGGCATCGTCGGCAACGTCGCCCGGATCCTCACCGCCGACCTCGACGCGTTCATCGAGATGGACAGTTTCGAGACGCCCGAGATCTTCTTCGAGATCCAGCGCCGCGGTCGCGTGCACGCCGACGAGATGGTTCGCGTCTTCAACTGCGGGCTGGGTATGGTCGTAGCCCTCGACGCGAACGCCGTCGACGCCGCGATCGAACTCGCTCGCGCCGAACGGCGTGGTCGCGATGGTGGTCGGGTCGGTTCGAGTTCGGCACAGGGGAGGTGGTGGTGTCATGAGCGACGCACGCGAACGAGTTCGGCAACACCTGCTGGAGCACTCGGTGCGGCGCGGCGACTTCGTCTTGAAGTCCGGTCGGCCGTCGACGTGGTTCATCGACTCGAAGAAGACGATCTGCGCGCCCGAAGTGATGGTCGATCTCGCCACGTTGATACTGGAGAGACTGCCCGACGACGCCACGGCCATCGGCGGACTGACGATGGGTGCCGACGGCGCGACGTTCATCACGGCCGGGGTGGCGGCCACCCGGGGCCGCAGTCTCAACGCCTTCAGCGTCCGAAAGGAAGTCAAGGACCACGGGGCGGGCGGACGGATCGCCGGCGTGCTCGAGCCGGGCGATCGGGTCGTGATCACCGAAGACACCGTGACGCGTGGCACGAGTCTGCTCGAAGCCGCGCACGTCGTGCAGCGAGTACGGCGCCGAGGTGATCATGCTGTTCGCGGTCGTGGACCGCGGCGGCACCGTGAGCGCCATGGCGGCCGACGAGGGCATCGCCTTCGACGCGCTCTACACGTCCCAGGACCTCGGATTCACCAACGAAGAGGCGTAGTCACTTCGCGAGTACGCGAGATCACTCGTTCGCGCCACGTCATCCTCGGTTCGAAGTTCTCCTCCGGCGTGTGACCGAAGCGCACGATGATCGCGTCGAGTTCCGGGACGATCGTGATCATCTGGCCCTCGTAGCCGTTGGCCCAGTAGGTGCCGTAGCGATCCCCGCTCACCCACCACTGCCACGAGTAGAGCCAACCGCTCGACGCCTCGACGCTCAGCGGCACCTGCGCCGTGGCGGCCCACTCGCGTGAGACGAGTTGTCGTCCGTCCCACTCACCGCCGCGCAGGTACAACAGTCCGAACTTCGCGAAGTCGAGCGCGCGCGCGTGCACGAAACTCGACGCGACGAAGACGCCGCTCGTGTCGAAGGTCGCGACGGCACTCGTCATCCCGATCGGCTCGAAGAGTCGACGCTCGAGGTACGCGCGGTAGTCGTCGCCGTAACCGACGAGGTCCGCGACGACGCGACTCAGGATGTTCGTGGTCCCACTCGAGTAGTTGAAGAAGGTTCCCGGCTCGTGCACCAACGGCAGCGCCGCGGTGAAGGCGGCCATGTCGTCCTTGCCCTCGCCCCAGAGCATCTCGATGACGTGACTGGTCTGTCCGATCTCGTACTCCTCGACGAAGGCGAGCCCGTCGCGCATGGCCAGGAGATCGCGCACCTGGATCTGGTGTCGGGGATCGGATCGTCGGCCGACCACTCCTTCACCGGCGCGAGCTGATCGGGGTTCAGTCGCCGTTCGTCGACCAGCGTGCCGACGATCATGTGCAACATCGACTTCGCCATCGACCACGACAGCAGTTGGCTCTCGGCGGTGATCGGCTCGGCCGGCCGGTCGAAGTAGAACTGCTCCCCGCCGTAGCGTTCGCAGAGGACCCGGCCGCCCTGGACCACGACGACGGCGTTCGTGCTCGGCAAGGTCCTCGTCGCTGAACATCTCGTCGACGACGCGCGTCGAGTTCGCCCTGGTGCGCGTGCACGCCCCTCGGCCACTCGCGCGTCGGCCAGGCGACGCCCTCGGGCTGGGACGCGAAGCGCGGCTGTACTGACGGCACACTGACCATGGTCCTCCGATTCCTTCGGACCATCGTGTCACGCTGCGCCCTGTGACACCGTCTCGCTACGTTCGACCCATGACGTTGTCCGCCGAGCCTGAGGTCGAACAATATTTCTATCGATCCGCGACGACGTCGTCTCGTCATCGCAATCGCGTCAGCGCCTACTTCGTTGAGCGTCGACGCGACTCAGTCAGGTCGTGGCTCGCATCGAACCGCTCGGACTGGTACCGACGTCGATCGGTGACGAGCAGTTGGCGATCCAACGTTTGCGGCGAAATCTGGTGGTCGCCGGCGCGTGGCAGGCAACGCCGAGCGGCCACCACGTGCGCCTGCGGGTGATGCCTGTCGAAGTGGTCACCACAACGAAAGTCGCCCCACAGAGCTCGTGAGGAGTCCGTGGGGCGACTTGCTGGTGGTCGAGACCGGCGTCGATCCGGTGACCTCACGCTTTTCAGGCGCGCGCTCTACCGACTGAGCTACTCGACCTCCTCGTCACCCTTGCGGGTGTCGAGCGGACCTGACGGGATTTGAACCCGCGACCTCCGCCTTGACAGGGCGGCGTGCACTCCGAGCTGCACCACAGGTCCTCGGTGTTCCCAAGGTCGAGACCCCGAGACGCGAATCGTAAGTCTATATGGTGGCGCGCTCACGCTTTGAGGGCGACACACCGAGTGAAACCAACGCTCCTCGTATGATGCCCGATGTGCGATTCGACCACGAGACGATGTTCTCGTGAGTCTCGCAATCGTCTTCCTCGTCCTCCTCGCCGGCCTCATTCACGCGGTGTGGAACGCGATGGCCAAAGGCATTACGAGCCAGTCCACGAGCTTCGCGCTGATGAACGTGGGAATCGCCGTCGTGAGTTGGATCGCCCTGCCGTTCATCGGCGTGCCGCGCGCCGCGGCGTGGCCGTTCGTGCTGGCGTCGACCGCCTGTCACCTCGGCTATCAGATGTTCTTGATGGGTTCGTATCGGCGTGCCAATTTCTCACGCGCCTATCCCATCGCGCGCGGCGTGGCGCCGTTGCTCGTGTCCGTCGGGGGACTGATCTTCGCGAATGAACACCTCGATGCCGAGGCGATTCTCGGGATCTTCTTCATCGTCGTCGGTGTCGTCAGCCTGGCCTACGTCCGCAACTCCTCGAAGCTCGACCGCGTGGGGATCTACTGGGCGCTCGCCACCGGCGCCGCGATCGCCGTCTACACCGTCGTCGACGGAATCGGGGTTCGTCGCAGTCACGACGCCCTGCGCTACGCCGTCGTGCTCTTCGTACTGCAGTCCACGCTGTGGTTGATCGGGGTCGTGGTGCGACGCGGTTGGCGTTGGACCGACAAGGCGTCGACGATCACCGTCGGCCTCGTCGCCGGTCTCATGTCACTCGTCGCGTACACCGTGGTCCTCTACGCCCAGACGCGGGCGCCACTCGGGATCGTGAGCGCGCTTCGCGAGACCGGTGTCGTGTGGGCCGCGGCGATCGGCGTCGTGTTCTTCAAGGAAGGGAAGGCCCGGGCCATCATGGTGCCCGCACTCGTCGTGGTCGCCGGCATCGCGTTGGTGAGTGTGGCCTAGGCGATGCTCGACGCCGTCGGTAGGCTCGGCGTCACGTGGGAAGGATGCGCTATGTCTGATCGAGTCGAAGTCGAAACGCTGACGGTTGGTCAGGGCGGAGGTCGTGATCTGTTGGCCGATCTCTATCGACCTCCGAACCCCAATGGCTGTGGCGTGATGCTCATCTACGGCGGCGGCTTCGTGGAGGGTGATCGAGGACAGCTCCGCGGTTACGGCATCGCGCTCGGTCGAGCGGGTTACACGTCGCTCGCCTGCGAGTATCGCCTCGCCGGAGAGGCGTTGTGGCCCGCGGCACTTGACGACGTCCAGACGGCGTTCGAGTACTTTCACGGCGAGGCGAAGTCGCTCGGTCTCAACGCTTCGAAGTTGGCGGTGTCGGGAAACTCCGCC
The DNA here is from genome assembly GCA_963801695.1 of uncultured Acidimicrobiaceae bacterium. Classification (GTDB taxonomy): domain Bacteria; phylum Actinomycetota; class Acidimicrobiia; order Acidimicrobiales; family RAAP-2; genus RAAP-2. The sequence goes on along the minus strand of CAWDFV010000001.1, from coordinate 271,550 downwards.
GGGGGCTGCCTCTCGTTGCTGCTCGCGGGCACGAGTTCACGCAAGGTCGCTGCTTCGATCGCCTTTTACGCGCCTATGGATTTCCTGAGTGATGACGCGCGCGCCAAAGGATCTCCGGCGAGCATGAAGTTCTTGCTGGGCGACGACGTCTCCGAAAAGCGGCTTTTGGCGATGAGCCCGCGCACCTACGTCGGGCCGAACTTCCCGCCGACGCTGCTCCTGACCGGCAATCGTGACGCGAGAGTCGAATGGAGAGAAAGCGCGCGGATGTGTGAGGCATTGAACGAGGTCGGATCACGATGCGAACTTCACGTCTTTGATGGACTCGAACACGCCTTCGATTTGATCCCGGAGTACGGCCGACTCAGCGCGTCACTGATGACGCGGTTCTTAGACAGTCACGTGCTCGCGTCAACCACGAGTGGACTCATGAGTTGAGCGTTCGTCAGTCGTTGGACAGCACCAGACAGAACGGATGACCGACGGGATCGAGAAAGACCCGGAATGTGGTTCCCGGCTGGTACTCATGTTTCCTCGCGCCGATTGAGATCGCGTGGGTTTCACCTTCGTCGAGATCGGGCACGAGAAAGTCGAGGTGGAGTTGCTGGGGAACCGCGCCCGTGGGCCAGGTTGGCGCGACGTAGTTCGGCACTTTCTGGAACGCGATCGTGGGGTGTGCGCCGTTGTCCAATTCGATCCACTCGACGTCTTCGGGTTTGAAGTCTCCGAGGGGTTCGACCTCGAGGCCGGTGAGTTGCGAGTAAAAGTTGGCCAGTGCGATTGGATCGGGGCAATCCAGTCCGACTAGTTGGTAGTGGGGTTTCACGTCACTCATGATGCTCCTCTTCGCGGTTCGTGGGCTCGGCACTCATCGTCGTCGTCTGGTGTGACACGCCGAACACGCTCGGGGGGCGACCGCTTCGACGTGTCATGCCGTCACCTTAACGGCGGTTCGGGAACGCTCGGTGTCGAAGAGGTGACAGGGCTACTGCGGCGTGGTGAACGTTCGCGTCGCCTCGGCGTACCAGGCGGCCGAGGGCTTCGGTGTTCGCACGAACGTCTCACGGTCGACCGCGACGATGCCGAACTTCGGACGGTAGCCAAAGGTCCACTCGAAGTTGTCGAGCAGCGACCACTGGAAATAGCCCCGGACGTCGATGCCGTCGTCGATCACGCGCGCGAGCCCGGCCAGCGCGCCGGTGAGGTAGCGAATCCGTTGCTCGTCATCGTTGGTGCCGATACCGTTCTCGGTCATGATGATCGGGATGTCGACCATCGACGCGGCACGTCGGATGGTGTACTCCACGCTCTGAGGCCAGAAGAGATACCCCATCTCCGTGACTTCGCCGTCGGGGTGGGCGATCCGACCCTCCGGCCCGATGATGATCTTCGTGTAGCACTGCACACCGAGGTAGTCGTCGTCGCCGACGGCGCGAAGGTACTCGTCTTCCATCTCGTGGCGGAACGACTGCACCAACTCCTCGCCACCGGGCAGCGCCTCGTACTCGTTCATCGAGAGCGGCATGCCGATCGGGTAGTGGCCGGGAAGTGATCGCAGCGCGTCACGCATCGCGACGTGACACGCGCGCATCGTGACGTTGACGTCGGAGAATCGTTGCCAATCACTCTGCGCCGGCGGAAAGGCACCGATGAGATAGCCCATCAAGGCGACGATGTTGGGTTCGTTCACCGTGCACGCGACACCGATGAGGTCGCCCAACGCGTCGCCGACGACGAGGGCGTAGCGCGCCATGAGTGACGCGATCTCGGGGCACTCGAAGCCGCCGAGATCGGCGACCCACAGGGGGAGCGTGAAGTGGTGCAGCGTGACGACCGGAAGAATGTTGCGGGCGTGACAGGCTTCGAGCATGAGGCGATAGTGCGCCAGCGCGTCGGCATCGATCACCCCGCGTTGCGGTTCGATTCGCGCCCACTCGACCGAGAGCCGATAGGAGTTGAGTCCCAACTCGACGATGAGGTCGAGGTCCTGTTCGTAACGATTCCACGAGTCACACGCATCGCCGCTCACTTCCTCGCAGTGCGTTCCTTCGGCGCGTTCGTAACGCCACCAGTCGGTGTTGTCGCCGCCGCCCTCGGTCTGATAGCCCGACGTGGAGGTGCCCCAGAGAAACTTGTCCGGAAAGTGGACGTCGCGATTGTGTCATGACGTGAATCTAGGGTGTCCGGCGCACGTCGGTCGACGAAACTGTCGGCGGACCCCTGTATAGGGTGGACTGCGAAACGTCGAAGGAGGCGCCATGGACGACGCGACGCCCGAACGCAAGTTGGCGAGCGACTCCACGGAAGAAGTGCAACGGTTGGTGCTCGAGTCGCTGGCGTCGGCGTCGGTGAGCGACTTCGAGCGCGCCACGCGCGGGATGATCGCGCCCGGCGCGCCGCGCCAAGTGCCCGGCCGCTTCGGTCAGGTGCTCTGGGACCTCGACGCGTACGCGTTCTTGGATGATCCGGACACGATTGTCCCGCCCAGCACGGTGAATCCCAGTCTGTGGCGACAGGGACGGCTCAACAACATCGCCGGCCTCTTCGAAGTGACGCCGTCCATCTTCCAGGTGCGCGGTATGGACATCTCGAACGTGACGTTCATCTCCGGTGACACCGGTTGGATCGTCATCGATCCACTCACGTCCGAAGAGACCGCGCGAGCGGCGCTGGCACTGGTGAACGAACACCTCGGTGAGCGACCCGTGCGCGCGGTGATCTACACCCACAGCCACACCGATCACTTCGGCGGCGTCCACGGTGTACTGGGCGATGACGACGTCGTCGAGGGCCGCGCGCGTCGTGATCGCGCCCCAGGGCTTCCTCGACGCGGCGATCAGCGAGAACGTGCTCGCCGGCACGGTCATGATCCGCCGCGCCATGTATATGTACGGCGTACTGCTGCCCAAGGACGCGCAGGGTCACGTGGACACCGGTCTCGGCAAGGGGATGCCCGCGTTGCCGAGCGTCGCGCTCATCGCGCCCACGCACGAGGTCACCGCCACCGGCGAGGAGTTGATCGTGGACGGCGTGCGTCTCGTCTTTCAGATGACGCCCGGCACCGAGGCGCCGGCCGAGATGAACATCTTCGTTCCCGAAGAACGCGCCCTGTGCATGGCCGAGAACTGCACGGCGAACCAACACAACGTCTACACGCTTCGCGGTGCCCAAGTACGTGACGCCCTGATGTGGAGCAAGTACATCGACCAGTCGCTCGAGCTCTACGCCGACCAGTGCGACGTCCTCTTCGCGAGCCACCACTGGCCCCGGTGGGGTCAGGCCGATCTCTCGGCCTATCTGGCGAGTCAACGTGACGCCTATCGCTACGTGCACGACCAGACGCTTCGACTGGCGAACCACGGTCGCACGATGAACGAGATCGCCGAAGAACTCGTGCTGCCCGCGGGACTGGGCGACGAGTTCTTCAACCGCGGCTACTACGGAACGCTCTCGCACAACGCCAAAGCCGTCTACCAGCGCTACCTCGGTTGGTTCGACGGCAACCCAGCGCACCTCAATCCGCACCCGCCGGTCGAGGCGGCGACGCGCTACGTGACGTTCATGGGCGGTGCCGACGCCGTACTGGAACGGGCCCGAGCGTCCTTCGCCGAAGGCGACTATCGATGGGTCGTCGAAGTGGTCAATCACGTCGTCTTCGCTGACCCCGAGAATGAGACGGCGCGACTCCTGCAGGCCGACGCGCTCGAACAACTCGGCTTCCAGAGTGAGTCCGGGCCGTGGCGTGACTTCTATCTGAGTGGCGCGATGGAACTCCGATCGAACGGCACGGTCTTGAAGGGTGTCACGGGCAACGCCCTGGGCGCCGGGATCGTGCGCTCGATGACGCCGGAACTGCTGCTCGATCTCATCGGCGTGCGGCTCAATGGTCCGCGGTCGGCGCAGTTCGATCTCGAGGTCGAGCTCGTCATCGCGGACCGCGGCGACGAACGCTGGAACTTTGGTGTGCGCCACGGTGTCTTGCACGCGCGTCGCGACGCGCGAGGCGTTGGCTCGGTCGGCGTCGTCAGCTCCGTCGAGGCCTTCGCGCTCTTCGCGACCGGCTCCCAAAACTTCGACGAGTTGCTCACCCGCGAGGACTTCGCGGTGACGGGTGACGTGGCGGGACTTCGAACGCTGGCGGATTTGTTGGACGTGTTCGAGTTCGGATTCGAGATCGTCCTTCCCTGAATTGACTCGTTTCAACCTCGGTACACTGAGATGAAAATCCAGAGAAAGCGGTCTCATGACGTCAAACCTGCGTGCCGAAACCATCTACTTCGACTCCTTCGACGGTGAGTCAGTGGAGGCCTATCTGGCGACCACCGAAGCCGATGAGAAGGTCGGCGGGGTCGTCGTCATCCACCACTTCCCGGGCTATGACGAGGCGACCAAAGAGATCGTCAGGAAGTTCGGCGCCAATGGCTACAACGCGATCTGCGTCAACCTCTACTACCGCGAGTCGCCCGACGCGAGTGCCGACGACGCCGCGGCGGCCGCCCGAGCCCAGGGTGGGGTGCCGGACGAGCGACTCGTCGGCGACGTCGGCGCGGCGGCCAGCTACTTGCGCGCGTTGGACAACTCGAATCAGAAGGTCGGCGTCATCGGCTACTGCTCGGGCGGACGTCAGTCGGTGCTCGCCGCGTGCAGTCTGCAGCTCGAAGCCGCGGTCGACTGCTACGGCGCCTTCGTCGTCATGGACCCTCCCGCGGCGACGGGCATGAAGGCGACGTCGATCGTGCCGCTCCTGCCCAACCTCTCCTGTCCCTTGCTTGGACTCTTCGGTCTCGAGGACCAGTACCCGTCGCCCGAACAGACGGAGACCCTTCGCGAGCTCTTGACCAAAGACGGCAAGGACTTCGACTTCCACGAGTACGAGGGTGCGGGACACGCGTTCTTCGCGGTCGATCGCCCGTCGTATCGCCCCGAGGTCGCGACCGAGGCGTGGGGCGAGATCTGGAAGTTCTACGGCCAGCACCTCTCGGGCACGAAGTAGATCGCCATGTGCACCTACGAAACAGAACGAATCACGGTGACCGGCAGCGCCAAGGGTGCCGACGGGTGGTTCCGCGCGACCGACGCCACGATCTACTACGACCACCCCGTGCACTTCGGTGCCGGCCACGCGCTGATGGTTGACGTAATCAACCCGTCGCTCGGACCGAGTTCGCGCGTCGGCATCGAACTGAACGCCGATTCGGCGCGCGAGTTGGCACTGGCGATACTTCGGTCGCTCGACAGCGTGCCAGCGACGCTCCTCGAGAGTTAGTGGTGGCCGGCACCGACCTTTCATCGCAAGAGGGGTCGACCGACCAGACGAACGACCGCTACAAGTGGGTCGTACTCTCCAACACGACGCTCGGCATGTTGATGGCGACCATCGACATCTCGATCATGTTGATCGCACTGCCCGACATCTTCACCGGCATCCACCTCGACCCGCTATTGCCCGGCAACAGTTTCTACCTGCTTTGGATGATCCTCGGCTTCATGGTCGTCACCAGCGTTCTTGTCGTGACGTTCGGTCGCCTCGGCGACATGTACGGCCGGGTTCGGCTCTACAACCTGGGCTTCGTCGTCTACACCTTCTTCTCGTTGTTGCTCAGCGTGACCTGGATGTCGGGCACGGCGGCGGCGCTCTATCTCGTCATCATGCGCATCTTTCAGGGCGTCGGGGCGGCGATCCTCATCGCCAACTCTTCGGCGATCCTCACCGACGCCTTTCCCGAACACCAACGCGGCATGGCGCTCGGGATCAATCAGATCGCGGGCATCAGCGGTTCGTTCATCGGTCTCGTCCTCGGCGGGATCCTCGCACCGATTCAGTGGCGACTGATCTTCATCGTCTCGGTCCCGATCGGACTCTTCGGCACGGTCTGGGCGTATCGCAAGTTGAAGGAGATCCCGCGACACGCCGACACGAACATCGACTGGCCCGGCAACATCACCTTCGCGCTCGGACTGATCGCGATCATGATCGGCATCACCTACGGGATCCAACCGTACGGGGGTCGCACGATGGGGTGGCTGAGCCCCCTCGTGCTCTCGGCCCTCGTCGGTGGGGTGGCGCTGCTCTTCGTCTTCACGCAGGTCGAGCGACGCTCACCGGACCCGATGTTCCGGCTCTCGCTGTTCCGCATCCGGGCCTTCAGTGCGGGCAGTATCTCCAGTTTTCTCGCCTCGGTCGGGCGCGGTGGGTTGATGTTCATGCTCGTGATCTGGTTGCAGGGGATCTGGCTGCCTCTTCACGGCTATGACTTCGCGCGAACGCCGTTGTGGGCCGGCATCGCGATGCTGCCCTTGACGCTCGGCTTCTTGATCGCCGGTCCGGTCTCGGGCGCGCTGTCGGACCGGTTCGGCTCGCGCCCCTTCGCTACGGTCGGCATGCTGGTCGCGGCGCTCTCCTTCTTCTTGCTCGAACTACTGCCGGTCGACTTCAACTACTACGAGTTCGGCGCGTTGTTGCTGCTGAACGGACTGGCCATGGGCGCCTTCGCCGCGCCGAACCGCGCGGGCGTGATGAACAGCCTGCCGCGCCAACACCGTGGCGTCGGCTCGGGCATGAACTCGACGTTCCAGAACTCCGGCCAGGTGCTCTCGATCGGCATCTTCTTCACCCTGATGATCATTGGACTCTCCTCCACGCTGCCCGCGTCGGTGTTGCACGGACTCACCTCGGTCGGCGTGCCGCTCGTCGACGCGCGCCGCGTCGCCGCGTTGCCGCCGGTGTCGACGCTCTTCGCGTCGTTCCTCGGCTACAACCCGCTCGAGCATCTGTTGAGTCCGCACGTGATCGCCGCCCTGCCGACGCACACGCAGTTGGCGCTCGCGAAGCGGAGCTTCTTCCCGTCGATAATCACGAAGCCGTTCCACAATGGTCTGCACGCGGCGTGTGACTCCGCGGTGCTGGCCTGTCTCTTGGCCGCCGGATGCTCGTGGCTGCGCGGCGGGAAGTACGTCTACGTCGAGAAGACCAATGAACCCAACGAAATAATGGTCCCGTTGGCCGACTAGTAAATTCTCTCTCGGAGGTTCTCGTGACCGGAATCGACCAGGGGACATGTCGGACGACCTGAAGCGCGGCGCGCGCCGTTGGGCCGAGCCCGCCGACCAGTGGCGCACGAAGGTCCAGCGCTGGGTCGACGCCGGTATCGTGAGCACCGAGCAGGGCGAGGAGATTCTCGCGCTGGAGTCGGTCGAGGGCACGTCGTCAAGTACTGCGCACGACTCGAGCCGACCGGCGCTGTCGCGCGTGGTCGAGGCGGCGTCGTATCTCGGCATCGTGGTCGTGGGCTTCGCTTCGGTGTTGTTCCTCGGCAACTACTGGAACCGACTCGGGGTCGCCGGCCACACGTGCGCCGCGGTGCTGTTCAGCCGTGGCGGGACTGTTCGGCGGTGTCGTGGTCGGCCAGTACGGTGACGCCGGCGCTCGGCGCCTCAGCGGTTTCCTTCAGCTCATCGGTACGGCCGGGGCGGCGATGATGACGGCCGTCATCATCGGACCGGCCGCCGTGGGCCACCACGGTCTCACCCTGCTCTGCGTCGGCGTCGTCGTGCTCGCGTTGAGTGCGGCGCTCTGGCGCAATCGTGATCGCCCGCTGCAGTTCCTGAGCACCCTCCTCGGAGTGGCGTTGACGCTCGGCGCGATTGACACCGTCGCCCGACTGCACCCCACGCCGAGTGAAGCGGCGTTGTTCGCATGGTTCTCCGCGATCGCCCTGGGTCTCATGAGCCTGCAGATGCTTCGCCCGGCGCGCACCGGGATCGTCGTCGCGGAGATCGGGAGTTTCGTCGGCGCGTTCGCCCTTTCATTCCCGAACCACCTCGGCGGTGTCCTCCTCGGTGTCGTTTCGGCACTCTGCGCGGTCGGCATCGGGTTCGTCCTGGAGCGGCCCCCCATCATCGTGATCGGCGCCCTTGGATTCTTCATGTTCGATTTTCGGACCTTCGCCGTGTACCTGCACAGCGCCAGTACCGCGCTGGGCGCCTTCATCCTCGGCCTGGCGCTCGTCGTCGTCGCCCTCCTCTGGACGCGCCACGCCGCACGACAGGAGTCGCGCGAGGTCGAAACCCGCAGCGACCTTTCGGTCACCGTCGAGTGGTACGAACCCCGGTGAGACGCCACAGAACGCGGACGGGGGCCGTACTTGAGCGGGTCAGCGATGTTACGAAATGGTAACGGTGTGTGTTACGAGTTGATGACGACGGCAACGCCGAGTTGTGGCAATCCACAGTGGCCTCACAGAGATTTCACAAATACGCGCGCGATACTTGGAGATGTCCTCACTGCACTCGGTGAGCGTCACGAAAGGGCACACAATCATGTCTACAACTAAGTCAACTCGCGTATTGCGCGGAGCGGCCGCAGGCGCCGTATGCCTCGCGCTCGCGTTCGGTACTGCAGGCGTAGCACTCGCTGGATCGAGGTCGCACGACCGCGGTTACACCAACATCTCGCCCCGTGACAACGGTCCTCAGTCGAACGAAGCCAGTGGCGTCGTCAGCACGCTCGGCACCAACTCGATCACCCTGAAGGGTCGTCACGGCACCACGACGACCTACACCACCGTCCCCGGCACGACCACCTACTTCGAAGGCAAGACCGCCGGCGTCGCCACGGACCTCGTGGTCGGTGACCGCGTCAACCTCGACCTGACCACGGGCTCATCCCCGACGGTCACCAAGGTGACCATCTGCCTGGTGCGCTGGACCGGCACCGTCACCGGTGTGAGCAGCAACGTGATCTCGATCACCGCCTTCCACAACACGTCACTCTCGGTTGACGTCACGACCGGTGTCACCACCTACACCCTGGGCGGCGCGGCCTCATCGCTCGGCGCCATCACTACCGGTGCGGTCATCAGCGCGGTCGGTGTGCTCGGCTCGAGCGCGAATACCCTGGACGCCAACTCCGTGAACATCTTTGCGCCGCATGTTGTCACCCACGTCAGTGGCGTCGTCAGCACGTTCGGCACCAACTCGATCACCCTGAAGGGTCGTCACGGCACCACGACGACCTACACCACCGTCCCCGGCACGACCACCTACTTCGAAGGCAAGACCGCCGGCGTCGCCACGGACCTCGTGGTCGGTGACCGCGTCAACCTCGACCTGACCACGGGCTCATCCCCGACGGTCACCAAGGTGACCATCTGCCTGGTGCGCTGGACCGGCACCGTCACCGGTGTGAGCAGCAACGTGATCTCGATCACCGCCTTCCACAACACGTCACTCTCGGTTGACGTCACGACCGGTGTCACCACCTACACCCTGGGCGGCGCGGCCTCATCGCTCGGCGCCATCACTACCGGTGCGGTCATCAGCGCGGTCGGTGTGCTCGGCTCGAGCGCGAATACCCTGGACGCCAACTCCGTGAACATCTTTGCGCCGCATGTTGTCACCCACGTCAGTGGCGTCGTCAGCACGCTGGGCACCAACTCGATCACCCTGAAGGGTCGTCACGGCACCACGACGACCTACACCACCGTCCCCGGCACGACCACCTACTTCGAAGGCAAGACCGCCGGCGTCGCCACGGACCTCGTGGTCGGTGACCGCGTCAACCTCGACCTGACCACGGGCTCATCCCCGACGGTCACCAAGGTGACCATCTGCCTGGTGCGCTGGACCGGCACCGTCACCGGTGTGAGCAGCAACGTGATCTCGATCACCGCCTTCCACAACACGTCACTCTCGGTTGACGTCACGACCGGTGTCACCACCTACACCCTGGGCGGCGCGGCCTCATCGCTCGGCGCCATCACTACCGGTGCGGTCATCAGCGCGGTCGGTGTGCTCGGCTCGAGCGCGAATACCCTGGACGCTCTCACGGTGAGTATCGGAGCCGGCCTCCTTCATGGTCCTTTTAGTCCCATCGGCGGCCCCGTGAAGAAGCTGGGCGGACATCACAGTCCCACAGGTCACGGTCGTATCTAACAGTTCGCAGTACCCGATAATGAGATCCTCCGGCGATGAACTCGCCGGAGGATCTTTGTTTCAGACGCTTTGATCGGCGAGGCCGTCGGCCATGGCGGCGGTCGAACTCTCGTGGAGCGGCGAGCAGTTCGTGCTCACGTTGTCCAGCGCACATCTCGCGCAGAGGAGGATGAGCTTGCGACACGCCAGGTTGGCACAGTTGTGGTACTGACTCGTCGGTGCGGCGCAGCGCTCGCAGGTCCCGAGCACTTTCGAGTGATCACTGAACTCGTGATGCATACGGGCGTCGAAGAGGTAGAGCGATCCCTCCCACAGACCGTCGTCACCGAACGCCTCGCCGTAGCGAGCGATCCCGCCGTCCAATTGATAGACCTCGTCGAAGCCGCGTCGCCTCATGAGTGCCGAGAGCACTTCGCACCGCACGCCGCCAGTGCAGTACGTGACGATCGCCTTGGCTTTCAGGTGGTCGTAGCGGCCACTGTCGAGCAACGCCGCGAAGTCGCGCGTGGCGCCCACGTCGGGCACGACCGCGTCCCGGAATCGTCCGATCGCCGCCTCGAAGGCATTGCGCGCGTCGAAGAACACGACGTCCGCACTGCGTTCGGCGACCAGATCGTGGACGTCGTGCGGCGAGAGACGCACGCCGCCGCCGAGGACTCCGCGTTCGTCCACCGACAACTCGTCGCTTGCGCCAAAGGACACGATCTCGTCGCGCACGCGTACGCGAAGGCGAGGGAAGTCCTCGCGCGGATCCCTCGGACCACTTGAAGTCGATCGTTCGAAACCCGGGGAACTCACGGGTCGCCGCGACGTAGCGGCGTAGATCGTCGAGGTCGCCGCCGAGCGTGCCGTTGATGCCGTGGCGCGAGATCAGTATCCGTCCCTTCAACGAGAGTTGCTCGCAGAGCGTTCGTTGCCAGAGCCGAATGGCGTCCGCGTCGTCGAGGGGCGTGAAGCCGTAATAGAGGATGATCTTTTGCGGTCTCACGATGAAAGTGTAGTGAAGCGCCTTCGCGACCTTCGGGCCGTCACCGCGAGTTGTCCGGGACCTGCACGACCGTGACGCTGCGAGCGAACCACGGGATCACCGCCGACGTCGAACGTTGAAAGAGTTCGTACTCGGGGTAGTGCGACAGTGAGATCTTCTCGGTGAACCTCGTCGACCCGACGAACAGCAACGTCAAGAGGAACGGTCCGACGATGGTCCACTCCAGAACCGACCGCGCGGCGACCACGCCGAAGAGGAAGATCACCCACCACTGCGCGAGTTCGAAGAAGTAGTTCGGGTGGCGCGAGTAGTGAAAGAGTCCCCGTTGCAAGAAACGAGGACTCGGCTCTCGACCGGCCCCGACCTCGGCCTGTTTCCACTGATGGAAGTTCCACTGTTGTTGGTCGGCAACGGTCTCGCCCACGGTGAATACGAGGAACAGCACCGTCAAGAGATAGTCCACGGCGCCGAAGGAGGTCGCTCGGTGTTGAGAGACGGTCCAGGCCGGCAGCGCTATCAATACCAGCAGCGCGTTTTGGTAGAGCACGATGAAGAACAGGTTGAACAGTTGGAACTGCCACGGTTGCATGGAGGATCGCAGCACCGCCCAGCGGTAGTCCTCGACGCCGCGGTAGCCACCCTTGCGCGCGAAATTGTACGTGAGTCGAACACCCCACACGCTCACCAGCGCGGCCATCACGTCCAAGCGCGCGTCATGCAGATGGGCCGCGCCGGCAAAGACCCACACGTAGATCACCGGCACGATCGACCACATCCGGTCGACCCACGAGGTGTCACCCGTGACGAGTGACGCGAACCAGGCGAACGCGCACGCCACAGCGGCGATGAGCACGGTGAGTATCAGCGGCGACACGGAGCGACCCTATCGTGAGGCGTCGACGCCGTCACGGTCCTCACGAACGTTGGGACTCGCCGCCGTTTCGAAAATCAGAGATCGCCCGTCGTATCTCGGCGAGTCGCTGGTGGAACAGTTGCAGGGCGCACTCGCCGTAGAGGATCGGTTCGATCGTGCCTGACGAGTACGGATTGGTCTCGGCGAGACACGTCTCGCGCGCGTACGCCATGAAGGTGGCCTGGGTGCGATGCGCGACGCGCCAGTCTTGTTTGCGTGTCGCGTAACGAAAGAAGTCGGACTCCTCGCGCAGCGAGGTGTTCATCCGACTCGTCGCGATCTTCATCTGGGTGACGAGACACTGATCGATCCGGTAATCAGTCTTGAGCTTCGGACTCTGACACGGCACGGTCGATGTCGTGACGGTTCCGGCGAGGGCCGGTGGAGCCGACGGGAGCACGAGTGCGACGAGCAGGGCCGCGAGCGCCACGGGTACGCCGATGAGCCAACGAAAACGGGCACGTCTGGTCACGCACGATGTCTAGCACCCCGTCCGCGTGCGGTCTCGAGAACGCACGCCGTTGTGAGCGCGCCGTAGATTGTGATGTCCCCGTTACTCGTGGAGGTGTCGCCATGGCGTTTGCAATCGTCGACGGCCATCGCGCGCTGGAAATCGGTACACCGGGTCCGATGCGACAGCGACTCAATCAACTGATTCTCGACGGTCACAAACGGGCGACCGCGGGGCTCTTGCTCGACTACGTGCGTGAAGACGAGGAGTTGGAGTCCGAAGGGGAACTGCTGTCGCTCGTGGATGACGAGGACCGGCGGGTGGCGACCGTGCGCGTCGCGGACGTCGCGACCGTTCCGTTCATCGAAGTACCGTGGGCCTTCGCCCAGGCCGAGGCCGAGGGCGACGAGACGCTCGAGGCGTGGCGCGACGGGCACCAGCGATTCTGGGCCGATCACGGTGACGTGATCGACGATTTCACGCCGATCGTCTTGATCTGGTTCGAGGTGATGCCCGACATTTAGGATTCGTTCGTGGCGCAGTTAGATGACCGTGAGTTGGCGACGCAACTCTACAATCGCTGTTGGGAACTACTCGAGTCGACTCGCGACGCCGACGGTGACGTCGAGTTACTCACCGTCGCCCTCAGCGCTCGCTATCACTGGCTCAACGCGGGCGAACTCGAACAGTGGATCGTCAGCGACTGGATGGTCGCGCGCGTCGCCGCAGCGCTCGGCGACGGTGCGCTGGCCCTGCGATTCGCCCAGCGCGCACACGCCGCCGCCCAGGACAACGAGGTCCCCGACTGGTTGGTGGCCTCGACCGCCGAAGGCGTGGCGCGCGCCTACGCGACGACCGGCAACGTCGAAGAGTTCAACAACTACGCGGCCTTAGCCACCCGCTTGATCGACGTCATCGCCGATCCGGAGGACAAGAGCCTCATCGCCAGCCAATTCGCCGAGATCGTCTCGCCCTAGACGTCGCGTGGGCGCCTACGTCTCGGCCACGACGCGAAAGGCTCGAGCGGCCGCGCTTCGCACCCGAGCGTTCTCGTCGTCCAGCAAGACCACGACCGCGTCGATGGCCGCGGTGACGTGATGACTCGCGATGACCTTGGCCGCCATCTCACGCACGCGCCACGACTGGTCGGTCGTCGCACCGACGACCGCTTCGGTCGCCGTGTCGTCCCACACGTGTAACAGACCTCTCGCGGCCCACACCCGGGGCCAGTAACCCTCGAGTCCCCCTGCTCGACCCTCGAGGACTGATTCGGCCGATGGCCCGCCGATGATGCGCAAGAACTCCGCGTCGGGCTCTTCGCCGGAGAGTATCGCCACGCAGTCGTGCACGACGGCGGCGGGAGTGCGACGTTCACACTCGAAGAGCACCGACTGCTTCGGGGTCATTCCCCAGTAACTCGCCATCGCCGCTCAGCTCTGGGGGTCTGACGTCCCCGCGACCTCGAGACGAGTGGTGAAAAACTTCAGCACGTCCTCGAGGGCTCGACGAGTCGGTGAGGTCGCCTCGTCGGAGTAGTCCTGGGTCAGTACCGAGTGCGCCGATTTCTTGTACCCCCAGGGATTGCCGGGTGAAGAGTCGATCTCGACGCCCATGAACTTCTCGCCCAAAGTCTCACGAAATCGGGCGAAGCGATCGGCCGGTGATTTGGTGTCACTGCTGAAGCGCAGTCCCATGACGCAAAGGTCGTCCGCCGTTCGGCGCTGCACGACCGCGAAGTCGGCGTCGGACATACCGGGCGCGCGGCGATGCTCAGCGTTGGTGGGCAACGGCAGGGACGGTTGACTCATCACCGGTGCAATGACGGAGGGCTCGACGCACATCGCGAGGGCAAAGCCGCCCGTGAGACACATCCCGAGTGCGCCGACCCCTGGACCTCCACACGCACCGTGCTCATACTTCGCCAGATCGCGTAGGTAGTCAACGATCGGGCTCGTCTTGTTCAGGGCGAGGAGTGTGAACTCCTTGCTGATGCATGCGCGTGCGAATGACGAGAGCGCGTAGGGAATGGTCATCGGTCGTCCCGGGGTGCCGAGCAGATCTGGCAGGACGACCGTCATTCCGCGCTCCGCGACGCGGCGCGCGAAAGCGGCCACGTCCGGCGTGATGCCTGGAACTTCATGGATGATGATGACGGCCGGGCCGCTACCTCGGCGATAGACGTCGCGCTTTCGTCCCTCCGACGACGTAAAGGGCTGCATCTCGAAGCCCTCAAGGGCGAAGGGTACGACGCTCACGATTGATCCGATCTCGGGATTTCAATAATTCTTTCAGTGTTGGAGAAGGTGGCGTCATCGCGGTGCAGCGGGGGGTCACAAACTCGCTCCCCGAAGCCATACCTAGTGGGGGATCATTCTTATAATGAGTGCGGGTTCATGTGGGCCTCCGACACCCGTTGACGCTGGTCCATCATTGCCAAGCGCATGCGTTTCCAATTCTACAAAAATAAATAGACTCGTTTGTCGTGGAAAAAAGCACCATTCGAGTTGGTCTCCTTGCATATGGTGCAATTGGACACGAGCACAACCAAGCAGTCCTAAGCACAGTCGGTCTCGAACTTTTGGCTGTGTGTGACACCGATCCTCAACGTGTCAAAGCGGCACTGCAACTTGCCCCGCAGGCAACCACTTTTAGCGATGCAAGTGAAATGCTGGATTCTGGCCTTCTCGACCTGGTCATTATTTCCACTCCACCGAATAGCCACTATCAATGGGCCAAAGAATCACTGCTACGAAGCGTTCATGTTGTCCTTGAAAAGCCGATGGCGCTCAGTGCTGATCAATGCGATGAATTGATCTTCCTTGCATCAGAAAAGGACCTCATGCTTGTGGTGTATCAGAATCGCAGATTTGATGAAGACTTTGTCACGATGCGCCAGATCATTCGTTCCGGTGAAATTGGAGACGTCTACCACTACGAGAGTTTTGTCGGCGGGTATTCACGGCCGTGCGACTATTGGCACTCGAATGCCGAGGTATCTGGTGGCGCAATCTTTGACTGGGGAAGCCATTTCATTGATCAGATTCTGAACATCATCCCTGACGACGTCGCACATGTCAGTGGGCAAAATCACAAGCGCGTATGGACCCATGCAACGAATGCTGACCACGCACATGTCACCGTGACTTTTTCGTCCGGCAAGCAAGCAATTTTTGTTCATTCCGATCTTGCTGCTGCTCGAAAGCCAAAGTTCTATGTGCTGGGTACCGAAGGCGCAATCGTTGGTGATTGGGATCCTGCGGGCGAGCCAGCGGTCGCCGACTTACCCGCGATATTGACAGTGCATCACGCTGACGGAACTTCGCGTATTGCCACATTACGACCGCTAGAACCGAACGAATTCCATCGTTCAATTGTCGGGCACATTAACAATGGATCTCCTATGGAAGTGAATGCACTGCAATCTCGCAATGTTGTGGCAATTATGCAAGCTGCCGAACAGTCAGCCATGCAGAATGCATTGCCGGTGACGCCAGTGCTTCGTCGGTCGTAGCAAGTGGCTGTTCATTGGGGATTCCTTGGCGCTGGCTTTGTTGCCAGTCGTGGCCTAGCCCCCGCCGTTCACAGATCGCGCGGAGCAACCTTGTATGCCGTCGCCAGCCGCGATGAGCAACGGTCCGCAACTCTTGAACCGGAACGAGTTCATGCAACATATGACGACCTCTTGGCCGACGAACGTGTTGATGCCGTGTACATCAGTTTGTCGAACAGTCAACATATCGAATGGGTGACGAAGTCGCTCGAGGCCGGCAAGCATGTTCTCTGTGAAAAACCCCTTGGATTAAGTTCCATTGAAACAGCGGCAATGTTTAATTCTGCTGCGCACAACGGTCGACTACTTGTTGAAGCAGTGTGGGGCAGATGGCATCCACGTTTCGCTCGGATGGTTCAGCTTGTTAGCAGTGGGGAAGTCGGTGACGTCGAACATATCGAGACAGCTTTCACGTTCACCTCTGAGATGACCGACAACTATCGACTCAGTCCATCTATGGGTGGTGGAGCATTACTTGATGTGGGCTGTTACCAAGCGCACGCGTGGGTCGCACTCACCAAGGGCGCCTCTGATCTCACAATTACTCAACTTGAACGCACAATCGGGCCAACGGGCATTGACCTGACTACTGATGTCAGAGTGCGCATCAACAACAACATCACTGCACACTCGGTAAGTTCTTTTGCCTTACCGAGCCATCAACAGCTCATTGTGCAAGGGTCTCACGGGCAGATCAGCACTGAAGTCGGCGAGTCTTTCACATCATGGAACGAAACCAGTTCCCTACTGGTCAATGATGTGCCTGAAGAATTCCCTGTCACAAACGCTTTTGTAGAAATGGTGGAAAATGTCAGTGGAGTGATTGAAGGTGACAGTGGCTGGATTGTGACTAGTGCAGATTCAATTCGCGTTGCGGCGATTCTCGACTCCATCGCACGACATCCGTAACGTAGGTACTGTTTGTTTGTTGCGTAAGTAATGGACTGTGCACTGAGCAATCGGGTGAGGCACCTTCGATATCTGGTGCACCGACGCCGGGACCACCGCAGGTGTCGTGCTCGTGCTTGGCCAGGTCGCGCAGGTAGTCGACGATCGGACTCGTCTTGTTCAACGCGAGCAGGGTGAACTCCTTACTGACGCACGCGCGGGCGAATGAGGTGAGGGCGTAGGGAACAGTCATCGGCCGACCCGGCGTGCCGAGCAGGTCCGGCAAGCCCTCGAGGGCGAACGGCACGACGTTCATGGTTGTTCCGATCTACAGGCATCGACTTGCTCGATCCTACGAGGCCCGTCCCCGAAGAGCTCGCTCCCGTCCAGATCATCGGCCGATTAACGCTCAACAGGAGTCCGACGAACTACTTCGCTGAGACGGAGCAAGTCGCGTTTTGCACCGATCACGTGCCGTGCGGCATCGGCTTCACCGACGATCCGTTGTGGCAGGCACGGAACTTCTCCTATCTCGATACCCAATTCACCCGACCCGGTGGCCCGAACTTCGATCAACTGCCAATCAATCGCCCCCACTCGCCGGTTAACACGACAAAGCGTGATGGCTTTGCTCAGCAGGCTGTCGTCGAGGGAGTAGCGGCGTACACTCCGAATGCGTTGGGTGGTGGTTGCCCTTTTCCCACAGGCAACGCTGGCTTCGTTGCCGAGCCTCGCGCGACAAGTGGTCCGAGGGTTCGTCAACGTGCCTCTTCTTTTTCCGATCACTTCTCGCAAGCATCCATGTATTGGGCGAGCATGAGCGTTCCGGAACAGGATCACATCGTCGGCGCCTTCTCCTTTGAACTCGGAAAGGTTCTGGATGAGAACGTGTGTCGACGGAACTCGCGCAGCGCGTCGCCGTCAATTTGGGAAAGACGGTGTCACGTGGCAAACCTATCTCTGATCCTTTCGTTTCCGAGGCGTTGTCAATTCTACCAAGTGAACCTGACTCCGTTGCGGGCCGCGTCGTCGGTACTTACGCAGCTGACGGTGTTGACGGCGCGGCACTGAAGACGTTGAAGAAAGCGTTACGTTCGGCAGGCATCGTCGTGAAGTTCATCGCGCCGCACGGCGGCACGATCGACGGCGGCGACGAACCTGTCGCCGTGGACAAGTCAGCCCTCGTGACGCAGTCGGTCGAGTACGACGCGCTGGTCGTCGTGGGAGGTGACGGTGCAGAAGTGTTCAACGGCGATGCGTACTGCGCATTGAATATTGAAGAGGTGTACCGCCACCACAAGCCGATCGCCGCTTGGTTCGGGTCGTGCGGTACTCGACCGCAGCGGCATCAGTGACGAACTTCCGGGTGTGGTGACGGGCGCGTCCCCGTCACGTACGTTCATCACTTCGCTCATCGAAGCCATTGGTTGGCATCGATACTGGGAGCGCGATGACGTTAACGCTGAGAATTGATGCACAAATAGTGCGCCTACGAGTTCGTCGACCTGGCGGTGAGGCACCCACATGTTTCGGTTCGTGCAGGCGCACGCGTGAAAGACGCAAGCGAAGATACGTCCGTGCGGCCACGTGAGGCGAACTAGGAACTTCGCCACTCTCTCGAAGCACGAGGTAGATCGTTCAAATGGCTATAGATGGTCACCAGAGTGGAAATCACTGGTGCACGCTCATACCACTGGGGACCTTTGAGGCTTAAGTACGTCGGGGCATGTCGACGGACATATCGAGCGCCGCGAAGTTTCCCCACCGCTTGACGTTCAACCAGCGTGGAGCGAATCGTTGAAAGAACACCCGACAGCTCCCACTGGATTTCACACTTCAACGCGTCGATCAATTGATCGAAGATTCCATCGAAATCCTGTCCCAGGCCCAACGCGGTCAGGGGCACGCCGCGTGCCATCATTGCGCTCTGGTCGAACAACTGTCGACGTTCAACCGCACCTCGAAACAACCGCTCCCTTTCTGTGCGCAGCTCTGGTACGTCTTCTAGAACCCTCGTGATGTCGACGATGCTGGACTGGCGCACCGCGACGTGTCGTATACACTCCTTGGCGAGGTTTCCGTAGGCGTAGCGCTCTTCAACCGACGAACCCCGACTCAACGCGAGCCCATCGAAAAGCTTGAGTAGGAAGTGATCCTCGTTGGTCAAGACATCAAGCGAGTCGTGCTCGGGGTCTGGTATTGCATTGACGAAGTCGCCTGAATCGAGGAATCGTTTTCGAGATCGTGTCTTGTCAGTTCGGCTCCCGAAGCGCCCCGATTCGCTGTGCAGCACAGCGGCAGGCGATGCGTCAGTGTCGGTCGGCGGATCGTCACGCTGTTCAGACGACTCCTCCACTTCGAGTCGCTTGCGATAGTCCTCGTGGCGTCGGCGAACGTCGGCGGACTCACGCAAGGTTGCAAGAAGAGCCCTCGCATACGTGAGCCCAATCTTCGGGAGCGTGACGAGAAACGATGTATCTCTTACGCCCCGAGACCTACTGTCGAAGATGCCGTGCCCGCCATAGTCGACGTCCTCATCTGCTGGAGTGTGAAGATTTGATGGTCGATTCGGTTCGATCGGTTGCTTTGTCAGTTGACTATCCCAGGCTCCGAGTGACGCGAAGTGGTTGCCAAGTCCGGGAAAGAAACTGTCCATGACGACCAACATCTTGTTCCACGAGCCGACAATTCGCGATCGTTTCCCGTCGATTGCAGTGTCGAATATTGCCTGCGCCGCAATCTCGGGCTGGTAGATGGGCGGGACGGGTTGGGGATGGTACTCCATCGTGGTCTCGCACCAGTCGAATTGGGGTGTGTTCATCGCCGGCAGATGAACCATCGACAGCCGCACGTTCAATCGGTCGTGGAGAATCTCCGCGCGCGTCGCTTCGAAGAATCCTCGACAAGCGAACTTCGATGCGCAGTACGCCGATTGCAGTGGTATGCCCACGAATGACAGCGCTGAACCAACGTTGATGATCGATCCCGCGTTGCGGGGTCGCATCCGCTGTAATGCCACCATCGTTCCCCATACTTGACCGAGAAAGGAGACCTGGACCGCTCGCTCGAAGTCCGCGGGAGTCACGTCATGGAGCGGGGAGAAGACCGTCGTCATGGCGTTGTTCACCCAGACGTCGATTGGACCCAGCTGTGTCTCGACAAGTTCGGCCGCGCGTTCCATCTGGTCGAAGTCCGCGACGTCGGTCGGTATCGGAATGCACCGTTGGCCGAAAGACACCACTTCGCGGGCGGCTGCCGCGAGTCCAACGTCGCCGCGGGCAAGCAACGCTACGTCAAATCCATTTCTTGCGAAGAGGCGGGCGGTCTCGCGTCCCACCCCGGCCGTGGCTCCCGTGATTACCACTGTTCTACGACCTGTCATCATGCTCCAATCGGTTCTCGCATCAAAGACTCGATAGAGAGATGCGTTCCTCTATGCGTGCCGCTTCAGTCCTTCGCAGACTTATCCTCAGTCAAATGCAAAACACTTTTTGCGCGTTGCAGGCCCTCTGACAGCAGGGCTTCGGTGCTGTCGCGGACCACCTCTCTCGCGGCGGGATCGCCTTTCAACAACGCCTTCATGGTATTGAGAGCGAACGTTCGCGAGATGTGCGGGGGGAGTGGCGGCACATTCTTGCTGGTGTAGGCATCGATGAGTGTGACGCCTTGCGTCGAAAATGCCCTATCGAAGGCTTGTCCAATTTCATCGTCACTCGTCACCTTTATACCTGTGAACCCCACCAACTCCGCCCAGCCCGCATAGTCAACTGATTGGACATCTTGAGACGTGCTCCACATCGGGTTGGCGTCTTCGGTTCGCATCTCCCATGAGACCTGGGCGAGGTCATCATTGTGAAGGACGACGATCACGAATTGAGCGTTGTCCCATTGATCCATGTATTTCTTGATGGTGATGAGTTCGTTCATCCCCAACATCTGGAACGCTCCGTCGCCGATCGTGCAAATCACGGGTCGATCTGAGAAGGCGAACTTTGCAGCCTCCGCGTAGGGCATTGCGGCCAGCATCGTTGCCAGTCGACCCGAGAGATCTCCCATCATCCCTCGTCGAAGTCGAATGTGGTGGCCGTACCAATCGGCGGTCGTGCCCGCGTCGGCAGTGACTATCGCTTCTGGAGGAAGGCGCTTGTTCAATTCGTGAAAGACGCGGCGGGGATTGACGCCGTCGGGGTAGGAAAGCATGGCTTGCGCCTCCATCTCCGCCTCCCATTTGCGCATGCCTTCAGCGACGCCGTCCTGCCACGAGTGGTCGCTCTTCGTTTCGAGTAGCGGTATCAGCGCCGTGAGCGTCGCCTTGACGTCACCCCAAAGATTGAGTTCCGTGGGGTAGCGAAGGCCCAACTGTTCGGGCTTGAGATCTATCTGCAGCGCGCGCGCTTGACCGGATTCCGGCAGGAATTGGCTGTACGGGATAGTTTGTGCCGAGCAAGACGAGCGTGTCGCAGTCGCGCATCTGGACCAAACTCGGTAACGACCCGAGCAGACCCAATTGTTGAGAGTGATACGGGATCTCCGAGGGCACGACCTGCTTGCCGCGCAGAGCAGTAATGATGCCGGCACCCGCTCGGCGAGCCGCTTCGAGGACTTCGTTAGTTGCCCCGTTCGCTCCGTGTCCGACGAGGAATGTGACCTTCGATCCCGCGTTGATGATGTCGGCGGCCTTGGCGACTTCGCTGTGCGGGTGGGGTGATCGCCGTGGAGGGGGCGACCGCGCTGGACCGTGTAACCCACGTCACGCGCTTCCGGGAGGACCATCTCCATTGCCTGAACGTCGTGGGGAATAATGATCACGGCGGGCTGGAGGCGCACCCGCGCCGACCGGAACGCGGTGTCCACCACCGCCGGCGCTTGCTCTGGCGACACGATGGTCTGGACGTAGACGGCGACGTCGGCAAAGACGCGCTCGAGATTGTTCTCTTGCTGCGCGAAGGTCCCAAAGGAGTTGAGGCCCTGCTGCCCCACGATGGCGATAACGGGCTGGTTATCCATTTGCGCGTCGTAGAGCCCATTTAGCAGATGGAAGGCTCCGGGCTCGACGTCGCAATGCAGACGCCGAATTCGCCAGTGAATTTCGCGTGGGCCGTAGCCATGAGTGCGCAGATCTCTTCGTGTGTCGGACGAACGTACTGCAGTCCCATTCCATCACGCTCCGCTTTGCCAAGCGCCCCGTCGAACGCGCCGATGCCATCTCCCGGAAAACCGAAGACGCGTGAAACACCCCACTGTTGCATTCGTTGAATGACGAAGTCGCTGACGTTGGTCATGGTTCACCTCTTTGTGCCCAGATGTGTTGGGTCTGACTTTGTCAGGCACCTTACCGACACTTTTGTCGGCTCGTCGATGAATACGGTGAACATTGTGCGCGCTGGCGGCCGCACGTTAGGACACAAAGAAAATCATGCGTGTCTCGAGTTTCGATGACGTGAAAGTGACCATCACTTTCGAGCACGCATTACAATCGTCGAATTATTTTCAAGTCCCTCTAGATTTGATGACGAGTGCACGACCAACAATGTCGAGCATGGAAGTGCGACGGTCTCGTGTGAGGGGGTTTGGAAAGTGAATGTTCGCACTCCGTTCGGAGTACGGCCAGGTGTAAAGGACCACGGACTTGCGGGACGCGCGTTAGCGGATATCCGGACCGGACGTTTTGAGCAAGGACTCGCGGCGTTGACGGCGGTCGGCGCCATCATGACGACGGCTGAAATCTATTTCTCGCACGACAAGGCGAGTTTTGGAAACAAGATGATGTGGTGGCCGGTCTATATAGTTCCGACGTTGATACCGATCGGCATCGCAGCCGTTGCGAGTCGAAAGGTCGCGAAGACGCTGCTGCCGCTTGCCTCGGTCGTCGTCATCTCCAACGGGTTGCAGGGCACGTACCTCCATCTGCGAGGCATACAACAAAAGCCTGGTGGATTTCGCAACTTCCGCTACAACATGGAGATGGGGCCGCCCGCCTTCGCGCCCGCTATCGCCGCGATGGTCGGTGGGATGGGACTGCTTGGCGTCGCTGCTCCGTCGCGAAGACGGGTAAGACGGAGTTGCCATTTCGAGCGCCGAGGCGCCGAGCGATCACCCCGGGTGGGCGGGGTCGATTCCCTGGATTCGACGTACTGGATCAGGTTGAGCACTGGGACGAACTGACCGCGCGCGTCGTGCTCGCCCGACTTGATCTGGTCACGTCGTGCGCATTCTTCTCCGAAGTCGAACAGCCGATCGCCGCCGCGCTCTTCGACCAATTGCTCTATCAGTTCGATGAGCCAAAAGTACCGGTACTGGCGCTCGTTGATCGACGGCTCGCACTGGGGCAAACGGATGGGTGGCATCACGAGGATCTCCCGGAAGACGCTCCGGCATGGCACCTCACGCTCGGGGCGCTGGATGACGACGCGCATGCCACCTTCAACGCTTCATTTCCACAGTTGACGCGCGAACAGCAAGCGACGCTCCTTCAAGCGATTCAAAAATCGGATCGCTGGAGAGGTCTGCCCACGAAACACGTTTGGAGCCTCTGGACGCGCTACGCGGCGACCGCTTTTTATTCTCATCCGTGGGCGTGGAACGAGATCGGATTCGGCGGACCTTCGTATCCTCGCGGCTACGGAGCGCTGGGCAATGGCCAACGTGAGCACTGGGAAGTCGCCGACCATGACAACGTGGACCCCGTCTCATTTCAAGAACGGATTCAGCGCGCAAAACGAACGCGTGAGAGGCACGGGGGCTCGAGCACGTGAGTCGCGAGGCGAGTCGCCGAGAGCGCGCTATACGCGCACGTAATGAGTCGGCGTGGCTGCTCCCCAAGAGCGACGAGCGCTCGAATCACGAGCTTCGCGAGAACATGCGTCGCTATGAAGAGGATGAGGAAGTCGACCTCGTCGTGATCGGCTGCGGCGCGGGCGGTTCGACGATGCTGCAACGCCTCGCCCGAGCGGGCTGGAAGGTGGTCGGGCTCGACGCTGGACCATTCTGGGATCCGGACGCGGATTGGGTCAGCGATGAAGCTGGTTCCCATCACTTGTACTGGACAGAACCTCGCATCATCGCCGGTGCCGATCCCGTTCCGTTGGGTTCGAACAACTCCGGCCGTGGTGTTGGAGGATCGATGATTCACTACGCGGGCTTCGTGCCACGACTGCACCCCTCCGACTTCGAAACCTCAACACGAGACGGCTTCGGCGCCGACTGGCCCATTCGCTACCAAGAATTGCGTCCGTACTACGAAGCGATTGAGGACGAGCTTCCCGTCTCGGGTCAAGACTGGCCCTGGGGAGATCCGCATCGCTATCGATACTCGCCTCAACCGGTGAGCGCCAACGGCGACGTCTTGCTCCAAGGCGCCGCGAAGCTCGGGATCGACGCGCGCGTGGGGCCGGTCGCAATCGCCAATGGACGCTTCGGTAACCGACCGCACTGCATCTATCGCGGATTTTGCTTGCAGGGGTGCAAGGTGAACGCGAAAGCGTCACCTCTCATCACGCACATCCCCGACGCCCTCGCCCACGGCGCCGAAGTGCGCGCCAACTGCATGGTCACACGAATTGAAGTTAACGAGACGCGCCTCGCCACGGGCGTGGTCTACGTGCGGGACGGCGTCGAGCATCGCCAGCGCGCACGATCCATCGCGGTAGCGGGGTACTCCATCGAAACGCCGCGCCTGCTGTTGCTCTCCAGTAGTCGGGCGTTTCCCGACGGCCTGTGCAACGACTTCGGACTCGTCGGTCGCTACGTGATGGTGCAAGGGGCGCCGCAGACGTCCGGGCGCTTCTCGAGCGAGAAACGGATGTTCAAGGGTCCGCCGCCGGAAGTCAGTAGCGAAGCGTTCTACGAGACCGATCCGACCAAGGACTACAAGCGCGGGTTTTCCATCCAAACCGTCTCACCACTGCCCATCACCTGGGCCGAGCACGTCGGCGCCCAGGGACATTGGGGCGCGACGCTACGTGAATACATGCGTGACTACGTCCATTGGGCGACGCTCGGGGCACTGCGTGAATTCGCGCCGCGCCACGACAACGCGGTGACGTTGGCGGACGAGAAGGATCGCCACGGTCTGGCCATCGCACGATTTTGCTACAGCACCTCGGAGAACGACACGAAACTCATGAACGCGGCGCAGAAGGTGATGGAGGATCTGCTGTACGCGGCCGACGCCCAGGAGGTAATGACGATCCAACGCTTCGCCCACCTCGTGGGGGGTTGTCGCATGGCGAACGACGAGCGCTCGGGCGTCGTTGACGCCAACCAGCGGAGTTTTGCCGTGTCGAACTTGTTCATCACCGACGGCAGCGTCTTTCCGACGCAGGGTTCGGCCAATCCGGCGCTGACCATCATGGCCCTGGCGGCGCGCTGCGCCGACAATCTCATTCGCAACGCGCGGTCAGGGAGACCGGTACGTGTGACGGGGAGCGAGGACGCATGACGATTTCGAACGTTGAAACGATGGTCTTCGAATATCCGACGGACCAACCCGAAGCCGACGGCACCATCGCGTGGGATTCCACGACCGTCGTTGCGGTGCGGGTGCGTGACGGCGACCATGTGGGCCTCGGGTGGACCTACGCCGCGGCCGCAGCCCAAGCCGTCATCACCGACTTTCTCGAACCCTGCCTCTTGGGTGCCGACGCCGGCGAGATTCCGAGAATCGCTGCGGAGATGGCCCGCGCGTGTCGCAATGTCGGACGGCCAGGAATCGCCGCGTGCGCTATCTCGGCGGTCGACATTGCTCTCTGGGACCTGCGCGCGCGCCAACTCAATCTCGCGCTCGCCGAACTCTTCGGACGGCGCCACGATTCCGTGTCGGTCTACGGCAGTGGCGGTTTCACGACGTATGACGACACCACACTCACGAATCAACTCTCGTTATGGGTCGATGAATGGCGAATACCCCGCGTCAAAATAAAGCATCGCCGAGTCCTGGGGCGAGTGCACGGATCGCGACTTGTCGCGCGTCGAACTCGCGCGCAAGGTCATCGGCGACGCGGAGCTGTTCGTCGACGCGAACGGCGGCTACTCCGAGAAGCAGGCCACCCAACTCGGCCGCTTCATGGCGGAGTCGGCCGACGTGCGTTGGTTCGAGGAACCAGTGTCCTCGGACGACCTCCAGGGACTGCGACGAATCCGAGAACAGTTTCGACGGCGACGTCGCCGCGGGTGAATACGGCTACACGCTCGACTACTTCGCCCGGATGATCGACGCTCGCGCCGTTGACTGCGTCCAGGCCGATGTGACGCGCTGCGGCGGGTACAGCGTCTGGCTGAAGGTCGCGGCGCTCGCCGAACACAAGTGCATGAACGAATGACTGCGGCAGATTCCCGCGCAGTTGGCCCTGTCGGATATCGAACTCCTCTGACAACAGACCCGGCGGGCCCGCGACGGCGCGATTGCGCTCAAACCACGCGCGGGCCTCGACCACGTCACCTTGTTGATGCAGCGCCAGCGACATCAGCAAGCCACAGAATGTGAAGGCCCCTTCCGCCTCCTCCAACGGACGTTCGTCGTGGCGAAACCGATACACGTAACCATCGCGAACGAGATCGTTCTCAATTGCGGCGAGCGTGGCGAGCCCGCGAGGATCGTCCTTTGCTAGTCCGCCTCGAATCGTGGGAATAAGCAGTGATGCATCAACTTTTTCGTCATCGACCGCTCGTTGCCAGCGACCGGTGGGGTGAACGCAGGTCGCCGCGACCTCTGAGAGAATGGCGTCGGCAAGCCCAGACCATTTCGCTGCCGTGACGGACGGAGCACTTCGTGCGATATCGCGCAGCCCGGCAATCGCCATCAATCGTGACTGGGTCCAGAGCCGATTGTCGAGTTCCCAGATACCGGCGTCCGGTTCGCGCCACCGTTGTTCAATCGCGGACACTACCGTCTCGACCGCGCTCCAATGGACCGCGTCCAGTCGGTCGTGTCGCGCCGCGGCGGCGAACAGCAGCAACGACTCGCCAAAGGCGTCGAGTTGAAATTGGCCGTTCACCCAGTTGCCGACCTTGTCGAAACCACCCGGGTAACCAGCAAGGTGCTTGAGTTGCCTCTCGTTGGGTACGTCAAGGCCGTCGACGCGGTAGGCCGGCTTCAGCGCGCTGCCGTCGGCGATGACTCGCTCGGCCACGAACCTCACGGCATCGTCAAGGAGGGGCACTGGTGCCGTGACGGCGCTCGCCTGTCCGGCGTAACACTGGTCGCGTATCCACGCGTAGCGGTAGTCGAAATTGCTGCCCGCTTCAGCGCGCTCCGGGAGTGACATGGTAACAGCGGCGACCATGCCCCCGGTGGCGCTCGTGAGTCCCCGGAGCAGTGCGTAGGCGCGACCCGCCGCTCGCGGGGCGATCGTCGAATCAAAGTCCGGCATCGCCTGTGCCCATGCTGTCTCCGTAGATGACCAATACTCCGCTGCGGACTTCGCCGCCTCTGGGAATTCACTGACACTCAGTTCCAAGACCAGATCGTGGTGGGTGCCAGGTTCGAGGACTAAGTCCAAGTGAAGAGCGCCGTCGCGTCGCGGGCGCGCCTTCTCGGCACCGGTCCAGCGAACGCAGAGGTCGCCGCTTCGAGCGTTCCAGCATCCGTCGCGGCGGTGGCAATCGACCATCTGTTCTTGTCCGAACCTCGCACGGACATCGAGTACGCATGACACCGAGGCCGATCCCTCGACGGCCATAACGCGGCGCAGCACGACCGCGGTGTCACGGTCGCCCGGGAACGCGAGAGCCTCTCGACACTCGATCACGCCGTCCGACGTCACCCAACGGCTCCGCCATATCAGGGAACGATCCTCGTAGTAGCCGCCCCAAACGAAACGCACGTCGCTGGGTGTTACGGCGTACACGCCATTGCCTCCGATGAGTGTCGAAAACACGGCATCCGAATCCCAATGCGGCGCGCACATCCACGCAAAGTCCCCGCGCGGTCCGACCAATATCCCTCGCTCGCCATCGGCAAGCATCGCGTAATCAAGAAGCGCGTGCGGGGGAAACAGGACATCCGTTTGGGACTTGGTCGATCATCTCATCAATCCTCGCTGATTGCTAGAGCTGGTTGCTGCCGGGTATGAGATGGCTCAACACCGTTGGACATTCGTCGTCGGTGCGTCACCCGAAGAAATCTCGGGTCCAATGCCCCGGAGTCCAACGGGAATCGCTCACTCGAATCCTTCGAGAACGAACGGCGCGATCCTCATCGTTGTACCGATCTCCACACTATCGTCCGTGTCGTGTGTCACTAGCGTCGCATCAGGACCACGACGAGCACAATGATGAGGATAAGCAGCACTGCTCCGCCGCCGATGTACATGGCATCTCCCTTCCCTATGTCGGCTCTGATTGAGTCGATATCGCGTCGCCAGAGCCGCGTTCAACATCCTGCACAAGCCGAATTTTCTCTTACAATAACCAACGCAGCTTGATGTACGCGAGTGGCATTCATGTTTATTGGATGAGAACGTTGAAGTGACGTGCACTCACGCGATCACATGAAGATCGCGCCTCCTTGCATCATGGAAGTCCATTTTGTGCGTGCAAGATTTTCAGCACGAGATGTATTCTGCGATGCTGACATCCACTCTCGCCCCGCTCACAACGTGGAATGAATTTGTACCTTGTGCTGTCCTACCCAACGCGCAGAAGGGATCATCATGATCGACGTACCAACGATGAGTACCTCAAGCAGATATCGAGCCGTGCGCGATCGAGTTAGTGAATTATGATGAAAGTCGTTGATATGGCGATGCGCCGTATTGACGCGTTCCAACAGCGTCATCTACTTCCGTCATTTGTTATTGGCGTGGCGAAGAAATTTGATGACGACAATGCCGGGAACCTCACAGTTCAACTCACGTACGCGATGTTCGTGACGGTGTTTCCATTGCTACTGCTATTGGTCACCGTATTGAGTATGGTCTTAGCGGACAACCCCGCGGATCGCATGAAGGTCCTACATTCGGCGCTCGGGCAGTTCCCCATCATTGGTCAACAGCTCGGTCATGATATTCACGCGATACGACGAAGTTCGACGTTCGGGTTGGTTTTCGGGATTCTTGGCTTGATTTATGGCTCGACAGGTCTCGCTCAATCAGAGCTCTTCGCGATGGAACAGATTTGGAATCTGCCGACTACCTTGCGCCCCAGTTTCGTAATTCGGATGATTCGCTGCGGGATCTTCCTCGTAGTCCTCGGAGTTGGGCTGGTGCTCACGACGTCGCTCGCCGGGTTCGGGACCTTCGGGAGACACAATGTCTGGCTCGGCGTCGTGGGCGAGATACTGGCAGTTCTCGTCAACATTGCGATCTACCTTGCTGCTTTCCGCACGCTTACGCCTGGACGAGTGGCCACGCGCGCCTTGCTTCCTGGGGTGATCGTGGGAGAGGTCGCGTGGACGGTTCTGCAAGCAGCTGGCGGCTACGTGGTCGGACACGACCTGAAAGGTGCGAGTGCCCTCTATGGGCTGTTCGGTCTCGTGCTCGGCCTCGTCGCCTGGATTTATCTCGGAGCGGAGGTCACGCTCTTCGCCGCTGAAGTCAATACCGTTCTTGACGGGCGGTTGTGGCCCAGGGGATTGGTTCACCCTCCGTTAACTGAGGCGGATCAGCGTTCGTACACGGCGCAAGTCACCCAGTACCAACAGCGGCCTGAACAAGAAGTGATCTCACGCTTTCGAGACAGACCGATGACGCAGGACGAGTACCTGATGCACGGCTCTTCTCGCGGCGATGAGGAAAGCGAGTGGAAAGGCGAGGCGCCCGCAAAGCTCGACGGGAATAAGGAGAAATCGTCGGGAGCCACCTGATCCGATCGGCCACGAGCGTTGCTTGAACGCTGAACATCGGGAGGCCAATAATTCCAGGAGACGAGGAGTTCTTTGGTCCAGCGCCGGTGAATGCGCTGGACACTAAATTCAATCTGCTCTGACCAGGCACGGGCTTGAGATTCGGTTCAGCGCGGTGTATTTTGACACCACTGTTTTTGCGGGAGTTGAAGCCGTTTTCGTAGAAAGGATCAGCCATGGCCACTCGTCGCAGTTCCAGAGCTATCGCTAATGATGTCGCCATCAGAGAAGCAACCGCCAACTTAATACTTAGTAAAGGCATCGATTCCATCTCATTTCGTGACATCGGACAAGAAGCGGGCCTCACGCACGGCGCTCTCTACGCTCGGTTCGAAGACGTGGAGGAGCTCCTCGTCGATCTTTGGAGCGAGGTGCTTTGCGCTCGAATGGTCGCGTTGATCGACGCTGTGCGACACGCGGTAGCGGTGCCGAGCGAGACGTCGGTGGGCGAACTTCTAAATTTCGTGCGAGACGCGCAGAGTATTGACGTCGTCGCGGTGCAAGTGCTGTTGACGTCGCGCCGTTACGTTGTGCTCCACGAGGAAGTTGAGAAGTTCATTCACGACTACCTCGAACGTCATGAAAGCGCGGACCGAGCCTTTCAGTCCCGCGAGTTGACTCTCTTCTCACTCATCATTGTCAAGATATTCAGCAATGCTCGGTTCGGATTCGATGTCGAACGGCTTAAGTTCCTAGGAACTGTGCTCTTGGACGCGCTCAGGACGGACGTCTCAGCTGTCTTGGAGGCACCTCTGTTAACGCCGAACGCCGCAGTGCCACTCCCACGGAGCGATTTCCGGTCACAACTCGCCTATGAGACCTTCAGGGCAGTTGGGACAAGTGGCTATACCCGGGCCACGATCTCACGGATCTCTCGTCGCACGAACTGCTCCCCTGGGTCAATCTACAAACTGTACACGTCGAAGGATGACTTGGTGGTCGCCTCAATTCGCGCGCTGATGCACGGGCCCGAGATCACCGCATTGAAGCTGTCTCAAGTTCTGGATGAGGGAATGCTTTCTCAAGAGCTTTATGCGGCAGCGAGTCCCGGCGACTCTATTCGCAAGTACTTCACACTCGAAGTACTCATGGTCTCGACCCACAACGAGAAGATAAGAGCTGCAGTTGCGCGTCAATTCGAATGGCTCAATAATTTTCAGTCGTTGGTTACCGACATCTCGGGCGACGAACGCCAGAGGTTCTCTTACATGATCCGCGAACTGGTTGTCTTGATCCTCGGGGTGAGTTTCCTCTCCACCATTACGCAACAGACAACTGATATTGACTTCTCTCAGTTTGCCGAGCCATTCCGCCAATCGATGCTCTCGCACTTCCCTGAATGGCCCGAAGTAAGTCGACAGTTGAAGGAAGCGTCAGTAAGTTTGCCTAGGATCGCGTCCTCCTAGCGGCCGTCTCTGAGTCCTAAAGGTCATTTTCAGCGGCAACTGCTGGGGTCGGCGCCGCAAAGAATTGAACAAGGGACAATGACGGTCCTACTGATTGCCAGAGTCGGAAGACGCCGATGGTGTCTTCAACTCGACACAACATTGTCGAAAACAAGGGTCCAGGCCCGAACAAATCGTTCCTCATTGACTCCGCCTGGCGTGTCGTGCATCAAGAGCTTGACGATCTGGAAGAAAGCAAGCGAACTGAGCGCCACCGCCGATACCGCCTCGACGTCATCGAGAACGGGGTTTCCAAGTTTCGCGTGACGTTCGAGCCACGACGAAAAATCGTCAAAGGTCGCTCGGATCCGTTCTGTACGAACCCTCTCTTGGAGTTCAGGGAAATTCTCGAGATCGCGCCACGCGATGCGAGGCGCGTCCTTATCACGCTCGAATGATGACATCGCGCCACGCGCAATCGCCCTCAGGGCGTTGGCGATCGGCTCCGCGTCAAGATCCCCCAAAGTTTTGCGCTCAGTCCGAGCGCTCTCCACGAATCGATCGATTACAACTAGTGCGGCCTCATTGGATGGGAAGTGTTTGTAGAGCGTTCCCGAGCCGAAAGTGAGACCCGCGGCCACGAACGTCATACCGTGGTCCGCGACGCGTCTAGCGAATGCGGCCACGTCGGGCGTGATGCCGGGAACTTCGTGGATGATGACGGCGGGGCCGCTGTCGCGACGATAAACGTCGCGGGTGCGCCCGCTCGAAGACGTGAAGGGCTTCATCTCGAATCCCTCGAGGGCGAAAGGTACGACGCTCATGAATGTTCCGATCTCAGGATTCATCCATTCCTTCAGTGCTTGACGATGGAGGCCGCCACGGCTCGGACCAACCCGTCACGAGCCTTTGCGCATTGCTCGGGGCAACGCTACGCCGCGGTTCTCGCAGTCTGCACTCGATTAATCCGGGCGCCTTTTGGCATTCGACCTTGAGTGGTGAGCGGGGCGAGAATTCACGGAGGCAGTGAGTGCTATCGTCCGCTCGATGAGGACATGGCGCTCACTGATTGCCGTCAGCACGGTCGTTGCGGTCGGTTTTGTGGGTGTGGCGGACGCTGTCGCCGGGACTGCGCCGCTTCACGATGGTATCTACGGCACGAAGGGCATCGGACCCGGGAGTTTTCAGATCAACCTCGTCGTGGTGGGCAACGGGACCAAATTGGGCGGAGGGCTTCGGGGCTCCAGTTTCAACTGCGGCGCCGGTCCCACGCTGATCGCTCAGGATCCGAGTCAAATTACGACAAACTCGGAGCTGTTCATAAAGTTGCCGCACGCCGTGCCGATCGCTCGGAGCGGCGCGTTCTCTTTTTCCGGCAACACGACGTTGATTGGTGCGGACTCCGGTTCAACGATGAGGTTCACGTTCCCCATTTCTGTCGCTGGTCACTTCTATAAGGGCCTCGTCGTGCTCGGCAAGACGGTTGCCGTCAGGGGTACGTTCTCAGCCCACGGCGTGTGCGCAGCGAACGTGCCAACGCATTTCTCGGCGCTATGGCAAGGTACCTAGAAAAGTTCCCGGATAGCGGGACGTCGCCGCGCACCATGATCAGGAATGAAGTCGCGCCAGGACTCCAGCATGTACGCAGGTCCATCTCATGAACGTAGAGCCGATGACCAGTGAACGCCGTCCCGTCGAGTTCGCTGAGCACGTCTTGGAAATCGTGCGCGCGATACCTCCGGGGCGCGTCATGACGTACGGCGACGTGGCGGCGGTACTGGGCTCGCGCGGTGCTCGAGCCGTTGGCGCCGTGATGGCGCGCGGCGGTGCCGAGGTCCCGTGGTGGCGAGTGGTGCGCGCGGGAGGACTGGCGCCTCGAGGACACGAAGCCCGTGCTCGGTCCCACTACCTATCAGAGAAGACACCACTGCGAGGCACGGCGTCGTCGTATCGAATCGTCATGAGTATGGCGCGCCATCGAATGTGAGCGTGAGGTCGGCGCGCCTCGGGGCACGAGTGGTAGTAGTACGAACCCAGCACGTGAGGTCACCTATCTCGTGCGTCGTCATTGGCGACACCAAGATTGCGGCACGGACGTGTTGGTCCAAGGACGGAGGTTGACGAATGAGTCGAGTGCCCAGTAGGAAGTACGCAAGAGTCGCGTCGTTCGGAGTCGTCGCGATTTCGATTCTCTGCTTGTGTGTTGGTCCTTCGAGCGCGTCGTCGGTGCCGCGATTGACGCCTCATCGCGACTACGTCGCGACGTCGCCACATTTTCGGATCTCCTTCATCTCACACAGTGCCACGGTCATCGACCTGGCGCGATCGGGCGCTGGCGGCAGTCAATATGTCGAGGGCTCGGTCTTGACGAACTGTCCTTCGGTGTCATCCGACGCCCTGACAAGTCCGGGGTACCCCCGAATCGTTCTGCGACCTCTCCACGGGTTTTATTCGTTCTCCCTCAGCTACAGCGTGGCGAACGTCGAGGCGAGCTATCCGGGCCAAACCTCCAAGACGCTGCCCTCGGTGCACGTTCGCATCACCGGCAAGGTGCAAAGCGCGAGCGTCATCGTCGGCACGGTGCAATTGACGGGCGCGCCGTGCACTACGCCCACGTACGCCTACACGGCACGAATCGATCCCGCGTTTACCAAAGAGATCGCTCCCGACGCCTGATCGTTCCGGAGTTCAACCCTTCTAGCGAACACGTCGAATGACGACCGTCCAGTGACTCTCTAGGCACTCAGTTGCTGGGGCGAATCGTGGAGCGGGATCTCCTTGATTCGCTGTAGCGAGGCCAGCGCCGGTGCACTAAGGGGTCGTCGACTCGGCACGAGCAGCGCCGTGACGACACCGATACCCACGACCAACGCGCCGACGAACATCGCCGGACGAAGTCCGTTGACGTAGTCCTGGGCCGAGAGGTAGCCGCCGCTCGAGGAGAACACCGCACCCAACAGAGCGATGCCGAAGACACCACCGAGTTCACGGAAGGCGGCGTTGGTGCCCGAGGCGAGTCCCTCCTGCTCCTTCGGCACCGAGCCGAGGACGAGCGACGCGACCGGTACGAAGAACAACGTCATACCGACGCCGGCGACGATGAAGGCCGGCACCATGTCGCTGTAGGGCGTCGTGGCGGTCAGGACCAGCGCCAACCACGTCAGGCTGATCGCCTGCAGGATCAGACCGGTGACGACGAGCGGCTTGCCGCCGAGTCGCTGGGCCAGGAGTCCGACGACGGGCGCGAGCAGCATCGGCATGCCGGTCCAGGGCAGCACGCGCAGCCCCGCGCCGAGCGGCGAGTAGCCCTGGACGGTCTGGAGGAACTGCGAGAGGAAGAACACGGTGCCGAACATCCCGAAGCTGAACAGCAACGCGGTCACGTTGATCGCGGCGAAGCCGCGGTTGCGGAACATCCGCAGGCTGAGCATCGGCGCCGTGGCGCGCAGTTCCCATCGGATGAAGGCCACGAGCAAGACCGCGCCGAGCCCGAAGGAGGCGAGCACGCTCGCACTGGTCCAGCCGCTGGCGTTGCCGCGAACGAGGCCGAGGACGACCCCGAGCAGACCGCCACTGACGAGGAGCGCCCCGCGAAAGTCCAGGCGACTCTGGGCGCCGTGCGATTCGGCGAGCTTCCACCACGCGAGGGGCACCAAGATAATGCCGATGGGCACGTTGAGCCAGAAGATGTAGTGCCACGACCAACCGGTCGTCACCGCGCCACCGACGAGCGGCCCGAGGGCGATCGCCGCACCGCCGATCGCTCCCCAGATGCCGAGTGCGGCGTTGCGACGTTCGGGCTTCACGGCCGCGCTCAGCAACGTAAGTGACAGCGGCATGATCATGGCGCCACCGGCGCCTTGAAGCGCTCGCGCCGCGATGAGAAAACCGATGTTCGGTGCGATGGCCGCGAGTGCCGAGGCCGTCGTGAAGATCGCGATTCCGGTCATGAAGATTCGACGTCGACCGAAGCGCTCGCCGACGGCTGCGGCCGTGAGCAGGAGCACGGCGAAGGTAAGGGTGTAGGCGTTGACGGTCCACTCGAGGCCCGAGAGACCAGCGTGCAGGTGCACGCGGATGACCGGGAGCGCCGTCGTGACGACGAGGTTGTCGAGTGAGGCCATGAAGAGCGCGAGGCCGGTGATGAGTACGGCCCACGCGCCGCGGTGACGTTCGACGCGCGTCGGGCGCGCCTCTGCGATCGGCTCGATGTCGATCGGCCGGGTCAGTGTGGTGGTCATTGCTGTGCTCCTTGCCCTTGCGCTCCCGTCGGGAAATTCCTGATGGAAGGTACTGTTAGTTGTGAGTAGTCACTATCTTGAGAAGAGAAAAAAAATATAGGGGTCATCACGACGCCTTCGCCGGCGAGGCGTTCTGGCTCGTGGAACGAGCCCGCGACATCGCGTGCATGGCCTCGAACTTGTCCATCCCCGGACAGATCGACTGCGCCCACTCGTCCTTGACCGAGAGCAAGTCGATGGCCGACATCACCGAGATCAACATGCCGTTGGCGAAGAAGTCTTGGATCATCTCTTGGTCGAGTCCGAGCTTGTCCTTGACCAAGTGCCAGAGGACTTCGAATGTTCGCCGACAGGCGGCCGCGATATCGGGATCGCTCGTGGCGGCGGCGTAGCTGTGCATCTGGACCTGGAGCATCTCGGTGTCTTGCAAGAGCGTCAGGTAGGCCATCCCCATCGCGTGCATCGCCTCTTCACGGTCCAAGACCTTCGATCGCGTTGGTGAGTTCCCTCACGATTCGGTCGTCAACGAGATTGAGCGTGGCGATGAAGAGGTCCTTTTTGGTGCCGAAGAGGCGAAACAGGTAGGGCTGGGAGATGCCCGCGCGCGACGCGATCGCGTCGGTGGAGGTTCCGGCGTAACCGGACTTGGCGAACTCGGTGACCGCGGCCGCAGAGCACGGCGTCGCGTCGTTCAGCGGCTGTCTGTCGGGTCGAAACCATCATTTCGCCATTGTAAGTGCTCACTCACTACCATGTCAAGCGGTCATCGTGAAAGTTGTGAATTCCGCACGAATTAGCTGATTACTCCTGCAATTCGCGTCGCCAGCGAAGGAGGTCATGGTCATCATCGACCAGATGGAAACCACATTTCTCCAGGACCCGTTGGCTCGCGGTGTTGTCCCGGTCGGTCTCCGCCACGATGGCGCCGACGCGGCCGCGCGCGAAGTCGCACAGCGCAGTGAGCGCCTCGGAAGCCACCCCGCGGCGTTGCCGCGAGGGAGAGACGCCGTACCCGATCTCGACCTCGTCGCGGTCGTTGGGCACTCCCTTGAAACCGATGCCGCCGACACTCTGCCCGCTCGACTTCTCCACGATGACGAAGAGTCCCCACGGCACCGTGTCCGACGGGAATGCCGCGCGTCCGGCGAGGGCGATCGCGGCGATCCCCACGTCCGCGTTGGTCGGGTAATCCGGCGCCCACGACTGCGCGGTGCGGTCCTCGGTGACGATCTGCTCGGCCTCGTTTCGTGTCAGTGCGCGCAGCACGAGGCGAGGGGACGCAATGATCATCCGGTCATTCTGACAGCCCGGATCTACTTCTTCTTCTTGGGCAGTGGCAACGCGTCGCTCGTCACCCGCACCAGTTCGATGATCCAGTCACGATCGTTCAACTTCGCCGACGAGATGCGAAACGCGGGCTTCGCACCCTCGTAGGGCGGCGCCTGAGCGACGCGACCCGCGAGGGCAGCGCCTGCGGCCGTGACCTTGACGAAGAGCGTGTTGTCGCAGACGAGCGCGAAATTCTTGCCTGGTGATACAGGCCGTATTCACCGAACATCGGCTTGGCCGTGACCTCGAGCGGCAGCAACTTCTCGATCACCGCGTCGATGAACCTCTTATCCGTCGCCATGGTGGAAATGTAGCAACGCCTACGCGCGTGCGGTCGACTCGTGCTCGAGCAACCACGTCTTTCGCTCGAGCCCGCCGCCGTAGCCCGTGAGTGAGCCGTCGGCTCCGATCACGCGGTGACAGGGCACGATGATCGAGATCGGATTGCGGCCGTTGGCGAGTCCGACGGCCCGCGAGGCGTTCGCGTTGCCGATTCGCGCGGCCAGTTCACCGTAGGAGATCGTCTCGCCGTAGGGGATCTCGCACAGCTGGGCCCACACGCGTCGTTGGAACTCCGTGCCGCGCAGGTCCATCGCCACGTCGAAGGCGGTCAGTTCTCCGGCGAAATAACGTCGAGTTGCGCAGCGACGTCCTTGAACCACGCGTCATCCACGACGGCGTCACTCGGTGGCGGGGATGAATGACGGTGCTCGCGCATCGTCAGGTTGGTCAACACGCCGTCGCGAGCGATCAAGGTGAGCGGCCCGATTGGGCTCTCGATGGTAGAGGTGAAGGTTTCACTCATGGGGTTCCTGTGCTTTCTTGGTTGGTGTGGTTCGGGGCGGCCAGTCGTTGATGCGGTGATCGTCGACGGCCCAGAGGTACTGCACCGCGTAGGCGCGCCACGGTCGCCACCGTTGTGAGCGCTCCACCAGAGCCGCCGGCGTGCTCGCGAGTCCGAGTCGCTCCGCTGCGTGCCGAACGCCCAAGTCCGATTCGGGGAAGGCGTCAGGATCGCCGAGTGCGCGCATGGCGATCACGTGTCGCGTCCACGGACCGATGCCCGCGATCGACGACAGCGCGGCCATCGACGCGTCGCGGTCACTGCCGGGTCCCAGCGTGAGGTCACTGCACAACGCATTCACGAGAGCGGCGAACGTCTCACGACGCTTCGTCGGAACCGCGAGGTCCGTCTCTGTCAACGCGTCGGGTAGTGGCCACAAGTGCGTAAGTCCACCGTCGGGGTCGCTGATGGGTTCACCGTGTCGCGTCACGAGACGTCCGGCGTGGGTCTGGGCGGCAGCCGTCGAGACCTGTTGACCGAGCACCGCGCGCAGCGCCATCTCGGCACCGTCGACACACCGCGGCACCCGTCGCCCTGGGGACTTCATCACGAGTGGGGCGAGCACTGCGTCGCCGCTCAGATGACGGTCGATCGCGACCGGGTCGGCGTCGAGGTCGAGGAGCCAGCGACTGCGCGCGATCGTTGTCGTGAGATCACGCATGTCGCTCAACACGGCACGACAGTTGATGTAGTCGGGCGTCGGCGTGAGTTCGACGACACCGGGACCGTGGGCCAGTCGAAGGGTGCGACGATAGGTCGTCCCGCGCACCTCTTCAACCCCCGGCACCGCCGTCGCCGCCAGGTGACCGAAGAGATTGTCGGGACAGAGCGGTTGGCGAAACGGCAGCCGCAGCACGATGGCGGTCGACGCTTCGACGGCGCGCGGTCCCTTGGCGCGTGAGCGCAGCATCGTCGGCGACGACGCGTACACGGCCTGCACGGTGTCGTTGAACTGTCGCACACTCGAAAAGCCGGCCGCGAACGCCACGTCGGTCATCGCCAGACCAGTCGTTTCGATGAGGATGCGCGCGGTCTGCGCGCGTTGGGCCCGGGCGATGGCGATCGGGCCCGCGCCGATCTCGTTCTGGAGGACTCGTTCAAGTTGGCGAACGCTGTAGCCGAGCTGGTTCGCGAGTCCGTTCACGCCTTCGCGGTCGACGAGCCCGTCGCTGATGAGACGCATCGCTCGTGCCGCGACGTCGGCGCGTGAGTTCCACTCCGGAGAACCCGGTGAGGCGTCGGGGCGACATCGCTTGCACGCGCGAAAGCCGGCGAGCTGCGCGGCGGCTGCCGACGGGTAGAAGCGAACGTTCTTGCGTCATCGGTGTCTGGGCCGGGCAACTCGGTCGACAGTAGACGTGAGTCGACGTGACGGCAGTGAAGAACCAACCGTCGAAACGCGGATCGCGCGACTGCACCGCGAGGTAACAACGTTCGAAGTCTTCGATCACGCACGACAACCTATCGTCGCCCTCGCCGGTTCGACTAGCGGAAAAACGACATCGCCATCCAGGCTCGTCATCGGTTCGATCGCGATGTCGTAAATCCGCTAGGGCAAGATCGGTTCTTCGGGCGGGTCGAATGGTCGTTGGAAGGTGAAGGCGTAGGGAGTTGGCCCGTCACGTTCCAGACGCGCGAGTCGGACGACGGCCTCGGACGGTTCAGGGACGTCACCCGCACGGACCCACCACATCGCTGACTGGACGCTCTCGACACGCTCGGCCCACTGTCGACGTTGGCGCAGTACGTCCTTGTGATCGCTCCGGTACACGTACTCCCGCAGTGCCTCAATTGACTCCCAGACGCTCATGTTGACCAAGATCTGGTCGTCGTCGAAGACGCGAATACTCGTCGCGTCGCCGTCCTCGGACTTCAGACGCCACACGAAGCCAGGTGCCGCGTCGGCGAGGGCGTTGATCGGGTCCAACGCCGCGACGAAGTCGGCGACGACGGGCGAATCGAGTGGCGCTTTCAACTTCACGATGTTGCACTGAGCGAGGTGAAACGTCATGGGGCGAGATTACCGGCGACGGGTTTTAACGTCCTGAGCACGTGTGAGAGCGGCTCGCTAGATTCGAGACTGATCACGCCGGGCAAACCGCCAGGTGAAACGGACAAGAGGTTGACGAATGGCAAAGGCGTACGAGATTTCGATCTGGGAGCCCAACGCGGGGAAGTTCGAAGAGTTCATGGAGACGATCAAGAGCCTGACCAAGGCCTTCGTCGAGGCGGGTGTCTCGCACGTGGAACTCCTCACGGGTGTGGCCGGCAAGGACATGTTTCGGGTCGTCGTGATCCAGCACTTCAAGGGGCTCGCGGACAACGGTGCGGTCAACGAATCGATCGGCGATCATCCGGCGATGAAGGCCTGGCGTGAGGCGCACTCCGGCGACATTCCCGGCAAGCTCATCTCGCACGATCTCTATCAAGGACTCGACGACTGAGTTCGAACACGTCTCGATCGGATTCTCGCGTGAACTTAGAAGTGCTCTCGGAGTTCGCGTCGGCACTGGCGGGCGTCGTCGAGGAACAACCGTTCGGTCCGAGTGTCGAC
Source organism: uncultured Acidimicrobiaceae bacterium (assembly GCA_963801695.1). Classification (GTDB taxonomy): domain Bacteria; phylum Actinomycetota; class Acidimicrobiia; order Acidimicrobiales; family RAAP-2; genus RAAP-2. The sequence goes on along the minus strand of CAWDFV010000001.1, from coordinate 231,633 downwards.
GTGCTCAAGGTTGGCGGCAAGATCTTCGCGATCCTTTCGCCCGAGAGTACGCCGGAGGCGATCTCGCTGAAGTGCGATCCCGAGCTGGCGATCGAACTCCGACATCAGCACGCGGCAGTGATTCCGGGCTACCACCTCAACAAGCGGCTCTGGAACACCGTGCACCTGGACGGGACGATCCCCGACGATGAGGTGATCGATATGGTGACGCACTCCTACGAACAGGTCGTGCGAGGACTTCCGAAGGCCGTGCGCGAGCGCCTCGCTTCAGCTGACTGAATCGGTGTCGTCGCGATCAGCGAATTCGAGACACGAGTTCGTCGCTCACGTCGCCCACGGCGTGAAGGAGTGACGCGAGCGCCTCGACACCATCGACAAGGCGCGGCCCCGGTCGCACCATGACGGCGTCGGCGTCGATCGCCCACACCTCGGCCGACGCGGGCAGCAGGTCGAGTGACGTCGTGCGCCTGTTCGATCGCTTGGGCGAGTCCGAAGCCGCACGGCGCGACCACGACGACGTCTGGCTGCGCGGCACCGATCTCGGCCCACGTCGTGGCGATCGAACGCTCGCCCGGTCGCGCGAGTACCGGCTCGCCGCCCGCGGCGATGACGAGGTCGGGCACCCAGTGGCCGGCGCCGAAGGGCGGATCGATCCACTCCAGGACGAACACGCGGCGCTCGAGGAAGTCCGTTGACGGCCGTCGTGACCTTGGTCAATCGTCGTCGTAGTGATGACACGAACTCGTCGCCCCGCTGCGAGACGCTCGCCGCGCTCGCAATCGTCGACAATCGAGTCGAGCACTTCGCCCAAGGTCTGAGGATCGATCTGCAGCACGTGGGCGTTGCAGTTGAGTCGTCCCGTCGCCGCGTCGACGTCACCACTGGCCACCGCGCAGACGCGACAGAGGTCCTGGCTCAAGATGAGATCGGGATCGCATCGTTGCAACGCGTCGTCGTCGAGTTCGTAGAGATCGAGTCCCGCGTCGACGCGTTGACGAACGAACTCGTCGATCTCACCCGGCGTCATGGCGGCATCGGCGAATGACCGTACGACGATTTCGCGACCGACCTTGACGTGATCGGGCCAGTTGCACTCCGCGGTGACGCCCAACAGCTCGTCTTCGAGGCCCAGGTCGCAGATGATCTCGGTCGTCGAGGGAAGAAGCGAGACGATGCGCACGACGTCATCCTACGAACTCGCGTCGCGACATCGGTTCGTAGGGACGCGACTCGAGCGCAAGTCCTCTTCTGGCCAACCGATAAAGTCCGCTTCTATGGTGGGATCCTCGCGCGAGTTCTTCACGGTGATGGCCGAAGCCGCGGCGACGCTGACCGGACTCTTGTTCGTCGCTATCTCCTTGGCGCCTCGTCACGAGTCCACGTCGCACCTGGGAACCGTCCAACAGGTCCGCGCCGCCGCCTCACTCCTCGCGTTTACGAGTGTCCTGGCGATCTCGCTCTTCGCTCTTGATCGGTCCTCACAACGTCGGCTACCCGGCGCTCGTGCTGGGCGTCGTCGGCGATCGCGTTCACGGCCGCGAGCCTGCGCTCGATCTACGAAAGCGCGCCCGATCGACGGCTGCTGCGAAAGCAGATGGGCCTGATCGTGTTGCTGCTCACGACATTCGGCTGCGAACTCGGTGCCGGTATCGCGCTGGTGAACAATGTCAACGACATCACGGCCCTCGACCATCTTGAAGAACGTCTTGGTCGCCTCATTGCTGATCGGCATCGCTCGGGCGTGGGAACTCGTCGGAGCCCGCGACACCGGTCTGTTCGCCTCGCTCGCCGTGTTGGGTGGTCGCGGTCGAACGTCGGGCGTGTCGACGCAGGGCGACGCGACGTCGGATGACGAGACGTCGGATGACGAGACCAACGATTGAGACTCGATCGTTGCGTCCTCGTTAGGGTGTGACCGTGTTGGAACCAGGTCCTTTGCTCGCGTCGGGTCGCGACGCTGACATCTTCGAGTACGGAACGACACAGGTCTTGCGGCGCTCCCGCAACGCACGTTCGATGGAGCGCGAGGCGCGGATAATGCAGTTCGTGTTTGAGAGCGGCTACCCCATTCCGAAGGTCGGCGAGATCAGTGCCGACGGTCTCGAATTGACCATGGAACGCATCGATGGACTCACGATGGTCGACGCCGTCAGCGCAAGCGCCCTGGAAGGCGAAGCGCTGTGGCCACGCACTGGCCGACCTGCACACGCAGTTGCACGAACTCTCAGGCCCGGAGTGGCTAGCGAGCGCACCGAGCGGCGTCGGAACGCAACTGCTCCACTTGGACCTTCATCCCCTCAACGTGATGATGTCGTCACGTGGCCCGATCGTCATCGACTGGCCGAACGCCGTGCGCGGAGACCCGAATACCGACGTCGCCGTGACGTGGACATTGATGTCCGCTGCCGAGGTTCCGACCAGTGGCCTGAAGGGAAGATTGACGGGACTGATACGTGCCCAACTCATCCGAGGATTCATGGCGCAGTTCGACACCGAGGCCGTCGGTACCGAGGTCGAGGCGGTAGTCGCGTGGAAATCGAATGACAAGAACATGAGTGCGTCTGAGGTGGACAACATGCGTGCGTTCGCGCGTCGCGTGCAGCCTCGCTGAGGTCGTACTGCATCGATTACGAACTACGTCAGGTTGACGAGCCAGATCCCGCGGATTGAGCTGTACGCGCGTGGTGAGTACATGGCGACGTACTGGCCCACCTGGCCGAAGTAGTCGTAACAGATATTGCCCGTCGCCAGACCACCGGGAGCGATGAAGCCGTCCTCGAGGGCGTGCTTCGCGGTGAAGTTCAGCACGGTCACGCTGCCCTTCGGGGGACGCAGCGTCATGTTGAAGTCATTGAAGAAGTACGTTGTTTTGTTCTCGTTGCGAATCGTGACCGCGGCGCAGAGGTTGGTGAAGCCGAACTTGTCGGCGGTCAGGGACCACTTGGCGCTGACGACCGTGTGGTCAACGAAGGCCGTGTTGTTGCTCAGCGCGACGCAGTCAGTGGGCTTGGAACCGGGGTAGGCGCTGAAGTGCGCCGCACAGCCCGTCGCGTGGGTCAGACGACTGGAGACCGCGGCCGTCGCGATGGGTGATATCACCGTGCCAACGAGAGCGATGCCGACCACGAGGAGCGACGCGACCGCGCCGCGCCGCAGTACCACCGACGGCACCCGGGAGACCGATAAATCGGACATTGGCGGCACTATATAACTGCGATCGCCTCTTGCAAAGGGCACCAAGAACATTTTGGCAACGGCACTTGCGTCGCCGGTTCGCACTCGATATTGTACAACCATATGGTTGTACGTGAACGAACAAGTCGCGAAGTGGACCGGGTCTTTCGGGCCCTCGCCGACGCGACCCGGCGTGACATCTTCGAACGAGTGATCGGTGAGGGCCTCTCGGTGTCGACATTGGCCCACGACTACGAGATGAGCTTCGCCGCCGTGCAAAAGCACGTGAGCGTGCTGGAACGAGCGGCGCTGGTCACCAAGGAGCGCCACGGCCGCGAACAGATCGTGCACGGCAACGTGCCGACGCTTCGTCCGGTGACGGCCCTGCTCGAGGCCTTTGAAGAGATCTGGATTGGCAGAGCTACGAGGATCGCCGAGATCCTCGGTGAGAAAGGAAATGAATGATGACAGTCATCGATACGATCACGGACCCTGCGGCGTTGACCCTCATGGTCACGGCGCAGTTCTCAGCGAGCCCCGAGCGGGTCTGGGAGGTCTGGGAGAATCCCCGCCTGCTCGAACGATGGTGGGGACCACCGACGTGGCCGGCCACCTTCACCCGACACGACTTCGTCGTCGGGGGCGAGTCGCGGTACTACATGACGGGACCGGACGACGAAAAGTCGAGGGGCTACTGGCAGATGCGGGTCATCGACGAGCCGCGACGGCTCGAGTTCGCGAACGGTCTCGCGGGCGACGACGGTGAACCGATGGACGACGTCGCGCCGATGGGCGGCTTCGTGACGCTGGAGGCGATCGACGGAGGAACCCGCATGACCGTGTTGAGCACGTTCGACGACGAGGAGCACATGAGGGCGATGCTCGATCGGGGGATGTCCGAAGGCATGCAGCAAGCACTGGGTCAGATCGACGCACTGCTGGAGTGACGCGGCCGAACCGAAGTCGCTGTGGCCGACTCGTACACTTGGGTCGTCGTCTCGGGCAGTAGTTCTACGGAGCAGCACAGTGGCCTTCGCGCACAACGGATCGGTTGAGATCTACTACGAGACCTTCGGCGACGCCTCGAACCCGGCGCTGTTGCTCATCAACGGCCTCGGAAGTCAGTGCATCAACTTCGACGTCGAATTCTGCGAGATGTTCGTCGCGCGGGGTTTCTTCGTCATCCGATTCGACAACCGCGACGTGGGACTGTCGACCAAGTTCAACTTGGTGTTGCCGGATCTCTTCTCGGTGCTCGAGGCGGTGAAAGATGGCGTCGAACCAAAGGTCGCCTATCGATTGGCCGACATGGCTGACGACGCGGTCGCGGTGCTCGACGCACTCGGCATCGAACGCGCGAACGTCGCCGGTTGGTCGATCGGCGGGATGATCGCGCAACAACTCGCCATCGACCGTCCGGATCGCTTGCTCTCGATGACGTCGAACATGTCGACGACGGGCGACCCCGACGTGGGACAGCCGTCGGCCGAGGCGTTGGACATCATTCTTGGACCCAGCGACATCGATCGCGAAGCGATCATCAAGCGGCGGATCGATCTGGAACGCGTCATCGGCAGTCGCACGCACTTCGACCCCGAGCGGGTGGCCAAACAGACGGGCGACGCCTACGACCGTTGCTTCAACCTCGCCGGCGTGGCGCGACAACTGTGCGCGGCTGCGGCGTCGGGAAGTCGGACGAGTCAACTGCGCGAGGTCACCGTGCCGACCTTGGTGATGCACGGTGACGTGGACAAATTGATTGACATCAGTGGCGGCGTGCGAACGGCCGAGAGCGTCCCGGGCGCTCGTTTCGTCGTGCTCGAGGGCATGGGCCATGACCTGAGTCCGTTCTATTGGGATCAGTTGGTCGAGGAGATCACGACCCACGCGCAGCACGCCGTGAACTAGCGGTCACCGACCGATACCGTGAGTGCGTGAGGCGATTCCTTCGAGTCGGCGCGGTGACGACCCTGATCGTCACCGTCATGCCACTAACTTTCTCGGCGACGACGACTGTCGCTGCGGCCTCGACGCCGTCGACATGTCACGCGCCGCGACTCACCGGTTTGACGGTCACGGTCGCGCGACGTCACGCCAAAGCTTCCGGCTGCGACGTGCGGCTCGTCGGCGCGAAGCTCCAGATGCCGCAGATTCAGACGGTCCGCACGCAAAACGTACGACCCGGACATGTCACCAAGGTGGTCACGCTCACGGTCAATCCACTTTGTTCGGGCGCCGCCGACAACGGACCACCAGCGGGGGAACCGATCGTCAAGTCGGGACCGACCGAGTTGATCTCCGGTCTGTTCTTCGAAGGTGGACCGTTCCTTTTCCGATCGGCGCCCAACTGCAAGGACGAGGTCGAGGAGTCGAGTCCCGGATGGATCACGGTCACGAACTCGGCGGGGACCGTCATTGTCTACAAGATGGAACTGACCGAGGGTCAGTTCCTCCACGTGAAGGTGCCGGCCGGGAAGTACACGATCACCGGCGTCCTCGCCGTCAACAACAAGGTTGGTCCCATCACGGTGGACGTGCCGGCGGGCAAGACGGTTCGACAGGATCTCACGTTCGACGCACCGTAGGCGTCATCGGGTTCGAGGGGCGTGAACTTCATCGTCACGAGGGACGCGCCGACTCTCGCCTCGGCTCAGGTACTGCAATGAAGAAATCTTGATGCTGTGGCGCGTGACACGCACGGATTAGGCATGTGGTCGTGAATGAACTTCTGGTGGTGGTGGAAGTCGGACCCAAGGAGAAAAAATTCGTGGCCGTCGCGCGTGACTGGCCCGGACTCCAGCGCGGCGCGAAGACCCCGGAAGAAGCCGTCGCGCGGGTGTTGGCGTACGTACCTCGCTATATGAAGGTGGCCAAGCTGGCCAAGCGAGAAGCGGAGCTCGCCGGCGTCAACACGGTGAAGGTGATCGAGCGGTATCCGGGAACGGGTTCGACGGACTTCTGGGGTATCTCGTTCGCGTTTTCGACCTTCGATCAGCGCGCCATGTCCAGTGATGAATTGGAACGTGAACTGTCGCTCATGCGCGCGTGTTGGACCTACTTCGACCAGGTGCGATCTCGAGTGTCAGCGGAGATGCGAAAGGGGCCGCGTGGCGGAGGACGCGATCGTGACCGTATCGTTCGTCACACCTTGGGCGCGGAGCTTGACTTTGCCAAGAAACTCGGGATGCCGATGCCCGATGAAGTGATCACGGACCCCAAAGAATTGAAGAAGTACCGTGACGCCTACTGCGCGGCGATTCGGCGACACCACGCCGAAGGCTCGAAGGCTCGATCATGGCCCTTGCGCTATTTGATCCGACACACCGCGTTTCACGTGATGGATCACACGTGGGAGATGCAAGACAAGGACCTGACAGCGTGAGACGTTTTTTCGAAAACGTGACTACTACGCCTTCTTCGCCAACTCGTCGCGCGCGGCTTGCACGATGTCGGCACTCGTGTTTGCGTGTCCGTTGATGCCCCACCCGCCTTCGGGTGATTCAGTGATGAGGACCCAGGTCCGGTCGACCAAGCTCGCATCGTTCGCCGCGGCGGCGACGATGTCGGTCAGCTCGCGAACCACGCCCAACTGCTTGTCGCGGTCCAGTACACCGATTGGCGTGAGCACCTGCACGCGCACGTAGTTGGAATTACCAGCTGCGTTTGAGATGGCGCCGTCGGGCAGGTCGTGGATGAAGGCCGCGGTGTTGTTCTCGAAGAGCGAGATGGGTGGAACCTTCTCCCAACGCATCACGGCGTTCGCGAGGTCTTTGGCGAGAGAGTGCTTGTCGGAGAAGGTCCCGTCGGTGGAATACACGTCGATCATTGGCATAGCTGGAGTCCTCGGTTCAATATGATGTCTGTCATAGTCAGCGGGCAAAGCGTAACCTATGACGCTCGTCATAGTCAATGGGGAGAGTGTGACTAGCGACAGCCGAAAGAAGATGGTGCAGAGCGCCGCGTCTTTGATCGGCGCCCAGGGAATGAACGCGACGTCGTTCTCTGAGGTGCTCGCCGATAGTGGCGCCCCTCGGGGTTCCATCTACTTTCACTTCCCCGGCGGCAAGCGAGAACTGGCCAAGGACGCCATTCGACTGACGTCAGAACAAGTGATGGCGCACATGACGGCCAACGCCGGTTCCTCGGCCAGCGAGGTACTCCACCATTTCGTCGCGTTGTTCCAACACGTCGTGGAGGCGAGCGACGGCGCGGCCGGCTGTGCGGTCGCCGGGGTCACGATCGACGTCCCGGCGAGCGACGAGGAGCTTCTGGGTGAGGCGCGCGCCGCGTTTCATTCGTGGGTGACGCTCTTGGCCGAGCAACTCGTGAACGTCGGAATGGAACTCGATCGTGCGACCGGCGTCGCCACGGTCGCCGTCGCGGCCGTCGAGGGGGCGCTCATCCTCTGTCGCGCAGAAGGTGGGCGCGCCCCTTTGGACGCCGTGGCGACGCAGTTACAACGGCTCGTGAGCGAGTAACGACTACGCCGCGGTCGCGACGGCGTCCTTCGCGACGCCAAGTGCCGGGTTGAGCACGTCGGCGATCGTGCCGGCCAGGTGGAACGTCATAACGTTGCGGACCTCCTCGGGTACGTCCTCGAGATCGGGACCGTTGCGCTCGGGCAGGATCACTTCGGTGAGTCCCGCGCGGTGCGCGGCCAGCACCTTCTGCTTGAGCCCGCCGATCGGCAGCACGCGACCTTGGAGCGTGACCTCACCGGTCATGCCGACCGTCGAACGCACCGGTTCGCCGCGCAGCAGACTGACGAGCGCCGTGGTCATCGTGACGCCCGCCGAAGGGCCGTCCTTGGGGACGGCGCCGGCCGGCACGTGGAAGTGGAAGCGCTTGCCGGTGAACAGCGCCGGGTCGATGTCCAACTCGCGGGCGTGACTGCGGACGTAGGACATGGCGATCTCCGCGGACTCCTTCATCACGTCACCCAGTTGACCGGTCAGGGTGAGCCCTTCGGGTCCCTCGGCGACACTGGCCTCGACGAAGAGCACGTCTCCGCCGGCGCCGGTCACGGCGAGCCCCGTGGCGACGCCCGGGACGCTCGTTCGGTCAGCGGACTCGAAGTAGAAGTGCGGACGTCCGAGCCATTCGCGCACGTCGGTCTCTTTGACGACGATCGGCGCCTCGCGTTCTCCGGCCGCGAGCTTCGTGGCCGCCTTTCGCAGGAGTCGTCCGATCTCACGCTCGAGGTTTCGCACGCCGGCCTCACGCGTGTAGTCGGCGACGATCGCCTTGAGGGCGTCGTCGTCGATCTCGACCTCGTCGTCGCGCAGCGCCGCGCGCTCGAGTTGACGTCCGAGCAGGTGGTTGCGAGCGATCGACACCTTCTCGGACTCGGTGTAGCCGTCGAGTCGGATGACCTCCAACCGGTCGAGCAGCGGACCGGGAATCGTGTCGATCACGTTGGCCGTCGCCACGAACATCACGCGCGAAAGGTCGAGGTCGACCTCGAGGTAGTGGTCGCGGAACGTGTGGTTCTGGGCCGGGTCGAGTACTTCGAGCAACGCCGAGGACGGGTCGCCGCGGTAGTCCGAACCCAACTTGTCGACCTCGTCGAGGACGATGACGGGGTTCATCGTGCCCGCTTCACGAAGGGCGCGCACGATTCGTCCGGGAAGTGCACCGACGTAGGTGCGACGGTGCCCCCGGATCTCGGCCTCATCGCGCACGCCACCGAGCGGACACGCGCACGTACTTGCGCTCCAGTGCGTTCGCGATCGACTGCCCGAGCGAGGTCTTGCCGACGCCCGGGGGCCCGACGAGCGCGAGGATCGCGCCCGAGCCACGTCCATCGACGGGGGTGAGCCCGCGCTCGGCCTGGAGTTTCCTCACCGCGAGGTGTTCGAGGATCCGGTCCTTCACGTCGTCGAGTCCGTCGTGGTCGGCGTCCAAGATGCGCTTCGCTTCGAGCACGTCGAGGCGGTCGTCGGACTCGACACCCCACGGGACCTCGAGGATCGTGTCCAGCCACGTGCGGATCCAACCGGTCTCGGGGCTCTGGTCGTTCGTGCGCTCCAGCTTGTCGATCTCGCGAAGGACGGCGGTGCGCACGTGATCGGGCAGGTCGCGATCGGCGATCTTGGCCCGGTAGTCGTCGGGGTCGACGTCGTCATCACTGAGTTGTCCGAGCTCTTTCTTGATGGCGTCGAGTTGTCGACGCAGGAGGAACTCGCGTTGGGTCTTCTCCATACCCTCTTCGACGTCGCTCTTGATGCGGTCGCGCAGCGTCAGGTCGGCCAAGGTGTCGCGGGCCCATCCGAGCACGAGACGCAGTCGGGTCTCGACGTCGATCGTCTCCAGGACCTCGACCTTCTGGGCGAGCGAGAGATCGGGGGAGTAGCCCGCGACGTCGGCGAGCCGTCCGGGCTCGGTGATCTCACGCAACTGCGCGGCGATCTGCCGTGCGCCGCGACTCAACAAGATGTTCTCCAGCACCGCGCGGTACTCACGGGCGAGCTCCACGACCGCGGCCGTCGACTCGCCGTCGTCGAGGGGCTCGGCCTCCACCCAGAGGGCGTCGCCGGTCCCGGGCACGCCGGTGCCGATGGTGGCGCGCTGGTCGCCGCGGATGACGATCGCCTCGAGTCCACCGGGCAGCGAGCCCTCCTCCATCACTTCGGCGATGACGCCGACGTTGGCGTAACGGCCCTCGATGTGGGGGACGAGGAGCAGATGGCCGCCGGCCGAACGCGCGGCCTCGACCGCGACGCGCGCCTCGGTTGATTCGAGGGCCATCGTGAAGACCATGCCGGGCAGGATCACGCCGGACTTCAGTGGTAGCAGCGGAAGTGTCACGTTCTCATTCGTCATTGCAATTCCCTTTCAGCTGAGCGAATCCACCTGAATTACTGAGAGAACTTCAAGCGAATCCCTTCCAACCCGGGCTCTGAAATGGTCCGAGCAGCAAGCCGAACAAAAGTTCGAGACGTCGAGCATATAGGGAATCGTTCAAAGTCTGGCACTCTCGACAGTAGAGTGCTAATCCTGGTAAGTGGGGTAAAACCCCGCATCTGGCGTCGTGCGACTGTACGCCGGTTGGCGCCGACAGCACGTGCCCCGAGCGGCGATGCCCGGCTTCATCACCGATGCCGATTGAAAACCGTCGTCGTATACTCCCCTTCAATTCTTTGAAGCGTCTCGAGACCATGGACGAAGGGGGAACGCATGGCGTTGGAAACTGGTGCCGTCGCGCCGGACTTCGGGTTGCTCGCGACGCCCGATCAAAAGGTCGCCCTGTCGGAGTTCAAGGGCCCGGTCGTGCTGATTTTCTATCCGGCCGACTGGAGCCCGGTGTGCAGCGATGAGCTCTCGGTGTTCAGCGCCGCGAGCAAGTTGTTCCATGATCGCGGTGCGCAGCTGTTGGGCATCTCCGTCGACGGTCCGTGGTGTCACGAGGTCTTCAAGGAGCAGCGCAACCTCGCGTTTCCACTGCTCGCGGACTGCAATCCGAAGGGTGGGGTCGCCAAGGCGTACGGCGTGTACCGCGACGACGACGACACCTCGGAGCGAGCACTGTTCGTCATCGACAGCGATGGCAAGGTCGCGTGGAGTGAGGTATCGCCCGTTGGCGTCAATCCCGGCGCGGACGGCGCGCTTCGAGCGGTGGAGGCATTGGCATGAGTGAAGAGGACCTTTCGATTCCGGTAGGACCGGATGACCACTCGAGCGGCCCGGAGGACGCGAAGCTCACGGTCGTGGAGTACGGCGACTACCAGTGCCCCTACTGCGGACAGGCCTTCCCGATCGTCGAGAAGTTGCGCAAGCAGTTCGCCGGCTCGATGCGCTTCGTCTTTCGCAACTTCCCGTTGGGTGACGTGCACCCCCACGCCGTCGCGGCCGCGGAGATGGCCGAGGCCGTCGCGCTGCAGGGCAAGTTCTGGGAGATCCACGACGCGCTCTACGAGAACCAGCGCGACCTCAGTGACGGCGCGCTGCGCAAGTACGCCCAGGCCGTCGGTGCCGATGTCGACAAGGCGGTGAGTGACATCGCCGGGGGCGGTCCGGAGAAGCGTGTCGAGGCCGATTTCGAGGGCGCGATTCGAAGCGGTGCCAACGGGACGCCGACGTTCTTCGTCAACGGCGTGCGCTACGACGGTTCCTGGATGTACGAACCGTTCGCCGAGTACCTCACGGAGATACTCGACGGCTGATTCGTCTTCAGTCCCGCGGGCCTTGCAGGCGAGTCAGGAGTTCATCGAACGTGGACAGGTCCGCCGGTGAGAGCGCCGCCAGGCTCGCTGGCGGTTCGCCAAGGATCTGACTCGCGCGTCGCGCCGTGGCACGACCGGCGTCGGTGAGCGTGACGAGTTTGCGGCGGTTGTCATCGGGGTGCGCGGTGCGCATCACGAGTCCCTTCTCGACGAGCTTGTCGCAGATGACCGTGGCGTAGGGCGCGTCGAGTCCGTTCGCGTCGGCGATCTCGCGCAGCGTCATAGGGCCGTGCTCGAGTTGCAACAACACCTTGACACCGCCGAAGCCGCCGAGACCGAGCATGGCCTGCAACTCGCGGCGACGGTCCTGGGCGTTGACGTAGGCGTACAGCGCCGACCAGACACGAACGGCTTGGTCGTTCGGTTGACTCGTCTCACTCATCGGGCCATCTCCTTCGCACGCTCCTGGAGTCGTTCGCCGTTGCGCGTCGCGGTCGTGCGCGCCCACTCGCCGGTCGAGACGAAGCCCAAGACACAGACCGCCGCCCCGCAGACAGCGAGCACGTACCACGCGGCGTGGCTCGCGCCCACGAAGGTCGCGCCCGTGCCGAGGGCCACGATCGAACCGGTCACGGCGACGCCGAGCGACGAACCGACCTGGCGGCTCGTGGAGGCAACCGCGCCGGCGACGCCGGCTTGGTCGAGCGGCATACCCGACATCGCCGTCGTGCTGATTGGCGCGTTGACCAGACCGCAGCCGACGCCGAAGACGACGTAGGCGGCGATCAAATACGCCAGCGACGTAGTCGTCGACAGTTGCGCGAGCATGAGCGCGCCGATCGCCAAGGGTGGTCCGGACAGTACCAACGGCAAACGCGGACCCCGAGTCCCGACGAGGTGCCCCGAGACGCGGGCGAAGACGAAGAGCATCGCGGCCATCGGGAGCAACAGAAGACCTGATTCGAGCGCGCTGTAGTGACGGATGTCTTGGAGATAGAGCGTGTTGAGGAAGAGGAATCCACCGAGCGCCGCGAATGCGGTCAAGGCGATAAGACTCGCGCCCGAGAATGGTGGGCTCCGGAAGAACCGCGGATCGATCAATGGTTCGTTGCGTCGCAGTTCGACGCGCGTCAGCAACGCGAACGCCACCGCACTCACGACGAAGAGGCCCACTATCAGTGGGGAGTGCCACCCCCGTCGAGGGCCCTCAATGATCGCGTAGGTGAGCGAGGCCAACGCCACAATGACGAGTCCCTGGCCCGGAGGATCGAGTCGGCGAGCGCGCTGCGCCTTCGACTCCGGGACGAAGAGTCCCGTCAGCACGATCGCCGCGATGCCCACCGGCACGTTGATCCAGAAGATCGCGCGCCAGCCGATGCCCGAGACGAGGACGCCACCCAGGACCGGTCCGAGGGCGAGGCTGAGACCAAAGACCGAGCCCCACACACCCATCGCGCGCGCGCGCGACTTGGGGTCGGGGAACGTGTTGAAGATGATCGAGAGCGCGACGGGGTTGAGCATCGAGCCGCCGACCGCTTGCATTGCGCGAAAGGCGACGAGCCATCCGAGTCCCGGCGCGACGCTGCAGAGCAGCGAACCGAGCGAGAAGATCGTCAGGCCGATGTGGAAGACTCGTCGTCGACCGAAGCGGTCGGCGAGTGAGCCCGAGAGCATCAAGAGACAGGCGATGACGAGTGAGTACGCGTCGATGGTCCACTGCAGGTCAGAGACGGTCGCGTGAAAGCTGTGCTGGATCGACGGCAACGCCACGTTGACGATGGTCACGTCGACGCCCACGATGAACAGGCTCATGCAGCAGATGACGAGGACGAGTCGCTGTCGCTGGGCACTCAAATCAGGCAAACCGCCGCCTTTCAGATACTTATGTTGTGATAACACAACTATCGTATCGGAGCGGCAACCACTCGTGTCACTGACGCTGGCCGGCGAGGTAGCGATAGACGACCGAGAGGTCGAGGTCGCCGGCACCGTCGTCGACCGCGCGCTGCCACGACGACATCAGACTCTCGGTCAGCGGTAGCGCCACCTTCACGTCGCGGGCGGCGTCGAGGGCCAGTCCCGCGTCTTTGAAGGCGTGCTTCAACGCGAAGTTCGACGAGAAGTCTCCGGCGAGCATGGACCGCGCCTTCGCCACCGCGTACGGGGAGCCGATCGGTGCGTCAGAAAGGATGTCGACGATGACCGTCGGGTCCAAACCCAACGCCTCGGAGACCTGCAGCGTCTCGGCGACCATCTCCACGAGGTCGACGAGCCAATTGTTCAAGACCAGCTTCGCGCGACTTCCCGCGCCCGCGGCGCCCAGCCAGAACGTTTCGCGACCCAGGACATCAAAGATCCGCTGGGCGGTCGGTCGAGCGTCGTCCGGTCCACTCGCCAAGATGAGCAGTGCGCCGGTCGACGCCGGCTGCACGCTGCCTGAGACGGGGGCGTCGACGAACAGCGCTCCGGTCGAAGCGACTGCGTCGCGCAGTCGCTCGGTCCACTGCGTGCCGATGGTTCCCATCTGCAGCCAGACGACACCACGGGTAAGGGTCGACATCGCGCCGTCGGGCCCGATGATGACGTCCTGCGTCGCGGGACCGTCGGGCAACATCGTGATGACGACGTCGGCGCCCTGGACCGCGCGCGCCGGCGTCGGGGCGACGACGCCGCCGAGTTCGACGAGCCCCTCGAGTCGATCCTTCGAACGGTTCCACACGCGTACCGTCAGTCCCGCCGCGATCAAGCGAGATGCCATCGGGGTACCCATCGCGCCGGTGCCGAGGAACGCAACCGTCGGTTCGGGTGCGTGCTGGCTCACCGCGCTGATCCAGTGGCACTCGATTCCTGTTTCGCACTCGAAATTGCGTGGTGACGAGTGCCGGCGCGACGCGCCAGACGCTTGCGCCACGGCGTTCGTCGTGGGTCGTGACTGAACCACGGGTCGTCGGGCCAGTCACCCGTCATCGCCCGCCACGATTCAGTGTTCTCGGTGTAAGGGGGGAACTTGAAAATGTGCTGAAATCCAATGCTGCTCATGATGACCTCCGGGTACCAATTTCTTATCAATACGGTACGTCTCGTATTCTATATGGTACGGTGAGACCATGTCAAACGAAAGTGCAACGACCGGCGCCACGCGAGGGCGTCCCCGCAGTGACCAGGTCGATCGGGCGATACTGCACGCGGCGTCGGCCCTGCTCGCCGAGCGGGGACTCGACGCGATGACGATTGAAGACGTCGCCGCGCGTGCGGGCGTCGGCAAGTCCTCGATCTACCGGCGGTGGCCGACGAAGGGAACGCTCGCACTCGACGCGTTCCTGGACTCCTTTCTCGCCCAGCAGCCCCGTGTTGATACCGGCGCGCTCGAAGAGGATTTGGCCGAGGCCCTGACACTGTGGTCGGCCGCGGTCGTGGGGACACCGACCGGGCGCGCGCTCGTTGGGCTCATCGCCGAGTCCCAGCTCGACCAGGAGTTAGCGCGGGGATGGATCGAACGCGTGATGAAGCCGGTACGCGCACAACACCGCACGATGGTCGAGCGCGCGATCGAGCGCGGCGAGATCCCGGTCGAGTCCGACGTCGACGTCATCATGGACCTGCTCTACGGCGCGGCCTATCACCGACTCCTGCAGGGTCACCTCGCGATCACCCCGGCCTTCATCGAGACCGTCGCGCGAATGGTGGCCCAGGGCGCGAAGTCCGGTGCCGCCGTGGCGCGACGAACGCACTAGCGCCGACTAGTTACGGTCGACCTCGGTCGAGAGCAGGTGTTGCGTTCGCGGCGGTGTCGTCGAGAGGGCCTTGGCCGCGTCTTCGAAGTCCCGGTCGGCCGGCGTGAGTCGTTCACGGTGTTGGCGCAGGTGTTCGTCCCACGAGGCCACGACGAAGATCTCCTCGAAGTCACCCGGCTGCTCACCGTTGCGATAGAGGCCCCACTCGGTGGCACCCGTTCGGTAGCGCGACTCGCGCACGCGAATCATGGCGCGCTTGAACTCCTCTTCGTTCTCGGGCGGGACCGTATAGGTCGTCACCACGACGACGCGTCCCTCGTCGGTGTCGGCGATCTCGAAATCAGGGTCCGGTCGCACGACGACGCTGCGGTCCATGTTGGCCGTGTCGAACAACGGCCAACGGCGAAGCGACGCGGTGCCCACGGCGAGCACCGCGGCCGCCGCGATGAACGCCACGGTGAGTCCGTAGGCGTCGGCGATCACACCCCAGACGACAGCACCCAGACCCTGCGCGCCGAAGAGGACCATCTGGTAGATCGAGAGCCCGCGGGCTCGGACCCACGCGGGCAAGAACAGCTGGAGAGACGTGTTCAGCGTCGCGAGCATCCAGACCCAGGTCGCGCCGGTGGGGACCAGGATGACGACGTCGCCGAGAGTCGTGTGGAGCAGCGCCACCACGACGAAGGCGACGCAGAAGAACGCACCCGAGAGCGCGACGATCTGGTTGGCCGACGCCTTGGCGCGCAATGTGGACATGAACGTCGCGCCCGCGATGGCGCCGACGCCGAGCGCGCCGAGCAGGAGACCGTAACCGCCCGGACCGAGGCCGAGACGACGACTGGCCACGAGCGGCAACAGTCCCCACAGCGCGCTCGCCGGGACGAGGAAGAGTGTGGCGCGCAGCAGGATTCGCCGCACGATCGGCGAATAGCGGACGTAACGGCCGCCGGCACGCAGCGCGGACATGAAACGCTCCGGAAGCTGCGGCGCGAGGTTCGCCGGTGGTCGCCAGAACGCCACGACGAGGGCGTAGACGAGGAAGGTTCCCGCGTTGACCGCGAAGTCCGCGCCGACCCCGAAGTGGGCGATGACGATGCCGGCGATTCCCGGACCGACCGCGCGTGCGATGTTGACGTTGATGGAGTTGAGCTGCACGGCCGAGGGGACGTCGTCGCGCGGCACGAGTTCGGGCACGAGTGACTGATAGGCCGGCGTGATGAAGACCGAACCGGAACCGATGATGAACGTGAACATCAGCAGCAACGCCGGTGAGATATGTCCCGCGATGGTGAACGCGGTCAACAGAGCGCCGGCGACCGCGAGACCGAGTTGGACCGAGATGATCAGTCGTCGTCGGTCGAGAATGTCAGCGAGGACGCCCCCGACGATGGCGAACAGGACGTCGGGGAGCATGTCGGCGGTCTGGACCAGTGAGACGAGGATGGCGGCGTTCGCGGCATGCACGAGAAGCCACTGGGCGCCGACGGTCTGCATCCAGGCGCCGACGTTGCTGACGAGCGACGCCAGCCACAACCAGCGAAAGACCGCGACCCGGAGTGGGGCCCACGTCGACGTCGCGTTGGCGGTCACCGAGCGGGGCCGAATGAGCGGTGGAGGATTTCCACCTAGAGAGGATATGCCGAACGCGCTCCGCGAGCACGGGGTGCGACGTCGCGTGACTCTGTGCGCAGCGTGGCCCACGTCGAGGCACGCGCGTGATTCCTAACGTGCGTTAACGCCGCGCCGCCCTCGCGAGGACGCCGTCGATGATCACGTCAACGGCGAAGCGAAATCGCTCGTCACTGTCGCCGGCGACCATCTGGGTGGCGTGGGCGACGAGGAGGGGGAAACGATCTGGTGCCATGCCCGCGAAGGTCTTCTCGAGTGCGTCGATCTGCGCGCGGTGGTCGTGCTTCGTCTCACCGCGAACGTGTCGCACGTCGTCTTCGCTGGCGACGCCGGTCACGAGGAGCACGAAGAGGTCGCAGGCCCACGCGGCGTCCTGCGGTTCGATGCCCCCCGCGAGCAAGATGCCGAGCAGGTTCTCGGTCACGAGGAGTACGGCGTCAGTCATCGGTGGATAGGCGAGCGTCATCGCGGCGATGCCGGGATAGGCGACGAGCGTGGTGTGCATGCGCGAGAGCAGACCATGCACCTGTTCACGCCAGCGAGAAGGATCCGGAGTCTCGAGGGTGACCTCGGTCGTGACGCGGTCCAACATCGCCAGCTGCAGACCTTCGCGACCCGCGACGTAGACGTAGAGCGACGCGGCGCCGGTGTCCAGTGCCGCCGCGACTCGGCGCATGGTGACCGCGTCGAGGCCGTCGTTTTTGAGGATCGCCAAAGCGGCGTCGACGATGGCATCAACGCTGAGCGGCGATTTCGCGGGGCGATCACGGGTCGAACGACTTCGCAGTGCGGAATCTTGAGGTGCTCCGTCGGCGAGGGACATAGGGCAATACTAGCATTTGACACGAACACTGTCCGTAACGTACAGTGTTCGTGTCGAACGTTGTACGACAACCATTTCCCGTTGGAATCACTCGTTTCGTCCGAAGGAGGACCACATGGATAATGCGCCACTCTCCGTTTCCACGCCTGTCCACACCTCGACTGCCGCGCCTTATCGACTGCGTTGGGTCGTCGCCGGCGTCGTCTTGGCCGCCAATCTCATGGACCTGCTCGACGCCACGATCGTCAACGTCGCGGGCCCGTCGATCCACCGCAACCTCGGCGGCGGACCAAGCACGCTGCAGTGGCTGAGCGCCGGCTACACCTTGGCGTTCGCGGTCTTGTTGATCGCGGGAGCGCGACTCGGCGATATCTTCGGTCGCCGCCGTCTCTTTCTCATTGGCTCAGCCGGGTTCACACTATTCTCGACCGCCTGTGCGGTGGCGCCGGGCATCGGCGTGCTGATCGGTTTTCGAGTACTGCAAGGTGCATTCGGCGCGCTGATGATCCCCCAGGGCTTCGGTCTGGCGAAACAGGTGTTCGTCGATGACGTCGAGTTCAACAAGGTGATGGGTTTCTTCGGACCCGCCACCGGCGTGGCGATGCTCGGTGCACCGGTCCTCGCCGGCGCCCTCATCGACGCCAATCTCTGGAATGTGGGCTGGCGCTTGGTCTTTCTCATCAACCTGCCGATCGGCGCGCTCACGATGGCTCTCGCGATTCGGTCGCTGCCGCGTGGTGCCTCGCACCCGAACGTCAAGCTCGATCTCGGCGGGGTCTGGCTCATCGGCGGTGCCCTCGTCGCGATCATCTACCCGCTTATCGAAGGTCGCGCTGAAGGGTGGCCCGCGTGGTGTTTCGCGCTCCTCGCAGTCGGTGTGCTCCTCTTGTTCGCCTTCTTGGGCTACGAGCGACGTCGTGGGCCGAACGCACTCATCGAACCCACGTTGCTGCGCAACCACACGTACCTCAGCGGCATCGCCGTCGCCCTGGCCCTCTTCGGTGCCTTCGGTGGACTTATCCTCTGCGTCTCGCTCTTCGGCCAACTCGGTGAGGGATGGTCACCAATTCACGCCGGTCTGACGTTGACACCGATGGTGGTGGGAATGATCTTCGGGATGCTCGGCTCCCTGGCGCTCGTCAGGCGACTCGGTCGCCACGTGTTGCACATGGGGATCCTGCTCATCGTCGTTGGTGCCGTCTGGCTGGCGTTGTTGCTCACGAACGCGACGACCGCCACCAGCGGGGACCTCGTGCCGAGCCTGCTGTTGATCGGCGCCGGTGTCGGTGCCAGCATCGGACAGCTCTTCCAGTTCATCCTCAGCAGCGTGACCATGGAAGAGGTCGGTTCGGCGTCCGGTGTCCTGGAAGCCGTCCAACAACTGTCGACGGCGCTGGGCGTTGCCGTCCTGGGCACTATTTTCTTCTCGACCTTCGGTCATCACCTCCCGACCGACGCACTGCGGGTCACGGCCTGGGTCTGTGTCGTGCCACTCGCGCTTGCCTTCGCGCTTGTCTTTCGACTCCCGATGCACGCACGAGAAGAGGGCAACGGCGGTTGAACTCAGCCCCAGAACGAAGTGCGTTCGGTCGGTCTGAAAAAAAGAACGTGCGTGAACGTCAGTTCGACGAATTGCGAAACAGTTCTACGAACGGCGTCGCAGTTTCTGACTGAGGAAGCTCACCCTTCAGCGCAGGGTGATGTACGAGTCGTTCGAGGTTGTCCAGACTCGTCACCATCGCTGGTCGCCAAAACTCGCCCTCCGCGATGAACTTGCGGAGTTCTTCCGGTAAACGAGAGCCCTCGAAGAATGCGGTCACCCGAGTTCTCTCGTGACTCAAGGGTTCCAGGTGCCATCCCCATTCGCGGAGACCGGGATGACCGACGGACTGCTCGTACTCAGGGTCTTCGTACGAGTAGACGACGGGCTCCCACCCGATGAGTCGATCTTGTTCAAACTCGACGACGTGATTGGCCATCACGTAGTTCCCTAGGTGCCAGTGAACCATTTCGATGTTGAACACGTCTCCGACAGTGGTGAGGTGACCGTTGTCAGCCGCTGAGCGCAACATTCCCGTGCCATCCACCGCCGGGTGCATCGCAGGATCGGACAGAATCGAGAAGATTCGAGCCGCGGGTGCGTCGATGTCGCGCGACTCTGAAACCGATGGTTGGATCATGGCCCTGACTCCTTATGACCGAACGTTTCGAAAGTATCACTCGCGTCCCGACGTTCGGACGTCACGAGGTGTCGGCTCCATGAGGTGTTGCGATTACTTCGTGCCCCGAACGGAGTCTGCAGTCATATCGAATCCATTGACAGCTGAGTCGACGGATGAACAGACCGAGTGGTGTTCGCCAGCAAAGGAGGTATGCGATGGAAGAGCAGCATCGAGGGATAGTTCGAGTGTCGCGGAGAGTCGATGCTCTTCCGCAGGTGATTTTCGAGGTACTGACCGATCCGGTTCGTCACGCAGCGTTCGATGGATCGGGGATGCTTCGAGGAAGTGAATCGCCGAAGGTGTTGAAGCAGGTTGGTGACACCTTCTTGATGAAGATGTGCCTTCCGGACCTCGGTGACTACAAGATGTTGAACGTCGTCGTGGCCCTTGAGTTGAATCGTCGAATCGCTTGGGAACCGCGACCGGGCGATCAAGGCGCTGTCGAGATCGGCGGTCTGCCGATCGGCGCGGAACAGGGTTACCGCTGGATGTTCGAACTCGTCCCGGATGGCCCTGACGCAACGGTGGTCACCGAGACGTTCGATTGCTCTGCGGCGCCTTTGGAGATCAGAGAAGCCGTGCGCGATGGGAGGGACTGGCTCGAGGGCATGGCTGCGTCGCTCGACAAGCTCAGCACACTGTGCACGCAACCGCCGAGGTGATCACGATGCCCTACTGCATTGAGTAGGCGGAGGACGTGGCCTCCTGCAGCGTCGGATAGTCAACGTAGCCGCGCTCATCGCCACCGTAGAACGTTGATCGGTCCGCATCATTGAGTGGCGCACCGCGCTTGATCCGCTCAACGAGGTCAGGATTCGCGATGGTCTGCGTTCCGACGGTGATCACGTCGGCCAGGCCACTCTCCACGTCGCGGATGCGGGTCTCGAGGTCGGCGCCGCGACGATTCAACAACAGCCGCGATGACCAGTCGCGACGAATAGAACCAATGAGGTCTTCGTTGCCGCCGTGCACGACGTTGAGGTACGCGAGGCCGAGTGGCGCCAGCAACCGCACGAGCGCCGTGTACAACGCCGCCGTGTCGTCTTCGACGATGTCGTTGAGTGGATTGCCCGGCGAGATGACGATGCCGGTGCGATCGCCGCCGATCTCTTCGGCAACGCCTGTCGCGACGTCGAGGGTGAATCGGATCCGGTTCTCGATCGCGCCGCCGTATCGGTCAGTGCGTTGGTTCGCGTTGCTGGAGAGGAACTGATGGAGGAGGTAGCCGTTGGCCGCGTGGATCTCCACGCCGTCGGCGCCGGCTTCCATCGCCGACGCGGCCGCGTGTCGGTGATCGCGGAGCGTTGCGGCGACGTCATCCTCGGAGAGCGCGCGCGGCGGCGGCATCTCGAACGTGCCCACCGACGTGAACATCTGCCCGGCTGGTTTCACCCGTGACGGCGCGACGGGCTGACGACCGTGGCGCGTGTTGAGGGGGTGTGCGATTCGTCCGGTGTGCATCAATTGAATGATGATCTTGCCGCCGACCTCGTGGACGGCGTCGGTCACCCGTCGCCAACCGGCGACTTGGGCCGCGTTGAAGATGCCCGGCGTCAGGGGATAGCCCTGACCGTCTTCGGACGGCTGCGTGCCCTCAGTGATGATGACGGCCATCGACGCGCGTTGCGCGTAGTACGTGGCGTTCATCTCGGTGGGCACACCGTCCGGCGTCGAACGTGCCCGCGTCATCGGCGCCATGGCGAGTCGATGATCGAGATGGATGGCCCCGAGATCGATCGGTTGCCAGAGGGTTGACGTCATTGAAACCTCCACAGCGGTAGTCATGAATCGTTATCCTAGTATTTCTATTGACTTTATGGAAATAGTCAGGTATTGTCTCCACCCATGACCTCAACTACCCATACAAACAAAGCAGTTTTGATCATCTCACCTCGCCGGATCCTCGGATCGTTTGTCGTTTTGGCCCTCATTGCCTTCTCGTTAGTGGGGTTCGGAGGTAGTCACGCCCAGGCGTCGCCGACGACCACCACGAGCTTCAAGTTCCCCTCGGGTACCGTGCTCAACGTCGGCGACCAGGAGCAGTTCCTCGAGTCCGCACTCCAGGACTCGGGGGCCCTGAAGGGTGCGCACTACAAGGTCAACTTCGTGGAGTTCGACAGTGGCCCTCTCGTGAACGCCGGCTTCGCCGCTCACCAGATTGACGTCGGCTTCATGGGCGACTTGCCCGCCGCCCTCGCGGTCCAGTCTGGTCTGCCCGTGAAGGCCGTCGTCGCGATGTTACCCATCGGCGCCTCGGAGTTCCTCCTCGCCAAGCCCGGCATCACCTCGATCTCGCAGTTGAAGGGTCAGACGGTCGGGTACACGACGGGCACGGCCGAGCAGGCCTTCGCGCTTCGCGCGCTCGCAACCGCCGGGCTCACGCAAAAGGACGTGACGCAGGTGAACGTGGCGCTCGACCAGCTCGGCACGGTGCTGCAGACTGGCGCCGCCGTGGCGTCGGTCGTGAGCGTCGAGCAGAAGGTCGAGTACGAACAGGCCAATCCAGGCGCCGTCGTCCTGGCGACGCAGCAGACGGTGAAGCCCGCGAGTTACGACTACATGCTGGCCACGAACGCCGCGTTGCAGAACAAAGCGAAGGCCGCGGCCATCGCCGACTTCACCGTGCGCCTCATCAAGGCCGAGAACTGGGTCAAGACCCACCAGAACACGTACGTGACCGACTACTACGTGAACCTCTTTCACCTGACGACGGCTGAGGCGCAACTCATCCTGGCCGCTGGCGGGACGTACAAGTACGTCGACCTCAACGGTTCAGAAGAGAACGCACTGCAAAACGTCGTGGACCTCTTGGCCAATGCCGGTGCCATCCCCAACAGCTTCAAAGTCGGGGCGCTCTTCTCGACGGCGGTCTCCACGCGCTACAACAAGATCCTCAAAACGAACCACCAAGTTGGCTAACGACCGACGGCGACGTGTCGTAGCAACGACCACGTCCTTCGATCACCGTCGTGCATTACGCACGCCCGAGCATCCAGAAAGGAAGTCGCCATGTCCGTCGTCAAAGTAGAAGCGCCGGAGCGTGCAGCGGACCTGACGGCGCCGGGCGGTATCGTGCTGACCGCACCGACCCTTCGTCGACGTCGTCGAGTGCGCACGCGCGTCCCGCGCTCCGTTCGACGGATCGTGGGACCGCTCGCCGTCATCATCCTGTGGCAGGTGGTCTGCTCCGCCGGGGTCTTCACCAGTTACGAAGTGGCCTCTCCGATCGCGGTCTTTGACGCCGGCCGCGAGCTCGCGGTCCAGGGGGTGCTCTTGCCGAACCTGTTGATCTCGCTTCGCCGCGTGCTCGAGGGATTGGGTCTGGGCGTGGGCATTGGGCTCACCCTCGCCGTGCTCTCCGGGCTCTTTCGGGCCGGCGAGGATCTCCTCGACCCCGTCGTCCAAGCGGCACGCGCGGTGCCGATCCTCGGCCTGGTCCCCTTGGCGATCATCTGGTTCGGCGTGGGCGAAATGCCCAAGATATTCCTCATCGCGCTCGGCTCGACCTTCGCGATCTACATCAACACCTTCGCCGGTATCCGCAGTGTCGATCAGAAACTCGTGGAGGCGGGCGAGACGTTCGGCCTGACACGTTGGGGTCTCGTGCGCCGCGTCATCCTTCCCGGCGCCCTGCCCAACTTCCTCGTCGGACTTCGCCTGGCCCTCGTCGGGAGTTGGCTCATCGTCATCGTCGCTGAGGAGATCAACGCGCAGAGCGGCATCGGCTATCTCATCATGCAGGCCCAGACGACGGACCGCACCGACATCATGATGATGGGGCTCGCCATCTACGCGATACTCGGACTGCTCGCCGACGCGCTCGTCCGACTGCTCGAACGCCGACTGCTGTCGTGGCGTCGGGGCTTCGTGGGGGCGTGATGAGTGACGCGAAAGGTCGCGCGACCTCCCTCGAGTCGATTCGCGGCGAGGCCGTGGTGGCGTCGAACGTGCGGCGTAGTTTCAACGGTCGCGACGTGTTGCGCGACGTCAACCTGACCATCGAGGGCGACGAGTTCGTTGCCCTGCTCGGGCGTAGCGGCAGTGGCAAGAGCACGCTCCTGCGAATCCTCGGCGGCCTCGACACGGACTACGAGGGCGACGTTTTGGTGCCCGAGCGTCGGGCCGTCGTATTCCAAGAGGCCCGACTGGTGCCGTGGTTGCGGGTGTTGGCGAACGTGGTCCTCGGACTGAGTCCTCGTCGTGTGGGTCGCACGGCGTTACGCGAGCGCGGACGCGACGCGCTGCGAGAAGTCGAACTCGAAGAGCACGCGCACGATCGGCCGCTCACGCTCTCGGGCGGTGAGGCGCAACGCGTCGCGCTGGCTCGAGCCCTCGTGCGCGAGCCGCAACTGATGTTGCTCGACGAACCCTTTGGCGCACTGGACGCGCTCACGCGCATCAAGATGCAGTCGTTACTCCAACGACTCTGTGCGCTGCATCGACCGGCGGTCCTGCTCGTCACCCACGACGTCGACGAAGCGATCCTCTTGGCCGATCGCGTCACGGTGTTGGTGGACGGGGCCATCTCCCTCGACGTCCGCATCAACATCGAGCGACCCCGGAACCGCGGTGACGCGAGGTTCATCGACCTGCGTAACCGACTGTTGCGCGAACTGGGTGTGGAAGAGCGCGCGCCGTTCACCTCGCTGGTGGCGTCACTGACGCGCACGGAGTCGCTACTCGACGAAGCATCGACCAAGGAGGAACAACGATGACTAGACAGCTCCATCTCAACGCATTCTTGATGGGTACCGGCCACCACGAGGCGTCGTGGCGGTTACCGGAGAGCGATCCCGTCGCCACCACCAGTGTGCAGCACTTCCAACGACTGGCGCAGATCGCCGAACGCGGTACTTTTGACTCCCTGTTCCTCGCGGACGGACCAGTCATGTTCGGCAACGTCGCGCAACGTCCCTCGGGTGTGATCGAGCCGTTGACGCTGCTCACCGCCCTGGCGTTGGTCACGGAGCACGTGGGCCTCATCGCCACGGCGTCGACGTCCTACAACTCGCCTTACAATCTGGCGCGCCGTTTCTCGGCGTTGGACCACGTGAGCAATGGCCGCGCGGGCTGGAACATCGTCACGACCGCGGGCGTGGACGCGGCGCGCAACTTCGGCGTCGACGAACAGCCGCTGCACGCCGAACGCTACGAGCGGGCGGCTGAGTTCATCGACGTCACGCTCAAACTCTGGGACAGTTGGGAGGACGACGTCGTCGTCGCGGACAAACTAGGTGGCGTCTGGGGCGACAACGCGAAGATCCACCCGGCCGATCACCACGGCAAGTACTTCTCGGTGGCCGGCGCGCTCAACAGCCCGCGATCACCGCAGGCCTACCCCCTCTTGGTCCAGGCCGGTTCATCGGACGATGGCAAAGACCTTGCGGCGCGCTACGCCGAGGCGGTCTTTACCGCCCAACAGACCCTCGGTGACGCGCAGGCCTTCTATAGCGACCTGAAGTCACGGACCCATCGAGAGGGACGTGACCCCAACGGCATCAAGATCCTCCCGGGCATCGTCCCCGTGCTTGGCAGCACGGAACGAGAGGCCAAGGAGAGGGAGGCCGAACTCGAGGCGCACATCGTGCACGAGCACGCCCAGCGCATGTTGTCCGGACTGCTCCGCGTCCCGATCGATGAGCTCGAACTCGACAGTCAGTTGCCGGAGGATCTGCCCGACGAGAGCGAGATCGAAGACTTCAAGAGTCGCTACTCACTCATCGTCGAGATGGGTCGTCGGGAGAAGTTGACCATCCGCCAGATCATCGGGCGACTCGGCGGCGGCCGAGGACACTTCACGTTCACCGGCACGCCCGACCAGATCGCCGACACGATCGAGGAGTGGTTCACGAACGGTGCCGCCGACGGGTTCAACATCATGCCGCCGCTGTTGCCCTCCGGTCTCGAACTCTTCGTTGAGCACGTCGTGCCAATCCTTCGTTCGCGCGGGCTCTTTCGCCACGAGTACACGGGGCGCACCCTGCGCGATCACTACGGACTGGCCCGACCGGCGAATCAGCACAGTCCGCACTTCAGCGAGAGCGTGGCCATATGACTCGGGCCTTCGAGTCTGCGCGGTCCGCGGCGTTCCGACGGGGGCGCGACACCGCACGCAGACGTAATACCAATGGTTCGACGGCACGTCTCCTCACCCATCGAGGAGTTGTCGCGAGACGACCCAGCAAAGTGCTGGGTCGAAGTGGAGAGGAGTGAACATGACACTCATTGATCAAGAGGTGAAGCTCGACGTGGAGCCGCTATCGGGTTCCATCGGCGCGGTGATCCGCGGCGTGGACCTTCGTGACCTCGACGACGCGACCGTGGCGGCGATCCGCGAGGTGTGGCTGACGCGCAAGGTGGTGTTCTTCCCCGCACAGCACCTGGACCCGGATTCCCATCTCGCCTTCGCCGCCCGTTTCGGCGTGCCGACCGAGGGCCACCCGGTCATCCCTGGGATCCCGGGCTACCCGAACATCTTCGAGATCGACTACACGAAGGCCCGTGAGCTCTACGCCACGTACGGCGACGTCGTGTCGCGACGCCAAGGGATCGACTGGCACACCGACGTGACGTTCGTCAAGCGTCCGCCGCTCGGTTCCATTCTCAACGCGAAGGTAATCCCGCCGTCGGGCGGCGACACGCTGTGGTCGGACCAGGGCGCGGCCCTCGCCGACCTGAGTCCGTCGTTGCAGTCCTACCTCGGGACGTTGCACGCGGTCCACGACGGTCGCGAGGCCTTCAAGAACATCCTGGAGCGCGTCGGCAAGGGAAGCTGGGACGGCAAGGAGTTCGTGGAACTGGAGCCCGTCGTCCACCCGGTCGTGCGAACGCACCCCGAGACCGGTGAGCGGGTGCTCTTCGTCAACCCCGGATTCACCTCGCACATCGTCGAACTCGACCGCCGCGAGAGTGACGCCCTGCTGGGCTTCTTGTACCAACACTCGGTACGACCGGAGTTCGTCGTGCGCTATCACTGGAGCGCCGGCGACGTCGGATTCTGGGACAACCGCTCGACGCAACACGCGGTCGTCGGTGACTTCGGCACGCAGCACCGACTCATCCAACGAGTGACGTTGAAGGGCGACGAGCCCGTCTGAACGGACGCAGCGCTGGAGAAGAGCGTTATCCCTTCTCAGAGCGACTCCCCGACGATTGCAACGGGACAGGGGAGTTGAATGAGTTGGCGTCCGGATTCCAACAACGGCACGCGTTGGTGAGTGGTCGAGCTCACCGCCGTGGCACGGGTCCGCTGGCGCGTCGCCGCTTTGCGATGTAGAACATAAACAGTTCCGCTTCCAGGGTGGAGAAGAAGGGGGTGCCCGATGGGCGCGCAAGACAACGATGAACTGATCCGCAGTGGATACGAGGCGTTTTCCAAAGGGGACATGGAGACGATCGCAAGGATCCTTGCACCGGACATCCGTTGGACCATCAGTGGTCGCAACGTGATCTCTGGAACGTACAACGGACAGGAAGAGACCTTCGCATTCTTCGGAAAACTCATGGAACTCACGGACATGACGTTCTCCGTCGATGTTCACGATCTGCTGGCCTCTGACGACCATGTCGTCGTGCTCGCCAAGGAGTCCGCGAGTCGAAATGGCAAGAGCCTGGAGTCTGATGATGTCCACGTGTGGCACGTCGCAGACGGGAAGGCGGTGGAGTACTGGGCGATCTCCAAGGATCAGCACGAGGTCGATGAGTTCTGGGCGTAACGAGATTCGCCACACTGGCGCCCCATGCTTTGAAACAATCCTTCGTCCGCACTTGGTCAAGGGCGACTGGGCCGCGACTCGAGTCGGGGTATACGGTGGACGTCATCTTCGTATGTCGCACGGACTAGGGGGAACGAGGTGACCGGCAAAACTCCACGACTGTTGATTGCCCTTTTCAGTTTCCTTACGGTGCTGGTCGCCACTTCCGCCGGCGCCACCACCACAACCCCCACAACGCCCACGACCACGACAACCACGCCCGCCACTCCGGATGGCAATGCCATAATTGCCGCGTCCTTCGCCTTGGCATCGCATAAGACGAGCATGACGATATCCGGAACGCTGACCGGATCGGGAACGACGTTGAGTCTCTCCGGTAAATACACCTCAAAGGCGTCCGCCGGCGTAACGACGGTCAAGGGCGTGGGAACCTCCGACGAAGTACAACCCAATGGAGCGAAGTACGGCTACGTGAAAGCCAACTCCGTTGCTGCGTTGGGCCAACTACTCGAGATCACGAATCCGAAGTCGAGTGAGGTCAATGTCTGGTACAAGGTCACGAGCAAAGACTCACGATTCGCCGACTTCTTCGGTGGCGCGAGCACCGTAGCCCAAACGTTCTCGTTCAGTCCGATCGGTTGGACTCGAACGGCGAACTACGAGGGCACCTCCGTCGTCAAGGGTGTTTCGGTCTATCAGTTGGTCGCTCTCTCGCACCTGTTCATCGACAAGAGTGGTTATAACGAAACAACGCTGTACGTGACCGATTCAGCCGATCCGTTGCCACTTGCCATGACCGGTCCCATAGGCACGACCGGTCTCATTTATTTCAGCAAGTGGAACGCCACCAAGCTCACGATTCCGAAGACGACAACGGCGCTTCCTCACTGAGATTTTCCTGACACAAAATTTAACGGGACGACTTCTGTACGATGGCGAGTCATGGAGGTCCCTCAGACCCAGTACGCGACTGCTCCGAATGGGGCGCGAGTCGCCTTCCAGGTCGTTGGCGAAGGCGCACGCGACATCATCCTCAACACGAATTGGCTCTCCAGCATTGACTTGATGTGGGACGAGCCTCGTTATGAACACTGCATCCGACGTCTTGCGTCGTGCGGGCGTCTTCTCCTATTCGACAAACGCGGCACCGGTGCGTCGGATCCGCTCGAGATACGCGACGGCGACTTCGAGACGTCTTTACTCGAACAGGCGAGCGAGGACATGTTGCATGTCCTGGACGCAGTCGGATCGTCGCGGGCGACCGTCGTGGGCGCCGACACAGGCGGGATTGCGTCCCTGCTCCTCGCTGCGACCCATCCCGAAAGAGTGGAGGCTCTTGTCCTTCAAGACAGTTGTGCCCGATTTACCAGTACAAGCGACTATCCGTGGGGCTTGGACATTGAGGCCGTGTCGGCGATCATCGGAGCCGTCCGCGAGAGTTGGGGTACCGGTATCGCACTTTTCGCACTCGCTCCGAGCCTCGTGAATGACGAATCGACCGTGAGGTGGTGCGCTCGTTACGAGCGATTGTCAGTCTCTCTGACGACGATGGCCGCTTCCTTCGAAGACGCGGCGAGAATCGATATGCGAGCCATTCTGCCCCTGGTTCGCATGCCGACGTTGGTTCTATCGCACACCGAGAGCGCATTCATACCTCAAGGTCAGGGACGGTATCTCGCCGACAACATTCCTGATGCTCGCCACGTCGAACTTGACGGGTCAGATATTTGGCTCTTCGCTGATCAACGTCTCATCGATCACATTGTGGCGTTCTTGGGCGAATCTTCATCCCCGCCCGCGGACGATCACCGCGTACTCGCGGCTGTCCTCTTCACCGACTTGGTCGCATCAACGTCTCAACTGGCCGAGCTCGGCGATCGCCGCTGGCGAGACATCTTGGACACCCACGACCGAGTGATGTCACGCATTGTGAATGACCATCGTGGGCACCTTGTGGATCGTGCGGGGGACGGGATGCTGGCCACTTTCGACAGTCCTGCTCGGGCAGTTCGATGTGCGACCGCGCTCGCCACGGAGCTTCAAAAGTTGGGTCTCGAAATGCGTGCTGGCGTTCATGCCGGAGAGATTGAACTTCGTGGGGATCGAGTAGCAGGAATGGCGGTCCACTTGGCCGCTCGAATCATGGGACTAGCCAACGCGCATGAAGTCGTTGTCTCTCGCACGGTATGCGATCTCTCCGTTGGTTCCGGCTTGACATTTAGAGAGCATGGAGAACATGAGCTGAAAGGGATTCCCGGAAAGTGGGAGTTGTTCATACTCGAATGACGTTGGAGTTTCGGATTCAGAGTCAAGCCAGACCGATCTCCCATACGAGTGGTCGCTTACATGGGGTAAAGCTCACAGAGATGAGCCGTCGGAAGTTGTGAATGCTACGCTCCGCACCATGCGACCCCGATCCGCATTAATCGCAGTCTGCCTCATTGCAATGCTGCCAATGATGAGCATGACATCGGCGTCCGCAGGCTCGTCCGGTTCAGTGATCCACGATGGGGTGTACAGCATGCGAACGAACGGTGCAGCCGGTGGGTATTCCGATGCTTACCTTACGGTCGTCGCCAACGGACGGAAGTTACTTGGAGGTAGGAAGCACTCTTCGGTGAACTGCACCGCTTCGGCCTCACTCGTGGCTGGGAATCCGAACACGCTCGATCCGATCACCATCTTGACAATCACCATTCCGACACTCGTCATTTCCGCTGCCGGAACGTTCTCTTTCTCCGGTAACGCGCAAGCGAACACCGACCAGACTCCCAGCCAGACCTTCACGCTTCCAATGACAGTCAGCGGTCGCATCGTGAAGGGGAATATCGTCGCAAAGAGGACGACCGCCGCAGTCGTGACGTTCTCTTCGCCTGCCATATGTGCAACGGAAACTCCGACGAGATTCTTGCTGAAGTGGTATCCGTAAGGCTGACGCGCTGCGTTCATTTCAACTGGCTCGGCACCCAGAAATGGGTAGCGGAACCGTGGTCGAGCGAGTTACGAAACCACTGATCAACGCCACTATTCGCTGACGAGGACTTCCGCCTAGAAGCACTGCGGGGCATCCTGCCGGCATGAAGCGGGATTAGCTCTCGTAATTCTGCGATGCCCGCTCACGAGCTCGTGTCTACTTGAGCTGCCAACTTCGCCCAGCATTGAGAGACACATACGTACGCTCCTCATCAGCCGTGTTTTGAGGACTCACGGTTGCGCGCAGCGACAGGAGAACAGAGTCACGGTCGCCACCGAGCACTGTCTCGATCGCTGTGACTTCTCCTGGCGCGAATGCTGCATACCACTGCTTCCCCGAGTCCACCGTCACATAGATCGCCGACGTCCCTCCGATGATGTCGCCACGGCGATACGCGACGGCCATGGTGCGTGAAAGGGTCACGATGTTGCTTGGAGAGTTGCCCGCGCCCATGCCGGAAGTGTCATCAAGATTGAAGAAATGTCCTGCCACTCGCCATTGCAGTCCATGGTCTTTTGTTGAGACGGGGTATTCGTACTCTCCGATATCTGCGAGTGAATATGTGTACTGACCTACGTAGTTCTTCGAACTCATCCATCCAACAGATATGACATCCTTCTTGGGGACAGATGTACCAAAAGGCGCTGACTTAAGTCGATCGAGAAGATGTCCCGCCAGTTGCTTCGGCCAAGTGGTGGCTCCCGCGACACTGCCAGAAATCATGATGCCTACGGAGAGAGCGATGAGTACACCAGTCGCCGATGAAGCCCGTTTCATTCGTGCCTCCTCGCAGCCATCGTTATCAAATATCACCTACCGACTACTTGTCGTGAACATCATCGTTCTTACCCCGCAGAAGGAGATTAGAACTGGCGAAGCAGCGGATGACGTTGTGGAAAATCACTGGCCCGATTCAAACCCGCACCTAGTCATGGTGCCGCCAGTTTTAGCCGTGAACCACATACCTCGAAAGAAACTGGATTGACGGAGGCTCCTGAGCGAGGAAGAACGAATCCGTGTGACATCCAGAGGCGAACACGACTTTTTCGGGATGCGCGACCGTGTCAACGAAGGTCTTCACTCCCGAGAAGAAGGGGTCGTTCGTGCCGACCGCTACTCGCAACGGGAGTCCCGTGAGCTTTTCGGCATGGGAAATCACGTCGTACTTCTCAAATGTCCGTCGAGAAGCGAACGCGTTCGGATTTGCGTCCTGGGCCTGGTCGTACGTCGTCCAGATCGCCGGACTGATCGCCGCAACCCCGGAGATGAGGTGTGGCACGCTCTCGGCTATCGCGATCGCGCCGTAACCACCCATCGAGATGCCCATCAGTTTGATCTGCTGGGGTTGGCGGCCGAGACCCAGCCCCTGGCACAGGGGGATCAGCTCCTCCACCACCATGGCCATCGGGTCGTCGTGGGGATGCGGGGTCCAGTAACCGTTCCCGCCGTCTACCGTCACAAGAGCCATCGGCTCATGCTGGGGTCGCAGTGCGACGGCCTGGGCAGGAGTCATGCCCTTGAGGGCGGTGACATGGTTGTCGCCGTAGCCGTGAAGGACGATGATCAGTGAAAGTTGGTCGCCGCGTTCATGGCCAGGTGGATAGGAAATCGTGTAGCCAACGGAGCGACCGCGCGCGTGGGAAAAGAATCGATCGGAGAAGGACGGCCCGAGGGGAGCAAAAGACAAAGTCGGCGCGGGGACCGAGCACGCTCCGTCAAGTTCGTTGAGCACTTGTTTGCCAGGAAGGACCCCGTGATCCACGAGTTCGTAGGCCGTGCCTCCTCCCACAACCGCGGCGGCGAGCCCGGAACCCAGCCACCAGAGCAGTCGTCGGCGAGTCACGGTCTGTCCGATTTCAGGTCCCCTCGCTCTTCGTCATCACGCTATCTCCGCGCTTGGGCGAACGAGGCAACGGTTCGCATGCTCGCGAGGCACTCGTGTTGAAAGGGACCACGACTGAACTCGTTGGCACGCCGCGCTCGGTCATACCCTTGGACTGTGTGAAGGGAATTTCGGCAGCCGGACATTGACTGAGTGATGAGAAAAACCGGACCCTCGGTGACGAAGCGCGACGAGAACTTCGCGAGAGTCGTTGTCTCCAACCGCAACGCCATCCTGCGGTACGGGCTTCGACGTCTGGATGACCATTCAGTGGTCGAAGACTTGGTTGCGGAAACGTTCATCGTGGTGTGGCGTCGCTTGGATGAGTTGCCACCTCGTGAAGAAGAGCTCTTCTGGATTTACGGCATCGCTGGCAAGGTCCTGTCCAACCTTCGGCGCTCGACGCAACGTTCGATGAGGCTCGAAACGCGCTTGGCCGCAGAACGTGAAGCTGGGTCCGAAGTTCCGCGTTTCTCGAACGAAGAGATCGAAGAGTTGATGCAAGCGCTCGGATCAGTGTCTGACGGTGATCGCGAGCTCATTCAGTTGAGGTACTGGGAGGGGCTTTCTTACCGCGAGATCGGCATCGTGCTCGGCTGCAGCGAGAAGGCCGCTGGCGTCCGGCTCTCACGAGCACGCCAGAGCTTGCGCGAACGATTGAATCAGGCCGCGACACCCATCGTGTCATTGCCCTTTCTTCAAGAGGAGATGGAACTATGAATGATGAACAGCTCCAGACAATGTTGGAGTCGGTTGATCCGGCGCGCGACCTCTCCGACGAGGCACTCAACGAGTTGTTGCCGCACGACCAATTGTTGGCGAAGATCACAGCGGGCAGCGCCCCTGCAGCGCCTGCGACCGCCCGGTCAAGACCGGCACGAATGTGGCATCGCGTTCTCGCATTCTTAGGGTCCGCGGTCGCGGCGGGCTCGGTGGTCGTAGCCGTTGCGGTGATGTTGTTCGGCTCATCACCCGCAGCGGTCCAAGGAATTGGCGTTGGCACGAAAACCACGGTGCCACCTCCCGTACTGAAGATTGAGCCCCAGAACCTTGGGTTCGGCGGCACTGCTTTTACCCCCAACTTTGCATTCAACGTCGACCCCAGTCTTTCGACCGCGGACGGCTCCGCCACTGCTTACGAACTCTCGTCACCGACGGACCTCGCGTCAGTCACGGGTGAGATTGGAACTGCATTGGGAGTCTCGGGTCCGGTCACGTATCTCGGACCGGGCAACTATCAGGTGGGACCGAGCAGTGGACCCGATGTCGTCGTCGGGACAGATGGAGGCATACTGACGTGGCAGTACCCCGACTGGACGGACCAACCTCCTGGCGTGAGTGTTCCCGTGAATGACGCGTTGCCCGTGCCGACCGACGCCCAGGCCTCGGCGGACGCTCGCCAACTGCTGCTGTCAATGGGCGTGAAGGCGGACCAACTCGGAACACCACAAATCGAGAGGGCGTCAGCCGCAGTCACTGTCTATTTCCCGATGGTCGTAGATGGAGTGGTGACCGACCAAACTTCGTCGATTAACTACGGGCACGGGGGAACGGTGCTCGCCACGATGGGCATCATCACGAACGCGGCACCGTCAACCTCCTATCCGACGATCTCGCCTACTCAGGCCGTGAGTCTGTTGTCACCGAGTGGGGATTCAACGTACGGCGGGTCGTACGTCTCCGCTGGAAGCAGCGCATCAGATGTCGTCACGGTCGATGTCAACGAAGCAACGCTCGGGCTCTCGACGTACATGCTCGCAGACGGTACCAACTGGCTACTTCCGACTTGGTCTCTTTCGGGCCCCGAAACGGGATCCCAGGTCACTGCCGGGGCGAACTACGAGGGGAACGTTCTTGCGGTCTCTCCTGAGTTCGTTCAACTGCAGCCTCGGTAGACCCGGACTCCAGTTCAGAAGTACGTTGCCCTCGTCGTCAATCATTTGCCGACGCATTGCACCTGTACTGACGTCTTCTTGTGGGCTGTCACTTTGATTGGCTTGGCGGACGGACATTCGGGATCATGATTGTTGATGTCGAACTTGGGTGATCGGCCTGACACAAGCCATTCGCCTGGCGTGAGGTCAACAGTGAACCTGCCTGAGTTGCCAACCTTGACACTGACGGTGCCAGTCTTATGCTGCCGTTGAAATGACACCGTTCCGTCAATCGGTTGTGGAAGTGAGAGTCCCGCGTCCAACGTGAAAGTGCCTGAGACGGTGCCCAACGGACGAGAACTGGTCGCACTTGGAGACGAACCGCACGCCGCGAGAACGACCGCTCCCAATGAAAGAGCGAGAAGCATGCTCAGAATTCGCTTCATAGTCAACCTCGATGCTCGCTGAGGTGTCGCGACGGCTGGGGCAATACTACGACGGGTGCAGCCCTGCGATTTCAGCGGGTACCTCGTTGTCGTGATCGTCGCCTTTCCGAGGCCTTCGAGGTCATGATTCCCGAGTCGTCCTCGAGGGCATCATCCTTGGTGCATGCGGGACTATCCGCTCACGGATCCAATCAGTTAGAGCGCAGTGGATTTGGCGGTGACGCCGGTGACGGAAGTGCTGTTGAACCCGGAACAGGCTTGAAATGATGTCCGCACTACGGCGCCGATGTTCTTGCGACCGAACTCGACGCGCGCGGAGAGTATTCGTGTGGGCTGGCACTTCTTCACTGGCCAAGAGCTCGTGGGAATGACCCACAGCAACACGTTGGCGGACCCTCCATTCGCGGCGAGTGTGACCGTCCCGCCTCGGTGAGGTGTTGCGACGCGCGCCGCGCTCAGACCGAGGCGCACCGCGACCTCAACGTCTTCGTTGTAGATGAGGTGAGGCACACCTGTCAAGGTGCACGAGTTCGCACCCGGGTTGTAGAGATAGATGGGCGTGAAGGTCTGCCCTTGAGGACCATGACGCGTTGTCCCAAGCCGACCGGTGAGATGAACGCAAGTTGTGCGAGAGGGCTGGGGCGGTGCTCGGTCGATACCACCGGCTGGCGATGCCGTTAGGAGGCTCGCGCTCGCAGAGACAACGAGCGCCGTCGAACTCACAATCAACCGAACTTTCATCCCTGACCCTGCTGAATCAGTATCGGCAGTAGGGACGTCCTGAACGTCCCTCTCCCTTCGATCTGGATTGGCACTTCGATCGCCCACGAGCCGGGCGGAATCGCGTAGCCCAGGCTTCTCACCGTTGAGGCCGTTCCGACGAGCAGTGGAATCGACACCGTACTGTTCGGCGCAATCCGATACTTGATCAACGGCATGGCTTGGGCCCCAACGAATCCGCCGATCCCTTCATTCGTTTGAGGATCGACGACGCGTGCGGTGACCCCACCGTTCGTTTCGATGACTGCCTCCGCGCCCCCTCGGTTGTGAATGCGAAGCGCGCCCCTTGTCGTTGCACCCGATGCGATGACGATCTCACTTTCGAGACTGACCTCGAACTCTTCACTGGGCAACAGCGGCAACGCGGGACGTGCGACAGCCGCCGGCCGCTTCTCCCTGTCATCAGCATCAAGGATCGGCGGGTATGGAAACACGCCGACGCGGAGTTCGACTGCATCTCCAAAACGCTCATGAAGGGTCGCTGCAAGTCCTTCCTGATCCGCAGCAAGTTGGACGTTCACCCGCCCGCGACTCATTCCCCATTGCTTGAACGCTCCTGGACGGTTCTTCGCTGCCTCATTCAATTCTCCACGTATCTCTTCGAGTTGGGATTTCGGGAATGGCGTTCGTCGAACCTCGAGCTGCTTGGGATACTGCACAAGTTCACGAAGGGCGGCTTCGTGCTCAACCAGGTGGTCGCCCACCATCAAGACGATGAGGCGAATGTGAGGTTCGTTCTCGAAGAGTTCCTCGACGAAGTCGTCGGCGTGAAGCTCTCCATAACGACGCACCGCCTCCACGTCAGGGCGGAATTTCCACTGTTCGCGTTCAAGATCGACATCGGAAGGCTGGGCCATGAGTCCATTGTGCACGCTGAAGGAGTTGCAGCGGATCGGATTTCAACTTGACGAGCACCCCCACTTATGAACGATAAGGGAGGTCAGGTTAAAATCCTGTCCTTATGAGCCGTCCAGAGGCCGGCTTGGCGAAAGCGAGAAGAACTTTCGCGCCTCTCGTGGACTTCGAAAAGTGAAGGGCTGCGAGCACGACTTCCTCAGGTGGCGGCAGGGTTTCCTTGCAACGAAGCCTCGACTTCAATCGTGAAGTTGACTCTATTGCTAAGCACCATCGCGTTGTCGGTGCCAGGTATTGGACCGTTGAAGCTGACGCCGTAGTCGTCGCGATCGACCTCGGCGGTCGCGCTGAAGCCGACTCGGGTGCCACCGTAGGGATCGGGAATGAATCCGTTCAATTCGACATCGAGCGTGACCGGACGAGTTGTCCCACGAATCGTGAGGTTGCCGTCGACGAAGTAAGCGCCGGAATCGCTTCGAACGGCTGTCGAGACGAAAGTGATGCTGGGGAAATTCTCGACGTCGAGAAAGTCGGCTGATCGGACATGGTTGTCTCGAGTCGGCTCATTCGTGTTCACCGAGGAGGCGTCGATTGTAACGTTCACCGATGAACGAGCCAAGTCTTCATCCGTAATTATCGTTCCTCCAAACCGGTCGAACCGGCCACGTACCTTGCTCACCACTAGGTGACGCACCACAAAAGAGACTTCTGAGTGAATCGTGTCGATCTCCCACGTCCCAGCGATGAACCCCGGGATATTGGTTACAGCGTTGTCGCTCTCGGTCATACGAATCACCTCCTGAAAATGTCATTTCGATTGTCGGTCAATAACTCAGTGCGAGATTATTCGGATATTCCGTTGATGAAACACTGAGCAAGCCGCTGGGAATAACTGTCGAGTCCCTTGGTTACAGGAGTTTCTCGCACGGATTTATGCCGCTACCCGATTAGCGCTTTGCAGACACTTGCATCGAGTACGAAGTCGTCTTGGGCCTACAATCGGCCCGTGACGCAGTCCGTATTTGATGCCGCTGGCGGCAATGAAGGTTTATTGAACTTGGCGTACGCTTGGCACGCCCGATGTCTCGCGGATCCGATCGTTGCACACGCATTCTCCCACGGCTTTCGCTCCGATCATTCTGAGCGACTCGCGGCCTACTGGTGCGAAGCGCTAGGGGGTCCACCAGAATATTCGGTGTCTATGGGTGACGAGAGCAGCGTGATTCGAATGCATTCGGGAAATGGAGAGCACGTCGAGATGGATGAGGCGGCCCAAATGTGTTTCGAGATGGCCCTTGACGATGCACAACTCTCGAATGACGCGAGGTTGCGCACCTCGCTTTCCGAATACTTCCGATGGGCCACCGCGACGATGTCGTCATGCCCCCACTCGGCCGACGAGGTGGTGGAGGGCCTTTCGATAGCGATGTGGTCTTGGGACGGCCCCGTCTAAGTGCGTCAACGGCGCCTTTTCTCAGATGACGGCGATTTCATCGGCGAGACGAGGGATGTAGAGCCAGGACTACTACTTTTCAGCGAAGGTTGGAATAGGCCACTTCATTGCGTCACCAATCAGTCAATCCGAGGGCGACCGTTTCTGCCGCCGCCCGAAGTTCTTCGTCCGTGACGTTTGGTAGGACGTCTTCCCAGAGGGGGAGCATCATCCCTGCGGCCTCGAGCATGCCCAAGGGACGCGGCAGCATCCAAACGTGAAAGTGCGAGCCTCCATCACCCCAGCGGTAGAGGTGCACGCGAGCAACGCCTCCCAGTGAGAGGATGCCCCTTTCGACTTTGGCGATGAGGGGACCGAATTCTGCGGCGACCGCGTCGGGGAGATCCTGGAACGAATCGACGTGCGCTGTCGTGGCCAGCCATACCGCGCCCACGAGGCTGCCACCAACGGGCGGGTGTAGCGACCAATTGGCGTTGGACCAGACGGGGCTCGCCGCGAGGCCGCTGCAGATCCCGCAGGGGTCGCCGCCCGGTTCGCCGCGACGCGGCGGCTCAGGCAGCACGCGCTCCGCGAGCGCGCGCACGTTGAGCGGTTCGTAGTAGGGAAGGGTCATGCGTCGGGGAAAACTTGAGTGTGGTTTTCGTTCATTGGACCAATGTACGGATGACGTCGCTCGATGCCAAGACCGCAGGCAGACATTCGATAGCGCCAAACGGACAACGCGATGAACGTCCTCACCGCAAGAGTGACATCTCTCCGTGGAGAGTGTTGCCTATCGGTCTCTTGCTCGACAATCGTTGTCGCGGACGGGTACATCCGTCTCCGGTTTCGGATACGAACCGGGTACGGACGTTGGCACGTTCGACGCCTTCGCGATTTCCCAGCGGTCCTTAATGTCGAGTTCCCGGCAATCTTGTCCCGTGTTCAGTCGAGCATGTGTAAGGCCAAGCAGAAAGGGTGACCCGCCGGGTCCAGAAGGATACGCCATAGCTCTGGATTGGTCTGCTCTGTCGCGATCCGAGCACCCAACCGCACCGCGTCAGCCTGTGCAACGTCAAGGTCGTCCACCTTCAGGTGCAGGTGCATCTGTTTCGGCACAGTCGGATCCGGCCACGTGGGCGCCTCATAGTCCTGCACCTTGACGGCGACCACCCAGCCTCCGTCGGCCTTCACCGCATGGAACTCGTCGTTGCGATGTGTGACTTCGCCGCCAAGGAGTATCGCCCAGAAGTCCGCAAGGGCCGAAGGGTCAGAACAGTCAATCGCCGTTAATCCCAGTCGCGCCGTCGCCATTCATTGGACCCTATGCGTCACCCATCAAACGAGCGTTGGTCGAGTTACGCTTTGACGGGACGGGAGCCACCAACCGAGGATGTTGTTCAGGTACGGCCCACAAGGGTGAGCTGGCCGATGCGAGCGCCACCTCCAGGACCCGCCGCGGCGAGCACCTCCAGCCAGATGCCGGGCGTCGGGTACGTGCGCGTGAAAATGCCCTGCAGGGCGAACTGGTCGAGCATGCCAATGACATAACCGTTTGACGGGCTCGGCTCTGCTCCGGGGTGGTTCGGCGCCAGGATCTGCAACGAGAGTGTGATTTCGCCTTGGCGCTGGTCGAAGAACCCTCGGATCTCCCAGTAGGGAGACACGTCGAGGACGCAGAGGCTGTTCTTGGAACTACCACCGGGGATCAGGATGTCCTGCCTCGCGTACAACAGTTCGGTGCTCACGCTCCGCCTCCCTCTCGACAACCGCTCGTTCTGCCCAACGAGCGAAACAAGTGTGCTACGCCGATAATGCGGACAACAACTGGTTGGCTGGCGCTTCATGACCGAGCGGCGGCCCGATGTGCGGCGGTCCGCCGTCACTGACCAAATCTCATGAGCTCACTACGCGATTGCGCAGCGCTTCTTCGGGCACGCGGAATTCCCCTCCCGAAATACTTAATGGGATTCTGGCCAGCTCCATCGCGAGCGAGAGTGGAGTCAGTTCAGGATGATAAGCCCGAATGCGAGTCGCCACGGTGCCGAGCTCATTCATTATCCCAACCACCCGGCGATCACTTGTCCTTGTAACGACAGCGTCATCCATCGCCAAAAGTTCTTTGTCAATAAATGACTCCGGGACGCCATGAGTGCGAAGCGTCAATGCCAAATCGTCGGGAAAACGCTTGGTAAGCGAGGTAGCGGGAGCCAATGAAGCGAAGACCGGGAGGAAGGTCTCTTCATTGACGAAGAGTGCAACTTGGGGGCGCCAGAACAGGGGCTTCGCAAACCAGTTTCCGAGATTGGTCGTGGCGATCGGAACGGAATCGAACATTGGCGCTCGCATTCGGTCCCGAAGTTTCTTCGTGGCGTAGATCGAATACATGTCATCAACCTCCTACCTGGGCGGCGGAAATTCTCACTTCGTTCGATGCACTTCATTGGGGAATGGCCGAGCTCCTATGGAGCGGAGTAGCGCTCAATAAAACTCAAGGTGACATCCGCTACGTCTGGCCAGCCACTGTCGATGATGAGGGAGTGGCCCCGATTCTTGATCTCCTCGATTTCGGTCACGGCTGCATTTCGCCGCTGGCGCATGAATGAAGCGTTGGCAATGGCCCACGGCACGGTGTGGTCCTTCTCGCCAGAGATCAGCTTCATGGGTCCTCGCTCGGGATTTGTCGAGTTAACACTGGCTTCGGTTGCTGGATTGATATTCGCGAACGCCGCTTGAAAGAGTGGAATGCCGGATCCGGGAACCGGGAATTCTTCGTAGAGGCGCTTAGCTTCAGACTCGTCGACCGCGTTCACGAATCCGTAGCGGAACTGCTCGTAGCTCAGCATCACCGAACGCTTTTTGTTCGCTGGGTTGAGGATCACGGCGGAGGCGACCTTAAGAGCCGAGAAGGGCAACGGCAGCACCCCTCGAAACGGACCCGGATCAATTGGTACAGAGACGCTGGCCAAACCCTGTCCCGCGAGTTTTTGCGTGATCAGCCCCCCGAAGGAATGTCCGACAATCGCCGGCTTAACGTTTAGTTCTTTGATGACTTCTGCGACGTGATCGGTGATACCCCCGACGCTCTTGCCGGCGAAAAGTTCCGGATGGCTCCGACCCTCCATTACCGTCGCTGGATCATCGGGCCAGTCCACGGCGACTGTCGCGTAACCCGCGGCCTCGAACATCGATCGCCATGGATCCCAACTGCCCGCCAACAGCCAGAGGCCGTGAATGAACACGACCGGCGGTTTTCCCGATTTGTTCGCCTGAGCAATTTGAAGTGATTCACCTTCGGTTGGTTTACGTGGAGGACTTGTCAAGGATTGTCTCGCAGGTGTCGGTTTAGGTGGTCAGAGCGTACATCAGTACAACAAGACGCATCGGGGCTTGATGAATGTCGCACGCCATTTACTCATGAGCCTGCGTTCAAGCGATCGCAAGTGCCAGAGCACCTCCCGCTCCGAGTTGGGATGGGAACTGAAAATGGATCGCCACGCCGAACGAGATCGTCAGACCGGGATCGACGGCCCCTTCGTCGAAGAGAACCAAGAGAAATAACTAGGTATCGTCACCAGTCCGACACGGTCTCAATCGTCGATGGCAAGCGCGAGGATGGTGTTGACCGCAGTTTCGAACGGCCGAGTACTCCGTTGCACCTGGGCGAGCAGAAGTCCTCCTTGGAGTGTCGCGAGCAGAGTGGTGGCGAGGTCGTTCGGGTCGATGTCGGACGGAAGTTTCCTCTCGGCATCTAAGGATCTGAGTGCATCGCCGATGATGGCCGCCCACTGATCGAAACCTGCCGCGATGAGTGCTCGGGCCTCGGGGTCACTCTCGGCGAGTTGACCACCGAGCGAGCCAAGCGGGCAGCCTCCGATTGCTTTGGTGTGCTTGGCCGCCGTGATGACCATCTTCCGCCAGGCTTCGACTCCGTTCGGGCTTCTGAGCACGCGACCCTGGTGATGGATGATGGTTTCGGCTTGGTAGTCGATGACCGCCTGTACGAGTTCGTTCTTGTCGGGGAAGTAGTGGTACATCTGAGAGCCGCTGACTTCGGCCGCTACCTTGACGTCTTCCAACGTGGTTGCCGCCACCCCGCGCGCATGGATCAGGGCCGCCGCCGCCTCCACTATTCGTGCCCGGGTGTGTGCTCCCTTGGGGGTGAGCCTCGGCCGGTCACTTGTCTCGTTCACCATGCACCAATGTTAACAAGATTGTGAGTTTGACAACCCAGTCCAGCTGTGTAATAGTGAGTTGCACAACTCAGTTTCGTGAGAGCACGTTGCAACGAGTGACTGAAGGAGTATCACCATGAGCGCATTCGTAATTGTCGAATTCACGGTCAAGGACCCGGAGATTTACCGTGAAAAATACGCCCCCATTGCTGGGCAGACGGCCAAAGAGCAGGGAGGTGAGGTTCTCGCAGCAGGTCACTGGGACATCCTGCACGGCGATGGCTCGCTCACATCAGGAGCACTCGTCCGATTCGCCGACCGTGAGACGGCCCTCGGATGGTACAACTCGCCTGAATATCAGCAGTTGATTGAAGTCCGAAGTGTCGCAATGGACGCGCGCTTCAGCTTGCTCGACGGACTCCCTACGCCTGCAGAAGGTGAGAAAGGATCAGCGTGAGCGAACCCTCAGGAAAGACGGTGCTCATCACGGGCGCCAACGTCGGGATCGGCAAGGACGTGGCCCGACAACTGGCATTACGCCCTGAGTTCACGCGGATCTACCTGGCGTGCCGAAACCAAGATCGGGCGACACAGGCAAAGGCCGAACTCGAAGCCGTGACCGGCAGGCGTATCTTTGACATCATTCTCATGGACGTCGCCGACCTGGGCTCAGTTCGCGGCGGGCTTGCGGCCATCGACGGATCCCTCGACGCGCTGGTCATGAACGCCGGCATAATCGGCAACAAGACCTTGATGGAATTGACCGCAGACGGGGTCACCAAACTGTTCGCAACGAACGTTCTCGGTCACGCCGTTCTCCTGGAGGGGCTCCTGACTGAGAATCGACTGAGCGAGGTCGCGGTGTTCGTCGCAAGTGAAGCAGCCAGGGGGATTCCGAAGTTGGGGTTCAAACGGCCCACGTTCGTCTCAACCTCGACCGACGAACTCACTACCGTCATCGACGGCAGCTACTTCGCTGACAGGAAATATGATCAGAATCTCGCTTTCGGTCAGGTCAAGTACGTCGGGGCCTTATGGATGGCTCACCTGGCGCGCCAATACCCCAACCTCCGCTTTATCACTGTGAGCCCCGGCAACACCACGGGGACCCAAGCCGCCGCCGGCGCGGCGCCAGCGCTCCGCTTTGTCGCGAAACACATCATGCCCCATCTCGGTATTTCTCACGAACTTGAGGTGGGCTCGAAGCGACTCGTCGACGGTGTCACCGACTCGACCCTTTCGAGTGGCGTGTTCTACGCCAGCGCGGTCGGCAAGTTGAAGGGTCCTATGGTCGACCAAGCCGAGATCTTCCCAGACCTGGCCAACCCGTCCTTTCAGGACCACGCGAACGAGGCCATCCACCGATTTCTCAAGTAGAGACATTCGACGGCAGAGACGAGTTGTTCAGTACTCTCAGTGACCGGCCTCAGAGTTTGGGCATTAGAGGAAGAGGCGTGGCGAGGCGATGCGAGCAGGGCGCTATGCAATCGGCATGGCTTCGTAGTCAGGTGTCAACTCGACCCATCGAGCGCGCCAGTTCGATGACGATTGTGTCGCTGACCAGCCGTCCGGGTGAACTGCGCCGTCGAACGTTGGCGAGCGCCCGAGGTCGGCCAGATGCACCTGCCAACCGGCGCCATGGAAATGAAGTTTGTCGACGGGGAGGCCGCGTTCCTCGACGACAAGTCGGGTCTGGGGTCCTTCCTCATTGAACCACGCCTCGAGTTGAGTCTCGTCCTCGGTGCCCGGCTCCATGGTGAGCATCAGGTGAAGCGGCGAGTCGCAGATCTCGATTCGTGCGGGGCTAGTCCACGTGCTCGTGAAGGTCATCTCTACGATCCGCCGTGACATAGGCGAGCCAGCGTGCCAGTCTCTCCGGGGAAGTACACGCCTCCCAGAGGTCGTGAATATCGGTGTCGTAGAGTTCCTCCACACGCTCGGCCCCACGTTGCGGGCCGAGCGCGCGTATCGTGCCGGTAGTTCTCATGCAATCACCTTCTTTCCTCGTTTGACCTCGGTGTGCAGCGCATTGAGTCGACCGCGCCAGAAGGTTCGATAGGCCTCCAGCCACTCGTCGACCTCAACTAGCGCCTCTGGACGAAGACAATAAATACTTTTATCAGGAATTACGAACAGCCCTCAGCGGTTGTATTTCAAACTACGTATTGGAGTAGTTGCGCTTGCTCGATTCTCTGGCAGAGTTCTTCAAAGGGCGCGCGATTAGCACTGAAGACACTAGGAATCTTCGCTGTTTCTAAGTTCAAAAAGGGGACTAGAAACCTGATAGGTATGGCGGAAACACGCCTTTCCGTGCAAATTCTGGAGTGGCACGACAGCGTAGTAATCCAGGCCAAGATCTCCCATAGGTCGTTGAAACCGAACTCGTTGCGTTACTGCTGCGCGGTCCGGAGGCATGTCGCGGCGTTCTCACGTTCGATACGCGATTTCGCCGACGCCATGGGATCTCCGCCGTTGAGCCGACGCGCTACGTGGAGTCGATGGAAAGTTGAGCGCTGAGCCGAGGTTCTTGGTCATATATTGGGAAAGT
The DNA here is from genome assembly GCA_963801695.1 of uncultured Acidimicrobiaceae bacterium. Taxonomy (GTDB): domain Bacteria; phylum Actinomycetota; class Acidimicrobiia; order Acidimicrobiales; family RAAP-2; genus RAAP-2. The sequence goes on along the minus strand of CAWDFV010000001.1, from coordinate 187,208 downwards.
TTCAACCGCTCTGGGTTTGGTGACGGGTTTTGGCAGTGCTCACGTCATGTTTTTGGCGAGGGCTCTCAGCCTTGTTGAGAATTTGTGGTGCAGTAGCGGTGAAGAAAGTATCCACAAGATATGTTTCGCCTATGTCCAAGACGTTTCGAGCACCTCGCCACTACCTGCGCCTCGCAGGGCTTCTGATTGTTCTTCCGCTGTTCGCGCTCCCTAACACCCCGCTCGCCTACGGCGATGGTTCAACTCCCGTAACGACAATCACCTCGACGTCGGCGAGTTCAACATCTATCACGCTCAATTGGAGTGTTTCGCAGGACACCGGCCGAATTGCAGGCTTCGACGTGATGGGGGGGCCTGGTCAACTGCTCGCGAGTTTCTATCCTCCCGACTTGACGGGAACGGTCACAGGTCTCACTCCCTCGACCACCTACAACTTGACCTTCACTACATCTCTCTCGCTCCTCCGCCTACGGGTGCGGTGTTTACGACCGATGACCTCACCGTGACGACGCTGCCACCAGGAACCTCACCTCCGTCGTCAGTTGCACCCACCGCGAAGTCGTTGGCGACCGCCATAACTTCGATCACGACTACCTCGACTACCGCGAGAGTGAGTTGGACACCCGCGTCCGGCGCTGTCTATCCTCCCCTCCGTTTTGCCTTTTATGTGTGTCGAGACTCACAAGGAACGTGTCGCACTCCCATCACGGTGTCTGCTGGTACACGAGCAGTCACGATCCGCGGTCTAGATCTCCGGACCTCATACCAGATCGATCTGCAAACGTATCTGGGCTCTGGCATCGTATCGGTCTTTCAGCACTTTTCCACGAAGTAGATCGAAGTCACGGGAACTAAGCCTGCAAACTATATCGAACTCGGCCAAGAAGGTTGAGCCGTACCTGTACAGGGCGCGAGAATCATACGTCGAGATCGAGCGCTCATGGTTAGTCGTTCGTAGGGCGTCTGTCCACCGAGTCCGCTGTGGATACGACAACAAGTTACGAACCGAGCGTGTTCGGTGTTTGGGGTTCAGGTCACATTCGCACCCCAGCGGGATTCGAACCAGTGCCGCCACCTTGAAGGGGTGGACAGCATTGGGTCTAAGTGACGATGAAATCACTGATCAACCGGTGATGAAGACGACGCAACCTGCGGCAACTTTAGAACTGGGCATCCTGATGGGCATTAGCGCTTTACGTTCGTGCAGATGTCGGTGACCTCGTCCTCGGTGCGCAAGATCGCAACTCAGAGGTGCGGCCCTCCACGAATGAGTCGCTCTACTTCACGGCGATGATGTCGACCGTTCGAATCTGGGGAGCCTTCGCCAACAGTTCGCCGGCAACTTGGCCTAGGGCGGTGGGAATGTCCCCATTTAGATGTGCTTGGCGTCCGTCCTCGGTCTCGAACGAGTCGAAAATGCCATATTCGTTCTCGCTGATTTTGAAGGCGTACCAGGTCACGGTGTCCTTTTCTGCAACCGCCAATGCTCGCCCGCCTTCAAGAAACGCACCGAGGTCATTTCCCTTACCGGGCTTGGCCTCGAGTAGGGCGAGGATTCCGAATTGAACTGACATATTTATCTCACTTTCTATTGGGGCCTATTCGGGCCTTGGAACTCGCCGATTGCTCCGGGAGTTTGGGATTCGAAGAGCGGCGCTCACGACGGGTCATCGACACTCCAGACCAACCCCGTGTCGTCGCCCGCCAGCCGTGCTAGCAGGGATTGGGCGGACTGCTCCGGAGTGAGTAATGCACCACGTTCGTAGGACTCGATGAAGCGCTCGTGAAGCGCCGCGCCAATCTCCTCGGCCGGCTGATCACGGATCCAACCCTGCATCGCGGTGTCGACCGATCCGGGACGATAGACGTTCGCCGTCACCCCAGTGCCCGCCAACTCCGCCGCAAGATTGTATGTGTGGGCCTCAAGTGCCGACTTCGACGCGGCGTAGGCGTTCATCCCAATCATTGCCGCCGGATGGGCGGCGATGCCGCTCGAAACGTTCGCGATCCGTCCCCAACCGCGTTCAATCATGCCGGGAAGCACGGCCTGGGTCAGTCGTAGCGGCCCCACAACGTTGACGGCAAAGGCCAATGCCCACGCGTCTGCGTCGACGCTCACGGTTGGTCCGAGCGGTGCCACGACTGCCGCGTCGTTGACCAGGATGTCGACCGCACCGAACTCGGCGAGCACCATGGCGACCGCCTGGTTCACGCCCGCCGGATCACCGACGTCAGTGGGCACCACGAGGGCGGTGCCGCCAGCAGCGCTCACGGCCGCAGCCACTTCAGCAAGCTGGTCGACCGAACGAGCAAGAAGAGCGACCTGGGCGCCGTCGCCCGCCAGTCCGAGTGCGATGGCTCGACCAATACCGCGACCGGCACCAGTGACGAGTGCCGTTCGACCCACTAGAGCGCCGCTCATTAGAGCGCTTCGAGTTCCGCGATGATGTCAGCCGGCTCGGGACGATACCGCCAGTCCGCCGAGACGAATGCGGCGCGCACGACGCCACTTTGGTCGATAACGAACGTCGCCGGCACCGGAAGGGAACGACTGTGGTCAGCGTTTTGAGTTCCGGGATCGTTCTGGAAGACGTTCACCTGAAGGTCTTCGAGGTCACCGCTCAACGTGAACTGCACCCGATAGTCGCGAATAACGGACTGATCGAGGTCGCTCAGTACTGGATAGCCGAGGTCGTACTTCTCTGTGAGCGAAAGCGCGTGGTCGGGAGCCTGGGGACTGATCGCGATGAGCGTCGCGTCGTGCTCAAGAAATCGAGGCAGCGCCTGCTGCAAGCTGCGCAGTTGCAGGTTGCAAAAGGGGCACCATTCGCCGCGATAGAAGGTCAGTACGACAGGCCCGTTCTGTAGCTGATCGGACAACGAGACCGGACGTCCGAGCGCATCGGGCAAGGTGAAGTTCGGCGCCGCGTCACCGACGGCCAGTCCAGGTGCGACGCCGGACGCGTCAATGGCTGACGTGTCCACTTTGATGCGAGAACTGACGGACTCGGGAATCTTCTCGATGATTTCGTCAAGTTGAGATTGGAGCGACGGGAGTTCCTTGCTAACGGTCACGGACTCTTCCTTGGGCTAGAATGGACTAATGAGTCCAATCTATGACGTTGGTGGCGGACCGTCAAATCCTCGAGTTCGAACGGACTACGCCGTATCGCGAATCCGAGGACGACGCTCGCGCGCCGCGAATGGTCCGCCGCACTCGGTCGGAGAGATGATCTCTTTCATGTCATTGATCGACTCACCGCGTACACCGGCCACGCGCAAAGGTCAAGAGATGCGTCAGCGCATCATCGACGCGACAACGGACTTGATATTCGAGCGAGGTGTCGGCGAGGTCAGTCTCGACGACGTTCGAGCTGCGACCGGCACGAGCAAGTCTCAGCTCTACCACTACTTCGTCGACAAGAGTCAACTCGTGCATGCGGTCATCCAGTGCCAACGAGAGCGAGTCCTCGGTAACCACCGGCCAACATTCGAATCACTCGACAGTTTGAACCAACTGAAACGCTGGCGTGACATGATCGTGTCCCGCCAGGCGGCACGGTCATGTCGAAGTGGATGTCCACTGGCGACGCTGGCGAGCGGACTGATCGACGTTGACGAAGACGCCCGCACCCAACTCGTCGAGATCTTTTCGTCGTGGCGCCAGCTCATCGCCGAGGGCATCGCTCATATGGTTGAGCAGGGAGTACTTCGCTCTGACGCAGACCCCGAGGCTCTTGCGACGAGCGTGCTCGCCAGCCTCCAGGGTGGGCTCCTACTTGCCGAAGTCGATCGCGATACTAAGTGCCTCGAGATTGCCCTGGACGAAGCGTTGGCCCATGTGGGCACTTTCGCCACCACAAAAGCAGAGTTACGAACCTCTAAGAGTGCGAACCGTTGCGGAACGCGACGATCGTGAGCGACACTGCGCCGACGGCGAATCGCTTCGTGACCGTCGTTGGATCCGCGCAGATCAGTGAGGATGATCCCCGTTGGGACGGTGCCTTCGACTTAGGTCGAAGGTTGGCCGACGCCCGATGGACGGTTGTCACTGGCGGCTATCGCGGACTGATGGCGGCGGCGGCTCGAGGCGCGAAGTCCGTCGGTGGCAGTACTGTCGGCCTTCCAATCTCCACATGGACTGATTTAGCACCAGACGAGTCGCATGACGAACTGTGGTGGTGTGAGAATTTCGCCAGCCGCGCGGCCCACATACTCAGCACCAGGGCGGTCGTGGTTCTCGACGGCGGAGTTGGTACGTTGTCCGAACTGGCAATGGTCTGGAGTACGGCCCAAACTGAAAATGCTGCACCGTTGTTGTTCCTGGTTGGTGAGATTTGGCATCGTCTGTATCCCATCCTTATCGGTACACTTCTCGTCTCCACTGACGACGCCGAGGTTCCCGTCATCGTTTCGACCAACGGTGACGTCGTACGGCACCTCGAGGCGAACGCCCCACGACGTAGAGGAAGCGGACCACGCGGATAGTGCCGGATTCTTGCAATTGTGAGCAGCACTCGTGGCATCGCTGAAGAGAGCTCTTTCAGGGCTACCCGGGCAGCCCTTACCTTGATCAGCCGAGACGATCGCTGGCGGCACGGATGCACCAGATTTTTGAAATTCCAGGTGATTTGGGAATCAACTCCGATTGCCTAGCGAAATGGGTATCAGTTGGGCACTAACGGCGTTTTGTTCGCCGAGAAATGGCGCTATTGAGACGAGTACCCACTAAGTAGAAATACTGCTTTTATCAGGATTTACGAAGCGCCCCAACGGGATTCGAACCCGTGCCGCCACCTTGCAAGGGTGGACCTGATTGCAGTGAGCGACGTTTTGAAATCCCTCATTAGAGACAACTTCTGACGACGTTCGGAGTTCAAGATTCAACTTTGGGCATCGAACGGGCATTAACCACTTCCGTCCTTTCAGGGCGCGACGAAACGGACATCGGGGATCCAGTTATGCACTCTCGTTGCCATCGCGGAGGGAATCGATCACGCTCTGCAGGATTCGGAACGCGTGGGACTGCCCGGCCTTCCGCACGCCGTCGTCTTCGAGACGAAGCCGATTCCGTTCGCCCTCCGCGATTTCGTTCCCGGCACCGATCTCGCATCCGTTGCTCAGCCCGGCATCGGGGCCGCGATCTGGCTCCACGCCACAGACGTACAGGCGATTCACGATGCTCTCGTCGCCGATGGTCACACCATCGTCAGTGCGCCGATCGACGGCCCCTTCGGTCGGACATTCACCTTCGCTGATCCCGACGGCTACCAGGTCTCGCTCCACGACCGCGCTTGATAGTAAAACGCGAATCAGGTCGAGCGCTAGAGAATTGAGCCCACGAGTTACTCATGTGTCTGCGTCCAAGCAATTGCGAGTCCTAGAGCAACTCCGGCAGCAATTACGCCGAGTTCCTCCTTTTCTCCACTTGGCAGAAACTCCTTTAAACTCCTCGCTACGTCTTGAGCGATTCCGAACCCACCACTTCCCACCGTTGCAACGGTGCTATTTCTTTGAACTACGAGTTGTTGAACACGTTGGTGTGAAATGCCCAAAAGTTCGGCTGCATCACGCAAGGACAACTTCGCGTCCGCTGTCAGCGCCTGGGCCGCCGTAGTCATCAGTTCACCTGCCGCATTGGTTGCACCTTCCGCGATCTCTCTCGCAGCTATTGCTTCGTGAACCTTTTTCAGAAGAGTGGGATCTAAGGCTGCCGGGCGATATTCAATTCGATCTTTCAACTTGTCGATTGGTTCGTTGAGCCAAAGCGCGAGAGCATCCGCCAGGTACTGACGTGCTTTTCCAAGTGTTCGCCCATAGGTGTGAACCTGAGGAATCTCTTCAATTTCGGCGAGCCAGACTCCGCTTTGATCCAATTCGAAATTGGCGTGATACATCGACTGAATTGTTCGCGTCCTATTCACTTGTCAACCAATCCTTTCCTAAACATGGTTCGAGATCTCGAACTATGGACCGGAGTGTTCCAACCGGAATGTCTCCACCGTGAATCGGAACCACGGTCTGACACGTTCCACACCGAACAATGAGATGAGATCCCGATTGACGTAATTCGACACAGCCCGACGCAGAAGCAATCGCCTCAGATTTCGTACTTTTACCAGTTCAGTCTACTTTAATAGACTGAGCGGAAATCAACCCCTGTACTTGGGTCGATGGGCAGGATCAGAAGTATGCTGACGGATCTGTTGCGCCATAGTGGACGCCACCCGAGATCGGTGGTGGGAAGTTTCTGGCTCAATCCGTTGCGCCAAAGAGAATTCGCGTCCGCTCGCGTCCGTGATGAGGCCGACTGTTGCTGTCCGACTAGTAGAGCGTCCATTCACTGTTCGCAGTATTGAACTTCATGCGGGCGACCCCTTGTCGGGTCCACTCGGGTCCGAAATCTTCCCTCCAGGGAGGTCGACATTCAACAATCGTCACTGTCTTCCCTCGAACGTCAACTTACATTCCGATCTGATCCTGAAATTTCGGTGGGACAACCCTGGCTGCGCATCTGTAAACCTTCCGTAAGTCGAGGTCGGGAATGCCGGTCATAGCGAGACTCTACGCAACGTAGTGGTCGGAGTTCCGAACAAATACGCGCGGAGTAGGTCTAGGAGATTGATTCTCAATGGTTGGTCTCGTCTGCTCAGGCCAAAAGGAGGATCGCCGGCAATGAAGGTCCAGTACCCGAGAACGCTCGTACCGTCACAACGAGTTCGTAATCTATATGCGTGGTGGTATCTCGTTCATCTACTTTGGGCCCAGCTTCAAGGCCCGTCGCTATACCTTCTGGATTTGACACGTCCGATGACATAAAGGCGCAAGGCACGGTCGAACTCCCTATTCACGTCTGGTGGTCAGAGCCGAAACGCGCTTTTGATCTCACTAAACCCGAAGATCGGGTGCGGGCATATGAACTCGTGCTCACCGAGGGTGATGAGGACGATATTCGCCATTACATCCGCTTTGATGTCCTTCAATCATCATGGCGAGAGCTTTTCCTTCCGCGGCACGTTCGTGAGGCGTGGGAAAAAAAGTATCAGCAGCTCAGCAGCAAAAGTTAGACGTGCTCAGCCCCCTGCAGGAGAGACTTGTCGCTCTGGTGGCGGAGTCACTCAAGGGCTCTGACTTCGCCCTCGCTGGCGGTGCGGCACTGATCTCGCGGGGACTGGTCGAGCGCCGAACGAACGACTTGGATTTCTTTGGTTCATCCGAGGCGGCACTGGCCGAGCGACTTCCGAAGGTCATTTCATCGTTGCAAGAGGAAGGATTCGAGGTCGACATTCGGCGCTCTACGCCGCAATTTGCCCGCATCGTGGTTCGGGGGTTGAATTCTGAAACCGAGGTCGATTTTGGATTGGATGGTCGGTTGTTTCCTCTCGAACAAGGTGAACTATCTCCGGTGTTGGCGAGCAAGGAGTTAGCGGTCGACAAGGTGTTGGCGGTGTTCGGGCGAGCCGAGGCTCGCGATTTCGTAGACCTCTACGCGCTCGAGCAATTCTTCAAGCTTGACGATCTCTTCGTCTGGGCTGCCGAGAAAGACCGTGGATTCGACTTAGGAGTTTTCGCTGATATGGCAAGACGAGCGAGCTCGTTGGATTCATCAGAGTTCAATTTGAAGGATTCGGAGTATCACAGGCTTTTGACGGAAGTGGAGAGATGGCGCGAACTCGCCCTCAATCTTGCTCGGAATCGGGATCGCGACCATGGTCTCGAGAGATGAACCGATTCGAAGTGCATTCGTCTAACGACGCACCCCACCGATTTCGCCCATACGACAAAATGAACCGATCCGTCACGACCTAGTGAACACCTCCTGAGATCGGTGGTGGCAGCATCGTGGCTCAAACCGTTGACCCATAACGATTTTGATTCCGATGAATTCCATTTCGAGTCCGTTTTGGGCATTGAATGGGGCATCAATTGGGCGTTAACCGTTCCAATTCGGCGGAAATATTGAACTTTCACGGCGTGTGCTTCATTTACAGAAATATACCTTCATCAGGAATTATGAAGCACCCCCAACGGGATTCGAACCCGTGCCGCCACCTTGAAAGGGTGGTGTCCTAGGCCGCTAGACGATGGGGGCCTGCACTGCGTGTCACCTGGTACTTCGTTGGTGGTCGGGCTGCCGGGATTTGAACCCGGGACCTCTGCGTCCCGAACGCAGCGCGCTACCAAGCTGCGCTACAGCCCGCAGCGAGTTGCCTCGCAGCCGGATAATCCTACACGGTGGTCTGCGATCCCAACAATGCTCAGATCACCGACGGGATCTCGGGCGCCACTGGCTTGTGGTACTCGACGACGATCTCGCTGATCCGTCGTTTCTCGACCGACTGCACGCGAAACGTCCAATCCTTGTAGGTATAGGTCGTGCCGGCCTGGGGGATCTCACCGGCGAGATCCAGGATGAATCCGGCGATGGTGACGTACTCGCCCTCGGGAATCGTGATGCCGAGCGCCTCTTCGACCTCATCCACGTGGGTCTGTCCGTCGACGAGCCAACGATCCTGACGAATGCGCACGATCGTGGGTTCCTCGTCCTCGTCGAACTCGTCATTGAGATCGCCGACCAGTTGCTCGAGGATGTCGCGGATCGACACGACGCCCGCTACGCCGCCGTGTTCGTCCAAGACGAGAGCGAACGTGCGGCGCTTCTCGCGCATCTCGCTCAAGCTCTCGAGCAGGTCCATCGTCTCGGGCAACATGAACGGCCGTCGGATCTTGCGCGCGATCTCAGATGCCGACGGCAGCGACACGCCGATGGCCCGTTTGGTGGTGGTGCTACGAAAGAGGTCGTTGACGAAGAGGACGCCCTCGACCTCATCTAGGTCACCGTTGACGACCGGGAAGCAGGAGTGCCCGGTGTCACGAATGGCTTCGGCGATGAGTTCCGGCGTAACGGGCGTGGTGAGAAAGTCGACGTCGGTTCGCGGTGTCATGACGTCGCGCAGCTCCAAGTCACTGAGCAGATCGACGCGTGCGTGAATAGCAATCGCTTCGGGCGAGACGGGCTTGGACTCTTCTCGACCGATGATGCGCTTGCGGAGCCGCGACAGTCCCGAAGATGGGGCCTGTTGGTCGCTCATCGACTGTCGGCACTCCCGACGCGAACGGTCGCCGGTCGCAGCGATTCGTCCTCATACTCTTCGCCGCGTAGCAACGCCCTCACCGCGCTTCGTAGGCGCTGGGGATCGAGGGGTTTGACGAGGAAGCCCTCCGCGCCGCTGCGCCGGGCTAGGAACACGTCGGGTCGGCGGTCCAACAGCATCAGTACGGCGACCGGATCGGCGGCGCCATAGGACTCCTCGTGGCGCAGTTCCATGCAGATCGCCATGGCGCCCATAGTGGCGATCTGGAGGTCCAGGACGACGAGGTCGACGCCACCCTGCTCGACGCGCGTGATCACGTCGGGTCCGTTGGCGGCCTCTTCAATGACGAGGTCCGGTCCTTCGAGGGTGGCGCGGAGCTCTTTTCGCAGGGAGGCGAGGTCACTCGCCAGAAGAACAATGGCCATTGGTTCATCGTAGTGGAGCGTGAAATTACCTCGTTGTAGTGCGAACGACGTCGGAAAGATTTTCTTGCCCGTCCGACCCCAAGTGGTTATCCTGCGGTTCTAGGTCAAACCGGGGGGGAGTGACTTATGGCGATTACACCTTTGGATTGGACGGACGCCGCAGCATGTCGAAACAGCGAGGGCGCACTTTTTTATCCGGCCGACAGCGCCGAACGCAAAGAGGATCGATTGGAGCGCGAGTTAGTCGCCAAGCGCATCTGCGCGAGTTGCGGCGTACGTGAAGATTGTCTCGAAGCGGCGCTCGCGCGCCACGAATCATACGGAATCTGGGGCGGTCTCAACGAGTTCGAACGACGAGGTTTGCTCCGTACGTGAGCGCACCCACCCGAGTTGGGTGGGACTGACGCGCGTCAAGCACGATGAGCAGCGCGAACGTCACGATGTGCACGCCGGTGCAGTACAGGCAGAGATTGTTGATGATGACGAGTTCGGCCGTGACCAGCCACAACACGAAGCACATCGCGACGATGGCGAACACGAATCGCGCGACGTGGATCCAGTAGTTCTTCGCTCGCCATCCCCACGGTGAGTTCAGCGCGGTCATGACCACGTAGGTCCCGAGGCCGAGGAACGCCACCGGGATTCCTAGGAACCGTGACTCCGCCGAGGTCGTGACGGCGGCGCAGTTGATGAAACTGTTACCGGAGCAGACGAGGTCCTGCGGTCGAAAATGCGTGATCGTGAGGTACGTGGAAAGCGCTAGCCCAACGAGGCTCAGGACGAACGTCGTGACGATCGCCCACGTGGGAACTCGCCCTAGCGTTCGATTCATTTTTCAATGCCCATGGCTTTCTTTGCCGCCAAGACGCCCGAACTCGTGCATACGTTGGACGGCATGTTGTGCGTCAGTGCGCAAATCGCCGCGCTCTGATAGTTCGCCGACGCGATGATCGCGTCGGTCACGGGACTCGTCGGATCACTGAGTCCCATCGCGATCTGGCTGCGGGTCAAGTTCGTCAAGGTGTCGGGCTGGTAACTGGCCCCGGAGACGAGGAACTGGTTGTTGAAGGTCATGAACGGGATCGGGTTGCCGTCAGAGGACGAGAGTCCGGTGATGTACTTCCCGGTGTCGTACTTCTCCACGAGTTTCACCTGCGCGGCCGTGGGCTTTTGGAGCGTCGCGTAGTACGACTTCGCTTTGTTGAGGTAGTTGGTGTACTCCTCGACGCTCGTGAAGGCGAGGTAGGGCGAGGTGTACTTGGCCCGGACGAAGGTGAAGGTTGGCGTATTCGGGTACTCGTCGTGGGCGTAGCTGGCCATGTTGCCCAGACCCGACCACGTGCCGAAACGACTCAGCGCGACGATAGTGGACCAGCGCTGGGCTGCACAGAACGGACAGTATTCAGCGCCGATGTACAAGATCTCGGGCACCGTCTTGCCCGCGCTGTTCTTTTCGGTTAGCGGTGGTTGACCCTGGATCGGGATCGGTGCGCTCACCTGCACGGACGGGGACGTGACGCCGACCGCGTTGAAGACCGACATCGGTACCGTGGTTATCTGGGCGAACGTCGTGGGGTCGACCGGGGAGAACGTGGACTTACCGGGCGTCGTCGGTGAGCTACTCAAAACCTTGATCAGCACGAGTGCCGCGACGATGACCACGACGAGACCGATCGCGAGCCAGGTAAACAGGCCGGCCGGACGGCCGCTCGAGGCCCGCGCCGGCGGTCGCTTGTTCGGAGGTCCTGGCGGACGCTTGGCGGCCTGGGTCGCCGGTCGGCTCGACGCCACGTTCTTCTTTGATGCGGGGGACTTGGCCACGGTGCTCCTTGGTGCGCTTAGGACAACAAACTTAGTTGACGGGACCTTGGCCTCGGCCGCAGGCGTGGTGCTGAGTAGGTTTCACTATGGCCGATATTTTGTTGCCTCGTCCGGCCGCGACCGTCATCACCGTGCGTGACGGCGCCAATGGTTACGAAATTCTTATGCTCCGTCGCAACCTCAATAGCGATTTCGTCGGGGGCGCGTACGTCTTTCCGGGAGGTCGTGTCGATGAGACCGACGCCGGTGCTCGCGCCGAACGACTCTCCTTTGGACTCGACGACGACGAAGCGTCGCGCCGTCTCGGAGTGGGAACCGGCGGACTCGCGTACTACATCGCGTGTCTGCGTGAGCTCTTCGAAGAGGCCGGGCTGTTGGTGGTGTGCGCGCGCGACGGCGCACCGATTCACTTGAGCGACGACGCCACGAAAGAACGCCTGGCTGTCAGCCGGCGTGACGTGAACGCCGGCACGCTCGACTTCCTCGAGATGTTGGAGCGGGAGGGTCTCGTGCTGGACCTTCGAGGTCTCGAGTACGTGGCGCACTGGGTGACGCCGACAGGATTCTCACGCCGCTTCGACACCCGGTTCTTCTTGGTCAAGGCGCCAGAGGAACAGGTCGCAACGCATGACGCAGGCGAAACCGTCGCCGACCAGTGGATACGGCCGCTCGACGCATTGGCCGCACACGCCGGAGGTGAACTCGAAATGATGCCGCCGACTATTCGGAACCTCGAGGCAATCGCTCGCTTCTCAACGTCGCAAGAGGTCATCGATTATGCAAGAACGCTGCGCGACATAGTGCGCGTGCAACCACGGATAGTGAGTCGCGATGGTGAGGTGAGGTTGCTAATGCCCGGGGACGACGGCTACGACGACTGAGACGTCGCGACGGCCTTGGTGATCGAATCGAGCATTCGCGCCGAACATCCCACGGCGCCGAAGGGCGGTGCCACGTCATCGAGGATGCGACGCGCGAGTTCGTGAAAGACGCCGTCGTCGGCTTCGGCGAGAACGGCCGGCTCGCCGTGGTCACCACCTTCGGCGATCGCCGCGTTCAGTTCGATCTCGCTTAGGAGCGGCACCCGCAACTCTTCGGCGAGTGCACGTCCGCCACCCTCACCGAAGACGTTGTGTCGCTCGCCGCAGGTGCACGTGAAGCCGCTCATGTTTTCGATGACGCCGAGGACGCGAATGTTGGACTTGCGCGCGAAGTCCGCGGCGCGCGCGGCGACGCGCTGCGCGGCGATCGTGGGTGTCGTCACGACGAGTTGACCCATCTGGGGCAAGAGTCGCGCGAGCGTCATTGCGATGTCACCGGTTCCCGGCGGCGTGTCGATAAGTAGATAGTCGATGCCCGACCAATCGGCGTCCTCGATGAACTGGGCGACGGCCTTTTGCACCATGAGTCCGCGCCACATGAGGGCCTGGTCCTCGTCGGCCAGTAGTCCCATCGACAGCAACTTGATCGAACCCGCGCCGACGTGACGCTCGAGTGGTTGCATCTTGCCGCCACTTGCTTCGACGTCACCCTGGATCCCGAGCAGGCGACTCAGCGAGAAGCCCCAGATGTCGGCGTCGAGTACGCCGATGCAGTGCCCAGTGGACGCGAGTGCGGTCGCCAGGTTCGCGGTGATCGATGACTTGCCGACGCCGCCCTTACCCGACGCGATCATGAGGACGGGCGTGTGGGTGGGGATCGACGTCGACGGCGCGCTCGCCTGAGCGATCGTCCGTGCGCGTTTCATCAACGCGGCCTTGGCGGGCGCGTCGAGGACCCCCATCACGAGTTCGACGTTCTCGATGTCGTCGAGCGACAGGACGGCCTCTTTGACGTCTCGTTCGATCTGGGCGCGCAAGGGACAGCCCACGGTCGTGAGCGACACGTGCACCACCGCGCGACCGGCCGCGACCGAAATGTCGCCCACCATGCCGAGATCGACGATCGAGGCCCCGAGTTCGGGGTCCAGGACTTGGCTGAGTCGTTCTCGCAGTCGTTCGGCGGGTTGCATAGTAAAACGCTACCGGTGAACGAAGTGGGGTGTTCAACGGGGATTTCGCTCACTATCATGGAACGAAGAACCTCGAAGGAGCGCCATGTCCAACATGACCATCACCAACGTGAACTTGACCAAGAAGGATCCCAATCCGATCAACCTGACCGACGGCGCCGCCGAGAAGGTCGCCGAGCTCATCGCCGCCGAGGGCGTCGAAGAACTGTTGGCGCTGCGCGTGTCGGTGAAGCCGGGCGGCTGCTCGGGCTTCAACTACGACATGTACTTCGACTCGGAGTTCGCCGACGACGACATCGTTCGTGAGTTCGCCGGCGTCAAGGTCGTGGTCGACGCCTCGAGCGCCGAACTGCTCAACGGCTCGACGCTGGAGTACTCGGACTCACTGCAAGGGGCGGGATTCCACATCACCAACCCCAACGCAACGCGCACCTGCGGTTGCGGCAACTCCTTCAGCTAGACAGTCGTCATGCCCGAAGCGTTCGGTCCGTACTCTCACTGGCGTCGCGCGGGCGACCTCGTCGTCATCTCTGGACAACTCGGTGTCGTGCCCGGTCACGATCGTCCGACGTTCGTCGAGGGTGGCGCGCCCGAACAACTTCGTCAGGCACTCGTCAACGCGCGCGCCGTGCTCGCCGAAGCCGGCGCGACGTTCGACCAAGTCATCAAGGCGACATTGTTCCTCACCGACGATGGACGTCTTCGTCGCGTGCAATGAGATCTGGATTGCAGAGTTCGAACCGCCGCGGCCGACGCGTTCGGCGGTCGCCGTCGCACAACTACCGCTCGGCGCACTCGCCGAAGTCGAGCTCTGGGCCTACGCGCCGCTCGACTAGACCGTGTACTCGTTCGGCGACGTGCCGAACTTGTAACCAACGGAGCGCACCGTCTGGATCAGGTGCGCGTGCTCCTCACCCAACTTCGCGCGGAGTCGTCGCACGTGCACGTCGACCGTGCGCGCGCCGCCGTAGTACTCGTAACCCCAGACCCGACTGAGCAGCGTCTCGCGCGTGAAGACGCGATTCGGGTTGGTGGCGAGGAAGCGCAACAGTTCGTACTCCATGTACGTGAGGTCCATGACGCGGCCGGCGATCGAGGCCTGGTAGGTCTCGAGGTTCATCGACAGGCCACCGTGTTCGACGCGCGGGGCGACGCTCTCGTTGCCGGCGCGCCGTAGCCGGTGGCGCAGTCGCGTCGCCAGTTCGCTCACGTCGAAGGGCCCGACCACGAAGTCGTCGAAGAGGTCCTCGCGGAACGTGAGTTCGTCCAGCTGGTAGTGGTCGAGCAACAAGATGATCGGACCGACCCCGCGATTGCGCGCGCGCAGTTGTCGACAGAGATTCATGGCCTCGGTGAACGGGAAGGCCGCCGCGTTGATGACCGCGCCGGCGAAGCCGTCGGTCGGTTCCAGCGCCGTGACCTCGTTGAGGCGACCCGTCACCGCCACGGCCGGCGTCACCCCCGTGACGTCGAAGGCCTTTCTCACCGGCCCCTCGCACGAGGGCACGCAGAGCACGACGTCGATGATCACAGCAACGGGAGGTAGCGCTCGAGTTCGAAGGGCGTGACCTGACCGCGGTAGGCGTCCCACTCGGCACGCTTGTTGCGCAAGAACCACTCCACCTGGTGTTCGCCCAACGTCTCGTGCAACAACGTGGAGCACTCCATCAGGTCCAGTGCCTCGGCCAGCGACTGGGGCAACGGCGCCTTGTGCGCGCCTTCTTTGGGCAGTTCGTAGTTGCCGCGCACGCCGCGTAGACCGGCCGCGAGGATGACGGCGAAGGCGAGGTACGGGTTCGCGGCCGGGTCCGGCGAGCGGTACTCGACGCGCGTCGAGTCGACGCGACCGGGCTTCACCGACGGGATGCGCACGAGCGCCGCGGCGTCGTAGCGCGCCCACTTGGCTTCGACCGGGGCCTCGGCGCCGGGCACGAGCCGCTTGTAGGAGTTGACCCACTGATTCGTGACCGCGGTGATCTCGGGCGCGTGACGAACGAGCCCGGCGATGAACTTCGTGGCGACCTCACTAAGACCGTAGGGACCGTCGCCGATGAAGGCGTTCTGGTCGTCGCGCCAGAGCGAGAGGTGCGTGTGCATGCCCGAGCCCTGCACGTGGGCCAGCGGTTTGGGCATGAAGCTCGCCGTGACGTCGGCCTGGCGTGCCAACTCCTTCACGACGTGGCGCACCGACATGACCGTGTCGCCCATCGTGAGGGCGTCGGTGTAGCGCAGGTCGATCTCGTGTTGTCCGGGCGCGTCTTCGTGCTGGGCGTGCTCGACGCCGATGCCCATCTCTTCGAGCGTCAGTACCGTTCGGCGTCGCAGCTGACTCGCCGGTGTCATCGGGCAAGAGGTCGAAGTAACTGCCGCGGTCGATCGGCACCGGGGCGATCGTCGGGTTGAGGCCCTCGAAGTAGAAGTACTCGATCTCGGGGGCGACGAAGAACGTGTAACCCTGGGCGCGGGCCTCGCCGAGGACGCGACGCAGTTGCTGACGGGGACAGCCGTCGAAGGGCGTACCGTCGATGTTGACGATGTCGCAAAAGACCCGCGCCACTCCGGCGCCCTCTTCGTACCAAGGGAGGAGCTGGAACGTCGTGAGGTCCGGTCGCGCCAAGACGTCGGTCTCTTGAACGTGCGAGGCGCCGTCGATCGAGTGAACGCGCGAAAAGCCGTCGATCGAGGTGCCGTCAAAGGTCATGCCCTGGTCGAGGGCGTCCTCCAGTTCGGCCGGCGTGACGTGAAAGGCCTTGTGGCGACCGAGCACGTCGGTGAACCACAGTTGGACGAAGCGGATGCCGCGTTCTTCGACGGTTCGCAGTACGTACTGGGCCTGACTTTGCATAGGGGACATTCTCGCACCTTCCCGTACGTCCCACTTCTGGTCCGCAAAGAACGAAACCCGCCGCTCGAGAGCGGCGGGTTTTGTTTGCGTTCGTTAGCGTCGAGCGGCCGCTTTCTTCGCCGGCGCTTTCTTCGCCGGTGCCTTCTTGGCCACCGCTTTCTTCGCCGGCGTCTTCTTGGCCGCGACCTTCGCGGGCGCCTTGGTCGCGCTCGCGGCGCCGCACACCGTCTCGGTGATCAGTCGCGACACGACGTAGGGGTCGACGTTGGCGTTCGGCCGACGGTCCTCGATGTAGCCCTTCTTGTCGCGCGCGACGTGTGCCGGGAATGCGCACCGACGCGCCACGGTCCGACACGCCGTAGGAGAACTTCGACCAGTGGGCGGTCTCGTGCGCGCCGGTCGAGCCGGTCTTCGAGGCCGACGCCGTAGGCGGCGATGTGCTCCTTCACGCGTGTACCCAGTGACTCGGCCGCCGCGACGACCGCGGCGTAGCCACCGGTCGCGCGCATCTGCTTCGTGGAGAAGTTGGTGTGCGCCCCGGCGCCGTTCCAGTCACCCTTCACGGGCTTCGCGTCGAAGCTGACGTCGACGCCGAACTCCTCGGCGATGCGCTCGAGGATCCAGCGCGCGAGCCAGAGTTGGTCGCCGATCTCCACCGGTCCCAGCACGCCGACCTGGAACTCCCACTGGCCCATCATCACCTCGGCGTTGGTGCCCTCGATGCCGATGCCGGCGCGGATGCAGGCCAGCGTGTGGGCCTCGACGATGTCGCGTCCCGGCATCTTGGCGCCGCCGACGCCGCAGTAGTACGGCCCCTGGGGCGCGGGGAAGCCATCTTCGGGCCAGCCGTACGGCCGACCGTCCTGGAAGAAGGTGTACTCCTGCTCGATCCCGAACTTCGGTTCGAAGCTGGCGAACTTCTTGGCCACCTCGGCCGTCGCGGCGCGCTCGTTGGTGACGTGCGGCGTCATGTCGGCGTTCAACACCTCGCACATCACGAGGACGTCGTTCGCGCCGCGCAGGGGATCGGGAACGGTGAAGACCGGCTTCAACACGCAGTCCGAGAAGTGACCCGTCGCCTGATTCGTGCTCGAACCGTCGAAGCCCCACATGGGTGGCTTCTCGCCGACGTTCACGATCTTGGTCTTGCTGCGCAACTGGCGCGTCGGCTCGCTTCCGTCAATCCAGATGTATTCGGCCTGATACTTCAAAGTCGCTCCTCCGATGTCGCCCCTCGTCGTTGCCATCCAGTCTGGTGCAGCGAGGTCGCGCGACACCCCCAGTTTTGTTAACCGCGTGTGAACGTTGGCCAGAGACTTTCACGCCTCGCACCGGTAGGCTCGACTGCGTGCCAGTGATCCGACTCGCCATGGCCCAAATGAACGCGGTCGTGGGCGGATTCGCACAGAACGTCGAAACGCTCGGACGGTTCCGCACCCAGGCGGCCTCGGCCGGCGCCGACCTGGTGCTCACCCCCGAGCTGTCCCTGATGGGCTATCCGCCGGAGGACCTCTTGTTGAAAGAGGGGTTCATCGAGGCCTCACGCGTGGCACTGATCGAGATGGCGCTGCTCGACAACGTGCCGCCGGTCCTGGTCGGCACGGTCGTGAGCGAGGGGTCTGGAGGACGTCGCCCTGGCGCCCTCGAGCGACGCACGCGACGACGCGCGCCCGGCCTTCGGCGAGCATCGGCACCCCGCATATCGCCAACGCGCTGGTGGCGCTGAGTGACGACGGCGTCGTCGCCATCGCCACGAAGCGACTGCTGCCGAACTACGACGTCTTTGACGAGCAGCGCTACTTCCACCCCGGCGTCGGACCCACACACGATCATCAACGTCCGCGGCGTCGCCGTCGGTCTCTTGATCTGTGAAGACGTGTGGACCGCCAACGGTCCGGCCGCCGAACTCGCGCGTCAGGGCGCGACGTTGCTGGTCGTCGCCAACGCCTCGCCGTACGCGCGCGGACGGCGCGAGGAGCGAGAGGCGATGCTGCGCGAGCGCGCGCTCGAGACGAACTGTCCGATCGCCTACGTGAACCTCGTCGGCGGTCAGGACGAACTCGTCTACGACGGTCAGAGCGTCGTGGTGAACGCCCAGGGCGACGTGATCGCGCGCGCCACCGCCTTCAGTGAAGAGTTGCTGGTCTGTGACATCGACGCGCGCGCCTCGACCCAGGGCGTGGCGCTCAACATCGGCTACGCCCGCGACGACGAACGACTCACCGCGCTGCACGTGAACCGGATCGCCGAACCGCTCAGTGAGGTCGAAGAGGTCTACCAGGCGCTCGTGATGGGGACGCGCGACTACCTGCGCAAGAACGGCTTTCGCACGGCGGTCATCGCGCTCTCGGGCGGCGTCGACTCCTCACTGGTCGCCGCGATCGCCGTCGACGCCGTGGGCGCGCGCGCGGTGCGCGGCTTCGCGATGCCGTCGCGCTACTCGTCGGACCACTCCGTCGCCGACGCCGCAAGAGCTCGCGTCGCGCCTCGACATCGAGATCACGACGATCCCGATCGAGAGCGCCCACGCGGCCTTCGGCGCGGCCTTGGGCGAGGCGCTCGGACGGTGAGCCCAAGGGGATCACCGACGAGAACCTGCAGTCGCGCATCCGCGGCGTCTTGTTGATGGCGGTCTCGAACGACACCGGGGCGATCGTGCTGACGACGGGCAACAAGTCCGAGATCGCGACCGGCTACTCCACGCTCTACGGCGACTCGGTGGGCGGCTTCGCCGTCATCAAGGACGTGCCGAAGACGCTGGTCTACGAACTCTGTCACTACCGCAACGACGTCGCGGCCAAGGACGGCGACCCCGAACCGATTCCCGCCGAGGTCTTGACCAAGGCGCCGTCGGCCGAACTGCGACCGGACCAGCGCGACGACCAGTCACTCCCGCCCTACGACGTGCTCGATCCGCTGCTCGAGCTCTACGTGGAAGACGACGCCACGGCCGAGACCATGATCGCCAGCGGCCTCGACCCCGAGCTTGGTCCTGCAGATCACCCGCCTCGTCGACCGCAGTGAGTACAAGCGTCGCCAGATGGCCCCGGGCGTGCGGATCTCCAAAAAGGCCTTCGGTCGAGACCGACGGATGCCGATCACCAACGCGTTTCGCCCCGAGACCCTGTGACGCCGACGCAATCGCGAGATCGCCGAACACATCCTCGCGTGCTACGACACTATTTATATTGTCCTCGGCGAGAGTGCGCCGTCCTTCACCAACGACGCCTACGTCGTGCGGACCTACGAGACGGCCCGGGCCTACGGCGCGCTGGCGCTCGAACTGCGCGAACACCTGGGTGCGAGCGGCGTGGCGCCGATCGCGGTGCTCGAGGACGTCCTGCGCGCCGCCGCCTCCGGTGACGACACTGGTGCGCTCGTGCTCTACGCCATGGCCATGGTCGTGGGCCCGCGACTGTTGGTGTCGCTGCTGGACGCGAGGAACTCGTTGTCCAACGACGCCGAGTTGACCGAACTCTTCAGCGACGCCTCCATGGTCTGCGTGCGAGAGATCCGAGCGACCGGCGAGGTCGCCAAGGACCAGGAGCCCATTGAGGATCCAGCGTGGCTGGCGAACGCGCGCGGACTCGGCGAGACCTTCGAGGACGCGGGAAACGCTGAGAGTTTGGGCCTCTCCCGGTAGGTTGGTTGCCGAGGTCCGTATAACTAGTAGTACCCGGAAATCTCCGGTGTCGGGTACCAAGGGAGCGCCATGGCAAAAGATCGTGTTGATAGGGATGACGAGGACCTCGTACGTCTCTACCTCTCCGATATTGGTCAGTACACCCTTTTGACCAAGGACGACGAAGTGCGCCTGGCCCAGACGATCGAAGAAGGTCGCGAGGCCAAGGCCGAACTCGAGAGCGCCGAGACCGACAAGAAGATCAAGCTCACGCCCTCGCAAGAAACTGGCGCTGAAGCGCGCGCAACACCGCGGTGACCAGGCCGAACGCGACTTCGTGCAGTCGAACCTTCGCCTCGTGGTCTCCATCGCCAAGAAGTACCAGGCCTCCGGCCTGCCGCTCCTCGACCTCATCCAAGAGGGCAACCTCGGTCTGATGCACGCCGTCGAGAAGTTCGACTGGCGCAAGGGCTTCAAGTTCTCGACCTACGCCACGTGGTGGATCCGCCAGGCGATCACCCGCGGTATCGCCAACACCGGTCGCACGATCCGGCTCCCGGTGCACGCCGGTGACACGTTGGCCCGCGTCCAAAAGGCGCAGTCGCGCCTGGAACTGAAGTTCGGTCGCCCCCCGACCATCAAGGAACTCTGCGACGAGTGCGAGATGCCCGAGGACAAGTTGATCGAGGCGCTGCGATTCCGCTCCGAGCCGATCTCACTGTCCGAGCCCCTGCGCGAAGACGGCGACGCCGAGTTGGGTGACGTCGTCGAGGACCGCTCCGCCGAGTCGCCCTTCGACGTCGCCGCGGTCAAGATGATGCCCGCCGCGATCGAGAAGTTGCTGCAGCCGCTCGATGAGCGCGAGCAGAAGATCCTGCGGATGCGCTTCGGACTCGACGGGGCCGGAGAGATCCGGACCCTCGAAGACGTCGGTGCCGAGATGAACCTGACGCGCGAACGAATCCGCCAGATCGAGGCGCGCGCGATGAGCAAGCTGCGCCACCCGTCCTCGGACACCGGCGCGCGCGACCTGCTGACCCTTTAGCGGCGCTGGTAGGTCCGTCCCAGGACGGCCGCCGCGCCGATCACGATGGCGCTGAATAAGATACGGCGTGTGCGACTTCGCGCGGTCGTGCGCCCGCACCGGGTGCGTGAAGTTGAGGAGTGGCCACTGGCTCTCGTGGGCGACCTTGGCGAGTTGGCGATCGGCGTTGACGGCGTAGGCGTGCCCGACCGACTCGAGCATCGGGATGTCGGTCTCGGAGTCGGAGTACGCGAAGGACTCGTTGAGGTCGATGTCGCGCTTCTGGGCCAGTTCGCGAATGGCGATGGCCTTGTTCTCGCCCTGGGCGAAGAACTCCATCTCGCCGGTGAACTTGCCGTGTTCGTCGATCTTCGCGCGCGACGAGATCGCGCCGGTGATGCCGAGCAGTTCGGCGAACGGTTCGACGATCTCGGCCGGTGACATGCTCACGAGCCAGACCTCGTCGCCGAGGGCCATGTGATAGTCGATGAGTTCGAGCGCCTCTTCGTAGATCAGCGGCTCGATGACCTCGTTGATCGTCTCGGCGACGAGTTTCTTCACCTCGAGGTGGTCCCAGCCCTTGGTGATCTGCAAGACCGACTCGCGGATCTTCTCGAGTTTCTCCTCGTCGGCGCCGAAGCGATTGAACATCATCTGACTGAGCACACCCCACACCAGTGTGCGACGGTGCAGTAGTCCGCGGGCGTGGAACTCGGGACCGAAGGCCACGAGCGAGGACTTGGCGATCACGGTCTTGTCTAGGTCAAAGAAGGCCGCTCGCACCCATCCATGCTAGGGCTCGAGGGTTTTGCGCGGTCCTCGGCTACGCGACGAAGGCCGAGGCGCACTCCTGTGCGGCGTCGGCGCGCGTGATCAGTATCACGTGGTCGTGTTCGAGGAAGTGCATCGACGGCGACGGCACCAACGGCTGACCACTTCGCACCACGGCCACGACGCGCACCGAGTCGGGCAGGTCGCAGCTCATCGAGCGTGAGGTGATTGGTGACCGCGGGCGCGTTCTCCGCGAGCGTGACCTCGATGAGTCGCATGCGACCCTGCGCGAGGTCCATCAAGTTGATGATCGCGCCGACCTCGACCGCCTCGTCGACGAGTGACGTGATCAAAGTCGGTGTCGAGACCGAGATGTCCACGCCCCAACTCTCGTTGAAGAGCCACTCGTTGCGCGCGTTGTTGATGCGGCTAATGACGCGCGGCACACCGAACTCCTGCTTGGAGAGCCAACTGATCACCAGGTTGTCCTCGTCGTCGCCGGTCGCGGCGATGACGACGTCGACACTGCGCAGATCGGCCGCGGCCAGGTTGGCGTACTCGCACGCGTCGGCCGCCATCACGTTGACGCCCGGCAACATCGCCCGTAACTTCTCGGCGGTCGTCGTGTTCTGTTCGAGCAAGGTGACGTCGTGATGTCGATCGACGAGGTCGAGTGCGATCGAGACACCGACGGAACCGCCGCCGGCGATCATGACCCTCATCGTTGGCCCTGCTCGATGAGTGACTTCAACTCTTCGAGTCCTTCGGTCGTGACGAGGAACTCGAGCACGTCGTCCTCTTGGGCGAAGAGCCCTTCGATGTTCACGCGGCCCTGACCGCCGCGCACCAGTCCGACGACGCGCACGCTGTCACCGTGGTCGTAGGAACTGATCGGCTTGCCGGCGAGCACGTCGGGGACGATTCGTTCCACGAGGTGCAGCGTGCCCGAACTGGCGGTCCACTCGACCGAGTCATCGGCCGGCAGCAGCCAGCGTTTCACCTGTTGGGTGGTCCACAGCGACGTGGCCACCGTCGGGATGCCGAGTTTCATATAGATGTCAGCGCGCGCGGGGTCGTAGATGCGCGCCACCACGTTCTTGATCTCGTAGTTGTCGCGCGCGATTCGCGCGCACAGGATGTTCGTGTTGTCGCCGCTCGTCACCGCCGCCAGGGCGTTGGCGCGGCGGGCGTCGGCCTGGAAGAGCACGTCGCGGTCGAAGCCCGAGCCGACGATCGTCTTGCCGTGGAAGTGGTGCAAGCGCCGAAAGGCGTCCTTGTTCTTGTCGACGACGACGACCGAGTGACCCTCTTCGGAGAGTTGCATCGCGAGTTCTGAACCCACTCGACCACAGCCGACAACGACGATATGCACCCTGTCATGGTAATGGTCACTACGAACGCTCGCGGTGTGTTGTCCCTGGAGAACAGGCGAAACAGAGTCGCGTGCGTCACCGGAGTCGCGTGAAGGCCTCGTTTAGTATCGAATGAGTGTCAGAGGCCGATAACGAGATTTCCAAAAAGTCGCTGCTTCTGACGTCCCACGCCAACTTGGCTGACGTGTACCCCGAGTCGTTGGGCTACCGCGTCAAACGACTCTTCCTCGGAAAGCCGTTCGTTACCGAGCAACTGAGCGGCGAACGGCTCAATCGCGCGGTCGCCCTCGGCGTCTTGGCGCCGGACTGCATCTCGTCCTCGGCCTACGGCACCGAAGAGATCCTCACCCAGATGACGCCCTTCATCGGCATCGCCGCCTTCGCGCTGGTGGTGCCGATCATGTTCGTCATCCTCGGCGTGCTCTTCTTCGTCACGACCAGCTACATGGACGTCATCAAGTACTACACGACGGCCGGCGGCTCCTACGTGGTGGCGCGCGATAACTTCGGGCCGAAGATCGCCCAGATCGCGGCCGTCGCGCTCTTGATTGACTACACCGTGACGGTCGCGGTCCAGTGTTCGGCCGGGACCGCGGTGTTGGCGAGCATGCTGCCGTCGATTCGGTCGCACCCCTATCCGCTACTCATCACCGTCGGCGTCGTGCTCATTTTGATCTACGGGAATCTGCGCGGACTGAAAGAGGCCGGGAGTTACTTCGCCTTCCCGACGTACTTCTACATCTTGATGATGACGTCGATGATCGTCTTCGGCGTCTACAAGAAGATCGACGGCACGCTGCACCGCATCCCACTGCCGCTGCAAAACGACCTCATCGACCATCACCTCGGTTCCAAAGGCACCGGTATCTTGATGGGCCTCGCCTTCATCTCGCTGCTGCGTGCCTACGCCAACGGCGGCTCGTCGCTGACCGGACTCGAGGCCATCTCGAACGGCGTCGCGAGTTTCCGCCGCCCCGAGTCGCCGAACGCGCGAAAGACGCTCGTCACGATGTCGTGCATCCTCGCCTTCTTGCTCCTCGGCATCACGTTCCTCGCGCAGTGGACGCACGCGATTCCCTACGACGCGGGGTACCCGACGGTCGTCAGCCAGGAGGTGCTCGACGTCTTCGGCGCCCACGGTATCGGTCACATCATCTACTACACCGCGCTGGTCGCGACGATCATGATCCTCTACACCGGCGGCAACACGTCGTTCAACGGATTCCCGTTCCTCGCCAACTACGTGGCGACCGACAAGTATCTCCCTCGCCAACTGACCAAACGCGGGCACCGCCTCGCCTTCTCCAACGGCATCATCGTGCTGGGCATCGTCGCGTTGACGCTCATCATCGTCTTTGACGCGAGCGTGAACGCGCTCGTCGCGCTCTACGCCATCGGCGTCTTCACGGGCTTCACGCTCGCCGGCGCCGGCATGGTGGCGCGACACCTGCGAGAACGAACCGGCAAGTGGCGCTTCGGGGTCTTCGTGAACGCGCTCTCGGCCACGGTCACCTCGATCGTGGTCCTCATCTTCTTGATCGTCAAGTTCACCGAGGGTGCCTGGATCATCGCCGTCGTCGGACCGTTCATGTACTGGGCGCTGATTCGACTGAACCGGCAGTACGTGCGCGAGGAGCGGGCCTTCGAGGCCGTGAGCGGACGGGCGGCCACGATGAACATCCGCATGAACCGCGTCGTGGTCTTCGTCGACACCTACGACCTCGTCACCGAACGCTCGCTGCTCTACTGCCTCACGCTGAACGCGTACTCCATCCGTGCCGTGCACTTCGACATCGACCCGGTCGTGACGGCGCGTCTCGAAGAGAAGTGGGGCGCGGCCGGCACCGCGTCGGCCGGCATCACGCTCGAGATCGTCGAGTGCGACGACCGTCGCGTCGACCGCGCGGCGTTGGAACTGGTCGCCGACGTCGTGCGCGACCCCGAGGTCTTCTGCATGGTGATCCTGCCGCGTCGCGGCTACGTCTCGCGACTGCAGCGTTTCCTGCACGACCGCAGCGCCGACGCGATCGCCGGCGCCATCATGCACGTGCCGCGAACGGCGGCCACGATCGTGCCGTATCGCGCGGTGCGCAAGATCTCCGAGGGCGCGATGCAGGAGGCGCCGCGCAGTGACGAGGTCGTGCGCGGCGGCGTGCGCGACAGCGCGCACCTCATGGCCGACGTGAAGCTGGCGCAACGCTCCGCCGACTCCGAACCGATCGGCGGACTGGTCGAGCGTCAGTTCGCCGAGATCGCCGGGCGGGTTCGCTCGATGGCGATCAACCACGAGAGCGGGGGACACGAACTGCGTTGCGTCATCGCCGACAACTCGGGTTCGGTCACGCTGGTCTTCCAAGGACGATCGAGCATCCCCGGCATCGAACGCGGCACGAGACTGCTCGTTCGCGGCACGGTCACGTCGCTGCGACGCGAAGCGGTGATTCTCAATCCGCAGTACGAGATTGTCGCCGCGCCGGCCGGGGACAACTAAAAAACAACGACGAACGAATCGTCAGTGCTCGCCTCGCCTTTGGCGCGACCGATGGGTCGTCGACGTCGAGCATGACGCCGGTAGGGTCGAAGACCTGTCTATCTTGTAGAGCGCAAGCAGGTGCTGCGCTGTTCGCACGTCACGATGAGAAAGGAGGAGCATGGCCCGGGCCCTCGTCATAGTCGAATCGATCGCGAAAGCGACACGGATCCAGGGCATGCTCGGTCCCGACTACATCGTCAAGCCCTCGATCGGTCACATCCGTGACCTGCCCCAGAGCGCCGCGGATATCCCCGCGTCGGTCAAGGGGGAGAAGTGGGCGCGACTCGGCATCAACGTGCACGACCACTTCAAACCCGTCTACGTCGTCTCGAGTGATCGCAAGAAGATCGTCGCCGAACTCAAGGCCGCCCTGAAAGAGGTCGACGAGCTCTACCTCGCGACCGACGAGGACCGCGAGGGCGAGGCCATCGCCTGGCACCTCCAAGAGGTCCTGAATCCCAAGGTGCCCGTCAAGCGCATGGTCTTTCACGAGATCACGCCCGCCGCGATCGCCAAGGCCGTGGAGGACACCCGCGACCTGGACCTGCGTCTCGTCGACGCCCAGGAGGGTCGACGCTTCCTCGACCGCCTGGTGGGCTACGAGGTCTCGCCGGTGCTGTGGCGCGCGGTCGACAAGGCCCGCTCGGCCGGACGCGTCCAGTCGGTCGCGATCCGACTGGTGTGCGAGCGCGAGCGCGAGCGCATGGACTTCACGTCGGCGACGTGGTTCGACGTCACGGCCGCCATGGACACCAAGGGCAACGCCTTTGACGCGACGCTCGAAACCGTCAACGGATCGTCCTTGGCCACCGGGAAGAACTTCGACGCTGGCGGTGTCTTGGACGCGAAGGCGAACGTGCAGGTACTGAGTGAGCGTTCGGCGACGTCGATCGCCGCGGCGCTGCCGGGTGCGACGGTCACCGTGACGTCGGTCGCCTCGACCCCGCGCACGCAGCGCCCACAGCCACCGTTCATGACGTCGTCGTTGCAGATCGAGGCCAGTCGCAAGCTGCGCTTCGACCCGGAGCGCACGATGCGCGCGGCCCAGCGCCTCTACGAACAGGGCTGGATCACCTACATGCGTACCGACTCGACGACGCTGTCGGACGAGGCGATCCGCGCCGCGCGCGCGACCGCGGCCTCGATGTTCGGCGACGACTACGTCGCCGACGCCCCGCGGCGCTACGACCGCAAGGTGAAGAACGCCCAAGAGGCGCACGAGGCGATCCGACCGGCCGGCGAGTCCTTCCGTTCGCTCGATGAGGCGCAGTCCCAACTCGGCGGCGACGAACTCGCGGTCTATGACCTGATCTGGAAGCGCACGCTCGCCTCTCAGATGGTCGACGCCCGCCTCACCCAGGACAAGGTCCGCCTGGAGACCACGTTGCGCGGCGTCGAGGGTTTCGACGGCGACGTCGCCGCCGGACTCAGCGCCACGGGACTGCGCATCGAGTTTCCCGGGTTCCGTCGGGCCTACGTCGAAGGCACCGACGACCCCGAGGCCGAGTTGGCCGATCAGGAGCGCATCTTGCCGCCGCTCAGTGAGGGCGAGGTCGTGCCGGTCACCCACGCCGAGGCCAAGGGACACGACACGCAGCCCCCGGACCGCTACTCCGAGGCGACGCTGATCAAGAAGCTCGAGGACCTCGGTATCGGCCGTCCCTCGACCTACGCGTCGGTGATGAAGACGATCGACCGACGCGGCTACGTGTGGAAGAAGGGCAAGTCCCTCGTGCCCGCCTTTCGCGCCTTCGCCGTCGTGAACCTCCTCCAGCAGTACTTCGCCGATCTCGTGGACTATCAGTTCACGGCGGCCATGGAAGACGAACTCGACGAGATCGCCCAGGGCAACCAGGACCTCGAGCCGTGGCTGCGCAAGTTCTACTTCGGCAATCCCGACGCGACGACCGAGTTGGCCAAGCTCGGGCTCGAACACATGACGCACGAACCGCACGAGTTCGACTTCGCCGCCATCAACTCGATACCGCTCGGCGTGGCCCCCGACGGCGTCGCGGTCAGCGTCCGTTCCGGTCGCTACGGTCCGTACCTCGTGCACGGCGAGGACCGCGTCTCGATTCCCGAAGCGACCGAGCCCGACTCGCTCAGTGTCGCCAAGGCCCTCGAGCTGCTCTCGGCGCCGAGCAACGACCGCGAACTCGGGACCGACGATGAGACCGGACTGCCGATCTTCTTGAAGGCCGGTCGCTACGGCCCCTACGTCCAGGTCGGCGAGATGACCGACCCCAAGGAGAAGCCCAAGACCGCGTCACTGCTCTCCACGATGTCACCCGAGACCGTGACGCTGGCCGACGCCAAGCGACTGTTGTCGTTGCCGCGCGTCATCGGCGTGCACCCCGAGGGCGAGCCGATCATCGCCCAGAACGGTCGCTACGGGCCCTACATCACGTGGGGCAAGGAGACCCGTTCGCTCGAGGACGAGGAGCAGATCTTCTCGGTCGACTTAGCGGCGGCCCTGGCGTTGCTGGCCCAGCCCAAGCAGCGCGGACGCCGCGCCGCCGCCGGACCGCTGAAGGAACTCGGCGAGGACCCGGTGACCAAGCGCAACGTCGTCGTGCGCACAGGGCGTTTCGGGCTCTACGTGACCGACGGCGAGACCAACGCGACGCTGCGCCTCGGTGACACGCCCGAGACGATCACGCTCGACCGTGCCGGTGAGCTGCTCGCCGAGCGTCGCAACGCCGAACCGTCGACTCGCCCCCGAAAGGCGGCCAAGGCGACCAAGAAGACGACGAAGAAGGCGGCCAAGAAGTCGACGAAGAAGGCCGCGCCGAAGAAGGCCACCGGGACGGCCAAGCGCGCGGCGGTCGCCGAAGGCGCGAAGTCCAACGCCGCCTTGATCGCGGCGGCGCACGCGGAGGACTGATGCACCGCGGCTCCTTCGTCGTGTTCGAAGGCATCGACGCGAGCGGCAAGAGCACGCAGGCCCGTCGGGTCGCGGAACTGCGCGACGCGCACTTCACGTTCGAACCCGGCGACACGCCCCTCGGCGTCGACCTGCGACGCTGGGTCCTCGACGCGGCGACGCCGATGACGCCGATCACCGAGGCCCTGTTGATGCTGGCCGACCGGTCGCACCACGTGCGCACGGTCATCGAACCGACGCTCGTCAGCGGGCGGTCCGTCGTCAGTGACCGCTACTTCGCCTCGACGCTGGCCTATCAGGGCTACGGGCGCGGCGTCGACCTGTCACGACTCGAGGCGGCGACGGAACTCGCGATCGGCGGGTGCCTGCCGGACCTGACCGTACTGATCGACACGCCGCTCGAGGTCGCGAACGAACGTCGGGCCCCGGATGTCCGCGACCGCTTCGAATCGGCCGACCTGGAGTTCCACCAGCGCGTGCGCGACGGCTACCTCGCGATCGCGGCCAAATGGGGCGAGCGCTGGTGCGTCATCGACGGTTCCGGAAGTGAGGCCGACGTCGCGGCGTCGGTCGATGAACGTCTCGCCTCTTTACCATGGTGAGATGACCGACGTCTTCGATTCGCTCGTGGGCCAGGACACGGCCGTCGCGGCGATGCGCCAGTACGTCAAGGCGCCGGTCCACGCCTATCTGATCAGCGGTCCGGTCGGTTCGAGTCTTCACGACGCTGTCGTGACGTTCGCGGCGGCCCTGCAGTGTCCCGACAACGGATGTGGCGTCTGTGACGTCTGTCGATTGGTGCTGAACGAAGCCGACGCGGACGTCTACTTCGCCGAACGCGCCGGACTGGCGTGGCGAATCGACGAACTACGCGAGGCCGACCGGGTCAGTCGCCGTCGACCGCTGGGCTCGGGCTACCAGATCGTCATCATCGAAGACGTGGAACTCACGACGACGGGCGCCTCACCCAGCGCGCCGGCGCTACTGAAGTCACTCGAAGAGACCCCGTCGCGAACGATCTTCCTACTCACCGCCGAAGACGTACCGCCAGCACTGGACACCGTCGCGTCTCGGTGCGTCGAACTGAAGTTGAAGGGACTGAGCGAAGAGGGGATCGCCGAGGTACTGGTTCGCGAAGGTGCGACGGTACTCGCGGCGCGCGCCGCGGCCAGCGCCGCGAACGGCAACCTGCGCCGTGCGCGCATCCTCGGACAGGACGACGAACTGGCCCAGCGCATCGCGCAGTGGCGCTCGGTCCCGGACCGACTGAACGGGACACCGGCGACGTCCGCCGCCCTCGCGAATGAGATAGCGCGGGCGCTGGACGACGCAATCGCACCACTACAGAGGATTCAAGACGAGGAGATGGAGCAGCGCGTCCAAGAGTCGCGCCAGATGGGTCAGCGATCGGTCGCGAATCGACGCGACACCGAGGCCCAGTTCAAACGGGAGCAACGACGATTTCGCATCGACGAACTTCGATTCGGGTTGACCGCGCTGACGAACGTGTACCGCGACCGAATGGTCGAGAGCCTCGAGGGCAGTGAACTCGGCGAGGCTCGCGACCAGTACCGCGTCGGCGCGTCGATCCAGGCGATCGGGGTCTTGACCGAGGCCACGACACGGCTCTCATCCAACATTGATGAGACGTTGTTACTGAATGACCTCATGCTGTCGTTGATGGAGTTCTGAGCGGCCTCGCAGCGAGCGTGCAGAACCCATCAAGTAGTGTTGCTGTTCGCGCCTGGGTAGCTCAGTCGGTAGAGCAACGCATTCGTAATGCGTAGGTCGTGGGTTCGATTCCCACCCCAGGCTCCAGGTGACCTGCCAAAACAAGCCCAACCGCCTAAGGAAATAGGTCTCTTCGGCTCCTCTTTGGGGTACTCAGTCAGCGCCGCGAGGCAGCGGCCGTACCCGCAAGACCGACCAGTTCCACGGCGGCCGGTACCAGAGATGGCAGATCGCGGTCGCCAAACCACTTGAGCCCCGTCAGCTCATCGCTGGCATTGAGCGTCGGCGCATTCGCCGCAGCAAAGGCGACGAACTGCACGTCGAGATGGGGCACCGGCTCGGCGACGGTCCGACATCGGTACGACGTGAGACGGACGTCGATGGGTGCCGGGTGAACGTGCGCCACCAGACCCGTCTCCTCGAAGAGTTCTCGAGCGGCGGCGTCGCGGAGGCCCTCGTCGTCAGGATCCAGGTGCCCGCCGAGTGGCCCCCATCGTCGGTAGCGGCGGTGACGAGCGAGGAGCACCAACCCACCCGCGTCGACGACGACCACACTCGCCACCAGATGGTCACCGTCTCGGTGACCCACCTCGAGGAACGCCAGCGCTTGGGCCCACGCCGCCTCTCGGCCCGTCGGCGCGCCAACGGCGAGGAGCGCCGCCGCCGAGCTCCACTGATCGGCGCTGTGGTGCACTGCGTCAGAATCGGTCATGACCCTCATCTTGCTTCGTTTGATCGCGTGATTCATTCAATGACGAGCTTGCAGCGTGGAGCAATCTGGATCTAGTCGGAGCTTTCCAAGGCTGAGACAGTCGGCCTGACGCTCCGCTCCACGGCATGTCTTCAAAATCCGCTGATCCAGAGAAAGAGTGCCCCGACGTGCACGCTATATCGGTTACCGATATAGTCCCAGGATGACCAAGAAGACGACGGAGAGCACAGGTCGAGTCGCTGGTGTCGGATACTTGATCCTCACCAGTCTCGCCGACGGAGAGAAACATGGCTACGCCCTCACCCAAGACGTGGTGGAGTTCGCCGGGGTACGCATCGCGCCGGGCAGCCTCTATGAGGCCCTCGCCCGACTCGAAGGGCAGGGTCTGATCGAGCCGGTCGCGTCCAATGATCGTCGTCGACCGTACCGATTGACGGCGATCGGCGCGGGCGTTCTCGACGAGTACCTCAGTGCGCAAGAGCGGCTGGCCACGGAAGCCCGTCGTCGACTGCGTGCGTCATGGCGCTTCGCGTGAGTCCTGACAACATCGAGGCGAACGCGGCGACCTCCAAGCGGGCACTGGGTTATCTACGTTGGTACCCATCGAAGTGGCGCGAGCGTTACGGCGAGGAGTTCACGGTACATCTCGAGGTCGAGTTGGCTGCGCGACCCGTGTCGATTGCTCGCACTACCGACATCGTGATGCACGGACTACTGGCCCGACTTTCATTTCAACGTGGCGCGAGGATCGTGGTGCGTGTGACGGTGGCGGCGATGCTGGTCACGGCGGGCATCGTCAGTGCGATCGTGCTCACGCAGCGATCGGCCCCCGTGACGATTACGAGCGGCGTCGACGACATTACTGGCGTCGGATTGGTCGCAGCGCCCGCCCAAGTGAACGACTTGTCGTACAACTTCTCAACGCATTCACGCGCCGCGATTCGCATCACGTCGGTTCAACTCGTTGCGTTGCCGGGATTTACGAGTCCGCTGCTCGTGGGGATTGACTTCGAACGTCGTTCCAGTGACCTCGCGAACGCGCGAGGCTGGCCAATCCACTTTCCGAAAGGGTCGAGTCGGGCGGCCGGCGGTCCACTGAGATTGACCCAGGCGATTGGGAAGTCAATCACCTTGGCACGGACCAACGCGCTGTGGATCGGCCTGCGGGCACCGAAACTCGGCACGGCGTACGCCGTTGAAAAAGTCCGCGTCACCTACGATTTGCGCGGCACAAGCCACACGATGGTTCTCAGCCAGTTTGCCGACCCGGATGTCATATGTTCCAGCCGATCGCAGGCTTCGGCTCCGCCGGCGTGGTGTTCGAACGAAATGCACTTCGCGACAGAGGTTGCAACGTTCGCAAAGCACCCGTATTTGGCGAAAGAGGAAGTACAACTGATTTCGTCGATCGCGTTGAACGACGTGCAGAGCGCAGGAGTCGGCGTACCGACCCTTGATGCCGTCCGAGAACTTGCTGCCCGCCTCTATCCGTCACGCGGCCTCCACTCGATTCGTTCGATTACCGGCATTGCCGATAACGGCGTGCTCGAGTGGCGTTTCGTCGTTCAAACTCAATCCGGTGGAGCGACGAAAGTGCTGTGTACGGAGCGCGGCGCCGTCGCGCGCGGCACCGAGGTCGGTGTGATAGCGGTTACCGAACCAGTGGCGCAGATCTGTCCATCCAAGTAAGACGGGTCATCGATCGGCTGCAGTTCGAATTAGTGCCCCGCCACCTCGAGCACAATGGCAGTGAAATCGTCGGACCGTTCCTTCCAGTTCTTGTATTGATCGAAGCTTGGCGCGGCGGGGGAGAGCAAGACCACGCCGCCATCGCTCAATGCGTTGCGGGCTTCGGTGACCGCGGCGTGCATCGACGCCACGCTGATCTGCGGGACGTCGCTCGAACGCCGCGCTACGGCTTCGCTGATGCGTTGTCCGGCCTCCCCCATGGTTATCAACACGGTCAATGGCGTACGCGCCGCAATCGCTTCGGCCAGCGGCGCGTACTCGACGCCACGGTCGTATCCTCCGGCGATGAGCGCCACCGGTTCGTCGGCGAAGACGCCGAGGGCGGCAATGACTGGCAGCACCGAGGTCGCGAGTCCGTCGTCCACGAATCGTCGAGTCCTCTGACCCACGGCCTCGCTCGCGACCAACGTGAGACGTCCCCGAAGTGGTTCGAATCGCTCCTTCGAGTGCGAGTACGCGGGTACGGACCTCGTCGACGCTCCGGTTCGTCAACAACGCCACCGCCTGAAGGGCCAGTGCGACGTTGTCGTTGCTGTGCTCGCCCAAGAGACCGAGCGCCGACGCGAGATTCGTCGCGTCGGGAGCGACGAAGAGACACGTCGCCGCCGAGTTGGTGGGCCTCGTCGCGCAATGTGGCGTTGTCGGGGACGAGCGTGCGGTGCTCCCCGGGTGCGCGCGTGAGTGAGAGTTTGTCGCGGCGATAGTCCTCGAGCGTGCCGTGCCAATCGAGGTGGTCGGCCCCCAGTGACGTCACGATCACGAGTGCGGGCGCCACGTCGATGTCGACGCACTGGAAACTAGAGACTTCGAGGACGAGCCATCCGCGGTCGAGATTCGAGCTCGGGATCGTAGGGCGGCTGTCCGAAGTTGCCGAGTCGCACCGCCGATTCACCGAGGCACTCCAAAAAGAAGGTGATCAGCGCCGTCGTGGTCGACTTACCCTTGGTGCCCGTGATCGCTACCACTCGCGAACGATCGACGTCGTGCAGCCAGAGGTTGAGTGCCGACGTGACGACGACGCCGTGCGCCTCGAGCTCCAGGACGTCGGCGCGTCGGCGAGGTATCCCGGGACTCTTCAAGACGACGTCACACTCGAGGAGCTTCTCGAAGCCGCCGGCACTCGTCGGCGTCACGTCGGGATCGACGTCGGTCGCGTCGTCGACCAGTACGACCGCGTCGGTCACACCCTCGAGACGTCGTTGCGTGGCGCGGCCTTCGACGCCGTACCCGAAGACTCCGACGCGTTTGCCCGCGAGGTCAGCGAAGCCAGTGGGCCGGGACACGGCTAGATCCTTGCGGTTCGAGGAGGTCCTCGACCTCTTGTTCGGTACCGAGTTCGCGAGCCAGGTCACGCAGCGCCGTCACGTCGCGCCACTCTTCGTGGCGACTCACCTCGGTCAGCGCGACGGCGCTCTCGTCGGGATCGCCGACGCACTCGAACGGTTTGTGCTCGGCGCCGAGTCCGACCAGGGTACGGAGCTGAGCGTCGAGGGCCGCGTCGCTCAACGGCTCACTCGAGAAGATGTCGCGCAGTTGCGCACGCGACAGGAACGGCGCCAGTACCAAGTTGACGAACAGACACTTGTCGCACTCGCCGCACCACTGCGACGCGCGCTCACTCGGGTCTTGACTGAAGGCGCGGTTGCAACTGCGAAACACGTGGTGGTACTGCGTGAGTTTGCTGAACACCTCGGCGACCCACAGCTCGCTGCGATCGCGCAAGTAACTGGCGACCACGAGTTCGTCGCCCACGCGTTCGGCGATCGCCGAGGCGATCAGATGCTCCGCGTTCCAGGACTTGCTCCACTGGTGATTGATGTCCGAGTTGTACCACCGAAGGTTCGCCACCGACGACGAGTGCTCATTACTGAGCGCGACGCCGCCGCGACCCGACGCGACGGCCGCGACCGCGGCCAACAGCGTGATCATCGTGGTGACCGGCACGTGGCCGTTGAAGAACGAGTCGTCGCCGCGCACGATCTGGGGGTCGAGCGTACGTGAGGCTCGAATGACGTCGAGACCCGTCACCGCGGCCGTCGCCTCGAGGGGCGCGAAGCGGCCCGCGGAGGGGCTGACGACGAAGAGTGCCTGGTCGACGTGACCGCGCAACCGTTCGACGGTCACGACCGAGTCGATGCCACCGCCGAACGGGGTCAGCACTCGATTGGAATCGAGGAATGGCTCGTAGGGCTCGACGCCGGTGCGGCCCTCGATCGTCACGTCACTGAGCGGCAGTTGATTGCGATACGCGAACTCGCCGAGTCCGTCAGAGAGTGCCGCCTTCAAGAGGCGCCGGCCCTGCGTGCCGAGCGGCGTCGTCCCGATGTCGATACGACGCGCGGCGCCGGCCTTGTAGTACGAGAGGCCGGCGACGAGGTACCAGAGTTGGGCCAACGCGACGACGGCCGGCGCCTCGAGGGACTTGACGCCTTCGAAGGTGACCGTTTCGACGAAGGTCCGATCATCGAGTTCGTAGATCGCCGTCAACGTGTCAGACGTCACGTCGAGGTTGACGTAGCGAAACAGTTCGGCGCGTGACTTCATGCGATGACTCGTCGCGCCACCAACGCAAAGCGGCCGCACGGGCGTTGTGCCCGATCGCTGAAGAACGTCGTACCCCCATCGGTGGATTGCGCTGCGATCGTGATGTGGTGATCCGTGACCTTGAGCGCGAGTAACTGGGCCACGGCGACGGCGCGCAGGTCGAGGAGTGAACGATCACCGGTGTCGGCCGTGACGGCGCCGGCGATGGTGCTGAAATGCTCGGCCACCTCGGGACCGACCTGGTAGGCGGCAGCGGAGATGCACGGACCGAGAAAGGCGTGCACCGCGTCGTGATGATCGAAGTTCTCGAGCGCACTTTCGAGGACGTTTTGTTGGAGACCTTTCCACCCGGCGTGGACCACGGCGAGCGTCGGTGAATCCTCGTCGACCAACAAGATAGGCAGGCAATCCGCGACCAGGACGGCGACGGCGAACTCGTCGCCGAAGTCGATGAGAACGTCGCCGGCGCTGTCGGCGGTCGCCCGGTTCGCGATCACGACGTCGCGACCATGGACCTGATTGATGATGACCAGGCGACTCGCGTCAACGCCGATGGCCTCGGCCACGCGTCGTCGATTCTCCTGGACGTTGGCGGGATCGTCGTCGACGTGGTCGCCGAGATTCAGCGAGTCGTAGGGCGCGGGGCTCACGCCGCCGCTGCGATCCGTGAGAAACGCCTGGACGCCGAAGTGGCGCGCGAACTCGATCGGGTAGACGGTGAGTACCCCTCGTGGTTTCGCGCTCAGCGTCAATTCGACGGGCACGACGCGTCGATTCCGGAGTCACTGATGACGTGGCGAGGTTCGTTTCTTGAGCAACTCACGCCCGAAAGCCTACGGCCGAAGTGCTGTGGGGTCATCGTTTGTCCTGGTTGCCTAACCTCTTGCAGATGACCTCGGAACTGCTGACGCACTGCCACTTCAGCGCCTCGGGGACGAGTGCTGACCTCGCGGTGTCCGGTGGGCCGGACTCCCTGGGATTGCTCCTCCTCGCTCTCGAGGCCGGGCTGGTCGTGACGGTCCATCACGTTGATCATCACGCCCGACCGACGAGTGCTCACGACGCCGAACACGTCGGGCAGATCTGCCACGAGCTGCAGGTGGCGTTCGTTCGTCACGACGTCGTGGTCGACGCGGGGGCGAATTTCGAAGCGCGGGCGCGTTCGGCGCGCCGCGCCGCATTACCCGACGGCGTCCTCACCGGTCACACGATGGACGACCTGGCCGAGACGGTGCTGTTGAACATGATGCGCGGAGCCGGGCTCGACGGACTGTCGCCGATGGTGAACGACCCTACGAAACCGCTGCGCGACCTCCGGCGCTCGGCGCTGCACGACTACGTGGCGTCGACGACCTTCGTCGCACTTCACGATGAAACCAACGACGATCCGGCCTTTCGACGCAACCGAGTTCGCCACGAACTAATGGCGACGCTGGATGACGTGGCCGGTCGCGACGTCGTGCCGATCCTGGCTCGTCAGGCCGCGCTGGTGTTCGATGAGCGGGTCTGGCTCGATGAACTCGCCGTGGTCGACGTCGCGGTGACGCTCGAAGACGCCGACTGTCGAGAGCTGCGGACGTGGCCGCGAGCGCGGCTCCGTCGTTGGCTGCGAGCACAACTGCGCTCGCCCGACGAGGGCGACGGTGAGCACCCGCCGAGCGCCGACGAAGTCGAGCGAGCCATCGCGGTCGTGAGTGGCGACGTGGTCGCGATGGAGTTGAGCGGGGGTCGACGACTGTCAAGACGCGAACAACACCTGATGTTGGAGTAGTGCAAACCGGTACGCTGGCGGGGCATGGGTAGCCATTCCTCCGACGACTTCACCGCGCTGTGGGCGCAGCACGACCTCGGCGAGGTCGTCGTCTCGGCCAAGGAGGTGCACGACCGTGTTCTGGAACTCGGTCGTCAGATCACCGAGGACTACGCCGAGGAACCGCCGTTGCTCGTGTGTGTGCTGAAGGGCGCCATCAACTTCATGTCCGACCTCATGCGCGCGATCGAACTCCCGGTGGAGGTCGACTTCATGGCCGTGTCGTCCTACGGTGCCGCGACCAAGACCAGCGGCGTCGTGCGTATCGTGAAGGACCTCGACGTCGACCTGCTCGGTCGCGAAGTGCTGATCGTGGAGGACGTCGTTGACTCCGGTCTCACGCTCAACTACCTGCGCCAGTACCTCGGCGCGCGAAGCCCCAAGAGCCTTGAGGTCTGTGCGCTACTCCTCAAAGAAGGCGAGCAGCGCGTCGAACAGTCGCTGAAGTACGTCGGCTTCACGATCCCGTCGGACTTCGTCGTCGGCTACGGCCTGGACGTGAACGAGCGCTACCGCAACCTCGACGCGATTTACACCTTTACCGGCGAGGCCTAGACGTGGTCGATCATCCGCGCGTGCAGGCGCTGGTACGCGAGCTCCTCGAGGCGATTGGCGAGGACCCGAACCGCGCCGGACTCGTGGAGACCCCACGACGCGTTGCCGATATGTACGTCGAACTGTTCGAGGGTAACGACGTCGACCCTGGCGAACACCTGCGCGTCACGTTCGAAGCCGGTCACGACGAGATGGTGATGGTGCGCGACATCGCCTTCACGTCGCTCTGCGAGCACCACCTCGTGCCGTTCGTCGGCTTCGCGCACGTGGCCTACCTCCCCGGTCCCGAAGGCAAGATCACGGGACTGTCGAAGCTCGCGCGACTCGTCGAAGGCTACGCGCGACGCCTGCAAGTCCAAGAACGCATGACGACGGAGATCGTGGAAGCGATGGAGCGAGAACTTCGACCCCGCGGTTCGATCGTGGTCATCGAGGCCGAGCACTTCTGCATGTCGATGCGCGGAGTAAAGAAGGCCGGCACCACGACCGTCACGTCGGCCGTTCGCGGATCGTTCCGCACGGACGCGGCGAGTCGTGCCGAGGCGCTGCAGTTCATCCACCAGCGTCGCGCTGCATGGAGCTGAGCCCCAGCGTCATGGGCGTCGTGAACGTGACGCCCGACTCGTTCTTCCCCGGTTCTCGCACCTTCGCGAGCGGCGACGCCGTGGCTCGGGGGCTCGCGCATTTTGCGGCCGGTTGTGACATCGTCGACGTGGGCGGTGAGTCGACACGGCCGGGCGCGACGCCCGTGGGCGCTGACGAAGAGATCGCGCGCGTGGTGCCGGTGATCGAGGCGCTGCGTGACGTGGGCCCGGTGTCGATCGACACCCAGAAGGAGTCGGTCGCGCGCGCGGCGATCCGCGCGGGCGCGAGCGTCCTCAATGACGTGTCGAGTTCGTTGGTCGAGGTGGCCGGAGAACTCGGGGTCGGGTACGTCGCGATGCACCGTCAGGGCGACTCCTCCGTGATGCAACTAAACCCGACGTATGACGACGTGGTGGGTGAGGTCGGCGCGTTCCTCGCGACCATGGCCCAGCGCGCCGAACGCGCGGGCGTGCGGCAACTCTGGCTCGACCCGGGCATCGGTTTCGGCAAGACGACCGAGCACAACGTCGCCCTGTTGGCCCACGTGTCGCACTTCGTCGAGGTCGCTCGCAATCACCACGCCGGGGTTCTGATCGGCACCAGTCGCAAGCGCTTCCTCGGTGATTTCGCTCCCGTACCGCTGGACGTCGACGAGCGACTCGAGGCATCGATCGCGACCGAGGCGTGGGTGCTTTTGCAGGGGGTGAGTATGGTACGGGTACACGACGCTGCGGCCGCCGTTCAGCTCCGTGAGCTGCTCGTCCGCCCCGTCGAGGAGGTAATCGCGTGAGGGGCAAGTGGGCTGCGGGTATCGAGCCGCGAAGTTTTACCTGGGTCTACAAGGGCATTCTCGCGGTCTCCGAACGGCCCGGCGGCTCGACCACCGTGCACCGTCGAGTGCGACGTGACGAGGAGTTGCTGTGGCTGAAGCACCAGGGATTCGGTCGCGTGATCTCGATCCTGCCGGTGATGCAGAACCTCAGTGCGTACTTCGAGCACGGTCTCACGGCGAGTCACTACGCCCTGCGCGGCGGACCCCAACAGCGCGAGGTCCTCGAGGCCTGCTACCTGGACCTGGCCAACTCGATGTCCAACAAGACCATGGTGCTGTTGCACAGTGACGAAGTGTCCGACCGTCTCCTCGGTGTCATCGCGGGCTACCTGGTGTGGAGTCAGCGCGTGCCGACGGTGCCGCTCGCCATCGCGTACGTCGAACGACTGTTCAAGCGTTCGATCGGACCCGACGGACGCACGGTGCTCTTCGACCTGCCCGAGGTCAGTGCGTGAACGACGTCATCGAGCTGCGCGAGCTGCGCTGCAGCGCGATCGTCGGTGTCTTGGCCGAGGAACGCGAGCGGGCCCAGCCGTTGATCTTCGACCTCGACCTGGTGCGGCCCTTCGAGGCGGCGGCGATCAATGACGACATCGCCGAGACCACGAACTACGCCGACGTCCTCGGGCTCACGATCCGCACCGCGACCGAGGGGCGCTACCTGCTGCTCGAGACGCTGGCCTACCGCGTCGCCTACGAAGTCCTCGCGTTCGACGAGGAGATCGCGTCGGTGACGGTGTCGGTGCGCAAGGTCCGTCCGCCGGTCGTCGAAGACGTCGCGTCGGTCGGCGTTCGCTGCAGCGTTCAACGCCCGTAGTGCGTCGGGCCTATCTCTCGTTGGGATCGAACATCGGCGATCGCCGCGCGCACCTCGCGGCGGGCGTCGACGTCGTGAGGGCGAATGACGCCTACCGGACGTCATCGATCTATGAAACCGAGCCCCAGGGCGGCGTGGCCCAGGACGACTACTGGAACATCGTGCTCGAGCTCGAGACCGAGGCCACGGCGCTCGAACTGCTCGAACGCGCGCGCGACGCCGAGGCGCAGCGCCAACGCGTGCGTGACGTGCGGTGGGGACCGCGCACGCTCGACGTCGACGTGTTGTTGGTCGGCGACGAACGCAGCGCCGACCCCGAGGTGCTGGTGCCGCATCCGCGGATGTACGAACGATCCTTCGTGCTGGTTCCCCTCCACGAATTGGCGCCGGACTTGGTGACGCCGGCCCAATTGCGCGCCGGCGTGGGAAAGGTCACGCGACTCGGTACACTCGAGTCGTTGCACTAGACGAACGGCACCCGCCAGGGGCTGGAACGGACAGGAGCAGGAATGAATATCACCATCGTCGGGACTGGCCGTGCGGGCTCGTCCTTCGCCAGCGCCTTCACGCGCGTCGGCCATGTCGTCGACGTCGTGCACCACGACGACGTGTCCTCGATCGCTGAGACGCAACTCATCATCCTCTGTGTGCCGGACGACGCCATCGCGGACGTCGCGACGTCGATCCCAGTCCGTGAGGACCGCGTCGTCGCGCACGTCGCCGGGTCGCGCACGCTGGAGGTCCTGGCGCCCCACCCGAGGGTGGGCTCGCTCCACCCGCTGATGGCGTTGCCGACGGGGAGCGACGCCGATCGACTCATTGGCGCGACGTACTGCGTGGCCGGCGATGACCTCGTGCGCGAGGTGGCGCGCTCACTCGGCGGACGCGTCATCACGCTGCGCGACGATCAGCGCACGATCTATCACGCGGCCGCGGTCGTCGCGTCCAATCACCTCGTCGCGCTCATGGGTCAGGTCCGGACGCTCGCCGAGTCGATTGGACTCTCGTTAGAGGATTTCATGCCGCTGGCCGAGCAAACGCTCGTCGACGTCGAGCGTTTCGGACCCGATGACGCATTGACCGGCCCGGCCTCGCGCGGGGACATGGCGACCATCGACGCGCACCTGGCGGCGATCCCCGAGTCCGAGCGCTCCACCTACGTGGCGCTCGCCAACGCGGCCTTCGAACTCTCTGAACTGCGGCGCTCCCAGACCCCTGCCTGATGCGCGTCATCAGTGACGTCGAGGAGTGGCGGTCCTTCGCGGACGCGCAACGTCGCGACGCTCGACGTGTCGGTCTCGTGCCGACCCTGGGCGCCCTGCACGCCGGACACGCGTCGCTCTTCGAGGCCGCCGCCGCGCACGGCGACGTCGTGATCGCGACGTCCTTCGTGAACCCGCGCCAGTTCGGTGACGCTGCCGACCTGGCGCGCTATCCACACACACCCGATAGTGACCGCGCCCTCGCCGAAGCCCACGGCGTGGACTGTTTCGTAGAGCCGACGCTGGCGCAGATGTGGCCCGACTATCCGGAGCCGACGCCCACGACGGTGAGCGTGCGGGGTCTGCGCGACGTCCTCGAAGGCGTCGCCCGACACGGACACTTCGACGGCGTGGCGAGCGTCGTGGCGAAACTACTGATCGTGACCGGACCGTGTCGCGTCTACTTCGGTGAGAAGGACTTCCAGCAGTTGGCGGTGGTCCGTCAAATGGTGCGCGATCTCTCCTTCGCCGCCGAGATC
Source organism: uncultured Acidimicrobiaceae bacterium (assembly GCA_963801695.1). Lineage (GTDB taxonomy): Bacteria > Actinomycetota > Acidimicrobiia > Acidimicrobiales > RAAP-2 > RAAP-2. Next base: position 145,728 of record CAWDFV010000001.1, on the reverse strand, counting down.
GTGGCGTGTCCGATCGTGCGCGACGTCGACGGTCTCGCGCTGTCGAGTCGCAACGTGCGACTCAGTCACGAAGGACGTTCGCACGCGCTCGCGCTGTCGCGGGCCATCGCGCGCGTGGGCGAGGCGCCCGACGCGGCCAGCGCGCACCGACACGCACTGCGCGCGACGTTGGCCAACGCCGATCTCGACGTCGACTACGTCGAGATCGTGGACCCCGTGACCTTTCGCGTGTCGAACGACGCCGACTCCGGCGAGGCCCGAGCGCTGGTCGCCGCGGTCGTCGACGGGGTGCGACTGATCGACAACGGACCGGTCCTACTCAAAGGAGACGCGTGATGCTGCTGGCCATGGACGTGGGTAACACCGAGACCGTCATCGGTCTCTTCGGGCCCGAGACACCGGAGACGCCCGACGCGATGGGCTTCGCGCGCGCCACCGACGAACGGGGGCTGGCATTTCACTGGCGGATCTCGACGGTCGCCGACCGCACGCCGGACGAGCACGCGATGGTCCTCACGCAACTGCTCGACCTCGAGGGACTGGACCTTCGCAGCGCCGTCACGGCGATCGCGATCTCGTCCTCGTCGCCGATGGCCAACACGCAACTGCGCCGCATGGCCAATCGTTGGTTCTCGACTCTGGACTTCACCGTCATCGGCCCGGGTACCAAGTCGGGCATGCCGATCCTCTATGACAACCCCCGCGAGGTCGGACCGGACCGCATCGCCGACGCCGTCGGTGCCTACGACCTCTATCCCGGCGCCTCGATCGTCGTCGACCTCGGCACCGCGACGGTCTTTGACGTGATCAGCGCGAAGGGCGAGTACCTCGGCGGCGCGATCTCCCCGGGCGTGGCCATCTCACTGGACGCGCTGTACGCGCACGCCGCGGCGCTGCGCTCGGTCGAGCTCGTGCGACCACGCTCGGTCATCGGTCGCTCGATGGTCGAGTCGATCCAGTCCGGTGTCCTCTACGGCTTCGCCGCGCAGGTCGACGGCATGATCGAGCGCATCCTCGAAGAGCTCGGCGAGGCGACCGTCATCGCGACCGGCGGTCTGGCCGGACTGATCGCGCCGCACACGAAACACGTCCAGCACGTCGAACCGTGGCTGACCCTCCACGGATTGCGTATCGTTCATGAACGGAATCATTCGGGAGACAATTCGTGACAGTGCCGTATTCATTTGCCCACAACGCGTTCGCCGCGACGCTGCAGGCCAGCTACGACCACCTCGCCGACGGCGAGGAGTCGGGCGACACCGTCAACGTCGCGGGCCGCCTCATGCTCGTGCGACCCCAGGGCAAGCTGGCCTTCGCCACGATGCGCGACTCGAGCGGGGAGATCCAACTCTTCGCCCTGGACTCGTTGACCGCCGACTTCGACGAGTTCACCAAGCTGCACCTGGGCGACTGGGTCGGCGTGGGCGGCGAGGTCGTGCGCACCAAGCGCGGCGAACTCTCGGTGAAGGTGGCGACGTGGGTGACGCTCGCGACGGCCCAGCGCAACTTCGGCGACAAGTGGGCCGGCATCGCCGACTTCGACCTGCGCTATCGCCACCGCGAGGCCGACCTCTGGGCCAATCCGATGTCGCGCACGACGCTCAAGCGACGCAGCGACGTGATGCGCGCGGTGCGCGAGCGCTGCTGGGCGCAGGACTTCATGGAGGTCGAGACGCCGATCCTCAATGCCATCGCCTCGGGTTCGGACGCGCGGCCGTTCTCCACGCACCACAACGCGCTCGACACCGACTTCTTCTTGCGCATCGCGCCCGAACTGTGGCTGAAGCGACTCGTGGTGGGCGGCTTCGAACGGGTCTTCGAGATCGGCCGCGTCTTTCGCAACGAGGGCGTGAGTCCCCGACACAACCCCGAGTTCACGATGCTCGAGATCTACGCGGCCTACTGGAACTACGAGGACATGATGACCTTCACCGAGGAACTGACCGCCGGCGTCGCCATGGACGTGCTCGGCACGACCGAGGTCGAGTACCAGGGCCGTCCGTTCTCCTTCGCCGCGCCGTGGCCGCGTCGAACGATGGCCGAACTCGCGAGCGAGGCGGTGGGCGAGGACGTGTCGGTCCACACCCCGCGCGAGAAACTCGCCGCGATGCTCGAGGAGCGCGGGGTCGAAGTGCACCGCGCCTGGGGCGCGGGACGTTGTCTGGCCGAACTGTTCGAGGTCACGTGCGAGACGTCGTTGTGGAACCCGATCTTCGTGACGGACTTCCCGGTCGAGATCTCCCCGTTGGCGCGGCGCCACCAGAGCGACCCCGAACTGGTCGAGCGTTTCGAGTCCTACGCGGTCGGTCGTGAACTCTCCAACGGCTTCTCCGAACTCGTCGACCCACTCGATCAGCGCGCGCGTTTCGAAGACCAGGCGCGACTCGCGGCCGAAGGCGAACCGGAGACGATGCACATCGACGAGGACTACATCAAGGCACTGGAGTGGGGACTGCCGCCCACGGCCGGACTGGGACTCGGCATCGACCGACTGGCGATGTTGATCGCCGACGAGTCGAACATCCGAGAGGTCATCGCCTTCCCGACGCTCAAGCCGCTCGCCGACTAATACGTCGGCAGGTCCTCGAGCAGGGACTCGATCAGCGAGGCGAAGCCGTCGCGCAACTGTTCGCTCGGCAGCGTCGCCAACGCGACGCGGGCCTGGGCGAGATAGGTCTCGGCCGACGCGATCGTGCGCTCGATGCCGTCGGTCGCGACCACGAGTTTGCGCGCTCGCTCGCGGTCCTCGTCATCCAACACCGCACCGAGGACACCGCGCAGTTCGTCGCCGACGTTGGCGTCGCGCAGCGCGAAGATCGTCGGGAGGTTGTAGATGCCCTCGGCGAGGTCCTGTCCGGCCGGCTTGCCGAGTTCGTTGTCGGTGGCGATGACGTCCAAGATGTCGTCACGCAACTGATAGATCATGCCGAAGCAGCGACCGAAGTCGGTCAGGGCCTCGCGTTCGTTCTCCGGCAGGTTCGCGGTGAGGGCGCCGACGCGACAGCTCGACGCCATCAGCGCGGCGGTCTTGCCCTCGATGGCGGCGAAGTAGTCGTCTTGGGTTCGCTCGACGGAGAAGGCCGTGCGCACCTCGGAGACCTGGCCCCGCGTCAAGGCCGCGAGTGTGCGCGCCAACAGCCCGGCGACCTCGGTACCGAGGTCGGCCGCGATGGCCGCCGAACGGGCCATCAGGTAGTCACCGGCGACGATCGCGATGAGATTCCCGTAGCGGGCGTTCACGCTGTCGACGTTGCGACGGACCTCGGCCTCGTCCATGACGTCGTCGTGATAGAGCGACGCGAGATGCATCAACTCGAGCGCGACGCCACCCAACAGGTCCTCGCGCGTCCCCGGACGCTCGCCACTCGTCGCCGAGGCGACCGCGAGCAGAGGCCGTAGGCGCTTCCCACCGGCGTAAATGAGGTGCGTGGTGACCGAATCGAGGTACTCGTCGCCGAAGATCACCGATTCGGCGAGTAATGTCTCCAAACTCGTGAGGTCGTCTTCGACCGAGACCAGTCGCAGGCGCTCGTGCGGGTTCACGGTCCCACACTAATTGAGGGTCCGTTGGCCATTGTCTGAGGTCCGAGGGGTGGGACTCAACTGCCACACCTCACCGGTACACTTTTAAGTATCGAAGCGCAAAGGATGACACTTGTTCGAACGATTTACTGACCGTGCCCGCCGAGTACTTGTGCTCGCGCAGGAAGAAGCACGTGACCTCAACCACGCGTTCATCGGCACCGAGCACATACTGCTCGGACTGATCCGCGAGGGCGAGGGCGTTGCGGCCAAGGCGCTGGACGCCCTGGGGGTCACCTTCGACGTCGTGCGCGAGAAGGTCGAAGAGGCCATCGGCGCCAACACGAATCCGTCGCCGGGATCGCCGCCGTTCACGCCGCGCGCGAAGAAGGTCCTCGAGCTCTCGCTGCGCGAGGCCCTGCAACTCGGTCACTCCTACATCGGCACCGAGCACATGCTGCTCGGACTCGTGCGCGAGGGCGACGGTGTCGCGGCCCAGGTCCTGAGCGACCTCGGCGCCGACATGGCGCGCGTGCGCACCCAGGTGATCCAGATGATGTCCGGCCAGGCCGGCAAGGAGTCGGGTGGATCGAGTCCGTCCGGTGGCCAAAAGAGCGGCGACGCCGAAGGCGCCGGCGGTTCGGCCGTCCTCGACCAGTTCGGTCGCAACCTCACCCAGTTCGCCCGCGAGGGCAAGCTCGACCCGCTCGTCGGGCGCGAGAAGGAAGTCGAGCGCGTGATGCAGGTGCTGTCACGTCGCACCAAGAACAACCCGGTGTTGATCGGCGAGCCGGGCGTCGGCAAGACCGCGATCGTCGAAGGACTCGCCCAGAAGATCGTCGCCAACCAGGTCCCGGTCACGCTCGCCGACAAGCAGCTCTACACCCTCGACCTCGGCGCGCTCGTCGCGGGCAGCCGCTACCGCGGTGACTTCGAAGAGCGACTGAAGAAGGTGCTGAAGGAGATCCGCACGCGCGGCGACATCATCTTGTTCATCGACGAGATCCACACGCTCGTCGGCGCCGGCGCCGCCGAAGGCGCGATCGACGCCGCGTCGATCCTGAAGCCGATGCTGGCGCGCGGTGAGCTCCAGACCATTGGTGCCACGACGATCGACGAGTACCGCAAGCACATCGAGAAGGACGCCGCGCTCGAGCGCCGCTTCCAGCCGGTGAAGGTCGAACAGCCGTCGGTCGCCATGACGATCGACATCTTGAAGGGCCTGCGCGAGGTCTACGAGGAGTTCCACGCGGTCAAGATCACCGACCAGGCGTTGATCGCCGCGGCCAACCTGGCCGACCGCTACATCTCGGACCGGTTCTTGCCGGACAAGGCGATCGACCTCATCGACGAGGCGGGCAGTCGCCTGCGCATCCGTCGCATGGACACCCCGCCGCAGCAGAAGAAGTTCGACGAGGACATCATGCGCGTGCGCGCCGACAAGGAGAGCGCGATGGCCAGTGGCGCGCTCGAGCAGGCCAAGGCCCTCGATGAGCAAGAGCGCGAACTGATCGCCAAGCGCGACGAGCTCGACCTCACGATCCAAGCCTCGGGCGGCGTGGTCTTCGACCTCGTCGACGAGGACACCATCGCCGAGGTACTCGCGGTCTGGACCGGCATCCCGGTCTACCGCCTCACCGAAGAAGAGACCACCAAGCTGCTGCGCATGGAAGACGAACTCCACAAGCGCATCGTCGGTCAAGACGAGGCGGTCATCTCGATCAGTCGCGCCATCCGACGCACGCGCGCCGGCCTGAAGGACCCGAAGCGTCCCGGCGGCTCGTTCATCTTCCTGGGCCCGACCGGCGTCGGCAAGACCGAGCTCGCCAAGACCTTGGCCGAGTTCCTCTTCGACGACGAAGACGCGTTGATCCAACTCGACATGTCCGAGTACATGGAGAAGCACTCGGTCAGTCGTCTCGTCGGTTCGCCTCCCGGTTACATCGGCTACGACGAGGGCGGTCAACTGACCGAGGCCGTTCGCCGCAAGCCCTTCTCCGTCGTGCTCTTCGACGAGGTCGAAAAGGCGCACCCCGACGTCTTCAACACGCTCCTGCAGATCCTCGAGGACGGCCGTCTCACCGACGCGCAGGGTCGCGCGGTCGACTTCAAGAACACGATCCTGATCATGACCTCGAACCTCGGCACCGCCGACCTGCGAAAGGCCGCGATCGGCTTCGGCAAGGCCTCGGACGTCGCGGACCACGAGCGCATGAAGGAAAAGGTCCACACCGCCCTGAAGGCGCACTTCCGCCCGGAGTTCCTCAACCGCATCGACGACACGATCGTCTTCCACGAGCTGAGTCGCGAAGAGGTGATCTCGATCGCCGACATGTTCATCGCGCGACTGCGTGACCAGTTGGCGACCCAGGGACTCGGACTCGAACTCTCCGCCGCCGCCCAGGGTTTCCTCGCCGAGAAGGGTTACGACCCGGAACTCGGTGCTCGACCGCTGCGCCGTGCCGTGCAGCAGTACGTCGAGGACGCGCTGAGCGAGAAGATCCTCTTCAAGGAGTTCCACGCGGGTCAGACCATCGTCGGCGACCTCGCCGAGGGTCCCGACGGCGGGTACCTGACCTTCGAAGGTGTCGAGGGTCTGCCGCCCTCGGTGGACTTCGAAGACCTCTCTGACAACGCGTAGCGTCACACCACGTTCGTAGCCTCAACGAGGTGAAGACCCACTCAGTGCACGTCTGTCGCGAGTGCGGCACGACCTCGCCCCGCTGGAGCGGTCGTTGTTCCGGCTGTGGCGAGTGGAACACGCTCGACGAGGAGCGAACGACCGTGAAACCCCGCGTCGCGTCGACCACGACCTCGTTGCGCGACGTCGCCGAGAGCGCGGCCGTCGTGCATTCGACCGGCGTAGGCGAGTTGGACCGGGTCCTCGGCGGTGGCTTCATCGCGGGTTCGACGACGCTGCTGTTCGGAGAACCCGGTGTGGGCAAATCGACACTCGCGCTGATGTCGCTTCGCGAGTTGGCCGCTCGCTCGACCCCGGTGCTGCTGATCGCCGCCGAGGAGTCGGTCGCCCAAGTCGCCCAGCGGGCCCGTCGTCTCGGCGACGTGCCGTCCGGACTCGAGGTCGCGGCCTCGACGAACGTCGACGTCGCCGAGCAACTGGTGCGTGAGAGACGACCGACACTGTGCGTGATCGATTCGATCTCGGCGATGAGCGACGACGCGCTCGCGAGCGTCGCCGGCTCGGTGCCGCAGATTCGACACGTGGCCGAGCGTTTGTGCTCAGTCGCCAAAGAGACCGGCGTCGCGTTGCTCATCGTCGGTCACGTCACGAAGGATGGCGAGCTCGCCGGTCCGAGGACGCTGGAGCATCTGGTCGACACGGTCATCCGCATCGACGGCGACCGACAGGGATCGCTGCGAATCATCCGTGCACTCAAACATCGCTTCGGCGCCACCGGTGAGGTGGGACTGCTCGAGATGGTGCCCGACGGACTGCGCGAGATGCCCGACGCCACGATGTTGCGCGGACCTGATTTGGACGTGCCCGGCGTCGTCTTCACGGTGACCAACGATGGTTCTCGCTCGTTCCTCATCGAGATGCAAGCGCTCGTGGCGACGGCGTCCGGCGCGCCGCGGCGCGTCGCCCACCAGGTCTCCTCCCAACGACTCTCACTCCTGCTCGCGGTCTTGGAGTCGCGGTGTGCGATCGACACGAGTGGTCTCGACGTCTTCGCCGCGACCGCCGGTGGACTGCCGGCCAATGAACCGGGCGTCGACGTCGCGCTGGCATTGGCGGTCGCGTCGTCGGTCCTGGACTTCTCGGTCCCGCGCCGGTTGACCGCGATGGGCGAGGTCGGCCTGGCCGGCGAGCTGCGTGCGATATCGGGTCTCACTCGACGGGTTCGCGAGGCCCAACGGCTCGGCGCGACTCGGGTGATCGTGCCGAGTGACGGGGAGCTGGAGCCGGTTCCGGGCGTCGACGTCGTTCGCTGTCGAACGCTCGCCGAGGCCATCGTGGGGGCCCAATCGGTCACTATTTGACCAAAACCTGGTACAATAGTTAACCCCCCTAAACGCCGATAAGGCAGATTTTCATTGAGGAGAACCTCGTTTATGACTGTTCGCAAGTACAAAAAGGGCGATCGTCTCGTTTACCCCCACCACGGCGCCTGCACCGTGGAAAAGATCGAGAAAATGACGGCCTTTGACGTGAAACAGGACTATTTGAAGCTCAAGGTCGCCTACACCGACCTCGTGCTGATGGTGCCGGTCGCCAACGCCGAATCCGTCGGGCTGCGCGACGTCATCAACGACGAAGAGGTCGAAGAGGTCTTCGCGGTGCTTCGCAAGAAGGAAGCGCGCATGCCGACCAACTGGTCACGTCGTTTCAAGAACCACTCGGAGAAGTTGCGTTCCGGTGACATCTACCAGGTCGCCGAAGTCGTGCGCAACCTGTCGATCCGTGACAAGGACAAGGGCCTGTCGGCGGGCGAGAAGCGCATGCTGACGCGGGCGCGCCAGATCTTCGTCTCAGAGCTGACGTTCGCGTTGAACGTGGACACGGAAGCGGCTGAAGAAAAGCTCGCCTCGGTCCTTCCGTAGTCGTGTCGGTCGCGGCCATCGTCGTCGCCGCCGGCCAGGGCCAGCGCTACGGCGGACCCAAGCAGTTCGCCATCTTGCAACACGACACCGTGACGACACACAGCGTCCGCGCGGCCCGCTCCGTGGCCGAACGCGTCGTGCTCGTCGTGCCCACGAACTACCAGGGGAACGGTGAGGGCGCCGACGTGGTGGTGGTCGGTGGCGACACGCGTGCGGCCTCCGTGCGCGCCGGACTCGAAGAGTGCGGCGACGCCGACGTGATCGTCGTGCATGACGCGGCGCGACCGATGGCGACGTCGGCGCTGTTCGCTTCCGTCGTCGACGCGGTGCTCGCCGGTGCCGACGGCGCCGTGCCGGGGTTGCCGATCTCGGACACCGTGAAGCGGGTCCGAACCGACGGCACCCTGACGGTGATTGACGCCACCGAGTTGCGCGAAGAGCTGGTGACCGTGCAGACCCCCCAAGCCTTCCGGCGCGACGTTCTGACACGCGCGCACGCCAACGGCGACGACGCGACGGATGACGCGGCACTCGTCGAGGTGCTCGGCGCTCGAGTCGTCGTCGTTCCCGGCGAACTCGACAACGTCAAAATCACGGTGCCGGGTGACCTGGCGCGGGCCACGTCGATTGCGTCACTCCGATGAGGATCGGTCACGGGCTCGACGTCCATCGTGTCAGCGACGACCCGTCGCGTTCCCTCTGGCTAGGACTGGTCGAGATTCCGGACGCACCGGGGCTGGTCGGCCACTCCGACGCCGACGCCGCGACGCACGCCCTCTGTGACGCGCTGCTCGGTGCGGCGAATCTGGGTGATCTCGGACGACACTTCCCGGACAGCGATCCGCAGTTCGCGGGTTCCTCATCTCGCCGACTGCTCGAAGGGACGGTCGAGCTCGTCGCCGCCGCGGGACTGCGCACGATCTCGGCCGACATCACGATCGTCGCCGAGCGTCCGAAGTTGGCGGACTTCATGGCGCGCATGTCCGACGAACTCTCCGCCGTCGTCGGGGCGCTCGTGACGGTGAAAGCGACGACCGCCGAGGGTCTCGGTGCTCTCGGGCGGGTCGAAGGCATCGCGGCGAGTGCCGTCGCACTTCTCGAAGAAACCCCGTGAGTCCTCGTCCCGCTCCGCGCAAGGGTCCTCCCGGACGCTCGTCGCGCCAGGGCGGTCGACCGATGACGGGTGGTCAAGTCGGTGGGCCACGGCGGGCACCGAGCGGGCGCGAAAAAGAAGGTCTGGGCGGCGAGCAGGTCGAGGGACGTCACGCCGTGCTCGAACTCTTGAAGGCTCGTCGCCGACAGATTCAAAAGATCTACGTCGCCGACGCTCAAGACGCCAGCGAGACCCTCGACGCAATCGAGTTCGAGGCCCAACGCCAGCGCGTCCCGGTGCAAGTGATTTCGATGGCGCGGCTCGATCGCGAAGCCCGCACCGAAGGACACCAGGGCGTCATGGCGATCGCCGCCCGGCTCGAGACCGTGACGCTTGACGAACTCCTCGAGCACCGTCACCCGTTTCTGCTCATCTGTGACGGCGTGACCGATCCGCGCAACCTCGGCGCCATGTTGCGAAGCGCCGACGGCGCTGGCGTGACCGGCGTCGTCGTCCCCCGCCATCGCTCGGCGCGAATCTCCCCATCGGTCACGAAGACCGCGGCCGGAGCAATTGAGTACCTCACCTTTTGCGACGTGGGTGGTATCCCTGCAGCCCTAGACATGCTCAACAAAGCCGGCGTCTTGACGGTCGGTCTCGCCGGCGAGTCCAAGGACTCGCTCTATGACCTCGACCTCGGCACGACGCCCGTCGCCCTCGTCGTCGGGGGAGAAGAAAAGGGACTTTCGGTGTTGGCGCGCAAGCGATGCGCGGCCGTTGTGTCAATACCCCAGTTGGGCAAGATCAGTTCATTGAACGCAGGAGTCGCGGTGTCGGTGGCCGCGTTCGAAGTGGCGCGCCAACGAAGTCATCGTTCGTAGGTGGATGCAAGTAGGGACTTCGTGCCCTAGGTGTTTCAACTGCGCTGTGCCTAGTCTTGCCCGGCAAGGGAAAACTGCAGCCGGATTTCGTCGTCGCTAGTTCCCAATTTAGAGACGTCAACTGTGTTGAGTTCTGTTTGCTCACCCGGATTGATGGCTGCTGGAACAGCGCTCGTTCGCATAAGAGCGGCGAGCCTCTACAAAGGAATTCCCATGCGCATCACGTTCTTCCGCACTTTGGCTCTGAATTGTGATCAGGAACGATCATGAGTTCTGCTCCCAAGGCCGGGTGCAGAGTCATCCTACGAAGTTTGATCTCGATGCTTTTCGGCACATTGATCATTCTGAGTGCCATTCCGGCAATTGCAGCGACAGCTTCGACACAACCGTTTCATTCGGTCACATTCATTGAGAATGACAATTCAAACGACCAGGTCTATTCTGCGCAAACTGCGAACACGTCGACTCCACTGACATTATTTGTGAATTTGAACCCTACGTTCGTTAATGCTGGATACGGATTCGTCGACTGGAATACGGCTCCGGACGGATCCGGTATGTCGGTTGCAAACGGCTCAACATTCAGTTTTTCCAGTTCAGAAGTACTGTACGCAATTTGGTCGGCCACATATCATTCCGTTGCGTTTGGAGAGAATGACAGCCCAACTGATCCCACTTATGACGTTCAAACTGAAAACGCTCCCACTGCTCTCACTTTATTTTCGAACCTGAGCCCGGCACTGTCAAATCCAGGGTTTACGTTCGTAGATTGGAATACGCAATCGAATGGAGAAGGCACGTCCTACAGTGACGGATCGACATACTCCTTCTCGGCCGCCACTGACCTTTATGCCGTGTGGTCGCCAATTCCGAATTCGACACTGAACTTTGATTCGACTAGTGGGACGGGTTCGATCCCATCAATTTCAGGGCGAGTGGGAGGATCAACAACGTTGCCGTCCGGAGCAGGGATTAGTAATCCTGGATTCACCTTCGTCGGTTGGAACACAGCTGCCAACGGCAGTGGCACCGAATACGCAGCTGGTGCCACCTACGTATTCACAGTGAATCAAACTCTCTATGCTCAGTGGACTCCTGATACCTACGTCGTTACCTATTGGTATGACGGCGGAGTGACAATGCAGAACTCGGCGAGTTATGTAGTAGGAACCCCGGCCTTGACGCTTCCGAGCCCGACGTTTTCGGGAGAAACCTTCGATGGATGGTTCGATTCTGCAAGTGGGGGAACGCTTGTAGGAGTTGGAGGTGCGATCTACACGCCGAGCAATTCCGTTCAACTATTTGCGCAGTGGACCCTCATTGTCATTGACACCCTCACATTCAACGCAAATGGCGGCAATGGCTCTGTCGCCTCTTATTCAGGTGAAGACGGTTCGACTGCCGTATTGCCATCAAGTGACGGATTTTCGATGACGGGTTATGCGTTTAGCGGCTGGAACACGCAAGCGGACGGCAGCGGGACGATGTACGCGGAAGGAGTGACTTTGACGTTGGTTGGCAATCAAACGCTTTATGCGCAGTGGACCGCGGGCCCAAGTGTCACGGTTTCTTTTGACGCCAACGGCGGAAGTGGGTCGATTGTTCCGATTAATGGAACACCTGGATCGACAATCACATTGCCGGATCAGTCTGGGCTAATTCATGCCGGATTTCAGTTGACAAGGTGGAATACGAAGGCGACTGGAACTGGTACTTCCTATCCAATCGGTCAAGGATTCACACTGGGAGGATCAGAAGTTCTCTATGCACAATGGAGTGGCCACAAACTTCCAACCTTGTTTGGAGCAATCGGATCCTTCAAAGTCGGATCATCATCACTTTCAGAAGCGTTGAAGAGCCAAATTCATCGCATTGCCGTCACAATTCGAACTCGGAAATATCGCAAGGTTGATCTCTTTGGTTACACCGCGGCAACTGGACTCAGTTCGTTAAACGTCTCCTTGAGTCGTGATCGAGCACGGAACGTCGCGAAGTATCTGCGAAGTCAATTGACTCTTCTCAAGACGCGTGGAGTCACCGTCCTTTCAACCGGCGAGGGCGCGATTAAGGGCCAATCGAGTAACTCGTACTCGAGAGTCGAAGTATTTGGGGTCTAACTTCGCGAGGTCCAAGCTGCCAACTGTCGTGAATTGAAGCGGCATGTTTGATTTCTTTCAATTCTCGGCGTTACGACAAATTGGTCAACTCGCTTTCTGAATGACAATCTTCGCGAGAGCTCTTCGAATTTCTTTGATGAGCTCTCGCGGCGTCATTGCGCTGTTCCATGTCGCTGATGTCTTTTAGCATGCGTGAACTCTTTGACATCCAAAGTCGACGTCACTAAGTGGCGATGTGTCAAGGGTCAGCCGATCCAAGTAACAGATCTTTCGTTACCGACTTGTCAAGGTTCAACCGTGACGAAACAGGCGTCGAGAGCCGGCGGAGGGATTCGAACCCACGACCTGACGATTACAAATCGCCTGCGCTACCAGACTGCGCCACACCGGCTTGGAAGTTCAAGGTTACTGATATTCGTCTGTCGTCAATATGTAGGCTGAGACGAATGAGCGAAGCATCCCAGCCCCACCACGCGACGAACCCGCCTGGCTCTCACTATCAGCCCGCGTTGAGTGTTGTGTTGATCATCGTTGTCCTCTTCGTCGTGGCCGCATTCTTGATGCTTCGTTACGTCAGTCCCGCATCGTCTTCGAGCACCAATACAACATTGCCCCCATCGGAAACGACGACCACGCTCCATCACAAGACAGTCCCCAAGTCCAGTGTTCGTGTCCAGGTGGCGAATGGCACCAATATTCCGAATCTCGCTCGCGGGTATTCACAAGAGTTGCTCACACAAGGTTGGAATTGTCTCCCGGGTGTTAACGCGCTGTCGGGCTTTACCGGTTCGCATCTGAAGGCGACGGTCGTGTATTTCAATCCGGGATTCAAGTGGGCAGCGATTCAAATCGCCCACAAGATCAAAGTGAGTCTCCACTCGATTCAGGCGTTGAACGGACTGCGCCCCGTACCCGGTGCGGACCAGGACGACGTCGTGGTCATTCTCGGACACAACTCCGCTAAAACTTGATCAACCTTGCGGCGGTAGGTGCACGCTGTAACGCTTGAGTGCCGCGCGCAACACGTCCATCGACATCGGACGTAACTCTTCGAGCGGGCGATTGCGATGGCGCCGAACGCCAAGGTCGACCTGCGCCAAACTTCGAACCCCGAAGTGTCGTGCGATGTCGATCAAGAGTGCGATCTCCACGCCGTAGGCCTTCTCCAACGTGATGACGTCAAAGGCGCTGCGTCGACCCGCCGTCTCGCCGGCGAGGGGCTGACGGATCTCACCGAGGCCGGGGTAGAGCAGCGACAGAATCGGGCGAGCGGCGAGCTCGTTGACGCGCCCACCGCCGGTCGGCATGTTGTGGAGCGGCCGTTCGTAATACCCCTTCACCAACTGGGTTTCCGGCCGTTCCAGCAGGGGCTGAATCAGTCGCGCGACGAACTCCGAGGTGGTGTTCATGACGTCGGCGTCGAGGAACACGACCAGTTCAGAGGTCGTCGCGGAGAGCCCGGCCCGCATGGCTTCGCCCTTCCCGCTCGGACCGTCGAAGCGCACGACGCGCGCGCCGTGATGGTCCGCCACCGTGGACGTGTCATCAACGGAGTTGTCGTTGACCACGATCAACTCGTCGACGAGTTCTCGATGGACGAGCACCGCGTCGAGCACCGCGCCGACCGTGGCCGACTCGTTGCGCGCCGGCACGACCACCGCGACGGTGGTTTCGGCTTTCAGTTTGATGACGCGTTCGAGATCGAACTCTTCGCGGCTAAGCGTCCACGGGACGTCGGGGCTGCCCACCCGTACGAGGTTAGGGGACGCCCGGAGAGTTCGAACTTGACACGGTGGCGCGCGTTCGGGGAGAATTGATGGGTCATCAAGAGCGACTGAGGGACGGCCCCGTTGAAGTCGCGACAACCAGTGTGATACCCGAGCTACCCGCTCATCACACCAGGTGCCAAAGGCCGAACGATGAAAAGGGAGTTATGAGTTTCGCTACAGGTCTTTTATGTCGAGAGTGCGGTGCCACCTATCCCACGGAGGCGCGGTACTCGTGTGATTTCTGCTTCGGTCCGTTGGAGGTCGACTACGACCTCGACGCGGCCCGAGGTGCCCTCACGCGCGAGTCCATCGCGACGGGGCCCGAATTCCATCTGGCGCTACGCCGCGCTGCTGCCCGATCCCGGCGACGAGGCCGTCGACCTCGGTGCCGGCTGGACGCCGCTTCGTCGGGCCACCCGACTCGCCGAAGTGCTCGGCGTACGCGAGCTGTGGCTGAAGGACGACACGCGCAACCCGACCGGGTCGTTCAAGGACCGCGTGGTCTCGGTGGCGCTCTCGAGCGCACGGCGCCTGGGGTTCACGACGGCGGCCTGCGCGTCGACCGGCAACCTCGCGACGTCGGTGGCGGCCCACGCCGCGTCCATCGGTTGGCCGAGCGTGACCATCATCCCGTCCGATCTCGAGAAGTCCAAGATCGCCATGACGGCGATCTTCGGGGGCACGGTCCTCGGCGTCGAGGGCAACTACGACGACGTGAATCGGCTCTGTGTCGAGTTGGTCGCCGAACACGCCGATTGGGCCTTCGTCAACGTGAACCTGCGCCCGTACTACGCCGAAGGCTCCAAGACGCTGTCCTTTGAGATCTGCGAACAGCTCGGCTGGCGCACGCCCGATCAGGTCATCGTGCCGCTCGCCTCCGGTAGTCAGTTCACCAAGGTCGCCAAGGGCTTCAAACAGTTCATCGAGCTGGGACTCGTCGAGGGACCGGCGCCGGTCTTGTTCGGCGCCCAGGCGACCGGATGCTCGCCCATCGCGAGTGCCTTCGCGTCCGGCGCCGACGTGGTCACGCCGCAGCGGCCCAATACCATCGCGCGTTCACTCGCCATTGGTAATCCGGCGGACGGCCCGTACGTGCTGGACGAACTGCGCGCCCACGGTGGTGACTGCGGTTCAGTACCGGACGCCGAGATCCTCGAGTGCATTGGACTGCTCGCCGAGACTGAGGGCATCTTCGCCGAGACCGCGGGGGGCGTCACCATCGCGTCGTTGCGACAGATGATCCAACGCGGCACGATCGACCGCGACAAGTCGATCGTGGCGATCATCTCGGGTCACGGACTGAAGACGCTCGACGCCATCGTCGAGACCGCGACGGTCTCCTCGACCATCAGGC
This sequence comes from uncultured Acidimicrobiaceae bacterium, assembly GCA_963801695.1. Classification (GTDB taxonomy): domain Bacteria; phylum Actinomycetota; class Acidimicrobiia; order Acidimicrobiales; family RAAP-2; genus RAAP-2. The sequence continues at coordinate 130,429 of CAWDFV010000001.1, read as the reverse complement.
CGTCACTCGAAGCGGCCGAAGAGGCACTTCGTTTCCACCAGTTGGTGGCCGCGTCATGAGCGTCACCGTCCGACTCCCCAGTCAACTGCGCACCCTCGTCGGGGGAGCCGGGGAAGTGCCCGTCGAGGCGGCCACGGTCCGTGAAGCCATCCTCGCGGTCGACGTGGCCTACCCGGGGATCGCCTTTCGCGTCCTCGACGACCGCGGCGCGCTGCGGCGATTCGTCAATGTTTTCGTAGCCGACGAGGACGTCCGATTCCTCGACGGACTGGACACGGCCCTCGAGGCCGGCGTCACGGTGTCGCTCGTTCCGGCCGTCGCCGGCGGCTGACCGGCGTTAGCACTCGCCACCCTAGACTGCTAATATTGCGATGCACCAAAAGGGTGTCACGCTTTAGGAGGACTTACAGTGGCGAAACTGATCACATTCGACGAAGAGGCGCGCCGCGCGCTCGAGCGCGGTATGAACAAGCTGGCCGACGCCGTTCGCGTCACGCTCGGACCCAAGGGCCGCAACGTCGTCTTGGACAAGAAGTGGGGCGCCCCCACGATCACCAATGACGGTGTCTCGATCGCGAAGGACATCGACCTCGAGGACCCGTTCGAGCGCATCGGCGCCGAATTGGTGAAGGAAGTCGCCAAGAAGACCGACGAGGTCGCCGGTGACGGTACCACGACCGCGACCGTGCTCGCCTGGGCGATGGTGCGCGAGGGTCTCAAGAACGTGGCCGCCGGTGCCAACCCGATGTCACTGAAGAAGGGCATCGAGGTCGCCGTGGAGGCCGCCGTCGCGTCCATTCACGACCTCGCCAAGCCCGCCGACACCAAAGAGCAGATCGCCCAAGTCGCGTCGATCTCCGCCGCCGATGACGAGATCGGCGCGATGATCGCCGACGCCATCGACAAGGTTGGCAAGGACGGTGTCATCACCGTCGAAGAGAGCCAGTCCTTCGGCATGGAGATGGACCTCGTCGAAGGTATGCGCTTCGACAAGGGCTTCATCGCTCCGTACTTCGCCACGGACACCGAGCGCATGGAAGCCGTGCTCGAGAACGCCTACATCTTGCTGGTCTCGAACAAGATCACCTCGGTCCGCGACATCCTTCCGGTACTGGAAAAGGTGATGCAGTCCGGTCGTCCGTTGTTGATCATCGCCGAGGACATCGAGGGCGAAGCCCTCGCGACACTCGTCGTCAACAAGATCCGCGGCACGTTCAAGTCGGTCGCCGTCAAGGCCCCGGGCTTTGGCGAGCGCCGCAAGGCCATGCTCCAGGACATCGCGATCCTGACCGGTGCCACGGTCATCTCCGAGGAGATCGGGCTCAAGCTCGACACCGCGGACGTCGAGATGCTCGGGAGCGCGCGAAAGATCGTCGTCACCAAGGACGAGACGACGATTGTCGAGGGTGCCGGTTCCGAGGACGACATCAAGGGACGCATCAACCAGATCAAGGCCGAGATCGAGAACACCGACTCGGACTACGACCGTGAGAAGCTCCAGGAGCGTTTGGCCAAGCTCTCCGGTGGCGTGGCCGTCATCAAGGTGGGCGCCGCGACCGAGGTTGAGCTGAAAGAGAAGAAGCACCGCATCGAAGACGCGGTCTCCACGACCAAGGCCGCCATCGAAGAGGGCGTCGTGCCCGGTGGTGGCGTGGCCCTTCTGCGCAGTCAGGTCCGCATCCTCGAAGCCGCCGACAAGTTGAGCGGTGACGAGGCGACCGGTGCGCGCATGGTGGCCAAGGCCGTTGAGTCACCCCTGAATCAGATCGCCGTGAATGCCGGTCTGGAAGGTGGCGTCATCGTCGACAAGGTTCGCAACTTGAAGAAGGCGACCGAAGGACTCAACGCGGCCACCGGTGACTACGAGGACCTCATCAAGGCCGGTGTCATTGACGCGGCCAAGGTGACACGCTCGGCGCTGCAGAACGCGGCGTCCATCGCGGCGTTGTTCCTGACCACCGAGTGCGTCATCGTCGACAAGCCCGAAGAGAAGGTCGCGGCGATGCCCGGCGGTGGGATGGACGACTACTAAAGTCCGCTGTTCAGAGTTTCGAGAGACGTGGGGCCTTCGGGTCCCACGTGTTCTCTTTGGTCTTCTGTCCGGATTCAAGTTTTCGGGGACGTCGTAGCATTGGCGCATGACTCCCGAACCGCTCGTGACCTCTCGCGGACTCAACGTCCTGCACCTCTTCTGTCACCCCGCCGACGTGGACGCGGGCGCGGTGCGCAAGGCGGTCGACGACGCGCGCGCGAATGGGTTGCAAGTGGTGAGCGTCGCGATCGTGGGCGCCAAGGCCGACGTCTGTTTCATGGTGTTGGGCGAGGACCTCTGGACGCTGCGCCAATTCCAGTCGAAGATTCAAGCGGCCGGGTTCCTCGTGGCCGAGAGCTACGTCTCGGTGACTGAAGTGAGTGAGTACGCCGCCGGTATGCCCGAGCAGATGCTGCAAGATCGCCTCTTCCCGCAGCTGCCGCCGGACGGCAAGCGCGCGTTCTGTTTCTACCCGATGTCCAAACGGCGTGACGAGACGAACAACTGGTACGCGCTGCCCTACGAAGACCGCGAGCGACTGATGCGCCAACACGGCGCGATCGGTCGTGAGTTCAAGGGTCGCATCCTCCAGGTCATCACCGGCTCCACCGGACTGGACGACTGGGAGTGGGGCGTCACGCTGTTCGGCGTGCACGTCGATGACCTCAAGGAGTGCGTGTACACGATGCGCTACGACGAGGCCTCGACCCTCTATGCCGAATTCGGCGCGTTCTACACCGGTCTCGTGGGCACGCTGGACGAAGTACTCGACGCCACGTTGATCTAACACGCGTTGCTAGCGTCAACTGAATGGAACCGGTTCCGGAGAAGACCCTCTTGCGTTGGGCCGAGTCGTTGGCCGGTGTTGCGCGGACCGGACTCGGCTTCACCGAGAGTCAGTATGAACGCGAACGCTTCGAAGAGGTGCTGAAGATCGCCGGCGACATCAAGGCCGCGGCCGAGGAGGGACTCGACGACGTGCTCGACGCCGGTGGTTACGTCGCGGAGTGGATGAAGGAGGTCGGCGTCGGTGTCGCGGGCTATCAGACGCCGAAGGTCGCGGTCGGCGCGGCCGTGACCAATGACCGCGGTGAACTGCTCCTCATCCAACGCGCCGACTCCGGCGTCTGGCTCTACCCAACCGGATGGTGTGACGTCGGCTACTCCGCCGCGGAGGTCGTCGTCAAGGAGGTCCTGGAAGAGACCGGTATCGAAGCCGAGCCGATACGGCTCATCGGCGTGCTCGACGGCATGCGCCTCGGCAACTCGAGGATCCCGCTGTACTCCCTGCTGTTCTTCTGTCGCGCGGTCGGCGGAGAACTGAAGCTCCACCCGCTCGAGTGTTCCGACGGTGGATGGTTCACCCGTGACAACATGCCGAAGCCGATCATCGGTGCGGAACTGTGGGCCGGACCGATCTTCGCGGCGATCGACGGTGAGCACCGCGACGTCTTCTACGAGAACCTACGTCGACCAGTGTGGAGGGGAGAGTCGTGAGCGTTCACGTTGAGATCGCGCGTGAGGCGACCCCGGAACTACTCGCGGGCCTCAATCACTTGCTGCCGCAGTTGTCGACGAACGCCGCTGCGCTCACGACGACGGACGTCGAGACCCTCGTCGACTCGTCGAGCGCCACCGTATTCATTGCTCGCGACGAGGGACGGATCGTCGGATCCTTGACGCTCGTCGTCTTTCCGATTCCCACCGGACTACGAGCCTGGATTGAGGACGTCGTGGTCGACGAAGCCGCGCGTGGGACGGGCGTCGGCGAAGCCCTGACGAACGCGGCGATTGACGAATCACGTCGACGCCGCGTTCGATCCATCGATCTCACGACGAGACCATCGCGCGAGGCCGCCAACCGTCTCTACGCTCGGTTGGGATTCGAACTGCGAGAGACGAATGTTTATCGGTTTTCGTTAGAAACCCTCAACGCCGACGAATCTCGGTAACCCAATAATCAGTTGGAAAGTCGGTTGGTCTTAGAATCCGTCAAGGCCGAAGGTATTGCCAAATGGGTCAATCAACTGGCAGATCCGGCGAGAGCCGTCAATGGTCAGGGGTCCACGGTGCATCGCACAGCCGAGCTCCAGAAGATGGGTTCGAGTCTGCTCAAAGTTGGCGATTGAGAGATAGATGACTGGACTCGCACCAATTGGATTGCGGCCATCTGCTAGGTGGAAGCCGAATTCTATCCCGTCCACAATGAAGTATCGAAACTCACCGTCCCTGATAACTGGAGCATCCTCCCCAAGGTTGGAAGCCCACCAAGTTGCAACGATCTCTGGATCGCTGGCGAAGAACATGACGGCACGAATCGGCGAACTTCCCATCGCTCAACGCTATCTGTCGTAGAAGGAACAGATTGATTGAGCGACACAGCGAGCTACCCCCAGAAAATTCCTTAGGTCGGATCTCCGTTACGCAGCTGATGAGTCAGCAACACATTGACCAGTCGGCGACCGTTGTGAGGTCGTGAAAGTGAGAGAGATCATCAAGGACATTGAATCCGATGGATGGTTCCTGAGTCGTCAGCGTGGCAGTCACCGTCAATTCCATCACCCAACAAAGGTTGGTTGCGTGACCGTGCCTGGTCACTTGTCCGACGAAGTTCCGAGGGGCACTATCGCTAGCATCATGAGACAAGCCGGTTTAAGGGGGCGAAAGCAATGACCGAATATACGATCGTGATTGAAGACGCTGGCGCGAACTTTGCGGCGTACGTGATTGGACTGGACGGAGTGATTACCACAGGGAAATCCGTTGAAGAGATAGTTGAGAACATGCGTGAGGCGATCCCGTTTCATCTCGAAGGTATGCGACTGAGTGGCAATGAGTTGCTCCAACCGATGCCGATTGTCAAGACAATTCAGGTCGCTTCGTAAAACGGGCGATTTCACTTTTATCATCCAGCGATAGACAAATGTGTATCGGTACGTGATCGAGTAGTTGTTCGGTTTAGGTGTCAGACTGACAACATGCGCCGTGCTTCAGTCGTTGTCACAATGTTCGTCCTCCTCTCCTTGGGCTTCCCGACCGTGATGAGTAGTTCGTCCACGGCTGCTGCAGTCGCTCCAGGGTGTGCGGCGAGCTCGGTGCGGATCACTGACTACAACACTCTTGTTGGCGCGGGAAGCGTGAACGACCTTTTCTGGATACGTAACGTGAGTTCCCACGTTTGCTCACTGCGCGGGTACGTCCGAGTTTCGTACGTGGGCGTCTACGGTATTGGTACCCCCTATAAAGATCCCCAAAAGCTTGCGGTTCTTGAGGTGCACTCGTACGGGCGCGACGGTAATGACATCGGTGGTCTCAAAAGGGGGCTTCCGGTTCCAAGAGTGACTGTTCAAAAAGACGGGGGTGTGGCGTCGTTCTGGCTTGCTGGCACAGATGAACCAGTGGGGAATCCTCCGGGTCGCTGCATCGACTCCCGCGAGATGTTGGTCTGGCTCCCAGGTTCGTCGTTTTCGATTATCGTCAAGCCACTTCGCGCAAACGGCTTTTTCTGGTGCGGTGGCTTCGCAGCACATCCGATTCTTCCGGGCAAATCGGGATCTGATCCCTCGATGCCTCTCAGCTATTACTTCGGAACACCCGAATAGTTTTCCTCACCCAGTGGAGAATTCGCCTTTATTACCCGGTGGCAGACAAATGTGTATCGGTTTTCGTTAGAAAGCTAATGACCGTGCGACCGTTGGATGGTCGTGAGAGTGCGAGACGTCATCCGAATAATCGAAGAGGACGGCTGGGTACATGTTCGAACCAGTGGCAGTGATAGGCAATTTCATCACCCCGTCAAACCCGGTACAGTGACGGTATCTGGCAAGCCGAGTAAAGATCTTCCGATCTCCATTGAGATAAGCATTTTCCGCCAAGCTGGAATAGCGAGGAGACGTTAATGGCTGAGTACGTGATAATCATTGAAAAGGCAGGAAATAATTACGCCGCAATGGTTCCTGATCTGCCGGGATGCATCGGCGCTGCTGACACCATTGAAGAACTTGAAGAGCTCATGCGCGAAGCGGTTGAGTTTCATATCGAGGGGATGCGCCTGCACGGCGAAGTGGTGCCGCCACCTAGCACGCGTGTCTCAACGGTCCGTGTCGCTTCGTAGGTAGGTGCGAAGTCACTTTTATCATCGGTCGATAAACAAATGTTTACCGGTTCTCGCTAGAAAGGTGATTGTTCGCATGTACGATGCGCAATTGTTGCGCGTCGACGACCACACAGAGGGGCCTCCGTGAACGAGCAGTACTTCGATCGAACGAACCGTCCTGATGCCGCCGCGGGTGGCGTCAGGATGATTCCGATTCAGACGCCACTGGGCACGTTCAAGGTGTGGACGAAGCGAGTCGGCAACAATCCCGGACTGAAGGTGCTTCTGCTGCACGGCGGCCCGGGCGGGACGCACGACTTCTTTGAGGCCCTGGACAGTTTCTTTCCGGCCGCCGGTGTGGAGTATTACTACTACGACCAATTGGGATCTGGTCGCAGCGAGAACCCGGCCGATTCCAGCATGTGGGATTTGAGCCGCTTCGTCGACGAGGTCGAGCAAGTGCGCAGCGCGCTCCATCTGGGACCCGACAATTTTGTCCTCATCGGCCACTCGTGGGGCGGCATTCTGGCGATGGAATATGCCCTCTCGCACGGCGAACAACTCAAAGGTCTGGTCATCTCCAACATGATGTCGAGCGCTCCGGCCTACTCTCGCTACGCAAATGACGTGCTGATGCCGGCGATGAATCAAGAAGACCTGGCAGATATCCGAGCGATCGAAGCCGCGAGGGACTTTGATAATCCCCGTTACATGGAACTGTTGCTCCGTTCGTACTACGTCGACCACATCTTGCGGATGAAACCTGAGGAGTGGCCGGAGCCGATCAGGTTCTCCTTTAAAAATCTCAATCAAGATCTATACCTGACGATGCAAGGCCCGAGTGAGTTGGGGATGTGGGAAGAGGCCAGTTTGGCCGACTGGGATCGTACGGACGACCTTCAGTTCATCACCGCTCCGACGCTCGTTCTCGGTGGTCGTCACGACACGATGGACCCTACGTTTCTCGAGATGATGGCGACTCGCATTCCCAAGGGATCGTCCTACATCTGCGAGAACGGGAGCCACATGGCGATGTACGACGACCAAGAGGCCTACTTCGCCGCGTTGCTCAGCTTTCTGTCGGCGCTCTAGTTGCCACGACCAATACGCGGCACCAACTGAGTCTGGAGACCAAAGGCGATCGAGTGACTACTCAGTCCGAATTGCTCCGGATGTGCTCGAACACTTGAAAGATGTTCCCCTCGAGGTCGATGATGTCGAGGAAACGCCGTGAGTGCCAGCTCCACGGCTCGGCCCGCGGCACCCCACCAAGAGATTGCGCCGCGTTCGCTCCTTGATCAACGCTCGCTACTTCCACCATGAACTTGAGGGCGAGTTCACTCGCAGTCCTGGAGGGGTGGAGAGCGTGACGGCGATACTGTCTGGAATCTCCACAATGTGGATTTCCATTCCGGGCCGAAGCAGCGTGAATGAAGGACCGTCGACTTCGGACTGCTCCATCTCGAAAAGTGAACGATAGAAAGCGGCCATTCGATCCGGGTGCTTCGCGCAGAGAACCTGCGCCATCATTGGCCAAAGCGTAACCGCGGATATCAATAGAATCTCGCGATGGAGGTACTCGAACTCTCGTCACAGGATGAAGCGTCGGTCGTGTCGCTGTGGTCCGACGCGGGACTGACGCGACCGTGGAATGACGCTGCAGCGGACTTCCACCGCGCTGTCAATGGAGCGACGTCGGCCGTGCTCGGTCTCAAAGAGGACGGCCGGTTGATCGGGACCGTGATGGTCGGTAGCGACGGTCATCGCGGCTGGGTTTACTATCTCGCCGTGAGCGATGGTGTCCGCCAACAGGGCAAGGGCCGGCTACTCATGGCTGCAGCGGAGGAGTGGCTGCGCGAAAATGGTGCGGTCAAAGTGCAGTTGATGGTGCGCACGGAGAACACGCCGGTGCTCAGATTTTACGAGACTGCCGGCTACGAGCGCAGTGACGTTCACGTCTTGTCACGTTGGCTACGTGATCTCTAGCACCTGCACTACACACGAACGTCAGCGGGCCCACAGTTTCTGGATGGGTCCGAAGCGAGGTTCGGTCAGTCGATTGATTTGCGACGCGCGACGATAGCGTCGACATGGTGGGCCAAGACTTCAATCCGGCGTTGCAACAACTGCTGGACGACGAGTTAGCAAGCGACCCCACCACCACGCGCGGTCTGACGAATCACCTGCCCATGGCGCTCGTGGCGAAGGAGCGTCTCGGCGCCGACGCCGATGAGCTCCGACGTTTCGCCGCGTTGTATTCCCGGCGCATCACCACGCTGGACGAGCCCAGCACCCGTCTGGAGGAATCGACCTGGCACTCGGCTATCGGTGAACGCGCCGCCGCGGCCGATCTCCGTGACTATTTCATTCGACGCGTGAAGGACGAGGGAGCGGACGTAGTACTTCGATCGCATCTGCCGGCGCTGCTTCCGGGGATTAGTGGGGCCGCCTTCCACGGCGCCATTCGCCTCGCGTACGCCATCGAGGTTTCGTCGCCGTCTCGGATCGCGGCCGGACTGGCGTACTTAGCCGAAGTCGCAAGTCCATTGAGGTCGGTTGAGTCCGAGGTGGCGACGACGCGAGACCCAACAGAAGTTCTGTTGGAAGTGGCGAAGTCTCAAGACCCGCCGGAGCCGCCGAAGGGCGTCAACATCACCGAAGCGATGTACGCGGTCGCCCAGTCCGATCGCTTTGACGCGGCGGTCTCCTCGCTCGAGGTCACGGATGACACCGATCAAAAGTTGGCGCGGATGGCACTGCTCCTCTACGCGTCGACCGATGACTTCACCGCACTTCACGGAGTGACCGGATTCGAGGCGATCTCCGCGCTACGCCCGTGGATCGACGACGGGGAGCTATTGAGTCGTTTTTCTTTCCAGGCGCTGCTCGCGGCCTACCTCTCGATCGGAAGCCCGTCACTGTGGTCACTCGAACGACTCGACGAATTCGTCGGCGCTAATGAGTACGACCCGTCGGACGTGGCGACCGTTGCCGCGTTCAACGATGATGAACACGTTTCGAAGCTCGTGTACACAGCGCAACGATCCTGGGCGACGACCGGTGACCCTCTCTATCTCGCCGTGGCGGCAAGGAAGGCGTTTTCGGATTCTTGAGCAGCACTAGGTTTACGATCGTGCGACGAAGGTTCTCTTGGCGTGGAGGATTGGTCACTGGCGTGGCGCTGGTGGTGGCGTCGTTCTCCCTTCTCGGCATCGTCCCCTCGGGCGCCGCGTCGACGACGCACTCGACCTTGCGATGCGGCACGGACCCACTGACTGTCATATGGCGAGGGACGACGGGGGGAATGGCGGGTCATTTCGGTGATCTGTTCTGGATTCGCAATGAAGGTCCGTACGCATGCGTGGTGAGTGGTTATCCGATGGTGTCCTTTTTCCGTGACGGTGAGCGCAGCGCAATGAACAACGACGACGTCATTGGCGATCACGGGATCGGGGTCATGGGTGTCGCGAGGTTACGTCGACCACCGTCAGTGCGGCTGGCTCCTGGGGAAACAGCGTCGTTTTGGGTGGTCGGCACTGACGTCGTGACTCCATGTACCGACGCCAATCAGATCGTTGTGTCCCTGAAATCGTTGAGTGGGTGGGCGGAGGTTCCAGTGCCCGCCGCGTGGACGACGTGGCCATACTGTGGCACCTCGATCGTCGTCTACCCAGTCGTCGCCGGACTGTCTGGGAGCGATCCCACTCGCTCGTTGCGTGGCACGTTAGAGACGTGAGACCGCCGTGATTGAGATCGTGAAGTTTCGATTGAGCGGCGACGTAGGCCCCGAAGAGTTTCTGGAGCGCGACGCGGACTTCCAGCAACACTTCGTCTATCAACAAGACGGCGTGCTGCGCCGTACGGTGGCGAGTGGACTTGACGGTACGTGGGTGGCCATCACGTGGTGGCGCTCGATGAAGGACGCTCGGCGCAGCCAATCGGCGGCGTCGACCTCGAGCGTGGCCGCGGCGTTCACGGCGATGCTGGACCCCTCGAGCGTCGAGACCGAATACTTCAAGGAACTGCCGGGTTAGTCCTCACTGCTGGACCAACATGATGAAATTGCCTTCGGGATCTTCAATCGCCGCCAACGTCTGTCCGCTCTCCAGGTCGAACGGTGGAATCGTCTCTTGGCCGCCGAGATCAATCGCCTTGTCAATCGTTGAACGAAGGTCGGCCACTTGGACGTAGATTGAAACGCCCGGGCTCGCTCCGGCCTGGATGTGTCCCGCCGGACCCTGTATCGGCGCTCCGATGCCGGCCTCGATGGACATGATGGGACCGTCGCCGATCTGCCAATTGAACAGCACGGAATAGAAGTTGCGTTGGCGCTCGGGGTCAACTGCAACGATCGACCAGTGGACCACGGGCCTCGCCCAATCTGACGTCATGGTGCCACGATAGTGAACCGCGAATCAGAGCCGTCGCGACCGAGCCCATAGTCTGAGCGCATGGGACTGGAGCTCGTTAGCGTCATCGTGAAGGACTACGACGAGGCGATTTCGTTCTTCGTCGACGTCATCGGTTGTGCGCTCGAGGACGACTCACCCTCACTCGACGGGGACGGACAACCCAAACGATGGGTGGTGGTTCGGCCTCCGGGCGCGGGCTGTGGCATCTTGCTCGCGCAGGCGCGCGGCGAAGAGCAAGAGTCGCTGATCGGCCGACAGTTCGCGGGACGGGTCGGCCTGTTCTTGCGCGTCGACGACTTCTACGCCACCTACACGCGCATGAGCGCCGCCGGCGTCGAGTTCCTGACCGAGCCACGCACCGAGGCCTACGGAATGGTCGCGGTCTTCAAAGACCTGTACGGCAACATGTGGGATCTACTCGGCGCCGCGTAGTGACACGTCGACGCCGCGCGGATATGTGTAACCTCGCACTCGCAGGCCGTCAAAGTGAGTCGCATGGCTGAGAAGAGACCTCCGTTCAAGATCACGGGCGTCGCGACACTCGCGTCGCACCTCAACGACACGTACGACATTGACGTGGCGATGATGACGGAGTTGGACCTGGGCGTGCTGCGCGTCGATCGTCACGATGGTCCCAGTTGGGTCGTGCGGATATTCCCCACGACTCGACGGGTCGAGGACGTCCTTCACGACGCCACGATGCTCGACCTGTTGGAACGGGGCGGCTTTCCGGCGGAACGAAACGCGGCACCTGAGTCGGTGTCGCTGCACGAGGATCAGGCCGTCCTGGTGACGGAGTACATCCCCGGCGAACGCGCCAGGGCCGGTGGGCGAACGTTCGCGTGGCTCGGGGGCCTGCTCGGCGCCTTGCACGCTCGCGAGGTTTCGGACGTCGCGCCGGGCGGAGGCTGGCACCATCTCGTCTCGTCCGGCACGCCGCGCGATGAAGTTCACGCCGTGCAGGCGCTGCTGGACGAAATGGCCCCGACGGTGGCAGCGCCGGACCGCAGCGCCTATGACGCGTTAGTGCGAGCGGTGGCATCGCTCGACACGTGCGATGACCTTCGTCACTGCTTCGTACATCCCGACATGGTGCCCCTGAACGCAATCGAGAAGGGCGACGGATCCATCGCCATCGTCGATTGGGCCAACGCCGGGCTCGGCCCCCGCCTCTGGTCGCTCGGCATAGCGCTCTTCGCCGCCGGCGCTCGTGACCTTCGGATGGTGGAAAAGTTCGCATCGCGCTACGCGAAGTGGAGTTCGCTCGAAGCCGACGAACTGGATCGACTCGACGGGGCTATCCAAGCGCGGCCACTGACGATCCACGCGTGGGAAGTGGTGCACGGTCGAACGCCCCTGAGCGAAACCATGGAGACACTTCGATTCCTTCGACGAACGTCCGGTGAGATCGCCGACGCGGCTCTCGACGTCTTCGCCTCGTGAGCGAATCGCTGTCGCGTCACGTCGCCTTCATACGAAACGTGATGATCGGGAGAGCGAACCTCCACGGCGACGTCTTGCTCGACATCTTCGCGGACGCTGGGGCCGTCGAACCTCGATCGCACCTGGCAACCGGCAACGTGTCCTTCTCATGGGACGGTGATGACATGGCCGGACTCATCGAGGCGACGCAAGCCGGCATCGCGAACACCATGGGGAGGGTCGAACCGGTCTTCGTTCGCAGCGTGGCGACACTACGCAGTGCCGTGATGGCCAGACCTTTTGTGACCACACCCATACCGGACGTCGGGCACCGGTGTGTGACGTTCACGGAAACCTCCGTCCACCTCGAGTTCCCAATCGTGTCACGGCGAGAGGACGCGTACCTCTTCGGCGTCCGTGGAACGGACGTGCTGTCAGTCACCCGACTCGTGGACGGTCGCGGCGGCAACGTGAATCAGATGGTCGAGAAGGCGATGTCGTGCGCCGCGACGACTCGAAACTGGAACACGATTGAACGGATCGTGCGTCTGCACGATCCAACCGCGTAGCCCGACCGCGATTGGCACCATAGGTGGCGATGTGTTTGTATTCGGCTACGACTATCTCCACTATTCGAATCGTCTCGGTGCCGGTGAGTGATCCCGACGAGGCCAAAGAGTTCTACGTGAACGTCCTCGGCATGGAAGTCCTCCGGGACTCGCCCATGGGTGAGTCCATGCGGTGGATACAAGTTGGCCCAAAGGGCGCCGAGGCGTCGCTCTCGCTCGTGACGTGGTTCGACGAAATGCCCGCGGGGTCGCTCCAGGGTCTCTTGCTCGACACTCCGGATATCGAGTCGACCATCGCTGAGTTCGCGTCCAAGGGCTTGGTGATCGACGGTCAGATCGACGAACAGCCATGGGGTCGATTCGTCACGTTCAACGACCCGGACGGCAACGGGATCGTCCTGCGAGAGCCGCCCTCGGGCGACGACTACTGATCGCCCAGAGCAACAAGGAGACCACACCATGTCGAACGACCGTGCCGTCACCTACGTGTGGCCGTCATTGGCGGCACGCGACGCGCGTGCCCTCATCGATTTCTACGTGGCGGCCTTCGGGTTCACCGTCTCGGCGCTGTACGGCGAGGGGGACCGCGTCGAACACTGCGAACTCCTCTGGCCACTCGGCGGCGGCATCATGCTGGGCGAGGAGAAGACCGACGGCACCGAGGCGTGGGCGCTCGCGTCCGGCACGTTCGGTGCGTACGTCGTGACCGACGGTCCTGACGAACTGTACGAGCGCGCCATGGACGCGGGCGCCACGTTGGTGCGAGGTCTCAACGACACGCCCTACGGGTCGCGCGAGTTCTCCGTGAGTGATCCCGAGGGAAACCGCTGGTCGTTCGGCACCTACCGCGGGGCCGACCAGATACACGACGAGCAGACGGACTAGTCCGAAGCGTTCACGCAGTATTGATCTACCAGTGTGCGAGTGCCCGCTTCACTTCGGCGATGAACGCGGCGCGCTCTCGCTGTGTGGTTACGCGTAAGCGCGTGAAGGGTTCTTCAGCGACTAATCGGACGTCGACGAAGATGCCGAGCGGATCCTCGTGGAAGTGCAGGAAGGCCTTGGACTTTCGATAGAACGAACCGGGACTCTTCTCGATCAGTTCGTCGAAGGAGCGAAGTCGGTCGAGCAGCGGTGTGAGTTCTTTCAATGTCGACGTGGTTGCGTGTCTCATCGAGGTGAGTGTAACGCCGTCGACATTGACATTCTGTCGAGGTTCTGACCGTCATGAAGTTGACACGTTCGACGTCCCCGTGATCCCGTGCACGTTCTTAAACTCGGGGTCGTGACTACTCGGCAACCCGGCGAAGGACGCTACGCACAACTCGAGCGAGAGCAACGGTGGCTGTTGCGCGAGTTGCCCGCGGGCGTCAAGGATGAACGGATCATCGTCGATCACTACTGGTCGGGCACGTCGTTGCGACTTCGCATGGTGCAACACGACGACGACGTCGTCTACAAACTCTGTCAGAAGGTCCGACTCCACGACGACAGTCCCGAGTTGATCAAGATCACGAACATCTACTTGCACGAGCGCGACTTTCACGCCCTCTCAGTGACGCCGGCGAAGATCATCTCGAAAAGCCGATGGTCGTTGAAGAGCGACGGCGCGGTCTTCGCCGTCGACGAATTCAAGGGCCGACACGCCGGGCTGGTGCTCGCGGAAAAGGAACTGCCAGCCGACGAGCCGCGTGCACGCGGACCAAAAGTTGCCGTAGCCGAGGTGACCGATGACAATGAGTACTCCGGAGGGTGGTTGGCGACGGCGTCTGGCGCTGACCTGCTTCGAGTGATCGGCCGCGCGTGAGTGGAGAGGTAAATGAATCACGTTGAAGACTGCAACGCCTTGGAGATTGAAGTCGGACGGTTTGCGAGCGTTATGGCGTCGCTCCCACCAGATAGGGAGGTCGCCACGTGTCCCGGCTGGAACGTCCGTGACTTGGCGGAACACTTGGGGATCATTCACCGTTGGGCTGAAGAACTCGTACGTTTGCGTTCACCGGAACGGCTTGCACGCGCGGGGAGCGACGAGTTGAGCCTCGCCGTAAGTCCGCAGTGGATAGAAGAGGGCGGGGCGCAACTGGTCGCCACGCTGCTCGCGGCGGACCCGGATGACGAGATGTGGGGTTGGGGCCTCGATCAACATGTTCGTTTTTGGTCACGTCGCCAACTCCACGAGACATTGGTGCACCGCATGGACCTCGAACTCGCCGCCCACGTTGCGCCAGAGGCCAACCGCGATATCGTTGAGGACGCCATCGATGAGTTTCTCTCCAACATGGAGACGATCGCCAAGCGCGTTCCAAGTCTTTCGAAACTTCGAGGCAACGGCGAAAAACTCGGATTTCGTGTCCGAGAATCTGGTACGCACTGGACGATCAGCTTCAGCGACGACGGCTTCAGGGTTTCACGTGACGATGCGTCGTTGAGTTCTGAACTCATCGGTTCGCCGGTCGACCTCTTGCTCGTGATCCTGGGACGCCGAGAGGCCGATGGGAGCGACGTGGAGGTTGTGGGCGATGCGGACCTGCTGGACTTCTGGCTTTCCCACTCCGACTTTGGCTGATTCCCGCGAGCGCGTGTCAGAGGAATCTGGCACGTTCGAGGCAGTCCCGGCACGAGGAGTTCTCGCGGCTTAGTATCTGCCGAGTCAGTTCGGGCGCCGAAATCTGTAACCGCACACGGCACAATCACGGGAGGCAGATCGAACATGAGTTTGACACCACAAGGTCCCGGCTGGTGGCAGGCGTCGGACCTCCTCTGGTATCCGCCAGAACAGAAACCCGGCACGGTCCGACCGCAGCCTCCGACCTCGGGACCAGGTGGAACTCCTTACGGCGCTCCACGGTTCGTCGAATCAATGCCGGGTCAGCCCCAAGGCACCAGCGGCAAGGCGATCGCGTCGCTGGTGCTCTCGCTCGTGTGGATCGGTGGCCTGGGCTCACTGCTGGGCGTCATCTTTGGCTTCAGCGCTCGCGGTGACATCCGCAGTTCGCGAGGCCGACTCGGCGGCGACGGCATGGCGATCGCCGGACTCATCATCGGGATCCTCGGGCTGATTGCATCCTTGTTCTTCTACATCTCGTTGTTCACCCTGACTGATCAACTCAAGAATGACATCACTTCCGGAAAGTTTCCCATTGGAACAATCAGTCCGACGACGCCATTCTCGACGACGAACCTGCAGATGGGTCAGGAGAGCCCACCGTTTTACGCGCTCGCGGGGGGCCGAATCACCGTCTATTCGCTGCGCGTGGGAGTCTCAGGCGAAGACCCGACCATGCGTCTGCCACCTACCGGAGAGAACTTCGCCGTGGCCAACGTGAAGGAGTGCGCCGGTGCGCACGCCGTCAACTTCGCCGACGCGCAGCGTAATTTCTCCTTGGCGGGCCAGGGGACGTACTCGGGCCAAGAGGTCCACTATCCGGACTACGTCCAAAAGCCGGCGTTCGACTGGACGAACGTCGGTACCCTCGCGGCCAATCACTGCGTCCAGGGCCTAGTCGGCTTCACCGTGTACGGAAACTCGGTCTCGTCGGTCCTCTTCCCTGGAGGTTCGACCTACTTCTCGTGGGCCGTACCGCAAACCTGACAATGCGAACGTTCCCCGGTGTTCGACGACGTCTGATCCGACGACTTGGAATCACCGTTGTCCTCGCCTTGATGACGTGCGTGATGACCCAAGTCGTACCAGTGATCGCGGGTGCGAGTGGTACGTGGGGAACGGCGATCGAAGTGCCGGGTCTCTCTTCGTTGAACACCTCGGGCGACGCGTCGGTCACGGAGGTGTCGTGCGGTGCACCCGGTAACTGCAGCGCCGTCGGATCGTACGCACCGGCCAAGAACGTGGTGCAGGCGTTCGTCGCAAATGAGGTGGAGGGCACCTGGTACACGGCAGGCAAAGTACCTGGTTCCTCGGCCTTGAACACGGGCAACAGCGCGTTCATGTCCAACGTGAAGTGTTCGTCGGCCGGCAACTGCAGTGCGGCCGGTTTTTACACCGCGGCGCCACTGGTGTATCGCGTCATGGTGGACAGCGAAGTCGCGGGTAAGTGGGGCAGCGCGACGCGACTGTTAGGCACGGCGACCTTCAACCGCGCCGGCTACGCGAATGTCACGGTGCTCGCCTGCGCTTCGGTGGGCAACTGCTCGATGGCCGGTGAGTACGACGGCCGACCGGACTACAACCACGTGTTTCTCGCGAACGAAGTGAACGGTCACTGGCTAGGCGCGTTCGAACTACCCGGCACCACCTTGCTGAATGCGGAGGGGAACGACGAAGTCGGGGCGATGTCGTGTCCCTCCGTGGGTAACTGCAGTGCCGGAGGCCAGCTCTCCACGAGTCTGTCGACGAGTACCGCCTTTATCGCGAATGAAGTGCACGGCACGTGGGGCCGCGAACTGCCGGTACCCGGCGTCGGCGCACTGGCCAAGGACGGCAACGCGATCGTGAACTCCGTGTCGTGTCCCTCCGCGGGTAACTGCACTGCCGTGGGGACCTACGACGTGAGTTCGGTTCGGCAGGGCGTGTTCGTCGTCGACGAGGTGCACGGTCAGTGGAGGACGGCGACGGAATTGCCCGGAACGAAGGCGTTGACGCACGGCTACGTTGCCCAATCGGGCAGCGTCTCGTGTCCCGCGGTCGGCAATTGCACGACGGGTGGGTCGTACGCGCACCGGGCGCACGATTTTCAAGCGTACGTGGCAGATGAAGTCCACGGGGTGTGGTCCAACGCCGTCGAGGCACCGGGAACCGCGACGCTCAACACGGGCGACACCGCGGGGATTGGACCTCTCGACTGTCCGTCGGTCGGCAACTGCAGCGCCGGCGGTTCCTACAAATCGGCTTCGACGGGCTACCAGGCGTTCGTCATCGATGAGGTTCACGGCAAGTGGTCCGCGGCCGAATCAATCCCCGGGTTCGTCGCATTGAATCCCGGCGGCGACGGTGGTGTCTACTCTCTCTCGTGTTCCCGAGCCGGTTCATGTGTCGCGGCCGGTGCGTACTCCGTGACCTCACCAACGACGCAGGCCTTCGTGGTCAATGAACGCGGTTCGTAGCGCAACGTCGTTGACGAAGATTCGGCAGAACTTCAAGCCCCCGCACACGACGCGCAGAGCGTCGAACCGGCTGGGAATGTCGTGCCGCAGTTCTTGCAGTTCGTCTCCGGCCGGTCCTTCGGTCCACAGTCGTGAAAGAGGGCACGGTTCCCCGGCAGCGACTCCCCGCACCACGCACAGAACTGAGCGCCCGGTCGCTTCGGCGCAGCAGCTCCCGGAACGCCGACCGGTCCGCCACCTGGTCCGGCCGCGGAGGGTGGCAACGGCCGCGCGGCGTTAACCGGTCCGGCCGCCGAGGGCGGCATCGGTCGAACCGGAGTGACCGGGTCGGGCGGTGGGGGCAGTGTGGCCGTGGGATCGCCGTAGCTCATCGGGGGTGCCGGACGGGCCGGCACGGAAATTCGAGTGAAAGTCTCACTGATCTGTGACCCCGAAAACGCGATGACGAGGAAGAACAGCCAGTTGAGGACAATGCTGATCTCGTCCAGGGTCCACGGGATGCTGACTTGGCTGAAGCCGCTGAAGCCGAAGTCGAATGCTCCGCCGAAGTAGATCCCGTGGATGTCGCTCCAGAAGATGATGTAACAGAGCCAGGTCAAGAACATCGTCGAGATGGGCAGGGCCATCCAGACGTTGGAGTAGCCGGCGGCGGTGATGATTCGCAGTAACGCCCAGTACGTCAGCGCCGTCACACCGATGTAGATGATGAGTTCGACGATGCTGCTGATGGACGTCGCCGGGGCGAAGAGCGTCAATATTCCCATTGCCGTTGATCTCCCCGATTCCAGATCGCGCCGCCGCGCTCACTCTCGACCTCACGTGGATTGTAACCGGACAGGTTCCGTTCATCGGGAACCGGCACTCCGCGAGATCGACGCGAAGTGTTCACGGTGGAACGTGAATCGTTGCGAGGGGAGCGGCGTGACCGTCGCCGCGAACTACGTGATTTGTAGGCTGCGTCGATGTCCGATGAACGTGAGGTGACGACAGATCGGCTGTCGCGCGTGGTCGTTCAGGGGGCGTCGGGCAGCGGCAAGACCACCCTGGCCGTGGCGATCGCCTCGACCCTCGGCGTGGCCCATCTCGAACTCGACGGGCTCTACCAGCAGCCCAACTGGACGCCGCTCGACCT
The DNA here is from genome assembly GCA_963801695.1 of uncultured Acidimicrobiaceae bacterium. Lineage (GTDB taxonomy): Bacteria > Actinomycetota > Acidimicrobiia > Acidimicrobiales > RAAP-2 > RAAP-2. Next base: position 111,705 of record CAWDFV010000001.1, on the reverse strand, counting down.
TGAGGAGTTTCGGGCACAGGTTCGACGATTCGTGGCCCAACCCCGATGGGTCGTCGACGGCAACTACAGCCACGTTCGCGACCTACTCTGGCCGCGCGCCACGACCATCGTGCTCATCGATCTCCCCCGGCGGGTCGTGATGACGCGCGTCATCAAGCGCACACTCCTTCGGATCATGAAGCGCGAGCAACTGTGGAATGGCAATCGTGAATCGTGGCGCAACGCGTTGTCGCGCGACCCCACGAACAACATCATCCTGTGGTCGTGGAACAGCCACGCCCGCTATCACGACGAGGTCCCTCGCGACGCGCGCGAGGCCGTGGGAGCCGAGCGGGTCATCGTACTGACGAGCGCGCGCGACGTGCGAGCGTATCTCCGCAACGTCGCGCGCACCTGAACGGATGTGCGTTCAATCAAGGTCGCGCGAGTAGGCGAGGGCGTTCCCCAGGGCACGTCGTCCGATCTCGCCGTAGGTCGGCTCGTCGGACTCGCCAAGAAGTATGAACATGAGGCCGAAGTGCACCGCCCAGCCAAGCGTTCGCCGAATCGTGGCGCCGTCCGGTTCGCCGTAGGCGTTGAAGAACTCATCGAGAGACTGGTACGGCAACGCGAGCAGTCCCCCCGCCAGGTCGGTGGCGGGGTCACCGGCGCAGAGGTCGCCGAAGTCGATGACTCCGACGAGCTCGCCGTCGCGCACGATCAGGTTGGCCGGGTGTGGATCGCCGTGGATCCACTGGGGCGCGGCGGACCACGGTGACGTCTGGAGTGACGCCTCCCACACGAGCAGTAGTTCGTCGCGATCGACTGCCTCGCCCGCCTCATCCAGTCGGTGGTGCACGCTGTCATCGTGCGTACGCAGCGGCACGTCACGGAACGCATTGGTGGGCGCGTTCTCGGGAGCGTCGCGGTGCAGCGCTCGAAAGAATTCGCCGAGAGGACGAGCCATGCGCGGTAGCACCGCCGGATCGACGAGGTTGCCGGGTGATCCCTCGATCCACCTCGCGATGGTCCAGGGCCACGGGAACAGGTCACTCGGTACACCCACGCGCAGCGGCGCCGGTATCAGCAGCGGCAGTCGCGCGGCGAGTTCCGGGAGCCAGCGTTGCTCGCTTTCGATTAGGCGCACACCCACTTCGCGGCGAGGCAGTCGGACCACGAGGTCATCGCCGAGTCGCCAGATGGTGTTGTCGAATCCCGGGGGCATCTCTCGAAGTGAACCGCGAAGTAGGTCAGGATGTTGTCGTCGCACCAACTCTTCGACGAGCGCCGCGTTCATCTCGACTTCGGCGTCCGGCCATCTCACAGGACTCGACTCTAGGACGCGGCTTCCTCGGTCACGTCGTCGTGCAAGTATCGACTCGTGAGAGTCGTGGTCATCGGAGCGGGCGCCATCGGCGCGCCGATCGCGGCGCAGCTCTACGAACACGGCCACCCCGTCGTCCTCGTCGCTCGAGGAGCCAACTACGACGTCATTGCGGCCGAGGGGGTCGAGGTCGCCACCCCGGAGCGAACACGGCGATCAAGGGTCGAGGTCGTGAACGGTGTCTCGTCATTGAGGGCGCACTCGGGTGACGTCGTCGTCCTCAGCGTCAAGAGTCAGGACACGCCGGGCGTGCTCCAAGAGCTCGTTCGCGTGGTCTCGCCGGACACGGCCATCTTTTGTGCGCAGAACGGTGTGGCCAATGAGCGTGTGGTGTCACAGCACTTCGCCAACACCTACGGCGTCTGTGTCATGTCGCCCGCCTCATACCTGGAGCCGGGGCGCGTGGAGGTCTTCTCCTCACCGGTCATCGGCGTACTCGACGTCGGTAGGTGGCCCACGGGCGTGGACGCGACCGCGATCGAGGTCGCGAACGTGCTCGGTGACTCGGGCTTCGCGTCGATCGCCACCGACGAGATCGAGACATTGAAGTGGGGAAAGCTACTGTCCAACATCCTGAACGCCCTTGAAGTGCTCAGTGGACGCGACGCAATGAATGACCCGTTGGCGGACCGAGTGCTCGACGAGGCCGTGGCGTGCTTGACGGCCAACGGTGTTGACGTGGCGAGGGCGCAGTCCCTGGCCGACGAACGATCCCAGCTGGTCAACTATCACTCCATCGGTGGCATTCGCCGGGTGGGGAGTTCATCGTGGCAGAGCGTGCTCCGAGGCACGGGCAATGTCGAGACGGACTATCTCAATGGAGAGATCGTCGCGCTCGGTCTGCGCCTCGGCATCGCGACGCCCGTGAATGAACTGCTGCAACGTCGAGCGAATGAGATGGCGAGATCTGGTCAGGCGCCCGGCACGGTCTCCGTCGACGAACTGCACGCTGATCTCAACCAGTAGTCACGCGCGTCACGCGTCGGCGATGCGTGCCTCGCGCTCATAGACCTCGGGTCGGCGAAAGTCCATCACCGCGATTTGGTGTCGGCGACGATCGACCTCATCCAATTCCAAGGTGGCCATGATCACCTCTGGACCGTCACTCGTTGACTCGGCCAGCGCGTCACCCCAGGGATCGACGATGAGAGCGTGGCCGTACGTCGCAATACCGACGTCGCTGGTGCCGACTTGTGTCGCGGCCACGACGAAGGCGTGATTCTCCACGGCGCGCGCACGAACCAGAAGGTCCCAGTGGGCGAGTCCGGTCGTCGCGTTGAAGGCGGCCGGTATCGCCAGCACCTCGGCGCCCGCGAGGGCCAGTGCTCGATACAACTCGGGGAAGCGCACGTCAAAGCAGATCGACAGACCCAGTGAGTACTCCGCTGAGCGCACCACCACGAGGTCGTCGCCCGGCTCGATGACGTCGGACTCCCGGTGCACGATGGCGTCGGGCACGTTGACGTCGAAGAGGTGGATCTTGCGGTACGTCGCGACGATCTCGCCGTCGGGACCGATCACCACGCTGGTGTTGTGGAACTTGCCCGCGACGGAGGACACCTCGAGGAGGCTCCCGAGGTGCAGCGTCACGCCTCGCGACGTGGCGAGCGCGGCCATGCGCGTCGTCGTCGGTCCCGGTATGGTCTCGGCGGCACTCTCATAGCCCGAGAAGCGACCTTGGAAGTTGAAGAACTCGGGCAGTTGGACGTACTGGGCTCCCTGATCAGCCGCCTCGTTGATCAGGCGTTCGGCCATTTCGATGTTGTGCGCGATGTTGGAGCCGGAGGACAGTTGCACCGCGGCCACGTTGAGCTTCATGTCACCTTCTTGTTCGTTCTCTCAACCTACAGTTCGTCCTGCGTAAGTCGCCACCGGACACTTCATAGGATGACCGTCGTGCATGCCCGTCCCGATTCGATCGATCTGGAGTTGGTGACGAACCATTCGCGGCCGGTTGTCGAGAACCTGCTCCAGTTCTACATCCACGATCTCTCGCAGTTCCGTTTCACTCGCCCCGACGCGTCCGGTCGCTTCAACCACGATGATCGATACGCCATCTTCTTCACCGATCCCGATCGATGTGCCTACCTCTTTCGTGACGCGTCCGGTCCAGTGGGATTCGGACTCGTTCGAGGCCTCAGCGAACGTCGACGCCTCATGGCGGGATTCTTCGTCGTGCGAGGCGTGCGACGACAGAACGTCGGCCGCGTCGCCGCGCTCGAGATGTTGCGCCGCCACCCCGGCGCCTGGGAGATCCCGTTTCAGGAGGAGAATGCCGGCGCCGCCCGATTCTGGCGTGAGGTGGCGGACGTCGCGGTCGGCGGTGAATGGACCGAGGAGCGACGACCGGTGCCGATGAAGCCGCACATTCCCGACGATGTCTGGATCATCCTGGACTCGACCAGGCTTTCGTAGCACCGGCGATACACGCTCGGCGCCGCCTTAGGTGGCGGGTGATTCCAGCAGCGTGAGGTCCTCAAACGCGTCGCCGAGATGGTGTTCGCACTCGTGCAACGCATTCGACAGAGCACCGGCGATGGTGATCTCGAGCGGCGTGCGGTCGCTGTAGATCAGCTTGCGATCCTCGAAGTGCTCGGGGAGCGTCGCCACCGTCTTGAGCATCAGGTACGTCACGACCTGTAACTCCACAGCGACGTCGGCCGCGCTGTCCTCGGCGTAAAACCCGATGTCGACTCGCTCGTCGCGGAATATCGGTGTCCCTACCGGCACGTCGAGGACGGACGCGAGGACGACACGTTCGCGGATGCTGAGGATCACGTCGCGCAAGTGTCCGCCGTACTCGAGTATCGACCAACGCTGCTCATTCGGTCGCGTGGCGACGTCACTGCCCGCCGCTTTCATGACGTTCACGAACGACTCGACGGCACCGCTCATGCGTGTGGCCAACTCGGCGCGGGTGAGTGTCGTCCACGAGAAGCCACAGTGCGCACACGTTTGAACGTCGCTGGCGGGTTCGCTCACGAAACTCATGATGTCATAGACCGGTTGGGAACTGCTCGCGATACGTCCGAACGGTTCAGTCAGACAGCGTCCATTCGTAGTGGCGCACGATCTCAGCCACTTCGATCTCGTACTCGCGGTAAAACGACGATCGGCCGAGCGCCTGCGCCTCAAGGTGTTCGGGCACGTTCTTCCACGCCACGAGTTCGGCCATGGACCGGAAATACGAGATCGTGACGCCGCGACCGGTGGCGTCATCGCGAAAGCTCGTGTGGCCGATGTAGCCAGGCATCGCTGCGACGAGTTCGTCCATCCGCTCTGACCACTGGCCGTACGCCGCCTCGGAGTGGTCCGTTCGAAGGGACCGAAAGATGCACACGACGTGCGGTTCAGCGTTCACCGCACGATCGTACCGTCGAGTGCGTGAATTGGGAAAGGACCACTGGCGCCGGTGGCGCGTTCGAATGTATCTTGACGAAATGACCAACCGATCGCTATACCCATGGTCATCACGAGTCGGTCCTGCGCAGCCACACTTGGCGCACGGCCCAGAACTCGGCCGGCTTCCTCCTCTCGCATCTCAAGAGCGGCGACGCCCTGCTCGACGTGGGGTGTGGACCCGGCACCATCACCATGGACCTCGCCGAGATCGTCGCGCCCGGACGAACGATCGGCATCGATCGTTCGCCGGAGGTCATCGAGCGAGCGCGTGAGGCCGCCGACGCGAGGTCGCTGTCGAACCTCTCGTTCGAGGTCGGCGACGTCTACAACCTCAACTTCGACGACGACTCCTTTGACGTCGTCTACGCCCACCAAGTGCTCCAGCACCTGAGTGATCCGACGCGGGCCCTATCCGAGATGCGACGCGTCCTGCGCGACGGCGGTTGGCTCGCGATGCGCGACGCCGACTACGGGGAGTTCACGTGGTCGCCACCCAATGAAGGGCTCGATCGGTGGATGGAGCTCTACCACCAGATAACGCGACACAACGACGCCGAAGCCGACGCCGGGACGGTTCCTCGCCGGTTGGGTCGAATCGGCCGGCTTCGCGTCGTTGGAGCCGTCGACGTCGGAGTGGACCTACGAGACCGTCGAGGAGCGTGAGTGGTGGGCCGACCTGTGGGCTGACCGCGTGCTCTACAGCGAGTTCGCGCGACAGGGACTCGAGTACGGCCTCGCCACGAGTGAAGAACTCAGTGAGATCAGTGACTCGTTTCGGGCGTGGTCGGACAGCGCGGACGGGATCTTCGTCGTCGTGCACGAAGAGGTTCTCGCGCGCAAGTAGTTCCGTCGCAAGGACGTACGGGGCTTCGGGCGTGACTACTTCGCGGCGAAGTGAGGATTGAAGATGAGTCCGATGACGTGTCCGCTCGGGTTCTGCGACCGACGCCACGATGATGCCGTCGCCCACGTCCTGCGGTGCCTCGAGGAGGATCGCGCCGCTGGCCTCGGCGTCGGCGACGGCCTGGGCGACGTCGTCAACGCCCCAGTACGTGGTCGGGCTCGCGCCGGACTCTTCGGTCGGGACCAGTCCCAGTTCGTAGCCGGCGACGTCGAAGCCGACGTAGAACGGCTCGTCGAAGTACGGACCGAATCCGAGGTAGGTGGTCCACCACGACTTGTCCGCGTCGAGGTCGGTGGTGGGGTAGATGAGGGTGCGAAGTCCGCGCAGTTCAGTTGACATGGGCTCAACGTACCAAAACCCTGTCACGACGGCGCGGTCGCAAGCTCCGTTTGATGGCCCGGAATCTTGAGCGAAGCACCGCCGACGAGTGTGTGCTCAGCCTCGTTGCGGCCGGATGAATTGGGGCGTCAACTGGTCACCCAGTGCGAGCAGATCCTCGAAGCCGGCGGCGACCGCGAGCATCGTCGTCTCACTGCCGGGACGACCGACGATGGAGAGTCCGACCGGGAGGCCGTCGACGAATCCCATCGGCACGGTGGCGATCGGCCATCCGGCGATCGACGGCGCCTCGGTCACCGATGACCAGTGTGCGCTGCCACCGCCGCCGAGCACCAAATCGTTCTTCCACGCGGGGCTGTAACACGGCGCGACGTAGCAGTCGATCCCGGTGAGCGCCGGCGTCAGACACTTGTCCACGGCCCACTCGACGTTCCTCGCCCTCGCGTCGGCGTACTTCTCGCCGTGGCGACCACCGGTCTCGAGGGACTGGTCGAAGAACTCGTGACCGAAGAATGGCAACTCGACGTCACGGTGCTCGTTTTCGAATTCGATGCACTGCGCGAGCGTCGCCGGTCCGTTACCGCCTCGTCGCGTCATGAACGCCGTGAGGTCGTCGTACATCTCGCACAGCAACACGGTCAACTCGTCGGCCTCGACCGACGGTTCTGACGCGAGGACCGTGACCTCCGACAGTGCGACACCGGCACGTCGCGCCGTCGCCGACGACGTCGGTGAACAGCGGCGTCGGTCGCGGGATGACCGGTCGTCAGGTTCGACGCCACGGCGATTCGCGCGTCGCCGAATCCGTCACTGACGCGACGCACGACGTCGTCGAGACCCGTCGAGTATCTCGTAGAGCGCGGCGACGTCGCGAACGGTTCGCGCCATCGGACCGGCGCTGTCCTGACTCGCCGAGATCGGCACGACGCCCTCGCCCGATACCGTGCCGACGGCCGGCTTGATGCCGACGACGCCGTTGAGCGACGACGGACAGGTGATCGAGCCGTCGGTCTCCGTGCCGATCGCGAGCGGCGCCAGTCGCGCCGCGAGGGCCGCGCCGGATCCGGACGAGGACCCGCCGGCGCTGCGGTCCAGTCGGAAGGGATTGACCGTGAGCCCGCCGACCGCCGACCACCCGCTCGTCGAAAAGGGTGAGCGCATGTTGGCCCACTGCGAGAGGTTGGTCGAGCCGAGGATGACGAGACCGGCCTCGCGGAGTCTGGTGACGAGCGGTGCGTCGTGGGGGACCGGTCGACCAATCAGCGCGGTCGAGCCGGCGCTGCCCGGCAGTCCGACCGCCTCGATGTTGTCCTTGACGAGAATCGGGACGCCGTGCAGAGGGCTGCGCACGCGCCACGCGACCGCTCGTCGTCCAGTCGTTGCGCGTTCTCAAGGGCGTCCGGTGCGAGGGCCAGGACGCTGCGCAGTTCGATCTCGCTGCCGGGTGCGTCGATCGCGGCGATGCGGTTCGCGAGCGCGGTGACGATCTCCACCGACGTGGTCGCGCCGCTCGCAGGGACTCCGCAAGTTCGATCGCCGACGCACTGCAGACCTCATCACTCGACATCGACATTGGTTTCTCCTCGACGAGGCCGAGGATAACACCGCCTCTTTCGTCCTGACGTCGCGCTCGACGTCCGGATGCGCGCTCGTTTAGGTGCGGCGAATTACAGTCGTCGAATGGTCAAATTGGAAGTCGAAGACATCCAAGGAGTTGACGACGTGGTTGCCGGGCAAGAAGGAGGAGTACATCGCCGAGCGCGTCAAGGCCGGTGAGAACGCCGACGTGGCCCAGCGCATGTCCGACGCTCAATTCGCCGAACTCTTCCCCGACGGGAGTCCCGCTGACGGTCAGTTCGTGATGAACGTCGTCGACGACGAGTCGGTCGTCGGCACGCTGTGGATGGGTCGTCCGTTCTCCGGAGACGGCGACACCTGGTTCATCTTCGACATCGAGATCGCCAAGGACGCGCGCGGTCGTGGACTTCGGTCGCTCGGCGATGGAGGCCGCGGAGGAGTGGACCCGAGAGCGCGGCGGTACCCGCGTCGCGCTCAACGTCTTCGGACCGAACCTGACCGCGCGATCCCTGTACGACTCGATGGGCTACGAAGTCCTCGCCACGTCGATGTTCAAGGACGTCTAGACCGCGTCACTCGTCAGCGTCACGTCGGCGACAGACGAGTTCACCCTTGCCGACGGTGGCGACCATGGCGTCGACGCGATCGTCGGCGAACACGCGGTCGATCATCGGTTGGAGATCGTCGCGGTGGCTCGTGGCGTTGTCGGCGATGAGTATCGCGCCGGGCACCATCTTCGGCACGACGACGTCGTAACAGGCCTCGTACACGTCCTTTTCGGCGTCGAGGAAGCAGAAGCCCACGTCGCCGAACTCATTCGCGTGATCGAGGAAGTCGCCCTCGACGAGGCGCACGACGTCCGACACGCCCGTTCGGGCGAAGGTCGCGCGAGCCAGTGCGGCCTTGTCGGGCAGGATCTCGAACGTCGTGAGCGTTCGTCCGCGGACCCGACAGGCCTGCGCGAGCCAGAGCGCCGAGTAGCCGGCGCTCGTGCCGATCTCGATCATCGCGCCGTCGGGCGCCGCGGCGGCCCACAGGGCGATGAAACGACCCGTGTCGGGCGTGATCTGTCGCAGGCGTTCGAGGTGCGGCGTTCCGTCGTCGCGGTCGTGCTCGTCGCGTGCTTCGAGTTCGTGCATCACCTCGAGCACGTTGTCCGTCAGGTCATTGAACATGCGTCTCCTCGCGTCGACATCAACTTATCGGTGCGCGAAGTGGACACGAACGAGCGGAGTTCAGCGGCGTTTCGATTCGTTGCTCTGCGTAGTACGCGATCGTCGTTCGCAGCACGTCGTCCCACGGCGTCGGCGCGAGTCCGAACGTGCTTCGGGTCTCGGTGTCATCGATGACGAAGGCGGACTGGAACTGATACAGGGTCTTGGGCAACTCGCGCAGGTCGGTGTTGAAGAGACCGAGGACGCGAAGCGCCGCGGTCGGCACCTTCGTGATCTTGACGTTCGTGGCGCCAACGATCTGCGCGATGTCGTCGATGGCCTGACGCACCGAGCGCGGGGGATTCGCCGGGGCGTGCCACGCGCGGCCCCACGACCGGTCGTCCTGTGCGCACGTCACCAACGTGCGCGCGACGTCCGCGGTGTAGTTCCAGCTGTGCGGTGCGTCGACGTTGCCGATCACCTGACAGCTCTTGCCCGTTGATGATGCGCGGGATGAGCAGTCCGAGATAGCTCTCGGACCGAGGACCGATGAAGTCCGAGGCCCGCACCTCCGTGGCCCGGACTCGACCCTCGTCGTGCGCGCGTTTGGCGTCGTGCCACATCGTGGCGCGCACCTGGGCCTTCTCGTAGTCGGCGCTGAGCGGGTCGTGCGGCGTCATCGGAGCGGTCGGTCGTCCGTAGGCGTAGAGATTGTTGAGGGTGACGAGACCGGCGCCGTTCGCTTCGGCGGCGCGCGAGCATCGCGTTGGCGATAGGCGGCCAGTCGGTCGGCCAGCGGTGGTACGCCGGATTGGCGCAGTTGAAGATCGCGTCCGTGCCCTTCGCGTGTCGGGTCACGGTCGCCGCGTCGGACGCGTCGCCCGCGACTCGTTCGATCAGCTCGTGCTCCGGACCGGTGCCTCGCCGTGACAGCAGTCGGACTGCGTGGCCCTGCTGCGGCGAGCTCCTCGGCGACCACGGTGCCGATCGCTCCGGCTCCGACGATCAGATACGTTGCCATTCGTCCTCCTCGTGTACGAGAGCACTGCTCTCTTAACAAGTGTGCCACAACGCGGACAGAATTGCAAGAGCACTGCTCTCATTTATCGTCAAAGGCCCGTGAACCTGCGATACTGGTTCGATGAGTCGCCGTTCGACCGACCAGAGCCGAGGCCCGGGTCCTGCAAATCGAGCGCATCAAGTCGACCTCACGACGATTGATGGCCGAGAAGGGAGCGCCGGGACTGTCGCTGCGCGAGGTCGCGCGCGAGATGGGCGTCGTCTCCTCGGCGCTCTACCGATACTTCCCGACGCGGGACGACCTCCTGACGGCGCTGATCGTCGACGCCTACAACGACCTCGGGGCGTTCGCCGAGCGAGCGGTGTCGCGCGTGCCGCGCGACGAACCGCGTCGTCGACTGCACGCCGCCGCCGCGGCGATCCGCAAGTGGGCCAAGGCCAATCCGAATGAGTACGCCCTGCTCTACGGCTCGCCGGTGCCGGGCTACGAAGCGCCGCCCTTCACCGTCGAACCAGCGGCCCGCGTCGCACTCGTGCTCGGCACCATCGTGGTCGAGGCGTGGCACGACGCCGGCACGGGGGAGCGACACGGACGCGTCGGCGACGCGGGGCCTGCTCGAAACGCACATCTGGACGACGTCATGCCCGGCGTTCCGGAGATCGGTGCGCGCTCGCTCGCTGATGGTGTGGTCGCTGTTCTTCGGCTTCATCAGCTTCGAGCTCTTCGGTCACTACAAGGGAACGGTGCGCAACGCCAACCGGTTCTTCGCGTTCGTCGTCGACGAGGCCGCCGACCTCGTCCTGCCGGCCGAGCGACCATGACGAAAGGGCGCTGATGCAACTGGTCTTCCCACTCACGACCGAGCGTCTCCTCATTCGGCGCGTTGACGCCCGATGACCTCGATCGCCACCACGCGCTGTTCTCTGATCCCGACGTCGTGCGCTACCTCTACTTCGGACCGTTCGACCGCGCCGCCGCGCAGGAACACCTGGAACGACGAAGCGTCGTCGAGTTGCCGAGTGAGGGCGGGTGGATCAACTTCGGCGTCGAGGTGCAGGGCGAGGGTGTGCTGATCGGTGAACTGGCGATGGGCTTCATCAGCGCCGGCCACGCGCACTACGAAGTCGGCTACGTGTTCGACGCGGCCTACGACGGACACGGCTACGCCACCGAGGGCGCGGCGATGATCGTCGAACTCGCCTTCGCCGGACTCGGCGCGCATCGCGTGAGTGGACGACTCGACGCCCGCAACGACGCGCTCGGCCCGCGTGCTCGAGCGACTCGGGATGCGCCGAGAGGCCCACTTCCTCGAGAACGAGTTCGTCAAGGGCGAGTGGACCGACGAGCTGGTCTACGCGATCCTGGAGCCGGAGTGGCGTGCGCTGCGAGGTCCCGCGCACGGAGTTCATGTTTCGCGAGTAGTCGGCCTTGACTACGCGCTGATCGAGCGATTCGGTCGGAACCACTTGTACTCGATGCTCTTGGCGATCTGCTGGGCGAGGAGATCGCTCAACTCGCGCGCCACCAACCACAGCGCGAGGTCGAGTCCGCTCGTGACGCCGCCACTGGTCACCACGTCGCCGTCGTCGACGACGCGTTCCGGCACGACGATGACGCCCAGTTCGGCCAGTTCCTCGTGCGCCGTGTAGTGCGTGTTCGCGCGTCGACCCGTGATCACGCCCGCGTGTGCCCACAACATCGTGCCGGTGCACACGCCCGCGATCACGGTCGCGCTCTGCGCCGCCTCCACGAGCAGCGGCGCCAACTCACCCTTCTGATACTCCGCCCACGCCCCCTGTTTGGAGCGGGCGTTCCAACCGCCGCCGGCGACGATGACGATGTCCGCCTCACCGGGCGTGAAGAGGCCGTCGGTGGCGAAGGTGAGACCGCTCGCGGCGGTGACCGTCTGCTGGCCGCTGTGGGTGACGAGTCGCACCGAAAAGTCGATGCTGAGCTGTCCGGCCCGTCGCAAAATCTCGAACGGACCGAGGGCGTCGAGCTCGTCCAGTCCATCGAAGACCACGATGTCGGCGAGCATGACCTGAGTGTAGAAGAGGCACTTGCGGATTCGGAGTTTCACACCGAACGCCGCCGATCGACGGTTCTGACTCGACCCTTGGCCGGGCCGTCCTCTGACGTCGCGGGTTCCGGATGCACTTCGGGCGGTCGTTCGAGGTTCCGATTTTAAGAATTCAGTAAACGTGAACGTTGTAACGCTTTGACGTGTCCCAAGACTGAACGATATGGAGCATCGCGTCTCGTCGACACTTAGGGTTCATCATATGGGTCTTCGATTGATTCATTCGAATGATCCGTACCTCAGAGTTCACTCGTGACGCTCATCTTCGTCGCCTTCGCGGCCGGACTGATCGCGGGGATCTCGCCGTGCATCTTGCCGGTCCTGCCGATCGTGTTCGTCGCGGGCGTCGCCGCGCCCGACGCCGCGGCGACACCGAAGAGTTCGTGGCGGCGCTCGGTGTCGATCGTGCTCGGACTGGTTTTGAGTTTCAGCCTTCTCGTGCTCGTGGGTTCCGAGATCCTGTCGGGCCTGGGTCTGCCGCAGAACTTCTTGATGTGGACGGGTGTCGTGCTCTTGGGCATCGTCGGACTCGGATTCTTGATTCCCCGTTTGGGGGAAGGGATCGAGCGGCCCTTCGCTCGATTGATCGGGCACCAGCCGAGTAGCTTCGAGTGGTGGCTTCGTCATTGGACTCGCGCTGGGTCTGGTGTTCGTGCCGTGCGCCGGACCGGTACTCGCGGCGATCACCGTGCTCGGGGCGACACACGACGTCCACTTCGAGACCGTCCTGGTCACGTTGTTCTTCGCCGTCGGTGCGGTGGTGCCGTTGCTCTTCATCGCGCTCGCCGGCAGTGGACTGGTCCATCGCGTCCAGTCCGTTCGTCAACGCGCGCCGCTCTATCGACAGGTCGGCGGCGTCGTGCTGCTCCTGATGGCGATCGGCATCGCGACGAACGCGTTCGACTTCTTGCAAAAGGACGTGCCCGGGTACACGAGCGTCCTGCAGAGGAACGTCGAGGGATCCACGAGCATCCGAAAGCAACTCAACGCGTTGAAGGGCGGCCAGGGAACGAGCGGCGTCTCGGGATCGCTGGTGTCGTGTCCGTCGGCGTCGCCGGCCCTCGTGACCTGCGGACTGGCGCCGAACTTCACTGACGTCACGAAGTGGCTCAACACGCCCGACGGCAAGCCGCTGACGATGAAGGGACTGCGCGGCAAGGTCGTGCTCGTCGACTTCTGGACGTACTCGTGCATCAACTGTCAGCGTTCGTTGCCCCACGTCGAGGCGTGGTACAAGCGTTACGCCCCCTACGGACTCGAGATCGTCGGCGTCCACACGCCGGAGTTCGCGTTCGAACACGTCATCAGCAACATCAAGACGCAGGCCAAGTCGCTCGGCGTCGTCTACCCGATCGCCGTCGACAACGACTACGGGACGTGGAACGCCTACGACAACGAGTACTGGCCGGCCGAGTACCTGATCGACGCCCAAGGCGTCGTGCGCCACGTCGACTTCGGTGAGGGCAACTACGGACTGACCGAGAGCCTGATTCGTCAGCTCCTCGTGGCGGCCCACCCCGGGCTGAAGCTCCCGCCACCGACGACGGTGCCCGATCTCACGCCACTGGTCGAGACGAGCCCCGAGTCCTACGTCGGTTACAAGTACGGACTCGACTACATGGACTCGAACGTCGAACCGGCCGAGAACGTCGCGACCGAGTACCACTTCCCGAAGGACCTCTCCTCGACCACCTGGGCGCTGTCGGGGGTGTGGAACGAACACGCCGAAGAGGCGACGTCGATCAAGAACGCAAAGCTGGAGATCAACTACCTCGCCCAGGACGTCTATCTCGTGATGGGCGGCACCGGCACCGTGAGCGTCTCCGCGGGCAACGGCACGCCCCCGACCACGATCCACGTCAGTGGCGTCCCGCGCCTGTACACGCTCTTTCACGCCGATACGTCCTCGACCGGCACCATGGTGCTGAAGTTCACGCCGGGCGTCCAGGCCTTCGATTTCACCTTCGGATGAATCGATGCCCGTGTCGTGTGACGACGCCAGATGGCACGAGAATCGGGCAAGTACACTCCGAACAACGGGCTGAATCAGCCCAAATGAAGGGAATCACATGCTTGGGACGGTCTTAGCGGTAATAGCGGGAATCATCGTGATCATCGTGGTTGCGGTGATCGTGAAGGCGGTGCGAATCGTCCAGCAGGGATTCGTCGGCGTCATCACCCGATTCGGTGAGTTCAAGGACATCAAGAATCCCGGTCTGACCTTCATCGTGCCCTTCATCGAAGTCATGAAGATCGTGGACGTCCGCGAAACCCCGCGTACCGGCGACCGTCAACAGGTGATCACGCGCGACAACGTGGCGGTCATCGTCAATGCCACCATCTTCTCCCAGGTGGTGGACGTGCGCCTCGCCCTCTTCACCAACTCGGACTACCTGGTGAGTGTCGATAACCTGGCGCGCACCTCGGTGCGTGCCGTGTTCGGCAGCATCACGCTGGACGAGGCGTTCTCCCAGCGCGAGCGCATCGGCACCATGCTCCAGACACAGATGGAAGAGGCGACCGACAAGTGGGGCGTTCGCATCAACCGAGTCGAGGTCCTCGAGATCACGCCGCCGGAGCAGATCCTCCAAGCGATGGCCCTCCAGAAGCAGGCCGACCAAGAGAAGCGCGCGCGCATCTTGGAATCCGAAGGACAACAGCAGTCCGCCGTCAACGTCGCCGACGGTCAACGCCAGGCGGCGATCAAAGAGGCCGAGGGTGCCCAGCAGTCCGACATCCTGCGCGCCCAAGGTCGACGTCAGGCACTCATCCTTGAGGCCGAAGGCCGCGCGCAAGCGATCGCCTCGGTGTACGCCGCGATCAAGTTGCAGGCGCCCGACCCGACGCTCGTGGCGATCTTGCAGCTCGACACGCTGTCGAAGTTCGCCGAGAGCGCGAACACGAAGTTGATCATCCCCGCCGAGAGCGCGGCGCTCTTGGGGGCCGCTCAAGCGATCAAGAGTGTGATGGCCGACGTGCCGTCCCAGCCCGCGGGGAGTTAACCCGGCGACATCGCTGTGACCTCGCGACGGGAACGCGACGACTTAAACGGGATCGACCCAGAGGGTCGTGCCGTACGCCTTCTTCACGACGATCGGCGTGCCGTCGGGCAGTGCGGCCGGCCAGTCGGTGACCGCCTTCCACGACTCGCCTTGAATCTTCACCCGACCCGGGTGCGTCGCGTCACCGACCGGTAGCTCGACGGTGCCGCGCATGTCGGTCATCGCGGTATTCGTGGGTTGGGACATGTCAATTTCGTAGCGGCGGTGATGAAACTTTCGTAAGGCGAATGGTCGAAGTGTCACGAGCGAGACCGCTGAGACGACCAGCCAGGCCCCGGCCTGGAAGCCGAAGGGCAGGCCCGCGAGCGCCAGGACGAAGGAGATCGCCGCGCCGAAGCCGATGAACACGGCGATGAACGCGTTCGTGTGGACCTCGCCCACGAACATGAAGACGATGATGGCGACCCAGAACAGAATGGCAAGCATTAACCGCAGTATACGGCCGGTCCGAAAACGTCAATAGGGCATCCCGTCGGCGCGAATGTGGCGTTTTTGACCGTCTTTGTCGGCGATCAGCACTAAGAAATTGGTCAACGTGTGTCGGTAACATGATCGCGTGGTGAGCGTCGCTCCGTTCCTCTGGTTCAACGACAACGCCGAAGAGGCGCTCGCGTTCTACACCGACGTCTTCGCGAACTCCGAGATCATCGACGTCACCCGCATGGACGTGCCCTCGATGCCCGATGGCGACTTCATGATCGGCACGATTCGAATCGAGGACCTCACGATCACGATCATGAACGGCGGCCCGACGTTCACGTTGAACGAGGCCTTCTCCTTGGCGCTCTCGTGCGAGGGTCAGGACGAAGTCGACTACTACTGGACTGCGCTCCTCGAGGGCGGCACCCCGAGTCAGTGCGGTTGGCTCAAGGACCGCTTCGGACTGTCGTGGCAGGTCGTGCCGACGTTGTTACCCCAACTGCTCGGTGATCCCGATCCGATCAGGGCCGGACGGGTCCGCGACGCGATGTTGGCGATGGGCAAGATCGAGTGCGACGTCTTGCAACACGCCTACGACGGGTGAGACCGCACGCGGGTGTCGGACGATGACTGAGCACGAGGTCGAGGTCATCGCGAGCCGCGAAGCCCAGGTGGCCGCGATTCGCGTTCGACGGGCGCTGCCGACGAAGGGACGTCGAACCGTCGGCGCGTGGTGCTTCGTCGATCACATGGGACCGATGTCGTTGGACCCCGACCACTCGGTCGACGTGGCGCCTCATCCGCACATGGGACTCCAGACCGTGACGTGGCTCTTCAGCGGCGAGTTCTTGCACCGCGACAGTCTCGGCTCGGAACAACTGATTCGAGCCGGACAACTGAACCTGATGACCTCGGGCCACGGCGTCGCGCACTCCGAGGAGAATCCCGGACCCCGCTCGGGCGAGCTGCACGGGATGCAACTGTGGGTCGCGCAGCCGACGGCAACGCGTGAGGGCGCCGCCGGCTTCGAACACTTCGCCGATTTGCCGACACTCGAGTCGCCGACGCTCAGTGCGAGCGTGCTGGTCGGCGCCTTCGGCGACGTCGCGTCACCGGCGCGCCGTGACAGTGATCACGTGGGCGTCGAACTCGACTTTCACGGCGGCGCCGTGACCGTGCCGATGGAGCCGACGTACGAGTACGCACTCGTCGTGGCCAACGGTTCGGTGTTGGTCGACGGCGTCGTCGTCGAGCCCGGAGCGTTGGCCTATCTCGGCGCCGGTCGTGATGAGATTCGGTTCGAGTCGCGCGGTGCGAGCCGGGCGTTGCTGATCGGCGGCGTGCCGTTCGACGAGCGACTCTTCATGTGGTGGAACTTCGTCGCGCGTAGCCAAGAGGAGATCTCTGACGCGTGGCGCGCGTGGGCGAGCGGCGACGAGCGCTTCGGTCGCGTCGCCTCACCCTTTGCTCGCATCGAAGTGAGTCCACCGCCGTGGCTCATGGCGATGAACTGAGCACCGTCGTCACTTACTCGTAAGGTCGTCCACACTTTTTCGAGAGAGATAGTTGGGAATTGTCGCCCGGTACCATGGACTCAGCCATTGCGTTGAGAGGTCTATGGTGCGAAAGCGCAACACCGAGAGTGAACGCCTTCGCGTTCCTCCACCAATGATCAAACGGCGCATCCCGTCCGGACGCGGGGCGATGGAACAGCCGAACGTCACCGACGACGGGGAAGCGCGCCTCACGCCCCAGTTCTGGTTGGCCGTCGGGCTCACGGGTGTCGCGACGGGACTGTTCGGTGACCTCTTGATGTGGCTGCTCGCCGAGGTCGAACGGGTCGGGTTCCACTATCACAGCGGGTACTTCCAGAACGCGGTGGCGTCCGTGAGTTCGAGTCGTCGGATCGTCGTGCTGCTCATCGGCAGTGTCATCGGCGCGGTGTCGTGGTACCTGATCAGGCGGTATCTGAAGCACGAGAAGTCCGACATCGACGACGCGATCTGGAACGGTGACGGCGAACTTTCACTTCGTCGCAGTTTTCTCACGTCGATCGTCTCTGAGGTCGTCATCGGACTCGGCGCCTCGATCGGTCGAGAGGCCGCACCGAAGTTGATGGGCGGCGCCTCGGGCAGTGTCCTCTCGCACTGGTTCAACCTGAGTCCGGCCCAGAAGCGGCTGCTCGTCGCCTGCGGCGGCGGTGCCGGACTGGCCTGCGTGTACAACGTGCCGCTCGGTGGTGCCATCTTCACCGCCGAGGTCCTCTACGGCAGCTTCGCGTTGCCCGTCGTGTTGCCCGCGCTCGCGACGTCATTGATCGCGACGATGGTCGCCTGGCTGTACCTACCGAGCGGGGCCACCTTCGCCGACATCCCCACGTATCGCTTCAGTGGTTCGCTGATGGTCTGGTCGCTCGTCGCCGGGGTCATCATCGGTCTGCTCGCGGTCGTCTACGTGCGACTCATCGGATGGGCGTCACACTTTCGCGCCAAGGGCGTGCACATCTTTTGGATGATGCCGCTCGCCTTCGCGGTCCTCGGCGTCATCGGGATCTGGTATCCGCAACTCTTCGGCAACGGCAAGGACATGGCGCACCAAGCGTTCCTCGGGATCGGCGGCATCGGTCTGTTGTTGGCGCTCTTCGCGTTGAAGCCGCTGGTGACGTCGATGATGCTCGGCAGCGGTGCGGCCGGCGGCGTCTTCACGCCGTTCCTCGCGACCGGCGCGCTCTTCGGCGCCTTCTTCGGTGCGCTCTGGATCCACCTCTGGCCCGGTACTCCGGTCGGCGCGTTCGCGTTAGTTGGCGCGGCCGCCATGATCGGTGCCTCGATGCAGGCGCCGTTAGCCGGGCTCGTTATCGTCTTTGAGCTGACGCACAGTGGCTTCGCCTTGGCGGTGCCGATGATGGCCGCGACGTTGATCGCCACGTTCCTCGTTCGCCAGATCGACGGGTACAGCATCTACTCGGCGCGCCTGCCCCGACGTGACGGCGACGCGGCGCTGGCGTCGCCCGAAGGTACCTAAGTCCAGCGCCCGGACGCCGCCGCGGGGCCGCATGGAAGAATGGGCGGATGTACGTTCCCCCGAAGCACGCGGTCGACGAAGCGGCGGCGTGGCGCATCGTGCGCGAAGCCGGCGCCGGGATGCTCGTGGTGGCGACCCCCGACGGACTGCAGAGCGTCTTCGTGCCCGTCGTCGTCAACGACGATCACACGAAGATACTGTCGCACCTCGCCCGAGCGAACTCGTGGTGGCGATCGCTGAAGGACGGTGACGAGGTGCTCGGACTCTTCCTCGTCGCGAGCGCCTACGTGTCGCCGACGAACTACCCGAGTCGCTTCGAGAGCCCCGGAGTCGTACCGACCTGGAACTACGTCGCGACCGAGGTCCGGGGACGACTCACGATCCACGACGATCCCGAGTGGCTCCTTCGCCAGGTGCGTCTGGTGACCGAGCAGTTCGAGGCGGGACGCTCACCGCAGTGGCTCCTCGATGACGCGCCGAGTGAGTACGTGGCGCGTCAGGTCAAGGCCATCGTCGGCATCGAGATCGACGTCGTCGCGGTCCAGGGCAAGGCCAAACTCTCGCAGAATCGACCCGAGGTCGATCACGACGCGGTGCGCGACAACTTGGCCCAGGGAACGCCCGCGGAGCGCAACGTCGCCGCGCGCATGAACGATGACGCGTGAGTCGACGCTGAGCGTCCGTCGCTGCGGGCCCGACGACTGGTCGGGGCTGCGCGCGATCCGTCTCGAGGCGCTCGCCGACACGCCCGACGCCTACGGTTCGACCTACGAGGAGAACGTGCGCTGGAGTGACGCGCAGTGGAAGAACGCCGCGACGAATCGGTTGTATTACCTCGCCGAGCGCGACGGGCACGTGGTCGGGATGGTCTCGGGCGGCTTCAATGACGGCTACCCCGGGACGCGGTGGCTCTACGGCATGTACGTGACGCCGAGTGAGCGCGGCACCGGTACGGCCGCGCTGTTGGTGCGCGTGATCGGTGACTGGGCGAAGGCCGAAGGCGTGGACGAGGTGTACCTGCACGTCACGACGTCGGTGGCGCGGGCTCGCGCCTTCTACGAGAAGGTCGGCTTTCGTGCGACCGGTGAGCAGTTCACCATGGAACGCGACAGTTCGTTGACGTTGATCACGATGGTCCAGAGAATTGACTGAGGACGAACTGCGCGTCGAGCGCGTCGCGGCCGATCAACTGCACGACCTGCGTCGTCGCGTCCTGCGCGACGATGATCCCGCGATCTATCACCCCGATCCGCGCGATGATGACGCCACGTCACTGCACTACGGCGGCTTCGTCGGACCGCGCCTCGTCGTGAGCGCCTCGTTCTTCCCGTCCTCGCCGCCGATGAATACGTCGCTCGTCACGTTCCAACTCCGCTACATGGCGACCGACTTCGACGCGCAGGGCCGCGGGTACGGCGCGCGGGTGCTCGCCTTCGCCGAGGACGACCTACGCGAGCTCGGCGTCGAACAGGTCTGGGCCAACGGTCGTGACACCGCGCTGGGTTTCTACGAAGCGGTGGGGTGGTTACGCGTGGAGGGTTCGGAGCATCTCAGTCACGAGACGTCACTGCCGCACACGGTGATCTTCAAACGTCTCGTGGACTGATCGCTGGCACCGGCTTTCAGGTTTCGTTAACTAGGTTGTTGTAATGCGCAGAGCCCTCCCCGCCGTCGTGATCGTGGTCGTCCTGGCTGCAATCGGGGGCCTGGTCTTCTTTAGTGTGCACAAGACCACCCCGACGCCATCGACCACCACGACCACCACCACGACGACGACGCTGCCGGTGTACCCGACCGCGCCGTTGACCGGCCTGCCCGACCCGACGGGCCTCTCGGCGAAGCGCCCGGCCCTCACGATCAAGATCGAGAACACGCCCCAGGCGCTGCCCCAGTGGGGCATCGACCAGGCCGACGTCGTCTACGAAGAGATCGTCAACGGCGGCATCACGCGCTTGGCCGCGATCTTCAACTCACACGCGCCGGCGAAGGTCGGACCCGTGCGCTCCGTGCGTCCGACCGACACCCAAGTCGTGTGGCCGCTCGGCGGCATCTTCGCCTACTCCGGTGGCGCGCCCTACGCCGTCGCGAGCATCGAGACGGCCCCGGTCAAGCTGGTCGATGAATCCAGTGCCGGTGCCGCGATGTTCCGCGACCCCGATCTGTACCCGCCGCACAACCTCTTCGCCGTCGCGCCACTCCTCTTCGCCTTTGGCGGCACCCCGGTACCGCCCCCGCCGCTCTTCAGTTACCTCAGTGCCAAGCAGACGGCCGGTGGCACCGCGGTCGCGAGCTTCATCGTGCCGTTCCCGAGTTACTACCCCGTGACCTGGACGTGGGACTCCGCGTCGTCGTCGTGGGACCGGACACTCTTCGGCAAGGCCGACGTGACCGGGACCGGGGTGCGTGAGTCGCCCAAGAACGTGATCGTCATGTGGGTGAACTACGTGAACGGGATCGGCACCGAGGCCTCCTACGCGGACCTGCAGGGAACCGGGACCGCCGCGTACTTCGTCGACGGCAAGGAGACGACGGGGACGTGGTCGCGCGGTCCCTCCAAGGCCGACGTCATCCAGTACAAGACGTTGAACGGCAAGACCACGCTCTTGACGCCCGGTCAGACCTGGGTCGAACTCCTCAACGTCGGCGTGAAGCTCTCGGTCACGAAGTAACGGCCGTCTCGAGACGTTGCAACGTGGATTCCATGGCCGCACGATTCCTCTCGGGAAATCCCATGGCGATGATCACGAACGCCCACGGGCGCTCGTAGTTGAAGGTTTCGGTGACGATCGTGCCGCCCTCGACCTCTTTGAGGTCGTAGCGCCAGATGAACAGCGCGAAGTGGTGCCACGCGATGCGTCGATCCTCCTCGAACTCGACGACCCGATTGCGCGTGACGTAGCCGAGGCCCATCTTCATGTGCATCGAGAACGTCGAGCCGAGCGCCAATCGCTTCGGCGCGCTCTTCACTGACGAGACCGAGCCGGAGCCGTCGAAGAGGACGTGCTGACGCGGATCGGCCAACAGATCGAAGATTCGCGACGCCGGGGCGTGTATCAGTTTCGAGACCGAAATCGAACGTGGTGACGACATCGCTCCAGCGTATGGTGGGGGTGGCAACGGCGATCGGAACATCATGAACTACAACGAAATCATCCTCGATCTACCTGACGGACGGACCCTTGAGGTGGGAACCCTAGGTGAACCGTCAGGTCGCACCGTACTCTTTCATCACGGCACCCCCGGTTCGGCGAACCTGGTGAAGATGCTCGCGCCCTTGGCCGAGGACGGCAGCGTGTTCATCGTCACGACGTCGCGTGCGGGCTACGGCAAGTCAACTCGCCTCGAGGGTCGCAACGTCGCGTCGGTGGTGAGTGACGCGCGCGCCGCACTCGACGCGCTCGGTCGCGACGACTACGTCGTCGTCGGTTGGTCGGGCGGCGGACCGCACGCCCTCGCCTGTGCCGCGCTCGACGCCCCGCGTTGTCGTGCGGCGTGGTCGCTCGCCGGTGTCGTGCCGAACGGCCTCGACTTCGACTGGACCGAAGGCATGGGCCCGGAGAACGTCGAGGAGTTCGCGTTGGCCCAAGAAGGCGGGCCGGTGTACGAAGCGCAAATGGCCGCCTACGGCGAGGCCTTCGTCACCGCGACGACCGACAACGTCGTCGAACTCTTCGGTGGGCTGCTGTCAGAACCGGACAAGGCGGCCTTCGAGCCGCTGGAGCGCCGCCAGGCGTTCGTCGAGTCACTGCACCAGGGCTTCGAATTTGGATGGCGTGGCTTCTTCGATGACGACCAAGCGATGGTCAAGGAGTGGGGATTCGATCCGACGACGATCACCGTGCCGGTCGCGGTGTGGTTCGGCGACCACGACCTGATGGTGCCACGCACGCACGGCGAGTGGTTGACCAAGAACGTGCCGACGGCGACCGAGTACTTCATCCCCGGTGACGGTCACGTGACCTTGGTGCTCAATCACCAAGCGAACTCGCGGCGCAACTCAAGGCTGTCGATGCCTAGGACGCTCGAACAGCTGACCCGGCGAGGCACGCCGTGCGCATAGGCAACCTCTACGGGGCGGACGCCACGTTCCTCGGCGTGCCAGCGGCCGACCCCGACGTCGTTGCTCGAGTGGTCCTCGTCCGGTGCCGTGATCATCGGCGCCCCCTTCGACGGAGGGACGTCGCACCGTCCTGGATGTCGATTCGGTCCCCAAGCGATCCGGGTCACGGACTACCTACCGCACGACGGCACGCGCCCGAGCCTCGCCCTCGGCGTCGACGCCCTGAAAGACCTCGCGGTCGTCGACCTCGGTGACGTCGAGATGCCCTCGGGCGACACCGAGAAGTCGCTGCGACTACTCGAAGAACGCGTCACGACGGTCGCCGCGGCCGGCGTCATCCCGATCATCCTCGGCGGCGACCACACCATTGCCCTGCCCGACGTCACGGGCGTCGCTCGTCACGTGGGGTGGGGCCGCGTCTCGGTCATCCACTTCGACGCCCACGCCGACACCGGCGACTCCCAGATGGGATCGCTGTACGGTCACGGCACGCCGATGCGACGGCTCATCGAATCGGGCGCCTGTCGCGGCGACCGGTTCTTGCAGATCGGACTTCGCGGCTACTGGCCCGAGCCGGCGACGCTGGACTGGATGGCCGAGCAGGGGATGCGGTCCTACGAGATGAGCGAGGTCGTCTCGCGCGGCCTCGACGACGTGCTCGACGAGGCCATCGCGGTCGCCATGACCGACTGCGACGCCGTCTTTCTCTCGGTCGACGTCGACGTCGTCGATCCCGGGGCCGCGCCCGGCACCGGCACGCCCGAACCGGGCGGTCTCACGAGTCGCCAACTGCTCGACGCGGTGCGTCGCATCGCGATGGAGGTGCCCGTCGGGCGGCGTCGACGTCGTCGAAGTGTCGCCGCCGTATGACCACGCCGAGATCACGGCCTACCTCGGCAACCGCATCGTCCTGGAGGCGCTCGGCGGCATCGCGTGGCGTCGTAAGTCCGAACGCGGCGAGGTGACGCGAACGCCGAGTGATCCGTTGCTGAAGGGTCGTTAGTCGCGCATCGACTCGAGGATCTGATCCACGAGTTCGTCGGTGGTGTTGGGGTGCAAGAACGCGAGTCGTCCGACCGTCTCGCCCTCCCACTTCGTGGGGGTGACGAAGGCGATCTGGTCGCGCAGCAGTTGATGACTCCACTCGGTGTAGCGCTCTGGCGTCCAGCCCTTGCGCCGAAAGAGCACGATGGAGAGGCTGATCGGACGGACCATCTCGACGTAGTCGAGGGCCTCGATCTTTGCCTGCGTGCGGTGCGCGAGGTCGACGGCGCACTGCACCGCGCTCTCGTAGGCGGCGGTGCCGTTGGTGACCAGGGAGAACCAGAAGGGGAGTCCACGGGCCCGACGCGAGAGGTGGATGGCGAAGTCCGACGGGTTCCACTCGTAGTGCTCGTCGTCGCTCGAGTGCAGGATGTCGAGGTAGCCGGCCTGTTGGGCCAGGACCTTGCGCGCGACGGTCGGGTTCGCGATAGAGCAGCGCGCAGCAGTCGAGGGGACCGAACAGCCACTTGTGCGGGATCGACGATGAAGCTGTCGGCGTGGCGCAGTCCGGCGAGCAGGTGCCGCTCGGTCGGTGAGAACAGCGCCGCCCCGCCGTAGGCGCCGTCGACGTGGAACCAGAGGTCGTGTTCGCGCGCGTAGCTGCCGAGACCCTCGAGGTCGTCCACGATGCCCGCGTTCGTCGTCCCCGACGTCGCGACGACGCCGATGACGCTGTCGGGATTCGGGTCCTTCGCCATCGCCTGCTTCGAGCGCGGCGCGCGTGAAGCGGTGGTCGTCGGTCGTCACGACGAGCGGCTCGACCCCGAGGACGTGCAGCGCCTTGCCGATGCTCGAGTGCGCGTCCGAGGAGATCGCGTAGCGCACTTCATGCGGTGCCAGGTTCGGGCGCTTGGCCCGTCCGACGTCACGGCCGACGGTGAGACTCGAGAGGTTGCCCAACGAGCCACCGGACACGAAGGCGCCGCCCGAACCCTCGGGCATCCCGGCGAGTTCGGCCAGGTACGCGAGGGCCAGGTTCTCGGCCAGCACGACGCCGCTGGATTCCAGCCAGCTCGTGCCGTTCAGACCGGAACAGGCGACGACCATGTCGAAGAGCAGCGAGTTCTTGGTCGGGGCGTTCGGGATGAAGGCGAGAAAGCCCGGTGAGTCGATCGAGACGACCGAGGGCGCCAGCTCGTTCTTGAAGAACTCGAGGATCTCGTCGGGGTCGTGTCCCTCGGGACGGATGAAGCCCTTCATGTCGCCCGGGGCCGTCACGTTCAGACTTCCGTAGTCGAGGGGCACCGGATCCATCGAAAGTCGGTCTCGGCAGTAGTCGAACACTTCGTCCGCCAGCGTGGCGTCGTACTCAAACATCGGGTGCCCCATTGCACGGCCTTTCGAAATTGATCCCTGTCTATCGTACGACCTCAAACGACCTTCTCTGACCCGTCGCCGCGAGGGGTTCAGCGGCCCTGGAACTAACCTCGCGAGATGGCGAACGTGCGCATCGGCTATCTCGGACCGGAAGGTTCGTTCTCGCACGAGGCCGTCTCGACCATGGAGGGCGTCGACGCCGTCGCGTGCGAGACCCTCGCCGACCTGCTCGCCTCGGTCGCGGACGCCACCCTCGACCAGGGCCTGGTCCCGATCGAGAACGCGATCGAAGGTACGGTGTCGGCCACGATCGACGGACTGGTCTTCGACCACGACCTGGTCATCGTCCAGGAGATCGTCATCCCGATCCGCCTACACCTGCTCGCGCGCCCGGGCGTGGTGCTCACCGACGTGACGAACGTGCGCAGCTACGTCCACGCGCTCGCCCAGTGTCGCGCCTACCTGCACGACCTCGACGTCACGATCGAGCAGACGCTCCTCCACCTCACAGGCGGCCCGCGAGGTCGCGGCCTCGACGGAGCCGTGGGCCGCGGTCGCCTCGGCGCTCGCCGGCGAGCTCTTCGGCCTCGACGGCGGTGGCGACCGACATCGAGGACCACCCCGGTAACGCCACCCGCTTCGTCGTCGTCGCTCGAGACCGCGTCGCGTCACCCACGGGACACGACCGCACGACCATCGTCTGCTTTCAAGACGCCGACCGCCCCGGCTCGCTCTACGCCATCCTCGGTCGTTTCGCCGCGCGCGACATGAACCTGACGAAGCTCGAGAGCCGTCCGACGAAACGGGGACTGGGTGACTACTGCTTCGTCATCGAGTTCGAGGGTCACGTCGCCGAGGACGTCACGGCCGACTGCCTCGCCGACCTACAGGCGCACCTCGCGCGCGTGAAGTTCCTCGGCTCGTATCCGGTGACCGGTGCCGACGCCACCGATCGACGAGAAGTCGTCGCCGAGGCCCGCCGCAGCGGCCGACGAGTGGATTCGACAGATTCAGTCGCGCATCGATTCGTGACGTCGAGAGTCCGACGCTTAGGACTTGGTGACGGCCGCCAGTGAGTTCGCGATCGCCTGGCTCGCCGCTCGCGCGCCCAGGTGCTGGTCGATGACGTCGAGGAGCTGTTGCAGGTCGAGCGGCTTGGAGAGGTAGTCGTAGACACCGGCGTTGCGGAAGCGCCGTCGCTGCCACGTCGTCGCGTCGGCCGAGAGCACGACGACCGGGATGTCGACGGTCCGCGAGTCGGCCTGGAGTCGCTCGAGGACCTCGAACCCGTGGATGTCGGTGAGGTGCACGTCGAGCAGGATCAGGTCCGGCCGGTACTGCTGGGCCAGTTCCACCCCCATGCCGCCCAACAGCGACGTGATGAGGTTGATGTTGGGGCGTTGCATCAAGAGTCGCTCGACGAGTTGGACGTTCGCGACGTCGTCTTCGATGTAGAGCACCGTCGAGGACGCTTCGCTGGCCGCCTTGAGCGCGAGCGGCGGCGGGGTGCGCGACGCGGAGGTCTTCGGCGCCTTGACGTTCGGCAGCTCGATCCAGAACGTGGAACCACTGCCCGACCGTGCTCTCGACGCCGATGGTGCCGCCGATGGCTTCCATGAGACCCTTGGAGAGCGCGAGTCCGAGACCGGTCCCTTCGATACCCGAGGTCTCGGCGTCGAGTCGGTCGAAGGGCGTGAAGAGACGGCTCGAGCAGGTCGGGATTGATGCCCGGACCGGTGTCGACCACCGAGAGTCGCACCCGGCTGCGCGGTCGCGGCGCACACGAGATGGTGACCGAGCCGTTGGGTCGGTTGTACTTGATGGCGTTGGACAAGAGGTTGAGCATGACCTGCTTGAGTCGCTGTTGGTCACCGAGAACCTGGAAGTCGTAGTCCGACTGCGAGAAGATCGTGACGCCGAACTCGTTGGCCTGCGGCGTCACCAGTTTGATGCACTCCTTCTCCAGGTCCTGCAGGACGATCGGTTCGATCATCACGCTGATGTGCCCCGACTCGATGCGCGAGATGTCGAGGACCTCGTTGATGAGTTCCAGCAGGTACTTGCCCGAGTTGTGGATGTAACTCACCATCTCGAGCTCGTCGGGCGACTGCAGTTCCATCTCGAGGATCTGCGCGAAGCCGAGCACGGAGTTGAGCGGCGTGCGCAGTTCGTGGCTCATGCGCGACATGAACTCGCTCTTGGCGGCGTTGGCCCGCTCGGCCGCCTCCTTGGCCTCCTTCAAGACGACTTCGGCGGCGAACGGCTTCGGTGACGTCGCGCGACACCAGCACCGCTCGAGGGTTGTGACCGGATCTCGTCGCGGATTAGGCGTCCGCGTGTCTCGATGGTCAGCATCCGTCCGTCGACGTGCAGCGCCCGGAAGTGGTAACTCGTCAGCGAACCGTCCTCACCCTGGAAGAGTCGGCGTAGTTCCGACGGCGACGTGATCGCGGTCCTCGGGATAGACGATGTTGAGGGAGTTTCTTCCCGCGTCGTTCGACCTTGGAGACGCCGTAGATGCGATCGGTACCGGGGCTGACGTCGAGTACCTGGAACTGCTCGTCGACGGTGATGATCGAGTCGACCACGGCGTCGAGGATCGCGCGCTTCGTCTCGAGGCTGCCGGTGAGCTCGAGCTGCGCCTCCACCTGGGTGGTGATGTCGCGTCCGGCGGAGAAGACCATGCCGTTACGGCCCTGGCAGTTCCACTCGATCCAGCGATACGTCCCGTCGCGACGGCGCTGGCGATTACGGAACTCAATGAGCGTGGCGTCGGGCGCGGCGACGAGTCGGTCGAACTCGCGCACGGTGGCCAGCACGTCGTCGGGGTGGATGAGGTCGATGAACGGCCCGCTCTGCAGGTCCTCGAGCGTCCAGCCCATCTGATCGGGCCAGGCCGCGTTCACGATCTGCCACGTACCGTCGCTGCCCAGCACCGACAGCAGGTCGGTCGAGTTCCAAAAGAACTCGCCAAGCACTGACGTGTCGTAACTCTCCCTGGACATCTGCGCAACGCTCCGTTCGGTAAGCATTTTGGTGAACTACGGATCGCCCTTGCGTACGCCCACTACTTACGAAAACGTATGACGCTGCCTGAAACTTTACTGGGGTTTTTTACTGCACTTCTTTAGTATCTGCTGTGAATACGCGCATGCGCAACGAAGTGATCACGCACGTGAGAAAAAAGTTCTGCGTTTGTCATCGCGTTGCGAAAACGTTCGCCTCGCGTTGCGCACTGACGTACGAGTACATCAAATGTCAACTACTGACCTTCACGCGATCGAGCGAGTCGAGGTAGTAGCGGATCTGAATCGCGACCGCCGCACCCTCGCCGACGGCCGACGCGATCTGCTTGGTGGACCCGGAGCGCACGTCGCCGGCGGCGAAGACGCCCTCGACGCTCGTGTGGAACATCGCGTCGGTCACGATGAAACCACGCTCGTCCACGTCGAGCGAGTTCTCGAGGAAACTCGTGTTGGGATCGAGTCCGATGAAGACGAACGCACCGGCGGTGTCGTGCTTGGCGTCGGTGCCGTCACAGGACAGCGTGATCGACTCGAGCTTGCCCGAGGCGTTCGCGTTGAAGGACTTCACCGTGCGTGTCCAAGAGCACCGACATCTTCGGGTGGTTCGCGACCTTGTCCTGCAGGAGTTTGTTGGCCGTCAGTTTCGACATGCCCTGGACGACGGTGACGTGATCGGCGAACTGCGTCAAGAACAGACCCTCCTCGAGTCCGCTGTTGCCGCCGCCGATGACGGTGAGATCCTTGGCGCCGCGGTAGAACGGTCCGTCGCACGTCGCGCAGAAGTGGATGCCGGCGCCGATGAGGTCGGCCTCGCCGTCGGCGTCGGTGCGCCGGTAGGTCGAGCCGGTCGCGACGAGGACGGCCGGCGCGAGGACGAAGTCCCCGGTCGAGAGGTCGACGCGCATCATCGGTCCGTCGCGTTCGACGCGCGTGGCGCCGACGGCCTGGAGTATCTCGACGCCGTAGCGCTGGGCCTGTTGGGTCATGCGCTCGGCCAGTTCGGCGCCGCCGACGCCGTCGGGGAAGCCGGGGTAGTTGTCGAAGCGTTCGGTGACGCCGGCCTGGCCGCCGGGCGCGGACTTCTCGACGATCAACACCTTGGCGTTCTCGCGCGCGCCGTAGATCGACGTCGTGAGGCCCGTCGGTCCGCCGCCCACGATGATGAGGTCGTACTCCTTGGCCTCCGCGACGCGCGAGAGGCCGATGCGATCGGCCAGCTCGTCGTTCGACGGTTCGGCGAGGAACGTGCCGTCGGGGAAGACGATGGTCGGGATGATCCGCTTGCCGTCGTTGCGCGCCTCGACCTCGGCGGTCTTCTCGGGGAACTCTTCGAGGTCGATCCACTCGTAGGGCACGCGGTGCGACGCGAGGAACTGCTTGGCGCGACGACAGTCCGGGCACCAACTCGCGCCGTAGACGATGAGAGGGGATTCAGCTCGACGCCATGGGTGCGCCTTTCACTTGTCGTTTCGGTACTGACGGAACAGGTTGACGAGGCCGTCGACGACGTCACTGGGGAGATCGTCGGGACCGACCTTGCCACTAGCGGCGATGGTCGCGCGCATCTGTTCGAGGTACGCACTGCAGGCGTCACATCCGGCGAGGTGCTTCTCGAGGCGGCGGCGCTGACGACGAGGCAGCGTGCCGTCGAGGTAGTCGCTCACCAGTTCGACGGCGTCGCGACACACGAGCGGTGACGGCAGCAACTTCATATCTTCGATCCCTTCATGGCCTCTTCGACGATCGCTCGGACGCGGGCGCGACCACGGTGCAGTATCACTCGCACGTTCGCCTCGCTGAGTCCTAGCAGTGTGGCCACCTCCTGTGTTGATAGTCCTTCCACGTCGCGAAGCGTTACGACGGCCTGTTGCGGCTCGCCCAACGTGTCGATCGCGTCGCGCACGGCGCCGAGTAGAGAACGAGTTGTCGAGTCGGGCGTCGACGGCGTCGGTGAAGGGCACCGGCGGGTCACTCCAGAAGCCGCCCTGGTCG
This sequence comes from uncultured Acidimicrobiaceae bacterium, assembly GCA_963801695.1. Lineage (GTDB taxonomy): Bacteria > Actinomycetota > Acidimicrobiia > Acidimicrobiales > RAAP-2 > RAAP-2. The sequence continues at coordinate 81,919 of CAWDFV010000001.1, read as the reverse complement.
AATCGGTGTGCCGCCACGCTCGGTCCGGACTCATTCGGGTCGACCGGAATCGATCGGTGTTCTTTCACGCCCGTCGTGCGCGCGCGATTCACACAGATGCGCAGTAACCACGTCTTGAAGGCACTGCGGCCCTCGAACTTCTCGACGCCTTTGATCACGGCGATCCACGTGTCCTGGGCGACGTCTTCGGCGCTGGCGGCGTTGGCGACGTAGTAGCGCGCGACTTTGACCAGCGTCGGGTGATAGCGCCGCACTAACTCGGTGAACGACGATTCATTGCCTCCGAGCAGACTCTCCAAGAGCTCGGCGTCGTCCACGAGAAGAACAGTACCCGGCGACCGTGGGGCTTGATGCTCCACGGTCGCCGGGTACCTACTCGTCGTTTCGTGCTCAGCTGATCGCGAGCCCTTCAGAGGCGACCGGGACGTTGAAGATCGTCTCGATCTGGGTAAGTGTTCCATTGGCGCCGATGGCGAAGGCGTCAATCGTGCCCGCGCCACCGCTCTCGACGTAGAAGAACTTCCCGTCGGGTGAGACGACCGAGTCAGTCGTGCCCGCGTGGGCCGTGCCCGCGGTGGCGTTCACGAGAACAGGCGCTCCCGCTGAGTTCTCCGTGAAGGAGCTGACGGTGCCGCTCCCGGCGTTCGAGCCGAAGTAGTAGCCGTTCGCACCCGAGATCCAGCACAGCGCCATCGCCCCGTCACTCACGGTGCCCAGTGAGCTGAGCGAACCATTCGCGTTAACGCGGTAGGTCGTGACTGAACTGTTCGACGCCTCGGTGGCGACGACGTTACCGGCCGCGTCGAAGACGAAGGAGAACGGGAGGGCGTTGACGGCGGGCGTGACCGTGGGCGTCGCACCGAGTGCGCCGTTAAATCCCACTGAGAACACGTCGTAGGCGTTCGTCGACAACTTGGTCGTGATGATGAGGTGCTGGCCGTTCGGCGTGTAGGACACCTGACCGGGACCGTGGTGGAAGTCCGGCGGCGTCGTGTTCGACAGTCCGAGGCTGCGCACCTGACCGTTGAGCGGTACGAGGTGACCGAATACCCACTGGAACTCGGCGACCGAGCCGGCGCCGCCCGCATTCAACACGGCGACCAAATTGCCGCTCGTCGCGATCGAGTCGGGAAAGAGTCCGCCGCTCGGGAGCTGCTGCTCCACGCTGAGGTGCGTGCCGTCGACCGCGAAGACCGTCACCGTGTCGCTGCCGGGATTCGTCGCGATGAGGTTCGCGCCGTGGTTCGCCAGCACGAGTCCGTCCTGGCTCGCGAGGGGATCGGCCGTCGCGCCCGCGCTCGTGGCGCCGAGACCGCCGGTGGCGTAGTGACCGGCGTACGCGATGGTGCCGTCGCTGGACTGGCGATAGCTGAGCACGCTGTTACCCGCGCTGGCGTCGGTCTCGACGAAGAGCGCGCTGCGCGATCCGTGATCGCCGAAGAAACGTGGCGTCGACGCGCCCGCACTGGCGGTATAGACGACGCCGAGTCCGAGCGCCAGTACGCCCGCGCTCGCCGCACGAAGTGAGTTGCGTAATTTCATGAGTTTTCTCCTTGGTTGGGCATCCTTGCCACCTATGCAGTCCCACGTCGCGCATTCGCGTTACAGACCGATCGGGCAAGGCCCGTACGCAAGGACGACGCCCCGACCTACGTGGTCGGGGCGTACTCGCGTTCGAGTGGTGAATCAAGATCGCACTGGGCGGAGGGAGTGGGATTTGAACCCACGGTGGGCAAGCCCACGCCGGTTTTCAAGACCGGTACATTCGGCCGCTCTGTCATCCCTCCGGGGACGACTCTACTAAACGACTACTTCTTCTTATGAAGGCGATGACGGGCCGCGACGTCGAGTACGGCCTTGCGCAGGCGCACCGACTGCGGGGTCACCTCGACGGCCTCGTCGTCGGCGATGAACTCGAGCGCCTGCTCGAGCGAGAAAATGGTGGGCGGAGCGATCCGCTCGGTGTTGTCGCTGCCCGAGGCGCGCATGTTCGTGAGCTTCTTCTCTTTGGTCGGGTTCACGTTCATCTCGTCGGAGCGAGCGTTCTCGCCGACGATCATGCCCTCGTAGACCTCGACGCCCGGTCCGACGAAGAGCGTGCCGCGCTGTTCGAGGTCGAGCAGTGCGTTGCCGGTCGTGTCACCGCGACGGTCGGCGACGAGCACGCCGTTCTGGCGCAGTCGGATGTCACCGAACCACGGGGCGTAGCCGTCGAAGTTCGAGTGCATGATGCCGGCGCCGCGCGTCTCGGTCATGAACTCGGTGCGGATGCCGACGAGTCCTCGCGCCGGGATGCGCCACTCGAGACGCACCCAACCGGTGCCGTGGTTGACCATGTCGGTCATGGTGCCCTTGCGGGTGGCGAGCAGGGTCGTCACGTTCCCGACGAACTCCTCGGGCACGTCGATCGTGACATGCTCGACCGGCTCGTGCAGTTTGCCGTCGACGGTGCGCGTGACGACCTGGGGCTTGCCGACCGTGAGTTCGAATCCCTCGCGACGCATGGTCTCGATCAAGACCGCGAGTTGCAGTTCGCCTCGTCCCTGGACCTCCCACGAGTCGGGACGCTCGGTGTTGAGCACGCGCAGCGCGACGTTGCCGACGAGCTCGCGGTCGAGCCGGTCCTTCACCATCCGCGCGGTGAGCAACTTGCCCTCGGTGCCGGCGAGTGGCGACGTGTTGATCCCGATGGTCATCGACAAGCTCGGTTCGTCCACGTGCAGCGGCTCGAGCGCGATCGGGTTCTCGGGGTCGGCCAGGGTCTCGCCGATGGTGATGTCCTCGAAGCCGGCGACCGCGACGATGTCACCCGGTCCCGCGCTCTGGGCCGGGATCCGCTCCAGCGCCTCGGTGATGAAGAGCTCGGTGATCTTGGCGTGCTCGATCGTGCCGTCGATGCGGCACCACGCGACGCGCTGGCCGCGTTCGAGGTTGCCGTTGATCACTCGACACAGCGCCAGGCGTCCCAAGTACGGCGAGGCGTCGAGGTTGCAGACGAGGGCCTGGAGTCCGTGACCCTCTTCGTATTCCGGGGCCGGCACGTAGTCGGCGATGGTCTGGAAGAGCGGCGTGAGGTCACCCGACGTGTCGTTCGGCGTCCGTCGAGGCCCAGCCCTGGCGCGCGCTCGCGTAGAGGATCGGGAAGGAGATCTGGTGCTCGTCGGCGTCGAGGTCGAGAAAGAGGTTCTCCACTTCTTCGACGACCTCCTTGATGCGCGCGTCGGGGCGGTCGACCTTGTTGATGACCAGCACGACCGGGAGGCGCTTCTCGAGGGTCTTGCGCAGGACGAACCGGGTCTGGGGGAGCGGGCCCTCGGCGGCGTCGACCAACAAGATGACGGCGTCGACCATGGCGAGTCCGCGCTCGACCTCGCCGCCAAAGTCGGCGTGACCAGGCGTGTCGATGATGTTGATCGTGAGGTCGTTCCACTTGACGGCGGTGTTCTTGGCGAGGATGGTGATGCCCTTTTCGCGCTCCAGGTCGCCGGAGTCCATGACCCGGTCGGTCAGCTCCTCGTGGGCCGTGAAGGACCCGGTTTGGCGGAGCATTTTGTCCACCAACGTGGTCTTTCCGTGGTCCACGTGGGCGATAATCGCGATATTTCTAAGGGAAGTGCGCAGGGTCATGACCCATCCAGCGCTACTCGGAGGACCCTTTGATCAGAACTTAGGCCGCCAAGAGTGGCGCCCGACGTCGCTGGGCGACGGCCGTTCGCACCAGGTCGCGCGCGCCGCTTCGCAGGTCCGACATCGTGCCGTCGACCGACAGACAGACGCCGGCGTCGGGCCACAGCCCGACCAAGCGCACCGGCGCGACGCCGTCGTGATCGGCCAGCGCGTCAATCGTGAGATCGGCGCGCAAGCCCGGACCGGCGCTCTTGCCCGGCGCACCGCTTCGCACGCGCACGACGACTCGTGCGTCGTCCGCGTTGCACGATGAGGTCGCGACGTGCGCGAAGGGTCGTGCGCGCGCTCGCGACGTCGTAGTACGCGTCGCTCGCCGGGATCGACCACGGCGCTTCGAGCCACTGCGCGATCTCCTGGAGTTGCGTCGCCCAGTTGACGGCCTCGGCGGTGACGAGTCCGATGACCGGATGGGGTGCTGACGCCAACCAGTGCGCCAGTGAGCCCGAGCGCGAATAGCCCGACGCCGCGCGCACCATCTGGTCGCCCAGTTCATCGCGAACGGCGTCGCGAAGCGACGTCGGTTGTGACGTGACGCGGCGCAGCGACGCGTTGCCGAGCACTCGACGTGCGGTACTCGGTGACCACCGGAACGATGAGCCATCGCGACCGGCGCGCTCGACACCCCACGCGTCCAGACGCCGGTGCCCCGGCACGCTCACGGCGCGGAATCGGCTCGACAGTGACGCACGGTGCTCGTCGCCCAATTGAACCCGTTCGGTCGGGACGTCGCTCACGAGGTCGTTGAGGTCGGTTTTCGTAAGGCGGCGATGCAACAGGGTCATCGCGCGCTCCACTGTTCGCGAACGTTCGCGAGGACGTCCTCGACACTTCGCGCCAAGAGTTCGTAGTCGACGTCGCGAATCCACAACTCGCCCGTCGCGCTCGAGAACGTGCAGGTCCGCAGTGGCATCACCGACGTCCGCAGCGTCTGCAGCAGCGCGTGATAGCGCATCGTTCGTTCGGCACCCTCGCCGAGCGGGGAGGTGGTGACGTCAAAGAGGGCGATTGACGCCACTTCACTCGTCGAGGTGCCGATCATGAGGTCGACGACGTCGCGCAAGACGACGTTGCCACCGGCCAGTCGTTGAATCGCGCGAACGCTGCTGCGCGGCTTCCACTGGGCGAGGAACCTCACCGAGCGCGCGCGCCAACGTCACGAAGTGCGCTTCGACGTCGGTCGCCAGGCGAGCTCGTTCGTCGTCGTCGAGCGTCGCGAGCTGCTCGAGCAACTCATTGGTGCCAACCTCGCCGCGCCACGCCGCGAGCGCGTCATCGAAGGCGTGATCGATGGTCATGCCGACGCTGAGCAGTCGCAACAATTGACTGAGCAGGACGCCGCGAATCCGTCCGGTGCTCGACATTGAGACGTCCGTGGTGGCGAATCGCTGGTGTAGCGACGACGTCCGCACCATGATCGGCGTCTCGAGGCGTTGCGCACCGATGACCTCGAAGATCCCGTCTTCTAAGAGCGAACGAAGTCCACCGGCGCTCGCGATATCGATCAAGGGTCGCTTGGAACGGTCCCCGCGCAACGCCTCCACCACACTGAGGGGAGAGGAGTCGAGCGTCGTTGTCACCCTTCTACTTTTGTACGTCGGTGTGACACGGCTAGCGTTGCGATGTGTTCATCGCGGTCTTCTCGGTCTTCGTCGCGGCGACGCTCGTGCTCATCGTCTTGACGATGCGCTGGGCCATTCGCAGCGACCGCAAACGTCGCCAAGGACCGCCCGACGTGATCCGCCTAGGTCGTTACTTTCCCTGTAGTTCCTTCAGCGCGCGGTCGATGTCGGCGATGGCGCGCTCGATCACCGCGAGTCGCGCGGTCAGGGCCTCGTCGACCAGCGTCTGGACCCGGTCATCGACCCGGTCGTCCACGCGACGATCGATCTGGTCGCGCAGACGCGTGTCCAGCGAGTCGACGAGTGGCTGGGTCAGGTGCTTCAGTCGATTGCGCAGGTCCTGGACCTTCTCGCCGAAGGCGTCGGTCGTGTCGCTGGTCGGTTTTGGATTCGTCCTCAGCGTTGTCGTTGTCGGTCGTGTCGCTCATTGGCCCAGACTACGGCTACGCCGGCTTGCAGTAGACGCCGGCGTTGAACTGCAGCGTGTTGAACTGACCGGACCACGGCGGGTTCAAGAGCGTGGCCTCCTCCGCGGCGAGCGTCGAGGTCGGCGTGCAGCTGGCGCTGAAGGAGATGTAGCCACGGATGTTCGATCCCGTGGCGCCGCCGATCGGGATCGGTCCGCCGTTGCCGAAGGCGACGGCGACGAAGACCGGCATCGAGTGCGTGACGAGGTTGTAGTTGCGATACTCGGACTGCGAGGCGTAGACAGCCGCGTTGAGCGACGGGTCGACCGACGCGATGCCGTTCGCCCAGCCCTTCAACATCGAACTCCAGTACGTCGCGTACAAGCGCGAGGGTCGCGGCGGTCGATCCGCCCGGCGCGTCGAGGCCCGAGTGGTTGTCCGGGTATCCCTCGGGGTCCAAGATGACCCAGTCGGGTTTCAGGCCGACGCCGAGCGATCGGTACTGATCGATCTGCGTGGCGACCCACTTACCGGCGGCGAAGCCGTGGTTGTAGAAGTTCGTCGTCCGTCATGGGATTGGCCCTTCAGCGGTCCGCTCACGGTCCAGAACGAGAGCCACGTGACGCGCTTGTGCGAGTTGTAGATGCTCTGACCCATCAGGAAGTCCGGCGAGTCGGCGACGCTCGAGGTCGACGTGAAGCCCACCCACGGCGAGCTCTGCGTGCCGAGTCCGCCGGTCTCACTGACGATCGGCCAGCCGTCGGTGATGGCCTGACCCCACTTGGCCGAGGGGATCGCGTAGACGCCGACGCCCTGGGGCGGCGGTGAGTTGACGCCGGCGGCGTACAGCGTCAACGTCGAGCCGACCTGGATACCGGTGACGGCGTCGCCGACCGTGCGCGCGGCGCTACCGCCGGTCGCCGACACGTCGGTGGCGCTCCACGTGCCCGATCCCGGCGCGCTGGTGAGCGAGAAGAGGTCACCCCAGTTCGCGGCCTGACCGTCGATCGAGAGCTGCGTCGGCGTGGCACTGACGAAGAGCGACCCGCTGAGTGGTGGTGCGCCGGTGGCGGCGCCGGTCACGTTGAGCGCGGACCACACCGGCGCGGCGACGTTGCTCGAGGGCGAACTCGTGATGGGTGACGCGAAGAGTTCGACGCTGCCATTGCTCGTGAGCGCCGCGATGTCGACACCGGACGCGTCATAGGCCATCGAGAGCGTTCCCGCGACCTTCGGCGCCTCGGTCAACGTCGTGACGTCGAGCACGGACCACGAATTGAGCGTGGCGCCGGTGTTGGTATAGACGAGCAAGTCACCGACGTTGGAGGTCGTCACGAACGTGGGGACCGCTCCCGGGATGACGAGGGGATCGCTCGCGACCGCGACACTCGAGGCGGGCAGCGTCGTCGTGGTCACGGGCTTGGTCGTCGTGGTGGTCGGCGGTTTCGTCGTCGTGGTGCCGGGTTTCGTCGTGGTCGTGACCGGTTTCGTGGTGGTGGTCACGGGCTTGGTCGTGGTCGTGACCGGTTTCGTGGTCGTCGTGACGGGCTTCGTCGTCGTAGTCACCGGCTTCGTCGTCGTCGTCGTGGGTGGCGCACTCTGCACCGTGACGGTGACGCTGCCGGGAGCAGTGGTCATGTAGGGGACGGGATCACCGGTCGTCCAACCCAACTGGAGCACCTCGATCGTGCTCTTGGTCGTGCGGTAGGTGACCGTCGCCGACAGATCCGTTGACGAGGATGCTCGCGAGACCGTTCGCCGCGTTCACGCCCGTCAACGCCGAGAGGTCGGTCACGACGTACGGTCGCCACGCCGCCTGCCCGTGCACGTGTCGCCAGAACGGCGAGACCGGGATGTTCTGGCTGAGCAGGATCGACGTGCGCGACGTCGTTCACGTAGAGCAGGTCCACGTTGCCCGACGGATCGAAGAACGGGATCGGGTCGGCGCTCGGCGCCGGGAGGCTGTTCTTCGGTGTGGAGAGGTTCGTCCAGGTCTTGGCGCCCGCGACGGTTTCGGTCAGGGTGCGCGAGTTGATCGTGGTTCGTGCGGTAGGCCAAGACCCCTTCGGTCGCGTCACTGGCGGCGTGGGGCGCGCCGAGCATCGTGGTGCGATCGATCGAGCCTTCGAGCGAGGCCGCGTTCCACGGCAGCGGACCGGTCCCGGACTCGATGAACTGGTAGATCGGCAGTCCGGCCGGCGCCGCGAGCGAGGTCGCGCCCCGCGACCCGGTGGCCGCGAGGGTGATGCTGGCCAGCACCACCGATACCAAAAGCACTGCCCGTCGAAGTTTCACTCGTGTCCTCTTGGGAATTAACCCAATTCGTCGTGCACCTTCACCTAGGTGAAGTCTAGGGGTGAGCGCATTTTTCAACTCGTGCAGCGACCGCCCTGATCAGGCCCTGACCGTTACGTTCGCGTGACGATTGACTTCGCCGCCGACGCCACGCCGGCCCCGTTCGCGTTGAGCGCGCGCACGATCACGCGATACGTCTTTCCCTTGGCGAGTGCCTTCACGATGATCGACGTCGATCCGCGCGAGAGCGCGGTCCACTTCGAACCGCCGGAGATCGAGTACTGGTACGACGTGATCGCCGAGCCGCCGTTGGACGACGGCGCGCGCACCACGAGGTCGAAGCCGCCGACGAGCGCCGAGAGCTTGGCGATCGACGCGCGTCCCGGCGCCTTTATCGCGACCTTGGCCGCCGCCGTGATCTGAATCGTCGCCTTGTCGATCTGCTGGGCCTCGTAACTGACGATGACGTCGATCGCGCCCGGCTCGCTGCCCGAGACGCTGAACTGCGCGACGCCGTTCGCGTCGGTCGCGACGGTGTAGGCCGCGCTGCCGTTCGTCGTCTCACTCGAGCGGTCGCCGTCGATGAGCACCTGGCCGTCGCCGTTCACGTTGGTGGCCGTGACGTTGACGAGTGCGTTGGCGAGCGGATCGTTATCGGTGTCGTGCAGCGTCGCGGTCACGTTGACCGGCACGTCCACCGCGGCGCTCGACTTGGCGAGCGCGAAGGAACTCTTCGCGGCGTCGAACTTCGGCGGGCAGAGTCCGGCGAAGAATGCCGCGCCGTCGGGACTGCCGAGACCCGAGGCCATGTCGTAGCCGACACCGGCGCTGTACTCACCGACGTTGTAGAGGTCGTTGGTGCCGGTCGTGACGTCGACGAAGCCGGTCGAGGCCATCGCGTAGAGCGAGGGGTTGATGAAGCCGAGTCGGCCCGTGCCGCAGGCCTGCGTGGCGACCGCGAGCATCGCACTGACCATCGGCGAGCCGATCGAGGTGCCGCCGACGCTGGTTCCAGCCGGCGTCACAGTTCTGGTGCAGGGCCCCTGGCCGGTGCCGGTGAAGTACTGGACGAACCCGGTGTCGGGGTCGGCGTCGGTCGAGAGGTCGGGCACCATGCGCATCGTGGCGCTGGCGGGGATGCCGGGGGCGACCTGCCACGTCGGTCGCGACCACAGAATGGAGACGCCGCCGCCGCCCGCGCCCGGGTTGCCGGAACTGACCGGCGTGTTCCACACGGTCTGGCTCAGCGGCGCGATGTCGTTCACGCTGAGGCCGCCGACGCCGGTCACGTAGGGCTGGGAGGCCGGGTCGTCGACGGCGGGGTCGTTGTTGGTGATGCCGTTGCAGTCCGAGGAACCGGCGTCGCCGGCGGCCGAGACGATGGTCTGACCCTGGGCCGCCATCTGTTCGAAGATCGGCTGTTCGGCCGACGGGTCGCCGCTGGGGTCGCTCTCGCACGTGCCCCACGACGTCGACACGACGTTGGCGGTGTCGTCGTCGGCGATCTGCTGATAGGTGTCGATCGGTCCGGTGCTGTTGTTCGGGCCCTGGTAGATGTCGATCGCGGCGCCGGGCGCCATCGCCGCGACCTCTTCGATGTCGAGCGTCGGCTCGTCGTCGTAACCACCGGTCGGTCCGCCGTCGATCGAGACCGGCGTGATGGTCGGGTTGAGGCCGTAGCAACTCAGGAACGTCGCGAGGTCGCCCGGGTCGTACGCGCTGAGTTCGTAGACGGCGATCGTCTGTCCGGCGCCGTTGTTGTTGGTCGCCCACTCCGCGGCGAAGCCGTAGAGCTGCGCGAACTGAAAGGGCGTGTAGCCGCCGTTGGAGTTCGGTGTCGTGCCGGTCTCGCCGCCGTCATCGGGACAGGTCGACGGGAGCGCGACGCGCGAGCTCTCGTGTGACGCCACCAAGTTGGTCGACGGCTGCACGACCGTGGAGAGTCCGGCGACGCCGGCGATGTGGTGCGCGACCGCGGCCGGCACCGTGCCCTTGGTCGCGAGCTGCGCCGCGAGGACGCCGTTGGCACGACGTACCGTCTCGACGGACGCGGCGAACGCGTGCGCGATCTGCGTCGTCGTGCCGCGCACGTGCAACACGAGTCGGGCCTTGCTCAGGTCTCCGACGTGGAGTCCGAAGCCGGCGAAGTAGTCGCGCACCGCGTCGACCGACGAGACCGACGCGCCGTAGTTGCTCGCGAACTGCCTCGGGCGTGAGGTAGTGGTGGAACTCGCTCGAGGCGGTATTCGAGAGGCTCGCGATGTAGCTCGTGAGTCCGTCGCTGGTTGCGAGGCGACAGGGTCACGTCGAAGGTCGTGGTGATCGTCGTGTGGACGATGGTGTCGCTCGCCGGGACCGGTGCGACGCCCGCGACGACGACGCGTGGTTGGGCCGCGAGGGCGCTGGTGGCGGGTAGTGCGAGGGCGACGAGGGCGACGCTGACGGCAAGGAGCGGCCAGCGAACGGGGAGGACGGCGCGACGCATGGCCTCAGCCTAGGAAAGCCACGACACCCGCGACGTATCAGGATGCAATGTTGTCCAAGAAGTTAGATGATTCTTACAACGACGTGTTTGTTACGGCGGCGTAACGCTTCGAGAGGTCCGCGCACTCGACGCAGATCCTCTCGGGGATGACGCCCTTGCGCATCAACCACCCAAAGACCGTGCACCCGAGGCAGTAGCCGAGGAACCCTTCGAGCGACGCCGCAGCGATCAGCGGAATCAAGATCCAACGCGCGTCACCCCAGCCCGCCGTGAGCCAGACGATCGTCGCGGCGCCGCTGAAGGCGAGGCCCATCGACTGCGCGAATCGTTTGGGCGGACCGGGCACCGACTTCTGCCACTTCGTGAGTCGCGGCGCGGCGACGCGCACCGCGAACTGGCCGAGCGGCGAGATCTTCGGTCCGGCGGCGACGCGAGCAACGAACCCGTACGTCAACGGAATGAGGAGCCACGACCAGTTCGTCGCGAGCGCGACGACGGACATCGTGACGACGCCGATCGCGACCGTGCGCGCGGCGGCGTCGTTCACGGGGTTGGGGAAGGAGAAGAAGTTCTTCATCCACAAATCTTATCGATAATGTCGGCTTTTCGCTACGCGGTGATCGCGAGGCGCACGGTGGTGACGATCCCCACCGCGATGATCACGACGCGCACCACGTTGGGCGAGAGTCGCAGTATCAACATCGCCCCCAGCCATCCGCCGACGAGCGTGCCGATCAAGAACATATAGACGGCGTCGACGATGAGATGGCCGCGAAAGACGAAGATCAACGCCGCCAGCAGGTTGATGATCAAGGAGAGCACGCTGCGCAGTCCCTGCAGATCTTGGATCTCGAGGGGCAGGCTGACGGCCATCACGGCGAGCAGGAGGATGCCCATACCGGCGCCGAAGTAGCCGCCGTAGATCGCGACGACGAAGATACCGACGAAGAGTCCCCAGCGTCGGGCGCGGTGCGCGTGATCGACGTGCGCCAGGCGCTTGGTGATGAGCGGCGCGAGGGCGAACAACAACGTGCCCGAGCCGATGAGCCACGGCACGATCAGCGCGAAGAGGTGCGGTGAACCGAGCAGGAGGAGCGCACACCCGAGCGCGGTACCGAGCACGCACGACGGCACCAGCGAGCGGATCAGATCGCGATGGCCGCGCAGTTGAAATCGAAAACCCCGTATGCCGCCGAGGTAGCTCGGTACGACGCCGACCGTGGTCGTGACGTTCGCGGTCAACGCCGACGCGCCCGTCGCGAGCAACGTCGGAAATGTGACAAAAGTCCCACCGCCGGCGATGCCGTTCGCGATGCCCGCACCGATTCCTGCGAGCAAGTAAATGCAAAGACGCCACCCCAATGGAAGGGTGGCGATCAACATTGTCCTAGCCTATTGAAAGTGAAATCTTCGCGAACTCGACGATGTAATACCGGACTTTCACGTTGCCGTCATCTACCGTTAGCGACGTGTACCTGTTGAGCGGTGAGTTGATCGTCCCGAAGGATGCACCGAGTGACCTCATTCGCGCGGCCGGTGGCATCATCCGACGATTCGTCGCCGGTGGTCGCGTCGAAGTCGCGTGCATCTACCGCGAGGCGCGAGGCGACTGGACCTTTCCCAAGGGCAAGATCGACGAGGGCGAGACCTTCGAACAGGGCGCGCTGCGCGAGGTCTTCGAAGAGACCGGCATGTCGTGTCAGGTCATCCGATTCGCCGGCACCACGAACTACACGCACCGCAAGGGCAAGCCGAAGATCGTGGCCTACTACTTGATGGAGGCGAACGACGGTGAGTTCGCGCCGAACGAAGAGGTCGACGAACTCATCTGGCTGCCGCTCGAGAGCGTGCCCGCGATTCTGACGTGGAGCCGCGACCGCGAACTGTTCGACGAAGTGATGAAGTTCCCCGAACTGCGCGCCGAAGCGTGTTAACGAACCCGCTCCAAGAAGAGTCGCGTGGACTCGTGTTGCGGGTTCGAGAAGATCTCTTCCGGCGTGCCCTTCTCCACCAGCACGCCGCCGTCGAGGTAGACCACCTGTTGGGCGACGTCGCGCGCGAAGTTCATCTCGTGGGTGGCGATCAACATCGTGGTGCCGGATTTCGCGAGGTCACGCAACAGGTCGAGCACCTCGCCGACCAGTGACGGATCGAGTGCGCTCGTGACCTCGTCCAACAAGAGCAGCGCCGGTCGCATCGCGAGCGATCGCACGATGGCGACGCGTTGCTGTTGTCCGCCGGAGAGTCGGTCGGGATAGTCGTCCGATCGTCCTTTGAGACCGATGCGATCCAAGAGTTGCAGCGCCTCGTCGAGGACGTCGCTCCGTTTGCGTTTCAGGGCGCGCACCGGTCCCACGAGGACGTTCTCGAGCACCGTGAGGTGCGGGAAGAGATTGAAGGACTGAAAGACCATGCCGGTGTGACGCCGCACCTTGTCGGGATCGACGCGCACGTCGGTGAGCGACTGTCCGAAGAGCGTGATCGTGCCGCCGTCGATCGTCTCCAAGAGATTGACGCACCGCAGCAGCGTCGACTTGCCCGAGCCCGAGGCGCCGATGAGGCACACGACTTCGTGACGGTGCAGGTTCAACGTAATGCCGCGAAGGACTTCGTTCTCGCCGAAGCGCTTCACCACTGAGTCGAGTTCCAGGATGACCTCGGTCATGTCGACGCCAGTCGCCGGTTGCGGTCTCGGGCGATGAGTCCGTCGGTGAACCGCGTCAGCGGAATCGTCATGGCAAGGAAGAGGAGCGACGCCACCACGAGTCCGCTCGAGTTGAACTTGAAGTCCTGATAGATCGTGCCCGCCTGCACCGCTTCGATGACACCGAGGACTGAAAGCAGCGCCGTGTCCTTCTGCAACGAGATGAAGTCGTTCAGAAGGGGCGGGATGACGGTGCGCACGGCCTGGGGCAGGATGACGCGTCGCATCGTGGTCGAATTTGTCAGCCCGAGTGAACGAGCGGCGAGGAGTTGCCCGTGAGGCACCGAGAAGATGCCGGCGCGCAGGACCTCTGAGACGTACGCGCTGTAGGTGAGGATCAGCGAGACGCAGCCGTAGACCTCGAGGGACTGGATACGAGATGAACGAGATCTTCAGACCGGGCACGCCGAAGCCGATCAAGAGGAAGACCAGCAGCACGGGAATGCCACGGAACACGTCGGTGTAGATCGTCGCCAGGATGCGAAACGGCATCAACACCGGCGACTTGGACATCCGGGTCCACGCGATCACCAGGGCGAAAATCAGGATGAAGACCTCGGCGACGAGGAAGACTTTGATGTTGATCAACAATCCGAGGCCGACTGAACTGAGCGAGTCGTGGTGATCGCCGACGAACGACTGCCACATTAGGTGCGGGTTGAAATAGAAGTGCCGCACGGTCGCGCCGCCGGGCGCCAGATAAAAGGCGAGCAGGAGTCCGCCGATGATCACGACGGTCGAGACCGTGCTCGCGACGATGGCGCGACGACCGAGCAGGAGTTGCTTCCTCCGCGGCGCTAAGAATGAAGGCGTCTCTTCCGACGACGGCAGGTCGGTGCCATTGACCACGGAACTTACGGCTTTATAACCGGCACGCTGTTGTAGATGCCGAGCCACTTCGACTGGAGTGTCGCCAGCGTGCCGTTCGACTTCAGTGCCGCGATGGCCGCGTTCACGCAGCCGACGAGCTTGTCACCCTTTTGAAACAAGAGGCCATAGTGCTCGCCCGTGCTCGGGAACTGCCCGACCTGGACCGCGATCGTCTTGCCCTTCGAGTTGACGACTTCACCTGCTCCGGGCGACGCCATGTACTGTCCGTCGGGCGTGTCCAGGATGATGGCGTCGATCTGGCCCGTCTCCAAGGCGGAGGCGGCGAGCGCGAGCGTGTTGTAAATGCGAGGTGACTTCGTCGGCTTGATCTGCTGATCGATGTAGAGCAGTCCCGTCGTACCAATCTGGTCGCCGTATTGATACGTCTTGAGTTCTGCCGGTGTGTGATCCTTCACGATTTTGCTGCCCTTGAGCGCGATGATCGATTGCTGGACGTTGTAGTAACTGCTCGAGAACGTCACGACCTTGGCGCGTGCGCTGGTGTACGAGATCTCATTGATGTCGAAGTCGAACTTCTTGATGCCGGGTGAGAAGCTCGCATTGAAGGGTTCGTGAACCCACACGACGTTGGACTTATTGACGCCGAGCTCTTTGGCGATCGCGTAGGCGACGCCTGATTCGTATCCCTTGCCGTTGGAGGGCGTGTTATTGACGAACCACGGTGTGTAGGCCGGCGTATCGGTGGCGACCGTCAACTTCCCGTTGGTGTACTCATCGGCGTTGATCGACGTCTTGCACGACGCCAGCGTCGGAAGTGATGACGCGTGGGCGCTGACACCCGTTGAAAGTGACACGGTGCCGATGGTGGCGAGCGTGACGAGTCCCGCCAACGTGAGTCGTAGGTTGCGCATTGGTTTCCCTTCTCGGTGATTCGAGGCCGTGGTGGTTGTCAGTGTAATGCTGGGATTCCCCCCATTTCTGGTGACCATGATGGTCGTGTTCGAGCACGTTCGTAACGACGCTGCTATCAGAATTCATTTTTATTAATGGCATCTCTTTTAGTAGGCTGAGTCGGCTGGGAGAGGTGGGTGAGTTCGGTTTAAACCACATTCCTGCTAAGAATGCGGCCTGCGAAAGTGGGCCCGAGGGTTCAAATCCCTCCCTCTCCGCCATTACCACCGAGCGCAGTGCGCTCGGTGTTGTCGTCAACTGAGGAGACGTGGTGCGGTACTGGATCGAGACGCTCGGGTGCCCGAAGAACCACGTCGACTCCGACAAGTTGGCGGGGCTGCTCGAGTCCCAGGGCTACTCCGTGTCCTCATCACCCGACCTCGCCGACCTCGTCGTCGCCAACACCTGCGCCTTCATCGAAGCCGCGCGCGAGGAGTCCATCGAGACGGTCCTCGCGCTCGCGGACGTGAAACAATCCGACGCGCGACTCGTCGTCACGGGCTGCATGGCCGAGCGCTACGGTAACGAACTCGCGGCGGCGCTGCCCGAAGTCGACCTCGTCGCCGGATTCGGCGAGAGTCTGACGGCGATCATCCCGTCGACGCCGGTGGCGCTGCGCACCCGACCGCTCCCGTCCTTCGACCTCTTGAACCTGCCGCGACCGAAGTCGACGACGCCCTGGGCCTACGTCAAGATCGCCGAGGGGTGCGACCGTCGCTGCGGCTTCTGCGCCATCCCGTCGTTCCGAGGTGACCAACGCTCGCGCTCGACCGACGAGATACTCGCCGAGGGCCGCGCGCTCGCCGAAGGCGGCGTGCGCGAACTGGTCTTGATCGCCCAAGACCTCGCGAGCTGGGGACATGATCGTCGTCGCGCCGGCCGCGGCGAGGCGGTCGAGGTGCTCGACGAGGGTGGCACGCAACCACTCATCGAACTCACGCGTACGCTGAGTCGCGAGGTCGATCGCGTTCGTCTCCTCTACCTCTACCCGTCGGGTCTGACGAGCGGACTCATCGACGCCATCCTCGACAGCGGCGTGCCCTACTTCGACCTGTCGTTGCAACACGCGTCGCGTCCGTTGCTTCGCGCGATGAAGCGCTGGGGCGACAAGGATCGATTCCTGGAGCGCATCGCCGCGATCCGCGCGAGTGAGCCGGACGCGACGTTCCGCTCGTCCTTCATCTTGGGCTACCCCGGGGAGACCGAGGACGACCAGCGCCGCCTGCTCGAGTTCATCGACGAGGCGCAACTCGACTGGGCCGGCTTCTTCACCTTCTCCTCCGAAGAGGGCACGCTCGCGAATACCCTCGGCGCGCAGGTACCGCATGAGTTGGCACTCGAGCGACTGCGCGAGGTGAGCGAACTCCAAGACGACATCACGGCGCGCAAGCGCGACGCCCTCGTCGGCACGATGCAGCAGTTGCTCGTGGACGCGCCGGGCGTGGCGCGAAGTGTGCGCGAGTGTCCCGAGATAGATGGCATTGTGATGGTGGACGAGTCACTTCCCGTGGGGTCACTCGTCGAGGGCGAGATTGTTGCGAGTCACGGTACGGATCTGGAGGCGGTACGGGTATGACGAGCCAGCCCACTTACGGCGAGTCCGCTCTCCTCACGCCGGCCAACATGCTCACGGCGTCGCGCCTGCTCGTCGCGCCGGTCTTCATCTACCTGATCGTCTTTGACCGCATCTCGTGGTGGACGGCGTTGGTGGGGTTTCTCGCCGCGATGTCGGACTACTTCGACGGCATCGTCGCGCGTCGTCACGGCACCACGACGTCGGGCGCGTTCCTCGACCCGCTGGCCGACAAGGTCATCGTGCTCGGTTCGCTCTACGCGCTGATCCTCGCGCGCCCCCACGGCCTCAAGGGCTTCATCATCCCGGCCGCGATCATCACGGCGCGCGAGATATGGATGAGCGTGTACCGCGCGCGCGCCGCGCGCCGCGGGATCTCGATCCCCGCGAGCAAGCTCGCCAAGTGGAAGACGTTCACCCAGGACTGGGCGATCGCCTTTTGCGTCATCCCGTTGACGGCCCGTCACACCTGGATCGGCGTCACGGTCATCTGGATCGCCGTGGTCTTGACGCTCTACACCGGTTGGCAGTACTACGCGCAAGGTAAGAAGGTCGGTCTGCGTGCGAGTTGAGATCGTCGCCGTCGGTACCGAGTTGTTGTTGGGTCAGATCCCGGACACGAACTCCCAGTGGCTCGGTGAGCAACTCGCGGCCCACGGCATCGCCTCGCAGTTCCACCAACACGTCGGCGACAACCACGAACGGATCCTGCTGGCCTTTCGCACGGCCCTCGCGCGCAGCGACGCGGTCATCGTCTGTGGGGGACTCGGCCCGACCCAAGACGACATCACGCGCGCCGCACTCGCCGAGGTGATGAACGTGCCGCTCGAGCGCCATGAGGACATCGTCGAGAAGATTCGCGCGATGTTCGCGTCGCGCAACCGCGCGATGCCCGACAACAATCTCTTGCAGGCCGACGTGCCTCGCGGCGCGACGATCATTCCCCAGACGCGCGGCACCGCACCGGGATTGATTTGCGCCGTCGGCCAAAAGGTCGTCTACGCGGTGCCGGGCGTGCCCTATGAGATGACCGACATGTTCGAACGCGCGATTCTGCCCGACCTGGTGGCGCGACAAATGGCGGCCGGGACGACGTCGGTGATCACCAGCCGCGTCCTTCGCACGTGGGGCGCGAGTGAGTCGGCGCTGGCCGAGGCCGTGGCGTCGCGCTTCGACGAGTTGGTCGACGACGACCGCGTCACGATCGCGTTCCTCGCCTCGGGTATCGAGGGCATCAAGGTGCGCCTGACCGCGCGCGGTGACGACGCCGCGCACGCGACGTCGCTGCTCGTCAATGAGGAGTCGATCGTTCGGGCGCTGATCGAAGAGAAGCTCGGCGACATCATCTTCGGCGTCGACGACGAGACGATGGAAGACGTCGTCGCGGCGCTACTGCTCGAACGCTCGCTCACCCTCGCGGTCGCCGAGTCGGTGACCGGCGGGCTGATCGCCTCGCGATTGGTCGGCGTCGCGGGTGCCTCGAAGTGGTTTCGTGGCGGCGTCGTGAGTTACGCCTCGGAAGTGAAGTTCGACGTACTCAACGTGCCGGTCGGTCCGGTCGTGAGTGGCGAGGCGGCCGAGGCCATGGCGACCGGCGTGCGCACGCTGTTGAAGTCCGACGTCGGACTCAGCGTCACCGGTGTCGCGGGACCGGAAGAGCAGGACGGACAGCCGGCCGGGACCGTCTTCGTCGGTCTCTCGATCGGTGATGAGCTGCGACACGTGGCGCTGCACCTACCGGGTGATCGACCGCGCATCCGCGCCTACAGCGCGATCAGCGCACTCGACGTGTTGCGTCGGGCACTGATCGCCTCGTCGTAGCTCGCGCGGTTCCGGCGTAATCTCGCACTAACGCTTCGGAGGTGCACATGTCGTCATTGGAGATTCGCGTCGATCCGTCCGCGATGGGACTCGACCTCGCGCGACTCGAGCGAATCCGACCGCACTTCGACGCCTACGTCGAGGATCGTCGACTGCCCGGTTGGCTCGCCACCGTCGCGCGAGGCGGGGAGCTGGTGTGGACCGCGAAGGGCGGTTACCGCGACCGCGAGAAGAATCTCGAGGTCACCGACGACACCATCTGGCGCATCTATTCCATGACCAAGCCGATCACGTCGATCGCCGTGATGATGCTCTACGAAGAGGGTCGCTTCGATTTGAACGACGACGTCGGCCAGTGGATCGACGAGTTGAAGGAACCTCGCGTCTGGGCCGGTGGCACGGCCGCCAAGCCCATCACCGTCCCGGCGATCGAGCCGGTGCGCGTGCACCATCTACTCAGTCAGATGAGCGGACTGACCTACGGCTTTCACTACGCGCATCCCACCGACGAGATCTACCGAATCAAGGGCTATGACTTCGGATTCGCGCACGGCGCCGATCTCGCACAGGCGGTGCACGACTGGTGCTCGAGCCCGCTGGTGTTCCAGCCCGGGAGTGAGTGGAACTACTCGGTCTCGGTCGACGTGCTCGGTCGCCTCATCGAGATCTGGAGTGGTCAGAGCTTCGAGTCGTTCTTGCAAGAACGCGTGCTCGGGCCACTACAGATGACCGACACCGATTGGTACTGTCCCGAGGAAAAGTGGGACCGCCTGGCGATGCTCTACGTGCCCCACGGCGGTGACTCATTCCCCTTCGAAGAACTCGCCAAAGGTGCGATGCACGCGCCACGGATCCACGGCGGTGGTGGCGGACTGGTCTCGAGTGCCAGTGACTACCAACGATTCATGACCATGCTGCTGCGGCGGCGGCGAGTTGGACGGGGTCCGTCTGATCTCGAGTCGGACGCTCGAGCTGATGACGCGCAATCACCTGCCCGAGGACGTCGACCTCGAAGAGATCGCGAGGGCCTCGTTCTCCGAGACCGAGTACGCCGGCATCGGCTTCGGACTCGGCTTCTCGGTGGTCATCGACGCGGTGAAGAACAAGAGCCTGGCGTCCGAGGGGACGTTCTCCTGGGGCGGGGCCGCGTCGACCGTGTTCTGGGTCGATCCGGCCGAGGATCTGACGGTCGGTTTCTACACGCAGCTGCTCCCGAGCGGCACCTATCCGATTCGCCGTGAGCTGCAACAGCTCGTCTATCAGGCCCTGGTCGATTAGCCGGATTTTCCTTGTAATCACTGTCTTTTCATGCCCTTAGGGTGCACAATGAAGAGGTCGGCGAAATCCATTATACGAACACTTGTTCGTAGTACCGTAAAAGGCAGGTGGAGACCGACCGATGTCACAAGAGGCTCATAGCGTTCCTCCGATGACAAAGAACAAGGAGACAGTAATGGCAACCGATGACCGTGAGAAGGCCCTCGACGCCGCACTAGGCCAGATCGAGAAGCAGTTCGGCAAAGGCTCGATCATGCGCATGGGCGAGAACCTGCACATGAACATCGAGTCCATTCCGACCGGCGCGCTCGCGCTGGACATGGCGCTCGGCATCGGCGGACTGCCGCGCGGTCGCATCGTCGAGCTCTACGGTCCCGAGTCCTCGGGTAAGTCGACGCTGGCGATGCACGTCGTCGCCGAAGCGCAACGCAACGGTGGTGTCTGCGCCTACATCGACGCCGAGCACGCGATGGACCCGGTCTACGCGCGCGCCATCGGCGTCAACGTCGACGACCTCCTCATCTCTCAGCCCGACACCGGCGAGCAGGCGCTCGAGATCACCGACATGTTGATCCGCTCCGGCGCGCTCGACGTCATCATCATCGACTCGGTCGCGGCGTTGACGCCGCGCGCGGAGATCGAAGGCGACATGGGCGACCACACACGTCGGACTTCAGGCGCGTCTCATGAGCCAAGCACTTCGCAAGCTCACGGGCGGACTTTCAAAGTCGAACACCGTCGCCGTCTTCATCAACCAACTTCGCGAAAAAATAGGAATCATCTACGGATGCTTTCAGTACAACGCTCGCGTGGTGCTCGCTGACGGTTCATCAGAAAAAATCGGGAAGATCGTCAACCAGAAGATGCCTGTCGAAGTCCTCTCGTACGATGCGAAATCTGGAACGATCGTCCCCAAGAAGGTTGTCAACTGGTTCGACAACGGGAACACTGACGAGTTTCTTCAGATCTCGGTTGTCAAACCATCGACGAATGGCAAAGCGCAATTTGGGTGCACACCTAATCACTTGATTCGTACCCCCGGCGGATGGGTTGAGGCGGGACAACTCAAAGTCGGGGACCGCGTGCTCGAAGCGCTGCCGCACTATCTCTCGGATTTTCAAATGACGGCGCTTCGTGGAACGCTGATGGGCGATGGTGCTATTTCTCCAACACGAAGTGGAAATGGCGCACGATTCCGATACACACATTGTGGCGATCAAACGGAATACGCGGACTGGAAAGCGTCTCTGTTTGCCAACGTTGGTTCATCACGCTTCGTTCGAAAAGACGATGTAGTCACGTACGACTTCCAACCGATGTCCGAATTGGCAGAAATGCGTCAAGACGTCTACGTCGACGGCAAGAAGGTATTCAGCGACGACTACTTGAAGTCTCTCACTCCACTTTCACTCGCCCTGTGGTACATGGATGACGCGAATTTCAGTCTTCGGTCCAAAGGCGTCCAAAAGAGGACCGAAGGCGGAACGGGTCGCGTGACGATTTGCGTTGAAGCGATGGAAGTGGCCACACGGGAGCGACTCTTGGCGTATCTGGCTGACACGTGGGATCTCCACGCAAAGCTCATTGCCAGTGGCGCGGCACGTAAGGCCGTGTTGGTGTTCAACAACGCTGAGTCGGCCAAGTTTCAGGCCCTTATCGCACCTTTTGTTCACCCCAGCATGGAGTACAAACTTCTTCCTCGTTTCCAAGGACAATTTGCAGTGGAGCCAGTGCTCGAGAAGATGCGGTACGAGCTGGTCGCGATGCCAGTCATCGATATCCACGTGAAGCCCAAGACGCGCATCTATGCGCCGCTTTGACATCGAGGTTGAGGACAGTCACAACTACTTCGTCGACGGGGTAATGGTGCACAACTCGCCCGAGGTCACTCCTGGTGGACGGGCTCTCAAGTTCTACGCCTCGATCCGGCTCGACATCCGCCGCATCGAATCGATCAAGGACGGCACCGACGTCGTCGGGAACCGAACTCGCGTGAAGGTCGTGAAGAACAAGTGCGCCGCGCCGTTCAAGCAGGCTGAGTTCGACATCATGTACGGCCAGGGCATCAGTCGCGAAGGTTCGGTCTTGGACGTCGCCGTGGAGCTGGGCTTCGTGAAGAAGGCCGGTGCGTGGTTCACCTATGAGGGCGAACAGATGGGTCAGGGACGCGAGAACGTGAAGGCGTTCCTCCGTGAGAACCCGCAGACGATGGCCGAGATTGATGGTCGCGTGCGCGAACACATGGCCGAAGCCCTGTTACCCGACGTCGTCGGCACCGGTGTCGAGATCGACATCGATACGCCGATCACACTCGACTGAAGACTTTCCGTCTCACACACCTCGCGGGCTGATTCGCCGTCTCACTAACGGCGAATCAGCCCGCGAGCGCAAGTAGCGTGATTCGAGTGAATAATCGACTTCGCTTCCGACAATTTCTTGGCGCGTGCGTGCGCGCCTTTCGTCGATATATCAATGAAGTCGCGACCGTCGGACCCAACGATCCCTACGCCAAGAAGTTCCAGTACTTCGGAAACGGCGCGGCCTTAATGGCGCCCCAGGGCGTCATCTACAACGAGCGCTACCTCGCGATCGGCGACGAGACACTTATCGGGCCGAACGTGTGTCTCACTGCGGGTATCAGCGGCGAGCAGACGATGCTCAGTTCGCCCGTGGTGTCGATTGGTCGCAAGTGCATCATCGGTCGCGGCTCGCACATCGTGGGTCATTGGTCGATCGTGTTAGGCGATGAGATTCAGACTGGCCCGTACGTGTACATCACCGACGAGAACCACTCCTACGAGGACCCGGACCAGCCGATCGGTTGGCAGACACCGACCGAAGCCGCAGTTCGCATCGGATCCGGCAGTTGGCTCGGCGCCAACGTCGTGATCCTGCCCGGCACGGAGTTGGGTGAGAACACGGTCGTCGCGGCCGGCGCCGTCGTGCGCGGATCCTTCCCCGATCACGTCGTGCTCGGTGGGGTGCCCGCGAAGATCCTGCGTCACTACACGCGAGAGAACGGATGGCAATCGGGACCACCCGGTGAGTAGGGGAACTCGGCGTCGATCTCACGCCGCTTCGGGTCTCAAAGCAGTATCGCCGTCTCTATATCGCCGGCTTCGTGACGGCGCTGGGAAGTCAGGCCACCTACGTCGCCGTGCCGTATCCAGCTACGACTGCTTGACGCACTCGACCCTCGACGTCGGCTCTCTCGGATTGGCCGAACTGTTGCCGCTCATCGTGTTCGGGCTCTACGGTGGCGTGCTCGCTGACCGACTCAATCGCCGACGACTGATCATCTCGATGGAACAGGTCCTGATGGTCTCGACGGCGGTCCTGTTCGTCAACGCACTCTTGCCGCATCCGCAGGCGTGGATCCTCTACGTCGACGCCTTCGTCGCTGCTGGAGCGGGGAGTCTGCAGCGTCCGAGTATCGAAGCCATGAACCAGATGTTCGTTCCTCACGATCTGCAACGAGCGGCATCGACACTCGCGAACATTCGCAGCACGACGGCGTCGATCATCGGTCCGGCGCTCGGGGGACTCGCCGCCGTCGAATTCGGTGCCGGTTCGGTGTATCTCGCCAACCTCGTGACGTTCTCGCTGTCGCTGATCTTGCTCTACACGCTGCGCGCGACGGCGGCGAGTGTGCCCGCCGAAGACGGCGACGTGGCCGCGCTTCGTTCGGGGCTGCGCTACGTGATGTCGCGTCCGGACATCGTCGGAACCTACATCATTGACCTGCTCGCGATGATCCTCGCCTTCCCAGTCGTCATGTTGCCCTTCGTCGCCGCTCGATTCCACGAGACCTACGCGCTGTCGCTGCTGTACTGCGGGATTCCGGCCGGCGCGCTGGTCGCGACGCTCACGTCCGGGTGGTCGCGCGCCGTCCATCGCTACGGACGTGCGATTGTGGTCGCCGCCGCACTCTGGGGCCTGGGGATCGCTCTCTTCGGCTACTCCTCGTCGCTCTGGCTCGTCTTCCTCGGACTCGCCGTCGGCGGCGGCGCGGACGCGATCAGTGGCATCTTTCGCACCACGATGTGGAACGAATCGATCCCGCCGGAGATGCGCGGTCGGATGGCCGGTATCGAGATGATCTCGTACTCCCTCGGACCGACCGCTGGCCAGTTCCGTGCCGGCGTGATGGCGGCGTGGACGACACTGCGCTTCTCCCTGACATTCGGAGGACTCGCGTGCACTGGTTCGGTCGGCGCCGTCGCGCTCGCGCTGCCGCGGCTGTGGAGCTTTGACGCGCGCACCGATCCTCACGTGGCCGAGGTGCGTGAGATGCGCTCCGGTGAGGACCACTCGGAGTCGTGAGGGGCTGACAACAGCCCCTACGCTTCTGTAATGAGTTCGACGTTCCTCGTGACGGTGAGTGGACCGGACCGCGTCGGCGTGGGTGCCGAACTCTTCGCCGCGCTCACGTCCCTTGAGGCGCGTGGCATCGAGATCATCGACGTCGCCCAGATAACGATTCGGGGCACACTGGTGCTCTGCGCCGAAGTGAGTTCGCGCAACACCGTGGCTCGATCGGTCATTGAAGAGGCGCTGGGGCACCGCGACATCGTCAGTCAGGGGATCACCGCGACGGTCGAAGAAGTGACACCGAGTGATGACGACGGTGGTCGTCGACTCCTCGTGACGCTGCTCGCGCCGCGCATCGGTGCGACCCAGTTGGAGACCGTGTTCGCGGCGTTCGCTGCGTCGGGGTCGACCTGCGAACGTATCGTGCACCTCGCCAGCTATCCCGTCGACTGCTACGAGCTGGTGGTGCGCAGTTCAGACCACGCGTCGCTGCGTGAAAGCCTCGTGGAGGTCGCCCGAACGGCGGACATTGACCTGGCGGTGCAACGCGCCGGACTGCACCGACGTGCGAAGCACCTCGTCGTGATGGACGCGGACTCGACCTTGCTCCAAGACGAAGTGATCGATCTGCTCGCCGAGGAGTGTGGTTGCGCCGCGAAGTCTCCGCGATCACGGAGTTGGCGATGTCCGGCGAGATCGACTTCGCCGAGGCGCTTCGACGCCGGGTTGCCTTGTTGGCGGGGCTACCAGTCTCGGTGCTCGATGATGTTCGATCGCGTCTTCGTCTGACGCCGGGCGCGCGGACGCTGCTGCGGACACTGCAGCGCCTCGGGTACGTGCCGGCCGTCGTCTCGGGCGGATTCGTCGAGGTACTCGCGCCATTGATGGCCGAGCTCAAGGTCGAGCACCTGGCCGCGAATCGCCTCGAGATCGTCGACGAGAAACTGTCCGGGCGACTAGTGGGTGAGATCGTCGACCGCGCGGGCAAGGCCAACGCGCTTGCGCCGATTCGCCGACGAAGTGGGCGTGCCACTGGAACAAACCGTGGCCGTCGGTGACGGTGCCAACGACATCGACATGCTGTCCGCGGCAGGTCTCGGTATTGCGTTCAACGCGAAGCCCGTCGTGCAAGAACACGCCGATACGCACCTGACCGTGCCTTACCTGGACGCGGTTCTGTACTTTCTTGGCATCAGTCGCGAGGAGATCGAAACGGTCTAGTCGACCGTTCGAACCTTGGCGCCCTCGAATGACCGTCGTTACGAAGAAGCGGCACCCAGTAACTCGCCGAGGACAACAGGTATGTCACCGCGCACGACGACGTCAGCCTCGTCATCGAACGGCGTCGGTTCGGCATTGACAATGATGAGCTTCGCCCCACGATCCAATGCCTTGGGTACCAATCCCGCTACCGGTCGAACCGACAACGTCGAGCCGATGCAGATCAGCAAGTCACAGGTCTTGGCAGAGTATTCGGCTCGAGCGAAGTCGCCGGCCGGCAGTGGCTGACCGAAACTGACGACCGCCGTCTTCAACAAGCCGCCACACGCGACGTTCTCAACCATTGCTCGACAATGGGGGTCGCGCTCGCCTGCCGCCACTCGTTCGAGGACGGTCGATGTAGGCAACTCGTCGCCGCAACTCAGACAACGCGTCGTTCGGGAGTTCCCGTGCACTTCGATGACGAGATTTGGATCGGAGCCGGCCTTGACGTGCAGGCCATCGATGTTTTGCGTGACGAGGGCGGTGAGCTTGCCGGTGCGTTCGAAATCGACCAGTGCGAAGTGGGCGGGATTGGGCTGCACGTCGGTGGTGCGCCTCGACAGGAGCCGACCCCAGGCTTGTTCTCGTATTTCCGAAGAGGAGGTGAATGCGTCAATGTCCGAGAGTCGTTCGGCCGCGGGATCTTTGGTCCACACGCCGTCGGGGCCGCGAAAATCAGGAATCCCCGAAGCCGTGGAGACGCCGGCTCCGGTGAGGACCACGACGTTGGCACTTTGCTCAATGAGTTGACGCGCAGTGTCGAGATCGTGCCGGTTCACGCCGTCAGAGCGTAAGGCACGTTGCAAATGAGCGTTCGCCCATGGGCAACGTGCTCGCGCGTGGGCTTCGTCGACGCACAAAGTTGCCACCCCGGTGTGCCAGAGTTGAGATGGCCTCCGTCTCATACTTCTTATCTTTTACTGGGTAGTAAGGTCAGTCCCAGTAGGGAAAAGGGGGACCCGTGAAAGTACGAATCGACCCCGAGATCTGTCAAGGTCAAGGGCGATGTTTCTCGATTGCTCCGTCGATCTTCGACTTCGACGATCTCGGTAATGGACGTCGTCATCGGTGACGGCACGTTGACCAGCGAGACCCTCGAACTGGCGCGACTGGCCCAGGCGAACTGTCCCGAGCACGCGATCTTCATCGAGGAGTAACAATGACCGACAGCCCGCTCGTTCAAGACTTCGCCACCGACTTCGATCACTCCGATCCGCAGTGGGTCGCCGACCCTATCCGATCTGGGAAGACCTCCGTCAACGATGTCCGGTCGCCCACACCGATCGCTACGGCGGCGCCTGGTTCCCCGCGACCCACGCCGGCGTCTCGCAGATCGCCAAGGACACCGACAACTTCACCAGTCGCGCCGTGGTCATGGGTAACGGTCGCCCGACGGAACTGGACCTGCCGGCACCGATCGGCGGCGCGCCACCCATCACGTCGGACCCGCCGTTCCACGCGATCGCGCGCCGCTTGATTCTGCCGGCCTTCGCGCCGGCCCCGATCAACGCGCTGGAGCCGATGATCCGAGATCTATGTTCGAAACTGCTCGACGGTATGGCCGGCGAGGACGTCGTCAACGCGGGCACGAAGTACGCGCAGTACATCCCGCCGAGCGTCATTCGCGGCATGCTGGGCTTTCCCGAAGAGGACATCGAGCAGTTCTTCGAGTTCGTTCAGCATCATCCTCGAAGGCATCGATCATCCCGAGGAAGAACGCATCATCGAGTTCGAACCGGTCGAGAAGTACTTCGTGGCCCAGATCGAAGACCACATGGACAACCCACGCGACGACCTGACGTCGTATCTGTTGAACGTCGAACTCGACGGCCAGAACCTGGCCCTCGAACACGTCTTCGGGACGATGCTCCTGATCCTCGTCGCCGGTATCGACACCACGTGGTCGGCCATCGGCTCGACGATCTGGCACCTGGCGCAGCAATCCCGAGGACCTCGCGCGTCTCGTGAACGAACCCGACCTCATGCCCGTCGCGATCGAGGAGTTCCTGCGGTTCTACGCGCCGGTCACGATGGCGCGCTTGGTGAAGCACGACATGGAGTATCTGGGCTGTCCGATGAAGGAAGACGACTGGATCCTCCTGGGCTTCCCGGCCGCCAACCGTGATCCGGTCGCGTTCAAGGACGCCGACAAGTTCATCATCGACCGCGCCGAGAACCGCCACGTCGCCTTCGGGCTGGGCATCCACCGGTGCGCCGGATCGAACCTCGCCCGACTCGAGATGCGCGTCGCCCTGGAGGAGTTCATCAAGCGCTACCCGAAGTTCGAATTGGCCGAACCCGACGCGGTCACCTGGGCGCCGGGCCAGATTCGCGGACCGCGAAACCTGCCGATTCGAATCCTGAGCTAGGAGGCATCGACGTGAGCGACATCGTGGACGACCCAGTGGCGCACAAGTTGCCGGTCGAGGACTTCGCCTCCGACTGGGACCACACCGATCCGCGGTGGGTGAACGATCCCTATCCGATCTGGGATGACCTGCGCGGACGCTGCCCGGTCGCGCACACCGATCGCTACGGCGGCGGCTGGTTCCCCACGACGCACGAGATGGTGTCATCGATCGCCAATGACACCGAGAACTTCACGAGTCGGATGGTGGTGATCACGCATAACAAGTACCCGCCGAACTTCATCCCGGCGCCGATCGGTGGCGCACCACCGATCACGTCGGACCCGCCCTTTCACGCCATCGCGCGTCGGGTCATCCTGCCGGCCTTCGCGCCCGGTCCGGTCAACGCCCTCGAGCCGCAGATTCGCGCGCTGTGCAACCAGCACCTCGACCAGATGGTCGGACGCGAGTTCGTCGACGGGGGAATGGACTACGCCCAGTACATCCCGCCGGGCGTCATCGCGCGCGATGCTGGGCTTTCCGCCCGAGGACGAAGAGATCTTCCGCGACATCATCCACTTGGTCTTGGACCTCATCGACCTGCCGCCCGAGGTTCGCGGACCGATGTTCGAACCGGTCAGCGACTACTTCGAGAAGCAGATCGACGATCACATCGAGAATCCTCGCGACGACCTGACGACGTATCTGCTGAACGTCGAAGTCGGCGGCAAGAAGCTCGAGCGCCATCACGTGTCGGGAACGATCGTCCTGATCCTCATCGCCGGCATCGACACGACGTGGTCGGCGATCGGCTCGGCGATCTGGCACCTCGCGAAGAACCCCGATGACCTCGCCCGACTCGTCAACGAGCCCGAGTTACTCCCGGTGGCGGTCGAGGAGTTCCTTCGTTTCTACGCGCCGGTGACGATGGCCCGACTCGTCGCCGCAGGACCACGAGTTCTTCGGGTGTCCGATGAAGAAGGACGACTGGGTCCTCCTGGGTTTCCCGGCGGCCAATCGTGACCCGGAGGCCTTCGAAGACGCCGACAAGTTCATCATCGACCGCGCCGCGAATCGTCACGCCGCCTTCGGCCTCGGCATTCACCGCTGCGTCGGATCGAACCTCGCGCGACTCGGAGCTGCGCGTCGCCGTCGAAGAGTTCATCAAGCGCTTCCCGAGGTTCGAACTCGCCGACAGCGACGCGGTCACGTGGGCGCCCGGTCAGGTGCGCGGACCGCGCCACCT
The DNA here is from genome assembly GCA_963801695.1 of uncultured Acidimicrobiaceae bacterium. Classification (GTDB taxonomy): domain Bacteria; phylum Actinomycetota; class Acidimicrobiia; order Acidimicrobiales; family RAAP-2; genus RAAP-2. Next base: position 53,100 of record CAWDFV010000001.1, on the reverse strand, counting down.
CCCGCTTCGCATACTGCAGCTAGGCGGAACTACAGACCCGAGGTTCGGGCTGGCCTCGCTCCAGAGCTTGGCCATCCACGCCTCGACCTCGTCGGGGTCGCGCGGCAGCGCCGCGGAGAGATTGCGTGAACCGGTCGCGGTGACGAGGATGTCGTCCTCGATGCGCACGCCGATGCCGCGATACTCCTCGGGCACCGTGAGGTCGTTCGCTCTGGAAGTACAGACCCGGCTCGACCGTGAGGACGTAGCCCTCTTCGAGCACGCCGTCGCGGTACATCTCGTCGCGCGCGTTGGCGCAGTCGTGCACGTCGAGTCCGAGCATGTGACTGGTGCCGTGCAGCGTGTAGCGACGGTGCAGCTGTTGCTCGGGGCGCAGCGCCACCTCGGGCTCCTCTTTCAAGATGCCGAGGTCGAAGAGACCCTGGGCGAGGACCTTCATGGCCGCCTCGTGCGGCGCCTTGAACGTCGCGCCGGGCTTGACGGCGTCGATGCCGGCCTGTTGGGCGGCGAGCACGAGTTCGTAGATGCGTCGCTGCGCCGGGGAGTACTTCCCGTTGATCGGCATCGTGCGCGTGACGTCGGCGGTGTAGAGGTTGTTGCACTCGACGCCCGCGTCGAGCAACAGCAGGTCGCCCTTTCGCACGACACCGGTGTTCCTCATCCAGTGCAGCACCGTGGCGTTCGAGCCGCTGGCGGCGATCGTGTCGTAGCCGGTGTCGTTGCCCTCGACGCGCGCGCGCAGGTGGAAGACACCCTCGATGACGCGTTCGCCACGACCTTCGGCGGCCGGGCAGTGCCCGCACGACGTCCTCGAATCCCTTGACGGTGTAGTCGATGGCCAGCTGGAGCTGTGCGATCTCGAACTCGTCCTTGACCAGACGATGTTCGCTGAGGGCCGTGGCCAGGACCTCGTCGTCCTTGTTGGTCTCGAGGTAGTCATCGACCCTCGCGTCGAAGCCACGGACGCTCACGATCTCGGTGGTCGCCAGGTCATCGAGCGCCGACTCGAGTGACTTCGAGCGGGCGCCGTCTCGATGTCGTAGTAGATGGCGGCCTCGGTGACGCCGCGACGCGCTCCGACCCACAGCTCGCCGTAGCGGCCGTCGGTGAAGAACTCGTGCGTGCGGTGGTCACGGCGATCGGCGATGAAGAGCGTCGAGACCGGTCCGTCACTACCGGGCGCGATCACGAGCACGGCGTCGGGTTCGTCGCATCCCGTCAGGTAGAAGAAGTCGGTGCCGGCGCGGAACCGGTAGTCGGTGTCGTTGGCGCGCACCTTGAAGTTGCCGGTCGCGACGACGATCGTGCGACCCGAGAACTCCTCGGCGATGCGCGCTCGCCGCTTCGCCGCGACCTTCGCGGCCGGGTGCACGTCGTTCGACGGCTCGACGGTGCCCCAGTCCTTGGTCATGTGCTCCACGAGCGCGCGCGGCACCGCCGGTCGGTGGTCGCCGGTCCAGATCCAGTGCTCGGAGACGGGATTCTCTTTGGAGACGTCGGGTTCGGGGACGGCGGAAATGTTCTCGGACATACCCTCAACTTACAACCGACATAGGCGCCCGCAATAGGCTCCCTCCATGGACATCGCTTTGACTCGAGAAGGCGCGGTTGCGGTACTGACGTGGAACGCAGGAGAGAATCGCATCAACCTGGATTCCCTCGCTCGGCTCAACGAGTTGCTCGACGAGGTCGAGGCGGTCGAGGGACCCCTGTCGTTGGTCCTGACGGGAACGGGCAAGTTCTTCTGCAACGGACTCGACCTGGGGCGCTTCGCCGACAACCGCGACGAGTTCGTCGCGACGCTGCACCTATTGGAGCAGACCATTGGTCGACTGCTCGTCTTCCCCGCCTACACGGTGGCCGCGATCAACGGGCACGCCTTTGCCGGCGGCGCACTCATCACGTGCGCCTTCGACTACCGCGTCATGCGCGAAGATCGTGGGTACTGGTGCATGAACGAAGCCGAGATCGGACTGGCGCTCGACGAACGCCTCTGGTCGATCCTCACGAATCGATTGCCGCGCGCGACCGCGACCGTGGCCGCGACGACCGCGCGACGATTCTCAGGTCCCGACGCGTTGGCATTCGGCATCGTGGAGGCCGTCGCCGGCGAGAACGACGTGCTTGGCGAACGCGCTCGTCATGGCCGAGCGTATGTCGACACTCGATCGCGCGACATTGGGAGTCCACAAGCGACTCGCGCACGGTGCGGAGGCTGAGTTCCTGGGCTTTGTGCTCTAACGCTCGTTTGTGGAGAAGTTGTTCTCCCTCGCGGTCGCACGGCGGTGCCGCTCAGTATCGTTGAACCGTGCATATCGACGTCTATCGCAGTTGCTCGTGGAAAGAGAAGCGTGACGTCCTCAATGTCTTCTGGCGCTCGGACGTCGAAGCGTCGTCACGTCTCGTCGAGGCGGCGGTGCAGTACGGCTACTACTGCCGTCATCTGTCTCTACGTCGTGATACTGGAAGTGGCGTTGATCTTCGTGGTGGGGCTCAATCACAACATGTTCATCGCCGGGCTCGCCGCGGCAAGCGAACTCTTCATGATCTGGTCCACGTGGTGGGCCGTGAAGCGCTATCGAATCGTGAAGTCCCTGTCCGCTGGTTGAAGACTTGCGGGTCGACCCTCAGTTAGTTGACGCCCGCCGTGGTCGTCACCTGAATCGACGACACTCCATCCTGACCCGGCCACCACGCAGCAAAGAGGCCATTGCTCACCGTTGCCACGACGCTCGATCCATCGCTGGAGTAACACCGTCGCGCCGGTGACTTGGGACCCAACCCGACCTTCGATCACCCAGAAATACTGACCGTTGTCGACCGTCGTGTTGCTGATATCGACCGCCGCCGCGTCGGGACCGGGAGGGGTCGACGAAGGGTTCGTCGCGATGTTCTCTGTACTCGAGAACTGGTGCACCACGGTGTTGCCGTTACTTCCAGTGTTGCCGTTGGCGACCGTACTGCTCATCCCGATCGCCGCCTGACCGGCTTCGTGCAGTGAGGAATAGCCATTACCTAAGACACAGAGGTCCGGATTCGTGGTGGCGTAGACGAGCAACGAGTACGGTCCGCGCACGTCACTCAGTGACACTGGTGGCAGGGTCGACGGCGCCGTACTCCCGGGCACGTTGGCGAGGTTGGTGGCGAGCGACGCGCACGCTGCCTCGGCGGCACTGAGTTGACCCGATGTGGGCGTCGTTGGTTGGGCGGACCAGCCGGCGAAGGCCGGCGTCGACCAGGGGACCAAGAGACCAACGAGTGACGCGGCGACGGCCACGGCTCCTGCGCTTGCGCCCGTGAGCACGAAGCGACGCTTCCGACGCGGTGAGGGGGTGGCCACCTCTTCCATGAGATGCTGCGTTCGTTGCGCGATCCAGTCGTCACTTAGCGCGGGGACCCCTGGGATCAGTAGTTCTTCGTTCATGATGCCTCCTTCGTGACGCGGTGATCGCCGAGTCGTAGTTGTAACTTCCTTCGAGTGCGTGAGACGCGAGAGCGAACTGTTCCGACCGGAACGCCAAGCGCGACGGCCGTGGCTTCGTAGCTGAGACCGCTCCAAAACACCAGGAGAACGATCTCTCGCTCCTGTTCGTTGAGTTCGCGAGCCACCTCGTTGACCATGTTGAGTGAGATCTCTGCGTCGAGGCGGTCGATGACCGCATCGTCATCGGGGAGAGCGCGGTGGCCGTCGAGTCGCTTCAGGGCTTGGTGGTAGCGGCGAAGCGAGCGAGTCGCGTTGCGCGACGTGTGGTTCGCCACGCCGAGCAACCACGGTAGCGCCGAGCGTTGCTCGAGGACCACCACGTCGCGTCGCTTCCACGCCTCGAGGAAGACGACGCTGGTGACGTCTTCGGCCGCGGCGGCGTCGCCGGTACGCCAGTAACAGATTGCGAACACTGCGCGCGCGTGGCGTCGAAAGATCTCACCGAACGCTTCCGGGTCCTTTACCGACAGTTCCCAAAGGTCCGCGTCGTCGAGATCGCTGTAGTTGCGCACACCATATAGTGTCCGAGCACGTGAAGAGAGTTCCATCGACTTGATCCGTCGAATCCGGCCGAGGCGCTACACGGTGATCACGACACGACCCTCGAGTCGGCGGCTTCAGTCGTCGACGATCCAACCTTGGTCGCGACCGATCTGTTCCACGTCGCCAATTCGAAGACCGGTGCGGTGCTGTAACGTCCGGATCAAGCCACCCGCTTCGTACAGAGACTCGTGCGTGCCGGTATCGAGCCACGTCGTGGCGCGCGAGAGGACTTCGACGCGAAGTTCGCCACGCTCGAGGTACGCGTTGTTCAGTGCCGTGATCTCGAGTTCACCGCGGTCACTGGGCTTGAGTTCGCGCGCCAGTTCCGGTCCTTTACCGTCGTAGAAGTAGATGCCCGGCACCGCGTACGTGCTCTTGGGCTTGAGCGGCTTCTCTTCAATCGAGAGCACCTTGCCGGCGTCGTCGAACTCCACGACGCCGTAGTGCGACGGGTCACTCACTTGATAGGCGAAGATCAGCGCGCCTTCGACCGAGGTGTTCTCCTGGAGGTGCGTGCCGAGGCCGGGACCGTAGAAGAGGTTGTCACCGAGGATCAACGCGCAACTGTCGCCGTCGAGGAACTCCTCGCCCAGGAGCAACGCTTCTGCCAGTCCATTCGGTTGGTCTTGCACGACATAGGAAATGGCGATACCGAGTTGCGATCCGTCACCAAGAAGTCGCCGAAACGCGTCTTGGTCGTGTGGCGTCGTAATGAGAAGAATTTCACGAAGTCCCGTCAGCATCAATGTGCTGAGCGGATAGAAGATCATTGGCTTGTCGTAGATCGGCAGCAACTGCTTGGACACCGCGCGAGTTATCGGGTGAAGGCGTGTCCCGCTGCCACCAGCCAGAATGATTCCCTTCACTGAATTAGTATAGAAGTCTTGCAACCCTTTCTAAAGGCCGAGGTATCGCCATGCGCGTAGTGATAACTGGTGCCGCCGGATTCATCGGATCGCGTTTCGCCGAAGTGTTGCTCGAGAACGCCGAACGACTCGACTACGACGACATCGTCATACTCGACGCGTTGACGTACTCCGGTCGCCGAGAAAACATGGACGACGTCTTGCGCGATTCGCGCGTGCGTTTCGTCGAGGGTTCGATCACTGACGTCACACTCACGAACGACGTCTTGCGCGACGCGCACGCCGTCGTGCACTTGGCTGCGGAGAGTCACGTCGATCGCTCGATCACCGGCGCGCGCGACTTCTACGAGACCAACGTGATCGGCACGCATCAGCTCCTGGAGAGTGCGCGCGCGAATGACGTGCAGCGATTCGTCCACGTCTCGACCGACGAGGTCTACGGGTCGATCGGCGAAGGCTCGTGGCGCGAGGATCACCTCCTCGAGCCGAACTCGCCCTACTCCTCGAGCAAGGCCGGCTCCGACCTCGCGGCCCTGGCGTACCACCGGACCTACGGAATCCCGGTCATGGTGACGCGCTGCTCCAACAACTACGGGCCGCGGCAGTTTCCCGAGAAGGTGATCCCGCTCTTCGTCACGAACCTCTTTGACGGCGTGAAGGTGCCCCTCTACGGGGACGGCCAGAACATTCGCGACTGGCTCTTCGTGGACGACCACTGTCGAGGCATCCTCGCGGTCCTCGAACGTGGACGCGCCGGCGAGATCTACAACATCGGAGGCGGCACGGAACTCACCAACGAAGAGTTGACGACGCGTCTCCTCGACCTCTGCGGCTACAGCGACTCGATGATCGAACCGACGATCGACCGACTGGGACACGACCGTCGCTACTCCGTCGACTGGACCAAGATCAAGAACGAACTCGGGTACGAGCCGCAGATGGGCTTCGACGAGGGACTCGCGTACACCGTGAAGTGGTATCACGACAACGAGGCGTGGTGGCGACCGTTGAAGGCTCGGCCGTGAAGTTGATCGAACTGTCGATTCCCGGTCTCTTCGTTCTCGAGTCGCCGGTGTGGAGTGACGACCGAGGATTTTTTCGCGAGTGGTTCAAGGATGAGGACTTCCTTGCCGCCGGTGTGACGTTCCACGCCCAACAATCGAACCTCTCGATCTCCAAGAAGAACGTCGTGCGAGGACTGCACTACTCCATGGCCCCCGAAGGTCAGGCCAAGGTCGTCACGTGCGCGCACGGTGCGTTGGATGACGTGATCGTCGACATCCGAGTCGGTTCGCCGACGTTTGGTCAACACGAGGTCGTGCACCTCGTCGCGGGTGAGGAGCGCTCTGTCTACGTGCCGGTCGGCGTCGCCCACGGGTTCTGCGTGACCAGTGAAACAGGCGCGCTCACGTATCTGCTCTCGTCACCGTTCAACGCGACCTTCGAACTCGAGATCAATCCCTTCGACGCGGAGCTCCAGGTTGGCTGGACCATCGACGGTGAGGCGATCGTGAGTCCCAAGGACGCCGCGGCGCCGACGTTGCGCGAACGCCTCGACGCACAGGAACTCCCGCTCTTTCACTGAGCCGTCGTCGACGGGGAGTACGACGCGTGGCGTTGCTAGCGTTGAGCGAGTGAGTACCGCTCCACTTCGACTGGTCACTGATCAGGACCGCACCGTCCAGATCGCCGCCACACTCGCGGTACCGTCCATCGAATCCGAAGCACAACTGAAGGCGCTGCTCGACCAGTCTTTCCGGCGTCGACGCCGTCGGCGCCGAAGCGCGCGTGGCGAAGCTCTCCACCAGGTCGATCAAGAAGTCGACGAAGTTGGCCGCCATCGAGATGGCGATCTCGATGGTCGACCTCACGACGCTCGAGGGTGCCGACACGCCCGGTCGAGTGACGTCGCTCTGCACCAAGGCCATGCGCCCGGACCCGCGCGACCTCACGGTCCCGTCGGTCGCGGCGGTGTGCGTGTACCCCGACCTCGTGGCACACGCCCGCTCGGTGCTGGGTTCGTCGCCGGTCGCCGTGGCGTCGGTGGCCACGTCCTTCCCGTCGGGTCGGGCGTCGCTCGACGTGAAGTTGATGGACGTCCGAGAGGCCGTGGCGGCCGGCGCGGACGAGATCGACATGGTGATCGACCGCGGGGCCTTTCTCTCCGGTCGCATCGGTCAGGTCTTCGACGAAGTCGTGGCCGTGAAGGCGGCATGCGGCGACGCGCACCTGAAGGTGATTCTGGAGACCGGTGAGTTGGTCACGTACGACAACGTGCGTCGCGCGAGTTGGATCGCGATGCTCGGCGGGGCGGACTTCATCAAGACCTCCACGGGCAAGGTGACCGTGAACGCCACGCTGCCGGTCGCCCTCGTGATGCTCGAAGCGGTTCGCGACTTCGCCGAAACCGCGGGCCGCACCGTCGGCGTGAAGGTCGCCGGTGGTATCCGAACGACCAAGGACGCGATTCGCTACCTCGTCGTGGTCAACGAGACCGTCGGCTCGACGTGGCTCACGCCGAACCTGTTCCGATTTGGCGCGTCGTCACTCTTGAACGACCTCCTGATGCAACGACTCAAGCAGCAGCGAGGCGCCTACGTTCGCGCCGACGAATTCAGCGTGGACTGATGAGCGATCGCCAACTCGCCAACTCGCAACTGGGATCGCTCGAGTACGACCCCGCGCCGGAATCGGCGGCGATTGCCCAGTTGAAGCCGAGCTACGGGCTGTTCATCGATGGCGCGTTCAGCGACGCCGAGGACCACGCACGGTTCCCGACGGTCAATCCGGCGAACGAAGATGACCTATCAATGGTCGCCCAGGCCGGCAGCGCCGACGTCGATCGAGCCGTGGCGTCGGCCCGTCGCGCCTACGACAAGGTCTGGTCCAAGACGAGCGGCGCCCAACGTTCGAAGTACCTCTTTCGCATCGCGCGACTGATCCAGGAGCGTTCGCGCGAGTTGGCCGTGGTCGAGACGCTCGACAACGGCAAGCCCATCCGCGAGTCGCGTGACGTCGACATCCCCTTGGCCGCCGCGCACTTCTTCTACTACGCCGGCTGGGCCGACAAACTCGACCACGCCGGATTCGGTGTCGAACCCGAAGCCACTGGGCGTCGCCGGACAGATCATCCCGTGGAACTTCCCGCTGTTGATGGCGGCGTGGAAACTGGCCCCGGCGCTCGCCGCCGGCAACACCTGCGTCTTGAAGCCGGCCGAGACGACGCCGTTGAGTGCCCTCGTCCTGGCCGAGATCATCGAACAGGCCGAACTGCCGCCCGGCGTCGTGAACATCATCACCGGCGACGGCTCGACCGGGGCCGCGTTGGTCGATCACCCCGACGTCGACAAGATCGCCTTCACCGGATCGACCGAGGTCGGTCGCATGATCCAACAGCGAACCGCGGCGAGCCACAAACACCTGACGCTCGAACTCGGGGGCAAGGGCGCCAACATCGTCTTCGACGACGCGCCGATCGACGAGATGATCGAAGGCATCATCGACGGCATCTTCTTCAACCAGGGCCACGTCTGTTGCGCCGGTTCGCGCCTCCTGGTGCAAGAGACGGTGGCGGACGAAGTCCTGCGACGCCTGGTCCGTCGCGTCGAGCAGCTTCGCGTCGGTGATCCGATGGACAAGAACACCGACGTCGGCGCCATCAACTCGGCGGCCCAACTGATGCGCATTCGTGAGTTGACGGACTTCGGCGAGAGTGAAGGGGCGACGCGCTACACCAGTTCGTGTGAACTGCCGCAGAAGGGCTACTGGTTCGCGCCCACGGTCTTCGCCGACGTCGCCCAGTCGCACCGCATCGCGCGCGAAGAGATCTTCGGCCCGGTGCTCTCGGTGCTGACCTTCCGCACGCCCGAAGAGGCCGTCGCCAAGGCGAACAACACCAACTACGGCCTCGCCTGCGGCGTGTGGAGCGAGAAGGGGAGCCGCACGCTGTGGGTCGCCGAACGACTCCGCGCCGGTGTCATCTGGGCCAACACCTACAACCGCTTCGATCCGACGAGTCCCGTTCGGTGGCATGCGCGAGTCCGGGTTCGGTCGCGAGGGCGGACGTCACGGTCTGGAGGCGTACCTCAATGTCTGACGACCGCCTCGACGTTCGTAAGACGTACAAACTCCTCATCAACGGTGCCTTCCCGCGCTCGGAGTCGGGGCGCAGTTACGAGGTCACCTCGGCCAAGGGCGCGTTCCTCGCCAACGTGGCCCAGGGTTCTCGCAAGGACGTGCGCGACGCCGTGCTCGCCGCGCGCGGCGCGCAGGCGAAGTGGTGGAACGCGACCGCGTACAACCGCGGCCAAGTGATCTACCGGCTCGCCGAGATGGCCGAGTCGCGGCGCGACGAGCTCGCCGAACACGTCGCGCTCAGCGAAGGCGTGAACCAAGCGCGCCGGTCAAAAGACCGTCTCGGCGTCGATCGATCGCATGGTCTGGTACGCCGGATGGACCGACAAGATCGCCCAGGTCCTCGGCGGGACCAATCCCGTGGCCGGACCGTTCTTCAACTTCTCGATTCCCGTGGCGAGCGGCGTGGTCGGCGTGGTCTGCGACCAGGAGTCGTCGCTCGAAGGATTCGTCGACGCCGTACTGGCGCCGATCTGTGCCGGCAACACCGTCGTCGCGCTCGCGAGTCGAGACGCGTCCGACGCCGGCGGTGCTCTTGGGGGAGATGACGTCGTCGTCGGACTTTCCCGCGGGCGTCCTGAACATCGTGACCGGTCTCACCGACGAACTGGCGCCGATTCTCGCCGCGCACGAAGACGTCGACGGCCTCGACCTCTCCGGCGTCTCGCCCGAAGAGGCCGACGGCATGGCGGCGCTCGCGGCCGGCTCGATCAAGCGAGTCTTTCGCCCGCACGAGACACGAGAGTGACTCATCGCTTCGACGACTGCGTGCCTTCGTCGAAACGTCCACCGTGTGGCACACGATCGGACAGTGATGACAAATCCCTACAAACTCGCGCGTCGCGCGGCCGACGAACTTCGTGAAGAGAGCGGCTACGACAACTACGACATCGCGATCGTGCTGGGTTCGGGATGGCGCGAGGGCGCCGTCGCCCTGGGCACCCCGGACAACGTGCTCTCGACGTCGTCGCTCAGTGGCTTCGTCCTCCCGACGGTTGCCGGTCACAGCGGCCAGATCCTGTCCCTGACGATCGGTGATCGTCGGATCGCCCTGGTCGCCGGACGCGTCCACCTCTACGAAGGCAACACGGCCGACCAGGTCGTGCACCCGATTCGCACCGTCATCGCGGCCGGGCGCGACCAAGGTCGTGCTCACGAACGCGGCCGGCGGCGTCGATCCCATCGTGGACGCCGGGCACCGTCGTGATCATTCGCGACCACATCAATCTCGACGGCGACCTCGCCGCTCGAAGGCGCCGCGCCGCCCAAGGGCTACGGCTCGCGCTTCGTCGACCTCACCGATCTCTACAGCGCACGGCTTCGCGCGGCGGTCGCGAAGGCCGAGCCGCACGCTGGTCGAGGGCGTCTACGCGGGATTTCGCGGGCCGCACTACGAGACGCCGGCCGAGATCGTCATGGCGCGCACGATGGGGGCGACCCTCGTCGGAATGTCCACCGTGCTCGAAGCGATCGCCGCGCGCCACCTCAACGCCGAGGTGCTCGGACTCAGCCTCGTGTCCAATCACGCCGCCGGCGTGACGCCTGGTCACTTGAACCACCTCGAAGTCCTGGAAGCTGGTCAGTCGGCCGCGGCGTCGCTCGGCGCGCTGCTGACACGCGTTGTTCCCGTGCTGTGAACGACGCGCTTCGTGATCGAGTGCAGTCGTGGATCGAAGGCGATCCCGACATCGTCGACCGCGAGACGTTGCAGGGGCTGCTTGATAAGCGGCGACGAGGCGGAGCTTCACCGTCGCTTCGACGCGCCGCTGACGTTCGGCACCGCGGGACTGCGCGGACCGGTGATGGCCGGGCCGGCCGGCATGAATCGCTACACCGTGCGTCGCGCGACCCAGGGCGTGATCGCGTGGCTGGCGGAGATCGGTGTCGACGCCGCGCACGGCGTCGTCGTTGGGCGTGACGCGCGCCACGGTTCGGAGTCGTTCAACAACGAGGTCGTCGCCGTCCTCTTGGGCGCTGGCGTCAAGGTCTACGAGATGCCCGGACCGCTCCCGACGCCGCTCGTCGCCTACTGCGTCAAGCAACTCGGCGCCGCGGCCGGCATCATGGTGACCGCGAGCCACAATCCGCCCCAGGACAACGGCTACAAGTTGTACTCGAGCGACGGATCACAGATCATTCCCCCGAACGACGAGATCGTCGAACGACACGCGAACGAGGCCACGACGCCGACGCTGGGTGAACGCTCGAGTAACCACCACCGCTGGATATCCCACGACCTGCTCGACCAGTACCGCGAGCACTTCACGGAGCGATTCGGGATCGTCGGGGGCAGCGATCTGGCGATCACCTATACGCCCCTGCACGGGGTCGGTGGCGCGATGATGATCGATCTCTTCGCGCGAGCGGGCTACTCCAATGTCGCGACGGTCGCGGCGCAGTTCGAGCCCGACGGTGCCTTTCCCACGCTGCCGTTCCCCAACCCCGAGGAGCCGGGAGCACTGGACCTCGCCATGGCCCGCGCCGACGAAGTGGGCTCGGACCTCGTCATCGCCAATGACCCGGACGCGGATCGATTGGGCGCGGCGGTGCGTGATGGCGACGGGTGGCACGTGCTTCGCGGCGACCAGATCGGGTGGCTGCTGGCGTCGTCGATGCTGCCATCCATGAAGGAGCCGACGGACGTCGTGGCCACGACGATCGTCTCGTCGACGATGCTGCGAAAGATGGCGGCCGACGCGCACGTGCGATTCGCGATGACGCTGACCGGATTCAAGTGGCTCGCCCGGGCCGCGGGCGACGGCGTGCTGCGATTGGGCTATGAAGAGGCGCTCGGTTTCGCCGTCGATCCCGAGGTCGCCGACAAGGACGGCCTCTCGGCCGCGCTCGCGTTGACGGGTCTGGCGCAACGAACTCCATCGAGAACGGCGAGACGTTGATGGACCGACTCGACGAGATCGAGGCACGCTTCGGGGTGCACTCGATCTTCCAACTCTCGCTGCGCGCCGAGGGACCGACGGGTCTGCGCGCGATCGTCGACGCCGTGCAGTCACTTCGTGATCACCCGCCGACGACGTTGGGCGGGCTCGAGGTGAGCGCGCTCTTCGACCTCGCGCACGGCTACGAGGGACTCGGTGCGACCGACGGCGTGCTGCTCCAACTCGGCGAGTCCGGTCGCGTCGTGGTGCGGCCGTCGGGGACCGAACCGAAGTTGAAGGCGTACATCGAGATCACCGCACCGCCGAGCCGTGCCACGTCACTCAGTCGAGCAACGTCACCGCGGCGCGACACTCGTCGACGCGGTACGCGCCGATCTCGAGTCGCTACTGCGTCTCTGATCGCAGCGCCGCGTAGCCGGGCTTGATCACGGTGTTGATCATCGCGAGTCGCTGGTCGAACTGAAAGAACGAACTCTTCGCGGCGTTCAACGTGAGCCACTCCATGTCGGCGAGCGTCCAACCGAACGTGTCGGCGCACGTCTCGAACTCACTGCTCATCGAGATGCCGCTCATCAGTCGGTTGTCCGTGTTGAGCGTGACTCGGAAGCGCAGCTTGCGTAGTAGTTCGATCGGGTGCGTGGCGATCGAACTCGCGGCGCCGGTGTGCACGTTCGACGTCGGACACACTTCTAGCGGAATGCGCCGGTCGCGCACGAAGCTGGCCAGTCGACCGAGGTGGTACTCGCCGTCCTTCTCGATGATGTCGTCGGCGATGCGCACGCCGTGACCAAGTCGCTCGGCGTTGCAGAACTGCACGGCCTCCCAGATCGACGGCAGCCCGAAGGCCTCGCCGGCGTGGATCGTCATGTGGAAGTCCTCGCGCTGCACGAGGTGGAAGGCGCGCAAGTGGTGCGTCGGGGGGAATCCATCTTCGGGACCGGCGATGTCGAAGCCGCAGACCCCGCGATCACGGAACTCCACGGCCAACTCCGCGATCGTCTCACTGCGGTTCGCTTGTCGCATCGCCGAAAGTATGGCGCGCACGATGATCGGGTGACCTTCGAGTTCGGCGTCGTGCATGCCGTGGGCGAATCCCTCCAACGCCGCTTCGACCACTTCGTGCAACGTCAGACCATTCTCGAGGTGCAGTTCTGGGGCGAATCGAATCTCGGCGTAGACCACGCCGTCGCGCGCGAGGTCGAGTGCCGCTTCGAAGGCGACGCGCTCGAGGTGCTCCTTGGTCTGCATGACGGCCGTGGTGTGCGCGAACCCTTCGAGGTAGCGCACGAGGTCACTGCCCGGGGTGTCGGCGATGAACCACTCACGCAGTTCGTCGGCGTCATTGGTAGGCAGACCGGTGTAGTGCGACTCGCGGGCCAGTTCGATGACCGTGGTCGGTCGCAGTCCGCCGTCGAGGTGGTCGTGCAGGAGAACCTTCGGCGCTCGTTGAATCAGATCGCGCGTCAGAGCAACTGCCATAAAGCGAGGTTACTCAACAGGCCTGTGGACTAGTTGGTGATACGTTCCAGCAGCAACGGCTCGGCGTTCACCTTGCGTTCACCTACGACCACCGCGTTCGCGATTGCGTCGCGCCCCTGTTGAAGATGTGTCGCGTCGTCGGCGTGAAGTTCGAACATCGGTTGGCCCTTGATGATCGCGTCGCCTTCACGTATCAGACACACGACGCCGGCCGCCGCACTCACGGGGTCCTCTTTGCGAGCCCGTCCGGCGCCGAGCCGCCACGCCGCGACGCCGACGTCGAGTGCGTCGATCGAGTGCACGACGCCCTCGTCGAGGCTCAGTATCTCTTCGCGACAGGCCGCGACCGGTAGCGTCGCGTCGGGGTCACCGCCCTGCGCGCGGATCATCCGTTCGTAGACCTCGTAGGCCGAACCGTCATCCAGCTTCGTCTCGGGATCGACGTCGATGCCCACCAGTTCGACCATGATCCGAGCGAGCGCGAGCGTCAACTCACGCACGTCACTCGGGCCTCGCCCTTGAAGTACGTCGACCGACTCGGTCACTTCGAGTGCGTTGCCCACGGCGCGACCGAGTGGCGCGTTCATCGCGGTGAGTTGCGCCACCGTCGACACCCCATGACTCTCGCCCAATCCGACCATCGTCGTCGCGAGTTCGCGCGCCTGTTCGATGTTCGTGATGAACGCACCACGTCCGACCTTCACGTCGAGCACCAGGGCGTGCGTTCCTTCAGCGATCTTCTTGGACATGATCGAGGATGAGATCAAGGGAACTGACGCCACGGTTGCGGTGACGTCGCGAAGTGAGTACAGCTTGCGATCGACGGGTGCCAGACCTTGACCCGCCGCACAGATCACCGCGCCGACGGACTCGAGTTGTTCGCGGATCTCGTCGTTCGAGAGAAACGCTCGCCACCCCGGAATCGACTCAAGTTTGTCGAGGGTCCCACCGGTGTGCCCGAGACCGCGACCCGAGAGTTGCGGGACGGCGGCGCCACACGCCGCGACGAGCGGCGCGAGGATGAGCGAAATCTTGTCACCGACGCCCCCGGTCGAATGCTTGTCGACCGTCGGTCGTGACAGTCCTCTTAGGTCGAGGCGTTCACCGGACTCGATCATCCGATCGGTCCAGGTGTTGAGCTCGCGATCGCTCAATCCGTTGAAGAAGATCGCCATCAACAGTGCCGACATCTGCTCCTCGGCGACGTCACCCTTCACGTAGGCGTCGAGGATCCAGGAGATCGCGTCGTCACTGAGTATGCCGTCGTCGCGTTTGGTGGTGATGATGTCAACCGCGGAGAAGTAACTCACTCACTTCTCCGGATACCCAGATCCTCCGGACCAAAGGCCCCCGGTAGCAGTTCGCGCAGCGGCGTCGGGTCGTGATCGTCACCGGCGTCGACGAGGAGATCGTTCCCGCCGTGTTCGAACAGGAGTTGACGACAGCGACCGCACGGGGCGATCGGCTCACCGTCGCCGGCGACGATCGAGACCGCGAGCAGTCGACCACCGCCCTGGCGAGCGAGGTCACTCACGAGTGAACACTCCGCACAGAGTGTGAGGCCGTAGCTCGCGTTCTCGACGTTGGCACCCACCACGACGCGACCGTCGGTGGTGATCGCGCAGGCGCCGACTGTCACGTGTGAGTACGGTGCGTACGACGTAGTGGTCGCCTGACGAGCCTGTTCACGAAGGTCATTCCAGGGGATCGCCGACGAGGAACTCACGGTCCGAGATTACACTTTGCCTCGCGTGACTAACTTTCGAAACTCCGCGGTGGTGATCAGTGACGAAGTCGCCGACACGCTCGAAAGAGGGCGCAACGTCGTGGCGCTTGAGACGACGATCGTCGTCCAAGGACTCCCCGCACCCGTCAATCTCGAAGTCGCCGCAGAGTGTGAGGCGGCGGTGCGCGACGCGGGCTCGGTCCCCGCGACGATCGGCGTACTCGACGGTCGCGTCATCGTCGGACTGAGCGCGGAACAACTGCGAACGCTGGCGGACCCCGAACGACACGCGAAGAAGTTGTCGGCGCGCGACGTAGGACTCGCGCTCGCTACCCACGGTGACGGGGCGACCACCGTCGCCGGGACGATAAGTATTGCCCGTCGCGTCGGCATCGAAGTGATGGCAACGGGCGGCCTCGGGGGAGTCCACCGTGACGTGCGCGACAGTTTCGACGAGTCGGCCGACCTCACCGCGCTCTCTCGCAATCAGGTCTTGGTCGTGGCGTCCGGGGTGAAGTCGATTCTGGACATCGGCGCGACGCTCGAACGACTCGACACGCTTGGCGTGCCCGTCGCTGGCTTTCGAACGGATCGGTTTCCGGGTTTTTATCAGAGTGAAAGTGGCTTCTCACTCGACTGGTCGCTCGCAGATGAAGTCGAGGCGGCGGCGGCGTTCTTGGCGCACTGTGAACTGTCGGCGACCGGCTTCCTCGTCGCGAATCCCATCGATCCGAAGAGCGAACTCTCGGTGGAGTTGCACGACCGCGCGCTCTCGAGCGCCCTCGACCGGGCGAAGGCCCTCGGGGTGAGTGGCAAGGAAGTCACGCCGGTACTGCTCGCCGAATTCGCTCGCTACACCGCCGGCGCCAGCGTCGAAGTGAATCGCGAACTCGTGGTGGCGAACGCGGGACTCGCCGGAAGGATCAGCGCGGCGATCGCCATGGAACGAGAGTGATCGCACGAGAGGTCGTGGTCATCGGTGACGTGATGCTGGACGTCGTCGTGAAACCCGACGTTGACATCGCACCAACGAGCGACACGCCGTCGCGCGTGCGCCTCGGTCGAGGCGGTTCAGCGGCGAACATGGCCGAGGCCCTCGCTCGCGGCGGGCATCACGTCACGTACGTTGGAGCGTGCGGCGACGATCTCGGCGGTCAACTCTTCGAAGACACGCTGCGAAAAGTTGGCGTCGACGCGGTTCTCGAGCGCACCGACTCTACGACGGGGGTCGTCGTCGCGGTGGTCGACGCCACCGGTCAGCGCGCGATGATGACCGACCGAGGTGCGAACTCGCGACTTGGGACTGAGCACGTGACGCGACAACTCGCGCAGCCATTCGACCACCTTCACGTCTCGGGCTATACGCTGCTCGACCCGCGAACGCTCGACGTTGGTCGCGTCGCACTCGAAACGGCCCAAGATCTCGGACGATCGACGTCGGTCGACGTGTGCTCGGTCGCTCCGCTCGTCGCGATGTCGCCGACACGCTTCTTGGAAGCGGCGCGGGGCGCGTCGATGCTGTTCGCCAACGAAGAAGAGGCCCTGGTACTCACGAACGGCGCGGACGTTGCCGATGCCGTACGCCGTCTGTCGCTGGACTTTGACGAGGTCGTCGTCACTCTGGGTGAGCACGGCGCCCGAGCGCGATTCGCCGGTGTCGACTACAGCGTGCCGTCCTCGCAGCGTTGACGTCATCGATACGACGGGTGCGGGTGACGCCGCCACCGGGGCCTACCTCGCGGTTCGTCTTCGACGAGGGCTCGGTCGACGAGGCCCTCGGCGCAGCGATGACGGCCGCGTCAGACGTCGTCGCGGGACTCGGTTCGCGCGGTCAATCGCCGCTCTAGGACCCTGATGGACTGCCGGCGGTCCGGATCGGCCGCAGGTATGCGCAAGAACATACGGGTACGAACGATCCGTGGCACCGGATGCCTCGCAGGGCCGTGTGCACCGAGGGTCGCCGACCAACGCGC
This sequence comes from uncultured Acidimicrobiaceae bacterium, assembly GCA_963801695.1. Classification (GTDB taxonomy): domain Bacteria; phylum Actinomycetota; class Acidimicrobiia; order Acidimicrobiales; family RAAP-2; genus RAAP-2. The sequence continues at coordinate 35,998 of CAWDFV010000001.1, read as the reverse complement.
TTTGACGTTCCTTGTTATGCTCACGCTCGGAAAGACGTCCACGAGCGTCAACGGCTTCAAAAGAACCGTCCACAACATCCAAAGGGGAGTGCAATGAATTCAATTGGAAGAGGCCGCGTGGGGCGTATCGCCATCTCGGCCACTGCCGCCTGTCTGCTGTTAACGGGACTTGCAATCGGTGCGTCGAGCTCGGCCGGCGCGTCGTCGAAGTACAAGAAGACGTTGGCCTGCGAGGTCACCGACACCGGTGGTATCAACGACCGTTCGTTCAATGCATCGGCGTTCCTTGGCCTCAAGGAAGCCGTCGCGGTCGCCCCGAAGCAGATCAAGAAAGAAGACGCAGTCGACGCCGTCGGACGGCACTGAGTCCACCTACGAGACCGAGATCGCGTCATTCGTCTCGCAGCACTGCAGCATCATCATCACGGTCGGCTTCTTGATGTCCGACGCGACGTGGAACGCCGCGCAGGCCAACCCGCAAGACCACTTCGCCCAGGTCGACAACAGCAACTCGAGCCCCGGTAAGGACGGCGTTGCCGTGAAGCCCTACACGGGAACCGCCAAGAACATCTTGGGTCTGACCTACGAGACCCAGCAGGACGCGTTCCTCGGTGGGTACGAGGCGGCGGCGTACGCCGTGGCGCACAACCCCATCGGCGCCGAAGGTCGCGACCTACGGTGGTGAGCAGTTCAGCTCCGTGACCTACTACATGGACGGCTTCTACGACGGCGTCCAGTACTACAACACGAAGATGAAGCCAAAGATGGCCGTGGCGGTGCTCGGTTGGAACGAGAAGACCCAGAAGGGTACGTTCATCGGCTCGTTCACCGACACGACCACGTCGGCAACGGACACGACTGCCTTCCTGTCCGAGGGCGCGACGACCGTCTTCCCGGTCGCCGGCTCCGACGGCCTCGGCACGACCGCCGCAGTGACCACGTGGAACAAGGCGCACACCCTTGAAGGCGAACGTGGAGTGGGTTGACACCGACGGCTGCGTCAACGACCCGTCGGACTGCAACCTCTTCCTCAACTCGGTCACCAAGGGCGTGACGGCGTCGGTGAAGGCTGCGGTCCTTCTTCAGGCTGAGGGCAAGTTCGAGGGTGGCGACTACATCGGCACGCTCAAGAACGGCGGCGCTGCGTTCATCCAGGACCACGGCACGATGGGCAAGGCGAACAGCGCGGCCACCGTCGCGGAGATCGCGGTGCTCACCAAGGGCATCGAGAACGGCTCCATCAAGATTCCGGTCGGCGGCAAATAGTCGGCGATCTACGCAACACCCTCAACGGGGGTCGAGTCTTCGGACTCGGCCCCCGTTGTGTTTTCCATTCGGATTAGGTTTGAGATTCATGAAGCTGGAACTTCGAGCGGTCACCAAGCACTTCGGTTCGCTCGCGGCCAACCAGAATGTCGACCTCGTCGTCGAACCGGGACAGATACACGGGCTGCTCGGTGAGAACGGTGCGGGCAAGACCACGTTGATGAACGTGCTCTACGGGATGATCACGCCGGACAGCGGCCAACTGCTCATCAATGACGAGGTCGTGAACATTCGCGATCCCAAGGACGCCGTGACGCACAAGATCGGCATGGTGCACCAGCACTTCATGCTCATCCCGGTCTTCACGGTCGCCGACAACATCATCCTCGGCAGTGAGCCCGTCAAGCCGTGGCCCTTCATCGACCACCGAAGCGCCACCGAACGCATCGTCGCCCTCGCCAAGGAGTACAACTTCCACATCGACCCGTCGGCGACGATCGAGAACCTCCCCATCGGCCAGCAGCAGCGCGTCGAGATCCTCAAGGCCCTGAGCCACGACGCCGAGATCCTCATTCTCGACGAGCCGACGGCGGTACTGACGCCGCAAGAGGCCGACGCGCTGATGGTCGTCATGCGCACCCTGAAGGCGCAGGGCAAGTCCATCATCTTCATCACGCACAAATTGAAAGAAGTGCTCGAGATCGCCGACGTCATCACCGTGATGCGCCTCGGTCAGGTCGTGGGCACGACGACGCCCGCCGAGACCAACGAGGCCGCACTCGCCACCATGATGGTGGGCCGCGACGTCAGCCTCGTCGTCGAGAAGCCACCTGCCAACCCCGGCGACGTGGTCCTCGACGTCACGAACCTCTTCGTCCAGGACGATCGGGGTCTGACCGCGGTGAAGGGCGTCTCCTTCGAAGTCCGCGCCGGCGAGATCCTCGCGTTCGCGGGCGTCCAGGGCAACGGGCAGACCGAGCTCGTCGAGGCGCTCACCGGGCTGCGACGCGCGACGGCGGGTTCGGTGATGCTGAACGGGAGCGAGCTGGTCGGCCGGTCGCGTGCGCGACGTGCTCGACGCCGGCGTCGGTCACGTCCCCGAAGACCGACAGCGCCACGGCCTCGTGCTGTCGCTGTCGATCGCGGACAACCTCGTCCTCGACCAATTGGACAGTCCGCTGTACAAGTCGTGGTCGGGCCGCAAGCTGAAGGCGATCGAGGAGAACGGCAAGAAGCGCATCGCCGAATACGACGTGCGCGCCCAGAACGAGACTGAGCCGCTCAGTTCCCTCTCCGGCGGCAACCAGCAAAAGGTCGTGATGGCGCGCGAACTCTCGCGCGAGCTGAAGGTCCTGATCTGCGCCCAACCCACTCGCGGACTCGACGTCGGTTCGATCGAATTCATGCACCGCCAGATCGTCGCGATCCGTGACGAGGGTGTCGCGGTGGTGATCGTCTCGAGCGAACTCGACGAAGTCATCGCCCTCGGGGACCGTGTCGCGGTCCTCTACGACGGAACGATCCAGGACATCGTGGCGCCGACCACGAGCCGCGAGGACTTCGGACTCTTGATGGCCGGCTCTCGTCCGGCCGTGGCAGGGGCGGCGCTATGACGACCGACGTCGTCCAGACACCGCGCTCCAGCCGATTGCTCGAGATCGCCCTGCGCGTTCGGCGCGCGAACATGGCGCTGGTGCTGGTACTCGCGCTCTTCATCGGTCTCACTGATCGGGGCGTTCCTGATCATCGTGACGCACGCCGACGCTCGTGCACTCCTGGGCGACGTTCTTCTCTCATCCCGGGCGCCACGATCTCGCAGAACTTCAACACCGTGTGGTTCGCGTACGAGCAGATCTTCGAGGGCTCGCTGTTCAACTTCCACGCCCTGCGCCTGCTCATCGACCACCCCAACAAGAACAATCTGGCCAATGCCCTGGGACCGATCTCGCTGACGCTCCAAGACGCGACGCCGCTCATCGTGGCGGGCCTCGGACTCGCCATCGGCTTTCGCAGCAACATCTTCGACATCGGCGGTCAGGGCCAGGTCATCGCGGGAGGCCTCATCGCGGGCCTCATCGGCTTCAGCTTGAACATGACGCCGATCCTCCAGGTCTCCCTGGAGTTGGTGGCGGCGATGATCGCCGGCGCCTTGCTCGCCTCCCTCGCCGGTGTCCTCAAGGCCTACACCGGCGCCCACGAAGTGATCGTCACCATGATGAGCAACTACATCATGATGCTCTTGCTGGGCTATCTCCTGATCACGAATCTCTTCGCTCGGCCCGGCGTGAAGGACGGCGCCTCGAAGGCGGTGACGCCGACCGGGCAACTGCCGTACTTCTTCTCGCATCTGAGTTCCGGTCTGCTGGTCAACGTCGGATTCCTCATCGCGCTCGCGATGGTCTTCGTCGTCCAGTGGTTCTTCAACCGTTCCAAGACCGGTTTCGAGTTACTTGATGGTGGGCCAAAACGGTGAAGCCGCGCGGACCGCTGGTATCAACGCCAAGCGCACGACGATCATCACGCTCTGTCTCGCCGGAGCGCTCTGTGGCCTCGCGGGAATGCTGGAGTTGACGGGCGTCGACCACTTCCTCTCGCCGAACTTCGGCGGTTCCTACGGCTTCGACGCGATCACCGTGGCCCTGCTCGGGCGCAACCGACCGTGGGGTGTCTTCTTCGGTGCGATCTTCTTCGGCGCGATGTACGCCGGCGGTGAGGCGATGCAGGCCTTCACGCCGACGAACATTCAGTACTCCCTCGCCCAGGTGATTCAGGCCGTGGTCGTCTTTTGTGTCGCGACGCCGGCGCTGATCGTCGAGATCTTCCGTCTCACCGACAACGGTCGCTTCCGCTCGACCGGCTCCTCGGGAGGTTGGACGAAATGAGCGTCGCCCCCGAGATCGCCACGCCCAGTCACCCCCGAGATCGTCACACTCGAGAACCTTGCGTCGGATCACGCGCGAGCGAGCGCTCGGCTACGGCGTCACGCTGATCTTGATCGGTCTGCTCGAGGTCCTCTGGTTCGGTGGCGTGCAGTCCGCACTCAAGACGACGATCGAATTGGGCTACAACAGTTCGACGGCGATGCCGTCGATCGCCAGTGCACTGCGGGTCATCCCGCTCCTCATCGGACTGCTCTTGCTCGCACCCGTGGTCTCGAAGCGCGCTCGCCGCTACGTCCCCGAGCGACTCAAGTTCACCAAGGGTGTTCGCAGCTTCCTCATCATCGTCGGCGGCTATCTCATCGTCTGGCCGATCGTCTTATGGCTCGGTGTCAACAGTGACGGGGCGCTTCGCACGTTCACCATCCCGGTCTCGACGACCGGCTACGTCCTCGGCGTCGTCACCATCGTCGCCGGTGGCCTCCTCGCGTGGCGACGATACGACCGAAGCGCCTCACCCCTGCTCTACATCGGCCTGATGCTCTTCATGCTCGGCTTCCTCGTCTGGGTCGCGCGCGGATCCAACGTGTCGGGCCTCCAACTTCAGATCACTGGGATTCTCGCCGCGTCCGTGGCGGCCGCCACGTTCCTCATCTTCGGGTCACTGTCAGGAACGCTGTGCGAGCGATCCGGCGTCGTCAACATCGCCATCGAAGGTCAGTTCATGACGGGGGCGATGTCGTCGGTCATGGTCGCGAGCGCCATGAACGGCTCGGGAATCTCGCTCTTCCTCGGCGTGCTCGTCGCCGGGGTCCTCGGAGCGCTGCTCGGCTGGGTCCTCGCGGTCATGTCGCTGCGCTACCAGGCGAATCAGATCATCGTCGGTATCGTGATCGTCGCCTTCTGCACGGCCGTGACGCAGTTCATCACGTCCCAAGTGTTCGACGTGCACCAGAACCTCAACGGCGCCTTCTCCCTTCCGGTGTGGGCCATCCCGTTCTTCTCGCACATCCCGATCATCGGTCCGATCCTCTTCGATCAGAACATCCTGGTGTACGTCGCGATCCTCGGCGTCGTCATCGCGAACATCGCGCTCTTTCGCACCCGGTGGGGACTGCGCGTGCGCTCGGTCGGGGAGAAGCCCATCGCCTCTGAGACCGTCGGCGTCAGCGTCACGCGGATGCGCTACGGCGCGGTCATCCTCGGGGGATTCGTCGCCGGACTCGGTGGCGCCGCGTTCACGATCGGTGCCGGGACGAACTTCACCTTCGGCATGACCAACGGCTACGGCTACATCGCGCTCGCCATCATGATCTTCGGTCGCTGGCGCCCCTACGGGGCGCTGATGGCGTCGTTGCTCTTCGGCTTCACCATCGCGCTCAGCGCGAACCTCAACATCTACCTCAGCCAGTTGGTGATTCCGCAGCAGTTCATCAGCATGCTGCCCTACGTCATCACGATCGCGGCGGTGGCGGGACTCGTCGGTCGAATTCGTCCACCAGCGGCAGACGGCATACCGTTCAGTCGCGAATAGTCGCGACGGGAACAGACCTTAGACAGGTTCGACCGGCATCTGCGGTGGAATGTCGGTCGCCGGAGTTGAAGGCGCTATCGACGCACGACCGGTATTGCGCGGGAGTGCGAAGGACACGATGAACGCGATGACCGTCACGCAGGCAGATATCTGAAAGACGCGGTCATATCCTGACGTGTAGGCCGCGGCGAGTGACGCGCCGTGACGATCGTGTTGGAATACGTCGGTCGCCACGGTCGCCAAGATCGCGAGCGCTAAGGAGCCGCCCACTTGACGGGCGGTGTTGAGAATGCCCGAGGCCAACCCGGCATCGGCCCGGTCGACACCTGCGGTGGCGGCGGTCGCGAGTGGCGCAAAGAGCAGCCCCATCGCGAAGGCGCAGATGAATGACGGCACCAGGATGTGGCCGGCGTAGGAATCAGCGGGCTTGATGAGTGAGATCCATAAGAAGCCCAACGTCCCGAGCACGGCACCAACTTGCAGGAGCGGCCGCACTCCGGTTTTCGAGAGGAGCCGTGAAGAGAGTTGCGCGCCGATGATGATGGCGAGGGCCATCGGAAAGAACGCGAAGCCCGCCTTGACGGGACCGTAACCAAGGACCCCCTGGAAGTAGTACGTCAGGAAGTACCACATGGCGAAGAAGGTCCCACCGATGAGGAACATCATGAGATTGGCCACCGTTAGTGGTCGCGACTTGAAGATCTTGAACGGCACGAGCGGATGCGACGCGACCTTCGCTTCCCAGAAGATGAACGCCGCCAAGAGCGCGAGTCCCAAGAACAGCCACCCGAGCGTCGTTCGAGAGGTCCACGCGTGCGTCGTCGTATTCACCACCGCGTAGATCGCCGAGGCGAGGCCACCGGTCACGAGCACCGACCCCGTCACGTCGAGCTTGGTGGTGGCGTCGCGGTTGCGCATCTCGCGCAGATACATGAAGGCGACCGTGCCGGCGACGATGCCGAAGGGGACGTTGATGAAGAAGACCCAGCGCCACGACGCCCAGCCGGTGAGGATGCCGCCAAGCAAACCACCGACGGCGCCGCCCGCACCCGCCACGGCACTCCAGGCGCCGATCGCCTTGGGCAGTCGCGGCCCGTGGAACGTCGTCACGATGATCGTCAGTGTCGCGGGCGAGAGGATCGCGCCGCCAAGGCCCTGTATCGCCCGGATCGTGATCATCTGGGTGCCGGTCTGCGCGACGCCGGCGCCGATGCTGGCGAGCGTGAAGAGGATGATGCCGGTGATGTAGACCTTGCGCCGACCGAAGAAGTCACAGGCCCGTCCGCCCAACAACAAGAAGCCCGCGAAGGTCAGCACGTAGGCGTTCACGACCCACTGTGCGCTGCTCTGCGTGAAGTGCAGGTCGTGCCCCATGCGCGGCAGCGCGACGTTCACGATGGAGACGTCCAAGACGACCATGAACTGCGCGATGCACGCGATGCAAAGGATTAGCCAGTCCGGCGCGTGGCGATTTGTCGAAGGAATGTCGATCGAGGTTTCAGACATTTTCCGATTGTAATAGTGGGTCCTGACATCCAATGACGTCTAATTTCCGTGACGTCGCCGATATCGGTCACACTGGATGGCATGGCAGCTCAGTTCATCTTCACCATGCGCGACCTCCGTCGCTTCTACCCGCCGGACCGCGAAGTGCTGAAGGGGATCAATCTGTCCTTCTATCCCGGCGCCAAGATTGGCGTCATCGGCGCCAACGGATCAGGTAAATCGTCGTTGTTGCGCATCATGGCCGGACTCGACGACGGCTTTACCGGTGAAGCCCGGCTCACGCCCGGGTTCAGTGTGGGCTACCTGTCCCAGGAGCCACAGCTCGATCCCACGAAGGACGTCGTGGGCAACGTCGCCGACGGAATCGCGGAATCGCGCGACCTCCTGATCCGCTTCAACGAGGTCTGTGCCGCGATGGCCGATCCGAACGCTGACTTCGACGCCCTGCTCAGTGAACAGTCCGACCTGCAGACCAAGATCGACGCGGCCAACGCCTGGGACCTCGAGCGAACCTTGGACATCGCAATGGACGCGCTGCGGCTACCGCCGCCTGACGCCGACGTGACGGTGCTCTCCGGTGGTGAGCGCCGCCGCGTGGCGCTTTGTCGACTACTGCTCTCCAAGCCGGACCTGCTGTTGTTAGATGAACCGACGAACCACCTGGACGCCGAATCGGTCGCGTGGCTCGAGCGAACGCTCCAGGACTACAGCGGCACCGTCGTCGCGATCACCCACGACCGGTACTTCTTGGACAACGCCGCGTCGTGGATTCTGGAGCTCGACCGCGGCCACGGCATCCCCTGGGAGGGCAACTACTCCTCGTGGCTCGAACAGAAACAGGCCCGTCTCGCTCAGGAGGAGAAGTCCGACAAGGTTCGCCAGGCGGCGCTCGAACGCGAACTCGAGTGGATCCGCATGTCACCGCGCGCGCGACAGAGCAAGGGTAAGGCCCGACTGAGTGCCTTCAACGAATTGGTCGCCGAGTCCGAGGCGAGTGAACGTCGCGGTGACCGACTCGAGATCGCCATCCCACCGGGACCACGTCTAGGTGACGTCGTCGTCAACGCCACGGACATTGTCAAGGGATTCGACGACCGGCTCCTGATCGAGGACCTGACCTTCCTGCTGCCACCGGGCGGCATCGTCGGGGTCATCGGTGCCAACGGCGCCGGCAAGACCACGCTCTTCAAGATGATGTTGGGACAAGAGAAGCCCGACGCCGGCAGTTTTGAGGTCGGCAGCACCGTCGCCTTTGCCTACGTCGATCAGTCGCGCGACAACCTGAATCCCGACGCCACGGTCTTCGACGAGATCAGCGAGGGCCAGGAACAGATGGTGGTCGGCACGCGCGAGATCCACGCTCGGGCCTACGTCGCGAGTTTCGGCTTCAAGGGGAGTGACCAGCAGAAGAAGGTCGGCGAGATCTCGGGCGGCGAACGCAACCGCGTGCAGTTGGCCAAGGTGCTGCGCAGCGGCGGCAACGTCCTGCTCCTCGACGAACCGACCAACGACCTCGACGTCGACACCCTGCGCGCGCTCGAAGATGGCCTCCTGACCTTCCCGGGCTGCGCCGTCGTGATCAGCCACGATCGCTGGTTCCTCGACCGGATCGCGACGCACGTGCTGGCCTTCGAGGGCGACGCCGTCGTGCGGTGGTTCGAGGGGAACTTCTCGGACTACGAGGCCGAACGCCACAAGCGCCTCGGCACCGACGCCGACCAGCCGCACCGGATCCGCTACAAGCCCATCACTCGTTCTTGAGCGAGTCGTAGTGTGGACCTGTGAGTAAAGGCACCGACTACTCGACGTACCTGCGCATCAACGACCTCCTGAAACTGCAGATTCCCCTCACCGAGGACGCGCCGGACGAGTTGCTCTTCATCGTCGTCCACCAGTCCTACGAGCTCTGGTTCAAGGTGATCGTCGACGAACTTCGGCGCGCCGCCAAGGAACTGCACGACAACCGACCGTGGCTCGCGATCCCGCACCTGCGCCGGATGGTCGCGATCGAAGACCTCCTCCTTACGCACCTCCAGTTGCTCGACTCCATGTCACCGGAGGGATTCCTCCAGTTCCGTGACCCTCTGGATCCGGCGTCGGGATTCCAGTCGTTCCAGTTCCGCGCCATCGAGTTCTTGAGTGGTGGGGGCAAGACGGCGATGCTGACCTTCGAGATCTTCGACGACGACCAGCGCGCCTGGCTGAAGGAGATGTCAGAGATTCCTTCGGTCTGGTCGGGTTTCGAGCACTCGTTGCGCGTCACGACCGGGTCGGCGAACGACGATCTACTGGACGTCCTTCGGGCGCTCTACCGGTCCCACGATGACCCGGCGCTCAGCGCGTTGCACGCCGTGGCGGAGCTCTTGATGGATCACGACGGACGACTCGCGGTGTGGCGCCACCAACACATGTTGATGGCCGGCCGCCAGATCGGACGACGGCCCGGCACCGGTGGCAGTGAGGGCATGGCGTATCTCGACACGACGCTGGCGCAGCGTCTCTACCCCGCGCTCTGGGAAGTACGGTCCATCCTGTGACCACGCGTGAGGAGTGCCAACGACGCGATGACGCCGACGCGCTGGCGCCGCTACGCAAGGAGTTCAGCCTCAACGACGGTGAGATCTATCTCGACGGCAACTCCCTCGGGCCGGTGTCGGCGTCCGTGCGGCGCCGCGTCAACGACGTGCTCGACGACGAGTGGGGTCGCGGACTCGTGCGCAGCTGGGGCGACGCCGGCTGGATGGCGATGCCGACCAGGTTGGGGGACCGCATCGCGCCACTGATCGGTGCACAACCGGGTGAGGTGCTCGTCGCCGACACGCTCACGTTCCTGATTGCCAAGTTGACCGTTGGCGCGCTCGAACTGCGGCCCGATCGTCACGTCGTGTTGACCGACGTGGCGAACTTCCACTCCGATATCTACATCATCGAAGCGATGTGCGCGCGGGCCGGTCGCCCGGTCACGATGAAGATGATCGACCGGGACCACCTCGACGAGGAACTCAACGATGACGTCGCGCTGGTCGAACTGACCCAGGTCGACTACCGCACCGGCGAGTCGCTGGACATGGCCGCGATCACCGAGAAGGTGCACGCGGTTGGCGCGCTGATGCTCTGGGACTTCGCGCACTCCACCGGCGCCGTGCCGCTCGACGTGACGGGCGCCAACGTCGACTTCGCTGCCGGGTGCGGCTACAAGTACTTGAACGGCGGACCCGGCGCGCCGGGGTTCCTCTACGTGCGCAAATCCTGGCAGGGACAGCTCCGCAACCCCCTGCCTGGATGGCTCGGTCACGCCCGGCCCTTCGACTTCGAGCTGACGTACGAGCCGGCCGACGGGATGCAGGCCTTCGTGACGTCCTCGCCCTCGATCGTGGCGCTCGCCGCCCTCGACGGCGCACTCGATATCTGGGACCAGACCTCAATGGCGGAGGTTCGCGCCAAGAGCTTGGCCCTGACGGACCTGTTCATTCAGTTGGTCGATGAACGTCTTCCCGGCGTCTTTGACCTCGTGACGCCACTCGAGCACGACCGGCGCGGCAGCCAAGTCGCGTTGCGACACCGCGAGGGCTACGGCATCATCCAGGCGCTCATCGAGGCGCGCGTCATCGGTGACTTCCGGGCACCCGACATCTGTCGATTCGGGTTCACGCCGCTGTACCTGCGCTTCGTGGATGTCTACGACGCGGTCGAGCGGATCGCTGGCGTCATGGAGTCGGAGTCCTTCCGGGACCCGCGCTTCGCGGTGCGCAACGCCGTCACCTGACGGCGTCGGTCTGCTGACGGCTTCACTCAGTCGTAGTCGCTAACCAAGACACAAAAGGGATGTCCGTCGACATCAGTGAACACCCGTAGCGGCTCCTCGGACGAGTCCGATCGGTCGAAGCGCGCGCCTACGCCCCGAATCGAGTCCGACCCTCGATCTTGTGCGTGGTCAGTCACCCGACGTGCCCAGTACGGAGACGATCGAGGTGCATCTCGACTGATGGGTATTCGGTCGCCGTGGGCCACGTCGACTCGGCGATCATCGTGTACTTGCGCGTGTTAAACCGGAGTCCAGGCACTGTGGACTGCACCTGATCGCTTCGATGTCGCAGCGTCATGAGCCCAGTGCTGCGCTCACGGCGAGTCGTTTATCCCCTTTGGGCTCGGCGGCTCGAGGCTGTCCGGGACGATAGATAGCGCTGGCGGAGTCCGAGGAACTGGTCGTTCCAGCAATTGCTCGACGCTGGCCGGATATTCGTCGATCGGTCCGTTGGTCGAGACGCACGTTTGGCGACGTCAGGAGTCCCGGTGGGCTCCACGGGCCGACTCGAGTACCCGATGACGACGGGGCGCCGATGGAATCGTGCGCGTCGAGGGACATCGACCTTGGTTTCTACGCCTTGTAGGCGTAGAAGCCCTGTCCTGACTTTCGGCCCAATAGACCGGCCTGGGTCATCCGCGACAAGCAGCGGCGGCGGCGCGAGGTGCGGCTCCTTGAACTCCTCGTAGAGCGACTCGGCGACGGCGAGCGTGGTGTCGAGGCCGATCAGGTCGGTCAATGCCAACGGTCCGAGGGGGTGGGCGCATCCGACGACCATGCCCGTGTCGATGTCCTCGGCGCTGGCGAAGCCGGATTCCAGCATCCGGATGGCCGACAACAGATAGGGGATGAGGAGGGCGTTGACGACGAAGCCGGCGCGGTCCTTTGAGGCGATCACCCGTTTGTTCAGTGAATCACTGGCGTAGGCGTTGACGCGCTCGGTCGTGTCGGCGCTCGTGAGGAGCGACGAGATGACCTCGACGAGCCGCAAGACCGGGACCGGGTTGAAGAAGTGCATCCCGATGACCTGTTCGGGTCGTTTCGTGGCCATGGCGAGCTTGATGATCGGAATTGATGAGGTGTTGGTGGCCAAGATCGCCTGGGGATCGGTGACGACGGCGTCGAGGTGCCGAAATACCTCGATCTTCAGGTTCTCGTCCTCCGCGACGGCCTCGATGACCAGTTCTCGGTCACTCAGCTTCGCGAAGTCCTCGCTGAAACTGAGGTTGCCCCGGGCTCGATTGGCCTCGTCCTCGGGGAGTTTGCCTGACGTCACCGCCCGTTGCAAGGACTTTTCGATCCGGGCCTGGCCCTGGGCGAGGGCGCTCTCGTCGCGCTCGATCACCACGACGTCGGCGCCCGCGCGAGCACAGATCTCGGCGATGCCCGAGCCCATCAGTCCACAGCCGACCACGCCAATTCGTTCCATCGAAGTCTCCTCTTTGGCGAAGCAGGGGCTTCGCGACGGCAAAGTCTACGTCCGGGGCCGGAACTCACCGAAAAGTCGCTGACCGACCGTGAGTACGATGAGAGGACAAACCTACGACTAGAGCCCTATTAATAAGGAGACGCCGGCATGGACACCGTGAACGTGATCGTGGAGATCCCGCGCGACAGCAAGAACAAGTACGAATACGACCACGAGAACCACACGATCAAGCTCGATCGCCACCTGATCGTCTCGATGGGCTACCCGGCGGAGTACGGATTCATCCCCGACACCCTCGGGGGCGACGGGGACCCGCTCGACGCCCTGGTATTGACCGAATATCCCACCTTTCCCGGCTGTCTGATCGAGTCCAAGATCCTCGGGCATGTGCAATATGACCGACGAGAACGGGGAGGACGCGAAACTGATCTGCGTTCCGGCCTATGACCCGAACTGGAAGTCAGCGACTGACATCACTGACGTACCGAAGCCAGTTCTCGACCGCATCGCCCATTTCTTCACGGTGTACAAGGATTTGGATGAGGGAAAGTGGATGAAAGTGGAGAATTATGTAGGACGTGCTGAGGCGCTGGCCGAACTTGAGGCCTCGATCGCGCGTTTCAAGGGCTGAGCAGCACAATTTTCCTCAATGTCGACCATTGATGACTCATCCAGCGCCGTTCTCGCGGACACGCAGACCCGTCACGTCCTGCTGGTCACGCAGTCGTTGTTCTTCTTGGCCCTGGCCTGGTGTCTCATCCTCAATCACAGCGCCACGGCGGAAAATGACGGGATTTCCTTCTACGGCGTGTACCACGAGACCATTGCCCTATTAATAGGGGGCTACGCCGTCGCCTTTGTCGGTCTCTGGATCACCTCCACGCACTTCAAGGCCGCCGGCGTACCGACGCTCACGTGGTTGGGCCTGCGCGTGATCTCCGTCCTCCTCTTCGTCTTGTTGGTGACGCCGTATAACCGCGGGACGTTCCTCAACTGGACGCACATGATCGCCGGGGTGCTTGGTGCCATCTGCCAACTGGAAATCGCCCTCCAGCTCGTGCGCGAGAGTCGCTCGCTTCGCACCGTGCTCGGACTCGTCGTCCTCTTGCTCGGCGGCGTGATCGCCGCGGCGTCGTTGCCGGATTGGCACTTCGAGTACCTACTCCAGGGTGAGATCGTCTTCCAGGTCGGGTTTCGCGTGGTGTCTCATCGAGTGGACCTACGCGTTGGCCGATCGAACGAGTCGCGCCTAAACGATTTGTCGTTACGGTCCACCACTTCGACGAGTGAGCAATCTAAAATCTTGATGTTGCAAATGCAGTCGTCGAACTAGAACTCTGGTTCGAAATCCGATCGCAGTTTCCAGCCGCTCTGACCGTTCACGCTCTTGGCGCAAAGTATCTGATGGATCTCGAGATGGTGACGTTCGAATCCGTACGCCGAACCGGACATGTAGAGACGCCACACGCGCGCACGCTCTTCACCGACCTCGTCGACCGCTTCGTCGAATCGTTTCACCAAATTGGCGACCCAATGACGCAACGTGAGCGCGTAGTGCTCGCGAAGACTTTCGAGGTGACGCACCTCGAATCCGTGGGCCTGGAACATCGAGACCATCGTGCCGACTTCGTGCAGTTCGCCGTCGGGAAACACGTAACGCTCGATGAAGGGACTGCCGATCTTCGACGGACCGCGCAGACCCAACGCGATCTGCACTTGCCGCGACAACTCGGACACCTTGGAAGGATCGGGGTCGTCATCGAACGAGACCGGTCGTCCGATGGCGTGATTGAGGAATCGACCTCCCGGGCCGCAGAAGATCGAAGAGTTGCTGCGTGTAGGTCGGCGAGTGACTTTCGTCCGACGTGTTCGGACATGCCGATCGAACAGATCGCGTCGAAGGGACCGTCGACGTACGTCGCGAAAATCCTGCAGTCGAAACTCCACCAGGTGACTCACGCCCTCACGTTGGGCCTTGCTCGACGGCGTACCGACGTTGCTGCTCGGACAAGGTGATACCCACGACGGTGGCGCCGTATTCGCGCGCCGCGTGAATCGCCATGGCGCCCCATCCACAACCGACGTCGAGTAGTCGCGTACCCGGACCGAGTTCGAGTTTTCGCGCCACGAGGTCGACCTTGCGCCGCTGCGCCTGTTCGAGCGTGTCCTCCGGCGTTCGAAAGACGGCGCACGAGTACGTCATCGACGGCCCCAGCACCATCTCGTAGAAACTGTTGGAAACGTCATAGTGATGAGAAATTGCTTGGCGGTCACGCAAGCGGCTGTGGAGTGCGCCGCGCTGCTTGGCCTCGATGGCGGGCGGGGCAATCGGTCGCAACGTGTCGAGCCCGACGACCGACAGCAAGGCCCGCAAATTCTCGATTTTCAACAGGCTTCGCAGCGGCGGGACCGAGAGATCGAACAGCGCGTCGAGCTCGCCGTCGATGTCCAGATCGCCGGCCACGTAGGCGCGCGCCACCCCGAGTTCCCCGGGGTGGGTGAGTACCCGGGTCAAGGCCTCGCGGCGCAGGATTTTTAGTGTGAGGTCGTTGCCGGCCGAGGCGACATTCGGCAAGGCGACGCTGCCGTCGTACGCTTCGACGCGAAACGGAAGTTCGTTGTTAAAGACCGCTGAGACAAAGGTTGCGACATCCATCTGGAATACCCCCGATCGTCTTTCGGATGACGATACGTCAAGGTCGTCATCGTTCGCTAGCCCTCGAGACATGACAATTGCGTTGCGGTCACGCTAGCGGCGTGAGCAAATATCGCGCCACGCAGCCCAATTCTGGGTGACGCGAGATGGTTGGCGTTGTGAATGGATTGTGACCACGAATCGCACTCACTCGTGTTCGCTCGAACATGCGGTGAGCGAAAATCGGCCGTTCGATTCACGACGAGGCGCAATCGCCATCAATAGACGCGAAATGGACGTGCGCACGACGGTACGCGCGGTAGTTGGCGCGTTGACGAAGCGAGATGGAGGGAAATATGTTCGCGGTGAATCGATGAGATTCATCTGATTTGCGGCCAAAGAATTTTTCTAATGGTGATGGTATTTGAACTCCTATGAGGGTAAATTTCCGATATTCGGGATAGATTACTGACCAGAAAAAGTTTTCTCTGAGAACCTTTGGGGTGATTCGTGGCGTTCAAAAAGAAGAGCAAAGACGATGTCGTGGTCGACTCTCGCCCGCAAAGCGGTGCCGGAGGTGGTGTGACGACGGTCATTGAGGGCCGCGAAGAGACGAATCACGCCTCGCCCACAACGCCGCCAGCCGCCGAGTTCGGGAGGATCGAATCCGACGTCGAACGGTGTGACGCCCAAGCAGAATTTGCGTTTGGGCGAGCAACTCGTCGCCAGCAACTTGATCACCGAGGCGCAGCTGCAAAAGGCGCTCGAGATGCAGCGCGACTCGGGTGGACTACTGGGTGAGGTGCTGATTAGCACCGGCGCCCTCACCGAGCAGGCACTCGCGCACGCCCTCGCGTCGTACTTCGGCTTCGACGTCGCGAACTTGCGCCGCGACAACGTCGACCCGACGATGATCAGCTACCTGTCCGAAGACGTCGCGCGACAGTACGTCGCCTTCCCGGTGCGGATGGAAGAGGACGGTCTCTACATCGCGGTCGCCGAACCGAGCGAGGAGTTGCGCAACGCACTCGCCAAGGCGAGCGGCAAGCCGGTGAAGTTGTTGATCGCGCCGCTCAGCGACGTGCGATGGGCCATCGACTCGCAACTACCGCGCGCTGGGAACGGTCGCCCAGCTCGTCCAGGTGTTCGAGTCCGTCGAGGGTTCGCGTAAGCGAAACGTCGACAACGCCGAGCCCGAGATCGTCGCCGACGACGCGCCGGTCGTCCAGGTCGTCGACCGCATCCTGACCCAAGCCATGCGTGACCGAGCCTCCGACGTCCACATCGAGCCGGCCGACGACATCGTGCGCGTGCGCTTCCGTATCGACGGCGCGCTCAAAGAGATCCTCCAACTCCCCGCGGCGATCGGCCCGGGTCTCGTGAGTCGCATCAAGATCATGGCGAACATGAACATCGTCGAACGTCGCCGTCCTCAGGACGGTCAGCTCACGATCAACATCGACGGCAAAGAGGTCGACGTCCGCGTGGCCACCACGGCGACGATCATGGGCGAGAGTTGCGTCATGCGACTGCTCGACAAGACGCGTTCGGTGCTTCGTCTCAACGACCTCGGTATGCCCGTCGACACGCACGAGGCCTATTCGAAGATCGTTCGCGCACCGTTCGGCATGGTGCTCTGCGCCGGCCCGACCGGTAGTGGGAAGACGACGACGCTGTACGCGACACTCAGTGAGGTGAACAACCCCACCCTGAACGTCATGACGATCGAGGACCCGGTCGAGTACGTCTTCCCCTCGATCAACCAGATCCAGACCAACGAGCAAGCCGGCCTGACCTTCGCGACCGGTCTTCGCTCGATCCTTCGCCAGGACCCCGACGTCATCCTCGTGGGTGAGATCCGTGACGTCGAGACGACCCGCGTCGCGGTGCAGTCGGCGCTGACCGGTCACTTCGTGGTCTCGTCACTGCACGCCACCGACTCGGTCTCGGCCCTCCACCGATTCTTGGACATGGGCATCGAGTCGTTCCTCATCGCCTCGTCGGTCCTGGCCGTCGTCGGTCAGCGCCTCCTACGACGAGTGTGCCCGTCGTGCAAAGCGCCGTATCAGCCATCGGACGAAGAGATGGTCTTCTACGAAGAGAGCGGTGGTCCGGCGAAGACTGAGTTCTTCCAGGGGACGGGCTGCAACTTCTGCACCCACACCGGCTACAAGGACCGAATCGGCATTTACGAGCTCTTGATCATGACGCCCGAGCTCCGTCGCCTCGTCGTGGGTTGGGCGACCCAGGAAGAGTTGCGCAATATGGCAGTGAAACAGGGGATGCGCACCCTGCGCCAGGAGGCCATCAACCTCGTCAACCAGGACATCACGTCCATTTCCGAAGTGATCCGGAGCGTCTACACACTATGAGCAAGACCAAAGAAGAAAAGCCAGCCAAGGCACCCAAGGCGCCCAAGGCCAAGGCAAAGGCAAAGGAGAAGACCGTCTTCAAGTTCAAGTACACGGCTCTGGACGACGCCGGGAAGAGGGTCACCGGTACCGAGATGGCGACGTCGGCCGGAGCGGCCCACGTCGCGCTGCTGGCGCGGGGACTCCAGCCGACGGAGGTCGAGACGAAGAGCAGGCCTGGCGAAGTTCGAGATCACCAAGAAGAAGGTCCCGCGCCAGGACATCATGAACTTCACCCGCCAATTGGCGGTGTTCATGCGCGCCGGTATCCCGATCATGGAAGCGCTGGAAGTCATCGTCGAAGAGACCCAGAACAAGATGCTCAAGGCGATCCTGAGCGAAATGGTCGACAGTCTTCGAGCGGGCGACACCTTTGCCGCCGTCAGCCGCGGCCCACCCGGAGGCCTTCCCGAGTTTCTACGTCGGAATCCTCGAGTCGGCAGAGTTGACCGGAAACCTGGACAACGTCCTCAACCAACTCGCGGACTACATCGACCGCGACGCCGAAGGCTCGTGGAAAAGTCACCGCGGCGCTCATTTATCCAGCCGTCGTGGCGGCAATGTCGGTCGTCACCGTGCTCGTGCTCGCGGTTTTCGTCATGCCTCGATTTGAGGTCTTCTTCAAGTCCCTCCACGCCAAGTTGCCGCTGGTGACCCGGATGCTCCTCAACACGACGTCGTTCATGGGCAAGTGGTGGTACGCGATCCTGGCGTTCGTCATCATCGTGGTGGGCGGACTCATGGCGATGCAGCGTTCACCCGGGCGGCAAGGCCAAGCTGGACGCGTTCAAGCTCAAGTTGCCGGTGGTCGGCGACCTCACCGAAACCGCGATCATCGAGCGGACGTGTCGCGTTCTGGCCTCCATGCTTCGCGCCGGTGTCGACCTGCCGCGCTCGATGGCCGTCACCGCCGAGTCGGCGAACAACGCGGTCTATCGCAACGCCCTGGAGAAGATCCGAGAGGCCATGATGCAGGGCCAGGGACTGGCCGAGCCGATCGCCCAAAGCGGGCTGTTCCCGGCCGCCGCACGACAGATGTTCCGCGTCGGTGAAGAGACCGGAACGCTGGACCAGCAACTCGAGGTCGCCGCCGCCTACTACGGCCGTGAGCTGGAGACCAAGCTGGAGCGGGCGACCGCGCTCTTTGAGCCCGCCATCATCATCTTCATGGGTGTCGTCGTCGGTTTCGTGGCCGTCGCCCTCATCTCAGCCATGTACGGCATCTACAACCAGGTCAAGGTCGGCTAGCTCACCACGACGGAATCGAACCGATTCAGCTTCGAAGGTGCGTACCATGCCTCGGACGTGGACTGGATCGGACGTGTGTTGGCGACAGTCCGCTGCACGTGCGCACGACGCACCAGCGGTGCGATTTTCGTTCACTCGCATCGATCACTTGGACTAGCAAATTCTCAATGATTGATCGAATAGTCCATAGTTAGCATGGAATTTGACTGATTAATAGTCAGTTCAAATGCCACAAATGGAATGATGCGCCAACTTAAAATACAAAGTAATGAATATTGTCGGGCTGTTTATTCAGAGTTGTCGCCGTCTTGCCGTGGGTTCAGGAAAATTGTCCGTGGGTAATCCCAAGCAGGGGCGAGGGATCCGTCTGATTTCTGGACGGGTTTCGTCGACTCTTGGACCGCGACCAGACGAAGGCTCAATGACAGATCGAACGAGTGCGCCGACCGAGGAGCTCCGACGCCGTCGCGACGTGACGCAACGGTCACCGATCGGTCGACGTCGCCGTCGCGAATCCGAGGCTGGGTTCACGCTCGTCGAACTGTTGATCGTCACGACGGTCCTTCCGCTGATCATCGGCGCACTCTCGGTCGGATTGATCTCGGTGTTCTCTTTGCAGAGCGGTGTCGCCAGTCGACTCTCCAACACTTCAGACTCACAGGTGGTCGCCGCGAACTATCAATCCGATGTTCAGGGAACGTCGTTCATCACGACCGACAGCACGCCCACAACCCGTTGCACCTCAACGTCGGTGAACGGAACACAGCTGTTGGGTCTCTGGTCCAATGTCAATTCGTCCACGCAAGTCCTCGTCTCCTACGTCAGCGTGCCGGTCGTCAGTGGCACCACGACGACGTACGCACTCGAACGTCTCTACTGCAGTGGCGACGGTGCACAGTGGTCCTCGACCCCGACGATATCGACGCTCTCGAACAATCTTCCTCAGGGTCAAGCAGCTCCCACGATCACGTGCGTCGCGAGTATCTCCTCGAGTGTGTGCAGCAACGCACTCGCCAGTCAAGGCTGGTTGTCGAGTCAAAACATCAGCCAGGTATCGATGACCATCGCGCAACCGAGCACCGCGTCGGATGGGAAGACGGGTGCTGACACCTACACACTCGTCTCCAGTCCCGCCGCGAGCAGCTCCACCGGAAACTCCGGTTCGCCGGTTAACACGCAGGCGACGACGAACTGTTACAAAGCGGCAGCCGGAAGTGGACCGCTCGCCAACAACCTCTGCTTCGTCGACTTCACACCATTGAACAATCCCGCGTACTTGGCGGTGGCCGAGACGCCGGGCACGTGTCTCGAGATGTCGGCGAGTCTTGGTCCGGCCTACAACTACGACAAGCTGTTCTTCTGCATCAGCATCACCGAGCCGAACGGTTCGAATCCGACGACCGGTGCGACGCCGACGGACCCCGAGGCCTGGCCCGTACCGACCTACAGCGGCGCGTTCTTCGGGAACCTCGTCATCGGTCGGCGGCCAGTCCTACGCCTTCTACACCGGCATCCCCGGCAATCCGGCGATCTACGAACGCGTCAAGAGCAACGCCTACGCCGACCTGACCACTATCACGTTCAGCGACATCACGGTGGTGACCGGTTCGAACGCGCTGGCGACGAACTGGGCGATCGTGAGTGCCGACGCGGAGTCGACCGACGCCGCGGAGAGGCTCTCACGTGGACCGCTGACACGCCCCTTTCGGTGGTGCCGAACGACATCCCGGTGCTGGACGGCACGAACGAGCAATATCTAGCCGGCAACGCGTGCCTCAGCGATCAGTCGATCTCGGGTCTCGTGGGCGGCGTGGGAACCGCGACGCCGGACACGATCTCGTGCAATTCCGATCATGGGAAGCGAGTCCGAGACCGGCAGTCAGAAGACGGGGGCAGCCATGGTAATGGCCACCACGCCCACCACTATGACCGTCGAATCTCATATCGGGTGGCCCCAACGGCCCCACGGTCTGCAGGGCATCGTCTTCGGGATGTACTTGCCATGATCCCGACTGCGACGAGCACGAATTCGGCGGTTTCACGATACTAATGAGTCACGAGGTCGTGGACGCCAGGGTTGAGAGACCGCCTACTCTCGCGACTTCGTCGCGATCGTTCTGAGCGTGGTGACACCATGATCGAGGTGCTCCTCGCCCTCATCGTCCTCGGCCTCACGTCCGTTGCCCTCATCGTCGCCTTTTCCACCACGATCTCGGCGTCCGCGCAGCATCGAAACCTGGCCTCCGCCAATCTCGCGATCAACGACTACTCACAGCAGGTCATCGCGGGCATTGAGGCCAATCAGAACCTCTTCACCTGCCCGACGCCCGCTCTCAGCGCTTCGGCGAACGTCGCGTACTACCTCAGTGAACTCGCGATCCCCTCGACCGCTCCCTACAGTCCGACGATCAAGAGCATCCAGTACTGGAATCCGTCGACGTCGTCGCTTCACGTCGAGCTGCATCGCGAACGCCTCGGAACTCATCACCGTCTCGGTGAGCTCGGGATCTCGCAATCAGACCATGAGTTTCGTGGTCGACAGTCCCACCGCGGGTTCCAACTACGTCGGTGGAGCCCCCACGGGAATCTCGTTCATCGCCCCGACGAGCCAAACCACCGCCACCTCCGGTGCGTCACTGCCCGTCAATCCAGTGGTCGAGGTCTCCTACGGCAACAGTCCTGACGCGACGGACCTCTCGCCGATCACCTTGACGCTCGGTGACCAGAACGGCGCCGCGACCACCGCGGGGACCTTGTCGGGTTGCAGTTCGAATGACCTCAACGGCATCATCACCTACACGGGCTGCACCATCAGTCTGACGACGTCATCGGCGCAGGCCGTCCACTTCACGCTCGTCGCGACCGACCCGGGCCTCACGCCGGCGATGTCGCCCGTGATCGCGGTCGCGGGGTCGACGTCGCCCTATCTCGCGTTCACGACGCAACCGGCGGCGGGATACTCCGGGTCGATCATGAGCACCGAGCCGGTGATCGCGGCGTACCACGGAGGCACCACGACCGTCGACACGGCCATCATGTCCATCACGCTGACGACCTCCGGATCGGTCAACGGGTCCTACCAACTCTCGAATTGCAGTGGCGTATCCGGGAACTCCACCACCACCGAGAGCAACGGCGTCGTCACGGTCACCGATTCAACGGGCCACGGCGGCACGTTCGCGGTGTCGGGGTGTGATTTCGCCGGTCAGTTCTACTACGACGTCAACAGTGGCGCGGTCGGCACGCCGTACACCATGACGGCGTCGAGTCCCAACGTGACCTCCGCGACGAGTCAGCCGTTCGCCGCCACCGGCTACGGCGCCGCCTCACAGATGGAGTACATCGTCGAGCCGACGGGCGGCATCGCGGCCTCGACGGCTGCCACCACGGCGACCATGAACTCCTTCGAAGTCGCGATCGAGGACTCGTGGGGCAACATCTTGAGCGGTCAAGGACAGTCGCCGTACGCGGGGTCAATATCAGTCAAAGTCACAGGTGGATCGGCACTCACGTGCACACCGACCTCATCAGGGGGATTATTCACCTTCAGCGGCTGCAGTGGCTCGATCGGCTCGGGACTCACCTTGACCGCGACGGCGACCGGTACCGGCAGCGCCGGAGTGACACCGGAGGTCAGTTCGAGCTTCAATAACACCGGTCCGGTCGCCTCGCTTGGTCTGGTACGCGAACTACCCGCAGACGGGCAGTTCGCCACAGCCCGTCGCGGGAGCGTCCGGTTCGGTCATGACGAACCAGCCGGTATTGGCCTACGAAGACGCGGGACTCAATACCGGTGAATCCGGCCCAACGGTGGTCACGGCGGACACGACGTCGGTCTCCTACACCTCGTCGTACGCCTCGGGCACCGAAAGTGCCACCTCGCCCAACGGGATACTGACCACCTGTTCGAACCTTCCCCCGATCGCGGGCATCATCAGCGCCGGCAACTGCACCTTCGTCGGTCTCGTGGGCACGAACTACACCATGAAGGCCACGACGACGAGCGGCCCCACGATCACGTCCCCGGCGAGCAGCACCTTCTCGCCGACCGGCCCCGGCCCCGCCACCCAGCTCGTCTTCGCGCCGTCACCGGGCGTCGAACCGGTCGCCGCCGCCGCCGGCTCGCCCTTCACCACCGAACCGGTCGCTGGTCGTCGAAGACGCGGGCGGCAACCTCGTCGCGTCGGCCTCGTCCCAGGTCGAGATGAACTCGTACCTCTATAACTCGGCGGCTCCCACCAACCCGACGGTCCAGGGCGGTTCGCTGCTGAACTGCTCGACCCTGGCGCCCGTCAACGGCGCCGTGTCGCTGATCCCGGTGAGCGGCTACTTCGACGTCGAGGGCTCCTGCGCCTTTGGCGGCCTCGTCGGCACCAACTACCAATTGGTCGCCACCGCTCCCGGACCTCACCTCGGCCGTGAGCACCACCTTCTCGCCGACGACGTTCGGGCCGGCCAGCGCCATCGCCGTCTCGGGATGCTCCTCCGGCGTGAAATGGCAGAGCACCTGCGTGCTCTCCGCCACCGTTCAAGACGCGTGGGGCAATACCGTCACCTCCTACAACTCCGGCATCACCTTTGCCGACGTCGGCGGGGCCGGCACCGTCAGCGGACTCGGCACCTTCACCGCGAGTCGCGGGCGTCGCCACTGACACGGTGACCGGTACCGTCGTCGGTCCCGAGCTGGTCAGCGCCACCGAAGGCGCCATCACGTCGGCGACCCCCGATTCCTTCAATGTCATCGGCGATACCACGACGGCCACGGTGTCCGAAACGCCGACCAGCGTCGTCTACGGTACACGAGTCGTCCTCGGTCTTCACCGTCACGGTGGTCACCGGGAACCACGAAGTCCTCCCCAGCACGACAACGTGACCGTCAACGTCGGCGGCTACCTCGTGTCGTCGCCTCGTCACCCCCTGCGGGTACCGGGGGGACGGGTACCTGTTCGATCGCCAATACCGCCCTCCCGGTCAGCGCCACCCCGTACACCGTGACCGCCACCTACCCGGGCGACTCCGAACTCCAGGCGTCGGCTCAGGCCACCGCCCCGACCGGGCTCACGGTCACCAAGGACACCTCGACGGTCACCGTCTCCGAGACCCCGACCAGCGTCGTCTACGGCAACGAGTCGGCCTCGGTCTTCACCGTCGGCGTGGTGACCGGCAACCACGAAGTCCTGCCCGCCACCGACAGCGTGACCGTCAACGTGGGCACCACCTTCTGCGTGGCCTCCGTCGCTCCGGCCGGACCGGCGGCACGGGAACCTGCTCGATTCGCCAACGCCGCCCTGCCGGTCAGCGGCAGCGCCTACGCCGTCACGGCCACCTACTCGGGCGACACGGACCTCTCGGCCTCGACGACGGCCACCGCCCCGACCGGCCTCACGGTCACCAAGGACACCACCAGCGTCGTCGGTCTCGGCGAGCCCGACCTCGGTCACGTACGGCAACGAGGCCGTTTCGGTCTTCACGGTGAACGTCAACCCCGCGAACAACGAAAACCTGCCCGGCGTCGAGAACGTGACCGTGAACGTCGGCAGCGCCTCGTGCGTGGCGCCCGTCCAGGTCAACACCGTCGGCACCTGCTCGATCGCCAATACGGCCCTGCCGGCGAGCGGCACCGCCTACGCGATCACGGCGACCTACCCCGGGTGACGCCGACCTCTCGGCCTCGGCCCTGGCCACCGCCGCGACGGGTCTGACGGTCAACAAGGACACCTCGACGGTCGCGGTCTCCGAAACGCCCACGAGCGTCGTCTTCGGCGCCGAGGCGACCTCGGTCTTCACGGTCAACGTCAACCCCACGTACGGCGAAAACCTGCCCGGCGATCGAGAACGTGACCGTAAACGTCGGCTCGGCCTCGTGTGTGGCCGCCGTCCAGGTCAACACGCATCGGCACCTGTTCGATCACCAATTCGGCCCTCACGGCGAGCGCGACCGCCTACACCGTCACCGCCACCTACCCAGGTGACACCGACATCTCGCTCGTCGGCGACCGCCACGGCCCCCGACCGGCCTCACGGTGACCAAGGCCACGCCGCCGACGATCACCTGGAACACGCCGACCGCCATCACCTACGGCACGGCCCTCAGCGCGACCCAACTGAACGCGACCGACACCCTCCCGGGTACCTTCGTCTACAGCCCAGCTTCCGGCGCCGTTCTGACGGTCGGCAGCCAGACGCTGGGCGTCACGTTCAACCCGACCGACTCGACCGACTACAACTCGGCGACCGCGAACGTGACCCTGACGGTCAACAAGGACAGCTCGGTCGCCACGGTCTCCGAGACCCCGACGACCGAGGCCTACGGCCACGAGGCCTCGTCGGTCTTCACCGTGACCGTCGTGACCGGCAACCACGAGGTCCTGCCCTCGACCGACAGCGTCACCGTCAACGTCGGGACCGACCTCATGTGTCGCCACCGTCGCCCCGTCGGGCACCGGCGGCTCCGGTACCTGCTCGATCGGCGCCACGGCCCTGGTCGCGGGCGGCCGTACGCGGTCACGGCCACCTACGGCGGCGACGCCGACGTCTCGGCGGCGACCACCGCCACGGCCCCGACCGGCCTCACGGTGACCAAGGACACCTCGACCGCCACGGTCTCCGAGACCCCGACGACCGAGGTCCTACGGCCACGAGGCCTCGTCGGTCTTCACGGTGAACGTCGTGACCGGCAACCACGAGGTCCTGCCCACGACCGACAGCGTCACCGTCCACGTCGGGACCGCGTCGTGTGTCGCCTCGGTCGCCCCGTCGGGCACCGGCGGCTCCGGAACCTGCTCGATCGGCGCCACGGCCCTGCGCTCAGCGCCACGGTCCGAACGCGGTCACGGCCACCTACCCCGGCGACGCCGACGTCTCGGCGGCGACCGTCGCGACGGCCCCGACCGGGCTCACGGTCACCAAGGACACCTCGACCGCCACGGTCTCGGAGACCCCGACGAGCGTCGCGTACGCCGGTGAGAACTCCTCGGTCTTCACGGTGACCGTCGTGACCGGCAACCACGAGGTCCTGCCCACGACCGACAGCGTCACCGTCGACGTCGGCACGACCACGTGCGTCGCCTCGGTCGCCCCGTCGGGCACCGGCGGCTCCGGTACCTGCTCGATCGGCGCCTCGATCCTGGCCCCCGGCGGTCCGTACGCCGTCACGGCCACCTACGGCGGCGACGCCGACGTCTCGGCGGCGACGACCGCCACGGCCCCGACCGGTCTCACGGTGACCAAGGCCGCCCCACCAGCAATTACGTGGAACACGCCCACCGCCATCACCTACGGCACGGTCCTCAGCGGCGACCCAATTGAACGCCACCGACTACCCTCCCAGGGACCTTCGTCTACAGCCCGGCCGCCGGCGCGATGCTCACCGTGGGCAGCCAGACCCTGGGGGTCACGTTCACACCCGACCAACTCGACCGACTACAACGCGGCGACCAAGAACGTGACGCTCACCGTCAACAAGGACAGCTCCAGCGCGACCGTGTCGGAGACGCCCACGAGCGTCACCTACGGCAGCGAAGCGACCTCGGTCTTCACGGTCATCGTGACCACCGGGACCCACGAAGTCATACCCACCGTCGACAGACGTGACGGTCAACGTCGGCACGACCTCGTGTGTCGCCGCGGTCGCTCCGGCGGGCAACGGGGGACCGGCAGCTGTTCCATCGCCAACTCGGCACTCGCGGCCAGTGGCACCGCCTACGCAGTCACGGCCACCTACGGCGGTGACGCCGACGTCTCGGCCGCGACGACCGCCACGGCCCCGACGGGTCTCACGGTCAAGCAACTCCCCACGGTCACGGTGACCAACACCACCAATCCGACCGGGATTGCCACCGGCAACCTGGTGTTGACCGCCTCCGTGGTCGGATCCGGGACCGGTCCGACGGGCACCGTCACCTGGACCCTCAATATCAACGGATCGGTCTCCTCGACCTGCACCACGTCCACCCTGACCCAAGGATCCGGCACCTCGACCGCCACCTGCACGATTCCCACGCCGGCGTGCCGGGACCTACACGGCGACGGCCGCCTACGGCGGCGACGCGCCTCTACGGCGCGGCGACGACGCCGAGTACCTTCGGCATGTACATCGGCGGCACCAGCGCCGACGTACCGACAGGTCCCGAGTACTACACCATCAACAGCGCCACCTCGACCGGTTCGGCCACCACTACGGCCAACACGATCACCCCAGGTACCGCAGAAACGCTGACCGGCATGACCATGATCTTCAGCGGCGGGGCGTCCTCGAGCGCCGCCCAGACGGTGACGGTGGGCAAGGTCACCGGCGGTACCTACAGCGCGACGGCGATGACCTGCACCGTTCCGGCGAATACGACTGAATCGTGCACCTACTCGGGTTCGATTTCGATTGCCAGCGGATCGTCCATCAATATGGCGGCGATCGGAAATAGCCTTCACACGGACTTCTGGTTCGTCACCTACACCAACCCATAAGTAGATGACGATGCGATCAGCGACCAACTTCGAACGAAACGGAGGATCAATGAAGTGCGTGACTCGATTCTTCGGACGTCCACGTGGCGAGGGCCGAAATCGTCACCAAGAGGTCCGAGAGGGGAAGCTCCCTCATCCTCGCGCTCGTATATATCGTGTCGGTCAGCCTGATCGTCGGCGCGCTCGCTGACTGGGCGATGAACGACCTCAACAACACCACCCACTTCCAGAACGCGAGTTCACTCGACAACGCCGTCTCGGGTGCCACCGAGGTAGCGATCCAGAGCATGCGCTACTACCCGCAGTACTCGACAACGCAGTCGCCGCACGTAGCTAACTGTTGGACGCCGTCAGGGACCCTCGCCTCGGACGTGCTGATCAACAACGATCTCGTCGGAGTGTGGTGCACCACCTTGGAGCATCTGCAGAGTCCCAATACCCGCATCGTCACGTTCTACGCATGTCCGGTGACGGCGGCCAATGTGGCCAACGGGACGGATAACGCTACGTGGTGCCAATCAAACCCAACACTGACCGCCGTGGTGACGTTCGACGACTACCCATCCGGCGGTGGCGGACTGCTCCAACAGACCTGTAGCGGTGGACCGGGCGTCTGCGGATTCGCTGCGACCACCAATCAGTGGACGTGGGCGTAACGCCATTCGCTTCACCCGAGTTGACGGACCAACCTTCGGCACTACCGAATGGACACGTCGCCACTTTTCCGATCCGAGCCTCGGTGATGAGGAGCGACCACGACGTCTGGATGATCGAGGTCTGATTCGGGCCACGCTTTGACTCCGTTCGCCCTTGTCGAACACATCACCGATTAGAGGACTGTCGGCCACGCTCGATGATCCTGCGGAGACGCGTCCTCCATTTCGGTGAATGAAGTGAGGCAAAATGGCGACGATTGGTCGCTCACCCATAATCGCTGATCGGGCCTGCGAGGTTCTGGGCCCGAAGAAAAAACCGCCTCACTAAGGAATCCAGCATTTCATCGTCAATCCCGTGCCTTGACATCGGCGTGAACCTCGGCCAAAATGACACAGAAGAACGGTCCTAGAGTCCATATATCTACGGCGTTTGTGACAATATTGAGAGCACATTGTGGATTTCACAATTACTGCACTAATATCCGCGATGTACGGAAATCTTGACTGGGTGAAGGTTCGATGACCGATAACTGGATCCGCTGCGTTGACTCAGTGCCGTTGGGCCGAGATGCGTCGCGCGGAAAGTTCAATCATTCGCCACGGAGAAAAAATCATCGCGACGATGGTTTCACCTTGATCGAACTACTTGTCACCCTGACGATTTTGCCGTTGGTTATCGGCGCACTCTCCTACGGCATCATCGCGGTCTTCTCGTTGAACTCACAGACCTCGAGCCGCTTAACCGACACCGCCGACTCACAGGTCGTCGCGTCGTTGTATCAGAAGGACGTGCAAGCTGCGGGCTACATCACGACCGACAGCGATTCATCACCACAGTGTGGAGCGGGTACCGGTACGCAGCTACTGGCCTTGGAGTCCGTCCCGAATCAAAAGACCCATAGCTTTCAAACGGTCATCTCGTACGTCGCGGTGCCCGCGACATCGGGCACGGGAACCACGTACTCATTGGTTCGTCTCTACTGCACCAATGGTTCCACCACGCCGGTGACTCAAACGACGTTGGCGTTCGACCTACCGAGTCCAACGAGCGCGACGGCTCCGCTCACTCCGCCCGCGATTAGTTGCTCGACCGGAGCGAGTCCGGATGTCTGCAGCTCTACTGGTCAGCAGTGGACGCAGGGTTACGTGCCCGCACAAGACATTGGAACCGTCACCTTCAACGTGACCGAACCCGCGTCGACGTATAACTACGTGCTCGCGGCGAGTCCCGCGGCGAGTACGTCGTTCAACTCGGGCGGCGTCGCCTCGACACCTGCCGCCACGTGTGAGTCGACGACTGGACTCAGCGGTCCCGACGCCGGTCAGTTGTGCTTCATCGACTTTTCCGGACTCACACAGAATGATCTCGCGGCCGCTGAAGGTGGTCAGTGCTACAACATGTCGGTTGCCATCGGCGCTGCTGACATCCTTCAGTTTCTGTCTCGCTGTTTCGAGTAACAACTCGAGCGAAGGAGTCGTGCCGAGCGCGTTGCCCACCGACACGAATGCCGGTCTTGGTAACACGGTCTATCCCGGCGTCGGCAGGCGATCCGGCGCTCTATATGAATCCCTACATCGGCGAACAGTACGACGCTGACGCTGACGTTGAGCGCGTTCAGTTTCGTGAACGCGTCAACGGGCCAGAACGTGAACAGTTGGACCTTCATGAGTGCCGACGCCGAGACGACGAACAGCCCGGAGTACATCAAGTGGACGTCGAACATCCCGATCTCCGTCGTCAACGATGCCGAGACCGGCGCCGCCAATCCCGACGGGAACGCGTGTCCGGTAACCGGCGGAGGAACCACGACGGTCACGTGCACGGGCTGAGCCTTGGTAGCGAAACCGCCCCGCTGACTGGTGCGGCGATGGTGTCGATGGTCGGGACGAACTTGAGCTCTCTGACCGTGAATATGATCAACTACCAAGCGGTTGCCTTCGGGATGTTCCTGCCATGAGTCGAATAACAAACGTGAACTCGACGATGACGCCGTCCAAGAGGGTGGCCGGCGTGAAGGTCCGAGGTGAACGAGGCGACACGCTCATCGAAGTCTTGATGGCGCTCTTGGTCTTGAGTCTGTGCGCGCTGGCGATCATGATCGCGTTCTCGACCTCCATCTCCGCATCGCAACAGCATCGAGACCTCGCGACGGCGAACATCGTGCTCGCGAGCGCGTCCCAACAGGCGATCGCACAGATCCAGCAGGATCGCAAATCTCTTCGGTTGTTCTGCGCAGACCCAGAACCCGCCGGTCACCGAGACCACGTACGTCCTGGACAGTGTGCAGATCACGCCAGCGCCGAACTACGGCAACTACACCGCAACGGTGTCCAACGTCGAGTACTGGAACGGCTCGACATTCCAACCCGGCTGCATTCAACACCAAGACCCTCCGCTGGAAGTCACCATCGAAGTCAACGGCATCGGTGGGCCGTACTACAACACGTTCGTCGTCGACCTGCCGTCAGGGAATCTTGGCGCTGCGAACAACTTGAGTAACGGCGTCATCAGTCAATTGGTGTTCTCGAGCATTAACGGTGGCGGGGCAACGGGATCCACCGGGGTGCCCTTCAGTCCCCAGCCGGTGGTGACCGCGCTCGACAGCAACAGCGAAATCGTGGGCAACAGTTATCCCGGCTATCCAGATCGCTATCGAGAGTCGGGCCGACAGGAACGTCCTCGATCTCTGGTTGTAGCGCGAACGATCCAAATGGGATCGCTTCCTTCTCGGGTTGCACCATCACCGGACCGGCGGGTACCTATGTCATTGAGCGCGTCGTGGGGCGGCATCAACTCCGATCCGTCCGGAACCGGACTCAACGAAAATACCTACAATCCGCTTGGTAGCCCCTTCTGGGATACGTCGCCGAACTGGTACACCACCACGTTCAGCGTCGTCGTCGCGGGTGCACCGGACAGAGTTGAGTTCGGACAAGCGCCCGTCGCTGCCGGATCCGGCGCGACACTCACGAAACAACCCACCATCAATATTGATTTGCCGACCAACCCGCTCACGGTTGACAAGACGCAGAATGGCACCGTCACCTTGACCCTGTCGGGTGGCTCCATGTACAGGCTGCACCGGTCCCGGGGTGACGATATCGAACAACGGCGAAACGATCACCGCGACCGTCGCCGACGGAACCGTGACGTTGGCTGGCTGTAAGTTCTCGGGGGCAATCTTCTACAACGCGACCGCGTCGCCGGCCGGCCCCGACGCGACGATCTACGCGGTCACTGCGTCTTATACAGGCGCGGCGTCAGCGTCGAGTCAGATTTCGGTCACGGGTCCCGGTACAGCGACACAGTTGGCCTTCGTCCAGCAGCCGAGTGGTGTGTCGAACTCGACCGCAAACGCGAAGTGGACAGAACCGTTTGCCGTTGAGATCGAAGACGCGTTCGGCAATCCGGTCTATACGGACAATGCCTCAACGATCAGCGCAGCATTCGACTCGACCGACGCCGTCCACGAGACACTCACCAACTGCGCGGAGGCATCGGTCGCCGATTCCGCGACGGCCACCTTCACTAATTGCGAAGGATCGGCGTTCGGGGGCGGACTGAAGATAAAGGCGTCCTACGGGAACCCGGCGATCACGCAAGACAGCGCACCGTTCAGTATTTCGGGAACTGCCACGATCGCTCGTCTTCTCCACTCAACCGGTGGCCGGTCAATCGGGCTCCGCGTTCACCACGCAGCCCGTCGTAGAGATCTTGGACAACTTAGGAAACGTTGACACCGGGTACGGTCTTGCTGTCACCCTGACCCCTTCCGCAGGCACCATCAGCGGTTGTCCCGGTCAGCAACCGAACACGGGCTCCGCGATTCCGAACAACGGTTACGCGACCTTCCAAGCCTGTCTCTTCGCTGGCAATCCCGGAACGGCGTACACGCTCACGGCATCGATAGCTTCGGGGGCCTCCGTCACGAGCGCTCAGTTCTCACCTTCACAGGCTGGCGTCGCCACGCAACTCCAGTTCACGACGCAACCAGTCGCGGGCGCCGTCGCGGGCTCCGTCATGGCGACGCAACCGGTCGTATCGGTCGAAGACTCAGAGGGCAACGTCACCAATTCGACGGCCACGATCAACGCTTACCGTCTCGTCCAACGGCACACTTACGAGCTGCGCGAACCTGACTGCGGTGCTTGGCGTGGTCAACGTCTCGGACTGCACGTTCGGCGGCACGATTGGCCAGCAGTACACGATGACGGCGAATTCGCCGGGACTGACATCGGCGACGAGTACACCCTTCGCGAGTAACACGGCGGCGGGAACGGAGGCCGGCGTCCTCATCACGGCGGCACCGAACTCAGTGCCCGCGAGCAACGTGACGAACTCTCAGCTGAACTTCCAGGTCGTCGACGCGTGGGGTAACCCGACGGTCAGTAACGGCGACACGATCCTGACGGTGAGCTCGACATTCGACGGGCGGCTTCTTCGGTGCCGGTCCAGGCGTCGCCGGTCCGCTCGGTACCTCGACGACAGTGAGTATCCCCTCGGGCGATCCGACGGCCACTGAGTACTACGGCGATGAACTTGAGGGCACTCCGACGATTAACGCGTACGACGCCGGCACGCCTCAAAAGTTCGGTTCAACGACCTTGACGATCACTCCCGGCGCCGCAACCCAACTCGTGTATTCGAACGCCCCGCCCACCACGACCACCGCCGGGACGAAGTTCCCTGTCGCTGTCACCGAAGAGGACCAGTTCAACAACGTCGTGTCGACTGACAATGGGACGACCGTGTCGTTGGCGGCGAGTAACGGATCGACATCTGGCGGGTTCAGTTGCACGTCAACGTCGGCCACCGTCAGTGACGGCGTCGCGACGTTCTGCGAATTGCTCCTACACCAGTGCGAGCGCGACTCCCTACGTGCTGACGGCGTCGGCAACAGGTCTCACGTCGGCGACAGCGTCGACGACGGTGAGCGCCGGACCGGCGGCGAAGGTCATTGTCTGGAGCGGGAACAGCCAATCCGCGAAGATCAATACTGCCTTTGCGCAGCCCTTGTCAGGTGATCGTGACCGACGCGAGCGGCAACCCGGTTACGGGTGCGTCGGTAAAGTTCACTGCTCCGGGTGGCAACCCGTCCGGAAAATTTGCCAGTGCGGCGAACTGTGCTGTACGAACGCTCAAGGTATCGCCACGTCATCGACCTTGACTGCCGGTACGACGGCTGGTACTTACGCCCCGACGGCGACTGTCGACCGGCGTCGGGACTCCGGCGACCTTCTCCGAGACGAACACGAATGCCGATCCTCGTGTTCTTGACCTCGAGTCAAACTCAGACCTTTACCACCAACGGCGGAACGACGTCGGGATCCGTGATCATTCAAGCTCAGGACGGCAACGGAAATCCAGTCATTCAGACGACGGCGCTGACAGTCACACTCGACGTAGCCAAGTCAAGCGTCGGAACACTCACGCTTGTCGACCAATCCGACGTCCGTGACGATCCCGGCCGGATCGAGTTCTGTCGCCTTCCCGGTGGCCGTGACGCACCGCGACTGGGACCCCGACCTTCACGATCACTGCCGCCGCCGCACCTGGTTACGCCAGTGCGTACACAAACCGAGAATATCGTGAGTCGGCGCGACGCCAACGCGAACGATTCGCTGCCATCGCTGCACAGACGGTTACTTCGGCGGCGCCGAATGCGTACTTATCCCATCACGATTACCAATCCGACGAGCGGCACACTGTATTACTCCGTCGATCACCGTGAATGGTCTGGTGGCCGGGGAGACGCGCGCACACCGTGCGCACCTCGTGTGTCACGCGTGCTAGCCACAACGGCAAGCCACGATTACCGAAACAGTCAATACGTCGACGACCAACCGTCCGAGTGGCTCGTACACGCTCGACTTCGTGGTTGAATCCTTCTCTACAGGCGGCGGATTCGGCGGTTGCGGCGGCACCGACGACGTACTTCCAGGTCGATGGGGCACTCACCGATGACCTTGAGCGCTGCGACGCTCGCCGTCAACGGTGGCTACGGACAGAGCACCACCAACGGCACCAGCTTCAACGCTCCCTTGTCCGTGATCGTCACTGACGGCAACGGGAATCCGGTCGTCGGGCACCGTCGTCACCTTCACCGCACCGACGACTGGCGCCAGCGGGACGTTCTTGGCCCTCACGAACGGGGGCGCGTGCGTGGCCAGTGGAACGCCCAATGCGATTGCGGTCACTTCGTGCACGGCGACGACGAACGTCAATGGCGTCGCCAGTACGTTGACCTTTACGGCCAACACGGTTACTGGTGCGTTCGCCGTGCAAGCGTCGACGACAGGTACTACGCCGACTTCGGTTACCTTCGAAGAGGAAAATCAGTGATCGGTGAATCTTCAAATCGAGAGACGCCCAAGGGGCGATGATGCAAAAGCAACGTACTCCGCGATCTGCGCGATCGCAGCGAACGAGGCGCGTCATTGATCATCGCTTTGGTCTTCATCGTGGTCGTGGCGGTGATCGTCGGCGCGATTTCGTCGTTGGCGCTGAACGATCTCAACAACACCACGCACTTCAATTCGGCCACGGGCACGACCTACGCGGCGACGAACGTCGCGAACTTGGCAATTCAGAGTGTTCGATACAACCCGCAGACCGTCAACGGAACCGCCGGTCCGTGTTGGGGCACGGGTATCTCAGAGCAAGCGTTCACGAATTTCAATGCAACGTGACCGTCGCCATCTGGTGTGATTCAGTCGCTCACGCCGGAAGCAGCCAGTCTCGCGTCGTGACCATGTACGCGTGTCCGGTCCCACAGGGCACAAGTCGAGGCGAATTGTCAAAGCAATCCGCTCCTCACGTTGGTCGAGGCGTATGACGACTACTCGGCTTCGGGAACTGACACGTGCTCCCACCAATCCGGCTCCTCAACCTGTGGCTTCGGTGCTTCAACGCTCGTGTGGACATGGGGACCGTTGATCGGCGACCGGTGGTGTAATCCTCAATACCATTGACGTGCAGAACACTCCGCCCGGCCTGACAATCGTCAACGGGACGCCGACCGTCGCGAACGGGACGCAGTGGCAACCCCAAGTGACGACGACGTCGGGTGACCCAGTGGTAATTACGACGCAACGGCAAGCGCCTCTTACTGTACGGTTACCGGTGGAACAGTCAATTTCGTGGCGGACGGTCAGTGCACGGTGAACTTCAATGATCCCGGGAACTTCAACTACGCTCCGGCACCGCAAGTCACGTATCACGTACGCCGTCGCTGGTTGAGTTCGACAATCAGATCGTCACAGCGTAACTGCCAGGCCGATTCATCCATTAGGTTCCTGATGTAACGAGGTTGCGCGTGAGTGGAAAACTCACTACCAACGTCGGCCGAAGTGACCGTGAAGCGTTCGATCATTCAGAACTGTGCTGCGTTTTATACTGCGATTCGAAGTCTGAGGATATCTGCGAAGTCCTGGTCAACACCACGTTTCAGAATTTCGCATTCCGAAGAGATTCTCTGGAAAATGTCTCGAAACCCCTTTAATTACAAGGAAATCCACGCATCGGAGTTGTGAGCGAATTGAGTGACTTGACTACCGATTTCATGTACAATTTTCGTCAGCCGCCCGAAACATCTTCGAACGGTTCATTATCGGGTAGTTCCGAGTGTCGGCTAACCCACTAAACCATAAGGGAGTATGAATATGATTTCGACCTACCAACGGCTTAAGCGCCAGAGGGATGCTGGAGAGATCAACGGTTTCACCTTGATCGAACTCCTCATCGTCATCGTTGTACTCGGCATCTTGGCTGCGGTCGTGATCTTCGCTCTCGGTGGCATCACCGGTAAGAGCGCAATCGCCGCCTGCCAGGCTGACGGTGCCACTGTTTCAACGGCAATCGCTGCGTTCAACGCGCAGAACCCAGGGCACCGACGGTGACTATCGCAAGGCTCTACCACCGGCACCACGACCAACGGCACTGACCCGTACATTCAGTCGTGGCCGAACAACTCGCCGCACTACGCCTTCAGTATTTCGGGTGGGACACTGCAGATTTCGGTACCTTCGTCAGCAGGTGGAGCCACCTACGCCGGGCCGAGTTCCTGCAACAACGTATCGTAAGCATCAGTTTTGTTAGCTGAGGTGAAGTGCCCGGCCGTTGTGCCGGGCACTTCACCTCAATTGGCCTATCGAAGGGAAGTTGCA